>CAWJKM010000005.1:0-777094 GCA_963843525.1 Ignavibacteriota bacterium | reverse complement strand
AATTGGCAGTTCCTATCGGTGGATAAGCAGAGAGTATGAAGTAGGACGTAGACAGTAGGAAGAAAACAGTTCCGCATTATCTCCAAGTCCCAAGAACAGTTAACAGTATACAGTTGACAGTAGACAGTGGGTTAGACCTAGTTCGTTATCAGTAATCGGTTCACAGTAGGCACTCTCCACGTCCCCGAGTCTCACAGTCCCCCAGTCTCCCTTTCTCCCTTTCTCCCCTTCTCCCCTTCTCCCTTCCCCCCTTCCCCTTCCCCCCTCCCCCCCTCCCCCTTTCCCCTCACAGCCGGCGCTCGGTTCACTCGTCACGCCATCGTTATCACGACGTTTCCCTTCTTGTGTCCCGCGTCGACATACCTGTGCGCCTCCACGATCTGCTCAAACGGATAACGCCGATCAATGACCGGTCTGTATTCTCCCGCCTTCGCCAGCTCCGCGAGGAAGGGCAGGTCGGCGGCGCGCTCGGCTGCCGGTCCGGCGATGATCTTCTTGCTGCTCGTCATCGACACCCAGGGAATCCGAAGCAGGTCCGGCAGCCCGCCCAGGACCTGAAGAAGGCGTCCTCCGTCCTTGAGCGAACCTTTGCTGCGGGCGAACGGGGCCGTGCCCACGGTGTCGACAATGATGTCGTAGGCTTCTCCATGTCGCGCGAAGTCATCGCTCGTGTAGTCGATGACATGCGCAGCACCCAGGGACCTCACCAATGCCATGTTCGCTTTGCTGCATACCCCCGTGACCTCTGCCCCGAAGTGCCTGGCAAGCTGCACCGCCGCTGTGCCTACCCCGCCTGAGGCGCCGTTGATGAGGACCCTCTCCCCGCGCTGAAGTTTTCCTCTTCTGAAGAAATCCAGCACCGTTGATCCGCCAAACGACATGGCCGCGGCTTCATCGTAGGTCAGATTGGGCGGTTTCAATGCCACCGGCCCATCCTCCGGCATGCACCTGTACTCCGCATAACAGCCCATGCCGGCACCGCTATAGGCAAAGACCGGGTCACCGACCTTGAATTTGCGCACGTCTTTGCCGACCGATTCAATGTCGCCGGCAAGCTCTGTCCCCAGGATGGGATGTCTCGGTCCCGAGACTCCCAGGAACAATCGCGCAATGAGCCCGAAGCCGTGTGGCACTTTGAGACTGCGGGCCCTCCAGTCCCCGGATGTTACCGTGGTCGCGCGTGTCCGTATCAGGACTTCGGTGTTCCGGGGTGTGGGTTTTTCGACTTCCCGTATTTCAAGAACATCCGGCGGACCGTAGCGTTCGTACACGACTGCTTTCATGGGTTGTCCCCCTTGCGGAGCCCGTGGATTCATCCCACCTTCTCGACAATGAGGAGAAAGTCCACGTGATGAGCCCAGAGAAAACCCACGGTGACGTTTGGAACAATGGCGGTAACCTGACCTTCCAGGCCGTTGAGGAACTGCTCCAGCTTCGCCTGGTCGGATCTCATCCTGATGTCGAATCGATGTACCCGGTATTTCATGGCAGTGGCCCTCCGTGTCGTAGTGTCTTTCAAAGGTCCACGGCGGAAAACCCGTCGCGCATTCTGTCCTGCCCGCTCACCGACCGCCGAATTTGATCACGCTCCCGCTGGCCGGCCACGAACAGCGTCCGGGAAAAGCACACGCCAGCTCGGCAAACGCTCGAACGCCGGTGCAATGTCCCAGCATGATTT
The DNA here is from genome assembly GCA_963843525.1 of Ignavibacteriota bacterium. Taxonomy (GTDB): domain Bacteria; phylum Bacteroidota; class Ignavibacteria; order UBA10030; family UBA6906; genus DATJPR01. The sequence continues at coordinate 775,416 of CAWJKM010000005.1, read as the reverse complement.
TCTGCACGTCGTACTTGTGGAGTGCTTCCACGGTCTTCTTCAGACGATCGGGAGAGGCGCTGACCAGGTGCGTCCCGCCGATCACCGCGTAGATCTTCTTCTCCCCCGTGAGCTCGCTCACGTATGCCATCGTGTTGACCAGTCCGGCGTGACCGCAGCCCAATACAATGACCACCCCTTCCGGGACACGGAAGAAGAGCGCCTGGTCGTCCAGGATGAGATCGGGCTCGGACAGCTTCTCGTCGAGGAAGGCGAACTGGCGCAAGCCCGTGTCTTCGAATTCGGACACGCGCGGGATCTGCCCGGTGACTGTCAGCCCCTCGCCGACACGCGTCGGTCCTTTCGTTTCCACCACGCTGCGCACTCGATGCTCGAGCTGCTGCCGGGAGAACGGCAGGGTGTGGGGCTCGGCGCGAGAGTCCATTTTCCAATACCGTGTCTCGAAGGCAGCGGGATGAATGAACAGATCCACCGGACCGCACGCGCTGAGGGCGCTGTCCAATCCCAGGGTGTGGTCGCCATGCTCGTGACTGAAGACGATGGCCGTGGTTTTTGTGAGGTCCACGTCGAGCGCCCGAGCGTTTCCGAGGAGTGTCTGACCAGCTCCTGCATCAAGCAGAACCTGCTCCTTGTCCGTCTGAACAAGAAACGACGCCCCCCATTCCCCCAGAAGCGGGCCTCCACCCGCCATGTTGTCGACCAGCACAGTGACACTCACGCGGGGAAGAATCACCTGCGCCAGCGTTTCCTTGGTTTCCTGCTCCGGTGACTGTGCGAAAAGCGGAGCATTAAGTACCAGCAACACTGTCGGAAGAATCCAATGCGTCTTCATGGACTGCTCCTTTCGCCATACTGGAACAAAGCCGTTCCGCGTCTCCCTCGCCTCATCTTTAAGCTTCAATCTTCGATCTTCAATCCTCCATTTTCCATCATACCCTGCTTCTCGAAGTCCCCTAGTCCCAAAGTCTCACAGTCCCCTCGTCTCCCCCTCTCCCGTTCTCCCCTTCCCCCTTTCTCCCCCTCTTCCCTTCCCCCCTCCCTGCTCATCCCATCCAGAATCCCTTCCGATGCGTTACGCCCAGGACTTTCCTGCACTCCGGACAAAAGTAGATGTACCGCTTCCCAAAGAGGCTCTCCAGCTCGCGGCACCAGACTTTCGCCAGCTCTTTGATGCAGTGCGGACAGACGGGATACACGTCGTTCTTCTCTTCGACCGGCAACATGGAATCCTCCCTGGTTAATCCATTACGGTGACGAAGGACCTTCAGCGCATTTCAAGCCCGTAGAGCTTCGCGGCATTGTCGTGCAAGACCATGCGCGCCAGTTCACCGGCACGTTGCCGCGTTATCTCCCCGGCCCTCATCATCCGCGTGAGGGCGAGCGCGAGCGCCTGTCGGGAAGTCCTGCTCGCGAGCCAGAGCTTTTCCTCCCAGTTCGCGAGCGGGGTATCATCCGGGTACGCATCCGTGCCGAAGAGGACCTTCTCCGGATACCACTCCAACCAATCGCGCAGGGTCCTGCTCAGTGCTTCAGTCGAGCGCAGGAACACCTGTGCAGAAAAGTCGGCGTACACGTTGGGCTTGATGAGCATCGCCCCCGTTTCGCGGTCAAACGGCCACCCCCCGTGGAGCATCACGAATCTGGTCTGTCGCAATGCGGTGTCATTGAACATCGTTTCCAGATGCATCGGATTGGACCCGCCGATGTTGAAATACGGCTCCGCCCCGATCCCCGTGTGAATCTGTACGATGAGCCCCCGCCGCCCTGCTTCACGTGCGATCAATCGAAACAGAAAATCCTGAAGGGCCTTGGTGTCCTGCGCGGAGAGTCTCCGATCCTGATGATACCGCTCGAAAATGTGATTCGCTTCTTCGTCTGAAACCGCATCGAAATCGAGTGGCCGAATGTAGGCTGTCGCGAACTTGATCGCTACCGCTCCTGCTTCCTTCCATTGATCGAGTCGCCTGCGTATGGTGTCCAGGTACTCATGGACGCCGGCTGGCTGACTGTCGAGCCCGACTTCCTTGCGAAACCAATTGATCCTTTCTTCCCCGCCGGGAAAAGGGAAGAGGAACCCATCGGCCCGTGGGACCCACAGAAACCGCGGGGCGTTCTGGCCGGGTCCGAGCAATGGCATGTTGACCAGAACGGCGTCGATGCCGGCCTGGTCAAGCACCCAGGCGGGATATTCCGTTCCCTTCTCCTGCATGAGGCGGAGCTTGGCCTTCAGGGCCTCGCGTGCATGGTCGGCAGTCATGTCGTCGTGTCTGTAACCGTACAGAGCATGCCATGCTTCGACGTACTCGGGATTTGTAACAAGGAGCCTCACGGGATAAGCAAACGGAGCCTTGCCGAGCGGGTCCTTGCGTTCTCCCTCAACCGGATCGGGGCTCCGGGCAGGCAGAACGTGGGCGTGATTGTCAATCGCCCTAATCTTCTCAATCTCTGCGAGAAGGTCGCGGTCAATGGAAGTCTGGGAGAACGCTGAGTGGAAGGGAAATGAGAGTATGGCAAGCAACAGGCATCCGGAACAGCATGTATGGGGCTTCATGAGTGGACCTCCTTATCCCCGGTTTCGGTCTCTATTGTTGTACCTTCGAACCTGAGGAAGCCATTGCGATACCCTTTCAATGACTCATGGAACGCTCGTTGAAGTCATTCCCCCTGGCACCGGGCTGCCGCATATCCCGTTCGCCATGCGTTGCCTCCGTGATCCATCCCGACGCAGGCCGATCGAACGCGCGCTACACCTCCTGGATGATTGTCCTCGTGGGCAGGCGGGACTTGGAAAGAAAAAACAGGAATGGTTCGAAGGAATATAGAGTGCAGTTCAAGAAGTGTCAAATGACGAGGGGAAGGACCGGGGAAAGTCTGTCAATTTGCGGGTTTGATGCAGCATCCCAGAGAAGATACAAGGCCGAAATTCAGGAGCAAAAAGTCCCCGCTATCTCAATCAGATGAGTTCCCCGGTCCGCGTCGGGTACGTCAACACATCCGTCAGCTTTCTTCTCCTTCGCCGACGGGCTCGTCCGTTGTGGATATGCGCGAGTTGTTGAAGCTGTTATCGTTGTTGAAGAATACGTAGATCGGCTTCTCATTCCTTACCATGTCGATCAGATGTTCCAGCTGGCTGTGATGGTAGTAGAACGCATAATAGTTTGGAGCGACTTGTTGGGCAGGGGGGAGACTGGCAGTCAAGCTTTCTACAAACCATACCGAGCAGGTCTCTCCTCCCGCGCCCTTGAGAATGAGGTTGGTCTTGCCGGTCATTCTGGACGACCAGTCATAATACTGATAAGTAACTACCTGAAACGATGCTTGTGCCATTGCTGCTCCTCCATGATGAGTCGAATGACCTTTTCCGTTGCTTCTTTCATGAGGAACAAATTCCTCCTACTTCGTCCCCGGCATCGGTTCGCTCAGAAAGTGCTCAATCATCGAAACAGTGGCTGCAATGAAATGGTGCCCACCGTACGTTAAGAGAGCACCTTTCAGGAGGCCAAATTTCCTTCTCTGTCGGCACGCTGTTTTGCACTCTTCTTCTTTTCACGCCAGCGAACCCACGGCACGACGATGGCAAGGCTGATGGCAACGGTGAACCCGATTTCCCAATTCAGATCTACCGAACCGTGAATGGCGAGACCGAAAAGTGAAATCGCAACCACACCCGCTACCAGGACAACTGCAAACACGATCACAAAAGCTATGGCAAACGGTCTTATATTCATGGAATGGATTCCTTGTCTACGGTTGACGCCGGCCCGGCGCCGATGCTGTCAGACAGCCTTTAGACGTGATGTCTGACGTTTATTCCGTCGCGACAACAGGTCCTGAAGGTCAGGTCAGGACGTCCGCGACGATCAACGTCAAATCATCATCCAACGATCTTCCTCCTGACCTGCGGGACCATTTGATAACCTGCTCGACAATGTGATCGGCAGACAATTCCGGGGAATCATCCGAATGCGCATTGATGAGCGTTTCCAGCCGGCGATCCCCGTAGAACTCGCCGGATTTGCTTTGCGTTTCAGTGAGACCGTCGGTGTACAGAACCAGCCGGTCCCCTTTCGCAAGGCGGAGCTCTTCGTTTTCATACACAACCTCGGGAAATGGACCTAAGATCGTACCTGCGTGGGTGAGTCTGATAATCTCCGGGTTCGATTTCCTCAGCAAGAATGGAGGAGGGTGTCCCGCAATGGAGTAACGGATGATTTCGCTCCGGCAATCGATGAACACTGCACAGGCGGTAATGAATGAGTCTTTGATCTTCCCTTGAAGAATGCGATTTATCTCCGTAAGGACATGCGCGGGGTCGGCAATGTGCGCCGCCTGCGATGCAAAACACACCTTCAACATTGAGCCAATTAATGCAGCGCCGACACCATGGCCGGACACATCTGCAATCAGTATACCGACGCCTGAGCCGTTGTTTGCCTGAATATCATAAAAATCTCCTGCGACCGCAGACATCGGCACATACCTCGCGGCAATATCGATCCCTCCCGGGAAATTGAGCGTTGCCGGGAGATTTGACTCTTGAATCCTCCGTGCGATTTCAATTTCCTGCTCCATGGACTGCAATTTACGTTCGTTGGCAAAGAAATGGTGTACCGCGACAAATCCCAGGCCGAAAAACTGCACAGCAAAGCCCGGCCATTCGAGCTGAACTCGCCACGATACAACGCCGATACTGATGAGTTGATCGATGACCACCAATATGAAGGTAACGAGAAAGACGACTTGCAGGACGTGCAGTTCAATATCACGCTCTCGCCGGGAAAGGAGAACATTCACGATCCATACAAGACCCCACAGAACAACCAGAGGCCGGTAGATCCCGATGTCCGCGAGCGGGCCGGGGCGGAGCAGATCATAGGTGACGGCGCCGAGAGCATAGAGGATCGTCGAGCGGAATACCCAAACCATCGAACTGTACAAGCCGCGGCCGAATATGTCGACCAGAAGGGCTGCCAGGGGGATCACGAGTGCATACGTGAGCAACCCGTGAAAATAGGGAAGAGTGAAGGGAACACCGACCAGCGTTTTCATCGTCAGCGACTCGACCAGCCTTCGGAGCCCGTACAAGAAGGCGAAGAGTCCGAAGTTCAGGAGCGTGAGGTCCCTGTTCTTCAGCCGGAGCAGTGAGATCACAGTTGCAAGTATTCCGGCGGCGCACACAAGAAGCCCTGCAGAGATATCGACAAGTTCAGTCTGGAGAGTATTCACAGTTTCATCGCAAGTCTAGGGGGAGGTAGTACGGGAATTTTGGGACTTACCTTCCCTGTTCATTCGCCTGGATCATGACGACTGTAACATCGTCGGATGCCGACTGACCCGCCGCAAAGGAACGCACATCGTCCAGGAGGCTTTGAACAGAGGCTGCTGGATTTATGAGATGATCACGAAGCCTTGTGTCGCCATACTGTTGCAGCGATGCATTCATCGATTCGGTGACTCCATCGGAATAGAAGACAAGTCGAACACCTGGTGCCATCGCCACAGCCCGTTCAGAGAACGATCCCTCCTGAATTCCCAAAGGCATTCCGGCATCAGTGTTCAGGAAATGCGCGCCGCTTGAATCAACAAGGAGCGGATAGAGGTGGCCCGCGTTTGCGAAAACGATCGTACGGCGTTGAGGATCCAGAAGAGCGTAGAGCATCGTCACGAACTTCGCTCTCGGGAAATCCTTCAGCAGAATTCTATTGACACGGGAAAGAACATCCCCGGGAGGCAGTCCGCCCTCGGCAACGAGTCGCAAAATCGTCCGGGTTGACGACATCAGCAACGCCGCACCCATCCCTTTGCCTGAGACATCCCCCAGAACGACAGCCAGACGACCGTCCGGCAGGGGGATGTAGTCATACCAATCACCCCCCACTTCCTGACAGGGCAGGCACAGACCCCTTACCGAAAACCCGGGGAGAGTGGGAGAGTGTTGAGGAAACAGTCCCACCTGTATTCGCTGCGCCTCGCTCAAATCTCTCTTCATCCGTTCCTTCTCCGTGCGCTCCCTGTCAAACATCCGGGCGTTTTCTATCGCAGTGGCAATGTGCCCCGCCAGTGACTCAAAGAGCCGGATGCGGTCGGGGGAAAAGGCGTTGAACTCGTTGTGCTGGGCATTAAACACTCCGATAAGCCGCCCGTGCGATTTGAGGGGAATGTCGACCTCCGAACGGGTCAAGTCTTCACTTACCTGGTAGTAAGGGTCGACAGTCACGTCCGGCGCGTAATACGTCTCGCCTGTCGCACCAACATGTCCCACCATCCCGTACTCACCGATCGTGAAGCGATCCCCTTTCAGGTGGTATTTCACCGTCCAACCCCGGACCGCGGCGATGACAAGTTCATTTGTTTCGTGATCCTTCAGTAAGACTGCCGAACGTGAGCATCCGAATGTTTGTGCAACATCGCCGACAATGTCTTCGAGAAGAGCATCAATGTCCAGATTGGAATTGATCCTTTGAGCGACACGCTGAAGCAGGAAGAGCTCTTGTATCAGTTGGTTTTGTTCTTCATTCCCCATCGCGTGCCTTGTCGGTTGATGCGACCGGAGTTGCCTTTTGCTCAAGGGCGAGAACAAATCCTTTTCCGAAATCATTCAGCACTTTCAATGTGACGGCTTCACCGTCTTTGTACCAAACCAACTTCTGATCGAACGACCTTCCCGGCATCGGCACTTTCGTTTCCAACACCAGAGTGTCGCCGACAAAGTTTCCTTTGTAAGAAGGATGGTCTCCAAAGTTGTTGAACATCGACAGCTGAAACTTGCGGGTTTGTGCGTCGAACCCAAGAACGCCGTGTCCTTTGTACTGGCCGAACAGAGAGTTCATGCTTTGTTCATCGATCAGCAGGAACATGGAATCGAGAGCCCAGGTAATAACCGATGTCCCCGTTCCGGTGGCCCCTTTCGGCGCCGACGGCATTGCCGGAATGTTTGTCTCGGTGGCAAAACTCCCGACGAGGAAGCCGAGCCTGGCGCGCTCCGCGTCGAGCGCTGGTTTCTGCAACGGCGAATCGGGAGAGCTTGTCTGCTTCTGGGCAATGGCCTGTTCAACTATCAAGAGCATTGTCACGAGAACGATCGTCTTCAAGTGTCTCATTCTCTTCCTCCTGGCGATGGCCGTGGCACATCATGTCTCGCGCAACAACACCGCACATTGCGCATTTCCTGTTTTTGCGGTCATGAGTGCAGGGTTGCACCCTTCCATGTATCCTGGCGCTCCCGGTTTACCAGAACACGATGATTTTACCTGCCGGGACTTGCGGACGCAAGAGTGTACCCCAGCTGTTCGGCCCAAGAGAGATCATTGCTCGATACCCACACATCCACGATCTTGCCTGCTGAAACATGGATGATGCTCATGCCCTGAACAACGATGGCCTTCCCTGTTGGAGGCTGTGGTCCCGGACCGCTGTTCGTCGCGCGAATCGTCCAGCGGACGGAGACCGCATTTGGAGCATAGATGACCTCATCGGGGGTGATTTGAAAATCCGGATACGCTGTGCGCCAATGAGCAATGCTGCTCTTCAACGAGTCCAGACTGCGGACGACGTCGAATCGAGGGGACATACGGAGTTCGATTTGACTGCTCACCGCTTCCTCCAGGCCATTGAAGTCTCCGGTATTCCACGCACGCATGTATGTATCCACGAGGGGTTTGAGATGTTCTGACGGGTCCGGCTGTCCACAGCCGGCGAACGAGAGGAACGCTGAGAGAAGCAAACCTGAAACCGCAATACCGGCAGGCAGACGGGAAATGGGCATGAGTGTACCTCCCTTGGTGGTAGTATGAGTCACCTTTTCCGACACAAAAAACAAATGCCGTCGCCATAAGACTGGTCAATTATTTCCAGGGATAATGGCTGCACGCAATTCTGCAGGGCGTTTTCAGATGACCATGCACACGTGCCATTCCGGCAAGCCCGGGAGCTTTCCCATCTTCTCAAAATCTCCACGTCTCAAAGTCTCCAAGTCTCAAAGTCCCAAAGTCTCAGTCCCAAAGTCTCCCGGTCTCCAAGTCACCTTCTTTTCTGCTGCCGGTAATTCTCATACTGTATCGCCTTCTTCGCCCGGCCGGCATCTTTCCCGTCGGCCTGCAACGTGTCGGCATATCCCTTGATCCTGTCCAGCTGCTCTGTAATCACCGCTCCGCCCTGCACCGACGCCGCAGCAGGTGAAGCCATCAACGCATTGCCCGTCGCTGATAAAACCCGGGTCGCTTCGTTCTTGTCGCCACGATCCAACGCTTCCATCGCCCTGGCCACGTTGCGCGTGGAGACTGCAACATCTGCCTTCGCCTGCTCGCTCAGGTCACGTTGACGTTCAACATCCGCCAGACTCGCTTCGTACGTGATCCCGCTGGCAAACGATCCGAACGCGATCCCGTCGGTCTTTCCAGAACTCGTGAGCCGGCCGCGGGCAAGCGTCACACTCCCGTCTCCGGGCGGCACGTTCAACTCAAGAATGACTTCACGATTCTCGCCCGCATACAGGTCGCCAATCGGGACCTGCACCGCCGGCCCGTCCGCATGATGGTCATAGCCGATTGCATCGAGCAACTGCACGCCGCGTCCAAGCCTGAGCTCGATAATCACATTTTGCACCATGACCTCTCCGAGTCGATCGAACTCCCTTCTGAGGACGGATGCAAGATTGCGCGAGCTCTCGAGGAAGTAGTAGTTGCCGCCGCCGTTTTCCGACAGGCCGACCATCAGGTTTTCGTTGTATGCCAGCCCTACACCGATCGTCGACAGCGAGATCGATCGCTCCCGCTCTCTTCGGGCGATCTGCTCCAACCGCCGGGGATCGGTGATTCCCTGGTTCGCCAGTCCGTCCGAAAGGAGAATGACACGATTGACGTACTCCTCGTCGGAATGAATCTCCACCTGACGGAACCCTTCCTGCATCCCCCCGCAAAGGTTTGTCCAGCCCCTCGGCTCGATCTCGTCAACCAGAGAACGGATCCGCTCTTTGTCGTGTCCGACACGCCCGGCGGAGCGGACGACCTCTACCACATCGTCATAAATCACCAGCGAGAAGACATCGTCGCCGCGGAGTTGATCGATCAGAGTGCTGAGAGCAGCTTTTGCATAATTCATTTTCGATTCTTCCCGCATCGAGCCGCTCCTGTCCAGGACGATGCAGAGGTTCACCGGCCGCCGTTCCGGCCGATGATGCGGCCGCGTGGCGATCGAGAGCCTGAGGTAGACCCGGCCACCTGCGGTCGATACGGCAGGACAGTTCAAATGGCTCTCAAGGGAAATTTTCTCCTGTTGCGAGCTTGCAAGCGAGGGGATCAAGCCCGCCATGAGCATCGCGAGAAAGATGAACCGGTGAGTCTTCATATGCACCTCTGGACGTAGATGAGTAGGAACGCGCTTTAATTGGTGTCTCCTGCTCATTGATCCTTCCGGCCCCAAAAAGGTAAATCGCTCGCGGTATCGCCCTTCCCTCTGCCTACTGCCTACTGCTTACTGTCTACTGTCTACTGTTTACTGTTTACTGTCTACTGTTTACTGTCTACTGTTTACTGTCTACTGTTTACTGTCTACTGTCATCTACTGTCTACTGCCTTCAGCCTCCTCCCACTCGAATATCGACAGAACTACATAGTTGTCACGAACAACTATATCATTTTGCGTATATCCATAATAAAGTCACACTTGCCGCGCTCCTTGTATTGATTTTCTGTCTGACTTCGCGTAATTTCTCGACCATCCTCCCGCTCTCTCATAACCCGCACCTTTTCCCAAGGCACAATGCTCCGAGCCTTCCTCATCGTTGCCCTGGCGACGATAGCGTTGACGGCATTTTCTCAGCCGTCAAGAAAAGCTGTCTTCGCCTACCGCGTAGCGCACCCACCTGTGCTTGACGGCTACCTTACGGACTCATTGTGGCGCCATACGTATCCCGTGTCGGACTTCACCCAGTTCGATCCGAAAGAGGGCGCAGCCCCGACGGAATCCACACTTGTCTACGTGGCATACGACGACCGGGCCATTTACTTCGGCGTGTATTGCCTCGACTCCCACCCGTCGGACATCGTCGGACAACTCACACGCCGTGACCGCACATCCGAAGCCGATCGGTTTACCATCATGATCGATTCCTATCATGACCAGCAGACGGGATTCGTGTTCTCCACGAATGTGTCCGGCGTGCAGAGTGACGGTGTCCTGTCGCAGGACGGCAACGTCTACGACATCACCTGGGATGCCGTGTGGAGCGTCGCGGTACGGCGAACCAACTATGGGTGGTCGGCGGAGTTCGCCATTCCGTTTAACGCGCTCCGCTTCGCGTCGAGCGATAACGGTGTGTATGAGTGGGGAATCAACTTCCGGCGTTACATCAGCCGCAAGAAAGAAACCGACGAATGGGTAATGGTCCCGCGTTCAGAACATCTGCAGATTTCAAAATGGGGGTACCTCAAGGGCTTGAAGGACATCACTCCTCCCCTCCATCTGGAAGTCCAACCGTACGCCTCCGGAACGTCGGTCTTTGAATCCTCCGGAAGGCCGGTCGGTACACCGACGTCGAACAAAGGCCGGATCGGTGCAGACATCAAGTACGGCGTCTCCCGCAACTTCACGCTCGACGCTTCCATTCTTCCGGACTTCGGACAGGTGGAGGTTGACCAGGCTGTTCTCAACCTGACGGTCTTTGAACCCTATTTTCCGGAGAAGCGCCCTTTCTTTGTCGAGGGCGCCCAGATGTTTGCGTTCGGGACGAGCATCGATAACACGTCGATGCCGCTCTTCTTTTCGCGGCGCATCGGTCGCACGCCCGGGGGAAGCTACGGCATCTCGGCGCCTTCCGGCGGCCTGGTCACCGAGAACCCGCAGATCACCAGTATCCTGGGCGCGGTGAAGGCGACAGGACGCACCTCCTCGGGACTTTCGCTGGCCACGGTCGCAGCCGCCACCGACAGAGAATTCGCCACGGTGCGCGATTCCGGCGGCGCAAGCACAACAACGGAGACCGAACCGCGATCGATGTACGGCGTCCTGCGGCTGCGTCAGGATTTGAACGGGACTTCATGGATCGGTGCGATGGGAACCGCAGCGAGCCACCACGGGTCGGCACCGGGTCTGTCGGGCGGGCTCGACTGGAATCTCCGCTTCGATCAGGGTGGTATGACATTCGATGGATACCTTGTCGGGAGCCGGACATCGAGCCCGATCGATCGCGACGGGACGGCGGGCCGTCTTCTGCTCTCAAGGATCGCCGCGGAACATTGGTTCTATGTCGCCTCCGCGGATTTTGCCTCGCCCCATTTCAACCCGAACGACCTCGGCTACTTCGCCCGACCCCACGACCGGGGTGGCTATGTCCAGCTGCTCTACCGGGAGAATTTTGCCCGATCACCACTGCTCCGGTACAGTCTTTCGGTCGTCCCTGAAGCGCGATGGAACTGGAGTGGCGCACGCACGTTCGCACAGGTGGAAGGATCGTTTGGGTGTGATTTTTCGAATTTTTGGCAGGCGGGGGCGTCGGTGAAGATTCAGCCGCCCTCGTTCGAGGATGAAGAAAACGGCATCATCGGTCTCCGCCGGCGTCCCTCGGCCGAGCTCTTCACGGTCCAGATCATTTCCGACAGCAGGAAACCGTTTTCCGGATCTCTCTACGCAACATACGAGATCGATCAGCACAGGCAGAAATCCTTCTTCACCACCCTTTCCCTCACCCTCCGTCCAAGCGCCTGGGTGGAAATCTCTCCCTTTGTTTCTTATCTCTGGACCCGCAAGGAAATCGCCTGGCTCTTCCCCGACGGCAACATCACCGACCTGACCGTGAGTCCGTACGCCTTCAGTGTCTTCGGCGACCGCGACGTGGATGAAATCGACGTTGGGTTCCGCGGCATCGTCACGTTCACGCGCACCCTATCCCTGCAGGGTTTTGTGCAGGTCCTTCTTGCCCGGGGACGGTACCTGAACTATTCACGGCTGGGGCCCGGCGGTGTGCCGATACCGTACGAGTATCTTTCCACCCCCGCGTATGCGAGTCATGACTTCAATGAGGCCACCCTCAACGCGAACCTTCTTTTGCGGTGGGAGTTCCTGCCGGGGAGCGCGTTTTATCTGGCGTGGACGCAGGAACGATCGGGGAACTGGGGGATATACGAGCGGTCGATGGGGAACAGCTTCCGCAGCACCTTCGCGCTGCCGCAGGAGAATGTCATCCTCGCGAAGGTGGCGTACTGGTTTTCGCTGTGATGCCGGGGATCGGCCGGAAATGCCTGGAGTAAGAAGAAGGAAGTAGGACGTAGGAAGGATGCGCTGCAACGCTTCCTGCTTTCTGCCAACCGCGGACGATATAGCACATCCCGTTTTCTTCCTACCTCCTACATCCTACTTCCTACTCTTGTTCCTCCCGGGCTCCTTCGCTCTCTCATCGCACCAAGTGTCTCTGGAAAAAACCGCACACCTTCTCCAAGTACTCGCCTCTTGCTATCTCCGCGATGTTATGGTGCGACGCGTTGGGAATGAGCCAGAGTTCCTTCGGTTCGTTCGCCTCTCGAAAGAGCATTTCCGAATAGTCGACCTTGATCCGATCGTCTGCGGTCCCGTGGATGATGAGGAGAGGGACGTGAATGGTGCGAACGGCTTCCAGAGGGGAGACAAACCGCGCCTTGAAATTCGCGATCTTCTCCGAGCGACGGATAACGAGGTTCCGGAGGTAGTGCCAGGGGAGTTTCACCATCCGTTTTTGATAATCGTCGAAAACACTCCGCAGGGTGGCGAATCCACTCTCGGCGACGACTGCGCTGACGCGAGGATCGATGGATGCCAGTTGAATGGCGATGGCCGCACCCATCGAATTCCCGAACACGCCGATGTTGCCCACCACGAGGTCGGTCCGGCCCACAAGATGGTTGATGACCATCGACGCGTCGTATTTTTCGTAGAACCCGTACGTACAGTACGTTCCGCCGCTCTCACCGTGGCGGCGCGAGTCATAGATAAACACGTTCATGCCGCGCCGGTGGAGCTCGCGCGCCATCGGGATGCCCGCGATCCTCGATTCACTCACGCCGTGCAGATAGAGCACGGTTCCCTTTGCCGCGGGGCCGGCGTTGATGAGCCAGCACTGCAGCGGGATCCCGTCGGCGGTTTCGAGGGTGATCTCCTGACAGGGAAGTTTTGCGTCGGAAGGATGGAGCAGCGTGGTGCGCCGCCGGTAGTACTCAACCGTTCTCCGGTACGGTTGCAGCAGCATGACGGGGCCGATGAACAGCAGCATGGCGGAGACGAACGCCAGGAAGCTGACCAGAAAAAAGAGCAGGACCAGGAAGAGCACGAGCGACATAGGCGGCGGCTACTTTTTGGCGTGCTGCCGGTAGTACTTCGTGATGTATTCCTGCACCATCCGGTGCGTGTTGTATTCCGGGATGAGCGAGATCATGGCGTGCCGGACCCGGCGCAACCATTCGTGAGGGATGCCGTCCTTTCCCCGCTTGTAGAAGAGAGGAATGATATCGTTCTCGAAGACCGCACGGAGTGACGCGCCATCGAGATCGTCCTGGAGCTGTTCGCTCGCCGCGGTGGTATCCTCTCCCACTTTCCACCCGTTGTGGCCGTCGTACGCTTCGCGCCACCAGCCGTCCATCGTCATCATGTGGAGACATCCGTGGATAAGCGCTTTCATCCCGCTCGTTCCGCTTGCCTCCATCGGTCTGCGCGGGGTCGCGAGCCAGACATCGCAGCCGGCCACCATATACCGCGCCACATTGATGTCGTAGTCCTCGAGAAACACGATCTTCCCGAACAGGTCGTTGCGCTTGGCAATGTTGACAATATCCTTGATGAAGGATTTTCCGGCATCATCCCGCGGATGGGCCTTGCCGGAGAAAATCAACTGCACCGGCTGGTTTTCGTCACGCAACGTGCGGAGCGCCCAATCGAAATCCCTGAAGATCAGCGGGGCGCGTTTGTATGTTGCGAACCGCCGGGCAATGCCGACCGTCAGGACATCGGGTGAAAGAAGGTCGTCGAACACGCTGACGTCGCCGGCGGAGGAACGCAGGCTCTGCTCTCGCATCCGTTTTCGCGCAAATTCCACGAGCTCGCGCCGGAGGATGGTGCGGAGTCCCCAGAGCTCTTCATCCGTGACGTTGCCCGGCTTCAGGGCCTTCGCCCAGAAGCTCTTGTCGTTGACTTTGTCCTTCCATTGCGACCCCAGTCGCTCGGTCCAGAATTGCGCTGCAGTCGACGACGTCCATCCCGCGATATGCACCCCGTTGGTCACCGCCCCGATCGGCACCTTCGCCGCGGGCACGCCGGGATAGAGTTCCTTCCACATTTCCTGGCTTACCCTGCCGTGAAGTTTGCTCACGCCGTTCGCGGCGTGGCACATCCGGAGTGCAAGGACGGTCATGGTGAACTGCTCGTTGTAGTCATCCTGTCGCACGCGGCCGTAGCGCATGACCTGGTCGACGCTCAAACCGGTGGACGCGCAGAACGCGGGGAATGCCACCTTCATGAGACCGTAGTCGAACCGATCGTGTCCCGCCGGCACAGGCGTGTGGGTGGTAAAGACGCAGCTCTTGCGGACGGTTTCTTCAGCCACGTCAAGCGCCTTTTTCCCCTTCAGTTGTTCTCTGAGGAGTTCCAGCGTGAGAAATGCGGAATGCCCTTCATTCATATGGAACACGGCCGGCGCGATGCCCAATGCGCGAAGGAACCGGATGCCGCCGATGCCGAGGACGATCTCCTGGCTGATCCGCGTCCACTGGTCGCCGCCATACACGTGCGCCGTGAGGTCGCGGTACCGCTGGTCATTTTCGGAAAGGTCGGTGTCCAGGAGAAATATCGTCGCCCGTCCCACGTTGATCGCCCATCCCTGAAACTTCACGACGTCATTTCCGATTTCCACCTGGCACACGACAGGCCGCCCCTTGGCGTCGAGGACGTGGGTAATCGGCAGCCGGGAAGGATCGTAGGCGGGGTATTTTTCCAGCTGCCATCCATCGTTCGAAATCTGTTGCTGGAAGTATCCCTGCCGGTAAAAGAGCGAAATACCGTAGAAGGGGAGGCCGAGATCGCTTGCCGATTTCGTATGATCGCCGGAAAGCACTCCCAACCCTCCTGAGTAAATCCGGAGGCTCTCGTGAAAGCCGAACTCCGCGCTGAAGTAGGCGACGGGGGACTTCTTGAACTCCGCCGCGTTCTGTGTGACCCACGTCGTGCGTGGTTTCATGTACGCGGAAAATTCCCGGCAGGACTCCAGGGCAATGCCGTGGAGATGTGCGTCACGCAGCCGGAGGCGAAGTTCCTCCCGGCTTACCCACCGCAAGACTTCCACGGGATTGTGATTGCTCCGCTCCCACATGTAGGGCGAGAGTTGTGCAAACACTTCCTGTGCAGTATGGTTCCACGTCCACCACAGATTCCGTGAAAGTGCATGCAGGTTGTCAATGAGAGCGTCAATCTGCGCGGGAGATGGTTGACTGGCCATTACGATGGGTCTCTCCGTTTATGAGATGGATCCCGGTATCATGTCCGGGCTCAGGCCGACTCTTCTGGTGTATCGACGAGGTCCTTCTTCTTCCCTTTCCGGTGCCGCTCATTGGCGTCGAGGTATTTCTTCCGGATCCGGATGCTTTGCGGCGTGATCTCCAGAAGCTCATCGTCGCCGATCCACTCGATCGCCTGCTCCAGTGTCATCATATGCGGGGGTTCCAGCCGCACTGCCTCGTCCGAACCGGACGCCCGCATATTCGTGAGTTGCTTCGTCTTGCACACGTTCACTGTCATGTCGTGCTCGCGCGCATTCTCTCCCACCACCATGCCGGAATAGACCCGCGTCCCGGGTTCGATGAAGAACACGGAGCGGTCCTGCAATTTCCACATGCCGTAGGCGACGGACTCGCCGGCCTCCATCGCCACGAGGGCCCCCTTTGTCCGGTGCGCCATCTCCCCCTTGTGCGGCTCATAGCCGTGGAAATTGTGGTGCAGAATCCCCGTCCCCTTCGTCTGCGTCATGAATTCTCCGCGGAACCCGATGAGTCCGCGCGAAGGGACAAGAAACTCCAGGCGCGTGTTGCCGGGAGACACAATCATGTTTTTCATTTCGCCCCGGCGTCTGCCGAGGTTCTCGATCACCACGCCCACAAATTCGTCGGGCACGTCGATAATCACATGCTCCATCGGCTCGCTCATGACGTCGGCGATGCGCTTGTAGATCACCTCGGGACGGGATACCTGGAATTCATATCCTTCGCGGCGCATGGTTTCGATGAGGACGGCAAGGTGGAGTTCTCCGCGTCCGCTCACCTTGAAGGCATCCGGCGAGTCGGTGAGTTCGATCCGGAGGCTGACATTCGAGCGGAGTTCGCGCGCCAGGCGTTCGCTGAGGTGCCGGGTCGTCACGTATTTCCCTTCCTGTCCTGCCAGGGGGGAATTGTTCACGAGAAACATCATCGAGAGCGTCGGTTCCTCGATCGCCACAAACGGAAGGGGAGTCGGATCGGATTGGTCGGCGAGCGTTTCGCCGATGTCCACATCCTCCATGCCGGCAATGGCGATGATATCGCCTGCGGCGGACTCTCCTGTTTCCGTCCTGTGCAGGCCGTCGAACGTGTAGATCTTCGTGACGCGGGCGTCGTCCACCACGCCGTCGCGGTGAATGATCTTCATCGGGCCGCCGAGACGGATCGTCCCCCGGTGGATTCTCCCGATGCCGAGCCGTCCGAGGTAGTCGTTATAGTCGATCGTGGTGACCAGCATCTGGAACGGGGACGCGGTGTCGCCGGGTGGCGGAGGGACATGTTCAACGATGGCTTCGAAGAGCGGCTCCAGGTTCGTGCTTTCCTGGTCCATTTCCTTCTTCGCGATCCCCTGCTTCGCAATACAGTACACCGTCGGAAAGTCGAGCTGCTTGTCGTTGGCTCCCAACGAAAGAAACAGCTCGAACACTTCGTCGAGAACCTGATGTGGACGCGCGTCCTTCCGGTCGATCTTGTTGATGACGACAATCGGCTTCAGGTTCAGGTCGAGCGATTTCTTGAGAACGAATTTCGTCCCCGGGAGGGGACCCTCCGCGGCGTCGACGAGCAGCAGCACGCCATCGACCATCGTGAGCGTCCGTTCCACCTCCCCGCCGAAATCGGCGTGGCCGGGGGTGTCGACAATGTTGATCTTGATGTTCTTGTACCGGACCGCCGTGTTCTTCGCCATGATTGTAATCCCGCGCTCGCGCTCGAGATCAATCGAATCCATGACACGCGTGACCAATTGTTGATTCTGACGGAACGTACCGGTCTGGCGCAGCATATGGTCGACCAGGGTGGTTTTGCCGTGGTCGACGTGCGCAATGATCGCAATGTTTCGAATATCAGCCCTTCTCTGCATGAAACCCTCAATTTTGTCCAAACTTAAATATACCCAAAAATAGCCGGAAGTTCAATGAGACTCGGAGACTCGGAGACTCGGAGACTCGGAGACTGGGAGAATGGGAGAAATCAATGGATGTTGGGGTCCGGGATTTCAGGTTACCGGTGTTGATTTCTGATCGGCCTCGAGGTCGTTGAGGACGAGGTTCAGCGCGCCAACCGAAAGAGAAATTTCACGGATCATGAAGGCGAGTGACGCCATCATGAGCAGGAGACTCACGCCGAAAAGATACTCGCCCGCCACGTTATCGCCGGTATAGAGGAGAAACATGCTCAGCACACAGAAGAGCAGACTCGCGATGCCGAGGGCCTGCATGTCGCGGATAAGATAGACACGTTTTCTCAAATTGATGATTTGCGGCAAAATGATCGGGTCAGGTTTCGTCTTGAATCGCGCATGCAACTCCCGGATGAGCCCCGCCAATGTGAGGAACCGCTGGGTGTATGCCAGAAGAAGAAGGGAAATCGCCGGGAACAGCAGGGCCGGAGTCGTGATTTCGATATTCATGAAAGGAGATCAGTTGTTATGGATGATTGGCGCACTACACCCTGGCACTGGTCTTCTTCACGAGTTCCGCCTTCCGGAATCGCAACGCAGACCAGGTCTCATCGAGCGATATCAGCGTCACCGGCCTGAGGCCGGCTTTCCGCACACTGTCCCACCCTTTGTCACGGGTCAAATCGGACTTGATCGATCCGGTCAGCTTCGGGTAAGCGATCCAGAGGGGAATATCTTTTCCCGGGAGCGCGAGGACCTTCGGGAACCGTGCGCGAAGATCCTTCACGGAAGCGGCGAAAAGCAGGACCAGATCCGCTCTTCCCCGCGGAGACGTGCTGACGGTGCATCCTGAAGGGGCATCCCGGAAAATCCCCGCATGTTCTTCAGGCGCGTTGAGCAGCATGAGCTTCATGCCGGCTTTGAGATGAAGTTTTGATCCGGGCGACGCCATCCATGATCCTCCGCTTATGCAAAGGGTTGACGAATGATCGTTTTGAGTTTTTCCGGAGCGGTTCGCCGCGCATCACCCAGATAGATTTCGTGGTGTTTGCCGTGCAGTATTCCGCCCCGCGTCCTGATGTAGGCATGAAGACGCTCAATCGTCAGATGCTCATTGGAGTAGGGCCCGATGTGAAGGATCTGTGCAACCCGTCCCTCTTTGAACTCCCCGAACCGCACGTGGTTGATGGCGGGGTTGCTCTTCTTCTCCGACACCGTCTTCCGGGCTCCTTCCACCGCCGCAGCGGTCACGCCCTTGGGCTGCATGATCATCAGCGTCCACTGCCATTCATCTTTCTTGCCCTCGAGAAAGCTCGCCATATTTTCCGCCCACCAGAGACCTTCCAGCGGAGGGACTTTGTAATCCACCCCCTTGCTCTTTTTCAGCGAGAACTTTGTCGTATAGGCTATCCCGTACAGCGCCTCGGTGCAGGCCTGGAATTCCACGCTGCCGTTTGGATCGCCTTCGCCATCGATCATCAGAAAATTCATCGCCGGGATGGTTAGTTCTTCGGGTGATTCTTTCCTTGCGCTATAGATCGTCTTCAGGAAATCTTCTTTCGGTGCCATGGG
The DNA here is from genome assembly GCA_963843525.1 of Ignavibacteriota bacterium. Taxonomy (GTDB): domain Bacteria; phylum Bacteroidota; class Ignavibacteria; order UBA10030; family UBA6906; genus DATJPR01. The sequence continues at coordinate 756,456 of CAWJKM010000005.1, read as the reverse complement.
AAAACCTCCTAAGAAAGAAGGATGTCGACAGTCACGGTTTATCGGGCCATCTCATGTGAAACGCAGAATGTGCGCGACCATTGTGCAGGGTGGCGTTGTTCCCTGCTGCGATTGTGGTCGGACTGTAGCCGCTTTGAACGCAATCGACATGGACGATCGTGCCGTCGACCCGGAAGAGAATCCGCCATGAACGAACTGCAAGCGTGAAGCTGTTCCCCGGGCCGGGCTTGATGCGTCGGTAGGGATGAGGAAACGGGTTGCTCCCGAGTACCGAGCGCGCCCGAGCTTCGAGATCCACACCGTAATTCTCCCGCAGCCATGCACACTGGTCGAGGGCAGCATGATGAAAGCGGACTTCATACTTCGCTGCGACATCTGCGGTTTCCCGGTCGAGCCAGCCGCACGCCGACCCGGGGAAGGCATCGGCATAGGGGATATACGGCTTGATGTCCAGCACCGGCGTACGGTCGAGCAAATCGGGGTTCTCGACAGTAAGCGTGCGTCCTTTCACACTCACCAGGCGACACAGTGTCAGTCCGAGCGGGTTGGGGCGATGCGGTGCTCTTGTCGCAAACACCCCGTGTTTCTTTTTGCTCCGCGGAGGAAGGACCAGCGGCTTCCAGTTCTCGCTCCGGTCGAACCAGATGAGAAGCCAGATCCGTTCGAATCCTTCGATGTCTTTGAGCGCCTGCTCGAAGTTTCTCCCGGCGTAGAGAAGCACACGGCCGCGAACAGATTCGCCGGAGGCACCCGGCTGTCGGGGAGCTTCGCTTTTTTCGGCATAGGGAGTCCTGATGATGCCGATCGGATGAACCGTCAGTTCGCGAGTCATACGTCCAACGTATGAAATAATGCCTTTTGCTCCGGGAGAACCCCTGGCAGAAGACCTGGTCTTGACCTGGTCATGACCAGGTCCGGAGGGGGATCAACGGAAAATACTGAAAACAAACGTCAAATGCGGAAAGGAGGCAAAAGGAGTCTGTTACGTAACAGGCTCCTTTTGCTTCTTTCGACTTTTTCCGCAAACCGGGTCGAAACGCTCAGAGGAAATCTGCTAGTCCGGGGGCATTCCCGAGCCGGTTCCGTTCGGATGACGATGCGAGCATCTCAAAGTCATCAAACGAAAATCCCGGACTCACGGTGCATCCCGCGAGGGTGTAATCGCCTGTTGTGCGTGCCGCTTGCCAGCGGCAACGGGGGATCGCATGGAAGGGAACGCTCCCCTCGCTCACAGGGCCGAGGCGGGAGAGTTGCGAGGACTGAAGTAACGGATCAAGGATGTGCAATTCAAGCACGGCGCCTTCGTAGAAGTGCCAGAGCTCATCGGCGATAACTCTATGCCACCTGCTGACCTCCCCGCGGCAGAGGAGAAACCAGATGTGCGTGACCGCAGTTCGCTCGACCCCCCTGCTGATGTCTTCAACACGAGAGGAGGAACGGAACATTTCACGATAGTGGCCGCCCTCGGGATGCGCGACAAGCCCCAGCGACCGGATGAGTTCTTCCGCTCGCGGGTGCATGGCGCCGGCGCGGCGTGTGTCAGCGTTGTGTTCCGTGTTGCTCCTGATACTCCATCGCCGCTTTGACAAAATCACGAAACAACGGATGGGGATTCGTCAGACGGGATTTCAATTCGGGATGAAATTGACCTCCGACAAACCAGGGATGGTCCGGCAGCTCCATGATCTCCACCAGGCCGTTGTCCGGACAGATGCCGCTGAACACCATCCCCTTCTCCTGCAAGGCCGCCTTGAAGGCGTCGTTCACCTCAAAGCGATGCCGGTGCCGTTCATGGATCAGCTCCGTCTTGTAGGCCTTGTACGCTTTTGTGTTCTTTTCGACCTTGCACGGATACGCACCCAACCTCATCGTCCCACCGTATTCCTTCACCTTCTTCTGCTCGAGCATCATGTCGATCACGTTTTGATCGGTCTGTTTGAACTCCGTGCTATTTGCGCGATCCAATCCGCACACGTTGCGCGCGAATTCGATGACCGCACACTGCAGGCCGAGACAGATTCCGAGGAACGGGATATTGTGTGTGCGGACATAGCTGATCGCATGGATCTTCCCCTCAACTCCCCGTTCGCCGAACCCCGGCGCGACGAGGAGTCCTGAAATCCCGTGAAGATGCTTCTCGGCGCCGTCGCGTTCCACATCTTCCGCCCGAACCCAGACCAGGTTGACCTTCGCATTGTTCGAGGCACCGGCGTGAACGAACGCTTCGGAAATGCTTTTGTACGCATCCTGGTGGTCGGTGTACTTGCCGCAGATACCGATGGTGACCTTCCCCGCGGGACTCTTGATCCGGTCGACCAGCCGCTTCCACTCCCGGAGGTTGGGGCGCGGGCAGGTCAGATCGAGTTTCTCCAGGACAAGTTCATCCACTTCCTGCTCCGCGAAGATCAGGGGGACTTCATAAATCGTCGACGCATCCCGCCCGTCGACCACGCAATCCACCTGCACGTTCGTGAACAGGGCGATCTTCTCCCGCACATCCTGGGAGAGCGCCCGGTCGGACCGGCAGATCAGCATGTCCGGTTGAATGCCGAGCTCCAGAAGCGACTTGACGCTGTGCTGCGTGGGTTTGGTCTTGATCTCTCCCGCCGAGGAGATGAACGGGACGAGGGTGACATGAATCGCCATGGCGTTCTGCGGCCCGAGCTTGAACATGAACTGGCGCATGGCCTCGAGGAACGGCTGGCTCTCGATATCGCCGACCGTCCCCCCGACTTCCGTGATGACGACATCGTATTCGCCGGTCATGCCGAGGGCTTCAAACCGCCGCTTGATCTCATCAGTGATGTGCGGAATAACCTGGACGGTCGCCCCCAGGTAGTCCCCTCTCCGCTCTTTCGTGATGACCTCGTGATAAATCTGTCCGGTGGTCGAGTTGTTCTTCCGCGAGGTGGTGATGTCGAGAAACCGCTCGTAATGCCCGAGGTCGAGGTCTGTCTCCGCGCCGTCGTCGGTCACATACACCTCCCCGTGCTGGAACGGATTCATCGTGCCCGGATCGACGTTCAGATACGGATCGAATTTTTGGATGGTGACGCGAAGACCGCGCAATTTCAGCAACAGTCCGATCGACGCCGATGCAATGCCTTTCCCGAGCGAAGAGACAACTCCGCCGGTTACAAAGATGTATTTAACTTGTCTTCGCCGTGCCAAGAGTACGCTCGCTTTCGGTCCAGGTTTTTCCGGTGAGCTCCCCGGGGACGATGATGCCGCCGGAAAGTACTAACTTCAATCCCTCTTCAATCGAGAGAGTGAGAACTACCGCCTCCTGCTTCGGCACAAGAGAAAGAAAGCCGGCCGTCGGGTTGGGCGGACTGGGGATGTAGACATTGTAGAACTCGATCCGGCGGTTGTCGGCCGTCGTATAGATCATTTCATTGGTCACAAAACCGATGACGTAAATCCCTTTCCGGGGGTATTCCGTCATGATGACTTTCTTGAATGTGCGGCCTTTCCCGCCGGTCGCAAAGGAGCCGACGAGGTCTTTAATGGCATTGTAGACGGAACGGACGAATGGAATTGAGCCGATGATGTTGTCGATTGCCGCGATGACCAGCCGGCCGGCAAGATTCCGCGTGAGGAGTCCGACCAGGAGGATCAGAATGAGCATCGACACGAATCCGAGGCCGGGAATTCTCTGCCCGATCACGCCTGTCAGCGCAGGCGAGAGAATGCCGTCCACCCAGTCGAGAAGAGACCGGAACACCCAGTAGGTGATGACCGCCGGGATGATGACGCCAACACCCCGCAGGAATGTCGAGCGAAGGTGCGCGAATACCGACTTGGGAACTGAATCTGTCATTGTCGTAGTCTGCCCTGTAGAGCTGTACCCTCAGGTGGCGGAGAGTATCCGCCGGACACGTTCGAGGTCTTCCGGCGTGTCGACTGCGATGCTCTCCAGTTCGGTGACAACTGCCCGGATGCGAAAGCCGTGTTCCAGAATCCGGAGCTGTTCAAGCTTTTCCATCCGTTCGAGCGGTGTTCCCGGCAACGCGGGAAAACGCAACAACATTGCCCGCCGGAAGACATAGAGCCCGACGTGCCTGTACCATACTCCCTGTGCCAGCCACTCCGCGGGATCCGCATCCCTGAGGTGCGGAATGACGGAGCGTGAGAAATACAAACAGTTCTGATGGACGTCGAGCACCACCTTCGGGATCGACGGGTTCCGCAGCTCCTCTTCCGTGCGCACCCGCTTGACCAGCGTTCCCGCTTCGACCTCCGGATCGTCGAAGAATGGCTGGACCGCCTCGTCGATCATGGCGGGAGGGAGAAGCGGCTCATCCCCCTGCACGTTCACGATAATGTCTGCTTCGCGATCACTCGCGATTGCTTCTGCAATCCGATCCGTCCCGCTCCTGCACTCCGCCGAGGTCATGACGGCGCGGAACCCCGCGCGTTCGACCGCCACCCGGATGCGCTCATCGTCCGTTGCGACGAGAACATCCGACACGGTGCGTGCCTGCCTCGCCTGTTCAGCCACACGGACGATCATCGGCCGTCCCCCGATATCCGCAAGCGGCTTGCCGGGGAGGCGATGCGAAGCGTACCTGGCCGGAATGACGACAACGACCCGGTGGACCGGTCTTGGGCTCATCGGTCTCCGATGACCTTGGGGACTTTGAAGAACTTCTCCGTGTGCGCCGGTGCGTTCTTCAGTATCTCTTCCCGCGGAAAGCTCGGCTGCAGCACGTCCGGACGGAACACGTTCGCGAGCTCGATGACGTGGGAAAGGGGCTCGACGTGCGACGTGTCCAGGCTGTTCAACTGCTCCATGTACCGGAGGATGTCGTTCAGTTGTTCCGTCAATTTCACCTTCTCCGATTCGGAAAAGGTCAGTCGCGCCAGCGAGGCGACGTGTTCGACATCCTTGATGGTTACGGACATTGTTCCCTCTGCGTGTTGGGAAACCCGGGTTCCGGAGCGCGGGCGGGGTGACCGGGCGCGGGCTTCCTGGATTGGTCAGGCACTCTGATCGACATAATTTCTCTGGATCGCCGTGCGCACATTCTCCATCAATCGCATTTCCTCCTCTTTCCCCTCGCCGGTCACCGGAATCGGGTCGTCGAGCACGAGCTCCGCCGACTGCGGCCTGATCACGATCGAGCCTTTCGGCAGGATGGGAAACGTCCCGTTGATCGTCAGGGGAACGACCGGGATGCCCGCCCTGACGGCGATATTGAACGCTCCCCGTTTGAACGGCTGCAATTTGCCGTCCCGCGTCCGTGTGCCTTCCGCGTACAGGAGGACCGAGGCACCGTTGCGGATTTTCTCGATGGCTTCCTCAATGCTTCTCATTGCCTTCGGTCCCCTGCCGCGGTCAATACCGATGTAGCTTCCCCACTTCAGTCCCCACCCGAATATCGGGATGACTTCCAGCTCCTTCTTGTACACAATCCTGATCTGGTCAGGGACCGATGCCAGAATTGCCGGAATGTCGAACATGCTCGCATGGTTTGACACATAGACATAGTTCCGGTCCGAACGAATTTTTTCTATGCCCCGGACGCGGACTTTCACTCCGCTCGTCAACAGGACGGTGCGTGCCCAGAGTTTCGCGATTGCATGGAACAGCCTTCCACTCTTCCGTTGGATGGGGAGCATGATGATTTCCAGAGCCGCACTTCCGAGCGAGATCATCACGCCGGCGACGAACCGTAACGGGCCAAGAATCTGATCCATCATGGAACCTGTGACTCCACAGAGCGAATGCGTTTGCCCACGGCGGGGTGGCTGTAGAACAGAAACTCCACCAGGGGAAGCGGCTCGGGATCGGCAAGGTTCATCGAGGCGAGCCTGCGCAGAGCGTTTGCAAACGCCGCAGGTTTTCCTGTCAGTGTTACTGCGAACCGGTCGGCCTGACGTTCGTGATGGCGTGAGAGGATATTGCCCGCCGGCCCGGTGACCAGTCCGAACACCGCAAGCCACACCGCGAGAAGCGGCAATCCCGCCAAATCGGTAAGACTCAAAATGCCGATGGCGTGTATCGACCAGCGATGGAGAACGGACGTCAGGAAGAGCCCGAGAAACGTCGACGCGATGCCAACGGCCATCCCTACCGTGATATGCCGGTGCATGTAATGACCCAGTTCATGGGCGAACACCGTTTCGATCTCATCATTGGTAAACTCGTGTACAAGCGTATCGCCCAGGATGATTCGTTTCGCCTTCCCGATCCCGGTGAAACCCGCATTCGCCTTTTTTGTATTCTTGCTCAGATCAAACTGAAATACGCCATTGACCCGGAGACCCACCGTTGCGCACTGCGAGAGAATCATTTCTTTCAACGGCCCGTCGTCGAGGGGCGTCAATTTATAAAAAAGGGGCAGGATCAGTGTCGGTGCGAGCCTCGCGAGAACGATGGACAGGAGCGAAAGGACGATGGCCACAGGCAGCCACCAGAGCGTCCCCCATGTTCCCATGCAGAAGTAGAGTACGGCCAGCACCACGGCACCAATCGGCGCGCCAACGAGGAATCCCTTGGCCTGTTCCCGGGCCCATTGGAACAGCGACTGGTTGGACAGGTTGAACCGGTGTTCAACAACGTAACTCGAAACGAATCCCACCGGCACGGTGATGACCATGTGGGCCAGTCCGACAGCGCCCGCAAAAACGAAGAGCGCTCCATAGGCCGGCGGCGCAACACGTCCTGCCCATTCTGCAAGCGCCCGTGATCCCCCGCTGATGACAAGCACAAGAAGGAACGCGAACGAGAGGATCGAAGAGACGAGGGTAAGGCCGAGTTTGATTCGGTTATAGTGCTTGGTAATGAGTGTTGGTGGGAGAGGGGTCGCGGCCGTCTCATTCCCTGCGGGCGCCATGGCTCGGGGTCGACTCTTCTAATAGGACGCTGGGGTTTTTCTATAATAACCAAACATGGTTAGAAAATCAAGAATTGCTGGAATTAGGAAAATGTGCCGGTTGGTTGTCAGATTTGAGAACTTTCAACCGAACATCATGCCTGTGCGCTGCCCGGATGGGCACTAAAGAGTTTAAACTCAGAATCGTTCCCCCGTGCGCATGGTGCCGGATGGCATAGCCTTTGAAACTCGACCTGTGTCTCGTATATTTCAGGCACCGGTACAGGGTGACTGGTCCGACCGACACACTCTCCGTGAGATAAGAACAGCCGTGTGGGAATCAGCGAGGGAAGGAAGCCTGTGGTCGCATCCCTCTCCAAGCCGGCCCTGCCAACAATCGCCAAATGGTGATGCTAAACCAAGGAGGTGCCAGTTATGGCAATGATCAGAAAGCAGGATGCACTTGACTATCACGGCCTCGGTCGCCGCGGTAAGATCGAAGTCATTTCCAGCAAACCATGTGCTACGCAACGCGATTTAGCACTTGCATACACACCGGGCGTCGCAGAACCGTGCCGAGAGATTGCTGCGAACCCCGCCGATGCGTATAAGTACACAGCGAAAGGGAACCTTGTCGCCGTCATCAGCAACGGGACGGCCGTTCTCGGTCTCGGTGACATTGGTGCACTGGCAGGCAAGCCGGTGATGGAAGGAAAGGGAGTTCTCTTCAAGCGTTTCGCCGATATCGATGTGTTTGATATCGAGCTCAACACGCACGACCCCGACGAAATCATCCGCATTGTCAAGGCCCTCGAGCCCACCTTCGGTGGAATCAATCTCGAAGACATCAAGGCGCCGGAATGTTTCTACATCGAAGAGGAATTGAAGAAGACCATGAATATTCCGGTCTTCCACGACGACCAGCACGGCACTGCGATCATTTCCGGCGCAGGCCTCTTGAACGCCCTGGATATTTTGGGAAAGAAGATCGGGGAGGTCAAGGTGGTCTTCAGCGGGGCCGGCGCAGCGGGGATTGCGTGCGCGAAGTTCTACATCACCCTCGGCGTCAAACGCGAGAACCTGATCCTGTGCGATACAAACGGCGTGGTCTATAAGGGCCGGACGAAGGGGATGAACCCTTACAAGGAATATTTTGCCATCGACACCACTGCCCGGACGCTCTCCGACGCCATCAAGGATGCCGACGTGTTCGCCGGGGTGTCGGTGAAGGGTGCCCTGACGAAGGAGATGGTAAAAACGATGGCGAAGGATCCCATCATCTTCGCCATGGCCAATCCGGATCCGGAGATAAGTTATGAAGATGCGTTCGAGGCACGGAAGGACGTGCTCATGGCCACCGGCCGGTCCGACTATCCCAACCAGGTCAACAATGTCCTTGGCTTCCCGTTCATCTTCCGCGGCGCCCTGGACGTGATGGCGAGCAGCATCAACGATGAAATGAAGCTGGCCGCCGCCCATGCGCTTGCCAAGCTCGCCCGCGAGGATGTGCCGGATTCTGTCATCAAGGCCTATGGCGGAGAAAAAATCCGGTTCGGTCGAACCTACATCATCCCGAAACCCCTCGACCCGCGCGTCCTGTTGTGGGAAGCACCCGCAGTGGCAAAGGCGGCGATGGAGACGGGCGTGGCGCGGAAGCCGATCGAAGATCTCGACAAGTACCGGGACCAGCTGGAGAGCCGGTTCGGACGGTCAAAAGAAATCATGCGCATATTCATCCACAAGGCGCAACGCGCTCCCAAACGGATCGTCTTTCCGGAGGGCACCGAGGAGAAGATCCTGCGCGCCAGCCAGATCATTCTCGATGAGGAGATTGCCCATCCCATTCTCCTCGGCGATGCGGGGGTGATTCGGGAGAAGATTCACATGCTCGACCTCAATCTCGACGGAGCCGAGTTTGTCGACCCGGCCTCATCATCGAAGTTTGAGGAGTACTCCAGCAAATACTACGGGATGCGCAAACGGAAAGGGATAACGCTGGATGAGGCGCATCAGGCAATGCGGGTCGCTCTCGACTTCGGCATGATGATGGTGCATACGGGTGATGCCGATGGTGTGGTGGCGGGCCTTACGCAAAACTATCCGCACACGATCCGGCCGGCACTGCAGATCATCAAGCCGCGGCCGAATATCTCCGTTGTTGCCGGACTCTATATGCTCGTGTTCAAGAACGAAGTGCGGTTCATGACCGATGCGACTGTGAATATCGACCCGACCGCCGAGGAGCTGGCCGATATCACCGTCCTCGCGGCGGAGAAAGTACGCAGCTTCGACATTGAACCTCATGTGGCCCTGCTTTCCTTCAGCAACTTCGGGAGCACACGGCACCCGACATCGGATAAGGTGGCGCGCGCTGCGGAGCTGGTCAAGCTCAGGATGCCTGACCTCATGGTGGACGGGGAGATGATGGCGGATACGGCGGTTGATCCGACAATCCTCGAATCGGTCTATCCGTTCAGTTCTCTTCGCGGTGCCGCTAATTTGCTGGTGTGTCCGGATCTCGCGTCTGCGAACATTGCGGTCAAGCTGCTGGGAAAAATCGGCGGTGCAGAGTCGGTGGGTCCCATCCTCCTTGGCATGAGAAAACCGGTCTACCTTCTCATTCCCGGAAACGAGGTGGTGGACATCGTCAATCTTACGGCGATGGCGGTACGCGACGCACAGGAACCCGGAGAAAGCATGCCGCCCCCTTCGATGAAACCACCGATGCTCACGACGGTGTACGAATAGGAGCGGTCCCCGGAGCGTTCAGGAGGAGATTGCACAAGCGCGATGCCCGCCGGCAGCAGTCCGGCGGGCATCACTCTTTCTGCGTGGATGGCATGAGGAAGCACACGGATCCAGGAGAGGCAAATGAGCCGTGCCGAATGAGAAGAGGTGGAGTGTGCGCAACGAAAGAGGGGAGGAGCAAAACAGTCGTTCAGTATTCCTTGTGGTCCGCCTGCTTCTGACCCGGCATTTTCAAACGGTCCCGGAGCCAATTGTAGTATCTGCCATTCCTCGTTCGCTGGAGCCAGGAGAGCAGAAACGCCGAACTGATCATGCCGGCGACAACGATGAGCGAAACTTCCGTGGAGATCTGATACCAGGGGGTGAGAATCATCTTCACGCCGATGAAAATAAGAACAAAGGAAAGACCCCGGCTCAAATGCTCGTTCCGCCTCATCGCGCTGGCCAGCAGGAAGTAGAGGGCGCGAAGGCCGAGAATTGCGAACACGTTCGAGGAATAGACGATAAACGCGTCCTGTGTGACTCCGAAGACTGCGGGCAATGAATCAACAGCGAACATAATGTCTGTTGTTTCAATTGTGAGAAGCACCAAGAAGAGAGGCGTGATGAAAATCGCCTTCCCTTGCTTGACGAAGAATTTCGGGGAGCTGATGCTCTCCGTGATGTGTGGATATAGGTTACGAGTAAGCCGTATGATCGCGTTCCGTTCAGGATGAACTGAGACGCCGCGATCAAAGAAGAGTTTTATTCCGCTGTAGAGGAGGAGGACAGCGAAGACATCCAAAATCCAGTGGAAGTGCGTGATGAGCGTGATGCCAACACCGATGAAGATGGAGCGGGTCACCAGTGCTCCCACCACTCCCCAGAACAGGACTCTATGCTGGTACTTGTGTGGTACTCCAAAGTAGCCAAAGATAACAAGAAACACAAATATGTTGTCGACCGAGAGGGATTTCTCGACGAGATATCCGGTCAGGAATTCAAGACCCGATGTCCTCCCGCGGAATATAAATACCCCCCCGCAGAAGAGGAGGCCCAGGGCGATCCAGAATACTGAATAGAGAGCCGCCTCCTTTGTAGAAACTTCATGCGGTTTCCGGTGAAAAACGAATAAATCGAGGGCAAGGAGTCCGAGGACAAGGAGGTTAAAAAGGAAAAACTGTAACAGTCCGATAGATTCCACAGGATATCTTCTCTCATACTTGGCAGACTCTGTGCGTCACATCCCCGCATCACACGACGTGAGCAATTCCACCTCTCGTGTCCCGCATCACAACAGTGCGCTCATCCACTCTCGAACATCCCCGATGGCTTGCTCGCTGATTTCGTGACCCATCGGGTATTCATGGTACGAGACCAGTACCCCTCCCCGGTCGAGCAACATCTTCGTGCGGCGTGCAGCGGCAACAGGGATAACCGGGTCTTCCGTTCCGTGAGAAAGAAGAATCTTCACGGAGGGCTGTTCGTTCCATCGGTACGTGAGATGCGTTTTCTCCGGGAGATATCCGCTGTTCGCGGACACGCCACGAAAGAGCGCGGGACGCGTCAGCGCCAGGGAAAGCGCCATCGCCGCCCCCATGCTGAACCCGAGAAGAAACAGCCGTGAGGCGTCCACCGGATATTCCCGGAGAACATCATCAAGAAACAGGGAAAGGCGATCGTAGCTTTCCCTGAATCGGCCGGGGTCGGGCGTACCATCTTCTTCTGCATCATACCAGGTGAATCCCCCGAACTCAAACGGGAACGGCGCCCGGGTGGAGAGGACGAGGAGCCGTTCATCGAGATACCTCGCGAACACGACGAGGTCGTCTTCGTCGGCTCCCCTGCCGTGAAGAAGAACAAGCGCCGGATGAAGCCGCTCCGTGCCGCTTTCGGGAAACAGTACACGGTGAACTAACGAGGTTTTGATGGGTTTCATGCGTTGCCGGGTTCACCGAAAGATACGGATTTCGGTCCCCCAGTCCAAGAGCGCCTTGAAACGACTGTGAAGGGCTACAGAATATTCCTCACGGCATCGGCGACATCATTCACCTGGAGCAATTCCATGCACTCCATATATCCGTCGCCGGTCCGGGGACAGAAATCGGCATGGCAGGGATGGCAGGGAACGTCCCTGCGCAACGCGATGTGACCCTGTCGGCGGTCATACGGGAACCAGATGTTTTCTTCTCCGGGGCCGAATATTCCCACCGTCGGAACATTGAGTGCTGCGGCAATGTGCATCGGCCCCGCATCGTTACAGACAAACACGCTGCAATGGGAGATCATCGCCGCGAGGGAACGGAGGGGGGCGACCGGAAGAACGTGCGGAACGGAGACCGTCGCTTCAATCACCTGCTGAATGGTCTCCTGATCCCCCGGAGCGCCGAAAATCGCCACGCGTAAACCTTCCGCCGAAAGAAGATCCGCCAATGCGCCGAAGCGCTCCGCGGACCACCTCTTCGCGGGCCACGTTGCGCCCGGGTGAATGCCCACTAACGGGGCCTCGCCTTCCGGAAGAAACTGAAGCGCGTCGTGGCGTTCTTCGGAGGTCAGGAAGATTTCTGTCGTCGACGAGGTCGGAGGGATGCCCACGGCCCGGAGCAATTGATTGTGAAATTCAATGGGCGATTTGGGAGTCCCGTCGTCCCGAACACGGACGGTGTACAGCCGGCCGCGTCCTTTGCGGTCCAGACCGACGCGGGTGGATGCCCCCGAGGCAAAGACAAGGAGGGCACTGCGGGGATTGTTGAACATGTCGATGACGAGGTCGAACCGTTCCCTTCGCAGTGTGGCCGCGACACGGAGCTGCTCGGTGATCGAAGGACGGGAGAAATCGTACGGGATGATCTCGTCGAGACAGGGATTGTTCTCGAGCAACGATACGGCTTCCCGGTCGCCGAGATAGGCAAGATGCGCGGAGGGACAGGCATTTCGTACCGACCGGATGATGGGTGTGGTCAGCACGACATCGCCGATGAATTTCAGGCGGGTCAGGAGGATCCGGCGATAGTCAGTCATTCCGCCCCTCGCGCCATTCGCACCGATCGATCCAGTCGTTCACGGAATGCCGGGCCACGTTGCTATCGTCGTAATTGAGCGATTGCCAGAACCAGGCCCGCGCCTTTTCGACGTCGCCGCTGAAGTAGCAGGCGAGACCCAGCGAATTCAGGCGAAGCGATTCGAGGAAGGGATCGGTGTCCGCAAGAGAGATGCGGGAGAGCTCTTCGATCGCGGGTCCGTACCGGTTCCGGCGGAGCAGCTCACGGCTCCTGAGGTAATGGGGGAGCATACTCGACGTGTCGATGGCTGTCAGCGAATCCAGGATCAGAGAGCGGACTGAATCGGCACCGAAGGTGAGGAAATACCGTCTGTAACCCTCCATGCACCGCCCCTCTCCGAGAGCCGCCAGCCGGACGCTCGCAGCCTCTGTGTACGCGTCGGTCAGATCCACCACGCGGAGCGTGTGATACACATCGATCGCCTGATCGGTGCTGTCAAGCCCCCAGAGAGCGTCGCCGAGGACGATGCTCAGAGGGAGGTATCGGTCGGGGCTTCCATCGCTTTGTTCCGCGCGATCGAAGACCGCAACGACGGAATCGTATGCGCGGTTTCGCAGTGCCGCCCCGAGAAACCCCGAGAGCGATTCCAGGCTTCGCCCCTCGCTGTACGATACGGCGTAGAGACTCTCCGCCACGGCATACTGCCCCGCACCGAGAGCATTGCCCGCGATCGTGTTGCGTTCTCCGATGACACGGGGACAGGTCTTTTGAAAGATCGACGGCCGGGTGAAGAATGCCTTGGTGGCTGCGAGGTCTGTCGGGTCGACTGCATACCGGCGAAGGTAGCTCTTCCACTCTTCCACGAGAACCGGCACCGGCCGGCCGTAGATCGTTTTCCAATCCCGCCCTCCGTACACGAACAGAAACGGTCTGATGCCATATTTGTCGATCAGGTAGCGGCAGAACGATCCGGCGAGCACATAACTGATCGCGGGTGCCTGGGTCACAAACCCGGCGGGCGTAAGAATGCGCTCAATATCGGGGGCAATCCTGAGCTGCTGCATCGCCGCGGAGTACTCGTGCAGCGTCCGGGCGCCGTAGTTCCATTCCACAGCCATTGCCAATCCTTCGGTGAGCCCAACGCTGGGACTCGCCTCTATTACCGGCCAGCCGAATCTCCCGGCCATCACGTGGGTCAACTCGTGTTGCACCGTGGCAAAGGCCGACTGCACGGTAACGTGAATTTGCTTGCTCCAGGGTTTGGCAATATCGGTGTTCCCGGCCCCCATGAGTTTCATCTTCACGGCGGCGGAGGGGTACAGGTACGACTCGATCCGGTCAAACCGCCGGAGAGAAAACAGCTTCATCAGCTGCATGAAACGGAATTCGTGCTCGTCCGCGAGACGCGCAAGTTCGTCGGCGCTGAGAAGGCCTTCGGGATAGTAGATGTCAAAATGCTCGGTGTGCATTATGCCGCCGAGCCGCGATTGAATGTACCCGGATGTTGACTCATAGCCCAGGTCGCACCGGAAGATGTACGCAGCCGCACAGAGAGAGAGAACGATGACAGCCAGACCCCGTTGCCCGGGAGTTGCCAGGACACGGATCAGCCCGACACCTTTTGCGTAGACGGATGCTGAACGGTCGACAGAGGTGAGAAGCAGGTACCCAAGCCAGGTCAGGACGACCGTGAGCGCAAGGGTGATGAGCCGGAAGGAGACAAGGGTGGAAGTTACCCGCAGCCCTTCATCGTAGGTGAACCCGGGAAAATATCCATAGAAAAAGTTGTAGGAGAATATCGCCGGGGTAAAGTACCCCAGGGCGAGATCGTACGCAATGGTGAGGAAGAAGAGGACAATGAACGCCGTCCGTGGCCACCGGTAGTGCATCACGCAGAAGAACGCAAGGGCTGTGGCAAAAAGGACGCTGACGCACGGGATCAGCACGTAAAAGAGGACTGCTTCGGACAGTGAACAATTTCTGACAAAGAAGGCGTTCGCCAGGAGGACGGCCGCGGGAATTATCAGGAGCGAGATGTTGGTGAGGAACGCGGTGCGAATCGAACGGAGGGTCCCGGCGATCATGAGTCCCTTGTCCAGGGCGGGTTCACTGTACACCCTCCGGAGCCGGTTGATGGTGAGAAAAGCGGAGGCAAATGAACCCAGGAGCGCAAAAAGGAGAGAGGACTCATACCCCAGGGAATTGAGAAGGGGGACCTGCGTACACACGATGGCGGCGAAGGCATAGACCGCTGCAACGGTGAATGTATCCCCTGTGCGAAACATTTTCATAGACATCGTGACGGAATGGATTCCTTCTGGGCTACACTCATCGGCTTCGACACCGCTCCTTGCGCTTTTCTCTGGCCCCTCTCTAAATGGTTGCCGACGTCAGGAGGCGTTCACCCCGGCCAGGATCAAACTCACGAAATGGGGCTTCGTTGAGCAGGGAAGGAGAATGGAGAGACGTCGCTGTTCCCCGCGGCCCGTCCAAGAGACGCCGGCTCCCGGGGCGAGAGGCATCTGTGCACACCGGACCTGCTACTCGAACTCAACCCGCTTCACGGACTGCTCGGGCCCAACCCGGCCTGTGACGATTTCCGCTTTGAAATAGTTTTCTCCCTTCACCGGCGTCCCGGCCAATCGGCGCAGCATCGCAATCTGTCCCACATGCGTCAGTGCGTCGGCAACCGGTCCCTGGAATACCCTGGTCGCGATGCCCTCCGGTGGCGGATGGGATGCAAGCTCTTCATCGAGCCTGCGCAATGCCTCGAAGAAACGCGCGGTATCCTTCTCCCACGATTGCGGCGAAGAGTCGTGCCAGGCCTGTTGTCCCCTGACGATCGACAACGCCCAGTCAAGGAGGTCGCCGATATGCGCCAGAATCTCTCCGGGAGTACGGGATGTTGCCCCGACGAGAAACTCCGAAAAGTGTGCGTTGACGCCCGGCATCACCTTTGCGCCGCGATACGCGAGCGTCGCAACGGTGTGGCGGAGAAATTGATCAGCGGTGTGCGGGTCTTCGCCCATCAGGCACTCTCCGTGGCTGTCCTATCATCGCGATTCACCATTTAGAACTCTTCCCCTGCAAGCCGCTCGATGTCCGCCCCGACACTCTTGAGCTTTTTCTCGATCGATTCATATCCCCGGTCGATGTGATAGACACGGAGAACTTCAGTGGTTCCTTCAGCGACGAGCCCTGCAAGAATGAGCGATGCGGAGGCGCGCAGATCCGTCGACATGACTTTCGCGCCGGTGAGTTTCTTCACTCCCCGTATGATTGCGGCGTTGTCTTTCACTTCGATGTCTCCACCCAGCCGGATCAGTTCCGGCACATGCTTGAACCGATCGAAGTAGATTGAATCGGTGACAAGGGACGTCCCGGCGGCAAGGGTCATAAGGGCCGTCCACTGTGCCTGCATGTCCGTCGGGAAACCGGGATAGATGGCGGCAGTCACGTCGACCGGGTGAATCGCCGCCGGTGCGGTCAGGCTCACGGAGGTCTTCCCGATCTGCACGCTGCATCCCGCATCTTCGAGTTTCGCGAGCAGAGCGGTCAGGTGTCCGGGATTGACGCCTTCGACAGTGAGTGTTCCGCCGGCGAGAGCGCATGCAACGAGATAGGTCCCCGCTTCGATGCGGTCGGGGATGGTTTCCGTATCGGCGGGATGCAACGTCTCCACTCCCTCAATTTCCAGACGGCGTGTCCCCGCCCCGTCGATTTGTGCACCCATCGAAATAAGGAATTCCGTCAGTGACGTGATCTCCGGCTCGATGGCCGCATTGTCGATCACTGTTGTTCCCTTTGCCAGCACAGCGGCCATGAGGATGTTGGCGGTCGCGCCCACGCTGGAAATGTCGAACGTAATGCGCGCACCGGTCAGTCTGCCGGCTTTCGCAATGATGTACCCCTCCTTCAACTCCAGTGTGGCGCCGAGCTTTTTGATCCCCTCCATGTGGAGATCGACGGGCCGCGGTCCCCATGCACACCCACCCGGAAGCGAGACCTTCGCCTCTCCGTATCTCGCCACAAGAGGTCCGAGAACGTAGATTGACGCACGCATCTTTTTGACATGCTCATAGGGTGCTTCGTACTTGTCGACATGCCTGGTATCGAGGGTGAGAACATGGCCTTCCTGGGAGACCTTCACACCCATGGAGGAAAGGAGACTCCCCATTGTATTGACATCGCGGAGAGCGGGGGTATTTCGGAGATGAAAAGTGCCAGAAGCGAGCAACGCAGCGGGCATGAGCGCCAGAGTTGCGTTCTTCGCGCCGCTGATAGGGACGGTCCCGTTGAGTTTCCGTCCACCGTGAATGACGAATTTGTCCAAAAGGTGTTATCCGTGAAAGATGAGGGGACAGGAAACCGGGGACAGGGGACAGAGTGATCAATTGCTAATCGTGCCGAACCAAACAGATGGTATGCGTCAGCTGCCGGGAATTGTCAGAAAACAGCAACCTGTAATCTTTCCCCCGTTCCCTCTCCCCCGTTCCCTCTCCCCTGTTCCCTGTTCCCCTGTTCCCTGTCCCCTGTCCCCTGTTTTCCCCTCAATCTCCGCAAAACGTGAGGGAAAGTCAATTTTCTCAAAACTGCCACCGTCTCATAGATGAATTGGCAGAATCAGGAAAGTGGATTGCAGAACGTGCCTCTCCTGATTCTCTTTCCAAGAAATATCTCTCAATTCCTTCGCGGTTAAAACATGACCACCGATCTCCCATTTGGCACATAACTTGTAATTTACAGCGCATCGGTTGTCCTCCTCCGGTGAATCACAAATTATTCCCCTACATCTCCGGACTCCTATGCATATCACGCTCACAGGAGAGTACGCGATTCGAACGATGGTCCACCTGGCGTCGTTGACTCCCGGCACGATCGCACAGATCTCCGACATTTCGAAAAAGTGGGGGATTCCTGAAAAATTCCTCCGCAAGATTGTGGCGCGACTCAGCCGCGCCAAGCTTGTAAAATCCCACCGCGGCGTTCATGGAGGGGTCTCCCTCGCACGACCCCCGGAGGAAATCACGCTCCTTGAAGTGGTGGAGGAGATCGAAGGTCCGATGGCGCTCAACCGATGTCTTGTGGACCCGGGGTTCTGCAACAGGACGAACGTCTGCGCAGTTCACGACGTATGGGGTGAAGCACAGGGAAAACTCCGTGAGATGCTCGCCTCCCGCACCTTTGCAGAGTTGAAACAAATGCAGGTCGAAGAGCTTTCCGAACATCCTCTTGAAGCGTAGCCCGCTGTCGTAACGGTCGCATCTTACACACCTGAAGGAGAATCGTATGGATGCTGTACTCCTTGCCCGATTGCAGTTTGCGATGACCATCGGCTTTCATTTCATCTTCCCGCCGATCACCATCGGATTGAGCTGGCTCCTCGTGCTGGTGGAAACACTCGGGTGGAAAAAGAAGAATGAGATCTATGTGCGCATGGGAAAATTCTTCGGCAAGATCCTGGCGCTGACGTTTGCCGTTGGTGTGGCGACAGGAATTGTCATGGAGTTTCAGTTCGGGACCAACTGGTCCGTCTACTCAAAATTCGTCGGGGACATCTTTGGCGCTCCGCTTGCCGCCGAGGCTGTGTTCGCATTTTTCCTGGAATCCACCTTCCTCGGGCTCTATATCTTCGGACGCGACAGGATTTCCCCCGGAGCGCACTGGTTTTCTGCATTGATGGTGGCAGTGGGGGCAACCATTTCTGCCTTCTGGATCCTCGTCGCCAATTCGTGGCAACAAACACCGGCCGGGTTCGTGCTGCGCAACGGCCGCGCGGAACTCACCAGCTTCTACGATGCCGTGTTCAACCCCTCCACCGTGGTGCGTTTTTTCCACACGTTCGACGCCGCGCTGACGACCGGGGCCTTCATGATGACGGGCGTCGCCGCCTACCTCATCCTGAAGGGAAAGGAACTGCCCTTGGCCAAAAAAGCCATGACGGTGGGCGTCATCTCGGGGCTGATCTTCTCCGTGTTGAACGTCATGCCCTTCGGGCATGAACATGCGCGTCAGGTCGCCCACACACAGCCCGAGAAGTTCGCGGCCATCGAAGGACTGTATACTTCTGTCAGCGGAGCGCCGATGGTGTTGTTCGGCTATCCGATGACTCCGCCTCCCGAATTGAAGGCGACAGTGGAAATCCCGGGCCTGCTGAGCTGGCTTGCGTTCGGGGATGTCAATGCCCCCATCAAGGGGATCAACGACTTCCCGGCGGAGGACATCCCTCCGTTATGGCTTACCTTCGTTTCGTTCCACAACATGGTTTTGCTCGGGATGTACTTCATTCTTGTCACGGGCTTTGCCGCCTGGAAGCTCTACAAAGGGACCCTCTGGGACAGCAAGAAACTTCTCAAGGCCTTTATCTGGTCGATTCCCCTGCCGGTGCTTGCCTGCCAGCTCGGCTGGATTGCCGCGGAAGTCGGCCGTCAACCATGGATCGTCTACCATATGCTCCGGACGGATCAGGCCGCATCGGTGACCGTCGGAGCAGGAGAGATTCTCTTTTCGATCATTCTGTTCTTCATCGTCTACGCATTCCTCGGCTCCCTCTATCTGTATCTGCTCATCAAGAAAATCAAGCAGGGCCCTGAGCCTGCTTCAACCACCGGCTTCGGTCAGGCAAAGGAGGTGACTGCATAATGGAAACTCTCCAAGTCACGTGGTTCCTCCTCCTCGGTGTCCTGATCGTCGGATATGCCATTCTTGATGGTTTCGATCTCGGTGTTGGCGTGCTTCATCTCTTCACAGGAAAAGAAGAAGACCGCCGGGTCTATTTGAACGCCATCGGACCCGTGTGGGACGGCAACGAAGTCTGGCTGCTCACCGGCGGCGGGGCTCTCTTTGCCGCGTTCCCGATCGTGTACGCAACCGTGTTCAGCGGGTTCTATCTCGCCTTTATGTTGCTGCTGGTGGCCCTCATCGCCCGGGCGGTGTCGATGGAATTCAGGGGAAAGATCGACTCCCCTTCCTGGAAAAGGGTGTGGGATTGGTGTTTCGGCCTGGGCAGCCTGCTCCCCGCCATCCTGTTCGGCGTCGCCTTCGGCAATATCCTCCGGGGATTGCCCATCGACATCGACGGCAGCTACCAGGGCACATTCCTTGGCCTGCTGAATCCCTATGCCATTCTCGTGGGCGTTCTGAGCCTGGCCCTGTTCGTCATGCATGGCGCGATTTACATGACCTTGAAATCGGAAGGCGATCTTCGGACACGTTCGGCCAGGGTTGCGTCACGGATGTGGATCGTCGTACTGATTGTCTATGCGGTGGCAACTTTTGTCACGACGTTTGTGTCTCCCTTCCTGTTTTTCAGCATTCTCCAGAATCCGGTATTCTGGGTACTCTTCATCCTCCTGCTCGTCTCTGTCGCGACGATCCCGGTCTGGCTCAAGGGCGGCAAATACTTCCTCGCATTCCTTTCATCCTCCGCGATGATCGCGGCGATGATCGGGCTGAGTGCTGTGAGTCTCTTCCCGCGCCTCGTCCCGTCGAGCATCAGTGACGATTACAGTTTGAACATCTTCCACCATTCTTCCTCGGAGTTGACGTTGACGGTCATGCTGGTGATCGCGCTTATCGGCATGCCCATCGTCATCATCTATACGATACTTGTGTATAGGGTCTTCAAAGGCAAGGTGAACATCGGCCCCGAGTCGTATTGAGCATCCCCCCTCCTCTCCAGCAGCGAAGCGGCCCCGATGTCAGGGGCCGTTTTTGTTCATGGTGAACAGCCACGTGCGCGGGCAGGCTGGTTCGCCAGAAGTCGTCCTGCAAACAGTTCAGCCCGGTTGCAACTCCCGCGGACCGGGCGTATATTGCCTTATCCAGCTCAAAACCTTCTACCCCCATGCCTAAAAAAACTCCAGTATCGCGCCGTTCTCCCCGCGGGACGCTTCGCTCGCGCCGCAAGGTCTTCATCGGAGTCGCCGGCAATATCGGCTCCGGCAAATCCTCCCTCACGCGGCTTCTCGGTGAACATTTCGGATGGACACCGTATTTCGAATCGGTGGAGGACAATCCGTATCTCCGCGACTTTTACGGGGATATGTCGCGATGGTCGTTTCACCTTCAGGTCTATTTCCTTTCCAACAGGTTCCGGAGTCACAAATCCATCGTCGAAGGACAGGACGCCGTCGTTCTTGACCGGGTGATCTACGAGGATGCGGAGATCTTCGCCCGGAATCTCTTCGAGATCGGGAAAATGGACGAGCGCGACTACCGGAACTATATTGCGCTGTACGAAGTGATGACGGAATATTTGCGCCCGCCCGATCTTCTGATTTACCTGCGTGCAAATGTGGACACGCTGCTTCGTCAGATCGCCCTCCGGGGCCGCTCGTACGAGCAATCGATCCCCCGCGAATACCTCGAACAGTTGAACACCCATTACGAATCATGGGTCAAACGATACAACAAAGGGCCGTTGCTCACCGTGGAATCCGACGGACTCGATTTTGTGAACAACAAGGATGATTTTACATCGATGATGGGAATGATCGCGGGGGCGCTGGCGAAAGGCAAAGCGCGGGCAAAACGGAGGGGCAAATAGGGGAAACGAAAAGTCTGCGCGGACGGGAAAGGCTTGACAAACACTGAAGGCGGCCACCGGCCGCCTTCAGCGTTTGAGAACCTGGTTACAGCGTGCACCTGTGGCGTCTACGCCCGCATGTCAACACTGGATCCCGCGGGCGTCGGAACAACCTGTCCGTGCCCGTTGTAGACCTGCGAGGCCACCTGGTCCGGTCCATTCACGATTTGCGCCACGAGATCCTTTTGCTCTTCCATCTGATCTCTCGCAACTCGCAGCGTAATCACCTGCTGCACGTCCATCAAGGGCCGAGCCATGCCTGCCTCAACAACACCACCGATGTCCATGGTTTCCTTTCCCTCTTGTTGAAGTAACCCCTCCCCACTACTCCATGACATCATAGTACAAAACTCGTGCCCAGGCGGCGTCCGTATTTGAGGGGATTTCGGGAGATTTTCGTCACCCATGTCTGCTCAGATGGCCGGTCGCAAACCAGCTGGCCGACGATAGCCGCAGGGATTAACAGGGTGATTTGCGGGAGAATGGGCGCCTTACGGAGCAACCAGGAGTTTGAAGGACAATCCGAGAAGGAGGATTCCGAAAACCAGCGATGCATTCCGCATCGGGTGCGTTTCCCCGAACCGCCTTCCGGGGGAAGAGCAGACGACCGCCCCGAGAGAAAGGGGGAGAAGAGGGTAAAAATCAAGGTACCCCACGGCGAACGACGGAAGAAGGATCTCTCCCATTCCGGCGAAGAGGAATGAGACGCCTGCTGCAAAGAAGAATACCGCGCTGCCGGCATTCGCTGTTCCGATCGATCGTTTCATCGGAACCCGGAGTTGCGTGTAGAGCAGCGGCCGCGCGGCGAGCTTGTTCCCCGTGGAAGTGAAGGCGCCGATGATCCCGGCAATTGCCCCATACGCGACGAGCTTCACCGTCTCGCGCGGAGCCGGGGTACTCGTGCCCTTTGGTTTCCTCCTCGTCACGAACAGCTGAATGCCGGTCACCAGCATGGCCGCTGCGAAGATCTGGGTCATTGTCTCTGCCGGGAGAGTCCGTGCAATCATCGCGCCCAGGACTGCACCTACGACTCCGGCTCCGGCCAGGGGAATTGCCTGGGGCCAGACAACGAAGCCCTCTTTGCGATCGGCGTACGCCGCCTCCGCCGCAATGAGCGACGCGACAATGAGTGCAGTACCGATCGCGAGATGGGATGCAACGAGTGAGCTGACATGCGTGGATTTGTACCAGACGAGGAGGATCGGCACCAGGATGATGCCCGCATCGACCGCAAAGTAGCCGGCGATCAGGCCGGCTCCGCAGCCTGCAACAAGGAGCATCAGCAAGGAAAGGATATCCACGGTCGGGCAACTCTCCCATCAAAGGAACGATCAGGAGTAGCGGGGAGTACGATCTCCTGTACTTCGTACTCCCCTGGGAGTTCACTATGCGGTCCGCCTCCTCCGTTTCTCCCGGCGGTATTTACCTTCGGCTTCCTCTTATGTTCAATCCACAAGCTTCTTCTTATAGACGCTCGGCTGCTTCAGCACACTGATTGCCACCGCGAGTTGATGGTCATCTTCCAGTGAGGCTGCGATCCGTCCCTTTTCACCGCGGTACCGGGCGGAAAGTTCCTGGTTCAACTCATCCGAAATGTGATCGCGATAGCGGTCGAATGCCCGACCCTTTTCCCGTTCGATCAGACCCGCGACGCGGTCGAGATCGGTCAGGACATCTTTACTCATATGTGACTGCTCGGCGACCTTTTCCAGGTCTTTGACCTTCAGTTCACTCTCTTCCACAAAATCGAATTTCTGTGAATTGAGAAAATCCTTGAATTCTCCGAGGATCCCACTGTTCACACTGTCGAGGACAGTCCCCGGATGGGTTGCCACATAGCGGTTGGCAAACTTGAAGAACATGCCGTCCCTGCCGAGTTCCCGGACCATGGGACCTTCGTCCGGCTCATCAACCACGGAATCGGGCTGGATGCCTCCGTGTTCGAACACAGGACGGCCATTCTCCGTCTTGAATTCCTTCCGCAAGCTGTCGGGCATGATGGCGAACACGCCGTTCTTATCGCGGTGCTGGTAGTCGATTTCCTGAATGCAACGGCCGCTCGGGGTATAGTAGCGTGCCGTCGTAATCTTCAACTGTGCTCCATAGTTCAATGGAAGAATCGTCTGCACGAGTCCTTTGCCGAACGTCCGCGTGCCCACGATCACTGCGCGGTCGAGATCCTGCAGCGCACCGGTCACGATTTCACTTGCGCTCGCGCTCCCGTGATCGGTCAGAACAACGATGGGCGTCGAGGGAAGCGCCGGTTCCTCCGAGGAGACATACTTCTTTTCACTCTCAGGCGCGCGACCGCGGGTGGAGACGATGAGGCTTCCCTTCGGGACGAATTTGCTCACCACCTCAACCGCCGCGTCCAGCAGACCCCCGGGATTTCCCCTCAGGTCCAGCACCAGGCCTGTGAGGTCTCCCTTTACCTGCAGTTCCTTGATCGCCTGGCGGACCTCCTCGCCGGCCCTGCGCGAAAAGCGTTCCAGCCTGATGTAGCCGATTCCGGGAGCGACATATTCCGCGTAGGTCACGTTACGAAGCTGAACTTCCTCCCGGGTGAGCGTGAACTCGAGAGGCTTCTCCTCCCCTTCGCGTTTGACCTTCACCCGGACCGTGGTCCCCGGCTCCCCGCGCGTCAGATTTCTTACATCATCCGGTTTCTTGTTTGCCATGGGGACGCCATCGATCTCGAGGAGGATGTCGCCCGGAATGATTCCCTGCCGTTGTGCGGAATAACCGTCCATGACATTGATGATGCGCATCGCGCCGTCGCGGACGCCGATCGTGACGCCGATACCGCCGTACTTTCCGTTCGTCATGAGGTCGACTTCGTCGCTTTCCTCACGCGAGATATAGACGGTGTACGGATCGAGAGTGCCGAGCATCCCTTCAATTCCCGCTTCCATGAACTTTTCGGGGTCAACCTCGTCCACATAATTCGCCGTGATTTCTTTGTACACTTTCCCAAAGAGGGTGATACCCCGGTCCACCTTCAAATACACATCACTATCGCCAGTCAGCACAAACCCGCTGCAAAGAGGGAGCAGTGCAGCAAGCCCTAACGTGATGAACAGCCTCCGCGTCGGGATTCCCTTCATATGATTCCGCCCTTTATGATACTTGAGATTTCACACCTGCCTGAATTGCCTTCCACACTTCCTGATGCACCTTCTCCACCGATTCCATGCCGTCGATTCTCCTGACCCGTTGCGGCTCATGCATTGCCAGATCCACGAACCCCGCGCGAACCCGCTCGTAGAATTCGCGTCCCGAGCTTTCCATACGGTCGAACGTCATGCCCGCAGCCTCTTTCCGCCTGGTAATTTCTTCCACCGGGATGTCGATGAACAGCGTGAGATCGGGGATAGTCTCCCCGATGGATGCCGTGATTATCGCACGGACGGTGGAGAGATCGATCCCCCGGCCCCATCCCTGATACGCGATGGTCGAATCGCTGAAGCGGTCGCAGACGACGATATCTCCCCGGGCGATCGCGGGACGGATCACCTGACTCACAAGCTGCGCACGGCTGGCTGAAAAGAGCAGAAGTTCGGCGAGTTCAGTCATCTCCAGGTTGGCACGGTCAAGAAGGAGTCCCCGGATCCGCTCCGAAATCTCCGTTCCCCCGGGCTCACGGAGGAAATGGACCGTCGTCCCCCTCCGCTCAAGTGAACTTTCGCTCCGCAACCGGTCGACAGTCCTGATGGCCTGGGTACTCTTGCCGCTAAAATCGAGACCTTCAAATGAAATGAACATAATCGAACGTAAGGATTTCGTGAAGAGGAATCAACCCGGCCGCGTTTCCGCGAATTCCTTGCTACTTCCCTCGTATTTGGGTACATTCACCGTGTTATGCCTCGATCTGCAAAGCAACATACCCCTTCCCACCCCACCATCACTCCCCGCGAACAGCGCCGGCAAGAGTCCCGCTCAGAAGATTCTGAAATCATCCAGCGAGCCCTCAAAGGAGACGAAACTGCCTACGAGAGGCTCATGAAGAAGTATCATGATGCCATCTTCAACTTCATTTACAAAATGGTTCATGAACGTGAGCAAGTGGAGGACCTGACCCAGGAAGCCTTCATCAAGGCATTCAGTTCGCTCTCGAAATTCAACGATGAATACGCGTTTTCGACCTGGCTGTACAAAATCGCCACCAATAACAGCATTGACTATATCCGGAAGAAGAAACTCCAGGCGTATTCGATCAATAAGCCGATCGACGCCAAGGATAGCGAGTACGCATTTGAGCTCCCTGACGAGGAATACGAAGCCGATCAGGAGCTCATCAGCGGCCAGCGGGCAGCCCTCTTACGGGAGGCCATTGCCCAGCTTCCGGACAAGTACAAACGAGTCATCGAGCTCAGGCATGTGCAGGAGAAGAGCTACGAAGAGATCGCAGATATGCTGAAACTCCCGATTGGGACGGTCAAAGCGCACATTTTTCGGGCCAGAGAGCTCCTCTACAGGCAACTTCGGCATCGAATTCGGCATTATTGACAGGTATTTCAGACTTCGCCCCCATTGACCGCATTTTTTGCAACAAGCGAAGAGAACTCTCGTATCCTGTAGTAGAGGAATTGTAAAACGCCATGAACTATCACCTCTCCAATACTACGGCGCTCCTCGCAGTGGTCGTCTTTGTCTCCGGCGGCGTACTGCGGGCTCAAGAGACCAAAGAAATCGGGCGGACGACTGAGAAGGAGCTCAAGGTCGTCCTCAATGCCTCATTTGGTTCTCTCCACATCGCGCAGGGGGAGCCCGCGAAGGTCGCGGTCATGGAGAGCAAGAAGCAACAGACCGGAGAATTTACCTACGATTATTTGGTCCGGAACAGGGTGGGCTATATGGATCTCACCCTGGGGGAGGGTGATTCGTACAACGATGAAGGTCAGCGCGCGCGCCTTCATTTCGCGAACCTGAAGAGCGGTGAGTGGGCTATCCGCTTTTGCGATGCGCTTCCGATTTCGTTCGATATCGAGCTCGGGATTGGAAAGGGTGATATCAATCTTTCGGGTCTGCAGGTAAAGGATCTGAATCTTTCCACCGGGGCGAGCGATGTCTGTCTGGCGTTTGACGAGCCCAACCGTTCCACCATCGAGAACATGAACATTGAGGCCGGTGTCAGCAAGTTCGAAGGCAGAAACCTGGGCAATGCGAACTTCCGCCACTTCCGCTTCCAGGGCGGTGTTGGAACATTCAAGCTCGATTTCGGCGGGGAGCCCGCCCACGAAGTGGATGTGGATGTCCAGGTGGGGATGGGGATTCTGACCATGGTCATTCCCTCATCGATCGGCGCACGCGTCCTCTATGAGAAAAACTGGATCTCCCGGATCGAATGCGCGGATGATTTTTCTGCGTCGGGCGACAACGAGTACGTAAGCTCCAACTATGAGAGTGCCAAGGGAAAAATGATTATCCGCGTGGAATCCGGTGTCGGCAGTGTCAGGATCAAGCGCTCGGAGTAGCCCCGCATTCCTTCATCTTTTGTTCGCCCCCTGCTGTACCTTCCCGATCTCTTCAAGAACTTCCTTCATATCTTCCGGCAATTCCGAATCAAACGATACTTTTTCTCCCGTTGCCGGGTGGACGAACACGAGCGTCTTCGCGTGAAGCGCCTGGCGGGGGATGATGTGGAGCAACCGTTCCACTTCGGCCTTCTGTCGCGGAGTTCCCGGACCCGCGACAAGGTGCCGCCCGTTGTAGGTCGGATCGCCAAAGACAGGGTGGTTGATATGGGCGAGGTGGACACGGATCTGGTGGGTCCGCCCGGTGAGGAGATGCAGGCGAACGAGCGACAGATATTCGTACTCTTTGATCACTTCATAGCGGGTGATCGCTTTCTTCCCCTCTTTCACGACCGCCATTTTCTTGCGGTCCGATTTCGACCTCCCGAGCTCCGCTTCGATCACTCCTGTCGCCTCTGAGAAGAGGCCCCAGACAATTGCGTAATACTCACGGGAGATGGTTCTCGTGGAGAATTGTTTCGCGAGCCGCGCATGGGTGACGTCGTTTTTTGCCACGACGAGAAGTCCGGAGGTGTCTTTGTCGAGCCGGTGAACAATGCCCGGACGAATGGAGGCATCGTTCAGTGTCGAGAGGGAACGGACGTAGTGAAGCAGGGCGTTGACGAGGGTCCCGTGGTAGTTCCCATGGGCCGGGTGCACCACCATCCCGGCGGGCTTGTTCACGACGAGAAGATCCGCATCCTCGTAGACGATTTCGAGCGGGATATCTTCCGGTGCGGCGGTCTGGGGCGGAGGCTTCGGGAGGGTGATGTGGATGACTTCACCGGGTGCGACGATATGGCTTGGGCGAACCGTCTCCCCGTCGACGATAACCGTGCCATTCCTGATGGCCTTCTGGACTTTTGACCTGGTGGCGTTTTCGACGTGCGAGGTGAGGAAGGTATCGAGGCGTTCCTTTTTCTTTCCCGCAGGAACGACAATCTCGAATTCATAAGACATGCGAACCCGGAGGAGTCAGTGTTTGCTCACCGGTGCTTCGTGCGTGCCCGCTGGCGTTGACGCGACGGCATCCCCGACGACCTGTCCGCTGGTTGCCACCGCCGTCCGATGAAAGAAGAAAACCAGGATAACACCGACGGTCACGCAGGCGTCTGCAATGTTAAAGACCGGCCACCGGTGAAAATGGTAGAACCCAAGGTTGATATTGAAGAAGTCAACGTCGATAAAATCGACGACCTTCCCGTAGAACAGCGGGGCATGATCGAACAACACGCCGTAGAATACGCGGTCGACGAGATTTCCGACTGCTCCCCCGAGGATCATTGCCAGGGCAATGCGGAAGCCCAGCCGTTCGCGGCGGACTTTGTAGAGATAGAAAAGGATGGCGGCGCTTGCCACAATGGAAATCAGGGCAAACAACGGTTTCCCACCGACATCGATGCCGAAGGCCATCCCGGGATTTTCGACGTACGTCAACCGGAGAAAATCTCCCATGACCTGGCGGCTGATCCCGTACGGGAGACCCGGCCAGGCGATGCCGAGTGAAGGAACGGCGATCCCGCGCACCAGCAGCTTTGCGCACTGATCGGAAATGACGATTCCCAGTGTCATCAGGAGGACGCGCACGCGTTACACTCCCTTTTTCTTTGCGAGAGCCAGCCTGCCGCGTTCGCAGGGATTTCCGGTGTTCTTGTATTCGGCGCATGTCTGGGCCGTCGGGACCGCTTCGAGACGCGCCTTGGGGACCAGAAGACCGCAGATGCGACAGACCCCGTAGGTCTTGGCATCGATACGGGCAAGCGCATCATCGAGCTGGTTCACATATTTGCTGCTGCGCGAAGCAAAGAGAAACGTCTTCTCCCGTTCCATCGCGTCGGTGCCCTGCTCCATGTGCAGCGAGTAGTTTGAACTCTCGCTGACATATTCGCCGGTGGTCACATCCATCATGCTCTCCTTCAGCGTGTCGAGCTCGTCGAGCGTTTCCTTCCGCTTGGCAAGGATCTCTTCTCTGAACGTCTTCAAATCCGTATCGGAATACACCGTCGGTTCTCTTCGTTCCGGTCCCGTCTTCTTCACGGGAGCCGTCTTCTTGCTTTTCGCGCCGCCGGCCGCCGAGCTCCTCGCCTGCACGGCCGTGGATTTCGCCGTCTTCTTGACGCGGGAGGCGGGTCGTTTTTTGGACGGGGTGGTTTTCTTCCCCCCGGTCCGGCTTCCCTTTGTCGCCATGGATCTTCTTCGCTCCTCTGAATGGGTTATGCTTGAGGACGCCGTTCAATCCCCACGCGGACTGAGACACCATTGAGGTCCACCGTGGAGGCAAATTCGCCGTCCTGAAAAGCAAACGTGAGTTCTGTAGCCAGTGTCTCGGATTGAATATATGAACGCATTTTTTCCAGCATCGCCTGCATGTCGGAAGGGGCTTCGCAGAAGATACCGATCCTGTCGGTGACTGCAAAACCGGCCTCTTTACGCATATTCTGGAGGCGATTGACAAATTCCCGCGCCGCTCCCTCTGCAATGAGCTCATTGTCGAGCGTAGTGTCAAGAGCGACAGTCAGCACCCCGTCCGATTCGACAAGCCATCCCTGGATGTCTTCCCGGACGATCTCCACATCCTCTCTGGCGATCGTCCGCGGCTGACCGGCCGTTTCCAGGACTAAATTCCCCAGCGCCTCAAGATCGGCGATCTCTGCCGATGACATTTCCTTGATGCGCGCCGCAACGGCCTGCACCGACTTGCCGAATTTCGGACCCAGGGATTTGAAATTGGGCCTGGCCTTCTTCCGCACGAGACCCGATTCGTCTGTGACGTACTCGATTGCCTTCACATTAATTTCGTCGAGGATCACGCGTTGCATCCGCCGGATCTCTTCGCGCTCATGCTCATCCGCGATGGGGAGAATGATGCGCCGCAAAGGTTGTCGTACTTTGAGATTCGACTTCATGCGCATCGCACGCACCAGCATCACGATCTTCTCCGCCCGCTCCATCCGCTCTTCGAGCTCGGGATTGATGATCGACGGGTCCACCGCCGGCATCATGGAAAGATGCACCGACTCGGCGGGGTCCAGATGCGTGACCTCGTTCAGGTTCCGGTGAAGTTCCTCGGCAAGGAACGGTGCAAACGGGGCGGTCATCTTTGCGATTACGTCGAGGCATTCATACAACGTCTGGTTCGCGGCCGTTTTGTCCTTCCCCTTTTCGCTCTTCCAGAAGCGGCGGCGGTTCCGCCGCACATACCAGTTCGACAGCTGGTCGATGGTGAAATCGCTGACGCTCCGCGCCGCTTTGGTGACGTCGTACGCTTCCATATATCCCGTATAGCGCCGCAGGAGCGACTGAAGCTCCGAGACGATCCACCGGTCGATCTCCGGCCGTTCGGCCACAGGAATCCGCGGCTCGGCATAGGTGAACCCGTCGATGTTGGCGTATAGCGCAAAGAACGCGTAGGTGTTCACAAGAGTTCCGAAGAACTTCCGCTGAACATCCACCATGCCTTCCTCGTCGAAACTCGTGGGGCGCCACGGGGGGCTCGTCGTCACCAAATACCACCGCGTCGTATCGGCCCCGAAGCGGGTCATCACGGTGAATGGGTTCACCGTGTTCCCCTTCGACTTCGACATTTTCTGGCCGTCTTTGTCCAGGATCAATTCGTTGACCATCACGGTCATGTACGCCGGCTTATCGAACAGGAACGTCCCGATCGCGTGGAGCGAGTAGAACCAGCCGCGCGTCTGATCGATCCCTTCGCAGATGAAATCCGCAGGGTACTGTTCGCCGGATTCTATCCGTTCCCTGTTCTCGAAGGGATAATGCCATTGAGCGAACGGCATCGCACCGGAATCGAACCAGACGTCGATCAACTCCGGCACCCGCTTCATGGTTCCGCCACAGGTGCAGGGAAACGTCACCCCGTCGACATACGGCTTGTGCAGATCGATCGGCTCGGAAACGTTGCTGCCTTCCTTCAACTCCGCGATGCTCCCGACGCATTTCTGCTTCCCGCACTCATCACAGATCCAAACGGGGAGCGGTGTCCCCCAAAACCGGTCCCGGGAAAGCGCCCAGTCCTTGTTTTCCTCGAGCCAGTTGCCGAAGCGCCCTTCCCCCATTTCGGGCGGCACCCAATTGATGGTTCTATTGAGCTCGATCATCCTTTTGGCGAAGCTCGTGGTCCGGATGTACCAGGATTCGCGGGCATAGTAGAGCAACGGTGTGTTGCATCGCCAGCAGTGCGGATAACTGTGGGTGATGGTCTCTTTCTTATAGAGGATCTTCCGGGCTTTCAGGTCCCGGATGATGTCATGATCGGCATCTTTGACAAACTTCCCCTGAAAATCAGGGACGTCGGCCCCGAATTCACCGCTCTTGTTCACCGGGTGAATGGTCGGAAGGTCGTATTTCTGTCCGGCCTGATAATCATCCTCGCCGTAGGCAGGTGCCATGTGGACGATACCGGTACCGTCCTGGATGGTCACGAAATCGGTCGTGACAACATAGAAAGCCTTTTTGTCAACCGGGTGGTAGGAATAGAGCCTTTCGTACTCCCTGCCCGCAAGATCGGATCCTTTATACCGCTGAGCGACGGTGTACTCGCCTTCGAGCACGGACAGGCGTGCTTCTGCGAGAATCAGGTTCTCCCCGTTTTGGGAAACCTTCACATAGTCGACATCCGGCCCCACCGCCAGAGCGACGTTCGAAATCAGCGTCCATGGAGTGGTCGTCCAGACCAGAAACGACGTGGCGGGGTCGTCCTTCAGCCGCATTCTCACGTAGACGCTCTGGTCTTTCACATCCTGGTAGCCGAGCGAGACTTCATGGGACGAGAGCGGGGTTTCACAGCGCGGGCAGTACGGTTGGATCTTGTACCCCTTGTACATCATCCCTTCGTCGTAAAACCTTTTCAGTGCCCACCAGATCGATTCGATATAGTCGTTCTCGAATGTCACGTAGGGGTGACGGAGATCGACCCAGTATCCCATCTCCTCGGTCATCTTTTCCCAGTCGGCCTTGTACTTCCACACCGACTCGCGGCATTTCGCGTTGAACTCGGCCACGCCGTACTTCACGATGTCGTCTTTGTGCTTGAAGCCGAGCTGCTTCTCGACTTCGATTTCGACAGGGAGTCCGTGGGTGTCCCACCCGGCTTTCCGGTGGACCTGGAATCCTTTCATCGTCTTGTACCGGCAGACCAGGTCTTTCAGAGTCCGCGCCATGACGTGGTGGATCCCGGGACGGCCATTCGCCGTCGGCGGACCCTCATAGAAGGTAAACCCCGGCTTTCCCTCCCTGCTGGTTATGCTTTTCGAGAATATGTCATGTTCCTTCCAGAAGCGGAGGATTTCTTTCTCCATGGAAGGGTACGACAGCTTGTCGGTAAGTTCCTTAAACGCCATCTACTTTCTCAAATTAGAAATTACCCAGAGTAAAAAGTGGGAAGTAGGACGTAAGACGTAGGAAGTAAGAAGAAATCGGATGCTGTGCACTCTTTACTGTGCACTGTCCGCTGTCCACTGTTTACTGTCTACTGTCCACTGTCTACTGTCCACTGTCTACTGTCTACTGTCCACTGTTTTCGGCTTTTCAAACCTTCTCCACCACCGCTCTCATAATCGCCGTCAGCTTCGGTTCCGTCGCATTTGCCACGGCGATGATCTCATCGACATTGGCCGGCTGCAAAGAATCCGGGAAACATTCATCGGTGATAATCGAGAAACCGAGGACTCTGATCCCCATGTGATTCGCGACAATGTCTTCCGGAACGGTCGACATCCCGACGGCATCCGCGCCGATGAAACGAAGGAATCTGTACTCGGCCCGTGTTTCGAGATTCGGACCGGGCACCGCCACGAAGACGCCGCGTTCCGTCTTGATCTTGAGGTCAAGTGCCACCTGCTCGGCGAGTGCGATCAGCTCACGGTGATACGGCTGCGACATATCCGGGAAGCGCGGACCAAGCGTGTCATCGTTCTGCCCGATAAGCGGATTGTCACCGAGAAGATTGATGTGGTCCGTGATGATCATAATGCTTCCCCGTCTGAAATTCGGGTTCATCCCTCCCGCCGCATTCGAGATGAGAAGCGTCTCAACACCGAGGAATTTCATGACGCGAACCGGGAAGGATACCTGCTGGAGAGTATACCCTTCATAGTAATGGAACCTCCCCTGCATCGCGACGACGTTTTTCCCTTCCAATTTCCCGAAGATCAATTTCCCGTGATGCGACTCGACGGTGGAAAGCGGAAAATGCGGAATCTCTCCGTAGTCGATTACTGTTTCCGCCTGGATCTCCTTCGCAAGTCCCCCCAAACCGGTGCCCAGGATGATGCCGATCTTCGGCTCCATCCTGGTCCGCGTACGGAGAAACTTCAGCGATTCATCAATGTGCTTGCGCAGTTCTGTCATGTTCGATGGATTTCATGATTGCGTCAACGTCAAGGTGATCCTTGCCCGAGCCCAGGGAGGGGGACGGGTCGACCGATTCGCCTCCGCCGGTATCCATTGCTTTCAGCAGATCGAGCTCCGAGCTCAGGAGAACGCGCAGCCGCCCCACCAGCGACTCACGGCGGACTTTCAGTTCCGAGATCTCGTTACTCAGTTTGGAGAGTTCCCTGTTTCCCGAATCGAGAATTGCGGCGGCACGGGATTCCGCTTCCTTGACAATCAGCTCCGCTTCGCGACGGGCAGATTCATAGGTTTTTCCGGTGACCTCTTGTGCCTGAAGCAGCGTTTGTTGAAGCGTTTTCTCAATCTGTTTGTAGTCGCCGAGCTGAGTTTCATAATGAATCTCTTTCTCGCGTGAATCCCTCATTTGTTTGAGGATCTCCTCCATGTCCTGGGCAACCATCTCCAGGAACGTGTCGACCTCAACGGGATCATACCCTCGCATGAGCTTTTTGAACTGCTGTTTCCGGATATCCAGCGGACTGAGTTTCATCGTTTTTCCTCCTGGTGCCTCGGTTCATACCTGAGACATTTCAAGGGAACGCGGTACACTGCGTCCCGTACCCTTCCACACCGACGGTCCGCCTGAAATGCGCAATGAACGGAAATTTCAGACTTCTCGCCGTTTGCGCGCACCGAAGATCGCTGTGCCAATCCTGACAAGCGTTGCTCCTTCTTCGATGGCCACTTCGAAGTCGCCGGTCATCCCCATCGACAGGTGATGCATGGGGGCATTCTCCTGGTTGGACGCCGCAGCTTCATCCCGGAGCTCCCGCAGGCGCCGGAACATTGGCCGGGAGCCTTCAGGATCGGGGAGGAAGGGCCCAATCGTCATAAAGCCGTTCACACGGATTGAGGTCAGATCCTCAAACTCCCTGACAAGCCGGAGCGCATGGTCCGGCCGGACGCCGAATTTCGATTCCTCGCCGGTCGTATTGACTTCAACGAGACAGTCGATGATACGTCCCTCAGCCTTTGCCCGCGCATGGATTTCCCGGGCAAGTGGCAACCCATCCACGGCGTGGACCATGGTGATCCATGGAGCGATGAAGCGGACCTTATTCCTCTGGAGATGTCCGATGAAGTGCCACCGAAGAGCTTTTCCGGTGATCACCTCGTGTTTCTCGAGCAGCTCCTGGACATAGTTCTCGCCGAAGTCGACCACCCCTGCGTCGGCCGCTTCTCGAATGCAGTCGGCGGGGAAGGTCTTTGACACCGCGACCAGAGTGACGGCTGACGCATCTCTCCCTGCGCGCCCGCACGCCCGGCTGATCCTTCCCCGTATGTTGTCGAGGCTTTCGGCGATCATTTCAATCAAGGTGGATAATATACGCCCTCATGCCTTGAAAATCAACGCACTTGCAGCGGATCGTAAGGCATGGCTGCAGTGGAAGTGCGCGCCGTCAGCTTCCAGGAAAGATCAGACCGGCTTTTTCAGTGAGTTGTCTCTCCCTTTTGTCTCCCAGAACTGCTCAATATGATCTGATTCGTGGCACTTTGGGCCTTGCTTGACTTCATAGCATTTTTTCTTTTTCTTGCTTTCGAGGATGAAGGTAGTTGATTTCGCCAGGGAACTCTTTTCGATGAGTATTTTGGACTACAGCGGCTTTGATGATGAGCCTGAGGACGAAGAGCGCCGGCGGGAGCGGTTTGAAGAGGAACTCAAGCGTTTTCAGGACATGCTCAAAGACAAATCGCCCGACATTACCAATGTCGAGGCGCTTGACGAGATTGTGTCCTACTACCTGGACCACGAAAAATACGAAGAAGCGCTTCATTTCATCAATCAACTCCTCAGCCTCGTCCCCTATAGCGCTGAAAACTGGCAGCGAAAGGGGATCATCCTCGGTAATCTTTTGAAATTTGAGGAAGCCCTCGACAGCTACAACAAGGCCCTGAGCATTAGTCCCGCCGACCCGGAAATCCTTGTAAACAAGGCTATTACCCTTGACGATCTCGGGAAGACTGCGGAGGCCATTGCCTGTTTCGATGATGCCCTGAGTATTGAACCCGGAAACGGTGAGGCCCTTTTCAACAAGGGGGTGACCCTTGAAAAGGCAGGCAGGTACGACGACGCCGTCCAGATTTTTAAATTCATCCTTGAGGAGGATCCCTCACACAAGGATGCCTGGTACGAGATCGGCTACTGCTATGACTATATGGACCGTCCGGAGGATTCGTTCCGCTGTTACGAAGCACACCTGGGTCTCGATCCCTATAATCATAACGCCTGGTATAATCGGGGAATCGTTCTGAACCGGATGATGCAGCCCCACCGGGCGATCGAGAGTTACGACATGGCGATCGCGATTCACAAGGACTTCGCGGCCGCCTGGTACAACAAGGGGAACGCCCTTGCCAACCTCGGCAGGCTCCACGATGCGATCGGCTGCTACAAAGAGACGCTCCACCTTGAGCCGCGCGATGTTCCGGCATGGCACAACCTCGGCAATGCCTATGAAGAGCTCGGCGAGTACGAAGAGGCCATCGCGGCGTTTTCCGAGGCTCTCAAATACGATCCCGGCCATTACGAATCGTGTTTCGGAAGGGGAAGCTGTTACGATTCGCTGGAACAATACCGCAAAGCCCTGAGCGATTACAACCGGGCGCTCACGCTCTGCCGGGACTATCCCGAACTCTGGTATGCGAAAGCCGACCTGCTCTATAATATGGGACGGGTCAGAGAATCGTTGCTCAGCTATCGGATGGTCACAAAGCTTGAACCGGAAAACTTTGAAGCCTGGCTCGACTACGGAGAGACCTTACTTGAGCTGGGATTCCTGAAACAGGCGCTGAAGGCCTTCGACCGGTCGGTCGATGCCAATCCGTACTCGGCGGAGAGTTACTACAGCAGGGCGAAAGCTCTGATATTGATGAACCGGATGTATGAAGCCGCCGAGTCGTTGCGAAGCTCCATCCAGCTCGATCCGGTGAAGAGAATTGAATTTGAGCAGGATTTCCCGGGCGCGAGGTCTATGAAGGAATTCAAATCGCTCCTGCCACGCTGACGGGAAGGGAACATCGCACTTGACGGCAACGCCACGATCCCCTGTGGCGTTTTTTTGTCCGGCGAACGTCGTGGGGGTGGCAGAGAGATAAACCAGGGCAAGAACTACCAAATGATGAGTCCCGAGAGAGAGAAGAAACTTCGCATCCTGCAATCCATCCTTACATCGATGGGAAGCGTTGCCATCGGGTACTCCGGTGGGGTCGATAGCACGCTGCTGGTGAAGGTGGCCGCTGACGTCCTCGGCGCAAACGCTCTTGCGATGATCGGACGATCGAAAACTTATCCGACGAGAGAGTTCGAAGAGGCAGTCGCACTGGCTGGGCGCATCGGCGTGCGGTACACGGTCGTGAACACCGAAGAGACCGACGATTTGAAATTCCGGGAGAACCCCCCCGACCGGTGCTACTACTGCAAGACGGAACTCTTCGGCAAGTTGCAGGAGATCGCGGACCGTGAAGGGATTGCGTGGATTGCCGACGGGACTATACTCGATGATGTGGGTGACTTCCGTCCGGGGATGCGCGCAAAAGCCGAGAAACAAGTCCGCTCCCCGCTCCTGGAGGCGGAGATGACGAAAGACGATGTGCGGGCTCTCTCACAAGAGCTCGGGCTCCCGACCTGGGACAAGCCTTCCTTCGCCTGTCTTTCCTCCCGGTTCCCCTACGGCACGGGAATCACGACCGAGAACCTCACCAAGATCGATCACGCCGAGACCTTTCTTCGCGATGCGGGCTTCCGGAGATTCCGCGTCCGGTTCCATGACGAACATACCGCCCGCATCGAAGTCGCAACCGAGGATATGGGGAAATTGCTTGACCCGAAACTCCGGGAGTCGCTTGTCGCCGCGTTGAAAGCGCTCGGTTTCATTTACGTAACGATGGACCTGAAGGGGTACAGGACGGGAGCGATGAATGAAGTGTTGAGCGAAGAAGAAAAAAAGCAATTCGCGGGATAGTCGCCCGCCCCCCTCCCGCAGTCCCTCCTCCCTCACGGAATCACGTCGATATCTCTCGCCCGAACCAGTGTTTCCATCCTTTTCCTGTCGGTGATGGAAACGGTAAGCCGGTATCTGCCCGGTTCGACACCCGAGAGATCCAGCGGGTGGAAATCGGCGAAGGTCTCTTCGGACAAATCCCTGGTGATATCTCCCAGACTCACTGTTTCATCCGCTTTTGCGGGATCGCGCGGGACAAGACTGTACTGTGCCGTGTAGCGAGTCTTTCCGTCCGCGTCTTTGACGAGATTGTACATCTGAAGATAGGTGTAGAAGACCGAACTTCTCCGGTAGACGCCGAATGGACTCTGGACAACTTTCACTCCTTCAATTTCAATGGATGAAGGGAGTGTTGAGGGGATGAGCAACTGGAGATCGCTGAGAGTGAAGTCCCTGCCCGAATAGTCGGGAACCTTCAGAAATTCATCCCACGTCCCCACGAGTTCATTCCCCATCGCGCGCACGGACATCGCGATGCGAACGGAATCCGGAACCAGTGCATTCCTATAGAGAGAAATATACGATCCCCGGGAATCCCGGGAGACGGAAAGGAAAAGACTGTCCACACGTGAGATGTTTTCCTTTCCCGTTAACGACAGGAATGAAACTCCCACTTCAATCGGCATCACTCCGCCCGAATCGGGCATCATGTCTGCCGCCTGGTCCACAGGTATGGCATAGCTTATGTCAAGAAGCGTCTTCCCGTCGGCCGCCCGGAACGCGCTGATCGAATGGGGGATCGGAAGAACCTTGATATCTGTCCCCCATGCCGGACGATCAGATTTGAGCGCGGCGACCGCCGTTTCACTTTGGTACGATTCGAGTTCTGCTTCAGTCTGAGGGTTGCCAAGTTCTGAATATCGGATATCCCAGACTCTGAGCTGGGAGCTCATCCCCTCGTCCAGCGGAAGAGTGACCAACGCCCAATAGTTCTGCCCTCCATTATAGCAGA
Source organism: Ignavibacteriota bacterium (assembly GCA_963843525.1). GTDB lineage: Bacteria > Bacteroidota > Ignavibacteria > UBA10030 > UBA6906 > DATJPR01. Next base: position 718,448 of record CAWJKM010000005.1, on the reverse strand, counting down.
CAAAGTTGAACACCTTCCCAACTGTCGATCCGGACTTGCTATACAACCAGGATTCGTGCGCGTCGAACTGCACGACTTCCGGCTGTATGGTTTCCGGGACCCCCTGACGCGGCCGTTGTTGTACCGCGTCCGGTGGCCCCTGCCGGAGATAGATCAACCCCTTGTCGTTAAATTCTCTGTTGAGTTTAAACGTGCGGGGGAGTCGTGCCCGGATCAATTGGTCGCGGTTTCTGTACCGGGAACGATTTCCAAAGTATTCAAACTCCTTCTCCGCCCGGGCAAACCGCTGCAGATGTTCAATCAGTCGCATATTGAATGGCGAGGTGGGGACCGGGTTCCGGATCTCCCAGAACCGGCGGAACCACTCTTGCATCGCAGTCGGGGTCGTTGCCCTCCGATACTCATCCAGCTCATGATCGGAGATGATGTACTTCAGATTCTCGAAAATGATTGCAGCATCAACCTTATTGGTGATCGTATTGACCCCCTCCCAGTACACAGCCGCCGCGGCGGAATCTTCTCCCATCTGGACATACGTCAGGGCCAGCGACAGGCAACTCGCTTGAGAGGGAAAATCCTTCTCCTTGAGCAGGTTCCGGAAAATGTCGACGGCCTCGGAATACCGTTTGTGTCTTCGGAGAAGCTCACCGATGGCATGTTCGGAATAGTTGTCGGTCCGGGCGCGCAGTTGTGATAAGGCATCCCCGAAATCGGTCTGAAAGAGAGCATGCCTGAAAATACGGAAGAGGCCGATTTGCGCTCCGACGGAATCGGGGTGCTTCCGCACCTGCCGCAGCCCCCATTCGATTGCACCGTCGAAGTCGCCGTCATACTCACGAACCAGAGCGCACTGATACAAAACGTCGCGGTACAGAGAATCGCGTTCGAGGATAGCCTGGAAATGGCTGGTGGCGTTCTTGAAGTAACCGAGTTCACGTCGACAGATCCCGGCGTAATAGTGCGCCAGCAGGTTTTGTCGATCGTCGTGGAGGATGTCATCGCACACTTTTACAGCGGAGCTCCAGTCTTCCTTCATCATATCGGCCTGGACAATGCCGAATTGCGCCAACAGCGGTTTCCAGTGCCTCGACAGAGACAATCTGAAATGCCGCCCGCGCCGAATCGGGACGCTCTGTCTCCAGGAATTGCCGTCCTGTGACAAGGAGCGAGTCGAGGAAGCCCCGTTCCTTGAGCGGGGTCTGCGAAAACAGAGAGGATGGGGAGAGGAGGGCGAAAAAGAGGAAAGAACAAATCGATCGTGACCGCATCGTGTTTGTCTCCACATCGTTGTACAGGCTTCCCGGTAGCCCCTACCCTCCAAACTACTATTTTTGGAAGCAAAACCCAATTTGCTCCCTGAGGATATAGCGGGGTTGCCCTCCCAACGGAACAGGTCCACGCTCGCCGGTGTTATTCATGAAACGGTCAGCCAGCACCCATGAAATCTCCTCTCCAGCGTCTCGTTGTCCTCGGCACCGGTTTCGGCGCATTCAATCTTGTGAAGCACCTGAAGAGCGGGTACGACATTACCGTCGTGAGTCCGCGCAATCACTTCCTTTTCACTCCGCTCCTTCCGAGTACAACAGTCGGCACAATCGAATTCCGCAGTATCATCGAGCCGATCCGGTACGCCCGGAAAGACCTGCGCTTCTACTGGGCAAAGGCGATGGAGCTCGACACCGCAAGGAAGATCGTCCGGTGCGCTTCCGTTGCAGACCGACGACCGTTTGAAGTCGACTACGATCACCTCGTGATTGCCGTCGGTGCTGTGACGAGCTCGTTCAACGTTCCCGGGGTCACTGAACATGCCCTGAATCTGAAAGAACTGAACGAAGCCCGGGTGCTCCGACAGCACATCATTCGCTGTTTTGAGCAAGCCAACATCCCCACGGTCGGGCCTGAGGAGAAGAGCCGGCTCCTTCATTTCATTGTCTGCGGCGGAGGGCCCACCGGCGTGGAGTTTGCCGCCGAATTGAACGACTTCCTCACGGAAGATCTGACGCGTGCTTATCCGCATCTCGTTCCGCTGGCACGCATCACGATCGTCGAGGCCTCCCGCGCTATCCTCCATAGCTTCGACAGAAAGCTCCGGGAATACACTGCGGATCTCTTTCGCCGCGCAAGGATTACCGTGCTCACATCCGTCCCGGTCACCCGGGTCGACGCCTCCACGGTCACCCTCGCCGACGGATCCAGCCTTTCCTATGGCCTCCTCCTCTGGTCTGCGGGAAACGGACCGACAGAATTCATCCGCGGACTCTCCCTTCCGAAAGACAACCGTGAGCTTCTGCTGGTCGATTCTTTCCTTCGCGTCGTAGGTCAGGCGGATCTGTATGCCCTGGGGGATTGTGCCACGGTTCAGACACTGCGACTGCCTGCAACCGCCCAGGTGGCGCAACAGGAGGGAAGGTATCTCGCCAGACAACTGAATGCGCGGGCGATCAATGAGCCGACGAAGCCCTTCGAGTATCGCTCTCTGGGCATGCTCGCCTACATCGGAAACAACCGCGCGCTGGCGGACCTTGAGGCATACAAAGGCAAGGGGTGGGCAACATGGCTCTTCTGGAGATCAGCGTATATCACGCGCATCATAAGCCTGAAAAATAAAGTGCTCGTCCTCTTTGACTGGTTCAAAGCGCTTGTCTTCGGGAGAGATGTAAGCCAGTTCTGACCTGTCGGACGGGTTGCCGGATTCATTTCGAGTGGCCGGTCTCCATCAGTCGCTTGTATAAGTTCCTCTTTCTTCCGTATCTTCCCGCTTGACGAATCGACAGGCCCCCATGAACTTCTCCCAGCGTCTCCGACGGATCCAACGAAAAGCGAATAGCCTCCTCTGCATCGGACTCGACACGGACATCTCGAAGGTCCCCGAATCCCTCTTCGCCTATGGCGACCCGGTGTTTGAGTTCAATCGCCGCATCATCGACGCCACGAAGGATCTTGTCTGTGCGTACAAGATCAACCTCGCCTTCTATGAATCGACCGGAGAGCACGGCTGGTATACCGTCCACCAGACCCTCGCCCGTATTCCGGAAGAGATTGTGACGATCGGCGACGCGAAACGCGGCGACATCGGAAATTCGTCGGAAATGTATGCAAAGCTTCTGGTCGATGACTATGAGTTCGGCGCCACGACCGTCAATCCGTATATGGGTGAAGATTCCGTCCAACCGTTTCTGAAAAACAGCTACCAGGGTGCGTTTATCCTGGCCGTGACGTCCAATCCCGGTGCGAAGGATTTCCAGTATCTGAAAGTGAAAGGCCGGCCGCTGTATGAACAGGTCATCCGGCGGGTCAAGAAATGGAACAGGAAGAAGAATTGCGGTCTCGTCGTGGGGGCAACGCGGCCGAAAGAATTACAGCGCATCCGTCACCTGGTTCCGGACATGCCCATTCTCATCCCCGGCATCGGCGCCCAGGGGGGAGATTTGAAGTCCGCGATACGGTACGGATGCGACCGGCATGGAGAATTAGCCGTCATCAATGCAAGCCGGAGCATCATCTATGCTTCCGGCGGAGAGGATTTCGCAACGGCAGCCCGCCGCGCCGCCATCGCCCTCCGCGACGAAATCAACGCACTGCGCGAAAAGTATTTCTAGGCACCCGGGGCTCCGCCTTCCGCCTACCGCTTACTGTCCACTGCTTACTCTCTTTTTTGTTTTCAGCACCCGTACTCTCCTGCGCTCCACCAGTCCCCGGCATCCATGTCCCCTTTGTATGAGTCCGTTCTCAGCACAATGTGGCAATCCCGTTCGTTCCCGGGCACGCTCGCGACCTCTGACGGCAGGAAGGTCACGATCCTCGAACCAGGAGTCCTCAATCCCGATGGCGGTCCGGATTTCCACGATGCGCTGATCCGCATCGGCGGGACACTGTACCGCGGAGATGTTGAATTGCACGTGGACGCAAGGTCGTGGTCAACGCATGGACATGAGTCGGACCCGCACTATAACGGCGTGATACTTCATGTCGTCTGCCGGTCTCCTCATTTTATCACTCGTACGGCGACCGGGCGGGTTGTGCCGCTTCTCGAGGTCGATGGCCCATCCGCCTTACGGCTGAACCAGGCGGCACGCGCTCCTCAACCTTCGCTCCTTCCCTGTACCTCCTGGAATCACACTCTTCCCGTGCCCCTTATCCGGCGCTGGCTCCGCATCATGAGACAGGAGAGACTTCAGAATAAAGTATCACGTTTGGAGGATCGTCTCAAAGAACTCGCGCAGGACCGGAAGAACCTCCTCTGTGAACCCGGCCCGGACCCTCCGTATGCAGACGACATCGTCCCGCCTTCGGGGCTGACCTACTCCCGGCAGGATCTTGCGGCGAAATCACTCTGGGAACAGCTTCTGTATGAAGGGACGATGGACGGGCTGGGATACGCAAAGAACAGGCAATCGATGAGATCGCTTGCCCGATCGCTTCCGCTGGACCTTCTCCGGAAATTCTCCTTCGAGGACACCCGGACGATGGAGGCGTTGCTCTTCGGCGCTTCAGGACTGCTTCCCGATCCCCTCGGGCATTATGATGAGGAGAGTGTACGATACATCCTGGCGCTTCAGAATCGATGGCGGGAAGTCCGACCGTTTTTCCGGAGCTCCATTCTCGACCCGGCTGATTGGCTGTTCTTCCGAATGCGCCCCGTGAATTTTCCCACGGCCCGTTTGGCGATGATGGCCACGCTCTTGCCAAAATTGTTCGGGAGAACAGGATTCCGGCAATGCATCGATATCGCCCGTGCACCATACGGGTCCAGACCACAAATCGTTCAGGAATTTGAGGGGATGTACAGGGTCCGGCCGAGCACATACTGGGAAACCCGATGCATGTTTGGTCCGGCGAGAGGGAGGAGCGGGGCGGTGCTTGGGAGAGGAAGGATCATCGACATTCTCGTCAACACGATCGTTCCGTTGTTGTTGCTATATTCCTGCGTCTTCCGGGACGGCAGAGTCCGGCGTGGCGCAATCGGTCTCTATGCTGCGTTGCCCCCTGCCCAGGAAAATTGTGTGACTCTCCAAATGAATCGGGATCTGGTGAAAGGCCGGTTTCTCCTCCGCGGCGCTTCCGGTCAGCAGGCGCTCCTTCAACTGTATAATGCATATTGCAGAGCCGGCCGGTGTGCCGACTGTTGGATCGGAAGGGCACGGATCAAACACCGACACCAGGGGGAGTAACCTCCGGTGGCTATCCAACTCTCATTGGCTAGAATGTAATGCCGAGCATGACGGGGACCAGCGTACTGGTCTTCGGGTCCGTCATGACCCAGGTGTAGCGGACCTCCACAAACAGGGTGATGCCGATCTTGAAGTCCACACCCGCGCCCACGTTCAGCGCCGTTTTGCTTTCTGAAGAAAAACCCGGAATCCCCTTCGTTTCGACGTTGTTCTGAAGGATCTTTGCATCGCCGACACTGATGACGCCGAGGCCGATCCCTCCCGTGAGGTAGGGAGAAATTATCGGAAGCGGCAGGATGGGCAGCTTGGCGTTTGCACTGATGGACCAGTAGGTGATGCTGCCGCCGTCGACGGAGAACTGCGACGCTGCTCCGCCGATCCAGTCCGCAAGTCCCGCGCGGTACTTGTCGTTGTCAGGAGAGAACTTGAGATAGTCCGCGGAGAATCGAAGGCCCAGCACTACGGTATGGATATCCAGATGAGCGCCGGCGCCGAAACCGGAGCCGTACACATCTTTCAGGGCCGTGGATCCGTTCACTTCCGGTCCCGGGAAGTTTCCGTTGGTGATGTTCGCGTGAACGCCGAATCCTATCGACGGAATCTGTGCAAGTGCCGCTGATGAAAGCAGAAAGAAACTGCAGAGAAGTACAAGCCGTTTCATGGTTCCTCCATCGGGTGCGTGGCTGGAATTACGTTTTCTGCTCTTTTTTCTTCGCAGCCGGGAAAAGAATATTGTTCAGGATGAGACGATAACCGGGGGAGTTCTTATGCAGCGAGAGATCCGTCGGGGGATCACCCACCGCGTGCTGGTAGTCCTCCGGATCATGCCCCCCGTAGAATGTGAATGTACCTCTCCCGTAGTTCCCATGCAAGTACTTCACCTGATCTGTTCCCTCTTTTTGGGCCAGAATCGTCACCGACCGCTTAATGAGGCTTTTTTTGAATCCCGTCGTCTGGCCGAGGAACCCCTTGATCACATTGACATGGTCCTGTGTCAGCATGGTGGGAACAGGATCGAACTTTGCGCTGAAGTCAAACAACGTGAAATAATCAGTCTCCGGGTTTTGAGCGCCCAGCGCATCGCTCGGCGGGTCGTCGATGTCCGAGTACTCATACCGCAGTGGGTTCATCTCGAGGGTAAAATCGGTGAAGGCAAGGGTCTTGGAGAAATCGAGCTTCTTCTGTGCATCGGGATCGGGAGGGTCGCCATCGTACATGACGTCGCAAATGTCCGTGTTCTCCGCAGCGAGCGCGATATCGTAGGTGTCCGTCGCGGAACACATCGCAAACAGGAACCCGCCGTTCGCGACGAACTGTTTTATGGCGCGCGCCACGGCCTTCTTTTCTTCGGAGACCTTTTTAAATCCAAGCTTGCGCGCTTCTTTTTCGAGGGTGGCCTGTTGTTCGATGTACCATGACGCGCCGGCAAACGAAGCATAGAATTTACCGTACTGTCCCGTAAAATCCTCGTGGTGCAGATGCAGCCAGTCATATTCCTGCAGTTTCCCCTGGAGGACTTCGTCGTCCCACAATTTATCGTACTTGATTTCCGCGTACTCAAGGGCAAGGGTGACTGCATCGTCCCACGGTTGGAAATCGGGGGGGACATAGACGGCGACGCGGGGAGCCTTTTCCAGTTTGACCACATCCATGTTGTTGTCTTCGCGCTGCACGTCGGCATAGATGGCGCTGGCGTCCGTCGCACCCAGCTCCGAGAACGCCACTCCCCTGATGCGACATTCGTTTGCGATGAAATCCCGGTCGTCAACCATAAATGACCCGCCACGGTAGTTGAGCAACCAATCCACAGTCATTCCTTTGGTAAGGACCCAGTAGGCGATCCCGTAGGCTTTGAGGTGATCGGTCTGTTTGAGATCCATGTAGATGAGGATCTTCTGCTGTGCGGACGCGATGGTCGCGAACAACACCATTGCCACAAAGAGTTTCTTCATTGCACTTCCCCTCTCAAAAGTCTAATCCTTCTCCGCGCTTCGTCCGCCATCAGCGACTTTGGGTAGGTGGCAAGGAGCTGTTCATATGCAGCAATTGCAGCGGTCACGTTATGGAGTCCGGACTGATACACATCACCCATCATAAACTGGGCCCGGTCGAGGTCGATACTGCTCTTCTTGAATTTGTCGAGAAGCGTCTGGTACGTCGCCACAGCATCGTTGTACTGTCCCCCCTGCGCCTGAATTCCGGCCATTTTCATAAGCGCGTCATCCACCAACTGGGACTGGGGGAATCGCTCGATCACATCCCTGAACATTTGAATGGCTTCGGAATTTCTATGCTGTCGTGCGGTCAGGTCCGCCCGGGCAAAGGCGCGGAGGGCGTCGGGAGTGCCGATGTTTTCTTGCAGGAACGCCTTCAGGGCCAGAGCATCGTTGGCAAAATCAGCTTTCACATTGAGCGACATGGTGTTCAGCAGCGATTGTGCCGATGGAAAGTTGCCGCCGAAGTAATCCAGTTCCGCGACGCGAAATGTTCCTTCATCGCTCTGATCGGGCGTGGCATCCTGCCGCGAAGACACCCACAGATACATCTTGCGTGCTGTTGCAGTATCCCCCCTCCACGTCGCGAGGTCGCCGAGGCGGAGGGCTGCTTCAAATTTCAAAACCGGCGGGCCTGCCGGATCATCGCGCGCACGCTCAAACGAAATCTTTGCAGCGTCGAGATCTTCGTCGCGTTCCATTCGCAAAAGACCGATCGAAAAATAGGCCAGCGCAGCAAGCTGGTGGTGAGGATAGCGTGTGATCAGATCCTGGTACGCGTAGACAGCGGCATCGGAAGAAGGGACCTCGGTGACCCGTGACGAAATGCGATCTTCCCTTACGGCAGAAGTGTCCTTCCCGAGCGCGAGCTCTTTCAGTGCGGAGGCATACCCATACATCACCAGTGGACGGCGCTGATCGGAGAGGTTCTCGGTGAGCGCGGCTTTGTATGCTCTTACCGCGATGGGGTATTCGTGCTCATTGAGAGCGCGGTCCGCAAGTGCGGTCAGTCCGGCGCCGTTGGCGCCTACGAGTTTATCGATCTCCGTATAGGCATCATAGGCCTTCTCCCATTCCTTCCCTTCGATATACAGCCAGCCCAGGATTTCGTAGAGTCCCTGATCCGATTTCTCATGAATGGCCTGGAGTACCGTTGTAATTGCTTGCGCACGTCCGTCGGGTTTTGCGGTGAAGGCACTGAGCCTGTTTTCGACAAAGGCCACCTGTGAAGGATTGTGCGCGAGCCAGCCAAGGTATTCCGCCGTTGCTCCGGCATAGTCCATTGTCGCAACGAGCAACTGCGCAAGTTCAAGATTGAACATCGTTGGGTCGCCGACGGCTTCTCGTCCCTTCCGGTACGTTCCAACAGCCCGATCGAGAAGCCTGTTTTCCAGCTCTGCCGAGGCCACCAGGCGATAGACGTTCGGGTTCTTGGGGCTGAGATCGATGACTCGCTGCCAGGTTGTATACGCGTCGTTTTCTTTGCCGGCGCGATAGTACACCGTGCCCAGCGTGACCAGCAAACCGGGATCCTGGGGAGTCCTCTTGAGGCGGTTGTTCATGAACGCGACCACCTCATCATACCGCTTCAGTTGAATGAGCAGCCGTTGAACCGCGTCTGCATACACGGTGTTGGTGGAATCTTTTGTCTCGAGCTCCTGGTAGAGCTTCAGCGCGTGTTCGAAATCGTTCGCCTGCTCAAGGGCCGTCGCCAGCCGGAATTTTACGGTTGGATCAGACGTTTGAGAAAATCCGGCCTGGGGAAAGGTGGCGAGAGGAAGGAGAATCAACAGAAAGCGCCAGAAAGCAGTTGTTTTCTTTATTTTCAAGGTCAACACGAGAATCCTGTTACCGTTGTAATTAAGGAATAAATGCCTTCAGACACAAAGGATTTCAATACATCCCCTGCCGCGTTCATTGCGAAACAGATTGCGGTTACGTACCTTAGAACATTCAGTCCAATAACGGACTACTGCAAACCCATGACGAATATAGCAATTCTCGGGTCAACGGGCTCCATAGGGCGGAACAGTCTCGAGGTTATAGCCGCTCTTCCAGACCGTTTTCGCGTGAATGTCCTTACCGTGCACCGCAATATCTCCCTTCTGAGGGAGCAGATATCGCGATTCCACCCAAAACTGGTTGTGGTGTCAGATCGTTCGTCAGCAGAGAACCTCCGCGATTCGATAGATGGTTCTGTAGAGGTTCTTGTGGGTGAATACGGTCTCGTCGAAGCTGTCCAGAGACCGGAGGTGGACCTCGTGATCAACGCGCTCGTCGGGTTTGTTGGTCTGGTACCGACGTTGCGTGCGATCGAAGCCGGAAAGCGCATCGCTCTCGCCAACAAGGAGACTCTTGTTGTCGCCGGTGAATTGATCATGAACGCCGTGAAAGAACGGGGCGTAGATCTCCTCCCGATAGATAGTGAACACAGTGCGATCATGCAATGTTTACAGGGGGAGGAAATCAAAAATATCCGGCGGCTGATTCTCACCGCCTCCGGCGGGCCGTTTCGTGATCTTCCGGTCGAAGAGTTCCGCCACATTACCAAGGAGCAGGCCCTTGCACATCCCACGTGGCGCATGGGAAACAAGATCACCATCGATTCGGCCACGTTGATGAACAAGGGGCTCGAAGTCATCGAGGCCTACTGGTTGTTCGGACTGCCAAAGGAACGGATCGAGGTGATCATCCATCCTCAATCGGTCATCCACTCGATGGTTGAATTCGTCGACGGCTCGATCAAGGCACAGCTTGGCGCACCGGACATGAGGATCCCCATTCAATATGCCCTGACCCATCCGGAGCGGGTTGCGACGATGTCGCAGAAACTTGACTTCACGCATTACAGGAATCTCACGTTCTCGGTGCCGGATACCGCGAAATTCCGGTGCCTTTCTCTTGCCTATGATGCTCTCATGGCCGGGGGGAGTGCACCCACGGTCCTCAATGCAGCCAATGAGGTTGCAGTCCAGATGTTTCTGCACGGCCGGATCTCTTTCTCCGATATCCCGGCATTGATTCACAGCGCGTTAAGTGACCATGTTCCCATCGCTCACCCGATGCTGGACGATCTTCTGGAAGTGGACCGGATAACGCGTAGTGGCGTCGAACACCGAATTTCAGCCGTCCATTTGCACTCTTGAGGGATCACTCTCCATGCAATTTCTGATGACCATCCTGTATTTCGTCGTGACTCTCGGAGTACTCGTTTTTGTTCATGAATTCGGACATTTCATTGCCGCGAAGATTTTCCGGATGCGGGTCGACCGCTTTTCCATCGGCTTTCCGCCGCGGGCGTTCGGAAAGCAGATTGGTGAAACCGACTACTGCGTTTCCTGGATACCGATCGGTGGCTACGTAAAGATCGCCGGCATGATTGACGAGAGTTTTGACACGGACTTCCTGGAAAAGCCGCCGGAACCCTGGGAGTTTCGCGCGAAGCCTATCTGGCAGAGAATGATTGTCATCTCCGCCGGCGTCATCATGAACATCCTCCTCGCCATTGTGATCTTCTGGGGGATCAATTACGTCCAGGGTTCGGTCGTCCGCGAGACGACCACCGTTGGGTATGTGGCGGAAAAAAGCCCGGGCGCCTCGGCGGGCTTCCAGGTTGGCGACAGAATCCTCGCGGTCAACGGCGAGCCGGTGACCACCTGGGAAGCAATGTATTCCGATGCCCTGGTGGCTTCCCTGAACCAGGATGTGACGTTTCTTGTCCAGCGCGGGACGGAACAGCGTCAGCTTCTCCTTTCCAGATCATTGCTGAAAGATACATCGACCGATCCGCTGGGCCTGATTCCTGACAGTTCCGAAATGACCATCGGGTCCGTTGACCCGGGAAAGCCGGCGGACAAACTCGGCCTGAAGCCGGGCGATGTGCTTCTTTCTCTGAACGGCACCCCGATCGGCCTGGACCAGCAAAAGGTCCGGGACATCGTAGAAGCAAACGCCGGCAAGGAAGTCGCTGTCGAGTGGCGGCGTGATACTGTTGTGATGAAAGGATCCACTGTGCCGTCACGGGACGGGCGCATCGGGATCTTCTTCGGCATTCGCTATGTCGGCCCCATCAAGCAGATTCGCTACACGCTCCTCGAGGCGTTACCCAAGGGAGTGAAGGAGATTGGCGACGTCGCGGTCCTCTTTGTCAAGCAAATCTGGCAGGTGATCACCGGGAAGACTCCGTTCAGTCAGTCTGTCGGCGGTCCCATCAAGATCGCACAAATGGCGACACAATCGGCGGAGATGGGCTGGGCCGCGTTCCTGGGTTTCATGGCATTGCTGAGCGTAAGTCTCGCGATTCTCAATATCTTACCCTTCCCGGCGCTCGATGGAGGACACCTTGCGTTCCTCGTGTACGAGGTGATCTTCCGTCGTGAGGTCCCCATTGGCGTGAAGCTCGGCCTTCAACGTGCCGGCTTCGTGTTGCTTCTGGCATTCATGGCATTTGTTCTGTACAATGACATAGTGCATTTCTGACGTGCCGTCAGATCAAACCTGGAAATTGCAACACTTCAGCCGATTTCGTATACTTTTTCTCTGATTTCGTGGAACGATGGCAGGGGCGGTTTGCCACCGGCGGGCCGCAAAGGGTTATCAGGATCTGGTGAAATCGGAAAGTTCAGCGCAGTGGATTACCTGTGGAAGACCGCACCGGTGCGCTCTTCCTGCGAAAGGAGTCGACATGAACAGAGGTGGTAACTTCTTCGCAAACGGCGTTGCGGCGCTGGTGGTCGCCACGGCGGTTCTCCTCGCCTTCTCGGCCACACCGTCCCCCGCACAGGGGATCATTGTCAAGGTCGCCTACGCTCCCATTAATGTACTCTCGCTGAGCGATATTGACTTCACGAAATCTTCCACGCCGCAATGGTTTTTCAGCGTGGACATTACGGCTCCGGGCGGGAGTACCATTGTTGCGGTGGCGACAGTGGAGCTTTCGAAGGTGGTTCTCAGCTCGGGGGAACAATGGACCGATCCGCCGCCGCTCAAGATAGTATCCAAATCTTTTGTTGTCCAGGGATCCCGGACGTTTACGAATCTTGACTTCGGCCCGGGGAAGGGGATTCAGGACTCGTCCTCCGAATGGAACCCCGATGTGAAGCGAGTGTTTCAGGACGTTTCCCTCCCCAGCGGGCAGCTGCCCGCAGGAACGTACACCTTCACGATTACCGTGCGGGAGATTTTCCCGGTATCGTCTGAGGCGGGAGATGGGTTCTCCCTGCTCCTGACCAACCCGTCTTCCGTGGAGCTGTTCTTCCCGAGCGACGGCGACCAGCACGTCAGTCAGCTCCCTCTTTTCCAGTGGATGTTCGACGGAGCGCAGTCAAAGATTTCCATCTTTGAAATGCTCCCGGGACAATCAAGCCTGGAGGAAGCTGCCCAGGGCGTCCCGCTGGTGACACAGGAGACGACCACGCCGTCGTTTCAGTTCCCTTCGGGCGGAGTACGGTCGCTGCAACCCGGCCACACGTATGTCTGGTATGTTGAAGGAGAGGTCCGGGCTCTCGGCGGACGGAACTCGCTCCTGAAGAGTTCGTTGCGTTCGTTTACCGTCGAGTCGGGACCATCGGCCGTCTCATCGTTGCTCGATGAGCTCGAGCTCACGCTGGATGCAAAGTACAAACCGCTTTTCGACCAGATCCGGTCGGAGGGTTTGTCTTTTACCGGCTCCATTCGTCTGAACGGGGCGGCCATCCAGTCGAGCGAGCTTCTTGAAATTCTCAAGTATTTCCGGACGCATCCCGATGCCGTGCAGTCGGCAGGGCTTGAGTAATCGCACTTGAGAGAAAATCCCATGACACGCCTCGTCCTTATCCTCATTGCGTTGCTCTCCCTGATGGGAGAAACGGCCACGTCGGCTGAGCCTGCAGATCTCACCATCGGCCTTCTGAGCAAAGTCATCGCCGACGTCTCGAGAATGGATATCGGGAAGGCATGGAAGCCGGCGAAAAAGGGAGAGACTCTTGCTTCGGGTGACCGGGTGAAGACCGGCGCAAAATCCATGGCAATCATTAAATTCATGGATAATAGTCTCGTCCGGGTCCGCGAATTATCGGAGGTCATCGTCACCGGATCGCTGAACGGGTCGGAGTTCTCCAAATCGATCGATGTCCGTATGGGCGTCATCGGGTTCACCGTGCAGAAGCAGCGCCGGGGCGAAGAGTTTCGTTTCACCTCCCCGACATCCGTGGCGTCCATTCGCGGGACGGGAGGCGCCTTCACGAGCAGTGCGGCCGGCGACACTCTCGTCATCCTTGAAGGGACCGTTCATTTTACAAACCTCAAGTCCAACCAGTCGTTTGATGTCACTGCCGGCTCAACTGGCATTTCCCTACCAAATGGTACGTTCTTCAGCCGCCAAAGCACCGCGAACGAGCGCCAGAATGCAGAGAATGCAATGAGGGGTGACGCACAGAAGACACTCCAGTTCGAGTTGCACGATCGTGAAGGACGCTCGAAGCGCCTGCACATTGAGTATCGCGATTGATAATCGATATTCTCTTATCACTATGACTGAAGGGACCGATGAACCTCCTCCTCCTCCGGTCCGCAACTGCGATTGCCTTTGCGTTGCTGTGTGTGATCCTCTCGGCTGTCGCCCGGCCTTTGCACGCACAGGTTTCGACCCGAATCTCGACGCTGGTCCCCACGGAAGCCCCGGCGGGAAAACCGCTCACCATCACCGCCTCGCTGACGAACACCGAGGGGATTGACCACGCCGTGATTGTGTACCGCCCCTTCGGCGAAAGCGACTATCGCCGGGCCGACATGGACATCGAGGGGACCCGCGCGACCGTCACGCTTCCCGCATCAACCGTCGTTTCGCCCTCCCTGGAGTTTTACATCGTTTTTGTGTTGACGAACGGGAAGTACGAAACCTACCCGTTCAGCGATTCGAATGATCCTTTCAGCGTCCCTCCGCAACGGACCATCCGGATCGCCGTCCCGTCTGCTGCGACGGCCCAGCAACAGGTGATTTTTCTGAGCCCGGAAGCGGACATTCCCCTTGCGCCGGCGGATATCGTCATTTCCTTTTCTCTCCTCCGCGCCGACAGCGTGGTGGATCGCGCCGCCACACGCGTCTATTTCGACGGGGCGGACATTACGCCCAAAGTCATTCTCAGTGGCGATGTCGGAGTTGTTTCTCCGGAAAACACCGGTCTCTCGCTTGCGCCGGGAGCCCACCGGGTTGTCGTCTGGTTGTTTACCCGTTCAGGCGAGGTCCATTCCTCGGCGTCATTTTCGTTCAACGTGACAGGGGCGAATCTTGCGGCAGTGCCGCAGCCCGGACGTGCATCCTATACCGCATCGGTGGCCCTGGAATCACGCCATGAGCAGGTCGACTCGCTCGGCACGTGGTACAACCGCGGATCGATCCGCGGAAGAGTGACGTATGGTCCGTGGCGGTTTGTGGCAAATGCATTTCTCACATCGGATGAGGAGAGCGACCGGCAGCCGCAGAACAGGTATTTCCTCGGCGTGGAGTCCCCGTGGGGACGCGCCGGATACGGCGATCTCACGCCCTCGTTTCCCGATCTGATTCTGAGCGGCAAACGGATCCGGGGCGTCCATGCCGCCCTGTCCCTGGGCGTCTTCAACCTGCAGGTATCCAGCGGGCAAACGACGCGTGCGATCGAAGGCCGGTTGGTGTCCACGATCCCCGACTCCCTTCTTGCCGCAACGCAGACTGCAAACCCTTCCGCCGCCTATGCACAGATCAGTCCGGGCCTGTGGGGACAATTTGATTACGGGACCTATCAGCGCGACCTCTTCGCAATCCGGCCGAGCTTCGGATCGGGTGAAACCTGGCAGGTGGGATTCACCTGGATGAAATCAAAGGACGATATGGGATCCATCGTCACCGGTTCCCGGCCTCAGGAGAACCTGGTGCTCGGAATGGATATGATGACACGCCTCGACAACCGCCGGATTGAACTCGCCGCGCAGGGCGCGTTCAGCGCCTACAACAGTGACATCTCCTCTGGAACCATCACGGACGAGCGCATCGCCGAGCTCTTTCCGGGCGACTCATCGTCAGTTCGCCAGGTGCGCGACGTCCTTTCCAAATTCATTACCGTCAACGAGAATCTCCGCCCGCTCTCTCTCCGACGCTTGAGCACGGCTGCAGGCGAAGCATCGATGCAGCTGAACTACTTCGACAATGTTTTCAAGTTCACGTACCTCTACCGTGGAAGCGACTATACATCGTTCGGACAATCCTTCCTTCGCAAGGACATTCAGGGGTACAACGTCAACGATCGGGTCCGCCTCGTCGACAATTCCCTCCTGTTGACGGCGGGGTATGAGCGTCTGCAGGATAACACGTCCCATACGAAGGTCGCGACCACGATCTATTCGACGGTGACCGC
This sequence comes from Ignavibacteriota bacterium, assembly GCA_963843525.1. GTDB lineage: Bacteria > Bacteroidota > Ignavibacteria > UBA10030 > UBA6906 > DATJPR01. Next base: position 702,914 of record CAWJKM010000005.1, on the reverse strand, counting down.
TGCCGTGACCTACGCCCCCAGGAGAGCATTCCCTTCGATCACGGTCGGGTACAACAGGTATGATAATTCGAACGGATTAAACGAGGATTCGCTGAACTCCATCAGCGATGTGACGAACCGCATCTTTCTTCAATCGTCGTACGATTTCCCGATGCTGGGGAACGATCATACCGTCTCGGTGAACGTCGCTTCTTCAGACCGGTCGGATGCCACAATCCGCGGGATCAGCGTGAATGCGGTGACGTTCGGACTTTCGTTCGACACGCGCTACAGGATCCCCCTGACCACGAGCATCGATCTTGCCATGAACTATAACCAGTTGCCCGGGCCCTACCCCGGTGCACCACGGCAGCGGCTCAACTACGCCACGCTGGCATTCCAGGGACGGTACGAGATTATCGCTTCGATCCTGAGCACACAGGCGGCGATCAGCCCGTCGTTCGGTGATTTCAGCCGCACCGTGTTCGATCTCGGCGCAGAATGGTCGTTCTACCATTCCATGCGACTTATTGCCGACCTCAGTTATTTCAAGAATACAGGAGCGGGAGACCAGAATTTTGTCAGTCTGCGCTATCAATATGAACTGTAATCGCCCGGGCACGTGACCATGTCCAGAACTACCGTCCGTTCATGGCTCGCGCGGGCATTGATATCCTTCTCTGTCGCCATCCTCGTTGTCGGCCTCACCGTCGAGAGCGTTTTCCACCTCGGCCTGTTTCAACGCCTCGAACTCTCATCGATTGACTACCGTTTCCTCTACCGCGGCGTAAACACCGAAGTGAAAGACTCGTCCGATGTCGTTATCGTGGACATCGACGAGGAGGCATTCCGTTCGCTCCCTGCCGGTCCCCTTCCGTGGCCGAGGGAGTATTATGCGCACCTCATCAGAAATCTGCACCGGGCGGGTGCCCGGGCGGTCGGCATCGACCTCATCTTCGACTCTCCGGACAACCACGGCCCGGCCGGAGACAGCACCTTCCGCGCAGCCTTGAAGGAAACCAACAACGTCATTCTTGCCGGCAAACGAGAACAGGACTCGGAACGGTTTGAGCGTCGCCTCCTGCGGAATGACTTCGGCAATATTTTCTTCAATGTCGACAGTGCCGTCGGGCTCGTGAACATTCAAAGCGACGCCGACGGGATCTATCGCCTGTATACACCGTTTTACCGGATGGATGTCGCCGATGACTCCGCCCTCTCCGTACCGACATTTGCCTTCGCAGTCCTGAACCGTGTGTTCGGCCTTCCCCCGCTCACCGCTGCCGTCAATTCCGGAAAGTCTTTTTTCTACGCCGGGAGGATCATTCCCAAGTACGATCCCACGGCGATGATGATCAACTTCTATGGTCCGAACGGGACGTTCCGCCATTACCATTTTCACGACGTCATTGATGACAGGAGTTTCACCACGGTCGATGAAATGTCGACCGGCGCGGAAACCAACACGTTTGACGATCCCGACTACGGGTATCTCTACGACGGCACGTTCAAGAACAAGATCGTTCTGGTCGGTGTTACCCTCCCGGAGTACAAGGATCTCTTTCCCGTGTCGATCGGGCGAGGGAGACAACGCGGGGACAATCAAATGTACGGGGTGGAGGTCCATGCGAACGTCATCGAGAATGTCCTGCGGAACGACTTCCTCCGGGTCCAGGGTCCGTTGACGGAAGTGCCGGAGGTGATTCTGCTGGTGATGCTGACATTTCTCCTCACGGCATCACTCCGTGATCGTGCCCGCGGCCGGCAGGTCCTGATGGAACTGGTCAGTTTCCTGTTTATTGCGGGCTTTCTCTGCCTGGTTCTGTGGGCCGCCCTGTGGCTGTTCGTCCACAGGAGTTTTGTCATGTCCATCGTGAGCCCCTCGGCAGCCATTATCGCCGGCTATGTCGGCTCAACAGCCTACAATCTTGTCACGGAACGGCGACAGCGTGCGCTCATTAAAACGATGTTCAGCACGTACGTGAACCCTTCCGTCGTCGATGAGCTGATTCTCAATCCCGGGAAACTGACTCTCGGCGGACAGCGGAAGGAGCTTACTGTTCTCTTCAGTGATATCGAGGGATTCACGACGATCGCGCAGTCCATGGAGCCGGAACGGCTGGTCAAACTGCTCAACGAGTATCTCGATGCAATGTCGGCCGCAATTTTCGAACACGACGGCACTCTGGACAAGTATGAGGGCGATGCGATCATGGCATTCTGGGGGGCTCCGATTCCACAGTGGGATCACGCCCTCAGGGCATGCAGGAGCGCTCTGGTGATGCGCGACCGGTTGAAGGATTTGAACGCGCGATGGGAGGAATCGGGCCGGCCGCCGTTCCATATGCGTCAGGGAATCAACACAGGCGAAATGATTGTCGGGAACATGGGGTCGACCGGGAAATTCGCCTATACGGTGATCGGCGACAGCGTGAATCTCGCTTCACGGCTGGAGGGCGCCAACAAGGAGTATCGTACATCGATCATGGTCAGCAAGCGGACGTATGACCTCGTGAAGGGGGAAATCGTCGGAAGGGAACTCGACCTGCTAACGGTGAAGGGACGCAATGAACCAGCAGCGGTGTACGAGTTGATCGCGCAACGGGGAGGACTTGAGGATCCCGAGGTTTTCCGGTTCCTCAACCAGTATGAAGAGGGGATGCGATTGTACCACGAACACCAGTGGGAACTCGCCCGTGCTGCTTTTGAGCGTGCACTTCAGCTTCGCGCCAACGATTACCCCACACTCCTTCATCGCGACAGGGCGGCGCGGTTCGCGCAAATGCGCCCGGGGGAATGCTCCGATATCGTTGTTCTGCAAGAGAAGTGAGGTTACGGGACAGGACCCGAAAGAAGCGCGTCCTGCACCCGTGCGACTTCCGCGAGACGCTGATCGGCAAGCACCGTTGTGGCAGAACGAAGCGCTCCGAAACGCTCCGACGCTGTGATGACCACCCGCAGGCGATCCCCGGCGTCGTTCTGCAAAATATACGTCCACCGATCGTTCCCACCTGACCGGTCCCTTACCGGTCGCTGCAGCACCTTCTCTCCGTTTACGGTATCCATCGAAAACACCGCGCGGGTGAGCGCCGTCAGTTGTTTGACGTTCACGGATGGGGTACCGTCGGTGCTGCCGCCGGTGATCGCTTCGATAATGATCTCCGCGCCGTAGTCGTCCCGGACAAACCACGCCAGCGTGTTCCGCGAAGAGTCCGCGGAAAAATTCAACCACCCATCGGGCGTGGGAAATGCCTCCTCGCCGGAGGAGGATGTTTCGGAGGTACTGCTGGTGGACTGTCGTGAGGAGCTGCACCCGGCGAGCAGGAGCGCTACACCGGTGCAAACGATGAATGCCGGGAGGGAAAAACCTGACGCGCGGGACATCGCTCGCTCTCCATCACTCTGCAGACCGTTTGAATTGATCGGATTCCAGCGTGAACATCAGAGAGATCCGGTGGGTATCCCCGAGCTGGTCCGTCTTATCGAACTTCACGAACGAGTAGTCGATGGTGAGTTTCGGAAGATGGATTCCTGCGCCGAACGCCGGCGCTTTGATATCGGTGTAGCCGACGCGAAGAGAGACGACGTTCTTGAAGGTGTACTCGAGACCTGAATGGACGTCAACGCTGACCGCGCCGACGTGAAACATCGATGCGGTTTGCCGGTTCTCGAACCGGATGTCGAAATCGACCGCCGGCGTGAACCTTCCGGCCAACGCATCGATGAAACCCGCGGCCCCGAGCTTGACGGTGGGAGCGATGAGCTCTTTCAACCCGGTATCCCAGGCAAGGAGGGTTGTCGTGATATCCTGGACATTGGCTCCGAGCATGATATGCTCGTGAATTCTATAGAGAACGCCGACATCAAACCCGATCCCTGTTGCGCTGTGGTCGGCGATGCCCCTTCTGATGACTTTGAGATTCCCTCCATAGGAAAAATCCTCGGTGGCCGCGCGCGCGTACGTGAAGAAGAATGCCCAGTCCGCAGCGTTGAAGGAGGAGACGCGCGAGGGATCGATACGACTGAACTGATTAATATCGTAGGTGACTTTTCCGTACTGATCGAGTCCGGCGTTTCGTGTATCCGGGATATCGTCAACGCCCAGACGGATCACGCTGATCCCGAGGCTGGTTTTGGGGCCGTAGGGAATGGCGAAGGCGGCGTAGTCATGATTTTCGAGGCCCCCGAACTGCTCGGCGTGCATGAGGATCCCCTGCGGGTACATGATCTGGGCCAGGCCCGCCGGGTTCCAGTAGCCTGCGGTCACATCGCCCGTCGTCGCGACAGCTGCACCACCCATCGCCAGCGATCGTCCGCCCACCCCCAGTGCCAGAAACTCACCGGCGTATTTACCGAAGACAACCTGGGCAACGGACCACGTGGACGCGGTAAGGAGAAGTACGGTGATCAATCCGAGGCGTTTCATTCCAATCCCTTCAACAAAAAAAACGCGGAGACACTTCGTTCCGATGGAAGCAACGAAGCGAGGACGAAGGAGTACATCGTGAACAATCGATCTCAAGCTCTAATCGGTTCCTCGTCCTCTTTGATCTCCGCGGGGCCTTACATCACGACGGTATACAAAACTCTCCAAAATCATGCAGAAAGTCAAGGGAGGGGGGCGGGGTGCATTGACGAGGAGAATGGACGGGGGTGGTACGAAAAATCGTGTGTGCCAGCCTTGAATGAGGGTTTTCAGGGATTTCCGTGCCCTCATGGCATCACAGTCATTACCGGAAGCACTGCCCAGGGGAAGCAAAGTGGAGCAGAAGGGGGGAAAAATAAGGGAAAGCCGCTCCCGCCAGCGGCTTTCCCTCCGTCCAAGAAGACCTGAGCCGACTGCCGCCAATCCGCGCCCTCCCGCACTTGTAGCGCGAGGTCTGCAACCGGAGTGCCTTCATTAGTATTACTGTGAGTCAGTCGTTTTTCCGAACCCGGCAAGAAAAATAAATCAATCCACCGGTCGCGCACCCAGCTCCTTCTTGATCACTTTGAGGAGCGGATGCTCCTCCTCCGCAGCTGTTTCAGGCGACTCTTTCGAATCAATCGACGGCGGCTCTACCACCGGATCCAGACGCATCCGCACGTGAAACACTTCCTCCAGAAGATCCGAGAGTGCTTCCCGGTTCCGCATAATCTGATCGGCATGGAAGGACTCCGAACACCGCACGCTGATCAACGCCCCCTGTACCGACACAGGCTGCGCGGCATCAATCGTCGTCCCCAATGATATCCGCCGCTTGCGAACCAGGTCCGCGAATTCCTTCCAGCGCGACATCACCTCGCCCGCATTGATCCGCGATGGGGCGGACGGCAACTGCGGGTCCCGGGGTTGTGGTGCCGGGGGTTTCAGTTCCCGGGGATGAATCGATTTCTCAGAAACGGCCGGCCGGAGGGGAGTGAGTCCCGGACGAACAACGGCTTTTGCGGGAGGATGGACCGGTGCGGGAGTTTCTACCGGGATGGAGACGGGGGGTGCTTCATGAAGTTTTTTTTTCAGGGTATCGATCTCTTTCAAGACCTCTCCCACATCCTGCGCCGAGGGCAGGGTCATCAGCTGCACGATATCCGCCTCGAGTTTGAAGCGCGGTTGCGACACCCAGCGATACGATGTGCTTGTCCCCGCGAGAAGCCGCTGGAACCGCATCAGATCGGACACGGTGAACTTTGCGCTCTCTTCGGAATATCGCTTCCGGTACACATCGGATGCTTCGATGAGGTTCGTCGATCCGGTCGCGCGCGCGATCAGCAGATTCCGGAAATGTTCCACCAGGCCCTCGGTGAACTCTTTCAGGTCGTATCCCCGGTTGACCACTTCTTCCACCAGGGCGAGGGCACCCGCAGTATTCCGCTCCAGGATGAGATCGGTCACGCGGAAGTACAGGTCCTGATCCACCACATTGAGCGCCTGGAGAATCTGCGAGGCGGTAACCTGCGTCCCGCAGAGAGAGATCACCATGTCGAACGTGCTTTGCGCATCCCGCAACGATCCGTCCCCCTTGCGCGCGATCAGCTGCAACGACTCATCATCAAGGGAAAGGTGTTCCGCGAGTGCGATGGCAGCGAGGTTCTGTTTGATCCTGTCGACCGGGATGCGGCGGAATTCGAATCGTTGACAGCGGGAGAGTATCGTCGCGGGAAGCTTCTGAAGTTCTGTCGTGGCGAAAATGAACAGGACGTGGGGAGGCGGCTCTTCGAGGGTCTTTAAGAGGGCATTGAACGCCTCTTTGGTCAGCATGTGGACTTCGTCGATGATGTACACCTTGCGCGATGCTTTTGCCGGCGCATAGCGCACCGACTCGCGAAGGTTGCGGATCTCTTCGACCCCCCGGTTCGAGGCGCCGTCGATTTCCTGCACGTCAAAACTCCGGCCCTCATTCACCTCGACACAGTGCTCGCAGGTGTTGTCCGGGTTGCCGTCGACCGGTGCACTGCAATTGACCACCTTTGCGAGAAGCCGTGCAGTGGTGGTTTTCCCGACACCACGCGGGCCACTGAACAGATAGGCGTGTGCCAGGCGGTGCGAAGCAATGGCATTTCTCAACGTGGCGGTCACATGTTCCTGCCCGACCACGTCCTCGAACCGCATCGGCCTCCACTTCCGTGCAGTGACAATATAGTCACTCATCCTTTTCGACTCCGTTTTCCATTCTTCCGGATTCCATTGCTCATGGCAATCCGGAGCGCCTCATCGATCGACTTGACCGGTGTGATGGTCAGCCCCTCCTTCACCCGCGCCGGGATTTCCGGCAGGTCTTTTTCGTTTTCGGACGGGATGAGGACGTTCACGATGCCGCTTCGTTGCGCCGCCAGCAGTTTTTCATTCAACCCGCCGATGGCGAGAACTTCACCGCGGAGCGTGATTTCGCCGGTCATCGCCGTATCGCTCCGGGCCGGCTTCCCGCTCACGGCCGAATACAGTGCGACCGCCATGGTAATCCCCGCGGAAGGCCCGTCTTTCGGAATGGCTCCTTCGGGAAGATGAATGTGAATCTCCTTCCCCTTGGTGAAATTGTCCGGGAGCGAAAGTCGTTTCGCATTCGAACGGAGGTAACTGAGCGCTGCCTGGGCGGATTCCTTCATCACCTCTCCCAGTTGCCCGGTCAACGTGAGCCGCTCCGGTCCCGGCATCACAGTGACGTCCACATTGAGGATCTCTCCTCCCACGCTCGTCCATGCCAGACCGGTCACCGACCCTACCCGCGGTTCCTTCGTTAACTGGCGGCTCCGGAACCGGGGAACGCCCAGATACTTTTCCACTTTTGCAGGATCGATGGCGATCCGATCGACCTTTTTCTTTTTATTCTGCTTCGCTTCGACGACCTCTTTTGCTGTCTTCCGGCACAAGGTGGCTATTTCCCGCTCGAGGTTCCGGACTCCGGCTTCCCGGGTGTATTCGGTGATGACTTTGTCGATTCCCGCATCGGAAATCGTCACGTTCTTCTTCGCCAGCCCGTGCTCCGCAAGCTGCTTCGGGATGATATGCCGCTTGGCGATTTCTCGTTTGTCGTGCTGGAGGTATCCGGGCAGCTCGATGATTTCCATCCGGTCCTGCAGCGGCAGCGGGATCTGGTAGCGCACATTCGCCGTGGTAATGAACATGACGCTGGAGAGATCGTAATCCACGTCAAGATAGTGATCGTTGAACGTGTTGTTTTGTTCGGGGTCCAAGACCTCGAGGAGCGCCGAGGAGGGATCACCGCGGAAGTCCATGCTCATTTTATCCACTTCATCGAGCAGCATCACGGGATTGATGACGCCGGCGCGTTTCATGGACTGGAGGATCTTTCCCGGCATGGACCCGATATAGGTGCGACGGTGTCCCCGGATTTCCGCTTCATCCCGCACCCCGCCGAGAGAGATGCGGACGAGATTCCTGCCGATGGCGCGGGCGATGGATTTTGCCAGCGAGGTTTTCCCAACGCCGGGGGGACCGACAAAACAGAGGATTTGCCCCTTTACCTCCCGCACAAGGTTGAGGACGGCGATGTGCTCGAGAATCCGCTCCTTCGGCTTCTCCAGGCCGAAGTGGTCCTCATCGAGGATCTTCCGCACATGCTCCACACTCAGGTTGTCTTTCGTGCGCTTATACCACGGAACACTGATCATCCAGTCAAGGTAACTCCTGATGACGGTGGATTCCGGCGAGAGAGGGGGGATTTTCTTGAGCTTCTGGTATTCCTCCATCGCCTTCTCTTCCGCTGCCTTCGACATCTTCGACTTCTTGATGTCTTCACGCAGTTTTAAAAGCTCCGGGTTCGATTCGTCTTCCCCGAGTTCGTCCTGCAGGATGCGGATTTGTTCCTGGATGAAATACTTGCGCTGCGACTTCGCGATATTGTCGTGGACCTTCGTGTCAATCTCTTTTTCAATCTTGAGAACATCGATCTCCGAATTGAGGATCCGTATCACTTCGTGCAACTGCTCGCGAATCCCCGTGATCTCGAGGATTTTTTGCTTCACTTCGACGTTCTGAAGGATATTGGAAGCGATGTAAAAGAGCTTTCGCCGCGCATCGCGGGTGTTTTCAAAGGCGACGAGGACTTCGCTCGGCACGTTTCTGTTCAGATGCACGTACTCCGCAAAGAGCGTCGACGTGTGCCGGAGGAGGGCATCGAGTTCCGAGTCCATCTGTACCGGCTCATCGTGCACCTTGATTGCCGCCTCCAGGTAGCGGGTGTTGGTCACAAACTTCGACACGGAGGCCTGCACGATGCCGTCGACTAGGATCTTCATCAGCCCGTTGGGAAGCTTGAGGATTTGAATGATCTTCGCCACCGTCCCGTCGCGGTAAATGTCTTCTTCGCCTGGCTCCTCCGTCAGGGGGTTCTTTTGCGCCGAAAGGAAAAGGTATTTGTTGTGCTCAAGGGAATCGTTCACTGCCCGGAGAGACGACTCGCGACCGACGAGGACAGGGAAGATCATCGAGGGAAAGATAACGACGTCGCGCAACGGGAGCACGGGAAGGCGGGGAGGGATCTGGTCCGCCGCTTCACCTGCCTGTGTTACCGATGTGGTGGAATCAGTCGACATGGAGCTCAATGGAAGTGTTGAAAGACAGAACAAGGTGTCTGGAGACACCTTGTGGACCTAGCCTGCAAAATATAGAAAGAGAAAGGGGGTTTGTCAAGAAACCGCTGTGAGAATCACCAGGGAGAATTGTGTGCAGAGGAATCATCGGATTCACGCAAAACTGCGCGGAGCTCCGAACATCCCATTCCGGAAACGGCAGCGCAGAGCGTTGTCCCGCGGGTCCACAGAACAACCGCGATGCCGTCCGCATGAGTGTCAGAGTACCAACCGCTGTGAAGGAGTTCATCGCGGGCCTCGAGCGGGAGCGACAGTCCTCTGTTGCGGATGACCGCGTCGAGAGGAATTTGAATCAACGCAAGAATAGTCTCCCCTTTGCGATACAGGACCTGCGCCACGCGCACTCCGCGAAAGTTGTTGGCAAGCCCGCCGACAAGAGTAAAATTGCGAAGCAGGGGGACTTCAACCGGGCACTCGATCTGCGGTGAGAGAAATCCCTGGACACGCATCGGATTGTCGGACATGATCTGCGGTGAGAGCAACCCGGTTTTCAGGTCGTGATAACTTGAGAAGGAATGCTCCACAAGATTCCGGTCGAGGGTTTCCCCGTGATTCAACCCCGTGGTTTTCGACATCACAAGGAAAAATACTGAAAGAACCAGGAGGGAGACAATGGCCGCAGGCTTCACGCCCGGGATGGATGCGACGGAAAGAATCCTGCGTGGCCACGGGGTGCGTGACCGCTCAGCCCGCACGAGATCATTGATCCCTTCCAGGATGTGCTCGCGGAGGTCCGGCGGCGCAGGGACGCGCGGGACCTTCCCCCGGATTTTCTCTTTGACAAAGAGTTCCAGGTCGAATTGACGCTTGCACTCTGGACATTCCTGGGCATGGTGGTCGAAAGCCAGCCTTTCCGCACCTTCCAAACGGTCGTCCACAGCAGGCGTAATCAAACATCGAAATTGATGACAATCCACAGAATGATCCGAAACGAAAACTCCTCTATATGGCACGCCGGCAGTACATTGGATGACCTTCACGAATCGATGATGAAGAGCACCCCGGGTCCATTGAGGAGTGAGAACGGTTCGCTATTTCCAGCAACCTGTAACCAATCAAATTAACACGGCTTCATCGGCAATGGTTCCGGTCGGGACTCCTGCCTCATCGTCGCCGGAAGATGTTGTAGAGAAACGCAACGAGCAGGAAGAGTGCCGCGACGGCGACGATGGTGGGCGACGCGGGGAAATCCCAAAGAAACGCGAAATAGAGTCCGATCGGCGGGGAGACGAGCCCTATTGCCACAGAGAGGAGAAATATGGTGCGGACGCGTTTGGCCACCAGCGTCGCCGCCACCGGAGGCACGACAAGAAACCCAAAGACCAGGAGGTCTCCCACCATGTGTGTGGCCACTGCAATGATCATACCGGCGATCAGATAAAACATCAGATTCCACATTCCGGCGTTGTATCCCTGCGTCCGGGCGGTTTCGGTATCGAAGGTGATGAACGAGAACTCCTTTGCGAACAGGCTCTGAAGGATCATCGCGATGAGAAACGCACCCGCCATCAGCCAGAAAAGATCCGGGGTGACAAAGAGAATATCGCCCCGGAGGAGATTCTCGATTTCCGCAGCTTCCACTTTGGGCGCTTTTTGCATTATCAGAATGCGAGCAGCCACGGATGCCACAAAGACAAATCCCAGCACCGCATCGCGCGGGACTTTCTTTCCCGTAAGCATCTGGGAGAGAATGACAACACTCCCCAGGGTCACCACAAGAGACCCGACAGTATGCGACAGGGGAAGGAACGGGAGAAACGTCACCGTCAGACCCAGCACGGAGACCTGCGTGAGAACGGCACCGAAAAAAACCACACGTCTGGCCACAATGTACACACCCAGAAAAGAACAGGCGACGCCGACCAGGATGCTGCCGTACAGCGCGAACGGGAACTCACTCATGATCGTACTGATGATCTCAGTGGGCGTCATGTGCGCCTCCTGCGATGACGATTTTCCGCCCGCGAACCGATTCAACATTGACGGGAAAGCCGTACAGCGTGCTCAGGTTTTCGCCGGTGAGAACCTCCTGGACGGTTCCAACCTGAAAGAAGGATTGTTCCACAATGGCGATACGGCTTGCATGATTGGCAACATCATCGAGCAGATGGCTGACCATGATGACGGTCAATCCATCCTGATCGTGCAGTCGTCTGGTCAGATCCAGGATCGACGTGCGCGAGGGAAGATCCATGCCGTTTGTCGGTTCGTCCAGCACGAGAACCTTGGGATCGCTCGCCAGGGCTCTCGCAATCAGCACACGCTGCTTCTGCCCGCCGGAGAGATCTTTGAAGATTCCTCCGTGCAGGTCGCTCATTCCGACGTGATCCAGCGAGCGGCGAACGGCGTCATGATCGGCGGTTGCAGGGCGATGGAAAAGTCCAAGACCTCTGAAACGTCCCATCATCACCACCTCGCTCACGGTATACGGCAACACATCATCGATGGTGTCCCGCTGCGGGACGTAGCCGATGCGCAGCTGTTCTCCTGAACTGCTTTGATAGCGCACCGTTCCTGATAACGGCTTCAGAACACCGAGGATCGCGCGGAGGATGGTTGTTTTGCCCGCACCGTTCGGCCCGACGATTCCGAAATAATCTCCCTCCTCGATGGCGAACGTCATCGCACGAAGGATGACTTTGGATCCATAGCCAAGGGTAACGTTGTCGAACAGTATGTATGGAATCATGTCTGAGGAATACCGGTTTCGTGAAAGATTGGAGAGTGTACCGTCTCCTGTGAGCAAGCTCCCGTTCCGAAATCGCCCGTGTCGGGCGATTATTTCAATGCATTCGCAAGGGCGTTGACATTGTAGTCCATCAGGCCGATGTAATCCTTCGGTCCGTCCTCGCCACCGCACGATGTCGGCAGGACAAGGACTTTGGCCCCGGTGTTGCGTGCGATCTGCTCGGGGGCACTGAGATCGTAGAAGGGTTCCACAACGATCACCTTGATGCCGGACTTGCGGATGAGACTGATCAGTTCCGCGGTATGGGAGGGGCTGGGTGCTATTCCCGGTTTCGGCTCGATCTGGTCGGCCACGGTCAGGCCCAGCCAGCCTGCAAAATAACTCCAGCTCTTGTGAAACGTGATGATCTGCGCACCTGCATAGGGCTTCATCATCGCCTGCCAGGAAGTGATCTTTGCGTCGAGCTTCTTCAAGTACGCATCGGCATTCGCCCGGAAAGTCTGTGCATCGGACGGGGAAACACCCGTCAATGCGTCGATGATCTCGTTCGCCAGCTTGTGCATGTTCCGCGGGTCGAGCCAATAATGCGGGTTTCCGTACCGGTGGACATCTCCCAGACTCGCATCGACGTGCGATGGCACTTCAAGTTTATGAATGTCTTTAGAGAGATCAACGACGACCAGCTTGTCGTTGCGTGAGCCATCAACGATCTGCGGGCCCCATAATTCAAGGTCCATCCCGATGGTAAGAAAGAGATCCGCCGATTTCAGCTTCATCATGTAGCTCGGCTTCACCTCGACGAAGTGCGGGTTCTGATCCGCCCGGACAATATAGTCGACGCTTACTTTGTCCCCGCCGATTTGTCTGGTGAGATCGGCAAGATCGGGAAGGGAAGTGACAATCCTGATTGCAGCCTCTGCTGGAAGGAGGGCCGCGAAGATGAGAACGAGAAGAGAAAGTATTTTCATCGGTGTAGTCCTGGTTGAGAATAAGCCGTTTGCAGCATCATGATCAGAACGGATGTGCCTTGTGCGGGCCAAGAGAAAAGAGCACCTGCAGCGCAAGCGCATTAACAACCTGCGAGGTGGTCAGGGTCTCACCTGTTGTTCGCTGGTATTCAAACCGCACACCCAGGGTCTCCTCCACCGGGTAGTATCCGGCAAACAGGGAAAACGCCCGGGCTTTGTTGTCACTACTGTACGGCGATTCCGACCAATCGTAGCGCATGCCGATGCTGTACAACTTGAAGAACTGATAATCCGCGTAGACGTACATGCCCCCGGTATGAATTTCTTTCGTGATCGGGCGACCGAATGGACCGGTGAACCGGACAAACCGCGCATCCTGAGAAGCATGCCGTGTGTTATAGAGATATTCCCCCTGAACGACGAGCGAGGTATAGGAGCTCGGACGCCACTTGAATTTGAAGTCGCCATTGAAATACCAGAACCGTTCATGATTGTACGGGTCGTGGATGCCGGTATACGTGCTCAGGCCCGTTTCGAGATCGCTCTCATCACTCAAGGAAAAGAACGCCATCAGTCGGCCGGATGTTGCATACAGCGGACTTGCTCCGGTCGTGTCGGAAATGCCGGCAGCGTTCGCCACAGAGTTTCCGCGCAGGAGATCGACGGTAAGCTTCGAGTAGACATCACCGGTGGGCAGGAGGATGCTTGCGGAGATGCCGAGGTCGTTCAGCCCCTCTTCTCCGAAGAAGCGGGCCTGGGACAGCGGTTGTGTGATAAACGGGTACGCATGGGGATGAACCATATTAATCTTTCCGTAGTCCACGCGATATTTGCCGATCCTCAGGTTCAGATCGAACGGGAGCCCGCGGAGCACGGTTGCATACACCTCCTCGATACCGAGCTTGCTCTTTTCAAGGTCCGGGCCGGGCAGGGTGAGGATGACGTCCGCCCTCGCAAAAGGATTCAGGTACGCCTGGAAGGCCAGTTCCAGTTCCTCAAATTGAAAATCGGGCCGGGAAAATTTCCGAATACCCTCTGTAAGCCGTTCACCGTCATTTGAGTCGATGCGGAAACGGGGGATCACGCTGATGTCGGGATTGACGGTGGTCTGGCAATGGACAAACTGGAAAGCATGCACCACGAAACCAAGAACAATGCAGCACGCAGCCGTTCGCCTTCTCATAGAACCTCCGGGGAAATATCTTTGGTGTTCCAAATCTACTTGATGCTCGAGCGCTCTGCGAGGGAAGAATTTCTCCTCACATCACTTCCCTTCCCGGAGGTCCGCGCTTCGTCGGAAGAAGAAAAGAAGGTCTGTGCGGGAAAGAGCTCGCAACAGCATCGGAAACCAAAGAATGCGGAGTGTAGAGGTATGAGAGACGGGGAGGGACGACCGGAACCGCCTGTCTGTGGATCGAAATCATGCAGGCGAGGCACTCATGACGGCCGTCCAGTGAGACATGACGGGCTGTTGTTCCATCGGGAGGCTGGACAAGCGATGCAGAACCGGATCCGCCGGAAAGTCCATCGACATGGGCAATCTCGACCACAGGTCCCGAGAGCAGGTAAACCAGGAGAAGAAGGAGGGGAAACTTACGGTCGAAATTCATCAATAGGTCCAGGAATCCACGCTTACAGCAGCGTTGGGTATCATATATGTTCCCAATATCCGGATTTCCCGCGCCCCGGGTTGAGTTCGTCAGATAAATCTTCTATTTTCGATCTCGACGAGGCTGTCATGACGACTCGAGTACCGCCTACTTTTTTGCGTCCACACGGATAGGTGGAAGCATCCTGTGCCAAGAAAACGTATTCTCACTCTATATGCAATCGCACCTCTCGCCCTTTCTTTCACCAGACTGATTCATCCATGACGCCACCACCGGTTCTCGGCTCTCACGTCTCTGTTGCGGGCGGAGTCTCCACTGCATTCGAGCGGGCAGAACGCATTGGCTGCACCACCATGCAGATATTCGTCAAGAACGCCAGCCGGTGGACGGCAAGCGCCCTCGCGTCGGAGGAGGTCCAACGATTCCGCGATCTGGCAGCTGTTTCCCCGGTTCGCCCCGTCGTCGCGCATGCAGCGTATCTCATCAACATGTGCGCAAACAAAACCGATGTCCTTAAGAAGTCACGAGCCGCCCTCGAAGACGAATTGATCCGATGCGAATCGCTCGGGGTAAGCGCTCTCGTCCTTCACCCCGGAGCCCACCTCGGCGCAGGGGAAGAGGCCGGTGTTCGGCTCATTGCGGAATCGCTGAACAGGGTTCATGACCGGACGCCGGATTTCCGGGTGTTGACAGCAATAGAAACCACCGCGGGACAGGGGACCACGCTCGGCTCCACATTCGAACAACTTGCGAAAATCATCGACGGCGTGGAGCAAAAGGGACGCATGGCTGTGTGCATGGACACCTGCCATCTGTTCGCTGCGGGATATCCGATTCACACGCCGGAAGGGTGGGGAGAAGTGATGCGACAATTCGACGCGACCGTGGGGATTTCACGCCTCGCAGTCATTCACGTCAACGATTCGAAAAAGCCGTTCGACTCGCGGCGGGACCGGCACGAACAGATCGGCAAAGGAATGATCGGCCTGGAGGGATTCCGCCCGCTCATGCAGGATCCCCGTCTCTCCTCCACCCCTAAAATCCTGGAGACGGAGAAGAGCGAGGACATGCACGAAGACGTCGAGAATATGGAGCGACTCCGTTCGCTGCTGTAAGCACTGACCACTACACCGCCACCCATTGCCGTCGAGTGTTTTTCCCCGGGTATTACAAGCCTCCTCGTGTCTTCTGCAAACCAGAGTTCGTGCACAACAGCAGAATCTTGAGGGTTTGGCGTCTCCAGCGTGATGAGATCGCAGGAGATTTAGGCGAAAATGAGTTGTAGGAGAGTTCGCGGTTTGGTAGATTTGAAGATACGAAAAAAGGTCAGGTTGTCAGCACGTGTCCATCCTTGAGAGCTATGGCTGGAATCCCTCTCTCCAAGGGCTGTTCTCCCAACGTTTTCATGGTTCGGAAAAGCCCGGGCGGGTGATTGTCCAGCAGAGTGCCTTTGAGATCATCTCCGAGGAGGGCCCCATTACCTGTACTCTCGCGGGGCGGCTGAAGTACCTCGCAGCGGGCGCGGAAGATCTTCCGGTTATCGGAGACTGGGTCGGCGTGGAGATCGCGTCGACGGGACGCAAGGGCAGAATCGTGGATATTCTACCGAGGAAAACACGGTTTGTCCGCAAGGCGCCCGGAAACCGTACCGTCGCGCAAGTTCTCGCCGCCAACGTTGATTTACTCTTCCTTATCTCCGGCCTCGACGAAGAATTCAACCTCAACAGAATTGAACGCTACCTTGTTCTTGCACGCGAAAGCGGGGCCGTTCCGATTATCGTTTTGAACAAGACCGATATGTCCGGCGATGTTCAGTCCGCAATCACGCTTACGGGAGAGGCCGCCCCCAATGTCCGCCTGATCACCATGAGCGCGAGGACAGGCGAAGGGTTCGATGAACTGGCCGGCTGCCTTCACCCGCAGGAAACCGGCGCGCTGCTTGGTTCGTCGGGAGTGGGAAAGTCGAGTATCTTGAACCTCTTCCTTGGATCCGACCGGATGAAAGTGCAGGAAGTCCGGACCGCCGACGGGAGAGGCCGGCATACCACGAAGCACCGTGAACTGATCCTTCTTCCCTCCGGCGGAATGCTGATCGATACTCCCGGGATGCGGGAACTGCAACTCTGGGGAGAGGGGAGAGGCGTGCAGGACACGTTTGATGATGTTGAGGAGCTCGCTCTCCAGTGCAAATTTTCGAATTGCCGCCACGAGACCGAACCCGGCTGTGCTGTCCGGACTGCGGTGGAAAACCAGACTCTCGATGCCGGGAGACTCGAGAGTTACCAAAAGCTCCAGCGCGAGCTTCTGCACCTGAAGGAAAAATTCGATGTACGCACACGTATCCAGAACAAGCGGGCCGTCAAGAAAATCTCGGCCGCCCAGCGACGGTGGAGCAAACGAAAAGGTCTCGAATAGTCACACCTTCTTTCACATTCACATGATCGGAGTGTTTCCCATGAATCTCCGTGCTGTTGCCCTGGTTTTTCTTGTGTGTCTTGCCCCTGCCGCACGCACGCAATCGCTCTTCCCCGTTCGCGATTCTTCCAGCGGTCAGGCACGCGATCGCTCCTATCATGTCGTCCACTACAAGATCGAGGTCTCTTTCGATGAAGCAAAGAAGAGCGTCATCGGACGGACAAGCATCACGCTTATCCCGTTTTTGCCCCAACTCCGGACGGTTGACCTGGATGCCGAACAACTGAAAATCGACAGGGTAACGCTTGACGGGAAGGCACAGCAATTCTCCGTCTTGCCGAAAGAGCTGCAGGTATCCCTCGACAAGCCGTATCGGAGGAACGATTCCCTGACGCTCGTCATCGACTATACGTGCACTCCAAAACACGGGCTGTACTTCATCGGCCCGGACACCGCCACTCCCGACGAGCCCCGCCAGATCTGGTCGCAAGGCGAAGATATGGACAACCATTTCTGGTTTCCCTGCTATGATTACCCCAACGACAAGGCGACGTCCGAACTGATCGCCACCGTCCGAAAATCCTATGTCGTGCTGTCGAACGGACGACTGGTCTCGGTGACGGAAGACAAGAAGCATGGCACGAAGACCTTTCACTGGAAGCAGGATCTTCCCCACGCTTCCTATCTCATCATGATGGCGGCGGGCGAGTACGCGGTCCTTCGCGATTCCTCGGGTTCGGTCCCCCTGGAATACTATGTCTATCCCGACAGGGTGGACGACGCCCGGGCATCGTTTGCCGAGACGCCGAAGATCATGAAGTTCTTCAACGAGAAGATCGGATTTCCGTACCCCTGGGGAAAGTATGCCCAGGTTGCGATCCACAATTTCATGTATGGAGGGATGGAAAACACCAGCGCCACCACCCTGCTCGACGAAAGCATCCAGCTTGATTCCAGAACGCGCGTCGATCAGAATGCCGTGGGGCTCATCGCCCATGAAATGGCGCACCAGTGGTGGGGCGATGTCGTTACGTGCAAGGACTGGCGGAATATCTGGTTAAACGAGGGATTCGCATCGTACTTCGATCCCCTGTACATCGAAGCAAGCCGCGGCGAAGACGCCTTTCAGTTCGACATGTACCACAACCAGCGCTCTGCCATCAACACCGATCGCTCGCTCGGACGAAAGCCGATCGTCAGCATCGGGTCCTATACGAGCAATGTCTATTCGCGGGGATCGGATGTCCTCCATATGCTGCGCCATCTCCTCGGTGATGAGCTCTTCTATGATGCACTCCGGCATTACATCACCAAATACCAGTACCAGTCCGTGGAGACGTATGATCTGAAGGAAGCCATCGAGGAAGCGACGGGACAGAACCTGTACTGGTTCTTCGATCAATGGCTCTACAACGCCGGACATCCCGTCTTCGATGTTTCCTACCGCTGGAGCGACACGGCGCGTGCAGTGCTGATGTCCGTAAAGCAGACACAGAAGATCGACAGCCTCACCGGCGTGTTTCGTGTTCCCGTGGATATTCAGGTCACCACACCGGGCGGTACGACCACATATTCCGTCGGGTTGCACAGCCGGGACACCCTCCTCAGGTTCCCGTGCGCGGAGAAGCCCTCTCTCGTATTGTTCGACAAGGGGAATTGGACTTTGAAGGAGCTGCACTTCGAGAAGTCACGGGACGAGTGGAAATATCAGGCACGGAAAGCGTCGGACGCCCTCGACCGGTTCCTCGCCATCAAGGAGCTTGAAGAGCAGCCCGACACGGACGATGCAGTCGCCGAGCTTTGTACGATCGCCGCCGGCGACAGTTTTCACGAAGTCCGCAGGGAAGCGGTGCTTGCACTGGGAGAACACAAGTCGCACGACGATGCGGTAAAGAAGGAGATTCTTACGGCGATTCTCGACGCGACACGAGACCACGATCCCTCGGTCCGGTCGGTCGCTCTTGAGCAGCTGGGTGGGTTGAAAGACTTCCAGGCGCGGTCGGTGCTGTACGCCGCGCTGCGTGATTCCAGCAATGCCGTCCTTGCAAATGATCTGGGAGCGCTCGCGAAGGTGGATTCGACTCACGCCGCCGATACGATCGCTTCCTTCCTGAAGTTTCCGTCGTACCGGAATACGATTGCGAATGCCGCGCTTTCTGCGCTTGCCTCGATCGATTCGAACCGCGCCATCGTCGCCGCATTCGAGATGGTGAAGCCGCAACAACACCTCTGGGGGCGATGGTCCGCAATCCGCATCCTGGAACGATACCCCTCGGTCCGCCCGCAACTGATAAAGGAACTTACTCCTCTCATCCAGGACAAGAGCGCGTTTATCCGGTCGATGGCCATACGATACCTGGGGCAGTACGGTGATCCCGCGCTCATACCGGCACTTGAGGCTATCGCTTCTGATAAGGAGAATCCAAGTTCGCGGGCGGCGGAGGAGGCTGTTAAGCGCCTCCGGGTGAAGGAGGGTAACGGGTAAAAAGCAATGGATGCAAGTCGACGGCTACTACAGGTGTCTTACGCGTAAATGTCGATGAAGAGTTCTTCCGGCATCGACTCGGCCGGGATGGAGCCGGCCCCGTTTTCCAGCCGGATGAGCAGGCGCTCGCGGGATGGATTGTTGACAGAGAGAAAATGGAATTGACGTTCAGGGGTGGCCGGGGGAATGGTGATATCGATTGCTCCTTCACGGGAGAGCACTCTCGCCGTGATGTCGGCCGACCGATCCACGATGGTGTGCCCGCCTTCCCTGCGGACGCGGGCGGAAGAAGCATGAAGTTGCGCGACCGGAAACCGGACGATAATCTCACGCTCGTGCCAGCGTGCCGCCTGTTGCTCGGGGGCAAGCGAGAATTTCGCTTCGCCGCTCTCATCAAGAAGGACGTGGAAGTCGTCCCCTGCGAAGGAAACGATTCCCCCTTCCGCCGATGCAAACGTGTTGGGAGTGAGAGTGATGGTGCAGGCATTCCCGTCAGAGCTCCGGCGAATCGTGATCTCCGCTTCGCCGTCGCTCGAGTTCCTCGTAAGAAGAACATCCTGTGCTTCCCCGGCCGGCGCACCTTCGGATTCCCTCCTGCCTGCTGATATCGTACGGTTCGTGGTCCCGGAGGGAGAGAAGCGGAGGACCGGCGGGGCGGGAAAGATCCGGCGCATGAGAATGCGGACGTCCGTTCCCGGGCCGGACAAATGACGGTCCAATTCGTTGTAGAACGCGCGAATCGTCTCTGCGAGGTTGCGGCAACCTGCGCAGCAGTCCAGATGTTCCCGGAGTGCCGTTCGTAGATCGGCGTCCAGCAATTCTGGATTCAGGACATACAAATCCAGCGTGTGCTCTTCGGCGTGGTTCATCCTGACCCTTATTGAGCGCATTCCTTCCGACCGCGGATGCGTTCGTCGTTACTCGTTCTTGACCTTGTCGAAATACCGTTGACGGGCGCTTTTGACAATGAATTCCAGCCGGGACCGGTGATACTTGAGATATGCGGCCCGATTCAGCCCGATCATATATTTCTCGAGGATCTCATAATACGAGAGGCCCGCTTCGGGCGCCGGCTGAAGCGAAGCGACGAGAATGTCGGTTGCCGCCCGCATGTAGTGCGCGTAGGTGCTGCGGGGGATCCCTTCTTTGACAGTCAGCGGACGGCGCATCCGCGTTTCCACTTCGGCAATGCTCCGTAAGACATTCCGCTCGAATTCCGGGTTGATTTCTTCTCCTCCACATCCGGGCCCGGCCAGGTCATAGTGGTGCGCCAGCATATAAACATTCTGGAACACGACCGCCATGGCATTCAGGGTGTATGCCTGACGGTACGTCGACTGGTTGCTGAGGACACTCGCGACATGCGCGACGAGGGAAGGAATTGTCAGCCGTTCGGCGGCATGCGGGAGAAGTGCCCGCTCCAGCAGACTGCCGGGCATCACAGGCAGCGGAGAGCGGACATCTTCCTCTCCGCCGATCGCAGCCCAGTGTTCATCTCCTATCCACACATCGTGGAGGAGTGGAGAGGCATGCACCGCATTGCGCACGTTGCGGAGGATACGATCGACGGACTTGTACGACTCCTTGATTTTCCGGACGAGCTGGTCTTCCAGGAACCGTGCGAGGATGCTGCGTGTCATCGCGATGATGCTCGCATCCGATTGCAGGCGCAGATCAACGGGAGAGAAGTGCGCAGCAAGGATCGGGAATGAGCCCCCGGGACTGCGGGTGAAGAAGTAACAGATGGTGTCGTAAGCGAGATCGTCGAACGAAGTCCCGATCCGGGCCGGAAGCGACCGCTCCCGGGCGTGGCTCCGGAGATAGGAGCCCGCTATCCTGTAAAACAATTCGATAGCGCGTTTCACCGCCGCGGGATGGGGTGAATCGGAAAGGACGTCCGTGAAAAGCACGGAGAGAGATGATACTTCTGAGGAGATATGTTCGTTCGTCACGATCGATCGAGTCCCATACGGAGAGCAGGCTCCCGCATTCGATGAATCACCGACGATCGGGGCCTGGAGCTGATCAGTCCCGGACCTCGAGCTTGCGAATCTCGTCCCGCAACTGGGCGGCCTTCTCGTAATTCTCCCGCTCCAGTGCTTCCTGGAGTTGTTGGCGGAGGAGTTCCAGGCGCTGCCCCTTCGACTGCGGCTGTTGATGCAGGTTGGGCTTTGCGGTCGCGGCAGGCGAGGGATTCCGGTGGGATAATTCGTCCTCCTCTTCGTCGGGCACAAAGGCAGCTTCATCCATCACACTGGAGGAGACGTAGATTTGGACACCGCACCGGACCGCCAATGCGATCGCATCACTCGGACGAGAATCGATGAGTTGGTTGTCTATATTCAGTTTAGCGTAGAAGGTCCCGTCGCGCAATTCGTCGATGACGATATCTGACAGCTCACCGCCGAATGCCGTAATGATGTTTTTCATCAGATCGTGCGTCAACGGGCGCGGGGGTTTAATACCTTCCATTTCGACCGCTATTGAATGGGCCTCTGCTGAGCCAATAATGATCGGCAACCGACGGTTGCCGTTCGACTCCCGCAGGATCAGGGCAAACGCTCCCCCACTGTTGGGGCTTGTGGAAAGCGCAAGGATGTCTACCGGAATCCTATCCACGACACATTCCCAATCGTCTTCACAGCCCGTTCTCCGTCCACCTCAGTGGCCCAGGGTCTCTTTCAGGCGGGCGGTCAGCTCAGGCAAAACCTCAAAAACATCGCCGGTAATGCCATAATCCGCAATTTGAAATATCGGCGCGTCTTTGTCTTTGTTAATAGCGACAATATACTTAGAGGTTGACATACCTGCAAGGTGCTGGACCGCGCCGCTGATGCCACAGGCAATATACAGCGAAGGAGAGACGGTTTTGCCCGTTTGACCCACCTGTTCGTCGTGCGGCCGCCATCCGGCATCCACGACTGCACGGGATGCACCGACTCCTGCATGCAGCACATCGGCTAGCTCTTCGATGAGATGAAAGTGTTCCGGCCCTTTTAACCCGCGCCCGCCGGAGACGATGACGTCGGCCTCAGCCACATCCGGTCTGCCGGTGGCGACTTTCGTGCCGGTGACAACCGAGGCAAACATCGCGTCATCCAGCTGTGCATCGATCGGTTTCACCGGCGCAGCACTTCCCGACTGTGTGACGTTGAACACGTTGGGGCGCACCGTGAATACTTTCGCTGGAGTAGTCACGCGCACCTCTGTCGTTGCCTTCCCCGCAAACACCGGTCGGGTCGCGATCACGTCACCGCCTTCCACCCGGAGGCCGGTGCAGTCTGACGCGAGTCCGGCTTCCAGCAACACTGCCACGCGCGGGGCGACATCCTTTCCCATTTGCGTCGCGGACAGGAGCACGATCTGTGCGTCCACAGATTTTGCCGCCCGGGCAATCAACGCGGCCCACGCTGCCGGCGCATGCTGCTGCAGCCTGGGCGAGTCTGCGGCAAGGACGCTTCCAGCCCCATACACGCCAAGCTCCGCGGCATTGGCCGTGGACATCGTGACCGATGACCAGTGCGGTGCATGATCCGCCGAGCTGCCCGGCAAGCATGTGTGCCACAGAGACCGCTTCAAACGCGGCCTTTTTGAACCGGGAATCACGCTGCTCTGCATAGACGAGAACATTCATGGTCTCTAATCTTTCAAGGTCGGTGATGGGATCAGATGACTTTTGCTTCCTCGTGAAGAAGGCGGATCAATTCCGGCACCGCAGACTTGTCCGTTCCGAGAATCTTTCCTGCCCCCTTTGCTGTCGGGCGTTTCATGCCGATCGTCTCGACCCGGAGTGGAGCCGCGGCTGCCGGCTTCACGTCGATCGGCTTGTTCTTTGCCGCCATGATCCCCTTCAACGACGGGTACCGGGGCTCATTCAACCCTTTTTGGGCAGTGATGGCCGCAGGGAGCTGCAGTTGAAGCGTCTCATGCCCTCCCTCAATCTCCCGTTCGCACACGGCGCTCCCGTCTTCACGCACCTCCAGCTTCACCACCACACTCGCGGAGGGTATCCCGAGCAGCGTGGCGACCAGTGTTCCCACCTGGGAGTTGTCGTAGTCAATCGATTGCTTGCCGAAGAAGATCAAGTCCGGCGCGAAGGGACGCAGTTCTTCCGCCAGAGCGGCGGCCACGCTGTAGGAATCACGCACGGCGTCATCCTTCAGGAGGATCGCCCGATCCACCCCCATGGCGAGAGCCTTCCGGAGGGTATCCTTGTTTGCATCTCCTCCCAGGCTGAGGGCGATGACCTCACCTTTGAACTTGTCACGGAGCCGCAGGGCTTCTTCAATCCCGAACTCATCGTACGGACTCAACATGAAATTCACCCCGCTGCGGTCCAGGGATGCGTTATCGGGGGCGATTTTGACTTTGGTTTCCGTGTCGGGGACATGATTGATGCACACAGCTATTTTCATTGAACCTCCCATGAGTCAGCGGTGCGGGGTCGGACGCGAGTAGAGCCCTGAATTACAGAGGATAAAGATCAATATACCAACGGGGGCGCGGAAAGGCAAGGAAGAGGCCCTGATCCATTGACTTTCTTGCATAGGATTCGTATAATAGAGGTTCTGGAGTACGTCACTTGATTGTCTACATAGGAAGCACTGAATGGCACAGCACGCCTCGGCTGAAAAACGCGCGCGGGTCTCGAAACGTCGCGCAACGCGCAATGCACAACTCAAATCGAAAATGCGCACCGCAATCAAGCGTGTTCGCACGGCAAAGGATAAGGAGCACGCGGTGCCGGAGCTTCTCAAGACGGTACAGCTTCTCGATCGACTTGCTGCCAAGGGCGTGATCCACAAGAATCTCGCGTCAAACAACAAATCGAAGCTCACAAAGCTCGTGAACAAGCTGAAATGACGGCGGAAAACGTCCGGGCCGGCAACAAAAAAGCCTCTTCATTGTGAAGAGGCTTTTTTTGTGACATTCCGCGCGGGTCCCTTTATTCAAAGATTTGCTTCCTGATCATCTCTTCGATCTCATCGATCCGCCCGCTGTATTTCTCAAAATACTCCGGATGCTGACGAATGATCTTCCGGTAGGTCCGGAGCGCCTCTCCGTATTCCCCCTGTTGCACGAAAATCTCCGCTACTGTCGCAGAGACAATTCCCGGCTCGGTTGGAGGGGGTTCAACTTTTTCGCCTTCCTCCGACAACTGCTGTGGATCCGGCTGAACGGGTCCGGCCGTCTGGAGTCTTTCTACAAGGGTGTCCATGTTCTCCTCAGCCCGGGGCGGATCGACGACACCCGGGCTGTCCGCGGGTGCCTCCGATGGGTGGGGAGGAACCTCTTCCGGTTGCATCGATTGTTCGTACGACTGTGCCTGGAGCATTTCCAGACGCGCAAGCGCGTCCTTGACGAGGGGGGCATCCGGAAGAAGCAGTTCGACTTTTCGCAAAGCAAGCAGCGCGTCGAACGGCCGTCCGAGGGCCTCGTAACTCCTGCTGAGCATCAACAGGCCGGTGGGATACCACGGGTACTGTTCCACACCCGCCTGCGCGAGCGCCAGCGCATCCGCTGGGTTTCCCCCCTCCAGCATGTCGCGGACATGAAGGGCAAACTTCGGGTCCACAACTCCAGCGATCTCGTCCACGGTCGGAGCTCTCCTTTCCAGGTGTCAACTCCAGGTGTCAACAGGCAACGGTTAATGAAGCCGTCTGGCCACCCATGCGTGTTTCAGGGACATCACCGAGACGAACGTGAATCCGACACAAAAAAGCAACTGGAACGGCACAGCCGCAATCTCCAGGAAGTAGATTGATGAAATCACTCCGAAGAGACAGTAGAGAGCGAGAACGATTTCCACGAGAACGGTGGAACTGATTTTCACGGGAACATACTTCTTGTTGCTCCACGAGTCCTTCTTGTCCAGAATGCTGTATTTCGGGGTCCGGACAAATTCACTCTTCTTGTGGAACAGTCCCTCGATCACAGCCCTGCTGTTGTTCACCGCAAAGCCCATGCTTCCCGCCATGAAGACCGGGAAGAGGAATATGCGTCTGCGCCAATCTGCATGGACATCTTTTTGCGAAAACAGATAAAACAGAAAGGAACCGATGAACGCAAACACGTACACGGACATGAACGTGAAGTATCCTTCATAGCTTCCCTGGTGTTTGATAAACACCAGCGGGACATTCAGAATCCCGGCGAGGACGATAAACGGGAAGACGAGATTATTCGTCAGGTGAAACGTCGCATGGATTTTGATCCGCAACGGAAGTTTCGACCTCCAGACCACCGGAAGGATCTTGCGGGCCGTTTCAATTGCTCCTTTGGTCCACCGGAACTGCTGGGATTTCAGGGCGTTGATTTCCGACGGAAGCTCGGCAGGCGAGGTCACGTTGTTCAGGTACTTGAAATTCCATCCGCGCAGCTGCGCCCGATAGCTTAAGTCGAGATCTTCGGTGAGCGTGTCGGCCTGCCAGTTCCCGGCATCTTCAATGCACGCCCGCCGCCAGACACCGGCAGTGCCGTTAAAATTGATGAATAATCCGATCTTGTTCCGTACCGCCTGCTCGATCACGAAATGGCCGTCGAGCGCCATTGCCTGGGTGCGGGTGAGCAGGGAGTATTCCGAATTCAGGTGTTCCCAGCGCGTCTGCACCATGCCGATCTTCGGATCGCTGATGAAATACGGCACTGTCTTCAGAAGAAAATCCTGCCGCGGGATGAAGTCCGCATCAAAAATCGCGATGAATTCACCCCTCGCAACCGCCATCCCCTCCTTCAGCGCCCCCGCTTTGTACCCGGTGCGGTTCTGGCGTCGGATCTGCTTGATGTCAAATCCCTGCCGGCGGTATTTTTCAATGTAGCCGGCGACCACGTCGACCGTCTGATCGGTTGAATCGTCGAGAATCTGGATTTCCAGCTTGTCCTTCGGATACACAATCGCACATGCCGCATCGATGAGGCGGCCGACGACGTAGATCTCGTTAAAGACCGGAAGCTGGACGGTCACGACCGGATACGACGTGATCTCAACCGCGGGTTGATTTTTCTTCTTCCGATATTTGAGATAGTAATAAATCATGATGAAACCATGCGATCCAAAAATGAAAAGGACCGTGAGGGAAAAGATATAGAGAAAGAGAACTATTTCTGCCATGGTGCTATTGAACAACCCTATTCTGTGAAATGATGGTGGTTTCGTGCTACCGGGCATCCTCCCACCTACCAGCCCGACACTGTTTCCTGTAAAATATCCTCGGTGACCTTCCTGATTGCCTCCTGAATCCCCGTCTGCCTCTGTGATGCGCCTCCTCCACCGGTGTCATAATCTCCCCAGTTGGAAAAGGATTTTTCCCACATCTTTCGTCGCAACTTCATGTCACGCATCGTGAACTTCGCCGTGACGGTGATCCGTCGTTTGCTGACCTGCTCTCCCTGCTGCGCCGCCGTCGGCGTCTGGATAACCGCCGGGGCATCCGAGACCGACGTGATGACCCCTTCGAGGATCGCGTCCGCCGTCGTCCGGTCAGCCACCTCCAGGCTGTTGTCGCTGATGAACAAATTCGTCAGCGCTGTGGTGAACTCCTCCCGCAATCCCGGCTCACCGAATCCGGACTGATCGTCGACGAGTGGAATGGCGATGGTTTTGAGATTCGCCGGAACTGAGGCCCCGGTGAAGGAATAGCATCCCTGCATCATGAGCAGTGCGAACGCCACCCCGACAAGGAGCACACCGCCGTTCCTGGACGTCATCCGATGCCGTACTCCTTGATCTTCCGATAGAGCGTGCGTTCGCTGATGTTCAGTGCGCGCGCCGCGACACGCCTGTTTCCTTTGTACCGTTCGAGCGCTTCGGTGATCATCCGCTGTTCCATATCCTGCAACGACAGGGTTTGTTGCCCCTGGGGATCCTGTTCCTGCTCCCCGGTGTGGTTCTGTTCCCGGTGCTGTTGATCGGCAATCAGGCTCTTCATTTCCACAAGGTGGCTCTTGATGTCGAGCAGGGCGCGGAAAATCAACTCCCGCTCGGCCTGCTCCACGCTTCTCCCGGGAAGAGGAACCGGAAGAAGGCGGGAATCATCCGGAACCTTGTATTCCTTGAGATACCCTTTGACCGTTTCAGCATCGAGATATTTCCCCCGTTCGATCACGAGCATGCTCTCCACCACATTGCGGAGCTCACGCACGTTGCCGGGCCAATGGTACGCCTGAAGCAGTTCCATCGCCGCGGGATCAATTCCCTTGAAACGGATCTGATTTTTCTCGGCTGTCTCGGCTGAGAATCGCTGAAAGAACACCGGCACGTCTTCGGGTCGGTCTCGCAGGGGCGGGACGGCGATATTCACCGATCGGAGACGGAAAAAGAGGTCGGCGCGAAACCTCTTGTTGCGGACTTCATGCTCGAGGTCCTTATTCGTCGCTGCAATCACCCGCACATTCACCTTGCGCGGGCTGGATGAGCCGACGCGCTGGAATTCTCCGTTTTCCAGGACCCGGAGGAATTTTACCTGCGCGGCAAGGGGAAGCTCCCCAATCTCATCCAGAAAAATCGTCCCGCCGTCCGCCAGCTCGAAGTAACCCTTCCGCTGCTCGACGGCCCCGGTAAAGGAGCCCCTCTCATGTCCGAAAAGTTCGCTCTCGATGAGTCCTTCGGGAATGGCGCCACAGTTCACCGCGATCAGCGGCTTCTTGTTCCTCTTACTTGCCGCGTGGATCGCCTTGGCGATCACTTCTTTCCCCACTCCACTTTCACCGGTGATGAGAATCGTGATGTCTGTCGGTGCGACCTGGCCGATGACATCCACGATTTTTTTTATCGCGACGGATTCTCCAATGATTTCCGCCTCATCCTTCTCCGCCGGGACGAATTCTTTTACCGCGGGACCTGTCATGTCAGCGACTGACGACCATGGCATCAATCGCGTGTTTGTCACGCAATTCTGCGGCTCCCGCCCGCGCTTCCGCTTCAGTGGCAAAACTCCCAAGCCAGACAAGATACATTGTCCGGTCAAGACGCACCCGCGGGACGATCTCCACACGATACCCCAGACCCTGGACGGTGCGCTGAAGCTTCTCTGCGTTCGCCTCACTCGAAAATGCTCCGACCTGAAGGGTATAGGCCTCTGCTGCTCCGGTGCGGACAGGATCGTGCTTCGGCGACAGGGCGGGACCGGGGGCCGGTGCCGGCTTCGAAGGTGGAACCACGGGCGTGACATGCTCCGCCGGAGTGACGGTTGCAGCAGCCACTGTGTCGCGAATCTGCGGGGGCCTGGATGCTACTGCAGTCCCCGCGTGGGCTTTCAGGTATTTCGAGTTCGGATAATCCTTTCGCAACTGCGCCATCTTGAGATCGGCCGTCTTGTAGAGACCGAGGGCGTAATAGAATTGATAGACCTTGTACAATGCGGCGTCAGCCCATTCGCTTTTCGGATCGTTGTCCACGATGCTCTGATAAATCCTCGCAGCGTTGGCGCCATCGGTGGTTAAGAGCGCTTCCAAATAGAGGACGCCCGGATCATCGGGATACTTCGCCAGGAGCGACGGGAGGTCCCTTTGAGCCTCATCGGGCTTTCCCTCGCTTACCTGCGTGATATACGCATGAATATCGGGAGAGGAAGTCTGCGCGACCGCTCCGGGCGCAAAAGTCAAGACTGTGAAAGCCGCAAGGAACAGGAGAAGGGGTTTCATGCGGCACGCTCCTCGGCGGGAGCAGGAGAAACCCTGACCTGCCGGCTGAACAAGGTTGCCGAGTTCGCCCGTTCGATCCTGACGTCGATATAGTCGCCCGCCGGTTCGCCTTCCCAGGGAAAGACCACCGTCTTGTTGGTATCGGTTCTCCCCGTGTACTCCCGGGGCGATTTTCTGCTTGGCCCTTCGACGAGAACCTGCTGTATGGATCCTATCATTGCTTTGTTCAACTCCTCGGATATCTGATGCTGAAGCAGAGTGAGTTCCTGAACCCGATTCCCCTTCTCCTCATCCGGAACCGTCTCCGGCATCTCAAATGCCTTCGTGCGCTCGCGCGCAGAATATTTGAATGTGTATGCTCCGTCGAAACGGATCTCCCGCAACAGGTCCAGGGTGAGTTTGTGGTCTTCGACTGTTTCCGTTGGAAATCCAGAAATGATGTCCGTCGTCAGACTGACCCCGGGGATCGTCGTGCGTATGCGCTCCACAAGTCTGCGGTAGTGATCCACGGTGTACGACCTGTTCATGAGGCTGAGAATTCTCTCCGAGCCGGATTGCACCGGAAGGTGGATGTACTTGCAGAGATTGTCGTATCGCGCAACGGTTTCTATGAGTTTGTCGGACATATCTTGCGGGTGTGAGGTGGTGAACCTGACACGCAGGGAAGTGTCGACCGCCCCAACCGCAGCAAGGAGATCGGCAAAATCGGCCCCGTTGTCCAGGTACGAATTCACATTCTGGCCGAGGAGAGTGACCTCCCGGTATCCCTGTGCGGCCAGTCCTCTCACTTCTTCCACTACGCTCTGGAGTGCGCGGCTCCGTTCCCTTCCCCGGGTGAACGGCACGACGCAAAAACTGCAAAATTTGTCACAACCGCGCATGACCGAAAGCCATGCACTGATCCCGTCGGTGCGAAGGGGGATGATATCCTCGTAATTCTCCACCCGCGACAGTCTAACGGCGATCCCCTTCTCCCCGTCCGAGGCCGCCTCAAGGAGAGCGGGAAGTCTGCGATACTCGTCCGGTCCAACGATCAGGTCGACGAGATCCTCCTCTTCCACCAGTTTTTCGCGCAACCGCTCCGCCATGCATCCGAGCACCCCGATCAGAACGCCGGTCTGCTCTTTCTTCATCTTATTCAAAAGTCCCAGCCGGCCGTAAATCCGTTGCTCGGCGTTTTCGCGAATGGCGCAGGTGTTCAGCAGGAGAATATCCGCCCGCTCCATCTCTGACGTCATGACATACCCGTTCTTCGTCAGGATGCCGCCAACGACCTCGGTGTCAGCCACGTTCATCTGGCAGCCGTAAGTCTCTATATATACTCGCTTAGGGAATACAGGAAATGACATGAGAGCTCTCAATGGGGCGACAAAATGTATCCATGGTATGACAAAAAAACAAACGAGTTTGATTAGTTTTTCGTTAAAGGATTTTAATTTGGCCAGATTTTGACTCTGGCACGTGCCGGGAGTGCCATTTCGGCAGAAAACGGACTTCTGAGAGCCTTTTATTCCTGATCGCGTTTCCTTATCTTGTTTTCGGCCGGAAGGCCCAAGATTTCTATCTCATCTCATCCGAAAGCTCTTACTCCCATGAATCCTTCAGAACTCCTTTCGAGCATCATCGCAAAGGCGAAAGTCAGCAAGAAAACCATCGTTTTGCCTGATGCGACCGACGAACGAGCGATCAAGGCTGCACGAATCCTGACAGACCAGCAAATCGTCAAACCGATTTTGATCGGCAATGCAGGCATGATCAAGAATCAAGCGACAAAGAGCGGAACTCCGATCAACGATATCGAGGTGATTGATCCGTCGACCGCGGAGACTTCCTCCCGGTTTGCAGATGTGTTTTTTGAGCTACGGAAACACAAAGGGATAACCATTGATGAAGCGCGGAAGACCATGCAAATCCCGATGTTTTTCGGGGCTATGATGGTCAGAGAGGGTCTTGCCAGCGGGAGCGTCGCCGGATCACTGTCCACAACCGGAGACGTGCTGCGGGCAGGGATTCAGGTTATCGGGCTTTCAGAGAAGATCAGTGTGGTATCGAGCTTCTTCCTGATGATCTTCCCGCATAAGGTCTTTTCCTTTGCCGACGCTGCCGTGGTTCCCGACCCCACGTTTGAGCAACTGGCCGACATCGCAATCTCGACGGCGGAGAACCACCGTCGACTGACCGGCGAAGAACCACGGGTTGCCATGCTCTCGTTCTCGACGAAGGGGAGCGCGAGCCATCCTCTTGTTGAGAAGGTTCAGAAGGCCACGGAACTGTTCAAGCAGAAACGTCCGGATATCCTCGTCGACGGTGAAGTGCAGCTGGACACGGCAATTGTGGAGAAGGTTGCGGCGCAGAAGGCGCCGGGAAGTCCCATCGGGGGCAATGCGAATGTTCTTATCTTCCCCGATCTCAACGCGGGGAACATAGGATACAAGCTCGCGCAACGTTTGGCGGGAGCTGAAGCGATAGGACCGATTGTTCAGGGTTTGCGCAGACCCGCCTACGATCTCTCGCGCGGTTGCAGCGTGAGCGACATCGTGAATATTGCGGCGATCAATGCGGTGGCCGGCGCGGTGTGACTTGGAGGGGGATCGGGTGGGTTTGGGGGCAGGGGAAAGCACCGGGCTCAGGGATCCGTCAAAGTTGCAGCATGTTGCGTAACTCCTGGATCCGCATCATCATCTCAATGCGGACCTCTTTTGTCTGAAGGAACCGGGCCGACGCATCGATGTCGAGCAACGCGCCAAAATCCCGAAGATCCCCAATCTCCTTGATGGCATACAGCGTTTCCTCCCCGCCGAAATCGCTGGTCCTCCCGTTTTGCGGCACGGCAAGAAGTCCGAGATCCACCCGTTCCGACCATCCACCATTGTGGCGAAGTTCCACCTGGTGTACGATGACATCCATCATCCTTCGCCCGTTGGGCAGAAGCGAGCGGTAGATGTCGAGGTCGACATCCTGATACATCCCGTTGCTGATTGCGCGGATGGTGGTCAGGAGTGCAACGAAATTCAGCTTGCGAACAAATGTCTTGTCCGGATCATTCGGCCAGTGGCCCGATTCGATCAGCAGCGTACTTGTCCCCCACGTTTGCATTCCATCTCCGAACGCCCGGGGTTCATAGCTATCGTCGTAGGTGGCAAGATGACCGCCGACGAACTGGCCAAGGACGTCTGCGACCAGCGCGCCGAGACGCATTGCCCGGACTCTTCCCATCGGCGCTGATCGTTCTTCATCCAAGGCAGGAGCGAGAAGCGAGAGCGCCGAGACATTGTTGGAATTCCCGACAGAACTAAGACCCTGGTCATGCAGGTTAAACCCGAACAGGGGACGAAGCGTACGCTGCGCTTCACGGAGCAGACGCGCTTCGGGGGTCACCAGTGCTCGAGCATCCCGGTTCATGTCGATTTCCGCGGCAGTGTAGCGGCGGAAACGTTCAGCGCCGTCGGGGTTGAGCATGGGGATGATGTGCACCGTAAGCATTCCCATCATCTCTTTCATCCATTCCTCTCCCGAAACAGCATTGAGGTATTCCAGCATGTCCACGATCGCAAGGGTCGCGGTCGGTTCGTCACCATGCATCTGGGACCAGAGGAGAAGGGGGAGAGAACCGTGCCCGAACGACACGCGGAGGATTGACCGGCCCTGGAGCGAATGACCCGCCAACTCCGCGGTGAGAATTCCGTTGCTCTGTCCGATGAGTCGTTGAATCTCGGGAATGATAACACCGTGTTTACAGTTCGACGGGAAAAGGTCGGTCCGCCGGTACTGTTCGTAGGTGGAAAAGAGATGTTGCGAGAAATTCCGTGGGGTCATACCGGATGCGGTACTGTGAGTATGCTATTGTTGTTGTTGTTGGGGTTGCGGTTCCGACTCAAGAACTTCGAAGTACTTCCGGATCAATTCTTCGTAATCACGCGTGTAGCCCTGCTCCATTGCTCTCAGGAGATCTCTCCGCATCTTTTCTTTCGCCTCCTGCGAGGAGAGATCGATGGCGGACGGGCTCTTCCGGAAAATGTCTTTGCCGGTCTGCGCGCGGCGGGTCTTCTCATAATCCCGTTCGCGGGTTGATCGCTGTGCATCGAGCAATCGTGAAAGTATCCGGTCCTGTTTCCTGATGGTTTCAGGATTGACATTTCCCTGGGCGAGATCTGTCTGCACTTCCCGCATTTCATTTGCCACACTCGAAAGGTCACCGAGCATCTTGTGCAGTTCCCCAGCCGCCGCCGCCTCGCGCTGCAATTCTTCGAGGGATTTTCTGACCATTCCCTGCTCTCCCGCCAATCTTGCCATGCCGGCCGCTTGTTCCTGGGTCATGCCACCCATTCCTTTCGTTCCCTGGTTAATCCCCTCCTGAAGTCCGGAAAGTTGTTTCAGCCGCTGCATGAACCCGGCCATACCCATTCCCTCGCCACCCCCCTGCTGCAGGGCTTCCATGGCACCCTGCATAAGTTGCGCGCCCTGGTTCAGGGCTGCCATTGCACCTTCCTGCCGCTCGGAGGACCTCCCCCCGTTCCGCTGATCCAGGGATTGCATCGCCTCCGACATTGCGCGCATTGCGTCGCCGATGGCCTTGCCCATCTCCGGCGTCACGGCAAATGTTTTCTGTGAAAGTGAAGACATCCGGTCGCTCAACGTCGAAAGATCCCGCATCACGCCCATTTGTTCTTCGGCGTTCTTCCTGAACTCCGGCGAATTTTGTTCCATCTGACGCGATTCGTTCTTGAGCTGCTCCTCACGCCGGGAGAGCTCCAGGAGGTCCTGCACATCGCGCCGCATCTCGCTGAGGACCTGTTGTTGTTGCCGTTGCCTGAGACCTTGCTGAACGGACTGCATGTGTTCCGAGAGACTCTTCATCTTGTCGAGCGCCTGCTGCTGTCCCTGCGACGCCTGGGCAGACTGGCTCGCGGCGATATTCTCCGCGGCTTGCTGGAGCTGCTCTTCGAGTTGGCTTGCGGCCATTTCCTTGTTCGCCTTCTCCATTTCGGGCAGAGGCATCTCGGAGGGGAATTCTTCCATTTTCTTTTGCAGCTCTTCCATTTCCTTCCGCAATTCGTCGGTATCCTGTTTGAGTCCCTCCTGCCGTTTGGCCAGTTCGGCGGCTTCCTGCTTGTTTCCTTCCTTCATCGCCGCTGTCCTGTCGCGGAGATCGCTTTGCTCCTTCTCCATCTCGGCCAGGCGCTTGACAATCTGATCGACCTTCTGCTCCACCTGAATCCGTTTGAGCAGATTCATGGTCCGTTCGATGCTTTTCCGGAAATTCTCCTCGGAAAATGAAAAGTTCTCCAGCGCGCGCCGCATCGCTTCCGGCGACATCTGCTGCATTGCCTGCTGCATCTGCTTCAACGCCTCCGCAAATTCGGGCGTGTTCATCTGCTCCATCAACTGCTGCAGTTCCAGGTATTTCTCCATCGTCTCTTTGGAGAGAACCCGGTTCTTCTGCATTTCCTGCGTCATCTTGTCGACAGTCTTCTTTACATCATCCATCTTCTGCTGCAACGCGGCATACTTCTTTGCCAGTTGCTCGGCCTTTTGCCGGTCCTGCCAGTCGAGTTTGTCCTGTTCCTTTTTGGCATCCTTGATCAGATCCTGCAGGTCCTTCCTCGCTTCGTTTGCCTGTGTCATCGCCTCCTGCAAATTTTGCAGGCTTTCCTCGTGTCCTTTGTCGACGTCCGCAAAGACTTCGTCGATGGAGGGAAGACGGAGCGTGAATTCTTCACTGACAGCAGACTTAGGTCCGGAGACAGCGTCGTTGTCGAACACTTCCGCGTGGTAGCTGACCGCGTCTTCGGGAACAAGGTGCAGTGCAGTGAGCGGCCAGGAGTACGGCACGAGGGCCTCAGTCCCGATGCCGCGCGCGAGCGGAATCGTGATATATCGGTAGTCACTCCACGGCTGCTCGTAACGCGATTGCACAAGCTTGTACCCGAGGCGAAGCCGGCTGAATCCGAAATCATCCACGATTTTGATGACCAGCGGGAGCGCACTATTGTCCGTGATGTCCAGATTCATTCCGGGGGAGACGATGGAGATAGACGGATATGCATCCGGCAGGATTTTCACGGTATACTCAATGGGATCTGCGTTGGCGAGTCCCTGTGAATCCTTCAGGGCAATCCGATAGACCCCGTCGGTGCGCAGCAGAAACGACCCTGTCGCCTTCTTCCCCGTGACCGGAAGAGCAATCTCCGTCCCGTCATGGAACTGTGCGGCGGCTGTCGCAAGGTCTTTGTTGCTTTCCAGTTCGAGGCTAACACGGGTTCCTTTCAGTGCTGTAACGTCGCCGACGTTGTCCTCCTGGGTATGGGAGGGAAGACCTGTATATGCAGGTGGTCGAACGGTCAACCGCAACAGTCGCACGAGAGGTCTATCGACAACATGCAGCACATATTCCCGTGTCCGGACGGAGCCCGAACGGACGGAGTACCGTGTCGATGTTTTGATGGACGGAATGTCGAACCGGTATTCCCCCGTGTTGTCCGACGTGAGAATATGCGTCTCTTCCGATACCTGACCGTCGGGACGCACCGCAAGGACCACGTTCTCGGGCAGTGCACCCTCTGCACGCACAGAAATCCGGACGGCTTCTCCCTTGATGATTTCCTTGTCGCCGGGGTCCACTACCAGACGGAATGGGGCCGGCATCGCGAACACTTCGTTCATATGCCACAGCCGGTATGCTGATCCGAGGAAGGAGGACGGGGCGACAATGAACAACAGCAGGATAATTCCCACTCCTATTCCCAGAGCTCTCGCCGCCCTTCTCGATCCCGCAAAACCCACAACACCGGTGAAATCGAAAGGTTCCACCAGTTGCTTCAGGTCGTTGATCGCCGCTTCGACAAGGTCCGATGAATACAGTTGCTGGATTGTTCCGCTCTCGTGGGCGCGGATCAGCTGAAGCCCGTTGAGCAGCCTGTCGCCAAGTGCCGGGATGTTTGTACCGACGAATCTGGCTGTCTCCTCGTCCGGCTCCTGCGCGATGAGTCGGGCGAGGCGAAGCAGAGCCGCACCGCCGATGCTCGAGAACACGCCGAGACACCCGAGCGGGATCAACCAGACGAGGGCGCTGCGGGCAAAAGGAGGGAGATAAAGCAATTCCTCCGCGACAAGGGCGAGAAAGGCGAGCGCCAGCCCCACGCTCAATGCAACGAATGAGCCGCGGAGCACGCTGGCCCGGTCGCGCTTGCGCCGCACCGCTTCAAGCCGCGCCGCCAGAAAATCTCCCCCGGGTGCCGATTCGCTTGTTGGTTCCACGATCAACTCAATACAAGATGTCCGACAGTATTCACTTTTTCCGAACTTCTTTCACGAATTCTCGATTCTCCTTTTTCGGACTTCGAACCATGCCGCTCCCCGTCTCAGTGCGTCAAGGCCCACACAACGATGTTCGTTCCAAAGCGCAGCGCTTCCAGGCGTTTCTCCTCCGGGTCCTTATGGACATCCGGATCATCCCATCCGTCGCTCGGATTCGATTCGTATGTATAGTAGACAATGAGGCGACTATTATAGAAGAGGCCGAAGCCCTGGGGTGGTTTCCCGTTGTGCTCGTGCGTCTTGGGGGGACCGTTCGGAAAATCGAATTTGCAGTGATACAGTCCGTAACTGAAGGGAAGCTCGACAAGAGTTTCAGCGGGAAACACCTTCTTGATTTCGCGGCGGAAGGCTTTGTCCATGCCGTAGTCGTCGTCGGCATACAAAAATCCCCCGTTTTCCAGGTAGGTGCGCAGACGCTGCACTTCCGGCCCGGTAAACGAGATGTTGCCATGCCCGGTCATGAAGAGAAAGGGACAGGTAAAAAGGTCGTCGTTCGAGAGATCGACAAAATGGTACCGGGCGTCGACGTCGATCCCTGTTTGCTGGTGAACGAAATTGAGGAGATTCACCTCTTCGGAGGGGCCATTGTACCAATCGCCGCCGCCGGCGTATTTCAGGCGTGCAATGGAAAATGCGCTTGTTCCCCTGCTCCCCTGCGCGACGGTGACCGCCGACAACACGACAAGAAGAACGATGAGGACCACGCCGCTCTTAACATTCACCATGGCCGCTGCATGCCAATGGGGATTCCTCTCATGGCTCGTTTCTCGACCTCGATTCACATTCCCCCCGATTGACAATAGTCTATGGACAATGGACTACTGTCAATCGGTAAGTTATCAAGACAGGGAGGAAGATGCAAACAACCGATGTGGAGGCCGGGGGAGACAGAGAACGAGGGGAGCGGCCCGCAGGGGACCGCTCCCAGACGACACGCGGACAGCGCAGAGACCTTCCGATTAATGTGCCTTCATTTCGAGATCTGCCGCCACTTTCTTGTATCCGGTCGGAACCTGGAACTCACTTTCCGGGATTTTCTCCTCCTGGACCTTCGTGACCTCCGTCTGGACGCCCATGGCCATTTCCATTTCAAGCGGGAATCCATCCAGCTTTTTAATCGCATCCATCATCGACGCGGCGGCTCCCGGGGCCGATTGCGAGAGGCGACCCATCATGCCTTCATAATCCTTCCGCATGGCCGCAAAGCCCTTGAGATCCTTCGTGGTCCACGCGGTGAGGAATTCCTTTCCATCCTGCAGCACAATACACTTCGTTGCCGGCAGTCCGGCGATGGTCTTTTTCTCTCCCGTCATCTTGACCTCGAAATTCGATTGCTTCTGGTCCTTGGCCCCCATCATTTGTTCCATCATCTTTCTCTGTTCGGGGGGCATGCTATCGAGATGCTTCTTGAGCTCTTCCATTTTCGTGTCGAACTCCGCTGACGCCTTTTTCATCTGCGCATCCCACTCCGTGAACGTCATTTCGGAGTACGTCTGATCGGTGGTATTGAACCGGTAGATCATCTGCTTGTCGAGTCTGACGATGATACCATTACCCTCGGAAATGGACTTCATCATCTTCGGCATGTAGTAGGTCTTTCCCGCGAACACGCGATCCCCGGCAGCTTTGACAGTGGTGTTTTGCTCGGTGTAGACTCCTTGACCAAAGGCTGTCATGCCGGAGAGCACGATGAGCGCGGTTGCAAGAAGGCGAAGGTGCATCCTCATTGGTGTTCCTTTCCTGTTGAAATGATGGATCGATGCCGTCAGGGGTTGAGGGGACGGACAACAATGATGCCGGTCGCTTTCGCGATGCCGGCGACATATTCTGCGAGAGAGCTTGGAGAGAGCTGGACTGAACCGCCCGAAAGCGGAGCATGGAGAAATTTCACAACGTTTTCCGACCGGACGGCAAAGCCGACGTGCGAGACGTCGAGCCCCTTCATCGCGGTTGCCAGAGCGATGATGTCACCGCTTTTGATTTCCTTCTGGGCCCGGACAATGGCCTGTTTTGAGAGGACGGAGTACGGGTGTCCTGACAGACGCTTCTCCACCACCGCCATTGCCTCGAGGTTCGGTTTCTCTGCTAGCTGGCGATACGCTTCAGGGTGGGTTGTCATGAAATCGATCGGCTTTGTCACCGCGACGCCGCCGATGTCCCGCGTAATATTGTGGACGATCTTTTTCTTTTCGTTATCCGCTATCCAGTCAATGAAATAATGGAGGCGGCTGGGATAGCCGTGGATTTGGCCTTCCCGATAACGGATCCTTTGCAGTTGCGCGTGAAATGAAACAAATGACGGAGTCCGGAGTCGGATACACCGGGAAAGGGCAAGGGTGCTTTCCACGAATGTGGTGCAGTCGAATGCGCGAAGGTTTACCACGAGATGTTCCGGACCGGGCTCTTCGAGGGAATGGGCGATGTACGGCGTTCCCATAAAAGAGGAACCCACCACGGCGATGATTTCTCCGATTTCCTCGCCCGAAAGGCCGCGGCGGGCGGCAAGAGTGAAGGTGCGCCCGACGATTTCCTCATCCGAGGCGCCGGCGGTCTGGAGCGAGTCTTCCATTCGCCGGAGTGCCTCGCCGGGAGCGACGGCTGCAGCCCCCAGCAGGGATCCCAGAGAGTTCAGGAAGGTACGTCGTGATGGTAACATGAAACCCTCATTCAATTAAAACGGCTCGTTGGGCCCGATCACTTCGTGTGTCGGGAGTGCCAGGTTCTCGAACCGGGCATAGCGTTTGACGAAAGCGAGGGCGATGTCGTCGATCGGACCGTTGCGTTGTTTCCCAATGATGATTTCAGCACGTCCTTCGCTTTCCGGATTCTCGGCTTTCTGATCGGCATACATCTCGGGGCGGTGGACAAACATGACCACGTCGGCGTCCTGTTCAATTGCCCCGGACTCACGGAGATCAGAAAGGATCGGCCGCTTTCCCTGCCGCCCCTCCACGGCGCGGCTCAGCTGGGAGAGTGCGATAACGGGGATATTCAGTTCCTTTGCGAGGCCTTTGAGCGACCGTGAGATCGCCGAGATTTCCTTTTCGCGGTTCTCCGCACCCTTCGGTCCCTGCATCAGTTGCAGGTAATCGATGACCAGCAGTCCGATATTTTGATCGGCCTTGAGGCGTCGTGCCTTCGCCCGCAGTTCGAGAATCCCGAGGCCCGCGGTATCGTCGATGAAGATGGGAGCTTTTGCGACCCGCCCTGCGGCGACGCCGACTTTTCTCCAATCTTCTTCCGGAAGGCGACCCGTCCGCAACGCATGGGCATCCACACGCGCATCAGCACACAGCAAACGCATCACCAGCTGTTGCGTCGCCATTTCGAGGGAGAAAATCCCGATGGCTGTGGGTTTCTGTTTGTGCACTGCCGCGTTCGCCGCCAGCGAAAGGGCAAAGGCCGTTTTGCCGGAACTCGGCCGTCCCGCAATAATGATCAAGTCGGATCGCTGCCACCCGCCGGTAAGGGTGTCGAGATCCCGGAATCCCGTCGGCACACCCGTGACGCCGTCGTGCTTCCCGTGAATGCTTTCCAGCATTTCCAGCGTGTCGTGGACGGCATGCTCCATCGACACGAAGTTGCGTTTGAGACGCCACTCCGAAATTTTGAAGATTTCCTGCTCTGCAAGGTCCAGGAGATCGAAGGCATCTTCGCCGGCACTGAACGCCTTCCCTGCGATCGCGCTTGAGGTCGTTATCAATCTGCGCAACAGCGCTTTTTCAAGGACGATGCGCGCATGGAATTCG
The DNA here is from genome assembly GCA_963843525.1 of Ignavibacteriota bacterium. GTDB lineage: Bacteria > Bacteroidota > Ignavibacteria > UBA10030 > UBA6906 > DATJPR01. The sequence continues at coordinate 662,970 of CAWJKM010000005.1, read as the reverse complement.
ATGTTGGCTGCGGACGTCACCCGCATCGTGAGATCGACCAGGTACGACTCGCCCCCGGCCCTCTCGAGTTGACCCATCTTGCGCAGTTCCTCTGCCACGGTAATGCAGTCCGCCGGCTCGCTTCGTTCAAAGAGGGAGAGGACGGCGTGAAAAATGAGCCGGTTCCGCTCGGAATGAAACGCCTCCTCTTCAAGAATCTCGATCGCCTTGGGGATGGACTCTTTGTCGAGCAGCATCGCACCGAGGATCTGTTCTTCGACATCGATGGCCTGCGGAGGGATGCGTCCTTCCGTCGCGCGGACATCAACAGCAAGATCGATCGATCGTCGTGGGAGAATATCAGCCATTGTGACACAACCCTGTTTTCAGCCGGGAGGGAAGGGAACTTCTATCCTCTCCCGCCGGCATTCTCGCGTTGAATGATTTCATCGTGGGCCTTCCGTGCCGCCAGCACATCTTCCCACGCCGGGCGTTTCCAGTTCGGGTTACGCAGGAGGGCCGCGGGATGGTAGGTCACCATTAACGGTATTCCCTCATAGGCGAACATACGGCCACCCCGCAACTGTGCCATCGATTCATTGGTTCCAAGAAGGTTCTGCGCCGCGGTGCGCCCGACACAGAGGATCAATTTCGGTTGAAGAAGCAATATTTGTTTCTTGAGATACGGCTTGCAGGCTTCGGACTGCTCGAGTGTCGGAGTTGCATTGTTCGGGGGACGGCTTTTCAGAATATTGGCAATGTAGACTTCTTCCCGTTTGAATCCGATCGCCTCGAGGATCTTGTTGAGCAGCTGCCCCGCGCGGCCGACAAAAGGTTCTCCCTGTTCATCCTCATCCGCTCCCGGCGCCTCACCGATGACCATGAACGTCGCATTCGGATTGCCGACCCCGAACACAAGATTCTTCCGTGTTTGCCAGAGTTCGCATTTCCGGCAATCGCGGATCATCGCGTGGAGCTCCTCGAGCGAGCGTGCACTTTCCCACGGTTCGGATGGCGCGGCATCGCCCCCGAAGAGCGTGGGCCCATCATCCACGTGCGTTGTCTTTCGCGCTGGCATAACAGTCAATGAAGTTGGGATGGCCGGAGGAACAGCCCGAGGCTCGTCTGCTATGAATGATTCACCGAAGAGTTCCCGCTCTTCCAGCAGAAATTGCCGCGTTCGTGATAACTGGTCCATGGAAGATCGGCACATTCATCAAAGGACAGGGTTTCCTGAGACCGAGGAGAGGAGGAAGCGCAGGCCGCTTCTGTGGCCTCAATGTACCGCCTTTGATTCAGGGAAGCAAGGGGAGCAATGCTTCCATGATGCGTCCGGCGACTTCCGTTTTGGAAAGACGGGGAAGTTGTTTGACCGTTCCATCCCGGAACAGAAGGGTCACGATATTCGTGTCCGACCCGAATCCGGCGCCTTCACGGAGTGGATTATTGAGGACAATGATATCGAGGTTCTTCGAAGCGAGTTTGGCACGCGCGTGATCAAGGCCATCCTCCGTCTCAAGCGCAAACCCCACAAGGACCTGTCGCTTCTTCAGTGCGCCCGCCTTTTTCAGGATATCCGGATTCGGCGTGAGGTGCAGCGTGAATCCATCCGCCTCCATGGTCTCCCGCTTGATCTTCGTGGCATGCGCTTCGTCGGGTCTGAAGTCGGCGACGGCCGCGCTCATGATCAGTGCGTCCACACCGGGGAGCCGGGAGACGACAGCCTCTTCCATTTCCGCCGCCGTTGCGACATCAACGCGCTCGACGCCCGGTGGCGTGGCAAGAGCAACCGGCCCTGCAACGAGAATGACGTTCGCCCCCCACGTCCTGGCTGCGCCCGCAATGGCAAATCCCATCTTCCCGGAAGATCTGTTGCCAATGTAGCGCACCGGGTCAATCGGCTCCTGCGTCGGTCCGGCAGTGACCAGGATGGTTCGTCCTGTGAAACTTCCCTTGTCTTGTGCAATCAGCGTATCGACCCACCCGGCGATCGCCGCGGGTTCGGGCAGTCTGCCTTCTCCGCTGAGACCGCTGGCGAGTTCACCGGTGTCGGGCTGCAGAATCTGGACTCCGCGCGCGCGGAGGATGCGGAGATTTTCCTGCGTCGCCGGATGATGGAACATGTCGACATCCATTGACGGCGCCACTGCGAGCGGACAACGAAGTGCGAGTACAGTGGCGGCGAGGAACGAATCCGCAAATCCATACGTGAGTTTGGCGAGGAGGTCGGCAGTGGCGGGAGCAATAAGCATGAGGTCTGCCCACAGTGCGAGATCGATGTGGGCCGTCCACCGTGACGCTGCAGTTCCGGCTCCGGCGGGAAACATCTCGACCATCACCTCTCTGCGGGAAAGGGTTCCCAGAGTGAGCGGGGTGATAAACTGTGTCGCGGCGGGGGTCATGATCACCTGAACCTCCGCCCCCATTTTCACCAGCTCACGAACGATGAGCGGGCTCTTGTACGCGGCGATCCCGCCTGAAACGCCAAGTAATATGTGTTTGCCTGTGAGCATAGGAAGAGAGGGGACAGGGGTCAGTTGACAGTAGACAGTAGACAGTAGACAGTGTTACAGTTTGCTGTCTACTGTTTACTGTTTACTGTTCACTGTTCACTGTCTACTGTCTACAATCTGCTGTTGGGTGCTATTCTTCCGTCTCCATGTCCCGTTCGACGATCTTCAATTTCGGCAATTCTTCCTCTTCGCGGTATCGCCAGTCCAGATCCTTGTGCAACAGCTCATCGAGGGCAACATCGGTCGGCTTCGCACGCTTTTCAAACTCCAGGCTCACGCGGAGCTGGTCGGGGTTGACGTCGGTTTCCTCGGCGTTCTCCGATGCGTCCATCTTGATGTTCAGCATCTCGATCCGCTGATTGAACTCGATCTTCAATTCCTCATTGATTTGTCGCGCGCGTTTTGACGCGGCCACGATTGCTTCATGGACATTCTTTCCTTCACGGTTGAAGAATTCGAGGTCGATCGGCTTAATCGGCATAGGTATCTCCTGGCTTACGCTAATAGGTAATGTTGAACTATTTCTTCAACTTCCGTGATGGCACGGGAGAGCTCGTCATTGATGCACGTATGGTCGAACGATCCACTCATCTGCATTTCCATGGCCACGCGCTCCATCCTGCGCGCAAACGTGGCATCGTCTTCCGTTTTCCGGTCGCGCAGTCTCCTGGCAAGGACTTCGATGCTCGGCGGCCGGACAAATATCAACAACGCGTGTGGATACAACCGTTTTAACGAGAGCGCACCCTTCACGTCAACGTCGAACAACAGGTGTCGTCCCGCATGGGCAGCACGCGCAATTTCCGCGTTCAGCGTGCCGTAGTAATTCCCGTAAATCAATTCCCACTCTGCAAATTCCCCAGCTGCAATCCTGCGTTCAAATTCTTCGCGGGAGAGAAAGAAATAGTCTGTCCCCTCGACTTCATTTTCCCTTTTCGTCCGGGTCGTTGCGGACACCGAGAACGAAAGGGAGGGGAACCGGTCGAGCATCGCCCGCGCGATGGTCGTCTTCCCCGCACCGCTGGGGGCGGAGATCACTACGAGTTTCCCGCTCGGCTGCGCTGGATTCACCATCGGCTATTCGATGTTTTGCACCTGCTCGCGGATTTTCTCCAGCTCTTCCTTCACGTGGACAACGACATGGGCAATCTCCGGAGAGACGGATTTCGAGCCGATGGTGTTCGCCTCCCTGTTGAGCTCCTGGAGAAGGAAATTCAGCTTTCTCCCGGCCGAGGCCGGGTCCTCGAACGCTTTGATGAAAAATTTTGTATGGCTTCGGAAGCGCACACACTCTTCGGTCACATCGATCCGATCCGCCATCAGCACCAGTTCCATCTCCAGCCGGCCTTCGTCGGCGGTTCCCGGGTCGATCAATTGTTTGATCCGTTCCCGGAGACGCTCCCGTTCGGTCGGAATCTGCGCCTTCGAGAGTTCTTCGATCTTCGAGAGTTCTTGTTCGATCAGGGATATCCGCTGCCGGAAGTCTTTCTCGAGCTCGCGGCCTTCTTGCAGGCGCATCGCCTGGAGGGTCTCAACGGCTTTCCCGATCGCCCGCCGGGCGACCTCCCATGCGGCCTCATCGGCGTCGGCTGGCTCCTCCTGCTGAATCACTTCCGAAAACTGCAGGATATGTTCCAGCTTTACAGTCTCCCGCATCCGGATGGTCTTGCGCAGCTGGTTCAGGAGTTTGTGAACCTCTTTTGCGGCCTGCGGGTTGATATGCAACGGGACCGTGTCGCCGTTTTTTCGCTCTATCGACACCGTTGCGTTGATCTTTCCCCGGCTGATGGTCTTGCGAATCAATTCCTTGACTTCGTTTTCCCGGGCGGCGAGAGTGCGGGGAAGCCGCGCGGAAACTTCCAGAAAGCGGTTATTGACGCTTCTCAGCTCCACCATCGCGGTGATGCCGCCGCTGGTTTCTTCCGCACGTCCGTACCCTGTCATGCTTGAAAGCATAGATCGAACTTCCGAAGTGTCTAAGCAGGTAATATTAGAAAAAATTCAGCAAAAAAGCAACAAATCACGGCCCGCCCGCCAGATGCCGGAAGCATGAAACACGGCTGCCTGGTGAAACACGGCTGCCTGGTGAAACACGGCTGCCTGGTGAAACATGGCTGCCTAGGCAACCATCTTTTTCTGAGAAGTTATTCACAAGTTTTCCCCAGAAATATGTCTAATCTGCCCACCTTTCGCTATATTGTGGATAATCGATGGTCGGCAACTATTTTACACTTCAAGCACTTACAGCCGAAGCGGCTGAGATTCTTCCGGGAGCGAGAATCGCGGAAGCCTTTTCTCAAGACCGGTCCGAAGTCATCCTCTCCTTCGACTCCCCTTTGCCCAGCCTGGTGATCTCCTGCAGGCCGGAGAGTGCAACGTTCTACTTTCACCCCACCTTCCAGCGGGCAAAAAGAAACTCTGCCAACGTCCTGAAGGAATCGTGGGGAAGACGGGTGGAATCCCTGTCTCTTCACCCGGCGGACCGTATTGTCGACATCCGCCTGGAAGGAGACCGGCGAATTGCCGCCCTGATGTTCGGACCTTCCTCCAACGTCCTCATTCTGGGGAAAGAGGACACGATCCTCGATGCCTTTCAGAAGAGCAAGGGGCTTGTCGGAACAAGCATCCGCATCGCTCCGTCGGAACAGGTCTTCGATTTGCGCAACCTCTCCCAGTTCCATGGTTCGCTCGCCGCATTTACTGTGCTTGCCGCCCTCCGCAAACTCTTTCCCTTGTTTGCCCAACCCCTCGCGGAAGAACTCCTCTTTCGGGCACACGTTGAGTCGTCAACGCCGGCAGGAGAAATCGACGAGCCACGACTCAGGACACTTTCGTCCGCCATCCAGCAAATTCTGGTCGAGCTCCAACATCCCCGGCCACGGGTGTACACCGACGAAGAAACGCGCGGCATGGTGCTCTCCATCATCAACCTCACGTCTCTCTCCCGCATGGGCGAACGGGAGTTTGCGACAACCCATGAGGCCGTGCGGTACGTCGTCACGCGAAGGCGGGCAGGCAAGAGCCTGGAGCAGCGCCGCTCGATCATCATGGGACATATCCGGTCGTCGGTCGCACGGGCAAAGCGTTCCCTGGAGGCCGTCAGGAACGACGGCGAAAACGCCGCCCGTGCCGGAGAGTATGAGCTTTTCGGATCGCTGCTCATGGCTAACGGAGACGCGGGGACCCGCGGTGAGAAGAGCGCTGTTTTCCTCCACGAAGCGCGGACCATCCATATTCCTCTCGACCCCAGGCTTTCGCAAATGCAAAATGCCCAGAAATATTTTGAGAAGTCAAAACGGGCAAAGGTCGCAACAGAGCAGACCACCGGACGGGCGAGCGACCTGGAAGACAGGATTGCCGATGGTGAAACGTTACTCGCCGCATTGGAGCAGGCATCCACACCCGAGGACCTCAAACGCATCATGACTGAACGATCGGAAGCACTGGCCGGATTTGGTATCGGAGAGAAGGGTGTTGCAGACCCGCAACCATTCCGGCGCTTCATTGTGGACGGGGGATTCGAGGTGCTGGCCGGGAAAAGCAGCGAGAACAATGACGACCTGACACTCCACCATGCAAAACCCCAGGACCTCTGGTTTCACGCGCGAGGATCGAGCGGTTCCCACGTTATTCTCAAGGTGTCCACCGGGAAGGGAGAGCCCGGCAAAAAGGCTCGCGAACAGGCTGCCGCAATCGCGGCTTACTATAGTAAGATGAAAACCGCCGGACTTGTTCCCGTCGCGATGACGGAAAAGAAGTACGTCCGGAAGCCCAAAGGTGCAAAGCCCGGCAGCGTTGTGCTGGAGCGGGAGAAAGTGATCTTCGTGAAGCCTGCCTTGCCGCGAGATTCAGAGGGGAAGTAACCGGCAGGCACGGTTGTCTCATGAAACATTCCGCGGATGAAGCGCGGGGAAAGAATCAGTATGCGACCTCCCGGGCCAATGAGGTCGCTCGAAGGAGTCTCTTGCCATGGCTGGTTATCGAACAGTAATCATCGGTCCGGGAGGCGTCGGCGGGTTTTTTGGAGCCCGACTCCACAGTGCGGGGGTTGACGTGAAGTTTCTCGCGCGCGGGGAGCATTATGCGGCGATCAAAAAAAGTGGACTGACCGTACTCAGCGGCGGTGGTTCGATTCATGTCCCGGGAGACAGGTTTTTCGACGCGCCGGCGGACATCGGACCTGCGGACATCATTCTCTTCACCGTCAAGTCTTATGACACGGAGGCTGCTGCGCGCTCTCTAACGCCCATGCTCCACCGGGGAACAATTCTCATCAGCCTGCAAAACGGGATCGACAACGAAGAGGTCATCGCCAACACGATCCCCGAAGGGACGGTCTTCGGCGGGGTCGCATACGTCTATGCGACGATCACACAGGCCGCGACAATCACCGAATGGGGTGGACCGAAAAAGATTGTCTTTGGAGCCCGAACGCGCGACAATGAACTGCGCAACCGTGGATTGGAACTTCACAGACTGTTCACAGCCTCCGGCGTGGACGCCGAGTATACCGACGATATTCCGGCAGTGCTGTGGAGCAAGTTCATTTTCATCAGCGCGGTGGGTGGCATCACAGCCCTCACACGGCTGACCCTCGGGGAAATCCTCGCAGTCCCGGAAAGTAAAGCGCTGCTGCGGGCAGCGATGGAAGAAGCTCTGGCAGTGGCGACTGCTGCAGGCGTTCCGATTCCCGGGGGATATGTCGAAGACGCGTTCATCAAACTCGCCCGATACGACAACAGCTCGCGCTCCTCTCTCTACAACGATCTGGCAAACGGCCGGCGCCTGGAGCTCGACGCGCTCTCGGGAACGGTAGTTCGAGTCGGCGCGATTCACGGCGTCTCCACCCCGATTCATACGTTGATTTATGCCGCTCTCCTGCCGTATCACCGCGCCGCTTTGAAACGGCGGACCGAAGGAACCACCGGCAGGTGATTGACTGCGCTCTCAGCATTGTTCCACTAATCCTTGGCGAATATGACCCGCAAACCGATTACCCCGCACTCCGTCGCGCTCTCCACCCGTGCGATTCACGGCAACAAGCTCTATCCATTCAAAGCTCCGGTCGCAACTCCCATTGTTCAAACCTCCACCTACAGGTTTGAAAGTTCCGGGGACGCCATCCGGTATGCGCAGGGGGACCCGGACGTTCTGGTGTACACGAGGTATCACAATCCCACCGTCCGCGAGGCGGAAGAGCGACTGGCGCTCGTGATGAATGCCGAGAAAGCCCTTTTTGTCTCATCCGGGATGGCCGCCATAAGTTCGGCGATTCTTGCGGCGGTGAAAACCGGCGAGGAAATTATCAGTACCCCGGCACTCTACGGAGGAACATACCGCTTCTTCCGGGATATCCTGAGCGACCATGGGATCAATGTCCGCTATGCCGAAGCGGATGCGCTCCGGAATCTGGCAGGAATGATTGGCCGGCAGACAAAGGTCGTATACTGTGAAACTCCGACAAATCCGACAATCGGAATCGTCGATATAAAGCAACTGGTCTCCGCCGTCAGGGAGGGCGAGAAGCGGGCGGGCACGAAAGTCATGGTTATTGCCGATAATACCTTTGCTACGGCGGTAAATCAGGATCCGTTCCGGTTTGGCGTTGATGTGGTGGTAGAAAGCGCGACGAAGTATCTCGGGGGACACACAGATCTGATGGGCGGAGTTGTCGCCGGAAAGGCGGAATTCGTGCGCGAGGCGCATACGCGCATGAAGTATTACGGCGGATGCGCTGATCCTTTTGCGGCATATCTCCTGATCCGCAGCCTGAAGACCTTTGAGCTTCGCGTGCAACGTCAGAACGAGAACGCTCTGGCCCTCGCGCGGTTCCTTGAGAAACAGAAGCACGTCCTCAGGGTTCTGTATCCCGGGTTGCGCTCACATCCTGACCATACGGTTGCGAAACGGCAGATGCATGGCGGGTTCGGCGGAATGCTTACCATCGAGGTTCACGGTGGTGTCGACGGGGCTGTAGCTGTATGCGATGCACTGCGGGTTGCAGTGAACGCCATGTCGCTCGGTGGAGCAGAGACCCTCGTCAGCATTCCCGTCTATTCCTCCCACATCAACATGACCGACGAGGAACTCGCACGCCATGGAGTCACCCCCGGAATGATCAGGATCTCCGCGGGTCTTGAGAGTATCGACGACATCAAGGAGGACTTTTCGCAGGCGCTCGCGCAGATACACTGAGGGCGATGGGCGATGCCATGCTGATTTCCATGAAATTTTCCTTTATTTCCCCGCAATATCGAATGGACCGTTCTTGCATCCGCCCGCGGTTTTGGGTATAATAGTAAACTCTTGCCTATTACACTTTTTCCCCAAAAATATCACGTGAGAGCTTCAACTATGTCGTTCGACCTTCTTTGGAGGCGTTGCCTCGCCATTGCCGGATGTGCAATTGTCCTCTCCGGGTGCTCTCCCAAAGAGCACGATGCTGTTGTCGCCACTGTTGCAGGTGAGCCGATCACACTTTCACAATATGAAACCCAGTATTTGAAGAACGCGCCGTCGCGCGATTCCGCCAAGACTCTGAGTTTTGCCGATCGGAAGCATTTCCTGGATTTGATGGTTGACTATCGCTTGAAACTCAAGGATGCGAAGGAGAACAACCTTGAGAACGAGCCCGCCATCAGGTATGAAATCCGCCAGTACAAGGGGACGCTGACACAATCCTATGTGACAGACCGTGAGATTATTCAGCCGGCACTGCGATCGCTCTATGACCGGAGAAAAGAAGAAGTCCGTGCTCGGCATATTCTGCTGACGCTGCAACCGAACGCGACGACTGCGGAATCTCTCGCGGCATACAAGAAGGGCAACGAGATCCTCGCGGAACTCAAGAAGGGCACCCCGTTCGATCTCCTTGCAAAACAATATTCCATTGACCCGTCAGCAAAAGAAAACGGCGGGGATCTCTACTACTTCACCTCCGGGATGATGATTCCGGATTTCGAGGATGCGGCCTACAGTCTTCCCGTCGGACAGGCTTCGCTGGTCCGGACGCGGTTCGGGCTGCATATTCTTCAGGTCACAGATCGTCACGCCTCGCCGGGGGAGATACACTGCAGCCACATCATGATCCGCTTCCCCTCCATGACTCCGACTCCCGAGGATACGGCGAAAGCGTATGCAAAAGCCGCCGCAATTCTTGACAGCCTGAAGCAGGGCGGCGATTTCGCCGCGCTTGCGAAGAGAAACTCCGGGGATCCCGGTTCTGCGCCGCAGGGCGGCGATCTGGGGTGGTTCGCCCGCCGTCGATGGGTCATACCCTTCGATGAGGCCGCGTTCAAGCTCAAGCCCGGCGAAACCTCGGGAATCGTCCGGTCGCCTTACGGCTACCACATTATCAAATGCACGGGGCAACGCCCGGTGAAGACCTATGAGGAACTGAAACCGGAGCTTCAGCAGGTCTACCAGCAACTTCGCGCGGAAAGCGATTACAGCTCGTACATGACGCGACTGGAGAAGTCTGTCGGCCTGGTGGAGAACGATGCCCCCGTTAAAGAATTCCTTGCCACATGCGATTCCAACAAGACGACGCACATATCCGGCTGGGATTCCACCCTCACCCCGGACCTCGGCCGGTCCGTGATCTTTCGGGCTCATGGCCAATCCATGACGCTCGATAGTGCCCTCAGCACGATCAGGCAACGTTCCGATTTCCCCGCCGCGCTGTTGCGCTTCGCCAACTTTACGGCTCCGCTCAACAAGGTGAAGGAGCAATTTGTCTGGACAGTGGCCGCCGACAGCTTTGCCCATGTGTACCCTGATTTTGCAGGCATTCTCAACGACTACCGCGACGGCGTGCTCCTCTATTCGATGGAGCAGGAAAATGTCTGGAACAAGATCGAGCCCAATGATTCGCTGCTCCAGATTTTCTACGAGAAGAACAAATCGAAGTTTGTGTGGCCGGACCGATTGGATATCACCGAAATTCAGATGGCGTCTCTGCCCCTCGCAGAGAAAGTTCTGGGGAAAGCCAGATCCGGGGAATCGCTGGAGCGGATCGCCGAAGAAGACTCCGTGCGGCTGGCACAACCCACTCACTGGACAGTCAACTTCGACGGCAATTCCGACAAGTTGACCAAGGCAGCCAGGAAAACCCTCCTTGCGATGGCGCAGGAGTTCAAGGCGGAGCCCGGTCTTGCGTTAAATATCGTCGCGCACGCCGACACGGGGAAGGGGCCCGCCGCCACCGTTGCACCGAAACGGCTGGTGACGTTGAAAAAATATCTTTCCGCCGTGCTCAAGATCGACACGGCCCGTGTGCGTGCGCAGAGCGAGGTGATCGGCCCCGCGATCGAAGGACGGGCGAGTTCTCCAAAACAGCTGAAGGAGCTTGTGCACACCGTCGACATGACCATCAGCGGGAAGCAGCCGCTGATTCTCTCCCGGCCTGTTTCGTCACTTGTCCCTGTTCTCTCGGACGAGAGGGCCAACCATGCCGACTCGTTGCAGCCCGGCGGAGTGAGTGCACCGTTCAAATTCAAGGGCGTCTATCTTCTTGTGCGGTTGAACGGCAAGGATCCCTCGCACCTGAAATCCTTTGCCGAGGCGCAGCCGGAGGTTTCCGGGATGTACCAGGATACCGAGTCCGAGCGCCTGAAGGACAACTGGATCAACAGTCTCCGTGCGAAGTACCCTGTTCAGGAAAATGTAGACGTGCTGAGGTCGGCATTTGCGCCTCCTGAGAAATAGACTTCTCCTCTCGTTCGTTCTCCTCTCCGCCGCCTTCCTGGCCGGCGGATGCGAGCACTATAAGGGAGGAACGTACGTCGCCAAAGTGGGCAACACCACGTTAACGAAGGCGGACATCGAGCGCGTTCGGGCGCAGAGCAGGGACAGTGTCCTGGACGCGCATCGTTATATCGACGAGTGGGTCATTACAGAGCTCCTGTTCCAGGAAGCCGAACGCCGGGGGATAGCCAACGATGAAGAAGTCCGACGGGAGGCTGAGCAGGCGCGCCGTCACTTTGCCGTCGCCGCTTTGCTCCAGAGGGAGATCTACGACGATACGACCGGCGCGGGCGAAGCTGCCATCGAAGCTTACTACCAGCTGCACAAAGCAGGCTTCACTCTGCGCGAGGATGTTGTGAATATGAGCTTTGCGGCCTTTTCCGACCGTGATGCGGCCAATGCGTTCCGGACACAGATTCTGCGCGGGACGACCTGGGAAGAAGCGATTGCGCGCTACCGTGATGATTCCACCGGCCACCGCACGCTCTTCCAGTCGGCCTACCAGCAGTATTTCACGCGTGGACGGACCTACCCCCCCGAACTCTGGAAACTGGCCACGACTATTCCCCGGGGGGATGTCTCATTCGTGTTGAAGGTGGACAAGGCTTTCTATGTTCTCATTACCCATTCAATGATGCGGCCGGGGACGGTCCCCGATCTGGGGTATGTGCGAAACGATGTGCGCGATCGCCTGCTTATCGAGCACCGGCGGGAAGAGTACGAGAAACTCATTTCCGATCTGCGTACGCGGGCAAATGTCGACGTCGTTCCCGGCAATATCCCGACCGAGTGAGAGCTCCGGAACGCACGGGCAGGCATCGTGAACCGTTCGCGATGCTGAATGAAATTCGTTGGAATATTGTGAGAGTCGTTATCCCATGAAATATGCCATTGCTGTCTTCGTTCTCTTCTCCCTGTGTTCGCCCGGCCTGGCCCAGGAGCAGACCCTTGACAAGATTGTCGCTGTCGTCGACAAAGAAGTCATCCTGGAATCCGAGTTGAACTCCCAGATTCAATTCCTTGCCTTCAATAATCACATCGATCCGAAAACGCCGGGTCTGCGCGATCAGGTTCTGCAGAACATGATCAACGAGCGGCTTATTATTGCGAAGGCCGCGGAGGACAGCGTTACCGTGAGCGATGACGAAGTGCAACAGCAACTTGATTCGCAGATCAAAGCCCGGGTGCAGCAAGTCGGATCCGAAGCTCGGCTCGAAGAGATCTACGGGATGCCCATCAGCCGGATCAAGCGGGAATACCGGGACGAGATGCGGAAGAACCTCATCGTGCAGAAGATGCAGCAACAGCAATTCATGGGACTCCAGGTGGGCAGGTATGAAGTGGAGGATTTCTTCCGGACCTATCAAGACAGTCTTCCCCCCGTGCCCGAAGAGGTGGAGATTTCCCGCATCTATGTTTCCCCGCGGCCATCCACTTCGGCGGTGGATGCCGCCAGGGAAAAAGCCAATGCGCTGCTCGACAGCCTCAAAGCGGGCGCAGATTTCGCAACGCTCGCGAAGAAGTATTCGCAGGATCCCGGGAGCGCACAGCAGGGGGGAGACCTTGGACTCGTCCGTCGCGGACAATTCGTCAAGGAATTCGAGAGCGCCGTGTTCGGCCTGACCGAAGGCCAGATCTCGCCGGTCGTCCAAACGGAATTCGGGTTTCATATCATCCAGCTCATCGAACGGCGGGGCGACGCCGTGCATGCCCGGCATATCCTGATCCGCATCGAACGAAATAAGCAGAGCGACTCTTCCACCGTCGCTTTCCTCGATTCCGTGCGGAACCTTGCGATCCACGGGACGAGCTTTGCGGAGCTCGCGAAGAAGTTCTCGGAAGACAAAGAGTCCAACCTCCTTGGCGGGTCCCTCGGGACGGTTCAATACGATCAGCTCGACAAGGGCTGGATTCCCTCTCTCGACAGTTTGAAAGCCGGGGAAATCAGTCTGCCGTTCCGTGTCACGGCAGGGACCTCCTACGGGTATCAAATCGTGCTGCTGAAGAAGCGCACTGCGGCACACAAGATGTCGCTCAGCACGGACTATCACAAGATCGAGGCGCTTGCGTTAAATCTGAAACGCACGAAGGACTACCAGGCATGGATGGAGAAGTTGCATAAAGAGATATTCTGGCAGATCAAGACCTGAAGTGTGCCCTGGAAGATCCTCTAATCTCATCCGGACGAGGTGATGTGAGTCCACAACGAGTAAAGCAGTCGGCCGATGTTGCCGGGGTCGAGCAACTGAAATCGTCGTACCAGACCCTTACCAAGGAAATCGGGAAGACCATTATCGGGCAGGAAGCCGTCATTGAGCAGCTTCTGGTTTCGCTGCTTGCGCGCGGACACTGCCTCCTGGTCGGCGTGCCCGGTCTGGCCAAGACTCTTCTGATCAGAACCCTTGCCCAGGTCGTCGACCTGAAGTTCAGCCGAATCCAGTTCACGCCGGATCTCATGCCGAGCGACATCACCGGAACGGAGATCCTTGAGGAGTCGGGCGCCCGTCGTGTGAAGTCCTTCAAGTTCATCCAGGGTCCTGTGTTCGCAAACATCGTCCTCGCCGACGAAATCAACCGGACTCCGCCAAAGACGCAGGCCGCACTCCTCGAGGCAATGCAGGAACATCATGTGACGGCTGCAGGGCAGACTCATATCCTCGAAGAGCCGTTCTTTGTCCTCGCCACCCAGAACCCGATTGAACAAGAAGGGACCTATCCGCTTCCGGAGGCCCAACTCGACAGATTCATGTTCAACCTCTGGCTCGATTATCCCACGAACGATCAGGAAATACAGATTGTCAAAGCAACAACGAGTCAGGCCACTCCTTCGCTGAAGCAGGTCATGGATGGGAAGGAAATCATGAGGTACCAGGACCTCGTCCGCCGGGTCCCCGTAGCCGACAACGTCATCGCGTTTGCAGTGCGCCTGGCAACGATGACACGCCCGAAGAATGAAACGGCCCCCCAGTTTATCCGGGACTGGCTCACGTGGGGTGCAGGACCCCGTGCCTCACAGTACCTGATCCTCGGCGCAAAAACCCGCGCGATCCTGAACGGCCGGCACACCCCTGACATCGAGGATGTCCGTCATGTCGCTCTTCCCGTGCTCCGCCATCGGATTGTGCCGAACTTCAATGCCGAAGCTGATGGCGTGACCGCCGAGACGATTGTAGAGAGACTGGTCCAAACGACGCAACCAACGTAGGTCCATCACCCGGCAGAACGCCCTCCCGAAGGATTTTCAAACACCCGTGCCTGGTATCCACATCGACCTCGCAGCCGCTCTCGGGATTGTGGCTTTCCTGACGATCCTCGCGATTCTTGCGGCAGCCTTTTTTTACCGGAAGACCCATCCGCCGGTGTCCCCGGCCCGTCGCAGGATCCTGATGGCGCTCCGCGCCCTGGTGTTTGCCTTCCTGGTTCTCCTGTTGTTCGACCCGATCCTTCATCTCAGCTTCACCACTTCCACGCCTCCGGTTCTCGCAGTGCTCTTCGATAATTCGAAGAGCATGCGCATTATCGACCGGTCCGGCAACCGTCGTGTGCAAATCGAGAACGTGCGGACAGCCGGGGTGTTCGACAGGGTAATGTCGAAGGCCTCCGTGCTCTATTATACGTTCGGCATCCATCTCCGGCCCTACGACCGAACTCCGAAGGATACTTTGTCGCTCAATGAGGGGGGAACGGACATCGCCTCTGCTCTGCAGTCGATCTCCGCGGAGAAAGATCGCCGCCGCATCAACGCCGTCCTTCTCGTCTCCGACGGGACGTACACCATCGGACGCGATCCCCTTGGTGAGACCGAACGGTTGGGTGTTCCGCTCTACTGTGTCGGGATAGGCGACACGGCGGAACAGAAGGATGTTCTTGTGTCACGCGTTGCGGCGAACGATCTGGTGTACGCGGGAACACGCGCTCCGGTCCGCGCCACAGTCCTGAGTTCCGGCTTCGACAGTGCCGGAGTGGAAGTGACTCTCCGCGAAGGCGGGAAGGTCCTCGATCGGTCAAAGCTTCAGCTGCAGCCGGGGAGCAGGGAATACAATATTGATCTGTCCTATGTGCCCGACGGTGTCGGCCTCAATCGCTACACCGTGGATGTTTCATCGCTGCCGGGGGAAATTACCGCCGCGAACAACCAGCGGAGCTTTGTCGCACGCGTGCTCAAGAGCAAATTGAAAATCCTGATCATCGGCGGCGAACCCTCCCCCGATCTCACCATCGTCCGTCAGACTCTGGAGGAGGATAAGAACCTGCAGGTCCGCTCGGTGACGCAAACATCCCAGGGGACCTTTTATGAGGGCCGCCCACCCCTCGCATTCCTGGATTCCGCGGATTGCTTCATCTTTGTGGGATTCCCCACCTCTTCAACTTCCCCGGAGATCGCCCGTCAGCTTTCGCAACGAATCGCCGGCTCGTTCACGCCGATCCTGTACGTCGATGGACGGCATGCAAGCCCTTCTTCCTTTCACGATATCGCCGGCGCTCTGCCCTTCACTGTGGGGATGAGAACTCAGACGGAACGATCAATCTCCTTTCAGCCCGCTGACGACCAACGCGAACACCCAATCCTCGGAGGAGGAGCGGACTGGTCCGCATGGAACAATCTGCCGCCGGTGTTCAGCACGGTGAGCTCCTACACGGCTAAACCGGGAAGCGTGGTCCTCGGCTTTGCCCGCTCAGGAAAAGCCGCGTCTCACGACCCTGTCCTCCTTGCACAATCTGTCAGTCAGGAAAAGAGTGTCGCCTTGCTCGCGTACGGCATCTGGCGCTGGCGCCTCATGACACAGGAATCTGCGGGGACTGCCGACCTCTTCGCAACGTTCCTGACCAACACCATCAAGTGGCTGACTACTCCGGATGACCGGCGGCCGGTCCGCGTCTCACCCGTCGAGGATTCCTTCCCCGATGGACAGCCGGCGACATTCACAGGCCAGATCTATAACCAAAATGCGGAACCGGTCGAGAATGCCACACTCCACCTCACCGCTGAGCGCGACGGCCTCCGATTCGAGACCGACATGCGTCCGATCGGCGGGGGAAGATATGAAGGATCGTTGGATGGGCTGACTGAAGGTGATTACACGTTTCACGCAACCGGTTCAGTGAACGGCGCAGTGCTCGGCGAGGATCGCGGGCGGTTTGTCGTCGGTGGCACGGAGCTGGAATTCCAGGACACCCGGGCAAACCATTTGCTCTTGCGGCAACTCGCCTATCGCACGGGTGGAGCATATCTTGAACCGGGTGAGATCGACCGGCTCGATTCCCTGCTCTTTTCCCACCCGGCATTTGTTCAACAACCGATCGCCCATACCACGGACTCCTCGCTCCGGCAGGCCATGTGGATGATCATCGCAATCGTCCTCCTTCTCGCAACAGAGTGGATCCTGCGGAGACTGAGTGGAATGCTTTGAGGTATGAGGAATACGGATAACAGTATGCGCCAAGCACGGAGAAGATGTCTGTGGGCCGCCAGCCATCCGCTGAACCTGGAGTACCACGATCATGAGTGGGGGGTACCCGTTCACGATGACCGTCGTCTCTTTGAGATGTTGATCCTCGAAGGTGCCCAGGCGGGGTTAAACTGGCTCACCATCCTGAAAAAGCGGGACGGCTACCGATCGGCATTCGACCGGTTCGATCCAGCAATTGTCGCCCGATACCGTTCGGCACAAATACGAAGGCTGATGGCGGACGCATCGATTGTGCGCAACCGGCTGAAGATCGAGGCCGCAATCAAAAACGCCCGCGCTTTCCTTGAGCTGCAAGAGGAATTCGGCAGCGCCGAGACGTACCTCTGGAAATTCGTCGGCGGCCGACCGAAAAAGAACGCACGAAAGTCGATGAAGGAGGTTCCGGCAACGACCCCCGAGTCAGACGCGATGAGCAAAGAGCTCAAAGCACGGGGATTTTCCTTCGTCGGATCCACCATATGTTACTCTTTCATGCAGGCCGTGGGAATGGTGAACGACCACACGGCCGATTGCTTCCGGTACCGCGAGTGTGCGAAGCTCACGTGAATCGTTCCGGGCGCCCTGCATCGCTCTTCGCGCTTGCTACTTTCAATCCGATTCCGTATTGAGAAGCCATCGACATTGCGCGTTTTCTTCTCCCTCTCTCTGCCACCAAATTCATGGAGGTCTCGATGCGACAATTTCTGCTTGGAGGACTGGTTGGGGGGATCATCTTCTTTGTATGGGGTGCAATCGCATGGACTGTTCTTCCCTTCAATAGCAACGCGCTTCACACCCCGATGAATGAAGACGCGGTCCTTGCAGCTCTGAAGCAGTCGATGGGGGGAAGGGGAATGTATGCGCTGCCGGCAATGCCGCGAAAGGAGGGACTGACTGCGGACCACTATGACGCCCTGCAAAAGACATGGGCGGAGAAGTACAAAGCCGGTCCCACGGCCCTGGTCATGTATAATCCGCACGGCTCCGATCAGATGCGTGTTGACCAGTTACTGTTCGGACTCGCAAATAGCATTCTCTGTGCGCTCCTCGGGGTCTGGTTCCTCATCCGGAGCACTGCGTATACATCGTCATACTTTGCCCGGGTGACCTTTTTCGGCATGTTCGGAGTCCTGATCTCCTTTTTCATTCATCTCTCGAATTTCAACTGGTTCGATTATCCCGCGGACTACACCGTGGCGATGGTGCTCGATAGCCTCCTCGGATGGGTTTTGGCTGGATTAGGGGCTGGAGCAATTGTGAAGGCACCTCAAACCTGAGCGGGCAGCATCTCTTCACGGGGTTGTCGGGGAACGGATGGCCACAGACCATCGTTCCCCGGGAATCCCGGCGGCTTTGTCCTCAGTTCTCGTTCCACTCCTCTTTGAGAATCGCCATCGTGACGGTGTCCCAGAACTGATCGCCCACCTGGACGGTTTTTCGTGCAAGCCCCTCACGGACAAACCCCGCCCGTTGATAGCAGGCAAGAGCGTTGAGATTGAATGAGTAGACGTTCAACTCAATTCGCCGGAAGTGTAGTTCCTCAAATCCTAGTTTCAGGCCTCCCCGCACCATCGGCAGACAGAGACCCTTCCCGCGTTCTTCGGGAGCAACCATCACTCTGCAGAGCGTGGCCATGCCGTCCCGCGCATCGATCCCTCCGAATTCAACGTGGCCTATGACGCGACCGTCCTCCGCGAGCGCCTTATAAATTCTGCTCCGCGGTGCTTGACCCAGTGTTTCGTACTGATGAACGGTAAGCTGGGTGATGTCCAGAGGATAGGTGAACAGTCGTGGACCCGCCCATTGAACGAGCTCTTCAGGAGATCCTATCCAGGAAATGAGTCGGGAAAAATCCTGGAGCCCAAAAGGGGTAAGTTGAATCACTTGATCGTCCTTCACGTGAGTATATCCTGCCTTTGCACCTCAAGTGTATCGGAATATCATTCCGCCATGCCGTTGAAGGATCTAAAGTAAGAAAAATATCTTTGACGTCCGCGGTGCCGGCCATCCTCGCAAACATCCACGTGAAACTACAAGACTCTTCCCCAAGACTTCCGCCCCGGCATTGATGTCGGGTCAATTTCATTGGCGCTGGTGGATCGCTGAGCAGGACAGTCAAGAATTCTCTTTCTCTGATTCTAAACAGAAGACTGCGATTATTCGCACATGCCCCCCATAACCATCTGCTTTGCTCAATTCCATTCGAATCCCTGCGTTTCTATTTATATCTACCAATATGGGAACTTTCTGGGAACGATGGGAAGGTGCCCGCGGTTAAATGGATACAATCCTTACTGTTTTCCCGTCTTGATTATCACGCCGTGCTTTTTTTGTGCGTGAGGGACTGAGAGACCCGTTCTTTCCAGACTACTGTCGTGGTTTCCTGTTCTCAGGTTCCAGGATGCTCTCACATGTTCTCTCCCTGTACAGGCCCCTTGACCACTCGGTACTCCGGTCTTCTCTTCAACGACAAGTGCCACCGGCACCGCGCTTTCTCCATCCCTCGCAACGCATGCAATTCTCCAACGTCATGACCACCAGCTTATTCTCACTTCCAACTTGTCGGAGTCATTCAATGAGACAATCCCTTCTCATGCGCTGTTCTTTGCTTGCCGTTCTTGGGTTGACCACCTCCATGGGCATCCCGGCGGCAAGAGCCCAGATCTCTTCAGTGACAACCGCTGAACTCACCCGGCAGGCAGACGTTGTTGCCGTCGGGCGCGTTTCATCACTTCTCCCGGAATGGAATGAAACCCGAACCCGCATCAGGACCCGGGTGGTGATTTCAGTTTCGGAATTCGTCAAAGGAAGCAATGCCGGTTCCACGCTGACAGTCTACGTTCCAGGCGGTGAAATCGACGGTGTCGGCGAAATGTACAGCGACATGCCGGCATTCCGCAAGGATGAAGACGTCATGGTATTTGCCGCCAAGGATAAGAACGAGCGGTATCATGTGGCAGGCGGCGTGGAGGGGAAATATTCCATCAAGACCGATGCCGCCACAGGCGCCCGACTGGTCTCCGGAGTGGCTCCCCTTGCCCAGATTGTGGCGCAGGTCCGCAGCGCGGTTGAGGCCGGTGCCGTGAAACACTGATGCTCTGTGAGCGACCGTCGCAATTCCGCAGTTACACACTTGATGCAAAAGATGTGGGCCAACTATCCTGAGGGAGCTACTGATGCGAAGATGGCTAATATTTCTCACCCTGGCAATCCTTTTGGTTCCAGTCCTTGGCTACGGCCAGATGAATCAAATCATCCTACCGTATCAGGCGCCGGGCTACAAGTATCTGATCGTGAAGACTTCGGCGAAGGAGATCAGCACATTCAAAAATCCGGCCTACGATGACTCCTCGTGGCCGACGGGGAATGCGGCCGTGGGAACGTTGAACAACACGTCTTCACCCCCATGCCCTCTCAATGATGCAGACCATATCAAGATTCTCTGGCCATCGTCACGCGACGTCCTTCTCCGCAGGCATGTCGGCGTCCCGGCTGGAGCAAAGAATGTCAAGGTAAGCGTCGCGATCGACAATGCCGTTCAGGTGTTCTTCAACGGGAAAGATATCTCGGGCGGAAACAAGGAACACAACAGCTGTGCAGCACCCGGTGATTTTGTTTTCTCCGTACCGGACAGCCTCCTTTCCCCGACGGGGGACAACGTTCTCGCCGTCCACGGAGACTGGGAGAGTTCGAAGAATTACCTCGACCTTCAAGTGAGTTGTGATCTCAATGCCACGATTACTGCCTCGGCCGGGCCAAATGGCTCGATATCCCCCTCGGGCTCGGTCAGTGTAAACAACGGCACAAACCAGCTTTTCACTTTCACCCCTGATCCCCACTACCATGTCGACAGCGTCCTGGTCGACGGGTTATATGTTGGAGCGCCCGCATCCTACACCTTTCCGAATGTCATAACGAATCACACTATTGAGGTGACATTCGCGATCGACAAATATACCATCACGGCCACTGCAGGACTGAACGGCACGATCAACCCTTCGGGGGTTGTCACTGTCCCTTACGGAGCCACACCGTCCTTCACAGTCTCACCAGCTCCCCACTACCATGTGGATAGTTTGTTCGTCGATGGCGCATATGTGGGCAATGGAACGTCATACACCTTCTCTCCAGTGTCGGGCAATCATACCCTTATCGTAACATTTGCCGTCGACACTTATACGATCACAGCGTCTGCATCGGGAAACGGCACCATTGCCCCCGCCGGTGCGATAGTCGTCAACTACGGGACGACACCCCGGTTTCTTCTTACACCTTCGCCACATTACCATTTGACGTCTCTTCTGGTGGATGGGACCCACGTCGATTCGACGACGGCATACACGTTCCCCCCGGTGTTGTCAAACCATACCATCGCTGCAGCCTTCGCAATCGATACACTCACCATCACCGCCGCCGCGGGTCCGAATGGAATCGTATCCCCCTCAGGTGCGATCCCTGTTCCGTACGGGGGAACCGTCGCATTCAACTTCGTTCCCAATGCGCATTACCATGTCGACAGTGTTTTCGTAGACCAGTCGTTCATCGGGGCGCCGTCCGGCTATACCTTTACGGCAAGTTCCGCCAACCACTCGCTGCTCGTAAAGTTCGCCATTAATACCTACACCCTGCTCGCTTCGACCGGACCAAACGGGACTCTCATTCCGCTCGGGAGCATCGTCCTACCCTGGGGTTCGACACAACGGTTTGTGGTCAGTCCGTCGACCGGATATCATCTTGATTCACTTTTTGTCGACAACGTGAAGGTGGATTCCGTCTCGGGGTTCACCTTTGCCGGCATTGACACGAACCACACAATCCGCTCGGTGTTCGCTCTCAATTCATATACTCTCACCGCCTCCGCGGGTGCACATGGGAAGATCGTCCCGCAGGGCGTGGTTTCCATCAGTTACGGAGCTTCGAAAGCCTTCCAGTTCCTTCCGGACGCACATTATCATGTCGACACCGTACTCGTGGATGGAGTCCCTGTTGATTCCACCTCAAGCTATACGTTTGTCAACGACACGTCGAACCACACCATCAGCGTATCGTTTGCGATCGACACGTACACCATCACCGCCACGGCTGGCTTCAACGGGAGCGTGTCGCCCGCGGGCGTCAGTACGGTGCCTTATGGGTCAACCCCGACAATTCTGTTCACGCCTTCGACCGGATATCACGTGTCGTCGGTGTTCGTCGACGGATCTCCTGTCGGACCATTGACGTCGTATACGTTCCCGGCAATTTCGGCCAATCATTCTATTTCAGGAAATTTCTTGCCGAATGTGTTTACGGTAGCATCTCTCGCCGACACCGGAACGGGTACAGTGCGCGATGCAATGCTCTCTGCAAACGCGCACCCCGGGCCGGACACACTGCGTTTCAATATTCCCGGGAGTGGTGTCCAGACTCTTCAACCGCTCTCACCGTTGCCGCAAATGACTGATGTGGTCATCGTCGATGCGACCACTCAGCCCGGTTATACGGGAAAACCGCTTATCGAGATCAACGGCCAGAATGCCGGGCAGGGCGCAGATGGTCTCACGCTTCTCTCGGGAGTCACTGTTCAAGGAGTTCTCATCGATGACTTCTCCGGCAACGGCATTGTCATCCTCGGATCGAACAACACCATTGGCGGAACAGGACTCAATCAAGGGAACACCATAATCCACAATGGTGGATCGGGAATCCTCGTGCGCGGGGGCAGCGGAACTCCTGCACACAATGCATTCACCTCGAACCTGATTTATGCGAATGGCGGACTCGGTATTGATCTTGGCGGGAATGGGGTGACCGCGAACATGGTCCCGAAGCACCCGGTCCCGGATACGTATCCCGCATTACCCGACTCGATCAACAATGCTCAGAACTACCCCATTCTGTATGTCGCATCCCCGGAATCCTCTCTGGTGCGCGGATCGCTCGTGAGCTGGCCGAATACCTTCTCCCGTATAGAGTTCTTCCAGGACGCATCGCCGGATCCGAGCGGCTACGGCGGGGCTCAATCCGTCGTGGGATCGCTGACGATCCGCACGGATGCCCTCGGGAACGCGACCTTTGCCTACCACTCGCCCGTCCCCTTAACCCCGGGGTATTATCTTACCGCGACTGCGACTGATAGTGCAAACAACACATCGGAATTCGCACCAGACCTCCTGATCGGCGTATCGCCCCGTGTGTACGGCAATCATTACGTTGTCAACACCACTCTGTCCGGCATCCCCCTGCATTGGGCAGATGGAAAGGGCACCTATGACCTGAGCGCTTCGGTACCCTCTGCCTTTGCACCTATCATCGATTCGTCATTCGCAACGTGGAACCAACTCCCGCAGGTCAAGTATTCGTCCGGTGGCACGACCAGCTCGACACATTGGGGAGGGCTTCCTGACGGTATCAACAACATCGTGTGGGTCAATAGCCACTGGGCTGATTCCATCGGTGTGGACCCGAGTGTCATTGCGGTGACCAGGGTGCGTTACAACAGCCTGAACGGCGAGCTTACGGATGTGGATGTGGCATTCAACGCGGAGGACTTCACTTTTGCAAAGGTGACCGGGCCCGCGGATACTGCGGGGGTGAAGGACGTGCAAAACGTCGCGACTCATGAAATCGGCCACTTCGGCGGCCTCGGCGATATCTATAACCCCGGCTATCCACAATATATCCCCTTCATGGGTGCCGACAACGATACGGTAACGATGTACGGATTCATCAAGAACGGCGAAACTTCAAAACGCGTTCTGCATTCTCCGGACACGGCCGGCATTGCGTATATCTATAATAATATCCCTGCCAGCCATGTCGATCTTGTTCTGGTGTTCGACGGGTCTTCGACGTTCTCCACGACATACGATGGGTTCACCCCGTCCAAGAACAGTGCACAGGAGCTGATCCAGCAATTGCGTCCGGGTGATCGTGTTGGTGTCGTCCAATTGCCCGGTACGGTTGTGTATCCTCTCGTGACTCTTACGGACAGTGCCTCCAGAGCATCCGTGAGTAATGCAATCGGAGCAATGGCTGTTGGCGGAACGACCGCGATAGGGCAGGGATTGCAGACAGCCTTGGGACAGGTGACCGCCAATCCGTCGCCGAATTCTCGCGCGATCATACTCTTCAGTGCGGGAGAAGACGCCGGGACCCCCGCCGCATTAAGCCTCGCCCCATCGCTCCGCGGCGCCGGCGAACATCTTTTCACCATGGGGTTTGCCGGGAGCACCGGACAGGACCTGAACAGCAAGCTCGCGGATACAACCGCAGGAGCCTACTACAACGCAGCCGATACAACCATCAGTCAGGTCGTGAAGCAAATGTGGAACAGAATCACCGGCCTCCAACTGCTGGCGGACACCACGTTCGCCTCCAATGCGACCGGCTTGAACTGGCAGGGTGGCCTGAATTGGCAGGGAGGCTTGAACTGGCAAGGCGGGTTGAATTGGCAAGGGGCGGTTGATCCGGGCGTCGGCACGGTTCTCCCCGGTCTGAACTGGCAGGGGAGCACTTTTGTCCTGGGCCTGATCAGTCCGAGCGGTGATACGATCGTCCCGGCAAATCTTGGGCTGCATCCCGAGGTACAGTATTTCGAAGGTTCAACCTTTGCCTTCTACAAGATCGCTCATCCGGAAGGGGGTGAATGGACGCTGCATGTTGAAGGCGCAAATTCCACCCCGGAGCCGCCAAATCCGGAGAGCCTGCACCTCTCCCTGATCGCCGCGGCAGATGTGACTATGGATGTGGCCTTTAACAAGGCGAACTATCTCCAGAATGACAAAGTGAATATTGATGTGACCATCTCTCAGGGAGGTCAATCGCCGGGCGGTGAGCACGTCACGGGAGGTGGGGCCGTCACAGGGGCTTCGGTAAAGGTCGATGTCACCCCCCCTGGCGGCATCCCGCAGACTCTCACGCTGACAGAGGGGAACAATGGGATCTATTCCGGTGTCTTCACCAACACCGCGACAATAGGAACCTATTCGTTTGCGGTCCATGCGAACGGATTCATCCCCGCGGTTCAGGACAGTTTCTTCCGCGAGTCCAGGCAATCAGTCTATGTGTCCACGCCATTCTCGCCCGATGCGGTTGTTCTGGCCACGAATAGTGTCACGGTGCTCGACAGCGCGCGTGTGATCTCCGGGAGCATTATCGTCAACGGAGTTCGGACTTCTGGAAGGCCCAACATTGAGCTTACTGTGGGAAGAAATGTCACAACGCCGCCGCTGTACGCACTGAAGGCAAACCGCATCTATGTTCTGCAAGGGGCGTCTGTTGCGAGTAATGTGTACTACAACACGTTGACCAATAATGGGTCGATCACGGGAGCGCTCTCGACTCCTCTCGCTCTCCCGGTGGTGAAAGTTCTGCCGCCGTTCCAATCTGCGAATCCTGGAACAGCGGATATCACCGTAGCGTCCGGTACGAGTGTGACGCTTTCTCCGGGACGCTACCGCTCCATCACCGTACAGCAATACGGCACGCTCAAGCTCAGCGGAGGAATCTATGATGCATCGCAGATTCTTCTCCGTGCAAACGCGCAACTGACCGTCGGTTCGGCTTCAACCATTCGTATTGCGAAGTGGCTTGCCCTCCTCGGTGGTGCGTCGTTTGGCCCGGCCCCGGGGAGCGGACTGAGTGCGTCGAATATTGTAATGTACATTACCGGAAAGGATACCGACGATCCAACGTACAGCTGGTGTGCCATTGCCGGACCGTCTGCGATCCTGGCCGCAAATATCTATGCACCGAACGGCACGGTTGCGATTCTTGATGGAAGTTCCGGAACCGGCGCGTTCCTTGCCGGAAACGTCGTCATCGGAAAAAGAGTGCAGATGACCCTCGCCTCGGCATTTACCGGTTTGCTGAAGCCATCGGTGAACGAGCCGGGGTCACAGGGTGAGATTCCCACGACGTTCGCCCTGGCACAGAACTACCCCAATCCCTTCAATCCGACAACAATGATTCAATACCAGCTGCCGGAAGATCGGAGTGTCAGCCTGGTGATTTACGACGTTCTCGGTCAGGTGGTGCGAACCCTGGTGCAGGATATCCAGAAGGCGGGGTCGTATAGCGTTCAATGGAACGGAACAAATGATCATGGCAATACGGTTGGTACCGGTGTGTATTTCTATCGCATCGAGGCCCGCCCGACGGCGAACGGGTTATCGTCCGGCTTTGTTGAAACCCGGAAGATGCTATTCCTGAAATAAGTACTGTACTGGTTACCGTGCACCAGGTCGCTCTGCGCAACCCTGCAGAGTGGCCTGGTGCCTCTATTCTCGCCCATACCCTGGAGCTCGATTGAACAGTGTCGTACACATGAGCTCGTTCCGGCGTCTACACTCCGCTCAAAGGAGATCCCATGCATGTGCCGGTGTTCGACTCTCGATCCTTGCGCTGATCCTCGTCTGCTGGTCGCCGGAACTTCCCGCACAGCACCTCTATAACTTTGCCCACCTGACAGTCAAGCAGGGTTTGTCACAGAGCGCTGTGATGTGCGTTTTCCAGGACCACGAAGGATTCATTTGGCTCGGGACACAGGACGGCTTGAACAGATTTGACGGCTACTCCGTGAAGGCCTTCAAACATGATCCTGCCGACTCCTCGAGCCTCGCTGACAATTTCATCGTGTCGATAGCCGAAGATTCAAATAACACCCTGTGGATCGGTACCCTGAATGCCCCCAATGTGTTGAACCGCTACAACCGCCTGACGGAATCGTTTCAACAGGTTCCGTCGGAACGGGTGAACCTTCGCGGATGCAAAAAGAGCTCCATCCATTCCACGTATGAAGATCCCGCCGGCTATCTCTGGACTGGAACGATCGGACAGGGTTTGACCAGGACAAACCTCGCCGATGGATCAACAAAGGTCTTCCGACACCGCGCAGACAATCAGGAAACCTTGGTCGACGACCGCGTGTATTCTGTGTATGGTGATCATACCGGAACCATCTGGGTCGGCACCCATGAGGGATTAGACCGCTTCGACCCGACGACAGAAACCTTCGTCCATTTCAAGCATGAAGAGGACAATCCCGGCAGCCTCAGTGATAGCTGGGTCTGGCCTATCATGGAGGACCGTTCCGGGACCCTCTGGGTGGGAACCTTCCGGGCAGGGCTGAACCGGTACGACCGCGTCACCGGAACGTTCACGCATTACCGCCGCTCCGATTCGGACCCGAAGGGGCTCAGCGATAATCGGATTCTGTCCTTGTACCAGGACCGTTCAGGAATGATCTGGGTCGGAACAGGCGATCATGGTGCCGATTACTTTCAACCGGAACTCAGTGCGTTTTATCATTATGAACACGACCCGGAAAACCCGGCAAGCCTCCAGGACAATGTCATATCCTCTGCGTACGTGGATAAGTCCGGGACTGTGTGGATCGGGACGCGGCTCGGCCTCGACGAGCTGGATCTTCACACCGGCATTTTCACGCATCACACGCACGATCCCGCCCGCCCTCAGAGTATTGGCGACAATATGGTCCAATGCATGCTCGAAGACCATGCGGGAAATCTCTGGTTGGGCCTGGTAAGTGCAGGGTTGGACCGGTATGACCGCAAGACCGGAACGTTTACCCACTTCCATCACGATCCAACCAACCCCCAGAGCCTGAGTGATAACAGAGTCTACTCCCTTTGTGAGGACACCGGCGGAACAATTTGGGTTGGGACGTATGGCGGCGGGCTGGACAGACTTGATACAAAAACATCTCTTTTCACAAGCTATACGCACAGCGACTCGATATCCGGAAGTCTGGGTGGGCCCGGGGTGTGGGCTCTCCTGAAAGATCATGAAGGCACTCTCTGGGTGGGAACCTACGGCGGCGGACTTGATCGGTTCGATCGTGCCACCGGCACGTTTACACATTTCCATCATGATGACGCACGGGCTTCTTCTCTCAGTGATAACATTGTTGTCTCGCTCCATGAGGACCATGCGGGGACAATCTGGGTGGGGACCACCGGCGGCCTGAACAAGCTCGACCGGCAATCTGGAAATTTCACCCATTATACAGAGAAGGACGGTCTCCCCAACGACGTCATTCTCGGCATACTTGAAGATGCACACGGGAATCTCTGGCTCAGCACCAACAAAGGCATCTCCAGATTCGATCCGAAGGGACAGACCTTTCAGAATTACGATTACAACGATGGCTTGCAGGGGAACGAGTTTAATCAGGGAGCATATGCAAAAGACCACCGGACCGGAGAGATGTACTTTGGCGGCAGCAACGGCTTCAACCGGTTCCAGCCCGATAGTGTCAGGATGAACCCTTACATTCCACCCGTGGTGTTCACTTCCTTTGTCCGTTACAATACCTCGGACAAGGAGGGGAAGCCCATCGAGGGGCACGGGATTGATGCGCGCAAGGAAATCACCCTGTCGTATAAGGACAACATCACCAACTTTGAGTTCTCCGCCCTGAATTTTTACAACAATTTCAAGAATCAGTATGCGTATCAGCTGGAGGGGTACAGTAACAGCTGGATAGAACTCGGGACTGACCGGCGGGCAACGTTTACCAACCTTGACGGTGGCGAGTATACCCTGCGGGTCCGGGGATCAAACAACGATGGGAAGTGGAATGAGAACGGGGCCTCGCTGCGCATCATCGTGATTCCTCCCTGGTGGAAAACGAAGTGGGCGTACGGGTCTTATGTCCTCATCGTGCTGGTTATTCTCTACAGTTTGCGCCGGTTTGAAATCAACCGCCGTGAGCAGAAAGCACAGGTACGGGAATCAGAACTTCGGGCAAAGGCCGCCGAGGCGGAAAAACGCGCACTGGAGGCGGAAAACGAGCGACAGACCAAGGAACTCGAAGATGCCCGAAGACTTCAACTCTCCCTCCTGCCCAGGGAGGTTCCCTCGTTGCCGGAATACGAGATTGCGGTGTTCATGAAAACCGCGACAGAAGTCGGCGGGGACTACTACGATTTTCACGTCGATAACGACGGCTCTTTGCGTATAGCGTTCGGAGACGCCACCGGGCACGGGATGCAGGCCGGGACGATTGTAACCCTGATGAAGGGACTCTTCCTCTCCGACGCGTCACGATTCGATATCCTCACATTCTTCTCCCATTGCAGCAACGCCATCAAGCAGATCCGCCTTGGCCGGCTTTTCATGGCTTTGACCCTTGTGCGTCTCAAGGGGAATTCGTTATCTTTCTCCAGCGCCGGAATGCCGCCGGTGTATCTCTATCATGCGCAGGATCAGTCGACGGAGGAAATTCTTCTGAAAGGGATGCCGCTTGGCGCCATGAAGAATTTTCCCTACGTTATCTACTCGGGTGCTCTCGAGGCAGGCGACTTGCTTCTCCTCCTTTCCGATGGATTGCCGGAGCAGAAGAACGCCGCCGGAGAAATGTTCGACTACTCCCGCGTGGAGAAAACGTTCAAAGCAAACGCAACCTCCGCTCCCCGGGAGGTGATCGAGCAACTCGTCCTGGCCGGCGAATCATGGATGACCGGCGCCGTGCAGGACGACGATCTTACCATGATGGTAATCCGTCGGAAGGAACAGCCGGCCGATTCCGCCACACCCAATTCTCCAGAGTCCAACTGAAGGGATTGCGATGCAAGACTCCGTGTCGTTGAAAATGACGTTGCCGAAAATCCCTGACATTGAGCTGGTGGCAGTCGAGGGACTCGAGCGGCTGGGGCGTCATATGGCCATCAGTCCGGAACACATCGGTGAGGCAAAGATTCTCGTCACCGAATCGGTGATCAATGCTCTCGAGCACTCAGGAGAAAAGAATCCCTCGGTGCGGGTGGAGTTTTCTCTGACGACGCATGAGCTGGTGATTTTCGTGAGAGATTACGGGGAGGGGTTTGAACCTTCTTCGATCGATGATCCGAACATTGCGGAGAAGCTGGGATCGAAGAACAAACGCGGGTGGGGGCTGAAGCTCATGCGGGAGTTGTCCGACGACCTCAAGATCGAGTCCAATAAAAAAGGGACAAAGATCACGATCACTAAACATCTCGGGTAAAGGGTACATCGATGGAACAGCCCTTCAGTTTAACGTCCGATTTGCAGGATGGCTGCCTGGTGATTACCACGGCCGGATATGTGAACAACGTCGGGGGTGAGGCCATCGCAACGGAATTTTCGAAATATTTCGACCGGGGGACACGCCGGGTTGTTATTAACCTCGCCCAGTCGAAGGTGGTGAATTCCATCGGGATGTCCTTCCTCATCGAAATTATTGAGCAACTGCAGGACGCCGGGGGAAAACTTTTTTTTACCAATCTCGATCCGGCGGTGGAGAAAATGCTCACGATCATGGGACTGTTCAAATTTGCGGGAATTGAAACAACCGTCGACGCCGCGATCCGCTCATTGACCGGAAATGACTGATCCCCCGATGAAGACACACATTGACGGAATCGCCCGGAATCTTGACCGGCATATCAACACGTTTCAGCGCGAGTTCGAATCGAGCCCGAGGAATGCCTCGATGCGGGATCTCTGCAGGCGTTTCCTCCCCATCCTGAATGGCGTCTTCCCGGGAAGCATCCTCTCGATGCAGTATCGTGAGCCCGGAGCCCGGGAGTGGAGCACGGTTGATGTCGGCGCTCCACCGGACTTCAACGGACAATCGAATCTGCCGGAACCCCCGGAGGACTCTTCATTTGACGTGGACGATGGAGGGACAAGTCTTCGCGTTGTCCACCGCCTCAGGGTCGGGCCTTCAGTGTTCATCCGGGCTTCCCGGAAACCCCCGGCACCGCTCTTTTCCGAAGTTGATCTTCTGTCTCTCCGGTTGTTCGTTCATCTCTTTGACACTGCCTCCCAAACGCTCCTTGCGCGGCGGACGGAAAAGGAGCTGATCTTTTCGTTGAACCAGCGCGTCCTGCAGCTGACCAGTCTCATCGACACGGGAATCGAAGTGTCCCGATTGGACGCCGGGACTACTCCCCATCACCTTGCGCTGGAGCGGGCGGCCTCGCTGACGAACGCTTCACGGGGCCTTCTGACGATCGATGGAGAAGAGGGAACGCGTGATCATTTTTCCTTTCCTGTCGCCACGGCGATCGTTCCCGATACGCCGACCGATAGCAGGATTACATCCTCGTTTGCGTTCCATGGCCGGACGTACACATTCCGTCTTTTCGACAAGGAAAGCCGCGGTGGCGTGATGGCGTTTGACGACACGGACCAGATGCTTCTCGATGCTCTGGTCCGGCAGGTCCATGCGTCCCTGGAAAACCGCTTTCTCCTTGGGCAGTCCCTCGAAAAGCAGAAGATCGAACAGGACATCGCTGTTGCGGCATCCATTCAGCAACGGATCCTGCCAACGGTGCTTCCGGTGATAGACGGGTATGATTTCGCCGGGATCAATATCCCGTCGAAGTCGGTCGGTGGGGATTACTTCGATTGCATACCGCTTGCCGACGGCAGGTATGCATTGGTCATTGCGGACGTCAGCGGTAAGGGCGTGCCTGCGGCGCTCCTGGTAAGCAGTCTCCACGCGTATCTCTCAGCGTACCTGGAAAGCCCGATTTCTCTCGTTGACCTTGCGCGGCGTCTCAACCGTGTGATCTGGAGCGCAGCAACAGAAGACAAATTCATCACCGCGTTCCTGGCGCTCCTGACGCCGGCAACCGGAGAGTTGACCTCCGTGAACGCGGGCCATACCCCGGTGTATCTTTTGCGTAAGGATGGCGCGGTGCAGGAACTCTCTTCCGGAGGTGTCCCGTTCGGCATGCTGGAACTGGACTTCCCCTACACTTCGGAAAGTGTTGTGGTGGAGCCGGGGGAAAGGTTGCTGCTCTATACCGATGGGATTCCCGAGGCAATGAATCCGTCGGGTGAGCTCTATGACACGGTGAAGCCCTTCAAAGACTTCTTCACCGGTCATGTTCCTCCGACCGCGGAACAGTTTGTTCGGGAGATGGTCCTCGAAATGAAGGACTTCATGGGGAACGCATCACAGAGCGATGACATCACAGCCATGTATGTGATTCGTCGCGGCTGAGACGTCTGCTCACTTTTTCTTCTTCGGTTTCGGCGGCGACCCGGGCCCGGACTTCTTCACCGGCGGCGTCTCTTTGCGGCCTTTCGGCTCAACCTTCTTCGAGCCGCTTTTCTTTTTTTCCTCCGGTTTCGCGTTCTTCGGCGGGGAGACCTCCCGCACCTCCTGCTTCACCGGTTTCTCTTTTGCGTTTGCTTTGTCCTGCGCAGGCGGCACCTCTTTCTTTGATCCCTTATTCTTCAGGGTTTTTTTTTCGCCGGCGCCGAAAAGATCCGCCTGATTGCCACCGCCCTTCTCCGGAGGTGGTTCGGGCTTCTGGCCGTTGCCGTTTGTCGGCTCTTCATCCTCCGACATCACCGCAGCGACGTCCGAGATGGAGTCTCCCTCGTCGAGGCGGATGAGCCTGACGCCCATGGTGTTCCGGCCGGCCAGACGGATCTCTGACGCATGTTGCCGGATGACAATGCCGCCGCTGGTCACGATCACCACGTCGTCCGTCTCGACCACCTCTTTGATCGCCACCATCTTGCCCGCTTTTTCCGATGTCTTTACCGTGATGATCCCCTTGCCGCCGCGATGACTGATCCGGTATTCCCCGGTCTCACTCCGTTTGCCGAATCCCTTTTCGGTCGCGACGAGAATGGTTGTCCCGGTTCTGCGCAGGGTCACCGATCCGATAACGCGGTCCCCCTTTTCCAGTTTGATGGCGCGTACGCCGCCTGCACCCCGTCCCATCGACCGGACTTCGTTTTCGTGAAAGCGTATGGCGATCCCCTCACGCGTGCCGAGGATGATGTCCTGATTCCCGTCGGTGAGTCGCACGTCCATCAGGCGGTCGCCCTTATCAAGGGATATTGCCGCGATGCCGGAGCGTCTCGGGTTACTGAATTCCCCGAGCGACGTTTTCTTCACGATCCCCTTCTCGGTGACCATGAGGACAAAATACGGGTCGTCGAATTTCTTCGCCGTCACATACGACGTGATCTTCTCCTCGCCCTCCTTCGAAATGAGGGTGGAGATCGACTTCCCGCGGGATGCTTTGCCTCCCTCCGGGATCTCGAACACCTTGAGCCAGTAGCATTTCCCCTTGTCGGTAAAGAGCATCAAATGGTCGTGCGTATCGGCAATCGAGACATGTTCGATGAAATCGTCTTCGCGCGTCGCCGCCCCCGTGACACCTCTCCCGCCCCGTGTTTGCCGCCGGTACCCGCTCACGGGGAATCGCTTGATGAAGCCGTTGTGGCTGATGGTGACCACCACCTGTTCTTCCGCAATCATGTCTTCGATCCGGAATTCCTCGGCCTTGTACACGATTTCCGTGCGCCGTTCATCGGCGTATTTCTCCCTGATGTCGAGGAGCTCCTTGCGGATAATCTCCATTTGCAGCTGCTTGCTCGCAAGGATCGCGCGCAACTGTTCGATCAGTTTAATGGTCTCACGGTATTCATCCTCGATCTTCTTCCGCTCCAACCCGGTCAGGCGTTGCAGCCGCATGTCGAGGATGGCCTTCGCCTGGAGCTCCGACAGTTTAAAGCGTTTCATCAGGCCGACCTTCGCCGTCTCCACATCCTTCGATGCGCGGATCAATTTGATGATCGCATCGATGTTATCCAGGGCGATGATGTACCCTTCAAGGATGTGCGCGCGCTTTTCCGCTTCGTCCAGATCGAACTTCGAACGCCGGACCACCACATCATTCCGGTGGGCGATGAAGTGCTGCATCATCTCCCGGAGCGTCAACACTTTCGGACGGCCGTCGACCAGCGCAAGCATGATCACGCCGAAGGTCGTCTGCATCTGCGTGTGTTTGTAGAGATTGTTCAGGATCACTTCCGCGTTGGCATCGCGTTTCAGCTCTATGACCACGCGCAATCCGTCGCGATCCGACTCATCCCTGATGTCGGAGATGTCGTCCAGCTTCTTTTCGTTCACCAGGTCGGCGACCTTTTCGATAAGGTTTGCCTTGTTGACCTGATAGGGGATCTCGGAAATGATAATGCTCTGCCGATCGTTCTTTGCGGTCTCGATGGTGGCGCGTGCGCGGACGACTATTCTGCCCCGCCCGGTGGTGTATGCATCCTTGACTCCTTCGTACCCGTAGATGATCCCGCCGGTCGGGAAGTCCGGGGCTTTCACGAATTTCATCAGCTTCTCGTTGGCGAGGGAGCTGTCCTTGATCAGCGCGATGCATCCATCGATGACTTCGCCGAGATTGTGCGGTGGGATATTGGTCGCCATCCCGACGGCGATGCCGCTGGTCCCGTTCACCAGAAGGTTGGGAATGAGGGCAGGCATGACGGACGGCTCGCGGAGCGTGTCGTCGAAGTTCGGAACGAAGTCGACCGTGTTCTTTTGAAGGTCGCGCAGCATCTCTTCCGCGATCCTCGCGAGGCGCGCCTCCGTATACCGCATGGCTGCAGGCGAGTCGCCATCCAGCGATCCGAAATTCCCCTGACCGTCGACCAGTGGATAACGCATGGAAAAATCCTGTGCCATGCGGACCATGGTGTCGTACACGGCGGCATCGCCATGGGGGTGATACTTCCCCAGCACCTCGCCGACGATGCGGGCCGATTTCTTGTAGGCGCGGTTCGCCGCGAGGCCGAGTTCCTGCATCCCGAACAGCACGCGCCGGTGCACAGGCTTGAGGCCGTCGCGCACATCCGGCAGCGCGCGTGCAACGATCACCGACATCGAATAATCGATGTACGATCCCCGCATTTCATCTTCGATATCGACAGGAACTATTTTTTCGTTGAAGGTCGCCATGGGTAGTTGATGGTTTACAGTTTACAGTAGACAGTTTACAGTGGACAGTGGGTGAAGGCAACCGGCAGTAGGCAGATGGCAGATGGCAGTAGGCAGAGAACGCATCACAAACATTCTGTTTGCTGTTTACTGTCTACTGTTTACTGTCTACTGTCTACTGCCTCCTCACCCACCTACACATCAAGGTTCCGCACGTACTTCGCGTTATTTTCGATGAATTGACGCCGGGGCTCCACCTCGTCTCCCATGAGTATCGAGAATGTGCGGTCGGCATCTGCGGCGTTCTCGATCGACACCTGGAGGACAGTCCGCGTTTCCGGGTTCATCGTCGTGGACCACAGTTGTTCCGGATTCATTTCTCCCAACCCTTTGAACCGGGAGATGACAATGCCGCTGCCGAGCACCTGCGCTCCTTCTTCCGGCGCCTCCTCGCCCTCCGTGGGCAGGACCACGGCCGGTTCCTTTTCCTTCTTCCCGCCTTTGTCTGCCTGGAGCCGTTTCACCAATTCCGTCCGTTCCTCTTCATCGTACGCATACTGCTCCAGTTTCCCCTTCTTCACTTTGTACAGGGGTGGCTGCGCGATGTAGACGTGACCAAGCTCGATGAGTTCCTTCATGTGCCGGTAAAACAGGGTGAGCAGCAGGGTGCGAATATGGGAGCCGTCCACGTCGGCATCGCACATGATGATGATCTTCCCGTACCGGACTTTTGCCGGGTCAAATTCATCCGCGACGCCCGCGCCGATCGCCGTGAAGATGTTCCGGATCTCCTCGTTTTCAAGGATCTTGTTCATCCGCGCCTTCTGCACGTTCAGGATCTTCCCTTTCAGAGGAAGGATTGCCTGGAACCGTCGATCTCTTCCCTGTTTCGCGCTTCCACCCGCGGAGTCGCCTTCGACAAGATACAGTTCACAATGCTCGGGGTCGTTGATCGAACAGTCGGCGAGCTTCCCCGGCAAGCCCCCGGATGTCAAGGCGTTCTTCCGCCGGGTAATGTCACGTGCCTTGCGCGCAGCCTCTCTGGCCTCAGCGGCTTTGAGCGCTTTGTCGATAATCCGTTTCGCGTCCGCAGAGTTGTCTTCCAGCCAGGATTGCAGCGTTTGTCCGATGACCCCCTCCACGATGCTCTTCACCTCACTGTTGCCGAGCTTCGTTTTCGTCTGTCCCTCGAACTGAGGTTCCGGGACTTTGACGCTGATCACGCCGGTGAATCCCTCACGGAAGTCATCGCCGGTGACCGACGTGCCGCCCTCTTTCAGGATGCCGTTCTTGTAGGCAAAGTTGTTGAGCGACCGGGTCAGAGCCGTACGAAACCCGACAAGATGTGTTCCGCCTTCATGGGTGTTGATGTTGTTCACGTACGTGAAGATATTCTCGTTGTATTCGTCGTTGTACGTGAACGCCGCCTCGACCTCCACCATCCGCCCGTTCTCGTCCTTGTCGGATCCCTGACCGTAATATGGTTTCTTCACGATCGATGGGCGGGTGTCGTCGATGTATTTTACGAACTCGATCAGTCCCCCTTTGAAATGGAAAACTTCCTCACGCTCACTCTTTGAGCGGAGATCCACCATCTTCAGGGTCACCTGGGAGTTCAGAAACGCCAACTCGCGCAATCGTTCGGCCAGAGTTTCGAATTTGAACACCCGGTTCTTGAAGATCTGGGAGTCGGGCATAAACGTGATTTTCGTTCCGGTCTTGTCTTCCCTCACCTTTCCCGTCACCTTCACGGGTGCAACGGGGTCCCCCCGTTTGTATTTCTGATAGGACACCTTCCCTTCACGGTAGACTTCCACCTCAAGCCATTCACTCAGGGCATTCACCACGGAGACACCGACGCCGTGCAGCCCCCCGGACACCTTGTATGTGTTTTTGTCGAATTTCCCCCCCGCGTGGAGGACCGTCATAACCACTTCCAGGGCCGATCGCTTCTCTTCCTTGTGGAAGTCGGTGGGAATTCCCCGGCCGTCATCTTCGACGGTGACCGAACCCTCCTTGTCGATGGTGACGATGATATTCTTCGCGAAGCCGGCGAGTGCTTCGTCGATCGAATTGTCCACCACCTCATAGACGAGGTGGTGCAGTCCCCGGGTGCTGATGTCACCGATGTACATGGCGGGCCGACGCCGGACCGCTTCCAGTCCTTTGAGGACGGTGATATCCTCCGCCGTATAGCCGTGGCCATTGGTGGTCGATGTCCCTGTCGCTGCTGCTTTTGCCATAACGAGCTCTCACTCCATCAATTATCACACTGTACGATGGGTTCTTCCCTAACGAAACCGGATTTCTTTGACGATCTGTTTCCCGGTTTCTGCATTGATCTTGCGGATAATCTCCTGCCGTTGCATCGAGAGTTCCATCCGCCACGGCGCAGTGGTCACACTGACGAACAGCACGCCGTTTTCAATCCGCTGCGCACTCGTGACACCGGCGATCCGTTCTCCCACGATCTCCGGCCAGGCGGCGACGATCGCATACTCATCGACGGCCTTCTCGATCCCGAGGGATTTTGTGAGCTTGCTCAGCGCATCGCCCACGGATTGCGGGTGTCCCTTACGCCTCTTCTTTGACTGTCCCACGGTCAATTACGAACCGTTTCAGTGATGTGTTCCAGGCCCCTTTTGTCATGAACGGGCGATCGTCTGTCGCCGTGATGACGCATTGCCCTTCCCGCGCGATCTGCTCCAGGATGCGTCGCGACCGTTGTTCATCCAGTTCCCCGAACAGATCATCGAGCAACATAATGGGCCGTTCGTTTCTTCGCTCCCGGAGGTATGTGTGCTCGGCGACTTTCAGCGCCACGAGAAATGTTTTCTGTTGTCCCGTCGACGCGTATTCCTGAACACTGATACCGTTTAACAGCAACCGGAGTTCGTCCCGGTGCGGTCCCACAAGAGATACCCCCCGGCGCACCTCTTCATCCCATCGTTGTTCCAGCTCTTCAGCCATGCGGGACGCGATCGCCTCTTCGGAAGGGCTGCCGGCAAAATCATCGAACCCCTGGTAATCGATCGACGGTTCTTCGAATTCCCCCGCCAGGAATGCATAGGTGCGTCGCACATAGTCGGAGAATTCCGCCACGAACTGCAGGCGGCGACCGACAATCCGCGCGCCCAGGTCAATCAGATTGCGGGTCCAAGGCTCGACAAGCTCTTTCGCCCCCGCGGGGCGCCAGCGTGCGTCGTGGAGGATTCTATTGCGCTGGCGCAACACCCGGCGGTATTGCATGATATCGTCGAGATAGCGTGCGCTCACCTGCGACAAGAGCAGGTCGAGGAATCGTCGCCGCTCGGCCGGCCCGCCACCCGTGATACGGCTGTGCTCCGGCGAAAGAATGACTACGGGAAAACGTCCGATGACCCGGCTCAACGACTCCGGCGCGACATTGTCGATGAGTACCGACTTTTGCGGCTCATCCTTCCGGAATGCCACGTGAACCGTGTGCGGCACGCCACCGTCGGACGTGAGATGCCCGAGGACGTTGAACGACTTCTCGCCCAACCGCACGACATGCAGATCGGTCGCTGCGTAAAAGCTCTTCGTCAGACCGAGGTACGAAACTGCTTCCAGGATGTTGGTCTTCCCCTGGCCGTTTGCACCGGACAACACATTGATGCCCTCGCCGAAGGAAAGGTCGCTGTCCGCATGATTGCGAAAGTTGAAAAGGTGGATATTCTTGATGATCATGCATACAACTCACGCGTCATGATCAGTCATCTTGCTCCGTCTGGAATGCGACAGCCCCGTTGTCGACGGGGCCGCACGTTTGTTTTGCTGGTCACACGCGAGAGCGCTCGTGTGTTGGATGTTCGACCCGAACTCTGCACTCGCCGGCACGCACAATTTTCAGGGTCGTTGTTCTCACCGGCACGGGAACCAGTGCGGGGTTTGTGATCCACCTCCTACGTGTTCAGGCGAACCGGCATGACGAGCATTAACAAGTCCTCCCCGTCGACAGGCTGCTCCGGCAGAATGATCCCGGCTCTCGTCGGCGCACTGAAGTGAAAGACGACGCTCTCCCCGTCGAGATGGCTTAACAGGTCGACGAGATATGTAGCATTGAAGCCGATCATGAACACCGTGTCGGAGAATGTGCACGGGAGCTTTTCCTTCGCATCCCAGCCGAAATCCACATCCTGTGCCGCCACCCGCAGCTCGTCTTTGGCAATGTCGAACCGGACCTGGTGCGTCGCGGCGTTCGCGTACAGCGCCACACGCCTGATTGTCTGAATCAACGCTTCCCGGTTCGCCTTCAGGATCTTGTCATCATCCGCCATCGCCGGGATCACGCTTTCGTAGCGCGGATACTGTTCATCGATAAGGCGCGAAACGACTTCCCACGACGGAAACTTGAGGCGAATGTGCGTCTTCGAGAGAAGCGCTGTTGCGCCTTCCTCTTCGAGCGATCGGCCGACGACGTGAAGTGTCTTTACTGGTATAATGACGTCCCGTTCAAACGTGATGGGCTTTGCAAGTGTCAACTTGTACCGCACCATCCGGTGCCCGTCGGTTGCAACGGATGTAATTGCAGCACTTCTCGCTTCAATGAGGACACCGTTCATTGCAGGCCGAAGCTCATCCTGGCTCACGGCAAATGTGGTTTTCTGGATGAGCTTCCGCAATTCCGCACCGCTCAGATCCAGTTGCTCGGTGTTTTCTGTTTCCGGTGTCGGCGGAAATGCACTGTGATGGTCACCCGTAAGGTTGAACTCGCCTGTCGACGTTTTCACCGTGATCCGGTTCGTCGTGGTGTCCGCGGAAAACTCCACATCCGTGTCGGCAAGAGAGCGAAGCGTGTCTGTGAAGCGCTTCGCCGGAACCGTTATTTTCCCGTCAGTCTCCCCCTTCACCTCCAGCGCCACTGT
Organism: Ignavibacteriota bacterium; assembly: GCA_963843525.1. GTDB lineage: Bacteria > Bacteroidota > Ignavibacteria > UBA10030 > UBA6906 > DATJPR01. The sequence continues at coordinate 623,675 of CAWJKM010000005.1, read as the reverse complement.
CATCCAGATTGCCAGATCCGTTGCCGTTGCTGTAAGTGTATTGTTGACAACGTCGAACAGGAAGTGTTCGAGAATAGGCATCGTCGATTTTGCCTGAATGACGCCGCCGAGTTTGCTCAACGTTCGCTGGAGAAGTGCGCTATTCACGGTAAATTTCATGGCAAACTCCACTCAAGGGGATCTGGCATATTTGACTAGGGTACTGCAGAACTCTCCAAATCTTCCCAATATACGGAGATTTTAGGAAGAATTCTACTCTTTCAGAGAGATGTACACACGCCTCTTATAAATATATATCTATAATTAAAAGAAGAAGATGAAGAAGGCCTGTGGACATGTGGAGAATGCAGTTACAGGAGCATCAACAGCTTTCACACGGGAAGTTCGCACGCGGACTTGAAGGAGATTGTCAAATGTTATGCTGTGGAAAACCTGCCTCTAAGTCCAGACTTGTGCACAGCGGGTTTGGAGAATCATTTCGCCGGGGATAACGTACATCTTCTGTCACTCTTTCCCACAGCATTCCGGACCGATTGTGAACAGATTGTGCAAAGATACCCGGGAGAATGTAAACGAGGGACTTGCGAAGTTCTGTTCAGGAGGCACATCAGGAAATGAGTTGGAGTCTCTTTCGTATCTGAGTCAGATTGGCTTCGTACTTTGGATCGACGCGCATTTGATCCTCAACGGACTGATACGCGTGGATGACGGTGCTATGATCGCGGCCACCGAAGTGAAGGCCGATTGTTTTCAGCGATGAGTTCGTGAGTTCCTTTGCGAGGTACATGGCGATCTGACGGGCACTGACAATTTCCTGCCGTCGCGTCTTGGCGCGGAGAAGATCGTCGGGAATGTCAAAATACTCGCAGACAGTTCGCTGGATCGCTTCAACGGTGATGGGTGAGCGAACGTCGCCCACCACGACTTTCACTGCCTCTCGTGCGAGCTCGATCGTTATTTCACGGCTGCTCAGGGACGCCGCTGCGAGCAGGTTGATCAGGCACCCTTCCATCTGTCGGATGTTGGAGGTCACGTTTGCCGCAATGAATTCCACCACATCCTCTGGCAGTTCAATACCATCATCAGCACTCTTCTTGCGAAGAATGGCGATGCGCATTTCGAGATCAGGGGGTTGAATATCCGACGTGAGGCCCCACTGGAAACGGGAAATCAGGCGGTCCTGCAAGCCTTTCAATTCCTTCGGCGGCCTGTCAGAAGACAGCACAAGCTGCTTGCCCAGCTGATGAAGGACATTGAATGTGTGGAAAAAACTGTCCTGCGTCTTCTCTTTTCCCGAGAAGAACTGAATATCGTCGACAATGAGGATATCCATGCTGCGGTAGAAGTTCGAGAAGTCGTTGAGCCGGTCGCGCGCGACAGCGTCGATGAATTCCTGCGTAAAACGGTCGCTGGAGACGTAGATGACCCGTTGCGCCTTTCGATTCGCAAGGGCATAGTTGCCGATCGAATGGATAAGGTGGGTTTTGCCCAGACCCACGCCGCCGTAAATGACAAGCGGATTGAAGGAAGTCCCACCGGGATTGTTCGCAACCGCGAGGGCCGCGGCCCGCGCAAGCTGATTGCTGTCCCCCTTGATGAACTTGTCGAACACGTAGCGCGGGTTGAGTGAACTCTGGAATGCGGGAGCATCAAAACCGAGCGTGATTGACGATCCGGATGGCTGTGTTGTGGTGAACGTGTCCGGTTGCGGAGGGAACTCTTTGAATTCCGGCCTGGGTGGTGGAAGAGCCACCCCGAAGTCATTCTCGTTGGTGGGTTCCTCGGGTCCAAGCGCATACTCGAGCTGGGCACCCTTTCCCAGGACGTTGGCAATGGTCGACGATATCACGCCGTTATAGTGCTCCTCCAGCCAGTCGTAAAAGAATTGACTCGGGACCTGGACGGTGAGTTTTCCCGCTCTGAGGTGAAGAGGCTGAATCGGCTCGAACCACGTCTTGAAACTTTGCGTGTTTACTTTATCACGGATGAGTTCCAGACAAGCGTTCCAAACCTCGCGAGCTTCATCGGCATCAGTCGGCTGAGTATGACGAACTTGTGCTTGATCCATTGGAATTTCAATGGGATAGGGACTTATCAACAGGTCAATGGCAACTTATCAACAATTTCGTGCACATATCGAAAATACAAGGAATTTCAACCCTGCAAATAAAAAGATATCAACATTAGGGGTCAAGCAATAAGCTCTTGAAGAAAAACACGTTACATCGGTTCTACCGATATGTGCACAATGCTATGTTATGCGAAAAAGTGATTTTGGTGCGGGCGGGCGAGAGAATAGCCGTGCACGGAGAATTGTCAACAAGTTGTAAACAGGTTTTTTGTGCCTTCGTACATTTAAATGTAGTCGAAGGCTTGAGGGTTTGCAAGCAAAGAATTTTTTTTCTTTGGGTGCCCCCGTTGTTTCTCTGGCACGCTTTTGCTAATATACATTGCTTTGCCGGAGAGTATGGTTTGACCAGCGATTTGACAGCAGTTTTGAGAACGCTCTAGCAGAAGGAGTCCTCGCATGAAGCGGACGTTTCAGCCTCACAACAGAAAACGGAAAAACACGCACGGCTTTCGGGAGAGGATGGCGACGAAAAACGGTCGAAAGGTTCTCGCCCGCCGTCGTGGGCGCGGCCGGAAAAAACTCTCCGTGAGCGATGAGCGCTAAGAGCAGCCGTCCTGAAATGTTCGGTTCCACTGGTGCAGTGAAGTGCGCTGAGACAGCCTGAGACCGGAGGTTGCGGGGATGGCGGAGGCCGAGGACTCACCTCCGGTGCCGGATTCCGGAGATCCTTCCGAAAAGTCGTTCTGCGCTGGCTTTCAAGTATGTTTTCCCTCTATTGCCCCTCGTGGAGTAGCACCGTCATGACATGAGAGAGACCATCCTCTTTCCGTGGACATGCCGGGCGACCGGTAGAACGTTCAACAGTCGAGCCTATTGAGTGGCACCGAGCCAAACGCTGCGTGGTCGTGGAGCCTTCGAATCCTTGTTCGCGAGCGGGCAGCGGGCACAGGGCTCGCTCATGCGGTGTTTGTTCATCATCGGAACGGACTTCCCCGGTAGGGTTGAGGTCGGATTTGCCGTGCCGAAACGCCTGGGGAAGGCGACGAAACGAAACCGTGTCCGACGCCTCATGCGTGAATCGTTCCGGCGCGAAGAGAAGATGGTCACAGCCGCGTTGCAGGAAGTCCGGCGTTCGGCCAGGGTGGCGTTTGTATTCAAATCGCCGATCGCTTCCGCAGGTGTCGGGCGTGTGGAACTTGCGGGAGTACATCGGGACATGACAAAACTTGTGGCAGCAGTTCTTTCGGCGGCTCGCGCGCTCTCATGAAAAAGGTCGTTGTTTCCTTCGTACGACTTTATCAGTTGACGATATCTCCACTACTCCCCCCGAGTACCTGCAGATACACTCCAACATGCTCGACGTATATGATCGACGCCGTGAATAAGTATGGGTCGTTCCGTGGCGTCTGGCGCGGTCTCAAACGTATTTCCCGATGCCATCCGTTTCATCCAGGCGGGTATGATCCGGCCTGATTCTTTGGAGCATTGAATTGCATGGAAAGCAAAACCCCAATCCTCGGATTTGTCCTTATCGGAATTCTCCTGGTCGTGTGGATGTGGTACATGACTCCATCGCCCACTCCTCCGAAACCGGGCGCAACCGATACGACCCATGTTGCGGTGGCGAAGCCCGACACGACCCGCCCGGCAGCTGCGGCACCGACGGCCGTTGCGGATACCGGAATGAACCGTTGGGGACAATATTTCAGCGGGGACGCGGGCGGGACGGAAAAGTTCATAACCATCAAAACGGACCGGTACATCGCCCTCCTGTCAACACGTGGTGGATTGATCCGTGAGTGGGAGTTGACACAGTTCAAAACGTGGGACAAGCAACCGGTCCAGTTGATCGACTACGACCACCACGGAGATCTGAGTCTGCTATTCACATCGACAGACGGAAGGCTGATCAATACACACGATCTCTACTTTCAGACGCCGTTGCGGGCGGGCAGCGAGTTTACTCTCACCGGAAACGAGAGCACAACCGTGGACTTCACGTTGCCGGCGGGAGATCATTCTTCACTGGTCAAACGGTTTATCTTCACGAACGGCAGCTACTCCATCCAGACGGTGTTCCTCTGGCGCAACATGGAGTCTGTGGTCTCGAATTACGAGTACCAGATTGTCTGGGAAAGCGGTCTCCGTTATGCGGAGGACAACAGTGTGGATGAATCAAGCTTCGCCATGGCGTACGCGAAAATGGGGGGTGAGGTAAAGGAAATCGATGCCACCAAACCGAACGAAGTCGCCCGGTTCGATGGAAACGGAAATACAAGCTGGGTCGCCGCCCGGACCAAGTATTTCGCGCTCGCAATGATGCCGCAGGGCGGGTTATCGCAGGGAGCGTATCTCGAAGGCCGGCGCCACAACGAGCCCGATCACGGAGAAAGAGAAGCCTATACCATCGCGTTGAAAATGCCCTTAAAGGGGGGCGCGTCGGATAGTGCCGGAGTGACGGTGTTTCTCGGGCCGCTGGACTACGACATCGTCCGGAGCTACGGACTGGGGCTTGAGGACATTATGAACCTCGGCGCCGCCTGGATCATCCGGCCGATTGCCGAGTATGTCATGTTGCCGATCTTTAAGTTTCTCCGGATGATCATACCGAATTACGGTGTCGTGATCATCGTGTTTGCCGTAATCATCATGCTGGTGACCTTGCCGCTGACACGCTCGTCGACACGGTCGATGAAAAAGATGCAGGCATTGCAGCCGCTCATGGAGGAGATCAAGGCGAAATATAAAGACGATCCCCAGAAGATGAATCAGGCCACTTGGAATCTCTACAAGGAATATGGCGTCAACCCGGGTGGCGGATGCTTGCCGATTCTTCTGCAGATGCCGGTGATGTTCGCGCTGTACGCGGTGCTCCGCTCGAATGTGTCGCTTCGCCAGGCGGACTTTGTCTGGTGGATCCACGACCTTGCCATCCCGGACACCGTGCTGCACCTGCCGTTTACGATTCCGTTTTTCGGAATCACCGCGCTGAGCGGCCTCGCCCTGGTGATGGGCGTGACGACGTTTGTCCAACAAAAGATGACGATCACCGATCCGCGGCAGAAGGGGATGGTCTACATCATGCCGGTGTTTTTGACGCTGGTGTTTAATTCACTGCCCGCGGGACTGAACCTCTACTATTTCACGTTCAATGTTTTGAGCATCGGACAGAGGCTCATGATTAACCGGAGCATGAAGGATGAGCCATTGCGGAAGGTGGATCCGAAAAAGCGGAAGAGCGGGTTCATGGGGCGGCTGACGAAAGACCTGCCCAAATTGAAATAATCCGGACCAAATGTCTGGCAGAAGAGGGGCCCCGGGGCCCCTTTTTTATTGGATTGACCGGCTTTTGACTATCCGGCGAGGCGAGACGAGTCTGTCATGTAACAGACTTCTTTTTGACAGTTTTTGACTGTTCGGCAAGGCGAGACGAGTCTGTCATGTAACAGACTCCTTTTTGACAGCTTTTAACTGTCCGACAAGGCGAGATGAGTCTGTCATGTAACAGACTCCTTTTTCGATCGGGCTGGTTTTGCGTTGCACGCGGGAAGTTCGTAGTTTTGGAATCTGATCGAGAGGGATACTTGTGGTCAGCAACGACGACACCATTGTTGCCCTCGCGACCCCGCCCGGGGCGGGCGCGATTGCAGTGATCCGTGTTTCTGGTCCTGCGGCGATACAGATCGTCGAATCGAACTTTCGCGGGAGGATCCGTCTCAGCACGGCACGGAGTCAATCTGTGCTGCACGGGATCTTCGCCGACGCGGGCGGGGAGATGGTTGACGAGGTGATGGCGACGGTTTTTCGTGCGCCGCGTTCGTACACGGGGGAGGACGTTGTCGAGATCAGTTGCCACGGCGGGATGGTGATTGTCGGACTGATCCTTGATGCCTTATGCAAATCGGGTGGACGGATGGCGCAGGCGGGGGAGTATACCCGGCGGGCATTTCTCAACGGGAAGATGGATCTCTCGCAGGCGGAAGCGGTGATGCAGATGATCACCATGCAGAGCAGGGCATCCGGTCGGGTGGCGATGGCGCAGCTTGAGGGGAAGCTTGGGGAGAGGGTGGGAAGGGTGCGGAAGACGCTTATTGATCTATGTGCGTTATTGGAGCTTGAGTTGGATTTCGTGGAAGAATCTCTGGAGCTCGTGGGATCGGTGGAAACGCAACGACGCATCGAAGCGGCGTTGGCTGAGGTGCAGGGATTGGCGGCATCGTATGAGGCCGGGAGAAAGCTCCGCGACGGAGTAAACGTTGTTCTCACTGGAAAACCGAACGCCGGGAAGTCTTCGCTGTTCAACGCCCTGCTCAAAGAAGCCCGCGCAATTGTGACTCCGATACCTGGTACCACCCGGGATACACTCGAAGAAGCTATTGAAGTTGGAGGTTACCTCTTCCGTCTGCAAGATACGGCAGGTGTCCGGGAATCCAGAGATCCGATTGAGAAAGAAGGAGTCGAACGAAGTCTCCGTGCGACGAGAGGGGCCGATATCGTCGTCGCAGTCGAAGACCCGGGTGATCCTTTGACCAGTGAGGAACTGGATCAACTGATTGCCAACCTGGCGGATTCGCAACTGCTGATTCGTGTGATAAGCAAATGCGATCTTCTGGATGATTCGACCCGGGAATCCCTGCTACAGAAAAGCAGAAAAGACCTCAGGACGGTGCTGGTCTCGTCAACGTCAGGGTGGGGATTGAACCTGCTTGAAGAAGCCCTGAAAGAATCTGTCGAAAGAGAACTGGGGGAGAGCGATTCAGTCCTCTTAATCAACCGAAGGCACTATGATGCATTCCGTAAGTCGGCCGACGTGTTGAAGAATGCTCTCAACAATTGGGGCCTGATGCATTCCAATGAGTTGATCGTCATCGACGTTCACGAAGCGGCCAACCTTTTGGGCGAGATTACGGGGGATATAACGTCAGAAACGGTCCTCAACTCGATTTTTGACCATTTTTGCATCGGGAAATAGGGAATGTTTCACGTGGAACGAGGTGCTTTTGGTGAAGGCTGACGTGGTGGTAGTTGGCGGAGGGCATGCAGGCATTGAGGCTGCGCTTGCGGCAGCAAGGATGGGCTGCAAAACCATCCTGTTGACGATGGATGTCAATGCCATTGGACGGATGTCGTGCAATCCAGCAATTGGCGGAACAGCCAAAGGTCAACTTGTGCGCGAGATCGACGCTCTCGGCGGAGAGATGGGAAAAATCGCTGATGCGACCGGGATTCACTTCAGGATGCTTAACACTTCCAAGGGGCCCGCGGTTTGGTCGCCAAGATGCCAGAGCGATCGCGAGTGGTACAGTCGTGAAGCGCGAGACCGGGTCCTCGCTCAGGACAATCTCTCTGTCGTGACCGATTCAATGATAGACCTCGAGATCGAACGGGAGGAAGTTCGGTCTGTGGAGACGACCAGCGGGAGAAAAATCTCCTGCAAGAGTGTGGTGCTCTGCAGCGGGACTTTCCTGAACGGACTCATGCATGTCGGAGAGAGTTCGACAGTCGGAGGACGATTCGGTGAGCCGGCATCGAGAGGGCTTTCGGATCATCTTCGCTCTTTGGGGTTCGAAGTCGGGAGGCTCAAAACAGGCACCCCGCCCAGGCTGGAAAAGCGGACAGTAGACTTCTCGAGGACTGAGGAGCAGACTCCGGATCCCGATCCGACACCGTTCTCCTTTCAGAACAGAAGGATTGAGAACCGACAGATCTCCATGTTTTTGACCTACACGAACGAGCGCACGCACGCGGAGCTTCGTAAAGGGTTTGACCGGTCGCCCTTGTTCACCGGGAGAATCAAAGGTGTAGGACCCCGCTACTGCCCCTCCATAGAGGACAAGCTTAACAGATTCGCAGACAGGGAACGGCACCAACTCTTTCTTGAACCGGAAGGGTATGACTCGGAGATAATCTATGTGAATGGATTCTCCACCAGTCTACCCGAAGATGTGCAGCGAGCCGCAATAGTCACCGTCGCCGGCCTCGAACATGTCAACATGCTCCGACCGGGGTATGCGGTTGAGTACGATTTCTTTCCGCCCCATCAGGTGAAGCACACGCTCGAAACCAAACGGGTAAGCGGTCTTTTCTTCGCCGGACAGATAAACGGCACGAGCGGGTACGAGGAAGCGGCGGCTCAGGGGTTGATCGCAGGAATCAATGCGGCATGCAGGGCGACAGGTCGGGCCGAAGTGAGAATGGAAAGAAATGAATCGTACATTGGTGTCTTGATCGACGATCTGATAAACAAAAGCACCGACGAGCCGTACCGCATGTTTACATCCCGTGCCGAGTATCGGCTGCTCCTCCGGCAGGACAATGCGGATACGCGGTTGATGAGACGTGGTTACGCACTGGGTCTTATTCCATCGTCAGCAATCGCCCGCCTTGATGAGAAAGAGAAGAGAGTGGCGGCGGCGATCGAAGCGTTGAAGTCGCTTCGCTTGTCGATCTCCGAAGTGGCAGGGATCGGAATTGAAGTGTCGGAGTCTTTCAACGCCTACCACCTCCTGAAGCGTCCTGAGTCGACACTGTCAATGCTCCTGCGCATGAAAGGAGCCGAGGCTGACGAACGCCTTTCGATTCTACGTGAAGATGCTGAAGCACGACTCCAGGTAGAAACGGAAGTGAAGTACGAAGGGTACCTCAAACGTCAGGAAGAAGAGATCCGGCAGTTCCGAAAAAGCGAGGGGATGAATATTCCGGTTTCGTTTGACTACCAAGCAGTGAGTTCACTCTCCACAGAAGGCCGTGAGAAACTCACGAGGGTGAAGCCTTCTTCGATTGGGCAGGCCTCTCGGATCAGTGGAGTGACACCCTCGGATCTTTCCGTGCTCATGATTGCCTTATTGCGTTGATGTTCCACGTGAAACAGGCGTCTGACTGGGGGTAGGGGGGAGAGTCATTTAACGCTGTCATTGACCAAAAATGGCTAATTTTGACAAGGTTTGCGGGGGAAATGGACCTTCCTAGCAATGTACATTCTTCTGCGGCCAGGCTCGGCATTCAGCTGACTGACAGCGAATGGGCCGCTCTCCAGGGATACGTCGACCTTCTCATCGAAGCCAACAAAGATATTAACCTCATATCCAGAAAAGATGAGGGGAACATCTGGTCAGGGCACATCCTCCATTCACTTGCCCTGCTCACGGTCTTGCAGTTGCCGGGCGGCATAAGGCTCATGGACCTTGGAACTGGGGGAGGGTTGCCGGGGATTCCCCTGGCCATTGCGCGGCCTGACATTACGGTAACAGTAATTGACTCAATTCAGAAGAAGACGCGAACTGTGCAGAACATACTGATGCAGTTGGCACTTCCGAATGTTGAAGTGGTTACAGGTCGGGCCGAAGAGTTGAAGCCGAAAAAAGGATCTGGTTATCACGTCGTTGTTGCACGGGCGGTTGCACCGCTGGTAGACTTGCTCAAATGGTCAGCGAACCTGTTTGAGCGACGAGATCGGAAAGTTGTGCGCGCAATTCTCCCCGGTAGCATTCAGGAGGTCCAGACCCCGCTCCTGGCTGCGATGAAGGGGGGCGAGCTGGATGACGAGATCCGTCGGGCGGCCGTTCATTTTCCCGGCCTGGTTTCCTATGTAGCTCGTTTTCCCTGCACGACAGAGGATGTTCCGCTTCTTGACGACAAGAGGGTCATCATCGTCCCACGTTAACATCATATATCCGTTATTGCATCCATGCCAGAAGATCTCTCTCTCTCCCTCAGTAAGCTCCTTACGGAGCAACGAAACCCCGCCACACGAGATCTCGACACGCTGCCCATCGAAGGCATCCTTCGCCTGATCAACGCGCAGGACAAACTCGTTCCTGCGGCCGTTGAGCATGAGATTCCCTATATCGTCCGCGCGGTCGAGCTCGTCGTGGCATCGTTCAAAGCCGGCGGAAGACTCATCTATGTCGGCGCCGGGACCAGCGGGCGCCTCGGCATTATCGACGCATCGGAATGTCCCCCGACGTTCGGTGTTGATCCGGGGCTTGTCACGGGACTGATTGCCGGCGGCCGGGAGGCGATGTTCAGATCTCAGGAAGGAGCGGAAGATAACACGGCGCAGGCGACCCTCGACCTCAAGCTGATCGGCCTCACTGCCCGCGACGTGGTCTGTGGTATCGCTGCCAGCAGGAGGACGCCGTATGTCGTCGCAGCCGTCACGTTCGCCCGCTCCCTGGGTTGCCGAACGTTGTATCTCACCACGAACCCGCGGAAGGAATTCGATATCGAAGTCGATGTCGCCATCTGTCCCGAAGTCGGGCCGGAGGTGCTCATGGGGTCGACAAGAATGAAGTCAGGCACCGCGCAAAAACTCGTTCTGAACATGATCACGACCACGGCAATGGTCCGCATGGGGAAGATCTATGAGAACATGATGGTCGATCTGCAGTTGACCAACGCCAAGCTGGTGGAGAGATCGCGGCGCATCGTGATGATGGCGACCGGATCGGATTACGCGACTGCCGAAAAGGTTTTGAATGACGCGAAGGGTCATGTGAAGACCGCCATCGTTATGCTCCTTGCGGGGGTTCCGGCCGAAGAGGCGAAATCGCGTCTCCTTGACTCCGACGGCTTTGTGCGGGGGGCTATCACCGCAACCAGAACCATCAAGAAGTAGAAGGACGCCGGCTCCGCCCATGCTTGCCCAGCTTAAGCAACTGATCCGCGGCACAGAATCATTTCACCGGCTCGTTGAGCAACTCTCATCCCCCGGAAAGCGGCCGGTCCCTCTCACGGTCACCGGCGTGGCAGGATCGCTATCGTCGTTGCTGGTGGCGGCTATTCACGAAGAGACCGGCCGGGGAATCCTTGTCGTTGCAAGGGACCGTGACACAGCAGATCGGTTGCGTGACGACATCGCTGCCGCTCTCCCCCAATCAATCGTACTCTCCTTCTCCGGCGACCACTCCCGCGGGAACGACCCGGGGAAAGACGCCGCGGACACCCAGGCGCTCCGCGCGGTTGCCGTCGAACCGACGGTCGTCCTTGTCACGCATCCTCACGGTCTTGTTGTCCCCGTCCCTGCTCCCGAACAGGCCCGGGGAAACAGTCTCACCATAGAAGCAGGGTCAGCGGTATCGCTGAGCGAGACCAGGGACGCGTTGAACATGCTCGGGTTCGAGCGGAAAGAGTTTGTCGAGGTTCACGGCGACTATGCCGTCCGGGGTGGCATCCTCGATGTATTCCCCTTTGGGAGCGACGCGCCGGTCAGGATAGAATTCCTTGGCGACGAAGTCGAATCGATCCGTCAATTCGATCCTCTTTCCCAGAGGTCGATCAAAGACCTCGCTATAGCCGTTATTGTACCAGACTTGTATCGTTCAACTCCTGACGACCAGGCTGAAGATCATCGGCTCCCAGAATATCTCCCGAGTGGTACAATTGTCTTTCAGGACGAGCCGGAGTTGATCCGGCAGACGTTCATGCACCCCTCCCCCTCGGGAATTCCAGCCATCGCACCCGAGGAAGTACGGGAGAGTCTTGCACCCTTCTCGAACGTGCACGTGACCGGTTTCTCCGGTGAAGGCGCCATCGATTTCGACGGGGTGACACAGCCGTCATTTAACGGCAGCATGAAAGTCCTTCGCGAACACCTGGCAGAGCTCCTGAGCCGGAATTATCGCGTGATGTTGCTCAGCGACGGACACGTTGAACTCAATCGATTGAAAGAGCTGCTCGCTTCTCCCGAAGCCGGAGCGCAGGAATTGCCGCAGTCCGGCGTCCCGGCTCTCGACCTGAAGCTGCTCGAATTCTCCCTTGAGTCACTTCACGAGGGATTCACGCTCCCTGCGCAATCTCTCGCCGTCTACACCGAACATCAAATTTTCGGCAGGCTCCGCCGGAGAGGAAAGAAACGCGGTCCGAAATTCAAGGGATTCTCACAGAAGGAACTTCAACAGCTCCGGCGTGGCGATTTCGTGGTCCATAAGGACTACGGAATAGGCCGCTTCATCGGACTGAAGAGAATTCAGGTTCGGAATGCCGAACAGGAGGTTGTCTCTGTCCAGTACGAAGGCAACGATATGCTGTACGTCAACCTGAACTATATTAATCGCCTCCAAAAATACTCTTCCAAGGACGGGCATCTCCCCAAACTCAACCGGCTGGGCAGCAACGAATGGGACAGGCTGAAGACCCGGGTAAAGGCGCGCGTGAAAGACATCGCGCGCGATCTGATCAGGCTCTACGCAAAGCGAAAACACACCACAGGATTTGCGTTCCGTGCTGACACGCCGTGGCAGCACGAACTCGAAGCCTCCTTCATGTATGAGGACACGTTCGATCAGGCCAAGGCGACCAGGGAAGTAAAGATGGACATGGAATTGTCAGCCCCGATGGACCGGCTCATCTGTGGGGACGTCGGGTTCGGCAAGACCGAGGTGGCCGTCCGGGCGGCCTTCAAGGCGGTGGTGGACGGGAAGCAGGTCGCGCTGCTTGTCCCGACAACCATTCTGGCCACGCAGCATTATCACACATTTCTCGACAGGACCTCACGGTATGCCGTGCGCGTGGATGTCCTCTCCCGCTTCAAGTCCAAGAAGGAACAGGTCAAGACCCTTACCGATCTGAAAGCGGGGCAGATCGATATTCTGATCGGCACTCATCGATTGCTCTCCAAAGACGTCGATTTCAGAAACCTGGGCCTTCTGATCATCGACGAAGAGCACAGGTTCGGCGTGGCGGCAAAGGAGAAACTCCGGCTCCTGCGCATGGAAGTCGATACCCTCGCGCTGACGGCGACTCCGATTCCGCGGACGCTGCACTTTTCGCTGATGGGGGCACGCGATCTCTCCATCATTGCCACCGCACCCCGGAACCGGCTTCCCATTTTCACCGAGATCGTCCAGTGGAACGACGATCTGATCCGCGAGGCGGTTTCCCGCGAGCTCCAACGCGGTGGGCAGGTATACTTCGTCCATGACCGCGTGCAGAACATGGACGACTTGCTCGCACGCCTCCACCACCTTCTCCCGGGTGTTCGTATCAGGTTCGCACACGGCCAGATGCGGGCTCATGAACTTGAGAATGTGATGATGGAGTTCCTTGAACGGAAATTCGACATGCTCGTGGCGACGAAGATCATCGAATCGGGGCTCGACATCCCGAGCGTGAACACGATTATTGTGAACCGCGCAGACCGTTTTGGTATGGCGGAACTCTACCAGTTGCGTGGCCGGGTCGGACGCTCCAATGTGCAGGCGTACGCCTATCTTATCACCCCGCCCATTTCGATGCTGCCGCGCCCCACGCTTCAACGCCTCCAGGCCCTGGAGGAATTCAACGAATTGGGTTCGGGCTTCAATCTCGCGATGCGCGACCTCGAAATCCGCGGAGCGGGAAATCTGCTTGGCGGCGAGCAGAGCGGCTTCATTGAAACAATGGGTTTTGAAACATACACGCGCGTCCTGGAAGAAGCTGTCAATGAACTGAAGGACGAAGAATTCCGGGAACTCTTCCAGAACGAACCGCGGGCACCGAAGAAAGAGGACGTTGTTATTGAAGCCGATGTGAACGCGCTCATTCCGGATTCCTACATCGGCAACGATACGGAACGGCTCGCAACATACCGCCGCCTCTACGCTCTCGAAACGGAGGAGCAGATCCGGGAGATCAGCGACGAATTGCGCGACCGGTTTGGAAATCCGCCTGATGAGGTGGAGCTCCTGTATGACGTGGTGCGGATCAAGCTCCTCGCCGGAAAGATCGGTTTCAGGCGCGTGAGGATATCGGAAAAGTCGCTGGAGGCTGAATTCCCGCCGGATTCCGACACCCAATTCTACGAAAGCGACGATTTTCAGCTCCTTATGACCGCCGTCTCCCGCGGGAGCGGAAGAACTAGCGGCCTCCGGCAAGAAGGGAGCACCCTCTCTTACTACTATACTTTCGCATCACCGTTGCCCCCTACCACCCTCCTTGAAGAAGCCCTCCAGGCCCTGGCCAGGCTTCACCATGCCCGAGAATCCCTCCGTGTGTCTGTAACTTCCGAGAACTAGGCCACTTCGCGGTTCTTCTCACTTGACTTTGAAAGTCAAACCTCTATCTTACGGGGGGATTAGTGGGTAAAAGTGGGTTATCCAACCTGATAATTTCCTGCAAAGGGGCGACCGGTCCCATTTTTTCCTGAGGCGGAATGTCTTCGTTTAAGGGATCGTATCACTACTCAGTCGACAGCAAAGGGCGGGTAAATCTTCCCGCGAAGCTGCGCAAATACGTTTCGCCGGAAGCGAACGATCTCTTTGTTGTGACGCGAGGATATGACAACTGCATTTTTGTGTACCCGCAGGACGAGTGGAATAAACTCGAATCGTCCATCCGTCAACTTTCCAGCACGAATCCGAAGCACAGATTTTTCACGCGCACGCTCTGTCAGTATGCTACCGAACTCCCACTCGACGGTCAGGCCAGGCTGTCGATCCCTCGTGAACTTCTCCAAATTGCCGGACTTGAAAACGAAGCGTTAATCATTGGAGTGCTCGAACGAATTGAAATCTGGCATCCGACGCGGTTCGAGGAGTACCAAAAAGCGCAGTCCGAAAGTTACGAGACCGTGGCACAGACCGTATTTCCGCCGTAACGCCCGCTATGATTCCCCCGGAGGAACATACAGCCGGGGACGGCTGGTCCACGTATCACATCCCTGTTCTTTGTGACGAAGTGGTATCCCTACTTCTGACTGATCGGGAGGGCCTGTATATCGACGGCACAACCGGCGGCGGAGGACATGCGGAACGCCTGTGCGGTTTACTCGAGGGGAAGGGAGAACTCTTGTGCATGGACGCTGACGATGAAGCACTTGCCGCAGCGCGCGAAAGGCTGAGCCCATGTCGACGCGCACGCTTTGTCCAGGCGAACTTCCGGACGCTGCGCTCGAGTCTGGAAGCTGTCAGCCCACGGCGACCCTCGGGCATCCTCCTCGATCTTGGAGTGTCGTCGCACCAGATCGATACAACAGATCGCGGTTTTAGTTTCAGGGGCGATGCGCCGCTCGACATGCGATTCGACCGGCGCCAATCGTTCAGTGCCCTGGACGTCGTGAACACGTATGATGAGGCCCGGCTTGCCGAGATCCTTTTCAGGTTCGGTGAAGAACGGGCCTCACGCGCCATTGCGCGGAGAATCATCGGTGCAAGGCCGGTCACCTCGACGGCCCAACTCGCGAGCGCAGTGGAAATTGCCGTGGGTCAGCGCTTTCTGCTGAAGTCACTGGCCCGGGTGTTTCAGGCAATCCGGATCGAGGTGAATCAAGAACTCGATTCCTTGCGGCAAACGTTGCTCGAGGGGGCAAAGCTTCTTGTGCCCGGCGGAAGGTTTGTCGTGATTGCGTATCATTCACTCGAAGACCGGATCGTCAAAGAGTCGTTTCGCGAGCTGTCGGCAACGTTTGTCCCGTCCGGAAATAAGCTGGTACCGGACCGCGTAGTAAACCCGGTTCTGCGGGTGGTCACGAAGCATCCGCTTCTCCCTTCTCCCGCGGAAGCCCGGAAGAATCCCAGGGCCAGAAGCGCCAAGATGCGGGTGGCCGAGCGGATGCCCCAATCAACAGCAGTCGATGAAAATCATGCGTGAAGACGCCAGAGAAATTCTCGAACGGGTCAACCGCTCGCCGCGCGAAGAGACGAAACCCCGCCTTGAGACCCGTTACATCTTCAACGGGGAACAACGATCGCCGGCGCCGGGCGGAACGCCTCTTCCCCGGCACAACCGGAAGATCACGCGCCGTCGCTACTCGACATTCAACACGATTCTCATGCTCTTCGGGGTCGCCTTTGTGATCGTGCTCTACGTCAATAATATCCTGACCATCAATCAGCTTGCGGCCGATGTGGGAAAATTACAGGTACGCTATGATGCGATTCAAAATGTCAATGCGTCCCTGCGTGCCGAAGTGAACCGGAAATCCTCATGGGAGAGGATCGGCCGCATTGCGACGGAGCAACTCGGACTGGTGTTCCCGCGGGAGCAGCCCGCACCCTTCTCTATTGATGAATCTGCCTTGCGCCGGGTAACGGACCATTAACGGCGTTGTCCTCCATGAAGCAACGAACAGATCCGATGCAAGCGCGCCAGGAACAGGGCGCCGGGAAACCTGAGGCCGCCGGTCGCATGCTTGTTGTCAAGATATCCATGATTGCGGCCTTTTGCGTCATCGTCCTGCGGCTGGTTCAGATTCAGGTCCTCGACGCAACGATGTACCAGGAGAAAGCGAAGCAGCAATCGGAAGTACCCGTGAAGCTTCCCTCGGCACGGGGCAATATTTACGACCGGAACGGGACGCTCCTGGTGTCGAATACGATGATGGTTTCTCTCGCCGCGGACCCGAAACTTCTCGGCGCTGAAGCCGGCGGGTTCGCCACCGCGATGGCAAAAGTATTCGATCGCCCGAGCCGCTACTACACGGACAAGCTCGAAACAACCCGGAGATTTGTGTGGCTCGAACGGCGTGTCAGTCCGCAGCTCGCGCGGAGTGTGAAACCGGGAGAATTTGAAGGCGTCGTGCAGCTGGAAGAGCCACGCCGCCTGTATCATTATGAACAACTTGCCGGACAGGTTGTCGGCCTCACCGATGTCGACAATAACGGCCTGAGCGGCCTGGAACTCGAGTGTAACGACGTATTGCAGGGGCGTGACGGCTACATGATCATGCAACGGGATGCCCTGGGGCGGCGTCGCCGCTCGGTGGACTACCCGAAGGTGGACCCCGTGAACGGCCACAGCATCATCCTCACGATCGATGTGAGTTATCAGGCTATTGCCGAAGAGGAGCTCCGGAAAGGGGTCGAGCGGGCACAAGCCGACGGCGGTATCGTGGTGATGCTTGATCCATCGACCGGCGAAGTCCTTGCCATGGTGAACTATCCGGGCATCGATCCGAACGACCAGCTCCATATCGACCCGGGCGCAATGCGAAACAGGGCGATCATGGACATGTTTGAGCCGGGCTCCGTTTTTAAAATTGTGACCGCGTCGGCGGCTCTGCAGGACCATCTTGTCGCGCCCGAAGCGAAGTACTGGGCGGAAAACGGACTCTATCGCGTCCCGATCGGGAGAGGAAAATACCGGCCGATCACCGATGACCACCCGCACGGGATGCTCACCTTCCGGGAAGCCATGGAAGTGTCGAGCAACATCGTTATGGCGAAGATCTCGAATTCCATCGGGACAGAACGCCTCTATACCATGGCACGCAATTACGGCTTCGGAAACGAGACGGGAATTGATCTCCCCGCGGAGGTTCGTGGCGAATTGAAGCGGCCGGATGAATGGTCCGGGACAACGCTGAACTCCATGGCGTTCGGCTACGAGGTGGGCGTCACTCCGGTTCAGATCGCGTGTGCATACGCCGCGGTGGCCAACCACGGAGTTCTGATGAGACCGTACATCATCCGCCAGACACTGGATGACCGCGGAAATGTCCTCACGCAGACGAAACCCGAAGCAGTCAGGACCGTCGTGTCGAGGTCCACTGCCGACACTCTCACGTCGTTTTTCAAAGGGGTCGTCGAACGCGGCACCGGAATCGGTGCCCGCCTCCCGGGTGTCACGGTTGCGGGAAAGACGGGGACCTCGCGCCGGTACAACGATGGAAAATATGAAACCGGCAATTACACAGCCTCCTTCGTCGGGTACTTCCCTGCCGACGATCCCAAGGTGGTTTGTCTCGTCATGCTCGATCATCCGCGGGTCGGCGGTTACACCGGAGGTGCGGCCAGTGCACCGATCTTCAAAGAGATCGCGGAAAAGATTTATGCAACGTCCGCCCGCTTTGTACGGAAGGAGAATGTCCGACTTGCAAATGAGGGCTATGTAGTTCCCGATGTGACCATGCTGACTGTCGACGCCGCACGGGCCATTCTCACGGGCCAGGGTTTTGATGTTTCGGTGGAAGGGTCCGGCGCCATTGTGACCAAGGAAACACCGGAACAGGGGAGCCATATCGAAAAAGGCGGCGAGGTTCGACTGACCGCAAACAGCGGAAAACCGGTCGGACCGCAGGCCGGCATGACGGTGGTCCCGGACCTTCGCGGCCTGAGCATGCGTCGGGCCCTAAACCGCCTGGCGACGAATCAACTCGATGGCCAGTTGAGCGGATCCGGGGTGGTTGCCGCACAAAGTCCGCCGGCCGGCACACAGGTTCGACCCGGTTCGCGTATTCTGGTCCGGTGTGTTCCCCGGTCCTATCCGGGATTTCTCAATTAAGTAAGTCTGACGCGGCGTCAAAGGCATCGCCCCATGGTGTTGGCAGAATTGCTGCAGGGTGTTCACGTGATCAAGCTCTTCTCTTCCTATTTCGGGAGAATGGCTCTCACGCAGGATATTTCCATCAACAACGTGCAGTATGATTCACGCAAGGTCGACGTCAACGACCTCTTTGTGGCTATCAAAGGGGAATCGGTTGATGGACACGCGTACCTGGAACGGGCAATACAGCAAGGGGCGGTCGCAATAGTCGTGCAGGATGATCATGCTCTCCCCGACCCCTATTTCCTGCACACGAATGTTTTCAAGATCCTGGTCCCTGATTCGCGGAAAGCGCTCGCGCGCATCGCCGCGAATTACCACCACGATCCATCGAAGGAGTTGACGCTGGTCGGCGTGACGGGGACAAACGGGAAGACCACGACGACGCATATCGTCCGGGCGATTCTTGAACACGCGGGGAAAAAAACGGGCCTGATCGGGACCATCGGATACCACACCGGCTCGCGGTTGCTCCCCGCGACGCACACCACGCCGGAGTCGCTTGAGCTCAACGCGCTTCTCCGCGAAATGCGCACGGAGGGATGTACTGCTGCTGCGATGGAGGTATCCTCGCATGCGCTCGCGCTTCACCGGGTGGAGGCATTGCAGTTTGCGGCGGGAGTGTTCACGAACCTGACCCAGGATCATCTTGATTTCCATCATTCGATGGATGAGTATTTCCAGGCAAAACGTTCGCTGTTCGACATGCTTGACAGCACATCGACCGCCGTGACGAATCTCGATGATCCGTACGGCCGCGCCATTGTCGGGAACACACACGCACGCGTGTGGAGTTATGCGCAACACCCCGGGGCCGATGTCGTCGCGGAAGAGGTCGCCGTGACGGTGGCCGGGATACGCATGAAGATCCATCATCCGGGCGGAACGATTCCCCTGTCGGCGCGCCTGACCGGCCGCTTTAACGTGGAAAATATTCTGGCCGGCGCCGCCACCGGCATCGTCCTCGGCGTTCGCGATGAAGCCATTCAATCGGCGGTCGACGGGTTGAAGGCCGTCCGCGGGAGGTTCGAACAGATTCTCACCCCCGGTGGCTGGACAGTTGTTATTGATTATGCCCATACCCCGGATGCGCTCGAGAAATGTCTGCGGACGATTCGCGATCTTCTTCCCCTCAAGGGGGCGGGGCGCGTGATCACGGTCTTCGGATGCGGAGGCGACAGAGACCGGACGAAACGGCCGATCATGGGGAAAATCGCCTCGGAACTCAGCGACATTACAATTGTCACCTCCGACAATCCCCGGACGGAAAGCCCGGATGCAATTATCGATGAAATCTTCACCGGGATCCCGAAAGGGAGCACGGCAAAGAGATTTGCGGACAGGAAAACCGCAATCGCCGAAGCCTTCGGTGCGGCGCAGGCAGGAGACTTTGTCCTTCTCGCCGGCAAAGGCCATGAGGATTACCAGGTGGTCGGGAAAGAGAAAGTGCACCTGGATGATCACGAAGAGGTGGAGCACTGGCTGCGCAGGGAAAAGAATTGAGAGCAACGAAAAGAGGACACCCACGGTTCACGTAACAGGGTGCATGCGTCGTGAGACTATCGGCGAAAGATCTGCTGGGACTGGCCCATCGTGAAGAAGTCCGCGTTGAGTCGGTCAAGGGGAAAACGTTTACCGGAGTGTCGACGGATTCCCGCACCGTCGGAGAGGGGAACCTCTTCATTGCGATCCATGGAGAGAAATTCGACGGGCACCGGTTTGTGGATCAGGCGTTCGAACTGGGAGCCGCCGCCGCAATAGTCGACGGCAACGGGAGAGCCCTCGTTCGATCAAGCATTCCCCTTCTCGTCGTCGATGACACGACACAGTCGCTGGGGAATCTGGCTTCCGTGTACAGGAGAAAATTCGATCTCCCTGTCCTTGCCGTGGCAGGCAGCAACGGAAAGACCACCACAAAAGAAATGATCGCGGCAGTGCTCAGGAAGAAATTCAGCGTCCTCAGCACCGAAGGGAACCTGAACAATCATATCGGCGTGCCGCTGACGCTGTTCCGTCTGGAAAAAAAGCACGACGTCGCGGTGGTGGAACTCGGAACAAACCATCCCGGAGAACTCGGGTGGCTCTGTGCAATAACGCAGCCGACCATGGGATTGATCACCAACATCGGACGGGAACATTTGGAGTTCTTTGCGGACGTCGACGGAGTGGAGAAGGAGGAGTCCACCCTCTTCGGCTCTCTCAAGGGTGTGTCCGGAGCGACGGCGTTTGTCAATATGGACGATCATCGCGTCGTCCGGTCTGTTCCGCACGGGCTGAAAAAGACCGTGGGGTACGGAATTACGGGCAGGCCGACATACGGCGGGAAAATCGTCGGCCGCGGGGCCAACGGGGCGGCCATGTTGCAGATTCGCGGCGGCACTGTGCGGAAACCATTTCCCGTCGCGCTTTCCATCCTTGGCGATCACAACGGTCTCAACGCGCTTGCCGCGGCGGCGGTCGGACTCTCCTTCCGGGTGCCCTGGGCGAAGGTGAAGGAAGCGCTGGAAGAATTCCAGCCCACGAGCAAACGCATGGAGGTGCTCACCGTCAACGGGGTAACCGTGTTGAACGACACGTATAACGCCAACCCGGACTCCATGCGTGCCGCGCTCCATACCCTCGCGGGAATGCGGGGAGCCGGGAAATGTATTGCGGTACTCGGGGACATGCGGGAGCTCGGCGGCGGGAGTGCGGAAGAGCATCTTGGGATCGGACAGGAGGCACGGTCACTCGGAATAGAGTACCTCCTGACCATCGGAGACCAGGGGAAGCACATCAACGAAGGATTCGGCCGGGACGGAGGATTTCATTACGATCAAAAGAGCACTCTGGCGGAGTATCTGGCAGAACTGGTGGGTCCCGGCGACGTTGTCCTGGTAAAGGCTTCTCGCGGGATGAAACTCGAGGATGTCGTAACATTTCTGGCGTCACAGCTCGGTTCGCCCGTTCCGCGCTACGGTCATCAATAGGATCGGAAGCATGCTGTATCATATCCTTGATTTGCTGGAGCGTCTCTATCATCCCCCGGGGTTCGGGATGGTGCGGTATCTTACGTTCCGCGCGGCGGCGGCGGCAATAACCGCTTTGATCATCGCCTTCTGGCTTGGCCCGAAGATCATCCATATGCTCAGGGAAAAGCAGATCGGCGAGGCGGCCAAGGTTGAGGCGCCGAAGAGTCACCTTGCAAAGGCCGGCACACCAACGATGGGCGGTTTGATCGTCCTGTCGGCCCTGGTCGTTCCGGTCCTCTTGTGGGCGAACCTCTCGAATATGTATGTGGTGTTGATTCTCTTCGTCACGATTGTCCTGGGCGGCGTGGGATTCCTGGACGACTATTTGAAGGTGGTGAAGAAAAAACCAAAGGGACTGATCGGAAGATACAAAATCGTCGGACAGGTCTTTGCCGGCCTCGTTGTCGGGAGCATCATTTATTTCTTTCCCCAGTGGATCGACGCAGACCTGTGGAAGCTCAGTTCGTCCACCACTGTTCCGTTCTTCAAACATCTGGAGTTCGACTTTGGCCGCCTGTACATTCCGCTGGTCATCTTCATCATCACGGCGATGTCGAACGCGGTGAATCTCACGGATGGACTGGACGGTCTCGCCATCGGGATCGTTGGGATCGTCGGGCTCACGCTCGGGGTCATCAGCTACGTTTCCGGGAACATCGTGTGGAGCGAGTACCTCACCATTCCCTACATTCGGGGAAACGGTGAACTGGTCGTCTACTGCGCGGCGCTGGCCGGAGCGTCACTCGGGTTTCTCTGGTTCAACGCCTACCCGGCACAGGTGTTCATGGGCGACACGGGTTCCCTTGCGCTGGGGGGCGCCCTGGGTGCGCTCTGCGTGCTGATCAAGAAGGAGCTCCTGCTGCCGACCCTTGGCGGAGTGTTTGTCGCGGAGACGCTCTCGGTGATTATCCAGCGGATGTATTTCAAATACACCAAGAAAAAATATGGTGCCGGGAAACGGGTCTTCCGAATGGCGCCCCTGCATCATCATTTTGAAATGCTCGGGTGGCCGGAGCCGAAGATTGTGACTCGATTCTATATCGTGGCGGTCCTCATGATGATTCTCAGTCTCGCGACGTTCAAGGTGCGGTGAGCATGGCGCCGATCGAGATTGCCGGGAAAAAAGTGAGTGTCCTCGGAGCCGCCCGGAGCGGCAGAGCGGTCGCCGCCCTTCTGCAGAGCAAAGGAGCCCGGGTCTTCGTCAGTGACCTTGCACCAGTGGAGCGTATGGCCGAAGCGGTGGCCGAATTCACGTCGCGGAACATCGATTTCGAATTCGGCGGGAACACAGGGAGAATCCTGGAAACGGACCTCCTGGTCATGAGTCCCGGCGTCCCGTCCGACTCTCCGCTGGTCCGGGAAGCCATTGCGCGCAGGATTCTCGTGGCAAGCGAGCTGGAGGTGGCTTCCTGGTTCTGCCGCGGCTCGATCATCGCGATAACGGGGACAAACGGCAAAACCACGGCGACGACTCTCACCGGGAAGATCCTGGAGGATGCCGGACTGAAAACGCTCGTTGGGGGAAACATCGGGACTGCGTTCGCACAGCTCGTCGACAAAACGGAACGGGATTCGAAAGTCGTTCTCGAGGTGTCAAGCTTTCAACTGGACCATGCCATCGATTTCCGGCCCCGGGTGTCCGTGCTGCTCAATATTACCCCGGATCACCTCGACAGGTATGATCATTCATTCGAAAAATACAGCGACGCCAAGGCCAGGATCTTTCTCCGGCAGCGAAAAGGGGATACGCTTGTGTATAACGCTGACGACCCCGAGGCAAAGCGCCAGGTCATCGGGAAGGCTCCGAAGGAGGTCGCACTTCTTCCGTTCAGCGTTACCCAACGTCTTGAGGAGGGTGCGTGGGTGGAGAACGGGCATCTCGTCACCGCATTCGGCGGGAAGAAATCCGTCATTGTCCCGGTGGGAAAGATCGGAATCCCGGGCATTCATAATCTCTCGAACGCGATGGCCGCGTCGCTCGCCGGCCTGGTTTCCGGAGCCCCGGCCGGTCCCCTGGGGAAGACGCTCGAACGATTCAAAGGGGTGGAACACCGTCTGGAATTTGTCCGGGAGCTCCGCGGCGTGAAATATGTGAACGATTCAAAAGCGACAAACGTCGATTCCGTGTGGTACGCCCTGCAGAGTTACGACGGGCCGATTGTGTTGATTCTCGGCGGACGCGACAAGGGGAACGACTATACCCGGCTGCACGACCTGGTCCGGAACCGCGTCCGCGCGATCGTGGCGATCGGAGAATCAGCCGGGAAGGTGGTGAAGGCATTCGAAGGGATCCGCTCGGCCGAGACCGCGGAATCCATGGAAGATGCCGTCGACCTGTGTACCCAGCGCGCCCATCCGGGAGATGTCGTCCTGCTTTCTCCTGCATGCGCGTCTTTTGACTGGTTTGACAACTACGAACACCGGGGGATGGTGTTCAAGAACATTGTGATGGCGTTGCGCTGATGACAAAGACACCACGAAACCATATCGATCTTCTGACCCTTCTCTGCGTTCTCGCTCTGATGGCCATGAGCCTGGGCGTGGTGTACAGCGCAAGCTCGACCTATGCCCAGATGCGTTGGGGAGAAAGCGACCGGCTCCTCGAACGCCATGCAGTCAAAGTCCTGGCAGGATTTGTCCTCATGCTCGCGGCGATGCGGTTCGATTACCACAAGTTCCGGAAGCTCACCAAACCCGTGCTGATCATTCTGGTTGGCGCATTAGGCGTAACCCTTGCACTGGGCGGCGAAGTGAACGGAGCCGCCCGCTGGCTCCGCCTCGGCGGGTTCGGGATCCAGCCGTCGGAGTTCGCCAAGTTCGCCCTGATCTTCCACCTCGCCGTACTTATCGCGGCGAAAAAAGAATCAATAAAAAATTTCAAATCCGGCCTGCTCCCGCTGCTTTTCTGGATCGGCCTGGTAAGTGTGCTGGTGCTGCGACAACCGAACTTCAGCACCGGCGCGATGATCCTCGTCCTCAGTTTTCTCATGCTGTTCATCGGCCGGGCAAGGATCAGCCATCTCGGGATCGCCGTCGCATCGCTGATTCCTCTCCTGGCGATCTATATGATGAGTGCCCCCTACCGGGCGCAGCGGATCATGAGTTATCTCGGGCACGGCTCGGCGAGTACAGGGCGTATGAACTATCAGGTCTGGCAGGGAATCATCGGCTTTGGAAACGGCGGGATCTTCGGCGTGGGCCCGGGACTCAGCCACCAGCGGGACCTTTTTCTCCCCGAATCGTACGGCGACTTCGTCTTCTCCATCGTCGGCGAGGAATACGGTTTGATCGGGACCGTTGCCGTCATGGCCATCTTCTTCGTCCTCATGTTGCGGGGAATGCGGATTGCGCGGAATGCGCGCGACGAGCTCGGTCGCTGTCTCGCCCTGGGGATCACGGGAGCGGTCACGCTGTATGCGGTCATCAACGCAGGGGTAACACTCGGCGTTCTCCCGACCACCGGGTTACCCATGCCCTTTGTCAGCTATGGCGGGTCCTCAATCCTCGCCTCGGCATTTTCCATCGGGGTGCTGTTGAATATTTCGTCTCAGACCGATATGGCTCCGCGGTTGACCGCGGCGAAGCCCGCCGGACCGGCGCCGCAGCCTGCGGTGGGTAGTGTGTATTGATGGAATCCACAATGAAAGAGTGCCCGACCGTCATTTTTGCGGGCGGTGGAACGGGAGGTCATCTGTACCCTGCTCTTGCGATCGCCGACGAAGTGAAGCGGCTCTGCAAAGAGACGAGAATCGTGTTCATCGGCACAGCAGGGAAAATTGAAGCGCGGGTCGTTCCGCGAACAGGGTACACGTTTGAGACGATATGGATCAGCGGCTTTCGTCGGGCCCTGAGCTGGTCACTCGTGCTCTTTCCGTTGAAGGTCTGCGTATCGCTGGTGCAGACATTGAAGATCGTACGACGATGGAGGCCGGACGTCGTGGTGGGGACGGGAGGATATGTCAGCGGTCCGCCGGTGTTTATCGCCTCCCTGCTCGGGATCCCGGCGATCCTTCAGGAACAGAACAGTGTTCCGGGGGCAACCACGCGGTTGCTCGCAAAGCGGGCCAGGGAAATATTCATCTCGCTGGAAAGTTCGCGGCGATACCTGCCGGGCACTGCGAACGTGATTCTCTCGGGGAATCCCGTCCGGTCTTCAGTCGGCACGGCACAGCGAGCCCCGGCAGCGCGCTTTTTCAATCTGGATGCCAACAAGACCACCATCCTCGTGTTCGGTGGGAGCCTCGGGGCATCGTCGATAAACGGAGCGGTGATGGAATTCCTCCCATCGATACGGGGCACCGAGATCCAGGTCATCTGGCAGACGGGAGAGCACGATCTGGCGATGGCGCAGGAGGCGGTACAGCGACTGAATGATGCGGAGAGGGAACGCGTGCGGGTTGCGGCATTTATCGAGCGGATGGATCTGGCGTTCGGCGCCAGCGATATCGCGGTGTGCCGCGCCGGGGCGTCAACTCTTGCGGAGCTGGCTCTTGCGGGAGTACCGGCGATCCTGGTTCCCTATCCGCACGCAGCGGCCGATCACCAGACGGAAAATGCGCGCGCAATGGTGGACAAGGGGGCTGCAGTTCTCTGCCCGGACCGGGAGGTGCAGACGAAGCTAAAGATCCAGCTGCTCGATCTGTTGCAGAACGGGGAAAAGAGAAATCAGATGTCTGAACAAATGCGGTCCATGGCGCACCCCGAAGCGGCCGCCACGATCGCCGCAGCAGTAATCCGTCTTTCACAACGCAGCCATGACTGACCAGATTAAAACGTTCAAATACAAACTGGATTTCTACTATCAGTCGGCCCTGATCTATATCGGCACGCTGATCGTCTACGGCGGCATACGCGGGAGTTTCATCGAGAAGAAATTCGAATACGTGCTCGACGATCCCCTGGTGTACGTCATCGTCTTTTTTGTGCTCATGTCGGTGATCACCCTGCTCCTCAATTTCGTCCGGAACCGGCGACTCATCGTGACAACCGATGCGATCATCTTCAAGCACCGGTGGCATGAACGGGAAGTGAAGGTCGGGGATATCGAGTGGATGCACATCGGGAGGGAGTCGCGCGTACAGACGAGCGGGAGATTCCAGGTGATCGTGTTCAAGCTGAAAGAGCGGCGTCGCGTTTTCCGGATCAGGGTGGGGAGATACGAGCACGAGCGGGAACTCGTTGTGGAGATGAACCGTATCGCGGCCCTCGTGCCGAAAAGAAATAAACGCCGCTGGAATGCGCCGCGGTTTACGGACAGGTAAGGCGCAGGCAAACGCAACAGGAAACGGCAATGTTTTCGTCCATAAAAAAACTGCATTTTGTCGGAATCGGCGGAATCGGTATGAGCGGCATCGCGGAGATCCTTATCGACCAGGGATTCGTTTTGACCGGATCGGACCGCGCTGCGAGTGAGAACACCGAGCGTCTTTCGGCACTCGGGACTCACGTGTACATCGGGCATAACGCCGCCAATCTCGAACCGGATGTGGACGTGCTCGTCTATTCCTCCGCCGTTCCCCCGGACAATCCGGAGCTCGTCGAGGCGCACCGACGAAACATCCCGGTCATCCGCCGGGCCGAAATGCTCGCGGAGGTCATGCGCCTGAAGTATGGAATCGGGATCGCGGGCACGCACGGAAAAACGACGACCACGACGATGACCGGCCTGGTCCTGATGGAAGGCGGCGTCGACCCGACGGTGATTGTCGGAGGAAGAGTGAACCTTCTTGCCAGGTCAAATGCCCGTCTGGGGAAAGGCGACTTCATTGTTGTCGAGGCGGACGAGTATGACAGGTCGTTCCTGTCCCTGACGCCGACCATCGCGGTCCTGACGACTCTGGAGACAGATCATCTCGATTGTTACCGCGACCTCGAAGACATCAAGGCGGCGTTCGTGCAGTTCGCCGGAAAGGTCCCGTTTTACGGTTTCGTCGTTCTCTGCCTCGACGAGCCCGCGTTGCAGGAGATCATGCCGAAGATCCGGAAGAAGATCATCACCTACGGGTTCAACGGTCAGGCGGACCTCCAGGCGGTGGATCTGGTCCACAAGGAGGGGAACACGAAATTCACAGTCGTCTCCAACGGAAACGACCTGGGAGAAATCATTCTTCATGTCCCCGGCCGCCACAATGTCCTCAACGCGCTTGCTGCGATCGCCGTCGGATTGGAGATGCACATCCCGTTCGCCACCGTCAGGGCTGGGATAGAAAAGTTTACGGGCGTATTCAGGCGCTGGGAGATCAAGGCAGAGATGAACGGTGTCACGGTGATCGACGATTATGCACATCATCCCACGGAGATCAAAGCGACGCTTCAAGGGGCAAAAGGGGGTTGGCGCAGACGGGTGGTGTGCGTGTTTCAGCCACACCTGTATTCCCGCACGCGTGACTTCTACGAGGATTTTGGCAGGGCGTTCTTCGATGCCGACGTCCTCGTGATCACCGATATCTATCCGGCTCGCGAAGAACCGATCCAGGGCGTCACGGGCGAGCTCATTGCAAACGCGGCAAAGGATTTCGGTCACAAACAGGTCCACTATATCGCCGACAAAACCGCCCTTCCCCCCTTCCTTGTTTCGATTGTAAAAAAGGGTGATATGGTCATCACCATGGGGGCAGGAGACATCTGGAAATTCGGGGAACAGTTCATTTCCCTGATGAAAAAGAACTAAGGTGTTCCAAAAGTGACAGGGACAAGCTCGAGTAAAACCCCGGGCACGGCCAACCGGCCAACGGGAGATTCTCTCCGGACGCTTCGCGCGGTCTTTCGCGGGAGTATCAGGGAAAGCGTCGCAATCGGGCCGATGACGTCTTTCGCGACAGGAGGGACCTCAGCGTATCTGTTTGTCCCCGTGAGCGAAGCCGACGTTTCCGTGCTCGTCCCCTGGCTCGAACGTCAAGGGATCGACTTACGGTATCTTCTTCCCGGTGCCAATATGCTTGTCGATGATGCTGGATTTCACGGAGCAATGATCGATCTTCGCCGGGCTTGCAGCGAAATTTCCTACCGGACCGGAGCGGGTGACACCCGGCTGGTGACCGCCGGTGCCGGCATACGGCTTGCAGAACTGGGAGACTTTTGTGTCCGGAACGAAATCGCCGGCCTGGAAGAATTTGCGGGTATTCCCGGAAGCCTGGGCGGGGCTCTTGTTGAAACGCAGGGAGAGCAGGCAAACGCCCTGCGCGGAAGACTGCGCGCGCTGCGTGTTCTCGCACACGGAGGCATTGCCTCCCTTTCGCCCGACGAAGCAGCGGGAGTGCTTGCGCGGAGAAACGACGATCGGTGTGTCATACTATCCGGGACATTTGAATTTCATCGTGGGAGTCTCGAAGAGCTCCTGCGGGCACGACGTCGTGCCCTGTTGAAGCGTGCTGCGCGGGTGACGCTGAACGTTCCCCGGGCGGGGGTGGTATTCCAAGATGAACCGGATGCCACCGCCGACGACTTGTTGATCCAGGCGGGATGTGCCGGCGTTACCGGGGGCGGTGCGATGACAATGGATGCGCACCCGAACATCGTGGTGAACCGCGGAAAGGCAACTGCCTCCGAGATCTATGGAGTGATCCGGGAAATGCAGAAGAAAGTGAAACAAAGCCTCGGACGTGGACTCACGCTTCGTGTCAGACTGGCGGGGTTCGGGAGTCCGAAAGTCGCGGAGGCCGGATGATCAACACTGAGGCAAACGTCGGCGAACGCAAGCACGTTCGACGGAGCCTGGCCCTGCTGGTCCTGGGGTCTCTGATCGTCCTCGTTGCGGCGTGGAAGGCGAACGCCTGGAAGGAAGAATTGCCGGTCAAGGATGTCCGCGTGAGCGGAGAGAACATCCTCTCCGCAAAAGACATCCTGGAACTTGCGGATGTCGACCGGTCGGCGAGGCTCTACAGTCTGAACCTCAACGCCATTCGCCGGCGTCTCGAAACAAACCCGTACGTGCAATCCGTGGTGGTTGCACGGGACGTCCCCGGGACGGTGGTCATCTCCGTGCACGAGCGCACTCCGGTGGTGGCGATTGTTTCCGACAAGACGGTGTATCTCGACGACAGCGCCCGGGTATTGCCGCCGGTGAAGTCGAACCATCTTCTCGACCTGCCCATCCTGACGGGGGCAATTCCCGCCGCCGACTATGTGCCGGGGAGACTCATGCGTAACCCCGCGGTCCGGGAGGCGCTGGCATTACTCGATACGGCCCGTGCGTTCGGTGACGATTTGTATCACAGGATTTCAGAAGTCCATATTGCAGCCGACGGCGGTTTGATCTGCTACACGGCGGAGCAGGGTGTGCCCGTGGCGTTCGGGCACGGGAACTTTGCCATGAAGCTTGCAAGGCTTGACGGGTTCTGGAAGGAGTTTGTTGCACGGGAAGGGGCGCAGGCGCTGGAGTATGTGGACCTCAGGTTTGATGATCAGGTAGTTGCACGCTGGAATCAGCGACAGGAACTCGCAATGCACGAGAGGGTAAATCCATGATGAATCACATTGTCGGTCTCGACATCGGTACGACCAAAGTGTGCGCGGTGGTGGCCGGCACGGATGAGCAGGGGCGTGTCCACATCCTGGGGGTGGGACGAAGTCCCTCGGATGGCATGAACCGTGGGGTCGTGACACACATCGACCGGACCACCCACGCGATCGCCACCGCTCTCGCGGAAGCGGAAGCACAGTCCGGCGTACACATACAAAGCGCCGTCGTCGGGATCGCCGGTGACCACATCCAGAGTTTTCAAAGTCGGGGTGTCGTGAGCATCAGCGGCACGGACCACGAGGTGACGCAGGCCGACATTGACCGCCTCATCGAAGACACCAAACGTCTTTCGCTGCCGTCGGACAGAAAGATCATCCATGTGATTCCGCAGGAGTTCATCGTGGACGGTCAGGACGGAGTATACGACCCGCTGGGAATGAGCGGGATCCGTATGGAAGCGAGTGTGCATATCATCACCGGACTGGTGAGCGCCGCGGAAAACATCTACAAGTGTGTGCAGCGCGCGAACATCGAAGTCGCCGATATGGTGCTTGAACCGCTTGCCTCGAGTTATGCCGTGCTGGATGACGAAGAAAAAGAGGTCGGTATCGCCCTGCTCGATATCGGCGGCGGCACGACGGATCTCGCGGTATTTGAAGAACGCACCATCCGCCACACCGCTGTGATCGGCGTGGCCGGGAAGAAAGTCACCGACGATATCCGGAAGGTCCTGGGCGTGCTGAACGATCAGGCGGAACGATTGAAACGGGAACACGGCTATGCGTATGTCCCGGCTGTGCCGCCCGGCGATCCCATTATCCTGCCGGGTGTCGGAGGACGTGCACCGATCGAAATCGACAAACTGTTGCTTGCCAGGATCATCCAGCCGCGGATGGAGGAGATCCTGGAGATTGCGGGAATGGAGATCAAACGGTCAGGATACTCGAAACATCTCTCCGGTGGCGTGGTTCTCACCGGCGGCGGCGCGCTCATCAAAGGGACGGCGGAGCTGGCGCAGGATGTCCTCGGCATGCCCGTGAAAATCGGCATTCCCTCGGGCTTTTCGGGAGGGTTGCTGAGAGAAATTGAAAACCCCGCCTACGCCACGGCAGTAGGTCTGGTGTATCATGGATTGCGGTTCGCCGGCCACCCGTCGGCAAGCGAACGCCCGTCCACGAAGAAACGGCCGTCAGTCAAAGGTATCACGAACCGCGTACGCGAATGGTTCGATCAACTGTAATGCATCCATCACTTTTTCACTACTAAGGAGGAACACCGTGATCGAACTGGACCATGGTTTCGATCGTGGAGCGAAAATCCGCATTGTCGGAGTCGGCGGCGGCGGCGGCAACGCGATTAGCAGCATGATCAAAAAAGGGCTGCAGGGGGTGGATTTCTTTGCGATCAACACGGATCTCCAGGCGCTGGAACGCAACGCCGCGCCCAACAAGATCCAGGTCGGGAAGAATCTGACCCGTGGCCTTGGCGCCGGTGCTGATCCTTCGATCGGCCACCGGGCAGTTGAAGAGGACAGGGAGGAAATCACGCGCGCCCTGACAGGAAGCGACATGGTTTTCATTACTGCCGGTATGGGCGGCGGCACAGGGACCGGTGGTGCCCCCCTTGTCGCCAACATCGGGAAAAGCCTCGGGGCGCTCGTGGTCGGGATAGTCACCCGCCCGTTCAACACCGAAGGGAAGAAACGGAATGCCCAGGCAGATGCCGGCATCGATGAGCTCCGGAAGCAGGTCGACACGCTCATTATCGTGCCGAACCAGAAGCTTCTCGCCATCGTTGACCGTCACGTACCGATGACCGTGGCATTCGACATGGCGAACGACGTGCTGTACGGTGCGACACGGGGGATTGCCGAACTGATCACGGTACCCGGATACATCAACGTCGATTTCGCCGATGTGCGGACGGTGATGCGGGAAATGGGCGACGCTGTTATGGGCACCGGGCTTGCCAAAGGTGAGAACCGCGCGACCGAGGCGGCCCATGCCGCCATCTCCAGTCCCCTTCTCGACGATATCTCTATTGCCGGAGCGCAGGGTCTCCTGGTGAATATCACCGGCGGTCCGGATATGGGGATGGTGGAAATGGAGGAGGCTGCAGGGATCATCACCAGCGCCGCAGGCGATGATGCGAATGTCATCCTGGGCGCGGTCATCGATGAAAATCTGGGCGATGAAATGATGGTGACGGTCATTGCCACAGGCTTCAACCGTCGACCCGGCGTCGGAACGCCGAGCCGCGCTTCCCTCATAAACAGGAATTCCAATCCTGTTGTAGAACGGGTGCCTTCAGGGACGTACGATCTCAAGAAGCTGGATCCGCCCGCGGTCACCCGGAGGGGAATCGATCTTCCCAACGTGCAGTCGCTTTCCCACATGGATAGCGACCGGGCGGAACGGATCGACAAATCGGATCCAGACAAGCCGGCATTTCTGCGGAAAATCATGGACTGACGTTTGGCCGGCCGCTATCGATCCGGCACATGACAACTGGATCGGCAACGGTTTCCGGAAAACGGAGGACTTGCGGCAGGCGGAAGCCTCAGGGTGAGGTGTTCCGTCTGCCGGACTTTTCAGCGCCCCTTACCCCGCGGGCATCCCCTTCTCCTGTTCCCACATCACATCAGACCTCGGAAGGGAACTGGCGCTCCAGCGTCTGCAGTTTATCGCGGGTGAAGTGATAGAACCTTCGTGATGTGAGGATACATAGCGCCGCGAACAGTGCCCCCCCGAAGAGATCGACCACATAGTGGTAACGCTCATACACGGTAGCGATAATCAACAGCGTCCCGACACTATACACAATCCACCGCACCTTGGCCTTTGCCCGCGCGCTCAGGTGCATGAGAACGAGCGTCATCATCGTATGACCGCTCGGGAAGACATCCCGTTGCGCAGACGCGATCGCCACACTGTTCGGGACATGCATCGCGACCGATTCTCCCCAGTTGACGAACCACCGGAGATACGGCGTGAGCCAGAGACCGGGAAGGTCGGTATCCAGAGTCGAGAAATCATGCAGCGTAAAACGCGGACCCACCGCCGGGAGCAGCAAATAGCCGAGATACGAAAGGAAAAATCCATACACGCAGGTGAACATGAAGAAGTGAAACATGTCGTACATCTTCCGCCTGTATATCTCGTAGCCGAGAATGATGAAGAGAAGATAAAAAGCGGTATAGGCGATCTGAAGGATTTCGGTGAGCCAGGGTGTCGACAAATGCATGAGCCAGTGTGTTGGATCGACTCCGAAGATCCAGCGGTCGATCGCGATCAGGATATCATCGTAGTCCCGGCCGAAGTGAATCGGCTTGATCATCCAGTAGAGTTCCTTGAAGGAAAGGAACACCATCGGGGCAACATACCAGTCGTGCACGACGCGGAGGATCTTGTACCCGCAACGGTGTCGCGCAAATCCAAGCCAGAGAATGAATCCCGTCATGGCAATATTGATGCCGATCAGCAGCCCCCAGTGCGGTATGCGGGACACAAACGCGATATTGATGACGCTGAGGATCGCGAGGAAGGAGATCATCAGAATGTCCGCGGAGTGAAGGTACTTCGTAAATTCGCGGATGAGCGCCAGCTTCCCGTTGACGGGTTGGTTGGGACGTTCGGGCGGGGTGATCCTGGGTGCAGCGGAGTGCGGCGATTTCATGCTTCAGAACGAGTCCTTTTCACGTGCTGCAGGCATACCCGTGTGCACGACGCGCGGAGACGGCAAGAGCGTGTTGGAGAGGCGGGCAAACTCTTCCACGGTGAGTTCCTCCGGGCGTCGCGAAAGCGTCGCGGTGTCAATGGATTCCCATTCTATATTCCCCATATCCTTGAGCGAATTCCGGAGAGTCTTCCGCCTCTTGCCGAACGTCGTGCGCACAAGCCGCCGGAAGAAGGCCTCGTCGCTGACCGGATAACGGAGCTGACGGAGCATCGTCAAACGGACCACGGTGGATGTCACCTCGGGACGGGGATAAAAAGCCCCGGGCTGGACGTCGAAGAGCACATCCACATCCGCAAGAAGCTGTGCGATGACTGATACGATCCCATACTCTTTTGATCCCGGACCAGCGGCCATTCTTCTCCCCACCTCCCTCTGGACCATTAAGGTGAGATCCTGCACCGAGGACCGGTTGTCCAGGAAGTGAAAAACGATCGGACTCGTGATATAGTACGGAATATTGCCCACGACCCGGATGCGGTCCACCTGATGTGCGAGCGCCAGAACCGCAGTGTCAATCTCCAGCACATCGCGATGCATGATCTCTGCGGTCGCGCCGTAGCGCTGCCGCATGATCTCGACTACCCGCGGATCGATATCGACGAGAACGAGCCGGCACCCGGTGGCGGCCAGAAGGCCGGTCAGCGCACCTTCCCCCGGGCCTATTTCCAGAACGACATCCCCCGGTCCCGGGTGTACCGCGTCGACAATTCTCTTTGAGACTCGTTGATCCCGGAGGAAGTGTTGACCAAGAGATTTCCGCGGCCGGATGGACGAGGTCACTTCTTCCCTTTTTTGAAGATGTTTTTCAGAAGATCACCCGCCTTCTGTTTGGCCTGCTCCCCGACCTTTTTTGCCTCATCTTGGAGTTTCTGTTTGGCCAGCTCTTCCACGCGTTTGCGCGGACCTTCAGTGTTCAGCTGTACCTTGGGATCATCCGTGGTCCCCCCAATGTTGAAATCAAATTTCAGCCTGCCGCTCTGATCCTTGAACGCATTTAGCGCTTCTCCTGCAAACCCTCCAACAGACACTTTCGAGGAAGCACTCTCGGGAAGGAATAATGTTGTCGCATAATCGAGTGACCCGTCGATTCCCTGAGAACCGTTCACGACATAGTCGGCGTTCAGTGCGGAGATCTTCAGGTCTTTGATCAGCACACGGCCGTTCTGAATCACAAAACGGTTGGACCAGTCCTTGAAATTGATCGTGCGGAGATCAGGAAGCTTGAGAGCGCTCGCAATCGCCTCATTGACTTTGAAACCATCCAGCGATCCGTTCTGGATCTGTACCCGTCCGTTGCCGTCAAGCGTGCCGGGAATGAGGCCGAGTGTATCGTTCAACGCGCCCTTCATTGCGGTGTTCATCGTCATTCGGCCCTTCAACCGGCTGCCGAACGATGTGAAATGGGGGAGGAGCGTATTCGCCTCGACACCGTTGATGTCGAGGGAAATATCGAAGAGCGGCCGCCCGGGCTTCTGCATGTTCACCGAGCCCTTCGAAATCACCGATCCGCCGAATGCATCCAGCGAGAAGTTCTGCATGGTAACGATGCCGTTTGCAATGTGCATCATCATCCGGACATTGGTAAATTCGAACTTCTGCATGGTGAATGTGCCGACACTTCCGCTCACATCCATTTCCATATTTGGAAACGGTAGCGTGGTCTGCTGTGAAGAACCTTTGACGGCGGTTCCCCCGGGAGCGCCCGCATTCGCCCTCGGCGCACCCGGGCTCCCGGCGCCCTGCCCTGGTCCCGCCTCCTCCGGATTTCCCATAATGTCCGCGGTATTCAAATGCTTCGACTGCAGTGTCAGGTTCGCGGTCGGCCGCGGGGCATTCTTGTCCGTCGACATCAATGAGAGATAGTTTTTTAGCCAGAAGGCAAGGGAAAGATCCGAGCCGCCTATCGTCATCGTGAGGTTCTTCGACTCAATGATCTGGTTATTGAAGGCGATACTGCCGTTGACGTTTTGAACGGGCCTTCGGGAAGAGGAGGTCTTCGCGGTGACCCCGTCGAATGTCATCGTTCCGGATGCCCTGATGCCGTTCGGATCCTTGATTCTGCCTGCGACACTGATGTCGGAGGAAAGCTTCCCTGAAAGCTCTGTGCCCTTCTCCAACGGATAGAACTGATCCACGTCAGCGAGATTCATTGCGCCGCGGAACGAAAGCGCCACCGAGGGGTCGGCGAAATTGTGCACCGTCAGGGTCATCGCTATCGGATTGTCTCCGAGGTTTGCAGTGAATTTCTCAACGCGAAATTCCTGGTTGGCCTTCGACCGCACAAAATCCGTCTGGATGGTGATGTTGCTGATCGGCTTCGGGAGTTTCGCGTATTGAATGCTGGCTCCCTGCCCGCTTATGGTTCCCCGGATGTCGGCGGAGGAACTGTCCGAGATGATTCCTGTAATACTGATGTGCGCAGCGACCGTCCCCTTGCCCGAGAGCCCTTCCGCCTTTTTCATGTATTCCTTTGGCACAAGAGAAAGAAGGTCGGCGATGTTTAACTGATCAGACCCCACGGAAAGGTCCAGCTCCATGCTCTTCCGGACATCCTTGACCTTCCCCCCGAAGGTGAGTGACATATCCTGTACCGTCATCGGACCGGGTTCAATAGTGAGGAGGTCGGATTGCATCTCGTACACCAGATGGGGAGCGAAGGAAAGCCTCAGCCCCGAGATCAGGGCGTCGTCGACACCACCGTAGCTCAGACTGTCGATGGATCCCTTGCTGAGTATCACGAGCTTGCCCGCCTCCCACTGCAGAGAAAGTCCGACGTTCAATCCCCGAATTCTCGTTGCGGAATTATCCTTGTAGTTGACGTAATCCACCGCCCCGTTCGTGAGATTGAGATCGGAGATGAGGAGTACCCCGGCATTTTCCGACCCTCCTTTTGTGGGAGGTCCGGCGGCCGGCGGGGCGCCCGCGGGAGTCTTTTCAGGGCTTGTGAGGTCGGCATAATTTGTCTGGTTCGCACTGTTCGTTTCGACGAGAATCCTTGGGCGGTCCACCGTAATCGAGGAAATTTCGAGATTCCCGCTCAGAAGAGGAATGATTTTCACATTGAGCCGCAGATGGTCGAGAGAAATGAACGGTGCATCGGAAAAGCCGTCCCCTTTGCGATTGGAAATGCTCAATCCGTCAATACGGACTCCAATCGCAGGAAACAAAGTCAGCCCGATGTCATTCAAAGCCACTGAGCGGTGGGTTGCCTCCTCGATTCGGGGGACAATCATGGCTTTGAGTTTGCTGCTGGTGAACAGGAGTTCAACTGCAAGAATCGCGGCGGCGATCAAGACCAATGGTACTGCCACGATGATGAGGATAATCTTCGATTTTTTCGTGAAGGCCATTGCACACCTCGGGAGAAGAGCTTTCAATATAGCCAAGTGCGCAGGCAGTTTCAACGGAATTGGCCTTTTCGTTTCGTTGCATGTCAACGCGTTTCTCGTTAGATTGCATTGATTTTTCCTTGCGTTGCCCCGAATATTTTTGAGCTCGAGCCACGATGGCCCCAAACGCCCCCGAAACGCCACGGGAAGTCCAGCCTGAAACACCAGGCACGCCCGCTCAGCCTCCCCGTCAATCCCAACAGCGAGGGCCGCATTTCCGGCGCCCGTCGCAAGGGCAGCAGCAGCGCCCGCAGAACCAGGGCCAGCAAGGCGGCATTGATCTCTCCGTCGTCATCCCTCTTTACAATGAAGAGGAATCCCTGCCCGAATTGCACAAACAGCTCCGCACCGTCCTGGGCAGGATGAATGTTCGTTATGAGCTCCTGTTCATCGACGATGGAAGCACGGACAAGTCCTTCAACGTCATTCGTGATCTCCGCCGTGCTGACCGTCATATCCGGGCCTACCGGTTCCGGCGGAACTACGGTAAATCTGCGGCGCTCAGCGTTGGATTCGAGAAGGCACAGGGCGCCATCATCATCACGATGGACGCCGATCTGCAGGACGATCCGAACGAGATTCCGTCCTTGAAGCGGAAAATCGAAGAAGGATTCGATCTGGTATCCGGCTGGAAAAAAATCCGCCGCGATCCGATCACCAAAACCATCCCGTCGAAATTCTTCAACTTTGTGACTTCTCGTATGACAGGGGTGAAACTCCATGATTTCAACTGCGGATTGAAAGCGTATCGTCGCGAAGTGGTGAAGACGGTGAAAGTGTACGGTGAACTGCACCGGTTCGTTCCCGCCATGGCGCATTGGGAGGGATTTCGCATCGGTGAGATGATTGTGAACCACCGTCCTCGGCGCTTTGGAAAGACAAAATTCGGCATCGGCAGGTTCTGGAAAGGATTTCTCGATCTTCTTACGGTAGTGTTCACCACACGATTCTTCCGCCGGCCGCTTCATTTATTCGGGATGATCGGGCTGTTGACCCTCCTTGTTGGCGGAGTCATCGCAACGTGGCTCATCATCGAAAAACTCATGGGCGCCACAGCTCTTGGCAACCGGCCGCTGTTTCTCCTCGCCATTGTCCTGGTCGTCGTCGGGGTACAGTTCTTCTCGATCGGCCTGTTGGGAGAAATGATTTCCAAGTCGAGACAGCGCGATGAAGAGTATTCAATTCGTGACATCATTAGATAACCTTTCGAATGGCGAGACCCTGGACCGAGATTCAAACCGTCAATGTCGATTGCCGGTGGTTCCGCGGGCATATTCCCTGCCGGCCCCACAAACAGTTTGGTGTGCACTGTGTCGATGCACAGGGCAAGCAATGCGAGCATTATGACCGGACGACCTCAAAAATTCTCATTATCAAACTTGGGGCCATCGGGGATGTAATCCGGACGACGCCGCTGCTCCGAAAGCTCCGTGCGGTGTACCCGCATGCGCAGGTCTGGTGGCTCACCCTCACGCCGGAAGTTGTTCCTTCATCAGTGGATGTGGTCTACGGCTTCACCCCGCAGGCTGTCACGACGTTGCAGGCAGTGCATTTCGATCTGTTGATTAACCTTGACAAGGACCGCGAAGCTTGCGCACTGGCGACGGTCCTTTCCGCCACGTCGAAGCGGGGCTTTGTCCTCCAGAACGGCTCTCCCGCTCCCGTCGATTCTCTATCCGTCCACAAGTTTCTCACCGGTCTCTGGGATGACCTGAACAAGGAAAACACGAAGAGCTATCCCCAGGAGATCTTCGAGATGTGCGGGTTCGAGTTCACCGGGGAAAAATACATCCTCGATTCATTCTCTGCAAAGGGATATCAATGGGAGCTGCCGCGGAAGGGACGGATTGTCGGTTTGAACACCGGGTGCGGGGGCCGGTGGACATCGCGGCTCTGGGCCGAAGATAACTGGATTGCCCTCGCCCGCAGGCTGACGGAGGCCGGGTATGTTCCCTTGCTGCTCGGGGGGGAACTGGAACACGCAAAGAACGAGCGGATCGCGAAAGCGGCCGGGGCCCTGTACCTGGGACATTTTCCCCTGCCCGGTTTCATCAATCTGGTCGATCAGTGCGACCTTGTGGTCACCGCGGTGACCATGGCGATGCACATTACCATCGGACTGAACAAGAAAATTGTCCTGTTCAACAACATCTTTAACAGCCATGAGTTCGAACTGTATGGACTCGGCGAAATCCTTGAGCCGGGGGTCGAATGTACCTGCTATTTCTCTCCGGAGTGTCCGAATAACTGCATGCAATACATCACTGTTGACCGAGTTCTCACAGCTGTGAAGAGACTGCTCTGAATGACGCCGGCCCGAAATCTGAAGAATCGCAAACCGCCCCATGGCGACGTTGAACAAACGCCGCGTGACCTGGCGACATGGGTGTACCTTGCAATCATCGGCGGACTAGCCCTCCTCTTCTTCTTCCCCCTATTCACGGGGAAAGCATTTCTCTGGGAAGACTTCCTCTACTCAAGTTATCCGGTCCGCGTCTTTGCCGCGACCTCCATGGCCATGGGAGAGATCCCGCTCTGGAATCCCTATACGTTCGGAGGGATGCCGTTCATGGCGGACATTATCAACAGTGTGTTCTATCTTCCCAGCGTTGCACTCGTCGCGTTTGTCAGACACGGCATGCTGAACTATTACCCCCTCCAGCTGATGGTCCTGCTCCACTTCCCGCTGGCGGGCATTTCCATGTTTTTCCTCGCCAGGTCCTTCTCGCTTCGCGCCCTCCCATCGCTCTTCTCGGCCGTCGGATATATGCTCACCGGATTTATGATCCTCCACGCGATCCATCAACCGGTAGTCACCCTGGCCGCGTGGATACCCCTGATTGTCCTCAGCTTCCGGCGTGCAATGATCGAGCGAGGTTGGACATGGACGTTCATCGGTGCGCTGATTCTCGGACATTCCACCCTCTGTGGATTCCCGCAGCTTTCCCTCTATATCTATTTTTTCCTTTTCACCTACTGGCTCTTTGAACTCTTCGCGATGGGTGACGGACAGGAAAAAATGGTGCACCGGGGTCTCAGACTGGGTTCGCGCGCCGCGGTCCTGATTGCGCTGTCCGTGGCGCTTGCATTGATTCAACTCGCGCCGACCAATGAACTTGCCGGGCTCTCGCAACGGTCACAGATCACCTACACGTTCGCGACGGAGGGTTCATTCTCGTGGACGCAGCTTCTGACCCTTCTTTTTCCCAAGGTCCTCGGAAGTTCGGGGGTTGAGGGATACCGGTACTTTGGCGAGGGCGGCTACTGGAACTACTGGGAAACGGGGATCTATATCGGGCTCCTTCCGCTCTTCCTCGCTCTCATGGCCCTCTGGCGCTGGCGCGAACGGCGTCACCTGCTTTTCTTCGCAGGGTTCGGTCTGTTCGCCCTACTGTTTGCAATGGGGAATCACTTTGTCATCCACCGGCTGTTTTTTGAGTTTATCCCGGGCTTTTCCCGGTTCAAGACCCCCGCTCGGATCGGCATCCTGTTTACCCTTTGCGCCACCCTGCTCGCCGGGTTCGGTGTGAATCACCTGTTGTACGAATCCTTCAACGTGAAGCGAAAGAAACTCCTTCTCCAAGTCGTCGGGGTCCTCGGAGGTGCTGCGCTCCTCCTCTATCTGTTCGTCCGTACCGGCGTCCTGGATGGCGCGCTGCCGTTCCTGAAAAATGCCGAAGCGCGCACCATGGTCTTCAGAGATCTCGACATATCGCTCCTCCTGATCATTCTCTCCATCGGAGTTCTGGTGTGGCTGATCTCCACCCGTTCCACCCTCGCAGGCTTTGCGCTGGTCGCCGTGGTCTTTCTGGATCTGTACCTTTTTGGTGCAGACCAGAACAACGGCAAGACAAACCCCACGGAGTATTTCGGTCAAACCCATGAGCTGGTGGACTTCTTGAAGCAGGAGGGGGAGCATGAGCTGTTCCGGGTGAACACCCGCAACTCGCAGGGGATGATCATGGACCGGAACCAGGGGATGGTTGACCGCATTTTCTCGATGGAGGGCTATACGCCGCTCGCCCTCAAACGCACGATCATTCCCATTGCGGACGACAAGTATCTCGATCTGGAAAATGTAAAATACAGGACCATGACTGAAGGGAGAAGGCTCGCACTTGTCCCGCATCCCACATACCTTCCGCGGGCGTTCATGGTGTACCGGGTGCACACGGAGCATTCGGAAGATTCACTGGTCGCGTATATGAACAGTCCGGCGTTTGACCAGCGATCCACCGCGGCGCTTGAGGAGGAGTACCACGGGACCCTTCCCCCCGATAGCGTGAAGACCGCATGGTCGGCGAATGTGACCGCGTATCAGGACAACCGGCTCACCGTGGCGGTGCAAACAGATCGCGAAGGACTCCTGATCCTGAGCGAAACGTTTTTCCCGGGCTGGCGGGCTTTTGTGGATGGCAAGGAGACTGCCATTTTGCGTTGTGACTACAAACTCCGCGCGGTTCCCGTTCCGGGGGGAGCACACATTGTCGAGATGACCTATGCACCCCTCACCTACGAGGCGGGAGTCGCCTCCACGATCGCGGCTCTTCTGATTTGCGGCCTGGGCATCGTCATTTCTTCCTTCAGGAAATCGCGGAGGAGAGCGGCGTGAAAGAGCTGGATTTTCTGGATGAGCGAATTTATTCGGTGAAGAGACGCATGCTGAAAATGTACCATGCTGCGCATGCGGGACACATCGGCTGCTCTCTCTCCTGTGCAGAAATTCTCGTGCATGTGAAATTCTCGTGGATGGCGCCGGACGATCGGGTGATCGTCTCCAAGGGGCATGCCGCGGCACTCCTGTACTCCGTTCTCGCGGAAGCCGGAACCATCAGTGAGGAGACGATCGATTCGTTCTACAAAAACGGGACAATTCTCCCCGCGCATCCGCCGGTCAACCAGGTTCGCGAGATTCCCTTCGCGACCGGCAGCCTCGGCCATGGCCTGTCCCTCGCGGCGGGGATGACGCTGGGAGCCCGATTCAAAGGTGATTCCCGCCGATGCTTTTGTGTCACCTCCGACGGGGAGCTGGACGAAGGAAGCACCTGGGAAGCGGCACTTTTTATCACCCATCACAGACTGACCAATCTCATCTGGCTCATCGACCGGAACCATATTCAGGGTATCGGCGGGACCGAAGATGTGATGAGTCTCGAACCCCTGGACGACAAACTCCGGTCGTTTGGATTCAACGTCGTGGATGCCGAGGGCCACGTGTTCGAATCCCTGGAACGTGCGAAAGAGAGCTGCACGGATCTCGTGAAGGCGAATGGGAAGCCCTGTGTTGTTGTGTGCTCAACCGTCAAGGGGCACGGTGTCAGCTATATGGAAAACACCGTCGATTGTCACTATCTCCCCATGAATGAGGAACAATACGTGCAGGCCATTGCGGAACTTGATGCGCGGCATGGAAAGCGAGCGACGGGAAAGCCATGAGGGCAGAATTCGCTGAAGCGATGATCCACGTTGCGGACGACGATCCCATGAGTCTTTTCCTTACGGGGGACCTCGGGTATATGGCGCTCGAAGGCGTCCGTTGACAAATTTGGGATGCGCTTTATCAACGCCGGCGTGGCTGAACAGAACATGGTGTCCGTTGCAGCGGGTCTCGCGTACGAAGGGTTCCAGCCATGGCTGTACAGCATTGCGCCGTTTGCAGTCCTCCGACCGTACGAACAGATCCGGAACGACATCTGCCTGCACAGGCTTCCCGTGAAAATCGTCGGGAATGGAGGGGGGTACGGCTACGGAATCATGGGCGCAACGCACCACACCCTGGAAGATATTGGCGTGATGCGCTGTCTGCCGAATATGCGCGTCTATGTTCCCTTCGCGACGAGTGACGTTCCGGAAGTCGTGCGTGCCATGGCGCTCGATCCCGCGCCAAACTATCTTCGTCTGAATCTGGCGCCGAAGTCGACGCTTGCCGTCCCTCCC
Organism: Ignavibacteriota bacterium; assembly: GCA_963843525.1. GTDB lineage: Bacteria > Bacteroidota > Ignavibacteria > UBA10030 > UBA6906 > DATJPR01. The sequence continues at coordinate 580,829 of CAWJKM010000005.1, read as the reverse complement.
TTTGCCCCGTGGCGTAGAATCTGCAAAGGCGACGGACTTGTCGTCATAGGCACCGGACCGGTGTTATGGAACGTCCTCTCGGCCGGGGGCGGGGCCCTTCGTGAGACGATGGAGGTATGGAATGCGGGAATTCTTCCCCTTAGCGACATCCCGGATGATCTTGCTGAGAGCATCGCCCGGGTCCGCCGCGTGGTGACCGTGGAGGAACATTATGGTCAATGCGGCCTGAACGAAGCGCTCGCTTCGCTATTGATGCGGAAAGGTCTCGGGAATATTCATTACCGGAGCGTATGGGCGGCGGGATACCCGACAGGCCGGTACGGATCACAGGCATGGCATCTGGAAGAAAGCGGGCTCGCGGGCGCGGCACTGGAATCTCTCTTACGGAAACTGCTCAATGCCTGATCAATCGACGATACTCCAGGAGGAAGTGAAACGGCTTCAGGGGCCGATTGTGATCTTCGGCGCCGGCGGGTTTGTCGGGGCGAACGTCTTGCGTGCCATCCTCTCGGTCCGCGACGACTGCTACGGAGTGACCCATCAGCAGTACGTCCCCTGGCGTCTGGTCGAGCTGCCTGCGGAAAAAATTCTCTATGCGGACGTTACGGCGCCGAAGTCAGTCGAGCGATTGTTCTCGGCTTTTGCGTTCCGCACCATCTTTGATTTCACGGCGTACGGTGCCTATTCGCGCCAGGATGAGGTGTCGCTTATTTACGAAACGAACATTCTCGGCCTGGCCAACCTTCTGGACATTGCATCGACGAAGGGGTTCTCGGCGTACGTTCACGCGGGATCTTCCTCGGAATACGGGACAAACGCCGCCTCTCCGCAGGAAAGCGGTGCGCTGATGCCGAACAGTCATTACGCGGTGTCGAAAGTCGCCGCCTCATACCTCATTCATTACCATGGCGCCGTCCGTAAACTGCCGGTGATGAACCTTCGGTACTATTCGCTCTACGGGCCGTTCGAAGAATCCGATCGCCTTGTCCCCACCCTGGTGGAACACGGTCTGCGAAAGACCCTCCCTGTCCTGGTCGACCCGGACATCTCACGCGACTTTGTCTACATCGATGACGCAGTGGAGGCCGCCGTGCTTGCAGCCACACGGGGGGTGATTCATGCCCCGGGGGCTTCGGTGAACATCGCGACCGGCAAGAAGACCACCATTCGGGACCTCGTCGGTATCATGAAGGACCTCTGTGACATTCCGGAGAAGCCCCGCTGGGGAACGATGCAGAACCGGCGGTGGGACCTGAAGAACTGGTACGGCGATCCCCGCCTCGCGAAGAAGGTCCTGGGATGGAAACCCCGCACCTCCGTGGCAGAAGGGCTGCGGCGCACCATGGCCTGGCAGCGGGAACGCGTCGCGCTCCCGGCCTCGATCCATCCTTTGCTGAACCGTACCATCCGTCTCTCCGCCGTCATCGCCTGTTACAGAGATGCGCAGGCCATTCCGGTGATGTACAAGAGGCTCGTGGAAGCCTTCCGGTCCATCAATGTTGACTACGAAATTATCTTTGTCAACGATGCAAGCCCGGACAACTCCGACGAGGTGTTGAACGAAATCACGTCGCGGGATAATCATGTGATCGCGATCGAACATTCGCGCAACTTCGGATCGCAAAGTGCGTTCCTGAGCGGGATGCATGTTTCCACCGGCGACGGCGTTATTCTTTTTGACGGGGACCTGCAGGACCCGCCGGAAATGGTGCCGAAATTTTTCGAGCAGTGGCGCAAGGGATACGACGTCGTGTTCGGCAGGCGTGTCAAACGCGAGACGAATTCCTTCATGCAGTTTTTCTACAAGGCCTTTTACAAAGTGTTCCGGGAAGTCTCCTACGTGCCGATCCCGCTGGACGCCGGAGATTTCTCGCTCATGGATCGCAAGGTGGTCGATCAGCTCCTTGCCCTGCCGGAGACCGACCAGTTTCTTCGCGGTCTGCGCGCGTGGGTGGGTTTCGAGCAAACCGGCGTAGATTACGTTCGTCCCGAACGGATGTTCGGACGGACCACCAACAGCATCATGAGAAACATCTGGTGGGCGAAGAAAGGGATTTTTTCGTTTAGTTTCGTCCCCCTCGAACTGATGAGTTATCTGGGAATGGCGCTTACCGCGCTTTCCTTCCTCGCCGGTATCGGTCAGGTCATCGCCAAGCTGATGTATCCCGATATCCCTCACGGGATCACGACGATTATCGTGTTGATACTCTTTTTCGGCGGCATCCAGATTCTCGCGATGTCAATTCTGGGGGAATATCTCATGAAAATATTCGAGGAGACAAAGAAGCGACCCAAGTTCATCCGGAAATCGATTCGCCACGGTGGTCGACATTTTACGACGGCAGAGGATATGGAAGGCTTTCTGAAGAGTCAGGCAAAGTAAGTGCCCGCTCCGGGTGCACCGCGTTTCCCCGGCACTCGTCGTGCCGGTCTTTCGATGAAAACAATTCCACCGGTGTCCGGACTGACCCTGAGGATGAGGGGCATCCGGCACGACACAATCCACTCTTTGTAAAGCGAGGGAAAAGCCATGAAAGTGGTCATTCTCTGCGGCGGTCTTGGAACGAGGTTGCGTGATCAAACCCGGGATCACCCCAAATCCATGTGCCTCATCGGGGACAAACCCATCCTCTGGCACATCATGCGGATGTATGCCCACCATGATATCAAGGAGTTCATCCTGACGCTCGGGTACAGAGGGTGGCAGATAAAAGAGTATTTCTTGAACCTCCGCTCCATCATGAGCGACGTGACGATCTCTCCGGGGAGCGGAACGATTGAGTTCCATGACGAGATCTTCGAACGTGACTGGAGAATCACTCTTGCGGAGACCGGCGAGTTTACGATGACCGGGGCAAGGATCTGGCGGGTGAGGCGTTACCTCGAAGAAGAGGAAACATTCTGTGTGACCTATGGCGATGGACTTTCCGACGTCAATCTCACATCGTTGATTGCCTACCATAAAAAGCAGGGATCCGTGGGCACCATTACCGGGGTTCATCCGCAGAGCCGGTACGGTCTGGTCCAGATGACGGGAAACCGTGCGACGGGATTCCGGGAAAAGGTGTATCTGGAAGAAGACTGGATCAACGGGGGGTTCATGGTATTTAACGGACCGAAGGTATGGGATTATCTGAGTGATGATCCGAATCTTACGCTGGAAAACGGACCGCTCCCCGCGATGGCAGCCGACCGGCAGCTTTCTGTCTATCGCCACAACGGCTTCTGGATGGGTATGGACACGGCGCACGAGCACGACATTCTGAAGGAACTCTGGCGTACCAACCAGTCGCCGTGGAGAGTATGGGAATAAACAGGAACGAGAACCGGCCAAGGTGAGAATTGTCATCGTCAGCACAGCGTATCCCCTCCGGGGTGGAATCGCTCATTACAATGCGCTCCTTGCCAGGGCGTTGTCAGGCCGTCACGAAGTGGAAACGGTCACGTTCAAACGGCAATATCCCTCCTTCCTTTTCCCCGGCACGACGCAGGAAGAACAGGGCGAAGGGTACGATGTACCGGCGGCGCCCCAGCTTGTCGATTCTGTCAACCCCTTCAATTGGCTGGCAGTCGGCCGGCTCATCCGCAAGCGGAAACCCGATCTGCTCCTTTTCAAATACTGGCTCCCATTCTTCGGGCCCTGTTTCGGAACCATCGCCCGGGTGGTGAAACGCAACACGCGAACCCGGGCCGTGGTGATTTGCGACAACGTAATCCCGCACGAACACAGACCATTCGATCGCCCGTTCACCCGGTATCTCTTTCGGACGGCGGATGGTTTCATCGTTCAATCACACGCCGTCGAAAAAGAGCTGAAGGAGTTCTGGCCTTCGGGTCGTTCCCGATATGTGCCGCATCCGGTCTACGACATTTTCGGTTCGCCGGTCCCCCGGGACGAAGCGCGTTCGGTTCTCCGGCTCTCTTCCAGCCGGGTGCTGCTCTTTTTCGGGTATGTCCGCCGCTACAAGGGGCTTCAGGTGCTTCTCGAAGCGATGGCCCGACTGGACCCCGCCCTGGGAGTCCAGCTTCTTGTCGTTGGCGAATTCTATGAACCCGAACAGCATTACCGGGACTTGATACGGACCCTGGGTCTGGAGCACGTGGTGACCATTCATTCTGAATATGTTGCCAACCCGGAAGTCGGGCGCTACTTCTCGGCGGCCGACGCGGTCGTTCTACCGTACACATCGGCGACACAAAGCGGCATTGCGCAAATCGCGTACAACTTCGAACGACCGGTGGTGGTCAGCAACGTCGGAGGCCTTGCTGAAATCGTCGTCGACGGCACATCGGGGCTGATCGTCCCGCCGAATGATCCGGAAGCCCTGGCAAAGGCCATCGCCCGCCTTTATGCGGGATCGACGCTGGAGACCATCACGAGCGGCGCCGCCGCAGAAAAAACAAAGTATACCTGGGAGAACCTTGTTCGTGGAATTGAAGAGCTGGCGGCTCAGTCCTGAACAACGAAGCCTCCCCTCTCTGGATCCTGTGCAACCGTGACTCACGCAACTTCCACACATACGAAGGTCGCCGTCATCCTTGTCAATTGGAACGGTCGCGAGGTTACGCTGGATTGTCTGCGCTCCCTGCGCGCGGTGCGATCCCACGCTCTTCATGTTCTTGTCGTGGATAACGCCTCTACGGATGGCTCGGTCGAAGCGATTCAACTGAATTGTCCGGAAGCGGAGATTCTTCAACAGTCGAGCAACCTCCGGTTCGCGGGCGGGAACAACGCCGGCATCAAACGAGCGCTGGAACTGAACGCAGAGTACATTCTGCTTCTGAACAACGACACCGTTGTCGATCCTTCGATTGTCCAGGCGTTGGTTGGAAGAATGGATGCGGATCAACGGTGCGGCATGGTCGCTCCCAAGATTTATTACTACGACCGGCCGGAGGTCCTCTGGTTTGCGGGGGCGAAGGTTTCCTTCTGGACGGGAACGATGAGACACATCGGGATACGCGAGGTTGACTGCGGTCAGCACGACCGCGCCCGGGAGACCGACTATGCGACAGGCTGCTGTACCCTTATCAGAAGTTCCGTCGTCCGGGCGGCCGGGGTTCTCGACGAGTCGTACTTCATGTACGGAGAAGATGCGGACTGGTCCATGCGTGTCAAACGTGCGGGGTACACGGTCTGGTATGAACCAGAAGGAAAAGTCTGGCACAAGCTCTCGGTGAGTGCGGGGGGGCATCTCTCTGCCTTCAAACTGCGTAACAAGCTCATCAGCAGTTTCCGCTTCTTCTCCCGGTACGCAAAGTGGTATCACTGGTTGACCTGGCCGTGGATGATCGGCGTGGCGAACCTCATCGTAGCGCTTCGATTTCGATTGGGCACGGCGCGCGCGTCGTCCCGGACATGAGAACACCTCCCGGATCCGGGCGGGGATTCACCGACGGTGCGGGTTCTTTCAGCAAAAAGCGAATATGGAATTCGGGAAACATCTGGGTAAAGGAGTGTGGGGGCTCGCGGACAAGGCGTTGCCTGTCGTCTACGGTCTGGGGTATGTGCTTCTGGTCATCCGTGTCCTGCCGGAGGAGGAGTTCGGCAACTGGACGCTGCTCCAGGAGATCTTTCTGTTGTTGTCCGGGCTCGTCACGGCATTTGCGCTCAATCCGTTGCTCAAATTTGCCGCAGAGGAGCCGGAGGAATCCCGCGAAACCGTCACCGTGGCCATCGGCATGCAAACCGGATTCACGGTTCTTGCCGCTGTCGTTATCCTGGGATTCCGGACAGAAATCAGTGCGATCCTTCACTCGTACCGGCTGTCCGCGCTGCTGGCATATCTCCCGGCGATGCTGGCGGCCTCCTTCGCCCGGAATCTTTCCCTCGTGCTCCTCCAGGCCCGGTTCAGGGTCCGGGAATTGTTTTTCACGGACGCCGTGCACTTTCTCGGTGCACCGTTTCTCACCTGGGTCTGGTCGCGTATGCATCAATTCGACGCGGCGATGGACCTTGTGTATATCAATATCATTTCGCTCACGTGCTCGTCGCTTCTCGGGATCGCGTTTACCTGGCGCAGCCTGTATCTCACGCGGCGTCTCTCCCGGGAAGTCATCCGCAAGATCTGGAACTACGGGTCCTTTTCTCTGGGAGGGGTTGTCAGTTCGCTGTTTACCGGTCGGGCAGACTCGTTTCTGCTCGCCGCATTCACCGGGCCCATCGAAGTGGCCGCCTACAATTCCGTGAAGATTTTCACCCGTGCGTACGATATGGTTTCTCAAGTCGTGCAGATGTTCTTGCTACCAGCCGCTTCTCAACTTTCCTCGCGTCAGGAGAAATCTTCCCTGAAGATCGTAGTCGAAAAGTCCCTGCTGTTCAGTGCCGTGGGGATGGTTCCGGTCATGGCGGCCTTTCTTTTCCTTGCCGGTCCCCTCGTTCACATCGTGTACCAGGGGAAATATCTGGAGGCGGTGCCGCAACTGCAGCTGTTCGGCGTCATGGCGCTCTTTGTTCCTGCAACCGCGATCGCATCGAGTGTGCTCCTGGGCATCGGCGAAGCACGTGCAGGGTTTGTGATCGGTCTCGAGGCGCTGACAGGCTCTCTTGTGTTCTACATCATTCTGATACCCCTGTTCGGGGTGACGGGTGCGACGGGCGGTTACGTTCTGTCTGCTGTCCTTGTTGCATTCCTGTCGCTCCACCGCATGATCGATCATGTTCCGATAACTTCTTCTGAAGTCATGCGCCGTTGGAGAGACATCAGCATTTTCGTGCAGCGGTCGGTCGGAAAACTCCGGGGGGACTCCAATTGACGGTGCAGCGCATCATCCATTCATTACCGAGGGCCGAATTGTGAAACGAGCGTTGATTTCCGGGATTACCGGCCAGGACGGCTCCTATCTTGCCGAGCTGCTCCTTGACAAAGGTTATGAGATTCACGGGATCATTCGACGGAGCAGTTCTTTCAACCGCGGGAGGATCGATCACATTTATATTCAGAATGAGAGCATCATGAACAAGAAGCTCTTTCTGCATTATGGAGATGTGACCGACACGTCGAATCTCAACAGGCTTCTCGAGAAAATTGAGCCCGACGAAATCTACAACCTTGCAGCGCAGAGCCACGTGAAAGTGTCGTTCGATGTGCCGGAGTACACTGCCCAGGTGGATGCGGTGGGAACACTGCGTTTTCTCGATGCGATTCGTGAAACCGGAGTCCGCACCCGGTTCTATCAGGCATCCACCAGCGAACTGTTCGGGAAAGTGCAGTCCGTGCCGCAAAACGAATCAACCCCCTTTTACCCGAGAAGTCCCTACGGGGTGGCGAAACTCTACGGGTACTGGATCGTGGTGAATTACCGTGAGGCGTATAACCTGTTTGCGTGCAACGGGATTTTGTTCAACCACGAATCGCCGCGCCGCGGCGAGGGGTTCGTAACGCGAAAAATCACTCTCGGGGCGGCAAAAATCAAACTCGGGTTGCAGAAGGTGCTTACGATCGGCAATCTCAACGCCCGGCGTGACTGGGGTTACGCGCCCGAATATTGCGAAGGGATGTGGAGAATTCTCCAGCACGACACCCCGGATGATTTTGTCATGGCGACCGGCGAAACGCACACAGTCCGGGAATTCGCCGAGCTGGCGTTCCGCGAACTCGATATCCGGATTGAATGGAAGGGTGCCGGGCCTGAAGAAAAGGGCGTCGACGCACGCACCGGCTCAACCGTCATTGCGGTGGACCCGTTCTATTACCGGCCGACGGAGGTGGAGATGCTCATCGGGGACGCGAGCAAAGCAAAGCGCGTGCTCGGGTGGGCGCCGACCACAAAATTCCCGGATCTGATCGCCATGATGGCAAAGGCTGATTTCGAAAAAGTGCAGCGGCGGGGGTTCTGAATCGGGACCCTGTGCTTGCTCCTCCAACCTCTCTTCTGCGAAGAATGAGAGCGAGACGCCGGGACGAAGCGAAACACTGAGACCCTCTTTCTTCTTCGTGGAACGGGAGGCGCGGTCAACCCTGTCCTTTGTCGGTGCCTCCCGGTGTATCTCAATTCGCAAGTGCCATTCCACCGTTCGCATGCCCCGGGGAGTGTGTGTCCACCTCGTTGCGCGGAGCAACATATTTGCGTATTTTATGACCGACTTTGCTGCCCGGACGCTTGCTCCTGGAACTGCGGAGATGCGGCCGGCGATAAGCGCCTGCCTTTTCCCGGATTGTTTCCGCAGCTCCACGCAGGCATGGAAGCTTGTCAATGGGACAGCGAGCGGCAATTGGGCCAGCGAAGGGTTCTGAACTTCCGGACAAGCCAAGGTGCTCCCCTCATGATTCAACGCATTCAACGTCGACTGGCCCAGCTCAGCGAATTGGTCCGCCGTGTGGAACAACTGCAGCAGGCAGTCGGCCGGATTGAACTGCGCCTGTCGGCAGGCGCCGACGCCGGAAAGGCGCTCCGTGATTATGAATTTAAAGTATTTTCCCAGTGGGGAGAAGACGGCATCATTCAACACCTGATCCGCACAATTCCCATCCCGGTGCCGTACTTTGTGGAGTTTGGAGTTCAGGACTATCAGGAATCCAATACACGGTTTCTGCTTCAGAACAATAACTGGTCCGGACTCATTCTCGAAGCGAGCAAGAAGGACGTTGAAGCGATATGGAAACAAATGCTCTACTTCCGGCACGACCTGAAGGCAGTGTGCGCATTCGTTGAAAGGGAAAACATCAATCAGCTCCTCACGGAGAACGGCGCGAAGGGAGAAATCGGACTTCTCTCCGTAGATATCGACGGCAATGACTACTGGGTATGGGAGGCCATCGAGAGTGTTTCCCCCCGCATTGTCATCTGCGAGTACGACAATATCCTCGGATGCGATCGGGCCGTGGTAAGTCCCTATGACAGGGCGTTCGACAAGGTCAAAGCCCATTATTCATTCCTCTATGGCGGCGCCTCACTTCCGGCACTGGACCTTCTCGCCAGGCGAAAAGGGTACACACTGGTCGGATCCAACAGCGCCGGCAACAACGCGTTCTTTGTCCGGAACGATGTGCGCGGGGGGCTCAAGGCCGTTTCACCCCGGGAGGTCTACACGCGTGCAAAGTACCGCAGTTCCCGTGACCGCGAAGGACAATTGACGTTTCTGGACTACAGGGAAGGGCTCCGCCTTATTGCGGACATGCCGCTCATTGATGTTCAGACAGGAGAGACTCTCCGCGTGCGGGATATCATCCCGCCGGAAGAGCGATGAGAGGACCGTAATGGCAGAGACACTTGGTTCGCTGTGCGACAAACTCACCATTGTGAAACTCAAGCAATGGCACGCGTCGGATCAGGACACCCTGAAAAGCCTTTCGCAGCAGGAACGACAGCTCCGCGATGAAATCGGGGAATATCTTGGTGCCGCCGTGGCGGGACAAATTCCCTTCGAGCGGCTGACCTTCGCCGCCAACAAAGTGTACCGGAAGGAAGGAAATCCTGTTGGAGAAGTGAGCGGCACGATCGGAGAGGTCTTCGGTCGTCTCGCCGACGTCAACATCAAATTGTGGCATGAACAAGAGCGCGTGTACGAATTCGAACGCGTTCCACCGGAGCAGAAGGACGCGGTGGTGAAACAGCTGGCAATTCTCAACCTTGAACGCAACCGCTGTATCGATCAACTGAACAATGCCTTCAAGTCAATGCTCGAAGCTGCGGCTGCTCCTCCTTCCGCTTCCTGACCTTCATTAACGGTTCCCGAATCCTCTATGCATCTTCTCCGTCGTACGACCTGTCGTGTTTGTGGCTCGAGGGCCCTTACGCGTGTGATTGACCTGGGTGAACAATTCCTCCAGGGCTCATTTGTCAAGCCCGGCAAAGAAGAGCCATCCCGTCGCAAAATTCCCACGGCGCTGGTGCACTGTAATCCAATGCTTGACGAGCAGGCGTGCGGGTTACTCCAGATGGAACATTCCGTTCCCCCCGCCATTTTGTACGCCGCATACTGGTATCGATCGGGCACAAATCAGACCATGCGGTCCCATCTGAAGGGAATCGTGGATGAGATTCAGATAATGAAATCCCTCTCCCCCGGCCGTGTACTTGACATTGGATGCAACGACGGGACGCTTCTTCGCAACTATCCGGAGTCGGTGGAGAAATTCGGCGTGGACCCGTCGGATGTCGCACGGGAGGTCGGCGAGGGCATAACCGTCATTCAGGATGTGTTCCCTACCACGCGGCTGTCCGCGCTTACAGGCGCAAAGCAGTTTGACGTGGTGACGTCGATTGCAATGTTTTATGACCTGGAGGATCCCGTCGGATTCGTTCGCGGCATAAGAGACATCCTTGCCCGCGACGGGCTCTGGGTGTTTGAGATGTCGTATATGCCCGTGATGTTACGGCTGAATTCGTACGACACGATCTGCCATGAGCACCTGGAGTATTATAGTCTTGCGGTTGTGGAGAACATCCTCAGGCGGGCGGGCTTGAAAGTGGTCGTCGCGTCACAAAACGCCATCAACGGCGGGAGCATTCGATGCTTTGCCACACACTATCTGAACAGTGCATTCGACAAACCGGAATACGCGAACAGACTCCAGAACCTCAGGCAGGCCGAATTTGACCTCGCGCTGGATACGAACGCTCCCTATACATCCTTCCAGACCCGGATCGAAGCACAGCGGGACGAACTGCATAAACTCCTTGTGGACTTAAAGGCTGCAGGCAAACGAATCCACGTGTACGGTGCGTCGACGAAAGGAAATACGATCCTCCAGTGGTGTGGAATTGACCATCGGATCGTGGATGCCGCCGCGGACAGAAATCCCGACAAGTACGGAGCCTTCACCCTCGGTACCGAGATTCCAATTGTCAGCGAACAAGAGTCGCGCTCGTTGAAGCCGGACTACTACCTGGTTCTCCCGTGGCATTTCCGGGAGGAGTTTCTCCAACGGGAACAGGAGATCTTGCAGAGCGGTACAAAGTTCATCTTCCCCCTTCCGCAGATAGAAATTGTCGGATCATGAAGGCCCTGATCTTCGGCGCCAATGGACAGGACGGCCCTTACGTCGCGCAGGCCTGCCGGACCCGCGGGATTGAACCGCTCGGAGTGTCCCGAACCGGCGATGGGCTCCGGGGTGATGTGGCCGACTACGCCTCTGTGGAAGCCCTGGTGCAGGAGCATCTGCCCGGGATGATCTTTCATCTTGCCGCCCGCTCGACAACGAGCCACGAAGCCCTTTTTGAAAACCATGCGACAATCTCTACAGGAACGCTCAACGTCCTCGAATCGGTGTATCGTGCCGGATTGCCTGCAAGGGTGTTCATCGTCGGTTCCGGTGTACAGTTCCTGAACACAGGGAGTGCCATCTCGGAAGATACCCCCTTCGCCGCCGGCAGTCCGTACGCGGTGGCCCGCATTCAGTCCGTCTTCGCGGCGCGATATTATCGCGCACTGGGCGTCCGGACTTATGTGGGGTATCTGTTCCATCATGAAAGTCCGCGACGATCGACCGGCCATATAAGCCGTGACGTCGTTGACGCAGCGGCACGGATCTCCGGGGGATCAGCTGAACTCCTCGAAATAGGCGATCTCTCCACGCGCAAGGAGTGGACCTTTGCAGGCGACGTGGCCGAAGGGGTGCTGACGCTGGTGCAACAGGACAAGGTTCACGAAGCAGTGATCGGGTCGGGGGAGACGCATAGCATCGAAGAATGGGTGCAAGAATGCTTTGCACTGCGCGGGCTCGATTGGAAACGACACGTCCGCAAGGCAGAGGGGTTCAAAGCAGAATATCCCGTTCTCTTCTCGAATCCCGGGCGCATGCGATCCCTTGGCTGGAAACCACGGGTCACGTTCCATGCCCTTGCTGCAATGATGAGCGGGCTATGAACACTCCTCCGCGGATTCTTCTCGGTCAACTCTCGTGCAACGGGGATATCCTGTATGCCACAGCAGTCGCCCGGCAGATCAAACAGGATTACCCCGGCTGTCACCTCACCTGGGCCGTCTCCTCCGCGTATCGCCGCGTGCTGGACGGGAATCCTCTCGTCGATGAGGTGTGGGAGATTCCGGCGAACTCCCGCGCGGAGATTGAACCTCTCTGGCCCGGGTTCGCGCATGAAGCGTATGAACGGAAACGGCGCGGTGAATTCGACGAAGTCTTTCTGACACAAGTCAATCCGGACAACTATAAAAACTTCGACGGCACAGTCAGAGCCTCGATCTTCCGCGGCTATCCCCGTCCGATCACTGTTCCGGTGACGCCCGTTCTTCGCCTCTTCCCGGAAGAAGTGGAGCGGGTCAGGGACTTTGTCACCCGGACGGGATTCATGTCGGCGAAATACCGCATCCTGTTCGAGTCGGCATCGACGAGCAATCAATCGTTTGTCACTCCCGATTTCGCAATTGAAACCGCGAAGGCTGTCCTGCACCTGGTGCCTGCCGCAGCATTCGTTCTTTCTTCAAATATCCGTGCCGAATCATCTGATCCGCGGATCATCGATGGAAGTGTCGTTCGTTTTCGCGAGAATGCGGAGCTGACAAAATACTGCACGCTGCTGGTTGGCTGCTCAAGCGGCGTTACATGGATCTCAACGTCGGACTGGGCCACTCCCCTGCCCATGATCCAGTTGTTAAAACGGGGAACGTCGGTATTTGCTTCGGTGCTTCACGATGCTGAATATTTCGGCCTTCCCACAGAATCCATTCTTGAAATGACGGATTGCACCCCGGAACATCTCGCCGCGTGTATTGCCGCGGCGCTGACAGAGGGGTTCCCCGCGGCGAAAGCAAGATTTCATGAGCGAATCCCCGTGTTTCTTGACTTCTATTTCTTCACCTTCATCCGCGCGCAATTGATCGCAATGCGACCATTCACCATCCTCAGCTCCATCCGTCATGTGTATCGAAGGTACGGCATTCGGCCCTTCGTCCGGTTCCTCAAAGAGATTGTTCTGCGCCTTCCCCGTCTGTTGGCGAGGTCAAACCATTCCGTGGAGTCTTCACTTCTTGACAAGGACTCATGATGGTGGGGAGTAATGGCAATTCAACGGGCCTTCGCCGTTTATTTCCATTCTCTTCATATATTAAATCCGGCTCAATATCGACTCCATTTTCGCGGATCATGGTTTCCCCCCAACCAAAATGGCGTGTCATGAGTAATACAGAACTGAATGCCTTGACAGACGTCAGCCCCGGAGGAGCGCCGCGCTGGAAACACCCGGTCCAGTCTCTCCGTGATCTCTTTTTCCGTGGTCACAAGCGCACAAGGAAAGCAAAGAAGAACATTGCAGGGCTCTTTGTCATCCGAGGTGTCATTTCCGTCGTGAACTTGTTGCTTGTCCCGTTGACCCTGGCATATCTGGACCAGGCCCGATATGGCGTATGGATGACGTTGACATCCATTATCGGGTGGGCAGGCATCCTGGATATTGGCCTCGGGAACGGTTTGCGGAACAAGCTCGCCGAATCGATCGCAAAGGGAGATGAAAACGTCGAGCAGACGTATGTCAGCACGACTTATGCCTTCGTTGCACTTATTGCCGCACTCGCCATAGTTCTGTTCTCCCTCGTGAATCCATTTCTGACCTGGTCGAAGATTCTGAACGCGTCCGCGTCTATGGACACTGAATTGGGCCTGCTTGCCCAGATAGTGTTTGTGGGGTTCTGCCTGAAGCTGGTGTTCAATCTGATCGGCACGGTCCTGATTGCGCACCAACGTCCCGCTGCTGCCGGGGCGATCGAAGCCCTCGTCGGGGTCATTTCCCTCGGTGTGGTGTGGTTCCTGACACGAACGACGGAAGGCTCGTTGTTCTGGCTGGGAATTGCGATAACCGCTCCGATGGTCGTTGGTCCCTTGCTCGCGAATGTCTGGTTCTTCCGCAGACAGTATCGCCGCATCCGGCCCAGGATTCACAGTGTCCGCAGAGAATATGTTAGGGATCTGATGGACCTTGGTATACGCTTTTTCATTCTCCAGATTTCAGGCATCATCGTATTCTCCAGCTCAAACCTTCTCATTTCGCAACTCTTTGGCCCGGCCGCCGTGACGCCGTTCACCATCGCCTTCAAATACTATGGAATCGCCGCAACAGGATTCACGATTATCCTGACGCCGTTCTGGTCGGCCTATACCGACGCCTATGTCAGAGGTGACGTCACCTGGATCGTGAGCACGTTTCGCCGACTCAAAATCCTTTGGGGAGGGCTCGTCCTGGCCGTGGTAGTCATGACGGCGGTGGCAACTCCAGTCTATCACTTCTGGCTCAGGGGAAAACAGGGTGTCGAAATCCCGTTCCTGCTGTCGGCGTTTACAGGCATCTACATCATCGTGTTGATGTGGAGTTCAATGTATGTGTACTTCATCAATGGGGTCGGGAAAATTCGCCTTCAGCTGTGGGGAGGAATGATCACAGCCCTGACAGTCATCCCTCTCAATATTCTTCTCGCCAAGATTTTAGGTCTGGGTCCGGCCGGCGTGAGTCTCGGGATGGCGTTGAGCTTGCTCCCGTGGGGTTTTGTATGGCAGATTCAAATGCAGAAGATTCTCAAGGGCGAAGCGAGAGGAATCTGGGACAAGTGACGGAGAGATGTGCCTTCACAAGGCAGTCATCAGGCACATGCGACGGATGTTCCCTTGCGAATTGCCCCGTTTTCAGATATCTTAGTGCGGTTCCGCCGATCTCCCGACATGGCTTCGGTTCCAGGGGATTTGCTTACGCCGGTAACCATCACCAGAGTGGACAAGAAACACATGGGAATGAAATTCGGCAGGCAACGCTTTTTTATGTATCTCTGTGATCCTCTTGATGCACTTGCCCGGCGAATTGTTGGGAAACAAGAGCAACCCCCGCTTCATCTCCGCTGGTCGATCGGCGCTCCTGCCATATGGGAGTCGGCGACGACAGAATATATCCTTCATCTCCGGTTTCTCGCCGGGATGAAACCGTCCAGTCACATTCTCGACATCGGCTGCGGGTGCGGGCAGGTTGCGCTCCCGCTCAAGGATTTCCTTGATGAGTCCGGCACCTACCAGGGATGGGATTTGATGGAAGACGCGATTGCCTGGTGCGAACGAGCGATTGCGGCGCGCGACAGTCGTTTTCGCTTCAGCCATCTCGACGTTCGTAACGGAATGTATAATCCCTCAGGTCGGATCGCGCCCGAAGAATTCGTCTTCGCCCACGACAGAAAATACGACGTCATCCTCTTAAAATCGGTCTTCACGCATATGTTTGCCGCTGAAACGGCCAATTACCTGCGCCAGATATCGCAGCTCTTGAGTGAAAACGGAAAATGTCTTGCCACGTTTTTCCTGCTGAATCCTCACCATCGCGACCTTCTGGAACGAGGGAAGATGGCTTCGACATTCCAGCATGCGGCACGGGGAGCGTTTTTGGACAACCCGGAAGTTCCGGAGGCCAAAGTCGGTTATGCGGAAGACCGGCTTCTGGAAATGCTGAAAGCCTCCGGCCTTCGCCTGAGCAAGCCCCCGTTTTACGGCAGCTGGAGCGGCGACAGAAACGGACTGAGTTACCAGGATATCCTCATTCTTGAAAAGGCGTAGTGCTTCGCCAGGAATCCATCATTGGGTAGTCCGTGAACCGTGCGGCCGGCCAGAGGACCCATCACCGTGCACCATCAATCCCGAAATTAGAACCCATGGTGCTCAGCGCCCGAACAGATCCTTCAAGTATGCCGGACCCCGCTCCAACGGTCTCGGTGCTTATCGCGAATTGGAACGGATGCGAGGTCCTGGCAGATTGTCTTCGCTCTCTGTTTGAGAAGACCTCCGGGGTTTCGTTCGAAACAATCGTTGTTGACGACGCCTCAACCGACCACAGCGTGCAGATGTTGAAATCCGATTTCCCCGGAGTACAAGTCGTCCTCAACGAGAAAAACCTGGGATTTGTCCGGTCGAACAACAGGGGGCTCCGGGCTGCCTCGGGCCGGTACGTGTTTCTCCTGAACACGGATACGATCATCCTTAATAATGCGCTGAAGATCCTTTCCGGATTTCTCGACAGTCATCCCGATGTTGGCGCGTGCGGCGGGTGGCTGAGAAACCGCGACCTGACCTCGCAGATCTCCTACGGCGATTTTCCTTCTTTTTCCCAGGCTCTCGTCGACGCCTTTTTCTTGAACGATCTTTTTCCGGGCGCTCATTTTCCCAATCGCGGTGCTGTCCCCAAGACTCCAACTGCGGACCCCTGCGAAGTGAGCTACATTTGCGGTGCCGATCTCCTCGTACGCAGAGAGCTCGTGAATCGCATCGGACTTTTTGACGAGCAGTTCCAGGCCTATTGCGAAGAGACGGATCTCTGTTACCGTATCAAGAGGGTCGAACGGCTGAAAGTGTATTTCGTCCCGGAAGCACAGATCGTCCACCTCGGGGGTGCCTCGTACGGAAAACTCGGGAAACGCCAGCTTCAGCTCCAGTACGATAGCTATGACAAGTTCCTTACCAAGCACCACGGGAATTTCTATTCGTTCTTTACACGGCTGCTGTATGCCTGGCACTATGCGGTAAAATCGATCGTGCGATATGTGTACTACCTTGCCGCCGGTCGCTCGGAAAAGGAGCGGCAGTGGGTGCAGTTTCTGAAGGCGATGTACACGGTGAAGTATAGCCTCATGCCGCGACTTCCCGTCGACTCCCGTCAGTCCGTGCCGCACATGCCCGGAAAAATGTGACCTTCTCAGATCGCAATGTCATAAGCGGATGAGCCGTTGAAAATCCTTGTCGTCTCTCCGTATGTTCCACATCGGGATGCCGGCCACGGAACCGGTGCGTTCATGGATGGGCTGCTTCGCCGTCTTGCAGCACGCCACGATGTTACCCTTGCGACGTTTTACGATGATGCGGAAAGGCCGTTTCTCCGTGATTTCGAAACGTCGCGCATCCATCTCCGCGCTCTCTACCGTCCGCGCGGCAGACGCGCAACTGCAATCGCAAATGCCGGTCTGATTCTGCAAAGGACACGCGATCTCGCAAGAAGTTTTTTCACCTGGACGCCGTACTACGCGGAGAAATGGCACGATCGCAGGATGCACCGGCTGGTCGAGGAATTGACGAAGACCGGGGAATTTGATATTGTTCAGCTCGAACTGGCTTTCATGGCAGGGTACGTTCCCGCCGTACGACAGGGAGGAATTGTCCTTCATGAGCATGATGTGGCATACAGGCCTGCGTACCGACGGTTCAGGCGCGCGCCACCCGGGATCACAAAAGTCCTTCGCTACCTGGACTGGTGCATGTGGTCGAGTTACGAACTGGAGGCGGTAAAGCGGGTCGATGGCGTGCTGGCAGTCACCGAACAAGATCAGCATTTGCTCGAACATCTCACGCACGCCAGCCATATCGGATATCTTCCACGGGCGGTTGAACCACCCTCGTCACAGAACAAGACCGGACGGGAGCCGACAACAGTTCTTTTTGTCGGCAGCTTCGCCCATGCCCCGAATGTGGATGCGGCACTGGAAATTATCCGGAGTATTGCTCCATCGGTCTGGGCGGTCTTACCGGAGACGAGGTTCATCCTTGCAGGACCGAATCCACCCGGTGCCCTGAAGGAGATGGCGCGGCCGCACATGAACATCACGGTGGCCGGCTTTGTGGAAGACCTCGGCCCGCTGATGAGGCAAAGTACCGTGTTCCTGGCGCCGTTGCGTTCCGGCGGAGGCGTGAAGGTGAAGCTGCTGCACGCGATGAGCTATGCAATCCCGGTCGTTACCACATCCCTGGGCGCTGAGGGCATTGAAGGGGCTGTTCCGGGTGAGTCACTCCTGATTGGAAGAACAGCGGCAGACCTCGCGACCGCTGTGTGCGGGCTCCTGCGGGACCCGGCGCGTGCCGCTGCATTGGGGAGAGCCGGTTTTGCCGCAATGGAACGCTACTATTCATGGGACAGGGTGCTCTCCACCCTTGACGAGTTTTATCTGACTATCCTTCAGAAGCGAAAGGCTTGATCCATGGCGAGTTCCCCGGTTACGAAGAAGCGTCAACCTGCAAGAGTATCGAACGAAGGGCCCATGTCAAAGCTCTCTCCTCTCGTACAGGACCTGCTTTGCATCCTGTTGCTCTATGTGCTTTGCGTGGTCATGTTCCGCGGCATCATCTTCGACAATGCAGCATTTGCCGCCGGAGGAGACACTGCGTCGGCACTCAGTTACGGCCACGCGGGAATCGAACTGGAAAAAGCGGAAGGCGTGGATGTCCTCTGGATGCCCTACTTCTTCAGCGGTATGCCGACCTTCGGCAATGTGGCGTTCATTCCGCATAATGTCAGCTATCTCCAGACCGTCGTTCAAAAGGTGGTGGACCTCTTCTTCCTGAACGGGACATGGACGTGGTACATCGTCTACTATTTCCTCGCCGGCGTGTTCATGTTCCTCCTCGGCCGGACCTGGGGGTTTGGGCGCATCGCTTCATTGATCGCCGCGGTGACCTTTATGCTCGCGCCGTACGCGATCGGCCTGGCCCCTGACGGACATGGATCCAAACTCATGGCGATCAGCTATATCCCCCTGGTCGTCTTGCTCACACACTGGCTTTTCGAAAAACGGTCTCTGCTGAGCTTCGGTCTCCTCTCCGCAGCGATCGGCACCCTTCTCCTCACCAATCATATGCAGATCGTCTATTACGCCTTCCTTGTGCTCGGGGCGTACCTGCTCTATCACATTATTGTCGACTTCAAAGAACATAAGAATCTGATTCCGAAGAAGACGCTTCTCCTTGCCGGGGCGCTCCTGATCGGGCTCTGCATTTCATCCTATATCTATCTCTCCGTCTACGAGTATTCCCAGTATTCCATGCGCGGAGGAGGAACGGCGACAGCTTCGGGCGGGCTCACCTACGACTATGCCACCAACTGGTCCTGGAGTCTCTGGGACGGCATCGGCCTCTTCATTCCCGGTTTCTACGGTTTGAACGGCACACCGGGGACACCATACTGGGGCCACGTCCTTCCGTGGACGTACTCTTATATCTATGCGGGTTTGATCCCCATTCTCCTCGCCATACTTGCGCTGACGTATAAGAGGACGAAACTCGTGATCTTCATGACAATTTTGACCCTCTTCATTGTGGTTGCATCGCTGGGCCGGAATTTCCCGCTCGTGTATGATCTCATGTTCAAGATTCTGCCGTTCTTTAATAAATTCCGCGTTCCATCCATGATCCTCCATCTTCTCCCCTTCACACTCGGGATTCTTGCTGCAATCGGGTACGGCGCGATGGAGGAACGGCGGTTGGACGGAAAATCGAACGGAAATCTCATCCGCACAATGACGGTCATCAGTGTCCTGGCGGGAGGAGTGTTTCTTCTCTCGCTCGCGATAAAATCCCCTCTCGAGGAGTTTTTCAAGAGCTTCCTTTTCCTGAAGGAAGGGGATCTGGCACAGCTCCGCCAGCAATACGGAAAACAGGCGCCCCAGGCACTCGAGTATATCAAAAATCTCCGGTTTGAGATCTTCTGGAAGGACTACCTGAAATTCTTTGTTCTTGTTGCTGCGGGGACCGGAGCAATCGCGCTGTACTTTCGGAAAACCATTTCGCTTCCGGTGTTTTCCGCTTCAATGGTCGCGCTCGTTATCCTCGATCTGGCGATCGTGGATGCGCGGATCATCAATCCCCAGCCGGGGACGGCCATTGAGGAAAACTTCCGTCCGGACGACACCGTGAATTTTCTGAAACGTCAGGAAGGACAGTTCAGGATTCTTCCTCTTCCTGTCTACGGGGATGAATGGGGTGATAACACGTACGCGTATCATGGGATCGAGTCGGTCGGCGGATATAGCCCGGCAAAATTGAGAATCTACCAGACCATGCTGGATTCCTGTCTCAACAAAGGGCCCGATCCGTCGTTCCCCCTGAATATGGGCGTCGTCGACATGTTGAATGCGAAGTACCTCATCGTCCCCGGTCAGCTTCCGGCCGGGCAATTTGAACTGGTGCATGTCGACCAGGCAAAGCGTCTTCTTACCTACCGCAATCCCGGGGCTCTTCCCCGCGCGTGGTTTGTGGATTCGGTGAAAGTTGTGGACAATGATCATGATGTGTTCACGACGCTGGACGCTCCGGGGTTCAATCCCCGCAGCCTGGCGGTGGTGCAATCGCCGGTTTCTCCGCCCGCCGTCGCGGGGCCTGACACGTCTGCAACCGCAGTGGTGAAGGAACACCTCTCCCGCCGTATCGTCATTGAAGCGACGACACCGCGTCCTGCCCTGCTCGTCGTCAGTGAAGTCTACTACCCCGCCGGGTGGAAGGCGACCGTCGACGGAACAGAAACAGAGATTTACAGAACGAACTCAGTATTGCGCTCCGTTGTTGTCCCGGCAGGGACGCATGAGGTTGTCATGACGTTTGACCCGCCTGTGTACCGGGCGGGATATCTTCTCTCAAACAGTGCCTGGGTTGTGGCGGCTCTGTGCATCCTCTTCGGTCTCCTGAGAGATGCCACAACCCGGGAAAAAGTGCTCCGGATGTTTGGCTCCAGGGCAAAGGCACAGTAACATTTCATTCATGGACGTACGTCCGTGGGGTGGATCCATGTCGTTCAAAGGCATGCCTATCGTCATTCTGTCGGTGGTTTTTGGCGTCCTCGTGTGGATTTCCGTCGCCATCAGTGATGAATACCAGGTGACCGTGCAGGCGCCACTGAAGATTGTCCAGATCCCCGAAGGAAAAGCAATAAAGTCACCCGTTCCGCCGACGCTGTCACTCAAACTTCACGGCAAAGGATGGCAGATGGCGACGACGCTCTGGACGTCGAATCTTTCGCTCTCGTTTCCTGTGCAGATGTTCGTGAACGGGAAGAAGGCAATAACATTTTCAGACGTTGCAGACAAACTCTCATCGGAAATAGGCGTTCAGCTCGTGGACATGTCGCCGGAGTCTGTCTACGTACAGCTGGATCGCGAGGTACGAAAAACGGTTCCTATTAATCTGGATTTGCAGGTGGTCTTCAGAGACGGGTATGGCCAGGTCGGCACGACGGGTATGACGCCCGACAGTGTCACGCTGGCAGGTGCGGAAGAATTATTGAAGGGTGTGTACTCGTGGAGCACGGTCCACGGGGATTTCAATGACGTCCGGTCTCCCCTGGAGGCCGACTTGCGTCTCGAATCGCCCTCACCGTACGTGATACAGCTCTCCGCATCCCGCGTGCACGTGTCGATGGATGTGGAACCATTTGCAGAAAAGACGGTAAGCGGGCTTCTGGTGGTCACGAAATCCGTTGCACCGAACAGAGAATTGATCCTGATTCCCCCGAAAATCGATGTCGTCGTCCGCGGTGGAATCCGCCAGCTATCGAGCATCACCTCGGGGGACTTTCACGTCAGTGTGGACTACCGGAATGTCGTTGCCGACTCTTCGGGGATTGTCGACGCGGATATCGATGCGCCGCCCGGAGTCCAGGTTGTTGCCAGAAAGCCGGAGCACCTGCAATACGTTGTGCGCAGGCCGTTGTAGTGAACGTCAGACACGGAGTGAAACTCCCATGAACCTCACCATCAATATCGACCATATCGCCACTCTTCGTGAAGCGCGGGGGGCGATGGAACCCGATCCGGTCACGGCCGCTCATGCCTGCGAGCTGGCCGGCGCGCATGGGATCGTCTGCCATCTCCGGGAGGATCGTCGTCACATCAATGATCGGGATGTCCGATTGCTCCGCGAAACGGTGAAGACAAAGCTCGATCTTGAAATGGCTGCAACGGAAGAGATTGTGAAGATTGCGATTGAGACGCTGCCCGAACTCGCGACGCTGGTTCCCGAGCGCAGGCAGGAGCTGACGACAGAGGGAGGATTAGACGTAAAAGGGAACCGGCACTATCTCCGGGATGTCGTGAAGGAGCTTCACAAGCACGACATCCGCGTGAGCATGTTCGTTGATCCCGTCAGGGAACAGATTGAAGCCGCGCGCGAAGTGGAGGCAGACACGGTGGAGATCCACACCGGAGAATACGCGAACGCGCGCAACGAGAGGGCGGCACTGGAGCTTCTCGAGAATGTCCGGGAGATCGCACGATTCGCGCGGGAACTGGGTCTCACGGTGAACGCGGGGCACGGCCTCAATTACCTCAACCTTATCCCCTTCAAAACGATCGAGGAAATCGATGAAGTGAGCATCGGCCATGCCGTGATCTCACGCGCGGTGTTCGTGGGTCTCGATGCGGCCGTGCGCGATATGCTGAACATTCTCCGGAGTCATTGAGAATCACGACTCCCTTCCCGAGCATCCGCTCTTCACGGTGCGAGTCTCATCCTCTCCCATTCTTCCCCGTCTCCCCGCCGGACATACAGCACCCTGTCGTTCATTCTCGCAAATCGATGCTGCCAGAATTCCATCCGCCCGGGACGTAAGAGGTATCCGCCCCAGTCAGCGGGACGGGGGACAGGCACGCCGGAGAACCGTTGTTCAAGGTTGCTGTACCGGCGATCGAGATCCTCCAGGGTGATGACTTCACTTTGCGGCGACGCCGCCGAGCTGAGCTGGTGATCGCGTGCCCGCGCGCTGAACAGCGCGTCCGATTCCTGCGCAGTGGTCTTTTCGATTGCGCCTTCAATCCGGACCTGGCGTTCGAGCGAGGGCCAATGGAACACCAGAACTCCCCACGGATTGGCCGCGATTTCCTTCCCTTTCCTGCTCCGATAGTTGGTAACGAAAATGAATCCGCGCTGGTCGACACTCTTCATGAGAACGACCCGTGCGGACGGCCGGCCGTCAGGCGTTGAGGTCGCAAGGGTCATCGCGTTTGCTTGCGGGATATCCGCGTGGAGTGCATCGTTGTACCAGGCGAGGAATTGTTCCACGGGATCGGGACTCAGATCGTTTTCGAGGAGGTCGGACATGGAGTGCAATGGCCGTTATGGATAAATCCGGAACCCGAAACCGAAATCCAATCCTACGCCGGCGTCAGGACCGAGGATGAGAAGCGGGGCAATCTCAAAGTACAGCTCACAGGGAGAGCGGGGAATTTCGAAGTCGACGCCCAGGGGAACCCGTGCCCCGAACCCGAGTTCACGAGTCCGGACGAAATACCCGTCGCGCGCATCAAGATACATCGTGCGGCCAAACCCGATCACACCGCCGACGCCATAGTGGAGCGAAAACGAGGGGTTCCCAAAGGGATGACGAATCCAGAGGTAATCCATGTGAATCCTGAACCGGTCCTCCGGTGCGAACCCGAGCACTCCGTCCACGGCATTACTCCGGTCGATTCTATACATGCCGCTCAAACCCGTCGGTTCGCCGAGAACAACCCCAAATCCAAATCTCCCTTGTGCACACGAAGATGTGACGGATATGACAACGCAGAGTGCAAGAAGGACAAAACTTCTTTTCATGTGAACGTACACCCCCCAGTGTTTTTCACGCCAAGTCCAGAACCGGCACGATCGCCGTTCATCTTAAGAAAACCGAATGATGACGGTGAAGGTTCCGAGAATTGCAATTCAGGACAGGGCTTTCTACCTTAATCGATACGAACGAAAAAACTTTGATACAAGGAAAACTTGCTCTTGAAGACCACCAAAAGAGAGCGTGAAGAGCTCGCCCGGCGTGCAGCCGGGACAAAGAGTCATGCCTACGCCCCTTACTCACAATTCCACGTCGGTGCCGCATTGCTGACGGAGAGCGGTGAAATATTCGAGGGGTGCAACGTGGAGAATAGTTCGTACTCGCTCACCATCTGTGCGGAACGCAATGCGGTCTTTCAGGCTGTGATGTCCGGACATACAAGCTTCCGGTCCATTGCGATCTCTTCCGATGACCACGCATTTCTTTCCCCGTGCGGAGCGTGCCGGCAGGTGCTCTCCGAATTCTCGCCGTCGATGGAAATCATTCTTACCGACTCCCGCGGCAGGATGAAAATCGTGTCGCTCAACAAACTCCACCCGATGCCGGCGGATCTGAAGATGCTGGCTCGTTCTTCGAAACGGAAGTGACCGGACATGCGGATCATTATTGCGACCGAACGCCGGCCGAAGATCGAGGGAACAAAACAGGGCGTTGCGACGGCCTTGAGGATCCTCGGGCGGAGCAATGAACAGCTCTCCTTCGAGACGCGGGCTGTGGAAAGCGGAGTTGCTTCGACCCCCCGGACGACAGAAGATACTATGACCGGTGCACGAAACAGGGCGATTGGCGCTTATCCGGAAATTCCCGGAGACACACTCTCGATAGGACTGGAGGGTGGATTGTTCAAATCGAACGGCTGCGTCTTTCTTCAAAGCTGGGCGTGCGTGTACGACGGGACGACCGCATCGTTTGGCGCGTCCGGAGCGATCCAGCTCCCCGGTGTCCTGGGGAAAAAAGTGATGGTGGACGGCGAAGAACTTGGATCTGCCATTGATGATTTTGCCGGAGGGAACGATATCAGAAGTGGCGAGGGGACGTGGGGCGTACTCACGAACAATGCGGTAACGCGGGAGGATTCATTCGCACTGGCCGTGCTCAATGCTTTGATGCCAATCTTGAACGTCCCGGCGTACAAAGGCAATGGTCGTTGACACAGAACCTGCGGGGGGCGTCTAGCGGGGACCCCCGCCAAGGACCCGGGCCGGAAACATGAAAAGGGCCCGAATGAGGCCAAACGCTCCTTCGACCGCAAATCCAAAAAGCCGGAACGGGAGAAGCAACAGCCAAATAAAGGGATATAGGACCAATGCCAGAAGGGCCAGGGGCCAGCAGAGAAGCAAGAGTATCAACCAGAGCAGAAATTTCACCATGAGTGCACCTTTGTGAGAATCAGATTCCCTATGAGTGTACGTTTCGGGGAGTCAACAGTTTCAACGATTTCTCACATGCTCCCGTCGGGAAGAGGCGAACCAGGTGAGATTGACTCTCCACCGGCCTCTTCTTAAGTTTCCATCAGGGAAATGCCCGCCGCCTGGAAGAGCAGGCGTCCGACCCGGGGTCCGGAAGTCAGGAAAGCCGGCAGCCAGTGTTTCCTGCAAAGGATGACGAATCGATGAAACAGGAGGAGAGTGACCTGCGTGGGATTCTGGCGGAGCATGTCCGCCCGGGCGCGGTGTACGAAGCGATGGAGGGCGGGTGGGTCCGCTGTCTTGCATGTGGGCACCGCTGCAAGATCGGCCCGGGGAAGGAAGGAATCTGTCACGTCCGGTTCAATGACCACGGTGTGCTGCAGGTTCCCGGCGGATACGTTGCTGCGCTTGCGCTCGACCCGATCGAGAAGAAGCCGTTTTTCCACGTGTTGCCGGGCGCGCGTGCGTTGAGCTTCGGCATGCTCGGGTGTGATTACCGGTGTGCCTATTGTCAGAATTGGAACACCTCCCAAACGCTCCGGAACCCGGCCGCGAATGTCCCCCCCGATGTTATGACGGCGGAAGAGATTGTGCAGCTTGCAGTGAAGCATCGCGCTCCCGTCATCACCAGCACGTACAATGAACCATTGATTACAAGCGAGTGGGCTGTCGAAGTCTTTACGCTTGCGAAGCTGCATGGCATTCGCTGCTCGTATGTTTCCAACGGAAACGGCACACCGGAAGTGATCCGTTATATCCGTCCCTTTATCGATTGCTACAAGATCGACCTGAAGGGCTTTCGCCAGAAGAATTATCAGCAACTCGGGGGGAAACTTCAAAATGTTCTTGACACCATCCAGGGGCTGAAACAGGAAGGTGTCTGGCTCGAGATTGTCACGCTCGTCGTCCCCGGGTTCAACGATTCTGATGAAGAGCTGAAGGACATTGCGCACTTTCTCGCCTCGGTATCTCCAGAGATCCCGTGGCACGTCACCGCGTTCCATCCGGATTACCAGATGCAGGACACGGGGCGCACGCCTGCCCGCACTCTCGTCCGCGCTGCAGCAATCGGGCGGGAAGCCGGACTCGAATTTGTCTATGCGGGAAATATGCCGGGGATGACCGGGAATAACGAAAACACCTATTGTCCATCCTGTCACGAGCTTCTCGTTTCCCGGGAGGGCTTTACCGTCCGGATGAAGAACCTGCGCGACGGTCACTGTCCGCGCTGCGCGCGTCCCATCCCGGGGATCTGGGTATAACACTCCTCATGTCTCACCCTCAGCTCTCTCTTATCGTCGCCGTCTACAACAAACCCGTGCTGCTACGCTATGTGTTTGCGGCGTTGAGCCGTCAATCCTTCATGGACTTTGAAGTAGTTGTCGCCGATGATGGGTCCGGCCCCGGCATCCGTGAAGTTGTTGAAAAGGGAAAAGAGCGCTTCTCTTTTCCCATCATCCACCTCTGGCACGAAGACCGCGGCTGGCGCAAAAACGTGATGCTGAACCAGGCGATCCTGGCTTCCCGGTCTGACTGGCTGGTCTTCACGGACGGGGATTGTCTGCCATCAAGGCACTTCCTTCGGGATCACTGGCATGAACGGGAGGAGAAGCGGGCCCTGCTCGGACGACGTGTGGAGACCAGTGAACGATGGTCAACGGCATTGACAGAGTCCAAAATTCTGAGTGGTGCGTTCGAGCGGTATGGGTGGGAGGAGTGGAGAGATGGGTTCCGCGGGCGCTCACTCCGCGTGGAAGACGGCATTCGTATCCCGAGCAAACTTCTGCGCACCATCCTTCTCCGCAACGTCCGGGGCATGCTCGGGAGCAACTTTTCGGTGGCGAAACGGCATCTTGAAGCGATCAACGGTTTTGATGAGTTGTATGACGGCCCGGGGTGCGGAGAAGATTCAGACATCCAGTTCCGTCTCTCTCTGCTTGGGATCACCGGGAAATCGATGCGTAATCTTGCCATTCAATACCATGTGTGGCACCCACGGCAGGCTGTTTCCGACGCGTGCTGGGATCGCTTTCAGGAGGTGAAACTCTGGGGTCGGGCGCGATGTGAGAACGGTCTCCGGCAAGGGCCACTCCCGGAGAAAGAGTAGGGACGGCACCCGGCGGAAGGCAACACCGTTGCATTTGTCAGGGTTCTTTTGCATTTTTCAAATGAACATCTGCTCAGATGATACATTGAATGAGGCTGGTATGCTCTACATCGACAGAGTGGAGGCGACAGAAGCACGGCGTGCAATTCCCGCAGATGCCACGTTGAGGAATCTCGGGGAAATATTCAGAGTCCTGGGCGATCCCACGCGCTTGAAGATCTGTCTCGCACTGCAAAATCACGAATTATGTGTCAGCGATATCGCCGCGGTGGCGGGGATCTCCGAGTCTGCAGTGTCCCATCAATTGCGCCTTCTCAAAGCCATGCGTCTCGTTCGTTACCGGAAGGAGGGCAAGATGGTGTATTACATGCTTGACGACTCCCACATTGAACAGTTGATATCGCTCGGCGTGCGGCACGTGCAGGAACTCTGATGAAAAAAAGGGATCAGACAACGAAATACACCGTCACGGGTGTCTGTTGTTCCACGGAAGAATCCGTGCTCCGGAAGAAGCTTGATGCGGAAGTTGGCGTCGACGGGTACCGCTATAATTCCATCACGTGTGAGTTGAACCTTCTCAGGCCGGTGAGCCGGGACACCGTGGTCAATGCGGTCCGGGGAGTGGGATTCGGTGTGCGGGATCGGACGGAGGCGGGCAGCCAGGAACCATTCCTCCGACGGCATCGCCGGGCCATTCAGACGGGGATTGCGACCGTGCTGGGGTTTGCGGGTGCCACCCTCCTCGAGAATGGAGCGCGGGTTCCCGGTCAGTGGTTCATCGCTGCGGCTCTTCTTGTCGGGGGCTGGGAAATCGCTGTGAAGGGATTCAAGGCGATACGTCATGGCGTGCTCGATACGAACTGTCTCATGATGATTGCCGCCATTGGCGCGGTCGCAATAAACAAATGGGAGGAAGCCGCGGCGGTTGTCGTCCTCTTTTCGGTTTCGCTGATGCTTGAATCCTACGCTTCCGCCCGGACGCGCCGGGCGGTGCAGTCGCTCATGACTCTTTCCC
Organism: Ignavibacteriota bacterium; assembly: GCA_963843525.1. Classification (GTDB taxonomy): domain Bacteria; phylum Bacteroidota; class Ignavibacteria; order UBA10030; family UBA6906; genus DATJPR01. Next base: position 553,012 of record CAWJKM010000005.1, on the reverse strand, counting down.
CCCAGGAAGCATCCGTTGTGCGCGACGGGCAGGAAGTGACGGTAAAGGCAGACTCCGTCCGCCCGGGGGAAATCGTGAGTATCAGACCGGGCATGCGCATTCCCCTGGACGGCGTTGTGGTGGAGGGCAGCTCGACCGTCTCCGAAGCGATGCTCACAGGCGAGCCGGCTCCTGTCGAGAAATCGGCCGGGAGCGAAGTGTACGCAGGTTGCCTGAACGAGCGGGGTTCGCTGCGCATCACTGTCACCCGTGTGTTCGAAGAGACCAGGCTCGCGCACATTGTTCATCTTGTCGAAGAGGCGCAGCATCAAAAAGCCCCCACGCAGATTACTGTCGACCGGTTCGCGAGCCGCTACACCTGGGCTGTGCTTGCAATCGCGCTGGCAGTGGCGATGGTTCCACCGTTGTTCCTCGGCGCTCCGTTCGCGACGTGGTTTTATCGCGCACTCATCCTGCTGGTGATTTCGTGCCCGTGCGCGTTTGTCATTTCAACCCCCGTGACTTTTGTTTCGGCCCTCACTGCCGCGGCGCGAAGCGGCATCCTTGTGAAAGGCGGCAGACACTTCGAGACGCTTGCCCGGACCCGCACGGTCGCCTTCGACAAGACCGGAACACTGACCGAGGGGCGCCTTCAACTGACCGATATAGTCCCGTTGAACGGCATGCGATCGGACGAACTGCTCGCCCTTGTCGCTGCAGTCGAAGAGCGTTCCGAGCATCAGCTCGGGTCCGCAATTGTTCGTGAAACAGCCCTCCGGGGGATTGCACGCACACAAAGGAAGATCGAACGATTCGAAGCATTACCCGGGAGGGGGGTCAAAGCAACCACCGACGGCGGCGAGCTGTTCCTGGGAAACCGTACTCTCGCAATCGAGCACGGGTATGACACTCCCGAGCTTGTCGCGGCAGTGGAGCGATTCGAGGCCGATGGAAAAACGACGCTGACAATCGGAAGGTTCGGTGAGGCGGTTGGGATTATTGCCCTGAAAGATGTGCCCCGGCGTCAAAGCCGGGAACTTGTGTCCGGGCTGCGAGCGCTTGATATCCGCAACATCGTCCTGTTATCCGGGGATTCGAGCACTTCTGCAGGGAGACTTTCGGAGGAACTTGGATTGGACGAGGGGAGCGGATCGCTCTTACCGGAGGACAAGGTCGAAGCGATCAAGAGGTTGCGGGCGCGTTATGGTGACGTTGCGATGGTGGGCGACGGAATCAACGATACGCCTGCCCTTTCCGCAGCGTCGGTCGGGATTGCCATGGGTGCCAGCGGCTCCGATGCGGCTCTTGAGGCAGCGGACGTGGTTCTCATGGGTGATGACCTGTTGGCGCTTCCGCCGCTGTTCGTCCTGAGCCGGAAAACTGTCCGGATCATCAAAGAAAACATCACCTTCGCCCTCGGGGTAAAGGCTCTTTTCGTCATCCTGAGCATTTCGGGTTTTGCCACGCTCTGGCTGGCATTGCTTGCTGACGATGGGGCCGCTCTCCTGGTCATTCTCAATGGCATGCGAGTATTGAGGCGGTTGCAATGGAGTCCATGACCCTCTCCCCAACCGGGTTCCGCAGTCTGTTACCGCTGTCCTTTCATCCGATTCGATCAATTGGAGCATCGTGACATTAATCACAATTTATCTTTTGTAATGTGGATACACTTTTGAAGAAGCACGGAACACGCAGCACCAATCGGGCAGCAAGGGTTGCGATTAATTTTTTTCGCGGTAGCATAGGGTATAGATAGAGCATCGTGAGCCATTTTGTGTGGGGCTTCTATTCGACCTGTGTTGCGTTGATATTTTTCCTTCAGCAGCTGTTCTTCAAAATCCAGACACCGAGAGACGTCCTCCGGTGTTCTTTTTTTTGAGGGGAGGCTGAACCAATTTGCCCGCTCAATCCAACGGGATGAGCGTCCAGGAGAACCGTTATGACAACTTCCAAACGAGAGTTTCTGCTGACTGTCAGCATAGTGATTCTAGCGCTGGGGTTTGGGGGGTCGGCAGTTGCTCAACATCCATTACAAAAGCGCGATGCTCTTCAAGATAGCATCGCATGGGTCCCCCAGGAGCTGCAAATCCCGGGGGTAGTGGCGGGGAATGCCTTGTGGTTTGACTTTAACAATGACGGCAAGCTCGACATCCTTATGGCGGGGGAAAGTGAGAATGGACCGGTCTCCGGGATCTACCGGAACCAAGACACGGGATTTGTGAGGGTGCAGAGCAACATTATCCCCGTTATCTCTGAAAACGGACTTGCCTGGGGCGATTTCAACAACGACGGGGATTTGGATTTCGCCATTGAAGGTCGCCTCGATACAATCGGGACTCAACCGGTGACAAAGGTGTACGAATACAAAGACGGGAAATTCACCGACATCGGTGCGAATTTCGCAAACCTCAATGGCGGCTCTGTGACGTGGGTTGACTATGACAACGATGGTCATCTTGATTTACTTGTTTCCGGTTCCCCTGATGCAGGCTCGAGCTTCTCTACCACGCTCTATCGAAACATCAAACGGCAATTCTATGAAGAGCAGGTCGGCTTTCCCGGCGTGTGGGGGAGTTCAATTGCCTGGGCCGATTATGACAACGATGGCTTCATTGACGTCGTGATTTCCGGATACGGCTGGGGCGGGACGCAGACCGTCCTCTACCATAATGCGATGTCGCGCGGTGTGATCGGGTTTGATCCGGTCTACAATCCGGTGACCAACGGGTCCGGATTCACTCCTGTCAACTCGGGGGCGGTAGCCTGGTTGGATTGCGACAATGATGGTTACCAGGATCTTGTGGTGACCGGGGCGGGGTACGGCGGACCGGTCGCAAAAATCTATCACAACGATCATGACGGCACATTCACTGATTTGGAGGCCAACCTCACCCCGGTTTCCGTCAGTGCGGTCGCAGTCGGCGACTATGATAATGACGGGTTCGTGGATCTCGCAATCTCGGGCGGAGACGATTTCATGACGGGAGCAAATCCGAAAACGAAGATCTACCACAACAACGGCAACCTGACATTTACCGATATCGGGGCAAGTCTGACGGGTACATGGTTTGGTTCCCTGGACTGGGGCGATTATGACAATGACGGCAGGCTTGATCTTCTCGTCACCGGCGCGACGCTTCCAAGGGACCATCCGACCAATGGGAGTGATCTCAAGCCGGTAATGATCCTCTATAAGAACATGGTGATCGTCGACAGCAACGCTGTGCCCACTGTTCCATCCGGTCTTGCCGTCCAGACCGATTCGAATGGAGCAAAGTTTTCCTGGAGCGCCTCAACCGACCGGGAGACCAGCCAGAAAGCGATTACGTACAATCTGAGAGTGGGAACCACACCCGGCGGATTTGACGTCATCTCTCCTCTTTCGAATACGAGCTCCGGATTCCGGCGTATGCCGGAATCGGGCAAGCAAGGCGCCAGAACAGTCGCGGAACTCCTCGACCTTCCACCAGGAACGTATTACTGGAGCGTTCAGGCCGTGGACAATCAATACGCCGGATCACCCTTCTCGTCGGAGAAATCGTTCGTCGTAACCTCAACCAGTGCGCGCCAGCCTCCGGCAGTAGCAGCGGCGTTCAGCCTGAAGCAAAACTATCCGAATCCGTTTAATCCGTCGACAACGATAGAATTCGTGCTTCCTCATGCGGGAGTCGTGTCTTTGAAGGTGTTTGATGCTCTTGGCAATGAGGTATCGACACTGGCAGACGGCTGGAGTCAGGCCGGTCCCCACCAGGTCAAGTGGAATGCCCGTGGATTTGCAAGCGGAGTCTATTGGTGCCGACTGCAGGCAGGGTCCTTCACGGGATCGAAGGCCATGATTCTGGTTCGCTGAGCGTCACTGCCACTTTTTCCCGGATTTGTCTCTCCAATTCAGCCGCGTTCCAATGGACGCGGCTGAACCTTTCCGGAAGTGCGCTGAAAGCTCCCGGATGATCCTTCAGCTTTCGCGCAAGGGAAGCCCAGGAAGCGGCCCCGTATCTTGACTTTCCCTCGGAAAGTGCGTATCATAAAAGTCCTTGCACGTTCTGCCATTCTTTCTCAAAACGAGGGTTTCTGCGATGTACGCCGTAGTCGAAATTGCCGGCAAACAATTCAAAGTTTCGCCAAACCAGAGCCTTCTGGTTCCAACCCTGCAGCAGAAGCCCGGCGATGCTGTCCGGTTCGACCGTGTTCTTCTGGTGGAAGGTGACAAAGGCGTGAATGTCGGGCATCCGACTGTCAAAGGCGCTGCAGTTGAAGCGAGAATCCTTGACCATGTGAAGGACGAGAAGGTCATCGTCTTTAAGAAAAAGAAACGCAAGGGGTATCGCGTCACGCGCGGGCACCGTCAGGCGTATACGAAAGTTCAGATAACAAATATTGCCCTGTAGGAAGATCGTCCATGGCACATAAAAAAGGTGTAGGAAGCTCGCGGAACGGCCGGGACAGCAATGCCCAGCGGCTGGGGGTCAAACGGTTCGGCGGAGAGCAGGTGAACGCCGGCAGTATTATCGTTCGCCAGCGCGGAACGCGGTTCGAACCGGGCAAAAATGTCGGCATTGGCGGCGACGATACCCTGTTCGCGACAGCAGCCGGCGTTGTCCACTTCAAGAAATACAGCAAAAGCAGGAAAGTTGTCAGCATCATCCCCAAGGCGTAGAACCACGGGGCAGCCGGAACGGCTGGACGATTCCGCATCGCTGACACTCGCTCCCGTCCCGTTGGAAATCCGGCGGGACTTTTTTATTTTCCTTCCCTAAGCACGCTTTCTCCACCAGTAAACCGGAGACTTACAATGAAAATCACCGTAATTGGAGCCGGGAACGTCGGTGCGACCACCGCACAACGGATAGTCGACAAACAACTGGCCAATGAAGTCGTTCTCGTCGATGTTCTTGAAGGGATTCCGCAGGGAAAAGCGTTGGATATGTATGAAGCAACGCCAGTGGAAAAAAGTGACGTGAAAGTGGTGGGATCGAACAGCTATGAAGCGACTGCCGGGTCGGATATTGTGGTCATTACGGCAGGCATCGCCCGGAAACCTGGAATGAGCCGCGACGATCTCATGAATACCAACAGCGGGATCGTAAAGAGTTGCACGGCCGCGAGTGTGGCCGCCTCTCCGAAGGCAATCGTTGTCGTGGTATCCAACCCGCTCGACGTGATGGCGTATGTCGCACTCAAAGTGAGCGGGTTCGACCGCAAACGGGTGATCGGCATGGCCGGAGTGTTGGATTCCGCCCGCTTCCGCTCCTTCATCGCCGAAGAGCTCAAGGTCTCCATCGAAGACGTCAACGCCTTTGTCCTCGGCGGTCATGGTGATTCCATGGTCCCCCTCCCGCGGTATTCCACTGTCGCGGGCATACCCATCACCGAACTTCTCAGCAAGGAAGCGGTCGATCGATTGGTAAAACGGACACGGGATGGCGGCATCGAGATCGTGAACTACCTGAAAACCGGAAGCGCTTACTACGCCCCGTCGTCAGCCGCCGTTGCCATGCTGGAATCCATTGTGAAAAACAAGCGGCGCATTCTCCCCTGTGCAGTCTATCTCCAGGGCGAATACGGTATAAAAGACACCGTCGTCGGCGTCCCCGTGAAGCTCGGGACAAACGGCGTGGAAGAAATCTTCCAGATCAAGCTCAATCCCGATGAGCAGGCCGCACTCGAGAAGTCTGCCAATGATGTAAAACAGTCGATCGGAAAGCTGGCGTTGTGACGGGTCGGAAACGATTCTGCTTCTTCACCGGATGGAGAGCATTCCACGTTGGAATGTTCTCCATTCCATTTGTGAGCTTCCTGGTATTCCTCTCGCTCTCCAGCAACGGATGTCGGGAAAATCCCCCGGTCACTCCTCCTGAATCATCAACCCCGAACGCGCTCAACTGGACCTCCGGGGAAGAGATGTGGTTCGACACCTGGTCTCTCGACTCCCTGGGATATACCATCCCCACGACCAAATGCATCAGCACGCGGCGGGTGATCCGGACCGGACAGGAGATCCAGGGGCGTCTCAATGTGGTCGTGATGGTGGACAGCATCGCCATCCCCGGGCGGGCGTTCCGTTCAGATACCCTGATGTATTCCCAGACATCCGATGGCGACCTCTGGGCGTACGGCCTGCTTTCCGCGATCGGCACACGCTACAACGGGTACTCCTTCGGACCCGAGTGGAATCTGATCGCACCGCTGTCGGCGGGCAATTCGGCCTCGTGGACCGCTGGTTATGCCGACACGTCGGGCGCGCTTCTCGGGGATATGACAACGGAAGGCAAATACTTCTCGGTTTCTATCGGTGGGATGAACTACGTGTATCAGGCATTGCGGATAGATCTCTACAGTCCGGCGTCCGGTCTCACCTTCTGGCTGTCAACCTCGCCGCCGGTATTTCCGGAAATCATCGAGCCTTCCTCTTCCACCTTCAACGGCGTATATCGCGTGCTTACCTCGGCCCGTCTCGGTCCCTGACGCGTGACGGCGGCTACCCCTTTCCGAAATCAAGCCAGAGCCGTACCAGCATTCCTTCCCGTGTCGCGTCAAACTCCACTTTGTCCATCAGGGTGCGCATGAGGAATATGCCCCGTCCGCTCTCTCTCAGGAGATTTCGTTTCGAGAGAGGGTTCTTCACCTTGTCCGGTTTGAAGCCCGCCCCCTCGTCCAACACCTCCAGCATGAGCCAGCCGGGAAGCACTTCACACTTAAGGGTGACTTTCTTCGTGTCGTCCGATTTGTTCCCGTGAACGATCGCGTTGTTGACCGCCTCCGTGAGCGACACCATGAGCTTGTGCATCTGGATTTCGTCGAGATGGACGCTCTGGTTTATCTTCTTCAGAAATGTCTCCACCTTCTGGATGTTCTTCGGACTGCTGGCAATCGTGAGGCGGTAGACCATTTGTGGAGCTTTCACGGAGGGCCTTATCAAAAGTTGTAGAGAAGAGAGAACGTAAGAGTTGTCAATCCCCTGATCGAGCCGTCGGTCTGGCGGCGGTTTTCATACCATCCTTGAAGATCAATCGCACTATGCGGGCCGGGAAACCAATGGATTGAGCACGTCGGTCCGATGCTCCGGAGATACGAATCGATCACTTTCCCGGTTTCATCGTACGCATACCGGGTCTGGGAAAAGTACCGAACACCGACCGCAATGAAGAATTCCGGTGACGGCCGAAAGCGGGCCTGACCGGAAAAATTGCGGTCGACATACGAGTTTTCCGTACGTTCCGTAAAATCAGCCCAATTAAGCTGTCCGCGTTCATATAGCTTCAAATAGGCATAAAAATCAAGACCCACGCGATGAGTCAGTTCCACGCTGGTGGTATCCAGCCAGCCGAATTGCCGGTAGGTATAGCTCTGGACGAGTGCTGCTTGCTGTTCGTAGTCATAAACGGTATAGCTGGCGAGGACTTCAAAGCCGTTGGTTGTCTGGAGGAACCAGGCGGGCGTGAAAACCATTCTTGGCGTCAGCCGCAGGATCCGGTTGATGTTGTTGTTGGCGCTGCGGTCGGAGAGCAGGTAGACGAGGTGGCTCATCGTCCCTTCGAGCGAAAAGCCCAGACGGAATACCGGGGAGATCTGGTGGAACGACCCCGCGGATAAGGCAACCAGCAATTCGTCCCGGTCCTCATCATTGAGGTTGCTCGGCGTATCGTACCGCAGCAAACTCGCCCTGCCGGTAGCGAAAATGATGTCGGACCACGAGACCGGGAAAAGGAACCGGCCGGAGAGCTCTGTCTGCTTGGCCAGGTTATTCTTGGATTCTTCCTGCGAGGTCCGGTCCGCAAGGAGCGGTCCGGTCGTTTGTTCGGATGCCGGAAGCACCCGGTGGAGTTCATTTCTCTCGTTATGACCGAACCGGATGTTTGCCGAGGCGCGACCGTCCGTCGAACGCCATGAGCCCTCTATGTACGCGTCAAGATGAAACTCATCCACATGGGTATCAAAAGCGTCGCGCGGACGGATGCCCGAACTGTAAAAGAGGAGTTTATCGAGCCCGCGGGAAAGGATTCCGAGGAAAAACGTTGCCCGGAGGGTTGGATCGACTTCATAACTCAGGAGATTGGAGATCTGGAAGAAGGTCTCCTGCCTGCTTTCGATACTCGAATCCGGCGAGTAGAACTCCCTCCGTAACCGGTACACCGCCACGCCGAGGCTGTCTTTTGAAACAGGGCCGAACGACTTCTCTACCCCGGCTTGCAGAAAGTGATTCTCCAGCCGGCGGGGACTGAGCTGGTCCACGTGAAGCTGGCCGGAAGCGCTGAGGAGATATCCGTCTTCGTCCAGAGGTTGAAGAGTCGCAAGCAGCTGATACGACGGCCCATGGTCGCGGTTGTCGGATTGATTATCCCATCGGTACCCGGCAGACGGTTCGACGCTGAGGTACGTGAGCGGCGTATAGGCCAGCCCGCCCATCAGGGAATGCATGGATGCTTTGCTCAGACCGATGCCGCGGCTGTCGGTGAAAATGAATGAGTTCCATTGCGAGGTAGCGGAAAGAGGAGCTGACAGAGGAACACGAAACGAGGCGTTGATTTGCTGTTGGCTGCTCCGGACCAACCGGGAAGGATCGGACTGGAACTGGACGATGGTGGTGCTATACTGCTCTCGAATATTCGTCCGGATCGTCCCGAGCGTGGTGTCGAGGAAGAGATGACCGTTCCAATTGAAGATATCGAGATTGCGGTCCAGCACAACGCCCGCAGAATTCATGTGGAGGAGGGAATCGGCCGTGGCGGGAAATGGCGTAGTCTCCGGCCGGGCGGATTCCTGGGCCCAGAGGCGCACCACACCGATGGCGATGAACGCGACCAGCGCGAACGCCCGGGAGCGCAGAAGATTAATTGAGCGTTGCCCGGTCACCACGCGAGGGGACATGGACGTCTCCGAAACCGATGTTCTGAAGACCTCCGGCAAGTTTCTCCGATTGATCGGGATCGCCATGCACAACAAAGATCTTCTTCAATCTCTTTCTGTCGAATTTCCCGATGTAGCCGAGCAGTTCAGTGCGGTCTGCATGACCGCTGAAGGAATTCAGGACGACGACTTCCGCTCTCAGCTCATGAGGCTCACCGAAGATGTTGACGATCGGTTGTTTCATCACGAGCTTTTTCCCCAGGGTGTTCTCGGCCTGATATCCGGCGATGATCACCATATTCCGCGGATCCTCGATGCTGTTAGCAAGGTGGTGAACAATACGGCCGTTATCACACATGCCCGAAGCCGCAATGACGATAAACGGTCCGGGTCTGTCGTTGAGCTCTTTGGAGTGTTCAACATCGCGGATGTACGTCAGCCGTTCGAACCCGAACGGATCGTTATTCGCGCGTGAGTGAAGAATGGCAAGGGTCTCGTCATCGTAGCACTCCGGATGTTTCCTGAAGACATCCGTGACATTGACCGAGAGCGGGCTGTCCACAAAGACCGGGAGGTAGGGAATTTTCCCCTGAGCGCTCAGGTTGTGCAAAACATAGACGAGCTCCTGAGTCCGGCCGACGGAAAATCCCGGGATAATAATCTTCCCTTTCCGTCCGGCAGCGCGGAGAATGGGTTCGAGAAGCTGGTGTTCCATTTCTTGCACGGGTGCATGAAGTCTTCCGCCGTAGGTGCTTTCCGTCAGGAGAACGTCGGCGTCTGCCCCGATAAATACTGGGTCACGCAGAATCGGGAGGCCCGAGCGGCCGAGATCACCCGTGAAGGCAAATTTCACCGTCGATCCATTCTCCCGCAACGTCAGCATCAACGAGGCGGAGCCGAGAATATGTCCCGCATCCTCATACCGGCAGGAGACGCCATCAAGGACATCGAACGCCGCGCTATAGTTGAACCCCTGAAGCAGCGGAAGGGTCTCTTCCACATCGTCCCGGGTGTAGAGCGGGGTAACAGGCGGCAGCCCCTTCCGACGATGCCGCTTGCTGATGAATTCAACATCGCGCTCCTGGATAAAGGCGCTGTCCCTGAGCATCACGCCCAGCAGGTCTTTAGTCGCATTCGTGCAGTACACCGGTCCACGATACCCCTGGCGCACGAGGCCAGGCAAATTGCCCGTGTGGTCGATGTGCGCATGCGAAAGGACGACGGCATTGATGGAATCGACAGCAAAGGGGAACTCGCTATTAATCCTGCGGGCCTCATCCCGGTGTCCCTGGTACAGTCCGCAATCGAGCAGGAGACGGCGCTTTCCGACTTGAAGAAGATGCATCGATCCGGTGACAGTCCGGGCGGCCCCGTGAAATTCGATCTCCATTCCGGTTGACCTGAAATTTGATGAAGTAATGGGACGACATGTCTTTCCCGCGGGTCACTTTTGCAACAGAACCCCAAATGCCGTAGCTTTTATCGCCGGGAAAGACTCACGGACTGCACAGAGTCCATGTCTTCAGTCTTCCTTCTTCTTTTGATGTCCGCCTTTCATACGGGCCTGAACAACAATTCCTATTGCCGCAAGGAGAACAACAATCCAGAAAGAATGTTGAATGTGGAGCGCCTGGTCGATCAGCGTGGCGCCGACGAAGGACGAAATCACGATCAGCGCCCAGTCAAAGAGCCAGTGGACAAGCACAGCGCCGACAATTCCGGCGGCCACAAATATCACCCACCGGGCGTCGCCCGTTGTGTGGAAGAGCTCACCGGCGTAGTTCATCGCAAGAAAGCCGGTTGCCGCAAACCCCGCCACTCCGACGGCGATCTTTTGTATGAACACTGCAAGAACCCCGCAGGCGAGGCCGCAAATCAGCCCCGTGATCAGGGCGGCGTTTTCAGATTGAATTCCCAGAATTCCGGGCAGATAGGTAAAACCAATGAGGAATCCGGCGACGGCCACAAACAACCAGAATAGTTTTCTCCCGAAGAGCAGGAGAAGACCACCGAAGAGAAGAAGAACGATTGTGCTCATGGCAAATGAGGGATGGGAAGGGATTGGCACCGAGTGATGATTGAAGTCGCAAGTTCAGGAACTTACAGAAAAGGTCGAGCCGGAGACTCGACCTACGGGGTTGCTGTTTATCGCAAGGAGAAACAAGGGCAATCAGCGCGTGGCATTCTCCACCGAGGTGAGGTAGACCTCACAATCACGGCATCGCGTGCTCCGGCTCTGAATATCGCGCGAAGGATGCATCCAGCACGGCACCTCAGTCGCGCCGTCGTCCGGCGTACAGTCTGGATGAATCTCGTGAGTCGTGGTCGCCAGGTGGTTGCGGAGGCTTTCGAGTGTGTACTGGCGCGAATGGATAACTTCCCGTATGCGCCGCACGCGCTCGAGCTCCCGCATTGCATACCGCCGATGACCCGATAACCTCCGTAAGGGAATGATCAATCCATGGTATTCATACAGGCGCAATGTCGGAATTGAAATTCCCAGAACGTCGGCAGCTTCTCCAATCGAATATGTCGCTGATCCTGTCGTTGATGTCATGGAAGTCTCGCCTCAAGGGTGTATAATCCGTTTGAACGGCCCTTGCCACGACCTCCAAATCACTGAAGTGAGACTGATGTTCATCCCCCTCTGCAATCACTTCCGCCCATGCCCGAGGAAAATATCAGTCTTTAATTTCTCAGCGAACCGCTTTGAGGTATGGTTTGGTTCTACAATAATAAATAATTGAGTCCTGAGACCCGGTACCACTTGTATCTTCTCCCTTCATCGAGAGATGAAGGAAAATACCATATTCTTGAGGAACTGTCAATGGATTATATCACTTATACTGATCTCCATCGACCGGAATCGTTGAAAATCCTTACACAGTCGTTTTATGCATCCGTGAAAGAAGCCGATCCGCCCCTTTTTGATAGCTTCAGCAAATACAGAGACGGGGGAGAGGCCGCTCTGGGCGCCGTTGAAGTCTCCCGCATCCTTGAAGAAATGGCTGAACACCTGAGTCGTTTCGTGGCATCCCTGTTCGGTGTCCAGCACGAATTCGGGGAGATGAAAACCCGGATCGTCAAAGATCAGGTAATCTTCAGATGTAGAAAAGAGTTTTTCGCCCGGCGCGTCTTGAAAAGATTTTCGCGCGAGGAAGCAGTGGCGTTCGATTGCGCGGCTCTTCGCGAAGTTGCAAACTCGATTCTCCGCGCGTATCCCGGACTCCCTGACGGCGACGACGAACTGCAAACAGCATTGCTCATCGTTGATTTGATGGAGCACGACCGGTATGTGAAGGTTGGATTGCCGCAGTCATCGATGGACACCCTCAGCCGGATCGCAAACGCTCTCAAAAAGGGCGGTGCACGAATCGGCTTCCTCCCTTCATCAGAAGAGGAGCCTGCGATCAGACAGTTCCTTATCCAATTAGTCGGTGTTTTCGAAAAGTGGCTGGCAGCATGCTATTATCAAAAAGATCCGCTCACCCACTCGTGGGCGATGTTTCAACTGCCGGCATCGATTGATTACCACCATCTTGTCACCACAGTCACGGAAAATGCCGGAGGCGGTGAGGCTCTTGTCGGGCCGGAGGAGCATTACCGGAGACGAGATGGATTTGATCTTACGGACGAACGGTTCGACCGCCGCCGCGCAGAGAGCGAAGTGGACTATTGCATTTTCTGCCACCAGCGGGAGAAGGATTCCTGTTCAAAGGGATTTCCGGAGGGGAACAGTTTCAAGAAGAATCCGCTCGGGTTTGAGCTGAAGGGATGCCCGCTCGATCAGAAGATCTCTGAGTCGCATGAACTCATGGCGAAGGGAGACGTTCTTGGCGCGCTTGCCCTGATCATGATCGATAATCCGATGTTGCCCGGGACGGGACACCGGATTTGCAACGACTGCATGAAAGCGTGTATCTATCAGAAACAGGATCCAGTCAACATTCCCCAGGTTGAAACGCGCATTCTCACCGACGTTCTTTCGGTCTCCTGGGGTTTTGAAATCTATTCTTTGTTGACACGATGGAATCCCCTGAACATCAGAAGACCCCACGCATTACCCTACAACGGCATGAAAGTTCTTGTTGTCGGGCTGGGGCCTGCAGGATATACCCTGGCACATTACCTCTTGAATGAGGGATTTGGAGTGGTCGGAATCGACGGATTGAAGATCGAGCCCTTCTCCCGTGAAGTGTTCGGTTCCGATGGGATTCCGGTCCCCATCAAGGACTTCGCGACAATCACGAAAAAGCTCAGCGAGCGGCCGTTGGCCGGCTTTGGGGGCGTTTCGGAATACGGGATTACCGTGCGTTGGGACAAGAATTTTCTCACGCTCCTGCATTTGAATCTTCTCCGCCGTAACCGTTTTGCATCGTTCGACGGGGTTCGGTTCGGAGGGACGCTGACCGTCGAGGATGCGTGGAAATATGGTTTCGATCACGTCTGCATCGCTGCCGGCGCAGGAAAACCCACCTTCGTCCGGATGAAGAACAACATGATTCGCGGGATCCGAAAAGCCAGCGACTTTCTCATGGCGCTCCAGCTCACCGGCGCCGGGAAGAAAGGATCCATGGCGAATCTACAGGTGCGGTTACCCGCGGTCGTGATCGGCGGCGGTCTGACGGCGATCGATACTGCCACGGAGCTCATGGCCTACTACCCGGTGCAGGTCACCAAGATCAAGGAACGGTTCCGGAAACTCGAGGCGAGCGAAGGCCGCGAAAAGGCGCGCGCCCTGTTCGATGCAGAAGAACGGGAAGCCCTCGACGAATTTCTCGCGCACGCCGATGCTGTCGAATCGGAGCGCCTGCGGGCGAAGGCCGCGGGTGAGAAACCCGACTTCATTCCGCTTCTCCGCGCATGGGGCGGTGTGAAGATCTACTACCGCAAGTCCATGCTGGATTCTCCGGCTTACCGTTTGAACCACGAAGAAATTCTCAAAGCATTGGAGGAAGGGATTGCCATTGTCGAGAATATGAGCCCCGTCGAAGCAGTTCCTGACGGACAGGGCGCGCTGCGGGCCGTTGTGTTTGAGAAGATGGAAGTGGCGAACGGCAAGTGGAGATCGACGGGCCAGACCCAGGTGGTGCCAGCACGTTCTGCGATAATCGCAGCCGGGACAGTGCCAAATGTCATGTACGAGAGGGAGCATTCGGGCACGTTCGCCCTCGACGAGAGGGATGAATTCTTTCAGGCACACCGATTCGAGAACGGGAGACTCATTCCTGCCCCGGGCGATCCCCTGGCGTTCTTCACATCGTATCGCTCCGCCGATGGTCGGACGGTCACTTTTTACGGCGACAATCACCCGGCGTATGCAGGAAATGTGGTCAAAGCGATGGCATCCGCCAAGCACGGGTATCGGCGGGTGGTCGCATCGCTTGAGGCACGACGAGACCAGGCGCAACGAATGCTCGGTTCCGCACCCGACAACGAATGGGACCAATTTGCCAACCGGCTCAGGGACGATCTCGTCGCGCATGTGGTCACGGTCAACCGGCTCACGCCAACGATCACGGAGATCATTGTGCGCGCCCCGAAGGCTGCACGCGAATTCCACCCCGGCCAGTTCTACCGCCTTCAGAATTACGAGGCGGACAGTCCAACCGTGGCGGGGACCCTTTTCACGATGGAGGGCGTTGCCCTGACCGGCGCGTGGGTTGATACCACCCGCGGCGAGATAGGGATGATTGCGCTCGAGGTGGGAGTGAGCTCCCGGCTATGCGCAACGCTGAACCCGGGACAACATGTTGTTGTCATGGGACCGACAGGGACGCCGACGGAAATCGGCGAAGGCGAAACGGCCCTTCTTCTGGGAGGCGGGCTCGGGAACGCCGTGCTCTTCTCCATTGGCCGTGAGTTCAGGAGGAAGGGGGGAAAGGTGATTTATTTTGCCGGGTACAAAAAAGAAGAGGATTTTTTCAAGCGTGAATGGATCGAGGCGGCAGCCGATGTCGTGGTGTACAGCGTTGATGCCGGCCGCCCTATTCCCGCAATGCGTGCCGGGGACATGACGTATGTCGGAAATATTCTCCAGGCAATGACGGCCTATGCGCGGGGAGAACTCGGACCGGTGGCAATCCCCCTCGACAGGGCAACGCGGGTGATCGCCATCGGCTCGGACCGCATGATGGCGGCCGTGAAGGAGGCACGGTTCAATGAACTCAAACCCTACCTCCATGCCGATCACATTGGGATCGCCTCCATCAATTCCCCCATGCAGTGCATGATGAAGGCGGTATGCGCACAGTGCCTGCAACGTCACGTCGACCCTCTCACCGGCATTGAAGAATTTGTCTTCACCTGCGTGAATCAGGATCAACCGATGGATGAAGTCGATTTTGCTAACCTCAATGCACGATTGCGGCAGAACAGTGTCATGGAGAAGCTCGCGAGTCACTGGCTGGATCGGCTGTGGCAGGAGACGGAGGGTTCATTGAAGAGAGTCTAAGGAGAAGAGTCGTTGGTTGGCGGAGGCGACGAATGAACGGGATGGACCTGCCCGGCGCCGCATGCAACTTTCCTTCGAACGTAACCGTTAAGGTTCTGTCTACAACAACTTACGATCGGAAGGAGATGAGCAATGCAAAGGTGGGTACAGGGTTTTCTCGTGGGAGCTCTCGTTGTGGGTTCCTTCTTCACCTCTCAAGCACAGATACTTTTTACCGCCGCGATGGATGGCGCCCAGGAAACTCCGCCCAACGCCTCAACGGCGCAAGGGACCCTGTGGGCCGTCCTGAGTTCGGATATGTCCACTCTCACCTATCAACTGACCTTCGCCCAATTGTCTGCCCAGGCGACCGGAATGCATTTCCACGTCGGTGTTCCGGGGGTTTCAGGACCCGTCGTATTTCCCATCTCCTTTTCCGGCAACACTGCTTCCGGGACATGGTCGAATGTGCCGGACACGATCGTCCAGCACCTCATTAAGGGTGAACTCTACGCAAATGTGCACTCCTCCAATTTCCCGGGTGGTGAAATCCGCGGCAGACTGACACTTGCGCCGGGCATGGGATTCACCATCAGTGCGGATCAGGCCCAGGAAACCCCGCCTACGGGAAGCGCGGGCACGGGGACAGGCTACGCTTTTATCGACAGCCTGGGGAACCAACTTACCTATCGCATTACTGTTGCGGGGCTGAGCGACACAGTGACAGGATCACACTTCCATGCGGGTGCGGTCGGAGTGCCGGGCGGGGTCGTGCATCCAATTTCTTTCACTGACAGCTTATCGAGCGGCGGATGGACCGGGTTCGCCGACAGCATCTATGGTCTTCTCGCCAGGGACCACATCTACTTCAACATTCACACGAAGGCTCATCCCGGCGGAGAAATCCGCGGCGTGCTGGCGTCCGTGACCGGACAGCGGTTTGCCATCCGGCTCAATGGTGCGCAGGAAACCCCGCCGAATAATGAAACAGGTCATGCAACCGGATGGGCCATTCTCAGTGCCGATGGATCGTCGTTGACGTTCCGCTCGACCTTCGCCGGCCTGACCGGACCGGTAACAGGTTCTCATCTCCATGCGGGCGCTCCCGGCGTGGCAGGATCCGTGGTGCACCCATTTACTCCCGTGGGCAACACGGCCAGCAGCGTTTGGTCATCACCGGCGGACAGCATCCTGAGGGCGCTCCTCGAGGGTGATGTCTACATGAATTTTCATACCTCCGCCCATCCGGGAGGCGAGATCCGGGGACAACTGGTTCCGGCCTCGGCGATTGAATTGATCATAGGACTCAATGCTTCGCAAGAGTCGGGTGTTACTTCACCCGGGACGGGAACGGGATACGGCCTTCTTGACAGCCTGGGACGGAAGTTGTCGTATGAGGTGACGGTAGCGGCCCTCAGCGACACCCTGACGGCTGCCCATTTCCATCTTGGGGCTCCGGGAGTGAATGGTGGAGTTGTGGAGCCGGTTGCGTTCACGGACAGCACTTCGGCCGGCGAATGGACGGGGTATCCCGACGCAGACATTTCCGGTTTCGTCAAGGGCGCATACTATTTCAACGTACACACCAAGGCGCATCCCGGCGGAGAGATACGCGGTCAGATGGTGTTCGAGCCCTCGGTGCTTACCTCTGTGACCCCGGTGGGTGCGTCTGTGCCGCGCGCCTTCTCACTGGAGCAGAACTATCCCAATCCGTTCAACCCGAGTACGGTGATCGAATTCTCTCTTACTGCTCCCGCACGCGTGACACTGAAGGTCTTCAACGTGATCGGTCAACAGGTCGCGACTCTTGTCGATGATGCCCGTGCTGCCGGTGTCTATCGGACCACCTTCAATGCCGGCTCGTTAGCCTCAGGCGTGTATTTCTACCGCCTGTCGACGAACGGAGGCCAGCAACTGACGCGCAGGATGCTTTTATTGAAGTGAGATGCCAATCCAGGGGGACGTGCCCCGCACGTTCCCCATTTTACAGGGAGAGTCCTTCTGCATGCGTTCGTTCGTCTCCGGGAGTCTGATCCTCGTTGCTTCACTCACCCTCGCGGCATGCCGCGATATGGGTACCGATCCCTTTGCACCGGCTCCACCTCCTGAACCACGTCCTGTGGACACTGTATCGTTCAAGAATGACATTCTCCCGATCCTCGATAATTATGGATGCACAAGTTGTCATGGCGGAACGGCGGGGTTGACTGTAGGGACAGTGGCAGGGATGACCACTGGGGGCCTTCACGGACCGGTGATCGTTCCCGGCAATGCGGATGCGAGCAATATTGTGAAGAAGATCTCCCCCAATCCACCTTTTGGAGTCCGGATGCCGCAGGGGGGGCCCTATCTCGACGCAACGAAAATCCAGCTGATCAAAGACTGGATCAACCAGGGGGCAAACGACAATTAAGCGCGCTCCATCGGCGGACATGGACTCTGTGTGACGGTGATCGGGGGGAAGGACAGACAAACGGCGAGCAACGATGCTCGCCGTTTTGTTTGATAGCAGTAGCGCAACGACATCCTCCCCGGCCTTACGGTAGTTGTGCAGGTGGATTCGCCGGCGGCATGTACGATGGCGGGGGCATTGCTCCGGGTTTCGGTTTCCAGATCGCGTAGCCGATAAGGCCTCCGAGTAATCCGAAGATCGTGTCGACGATTAATGAAGTGACCAGTGTAATCGCCCAGATTCCTCCGCCCATCGCCATACTCCGCTCCATTTGTTCGAACGCTTCCGGCGGAATGTCGTTGCGATACTGGTCCATGAAGGACATAATAAGATGGCGGCTCACATCGCCGAATGCTGCAAGGATGGCGGCGCTGATCGCGGAAGCGAGGATCGCCCCGAATACGCCGGCAAGGGCCCCAAGCTGGAGGGCATCGCCGCTCGTAAGCGGTGGATGTCCTTCCGTGAGGTCTTTCTTATAGAAAAACACCGCCATTGCACCGCCAAGCATCACCCCGGCACAGCAGAGACAGTTCAGCAGGTTCAGACCGGGAACCGCCGAGATCACGGCGATGATAATCCCTCCATACAGCGCCGGCATTAGCACACTGGGTTTCGGTTGCATCGTTCAGTCCTTCGTTGTGGTGGGAAATGGTTGAACGCGAGGTCGTGTCCGCAACTCCGAGATCGCGTCCACGATGATGGGAACGACGATAAAGACAGCGATCACGCCAAACAGTGATCCCGTGAGAATCCGGCTGAGCGATGTGCTCTCGTGAATCCCGAAGAGAGAGAGCATCGCGTCCAGGGTCATGGGTGCAACAGCAACAAACAGCCATGCGCGCGAGAGGCCGATGCGTTGACCGATCGGGCGGAGGAGCGGGTACATGAGCAGGCCGAGGAGAAAGGAAAAATAAATCGACGAGCAGCGCATACATACAGCGGTCTTTTCGCCGTCGATGTGAAAGCTGTGACTGTCGAGTTGATTGCAAATCGGATGAAAGAACCGGTAGAGAAAATCGGCCGTGTGCGACCAGGGACTGTTTACGAGGAGCGGCGCCGCCACAATGGCGCTGCACCACAGGAGTGTCCCGCTCAGGAGCGCGATGTAAACGATCCGCGCACGGTGGATATGAAGGACCCGGTCGTCGACCTGGAGCATGATGGATAGAAGGGGGGAGGGAATGAATTACCCGAACATAGCGGAAATGAATGGGATAAGCAAGGAAGAGATACGTTGAAAGAGAGCGGGAATTGGGTTATAATTGACACGCTAGCAGGGCTTTCGTCCAGCCATCCTCAGGAGAACGCAGTGCCCCTCCAGTCCTCATTTCGCGTCGGCCTTGTGCAGATGGCGGTCGGTCGATCGGCCGAAGAAAATCTTGCCCGTGCGGGCCGGCTTGTGGCCGATGCGGCACACAAAGGCGCCGACGTCGTCTGTCTTCCCGAGCTCTTCAAGACCCCGTATTTCTGTCAGGTGGAAGACATAGCGAATTTCTCGCTCGCGGAGCCTCTTCCCGGACCCACAACGGATGCCCTTGCCCGGGTCGCGAAGAAAGAGGGCGTTGCGGTGATTGTCCCCCTTTTCGAACGTCGCGGTGCGGGCATGTACCACAACTCGCTCGCCGTCCTCGATAAAACGGGAGAAGTGGTCGGGATATACCGGAAGATGCACATCCCTGACGATCCGGCCTACTATGAAAAGTTCTATTTTACTCCCGGCGACCTGGGATTCAAGGCTTTCGACGTCGCCGCAGGCAGGATCGGCACCCTCATCTGCTGGGATCAGTGGTTCCCCGAGGGAGCCCGACTGACTGCCCTCCAGGGCGCGTCGGTGTTGTTCTATCCCACGGCGATCGGCTGGCATCCTCACGAAAAAGAGCAATACGGGACAACACAACGGGAGGCGTGGCGGACGGTCCAGCGCGGGCATGCGGTGTCGAACGGAATCTATGTCGCGGCCGTCAATCGAGTCGGACACGAAATTCCGGAGCACGGCGGACCCGGCATAGAATTCTGGGGATCCTCGTTCCTGTGTGACCCGCAGGGTGTGATTGTCGCGGAGGCTTCGTCCGACAGGGAGGAGATTCTTGTCGGCGAGATCGATCTCGCGCATCTTGAAGAGATCCGGAGAAACTGGCCCTTCCTGCGTGACCGGAGAATTGATGCGTATCTTCCGATCACCGAGCGATATCTGGACGGAGACCGCAAGCAATGAAGGCGCCGGCGAATATCGGCTTCCGTCATGCAGCGGAGTGGGAGCCTCATGAAGCGACATGGCTCGGCTGGCCGTTGAACAAAACCGACTGGCCGGGCAGGTTCGCCCCGATCCCCTGGGTGTACGCAGAGATTGTAAAGAAGCTTGTTGACGGCGAGGCCGCCCGCATCATTGTTGCCGACCGGAAGCATCGGGCTTCGGCAGAACGTTGTTTGAAGAGAACCGGTGTCGATCTCGGGAAAGTGGAGTTCTTTTCCTTCCGGACCGACCGGGGGTGGACGCGGGATTCCGGGCCGATGTTCGTCATGACGGGGAACGATCGCCATGATCCGGCGGTGATAGACTTCCGATTCAACGGGTGGGCAAAGTATCCAAACTGGACAAACGATGTCAAGACCCACAGGCGTGTTGCGAAGGCTCTCGGGTTGCCCCTTTACTCGCCGTCACTCGACGGCAAGCCGGTTGTCCTTGAAGGTGGTGCGATTGACACAAACGGCAGGGGCACTCTGTTGACAACGGAAGAGTGTCTTCTCGATCAATCGACACAGGTGCGCAACCCGGGCTTTTCGCGGGCGGACCTGGAAAACGTGTTCAGTGAATGGCTGGGAATTTCGAATGTTCTCTGGCTCGGGAAGGGGATTGCGGGAGACGACACGCACGGGCACGTGGACGATCTTTGCCGGTTCGTGAACGCATCGACAGTCGTGCTCTGTCGGGAGCCGAACGAACGAGATCCGAATCATCGCGTGTTATGTGAGAACCGGGAGCGGCTCAGCGATGCCCGGCTGGAGGACGGCAGCAAGCCGGAGGTTATCGATCTCCCGATGCCGGCGCCGGTCATTTTCGACGGGATGCGTCTTCCCGCAAGCTACGCGAACTTTTACATTGCAAACGCCGCCGTTCTTGTTCCCACCTTCAACGACCCGAACGACCGGATCGCACTGGGAATCCTTGCAGAGCTTTTCACCGACCGGCCCGTTGTCGGGATTCATGCGGTGGATCTTGTGTGGGGGCTGGGGACGCTGCACTGTCTGACGCACGAGCAACCCGCCCGAAAAAAAGTGGTTGCCTAGGCTGCCATAATTTTCTTTTCTCCACCACAAGCCCTCGATTATCTGCTATTTACTGAAGGTGACCTAAACCTCAAGCGAACACCCGACCGAAAAAACATGGCAGCCTAGGCAACCATGTATTTGGTAACAACAGAGGCTCCATCACGTATAAAGATGTTACTGGTCGGACGCCGGGTCAAAGACTACGACAAGCGTCAGAAGAAGCGTCGGGAATAACAACCATACAAGGGAGACGTTATCATGAACCTGAGAGTGTTCCCTGCAGCCGTTTTCATCTTCCTCCTGGCTTCAGCTGCATTCGGTCAGGACAATCCGCTCTGGCTGCGGTACCCGGCGATTTCGCCCGACGGTCAGAAAATCCTCTTCGAATACAAGGGAGATATCTACTCCGTTCCAGCCGCCGGTGGCACCGCCGTCCCTCTTACGCTCAGTGACTCGTACGAGTTCGCGCCGGTATGGAGCCACGACGGGAAAACCATCGCCTTTGCGTCCGATCGCTATGGTAATTTCGACGTCTTCGTGATGCCCTCGACAGGAGGCGAGGCAAAACGCCTGACGTTCCACTCGGCCCGGGAAATCCCGAGCAGCTTCACAGCCGACGATAAAGCCGTCCTCTTCTCTTCATACCGGCAAGAACTGGCCACCAACGTCCAGTTCCCCATCGGGCTGATGACCCAACTGTACAGCGCGCCCGTGGCCGGGGGACGTGTCTCCCTTGTCCTCCCTGTGCCGGCACTTGATGCGACTCTCAATTCCGCGGGCGACAAACTGATCTACCATGATATCAAGGGGTATGAAAGCGATTGGCGCAAACATCATACTTCTTCCGTCACCCGCGACGTCTGGGTGTACGACTTCAAGACGAAAAAGTACACACAACTTACGCACTTTGTCGGCGAAGACCGGAATCCGGTGTTCGATTCCAACAACAACGACTTCTACTACCTGAGCGAACAAAACGGATCGTTCAACGTGTTCAAAAGTTCTCTGTCCGATCCGACGAAATCCACCGCGCTGACGCATTTCAGCAAGAACCCGGTGAGGTTCCTGACGCATACAACGAACAATGCGCTCTGCTTTGGCTATGACGGCGAACTCTATACGATGCAACCGGGTTCCGAACCCCGCAAGGTCTCCGTCCGCATCGACGTCGACGGGCGCAACACCCTGGACAAGATCGTGCCGGTGAATGAGGGCTTCACCGAAGCAAAGCTCTCCCCCAACGGCAAGGAATTCGCCTATGTGTTCCGCGGAGAGATCTTCGTCACCAGCATGGAGGGTGGCATCACCAAACGGATCACCAATACGCCGTGGCAGGAACGGAGCGTGAGCTTCAGCCCCGATGGACGCTCTCTGGTCTATGCGGCGGAAAAGGACAACAACTGGAATATCTACCGTGCGTCGATCACGCGCAAGGAAGAGCCGTATTTCTATGCATCGACGGTTCTAAAAGAAGAGCCGGTGGTCGCGACCTCCGCGGAGGAATACCAGCCCTCATTTTCCCCCGACGGGAAGGAAGTGGCTTACCTGGAAAACCGCGTCGTCCTCAAGGTGATCAACCTCGACAGCAAGGCCACACGCACGATCATGCCTGCCGACAAGAACTATTCCTATGCGGACGGCGACCAGTATTACCAGTGGTCCCCCGACGGGAAGTGGTTCCTCGTCCAGTTCGGCTACCCTGAACGGATCTTCACTCCGGAGGTGGGCCTCGTCTCCTCCGACGGAAAGGGAGAGATCCACAATCTGACATTGAGCGGGTACGACAACTACCAACCCAAATGGGTCATGGACGGGAAGATGATGGTCTGGGCCTCCGATCGCGAAGGCTCCCGCGAGCAGGGAGGAAACCTCCTGAGCGGCGATGTCTATGGGATGTTTTTCACCAAGGCGGCATTCGACCGGTTCAATTTGACAAAGGAGGAACTCGCCCTGGTGAAGGAGCAGGAGGAAAAGGCGGAGAAGGAAAAGAAGGAAGCCGAAGCGAAGGCAAAGGGAGAGAAGAAAGGGAAAGACACCACCACCGCAGCCAAAGATACCGCAAAAAAGGAAGTTGTGATCGATTGGACCAACCTGACCGAACGTAAGGCCAGACTGACCACGCATACTTCGCAGGTGAATGATTGGGTCCTTTCAAAGGATGGGGAAAAGCTGTTCTATCTAACCGTCTTCGATAAGGGGAACGATCTCTGGGTGACGGAACTGCGGACGAAGGAGACAAAACTCTTCGCCAAACTCGGCGCCACCCATGCAAGCATGGAGCTTTCACCCGACGGCAAATTCATTTTTGTCCTCGCCGACGGCAAGGTCACAAAGGTGGAAACGGAAAACGGCAAATCAGAACCCGTGAAGGCAGGCGGAGAGATGATGCTGAAGGGGGCCGACGAGAGAGCGTATATCTTCGATCATGCCTGGCGGCAGTTCAAAGAGAAATTCTATGTCGAGAATCTGCAGGGAGTGGATTGGGATTACTACTACAAGGACTACAAGAAATTCCTCCCCTCTATCAACAACGATTACGATTTTTCCGAGATGCTGAGCGAAATGCTCGGGGAAGTCAACGCCTCCCACACCGGCTGCTACTACCGGGCAGAACGGCCCAACACCGACCAGACTGCCGAGCTCGGTCTCCTGTATGATTTCAATGCCCCGGGCGACGGGATAACGATTGCGGAAGTGGTCGAAGGGGGCCCGCTGGACAAGGCGTCATCGAAGATTCGCGCCGGAAATATCCTGGAAAAGATCGACGGTACACCGTTGACAAGCGCTGTCGATTTCTACGAACTCCTGAACCGCAAAGTGGGGAAACTCACACTCCTCTCCATCTACGATCCATCGGCCGGAACGCGCTGGGAGGAATCCGTGAAACCGATTGCCGGCGGTCAGGAGGGAGAATTGTTGTACAAACGTTGGGTAAAGAACCGCCGCGAAGAAGTGGACAAGCTCTCGGGCGGGAAGATCGGTTATGTGCACGTTCGTTCCATGAACGATGCCAGCATGCGGACGGTCTTTGAAGAACTCCTCGGGCGGAATGTCGGGAAGCAGGCGGTGATCGTGGATACGCGGTTCAACGGCGGCGGAAATATCCACGAGCAGCTTTCGGATTTCCTGAGCGGCAAGAAATATTTTGACATCATTCCGCACGGACAGTACGTGGGCTCCGAGCCGTACGAGAAATGGACGAAGCCTTCCATCGTCCTGATCGGGGAGAGCGACTATTCCGACGCCCACCTCTTCCCTGTGGAGTACAAATTGAAAGGAATCGGCAAAACCCTCGGCATGCCTGTCCCGGGGACGGGGACATTTGTCTGGTGGGAGAGGCAGATCGATCCGGCGTTGACCTTCGGCATCCCGATGGGAGGATGGCGCACACCGGATGGAAAGTTCTGCGAGAACAACCAGCTTGAGCCTGACATCAAAGTGCGGAACGAACCGGAGATCATGACAGCAGGACGGGATCAACAGATCGAGGCGGCCGTGAAGGAACTCCTGAAAAAGTAGCCGTCGCTTGCACAATGCGTTTGATGGTAAAAAGCCCGGATCCGCTCCGGGCTTTTTTTTCTCCATCGGCACAAATAGTCTATTCACAGTCATTGCATGCAACGGGCGACTTACCCGGTTGACTATCGTCAACGATCCACCGGCTCCTGTCAAATGATACTCACCCTCTCAAAACGGCAGCGGCCCATTGTCATCCGGCGGGAACGGTGGAGCGCTCTCGGGTGGTTCCGGTCGACCGCCTGAGCCCAGCGTACCAAACTTCTCAAGAGCCAGTCGCAGGAGCGTCTCCTTCAACGGTCGCGGGATCGTCACGGTATCGATGTACTTCTCTCCAACCTTCTTGCTCGGCACACCGACAAACGTTCCATTTTTCCCTTCCACCACCTTGAATCCATCGATCACAATTCCTTCATCAGTTTCCAGCTTGAAAAACGCCTTAATGGCCGTACCGGTGTTTGCCGGCTGCATTTCAAGGATTTGCATGACGAGAAGCCTCCGTTGTCAATGAATGAAACTCACACAGTCGACCGCGATTCATCATGGTGCGCTTTCAGACGATAAAGTGCAAGAGTGGAGACAGAATCGCCGCAATTCGGTGATGTACACGATGCGTCTTTGTCGCTCTCCAGAAGGGGACAAAACACAGCGCAAACGGGGAATCAAGAATACATGGACTGAGGGCGAACTCTCCCTGACAAATTAACGTTCTTCAATAGTTGGACTCTGCCTGAGGAGGGCCGCCATGACGTCAAGAATTGAAGTGATCAAAAGCATCGAGGGGTATGTCGGGGAGCACCTCGACACGCTTCTGAAGCCCGTGGAAAGCAGCTGGCAGCCAACCGATTTTCTCCCCGACATGGCAAAGCCCGGATGGGAAGAACAGCTCGAGGAATTGCGTCGGGAGGCCGAGACGCTCCAGGACGACGTCCTTGTAGTCCTCGTCGGCGATATGGTGACCGAGGAGGCACTCCCCACCTATCAGACATGGCTGAACCGGCTCGACGGGGTCACCGACGGAACGGGTGCGAGCGAGACGCCCTGGGCGCGCTGGAGCAGAGGGTGGACGGCGGAAGAGAACCGGCACGGTGATTTGCTCAACCGGTATTTATATCTCTCCGGCCGGGTGGACATGCGTGCCGTGGAGGTGACGATCCATCATCTGATCAATCGCGGCTTCGACCCGCAGACGGAGAACGATCCGTACCTGGGGTTCATCTATACGTCCTTCCAGGAGAGGGCGACGAAGATCTCCCACACGAATGTTGCGAAGCTTGCCCTGCGCGCCGGTGATGAGCGGTTGCACCGCATCTGCGGCACGATTGCCGGCGATGAAGCGCGTCATGAAAAGGCGTACAAACTGTTCATGACCAAAATCTTCGAAGAAGATCCTGTGGGAGCAGTGAGTTCCTTTGCGACGATGATGAAGCGCAAGATCGTCATGCCGGCGGTGATGATGCGTGACGGCATCGACGAAAATCTCTTCACCCACTTTTCGCACGTCGCACAGCGGACCGGCGTCTATACCGTGAAAGACTACGCCGACATCATCGAGAGTCTTGTAAAGCATTGGAACATCGAGACCTTGCCGCACCTCTCCGATCTCGCCGCAAAAGCTCAGGATTATCTCTGCGGGCTCGCGACACGGTACCGGACGATCGCCGAGCGGATTGCTCTCGACGGTTCCTACCGGTTTAGCTGGATCTACGACCGTCAGGTCGGGTGAAAGTCCCCCCCACGACTGTGGTCGTGGGTTTGCCTGCTTTATCCCCCTCCGCTGACCGTGCCACACCGTAAGGAGGAACCCCAAATTCTTTCGTCATACCAACTCTGCATCTGATACAATGGATCAGATATCGCTCAATACTCCGTATACTTGTTCGCCTTCCCTTTTACGAGTCGCACGGGGTATTTTTTCGCGTTGATGGCGAGTTTCTTCTCTGCGGCGCGGGCCGGATCGATATCAAACTTGTCCCCCAGGTTGATCAGGTAAATCATCACATCGCCGATCTCTTCTTCCAGCGCCCGCCGCTTGGGTTTGTCGAGCAATTGAGACTCCCCGGGCGTGAGCCACTGAAAGAGCTCGACAATTTCCGATGCCTCAACGCTCATTGCCATGGCAAGATTCTTGGGCGTGTGGAATTGCTCCCAGTCCCGCTCTTGGGCGAAGCGCTGGATCTTCCGGCGCAATGAGCGGAGCGGTGAAATTGAGGCGGGTGTCTTGGGTTTTGCACGCATAGGGCCGGTCTTCATTGTGGCAAGCAACTCATTGATGTCCCTCATTCTCTTTCATTGTCCCCGAGTCTCCAAGTCTCCAAGTCCCCGAGTCTCCCCTTCTCCCCCTCTCCCTTTCCCCTCCCCCCTTCTCACCTCACGACATAATTCATCTTCTGAAGCTCGTTTGCCGCCCGATCCCGCTGGTCCCCCTGCAACTCGATATTCCCATCCTTGACTGTCCCGCCGGTTCCGCACGCTTCTTTGAGAATCCGTGCAATCTCTTTCATCGTGGTGGGATTATGCCGCAGGCCGGATACAATAGTCACCGACTTTCCTTTTCGTCCTTTCGTCTCGAGAGAAATATGGACTTTGTTTCCCTTCCCGTCATGGCCTCTCCACGTACCAGCACTCTGGGGCTGTGTAGATTCCGGTAAGATCTGATGGAGGTCAGAAAGTGATTTGAGTTTCAATTTACCCATGAGCCAAGATAGAGAAGATATATTTTACTGTGAAGATTCAGCTGCGTAATCAACTCCCCCAGAAACGCCTTCTTTGATTGAGCCATTGAACATGGTGAGCAATTCCACCTCCGACTCACTCGGTCTGGCCCGTAGCGACCTGGCCTATTTTCCGCTTACCAAACTCGTAAAACTGAACTCATCAAGCGTGAACTTCGCCTGGCCCTCCGATACGCGCACGCGCCTTCCTTCCTCCATGCCGCGCCTGGCGTCGGTCACGTACGTCCGAAGCTCCGTCACACTCTCCGGAAGCCCGGTCAGTACCACAGGCCGCGATGCACCGTTATTGACGATATGAATCGTGTACGCGCTGTCAGCAAGATCTCCAAGTGCCGCGCAGCTGATTACTTCCTTGTCACACGTGGTCGGGAGGATGAAAGAACCCGGCGACACCAAGCCGAGCTGTTTCATATTCCAGAACCGCTGCGTCGGATGCAGCGGCCCATCACTTCCGGCAATTCCCCCACCGGTGAGGAGGGAGTAATCGGAGGTAAGTTGCCATTGCAGGATCGACCTCACATGTCCAATGTTGCATGCGCGTACGTAGATATCGATTTCGTCCATGGCGAATGCAGGCTCTTTGAAAACATCGGGATACGCCCAGGCACGCGCGTCGGTGCCCCCTTCGCCGATCAGCAACGGCACATTGAGTTCTCTGGAGGCGTCAGCCCAGTTTGAGAGGGTCCAGTTGTCGCACCCCCGCCACGCGTGAAAGGAGATCGCCCCGATGTATTGATGCGCTGCAAGATCCTCCATGGCCGGTTCGATGAAATCAATGGTGGTCGCATCGGAATTGTCGCCAAGAAGCATTTTCGTGCTGAGCTCTTTTGATGCGAGGAACGCTCCGAGCTTTTTAATGAACTCGTCATGTTCCTGACCGGTCATCCGGACGTTGATGCCCAGATCGGATTCGTTGAAGGAGAAGAGCTCAGGCTCGACACCGTAGGCCTCTTTGAGATAGACAAAGTAGTCGCCGATGGATTTGATGATACTTCTCATCTTTGCGGGATTGAGCGGATTCCCGAAGATCCCGTTTTCATTCCTGAAATTGTATTCCCCGACAATCGCCCACGGCGGAGGATACCAGGCACTGACGATGATTGGAATGTGCCGACGGGTGAGCTTTTGCGTCATCTCCATTGCGTGGCGGACGCTTACATCGAGCTTGCCTTCCCTGGCCAATTCCAAAGGATCTTTCCCTTCGACCGGGTGCCAGCTACGCCACGGCATTTCCACTCGGGCCCACCGCACATTGAGATTATTCAGGCAGTAGTCGATGACCAGTGGGTCGAGCGTTTCATTCTGAATACGGAAATTACCGCCGATCCCGTCGAATGCTCTTCCGGGATTCTGCGGGTCGATGGCAATGTGAACAGGCTTCCTGTCGATCTCTCCTGAAACCTTGACCATGAAAGACCTGTCGGAAACCTGCCCATCGAAAGTATGGCCGGGAAGGATGCCCAGGTAGACCATGGTATTGGGATTGCCAAACCGCGGGTTCCCCTTCTGAATAATAACCTCCGTCGCTGAATCCATTCTCACTTCCAGCCGTTGTGTCGCCGATTGAACGCGAAAGCCTTTCACGGAAGCCTGCACAAGGAAGTTCCTCAGCGGAAACGAAGCGGGCATCCTCCCCATGCTCCTCGGGAATAGGGAGACTGGTTCGATCGTCGATGCTGCTGAATCCAGGAGTGTGATGTCCGCATGGGGATAGTCATCGACCGGAATCTCAAAACAGAGGAATACCCCGGTGAGGGTCGTGTCAGCGACCGCTTTCACCTTGACATTGATCGAAGCCCTTTCGTCGCCGGTATCCGTTACCGTTTCTGTAAATGCAAAGTCGGAAATCTCGGTCGTCACGATCTGCCTCTTGCCGTCACGCGTATAGATGGATCGCTGCTTCTCTTTCACGGTCGCCGACACGTCCGCCATCGAAGGACCGATCAAACAGAGGCGTGTGGGGACTTTCAACAATTGGCCGTCAACCCGTATCCCGCTCAGATTCCCCCAGGCAGTGAGTTCAGCCTGGGCAAAAGATGTCTCCCTGCCTGTCCAGGCGCACAAGAAACTGATCGTAAGGACAAAAAGGAAATTCTTCACAGTCATCTCTCCGGTATTGATTTTGTAATCGGGTCTGAGTGTACTTTCAACCTGTCTCATGAATGTGTCACCTTTTGCTTTTCCGGCCACGCCGCAGTCAGCGCGAGGGCAACGCCGATACCTGCTGAGACTTCAAGGAACCGGTGGGCGGCGATCACCCAGGGACTGTTCGCGCGGACGATGAGCATGACGATCGCGAGTGCAATGCTCGCATACCGGTAACCGCTCTTTTCCATCCGTAGAACCCCGCAAAGCAATCCTATCGCCAACACGCCTCCACCGAACGCGAACACATTTGGACCAAACCAGTTTGCAAGGAGAGCTCCGATGAATGCGCCGATGGCTGTCCCGGCAAGACGTTGAATGGAAATAGTCAGCGCCGCGCCCAGTGTCGATTGCATGACGATGAGTGCCGTAATCGAGGCCCAGTACGCCTCGGGCAGGCCGAGCAGGCCCGCTACCAGCAGCGAAACCACAGCAGCGACTGCGGTCCGGACGGCATGCATCGGTGAAGGCGGATCGGCTGCATGAAAGACGTTCCTCGGAAAATGCATATCAATACTCCTTGAGCCGGACCAACAGGTCTGCCAGTTCAACGATCCTCTCCCGCTGAGCCAGCTTCGCGAGCCATTCTGTCGGGATTCCTTCCAGCCCGTAGTAGGCCCCCGCAACCTGACCGCACACGGCGGCCGTCGTGTCGGCGTCATCACCAAGGTTCGCGGCGGCGAGGATCGCCTCTTCAAATGAGCTGGATTTGTGGAAACACCAGAGAGCGGCCTCAAGCGATGCAACGACGTGGCCGGTTCCTTTGACCTGGCCTGCATCCTTTTTTCTGTATGCGCCCCGGGCAATTGGTTCGAGAGACGGGGGCGGGTCGAGAAACCGGATCTCCTCGTCTGAGAACCCGATGAGTATTTCGGCTTTCCCTCGTCCCGCCAGGGCTTTGCAGAGCATCGCGCCGAAGAGTCTGCACGCGGCGATGGATTCCGCCGAGCCGTGCGTCGTGCGAGAGCTCTCGCCTGACATTCGAACCGCGTTCTCGTAGTCCATGTGGAAAAAAATCGGCACGGGCGCCAGGCGCATGATGCAGCCGTTTCCCGAGCTCATCGCGTCTGTCGGGCCACTGAATGGGTCGCCCGTCGCTGCAAAGCTGGTCAGTGCCTTCCTGACCGTTCCACCGATGTCGAAGCAACGTCCATTACTCGAGAGATATCCCTCTTTCCACCATTGGACGTACCGCTCCATCTGGTCGCGTGCATCGAATCTCCCTTTTTCCGTGAGGCTCGTCGCCAGACAAAGAGCCATACTGGTGTCGTCGGTCCACTCTCCCGGCTTGAGGTGGAACGGCCCGCCGCCGATCATATCCTTGACCAGCGGGAATGTCCCGCGTTGTCGGAACTCTACGGTTGTACCAACAGCGTCGCCGCAGGCAAGACCGAGCAGGCAGCCGCGGGAGCGGGAGAGAGAGTCTGTGAGCATGGAATTCTTTTCGATGGGGGATCGTGACGATGTTCGAGTTCACCCGCGTATTCTGTGCATCATGGGCCGGTTTCACGTTCGCCGGGGTCTCTCCGTACCCACGTTCCCCTCTTCCGGGGATCGGCGCCGCCGAAGATCTGTCCCAGGTGGTGCTCTACATGCCTCACGTAATCCTCAATCACGAACTTCAGCGTCGCGGGTTTTGCGTATCCCATTTCGCACATGTGCTGCAATGATCCCGGATCCACGTGCCGGATGATATGCGCAAGATGCGTGTTGTAGTGGTACCAGAATTCCACGAGGTCCTCCCATGGCTCCGTTGCGTAGTGCTGGACCGACACCCAGGGCTGTTGCTCGTAGGTGAAGTTGCCGATGTCCACGCTCTGCTGCATCCGGACAATCCGCTGATGGTTGTTCGCCACCGAGTCAATCAGATGACCGAGAATTTCTTTTAGAGACCATTTGTCAGCGTATGGCTTATCGGCGGCATGGGTCTCCGGAATGGAGAGCAACCGCGGCCTGGCCGCGTCGATTTTCGATTTGAGGAGTTGTGCAATTTCGATCATGGATGCCTCGTTGATTCAATTGAACCACCATTCATTCCTCACCCGCGGGTGCCTTCATGTGGTCAAGCCCGACCCGCTGAATGACGTCCCGATAGGTCAGCATCCCAATGCCCAGTCGCCGGACCGCTGCAATGAACCCGGGCGATGTCAGAGCCCTGAACTCTGCGGCGCGATGCCGGCTCACTGGCTTCAGTCCGAACGAGTTCATGTCAACCAGCGCACTCATTTCGGGAGTCTCTGATCCAATATGAAAGACCATGAGACGGATCGATCCCGGCTGCACCCCCTTCAGTTTTTCCAGTACCGTGTCGCCCTTCGCCTCGGGCGGCACGGGATACCACCCTTCGAGATCGGTTTCTCCAAAATAGCGCGAGATGCCGAGATGAAACTCCCGCGCAAGAGCCTCGACAATCGACCGGAGTTCCGGCGTGCTGACCGCCGTCCCCATGTGATAATCAACGTAATCGATGTGAAGACCGGAATGGACCGCCCGTTCGATTTGCGCCCTGAGTTCCAGCTCCACCTCTTTCAGTGACGGATCGTGCGCAAAGAAGAGATCCCGGGATGGAAAGAAATATCCCTCCGAGTCGACGAGCGATGGTACGGCGGATCGCCCTGCGACCGGCCCCCACCGATAGTTTTTCCACTCCGCGTTGAGCGTCAGATGCACGCCCACCGAGACGTTGGGCGCCTGCTTGAGGAGTTCGACTGCCTCCTGGTACCAGGGACATGCAAACATGACAGAAGCTGAAACGGGCAACCCCGTTTTGAGCACTTCCGCAAATGTGCTGTTCACGGTGTGGCACATGCCGATGTCGTCACAACGAACGATGATGGCCCCCGGATCGGCCGCTTGACCCTGGGTATTCGTTCCTCCGCACGCTAACGATGCAACCAGAAACGCTGCCAGTAATGCCATGAAGTGTCGCATTGTTCCTCCATGATTGTGTTGCATTGAGGGCTGCTGGAATATACGTTCCTTCTCATTAAGAATGTACGTCGCGGGCACGGTGGAATCGACTGCGATGGTCAATTGGAAATAAGTCGGATTCCCGCTATATTGCCGATCATTTTGCGGGTCGCCCTCTTGGAATTGCCATCGTATCAGCTCTTGCTGATGTCCTTGTTGACTGGCGGGTATGCAGTGGGAGCAGTTCTTTCACTCTTGCTGAGTTTCCTCGGACGGAAGAGCTCCTCTTCACGTCCTGCGCTCGACAAAGCCGTCAGGAACATCGGGTTTATTGCCGCTCTTGTTGCTTCAGTTGCCGGCGTTGCACTCTCTCTTGATATTCTCCTGTCCGGCATCCCCCTGCATCTGGAGATCCAGCAGACTCTCCCCTTCGGGACAATGGCAATCCACGCCGATCGACTGTCGGCCTTTTTCCTCGGGGTGATCTCCCTCCTTGCGGCAATCGTTTCCGTCTATTCTCTGGGATACACAACGGAATTCCTGGGGCGAAGGAAGATCGGATTGATGGTGTTTCTCTACAACACCTTTCTTCTGTCGATGTCCGTCGTGGTCCTCGCAGGACACGCCGTGCTGTTCCTTTTCGTTTGGGAGGGGATGTCGCTTTCGACGTACTTCCTGATCAATTTTGAACACGAAGATCCGGCTTCCCGGCGTGCTGCCTTCCTCTATGTCGTGATGATGCATATCGGCACGGGGTTCCTGATTGTGATGTTCTCAATTTTCTATGCCTCCACCGGATCGTTCGATTTTGTCGTATGGAAAAACGCCGGAGCGCAAATGCCCGCGCTGATCCGGTCGCTCATCTTCCTCTGTGCGGTGATCGGATTCGGCACAAAGGCAGGCATCATCCCTCTGCACATCTGGCTTCCCGAGGCTCATCCGGCGGCGCCATCGAACGTCTCGGCACTCATGTCCGGCGTAATGATCAAAACCGGCATTTACGGGATCGTCCGTGTGCTTTTCGACTTCCTCGGACCGGACATTCCTGAATGGTGGGGAATCCTTGTCCTCATTCTTGCCGTCACCTCATCCGTATTGGGCGTGCTCTATGCCCTCATGGAACACGATCTGAAGCGACTGCTGGCGTTCCACAGTATCGAGAATATCGGCATCATCCTCATGGGCGTGGGCGCGGCGCTGCTTTTCACCTCGCTGGGGAACAAGCCTCTTGCGGCCATCGCTCTGATTGCCGGGCTGTACCATGTTCTGAATCATGCAACCTTCAAGGGCCTCCTCTTTCTCGGCGCAGGGTCCGTCCTCCATGCGACGCATTCAAAGAACATCGAGGAGCTCGGCGGGCTCATCAAAAAGATGCCGTGGACGTCGTTCTTCTTTCTGGTGGGGGCCGTCGCCATTTCCGCACTCCCCCCGCTCAACGGTTTTGTCAGCGAGTGGCTGACCTTCCAGGCCCTGCTGCTCGGATTTCAAATCCCCGATCTTGCCGTGAAGATCGCCGTGCCCCTCACCGTTGCATTGCTCGCACTGACAGGTGCCCTGGCGGCGGCATGCTTCGTCAAAGCCTTCGGCATCACATTTCTCGGACTCCCACGCTCCGGACATGCGGAAAATGCTCACGAGTCATCACCCACAATGGTCACAGCGATGGGCGTGCTGGCCGTCCTTTGTGTGGTGTTTGGGCTCGCGCCGGGACTTGTCGTGAACGTGCTTGACCCGCTCGCCGGTTCGCTCCTGGGAGGAACCCCTTCCAGCCAGCTCGTGATGAACGGAGCCGTCTTGTCTATACCTTCAAGCAACTCCACGAGTATCTCCCCCGCGGTGCTCACGGGTTTGCTTATCGCCGTCATCCTGGTTCCTCTTGTGGCAGGGCTCCTTTTCGGCGGAAAACTGCGGAGGCGCATCGCGATGACCTGGGCGTGTGGATTGCCGAAAATCGAGCCGCAAATGCAGTATACCGCCACCGGTTTCAGCAAGCCGATCAGGCTGATCTTCTCCAACATCTACCGCGCCACGCACGAGATCGAGATCTCGGAAGAAACGTCTCCGTATTTCCGTCCCAATATTACCTACGAGCTCAAGACGGAATCCGTGTTCATGAAATACCTCTATGAGCCGGTCTATGAATCCATAGTGAAAACGGCTCGTTTCTTGCGGAGGGTCCAGACCGGGCACGTGCAGTCGTATCTTGCATACATCTTTCTCACGCTCATTCTACTTCTCCTGTTCGCACGATGACAGGCGCCCTCACATTGGTTCTGCAATTGCTGCTGCAGCTCCTCCTTGTCGTCGCTGCGGCACCGCTGGTCAACGGCATCATCAAGAAGACGAAGGCCCGCATGCAACGCCGGAAGGGCGCAAGCATAGTCCAACCGTATTTTGATCTGGCTAAACTGCTCAAGAAGGAAGTCGTCGTTTCTTCGATCGCGTCCTGGCTCTTCCACGTCACGCCGTATCTTGTTTTTGGATCGACGCTGCTGATCGTTTTGCTGGTACCGACAATTGTCGCTCCGGTTCCGCTGCACTGGGTCGGTGACATTATTACCGTGGTCTATCTTTTCGCTGTGGGACGGTTCTTCCTTGCCCTAGTGGGGCTCGATACGGGGAGTGCGTTCGGCGGACTCGGTTCCAGCCGGGAAATGTCGATCGCGTCGATCGTTGAGCCCGCGATGATGCTCGCGATCTTCACGATCGCTGTTACCGCCGGCTCCACAAACCTGAGCATCATCGTCGAGAAGCTCTCCGGTTCACCGGCGACGATGTTGAATCCGGCCCATCTGCTCGCCTTCTCGGGGCTCTTCATCGTGACCATCGCCGAGACGGGAAGAGTACCGATCGATAATCCGGCGACGCATCTCGAATTGACGATGATCCACGAAGCGATGATCCTGGAATACTCGGGCCGGTATCTCGCCTTCATCGAATGGGCGTCCCAGATGAAGATGGTGATCTTCCTGGCCCTGCTGTCGAACATGTTCTTTCCCGTGGGCATGGCCGCGGCATGGTCTCCGCTGGCGCTTATCGTGGGAGGCACCGCGTTCCTTGCAAAAGTGATCGTGCTGGCGATGATCGTTGCCGTGGTCGAATCGAGCAATGCGAAGTTGCGCCTCTTCCGTGTCCCCGAGCTTCTGATGGTGGCGTTTATCCTGTCACTGCTTGCGTTGATTCTCTATTTCATTGTGGGAGCCTAGCGATGGGAATCACGAACCTTCAGACCGTCGGACTGCTCATCGATATCTTCGGTGCCGCGATCGTTGTGACCGCATTCCTTATTGTTTCGAGCCGGAGCCTGGTCTTCTACATCCGGCTGTTTGCCCTCCAGTCATTTTCACTCGGCGTTGTGGCCCTTCTGGTGGTCATCGGGTACGGCGAGACACACATCCTCATTGCAGCGGTTCTCACGATCGTCATTAAAGCGATCGTCATCCCCGTGGTGCTCACCAGGGTGATCGAACGGATTCACGTGCAGAAGGAGGTCGATTTCAGCATCAATATCGCGGCCTCACTCCTGCTGTGCGGAGGAATGGTGATCCTTGCGGATTCCGTGGCACACTCGATCCTGAGCGCCCAGCCGGCGAACGCCACCGCGGTGTCGAGGGTTCTGTCGGCATCAATCGCGATCATGCTGATCGGGCTGTTCATCATGATGACGAGGAAGAAAGCCGTCACCCAGATCATCGGCCTGCTGACCATGGAAAACGGCGTCTTTCTCTCCGGCCTTTCGATTACCTACGGGATGCCGATGATCATCGAGGTGGGGATCTTCTTCGACATTCTTGTGGCCGTCCTCATTCTCGGTGTGTTTATCTTTCGCATCAACAAGACGTTCGAGTCGATCAGTATCGATTCGCTCAGGAGTCTCCGGCATTGAGCACGGCCCTCTTTTCTCTCCTTATTGGCTTGCCGGTCGCGGGAACAATTCTCTGTGCCCTGTTCCACCGGCGCAGTGTGCTCGAAAGCGTCACGGTGATTGTCTCCGGTCTGACGTTTGTGTCGGCGCTGTGGCTGGCAGGCACGATCCTGCAGGTGAAGACCCTCAGTTCAGAGCAAGGCTGGTGGTACGCAGACGGACTGTCGGCATATATCGTGGTCATCGTGACCGGCAGCGCACTTGTTGTTGCACTCTATTCGACCGGCTACCTGCGCCGCCAGATTCGACTCGGCAAAGTGGACAACGGCCATCTGTGGTTGTATTATCTGCTGCTCAATGCGTTTCTCTTCACAATGATGCTGGTGCTTCTTTCCAATAATCTGGGGTTTCTCTGGATCGGCACCGAGGCGTCGACCCTCGCGACGGCGTTCCTTGTGGCATTCTACGAGAGGGAGAGCTCCATCGAAGCCGCGTGGAAGTATGTGATCATTTGTTCCGTGGGCATTGCGCTTGCCCTGTTCGGCATCATCCTCACCTATTTCTCGGCGCTCCATGTGGTCCAGCAGTCGGACAACGCATTGAACTGGTCGTCGCTCATGTTGGTGGCGAAGAAGCTTGATCCGGGAGTGCTCAAGCTGGCCTTCCTGTTCGTCCTCGTGGGGTTCGGTACGAAGGCCGGGCTCGCCCCCATGCACAGCTGGAAACCGGACGCGTATGGAGAGGCGCCTGCTCCGATCAGCGCGCTCATGGCTGCGGGATTGGTCAACGTAGCCCTGTATTCACTCATGAGATTTTATATCCTCGTGAATACGGCGTTGGGGGGAAGTTTTGCGCCGACCCTGTTCGTCATCTTCGGCCTGGTGTCGATGGGGATTGCCGTTCCCTTCATCCTTGCCCAGAGAGATTTCAAGCGATTGCTCGCCTACTCCAGCGTCGAGCATGTCGGGATCATCGTCTTCGCGCTCGGTCTCGGCACCCCGCTGGCGTATTTCGGAGCGATGCTCCATCTCCTCAACAACGCGATTGCAAAGACGCTCCTCTTTTTGACTGCGTCCAATCTGCGGACGGCGTACAATTCGAAAATCATGCGGAAAATCTCCGGAGCGCTGAAAGTTGTTCCGGTGTCGGCAACGATTCTCATCCTTGGCGTGTTTGCCATCACGGGATGGCCACCGTTCGGGGTGTTCGTCAGCGAGTTCACCATTGTGAGCGCCGGCTTCAAGAGCGGCAATATCCTGCCGGTGGTGCTGTTCGTCGGATTTGTCGCAACGATTTTTGCCGGCTTCATCTACTGTACGTCGAAGATGGTTTTCGGAGAGCCACAGTCGACGGTCAAAGGGGGGGAAACGGGCACGGCGTCGTTGCTGCTTCTCGGCGTTCTGCTTGCGGCACTCCTGGTTCTGGGGGTCTATATCCCGCCCCAGTTGCAGCAGACCATTCAAAACGCCGTGACGGTGCTCGGGGGTTAGGGAGATGCCGGAAAAACGACACTACATCGAATTGCTTGAGAAGGCGCTCGGAGACCGGTTGGACCACCGCGAGGCCGCCGGGTCCAACGAACTGTACCTGTCGTTGCGCGAAGAAGCACTGGGTGCGCTTCCGGAGATCTGTTCGCTCCTCACGAAATCCCTCAAGGCGCACTTCACCACCATCGTGGCCAACGATGAGCGCCCGGTGAACGGGAAATTCTTCCTGTACTACGTCTTCTCTCTTTCCAAAGACGACATCTTTCTCATCCTTCAAGTCCCGGTTGATCCGCGTCATATGGAAGTCCCCTCCATCAGTCCCGGTCTCGAGAGTGTCAATTGGTTTGAGCGGGAGGTGAAGGACTGGTTTGGAATCATCGCCTTTCCCAATATCCACAGGCTCGCGGTCCATCCCGATTGGCCCGAAGATGTGCACCCCTTGCTGAAGGAGTTCGATCCGCACACGGTTGTCCCGCGTGTCAGGGGTTCGTTGGACTTCAAAAGGGTGGAAGGGGAGGGGGTGTTTGAAATCCCCGTGGGGCCTGTCCACGCAGGCATTATCGAACCGGGACACTTCCGGTTCAGTGTCGCCGGCGAACCGATCATCAATCTCGAAGTCCAGCTCTTCTATGCGCACAAAGGGACGGAGAAGATCGCAGAGGGGATGACCCCGCAGCGGGCGGTGTTTCTCGCGGAACGGATCTCAGGAGATTCCTCCTTCGCCCATGCCCTTGCGTATTGCCATTCGATTGAGCGTCTGAGCCGCTGCGAGGTTCCGCCGCGCGCGCTCATCGCACGGACGCTCTTGCTGGAACTCGAGCGATTGTACAATCACATCGGCGATGTGGGGGCGATCCTTCTCGATGTGGGATTTGCAGCCGGTGCCGCTTCCGCGTCGGAACTCAAGGAACGACTTCTCCACCTCAACGAGGTTCTCACCGGTAGCAGGTTGCTGAGGGGTGTTGCGGCAATCGGGGGGGTCCGCAGGGATCCGGAAGACACGCCTGCCAAGCGGGATGCGCTGCGGGAGACAATGGCATCAGTGCGGCATTCGTTCGACGGTCTCGTGGACCTGATAATGTCCAGTTCGTCGGTTCTTGATCGTCTGGAAACCACGGGAAAGTTGAGCCAGGCCGATGCGTATCGCCTTGGGATCACCGGCATCGCCGGCAGAGCATCGGGCATCGACCGGGATTTCCGGCGGGACCACCCGCACAGTGCCTATCCATCTCTGCACTTCACGGTGGCATCGCGCAGAGAAGGGGATGTGCTCGCACGCACAAACGTGCGCATCGAGGAGGTGCGGGAATCGTTGTCCTTGATTGAACAACTGCGGCAGCAATACCACGATGACCGGGCGCTCACCGCCGAAGTGAACGCGCCTCCCTTGCAGCATGCTCTGGGATATGTGGAGGGGTGGAGAGGCGAGATCGTGCACTGGACGATGACCGACAAGGACGGAAACATTTACCGCTGGAAAATCACCGACCCTTCCGTTCATAACTGGCGGGCGCTGCCCATGGCCGTGCGCAACAACATCGTGCCCGACTTCCCGGTGATCAACAAGAGTTTCAACCTTTCGTATTCGGGGAATGACCGGTAAGAGAGAAATGCTGCTCCACCGTACACAACGTTCGGCCGTTGGACTAAACAGAGTGAAAGAGCAATGCTGAGAATCTTGAAGCAGGCGCTCATCAGCGGACCTGTCACAAATTCGTATCCGGCCGTCATTGCGGAACCGCCGGACGGGTTTCGGGGAAGGCCGGTCATTGACTTTGAGCGCTGCACCGCGTGCGGGAAGTGCGCAGACGCATGTCCGACGGAAGCGATCACAGCCCGGGCCAATGAAACGAACGCCGACGAGAAGATCGTGTCCATCAACTACGGCGACTGCATTTTTTGCGGGGAGTGCGAGACGGCGTGTCCGACTGCGATTCATCTGACGAAAGAGTTCCAGCTTGCCGTCGCTGAAAAGTCGAAGCTCGTCACGAGCGCCAGGTATACGCACGGAGGCGACGACGGGTTTCACTTCGCCGGACTTCTCACGGAGACCACTGTTGCTGTTGAATCCCTGGAGAGCATCGGTCAGACGCTCAAAGAAAAGACGGCAACACTGTTTGGCCGTTCACTTCACATCCGGGAAGTCGATGCGGGCTCGTGCAACGGGTGTGAAGTGGAAATCACCGCTCTCAACAACCCCGTGTATGATATTGAACGCTTCGGCGTGCATTTCGTCGCATCTCCCCGCCATGCAGACATGCTGCTGGTGACCGGCCCGGTCACCCGCAACATGGAGATCGCCCTGAAGCAGACCTACGAAGCGACGCCCGATCCGAAATTGGTCGTCGCCGTCGGTGCCTGTGCCATCGGCGGGGGCGTGTTCGGAAAAAGCTACGCGTCATGTGGCGGCGTTGACAACGTCGTCCCCGTCGACGTCTACATCCCCGGCTGTCCTCCCCGACCGGAGGCGTTGCTGCACGGCATTCTCACCGCGATCGAGAAGTATCCGCAGAAGACCCGCACGTAGAGAGAAATCACCCCAAGTTTCCCGCAGCGAGAGTCGCGCGTATCACGATTCCTCTCTGGTGGCGGAGATCCTCAGGTGTCGAAATCACCCGGGCAACCGTCGATGCAGGATTATCTCCGTGGAAAAGTTCTTCTTCCGTTTCCCGCCCCGGAATCACAGTCCCCGTTGTCTCGACGTGATTGAAGGCACAGCATTCCCCTGAGGATTTTTTATATTGCATACAGTACGTCGCACATATGTCGGCGGAGCCAGTGGGAGGCCGGGATCACGCAAGATCCTGTCTTCAAGTAGGTTCGAATCCTACCGCCGACTCTCCTGAAATACGGTGGGCGATCCGGTCAGACCCGATTTGCTGTACGGGTCTGACTTTTTTTTGTCCCTTCACAGCTGAAATCCGCGTGTCCCCCTGGAGATGCAACTATTTTCTAATTATCCCCCGTGCAGGTAACGCCGATCACAAATACACGCATTCGGAGGTGAGGTAAGGCACAGTTTGTGCAACAGTATTTGACCAGCATTCCCCGCATTTCCGGCAAAAGAGCCGGAAATGGCTCGAATGTACACGAAACTATCCACCCATCACGGAAATAGTGGAGGAAGAATGTTCAGCGTAAATTACGGAAAACGTACGAAGGCGGCAGGGACTCTGGCGATCCTTCTGCTGCTGGGATCCTCCTTCGGATACTCACAGACCGAACTGGAGAACACACTTAAACAATATGGCGCCTCCGCGGTAACGGGATATATTCAGCCGATCACCGATCTCTTTGGCGCGAACATGCATTCCGGTTACTACCATTCCGCCGATGTGGAGAAGTTTGGCTTCCATTTCAGATTCGATATTGTCGCAATGGCGGCGGCGGTGACTGATAATCAGAAAACGTATACCTTGAACACTCCTGCGGGATTCACTCCCGCGACAGTTCAGACAGCGACCGTGTTCGGGGGAGCGGCCGGCGAAGTCACCGATCCCCACACCGGTTCGACATACCGTGCTCCTGCCGACGGTCTCATCAATACGACATATCTCCCGCTGGCTGTTCCTCAGGTGACGATCGGGAATATTTACGGGACTCAGGCGACGATACGATATATCACCCTTCCCAAAATGAGCGGCGACAAAATCCCCGACATCACGCTGTGGGGAGTGGGCGCACGGCACAGTATCAGCCAGTATCTTCCGACAGTTCCCCTTGATCTGGCAGCGGGAATCTATTTCAACAGCTTCACCTTCGGCGACTTGATTGATTTCAAAGGCGTGGCGATCAATGCGCAGGCGAGCAAAAGCTTCTCTGTCCTCACGATTTACGGCGGTTTGCAGTGGGAGAAGAGCTCCATGAGTTTGAAGTACACCTCCGCGGATGCCACGAATTTTCCGGTTGACATTACCATGGATGGAGTGAATGCATTCCGGTTTACCGCGGGTCTGAATATCGGTCTCGGGCCGCTTCACCTCTTCGCGGATGCAAACATGGGATCGATCACCGCATTTTCCGGTGGCATAGGATTTGGCAACTGACCTCTTTCCCGGGGTCGACTGCGTCAATTTCCGTCGCATGGGCCGATAAGGTGTAGAAAAGGTGGGTGGATGATCGAGTAAATCATCCGCTCACCTTTCTGCCTGACGACACGCAAATCCTTACCATCAATCTCCATCTCGCCCTCCCCCTTTCCCCCGTTCCCCCCTTCCCCCCTTCCCCCTTCCCCCCTCCCCCTCTCCCGGTCCAACCCACTTGTCAATTGTCCGTTGTCAATCGAAAATTGACAATTTGTTCTCCCCCTCCACGCTCTCCCCTTGAATCGCTCGACGGGGTTTCTTACCTTGCTCGTATGGAGTTGAACGGCAAAACGAACCTGTTGGGGTTGACCCGGGCTCAGTTGGAACTGTTTGTGGAAGAGATTGGCGAAGCACGGTACCGCGCAAAGCAGCTGTACGATTGGATGTACGCAAAGGGTGCTGTGAACTACGACGCCATGACGAACCTCGGGAAGGATTTTCGTGCTCTTCTTGGCAGCACGTCAACAATTCGTGGGGGAACACTTCTTCAACAGGTCTTCTCCGTGCGGGATGGAACGACGAAATTCCTCTTCGAACTTCCCGACGGTATGAAAATCGAGAGTGTGCTTATCCCGCCGGCGACGTCCTTTCGGGATACCGGAACCGCGACAGACGACGAACAGACCCGGCTCACCTTGTGTGTCTCCACCCAGGTGGGCTGCCCTCTGGACTGTAAATTCTGTGCGACGGGGACCATGGGCTTCTTCCGCAACCTGTCCGTGGGGGAGATCGTCGACCAGATTCTGCAGGTACAGCGACTGACCGGGAAGAAACCGACAAATGTCGTGTTCATGGGAATGGGCGAACCGCTTCTGAATTACGAAAATGTGATCGCCTCCGCGGGCATCATGGCAGAGGGAATCGGCATTGCAGGAAAGCGGATCACGGTGTCGACGGCAGGCCGCCCCGATCGTATCCGGCAACTGGCGGAGGAGCGGAGGCGGCTGAAGCTCGCCGTGTCTCTCCATAGCGCCGTCGACGCGACGCGGTCGGAACTCATGCCGATCAACAGGAAGTATCCCCTGGGGAGTCTGCTTGCCGCCATCGAATACTACTATCAGAAAACCCGCCAGCGGGTAACCTACGAATACATTTTTTTTGACGGAATCAACGATACGGAGCGCGAACTCAAAGCACTCATAAAATTCGCGCGACACGTCCCGAGTAAAATCAACGTTATTCCCTATCATTCAATTTCCTTTACCAAACCAAAGGGAATAAGCGCGGAATTGCGGCCTTCGCCGCGTGTGGAGGAGCTCGTCGAACAATTGCGGGCACAGCATCTTACGGCCATGGTGCGCAGCAATGCGGGCGACGACATTGACGCCGCCTGCGGACAGCTTGCTGTCCGTCTTGCCCGCCGGCCGAAACACACTGCGACAGGTACCTCTTGAAAAGGCTGATTATGCGCATTCTCTTTTTTGGTCCGCCCGGGGTCGGCAAGGGAACCCAGGCGAAGCTGATCTCCGATGAGTTCGGCATTCCCCACATCTCGACCGGCGACCTTCTTCGAACTGCCGTGACAAAAGGGACGCCACTCGGGCTGAAAGCAAAAGCGATCATGAATCAGGGTCAGCTTGTTCCCGACGATGTGATGATCGGCATCGTGCGAGAAGCGCTCTCCTCCGACTCGACCGCCAGCGGGTTTCTCCTGGACGGCTTCCCCCGGACTCTTCCGCAGGCCGAAGCGCTCGCGCAGATCTTCGGGGAACTGGGCATCAACGATTATAGGGTGCTTGAGATTCAGGTCGATGACAATGAGATCGTCCGCCGTCTCGGCGGACGCGTGGTCTGTGCACAGGATGGAAGCATCTTCAGTACGTTAACCGACAATGTCACACCGGGCACTCCCTGTCCGAAGTGCGGGGGAAGACTCTTTCAACGGAAGGACGATCAGGAAGATACCGTCCGCGAGAGGTTGCGGGTGTATCATGAGACGACCAAACCCGTGATCGAATTCTATAAAAAGCGGGGGAAGGCGATACTCGTCGACGGGATGGGTACTATTGAAGAGGTGAATACGCACATTAAGAATCTTCTCGCAGAGCAAGCGCCGGTGTGATGCATCTGCCATCCGCCATGACGGTGATCGCGCACCGTGGAAGTTCGGGCACCGCCCCGGAAAACACCATGGTCGCCTTCCGCCGCGCCGCCGCAGCCGGAGCCGACATGATTGAGCTCGATGTCCGACTCACCGCGGACGATGTCCTGGTGGTGTTCCATGATCGCCAGCTGCGCCGGACAACCAATGGCAGGGGGGCGGTGCGCAACCGTACCGTCGACGAACTCAATCGGCTGGACGCAGGAAGCTGGTTCTCTCACCGGTATGCTGGGGAGCAGATCCCCGCACTGATCACGGTCCTCGCGCAGCTGCCCGGACGGGTCGGGCTGAACATCGAAGTGAAAACCGACGGTGACCGTCGTTCTGCGTCGAAGTTGGCATCGGGCCTGGCGGAGATTCTGCGCGATGCAGCAAAAGG
Source organism: Ignavibacteriota bacterium (assembly GCA_963843525.1). GTDB lineage: Bacteria > Bacteroidota > Ignavibacteria > UBA10030 > UBA6906 > DATJPR01. The sequence continues at coordinate 508,808 of CAWJKM010000005.1, read as the reverse complement.
AAGGGCCCTCCTCGTATCGTCCTTCGACCATTCGTTTCTCAGGCGATACCGGACGTTTGACGCGGACACGCCCATCGGTGTGCTCGCCATGCCGGTGCGGGATGCCGGGGTCCTGCCGTCGTATTTTGCCCGCTCTCTTGGAGCATCAACGTATGTCTGCAGCCGTTCCTCCCTCCGGAAGAGATTCGTCCGGGATGCGCATCAACATTCGATGCGGGTCTATGTCTATGGAGTGAATACCGCCCGCCACCTCCTGCGTCCCCGACGGTTCGGGGTTGACGGCGTAATCAGTAACTATCCCTCCCTGATGTTGAAACTGACGGGACGTTCTGTGCATCGGATCTCCCCGGAATCCCCATGAGCCATCAACGTCATCTCCAGATCATTTTCGTTGCCGGTCTCGTCGCACTCTCCGGTTGCAGCCGCAAAGTCTCCGGCGACGAGGAATCTGCGCGGCGTTTATTGAAGAACGCATCGATTCTCCTTGATCAGGGGAGATTCACCGCGGCCCGGGATAGTGCCTCGAAGGCGGAGGAGCTGTTTCAGGGGGTTCGGAGCGATGAAGGCGCGGGGGAGGCAGCCCTTATGCTGGGAGATCTTGAGGGATCGGTGGCGTCTTTCGAAAACGCATTCAAGGACTATAACGCTTCGATCCAGCACTACAGGAATGTCGGCGACAGGGTCGGGGAGCTCGCTGCACAGATTTCGACCATGGACCTCTACGCGAGGATGGGACGTGAAGAAGAGGCCTTCAGTCGCGGGGAAGATCTGCTCCGGCTTGCCCGGGCAACGCATGACAACCAGGGAGCCGGAATACTCGGTCGCGCACTTCTTCCTCTTGCGCGGGTCCTCGGGAAGAAGGAGACGGTGGAGAACCTGCTCAAGATCCAGATGCAAGAAGCACAATCCTCGGCCGACGGAAAGGGCATTGCGTGGCTGCGCGATCAAACCGGCATCACCCAGCTCTCCGGCGGCGATGCACCACTGGCGGTGAAGACGTTCACCGAAGCGCGCTCCCTCGCGGAACAAGCCCGCGATTCCAATCTCGCCGTGACGATTCTTGTGCACCTTGGAAAAGCATTCGTGGCGGCCGGCGATATTCCCGGCGCGATCACAGCCTTCGACGAGGCCACGCAACTTGCCGACAGCGCCCGGTCAAGCCCGTCGCTCAAACAGGAGATTTTTTTCCGTCTGGGAAACGTTTTCCTGGTGGCAAAAAGACCCACCGAGTCAATCCGGTGGTTCCAGTCTGCGCTGACAGCAAGTCATGAGCCCGGCGATGAGCTTGCCCGGCGTTACGCTCTCCTGCAAATGGCAAATGCGCTCCGGCTGGTAAACCCCTCTTCCGCCCTTCCGATCCTCAGCCAGGCGCTTGAAGGATTGGATGAGGGCTCCCCTGCCTCGGTGGTCGCCTATGCCAATGGCACTGCCGGCCTGTGCGAGCTTGCGACGAACCAGCCGGTGGCGGCTGCGGCGTCGTTCCAGAAGGCGGTTGACGCAGCGGAAATGCAATGGAGATATCCGGCCGACGATGTGTATGCCGACTGTGAACAATCGGTGGTGGGCAGAGGCAAGACTCCGTGGCATGATGAAGCAATTGATCTTCTTCTCAGAATGGGAAAGAATGACGATGCCCTTGCGATAGCGCTCCGCCGTTCGGCCTGGAATCTCTACCGCGACCTGGACCGGATATCCCCCTCGGTTGCGGATCAATCGCTCAAAGCGCTCATTGACCGCTGGCACGTGGCGCGGGCGCGGTGCAACGGCGCGGAGGAGCAACTCGTTCGCTCCTGGATGAGCTCGGCCGGGGCGCGCGAACGTGCCGCCGCAGTCGCGCATGTGCTCGCGCAAACCGCCGCCGATGCCCGATCGCTGGCGGCGGAAATCGTCGCGGCGCGACCCGCGCTCGGGTGCTTCGTGACGCCACAGGCTCCCTCGCCCGCCCGGGTCCAGCAGATGCTGCCTGAGGGGTCGCAGCTCGTCCTCTACGGAACGACCTCCCGCTCGCTCCAGATTTTCGTGGTGAGCAAGCGCACGATAAGCACGCATAGCGTGTCCATCGATCGCTCTCAACTGGCGGTACGCTGCGCAGCGTTTATGGCCGGGCTTGGCAGTCTTGCTCTGGAGGTGGATACCCTGACGGAGTATCAACCGAAGCAGCTTTCGCGGAATATCCTGGACCAGGAACGATCACTCTACGAGGTGTTTCTCCGGCCTGCCGAGCGGGATTTTGGCCAGTCACAGAAACTTCTCTTTGTGGAGAGTGACGAGCTTCCGTTTATCCCTCTCGGCGCACTCCGCCGGAACGGAATGACAGGCTCTTCCCTGATCGAACGACTCGCCGTTGCGTATGTTCTCCCCTCCACGATGACGGGTGAGGCGGCCCCGGTCACACCGGTCAAGGACATCATTGCGTTTGGATCTGCCGGGGCATCGGGACGGGACGGAGAGTACGAGATGCGTGACATCAAGGCTTCGTTCAATGACGGGAGGTTTCATTTCGGTCGCGGCGTTTCGCTCTCGACGCTCGCCGACGAGCACGCGGATCTCGCGCACCTCGTGCTCGATATCCACTGGGATGTGTCCCGGCCGGCGAACTCCTTCGTGTCAATGCCCGATCCACAATCAGGAGTGATGAAGGAACTTTCAATCGGCGATTTCGTCAGGATCCCCGTTTTTCCCACGGTGGTCCTTCACAACCTCTCGAGGGAGTGCAGTGGTGCGGCAGGAAGGCTGGCGTGCATTCCCTTTGCCGCTGGTTCTCGGATCGTCGTCTTGAACAGTTCGGGGACGGGCAGGAAATCCGTGAAGGGATTTGTCGATGCGTTTTCGACCGAACTCGCCACAGGGAAAGGTGTCGCCGACGCATACAGAGCCGCAATCCTGGGAATCATCCGCAAACCGGATGCATTGCCTTCATTCTGGGTGCCGTATGTCCTGTGGAACAACTAGCGCCATTGCCCTCTCCCTGGCCCCGCACTGGTATTTCCGAATTTCTCCGAGTATATTCCCATTACTCGGAAAGAGCACTGTCCGAACGGCGAATTCAGCCCGATTTTCCCCGTTTTTCATGGCACAATATAGGAATGTGGAAAGAACCGTGAGAGTGCTTTAATTGGCGTGAATGTTCTTCGGACAGTGATCACCGGGGGCGAGCGGCTCCCGACTATGATGCCGGCGCCATCACCACGCCGGTTTTTTTGTGCAGTACCGCTTGAGGAATCGCGTTGCAGAGAGTTCATCCAACGTTGAAAAAGAAGCTTCGTCTGTTCATCGCATAGAGGATTGGTAATGAAACGAACCATGGTCACCATCGACGGCAATGAAGCCGCCGCCTATATCGCCCACAAACTGAGTGAGGTCATTGCAATCTATCCCATCACCCCATCTTCGAACATGGGCGAGTGGGCCGATGAATGGTCCTCGCAAGGGCGCAAGAACCTCTGGGGAACAGTCCCCTCGGTCACCGAAATGCAAAGCGAAGGGGGCGCAGCCGGAGCCGTGCATGGCTCGCTGCAGGCAGGTGCCCTTTCGACGACGTTCACGGCGTCGCAGGGATTGCTCCTGATGATTCCGAATATGTTCAAGATCGCCGGTGAACTCACCTCAACCGTCTTTCATGTCTCCGCCCGGTCCATTGCGGCCCAGGCGCTTTCGATTTTCGGCGACCACAGCGACGTCATGGCCACGCGGTCGTGCGGCTGGGGAATGCTCTCGTCGAATTCCGTGCAGGAGGTGATGGACTTCGCCTTGATTGCCCAGGCGGCAACGCTGGAATCAAGAATTCCTTTCCTCCACTTCTTCGACGGGTTCCGCACGTCGCACGAAGTCATGAAGATTGAACAGCTCGCCGACGACGATTTGCGGGCGATGATCGACGACGAGCTCGTCCGTGCGCACCGTGCGCGCGCCCTCTCACCGGATCATCCGGTGCTGCGCGGTGCCGCCCAAAACCCCGATGTCTACTTCCAGGGACGTGAAACGGTCAACAAGTATTATCTGGCAGTCCCCGAGATCGTCCAGAAGTACATGGATAAACTCAAATCACTCGTCGGCCGTGAGTACAAGCTGTACCAGTATTACGGCTCCCCGACGGCGGAGCGGGTGGTCATCATGATGGGTTCAGGCTGCGAGGCTGCAGAGGAGACGGTCGACTATCTGAACGGAAAAGGCGAGAATGTCGGACTGCTCAAAGTCCATCTCTATCGTCCCTTCTCGGTCAGTCATTTTGCGGCATCGCTTCCCCCGAGCGTCAAATCGATCGCGGTTCTCGACAGAACGAAAGAGCCGGGATCCTCGGGTGAGCCGCTCTACCTCGACGTTGTCGCCGGGATGGTGGAAGCCTTTGCAGGGAACATGCCGCGTCCCAAACAGATGCCCCGGATAATCGGCGGCCGGTACGGTCTTTCCTCGAAGGAATTCACGCCGGCGATGGTGAAGGCGGCGTACGATGAGCTGCAGAAACCTGCTCCGAAAAATCACTTCACCCTGGGCATCATCGACGATGTGACCAACACGAGCCTCGATTTCGATCCCGCATTCACGACGGAAGCCGACGATGTGGTCCGGGCCCTCTTCTACGGACTCGGCGCCGACGGCACCGTGGGTGCAAACAAGAACTCGATCAAGATCATCGGCGAAGATACCGCCAATTACGCTCAGGGCTATTTCGTCTATGATTCCAAGAAGTCGGGGTCGACGACGACGTCCCATCTCCGTTTCGGGCCCCGTCCGATTCACTCCACGTATCTGGTGACCAGTGCAAACTTCGTGGCCTGTCATCAGTGGATGTTTCTCGAGCGATACGACGTCCTCAAAGAGGCGATCCCCGGGGCAACATTCCTTCTCAACAGCATGTATGGACCGGACGACGTCTGGGCCAAACTCCCCAGGCACATACAGCAGCAGATCATCGACAAGAAGATCAATTTCTATGTGATCGACGGCTACAAGGTCGCCCAGGCGACAGGGATGGGATCGCGGGTGAACACGATCATGCAGACCTGCTTCTTCGCCATCAGCGGCGTGTTGCCGCGTGACCAGGCCATCGAAGCCATCAAGCGGTCGATCAAGAAGACGTACGGCAGGAAGGGCGATCAAATTGTGCAGCAGAACTACGCCGCGGTGGATCAGACCCTGGCAAACCTGTTCAAGGTGACCGTGCCCGCCAAGGCGTCCAGCCAGCTGGAGATGCCCCCGGTGGTATCGCATCGGGCGCCCGTGTTCGTGCAAAATTTCACCGCGAAGATCATCGCAGGGTTCGGAGATTCCCTCCCGGTGAGTGCCATGCCGGTGGACGGCACGTACCCGACCGGAACAGCGCAGTGGGAGAAGCGGAACATCGCACTCGAGATTCCCGTGTGGGACATGCCGGTGTGCATCCAGTGCAACAAATGTGCGATCGTTTGCCCGCATGCGTCCATCCGCGTCAAGGTATACGATCCCAAGGATCTGGCCAACGCGCCTTCAACGTTCAAGTCGATGGACTACAAAGGCCCCGAGTACAAGGGGATGAAATACACCGTGCAGGTCGCTCCGGAAGATTGCACCGGATGCGGACTGTGCGTCGAAGTGTGTCCGGCGAAGAACAAGACGGAAACCCGTCTGAAGGCGATCAACATGTTGCCGCAACCGCCGATCCGCGAAGCGGAACGAGACAATTTCGAGTTCTTCCTGAATCTGCCCGAAGCGGACCGGAAAACGGCCAAAGTGGATTCGGTGAAGGGGTCGCAATTCCTCGAGCCGCTGTTTGAGTTCAGCGGAGCATGTTCGGGTTGCGGTGAAACGCCGTACGTAAAGCTCGTGAGCCAGTTGTTCGGCGATCGGGCGCTCGTCGCCAACGCCACGGGCTGCTCCTCGATCTACGGCGGAAATCTCCCGACGACTCCCTGGACAAAGAACAAGGACGGGCGCGGTCCGGCGTGGTCGAATTCACTCTTCGAAGACAACGCGGAATTCGGGCTGGGTATGCGTCTGGCCGTCGACAAGCACAATGAAATGGCGCGCGAGCTGCTGAAAACCCTGGCATCAAAGATCGGCGGCGAACTCGTCGACGGTCTGCTCAATGCGAAGCAGTCGGACGAAGCAGGGATCTATGAACAGCGGGAGCGCGTCGTAATCCTCAAGAAGAAGCTCGAAGGCATGAACGAGCCGGAAGCGAAGAGTCTGTTGAGCCTGGCGGATATGCTCGTGAAGAAGAGCGTGTGGATTATGGGCGGGGACGGATGGGCATACGACATCGGGTTTGGCGGATTGGACCACGTCCTTGCCTCCGGACGGAATGTCAACATCCTTGTCCTCGATACCGAGGTCTATTCCAATACGGGCGGACAGATGTCGAAGTCGACCCCCCGGGCAGCCGTGGCGAAATTCGCCGCAGGGGGAAAGCCGCTTGCCAAGAAGGACCTCGGACTGATCGCGATGAGCTACGGCAACGTGTATGTCGCGAACATCGCAATGGGGTCCAACGACATGCAATCGATCAGGGCGATCATCGAAGCGGAAGCGTACGATGGTCCGTCCATTATCATCGCCTACAGCCACTGCATTGCGCACGGTATCGACATGGCGAAGGGGATGACAAACCAGAAGGCGGCGGTCGAAAGCGGTCACTGGCCTCTGTATCGGTTTAACCCCATGCTCGCGTTGGAAGGAAAGAACCCGTTCAAACTTGACTCCAAGACTCCGACGAAGCGGTTCGAGGACTACGCGTACATGGAGACCCGATACAAGATGCTCACGAAGAGCAATCCCGAGGCGGCAAAGTTCCTCATGAAAGAAGCGGAGGAGGATGTTCAGAAGCGCTGGAAGTTCTACGAGGAACTCTCGCACGACGGCGGGCCCGCAAAGAAACCTGTTGCAGAACACTCATAAAGCACTGTTCCGATTACTCAACGCAGGGTATCCGGGTGCACCCCTCAGGGTGCCGGATACCCGGCGTCTACCGAATTTTTACATGCAGAAGGATGAAGAGGATATGGATCTCTCAACCACGTACCTCGGATTGAAGCTCAAAAATCCCGTCGTTGCCTCGGCCTCGCCTCTCTCGTACAGTCTCGATTCGATGCGGCGTCTTGAAGAAGCCGGCGCCTCGGCGATCGTTATGTACTCGTTGTTCGAGGAGCAAATCGTCCACGAACAGGCGGAACTCAATCACTATCTCAGCTACGGAACGGATGCATTTGCGGAAGCACTGACGTACTTCCCCCAGGAGAAGTCGTACAATCTTGGTCCGGAAGAATATATCGAGCTAATCGGCAAAGCGAAAAAGGCGCTTCAGATTCCCATTATCGGGAGCCTCAACGGCATTTCCCCGGGTGGGTGGATCAATTACGCGCGGAAGATTGAAGAGGCGGGGGCGGACGCGCTCGAGCTCAACATCTACTATATTCCCACCGATCCACGAACCACAGCCGCACAGGTGGAAGACCGGTACCTTGGTATCCTGAAAGCCGTAAAATCCACCGTGAACATCCCCGTGGCAATGAAGCTCAGTCCCTACTTCAGCGCCATCGCAAATATGGCGCAGCGGCTGGACGAAGCGGGGGCCAACGGCCTGGTGCTCTTTAACAGGTTCTATCAGCCTGACGTCGATCTCGAAACGCTCGACGTCACGCCGAACCTTCACCTGAGCAACCCGGTTGAAATGCGTCTCCCCTTGCGGTGGATCGCCATCCTGTTCGGGCGAATCAAGGCGAGCCTGGGCGCCACGACCGGGATTCACACGTCCGAAGACGCTCTCAAAATGCTCATGGCTGGTGCCGATGTCACGATGGTCGCATCGTCGCTCTTGAAACACGGTCCCCAGAGGATCACGGAAATCCTTGAAGGCATGACACGTTGGCTTGTGGAACACGAATACGTTTCCGTGACCCAGATGAAGGGGAGCATGAGTCAACGTTCGGTAGCAGATCCGGCCGCATTTGAGCGAGCCAACTACATGAAGGTGTTGCAGTCGTACCGTTAAGCGTTTGCACCATCATGCGATGAACACTCGGGCGCGGAGAGATGCCCGCTCCGCGCCCGTTCTCTCATTCCCGATTCGCAAGCCACCACCCCAATCGTCACGGAGGTCCCTGATGCGTCTCTTCACCTTCGCCGTACTCTGTGTTCTTCTTTTCGCCCCCTGTGCCACCGCCCAGGAAGGTCAGCACAACCCGGAAACCACGACCCAGGTTCCCGCACTCTCGAATTTCCACACCGTGATTTATGAGATTTGGCACGGTGCATGGCCGAAAAAGGATGTGAAACACCTCCAAGAACTGTTGCCAAAAGTTGAGACGGGAGTGAAGGATATTGCGTCGGCAACATTGCCCGGCATCCTTCGTGAACGAAAGGACGCGTGGGATGCTGAAGTGAAATCCCTGGAAGCGGCCGCGGAATCGTACCGCACGGCCGTGGACAAAAAACAATCGAAGGAGCTTCTTGATGCCGCCGAGAAGCTTCATATGCAGTATGAGAAACTGGTCCGCACGATCAGGCCCGCGTTGAAGGAGCTCGAAGAATTCCACACCGACCTGTATATGCTGTACCACTACTACATGCCGGGGGACTCCATCGCCGCAATGCAGCAGTCAGCCCTGGCGTTGAAGGAAAAGATGGTGTCTCTGAATCAGGCGGAGCTTCCGGCGAGGATGAAGGAGAAAGAGCAGTCGTTTATCGCTGCGAGGAAAGATCTCTCCGAGGCGGTGCAAGCCTTCGCTGCGGTTGCACCAAAGGGGGACGTGAAGGAACTGCACAAAGCCGTGGGCGTGGTCCACGAGAAGTACCAAAAACTGGACGATCTCCTGAGCAAATAGCACCACCACCACCCCTGAACCTACTTGTCAATTGCCATCGCTCACTTGACAATTGACAAGTAGGCCGTAACGCTTTCTGCCTACCGCCTATCGCCTTCTGCTTACTGCTTACTGCTTACTGCCTACTGCCTTTCCTTCTTCCTTCTTCTTACTTCCTACTTCTTACTTCCTTCTCCCATCTTCTCCCTGTCAAGTATCGTCTCGATCTCATCCATGATCCTGTTCATCTTTTTCATCGTGAGGTCGAGCGGTTCTGCGGTGGTCATGTCGACACCGGCGTTTTTCAGAAGCTCGATGGGGTACGCGGAGGCGCCCGCTTTCAGTAAATCGAGATAGCGCCGCGTAGCCGCGGCGTCGCCGGCCAGGACCTTTTCGGACAGGGCAGCAGAAGCGGTAAACGAGGTGGCGTACTGGAAGACATAGAAGTTGTAGTAGAAATGCGGAACGTTCGCCCACTCGGCCTTGACCTCGTCATCGACGATGCACACTCCTTTATTGTGACCGTAGTACTTTTGCGTGATCGCAAGGTAGATACTGTCCACCAGTTCTCCGGTGAGCGATTCGCCCTTCTCCGCAACTTCATGAACGGTCAATTCAAACTCTGCGAACTGTGTCTGACGGAACACCGTACCACGGATATTATCGAGATAGCTGCCCAGCATGGAAAGCCGGACGTTATCATCGTTGGTGGTCTTCAACATGTGCTCGATGAGAAGGGCCTCGTTGAATGTGGAAGCAACCTCTGCGACGAAGATCGAGTACTGGGAGAGGTTGTACGGCTGATTCTTGTTTGAATAGTAGCTGTGCATCGTATGGCCGAATTCATGCGCCAGGGTGCTCATGTCGTCATACTTGCCGTTATAATTGAGCAACATGTAGGGGTGGACATCATACGCACCACCCTGGGAATACGCCCCCGCGCGCTTTCCCGTATTGGGATACACATCGAGCCAGCGATCGGCAAATCCCTTCTTTGCAACCGCGATGTAGTCGGGACCGAGCGGAGCCAGGGCATCGAGCACGTTCTTCTCCGCCTCCTCGTACGAATAATTGAGGTCGATGCTTTTGACAACCGGGGCGTACAGATCGTAATAGTGGAGTTGATCAACCCCCAGCATTCTCTGACGGAGTCTGAGATACCGGTGGAATGTGGGGAGGTTGGCATTCACTCCGTCCACAAGGCTGTGGTAGACCGCCACGGGAATGTTGCTGGCATCCAGCGCCGCGGCCAGACATGAGGGATAGTTCCTCGCCTTCATGTAAAACATGTCCTTCTTGACCTCGGCGTACAGCTGCGTACCAAAAGTCCTCTTGTATTCGTTGAGTGCGGTCAAATACGCCTTAAACACCACCTCCCGGTCCGCACGGTTAGGGACGGCTCGATAGAGGTTGAAGGCGGACTTGTCGAGGCGGACGGATTTCCCGTCGGAAAGCGTGACCGTCGGGAAGGGGAAGTCCGCGTTGGAGAAGATGCCGTAGATATTATCCGGTGCGTCCGCCATGAGGCCGGCATCCGCGATGATCTTCTCCTCATTGGCCGTGCCCGTGTGCTCGCGTCTCCGGAGAATGTCGTCCAGGTCATGACGGAAGATGCCAAGTCGTTTTTCCCGTGTCAGGAAGGATTCAATCGTCTCCTTGGGGATTGCAAGCACTTCGGGCTGGATGTAGCTTGTTTGGGCGGCGAACTCGGATCCGACCTGGCCTATCTCCTGAACCAGGGCGAGGTATTTCGCTTCCCGCGTGTCCTGATCGGAGTACATTCCTGCATAGACCGCCAGTTTGGAATACTGCTTTGCGAGATCGTTGACGAATTCGAAGCAGTCGGCAAGCTTCGCAGGACTCGTGCCGAGCGATCCCTTCCACTTCGCGAGTTCCGGCATCCGTTTCAGGAAGTTCTGTTTGTCGGCCTTCCAGGCGTCATCGGAAGGGTAGATATCGGTAAGCCTCCACTTATACTGATCGGGGGTTTTTGTGCGATCACGTTGCTGGGCAATGGCACCCTCGGCGGCGATCGAGATACCAAGAACACATGCTGCTATACTTCGTCCGGACATCATGGTCGATTCCTCCATAGTCGTCGGTTCTGTTTCTCATCATAAGAAAATAATCCATGGGAAGCCAGACGGCAAACGGCGGGCGGGAAGTCCGGAGAGCCGGGGATGACTTGACTTACGGCCAGATGGCACGTAAATTATAGCCATATGGCAGATAGCGAGGTGATTCCGTGAAAAAAAAGAAGAGAGTGCAAATCCGCCCGCAGGAGGATAAACAGGGCCTCCGGAATACGGGGGAGAGGGTCCCAACTGTCGTCGTAGCGCTCCTGGGGTCGGTAGCGGCAAGTACTCCGCGCCTTCACCGGCTGGTCCTGGAGGGGCTCCCGTTCGCGCCGCTGGAGCGACTGCAGAAGGCGTTGGGCTTGACAGGGCCTCAGGTGGCATCACTCTTGCAGATCCCCCCGCGTACGCTCGCGCGCAGGAAAACTGAGGGACGCCTTCATCCGGCGGAATCGGACCGGCTGCTGCGGACTTCAATGCTGTACGGAAAGGCCGTCGAGTTGTTCGGCGGCGATAGAGATGCGACCAGGCGATGGTTCCTCTCGCCGATGATCTCCCTGGCAGGCAACACGCCGTTTGAGTATGCAAAGTCGGAGCCGGGGGCCCGGGAGGTCGAACGGGTCATCGGCCGGCTCGAACGCGGGGTGACGCTGTGATGATGACGGCGTGGCGTCTGGTGCGCACACGGTATGCCCGATCAGCGTTTGACGGCGAAGGCGCACGCCTGTATGGCGGACGCTGGAACAGTGAGGGGACGGGGGTCGTGTATCTGGCCCAGGCGATCTCCCTCGCTCTCCTGGAAATCCTCGTTCATCTGGAGGGGGAGGGGCTGCTTGGGACGTACTCGGTGTTTAAGGTGGAATTCGACGAGCGATTGGTGCAACACGTTCCTCCGCGCAGTCTCCCTCCGCAGTGGAAAAGTTTTCCACCGCCTCCCGCAACACAGAACATCGGCGATGCCTGGGTCCAGGCGGGCCGGTCACCGGTTCTTCGTGTCCCCTCCGTCATCGTCGATCGCGAATCAAATTTCCTCCTGAATCCCCGACACCCGGCCTTCAAGCGCATTGCGATCGGGCCGGAGGAAAAGCTGCGGATTGACAAGCGGCTCTTCAAAACGTTCGCGAGCATTCCCAGGGCGAATTGATAGTCGAAAAACTCTTCCGGCCCAAAACAAACCTGCACGACCGACGTGCGGTCGTGCAGGTTTTGGATACGCCGGGTTCCTTTTACTTCGTGTCTTTTTTCGCAGCCGCTTGCTCCGCCGCGGTCCAGGGTGGGACGACATTGTTCATGCGGGCGTACGCGATAGACTGACCGAGATGCTCGTGCAAGTGTCCGATCTCAGCCAACAGAACGGCACGATACGTCGCCGGACTCCCGAACATCTTCGTGGTTTTCTCCAGGTCTTTGTCTGAGAGACCGATGACTGCAGTCCGAACATGGTCGAAGGAAGGCTTGAACATTTTTGCTATCGCATCCTTGTCTGTAACGTTCTTCTCCATCGCGGGGTCCATTTTCATGGGCGGCTTGATATTCAGAAAGGACATAAACAGGTAGTTCGCCCCGATAATGTGGGTATAGACTTCACTCACCGAGCGCACTCCCTCCATCGGCCGCCAGGAGTATTTGTCAGCCGGCATCGCCGCAGCAAGATCCTCGAACTTCTTTTCGAGATCGGTGAGCTGCCACAGGATCTCGGCGCGAATACCCTTCGTTGGCGCGGTCGCCATTGCATCGGCAGTCGGGCTTCCTGCAAATGAGGCCGTCACGCACATCGAAGAAAAGATGCCGGCCATGGCCAGGCGTGTGACAAAACGGATCATAATTCCCTCCTCAAGAAGTAGGTGAGAGATGTGAGTTGGTCCTCATGGACCGCGTTGGTGCGAGAACAATCGGTGAACCATCCTACGAAAATTGCCTCTGCATCGTGATTCCGAATCGATGAGAGGCAATTTGCCAGGGCTTCATGCTCCTTGAAAACAGTTATCACGAAGAACGGTCTTGCAGATCTTAAGCTTCTCAATTCGGGAGTCAAAGTCAAGGGAAAGCCGTTTCAGTCGCGGCCGTCCCCCCACCTATCGGCAGAGTCCCAAGAAATCATTCGATCAGGAGAGAACCTTCGTCAATGGAGGAGAAAGAGCCGGTATTCTGGTGCATGACCGGGAGCGAACTTTACCCCCGGAGCCGGCAGGTGAAAGAGATTGAGGAGTCTTTTGAAAAGATTCACGTCTCTCCCATCCAGGGGAATCGCTTCGAGATTGTAATCAAAACTGAGATTGTATGTCCTCGTTGTCAGATTGTCTTCGGCGCCGAGGCCGAACGCGATCTGCAGAAATGAAGGCCAGTACGGCTTTGCCGCGTCGGGGAGAAGATTCTTCACGTTGGCGGACATCCAGTAAATGTGGTACACATACAGGTCATTGATCTTGAATGAGTGGTGCTTCATCGGATAATAAAGGCTCCACTTGATATTGAAGTTCTTCAGGAATGGGATTTTCGTCTGCAGGATCCCGTATGTCACCCCGAGGTAATTGAACGTGACGTCCCGGTAATCAAATCCATACTCGCTGAACCCGTCGCCCACCTCGACCATCAATCCGTGAAACGCCGCCACCCCGGCCGACCACCAGAACGCTTCGTCCGGATCATGCCCTCCCCACAACAACGTCTCATGGAGGGAGGTGTAGAGCGCATAGGCGGTATACAGATGGCCGATCTTATCCACTCCAAGCTGACCAAACCAGGGAGCGTTCCAGAAATGGAAGGGCCGATAATCGTTCACCCACCACACGCCGGCCGAATACACCATCGTTCCGCCGGCGATGCCGACCGCGCCCATCCGGGCCACATTGTAGCGCGACCAGAAGGTGTGATCCACAAATGCCCTCGTCGAATCCGAGTTGATGGTGTCCTGAACAGCCGTGTTGGCAAGGAGACCGGAAGAGTGGAAAAGGAGAAGAGTCAGAACAGTGAGCGTACCAGGGGAAACGAGGTACCGATGGTTAGAAATCAAGGAATACTCCTACGAGGCTTGAAGTAAGATGTTGTGAATAGAATTGACCGCGTTCGTCCGCTCCGGTGCGATACGTATACGCGAAACGAACCGCGTGAGAGCGGGAAACAAGAGTACGCAAGCCCAGCTGATAGCTCTGGGTGGTTCCCCAAGCAACCTCCTGCCGGCTCTTGATATCGATGGCACCATACGCAATGAATCCGCCGCCGATAGGATAATTCCCAAACTCCGCACCCCCTTCCAGGACGAAATGGCCGTTTCGTTCGGGGATCGTAAAATAGTCGATCCTCGCCCCGCCGTACACAAATCCGCCGATTACGGGAAGCGCGTATGACGCGAAGAGTGGTATATAGTCCTTGGCATAATTGATGGAATGTTTTCCGAGGACCTCAATGCCATCGTCTGCAAGATGCGCACTATAGTGGCCCCACCCTGTCCGCAAGGAGATGTTATCGGAAAGACGGATATCGATCGGAAAGTCGACGAAGAAATCCACGGTCAGCGCGTCCAGAACATCCGGCTCACGAATGAAATTGCCATACACCGTCGCCCCCACGCCGAATTGCACAGGGAGGCCGCCTATCCGCACTTCGACCAACCGCTGGAGACCGCCAATGCTTCCCACAATGCGTTTCGAATCAAGGTCCTTGCTCACCGACATTTGCTCGCCGGTTCCGTCCGCGACAAGCCTGGGAAAGAGAGGATTCTCCGGGAACCACTGGACGGCGTGCGCGGAATCCGGTCCGCCTTCCGGGCGGCCCACCGCTGAAGCAGGGGTTGTACTCAGCAAGGAGAGCAAGGAGATACTCACCAGGAAACCCGGCTTGACAGTATTCATATCGATAGCGATCTCAGGTGAATGGCCAGAACCCCACCGAACCATCCACCCTCTCAACACCAGGGGTGAAGGCCGGACGTTCGCTCATGAAGGTTTTCGTCGGGGTGCTGGTTTTATTGTGCGTTTCTTTGCCGGTGCGGCCGAAGACGGCCCCGCGGAAAGGAACGCCGACCACCGGTAGTCCTTCTTCTTCCGGGCGGGACTGTTTGCACGCTTCACCGCCATCCCGGCGACCGCGTCCACAATCCAGGCGAAATTCTCCGCTCCGACGGAATAGTAATCCGCATCCGGCGCGGGATTCAAGAAATCGATCGCAAATGGTATCCCGTCGCGGATGGCAAACTCGACCGCGTTCATGTCATATCCCAGCGCCCGATTGAGCAGGAGGCAGTCCTTGACGATACGATCCTGCAGCGCCTCGTCCAGGGGAGGCGCGTCGAGAACAAACCGCCGCTCGAAAGGTTGGCGGGGGTCATACCGCATGACACGCACTTTTTCCTGGCCAATGCAATAACAGCGGACATAATCGTCGAAGTCAATCGCCTGCTGAAGCGTCATCACGAGATCGCCGGTCTTATCATATGCGGCGAAGAATTCCGCTTCGTTGTACACCTGGTAGACGCTCTGCCGTCCTCCACCCTTGTGAGGCTTGAGAAAGGCCGGGAAGCCGATGTAGCTGAAGATCTCCTTCCACCGGAGCGGGTACTCGAGGTTCCGCATCGACTGTGCCGTGGTATCCGGCGGGTGAATCTTGGAGGGAAGGAGGGTGGTGCGCGGCACGCTGACCCCCAAGGCGCTTGCGAGCGCATAATTGAAAAATTTGTCGTCGGCGCTCCACCAGAACGGATTATTCAAAACGGTGGCCCCGTGAAGGAGTGCGTTCTTCAAATAGGCGCGGTAGTACGGTATGTCATGGGAGATCCGGTCGATGATGACGTCGTAGCCGGAGGGAAGGTCCATCCGTGTCGCCCCGACTTTGAGGAGTTCGGCGTGGACGCCCGCATCCAGGGCATTGATGCGATCGACCAGTGCCGGCGGGAATGTATTTTCCATGCCGAAGAGGACGCCTACGCGTTTCATGTTGTCTCCCTGCTCGTCATTGAATGTACTTCGCGATCATCCGCTGCCACCAGGACCAGTCGTGATTGGCCTTGTCGCCCCATACATCCAGCACGTGCGGAATCTCCTTGCTGCGAAGGATCTCGCCGAATTGCAGATTGTCATCGAGACAGATATCAAGTTCGCCGGTCACCAGCACAAGGCGCAGCCGCGATCTGTAACGATCCAGATACCACCGGTCGGTCAGATTTGGAAGATAATCGACGGGGTTCTGGAAATAGCAGTCCTCGTCGTAATAGCCGTGGATGAATTGTTTGATATCGAACGAACCGCTGAGACTCAGGCAGGAAGTGACGATATCCGGCCGGCGGAGCGAAAGGTTGACCGCATGATATCCTCCGAAACTGCACCCCGCAACCGCCAGCCCCTCCGCCCGGTTTCTGCCGGCGATAAACGGCTGCACTTCTTTCAGAATGTACCGTTCATACGCCATCTGTCGTTCCACCCGTTGCCGGGGTGCGATGGAAGAGTTGTACCAGCTTTCCGCATCCACGCTGTCGACGCAATAGACCTGTATCCGTCCCGCGGTTATCGGATTGGAGATTGCGCCGATCATCCCGCGGTCTTCAAAATCGAAGAACCTGCCTTTCGACGTGGGGAACACCAGGAGAGGGGTACCTGCGTGGCCGAAGACCAGAATTTCCATCTCACGGTTGAGGGCGGTGCTGTGCCATCGGTGGTATTCCCGGTTCATCGGCAAAGAGAGGTCATTGCGATCAGGAAAGTATTGCTTATTGTAGAGATTTCGGGAGGGAGAATCAAGAAACCGGTCCAGTTTGGGCGTGACTGGAAAATTCATTATACTACTTTTCAGTCACCGGACAGTATGGAGAGAAAAAGTATGAAAAGCCTGCGAGAGCGGCTGGCAAATAACGAGATTGTGGTGTTTGACGGTGGGGTGGGGACGTATTTGTATGAAAAGGGGATTTTCATCAACACGTGCTTTGATGAACTCAATCTGACGAGCCCTGATCTGGTTTCGTCGGTGCACCGGGATTACGTGGCGGCGGGTGCGGATGTCATCGAGACCAACACGTTCGGAGCGAACAAGTTCCGCCTGGCCCCGCACGGGTTGGAAAAAAAGGTGTACGAAATCAACCGGAAGGGCGCCGAACTCGCAAAAGCGGCGGCGAAGGAACAAGCCCTCGTTGCAGGTTCGATGGGTCCTCTCGGCGTTCAGCTCGAACCACTCTCCAAACTGTCGTATGATGAAGCGAAAGAGGTGTTCAAGGAGCAGGCGCGTGGTCTGATTGACGGCGGGGCCGATCTGATTGTCCTGGAAACATTCTCCCACATTCCCGAGTTGGCACAAGCGATACGAGCGGTGAAAGAGGTTGACCCGGCGTTTCCGGTCATCGCACAGGTGACCGTCAACGATGATGCAAAGCTCCTCAGTGGAGCCGATCTGGAAGCGTTCGTGAAAGAAATTGCCCCGCTCGGCGTCGACGTCATAGGGATGAATTGCTCCGTCGGCCCCAAGTCGATGCTGGACGCGCTGGAACGGCTCAAGGCCATCACCACGCTCCCGATTTCCGTCCAGCCGAATGCAGGGCTACCGCAGAACGTCGGCGGGAGGAACCTGTATCTTATGTCTCCCGAGTATCTTGCGGAATATGCCAAGCGGTTCATTCTGACCGGCGCGATGATTGTCGGAGGATGTTGCGGCACGAACCCGGATCATATTCGCGCGATCCGCCGGGCGGTGTCGGCCCTCCAGCCGGCGAAGCGGATGGACTCCGCTCAAATTAATCTCAAGGTTGAAGCTCCGGAAGCAGTCACCGTTGTGGAGTTGAAAGAAAAGTCCCGGCTGGCGAACAGACTCGCCCGGGGAGAGTTTGTGAAGCTTGTCGAATTGGTGTCTCCGCGGGGCGTCTCTCCGGCGAAGGAGATCCAGAAGGCAAGGCGGCTTCACCATTTCGGCATCGATGCCATTAATATTCCGGACGGTCCCCGGGCCTCGGCGCGGATGTCAGCCCTGGCGATGGCAGCCTTAATACAACGGGAGGTCGGGATCGAGCCCGTCCTGCACTTTGCGTGCCGCGATCGAAACGTTATCGGGATGCAATCCGATCTTCTGGGTGCGTGGGCACTGGGGATACGGAACGTTCTTGCGATCACCGGTGACCCGCCCAAACTCGGCACGTATCCCGATGCAAAGGCGGTGTTTGACGTTGACGCGATTGGACTGACAAACCTCATCAACAGGTTGAATCACGGTCTCGATCTGGCCGGCAACGCCATCGGGGAACCGACGGCATTCAGCGTTTCCGTCGGCGTGAATCCCGGCGCGATCAATCTTGACGAGGAATTGCGGCGTCTTGATTGGAAGATCGAGGCGGGAGCGGAATACATGATCACGCAGCCGGTGTTTGATGTGGCAATTCTTGAGTCGTTCCTGAAGAGGATCGAACACATTCAGTTGCCGATCATCTGCGGGATCTGGCCTCTCGTGTCGTTCCGGAACGCGGAGTTTATGAACAACGAGGTTCCGGGTGCGCATGTCCCTGACGACATCCTGGAACGGATGCGGAAGACAACCACAAAAGAGGAAGGCTTCGCAGAAGGAGTGGCGATCGCTCGTGAGACGTTTGAACATGTCAGGAACTACGTCGCCGGCGTCCAACTCTCTGCGCCGATGGGGCGGATCGATGGGGTGCTGATGATTTTGGAGGGGAAAGAGAACGGGGAGAATAGGGAACAGGGAACAGGGGACGGGACAGGGGACAGTCTGATATGGGAAAGCAGCGCTCGGTGTCGTGAGATGTTGAACGAGTTTGCACTGCTCCGCAGGGTCTCATGAACAATCATAGGAGTGTTATGAAATCATAATTTCGCTGATTGTTGTTGACAACTCGTAATCAAAAGACTATATTGGATTCAGTTGTTCCGTCCTTTGACAGAGAAGCCTTTTCGTCGTCCTGATGGAAAGGCTTTTGTCGTTTCGGCGCAGGGAAGGAATGCTTGATTGGGTTCGCTGACGGCAAAGTAGGTGGAGGCGGCGGATTAGTATTCCACGGACAATCAGCATTCATCCCGGAGTGGGCATGAACATCCCTGCGCGCACCTTTCGCGTCATCCCGTTGACCATTCTTTTCTTCCTTCTCGTTGTGTGTTGCCATCCTATGTCCGCCCAGGTTGTGATCAAAGAACGCGTGAGCATTCACCCCGGTGTTCAGAAGAGAGCTTATCTTGTCAGTGAAGACACCGGTGCAGTCTGGTGCACTCCGGCTGCCGGGAGGATTGTTGTTGACGGCGGGCAAGCATCACTTGAGCCGTGCAACATCGCAGAGATAGTAGTCCTGCAACCCGCTCCAGCAGTGATCTGCAATTCAAATCCGTTGGATACACTGCCGGGCAACTGGCGTTCGGGAACGGCAGTAGCGATGATTTTGATCGACAATCCGGGAACAGGCCAGACAGTGTACTATCCGGATTCCGTGTCCTACTATATAGGCTGGGGAAAGTTCCACTATGGATTCTGGTATTCCTCTGCCTGGATAATACCAGGGACAGACTTCGACCACTTTAGAGTCGAGGTTCAACCAGACACAATTGCTTATGGGGATACAGCCAAGATCCTTGTGACTGCAGTCGATCATGGAAACCAGGAAGTGGAATTGGAAGGTAGCACGCAACTCACGATCTCAATAGACAGTACTCAATTCGGAGTGTTCCTGGATCCCTCCGGGAATCCTGAACAGTCGCCCCTCTCGGGAATTTCATACGACGATGCCAAAGCCGGAAGGCTTCATTTCGTTGCAAACGGCGAGAGGCGAGATGGCGATTCGTTGAGAGTAGGAACGGTCCGGGTAACACAGTCATCTGATACTTCAAGAACTGGAACAGGTAGCCTTGCAATAGTCGACACAATTTCCGTGGAGATAATTGATCCGGAGGCAGGAATCATAGCGACCAAGACTATAAGTACGGATCCGGCAATGCCCGTGATAACCGCGAGAGCAAGGTTAAAAGGCCGGGGAAGTTCTCCCGTCGAATACAAGTGGCGATTTGCTCTTCGGTGGGATCATTGGACACGGTTCTACAATGCGAAAAGAGGACGCTATGGTAATCCACAAACCGATTCTCTTGTTGATGCGTTCTCCCAATCAATAATTGCATCTTCAGACTCCTGCATGTGGCAGATACCGTGGGGGGGCAAAGTACGAGGAGGATGGATTGATACCTTGACGCTTGCCGCTACATGTAGAGGCAAAACCGTCAGCAAACAGCGAGTTGGATCATATCGAATCCTCGGATTGAACCCACCCCCCGCAACAATGAGGGGCGGAATCAGCGACACTATGCAGGTAATTCTCTACATTGAGAGTTGGTTCACATTCCATCACTTTGCTATCAATGTCCCCAGAGTGAGGAGTGATAGTACTCCGCTTTACACTAATAGCGCTGGCTACGGCGTGGCGCAAATCGATCCGGTCGCAATTCCAGAGCAGTTTTGGAATTGGATCGCCAACAGGGCTGCGGGGGTGACAAAATTCAGTTCGTGCCGATCAATTGCGGCGGGATACGGCAACCATGTACGGACCGGTGGGTTTGACAAGATAAAGCATTTGGAAGCCACAGATCTGACTGCGGATCAGCAAACCTACGAGAGCTTCCAACTATACAATGGAGGCCACTACTACCGCTGGTATGACTACAGTCCAAGAGACCCGCACAGTGGGGGAGAGTGGCGGGCCGAGCCGATCAGCACTTATGGTGTGACAGCGTACGGGTTCCTCCAACAAGTGAGCGCTGGTAGTCCACCGTGGAACTAAGGAATTTTTGGAGGCAATGAATCCGATGACATATAACGTGCATTTTCGACTCTTTGACAGGTTGCTATGTGGGATTACGCTTGCCGCATTCGCATGGACAAGCCAAGCGACAGCTCAACCCTACGGTTTTGCCGCCCATCCAAGGGACAGCTTGACCGAGATTATGAGAACTGACCTGCTTACTAAATCGACTTCCCATTTTCTATCGGTGGATTCCCCTTTTTTGACTGTCTTTTGGAATTCATCTGAGGATTGGGTGTTTCAATGCGATGGCAACTATTTGATCGCCACAAGTACGCAAGACACTGGGAATACCATTACTTTGGGTACTAACGTAGAGTCAGCTCGTCTCTTCCCAGACATAGTAGGCACGAATCGCTTGATTCTTTCAATGACTCTCGACAGCGGGGGAGTAGAGACTGGGGTTGTTAAAGTTTTGGATAAGTCGACTCTTGATCCAATCGACTCATTTCAGAACGAAGCATTGCGCGCCAATATTATATTCCCATCTGTTGATCAGTCGAGGCTCTACATCGGGTATGAAGACTCACTGTCCACCGATAGGTACATTGAAGCAGTTGATCCAACTACTCATGCAATCTACTGGAGCCGACGGCTCTTCGACATCGGGCCTCCAACTTCGATTAAGCTTATTGAAGACGGAAAACGTGGCTTGGCGCTTGTAGGATACAACTATCCTACGGCAGGCAACGCCGACAACCACTATCTGGTATATGATCCAGTTTCAGGACTTTGTTCGACTCCTGCGGCATTTCCATTTCGCTCGACAGAAGCGCTGCTTTCTTCAGACTGCACGAAAATCATAGTACAGCGAATAGATTTTGATTCCTCAACGGTTGGCCCTCCGGTGAAGACCGGCGAAGTATGGGTGTTTGACGCCTCTTCCGGAGTGGTTCGCGAAAAGTTGAAGTTTCCTGCTGGGGGCGATGTATACGTGTTCGTCGGGGACACCGCGAGCTTCTTCTATCATGTGAATTCAACTGATGCATGGATTCGAGGAGGCTTACGTCGCGAGGCACAGATCAAGGCAGGTATCTTCTTACCAACGAATGCCACAAGTCTTGTCGTTCGAGCAAAGCCGTCGATCAATTTCACATCGGGTGATTCGGTGTATTCGATGGTCGCAACCTTTCGGTGGCCGCTGCAATATAGCGGAGTGAGTTTCGGCTCGATCACCTCAGACTATGGATTCACTGCGACTGACACCCCGGTGACAATTGGAAGCTACCGCTACCAGAAATTCTCCTCATCGCAACGGAGTGCTATCAACTGGCAAGCGGGTCAAGAATACGATCTCTTTACCCTGCCTGTCAATAGCATGTGCGGAGCAGAATTCTTCCAACTTACTAATGCCCTTTCGGGTGGGGAATGGTTTGTAAATGTTGACTACACCGACAAGACTGATTCCGTTTTTTACCAGCCTATCGCTCAAGGTTTTGCATTCCAGAACAAATCTGCAGGAAGTGGTGCCACAGCCTACACCGGCGAAAGGCATGCGGCTATCCATGGGACGAAGTTCCACGAGGTTTACGAAAGCGCAGGGGAGATTATCTACCGGCGAAAAGATCTCAATTCCGCGACATGGGACACGACGACACGGATCAGTTCTGGCAACGGAAGCAATAACGATGCAAGCATAGTGGTCGCACACGACGGCTCGGTTCATGTTGTCTGGCAACGCCAACTCAATGCCAACGCGTTTGCTCTCTGGTACAACAAAAGCACGGACGGCGGCATTACCTGGGGAACGCCGATTCGCCCGGCAAGCGCTGAAAGCGTCGTAATCATCCAGCAGAACCAATGGAACATCTACCCCTTGATTTCGGAACTCGGCACGTCGCAACTGGTGGTCGTAGTCTGTAGCAGCGTCGGGCCATGCTTTATGAAATCGACCAACCTGGGGGGAAGCTGGACTACACTGACGACAATTCCCAATGTCTCCAATGCCTCCTATGTCTGGCATCCGAGTCTTGCGCCCGGGAGTAATTTCCTCCTTTTGAGTTATGATACACGGTATTGGGGAGTGTGTTCAAAGAAGTACAATGGCACCAATTGGCTCTCGGAGCTCAGTGTCGCAAGCGGAGTCGGGACAATCTACGATAGAAACTCTTCTATCGCAGTCGATGGTAGTGATGTTCCTCACATTGCCTGGGCCGCTCAACGATCAGGACAGAGCGAGTATCGCATCATCTACAAGTACGGCACTTATGGAGGGACAGGGTGGAGCAGCTATTATACCGAATTCAGTCACCAGACCGGCATTTCAGATTATTACCCGACTATAAGCCCACAATCACGAGGTGGGTCGACCTGGAGGATAGATGTGCTGTACGGAAATACCGCCAACCAAGTCTGGCTCAACCAGCAGACCTATTCGTCCTGGGGAGGACCCACGATGGTGAGCAGCTCAGGGCAGTGGCCGGCGACAACGCTCCAGGAACGGGGATCCTCGCTCTCTAACGACGTACGCCTCTGGACAGACCAATCCGGCACCTCTCCCTATGAGATCAAACGGGTGAGTGATGGAGGGTACCAGCTGCAGTCGATACCAGGGCCCATGATGGAAACCGAACTGCATCGGCGCGTGACGCTCGAAAGTGTGAAAAATGGCTCATTCGTCTCATTCGAAATCGGGCCGCTCAAACTTGTGACGGCAGCAGGTGATACGACGGTTCTTCCGTTCAAGCCGATCGACCACACGAAGCCCCTCATGGCGACCGCAGAAAATGCCTGGGACTACCTGGGCACGGATAGCGTTGCCATTCCAGCCAACGCGCGATACCTGATCGTGAATGCCGACATTCAGACGACCGTTCGAGAAGATACGCTCGGAACCAAGGGTACGAATGTCTTTCCTGCGAGATCGTTCCGGATCGATCTGAAAAGCGCCGCTGGAACAGTGTCTCCCCTCAGCGATGCACGTGGGAGTTCAGGGGTAAAAGTGATCAATGTGGCTCCATGGGCAGGGCAGAAGGTCATGGTTCGTCCCGTCGGAACAGCCATTGCGAATACGGGAGAAACGCCGGTGGTCGGAATAGGGGATGTGTACGTAGAGCGGAAACACTAACAGAATCTTATTGAAGGATACGGCTTTTCTTATTCATCTTTGGGTGATTATCCATGATACGAGCATTGTTGTGCATCTTAGGTGCTATTCTCTCTTCGTCTGCGGTGGCTCAGACGGTATATAAAGTCCCAGCTGACACCAAGGGGAACACCATCGTGCTCACCGTGGCAAATGAGTCCCAGACAATGACGGCACAGGGGGTATCGGTACAATTGATTGGAAATCATCCCGGCCTCACCGTTTCGTCGTCCCACGCCACAGTGAAAACTCTTCAGGCTTCGGGATCATCCGATGTGACGTTCACCTTTGCCGTGAGCCGCGACGTGAAGCCGAAGAGCCGGGACACGCTGGACTTTGAAATCCGGGACAAAACGGGAGATAGCTGGACAAAGTCGATCGTGGTCGAGTACACCGGGCCGCACGAATACAAGCTTGACCAGAATTTTCCCAATCCCTTTAACCCGACGACAACGATTTACTATGATCTCCCCGTTGAAAGTCATGTGTCGATCGTCCTGTACGACATCCTGGGCCGTGAGGTGGCAAGGCTGGTCAATGAAACGAGAGAAGCCGGGTTTCACGCGGTGAAATTCTCCGACACAGGCGGATCCGACGCACACAACCTGGCAAGTGGCGGTTATATCTACAGGATGGTAGCTCAGCCGGTTGCCGGAGGAAAGACATACACAGGCGTGAAGAAGCTGATGGTATTGAAGTGATCTCTCCAGCGATTCGTGGTTGTGGTAAGGGAAGGGTGGAGAGTAGACAGTAGACAGTAAACAGTGGACAGTAAACAGTGGACAGTAGACAGTGGACAGTAGACAGTAAACAGTGGAACGTAAACAGTGGACAGTAGACCGTAAGCAATGCGCGGTGGCCGGTCGTTAGTGATCGGCGGAGAGGGCCTTCTCGTAAACTAGCCGGTCCGATTCGGTGAACACGACAAAGCGTACCTCCTCTATGCTCGCTGCTTCATGAAGGGACGCTTTCACCGTCTCGACTGCGACCCGCGCAGCCTTTTCAATCGGGTAGCCATAGACACCGGTGCTGATCGAGGGGAAGGCGATGCTCTTGATCCCGTGTTGCTTTGCGAGCAGCAAGCTGTTGCGATATGCCCGTGCGAGGACAGCCGCTTCATTATTGTTCCCGCCGCGCCAGATGGGGCCAACGGTGTGAATGACATACTGTGCGGGGAGGAGACCGCCGGAGGTGATGACCGCTTCGCCGGGCGGGCACTCCCCTTGCTTCTTCCGGATGAGTTTGCACTCTTCCAGTATCGCCGGCCCACCTGCCCGGTGAATGGCGCCATCAACACCACCGCCTCCCATGAGCGATGAGTTCGCGGCATTCACAATCGCGTCGACGACCTGTTTTGTAATATCCCCGTGAACAAGAGTTGTGCGTGAACTCATGGTCTGCCTCTCTTCTCAGTCCTCCGGAATTTCTCCTCCGGGAGCCATCTTGACGAGACGTGGCATGAACCGCGCAAGAGGTTTCGCCAGGTCCGCCTGTGCCTTCATCACGCCCACGATGTCCTTGTACGCCCACGGCACTTCGTCCAGCCCTGCCGAAAGCAACTCAACTCCGGCCTTCCGGAGAAACTCCCGGGCTTCTTTCCACGTTGACGTCCGCTTCGCTTCTTTGCGGGACATTCTTCTGCCTGCACCGTGGGAGGTAGAGCTCAACGAAAGGGGATTCCCGAGACCTTCCACGAGGAAACCAGGAGCGCCCATGGAACCGGGAATGATTCCCAGCATCCCTTTCCCAGCAGGAGTGGCGCCCTTCCGGTGGACAATCATCGTCCGGCCGTTGTGCACTTCTTTCCAGGCGAAATTGTGATGGTTCTCGATCTGTTTCACGACAGGATGTCCGAGCTGCCGGATGATGGCCTCGTGAATGAGATGATGGTTTGCGGAGGCGTACATTCCCATCAACTCCATCGCAGCCCAGTATTCCGCTCCGTCCCGATCCATTGACAGCCAGGCCAGATTTCTGGCGTTGCCCTGGAGTTCCGGATGATGGGATTTTGCAATCTTCGTATAATGATTTGCAATCTGTGCGCCGGCATATCTGCTCCCGCTATGCGAGAGCAGCGCAAGATATTGACCGGCAGGCACACCCGCAGCCTCGTGCTCGAATACGATCTCCCCGAATTCCACGAAGTGATTGCCGGAGCCCGACGTCCCGAGCTGTCGATGGGCTTTCTCCTTGATCGACTTTGTCACGGGGGAGATATTCCAATCCGCCTCCATCACGTGATGTTGTCTTCGCTCTTTCCATTCAGCCCCTACACCGAACTGCGTGTTCCTCTCAATGGCGTCCCGGTAGATTGCCGTTTCCTGCCGGAGCACGGTCGGCGGGACATCGAACACGGTCATCATCATGCGACATGCTATATCAACACCGACACCATACGGGATGACGGCATCCTCTGTTGCGAGCACGCCGCCGATGGGGAGTCCGTACCCGACGTGGGCGTCGGGCATGAGTGCTCCGGCAATGGTCACCGGCAGTGACATTGCGGAATCCATCTGCTCCCGGGCGGCGGGATCGATCTCCGTTCCCCATACCGGATAGGTCATTGAAATCGGCGCGTTCAGGGCTGATCACCTTTCACGATCGTCTGGGGTTCGCAGGAATATACATATTCGATCGTGTAATTCCCACACATGGGTAGTAAGAGAGGTAGGGCACGATGTAAGTACGTGCCTCATGTCACGCATGTGCACACATGGCGACCTTCTCCCTTGCTTTCTCGGTGAGTTCGAAGTACGTTTTACCACACGCATGGAACTTCTCGCCGGACTTCTTGGTCTGGCCCTTTTCGCACTGATCATTCGCTGCCGGGTTCTTCCGTATCTCATACGGCTCTTCACGCTTTCCTCGGGCATCGTGGTGTACGCGCTGATGCAAGCATTGTATATCCGCAGTGCGATTCCCGAAGAGGTATTCAAAACATTAGGCAGCGAAGAGCGATTTGGGCTCATGATGATTGCCTGCATCCTTGTCGGATTGCTGGTACGGCTCATCATGTTTCCCTTTTCATCATCCGATCGCCTTCGTCTTTTCCATCAGTTGGGAACGCCGCTCCCGTCACCGTCCACACACCTGCTGGTGTGGGTTGCCGGAAGCGTGATGTACAGGCTGTTCACGGCTGCGCCCTCACCGCTCTCCGGCCACTTCGCTCTCAGCCGCATGGACCTCCCGTTGCTGCTCTACAGTTCGATCACAATGTTCGCATTTGTGATGTGGCGGCTGAAAAAAGAATACCGGGCGGAACCCGGCATATTGTCCGAAGGAGAGCGGGAAAAAAGCGCGACGATCCAGGAGAGTGCAGAGGAGCGGAAGCTCCGGGGACAAATCGAACTCTTGCGGGAGGAAGCCGCCAGGGCCGAACGACGTTGGGCGGCAACCGTGCTGCAGGAAAGAGCGGCCAGAATTCACGCAGAGCGTACGGCGCGCGAGTTTGCCGAGGCACGAAAGCAACACGAGGCGGCAACGGCGGGCAGCAGCCCGAACAGCCTCCGCGAGGCATTGAACGTCCTTAGTCTCTCGGCGGATTACGACGCAGTCCGCGCGAGGGAGGCGTATCACGGGCTGATCCGCCAGTATCATCCCGACAAAGTCAGCGCGCTGGGACCACAACTCCGTGAGATCGCCGAACGTGAGACGAAGAGAATCAATACAGCCTACGGCATTGTAGTGCAGGAACTCAGGAAGCGGCGACTGACCACGGAATCATGGAAATCCCAGTCCGCCTGACCCGCCGTTCGCCCGCCACCGCTACCGCTTCACCCATTCGTCCAGCCATCCGAAAACCGTCTGATGCCAGAGTTTGCTGTCTGCCGGTTTCAAGACCCAGTGGCTTTCATCCGGAAAGTAGAGGAACTTTGAGGGGACACCCTGACGCTGCAACGCAGTGAAGAGCTGCATTGCCTCGGTTTCAGGAATTCGAAAATCGTGTCCCCCGTGAACGACGAGAGTCGGAGTCCGGAAATTCTGCGCGAATCGGTGCGGCGAATAGCGGGCATACTCCGCCGGCCTATTCCAGGGCGTTCCGCCATGCTCCCATTCATCGAACCAGATCTCATCGGTGGCGCCGTACATGCTTTCGAAATTGTAGACGCCGTCGTGCGTGACAATCGCCTTGAACCTGGTCCCCGTATGGCCGAGAAACCAGTTCATCATGTACCCGCCGAAGGAAGCGCCTGCGGCACCCCGCCGTGTGCTGTCGACGAATGAGAGTTTACTCACCGTATCCAGAGCGCACATCAAGTCGTCATAGACTTTCCCTCCCCACGCTCCATTGATGTCGTCGGTGAACTGCTGTCCGAATCCCGTGCTCCCGCGGGGATTCGGCGCGATAACGATATATCCCTGCGCAGCCCAGAGAGGGGGATTCCAGCGATAGGACCATGCATTGCCCCACGATCCCTGCGGCCCTCCATGCACCAGCATGATCAAAGGATACTTCCTGGTTGCATCGAAACCGGGGGGGAAGAAGAGCCATGAGTGCACCCGAACATCCGCTGCGCCCGTAAACCAGAAAGCTTGCGGCACCGGTACGTCGAGGTGAGCGAAGACCGTATCGTTGATTCCCGAGATCCGGGTGAGGTTCTTTCCGGTACTGTTCACACTATAAATTTCTGCGGGGCGGACGGCACTGGCTTGAAGGAAGTAGAGCTTCTTGCCGTCGGGACTGATGGAGACCGCGTGGTTGGTCTTCTCCGGGACGATCTTCCGGACAGTGTCTCCTTTCAGGCTGACTGCATAGAGCGGATCGTTCGCTTCGACATCGGCGTCAAAGTAGAGCACCTTGCTATCGGGAGCCCAGACCTGCGCGCCAACGGAGGCATCAAACTGTGAGGTCAACGTGCGGATTGCCCCGTTCAGGCGATCGTAAATCATCAGCTCCCACCGGTCCCCTTCATAGTCCGGTCTCCGTTGAGCGCGGTAGGCGATATAGCGGCCGTCCGGCGAGTACTGCGGATATCCATCGGCGGCCGGATTGGTCGTGATCTGTCGTGGAGTGCCGCCGGTGACCGGGACTTCATAGATGTCGTGATTTGTCCGCCATGCCTCCTCATGCGGAGGGGTGGGAGTCGCCGTATAGGCAATCAGCTTGCTATCCGGAGCAAAGGAAAAATCCGTTCCCGCCGAAAAGGTGGAAGATGTCGGCACTGCGTCCCTGTCGCCGGGTGTCAGATCGCGCGGCTGTCCGGTGGGGAAGGGTTGGACAAAAAGATGAATCCGTTTTCCGTCCACCCACGCATCCCAGTGACGGTAGAGAAGCCCGGTGAAGATTTTCGCCTTCACCAATCCGTGGTCGAGCTGATCCAGATGGATCTTGTTCAGCGAGTCGCTTTCGGCAAACGGGAGGGCGGAATTTTCCGGGAAGACCTCGGAAAGGAACGCGAGCCATTTGCCATCCGGTGATACGACCGGCTGGCTGGCGCCGGTCGAAATGGCCGTGATCTGCTGAGACACGCTTCCGTCCGGTTTCATCATCCAAATCTGTGATGAACCCGATCGTGTCGATTCGAAGAGGATCCATTTGCCGTCGGGACTCCACGTTGCACGCCGGTCCGCAGCGGGCTCGTTCGTCAGCCGTCGCAATCCCCGGCCATCCGTCCCGATGATCCAGAGATCCGAATAGTTCTTATTGGTGGCGGTATCCGCCGTGGTGAGGGTGAACACGATCCATTGACCATCCGGAGAAAGCGCAGGATCGGCGATCCTTTTCATGGCAAACAGGTCGTCGATCCGGAGCGGACGCAACTCCTGAGCGGGGAGCGAGGCAGCGAATGCCAGAAGGGCAATGCACAAGACGCGAATGAACTTGGTCATGCGGAGATCTCCACAGGGGTCTATTTCTTGATGAAATTCTTCCACATCATCGACTCGACGGGCTTATCGGTCCGCACATTGTACTTTGCCGACGACTTCGCCTTGTACGAAGTTGCCACTGTGCCCGAGATTTCGAAGTAGATCAACTGGCCTATGGGCATGTGGCGATAGACCCGCACCGGTTGCTTGACGGAGATCTCCAGCGTCCACGTATTGCAGAACCCCACATCTCCTTTCCCGGCGGTGGCGTGGATGTCGATGCCGAGGCGTCCGATGCTGCTCTTTCCCTCGAGGAACGGCACATGCGCGTGTGTCTCGGTGTATTCGCTGGTCACCCCGAGATACAGACGGTGGGGAAGAAGGATCAGGCCTTCGTCCGGGATGAGGAAGTGTTCCACCTCGTTGTGGACTTTGGCATCGAGGATATCGCTCTTGTACACCGCCAGGAACTCGGCGAGATGGACATCATAGGAATTCGATCCAAGATAGGCTCGGTCGAAAGGGGAGATGACGATCGTCCCCTTGGCCATTTCCTCGAGGATACGGGAATCGGACAGAATCATGGGATCACCGGGCTCAGGTAGAGGTTACTGTAGTCGCTGTCAATATTGATGCTTCAATCGTCGGATCTCCGCGCGGTCCGGGCGATGATCTCCCAGGCGGCATCCACGTGGCGCTGCTCGACATTCGTCTGGCCGATAACGAGGCGCAGTGCCGTTCTGGCATCGAGTTTTGTGTGCGTGAGATACAGCTTGCCGGTATTGTTCAAGCGCTCCATCAGATTCATATTTATCGCGTTGAGACGGTCGGGATCGCTGACCTGGTTCGGTCTGTACCGGAAGCAGATCACGTTGCACCAGACAGGAGCGAGGATTTCGAAATCCGGTTCGCCCTGGATCGTTTTTGCGAGCCGGTCCGCCATGGCGATGTGTGCGCGCACCCGGTCGCGGATTCCTGCAACGCCGTATGTCCGGATCACGAACCAGAGCTTCAAAGCCCGGAAACGGCGTCCGAGCTGGATTCCCCAGTCACGGTAGTTGTTTACCTGCTCGCGCTCATGCGTTTTGAGGTACTCCGGAAGAATCTCAAATGTTCGAACGAGAGCGTCGCGGTCTTTGACAAAATATGCGGAACAGTCAAAATTCGTGAACATCCATTTGTGCGGATTGAAGACAAACGTGTCGGCATCTTCGATCCCTTTGAGCAGGTGACGGAACTCCGGCAGGACCAGGGCGGTACCGGCGAACGCAGCGTCGATGTGGAGCCACACGTGATTGCGGCGTGCGATCTCTCCGATGGCGTGGAGCGGGTCGATTGCCGTGGATCCGGTTGTCCCGAGTGCGCTGACGATGCAGAGAGGGACGAACCCGGAAGACCGATCCTGTCGAATGGCATCCTCAAGGAGATCCGCGCGCATGGCGAAGTTCTCGTCGACGTCGATCTTCCGCAACTGTTCCCGGCCGATTCCCGCGATGCGCACGGCTTTTTCGACGGAGGAATGCGCTTCGGTCGAGCAATACACCGTGAATCGCTCAGCCGTCGTAAATCCGCGCTTGTTGATCTCGTAGCGGGATCGTTCTTCCCGTGCGGTGAGGATGGAACAGAGCGTTGCGGTCGACGCGGTGTCTTGAATCACGCCGTCCCAGTCCGCGGGCAAACCCACCATTTCCCTCAGCCACTGCATCACCCTCTCTTCGAGTTCTGTTGCGGCAGGAGAAGTCACCCAGCTCATGCACTGCGCGCCGAGCGCAGAGGTCAACATCTCCGCAAGGAGCGAGGGGGGGCTTGAGTTTGCAGGGAAGTAGGCGAAAAACGACGGATGCTGCCAGTGTGTAATCCCGGGCAGAATGATCTTCTGAAAATCGGCCATGAGCGCATCGAACGGCTCCCCCTTCTCGGGTGGCGAAGAAGGAAGCTGGTCGCGGATTTCTCCCGGGAGCACCTGCGCCTTGACGGGATACTGTTCGACACCTTCGAGATAGTCGGCGATCCAATCGACAATTTCGTGCGCTTTCGCGCGGAATTCGTTGTCCATGAATTCAGTGTTTGCCCGAGTGTTTCGTCAAGGAGGAGAGTTTTGCGTCTACCAGTGCGCTCACGCTATTCCGGGGGAGGAATTTGCCGCTCTTCGTCTGCTTTCCTGACGGGCGGCCAGTGAGAATTTCCACCCCCTCGTCAATGGTCTGAACTGCGTAGATATGGAATTTTCCGTTACTCACCGCATCGACGACATCATGCCGTAGCATCAGTTCGCTCACGTTCTGGTGGGGAATCAGAACGCCCTGCTTTCCCGTCAGTCCCTTTGCGCGGCAAACGTCGAAGAATCCCTCGATCTTCAGATTCACGCCGCCGATCGGCTGGATCTCGCCGTGCTGATTGACGGAGCCCGTGACGGCAATATCCTGACGCAGGGGGATCCCTGACAGGCTTGAAAGGAGGGCATAGACCTCGGTGGAGGAAGCGCTGTCGCCGTCGACCCCGGAGTACGATTGTTCAAAGGCAATGCTCGCGCTCAAGACCAGAGGCTTTCTGGAGGCAAACTTTCCCAGCAGATAGCCGGTCAGGATCAGCACTCCTTTATCGTGCGTTGGTCCGCTGAGGTCCGATTCGCGCTCTATATTAATGATACCGGCCCGTCCCATGCCGGTGCGCGCAGTAATGCGCGTCGGGCGCCCAAATTCGAATTCGTTCAGCTGATACACGGAAAGCCCGTTCACCTGCCCCACGGCGGTGCCCTCCGTCTGGATCATGAGCGATCCGTCCTCAATCATCTCCTGGATCTTGTCTTCGATCATTTTCACCCGGTCGAGGCGTTGCATCACCGACCGGCGGATGTCGTCGGAGGTGATCGTGTTCGCCTCCCGCGTGCGGGCCCAGTAGTCTGCTTCGCGCAGAACATCTGCCAGGATGCTGAACCTCGTCGAGAGTCTGTTTTGCCGTCCCGCGAGGCGTGCCCCTTCTTCCGTGATTTCCGCAACGGCGCTTGCATCGAGCGGCAGGAGCGTGTCCGTCTCACACAGACTTTTGATGAACGATGCGTAGCTCTCGATCGATTTCTCGGTATTGGGCATCTCCGTATCGAAGTCGGCCCGTACCTTGAAAACCTTCTGGAAATCTTCGTCCAGCTGGTAGAGCAGGGAATGAATGTAGGCATCGCCGACCAGGATCAGTTTCACATCCAGCTTGATCGGCTCCGGCTTGAGCGCGGAGCTCGCGCCGAACAGGCCTGATTCAATGGGTTGAATCTCCACCTCTTTGTTTCTCAGAACACGTTTCAGCATCATCCACACACCCGGTTCGCTCAGGGCATCGACGGCGTTCACGACCAGGAATCCGCCGTTGGCGGCAACGAGAGAACCGGCTTTGATCTGAAGGAAATTCGTGCGCCACACGCCGTGCCGGTCGATGACGCGGTCGATCGTTCCGAAGAGATTCTTGAACCGGGGGTTCGCTTCGATGATGACCGGCGGTCCTTTTGCGCCTCCGTTGTCCACAATGACATTCACCTGATATTCCAGGAAACCGTCCTCCTCCTTCTGGGTGGGGAGGCCGAGGACGGACACGGCGGCCGACTCTTCCTTTTGATGAAATCGTGAGAAGTTGCCGACAATGCTCTTCCGGACCTCCTTGAGGTACTCCTGCACGCGGGGAAGGGGATAACGCGTCCTGATCTCTTCCAGGAGTTCGTCGACTTCCGGCTCCACGAGTTTCGTATTCAAATCGTCAATGGATTTTTTTGCTTTGCGTTCGATGTTGCGCATCTCCCGCATCACCACGTCCATCTGGCCTTCGAGTTCCGCGGCGACGCCGAGGATCCGGTTTCGTTCGTCCGTCGGGATCTCGCCGGCATCCGCCTTGGCCTGGATTTGTTCCAGTCCGACCGGTGCGTCGTCCACCATATAGGCGATTTCAGGACGGGAACTCGGGCTCGCCTGTGACTGCACCACCTCGAAGCCCTTATCTTTCACCTTCCTTTCAAAGTCGCGCAAGATGCTGCGTTGCCGGTCCTGAAAGTGTTCCAGCATGACCTTCCGTTGCTGCGCATACCGGCGGCTTTCGAACACGCCGGGAATCACGCGCTGCAAATCCGCCACGAGGGAGGCCATCTCGCGTTTGAATTGAACCGCCTGACCGGCCGGCAGGCTCAGCATAAGGGGCGCATCGGCATCGTGAAAATTGTGAACGTAGCAAATATCGGACAGCGAGACTGCACCGGTCTCGTATTCCCGGAGCATGCGCTTGATCGCAGTCATCCGTCCCGTGCCGGAGAGGCCGGTCACGAAGATGTTATAGCCGGAATGATGGACTTCCAACCCGAGCCTGAGTGCCCGAAGGGCGCGGTCCTGGCCGATGATCGCATTCTGAGCGTTGATTGTGCCGGTGCCGGAGAGGTCGAGCTGTTTTGGGTCGCAACGCCAGCGCAGCTTTTCAACAGGGATCTGAAACGGCTTCAGGGAGAGTTTCGGAGATGATGGTGACAGGCGCCGAGGTGATTTTGTTCGCTTCGGACGGGATGGTCGTTTCATGGAGAGGTAGTCCTTTGTATGCCCGGTAAACCGAACCGGTCGTGATTGTCAATCCCCCAATCCGGATTTCAAACGGTCAATACTCTTTTCTGTGCGCATACAGATTCAAAAGTATGCCAACCATGCAAAGCGATGTAAGAACGAAAGATCCGCCGTAACTGAGGAAGGGAAGCGGCACGCCAATGACAGGCATCATTCCCACCTCCATGCCGAGGTTAATGACCATGTGTGTGGCGAACACTCCGGTAAGGGCGATTGCAAGGATGCTGCTGTACTTGTTTTTCACCAGCGAGGCGATGGACACTCCCCGGGCGAGGAGTCCCATCGAAAGGCCGATCACCGTGATCGCGCCCACGAACCCGAACTCTTCTCCCGGGACACAGAAGATAAAGTCGGTCCACTGTTCCGGGATGAAATTCAATTGTGTCTGCGTCCCTTTGAGATACCCTTTCCCGAACGGCCCCCCGGATCCGATGGCGACTTTCGACTGGAGAATATTATAGCCGGCGCCAAGCGGGTCGGCATTGGGATTGAGGAAGGTGGAAATGCGCTTTTGCTGGTACGGCCTCAATCCATCGTAGACGAACTGGACAGAAATCCCCACGAGCACGGTCATCGAAAAAACCACAGCCGCGACGAGATTATGATCCCTTGTGAGGAAGAGGAGGATGGCAATCACCAGGATCGCCACGAGGAAATACGTTGTCCCGAGAAGCGCTGCGATCGACGCCACGATCGGGGCGATGATGGTGAGGAGGGTAAACCGGGTGGCGCCCGCCCAGTAGAGCACCGGGAAGAACATTCCGAGAAAGATGACAGCCGTCCCGAGATCCGGTTGGAGCATAATCAAGACCACGGGAGCGCAGGCGATGCCTGTGGCTACTGCGAGCTGTTTGAAGTTCTGGAGTGATACATCCGACCGCGATAAATATTGCGCGAGCGCCAGGGCTGTGGTAATCTTGGCAAATTCTGCCGGCTGGAATCGGAAGGCGCCGAGATTGAACCAGCTTGTTGACCCCGAAACCGTCTTGCCGATGAGCAGGACCGAGAGGAGAAGAGCGAGGGAAAAAAAGTATGCAGGAAACGAGATAAACTGGATAAACCTGGTCGGTGCGGACCAGACCGCGACCATGATCCCAAGACCGACTCCCATCCAGAGCAGCTGCTTGGTATAGATCGTGGGGAGCTTCGCGTCGTACACAGCGCTGTACACCGATG
Source organism: Ignavibacteriota bacterium (assembly GCA_963843525.1). Taxonomy (GTDB): domain Bacteria; phylum Bacteroidota; class Ignavibacteria; order UBA10030; family UBA6906; genus DATJPR01. Next base: position 473,532 of record CAWJKM010000005.1, on the reverse strand, counting down.
CAAGTCCGACGATCATCAGGAGCACGGTGAGTGCCAGGAGACCGAAATCGATGCGTTCTTTCAGGTACGTAAACATCTCTTCCTCCCGCTGCAGCGTTCTTGCGGCATTCCCCCAGGTGGCGGAGCTTCAATGCTCTGAAAGCCGTGTTGAATCCGCCGCCGTGTTTCTCTGGGCAACCGATTGACGTTGTTGTGGTCCGGGCATCGGGCGAATAAGCCGGCCGAACAGATACCGTTCCATGCACATGCCGGCCACCGGGGCCGCAGCCGTCCCGCCGAACCCGGCATTCTCAATGAGCACACAGATCGCTATGCGTGGATGGTCGTACGGCGCGAAACCGACGAACCAGGCATGGTCCTTTCCAAAGGTGTTCTGTGCTGTTCCCGTTTTTCCGGCGACTTCCAACCCCTTGATGCGCGCCGCCCCGCCGGTTCCCCCGGGTTCCATCACTGCGCGGAGCATCCCTTCGCGGACAATGTTCCAGTGTTCCGGTTGAATCTGAATCATTCGGGTGGGAAACTGCAGCGTATCGATCCGGTTGTTCACTTTGTCAACGGTCGCCCAGACAGTGTGTGGCTCATGATAATGGCCCTTGTTGGCCAGCGCCATCGCATACAGTGCCATCTGCAGGGGAGTCACGCCGAGCTCTCCCTGGCCTATTCCAAGACTGGGGAGAAAACCTTTTGTCCAACCGCGCGGACCGTACCGCCTGTTCATGTATTGCGTCGTCGGCAACAAGCCGGGATTCTCTTCATTGATGTCGACTCCGGTCAAACGTCCGAAGCCGAACCGTGAGCCCATCTCCGACCACCGATCGAGTCCGACCTTCAACATCAACTGATAGAAATAGACATTGCACGATACCTTGAGGGCGTTCACCATATCCACCGAACCATGGACATGAAGATCCTTGAACACCTTGTTGCCGTAACGAAAAGCCCCGGTACACGTCACCCGCCATGAAGGGGACACCACGGTATCCTCAAGGGCTGCGAGCGCGAGAAGCATCTTGAATGTGGAACCGGGGGAATAGCGTGACAGGGTTGCCCGATTGAAAAGCGGGTGGGCAGGGTCGTTGTTCAATCTGCTCCACGTGCGAGGACTTATCACTCCGCTGAACAGGTTGAGATCGTAATCCGGTGAACTGACCATCGCCAGGATACCGCCGTTATCCGGATCAATTGCGACGACAGAACCGCGCTTGTCGACCATGAGAGATTCCGCAAACGCCTGCAGGCCGATGTCCAGGGTGAGCAGAAGGTCCTGGCCGGAAACCGCGGGGATGTCGCTCTTCCCATTGTCGAACCGCCCGACGACCTGACCGTGGGCATTCACGGTGCTGAATTCCGCGCCTTTTTCTCCACGGAGCACGCTTTCATACTCCGACTCCAGCCCGGCCGCGCCGATGACATCGCCGGGGACATACTCATCACTCATCGACTTCAATTGATTCTCTGAAATCTCCTTGGCATACCCCAGCAGGTGGGATGCACGTGCCGTGGTGGGATATTCGCGCTTCGATTCCACCAGATAGTCGACGCCGGAAAGCCGGTCGCGGTTCTCTTCGATCGCCGAAAGGGCGTGAAAGTCGATGTCGCGCCGGATCTTCACCGGCTGGAACCGGGACGTTTGTTCGCCTTTCTTCAGCCGGTCGCCGATGAACGACCGGTCAAGATCCAGAATGGAGCCGAGGTAGGAAATCTCCCGCGAATGGAACTCGTACGGCATGATCGTCACCGTGAAGGCGGGGCGGTTATCGACGACCAGCACGCCGTTCCGGTCATACATGTTCCCGCGCACGGGGTCGTGCGGAATCGTCCGGATACTGTTCTCGTCGGACTTCCTTCCATATTCCACCCGGTAAATCATCTGGAGCTGGTACAGTCTCGCGACAAAGATCAGGAAGAAGATCACGGTGACGAGGTGGAGCACGCGGCGTTTTGAATACACATTGATGTCGTCTTGCAGCGTCATATGAGCACCTTTGCCCGTCTCGCAAATACCATCATCGGGATCAGTGACACGGCGACGGTGTAGACTGTTGACGGGATACCGTACGCAAGCACAGCCCTTCCGACTCCGATATCCGACCCCTGAAGATAGAGAACAAAATAGGTGATATTATGTGCCGCGGCAGCTATCGTCGTAATCAACGGAAACTGATATCCGCTCAGAGCGGGAACAATGCGGTTGTCGTCATGGAAAAATCCGGCGACAAACCCCGCCATCGTTTTTGAAAGGGCGGCGAGGCCGAGCATTCCGTCGCCCCCGCTCAGCAGGTCCATCGTGAGCCCGAGCAGAAATCCGGCGGTGGTGGCCGCGGCCTGACCCTTAGAGAGCGCTATGAACACAATCCAGATAATGAGGAAGTCGGGACTGATCGTTTCAATCGCCATAAACCGTGCGAGGGTGGTTTGAAACACCACCAGCCCCAGGGAGACAAGGATGTAACGCCAGGCAAATTTCATAGACAACGGTTCCGCAAACTAGTTTTCCTGGAGTGCTTTTTCTTCGAGGATGGTCCTGCTCGTGTCCACAGGGAACGCAAGAACGAACACTTCCTCCAGCCTTGTGAAGTCCACTCCGGGCGTCACGTCGATCGTCTGAAAAAGTGAACCGGGCGGGAATTGCGTCGCCGACACAATACCCAGCTCGATACCCGGAGGATAGATGCTGCTGTACCCCGAGGTGACGATCGCATCCCCCGGCTTGACGTCCATGGTTTTCACGACATTGCCGAGTTGGAGTGACGACCCCCCATCCCACCGGATAATGCCGTCCACCCTGCTCCGCTGATCTTTCGCGCTCACACGGATTTCCTTGTTCAGAAGCACCTGCCCGACTGAATATCCGTAGCTGGTGGCGACAATCTTTCCCACAAGTCCGTGGGGGGAGACGATCGGCACATTGACCCGCACACCGTCCCGTTCGCCGACATCGAGGGTGATCGTATTCCGCAGAAGCTGGAGGGATTTCCCCACGACGTTTGCGGCAACGAGTTTGGCCCGGGCCTTCTCCTTCATGCCGATCATGTCGCGCAAGCGGATGTTCTCCAGACTGGCCTCGCGAAGGCGGTTCACCTCGTCCGAGAGCGTCATGTTCATTTCGCGCAACGATGTGTTCTCGCGCTGCAGGTTCAGGAAGTCCGGAACGAAGGCAAAGGAATCCTGAAGAAATCCCACGGTGACAATGGCTGCCGCCCGAAGGGACCGGATCTGGGCACTTTCGTTGAACGTGAGGAGGGTCAGCGAAATCGAGACGAACAACGCGAAGAGAAGATACTCTTTAAAGAGGAGAATGATATCGTACAACTTTTTGAGCATGATGCGATCAATACCGACGGCTCTTCAGGAGCACTTTAGAGTACCTGTTCAGGTTTTCCAGGATTTTCCCGGTTCCCCGTACAACAGCAGTCAGCGGATCCTCCGAAACGTGGACCGGCAGGTTCGTCTCGAGACGCAACCTTTCATCGAGTCCCTTCAGCAATGCACCGCCGCCGCTCAACATGATCCCGCGGTCAAGGATATCCGCAGCCAGTTCCGGCGGCGTCCGTTCCAGGGTGAGCTTGACGGAGTCGACAATCTGCGTCACCGCTTCACTGAGCGATTCGCGGATCTCGGAAGAGCTTGCCTCCGTGGTTTTCGGAATGCCGTTCACGAGGTCGCGGCCCTTGACGCGGATCGTCACCTCTTCCTTCAGGGGCATCGCGGAACCGACTTCGCACTTGATGGCTTCGGCGGTGCGCTCGCCGATGAGAATGTTGTGGTTCTTCTTAAAGAACTGGACGATGGCATTATTCATTTCATCGCCGGCGATCCGGACCGACTCTTCGTTGACGATCCCGGAGAGGGCGATGACGGCAATTTCCGTTGTCCCTCCCCCGATGTCGACGATCATATTGCCGACCGGGGCCTCCACATCGAGCCCCACGCCGATTGCGGCGGCCATCGGTTCTGCGATGAGGTGAACCTCTTTTGCGCCCGCATGTTCTGCGGAATCACGAACGGCCCGTTTCTCCACTTCGGTCACCCCGCTGGGCACGCAGACCACGATGCGGCGGCTCGGCATCCAGTTTGCATGGATCTTCCGGATAAACTCCCGGAGCATCCCCTCCGCAATTTCAAAATCGGCGATGACGCCATCTTTCATCGGTCGGATCGTCCGTATGTCGCGGTGCGTCCGGCCGAGCATTTCCTGTGCTTCTTTCCCGATGGCGACAATCTTTTTCGTATTCCTGTCGAAGGCCACGATGGAAGGTTCGTTCAGAACGATCCCCTTGCCCTTCATGTAAATCAAGGTGTTGGCAGTGCCGAGGTCAATTGCCAGATCGGCCGAAAACAGTGAAAATATTCCCATAGAGTCTTCGAGATGAAATAGTGCTGGATTTCCACCCGGTGTCCCACATGCCAACCACTACACAATCAATGCCTGAAATGCCTCGTTCCCGTGAAGACCATGGCGATCCCGTGCTCGTCAGCTGCCGCAATCACTTCGGGGTCGCGGACGGACCCGCCGGGCTGGATCACGGCGGTCGCTCCTGCCTGAATCGCTTCGATGACGCCGTCGGCAAAAGGGAAATAGGCGTCGGAGGCCATCACGGAATCCTTCAGAGAGAGTCCGGCATTCGCCGCCTTCTGGACTGCAATGCGCGACGAGTCCACTCTCGACATTTGCCCTGCTCCAATTCCCAGTGTCCGATCCGGCGCTGCATAGACAATCGCATTGGACTTTACATGCTTGGCCACTCGCCAGGCGAATCGCAGGCCGTGCATTTCGAGGTCGGTCGGCGACCGTTTGGTCACGACGCGCTGTTCTTCCTCCTTGCCCCCGCGCGAATCCGCATCCTGGACAAGATACCCTCCGGGGACCGAGCGGACCACCGGCTCTGCAAGCGCGGCACGGAGTGCATCGTGCATCAGGATGAGCCTTCTCTCCTTCTTCTTTCGGAGAGTCTGCAACACCGGCTCGGAGAACTCCGGGCTGATGATGACTTCGGTGAAAATCTGATTTATCCGCTCTGCCGTGGGCACGTCGAGAGGGAGATTCGTTACCACGATGCCGCCGAAGGCCGAGGTAGGGTCGGTTGCAAGGGCCTTCTCGTACGCCTCGGAGAGCGAATCGGCGATGCCGACACCGCACGGATTGGTGTGCTTCAGAATGGCAACCGTCGGCTCAGGAAATTCTGCAATCAGCGCCGCAGCCGCACTCATGTCAAGGATATTATTGTACGAAAGTTCCTTCCCATGAATCCGTTCAAGGAGCCGGGTGAAGTGCCCGTACAGGGCGGCGGATTGATGCGGATTCTCCCCGTACCGCAGGGTGAGATCGAGCGGTGCGCGGAGATGCAGACCGGGTGCCGGGTGCTGCGCCTCAGGTTGCTGTATCAGATACGCGGCGATTGCAGAGTCGTAGGCGGCGGTCGTACGGAAAACTTCGCACGCAAGCCGGTAGCAGGTCTCCTCGCTCAGACAGCCGTTCTGTGCCTTCAACTCTTCGATGACGGCGGGGTATTGCGACGGATCGACCAGCACGGCACGATGACGGTGATTCTTTGCAGCAGACCGGAGCATCGCCGGTCCGCCGATATCGATATTCTCGATCGCTTCATCGAACGTGACATCCGCACGAGCGATGGTCTGTTCAAACGGATAGAGATTCACGACCACCATGTCGATCGGCTGGATAGCATGGTCGTGCATCTGCTGCTGATGCCGGGGGTTGTCGTTGATGCCGAGAAGTCCTCCGTGAATCACCGGGTGCAGTGTTTTCACCCGCCCGTCAAGAATTTCCGGGAAACCGGTGACCTCCGAAACCTGCTTCACCGCGATCCCGTTCTGGGCAAGGGTGGAGGCTGTTCCGCCGGTGGAAAGAATCTCGACCTGCATTTGTACAAGGGCGCGTGCAAACTCCACCAATCCCGATTTGTCGGACACGCTTATAAGCACCCGGCGAATGTGAATCACTGCTGGACCCCCTTGTGCATGGAAGCCGCAAGGCGATGAAGCGCCTCCGGCAAAATTCTGTGCTCTGCCCCGAGAACACGTGCGGCGAGAGTGTCAGGCGTATCTCCCGCCATTACCGGGACCTTCTCCTGGATGAGAATCCTGCCGTGATCGTACTCTTCATCGACCACATGGACGGTGGCTCCGGATTCGTGTTCACCGGCCGCCAGGACCGCCTCGTGTACGTGCCTTCCGAACATCCCCGCCCCTCCATATTTCGGGAGCAGGGCAGGATGGATGTTGATGATGCGGCCGGGGAACGCACTGATCAACCGTGGAGGAATCTTCTTCATGAACCCTGCGAGGACAATCACCTCCACTGCGTGCGCAGCGAGCAGCGCAAGCAAGGCGTCCGCATACTGCCCTTCCGATGAAAAATGCTTCTGACTAATGTGAAAGGCGGGAATTGCGTTCGCCCGGGCGATCTCCAGTATCCCCGAAGTTGAGTTGTTGCTTAGCACCAGCGAAATTGTGACTCCCTCAACCCGTCCCTCCTTGATCGCCGCGAGGATCGCCTGGAAGTTTGAGCCCCGTCCGGAGCCGAACACGGCAATATTCACGGTAGGTCCCGCACTGCTCTAACTGAATGGAATATAACAAACTAACACAAAGACGAACGAAATACAAGAAAAAGGGGGAAAACAGCCTTCGCAGTACGGATCGGCGGGCTCTTCCGGCTACAATACGGGCGATTCCGAAAACCTGATCTGGGCCTGATCTGCGTCCACTTCTGCCCGAATGCCAACGGGAAGAGTAAGGAAGGTCGGAATATGACCGAACCGGCATCCTGAGAGAAAAGGCACGCCGAGAGTTGAGCTGACTGACTGCAGCACCTCTTCAATGGAAAGGGACGGACGGGAAGGATCTTTTGGAGTACATTCGGTGAACTGACCCGCAAGGACAGCTTGAAGCCCGGTTAATATTCCCGCCTGCGCGAGCTGGTTCAGCATCCGGTCGACACGGTACGGCTCCTCACCGATCTCTTCGAGAAAAAGAATGCTTCCATGAAAATCCGGAAGGTAGGGGGTGCCGGCCATCGCAGAGAGAAGGGAGAGATTCCCGCCAAGCAATCGGCCGGATCCGTGTCCCCCGTGCAACGTGCCCTGCCCGTCCGGGCCGGCGATGGGGAGCCATCGGCCGTGAATGCCGCCGTTCAGGGAATCCCAGAACGATTGTTCCGTGAAGGGATCGACCGCCCCGCCGAAATCCACCGCAACCATCGGTCCATGGAACGTCACGAGCCCGGATCGTGCGAAGAGAGCAAGAAGAAGAGCGGTGATATCACTGTACCCGACGATGATTTTCGGATGGGTTCGGAACAGTTCGTAATCGAGTGCCGGAAGAATTCGAGGTACGCCATACCCGCCGCGAAGACAGAAGAGTGCCTTCACCTGGGGGTCCCGGATCATCGCATGCAGGTCATCTGTTCGTTCCCGGTCAGTCCCTGCAAGATACCCGTACGTTTTTCCGACATGCGTACCGATCTTGACGCGGTAACCGTTGCGTTCCAGATACCGGGTGCCCGTCTCGATGCGTGCCGGTTCCAACACCGGGCTGGCAGGGGAAACGAGACCGATCACATCGCCGGGACGAAGCCGGGAGGGATAGACAATGGGAAGAGGTTGAGGGGACATGAAAGGCTCCAGAAAGCAGTAGGCAGTAGGCAGTAAGCAGTAGGCAGAAAGAAGTGGGCAGAAGGCGGTGGGAGGAGAGCAGAAGTTCAGCTGCTTGCTGATTTCTGCTTACCGCCTACTGCTTACTGCATACTACTTCTGTTCTTCCATCAACGAGGGGTTAATTCGCGCGAAGGAGCCTAGCACTGCTCCGACTTCTCCTCCTTCGGCACCCCTTCCGCGCGTATCCGTTCAGCGTCGATAATTCGCACCATCGGCCGCTCGCGTTTCTTTCGTCCTATCACCTGCATGTTGACCGCGATCATGCTGTTTTCGCGGCTCTCCGACTTCGCGAGCTCCCACTCAAAGATCACTGTACGGCTCGGCAGATCTTCCGGTGCCATTTCGGGGGGCAGTTGCGAATCGTGGAAGAAGACACTCTGATAGGGTGAATCCGATTCCCGAGCATCAATGCGCCAGAGGGCGGGGGAGAGACACCTGAGGAAGCGGAGAAACCCGTATCCCTTCTCCGAATGACTGTAACACACCCCGCGAACGCGGGACCCGATCTCCCCCCAGTGTGCGCCGCTCCGCGGAGACATGATGGGAAGAAGGTCCGGGATCAGATAGCCGGAGAGAAACAGATCAGCTTCCGTCCTCAGCAACGGAGGGGCATTGTCGAATGCGACAACCTCGACACGCGATCCCTGATTTTGTGCAAGCGTGATGACGCGGCCAAACTCCGGATCAGCTGTCGCCAGCACAAGACGATCGAGAGACTTTGCCTGGAGGACGACATCCAGAGCCATGTCCATTTCGGTATTGGCCTTCGCGAACCTGCTCCCCCATTCGTCGGTGTGCCACTTGAGATTCTTCTGTATCACTTTGAATCCGAAGTCCCTCAGGAGGGAGTAGAAGCCCAACTGTCCCTCACCGTACGCAGGTTCCGCTTCGGCCCGATCCTGATCGAACATCACGTACGCGTTCAGGCGGACGGCCTCGGCTTCTCCGCGGCAGGCAAAATCGCGGAGGACATTATACTGCATTCCGTACCCTCCGTTGCGCGAGATGTTCATGGTATCCACGTAAACGCCGACACGTATTCTTCCGGTAGACATTCTATAAATCTCCAGCAGTCTTTTTCTGTCCGGGGATGCTACATTCTGTCTGAAGCTAATGTAGGATGCAATCGACCGAAGGTCAATGGCGATACGCTTCGCGGTTGCTTTCCTGAGCGATCCTTGGTATCATTCAACGCTTTTTCACATCCCCCCGATGGAAGATTTCGGATGCAAAATAGTAACTATTGAAGAATTCAACAGAGGATTTTGACCGAAACCAATGTCATTACGCAAGAGAGAATTTTGGCGTACACTCCTCGGCCTTTCGTTTTGTCTCGTTCTTGTTGCCAGGGGCGCTGACAAGCCGAAGTCGGTGTTGATCGTTGTTGAAGGCTCTTCGAGCCTGAAAAACCAGGCGATCGGCATGGGGCGTCAGCTCGGTGAGTTGCTGGGCCATTTTAATACGGCCACGACCATCGAGGGCGTAAACGACTACACCCCCCGGCAAATGGAGAATTTCGATTTCACCTTTTATGTCGGTTTTCACAGTCAGAACCCTGTACCTGCAAAATTCACCGACGATGTCCTCCGCAATGATCGCAGGGTGATCTGGCTTGACACGGGGATCCGTGAGTTCTGTCTCCGGCCCGGCGTAGCGAAGAAGCTGGGCTTCACCGTCAACCGGATCGACAGCACGTCGAACTTCAATATCATCCGCTACAACGGGAAGACGTTCACCAAGAAGGAACTTTCCGTCAACATCATCGAGCTTCTTCCGCATTCTGCTGCATCAGCAACGGCAACAGTGTACTCCTCCAGTACGCGCAAAGAGCATCCGTACATTGTGAACACGGGCCTTCTGACCTATATCGCAGACTCGCCGTTTGCGTACGCCGACGAAGCCACGGAGTACCTCCTTTTTGCCGACATGCTGCACGATATTCTCGGTGAACTGCACGAAGAATCCCACCAGGCGTTGATCCGGATCGAGGATGTGACGCCGATGGAGGATCCGAACAAGCTCCGGGACATTGCGGATATCCTGGCGAGCAGGAATATCCCGTTTCTCGTCGGCGTGGTCCCGTTCTATGTCAATCCGGCGGAGGGAATTCGGATCAGCCTTTCCGACAAGCCCGACCTTGTCGACGCGCTGAAGTACATGGTGCAGAACGGCGCCACGATCGTGATGCATGGAGTAACGCACCAGTACCGCGGTGTGACCGCGGTGGACTATGAGTTCTGGGATGAGAGCACGAACGGCGTGATCAAAGGCGAGACGGTGAAGGGGATCGAACAGAAACTCGATCTGGGGATCCAGGAGTTCATGAAGAATGGTCTGTATCCTCTCATCTGGGAGACCCCTCACTACACGGCCTCCTTCAAGCTCTATGAGACCGTCGCCAGATACTTCAGCACGGCGATGGAACAACGTCTCTCGATGGAGGATTTCGATTTCAGCCAGTTCTTCCCCTACGTCATCCACAAAGATCTTTTCGGTCAGGTGATCTATCCGGAAAACCTCGGATACGTGCCGCTCGATCCCGACAAGAACAAGACGCAGGCGTATGTGCAGCACCTGATCGATGAGGCGCGCGACAACCTCGCCGTGCGCGATGGGTTTGCATCCTGTTTTTTCCACGCCTTTGTGGACCACGACTTTTTGAAAGAGCTTGTGGACAGCATCCAGGCGATGGGATACACGTATATCGACCTCCGGGAAAAGACAAACTGGGTGAAAACCAAAGACCGCGTGATTCTTTCGGGAAGTCAGTCCTACACCATTACGCTGGATGATCAGTACCTGTCGGAGGCCTACTACGCGCACGATGGCGAGATCACGAACCGGATCGTGTCGGAGCAACGGCTCAAAGGGCCGGTGACGAAGACCATCGAGCTGGAACCGGGACAATTCTACCGGGCGGAGCCTACGGAATTCCGTGAGCGGCCGGTCTCGTTCGCCGAGGAAGTCAAACACAAGCTGGAATCCGTTTTCGAAAAAGTCGTCGGGACGGCGGAGACATGGCAGCAGGCGAAGCCGATCATTTTCTGGAATTATCACGCGCGGGGGGCCGCATTCAACGACCAGGCGGCTCTTGCGGCGGTCTTCGGGAGTGTCAACATCCCGGTGGATACGCTCTTTGTCGGTCAGCCGGTGACATCTTCCCTTCTCAATCTGCAGAATTACAATCTCCTCATTGTGCCGAACGCCTTTGTGGATTCGCTCGGACAGGATGAGTACGACGTTGTCAAGCAATTCGTTGAGGACGGCGGGTGTCTGATTACCGACGGGCAGAATGATCTTGCCGAAGAAATGGGGATAAAATTCAGCGAGTCCAAACTCCGTGTCCTCCGTGTGCGTGACCGGTTCTTTCCGGAGGAGAGAATTGCATGGCGGTATCCCCAGCTGACGGCAAAGTTCGAAGCCGCGGATGTGGATGAAGTCTTCTGCATCGATGAGGACACGGAGGCTCCCCTGGCGATCGGGAAAACCATCGGCAAGGGGAAGATGATCTTTTTCTCGACACAGTTCGACCCGCAGTCGCAACTCGGCGTCAGCCAGTATCCCTATCTCCTCGATTACGTGCGCAGGTACTTCCGGCTCGGCCCGATCGTGCGCCGGAACAGCCTCGAGGTATTCTTCGATCCGGGCCTCCGGAAAAACCTCAGCATTGAAACGCTGGTCAAACAATGGGTCTCCGAGGGCGTGCGCGTTGTGCATGTCGCCGGGTGGCACGAGTATCCGAAGTACACGTATGACTATGCGCGACTGATTGCTCTCGCCCATGGCAACGGCATTCTGGTGTACGCCTGGCTCGAACCGCCTCAGGTCAGTCAGATGTTCTGGAAGGCGCACCCTGAGTGGCGTGAAAAGAACTACAAGGGCGAAGACGTGCAATCCTCCTGGCGGTATCCGGTCGCCCTCACCGACAAACGGTGTGTCGATACGGTCGTCCAGCACTACAAGGATTTCCTGGAGAGGTTCGACTGGGACGGCGTCAATCTCGCGGAGTTGTATTTCGATTCCGGACCGGGACTCGAAGACCCCATTCACTATACCCCCATGCATCCGTCGGCACGCGAAGCGATTCGTCGCCGATACGGGTTCGATCCCGCGACCGTGTTCGATCGTGAATCTCCGTACTTCTGGCGGACAAATCCCTTTGTCCGGTCGGCCCTGGCGGATTACCGGGTGGCGAAGCTCCGCGAGGTCTACATCCAGATCCTCACCATGCTGAAGGGCGTCGAGGGGGAGAAGCAGGGCTTCGGCGTGGTGGTGACGGCCATGGACAGCTATGGATCGCCGGAGTTGCGCGATTGGATCGGGGTGGACATGACGTCGATTCTTGCTTTACAAAAGGAATTTGGCTTCGGACTTTCTGTTGAAGACCCGCAACATCTCTGGTCCACGACACCCCTCCGGTATGTCGGCATCGGCAGGCGGTACACGCAGCTCGTGGGTGACTCCTCGAAGCTTCTTCTGGACCTGAATATCGGCAGCTTCCGGAAACCAGAAGAGATCACGATGTTTCCGACCATCATCCAGACCGGCACGGAGAGCTTTCAGATGATGAAGTCCGCCGCAGCGGGCGCGAGACGAACCGTGGTCTACTGTGAGGCGACGATCAACCCGCAGGACATGGTGTTCTTCCCGTTCGCCATCACCGCCGGGGTGGACATCCATGAAATCGGAGACGGTTACGACGTCGATGCTCCGTGGTCGTTTGATCTCCAGCTGCCCAGGGATATTGTCGAGGTACGCATCGACGGGGTGCCGAACGCGCCGGCCAGGGAAAACAACTACCTCATCCCGGCAGGGAAGCATCACATCGTGCTCAGTACAGGGCATGAAAATCTGTCGTCCCATGAACTCCAGCCGCGCATTATGGGCGTGACCGGCAATCTGGAGGATGTCTCCTACAATCAGCGGGTCATTCGGTTCACGTACACGTCCGGCGGCCGCACCCTTGTTTCCGTCAACCGGAGCCCGGAAGGCATTCTCGTCGACGGACAACCCTATCAGTCTCCGATCATGAAGGGGAACGACTGCTACACTGTGTTCCTGCCGCCCGGTGCGCACAGCGTTGAGCTCGTCGCCGGCGATCAGTTCTCGTACGGGATTTCGTGGACAAGTTTCTGGTCAAGCACCGTGATCGCGATCTTCGGGACCGTCGCCGTCGGACTCCTTCTGGTCATGTACTTTGTGGTCGTGCTCATTCGCCGCCGCTATCGCACGGCGGGATCCACAGATCTCTGACCCTCATGACACTCGAACTGGATCTCAGCTTTCTCTTCGTCGTTGCCGTCATCCTCATCTGGTTTATGATCGCGTACCAGTTTGTCCTGACGTTCTTCGGCTATCTGAACTTCATCAAATCCCTGCAGGAAAAGCGGCAGATCGACCGGATGACGTTCGAGTATCCTTCGTGCACGATTCTGATCCCCGCCCACAACGAAGAGAAGGTCATCGACGCCACCCTCACCGCAATGCGCAGGCTCGAATATCCCACGGACCTGCTGACGATCATGGTGATCAATGACGGATCAACCGACAGCACCCGTGATGCCGTCGTCCGTCATGCCGCCGAGGATCCTCGCGTGCGATTGTTCGATATTCCGAGGGGCGAAGGGGGGAAGGGAAAATCACGGGCCCTGAACCTCGGCGTTCAACGAACGAGTTCCGATGTCATCGCGATCTACGATGCCGACAATACGCCCCATCCAACGGCATTGCGCTACCTTGTGGCGCAGCTCCTCCTCCACAAGGAACTCGGCGCAGTGATCGGGAAATTCCGGACGGTCAACAAGGACGTCAATCTGCTCACGCGGTTCATCAACATTGAAACCCTGAGCTTCCAGTCCATGCTGCAGGCGGGACGGTGGCAGATGCACAATATCGCAACGCTGCCGGGGACGAACTTCGTGATGTGGCGGAAGCTGATCCAGGACCTGAAGGGGTGGGACGAAGAGGCGTTGACCGAGGACTCGGAGCTGAGCATCAGAATTTATGAAGAGGGGTACAAGATCAAGTTTCTGCCCTATGCCATTACGGAGGAACAGGAGCCGCAATCGTGGCGTGTCTGGCTGCGGCAGCGCACCCGATGGGTGCGGGGGAACAACTATGTCATCGGGAAATTTTTCCGGGATATCCCGAAGTTCCGCAACCGGCGTCTTGCAATCGATCTCCTCTATACGCTCTCCCTGTACTATGTCTTTTTTGTGGCAATACTGATTTCCGACATCCTGTTCATTGTGAGTGCGTTGAACCTCGTCAGCATCTCCCTGCCGGGACCATACACGGTCGTCTGGGCCATGGCATTTGTCCTGTTCATCTTCGAAATCCTCCTCGCCATTTCCTTCGACGGCGAGGACCGGTTAAGGAATATCGGCCTCATTATTCTCATGTACTTCACCTACTGCCAATTCTGGATTTACCTCGTGGTGAAGGCGTTCTATCTCGACTACATCAAGAAAGAACGAAGGACATGGGACAAGACCGTACGGTTCGATGTCAAGCCGCACATGACGCCCGAGGAGCATTGACGGATACGTCGATCTCCCCGGTTACGTCTCGTACAAGTACGCCATCGGCACCAGTGTTGCTTCCTTCCCGTCGTGCACTGCCATCTTCTGTCCGCTATAGATGGCCGCACCCCCGTAGGTGCCGTTCTTCGCAAGGGCATAGTACGAAACATTGAAATTCGGGAGTCCGTCGTCGAACTTCAGCCGGGCCTCCCTGGTGTGATCGACGATGCGCTTGCACGCGGCGAGACAGGCCTCCTGCGGACTCTTCCCCTGGCGCATCCATTCAACAATCATCCCGCTCCCGCAGATGAGGATGTTTGCTTCGCCCCGCCCCGTTGAACCTGCAGAACCAACCTCGTTGTCACAGTAGAGTCCCGCGCCGACAATCGGTGAATCTCCCACGCGACCCGGGATTTTGAACGCCAGGCCGCTGGTCGTCGTCGTGCAGGAAATATTTCCCCGGCGGTCGATCGCGCTGCAATGGATCGTCCCGTGGTGCCGGACGTTCTGTTCGATGAGCGGGCCGATACTCTTGTCGTCGATCGAGTGCGCGGGCAACCAATCGTCCTGGTTCGTCATGGTTTCCCTCCAGTGGAGCCAGACCTCACGCGCCTTATCGGTGAGCAGATTCTCCTCCTTGAATCCGTGCGCCTTTGCAAACCGGAGCGCGCCCTCGCCGACAAGGAGAACATGGTCTGACCGTTCCATGACGACGCGAGCCACCTGTGAGGGGTTCTTGATGTTCCGCAGTGCCCCGACCGCGCCGGCACGGTAGCTGGGGCCATGCATGACGGCGGCATCGAGTTCGACCACTCCGTCGGCGTTCGGCAGGCCGCCGTAGCCGACGCTCATGTCATCGGGATCATTTTCGACGATGTTGACCCCGGCGATGACGCCGTCAAGAGCATCATTTCCCGCTGCGATGATTTCCATTGCTTTCTTCACCGCCTCAAGACCGTTCGCACTGGAAATGACGAGAGGTCCGGAGGCGGCCGGTGGTTGGGCATGAAGGATGCCGGGCGACACAGAGCCGTTGAGAAGAGCGCCTGCGCCCGCGGCGGCGGCAGTTCTCAGAAAGTCTCTTCTGCTTGACTTCATGGGAGCCTCCAGAAAGGATGTGCGTGGGGGAGGGGGACAATGTGACAAAGACGGAAAGCGGTACGATTTTATCAAGACGGACCGGCGCAAGAAACCTCCACCGTGCAGAATCGGAGAAAAGAATGTGCCGATTATGAGACATTTCGCGTTTCATGGCATTGGCGGAGCTCCCACCGGCCACTACGCCCCTCCCCGAATTATTAACATTGGCGAGCCTTGACTCTCCCGATGTTGGCAAGTACATTGGCCTTTGTCCAAGCGCTGTTCTCACCAAGTCTATTCCCGGGCAACCATGATGACCACTCCTCTGCGCCCCCTCCTCGGGCGGGCTTACCTCCTCTTGTGCGTAAACCTGCTTCTCCTGCCGGGTTGCGGCAAGCATGATGATCAATCGCAATCGACTATCGGCACCGATGTGCCGGTCTCTGTCTCCGGCGTGAAACGGCAGAAGCTCGAGAGCAGCCTTTCTCTCGTGGGAAACATCAATGCCAGCGCCGACGTCAATGTGATTTCGGAGACACAGGGGACGGTGACCGCCGTTCGTGTGAAGGTGGGGACGGCTGTGAAGGCGGGGGCCGTCCTCGTGGAAGTGGACGATGAGATTCCGCGATCGACGCAGGCCGCCGCTGAAATAAATTTCCAGAAAGCGCGGCGCGACTACCAGAGGGCCGAAGAACTCTACACACAAAACTCCATCTCTGCGTCGCAGCTCGACGCCTCCCGTCTCGCGATGAAGGCCGCAGAAAACCAGCTTGACATCGCCCGCCGGCAAGTCGAAAACACCCGGATCAAGAGTCCGATTGCGGGCACCGTGAATTCACGGTTCGTGGATTTGGGAACGATGGTCCAGCCGGGGAAGGCGGTGGCGAATATCGTCGACATCAGCACCTTGAAAGTGCGCGTGAATGTTTCGGAGAGAGAAGCTTTCCAGTTACACCCCGGAGACATGGTGGAAATATCCACGGACGTGTATCCCGGCGTGGCTTTTGAAGGGACCATTGACAACATCGCCTCCAAAGCCGATGACGCGCATACGTATCCGGTCGAAATCGTTGTTGCCAACAGCCAGAAGCACCCGCTCAAGGCGGGATTGTTCGCCCGCATTGCGTTCAAGTCCATTGCCCCGACGGAGACGCTGACCATTCCCCGCCTCGCTCTGATCGGCAGTATCAAGGACGCACAGGTATTTGTTGTCCGGGGCAATGTCGCCGCCCTGCAGTC
The DNA here is from genome assembly GCA_963843525.1 of Ignavibacteriota bacterium. Taxonomy (GTDB): domain Bacteria; phylum Bacteroidota; class Ignavibacteria; order UBA10030; family UBA6906; genus DATJPR01. Next base: position 457,013 of record CAWJKM010000005.1, on the reverse strand, counting down.
CGTGGTCATCGGGAAACAGTCAACGGATTTCTATGAAGTGGCGTCCGGCCTGTCCGAAGGGGATACCGTCGTTGTCGGCGGCCAGAACAACCTTGTGGACCAGACACGGATCCAAATCGTGAACAGACAATACTAACCTCTCCCAGCCTGTGAATCACCAGCCATGACCCTTACAGAAATTGCGATCAGGCGGCCCACGCTGATCATCGTCATCTTTCTCGCTCTCGGGCTGCTGGGTGTTTTCGGATACCTCCAGCTCCGGTATGAGCTTCTGCCGAAGGTTGCGCCGCCCTGGGTCGTTGTCTCCACCGTATACCCCGGCGCGTCACCTTCAGAGGTCGAATACAGTGTGACCAGGCAGATCGAAGATGCCGTTGCCTCGGTCGAAAAGCTCTCGAATATCTACAGTTATTCCTACGAGGGTCTCTCGGTCATCAGCCTGGAGTACAACTACTCCGCGGATGTCGACCAGGCGATGCAAGAGGTCCAGCGAAAGGTCAATGGGATCATGCTGAACCTCCCACGGGAGATCAGAACCCCCGTCATCCAGAAATTCTCCTTTGATGAAGTGCCCGTGCTCAAGGCCGGAGTCTCAAGCGATATCCCTTCCAGGGACTTCTCCCAGTTCCTGAGAGATGAAATCGAACCGGCCCTCGGCAAGATTGAAGGGGTCGGACAGGTCAGCCTCGTCGGCGGAGACGTGCGGGAAATCAGAATCAATCTTGACGGGCAGAAGGTGCGGGCCTACGGGCTGTCGATCGCGCGGGTGACGCAACTCATCCGCGCATCGAATCTCGATTTCCCAACGGGTGCCGTGAAGGGCCAGGAAACGCAATCCATCGTCCGCATCTCCGGCAAATTCTCGTCGATCAGCGACATGCGGAACCTGGTCGTTTCGCACTCCGGAGAAGGGGGGGATATCCGGCTGGGCGATATCGCGGCGATCGAAGACGGCATGCAGGACTACACCACGCTCTCCCGGCTGAACGGCAGGTCCTCGGTCGGCATCAACATCCTCAAGCAGACGGATGCGAACGCGGTGGAAGTCTGTTCCCGCGTGAAGGAGGCGATCCGGGAGCTCGAGCAAACGTACCGGAAAGACCATCTCCGGTTCGAGGTGGTCTCCGATGCCTCGCTCTTTACGATCGAAGCGGCCGATGCGGTGAAAGAAGATCTTCTCATGGCGATCCTTCTGGTCGCCGCCGTCATGTTTCTCTTCCTCCACAGCATCCGCAACTCCGTCATCGTGCTGATCGCCATTCCTGCGTCGTTGATTGTGTCTACCATGGCGATGTGGGCGTTGGACTATTCCCTCAACCTGATGACCCTGCTCGCCCTCTCGCTGGTGATCGGGATCCTCGTGGATGATTCCATTGTCGTTCTCGAGAATATCCATCACCATCTGGAACGGAAGGAACCGCCCCGCGAGGCCGCGCTGAACGGTCGGAACGAGATCGGCTTTGCCGCACTCTCCATTACCCTGGTGGACGTGGTGGTGTTCGTTCCCCTGACATTGGTCGTGGGTCTCGTCGGCGACATCATGCGGGAATTCGCGGTCGTCATTGTGGTCTCGACCCTGATGAGCCTGTTTGTCTCCTTCACGCTCACGCCGATGCTCGCGTCCCGATTTTCGAAACTCGAACAGCTGTCCGCGCGCACACCCGCTCGGATGGATCGCGACGGAGTTTGAACGGGGTTTCCAATGGCTTGTCGGCAGATACCTCGAACTGCTTCGCTACAGCCTGCAGAACAGAAAAAAGGTCTTTGGCATCGCGGTACTTCTTTTCGTTGTTTCTCTGGCACTTCCCGCGCTCGGTCTTGTCGGATCCGAGTTCATCAAATCGTCGGACCGCGGTGAGTTCATCGTCAATCTCGAAGTTGCTCCCGGCGCGACGCTCGAGCACACCAGTCACATTTCGCAACAAGTCGAGCGCATCATTGCCGGCATGCCTGAAACACGAAAGATCATGTCGAATGTGGGACTGGGCGCACGCAACGTGGCGACGAGCAATGTGGCGTCGATTTACGTTGCGCTTGTGGACCGTGACAGCCGGAAGCGCACCACGGACGAGGTGTCGAATGAAATCAAACTGCGGGCCCGACAAATCCCGGGCGTCAAAATCTATATCGACCAGATCGCGATTACCGGGGAACAGGCGGGGATCGGCGTCAGCGTGATGGTACGCGGGAATAATCCGGATTCGCTCCTGGCCATGATGGAGCACGTCGCGGGGGCGTTGAGGAAAACGCCGACGGTGACCGATGTGAAGTTTTCGTATGAGCAGAGCAACCCGGAAACGCGCGTCGAAGTTGACCGGCAGAAGATGGCAACCTTCGGCCTGACGGTCTACGATGTCGGCACGACATTGCGCGTTGCGCTGACGGGCGATGACGAATCAAAATTCCGCGAAGGACAGAAAGAATATCCTATCCGGATCATTCTTGACAAGTTCGACCGGTCGAACCCGGAGGACGTTGCGCGCCTTGCGTTTGTTTCGCCGCAGGGAAAACAGGTGGAGCTTCAACAGTTTGCCGCCATCTCTCCCGCATCGGGTCCGACAAAGCTCGAACGGTTCAATCGCACGTCGTCGGTGACGGTCACGGGATACGTCGACAACAGCATGCCGCTCGGGAACGTGAACAATGAATTTCAAAAGATCCTGGGCCCCGGAAGAGTGGAAGGAACGTCCGTGGAGTTCATCGGGGATGAGAAGAACCGGAGCGATAGTTTTGGCCAGCTCGGGCTCGCGCTGATCGCCAGCATCATTTTTGTTTATCTGATCATGGTGGCCCTGTATGACTCGTTTATCTATCCGTTTGTTGTTCTCTTCTCCATCCCGCTTGCGCTCATCGGCGCACTGGGTGCTCTGGCAATCACCGGCAATGCCCTGAGCATTTTCTCCTCTCTCGGCATCATCATGATGGTCGGTCTGGTGGCGAAGAACGCGATTCTGCTTGTCGACCGGACGAATGACAATAAGGCGAGAGGGATTCAAACGGAAGCGGCGCTGGTCGATGCAGGGCGGATGCGCATCCGGCCGATCTTCATGACGACGCTGGCGATGGTGTTCGGCATGCTGCCCATAGCACTGGCCTCCGGCGCCGGCTCGGAGTGGAAGAACGGACTCGCATGGGCATTGATCGGCGGTCTTACCAGCTCGATGTTCCTGACCCTGATCATCGTGCCGATTGTCTATGTCTGGATCGATTCTGCCAGGATTTCGATTCCGGGATTGTTCAAGCGCTTCTCCTCTCCCCTGTCTCTCAGCCGGAAACCGCGCCTTGCTCCTTCGCCGACGGAGGTGGACCAATGAAACGATCCATCGTGCTGATCTCCTTGCTTGCCGCGTTCGCCGCATGCTCGCCGCGGTCAGCATCCTGCCAGCAATCGAAGATGTTCAGGATCGGTGTCGTCGCCGATGGTCCCTGGGAACGGAACGATGCGATGCGCGATCTCCTCCACAAGGGGATCCTCGAACTTCTCGGGAAAGACGCCCCGGTGACAATCCCGCCGGATGCATTTCTCGTTGGAAATTGGACCCTGGCGCGCGTCCGTGCGCTCAATGACAGCCTCCTTGCCGATCCGGCGATCGACATGATCATCGGGATGGGTCTCATCACATCGCAGGATCTTGCCACGCGAGGTCCGCTCCCCAAACCGGTGATCGCTCCCATCGTCATTGATCCGCAACGGCAGCATATCCCGATGAAGAACGGCACAAGCGGCGTGAAGAACCTGAATTACCTTGTGTACCCGACAACGTTTGTGCGCGACCTTCAGCTGTACCGTGAAATCATCCCCATTCACAAACTTGTCAACATTTCAATCAAGCCGTACGATGATGTCCTCCCCCCCCGCACGGTTCCCTTTGTGGAAATCGGCAAACGGCTGGGATTGGAGATCACGGAATTGCACCTGGGATACTCCGCGGACTCGGTGCTCGAAGCCCTTCCTCCTGACGCTGACGCGGTGTTCCTGGAACCGACACTCTTCCTTCCCTCGGCCGAATTCACGAAGCTTGTCAAGGGATTCATCGACCGGCGGTTGCCGAGCTTTGCGTCGTTCGGTGAAAATGAAGTGCGGCAGGGAATCATGGCGTCGGCCAACCCGGACATCCTCCCCATGCTTGTCCGGCGGATCGCGATCAACGTCCAGCGCATTCTGGAGGGAGAAGATCCGGGAAGTCTGTCCGTGGGGTTCACCCCGGGGAAAAAACTGACCATTAATATGCGGACGGCCTACGCGGTGGGGATTTCACCGAAATGGAACACCCTTCTGGAGGCGGAGCTGGAACAGGTCGACACGGCGTCGCCCGGTGCCCTCTCCATGACATTTCCTGATGCCCTCCGTCGGTTTGCCGAAGAGAATCTTGATGTCAAAGCGAAAATCAATGAAGTCGCCGCCGAAGCAAACAACGGCGCCATAGCGCGGGCCAACCTGCTCCCGCGCATCGACCTCGGCGCGACGGGATTGCAGATCGACAAGGAGCATGCGCAGGCGGGAGGTCAGCCCGAGCGAAGCGGGACCCTCGATGCCTCTGCAACGCAGGTGATTTTCTCCGAGCCGGCCCTGGCAAACCTCAGCGTGCAGTCCTCCCTCCAGGAATCGCGGGAACAGGATCTCGAAATCACGAAGTTGAACGCAATCGTCGGGGGAGCGACATCGTATATCAATTACCTGAGGGCGCGGAGGATCTTCTTTATTCTTCTTGACAACCTGAAGCTTGCCAGGACAAACCTGGAGCTCGCGCACGTTCGTCAAACTACAGGGGCCGCCGGCCCGGAAGAGCCTCTGCGCTGGCAGGTGGAGATCGCCAATCTTCGCAAGGTGACCATGGACGTTCAGTCGCAGATCAATCAGGCACTCTATGCGCTGAAACAGAGTCTGAACCTGCAGCTCCTGGAACAGCTCAACGTGGCCGAAGTCTCATTGAACGACTCCTCGATGTTCATTTCCAGGGCGGAGATGCTGGGGTATCTTGAAGACCCTTTGAGTTTTGACGTCTTCAGCGACTTTCTCGTAAGCGAGGGTGCCCGACGATCACCGGAACTCCGCCAACTCGACGCCCTCCTTGCCGCGCAGGAACGATCGCTTACGTCGACGCGTTTGAGCTATTTTCTGCCTACCATTTCCGCATTCGGGAAATACTCGGACCGGTTCTTCAGGACCGAGATCAGATCTCCATTTCAACTCCCTTCGCTGGGCTCCGCCCCTCCGCCCCAGACCCCGGCCGAAGGATTCCTTTACCAGGTTCTGGGATCGCTTTCTCCTGTCCTCCCCGGTGACAGGAGTTGGAACGCCGGAATCCAGCTCTCCCTGAATATCTTTAACGGATTCGCGACAAGAGCAACTCAGGATCGGAGCTCATTGCTTCTCGAACAGCTGCGGATTCAACGCGCGGCGGCGGCAGAGAAGGTGGCGTTGCGTATTCTGGTGGAAATGGAGAGGACGAAGGCATCCTATTTCGCCATTCAACAGGCGAAACTCCAGCAACAGGCAGCGCGTCAGATGCTCGACATTATCACCGAGTCGTACTCCAACGGAGCCCTCTCCATTCTCAGCCTCCTGGACGCGCAAAACTCCGCTCTGCAAGCGGATCAAATTGCGGCAAATGCTCTGTACGATTTCTTCATCGATTACATTTCCCTCGAGCGGGCGGTGGGGGCGATCGATGTCCTGATGTCCCGATCGGAACGGGAGGAAGTCGTGCAGCGGATGAACGCGTTTATGAGCCGTGTGAGGAAGCGATGAACAGGGGAGATCGTTCGGGGCTCGCGACCATCGCGACTTTACGGACCTGCCAATGCGAACGGTGAAGTTACGGAACGTGCTGCCTGAAGGCCGCCGGACGTTCCTCTTCTCCAAACCCTACGGCGTGGTTTCCCAATTCACGCCGGCGGGCGAGCATCGGTCTCTCGCGGAATTCGGTCCGTTCCCGAAGGATGTCTATCCGGTAGGCAGGCTCGATTGGGATAGTGAAGGACTGTTGATCCTCACGAACGACAATGCGCTCAAGCATCGTCTCACGGATCCCGCTCTCAAGCACCCTCGCACGTATCTTGTCCAGGTTGAGCGGGTGCCGGAGGAAAGTGCACTGCAACGCCTTCGTGAAGGAATCATGGTCGAAGGGAGAATCACCCTGCCGGCGGAGGTTCGGCTTCTCGACGCCGAACCCGATCTCCCTCCGCGTCCTGTCCCGATCAGATTTCGTAAGAACGTACCGACGGCGTGGATTGCACTTACCCTGGTCGAAGGGCGCAACCGGCAGGTAAGGAAAATGACTGCGGCTGTCGGTCATCCGACGCTGAGGCTTGTGCGGGTGAAAATGGGGGAGTATTCGCTTGGTACTCTGCGGCCGGGGGAGAGCGTCTCCGTGGGACCCGCGGAGAAATAGGGCATACGCCGGGAGGCGCCCCACTCTCAGAAGAGGTTCGCGACTCCGATGGAGACCGCAAACCCTCCGGGTGCGCTGAGTCGCCAGGTGAAGTCCATGCGAAAGAGATCGAGTATCCTGCTCAAGCCAAATCCCGCTTCGTAGTACCACCCATCGCTGTGGTGCGGGAAATCCCCCTGTCCCCAGGAGTTCGCCATACCCGCATGCAGAAGAAACTCGAGATTAAATCGCAATGACGATGGGATTCCAAGAAGCAGGAACGGCAGGCTCCGGAAATTGTGCTCGACTTCGAGCGCGGCATACGAAGTTCCCCGGAACTCCTTGAGACCCATCGAGTGCATTGCACCGAATGACGACGTCCCCGCTGCACCGGTCTCCACGCTGAAATACCGCTGTCTCGGCACCGTGCCCGTCGTCGTTCCGGCAGACGCGCGGACACGCAGCTGTGGCTTGAATAGAAAACTCCTTCCGAACGTCACAATCGAAAAAGTTCCGTACGCATTGTACTGGGTGAAGTTGTAATCGCTCCCCAGGAGAGACGGGCTGGAGTGCTCGATGGAGACGCCCAGGCCGTCATACGTGATCAGATCGATCGGCAGTGCCTCACGCCCCAATCGGAAGTCCAAACGCATGCTCCTCATTCTCCCCGGATCTGCCGGGGGATTGTCACGGAACGGCCGATCGTGATACAGAAAACTGTAGTTAGTAACCTTGGGCGCCGGGGTCTCATCTTCGTTCGTGTAGGTCACGCGAAGATTGAGAAACGGCGAAGGCGTGAATGAGGAATTTGCACTCCACCCTTCCGCGCGATAATAATCGTAGACATCTTCCTTTGCGAACAGCGCGACGATGGCATTGAACAACGGATCGTACTTCTGCCAGCCGGGTGTACAATCATACCGGCGGTAGATGCTTCCGCCGATCCCGAACTGATGCTCCCGGTCCGTGAAAATTGTGGTGCCGATTTCCCAGCTGCTCTTCTTCACCGCGAAGCCGTATGCAAACCTGCCTTCCGGCTCGATGTACGGCGATAAGGAATCGAGTTTCCCATTCAACCCGGCATGTCCCCCTTCGACACGGTTAAACGCAAGATCCAGATGCGAGAGGATCGACCAGCCTGCTCCTTCACCGGCGGAGAGTGTGGCGACAAGACCGCCGGGACGAAACTGCATTTCGAGGGTCTTGGAACTATCGAGGGTCTGATACGCCTGCTGCTCCTCCGGCGTCATGGGAATCGTTGCGTGTGACTCCCACGCGGTGGAATCGGGGCGGGTAGCAAGCGAGTCCACCGAAATCCGGGACTTGTGAAAGATACTGTCGGGGAGGGGCACGTTTATTGCGTACGAAGAGATCGAAGAGGTTTGCTCGAATCCGATGGCTGGAAGGGAAATGCCGGGTATCCCCACAATGACATGCGCCTGAATGCGAATGTCGACGGGCATCCAGAAAGTGGAGTCGAACAACCCGAATTGCTGCTGATAGCGGATCGAGAACTCCCGGACGAATGGCAAGCCGAAAGCTTCATTCGGTTCGACATCGACTCCGACCAGCGCGTAGGTATCTCCCGCAATTGAAACAGTCCCGCGAAACAACGGATGGGTGCGCACACGTGGGCGCATGGCGATATCGAAGACTTCCCGGCCATGGCTCACGCGTGTCCGCAGCAACCGGTAGTCATAATACTCCAGCGCATCGTCCGCGGTCGGCCCGATGAAGTCGTATCCGACAAAATGAACATGGTCCTCGTTGAAGTTGAGGATAACCCCGACCGCGGCAAAGTTGAATGACTCCTTGACATTCCGCGTCTGCCTGCGCTGAACAATGACTTCGCGCAGTGTGTCTCCGGATCTCCAGTAGCCCCGCGTCATCGATTCGGTAATGCTCGCGATGGACGAGTCCCGGAAAAGAATTTGCCGGGTGAACGCTTCCATGCTGTACGACATCAATCGATCGATCCACTGATGCTTCCGGGCGATCGCGCGCCGGATGATCTCCACGGCGGGATCTTCCGACGACACGACTACTTCCGGAAGCACGATGGCCGATGGGCTCAGCAGGACATCCAACGGTCCGGCGGTGTCGCCGGTAACGGCGAGTGTGTCCGGGGAATAGGCGAGGGAACTGACGACTAGAACAGATTTCCCGGGGGGGACATCGAGGGCAAACATCCCTTCCGTGTTGGCAATTGTTCCCCGGGAGGTCCCGAGGAGACGTACAGTTGCGGCACCCAGGCGTTCACCCGTGACCGAATCCCGGACTATTCCGCGGATGGTGACGGAGAGGTTCTGGGCAACCACAGGTGTGCCCAGCAGGAGGACGAGCCCGAAGACCGGCGTCCAGCGGAAACGGAGCATCGGATCGAATTAAGTTGTGGGGGGGTAATAAAAGAATGAGGCGGCAAAGCCGCCTCAAGTCCAATACGTACTTTGGTGCAGGACTGTTGCGTTGCGCCGCTGCTACTCCAGTCGTTTTCCGGCCCAGAGCTTGGAAAGCAGCCTTTCTTTATGCTTTGCCGGCGAGGGGGGGACCATCTGCGGGTCCGATGCGGAAGCGGTGGTTCCATCTTCCGCCTCTGCCAGCTTGGGTGCCTCCGACGCCTTGCGCCACATGGCGCGCTCCCGCACGAGCCGTTCCTGCTCTTTTTGCTGCTTCAGTTGGTCCAGTCGGCTCGGCGGGGCGGACGGCTGTCCCTCCGATCCGTTTCCCGCAATGCTCTGCTGTAGAATCTGCGCGGTGGTCGGAGCGATACCGGTCTGCTGGACGGTGATCGTTCCGCGTTTCTTCATCATCTCGAACGCCGGCACGATCAAGGTCTCCGCCTGCGCGACATCCCTGCTCAACGGGTCGAGCATATAGGCATTCATCAGGGACTCGAACGCGGTCTCGACCGATCCTCGCTCATAGAGATCGCGCGCAATCGATGTCAGTTGCTTGACCTGGCTCTGTACATCTTCCGCCGGTTGGACTTCCGGATCCGTCTTTGTTACCGGCTCCGTGGAGGTATCCTTCGGAGCTTCGGCAGCCGGCATGGACGCATCCTCATCTCGCAAGCCCAATAGCATTACCCGTTCAAGAATCGCGTTGATGTATTCATTGTTCGGGTCGTTCTTCTGTGCGTCCTCCAGAAGTTGTTTCGCACTCGACAGCTTGCCGCCGGCGATTTGCTTTTCTGCCTTCCGGATGATCTCGCTTACACTTCGTGATACTCCAGTCGATCGCATAGGCCCCCCATAAATCACAGGAGAAATATAGTCGTGTCAATGGCGAGACGCAAGATGCTGGAGGCATGGACAGAAAATTTAATGTGGTGTCACCCAGGAACAGTCATGCGTGACACTGGAGCCGATGGTGTTCAATTCTCACATTTCGTATACTGCATGAGCGCATGTCCGATCCTCTACCCTTTATCATCATCGGAGCCGGTGGCTCCGGCCTCCTTGCCGCCTCGATCGCATCGTCGCGCGGGGTCAATGTTGTTGTCCTGGAACGAAACAGGAAAGCGGGAATCAAGCTTCTCATTTCCGGGGGCGGGAAGTGCAACGTCACCCACTGCGGATCTCCCGCGGAGATCCTGGCCGCGTTCCCCCTCCGTCAGCGGCGGTTTCTGAAACCTGCACTCTATGCATATTCAAGCGATATGCTCCGGCAGTTTCTGAACGACGAAGGCGTGTCCACCGTTGCACGGGAGAATGGAAGGGTGTTCCCGCAGAGCGAGCGCGCGGAGGATGTCGTTCAGGCCTTCCTTCGAGCCGTGCAACGTCATGGCGGGACGGTCCGTCTGAATACCCGCGTGGACGGGGTGCAGGTCAATGCCGGCGGGGTCACGGGAGTGCTCGTGGAAGGTGTATCGATTCCTGCAGCGGCGGTGATGATCGCCACGGGCGGCGTATCGTATTCCAGGACCGGAACGACCGGCGATGGCTTCTCCTGGGCAAAAGAAGTGGGGCATACTGTTGTGCCGCTGAAACCCGCTCTTGCGCCAATCAAGGTCACCCCGGCCCTTCCGGCGTCGTGGCGGGGGATTGCTCTTCGGAACGGAGTGCTTTCGGTCTTCATGAGCAACCGGAAGATTCATCAGGCCGCCGGCGATCTCCTGTTCACGCACGAAGGGATCTCGGGCCCGGCGGCGCTTGACTGCAGCAACGCAGCATCACAGTACCGCGAGGCGTCTCTCGTGTGGGACTTTCTGCCCGGAAAGGACTTTCCTGAAACCGATGCGCTCCTGCAGCAGCGAATCGGGAGAAACCGGGGAAAGATCATTCAATCACAACTGCTCGATCTCATGCCCAATAGAATTGTGCCGGACCTCCTCGCCAGGGCAGGCGTTCCCCCGGAGACGCGGGGATACATCCTTACCGGAGCACAGCGGAAGGCGGTGGTGCGCCTCTTAAAAGAGTGGACGATCGGCCGGGTCGAAACTGTGGAAATAGAACGCGGCGAAGTGACTGCGGGGGGTGTTGCGCTGGACGAAATCAACCCGCACACCATGGAGTCGCGCAAAGTCCCCCGACTCTACTTCGCGGGCGAGGTTCTCGATATCGACGGGCCGATCGGGGGGTACAATCTGCAGGCTGCATTCTCAACCGGCGCCGCCGCCGCGGCGCACTTCGTCCGGCGTCAGCAGGGAATCTGACACGGAGAATGCAATTTCTGCGCCGGAGGAATTTCCACCCTTCCGGTGATGTTGGAAATACAACGACAACTGCGCACGGATAGGATATGCCATCACGACGTTCTGTACTTGCGACACTGGGAAGTATGCTGGTCCTGGGGCGGACAGCTCTGGCCGACGGGCGTGAACGGCGCTCGCGGTGGGAACTGATGTTCAACAGTGAAGAGACGGAGCCTGCCCCGTTGACTCCCGATCCCTCGACATGGAGCGACGAAACGATCACCGCGGCCTGGATCGGACATTCCACCGTCCTGATGAATTTCCTGGGCACGTGGTTGATCACCGATCCGGTGTTTTCTTCGAGGATCGGATTCACATTCGCCGGACTTTTCACGCTCGGGCCAAAACGGCTCGTTGCTCCTGCGCTGTCGCCCGGGCAGATCCCCCGCGTCGACGTCATTGTGCTCTCCCATGCACACATGGATCATCTCGATCTTCCGTCACTCAAACAATTCGACCCGCGGACACCTGTGGTCATGGCGAAAAATACCACAGACGTGATCGGGGGACTTGAGTACAACACGATCTACGAACTGGACTGGGGCCAATGGGCCTCCGTCGCAGGCTTGCGTATCGAAGCGTTCGAAGTCCGGCATTTCGGTTGGCGGTTTCCCTGGGAAGAGGATCGGTCGCGCGGATTCAAGGACGGGAGGAGTTACAATGCGTATTTGATTTCCAAAAATGATCGCCATGTTCTCTTCGGGGGAGACACTTCCTACCACGAACTCTTCCGTCCTCTCGGGAGGAGAAATATTGACATCGAAATGGCGATGATGCCCATTGGCGCGTATGATCCATGGATACGCAATCATGCGAACCCCGAGCAGGCCGTTGCAATGGCCCGCCAGATGAATGCGCGGACGATTTTTCCGATTCATTGGAATACGTTTATTCAGAGCGACGAGCCGCGCAGGGAGCCCATCCAGCGGCTCCGGGCGGCTGCAAAGGATGCCGGCATCGACGTCGCGCTTGACACCGTCGGCCAGACCTGGAGTGCCGATGGAATTCCCCGACAAATGACTGGATCATGAGAGAGAATCAGGTTGTGGTAATCACCGGAGCGTCATCGGGTATCGGCGAAGCGCTTGCCCGGCTTCTTGGGAACGACGGCGCTCGACTTGTGCTGGGGGCGCGGCGCGGCGACGCGATAGCGCGCATTGCGTCGGAAATCGATCCCCGGGGGGAGCGAGTGCTGGCAGTGCCGACGGATGTGACCGATCCCCGGCAGGCGGAAAACCTCATCGCGGCATCCGTGAAGAAATTCGGACGCATCGACGTTCTCGTCAACAATGCGGGCAGGGGACACATGGCCAGCGTTGAAGATACCGACGACGAAGTCATCAAGAGCATGTTTGCCGTCAATGTCTTTGCACTCTGGTATACTTCGCGCCCTGCGCTCCGCGCGATGAAGGCGCAGGGAAACGGACACATCATCACCGTCGCGAGCATGGCGGGCAAACTCGGATTCCCCTTCAACAGCGCGTACGTAGCGGCGAAACATGCAGCCGTCGGTTTTACTTATGCTCTCCGCATGGAGCTGATCGGTACTCCCCTCCATGCCTCCGTGGTTTGCCCGGCCAGCGTAAAAACCGATTGGGCGAGTGTGACCGAAGGGTCGTCGATGCTCCCCCTCTTTGCAGAGTCAGGCCCGATCATCAAACGGATCGTGGCTCAACGGGGAGTCCCGTTACCGAATATCGAAGGCGTCATATCCCCGGAACGCGTCGCCGTGGCGATCCGTCAGTGCATGCTCCAGCCGAGTCCCGAGGTCTATACGCATGCAGGCTCGCGGGAATTTGCCGAACTGGCGGCACTCGACAGGGAAAAAGCGGAGAACCTCCAGGCCCCCATCGTTGAGGGAGAACGAGAGGTGTACGAAAAAGTCCGCGGGAAATCCCCGACCATGGATTGAGCGTCTCCTTCGTCGCCCGCCGGTTCTTGCATCTCCCGGACCTTCTTCATAGCTTGGACGCATGACGAGCACCGGCCACGGCAATCTTCGCATTGCCCTTGTCCACGATTGGCTCACGGGGATGCGGGGCGGCGAGAAGTGCCTTGAGGCACTGTGCGAACTCTTTCCCGACGCTCCGATCTTCACGCTCCTCCATCACCCCGGTTCCGTCTCGCCAGCCATTGAGCGCCACACGATCCATACCTCCTTCATTCAGTCCCTCCCGTTTTCCCGGGAGCGATACCGGAACTACCTTCCGCTCTTTCCGCTTGCGATCGAACGATTTGACCTCTCCGGATTCGACCTGGTGATAAGTTCCAGCCATTGTGTCGCGAAGGGGGTCCGCACGCCGACGGATGCCCTGCATGTCTGTTATTGTCATACCCCGATGCGCTACATCTGGAATCAGTATGAAGAGTATTTCGGCCCGGGTCGGGCAAGCCTGGTCACGCGTTTGGCCATGGGGGCTGCGGTGGGTCGCCTGAGGGCGTGGGACGTACGGACCGCGGTGCGCCCCCAACTGTACATCGCGAATTCCATGAACGTCCGCGAGCGGATACGATCGATCTATCACCGCGACGCCGAGGTGATCTATCCTCCCGTCAATGTTGCCGGAGCGAAGGTCTCCCTTTCGGACGACGGGTATTTCCTGATGGTGACCGCGATGGTTCCGTATAAGCGGGTTGACCTCGCGATCGAAGCCTTCAACAGTCTTCGGAAGAAACTCGTCATCGTTGGTACGGGCCCGGAGATGCCGGCACTGCGGAAAATGGCCGGTCCGACCGTTGAATTCCGTGGATGGGTCCCGGATGAAGAGGTCCGGCGACTTCTGTCGGGTTGTACCGCAGTGATTTTTCCGGGGGAGGAGGATTTCGGGATTGTTCCCGTGGAGGCGATGGCCCATGGGAAACCGGTCATCGCGTTCGCCCGCGGGGGTGCCCTCGAAACCGTGCGGGAAGGACCGGGGCCCGCAACGGGAGTGCTATTCCAGGAACAAACACGGGATTCACTGGTGGAGGCCATTGCACACCTGACCACCATGAATTTCGATCCATTTGCGATCCGCGGCGCGGTGGTCAATTTCGACAAAGATGTGTACAAAACCCGGATTCTCCAGACAATCGATGCGCAGCTCGCTTCCCTCAACTCCAAGTAAGTAAAGAACTTATCGCCCTTCCGCGTTGACATTCCCCCGATCTTTCGCTATATTTATTGTTCAAGTCTGGAAGGAAGCGTATGCCACCGGAGAGAATCCGGCGGAGATCGAAACCCCGCCTCTTCGATATCGTTGTTATCCCTGTTGGTGAGGGTGAGAGGACGAAGACTCTCCGCGCAAGCCGACAGACTTTTATATTACTGGGTATCGCCGGACTCTTGCTGGCGGTTACCATGGCGTTGGCAGTACTTGTCTTTACTCCTATCGCGTTGTATCTCCCGATTCCCAATCCAATACTCGAGGCACGTTATGGGAAGGAGCTTGCGAACCTTCAGCGACAGCTCAACTCGCTGTCGGGGGAGTTCTCATTAGTCAAGGACTACAACCAGCAGCTCCGGAAGGCCCTCGGTGAAGGTTCAACGGGAGACTCGGCAACGGTGCGGGGACCCTCGCTTTCCCTGGAAGCGGCCGGCCCGGCTCCCAGGACGGACACCCAGCCCCAACCCGCTGCGGTGACAGAACAGCAGCCGCAGCGGCAGGAAGTGGCCTCAATGGATGAATCGAGCGAAGGCCTCGAGCTGGGGAGCGAGACGGGGTATACAAATGTCGTGACGACTGTCGATGCAGGACGCGGGACATTCCCGCTCTTTACACCCGTCGACGGGATTATCTCCCAGGGTTTTGATCCGGCGCGGAGTCACTACGGAGTCGATTTTGCGGGGAAGCGCGGTACCCCGATTTATGCAGCCGCGGACGGCCACGTGGTCTTTTCCGGCTGGACGTATGACGATGGCAACATGGTCATCCTCGCCCACGACGGCGGGTATATGACGGTGTATAAACACAATCAGACGCTGCTGACGACGCTGCAATCGTTCGTTCGACGAGGGGAGCCGATCGCGCTCCTTGGGGCGTCGGGCCGGACAAGTGCCGGACCCCACCTCCATTTTGAAGTGTGGAAGAACGGTACTCCGCGCGATCCGGTTGAATATCTGCTCGTGGATGAGCATATCCAATAGACCAAAGCACATAGGGGAGGGGCATGGCTGACAAACCAAGTAACGGCGTGTTGAGTCTTATCGGCTCGGGAACGGTGGTGGAGGGGGAGATTGTGACGGACGGAAGTGTCCGGGTCGACGGGAGACTTGTTGGGGACATCTCCTCAAAAGCCAATATCACCGTGGGATCGACGGGGTCCGTCGAGGGGACGATCCATGGTGCGAACATTTCGCTCGCAGGGAAAGTCAAGGGAACAGTCGCTGCGACCGAGAAACTCATTCTTGAGGCAAAGTCGCAGATGCGGGGGGATATCCGTGCACAGCGACTGGTCGTGGATGAGGGTGCGATGTTCGACGGCAACTGTGCGATGACAACGACGCCGGATAAACCGGGACCAAAACCGTAAAACCACCGGATTCAGAAGAGGACCAAAAGGTGAGTCGCGAGAGTGGAAATCGCCGGCTCTTTTCAAGCGTTGGACCTTTTCTGACGCTGGGGATACAACTCGCACTCACGGTGATTCTGCTTTTCTTCCTGGGACGATGGCTCGACGGAAAATTCGGAACCGCACCATGGCTGATGCTGGGAGGTATCGTCATCGGCATCACCGGCGGACTGATAAAGTTTATTCGTACGTCCATGGAAATCGGAAGGGAAGAAGACGCCAGGGATAAAATGACGAAGCCACGACAATGAAGTTTGATACGCGCTTTCCCCTGCAGGTCGGCGCCACGTTGGCCATTGCCGGCGCGATCGGCGCGTATCCTCTTCTGAAGTATGGCTCCGAAGAAATAGTGCTCGGGGTGGCGCTCGGAGCCGGTCTGAGCACCTTGAATGTGTTGCTGGGATACCTCGCAATCGAGTTTTCGTTTGAGAAGTCGTACACCGTTTTCGTCAGGTCGGTTCTGGGCGGAATGGGCCTCCGGCTGGTGCTCATGCTCGGTCTGCTGGCGGCGGTGATCAGTCTCTTCCACGTTCACACCCTTGCGTTGACGTTTTCCCTGCTCGGGTTCTATGTCGTCTTTCTTCTCCTTGAAGTGCTCTTTATTCAACGGAAAGTCTCTTTGAGAAACGCCAACAATCCCGATATGCCTACGCGATGAATGAACAGCATGACACGTCCGCGGTGAGTCCCTCCGGGGAGGGGCACGGACCGTCGGTGACCGCGGACCATCAGCAGGGGACCCCCGCCGGCCACGCAGCGGCTCCGGCCGAGCGGAACCTCTTCGCTGAATTGCTCCAGCATACGCGGGATTCGCACGAGGTGGAATACCCGGGCGGGCATCTGGCTCTTCCCTACATTCTGGTGGATACAGACGGCCTCCACGTGTATTCTTCAGGGGAGACGCTGGAGCATGCCGGTCTGTACACGTTAACGGAAAAGGAAGCACCGGTCCGCGTGGATACCCAGAATGCGCCGCTCCTCGACCTCTCTCTGACGAAACATATTGTTTTCATGTGGGTGGCGGCCGTACTCCTGATCATCTTCGCCGTCCGCGCCGCACGCCATAATGCAAAGCGCATCGTGGCAACGGGCGTCGGCAACCTGATGGAGATTTTCCTGCTGTTCGTCCGCGACGAGATCGTTATCCCGAATATGGGGATCGCCGGAGTGCGCTATCTTCCGTATCTCCTGACGACGTTCTTTTTTATTCTGGCGATGAACCTGCTCGGCCTGATTCCCTACGGGTCCACTGCCACGGCAAACGTGAATGTCACGGCAGGTCTTGCGGTCGTCGCGTTCATCATGATACAGTATTCTGCGATCCGGGCGCAGGGGATCCGCCACTTCCTGGCGCACCTGACCGGCGGCGTCCACTGGCTCCTCTGGCCGATCATGATCCCGATCGAGATCCTCGGGCTCTTCACGAAGCCGTTCGCCCTGTGCATCCGGTTGTTCGCGAACATGACCGGGGGCCATATCGTGATTGTGTCCCTCATTGGATTGATCTTCATCTTCCAGTCCTATCTGGTCGCCATTGCGCCCGTGGGATTCGTCGTCGGAATAATGTTCCTGGAACTCTTTGTCGCGTTCCTGCAGGCGTATATTTTTACCATGCTCACGGCGCTTTTCATGGGACTCGGGATGCAGGCGGAGTCTCATGAGTCGCACGACTCGGCGCATTAGCATCTGTTCTCATCTCAACCCCAACTCGTTCACGAAGGAGAATTACCATGGATCCCAAAGCGCTCAGTTACCTGGCGGCAGGCATCGGCGCCGGCATTACCGTCATCGGCGGCGGTCTCGGCATCGGGAAACTCGCAGCAGCGGCAATGGAGGCAAGCGGCCGTCAGCCTGAGGTCGCCGGACAAGTCCGTACGAGCATGCTTATCGCGGCAGCGCTGATCGAAGGGGCGACATTTTTCGGCCTCGCGATCTGCATCATTCTTGCAACCAGGTAACCATTTTCCGGGAGCACCCCATGCTGGAGATCTATCCCGGCCTTATTGTATGGACGGTGATCACGTTTGTGATCGTCCTGGTGATACTTCGCGGCACCGCCTGGAAACCCCTTGTCCAGGCGCTGAAAGACCGGGAAGACAAGATCCGCTCCTCTCTGGAAGAAGCAGAGAAGGCGCGCATTGAGGCGCAGCGGATCCTGGACGAAAACCGGCAGGTCCTGGCGGAGGCAGAATCGCAATCGTCCCGGATCATCCGGGAAGGACGCGCGATGGGTGAACGGCTGAAGAGCGAACTCCTGGAGAAGGCGCAGGCCTCGTCCAGGCAGCTGGTCGATCAGGCGAAGGAAGAGATCCGGCGGGAGAAAGAATCCGCCATCGTCCAGCTCCGCAGCGAAGTGTCCGATCTCGCCATCGCGGCCGCGGGAAAAATTCTGGATGCCAACCTCGACAATGCCCAGCAGCGTCGATTGGTGGACCAGGCGATCCAGGAACTCTCCAGGAAGCCGTGAACGATGAAGAACCCCCGTGCCGCACACCGCTACGCCCACGCATTGATGGAGGTGGCTGAGGAACAGAACTCAGTCGACCGCATAGCGGACGACATGGCCATGATCGGCCGATCGCTGGCGGCCTCCCGCGAATTGCAGGTCTTTCTCGGAAGCCCTGTTGTGCCGGAGGTGAAAAAAATGTCGGCCCTGAAAGAGCTCTTCAGCGCGAAGGTGAATGCGCTGACGGCGATGTTCCTCGAGCTCCTCGTCCGCAAGGGCCGCGAAGTCCATCTCCAGGAAATCGTGGAACAATTCCTGGTGCTTCGTGACGAAGTGCGCGGCATTATGCGGGTGGACGTGACAAGTGTCGTGCCTCTGGACAAGAAACAGGAAGAACTGCTCACCGCCGAGCTCGGCCGGCGGACGGGGAAGACCGTCAAATTCCGCCTGCACAGCGATCCCGCACTCATGGGAGGCCTGCTCGTGCGGATCGGCGACACCGTGCTCGATGCGAGCGTCCGGCGCCAGCTCGAACGGCTCCGGGAGCGCTTCGCGGGCAGTACGGGAGTCTCCACTCTTTAATTTTAAGGAATGCATATGGCTGACGTACGACCAGAAGAAGTTTCGGCGATCCTGCGCAGGCAGCTCGCCGGTTTCGAAAAAGAGGCGGACATCTACGACGTGGGTACCGTGCTGCAAGTGGGCGACGGGGTTGCGCGGGTGTACGGGCTTTCCAAGGCACTGATGAGCGAGCTCATTGAGTTTCCCCATGGCGTGTTCGGGATGGTCCTGAATCTCGAGGAGGACAATGTCGGATGCATTCTCTTCGGCGAGTCTTCCGACATCAAAGAGGGCGATACGGTAAAGCGGACCGGACGGGTCGCCTCCATGCCCGTCGGCGAGGGAATGCTCGGACGGGTGATCAATGCGCTCGGTCATCCCCTTGACGGACGGGGGCCGGTCGAGAGCGAAAAACTGATGCCGATCGAGCGCAAGGCGCTCGGGGTGGTTCAGCGCCAACCGGTGAAAGAGCCGCTCCAAACCGGGATCAAGGCGGTCGACGGGATGATTCCCATCGGGCGGGGCCAGCGTGAACTGATCATCGGGGACCGGCAGACGGGCAAGACCGCCATTGCGATCGACGCCATCATCAACCAGAAATTCACGCATACGGAAGAAGCGAAGAAACTGGGGATCAAACCGGTCTACTGCATCTACGTGGCGATCGGCCAGAAGAGCTCGACTGTTGCGCAGGTCGTGGATAAATTGCGGCAGGAAGGGGCGATGGACTATACCACGATCATTGCCGCCACGGCAAGCGATCCGGGCCCGATGCAATACATCGCTCCGTACTCCGGGGCGACGCTGGGCGAATACTTCCGGGACGGCGGGCGGCACGCCCTCATCGTCTATGATGATCTCACGAAACAGGCGCAGGCCTATCGACAGATTTCGCTCCTGCTCCGCAGGCCGCCGGGGCGCGAGGCGTATCCGGGTGACGTCTTCTATCTCCATTCGCGGCTCCTCGAGCGCGCATCGAAACTGAGCGAAGATCTCGGCGGCGGCAGTCTTACGGCCTTCCCCGTGATCGAAACACAGGCGAGCGATGTTTCCGCGTATATCCCCACGAACGTCATCTCCATCACCGACGGCCAGATCTACCTGGAGCCGGGGATGTTCAACAACGGGATCCGTCCCGCGATCAACGTCGGCATCTCGGTGTCCCGCGTCGGCGGGAGCGCGCAAACAAAAGCTATGCGCAAAGTGGCCGGACGCCTGCGCATCGATCTTGCCCAGTACCGTGAGCTTGAAGCATTCGCGAAATTCGGATCCGATCTCGACAAATCGACGCAGGCGCAACTCCGCCGGGGAGCCGCACTGGTGGAGCTCCTCAAACAGGACCAATATGTGCCGATGACGATGGAGAAGGAGGTCGTCAGTATCTTCGCCGGAACGAACGGCTACCTTGACGACATGCCGATTGAGAATATCCGGCGTTTCGAACGGGAATTCCTGGAGTTCATGGAGTTGAAGCACCCGGAGATGCTGCAAAAGATCGCCGAGGCGAAAGACTTAAACGAAGAGACGACGAATGCCTTGAAAAGCATTCTCGAAGCATTCAAAGCATCGTTCACTGCTTCTGCGCATGCATCCATTGCGGCATCCTGAGAAAGACCCATGGCCACCCTCCGCGAAGTCCGCGGCCGCATCACCGGCGTAAAAAAGACACAGAAGATCACCCGCGCCATGAAAATGGTGGCCGCGGCAAAACTCCGCCGCGCTCAGACGGCGCTGATTTCCGCGCGTCCGTATGCGTCCACGATGCATGGACTCCTGAGTCATCTCGCCTCAATCGCCGGCCCTGAAGCCGATCCGCTTTTCATCGCCCGTCCCGTCGATCGGGTCACGCTGGTCGTCATTAGCGCCGATCGCGGCCTCTGCGGGGCTTTCAATTCCAATATTATCAAAACGACCCTGTCTCGCATCAAGACCGAGTACGCGTCCTTTTACGAACGGGACAAACTCCGTCTTGTGTGTGTGGGAAAAAAGGGGAGCGACTACTTCCAGAAGAACGGGTATCCGGTCGAACGGGCATTTCCTGGCGTATTCCAACGGCTTCAATTCCCCGTCGCCCGATCGATCGTCGGGCTCCTACTCGGGATGTTCCGCAAGGGGGAAACGGATCTGGTGGAGGTGATCTACAACGAGTTCAAGAATGTCGCGCACCAGAAGATTGTTGTCGAACAGTTCCTCCCGATTCTTCCTGAGGCGCCTTCCGCCCACGAAAAGGAACGTCCGACGTACTACATTTACGAGCCGGATGGCCCTTCGATCCTCAAATCGCTGATTCCGAGGTATCTCGACTTCCGCATCTGGCGGGCGCTTCTGGAATCGAACGCCGCACAGGAGGGCTCGCGCATGACGGCGATGGACAATGCGACGGAAAACGCCGACGAGATGATCAGCACGCTCCAGCTGCAATACAATAAGGCCCGTCAAGCATCCATTACGAAAGAACTCCTCGAGATCGTAGGCGGTGCGGAAGCGCTCGGGCAGGGGTAGTCCCATCCCGCAAATCTCTTTGCTTTTCTCCATTTTTGGCCGTATCTTTGTCTTCCTATGGTCGAAATCCGCCCAGACGTGCGAGTGATCGATGTTTGAGGAATTAAGCGGCAAGTTGGACAGCGTCCTGCGCCGGTTGCGCGGCCAGGGGAGGATTACCGAGCAGAACGTTTCCGAGACGCTCCGGGAAATCCGCAGAGTGTTGCTCGACGCCGACGTGAATTATAAAGTGGCGCGGCAATTCATCGATGATGTGATGAAGCGGGCCTCCGGCGCGGATGTCCTGCACAGCATCACGCCGGGACAGCAGATCGTCAAGATCATCTATGACGAGCTGGTGACCCTTCTCGGGAAAAACGAGGCGACGATTGCGACCGCCTCCACACCGCCGACGGTGATCATGGTCGCGGGGTTGCAGGGGTCGGGCAAAACGACATTCTGTGCAAAGCTTGCCCTTCATCTCTCGGGCCAGGGAAAGTTTCCCCTGCTTGCCGCGGCGGATGTGCATCGGCCCGCGGCGATCGATCAATTGTTGAGCCTCGGTCAACAGATTTCGATCCCGGTGTATGCCGAGCGGGACGCCGACGCGGTCTCCATCGCCCGGCACGCGGTCGAGCATGCGCGAAAAAACGCGCGCGATACGGTGATCATCGACACGGCAGGCCGCCTGCACGTCGACGAAGAGATGATGCAGGAGGCCGAGGCAGTACGGACAGCAGTCTCGCCGAATGAAATCCTGTTTGTTGTCGATGCGATGACCGGCCAGGAAGCCGTGAACATCGCGAAGGCGTTCCACGACCGGCTGCAGTTCGATGGTGCCGTGCTCACGAAAATGGACGGCGATGCGCGCGGCGGCGCAGCGCTCTCGCTGCGGGCAACGGTCGGCAAGCCGATCAAGTTTGTGGGCGTGGGGGAAAAGCTCGACGCTCTCGAGAGGTTTTACCCCGACCGGATGGCCTCTCGCATCCTGGGAATGGGGGACATCGTATCGCTGGTGGAGAAGGTGCAGGAGCGATTCGATGAAGCGAAAGCGGTGAAGCTGGAGGAAAAACTCCGCAAGTCGCAGTTCACGCTGGAAGATTTCCTGGACCAGTTACAGGAAGTGAAAAAGATGGGACCGATGAGCCAGGTGCTCGGCATGATCCCCGGCATGAGCAGGATTCCCCAGAACACGGAAGTTGATGAAAAAGCGCTGGTGCGTCTTGAAGCCATCATCCGTTCGATGACGTTGCAGGAGCGACGTACCCCGAACATCCTGAACGGCAGCCGGCGCAAACGCATCGCATCGGGAAGCGGAACCTCCGTGCAGGAGGTGAACCGACTGATGAAACAGTACGAACAAATGCAGAAGATGATGAGAACCCTCAGCAAGGGCGGACGCGCAGCAAAGGCGCTTCGCGGCATGGGGCTCTCCTAGTCGTCGGCCCGGACGGGCGCCAACGGTTACATTCACGCAAGCGATCAAAGGAGAACAGCAGTGGCAGTTAGACTCAGACTGCGGCGCGTCGGCAAGAAAAAAATGCCGATCTACCACATCGTGGCGGCGGACTCACGGGCCGCGAGGAACGGAAAGTTCCTTGAGATCGTGGGACGGTACGAACCCCTCCAGCACCCTGCGCTCATTTCCGCAAAGGAGGAGCGATTGTTCTACTGGCTAAAAACCGGTGCGCTTCCCACCGATACCGTGCGAAGCCTGTTGCAGCGGAACGGCATGTGGATGAAATGGTCCATGACGAAAAAAGGGAAGGATGCCGCGTTCATCGCAACAGAGATGGAAAAGTGGCAAATGGCGCAGGTGGGAAAACACGAGCGCGATGAAGCCCGGAAGGCCCGGAGGACGGCGGCACGAAAGAAGAAGAAAAGCGCGGGAGAAACTCCTGCGGCAGCTCCGTCCGCAGAAGCGGCGGCTCCGGTCGCCTGATGCCAAACCGGCCGGTGCTCCTTCATCCATGCAGAGAGGAACATTGGGCGTACCACCAATGTTCAGGGTAGTGTAGGCATATCCATCGCGGAGGCGGTATGAAGGAATTTGTGGAATACATCGCGAAACACCTGATCGACCATCCCGAGCTGTTGATTCTCGAGCAGGAAGAGAAGGAAAACAGCATCATTGTCCGAATCAGGGTCGATGAGGCCGATATCGGGAAGATCATCGGCAAGAAAGGTCGTACCGCCCAGTCCTTGCGTACGCTTCTTTCTGCAGTTGCTGCAAAGAGCGGGAAACGCGCAATCCTGGAAATCGCTGATTGAAGATTGACGTCGAATCTCTTGTAGCAATCGGACGAATTGTCAAACCGTTTGGGATCGGCGGCGAAGTCGTGGTGCAGAGTATGACCGGCACACCTTCGCGTTTCCGACAGCTCAAATCTGTGTACATCGGGGCCGGGGACAAAGCCCCGGTGACGATCACGATAGAGCGTGTGGCAATCGAAAAACGTGGAGTCCGGGTCAAGTTCGAAGGAATCGCCGACCGAACGGAAGCCGAACATCTTGTCGGCTCCCTGCTCATGGTGGCGGAGAACGACCGGGCGAAACTCCCCAGGGGTCGGTTCTATGTCCACGATGTCGTGGGGATGCGGGTGGTGGACGACATCCGCGGGGAAATCGGAAGAGTCCGGGACGTTCTGAAGTACCCGGCACACGATGTCTACGTGATCGATTGGAACGGCGGCTCGTACATGATCCCGGCAGTTAAAGAATTTGTCGTGCAGTTCGATGTCCCCGGGAAAACGCTGCACGTTCATCTCATCGAAGGCATGGTCGCGGAAAATGAAGGAGAGGTGGCGTGAGAATCGACGTCATCACCGGGTTCCCGCGTCTCGTACGCGGTCCGCTGGACGAATCGATCCTGAAGCGGGCGCAGGAAAAGGGATTGGTCGAGATCGTGGTCAATGATCTGCGCGACTACGCCACCGACCGCCACCGAACGATCGACGACGCTCCCTACGGGGGCGGTGCGGGGATGGTTCTCAAACCCGAGCCTCTGGCGGCATGTATCGACAAATTGCGCGCCGAACGGCGCTACGATGAGATCATCTATCTGAGTGCCGACGGCGACCAGCTGACGCAGCAGGTTGCGAATCGCCTCTCGCTGAATACGAACCTCATGCTCATCTGCGGGCATTACAAGGGAATTGATGAGCGGATTCGTTCGGAATACATTACGCGGGAAATATCCATCGGCGAGTACGTCCTCACGGGGGGCGAATTGCCCGCGCTCGTGGTTATCGACTGTGTGGTGCGCTTGATTCCCGGCGTATTGAATGACGGCGAATCCATGCTCGACGATTCGTATCAGGATGGACTGGTCGGCGCTCCGTGTTTCACGCGTCCGTCAGAGTTCCATGGGATCAAAGTCCCGGAAGTTCTCATTAACGGGAACCACGCGGATATCGCCGTGTGGAGGGAGGAAGAAAGGCAGCGCAGGACAACCGAGCGGCACGACAAGACGACCCGTGTTGCGCAGGAATCTGAACAATCATGAATTTCACAGTAGATACTTTTTCGCATTGGAGACGGCCATGGATAAGCTCAAATTAGTTGAAGCGACGCAGATGAAAACCGATCTGCCGGATTTCTCACCCGGTGACACGGTGAACGTACACGTTCGCGTCATCGAAGGCGACAAGGAACGCATTCAGATATTTCAGGGTGTCGTGATCGGCCGCCACGGCGCCGGAATGAGCGCCACATTTACCGTGCGGAAGATCTCCGACGGAGTCGGCGTCGAGCGCATTTTCCCGCTGCATTCCCCCAGAATTGCCAAGATCGAAAAGATGAAGGACGGAGCAGTCCGCCGCGCAAAGCTTTACTACATGCGCTCTCTTGCCAGCAAAGAGATCCGGCGCAAGACCAGCGCGTAACGTCCGGTTCAGATTCCTTCTGTTTTTTGAATGCGCCGCATGGAGTGCATCCACGCGGCGCATCTTTCTTCCAGTCCGAAAGACAGTTTACAGTAGTCAGTTGACAGTGGACAGTAGGATAGACTTAATTCATTTATCAGTAATCGGTTCACAGTAGGCACTCCCCGAGTCTCCCAGTCCCTCTTCATTGACCCTCACCCTTCGTTTCGCTATCATTAGACACGCTCACGGCCCGAAACTGGGGTTGGTCCACGTTCACCTAACGAAACACGCGTATGTCTCAATCTTTTCAAATCGGTGCGTGGGATGCCTTCGCCCTCCAGCCCCTGCTGGAAGGGTTGGCCGGTCGCAAAGAGTTCACGCTGAGCAGGGATGTTCCCGCTCATACGGCGTTTCACTTGCGCGATCGACTCGACCGTATCGGCTTCCTCTCTCCCATCGACCTGGCAAAGGAGAGTTCGAATTTCTTTGTGATCCCCGAAATCGGCCTCTGGTCGAATGGAGGGGGTGGGACAGTCACTGTCCACTTCCGGGCCGACCTTGACGATATCGAAACCATGGCCGTCGACCCCGCCTATCCCACCGAAATCGTTCTGGCAAAGATCGTCCTGTCCGAAGAATTCGGCATCAACCCGCAGTTCGTCCCGGTGTCGGGCGACATCGATACGATGCTCGGCCATGCGGATGCAGCGCTCCTTGTGGGCGATGCGGCTCTGAGAGAGTCTGCCTTTCACCCCCATGCCCTCGATTTGACCGAGTCGTGGGTGCAAATGACCGATCTTCCGTTTGTTCATGGCCTCTGGTGCGCCCGCGAAGAGGATCTCACGCCGGCATTAATCGAGACTCTTCTGCAGGCAAGAAGAAGCGATCCTGACTCTCTGGCTGCCATTGCCTCCCGTGCCGTCCTGGAAAAGCGCTTTCCGGGATTTTCCGCCGAGAACCTTCTGGATTATCTTGAGACGTTCTTCTACGATCTTCCAGAGGAGGCACTCGACGGCATGACTGAATTCTTCCGGTTTGCCTACTACCACGGTATCTTGCCCGACATCCCGGAGATTCAGTTCTTTTCCGGCCACGGCGCTGCCGATGATGACAGTCCCCTCGCAAGCGAGCGAAATTGAAACTGAGGTTTTCATTGGGTAGATTTCTTTCATGCTAAAGAGCCTCTCGATCCGGAATTATGCCCTCATCAATGAACTTTCGCTTGAGCTCTCGCCCGGTCTCGTGATTATTACCGGCGAGACGGGAGCGGGGAAATCCATTATTATAGATGCCCTCAGCCTTGTCCTGGGGGCCCGGGCGAATGCCGGCGAAGTCCGTTCCGGCGAGGACAAAGCGATCGTCGAGGCTCTTTTCGACGTGGCGGGCAACAAACGCGTGAAAGCCCACTGCCTGGAGAATGACATTGATTGTTCGGATGAGCTCATTGTCCGGCGTGAAATCTCCTCCAAAGGGCAGAGCCGCTGCTTCGTCAACGATTCGCCCGTACCCCTGGCGCTGCAGAAGCAGATTGGTGAGCTCCTCGTTGATCTCCACGGTCAGCATGAACACCAGTCTCTCCTCCGGACAGAAATGCATATCGGAATGCTTGACGATTTTGGCGGTCTGGAGGGGATGGTCGAAGAGTTCAGAAGATGCTATGATGCGTTTCGCGCGAAAAGCGAGGCCCTCGATGAGCTCAGGCAGCGCGCACAACAAATTCAGGAGAAACGGGAATTCCTCGAGTTTCAGCTCCGGGAAATCGACGCGGTGGGCCCGAAAGCAGGAGAAGAAGAAGACCTCGAACGAGAACTCAAAATCCTCGAGAACTCGGAACGCCTCTTCGGCAGTACCGGGCGGATTTACGAAATTCTCTATGAAGGCGATCAGTCGATCCGCGACCAATTGCTCGTCGTCCGGAACCAGCTTCTCCATCTCGCGGAAATCGATGACCGGTTTAAAGAGACAGCGGGGGAATGCGAGTCAGCCGAAGCCATCGTCGGGGAGCTTGCGCGGTTCATCCAGTCGTATAACGCGCGTGTCGAATTCAATCCTGACCGCCTTGAAGAGTTGCGGGAGCGCCTGGGGCATATTTCCCTGCTGAAAAAGAAATACGGCGGGACGCTTCCCGCCGTCCTTGAGCACAGGGAGAATGTCTACAACGAAGTCTCTCTGGCGGAAAACTTCGAAGAAGTCATCGCTCAACTCCAACGGGAGACGACGGCCTTCCAGGAAGAATGTGCCGCTCTCGCCCAGCGGTTGTCTTCCAAGCGGCATGATGTCGCACGAAAGATCGAGAAGGGGATCGTTGAGGAACTAAAGCAACTCGGCATCCAGAATGGTCAGTTTCAGGTGCTTATTACGCAAACGGAAAGTGCAAAGGACGAATCAGCTCCCCTGTCCGTCACTACCGGGAGAAAACGGTTGGTCCTGAACCAGCGGGGATACGATAGTGTGGAGTTTCTGGTGTCGACAAACCTCGGGGAGAGTCCGAAGCCGCTCGCAAAAGTGGCCTCCGGGGGAGAAGTATCGAGGATCATGCTTGCCCTCAAGAGCATCCTGGCGAAATCGGATCGTCTTCCGTTGATGGTTTTCGATGAGATCGATGTGGGCGTGAGCGGCCGAATCGCACAGGCAGTGGGGATGAGCCTGAAAACGCTGTCAGGGTTTCACCAGGTGATCGCCATTACCCATCTCCCGCAGATTGCGGGACTCGCAGACGTCCATTTCGCCGTTTCCAAGAGTGAACTACGAGGACGCACGAGCACTTCGATCAAGAAGTTGACGCTGGATGAGCAGGTGGAAGAAGTGGCAAAACTCATGAGCGGAGCCGAGGTCACGGAGGCGGGACTCGCGAGCGCGCGCGAACTGATGGGGTATTCCCGGTGACGGCAAGCCGGCGCGAGAGAACCAATCTCCTGATTCATGCGGAGAATCTCGAAGCTCTCACCGCCCTGGCGAGGGACGCATCGGTACGGCGGCGTGTCCGGCTCGTCTATATCGATCCGCCGTTTTCAACCCGGCAACATTTCAGAATCGGCGTACGGCGCACTGCCACCGTCAGCAGAAGCGCATTCGATCCGGTTGCGTACCGCGATGATCTGACGGGTGAGAAGTACCTGGAATTTCTTCGCGAACGGTTGGTGATTCTTCACCGGTTGCTTGCCGACGACGGCTCCCTGTACCTGCACATCGACTATAAGGTCGGCCATTACGTAAAAATCCTTCTCGATCAGGTCTTCGGGATTGCAAACTTCCGGAGCGACATTGCCCGGATCAAATGCAACCCGAAGAATTTTGAGCGCAAGGGATACGGCAATGTGAAAGATATGATCCTCTTCTACACAAAAACTGCGCGATTCGTGTGGAACGAACCGCGTGAAGAGATGGGGGAGGAAAGGATCAAACGTCTCTTTCCCCGGCTCGACGCAGAAGGGAGGCGTTATACAACTACGCCCCTCCACGCTCCGGGGGAAACGCGGAACGGTCCAACGGGACGGCCCTGGCGCGGACGCATGCCCCCGACGGGGAGGCATTGGAGGGTTGCCCCGGAGGAACTCAGCAGGCTGGAAGAACATCAACTGATCGAATGGTCGCGAACCGGAAATCCGCGAAAGAGGATATTCGCGGATGAAAAGGCTGCCCGGGGAAAACGGGTCCAGGATGTCTGGGAGTTCAAAGACCCGCCCTATCCGGATTACCCGACACAAAAGAACATCGAGGTGATCAAGCGGATCATCTCGACGTCTTCGAACCCCGGCGATCTTGTTCTCGATTGCTTCGCGGGGTCAGGGACGACGCTCGTTGCAGCACAGGAGCTCGGTCGGCGGTGGATCGGAATCGACAACTCCTCCCACGCGATCAACGTCGCGCGCGAACGGCTGCAGAGTCTTGCAGGCGGGGTAGAATTCCTCGAGCACACCGGTTCCGGGGAAGATGGATCGCCCCCCTCAGGCAGGTGATGAGAGCGCGCTTGCAGGCTAATTCACGGAGCGCTCTCGAGAAACGACAACGATCTGAAACAGTATATGGCACTCGTTCTCTACAATAGTCTTTCCCGGGAAAAAGAAGAGTTCATTCCGCTTGATGCAGGTCGCGTCCGCATGTATGTCTGCGGCCCTACCGTGTACGGGCACTCTCATCTCGGTCATGCGAAAAGCTATGTCTCATTCGATGTGATCGTCCGTTATCTCAGGTTTCTGGGATACCATGTCACCTACGTCCAGAACATCACGGACGTGGGTCATCTGACGGATGACGCCGATGAAGGGGAGGACAAGCTCCAGAAGCAGTCCCAGGCAGAGCGCATGCACCCGATGCAGATTGCCGACGCGTATACGCGGAGCTACTTCGAAGACATGGATGCCCTGAACGTCTTGCGTCCCGATATCGCTCCCCGTGCGACAGGCCATATCATAGAACAGATCGAGCTGGCGCAGACGCTTCTCAAAATGCGATTCGCCTACGAGGCGCACGGATCCGTGTACTTCGACATCAAACAATTTCCGGACTACGGAAAGCTCTCCGGCAGGAAGATGGAAGACCTCGTCGCAGGGGCCCGCGTGGAAGTGAACCCCGACAAGCGCCATCCCGGAGATTTCGCCCTCTGGAAAAAGGCGGAGCCGGGGCATATCATGCGGTGGCCCAGCCCCTGGGGGGAAGGATTTCCGGGTTGGCATCTCGAATGCTCCGCAATGTCCATGAAATACCTCGGCGAGAGCTTCGACATCCACGGCGGCGGTCTGGAGAACCAATTTCCCCACCATGAATGCGAAATCGCCCAGAGCGAAGCCGCCACGGGAAAGCCGTTTGTGAAATACTGGCTTCACAATAATATGGTCACGGTCGACGGTAGGAAGATGGGGAAGTCGCTGGGTAATTTCCTTACGCTGAAGGACGCGTTCAAGAAGTGGACACCGCAGGTTGTCCGCTTCTTCGTCCTACAAAGCCACTATCGCAGCACGCTGGATTTCAGTGCCGACGCGGTGGAAGGCGCCGCCAGGGGTCTTGAACGGCTGGATGGGGCCCGCCGGTTGGTCCGCGAACGCCTTCGCCATTCCGGTAACGATGGATCAACAGCGCCGATCAATCTCCTGAAGTATCGCGAAGAGTTCATGAACGCGATGAACGATGACTTCAACACCCCGCAGGCCATCGCAGTGCTGTTTGATCTGTCGCGTGAAGTCAACAGCGTCCTCGCAGGGTCGACTCCCCCGTCATCCGGCTTCCTGGAAGATGTTGAAGCGCTCTATGAAGACCTCGCGGGGAACGTTCTCGGTATTCAGGGGGGGCAAAGTGCACCCGCCATGAATGGCCACGTCTCGATGGAAGAGCAACTTATGGATCTGATCCTGGGATTGCGTGGCGATATCAGGGCGCAAAAGCTCTGGCCGCTTGCGGATCGGATCAGGGATGGTCTCTCCGCAATCGGGGTGACTGTGGAAGACGGCAAACAGGGGACAACGTGGAAGCGCATATCCTGACAGCATTCGACCGGCCGTTGATCATCGCCGATCCGCTGGTGATCACCTGCGATGCTTCGGAGCACAGCGGAAGGATGAGCCTGCTTGTCCGGGAGGGGCGGATTGCGGAAATTTCCGCAGATGCGCAGGCACTGCGCGACGGATCGCCGGATGCCGATGTTCTCGACGCGCGCTCCTGCCTAGTTGTTCCCGCCTTTGTGAACGCGCACTTTCATCCGGAGAGCATCTTCTTCGAAGACATCGCGCGAGTGAAACCGTACGCACTGTGGAAGCTCGACAAGGGATACCAGCAACGTATGGACCGGCTCGCCGACCCCGCATTCGCGCCGGGGCTGAAGACGGCGTACAGCCTGGGCGCCCTCCATCATATCGCTTCCGGCGTCCTGACGGTCGGGCAGATGGCGCCGCCGGTCGCTGCGGAAGAGATGCTGGCGCTGACGGAGCATGAACGGCAATTGCACGTGCTCTCGCGGACGGTGCTGAGGACCTGGGAGCAAATCGCGCGGGGCAAAGAGTTCAAGTCGCGAAAAGTTCATCTTGCAGTGAGCATCGGGGGTGATGCAGAGTACACTGTCTACAGCCTTGACAATCTCGCACGCACGGCGCGTGAGCTTGGCGTCCCCATCAGTGTGCATCTGGGCGAGCTCAAAGAGGAAGCGGAGATCCTCCGGAGAAATTTCAAGAAGGGACTGCTTGCGGTTCTGCGTGATGCCCGGGTGCTGACACCGTCCACCCAGATCATCCATCTGAATCACGGGAGCGCCGAAGATCTCGCAATCCTTGCGGAGAACCACGCGACGCTCACAATCTGTCCGGGATCTGCGGCAGCGAAGAAAACCGGCTACCCGTTGTTGCGGTCTCTGGAGCGCCATCGCATCCCGCTTTGCCTGGGAACCGACTGGGGCAGTACAGACATCCTCGCCGAGATGAAATTCGTGGCGGCTCTTCCGTTGCTGTTCTCCAATCTTCCGGAATTCGCGCCTCTCGACATTCTGAAGATGGCAACGATCAACGGGGCACGGGCACTCGGTATCGGTGAAGAGAACGGATCGATCGAGCGCGGGAAACGTGCGGATCTCGTTCTCTTCAAGGTACGACCGATCCATCTCGAACATCTGTCGGACGCGTTCCACGCCGCGGACCTTGCGAGGCTGATTCTCAGCCGCCTCAACAGCGCCGACATTTCGAGGGTGATCGCCGGCGGAAAAATAGTGTACCAGGATGGTCAGTACCCGGACATTGATGAAGCATCCACGGTCACGCAATTCCGTGAGTTCCAGGCTTCCCTCCCCGGGGGCTATAGCGACACTGACATCCCCGGGCATCGCGGAAAGATCATCCCCTTCATGGCTTCTCCCTCGTCCCGTGCGGCCGGGACGGAGGGATTCGAGGAAGGGTTCACCGTGCATCGCGAGCCTGCCCAGGCCGGACCTGCCGCGGTGCAGGCGACGCCGGATCAGCCCGCGCAGCCCGTCGCGCCGCCGCCGGAAAAACGGGTCCGTCAGGAACGGGACGTCCGAAAACCGGAACTCTCAAAAAATGTCCGACTCGAATTTGGAGATGATGATGAGCCGGGTCGGCCGAAGGGGGAGTGAGGCGTGCGATGAACCGTTCAGTCCTGGTTGTCGTGTGTGTTGTCTGGAATTCCTGCGCGTGTCTCGCGCAGGGAGGATCGGCGGGAACGGGGGGACACATCGAACCCCGATTTATCGTTGACATGCCCACTGCGGGCATGCAGCCCAAAGGTTCGATTGCTCTCGATGCCGACTTCTATGATCACGGCGGCATGCTGCTGGGAGTATCCGTGGGAGTGTTCGACCGACTCTCTGTGGGCATCTCCTATGGAGGTGTTGGACTCATCGGGTCCGATCCGGTCGTCATGAATCAGATCCCGGGCTTTGCAGTTCGGTTCCGACCCATGGAAGAGTCAATCGCGCTCCCGGCACTCGTCCTGGGATTTGATTCACAGGGAAGGGGATACTACGACAAGAGCCAGAGCAGGTATCAGGTCAAGTCGCCTGGATTTTTTGCAGTCATAAGCAAAAACACGCTCTTCCTGGGCTACCTGAGCCTTCATGGAGGAGTGAATTATTCCCTGGAAAATGCAGACGGTAACGGTGGCGCGAACGTCTTTATCGGGGCGGAAAAAACCATCGGGCCCTTTCTTTCGCTCACCGGTGAGTACAACGCCGCCCTCAACGATCGAACAAGCAACGCCACCGGGAAGGGCCGTGGCTATATCAATATCGCTCTCGACGTCTCCGTGGGCGGCGGGCTTACCCTCGGGGTAGATTTCAAGGACCTTCTCGAAAATGGAAGAGGGACGCCCGGGGTGCGCCGCACGGTGCACCTCGAATATGTGCGGGATCTGTGAAATTATGTTTGTTTTGGTACACACCATGTTGTCTACGAAATAAAACAGTCCGGAAGGGAAGGATGTCCGTAATGACTGGATTCGACCCGTTTTCGCGGACTTCTTCCATGCCATAACTGGCACCGATATTGTCTTTCTTTTACAGTGGATGCTAGCCAAACGGAGGTCAATCCATGGATAGAAAATGGGTGATTCCATTTACAGTAGTTTCGGCCCTGGCACTTGCCGGGTGCTACACGCAGTTCGGGTACGTCCGGGAGGAGCCTTCAAGCGATTACTCTTACGACGACCAGAACAATGCCAGTCCTGCTGATACAACGCAGGGCGAGTATACTGATGACCAGTACCAACAGGATCGGGATCGTTTCTACTATCCGAATACCGTTGGTTATCCCTCAGCGTATTCCGATCCCTGGTATCGTCCGGGTATCTCCTGGACGTTTTCCGATCCATTCTTCTGGGGCTATTCCTATGATCCCTGGTACTACAATCCCTATTACGTTCCCGGCTGGTACTATCCCTACTCTGGATTCTACGGATACTATGGAAATTATTCTTATGGCCATGGGGGATACTGGCCCGGGTACGCCTGGTCAGGCGGAAGCACGTACTATGGACAGAAGAGGGACTTCGGTCATTCGAGAACTATGGGCGGAACGAGGTCGGGGAGTGTTGGTGGATACTCTGGCGGCGCGTACACTCCTTCACGGGGCGGAACTTCAACGGCGCTCCCGACAGGAAGGTCGTCCGGCACGTACAGAACAACGACGCCGAGCCGTCCGTCTTCAACAGGGACAAGAGTAGACAGAGCCGGAAGTTCGCGATCAACGCCTTCTTCGGGCCGTTCGGGACGCACGACGACAACACGTCGTGCGAAGTCGAACTACCGTTATACTCCGCCGCCTCCGGCACAGTCCGCGCCGAGCTCGGGAGGTTCGTCCTCGGGTCGTGAGCGTGTTGCCCCGCCGCCGCGCTACAATCCACCGCCGCCCCCTTCCAATGGCGGAGGGGAAAGTCGGGGTGGAGGGAATACCTCGGGCGGCACGAGCAGCGGAGGAAGCAGTGGCGGATCACGTGGCGGCGGCGGTCATCGTCGGTAACGTGGCGCAACGTTGGGGAAGGTGGACGCGGGGAAGAGTCTGTCCCGATTGATTTCAACATGCGAATGAAGGGAGAGTCGCGCTTTGCGACGCGAGGGGGGGATTATGTCTTCTCGAAGAGGAACGTATGAAACATAACGTCTATGTCGTCGTTGCAGCAATTCTGCTGGCGGTTCCATCGATCGCACCTGCACAGTTTGTCGAGGATGCCCAACGGTTGGCGACGCCGGGTTTTGGCGTTGGCGCGCGGGCGCTGGGGATGGGCAACGCGTATAGCGGTGTCGCCTCAGACTACTCGGCGCTCTATTGGAACCCCGCGGGTCTTGCCCAGGCGGAATACGGGGAGTTCTCCTTTGGACTCTCCTACCTTGCGCCGAAGGATGCAAGCACGTTTTTCGGCAATCAGCAATCCTATAACTCCAATGCGACGAACCTGAACTCCCTCGGATTCGTACTTCCTGTTCCGGTCCAACGGGGAAGTTTTGCCATCGCCTTCGGTTTCTCCCGCGAGGCAAATTTTACTTCCGGTCTTGGATTCTCCGGGTTCAATCCCAACAGCAGCATTATTCAGACATGGGCTCCGGACGGTAAAGCGTACCCCCCCGATGTCACGCTCGCCGAAGATCTCCAGCTTGCGCAGGTGGATACGAGCAAAGGAATCTTCATCAGTCCGATCAAGGGTAATGTGACCCAGTCGGGAACCGTGACAGAAACCGGCGGATTGAACAACTGGATGGTCGGCGGCGCGATGGATGTCGGACCGAATCTTTCCCTCGGCCTGACACTGACCTACGTCAGCGGATCGTATCGCTATGACAGAACATACCACGAGCAGGATACAAAACTGGTTTACGCATACCCGTACGACTTTTCCGATCTGACGGTGACAGACTTCATTGACGACAACATCTCCGGATTCAATGCGATGTTCGGCATGATGTATCGGGAGCCCAACCGGTACCGCATCGGGTTCACGATCAAAACTCCGACCTCGTTCAGCATCGATGAAACCTTCGGGACCAAGGCGACCAGCACCTTCCGGACGGTGGACCAGTACGGTGAGAACACGTATGGCCCGTTTGACGGGGCAAATGGTTCTTCGAAATATGATGTCCACACACCGTGGGTGTTTGGCTTTTCCGGTTCTGTCGTGATCAAGGATCTTGTGCTCTCCGGCAACGCCGAATACACAGACTGGACGCAAACGGAATTTGCGAATGCGAACCAGGATGTTCTTAACCAGAATGCCGATTTTGCGACAACGTTCAGGGGAACTTTCAATCTCCGCGGCGGGGCGGAATATGAAATCCGTCCGGTGGGCATCCGACTGCGGGCCGGGTACATGTATTTCCCGTCAATCTACAAGGGCGATCCGACAAGTTTCGACCAGAAGGTGGCTACAGGCGGTGTCGGATTTGAGCTTGGCGGTGCGAGCATGCTGGATGTCGGTTACGCTTATGGGTGGCGGGACGATTATCGGGTGAACTATGACGCAAGCTCGCGCGTCGACGAGCATATTACCTCCAGTCTCTTCCTGGTGACTTTCACTCACCGCTTCTAAGTCCTTGAAGAAATAGCAGTCTTTGGATATATTGAAGTCCGTCTGCGTCCCGCAGGCGGACTTTTTTCTTGAATTCTCCCTTCCCGGAGCGACGTGAGCAGACGCGGTCGCATTCTCACAGGCAGTGTCATCGCCCTCGGCATCATCCTCGCCGGACTGGCAATTTTCATCCGTTCGGAGATTCGCAGGTCATTTCCCGTGACCACCGGGACCCTTCAGGTGCAAGGCCTCCGGGCCGAGGTGACCGTTCTCCGGGATGCCTACGGTGTCCCCCGAATTACGGCCGGGAACGACCACGACCTTTTCATGGCATTCGGATTCATCCATGCCCAGGATCGCCTCTGGCAGATGGATCTGGAACGCCGGGCGGCGATGGGACGACTTTCGGAGATTTTCGGCAGCGCGACACTCCCGTTCGACAGGATGTTCCGCATCGTCGGCCTGGAGCGTGCAGCGGAAGCGGAGGAACGCACACTTTCTCCCCGGGTCCGTGAGCGGCTCCAATGGTACTCCGACGGCGTGAATGCCTTCCTCCAGAACGCCAAGGGGCGCTACCCGATTGAATTCGATCTTCTCCGGTACGACCCGCAGCCATGGCAACCCATCCACACTCTTCTTGTCGGGAAGCTCATTGCCTGGGAATTGAACCTTTCGTGGTGGACGGATCTGACCTATGGCGCGATCGCAGCGCGTGTGGGGATGGAGAAGACACGCGAGATCTATCCAGGTTATCCTTCCGATGTGCCGCCGGAAGTCCCTCCGGCCGTATGGAGAGCATACGCGGCATTACGGGAATCCTATCTCTCGGTTGCACATGACTATGC
The DNA here is from genome assembly GCA_963843525.1 of Ignavibacteriota bacterium. Taxonomy (GTDB): domain Bacteria; phylum Bacteroidota; class Ignavibacteria; order UBA10030; family UBA6906; genus DATJPR01. The sequence continues at coordinate 420,702 of CAWJKM010000005.1, read as the reverse complement.
TCAGGCCTCGGGAACCGCCAGTGTGCTCGGTGGAAGCAATGCATGGGCGGTCGCCCCCCGGCGATCCCGCACGGGCTCCGCATTGCTTGCCAACGATACGCATCTGCGCCTGGAACTTCCTGCCCGATGGTATGAAATCTACCTCAATGCCCCGGGCTTCCGGGTCGAGGGAATGTCCATCGCCGGAGTGCCTGCGATTGTCGCCGGGCGGAATGACGCTATCGCATGGGGCGTGACCAACGTCATGGCGGATGATGCGGACTTTTACGTCGAGCAGATCGATTCGGTGGACTCTTCGAAGTACGTCGTAGACGGCAAATTGCGGGCAATGACCGTACTGGACGAGGAAATTCCGGTCCGGGGAGAGGAGCCCTCTCCGTTGAGGATTCGCCTGACGCAGCACGGACCCGTGGTGACCGATATCCGCACGTCTCTCCAGCTTGGACGGTCCCCCTATACGGCAAGCATGCGATGGACCGGGGCGGAGAGTCAGAATCAGCTGGATGCGTTCTTCGCGATCGACACAGCGGCATCCTGGGATGAATTTGCCGATGGACTGAAGCTGTTCCCCGGCCCGGCGCAAAATTTTGTGTACGCAGACGTCCATGGCAATATCGGGTACTGGTGTGCGGGGAAGATTCCCATCAGGTCTCAGCGAACATCGCTGTTCCCTGTCGCAGGATGGTCCTCCGACGGGGACTGGCGGGGATTCATTCCATTCCGCCAGTTGCCGCATCTCTACAATCCCGCGTCAGGCTATATTGCGAGCGCAAACAACAAACTCGTGGACGACGCGTATCCCTATCACATATCCGATCTCTGGGAGTCACCGTCGCGCATTCAGCGTCTCCGCCAGGTGCTTTCGCCCGATAGCGCAAAATTCTCGCCCGATGATTTTGAGCGCCTGCAATCAGACGCACTCTCGCTCTCGGCGAAGGAGATTCTTCCGTACATCCTTCACGCGATCAACGACAGCGCGCTCGCGGTGCCGGATGAAGTCCGGTTGCTCGAGTATCTCCACAATTGGAACTGTGAATTTGCCCCGAGTGATATTGCGACGACGATTTATCAGGAATTTTTCGTGCGACTCCTCCACAATACGTACAGTGATGAAATGGGCGAGGACCTGTTCCACGATTGGGTGATGCTCACGAATGTCCCGATCCGCGTCACCACGGCACTTCTTCAACAGGACACAACCGGGTGGTTTGACGATGTGACGACCAACAGGGTGGAAACACGCGATATGATCATTCGGAAAAGCATGCGTGAAGCCTGCGCATTTCTCGAAGATCGATTCGGCCCTGAGATGAAACGGTGGAGATGGGGTGTCGTGCACACCGTGACGCTCCATCATCCGTTCGGGCTCGAGAAGCCGTTGGACAGGATTTTCAATGTCGGACCGTTCCCTGCGCCCGGCGCCAGCACGGCTCTCGTCAGCGGCGAGTATGACTTCAACGATCCCTTCCAGGTCACGGTGGGTCCCTCGTTCCGTCAGATATTTTCACTGGGGAGCGGCGAAATCAGGTCAATCCTTCCCGGGGGACAATCCGGGCAGGTGTATGATCGGCACTATGCTGATCAGGTGCAGATGTGGCTCGGGGGAATCAACCGTGTTGCATCGTGGGACAAATCGCCCGAATCCGCAGAGACTCTCCGGCTCCAGCCATGAACCAGCCGCCACAGGAAATTCCCCGGGGCCTGATTGATCAGTGCGTTTCGGCAAAGGAGGTCGTGGCATTCACGGGTGCCGGCGTATCTGCCGAGAGCGGAGTGCCGACGTTCCGCGGTCCGGAAGGCATCTGGACGAAATTCAAGCCCGAAGAGCTCGCGAGCATGGACGCATTCATGAAAAACCCCGCCCTTGTGTGGGAATGGTATGCGCACCGCCGGACGATTATTGGCGCGGTGCAGCCCAACCCCGCGCACGTCGCCCTCGCGGAAATGGAACAGATTTTTCCCCGGATGACGGTGGTCACCCAAAACATCGACAACCTTCACCGCCGTGCCGGGAGCAAACGCGTATTCGAATTGCACGGAAATATTGAACGGAGCTACTGCATGCAATGCGGCAAGGCATACCCCGATGTTGTCCTCCCGGAACGGGGGAGCGTGCCGAAGTGCACATGCGGCGGCACGATACGTCCCGATGTCGTCTGGTTCGGCGAGATGTTGCCTGAAGAGGAGTGGGAGTCCTCTGTCGCAGCAACCACCAGTGCGGATCTCTTCCTCTCGATCGGGACCTCGGCCATCGTGTATCCGGCGGCTTCTCTCCCGTCCCTGGCGCGGCGAAACGGTGCCGTCGTCGTGGAGGTGAACCCGGAACCGACACCGCTCACGGAAACGGCAGATTGGTTTTTGCAGGGCCCGGCGGGGGAAATCCTCCCGGAACTTCACAGGCGTATCGCATCAATCAAGAAGAAAGCGTGATTCCATGGCACTCGCGAGGCTTGGGAAGACAAAAATCGTTTGTACGCTCGGTCCGGCATCATCAGACGTCCCCATGCTGGTGCGTTTGATCAAGGCGGGGATGGACGTGGCCCGGCTGAACTTTTCACACGGGACACGCGAAGAGCACCATTCGGCATTGATGAACATCCGGGAGGCCTCGCAAAAGACGGGGCAGACCATCACCGTCCTGCAGGATCTCCAGGGCCCGAAGATTCGCATTGGCAACCTTCAAACACCGTTTGTCGAACTTCTCGCCGGGAACGAGGTCGTCATCGCGACGGAGGGTGGGAGCGGCACCGCGGAGCGTCTCACCACGTCGTTCCTGAATCTGCCAAAGGATGTTTCGGAAGGCGATACGATATTGCTCGATGACGGAAAACTTCGTCTCCGGGTCCTCGCCACGAACGAACATGAAGTCCGTTGTCTTGTCATCATCGGGGGAAAGCTTTCACCGCACAAGGGGATCAACCTTCCCGGCGTGGCCGTGAGTGCCCCCTCCTTCACCGCGAAGGATCTGGATGATCTCGCTTTTGGGCTGGCGCAGGATATCGACTACGTTGCTCTTTCGTTTGTGCGAACCGCAGACGACATCCGGCAGCTCAGACAGGAAATCGATCGGCGACGGGATCCTTCGTCGCCGGCGGTGGGAATCATCGCGAAAATCGAAAAGCCCCAGGCCATCAACGATCTGGATGCCATCATCGCCGAAGCCGACGGCGTCATGGTTGCCCGGGGCGATCTCGGGGTCGAGCTCCCGCCCGAAGATGTCCCGATGCTACAGAAGAAGATCATCCGGCGGTGCAACGCGGCAGGGAAGCCGGTCATCGTAGCGACCCAGATGCTTGAGTCCATGATCAACAGTCCGACGCCGACCCGTGCGGAGACCAGTGACGTGGCCAACGCGGTGGTCGATGGATGTGACGCGGTGATGTTGAGCGGAGAGACGTCTGTCGGGTCGTATCCGGCGGAAGCGGTGGCGATCATGAACCGGATCGTGGTAAAAGTGGAATCGGAGCGCAGCGGAGTAACGGGGACCATCCCGGTGCCCCGGGACGCGGTGGAGAACAGGCATGACGCCCTCGCCCGCGCGGCGTGTGTGCTCGCCGATCAATTGAAAGCCGCGGCGATTGTGACCCTTACCTACTCAGGCCAGACCGCGCGCGTCCTTTCCCGGTACCGCCCCGATCCCCCGATCATCGGAATGACGCTGGCGCCGAAGACCCTGCGGATGCTCAATCTCTTCTGGGGGGTGCGCGGAGTGGTGATTGAAAATCTCGGCGCCGACTCCGATGCGGCGCTCCAGCAAATTCAGGAAAAACTCTTGCAGGAAGGACTTGTACAGCGGGGAGATTCCGTCGTGCTCCTTGCCGGCCAGCCGATGTTTGCACGGGGTTCAACCAACTTCATCAAGGTCGAGCGGATCGGCTGATCACGGCCTTCTCTACCCTTCGTCCATGTCAAAGACACGGTCGAGCATCGAGATTTTGATCAGGCTGCTCACCTTCTTGTGAACGTTGACCAGGCGAACCCTCCCACCGTGTTCCCGCATCTTTCTGTCCGCGATCAGAAGCGCGCTCAACCCGCTGCTGTCACAAAATTCCACGCCCTTGAGGTCGACGACGAGTGTGCCGAGCTTGGGTTTGCAGAGAATCAGGAATTCACCCTTCAATTCAGACGCGATGGTTGAATCGAGGCGGCGTTCCTTCAGGATGAGCGTTACGGAACCGAGTTCTTTTCGAATCTCGAATTGCATACGGACTCCTTGTTTCAGAACATCGAAAGGCACGCCGCGAGCCGTTCGTATGCACGTCTGCGGCCGTGGGCAATAGTCGCTTGAACGACGAAGTTGTAGAAGAGATCGGAATTTTTGACGTCGAAGCCCACGCGGATGCGAGCCCCGCTGTTCCTACAAATATATCCCGACGGAAGAAGGAAATCAAGGTTCAGGTCGATCGCGAGGTCATAATCGCTCCGGGGCAAACGTGTCAGAATCGATGACCCGGGAATGTGAAACGCCGAGACATCGGCCGGCTCGATCCGGATGAAGCGTCCCTGCGGAAGCAGGCGCATCAGCTCGACGCTGTGGAGCGGGGTCACGACCGTTATGTGTTTGTCCAGAAACCTCTTGTGCAATACTTCAATGACCGGTGTGATCACGTGAAGATCAAATTCCGGAAGCGGCATGATGAGGATCGCATGGCGTGCGCCGGACACCGCTCCTGAAAAGAGAGTGACCTGCGGTTTTTCAGACCGGAAGTGCCATCGACAAAGTGCAATGCCGGCAGTACGGCGGAAAGAATCAAGCATGGGAGTATGTGAAGGTTCTCAATGTCGTGAAAGCTTGCGAGGTCCGGTCGGTCGGACCGCACCGTTGATTACTTTTTTATCATCCGCAGGAGTTCAGCTTCCGATATGACGGGGATCTTCAGTTCCTTTGCCTTCACGAGTTTTGATCCCGCGTCGTCTCCGGCCAGAAGATATCGTGTCTGCCTGCTCACGGAACCCGCGACGGTTCCTCCGTTTGATTCTATTAATTGCTTTGCCTCTTCCCGCGAGTAGGATGGAAGGGTCCCGGTAATTACGAAACTCAGGCCGGAAAGAGCCAAACCCCTGGTGCTCCCTTTCGCTGTCAGAGTCAACCCGGCCCGCTTCAAGCGTGCGAGGATATCCCGGTTGTGCTTGTCCGCAAAGAAGTGGACTATGCTGTCCGCGATTTTCGGACCAACGGTTTGGATTGCATGGAGGTCCTCCGGCGAGGCCGCCATGAGTGCGTCGAGGGAACGGAACGCCTCGGCGAGGACTCTTGCGGAACCGGCCCCGACGTGGCGTATGCCAAGCGCGAAGACAACCCGGTGAAGCGGTTGCTTTTTGCTTCTTTCGATACTCTCGAGCAGGTTCTGCGCGCTTTTTGCGCCCCACCGCTCCAGTGCCGCCAGCTCTTTCTGTCGCGCATGGAGATCATAGAGGTCGGCGATGTTGCTGATGAGTGTGTTTGCCACAAGCTGGTCGACCGCCGCCTCGCCCAGTCCCTCAATGTCCATCGCTCCGCGGTTGGCGAAGTGTTGAATTCTCCCGCGCACCTGGGCAGGGCATTCAGAGTTCTCGCAGAAGTAGTTGGCCTCGTCTTCCGATCGATAGATCCGGGACCCACATTCAGGGCACGTTCTGGGCATCACAAAAGGCTTTGTTCCCGGCGGGCGCTTCTGCTCAACGCGGCCGGAAACTTTGGGAATCACGTCTCCGCCCTTTTCGACAATTACCGTGTCCCCCACGCGCAAATCCAGTTCACGAATATAGTCGGCGTTATGAAGGGTCGCCCGCGACACGGTGGTGCCTGCGAGGAACACCGGCTCGAGCTCTGCGACCGGTGTCACCGTCCCCACCCGTCCCACCTGCAGGGTGATGCCTTTGAGAAGCGTCTCTTCCTTCCGGGAGGAGAACTTGAAAGCGATGGCCCAGCGCGGACTCTTTGCAATAGTCCCGAGGGTGTCCTGCTGTGCCAGCGAGTCCACCTTGATCACAACGCCGTCGATGTCGAACGGAAGTGACGAACGGTTTTCCTCCCACCTCCGCCAGTAGGAGACGACATCGTCGATGGTCGCACAGCGTTTCCCGTTGCCGTTCACCGGAAATCCCAGATCCCGAAGCAGGGCAAGGTTGTCTCCGTGACTCTTCAAGGGCTCCCCGGGGATGAAGAGGGAATAGGCGAAAAAGTTGAGGGGGCGCCGGGCTACCAGCCGTGGATCCTGAAGTTTCAGGGTTCCCGCAGCGGTGTTCCTCGGGTTAATGAGCAGCTTTTCACCCGTCGCTGCACGGGACTTGTTGGTGGCGTCGAAGTCGTCCCGTCGCATGAAGGCTTCTCCGCGCACCTCGACCAGCCTGAATGCGGTGTGGTTTCCGCGCAGGCGCAGCGGGATGGAGCGGACGGTCTTGAGGTTGTTCGTGATGTCGTCGCCCTGCGTCCCATCGCCCCGCGTGGCTCCCTGGACGAATATCCCGTCCCGGTACGTGAGCGCTATCGCAACGCCGTCGAACTTCAGCTCCGCGAAGTAGGTCGGCGCGGCCTTTCCCAGGAGCTCTCTGACACGTCGATCGAAGTCCCGGATCTCGTCCTCGGAATAGGAATTCGCCAGGCTCAGCATTGGAGGATCATGCTGCACCGTCGGGAATTCTTTCGTCGGCGCCCCGCCCACGCGTTGTGAAGGGGAGTCGGGGGAGAGGAGTTCGGGGTATTGCTTCTCCAGATCGGCAAGCTCGCGCATGAGCCGATCATATTCCGCATCGCTGATAATCGGCTCTGCGAGAACATAATACCGGTAATCGTGGTCCGCCAGCTCCGTTCGGAGTTGAACCACACGCCGGGTAATTGCTTTTGTCGGAGATGCCATCGTCAGGGTAACGCAAGATCTGTTCGTGATTGCTGAAGAGAATCGGGAGGGATGATGCCGTGCCTGTTGACGACAAGCTCCTGAACGACTCTGCCGGGTTTCCCTGCTGCGCCAAGTGATCGCCCATTGAGGTACAACTGTAATGCCCCGGCGTTCCCGATGGTGAAGAAAAGGAATTGATTCGCCCCGCGCCAGGTGATTTTCATGTTCGGATGAAACAAATACTCACGCGGGCCGGTGTCGTCGATCATCATCCGGACCCAGACGCTGTCGGTGGTTCGCGCAGTCAATGTGAGACTATCCTGATTGGTCGCCGTCCGTTGAAGGCTGTCGGTCATTCCTTTCGGAGCGTTGTCCGGTCCCGTCTGAATACCGGCGCGCTCTTCATTCTCCCGGAGGACGTCGCGGAACGAGTCCCTTCTATCGATGGATCCCCGCACCCCGAAGATATTCCAGGTCACGATGGCGCAAATTGCCAGACTGACGAGAACAACTATTGTACGCGTGTACTGACCGGAGTTCAGCATGAGCCCGCGTCGTTCCGCAGCGGGCTCTTCCGGCAAGCTTGAGGATTTCTCCGCCGGACCTGTCCGCCCCTCCGTCGGGGCTTCCGGATGTTGTTCTGCGTTGTACAGCTCCATGATATCCTGTGCGTTCAACCCCACCGCGGCCGCGTATTCCCGCACGAACGCCCGGATGTACGCCTCCGGCAGAATATCCGTCCTGCCTTCTTCCAGAGCGCGTAAATGATCGATGTTGATCAGGGTCGCATCGGCGATGTCCGCCAGTGTGTAATGGCGTGCTTCCCGGGCCTTCCGGAGGATGTCGAACACCGTATTCACGTGCTACCCGCAGTGTCAGGTTTATCCGGGTCGATTCTGGTAGGGACTTCATCGAGGACATGTCGCACCGTCATGGCCAGCGTCTCCATTTGGAAGGGCTTTTGCATGAAGGCGTTCACCTGACTGCCAAAATCCGCAGTCTCAATGGTTCCCCGTCCATAGCCGGTGACGATGACGATCCGTGAAGATGGATCGATTTTACGAAGTTCGGCAAACGCTTCCTTCCCCCCCAGCACGGGCATGTTGACATCGAGCAGCACAAGACGCACGGAGGCGTTTCTGGTTCGGAAGAAGTTCACCCCCGCCCGCCCGTCGTTCTCGACGTACACCGTATATCCGAGGCTCACAAGCATATCGCGCGCAATTTCGGAGACGCTGTCCTCATCGTCGATAATCAGAATTTCTTCCGTGCCCCGCGGGAGAGTCTGCTTCGTCCGTGATGCCGGTGGTTTCACGGCGAGCCGGGGGAGGAAGAGGGTCACGGACGTACCGCTTCCGGGCAGACTCTCGAGATTGATGAACCCTCCGTGGCTTTGCACGACCCCGTAGACCACGGAAAGTCCGAGACCGGTACCATGATCTTTGGTCGAGAAGAACGGTTCAAATACCCGTCCCTGCAGTTCACGGGGGATCCCGCTCCCCGTATCGCTCACCCGGATCGTCACAAACGGTCCGGGACGGACGGAGGAAAATTCATGAGTAATATGACCGTCGGCGAAGATCGCACCTGTTTCAATCCGGAGGACGCCTCCATCCGGCATGGCATCCCGTGCATTCGCAAACAGGTTGAGGACAGCCTGCTGGATTTGGCCTTCGTCTCCGTTTGTCGTGAGGCTCTCGGTGGAAAGGGCTGTTTCCACCGTCATGCGTTTGTCCGCGCCCCGTTGAAAGAGCGCGAGAGTATCATTCACAATCGCGTTGACGTCGATGGCGTTGACCTGCCGCTCGGTTTTGCGGGCGAAGGTCAGAAGCTGGCGGGTGAGAGTGGAGCCCCGTCGGGCGGACGATTCTACGATATCGAGGTACTTCTTGAGCCGCTCATCTTCGCCCATTTGCCGGCGCATGATGTTTGCCGATCCAAGCACTGCGGCAAGCAGATTGTTGAAATCGTGGGCAATTCCTCCGGCGAGATTGCCGATGCTGTCGAGTTTCTGCGCATGAAGAATCGCCGCTTCCATTTTTTTCCGTTCGGTGATATCCCGTGCGACAACGCGTGCCGTCACCATTCGTCCTTCACTGTCGAGGACAAGAGAGGAGTTCAGGAGGACCGAGAATCGGCGGCCTGCGGCGTCCTCCATGGTCTCTTCCTCGTCACGGATGGCATCGCGCCGGCTCAACATCTGCTCGAACGACGAACGAACAGCTGCGCGACGATCGGCGGCGAACCACTCTTCGATTTTTCGTCCGATGATATCGGTCTTCCCGGCGTTGAGCATTTTCGCACCCGTCGTGTTGCAGTCCAGAATCGTCCCGTCGGAGGAAACGCTCAGGTAGATATCAGGTGCATTTTCGAACAGATCGGCATATTGGCGTCGGGAGCGGGTGAGCTGTTCAAACAACCAGGCGTTGGTGAGGGCGACGCTGATCTGGTTGCCGAGCGCCTGGACAAGCTCGAACTGCGAAGGCTGTGCGCGTGAATACGTCGGTCCGGCCACCGCCAGAAAGCCGGCAAGAGAGTTCTCGATGGAGAAGGGGATGGTGGCCCAAAATTGGATTCCCTGGTTTTTGAGCTCCTGACTTATCGCACCCCCGGCGTCAGATACTCTTTCGCGGGTGAGATGCGGCGCGGCACACCATGTCGCCAGAGATTCTCTGGAGATCCCCGACGCGCCGAGAAAATCGCCGGTTGTCCCCCGGGCGATGGAAAGCGAAATCCTCTCCCCCTGGATCATGTACACCCAGCCTGACGGGGTGTCGAAGAACCCCATGACTTTTTTCAGAGCACTCTCAAGCACGAATTGCGGATCGGTGATCTGGCTCAACGTGTCTGCGAGGGAATTCAACGCGAGAAGATGGCGCTGTTGAGCGTCCATCTGCCGTCCGTAGCGGAGAGAGAAGGTCACTGTTACCAGTCCGAACAGGCCGACCGTCAGGATACTGATAAAATCCATGAGACGGGGGGATTGGCGCGTTGCAGCCATGGCGCTGATGATCGTAATCATCGAAACCACGACTGCTGTGGAAGCTACCACCTGCGCTTGCTCCACAGGGCCCAGGGTGCGCACGAACTTTTGGAAGGAACGGATGATGCGCATGACTCCTCAATGTACGAAAGCGTGTTTAGACATTCAACGCAGTGACCTGATCCCCAAAACGCAAACGGCCCTGCAGTGCGGGCCGTCTGTCACTGGAATATGTCGGTGACCCAATCAAGCCATCGGTGCTGCCGGTGTGGACTTGACTGCCTTCTTCGGAAGGACTGCTTCCTTGCAAGCCTTCGCTACGCGGAACTTCACAACGGTCTTTGCCGGGATACTAATTGCTTCTCCGGTCTTCGGATTCCGCCCCATGCGTGCCTTGCGATTGACAAGAACGAGTTTACCAATGCCGGGAATCGTAAACGAATTCTTTGCCTCTTTGTACGCGAGGGTCGCGAGTTCTTCGAACATCGCTGCGGCCGCCTTCTTCTTGATATCAAACTTCTTGGCGAAGTGTGCAACAATCGCCGACTTTGACATTGCCTTGCCCATTGGACCTCCTTGGGATTAAGTGAACAAAACGGTGACAACCTTGCGTGGTTTGGGATAAGGTTTGCTGTGAAGATATCATATTCTCCCAAAAAAACAAGGCATTTCTTGATCTTTCAGGATTTGCATCAAGGAAATCGTGAGGAAATCGTTACAGGTTCTTTAAAATGGCACGGGGACAGCCGGCGATACTCACATGAAATCCTCGTTTATCATGCGACTTTCCCCATTTTTCAGGAGAATCTCCACCGGGCAGGGGGGAAGGGATCCGAGAAAGACCCGCCCGTATGATTTCAACACGATCCGCGAATCAAGAATGGTTATGAAGCCCGTATCGCTCTTTGTACGAATCAACCTTCCGGCACCCTGACGGAACTTCAGCACCGCCTCGGGGAGCGAATACTCTGCAAAGGGACTCCCGCCACGCTCTTCAATCGCCTCGACGCGTGCTTCGATGAGCGGATGGCTCGGGACCGGGAATGGGAGACGGACGATAACAACGTGCCGGAGCGCGTCGCCCGGAACGTCGACACCCATCCAGAAACTCTCGACCCCGAACAGGACCGATTGTACATCGCGCTTGAATTCCTCCAGAAGAGCGTGTCGTTGCTCCGCTCGTTGCTGGACGAGGAGACGAATTCCCCGCTCTTCAAGGTGCGGCCGGAGTTTCGTCGCCATATCCTGGAGTTGTGCCGAATTCGTGAACAACACCAGGGCTCGTCCCTGTGTGCGGTCGATGGCCTGGAGGATTCTCTCCGGCAATGCGGACGAATATTCTGCCGCCCGATCAGGCGGGGGCATATCAGGGGCAATGATCACGCGCACCTGGCGGGCATAATCAAACGGTGAGTCGAGGGAAAGAAACGGGACGTCGGTCGCACCCAGACGGGATTGGAAATACCGTGGGTCACCCTGAGTGCTGATGGTTGCACTGGTCAATACGACGGAGGTTTTCCCGTTGAACAACCTGGGGCCGATCAGGTGTCCGACATCACAGGGAGACGCACACAGGGTGATATTCTCGCTCTTGACCGATGAACCTTCGATCCAGTAAGCAAATCCTTCCAGCGATTGATCCAGGAATCCTGCAAGTGCATTGTCCGCAAGCTCGAGTTCGCGCGCGAGGCGACGGAGTTCCTTCGCGACGGGCTCTCGGGCGCCCTCGGCAATGTTCTCCATCTCGTGAATCAATCCTTGAAATATCGGCGAGAGAGTATTCTCGACCAGGCCGCGCGTGCGGACGCGAACCTCCCGGACCGGCGATCCCGCCTCTCTGGTCGCGGCTCGGAGAGCGGTCAGGAAGAATTCATCAATCTCCTGGACGGCATGGCGTATCCGTTCAGTTGTTGCTCTGTTGCGCCGTGGAAGCAGCCCTTTGCGTGTGCGCGGATGATACAGTCTGGTAATGAGCGAACGGATTTGCGCGTTGGAAAGGCGGAGGCCGAGTGCCGAGGAGGCGACATTTTCCAGGGTGTGGGCCTCATCGAAAACCACAAAGTCATTGTCAAATATCAACCGGTCGTCATCATCGTCGCCGCGTTGGAGCAGCTGAAAGAACAGTGCGTGATTCATGATGACCAGGTCGGCCGCTTTGGCCGATTCCCGCGAGTGCTGGAAGAAACAACTTGTGCGGCAGTCATGCGGGTTACAGATACCCGGCTCGGAGGCAACCATTCCCACGACCGAAGCGGACACGGCAAACGGAAGGGTGCCGAGATCACCGTCGCGGGACGTCTCTGACCATGCGAGAAGCTTCTCGAGTTGCTCCTGTTCGGGCGTGCTGAAGAGACGGGCGGCGGATTCGACGGCCGCTGCAAGACGGGTGGTACAGAGGTAATTGCGCCGCCCTTTGAGCGCAACCGCCTTGAACGGCAGGTCCAGGAGTTGCCTGGTGAGAGGGATGTCCTTGAGGAGAAGCTGATCCTGCAGATTCTTCGTGTGGGTGGAAATGACAGCTTTCCGATGATGCCCGGTTGCTTCAAGAACCGAGGGAATCAGATATGCGAGGGTCTTCCCGACTCCGGTGGGAGCTTCGACGATCAGCGATCCGTTCGTGGAGAGGGCCTCATGAACCGCCTCGGCCATCGCTGTCTGTTGCGGCCGCGTTTCGAATTCTTTTCGCTTTTTCGGCGCCAACCTGAATATCTCGCGTACAGATCGTTCGTGCACTTCCGATGTCATGCTCGCAATCTCCTCACGCGGTAAGGTACGTCCAGCAACGTTCGATTCCAATAGCTGCCGTTTTCTTTTAGCTGCATTTTGACTATCATGGTTTATCCCATTCATGATTCCGCTCCGTTCATGCGCCTGCGATTCCTGCTGATCTGCCTCTGCATCCCTGTACTTGCCCGGTCGCAAGGAGAGGAACATTCCCCGGCCGTGGGCGATGTTCTTGCAGGAGATGGGCTGACGTTATTCCACGCGGCGGAGTACCTTGCCCTTCGTCCGCTTCACTGGGAGACCCGCGACTGGCTTATTGCGGGCGGCGTGGGTGTCGGGACGGGAGCAGCCTCGCTGGCCGATGTCGAACTGCGGGAGCTGTTCGACAGAAATCATACCCTCACCGGTGACGACGTCAGTAATGTGGTGGTCATCTACGGTGACGGTCGGTACATGTTCACGCTGGGTGCAGGAATGTACATCGCCGGGCTCCTGTCGCACGAGCGGTGGCTGAGGGAGACCGGATTGCTGGCAACCGGAGCAATGTTTTTCAGCGGGGCACTCTCCACCGCAATAAAAATCGGCATCGGGAGGGCAAGGCCGTTCACCGGTCACGGAAATCACTGGTTCCAGCCGTTCAGATTCTTCAATGATGACGTTCATTCCTTCCCCTCGGGACACACCGTTGTGGCATTTGCGATGAGTACCGTCCTCTCGCGACGCATTGGCAATGTCTGGGCGTCCATCGGGTTGTACACCCTTGCCACTGCGACTGCCGCATCGCGAATCTACACATCGGAGCATTGGTTCTCGGATCTGGTCTTCGGGGCGGCGACGTCGATCGCCGTGTCCAACTCTCTCGTCTCCTGGTTTGAAGGCGACAGAGGAGAGAATCATTGTTCGCTCCGCGTGTACCCGGGTGTGGGTGGTGTTTCTCTGGTGTTCACGCTCTAACCGATGTCGTTTCTCACCTTCGTTTCAACAACAGAGGAGCTATCATGCGAAAGTCTCTCCTTCTTTCTGCAACTGTCGCATACCTATTCATTCTCAGCGGAACTCACGCCGCCCGCGCCCAGGATTCAACCAAGGCTTATGCCATTGTCGGAGAATGGCTGACCGCCGGCGGAACGTCGAAGATTGAAATCTATAAAGATGGTGAAGAATTCAGCGGCCGCATCGTGTGGCTCAAAGAGCCGGACAAAGACGGCAAACCGAAAGTGGACGAGAACAACCCCGAAGCGAAACTGCGCACACGACCCTTGCTCGGCATGACCATTTTGCGAGGGTTCGAGTTCGACGGCGACGATGTCTGGAAGGGCGGGAAGATTTACGATCCGAAAAGCGGGAACGACTACAGCGCGAAGATGACCTTGGTGGACGAGCACACGCTTGATCTCCGCGGATATGTGCTTATGCCGTTGTTCGGGCGGACGGAGACTTGGACAAGGTGATTGACATTTTAGATTTTAGAATTTAGATTTTAGATTTTGGGTTGAGGAGGGCCATGATGAATTGATGTCCATGGCCCTCACGATCCGATCATCCCTCCGGTTCATCCCCTCATTTCCCGATGTGAAGCCGCGCGTCAAGCCAGGCCGTCAGTGTATCAGTGAAGCCCGGCGCGAATGATTTCGGCAACGATGCGTATTCGGACGGCAAGCCGGTTCCCGCAAGCTGGAAGAGATGATTGGCTTTCGGAACAACGATCACCGTACCGTCTTTGTTTCCCCTGAGCGCCTCTTCCATCGGTGGCTTGTTCAGTTCAAGGAACACCTGGTGGTCACGTTCGCCGAACAGCGCAAGCACCGGACACCGCACTTTTTTCAAATATGCCGCCGGATCAAGATCGATGAATCGGCGGAACCAACGGCTCTTCGTCGCAGCGAGCGGTATTTCGACGGCTTGGGTCACGAAAGCCACACTATCCTTCACCGCCGCTCGCTGCGCAGGGGTAAGCGTCCTGTACGCCCGGGCGGCCTTGTCGTGGAGTATTCCCCGGGCCCGGGTCATATCTCCTCCTTCACGGACCGCGGTGTAGATCTCCTTCTGAAGCTGAAGGGATTCCTCGAGATCAGCGCCCGTCTTACCCGCCGCGAGACCCAATCGCACGATTTGACTGTTGATGACGGAATCCCCCCGTAGCGCCCCTCCGGCCATCAGGACCAGAAAGGCAATCGTATGGGGGTGCATGGAGGCCGCGATCGAAGCTGCACTTGCCCCTTCACTGTGTCCGAGGAGTCCGATGCGGCTCGAATCGATCTCCGGCCGCATCCGCAGCAATTCTACGGCGGCCATTGCGTCGGCTGCATAGTCGTCGTCAGTACAATCAGCTTGATTTCCGCCAGACCCTCCCACCCCGCGGTCATCAAACCGGAGGACCGCAATCCCGGAACGCGTCAGCACGTCAGCAAGATCCTTGAAAATCTTGAACCCGAGGACATCCTCATCTCTGTCCTGTGGGCCGCTCCCTGTGAGCAGGACCAACGCAGGGTGCGGTCCCGTGGTCTCAGGAGTGGTCAACGTGCCGGCAAGGGTGAGAGTGCCGTCCCGGAATGTCACCTCTTCCACCTTGTAAGGAGGCGGCGTATCCGCTGGCCGATTGGATTGAGCGAGCGGTGCGGGGGTCAGAGCGAAAGTCCCCAGGGCGCCGCCTTGCGCGAAAATGCCGGTAATGGAGTCGGCGGCATGAGTCCCATCGAAGATTGCCACGCCCGGCCCTGCAGGAAGTTCAAAGTGAACCCCCGATTTCACATAACGGATATTCTGGAGCGGGAGACCATATGCATGCTGCGGCGGGATGTCGATCGTCGCACTCATCTGTCCGGATGTATCGTGAAACGTCACGTGGATTTCCAGTTGTATCCCACCGACGCGGATTTCTCCGTCCCACTTGCCGTCAAGTGCACCCTGGGAGAACGACGCCTGGCGGGTCAAGAGAAGAGAAAGTAGAATGACAAGGAACCGCATGTTCGGGCCTGTGGGGAGAGTGAGAGGATGCTGGCGGCGGGTTATCGCCGCCGTTGTGTGCGGGAAAGTCTGACATCGACTTCTTTCAGACGCGCGAGTTCCTCTTTCGTCTGTCGGAGCTCGGTTTCGAGCTCGCTCTGACGTTGAGATTGTGCTCCGATGGATGCCGTCTGCTTGCGGGTGACTGAACCGAGACTGTCGAGGCTGTGCTCCGTCCGTGCAAGGAGAGCCCGTAACCCCATCACGCGTTCCAGGAGCGCCAGTTGAGTACGAACTCCGGCTTTTGTTTCCTCCGGAACCGGGAGAGTAAGGTACAGGGTCAGGAGTGTCAGCGCCGAGGAGTCGTTCGCGGCGGGATTTCTGGCGGTCAGGAACAGCCTTGCCGCGTTCATGACGGCCCTGGGATAATCCGAATAGTTGGGATACAACATCGCGACCATGTCGTATTCCCTCGTGGCATAGCTGAGGTCCCCCGCTTCTTCATGGGTCTCTGCGGTCTCCATGTGCGCGGCCGCAATGTATTCATCGTCGTGGGGGGGATTGAGCAGATTGCACCCCCCGGCAAGAAGACCGGCCAGCAACACGGATGTCAAAACAAAACAATGGTTTCGGGTCATGAGGCTGCAATCTGAAATTCGACGACGAAGGTGGATCCCTGACCGGGGACGCTGTCCACGGAAATGTGCCCTCCCATCCCCCTGACGAGTGCTTGCACGAGCGCAAGTCCGATCCCCGTCCCGCTCCTTCGGCCGGGAGTTTTTGCGCGATAGAATTTCTGGAAAATGTGCTGGACCTCATCGGGTGAAATTCCGACACCGGTGTCCTTCACGGAACACCGGACGGTGGACGATGTCGCTTCCAGTATCACGGAAACCTGTCCGCCGCTGTCCGTGTACTTCACTGCGTTACTCAGCAAATTCGAGAACACCTGATCGCAACGGTCGGGGTTCGCGCGTGCCAGGGGAACGGGCGCCGCCTCGAACGCGACCGCTACTTCCTTGCTGGCGGCATTGACCCGTGCATCGTCGACGGCTTGGGAGAGAACCGCGTAGAGGTCGGTGGGGACGATCTCGTAGTCCATCATTCCCGCCTCGATTCTTGCAAGATCGAGAAACTGGTTGCTGAACCGTGCGATCTTGTCGATGTTGTCCCTCATCGACAGCAACAGTCTCCGCTGGTGGTCCGTGATCGGGCCGGCTTCCTGTTCGGCGAGAAGATAATACGCCGAGTGCATGGTCTGGAGGGGCATCCGGATTTCATGGGAGATATGGTGCATCATCTCCACGCGCGCTTCCTGAGCTTTCCGGAGGCGGGATCCCATGTGGTCGAACGCCGAGGCCAATCGGCCGATCTCCCCTTTGGTCTTCATGGCAACCCGGGTGAATGTTCCACGGGCAACTTCATCGGTTGCCCGCATGAGGGCGCGGAGTGGTACCGTGATCGACTGCGTGAGCGCCAGGGCGATGCCGCCTGCGAGGAACAAAGCGCCGATCGTCAGGAGGAGCGAAACCTCCGCCGAAGTTTCCGCCGACTCCTGGGCCGCGACCACGGTATGTTGTACGGCACGTTCTCTGACCCGCACGATTTCTTCCAGGTCCCGATAGACACCATCCAGCGTATCCATCATCGCTTCCTGGCGCGAAATCAAATCTTCGGATGTCGTTCCACTTTCGTACGTCGCGAATACCGCTCCCGCATACCATGCGTGGCGACGGGATGTCAATCCAATCAGTGCCCGTTCTGTCGAATCGGTCGCGGTCCCCGCCATCGACGTCAGGGTCGCGAGGACTGCGCGTCTCTGGTCGTTGAAGAGATTGCGGTACGTGCTGTCGCGCGTGACGAGGAACTTCTGCGCGTAGCGTTCTTCGTCATACAGGAGTGTCCGGAGCTGCTTCGTCATATCCACCGAGCGCACGTCGCGCGTAATGGTCAGACGCGTGGCCGACGAGACACTGATGAGCTGGTAGAGGACATAGACATTCGCGGCCGTGAGAATGAATATGATCAGGCCGAACCCGAAGATCAACTTCCAGTACAGCGTCAGTCGCACGGTGCCCGGTCCTCTATGACAGCCATGGCCACAACGTGGGTCAGGGAGTGTGACAGCGAGAGAAACACGGTTGCTTTGCCGAGCTGGTCTTTCAATTTGCCATGCAACCGGACTTCCGGTCTGCCGAGAGCGTCGTTGGTGACCTCGACGTCTTTCCAACGGAACGCCCCGGACCATCCGGTGGCGAGGGCCTTGCTGACAGCCTCTTTTGCGGCGAAACGGGCGGCGAAGTGCTGGGCTGCATCCTGCTTGCCCGAACAATAGGCGACCTCCCCGTCCGTAAACACCTTTTCGACAAAATGGCCACCGGTCCGGGCTATACTCTCCCGGACACGCTCGATCTCGATGATATCGACCCCGATCCCCTTGACCATCATGCTCCCGCGGACGTGGAGGACAACGGGCGGAGACGATGGTTCCCGTTCAAGTGGTCGACGATCTCCAGGAGTTCCGAAATGTCCTTCAGGTCATAATCCGCGTGAGACTCCACGGTGCCGAAGGTGTCACCGTACCGGGCGAAAGCGGTTTTGATGCCGAGCTGCGAAGCGCCGACGACATCGCGTTCCGGCCAATCGCCGACCATCAGCGCTTCTTCCGGACGGACATTGAGCTGTTCAAGGGCCTTCCGGAACGGGGCGGGGCTGGGTTTGCGCTCGCCGGTATCCCCGAACGTCACCACGCACTCGAACAGGTGGTGAAAACTGAGCGAGCAGAGCCTGAGCCATGCTTCGCGTGCGGGTGCGTCCGACACGACTGCGAGCATCAGGCCGCGCTTCAACAGTCCGATGAGCGTCAGGTGAACATGGGGGTACGGCACAAGCGCAGCCTCCCGTGCGCGCCGGTAGGCAATGATGCCGGCAGAGAGGATCTTGTAGTCGACCTTCTGGAAAAGGTCGTAGAGCAGCTGATCGAACACGTTCTGAAACTCGATCCCGCGTTCCTTGTAGATCGCATCGATGCGATGGCGGACGTCGTCATGACTCAACGCGAGGCCGGCATCGATCATGGATTGTATTGCCGCCTCAATGGCCTGGTGTTTCATGGCCATGAAATCCACCAGCGTGTTATCGAGGTCGAAAATGACGGCTCTAATCATGCATGGTTCTCCCGGCTCCGAACACGGGCCACCTCATCCTCGATATAAGCGCGGACCGCGGGCTTCATAAAGACAGTGTCGAGACCGATCTCCTGCATGGCAACGGCAAGGATCGCGGCTTTCCTCGAGGGAAGCAGGCGGCGGTTGATCAGGAGGAGCCGCTGCTCACGCAGGATGCAGTACCCGCCCTCAAATTCGCCGCGCTCGTAGCGGATTGTTACGCCGAGTTGTCCCGCGATCGTGTGAAGCTCCTGGATCAACTCGTCAGGCTTCATGGTCGAGCTTCGGCGGCTTTCTGAAGGGTTGAAAGACAGCAAGACCGATCGCCGTATAGTAACAGAGGATGGCGACAACGGGGGCCCCGGAGAGTGCCTTCACCCGGGCGATGAAGAGCTGTCGAAAGACTGCGTTATCGGCAGTGGTGAAGAATTCTTTGTACACCATCTTCCCGTCCAGAATCATCGTATAGATTTCGACCGGCACGAATAGATAGAAGAGAATGACGGCCATCACCAGCCACCCGTGTTCTTTCAGACGAAAGGGGGAGGTGAACAGGAACACCAGGCTGCTGATGAGCGTGACGATGTAGCTGATGGCCACAACGACGGAGGTCACCGATATCAGGCGGAACACTTCGCGCTCCGACTCGGGAGCGAGATAGTCCTCAAATTCCATGGTCCCCGGCTTCAACATATCATTGCCGAGAAACGCCCGCGCATTGGTTCCCCCAAGCCAGAAGATCCCCGCGACAATACACACGAAAAGGGCGATCCGCCAGAGCGCCCATGAACTGTCGGGATCTCTGTGCGTTATGAGGGACGGCGAGTGTGTGGCCGCGACGGCGCGCCGCGGGAATGATCTATTTGAAGATTCTTGTACCAACGTAGGTCGTGACAGAGAGTGATGAGGTTTTTTATGACAGCCGGCTGAAGTGTCAGATATTCTTTTTCCAGGCGGATACGTTCGTCCTCGTCCAGGGTCTGAACGAGTGTCCTGACGAAATTCCCCACGCGATCGAGTGACGCAGAAAGTTCTTTTTGCAACCGTTCAATTCCCTGCGGCACAGTGTCGAGGTGCTCCAGCATGCGGGTCGATTGAGAAACAAACTTCGCCTCGAAGCTCAGCCGGTCGAGGACATCATGGTGCCCGCTCCTCGCCGCGGCTTCCAGCAGGACGCCGAGATCATCCCGGCGCGCCAATCCGTGCGAGGAGAGCGCGTCGAGGCTCCGGAGAACCTCTTGTGTAGCGGAACTGACGGCGTGTGTGCCCATACTCGACCATGAGAATATACGGAAGATCTGCGGTAAGATTCAATTTTCTCTTCACTTCCGCGATATTCGGTTTGTTTTGATTCTCAGGGGCTAAATTGGTACGTTTGGGCTAATTGTGAACTCTCGCGTCATGTCTCACTCCGAGAGAGCCTTGTGCGAATCCCCGGCTTCCGATTCTCCCTTTCCCAGAAGATCCTTCTCGGCATCGTCCCGGTCTTCATGCTGTTCCTCGCCGCCGGCGTCATGGTGCAGAACCACTTTCAGGATCAGGCCATGCAGAAGGAAGCCCAGATGGCGGCGTACACCTATGCCGATATCGTCAAGGAGTCGCTTGTCAGCATGATGCTGAACAATCTGGCGGTCGATAGCACCTTCATCGGACGCGTCAACACGCTGCCCGAAATCGACACGCTCAGGATCTTCGTGAATAACCTGAAACTGCGCACCGAGCTGCTCACGCATGCGCGCATCGCGCGCCTGGCGGCCAAGTACAAATCGTTGCTCCCGGAAGACGATTTGGACCGTCAGGTCCTCGCAACAGGGCAGCCGGCCTTCAGAAGAGAAGGGAACAAGGTCCGCGGCGTCATCCCCTTCAACGCATCGACGGTGTGCCAGCGGTGCCATGCGGTGCCGGTAGGGTATACGCTCGGCGCAACGGATTTGATCATCTCCATGGAAGCGGTGGAACGCGCCGCCGAAGGGAATTGGAAACGGTCGATATTGATCTTCTTTGTGATTGTCGGAACAGTCATGGGAATTGCGACGGTGTTGTTCCGGCAGCTTGTTTCCCACCCCGTGGAACGTCTTGTCGCGGCTACCCGGGCCATCGGCGAAGGAGATCTCGATTACAAAATCCCCCTTTCGCCATCGAGGGGAATGCCGCCCGACGAGCTCCATGTCCTCGCGCTCCGTTTCGACGGGATGCGATCATCACTCAAAGAGAAGATCGAGCAGCTCGACCAGCTGAACCGGAGCCTTGCCGAACAGAATGTGCAAATGGAAAACACGCTTCGCCAGCTCCGGGCGACACAGGAAGAGCTTGTCCGGAGCGAACGGCTCGCAATCACCGGTAAACTCATGGCGCAACTCTCCCATGAACTCAACAACCCCATCCATAACATCCAGAGCCTGCTTCAATCCTCCGTCAAGCACCGGTCTTCCCATGAACGTTCTCAGGATCTTCTCGAGGTCGCTCTTGAAGAGGTGGAACGTCTGGCGCGTCTCACCCGTCAGATGCTGGACTTCTTCCGATCCTCCGTTGTGGAAATCGGGCGGGAGCCGATCACCATTGGTCTCCTGCTCGGCGAAGTGGCGAAAATGTATGAACCCTCTCTTGCCGACGAATCCATCCGGATCGTCGTCGCTGCTGCGCCCTCGCTCCCGACAGTCCAGGGATCGCGCGACCGGTTCAAACAGGTCATTATCAATCTTGTGGCCAACGCCCGCGACGCGATCCATGCGGCACGCACGCAGCAGGCTGAACACGCGGCCGGGACGATCACGCTCGCGGCAGGCGAACACAACGGGGGAGTCCGCGTCAGCGTTCACGATGATGGTATCGGCATACCGAAGCCCCACCTGGATAAAATCTTCGATGCGTTCTTTACGACCAAGCAGGAGGTGAGCGGCGTCGGGTTGGGGCTCTTCGTCAGTTATGGAATCATCCAGCAACATAACGGCACGATCGTGGTGGAAAGCGAAGAGGGGAAAGGGACCACATTTCATATTGATCTTCCGGCGGGAGACCATGACAACCCTGCGTCGTGAACACGTGCTCGTCGTCGACGACGATAAAGCGTTCCGTCTCGCGACATCAACGCTCCTTGAGGATGAACAGTACACAGTCACTCTCGCCGCCAACGGGCGAGAGGCTCTGGAACTTCTCAAGACGCGCGACGTCGACCTCGTTCTCTCCGACCTGGTCATGGCGACCATGACGGGCATAGAACTGTTGAAGGAAATCCGCGCGCAGCAACCGCGGCTCCCGGTCATCATGGTCACGGGCTTCGGGTCCATCGATACCGCCGTGGAGGCGATGCAAATCGGCGCCATCGACTACCTCACCAAGCCGGTGAAGAACGATGAACTCATCCTGAAGATCCGGCGCGCCCTGGCATTCACGAGAACAGAACAGGAGCTCGAATACCTCCGCAAGGAGCTCCAGACGACGTACAACTGGTCGAATATGATCAGCCGCAGCCCGCTGATGAAATCGGTGATCCAGAAAATTCAGAGGGTGGCCGACACCGACGTCACCGTCCTGGTGAGGGGAGAAAGCGGGACGGGAAAGGAACTGGTCGCGAAGGCGCTGCACTACAACAGCATCCGGAATGAGCGCGCGTTTGTCGTGGTGAACTGTTCCGCGATCCCCGAAGCCCTTCTCGAAAGTGAATTGTTCGGCCACGAACGGGGAGCGTTCACCGGAGCCACGCGGCAACGACGGGGAAAATTTGAGGAGGCAAACGGAGGAACGTTGTTCCTGGATGAAATCGGGGATATCAGCGCAACAGTGCAGACAAAACTCCTTCGGGTCCTCCAGGAAAAATCATTCGAGAAAGTGGGAGGGAACGGCGCTCTTTCGGTCGATGTGCGCGTGGTTGCCGCCACCAACCGTGACCTTGAAGGAATGGTGGAGCAAGGACAATTTCGCTCGGACCTCTACTACCGGTTGAATGTTTTTCCCATCACACTGCCGGCACTCCGCGAGCGGATGGAAGACATCCCGTTGCTGGTGGATCATTTCCTCGACCGGCACAAAGCACTTTCCGGGGGAAACGTGCTGACTGTCTCGCCGCTCGTCATCAGTCAGATGATGCGCCACTCCTGGCATGGCAATATCCGGGAATTGGAGAACCTCGTCAAGCGGGCAATCCTGACGACCACCGGGACGTCCATTACAGCGCTGGATCTCCCGGGATCAGGGGAAGGAGTCGTCCCTGCCGAGAGGGTCGGTGTCGTGCCCGACCTGGTCATGCCTTTCAAAGAGTATCTCGCCGCGATTACACAAAATGCGGAGGAGCAATATCTCCGCAGAGCGGTGCACCAGAATCAGGGGAACGTCAACCAGGTCGCCCGATTGATGGCTGTCGACCGCAAAACCGTCTACAGGAAAATGTCGGAGTATGGGATCAAGCCTGAGGACTTCAGAGAATGAAGAAACCTCTTCCCACCCGAACGTCGCCGGTGCGGATCCTCGATGTCGCACATCCGCCCCTGCAACCTGCCGTTGTGGAAGCGTTGCTGCTCCAGGAGTGGATGGCTGCGCGCCGGTCTTCCACCACCCGGGTAATCAAAATCATCCATGGGTACGGGAGCACCGGAAAGGGTGGGGCGACGCGCGAAACCGTCCGCAATTGGGCGGCGCACATGAGCACCAAACTTCGAGGGGTCATCACCGGGGAAGAGTACTCACTCTACGATCCACGGAGCCAGGCGATGCGAACGGAGGCAGGGATAACCGACGATTCCGACCTGGGAAGTGGGAATCGGGGGATTACGTATCTCTGGGTCCGCTGAGAGGAAGGATGGTCGTCTCTCACCTCGTTTGCGGCTCCGGACGCGATCTCCGCCGAGCCGGCCGCTTCGAGTTGACTCTCTGCTATTTTCTAGGTAAAATTGGGGAATTCTACAAACCGGAACTTCCCCATGGCGCAGCGATTACTTTATGCGGACGACGAAGAACCTCTCCGCGAGCTGGTAAAAAGTCATCTTTCGCTCGAGGGGTTTGATGTGGAGACGGTGAGCGATGGGAAAGAGGCGGTGGAGATGCTTGATAAGCAGCAATTTGACCTGGTCCTTCTCGACCTTCGAATGCCGCGGATGGATGGATTCGCTGTGTTGCAGTACCTCACGAAGCGACAAAACCCGCCACCCGTTATCATGCTGACCGGTGTGGATGATCTCGCAGTTGCCAGTCAGTGCATCAAACTCGGTGCGGCGGACTATCTCACCAAGCCCTACAATTTCCACGAACTTATCGATTCGGTCGAGCGAGTTCTTGCCCGGTAGGATCGATGATCCCCCTTACAAAACCGCACGACTGCGGACCGAAAAGCGCCGAGCCCAACCATGGCCACCCGCATTCTCTATGTCGATGATGAAGAAGACCTGAGGGCGCTCGTTCAGTCTCAATTGATCCTCGAAGGCTTCTCGGTGGAGGTCGCCGGGAACGGAAGGTCGGCCATCGACTCGATCGTTGCTTCACCCTATGATGTTGTGCTCCTCGATCTTCATATGCCCGACATGGACGGTGCCGACGTAGCCGAGGAACTCAAACGTCGCGGAATACGGTCAAATCTTGTGATCCTCACGGGAGACACCTCCCCTGCGGCCCAGGCGCGCTGCAGCGCGCTCGGAGTGGATACCTTTTTGCACAAGCCGTTCCATTTCCGGGAACTGGTTGCCTCGATTGAGAACGTACTCTCACGGGACAAGTCGTAGGAAGGCAATGGGAGTCGGCCTGCGATCAACGAAGCGTAGGATGAGAGTGCACGCCACGACCGGCATGAACTCCCGGACACCACTTTTCAGGCGCAGAGGTCGTGCCCGCGCTACGCGGTTCGACAAAACCGAATATTACTGCTGCAGACGCGCCATCGCATCCCCCTCCGTTCGCTGCACTTCGTCAGGCGCTTCAGCGCAAGCCCGCCGTCGTCCCCTCCGCATCGTTTCGCGTGTCCGGGCATGCACCACCGCACACGCGCAAGCCGCCGGGAATGCCATCATCCCTGTGGAGCACGCGACGATGACGGGGATACTACTCGGAATCCGATTCCTGGACGGAACGATAGATTTCTACGATCCGGTCGATGATCGCTTGCTGGTCAAACTGCTCCAGAACGCGCTGCCTCCCTGCCGACCCCATGCGCACCCGCAATGCCGGATCTTGTGCAAGCCGGAGAATGGCCCGGGCGAGTGGGGCATCGTCTTTCGGGGGAACCAGGATGCCCGTCTGCTGGTCGACCACGATGTCGAGCACACCGTCGCAATTCGAAGCGACAACCGGTCGTTCCATTGCCATGGCCTCGATGAGGACAATGCCGAACGACTCGGCGTGCGACGGGAAAGCGAAAATGTCGAATGCCGCCATGAGATCGCGCACATCCCGCCGGAATCCTGCGAAGGTCACTACAGATTGCAGTCCCAGGGAAACATGGAGCTCGTGGACGCGTCTGGCGTACTCTTCTTCCCCGAAACTCGGCTCTCCGACGATCAGGTACCGCAGGCGCGGGTCCTCTTTGCGGGCAATGTCCGCGGCGCGGAGGAACTCCTCATGTCCTTTCCCGGGGGAGAACCGCCCGACGAATCCGACCAGAATATCACTGTCGGCATATCCAAGGGATTTCCTTGTGACGGTGCGGTCGGTCCGTGCACTGGAAAAGAGCGAGGTATCAATGCCGTAGGGAACGACGATCACCTGTTCCGCGGACATCGGAGTGGTGTCGATGACGTTCTGCCGGATTACGGAAGACACTGCGAGGACGAGGGAAACGTTCCCATAGGTGAATTGATGGAGGGGATCCTTCTTGTTGACGTACGATCCCATGCTCCTGGTGAGCAGAACCGGCACGTCGGACATTCCGGCCTTGACGGCGGGGACCACCGTGGCGATGTCTTTCGAGAGCTGACAGTGAATGACGTCGAGATGCGTCCGCGATATGAACTTCGCGAGTCGCCAGACGAGGCGGGGATGGACGTAGCCGGTGACGTCAAATGGCAACGTCCGGATCTCATGGTCCGCGGCTTCCTTCTCGAGCCTGCTGTCAGGGATGCATGCGAGCCACGTTTCGTGGCCCCGTGCCTGGAGTTGTCGCGCCAGCTCTACGGCCTGTATTTCCAGACCGCCCCACGAGCGCGAAAAACATGTCAAGAGAATGCGCATAGGTTTGTTATGGTAAGAATTTGGGTGCCAAGGGGCAAGCAATCGCCATGGCCGTTGGACCCGGGGAGGACCCGCCGATGAACCTCGTCGTCGTATTTGCGGGAGGAGGAATTGGTGCGTGTGCCCGATACCTGATGCAGGGGCTCGTCTACCGGTGGACGGGGACGGGATTTCCTTATGGAACCCTGGCGGTCAACGTTCTCGGTTCGCTGATCATCGGGCTCTTGATGGCATCGATGGAGGAACGGTTTCTTGTCAATCCTTCCGTCAGGCTCTTCCTGACGGTGGGGATCCTCGGGGGATTCACGACGTTCTCCTCGTTCAGCTACGAAACGATCGCGCTGTTCCTGGAAGGAAGCATTGCCGCTGCCCTGGCGAATGCCGGGCTGAACTTGATGTTGTGCCTGGCAGCGACCTGGATCGGTATTGCTCTTGGACGCTTGATTTAGTCTCGCGATTCTCACCAGAGAGGAGAAGCCCATGAAACTGGAAGGCGAGGGAAAGTTGCTCCGGATATTTCTCGGCGAGGCCGATCGGTGCGAAGGCAAGCCGCTTTACGAATCGATCGTTCTCACGGCGAAGGCACGGGGGATGGCAGGGGTGACGGTGCTGCGGGGGGTCGAAGGCTTCGGCGCGAGAAGTCACATGCACACGGCGAAGATTCTCCGTCTGTCCGAAGACCTGCCGATGCTCATTGAACTCGTCGACACGGAGGAAAAGATCCGCAGCATTCTGCCCGAAATCGACCGCATGATCGAAAAAAGCGGCAGCGGAGGATTGATCACCCTCGAACGGGTCGAGGTCATTTGGTACGGCCACGGACAAGATCTGGGCAAACCCGCCGCCGACAAAGAGGGCCGGTAAAACGACGGGCAGCACCACGCGTGTCCGGCCCTGCCGGGTCCGGAGCATGCGGTTCGGTGCTGCCCGATCCTGCCTGCTCATGCCCCGAGGGGCGTGTCACTTCACCAGATTTCTCGCGTCGTGCCCGGTGTAAACCTGGCGCGGCCGGGAGATCTTCTGTTCTCCATCGTTGACCAGCTCCACCCATTGTGCCACCCAGCCGCTCATCCTTCCGATGGCAAACAGGACGGTGAAGAATTCCGTGGGGAAGCCCAGGGCCTGGTAGATCAACCCGGAGTAGAAATCCACGTTCGGGTAGAGCTTCCGGGACACGAAGTAGTCGTCCTGGAGGGCGATCCGCTCGAGTTCAAGGGCGATATCGAGTTTGGGGTTGCGTCCCGTCACGCCGAACACCTGGTCTGCGAGCTTCTTAATGATGGACGCCCGGGGGTCGAAATTCTTATAGACCCGATGACCGAACCCCATGAGCTTTCCTTTCCCTTCCTTCACGTCCTTGATGAACGCCGGAACCTTTGCCAACGAATCGATCTCGTCAAGCATGAACAGAACGGCCTCATTCGCCCCGCCGTGAAGAGGTCCGTACAATGCGCACGTCGCCGCGGCCGCGGAGCTGAACGGATCGGCCTTTGAGCTCCCGACTCCGCGCATGGTGTTGGTGCTGCAGTTCTGTTCGTGATCGGCATGGAGGATAAAGAGAATATCCAGGGCTCTCACGAGGACAGGGTCCGGTTTGTACTGGGTCCCGGGTTTGCTGAACATCATGTTGAGGAAATTCCCCGCGTAGCTCAGGCTGCTGTCGGGGTCGACATAGGGCAGGCCCTTGCCGTGCCGGTACCCGTAGGCCGCGACCACCGGCGTTTTGCCCAGCAGGCGATATGCGCTCAAGAGTTCTTCGTCCCGGTTGCCCACGTTTTTCGAAGAGGGGTAGAGGGTCGACAGGGCAGCGAGACCGGCGATGAGCTTGCTCATCGGGTGTCCGTTCTGCTGAAAGCCGTCCATGATCTTCTTGAGGTTCTCGTGGACGGGAGTATGGGCCGTGATGTTCTTGGTCCATTCGGCAAGCTGCGCAGGCGTGGGGACCTCGCCAAACATCAGAAGGTATGCAACCTCGACGTACGAGCATTTCTCGCCGATTTGCTCGATGGGATACCCGCGGTACCGGAGGATGCCTTTGTCGCCGTCGATGTAGGTAATCGCACTCCTGCAGGAGGCGGTGTTCATGAAGGCGGGGTCGTACGTCATAAGGCCGAAGTCTTCCGGACCGGTCTTCATCTGCCGGAAATCCATTGCCTTGATGGTATTATCCGTGATCGGAATCTCAAATTGCTTCCCCGTCCGATTGTCGACAACGGAGAGGGAGTTCTTGGCATTTTGCTGGGATGATGGAGCGGGTGTCATAAGGATCTCCTAGGGGATAGGAATGATAGAACCACGGTAAGAACGGGGAAGAAGTAAGGGAACTACAGTGAACGTACTGAGTTCCAAGCAGAAAAACAAGGTGTTGCCGGACTCCACCTTTGTTGATTTTCATTGCACGCTTGTGTATGTTTCCCTCACTGACACCGCTTTCCGACAGTTGATTCGGTAACGCCCAGTACCATCCCGCTCGATCCTTTCACAGGCCAATCGGCGGCCCGCAGCCGCAGGCATGCCGATTGCTGCCCGCTCGATAGCAGCCATCGGGAGACAATCCGTGCGGACGTATTCGCTCGATGAGATCCGCAAGTGTTTTACAAGCTCGACGGATTTCAACGAGATATTCGATGCATTTCAGGCAGCCATGGATCAGAACCTCCTGGACATCGAATTGTATCGTCTGCTCTTTTGGAACAACTCTTTGACGGTGGACGAAATCCGGCTTTTCGGTGAGAAGCTCGCCGTGAAGTTTCCGGATTCAGCCTACGATGTCTTTCTCTGGCTGGCAAGTATTTTCGAGGTGACCGAGGCTGAGACGGACAATTACGATCTTGCGATCAGCTATTATCAGAAGGCCGCCGCAGCGCGTCCGGCAGAGCCTGACCCCTACCTCGATGCCTGCGATTGTTACGAACCGGATCTCAATATCCCGCCCGTGCAGACACTCATCGATTTTGTGCGGAAGGGTCTGGAGCACGTGAAGAACCCGATCACTCTGTATAAGAGGCTCGGGTATCTGTACGAGTTGAATGGAGATGCGGAGCAAGCGGAACATTTCCGCCGGCTCGCTGATGAAGCAGGGACTCCCGGGAGCGACAAAATTCGAGGCGAATGAAGGAATTCAAAGGATACGCGATGGTCCTGGGAGCCGCCTTCCTCTGGGGATCGGCCGCGACCGGGGCCAAGTTTCTCCTTAACCATAACGTCGACACCGTGGTGATTGTGCAGGCCCGGGTCACCTTCACCGCTCTTCTGCTGTTCCCGTTTCTTTTCATCTTCCGTCGCGAAGCGCTCAAAATCAACCTTCGCGATGCCGGCAAGTTCCTCCTCTCCGGCATCTTCGGCGTCGCCGGATCCAATTTCACGTACTACTACACGATCAAAGAGAGCACGGTCGCGACGGGAATCCTCATCCAGTACACCGCGCCCCTGCTCGTGTTGGCGTACGCCTCGCATGTCGGAGAGGAACGCTTCACGCCGATCAAAGTGGCGGCGGCCGTCATCTCACTCCTGGGATGTTTCCTGGCCGTGGGAGCATACAATCCCCGGGTCCTGCAGATCACTCCCATCGGCCTCTTTACCGGAATCAGCTCGGTCGTTTGCTTCGCGTTTCTCAATGTCTATACCCGGCGTTTGCTCCGTTTCTATCCGTTCTGGACAGTAACGTTTTATTCCATCGCGGGCGCGGCGCTTTTCTGGCTGGTCGTGAAGCCACCATGGACGGTTATCGGGCCGGGAGAACAGGTCTATCCCTGGGAAGCACTCTTCGTCCTGGCGATTTTTTCGATCCTGATCCCGCACTCACTCTATTTTAACGGGCTCCGTTCCATCGTGCCCTCCCGGGCAATCATCACCAGCACGATGGAGCCGATCGTCGCCATCACCTCGGCGTCGATTATTCTGGGCGAGCATCTTACGTGGCTGCAAAGCATCGGCGCGGTCCTTGTCGTTCTGGCGATAGTCCTCCTCGGGGTCCGTCGCGAACCGGAGGTTGTTCTCTCACGACTGGGTGGATCAAACCAGCATGACCCTCACTGAGCGCCGAAGGGAAAAAATCCGGACGGTCGCCGGCCGCCGGCAACCAGGGTTGACAGTGGTCATGGAAAATATCCATGACCCTCACAATGTCAGTGCCGTCCTCCGGTCGTGCGATGCGGTGGGTGTGTTGCGTGTCGAGTTGCTCTATTCCGTCGAGAAATTTCCACGCATCGGGAAGAAGAGTTCTTCCAGTGCAAATAAATGGATCGAGCGCCGTCTCCACAGATCCGTCGATGCCTGCTACAATGCGTTGCGCTCGGAAGGGTTCCGCATTTGCGCGACACACCTCGGCGGCGCGGCGGTCGGACTCTATGACCTGGATCTTACAGGCAACGTCGCACTCGTTTTCGGCAACGAGCATAGAGGGGTTTCAGACGAAGCTGCGCAAAAAGCTGATGTAAACTTCCACATCCCGATGGTAGGAATGATCCAGAGCTTGAACGTCTCAGTTGCGGCAGCCGTGAGTCTCTACGAGGCGCTGCGGCAGCGGAACACCAGGGGGCTGTACGACCACCCCGGACTCGCCGCAGATCGACTCGACGCGCTCGTCGCAGAATGGTCCGGGCGGTAGCGGTTGTAATCCGTTTCCCTGATCCGTATATTGAAAAATTCAATGGTAGCTGCATTCCAACGGTGGAATAATGGAATCCAACGACGTTCTTGATTTCATCTTGCAGAATCTGATTGCCATTGGAGTCATCGGTTTGCTCATGTTCGTCTACCTTATTTTCCTGGTTCGCAAACGGTGGAAAAAGGGGTTTCTCCACGACACGGACGACAAAAAGCAGAAGTAGACCGCCGGGAGAGAGGATGGTCACGGATGCACTGCAGGAGTTGTTGACATGAAGGTTCTCGCGCGGGCCTTTCTGGCCGCAGTTATCGTCGGCGTCGTTGCCCCCTCCGGACAATGTCTCGCTGCCCACACGAAGGTCACTCTTGTCGCGAATACACGCGAGGTTGTCCCGGGTACGCAATTCCTGCTCGGGGTCCGACTTCAAATGGACCCGGGCTGGCATACCTACTGGGTGAATCCGGGAGAAGCCGGCCTCGCGACCGATATCCAATGGAAACTTCCTCAAGGACTCGTTGCCGGGCAGGTGGAGTGGCCTCTGCCGGAGAAGCATATAGAAACCGGCGATGTGATGACATACGGGTATGGAACGGAGACCATGCTCCTTGTCCCGATGACGGCTTCACCTTCCCTCGTTCCGGGGACGAAGCTCAAGCTCTCCGCGAACGTGACGTGGTTGGAGTGTGAATCCATCTGCGTGCCGGGAAGCGCACAGGTGTCCATCGATCTCCCGGTCTCAAAGGGCCCTTCCCGTGCCGAGCATCAGGACCTTTTTGGACGATACCTTTCGTTGTTGCCCAGGGCGCCAACCGATCCCAACCAGCCTCCGGTGCGGATCGAGGGAACATCGGGAGTGGTGACCATCTCCGTAACCCTTGCTGCTCCTCCTGCAAACGGTAGCGTCGATTTCTATCCCGAGGGTCTTCCGAATGCCCAGGTCGGGAGACCGAACGTCACCATCACCGACCGGTCGGCGACGATCACGGTTCCCGTCACTCCGTACGACCGTATCGACAGCGCATGCACGTTCCGCGGGGTTCTCGTGCTTCCGGGGACCGGAGGAACGAAAGATGCGATCAGCCTGCAAACCGAACTTCCGGCCGGGTTTTTTTCCGCCGCGGTCAGCCCCTCCAAAGGGAAGGATATCCTGAACGGAACGTTTAAGACCATTCCGTCGGGACCAGAGTATTCATTGCTGTTGTACCTGCTCCTGGCTTTTGTCGGCGGCCTCCTGCTGAACGTGATGCCGTGTGTCCTTCCTGTCATCGCCCTGAAAATCTTCGGACTGGTGAAAATGGCGGGCGATCAGCCGTCTCGTGTGAAAAAACTCGGCTGGTCTTTCTCTTCCGGGATCGTTGTCTCTTTTCTCGCGCTGGCGTTCCTGGTCATCCTCCTGCAAGCCGCCGGCCAGAAGGTCGGATGGGGGTTCCAATTCCAGGAACCGCTCTTCGTCATGGTGATGACGGCGATTGTGTTCGCGTTCGGATTGAGCCTCTTCGGCGTCTTTGAAATCCGGCTCCCCTCCCGGGCGATCGAGGGGGTCGGCACGGTGCTCCAAAAACAAGAAGGCGGGACGGGCTATGCCCCGTCTTTTTTTGAAGGAGTGTTCGCGACGATCCTTGCCACACCCTGCACCGCTCCGTTCCTTGGTACCGCACTGGGTTTCGCATTTTCCCAGCCCGCGTGGGCGATCCTTCTGATCTTTGCGACCGTCGCATTCGGGATGGCCTTCCCGTATATCCTTCTCACCGCAAAGCCCGCATGGATGAAGTTCCTCCCGAAACCGGGTGCCTGGATGGAGACGGCGAAGCAATTCATGGGCTTCCTCATGATGGCAACGGTCCTCTGGCTCCTGTACATCCTCGGCAAGCAGCTCGGCATGGAAGCCATTGTATGGACTGCCGCCTTCCTTCTGGTCCTTGGCGTGGCCTGTTGGGTCATCGGACGCTTTCTCACCCTATCGTCAAGCCGGTTACGGACGGTCATTGTCTGGATTGTCGCCATCGCAATTGTTGCCGCCGGATGGTGGGGATTCCTGGGAGATGTGTTGAGCGCCGGGGCCATTCTTGAGGCGGGAACGACGACGGGCTCAACGCTGTCCGGTGAAGGAATATCGTGGGAGCGGTTCGACAAAGCCCGACTGGAAACGCTTCTGGATGACAGCAAGCCGGTCCTCATTGATTTCACCGCAGATTGGTGTCTGACCTGCAAAGTCAATGAGAAAACCGTGCTCTCCGACCCCGAAGTGATCGAGAGGGTCAAGCAGACCGGTATCGTCGCGATCAAAGCGGACTGGACCAATCGAAATCCGGAAATCACGGATCTCCTCGCGAAATTCGGACGATCGGGTGTTCCGCTGTATGTGCTTTTCCCCCAGGGCAAACCCACCGAGCCGATCGTGTTGCCGGAAGTCATCACCAAGAATATTTTCCTGGACGCTCTGGACAAGAGCGTGAAAGACGTCGCGCAAACGGAGTAGGAGTCGATCCCGCCCTTCGGGAGCGTTTTGCTCCCTCACCCGGGTTCTTTTGCATTGCCGCAAGACTCTCCACCTGTGATCCCGCCCCTCTCCCATGATCTATCGTATGCGCCGGTGGTGCATAACGTCTCACAATTCACTATCATTCGTTCAATTTGATGGGACCCTCATGGCACACCTGACTGAATTACCTTCGTGGAAAACCCTTCAACATCATTTCGCGTCGATCGGCGGGATGCATATGCGGGATCTGTTCGCGGCGGATAGCGAACGATTCTCCCGATTTTCGCTGGAGGCATGCGGCCTGCTCCTGGATTATTCGAAGAATCGGATCACTGAAGAAACCATGCGTTCCCTCTTCTCTCTCGCGCGGGAATGTGAAGTGGAACGCTGGCGCGAGAAGATGTTCAGCGGCGAAGCGATCAACTTTACCGAGCACCGCGCGGTGCTTCACGTGGCCCTGCGGAACCGGTCGAACAACCCCATCGTCGTGGACGGGCGCGACGTGATGCCGGGGGTGAACGCCGTGCTCCGGCATATGCGCGAGTTCAGCGGGGCGGTCCGCTCAGGAACATGGAAGGGATACAACGGTCAAACCATCACCGATGTCGTCAACATCGGCATCGGCGGATCCGACCTTGGCCCTGTCATGGTGACCGAAGCATTGAAGCCGTACAGCCGCCCCGACCTTCGGGCCCACTTCGTATCGAATGTGGACGGGACACACATCGCAGAGACATTGAAAATCCTCGATCCGGCACGTTCCCTCTTTATTATCGCCTCCAAAACGTTTACGACCCAGGAAACCATTTCGAACGCGACAACGGCGCGGCAATGGTTTCTCGATCATGCCCGTGACGAGCGCGCTGTCGCACGGCATTTCGTTGCCTTAAGCACGAACGAGCGGGAGGTGAAGAAATTCGGAATCGATCCGAAGAATATGTTCGAATTCTGGGATTGGGTCGGGGGCCGGTATTCCCTCTGGTCCGCAATCGGATTGTCCATCGCAGTTGCGATCGGAATGGAGAGGTTCGAAGAGCTCCTCGACGGTGCCTTTGCGATGGACGAGCACTTTCGCAAGGCTCCCCTCGAACGGAACATGCCGGTGATCCTTGCGCTCCTTGGAGTGTGGTACAACAACTTCTTCGGGGCTGCGACGCATGCGATCCTCCCCTACGATCAGTATCTCCACCGGTTCCCTGCGTACTTTCAACAGGGGGATATGGAAAGTAACGGGAAATCCGTGACCCGCGATGGAACCAGTGTGGATTACCAGACCGGGCCGGTGATCTGGGGCGAGCCGGGAACCAACGGACAGCATGCCTTCTACCAGCTTATCCATCAGGGTTCAAAGCTCATCCCTGCGGATTTCATCGCGCCGGCGGAAAGTCACAATAAGATCGGCGACCATCACAGACTTCTCCTCTCAAATTTCTTCGCACAAACCGAAGCGCTGATGAAGGGGAAAACGGAAAGTGAAGCGCGGAACGAACTCGTTGCATCCGGCATGGCCGGCTCCCCGCTGGACCAATTGTTACCGCATAAGATTTTCGAAGGCAACAAGCCGACCAACTCCATCATGATGAAGAAGGTGACGCCTGCAGCGCTGGGATCGCTCATCGCGCTCTATGAACACAAGATTTTTACGCAGGGGATCATCTGGAACATCAATTCGTTCGATCAATGGGGTGTGGAGCTCGGGAAGCAACTCGCAAAGCGGATTCTCCCGGAATTGACGGCAACGGGTCCGGTTGCGGCGCACGACGCGTCGACCAATGGACTCATCAATTGGTGGAAAACGACAGCAGGTACAAACGGCGATTGAATTTCCTGTTTTTTTTCTGTTATGTAACTGTATCAACTATCCTCGATTACCTTCATTCATCCGCATATGACCGAACAGACTTCCGGCACCTCTTCGACCTCCAGAAAATCCGGCGGCGCGACACCCCTCGATGAACTCTGTGTCAACACCATTCGCTGTCTGGCCATGGACGCAGTACAGAAAGCGAAATCCGGACATCCCGGAATGCCCATGGGCATGGCGCCTGCAGGATACGTACTCTGGACGCGGCACCTGAAATACAACCCCCGCAACCCGCAGTGGGTAAACCGAGACCGGTTTGTGCTCTCCGGAGGGCATGGCTGCATGCTTCTCTATTCACTCCTGCATCTGACGGGCTTTGATCTTTCCATGGACGAGATTCAGAATTTCCGTCAATGGGGGAGCAAAACTCCGGGGCATCCTGAATACGGGCACACGCCCGGCGTCGAAGCGACGACGGGACCGCTTGGCCAGGGCCTCGCAAACGCCGTCGGCATGGCGATCGCCGAGAAATATCTTGCTGCGTATTTCAACCGCGATGGGTTCCCCGTGGTCGACTACCGGATCTACGCGTTTGCAGGTGACGGCGACATGATGGAGGGGGTGGGATCTGAAGCATGCTCGCTTGCCGGGCATCTGGCGCTGGACAACCTGATTGTGGTGTATGACAACAACCATATCAGCATCGACGGTCCCACCACCATGGCGTTCACGGAGAATGTTGCCCTCCGTTTCGAGGCGTACGGCTGGAATGTGAAGGTCGTCGATGGGGACGGCACAGATCTTGACGCGATCGACGGCGCCCTGAGCTCGGCGAGGCGTGAACACGGGCGGCCGACAATCATCGTTCTCCGGACCCACATCGGCTATGGAAGTCCCAACAAGCAGGACACGGCAGAAGCCCATGGTTCTCCGCTTGGTGACGAGGAGATTGCGTTGACCAAACAACGACTCGGATGGGATCCCTCCCGGAAGTTTTATGTCCCGGACGAAGCTCTGGCTGTCTACCGCCGGGAAGTGGAGAAAGGGGGGAAGCGTGAAAAGGAGTGGCAGGATCTCTTTGCAGCGTACGCCGCGACGCATCCCGAGCGCGGGCGCGAATTCCAGCGCGCTGCCGAAGGGAAGCTCCCCGAACAGTGGGAGCAGATTTGGGAATCGTCAAAGATCACATTCGACCCTGCGTCCTCTTTTGCTACGCGGGAGGCACAGGGGAAAGTGCTCGACGCGTTAATGCCGAACCTCCCGCTGGTTCTCGGAGGGTCCGCCGATCTGACGCCGTCCAACAATACCAGATTCAAGGGGGTTTCGGATTTTACGCCCCAGAACCGCCTGGGCAGGTATCTCCGTTACGGTGTACGGGAGCATGCCATGGGCGGCGCGATGAACGGCATTGCATTAAGCAAGTTGCTTCTGCCGTATGGAGCGACATTCTTTGCCTTCACGGACTACATGCGCCCTGCCATTCGCATGGCGGCGATTTCCCGATATCCGACGATCTTCGTCTTTACTCACGACAGCATCGGTCTGGGTGAAGATGGTCCCACACATCAGCCTGTGGAGCATCTTGCGTCGCTCCGCGCAATGCCGGGACTGATCATCCTCCGGCCGGCCGATGCCAATGAGACCCAGTGGGCCTGGAAGTTTGCGCTGGAACACCGGACCGGTCCCGTGCTCCTGGTGTTGTCCCGGCAGAAGGTTCCCGTTCTGGATCCATCCCGGTATGCCCCTGCGTCTCAACTTTCCCGAGGCGCTTACGTCCTTGCGGACGAACAATCTCCCAAGGTCATTCTGATCGGCACAGGGACGGAGGTCCACCTCTGTCTCGCAGCGCACGATGAATTGATGAACCTGGGGATTCCTACGCGTGTTGTAAGTATGCCGTCGTGGGAGCTTTTTGAGACGCAAAGCCCGGAATACCGCGAAAGCGTGCTTCCCCGGAGCCTTCGCGCGCGGGTGGCCGTGGAGGCCGGTGTGCGGATGGGATGGGAGCAGTATATCGGTGAAAGGGGGGAGTTTGTAGGGATGAGTACATTCGGCGCGTCGGCTCCGTACAAAATTGCTTTTGAAAAGTTCGGACTAACAACGCAGGCAGTCGTCAGCGCCGCCAGAAAGGTGCTCCAATGAAAATTGCCATTGCCGCGGACCACGCCGGCTTTCCACTGAAGGAGTGGCTGATTTCCGAACTCGAACGGGAAGGATACAGACTCATTGATCTCGGAACGCATGATACCACACCATCGGATTATCCTGATCATGCGAGAGATCTCGGACATGCAATCACCAACGGCGAGGCAGACCGGGGGATCCTAGTGTGTGGCAGCGGGGTCGGTGCGTCCGTGGCGGCGAATAAGATCCGCGGGATTCGTGCCGGGCTCGCACACGATACCTACTCCGGGCACCAGGGCGTTGAACACGACGACATGAACGTCCTGTGTCTGGGTGCACGCGTGATCGGTCCGGAAGCCGCGGCGGAAATCGCCCGCGCGTTTCTTCGCGCACAATTTTCCGGGGAGGAACGCCACCTGCGACGGGTCAACAAGGTGAAGGAGATGGAGGCAAACCCATCGTAAGGCTCCGGTGAGAATGACTTTTTAAGGAGAAGATATGTCCATTTTGCGTGAACTACTCGATCTCGGTCAGAGCATCTGGTTCGACAACATCAGCCGTGGAATGATACTGACCGGCGATCTGAAGCGGAAGGTCGGCGAGGGATTAACGGGGGTAACGTCAAATCCTACAATTTTCGAAAAGGCGATCTCCGGGAGCAGCGACTACGAGCAGGCTCTCAAGAATATGTTCGGGAGATCTCCATCTCCGACGACGGGGGAAATTATCCAGGAACTCATGATCGACGATATCCGGGACGCCACCGATATCCTCCGGTCGGTCTATGATCAATCCAACGGCCACGACGGATTTGTCAGTATCGAAGTCACTCCGTCGAAAGCCCGGGACACGAAGGCAACGATCGAAGAAGTCCGCTTTCTCTGGAAACGGGTCAGTCGGCCGAATCTCATGGTGAAAATCCCCGCCACGCTCGAAGGGCTTCCGGCGATCGAGCAGATGCTCAGCGAAGGGATCAATATCAACATCACCTTGATCTTTTCCGTCGAGCGGTACAGGGCGGTCGCGCTCGCTTATCTGAACGCGCTGGAACGGCGGGCGGCGGAACACAAGCCCCTCGACCGTGTTGCGTCGGTCGCAAGTGTGTTCGTCAGCCGGGTCGATACTCTGGTCGACGGCATGCTCGCAAAGCTCCCTGCGGAAAAGGCCGCTCCGCTGCTCGGGACGGCCGCGGTTGCCAATACAAAGATGGTATACCAGGCGTTTAAGGAGATTTTCCTTTCCGAGCGCTTCGCGAGCCTCGCCGGGAAGGGCGCCCAGGTGCAACGACCGCTCTGGGGAAGCACCGGGACGAAAAATCCTGCGTACAGCGATCTGAAATACGTCGAACCTCTGATCGGTGCGAACACTGTAAACACCGTGCCGCCTCAGACCTACGCTGCGATTCTTGACCACGGAACGGCGCGGGCCGCCATCGAGGATGGTTTCGCCGAAGCCCGGCAGAAGCTGGATATGCTCAAGGAAGCCGGAATCGACATGAAGTGGGTCACGAAGAAACTCGAAGAAGAGGGGGTTGCGGCCTTTGAGAAATCCTTCGACGGCCTCTCCCAATTTCTTGAGGAGAAACGCGCTGCAGCGTTTGTCTAAAGCGCCGTCCGGACCCTTCCGATGACGAACGACACATCCTCACCCGACACAGTGGAGACCCCAATCCTCATCGAGCGGACCGCCGAGGAATGTCTGATGGTCATCTTCGGCGCTTCGGGGGACCTGAGCAAGAGGAAGCTGATCCCTGCGCTGTTCGACCTTCACTGTGCAGGAGCGTTGCCGCCGGCGTTCACGATTGCCGGTGTCGGACGCACCCCGTTTTCCGACGATGCATTTCGCGAACACCTTCTTGACGCGTTGAAAGAGTTCAAGCGGATTTCCTCCGCCGACGACGGGGCGTGGAAGGAGTTTGCTCCGAGGCTGCATTACATCACTGCCGATCCTGCCGACCGGGGCCAGTTTCGGGTGATCCGCGATCAGCTGATCGCAATTGACGCCGAGCACCGGTCCAGCGGCAATCTCCTTTTTTATCTTGCCACCCCGCCGAGCCTCTACGAACCCATTATCCGGGACATCGATGCGACCGGGCTCTATGCGCCGCGGTCTTCCGGGAGCTGGGTGCGCATCATTATCGAGAAGCCGTTCGGCGTCGACCTTGACTCGGCCCGCCGGTTGAATGCGGCGGTTCTCTCCGTGTTCACGGAAGATCAGGTCTACCGGATCGACCACTATCTCGGCAAAGAGACCGTCCAGAACCTCCTGGTCTTCCGGTTTGCCAATGGAATCTTCGAACCGATCTGGAACCGCAATTACGTCGACAATATCCAGATCACGGCAGCGGAAACCGTCGGCGTGGAAGGCCGGGGCGGATACTACGAAGAAGCTGGCGCGTTGCGGGACATGGTCCAGAACCATCTCTTGCAGGTGCTGGCACTGATGGCCATGGAGCCCCCTGCGATGTTCGATGCCCGGCAGGTGCGCGATGAAAAACAAAAAGTCTTTCAGGCAATGACGCCCATTCCGTCGACGGAAGTCCATCGCTCTACTGTGCGCGGCCAGTACACGGAGGGGACATCCGCCGGTGTTCGCGTTCCCGCCTATCGGACGGAGAAAGGCGTCTCCCCGGACAGCCAGACGGAAACCTATGTCGCCCTCCGCGTGAGCATTGACAACTGGCGCTGGGCCGGTGTCCCGTTCTATATCCGCTCCGGCAAGAGGATGCCGGAACGCCTGACGGAGGTGGTTGTGCATTTCCGGCAGACCCCGCACCGGTTGTTCTCGGTCCTGGATCCGCGGGTGTCGCAAAACGGGATTGCGATCCGCATCCAACCGGACGAAGGGATTTCACTGCGGTTCATCTCCAAGATTCCCGGTTCTTCCCTTCACATGCGCCCCGTGTTGATGGATTTCAAGTATGGCACGGCGTTCGCCGGCAAGTTGGTGGAGGCCTATACGCGCCTCCTGCTCGACGCCGTCCTTGGTGACCAAACGCTCTACGCGCGGGGAGACAGTGTCGATACGGCATGGACGTACGTTACTCCCATTCTTGAAGGTTGGAAATCCAACCCCTCAGCCCGTGTCGCCCCGTACCCGGCGGGCACATGGGGACCGGCAGAAGCCGATCTGCTTCTTCAAGCCGACGGACGAACATGGCGGAGACTTTGAAACCTGCGCCCCGGCTGCGCCTCTTGGTCACCTGTGGTGTGCTTCTCGAATTGTCTCTCCTTCTGCTTTATGCTCTGCCTGCAGGAGGGCCTCTCGTTATTGCCTTCATCATCATCCACTCGTTCGGTTATCTCCTCCTGACATTCCTCTGGTGGAAGCGCAGGAGACTTTTCCCCGCATCCCCCGCACTTCTTCCCGTGATTCTTCTGTTCGGTATCATCTTCCGGTGCACACTGGTCCCCCACAGCCCTGTCGCGTCGGATGACATTTATCGCTACTTGTGGGACGGGAAAGTCTCCGCGGCAGGCATCAACCCCTATGCGTATCCGCCGAACGATCCACATCTCGCACATCTCGCAACCCCGCTTCTCCCCGCGGCCGTGAACCATCCGGCCATCGGTTCGGTCTATCCCCCCGTCGCCCAATGGTTTTTCACTCTCTCGTACATGATCGTGGGAGAAAGCGTGGCGGGATTCAAGGCTTTGCTCGCTCTGTTCGATATTGGGACGATGTTTCTCCTGGTATGGTTGTTACATTCGCTCCAACGGCCCGCGGAAGAGGTCATCCTGTATGCCTGGTCTCCACTCCCTCTGCTGTACGGCGCGCTCGACGGGCATATCGATATAGCAGGCATCCCTTTCCTGATTCTTCTGGTTCTCTTCGCTTCGAGACGACGCTTCGTTCTTTCGGCCCTTGCAACGGCCGGCGCTGCACTGGTAAAAATTCACCCACTGATCATTGCGCCGCTCTATCTCCGTCAGCGTTCGGGATGGCGGGGCACGATGATCGCGATGGTATCACTCGCTGCATTTGCGGCTGCATTCCTGCCGTTCCGATCGAATCTGGGAACGCTCGCCCACTGGCTGTCGAACTACGGGAGGAACTGGGAATTTAATGGGGGGTTATTCACCGTGCTGTATGCATGGCTGGCAGACAACCAGAAAACTCATGTCGCGCTGAATATCATGCTCCTCTTGTGGATGGGCTGGCTCACCCTCCGCAAAGCGCCGTACATTGAAAACGTCTTTCTCGCCCTCCTTGGCCTGGTGATTTTTGGTCCCGTCGTGCATCCCTGGTATCTTCTCTGGCTCGCTGCCATGATGGTCATTCGCTGGTCGCCGTCGGTGTTTTTGCTTCTGGGGCTTTCCGTCGTCTCGAATGTCATCGTCTATCGTTATGTGACCACCGGGCAGTGGATCGATGACCCATGGCTCGTGGCAATTCAATACATCCCGTTTGCCGTAGCGCTGTGGTGGGAGTGGAAGGGCGGCGGATTCAGAACGGCGATTGCCGCGCAGGGGCAGGCTTCAAACAGACGAATGTACCCATCGTGAGAATGAAACTCCATGTATTCCACAATCATGAAAGGAAACCGTATGAGCAGAGTGACGGAATTCAATGAATTCCGGACAACGATGAACGACCGGATCCTCGGAACCGACAACCGCTCCATCAAGAGATTTTTCGGCGTAGACACGCTCACGTACGAGCCCGGAGCACTCGATGTCAGAACGAAAGAGATGCTCGGGCTTGTCGCATCCATGGTGCTCCGGTGCGACGACTGCATCTCCTATCACATTCAGCAGTGTAAGAAAGAAGGGGTGACCGACAGAGAACTGTTCGATGTGTTCAGCGTCGCACTGGTTGTTGGCGGGTCCATCGTCATCCCCCATCTGCGCCGTGGAGTTGCATTCCTGGACGAACTCAATGCCCAACAGTCCTGAGCAGAAGGGCCCCTCCCGCACAACACAAGGATCCTTCCCCACCGCGGAATCGCCGTGGCCGCGGATTTTCTGGATTGCCGTTTTCGGCGTGGCATTCGGATATGTGGAAGCGGCTGTGGTCGTGTATCTGCGTGCCCTGTACTATCCGGGTGGCTTTCAATTCCCCCTGAAGGTGTTGTCCGATACGATGATCCGTGTCGAGGTTCTCCGGGAAATGGCAACCATCGTGATGCTCGCGGCGGTGGGGCTGCTGGCAGGGAGGGAGCGATGGAGTAAATTCGGCGCGTTTCTCGTCGCGTTCGGCGTCTGGGATATTACCTTCTACCTGTCGCTGAAGGTGCTCCTTGGATGGCCCGTATCGATCTTCGACTGGGATATTCTCTTTCTGCTCCCGGTTCCGTGGATAGGGCCGGTGATAGCCCCGGTGCTGATTGCGCTGCTGATGGTGGTGGGAGGGGGGTGGTTGATTGTCCTCGATGCCCGGGGGGTCGGGTCGGCTCTTTCGTGGCAGGCGATGGTGTTGGGGGTCGCCGGCACGGCAATACTTCTCTACTCGTTCATGGCCGACACGCCGGCCACCCTGGGAGGTGCGTTGCCGCGATCATATTCGTACTGGATGCTAACACTGGGGATGGCGTGCTATTCCGGGGCGTTCGTGACGTTGCGTCGATTCCGTCGGGATTCTTCGTTGATCCGATGAAGGAAATATGGAAGGTCGTCCCGTTTTCTCTGCTGAGCGTTAATTTGCCGGAAAGCTGATCCGTCAGTGTCGAAACGAGCATGAGCCCAAGTGTTGCACTTGAGGCCGGATTGATATTCAGCGGAAGGCCGATTCCGTCGTCGCTGACGGTGAGACAGATTCTTGGCACAGAATCCACGGTTGCCGGGGAAGCCGGAGAAGAAGAGCTGGACGTTTCCGTTCGCGGGCATGGCTCCAGATTCACCCGGATCGTGCCCCGGCGGCCATCGGGAAACGCATACTTGAGGGCATTCGATATCAGTTCGTTGATGATCAATCCGCACGGAATCGCCGAATCGATCGAGAACGGCATCGGATGAATATTCAGCTCAAGAAGGACCAGGTTCGGATTGACAGAGTACGACCTGAAAAGCTGCGCCGCGAGGGTCCGGACATAGCCGCTGAAGTCAATCCGTGCAAGATCATCGGTCCGGTAGAGCATTTCGTGAATTGTTGCCATGGAACGGACCCTTCCCTGGCTTACGCGGAGGATTTCCCTGACTGCGGGGTCTGCGATTGTATGGCTCTGCAGGTTGAGCATGCTGGAAATCACCTGCAGGTTGTTCTTTACCCGGTGATGAATTTCCCTGAGCAGGACTTCCTTTTCCTGAAGTGAAGTCTTCAGAAGATCGGTTGATCTTTTTCCCTCCTCAACTTCCTTCTCCAGAATCGCAGTCCGCTCAGCAACTCGATGTTCCATCCCTTCCCGGGTCCGACGAATCTCCGCCCGAAGTGATCGCACCTCCCCGACGACCTCGTTATACCTGCTGACGAAGATTCCCATCTCATCGTCGGACGCCACAGCCGCCAGCCCGGTGTCTTCTTCCGCGGTTCCCATGCATAAGCTTTCGACCAACTTGTGCAGGGATTTCGTGACGCGGAGAGCGAAGGTGACGCAAAAGAGAGTGCCAATCACCAGGAACAATCCGGCGGCAATCGCGACGGTCACTTTCATTTCGCCCACTGCAGTTTCCATCGGCCCGGAGGAGGATCCGACGATAACCACCCCGGAACGGCCCGTCGGGCCCTGCACAGGTGCTTGTGCGCTCAAGAAGCTTCCGGCGGGCACTGCTCCCGGATTTTCTTTTGCAGACGAATAGAAGGTGCGTCCGGAATCGTCCAGGACAATGGCAAACAGCAAATCGCGATTCTGCAGAAACGGACGGAGAACCCCGGCGCATGCTGCCGTGTCCCTTTGTGCAAGAGCAGGCGCGACACCTGATGCGGCCATATCGGCGACATCCCCGACAGCGCGGAGCGCCTGGGAAGAGTAGCTTTTTTCCAGGTGCGAAGGGAGGAAGACCACCATGACTGCGCTGGTCAGCGCGATCACTCCAATAAAGACCCCCATGATCTTCGTACGAAGACTCACATACCCGAACGTAATATTCCCCCTTGTGGACAGTCAATAGACCACGGATGAGACGTAGCCCCGCTTCCTGGTGTGCCTCATCCGGATTGCGCAATGAAGCCACCCGGCAGTTGCCGATCCTGTCGTAACATAGCCCGAAAACGACGAAAGTGTGGTGATTGAACGCACACCGAGAAAATCAGGATTTTCTTCCCCCCCGCCGGAGAGTTGTTTTGGAGTCTGCTTCAAGAGGAGTTTCAGATATGAGCGCTA
This sequence comes from Ignavibacteriota bacterium, assembly GCA_963843525.1. GTDB lineage: Bacteria > Bacteroidota > Ignavibacteria > UBA10030 > UBA6906 > DATJPR01. The sequence goes on along the minus strand of CAWJKM010000005.1, from coordinate 376,632 downwards.
ACGTCCATTGGAGATGCGGGAATGCCGGAACAGTCTGTTCGCAACAACATCGGTGTCGGGTATGCTTCCCTGGAACCGGTCCGAGAGGGTGCTTGTTTACCTTATGATAGAACATACCAACCCTTCCCGGACCATAAAGGAGAGCGACACCGCTCCGCTTCGTTACCAGGATAGAATCCTTCGAACTCCCTGAGAGTATCCGCCCGCACACCTTTTCCTGATGCCAGGAAAATCCGGAAGACGCCGGCGGCGAGACAGGGGATTGGCACTTCGCAAGTGAGAGGGGAAGTGCTCGGAGGAGAGTGAAATATTCATCCGGTTCGTCAGAAGGAGCGGTGTCTTCATGTTTCTCCGGTTCCATTCATCCATTCCCGTTGTCCGCTTCAATCGCCACACCTGCTCCGGGCGGTCACCGCTTCGGGCACAGATCCTCATTGTTGTCCTCGTTCTGACCATCTTCTCTTGCCGGGCTCTCCTTGCTGCGGGTTCGCGACCGGAACATACCATCAGCGGAATCATCAAGAACAAGGAATCAGGAGAGATCCTGATCGGCGCTTCGGTCGTTGTGGAAGGGATGAAAGGTGTCGGTGCTTCAACCAATTCGTACGGTTTCTACTCGCTCACCCTCCCCGAAGGGCACTATGGAATTCAGGTCCAGTATCTCGGTTTTCAGACGAGCAGGGACTCGCTTGCATTGCTTGCCGACAAGACTTTGAATTTTGCGCTTACCCCGGAGCCGATCTCCATCGGTGAGGTGGTCGTCTCCGGGGAGAGGTCGAATCAGAACGTGGTCTCGACGGAAATGAGCACCGACAAAATTGAAGTGAAGGATATCAAAGCAGTTCCGGTTCTGCTGGGCGAAAGAGACATTTTGAAAACCATTCAGCTGCTGCCGGGAATCAAGTCCGCCGGTGAAGGGAGCACCGGCTTCTATGCACGCGGGGGGGCGACGGATGAAAATCTGATCCTTCTTGACGAGGCCCCGATCTATAACGCAGCGCATCTCCTCGGGTTTCTCTCGATCTTCAACTCGGACGCGATCAAGGACGTGACGGTGATGACGGGATCGATTCCGGCCCAGTATGGCGGTCGCCTCTCATCCGTCCTGGATATCAGGACCAATGACGGAAACGACAAAGAGCTCGGAGGAACCGGCGGGGTCGGTTTGCTGACATCCCGGCTCACCCTCGACGGACCGATCGTCAAGGACGAAGGCTCATTCATCATTTCGGCCCGGAGAACATACGCGGACCTGTTTCTCCACCTCTCTCGCGATACCACGATCAATCGCACCAGTCTGTACTTCTACGATCTGAACGTCAAAGCGAACTACACCCTCGGGGAGAAAGACCGCGTGTTCGCATCGGGATATTTCGGAAGGGACAACTTCAACTATCCCGACGTCTTCGGGTTCAACTGGGGGAACACCACGGCCACGCTCCGCTGGAACCACATCTTCGGCGACAACCTTTTTTCCAACACCTCGCTGATCTACAGCAAGTATGACTATGCCAACAATGTCGGCGCCGGGTTGCTGCAATTCGAGATCACTTCCGGCATTCAGGACTGGGACTTCAAGACGGATTTTCAATATTTCATGAGCGCGCAATCCTCCCTGAGGTTCGGTGTAAACGCGATCTACCATACCTTCTTCCCCGGGAGCATAACCTCCGGGCCCGTCGCATACGCCCTGAATTCCAGCATTCAGAAAAAGCAAGCGCTGGAGAATGCGGCATATTTTTCGCACGAGTTCCAGGCATTCCCCTGGCTGAAAATTAATTATGGTGTGCGAGGATCGACGTTCAGCCTGATCGGCCCTGCCACGACATATGCCTTCGACGAGTACGGTGACGTGGTGAGTTCGTCTGTGTACCCTTCCGGAAAATTCGTCAAGACGTTTGCTTCGTTGGAGCCCCGGTTTGCAGCGAATGTGTTGCTCAATGAGACCAGTTCGCTGAAGGCATCGTATACCAGAACGGCGCAATACCTCCACCTTCTCTCGAACTCCACGACGACGAATCCGAGCGACCTGTGGATGCCGAGCACCAACAATATCCTGCCGCAGTACGCCGACCAGTATTCCGTAGGATATTTCCGGAACTTTGCGGATAACCAGTACGAATCCTCCGTTGAAGCGTACTATAAAAACATGCAGAACCTTATCGACTACCGGAACGGTGCCGATTTCCAGCTTAACCCCACAGTGGAATCACTGCTCCTGACAGGCAGGGGATGGAGCTACGGGCTTGAATTCCTCCTGAAGAAGAAGTACGGTCAATTCACCGGGTGGATCAGTTACACCCTCTCCCGCACCGATGAACAGTTTCCGGAAATCAACCACGGGCAGGTGTTTCCCGCCCGACAGGACAGGACGCATGATATCTCTCTTGTCGGCATCTATGACCTGAATGATCGCTGGCATTTTTCCGCCACCTGGGTTTACAACACCGGGAACGCAGTCACGTTTCCTGCGGGAAATTACATGGTCGAAGGGCGGCTGGTGCCCTACTACACGGAGCGCAATGGATACCGGATGCCCGCGTATCATCGTCTGGACCTCTCTGTGACATATAATTTCAGTGCAAGATCGAATCTCAACCTGTCGATCTACAACGTCTATAATCGACAGAACGCTTACGCGATCACATTCCGGCAGAACAGAAACGATCCGACAAAAACAGAGGCGGTACAGTACACTCTGTTTCCGATCATTCCGTCGGTCACCTACAATTTCACCTTTTGAACCAGGAATGGTTGTTCTCCATGAAACCACAACAAATTTTCCTTTGGCCGTTCGTCCTTCTCTCGCCTCTGCTGCTCTGTTCCTGTCAGAAAGTCGTATCCATCGATCTCAATCAGACGAACCCCCAGGTGGTCATTGAAGGCGTGGTGTCCAACCAGCAGGGTCCGACTATTGTCTCCGTCGCCCTGTCGGGAGATTATTTCGCCCCATCGCTGACGTTTCCTCCGGTTGATCACGCGCTGGTGCTCGTCGCGGACAATCTCGGAAATCTTGATACCCTCAGGGAAGATTCTGCCGGGATCTATCGGTCCTCCACGCTGACAGGAGTTCCGGGGAGAACCTATAGTCTCCGCGTTGTCGCGCGCGGGACGGAGTATGATGCGACCTGCGCAATGCCGGCCAAAGTGAAGATCGATTCTCTGTACGCAATGCCCTTTCGCGAATTTGACGGAGACCATAGCTACAACATGTATGTGGTGTTTCACGATCCCCCTGAGACACAAAACTGGTACAGACTGGACGCTCACTCTACAGGCGCAGCGATAGATTCCCTCGGCGGCCGCAGGTTCATCCTGTACACGGACCGGCTGACAAACGGTCTTGAGACGGCATTCCGAATCAGATCGGGACGGCAGGCGCTTGCCGGAGACACGGTGGTCGTGCATTTGTATTCGATTTCGAAAGCCACGTACGACTACTACAATACGGTCAACGCAATTCTCGGATCCGACCGGAGTCCGACATCCCTTGCCCCCGCCAACCCGAATACGAACCTCAGCAACGGCTCTCTTGGATACTTTGCCGCCTATGCCGTCGACTCGATGAGTGTCATACTTCCGCCGTAATATATACCAGGACCTCCTTCCGGTGAATTCACCCATCACCCATCACCGTCATTCCCCTTCGGTGACACCGTGACGAGGAAAAACAGCACGCATTGACGTGATCGTCGTCACGCCTTCTGTTGATTCTCGAGCCATCTTGGAGTATCATATGTTGACGGCCCGCGGGCCCTGAACAACGGAGGAATGCCTTCATCCACCATGGACGGTCATCAACGCAAGAACTGAGCACATTTATCTGCCCACAATCCCCGCGCCTCCGAATCCTCTCCTCGTTCGGCGCACTTGCCCGCATGCCTTTGCGCCGGACCATCGAACTTCTTGTCATTCTTCTTCTGCTCTCCTACACAGGCTACTCCGGAACATATCGCGCAATCAATTACGGGAATGAGGAAGGACTCCCGACGGATCTGACAAAAGCCATCCTCCAGGATTCCGCGGGGTTCATCTGGATCGGAACCGATGCCGGGTTGGTGAGGTTCGACGGAATACGGTTCAAGCTGTTCGATAGAGATCTCCCCAGCCCGTTCGTGAAGCGGTTGTTGCTTACCCGTTCCGGAGAACTCCTGGTTGTTACGGACAGGGGGATCGGCGTCATCGAAAATAGTCCCGAACGCATCCTATACAGGCCAATCCTCAAGGGGAGCAGCTCCGCGACCGATTCGACGACGACGTATCCGAAAGCGATCTTCGAAGCTGCCGATGGTTCCTTGTGGATCAGTGAGCCGGGAGCCATTGTTCACTGGAAAAACCAGGCGCTCCGCCGTTACCGTTTTGATGAACGATTCCGTGCGGAAGGGTACATCCGGTCGTTTCTCGTCGGCCAGGACGATCGCGGGCGCCTGATTGCAGCGACGGAGGGCGGGTCCTTCTTCCTCTTTGACCCGGCTTCCGATGCATTCAGAAGGCTCTCCATCTCCGGTGTCCCGATGATTGCCGGAGTCGATGCCATGGTGAAATTGCGGTCCGGCAAACTCGTTGTCGGTTGCGCCCAGGGCGTCTTCGTTCTTACCATCGACGGGAATAACGACGCTGCGTCGCTGCGCCGTCTCGTCGAACTTCCCCGCGTATCGTCATTGATTGAGTCACCCGACGGCACGCTCTATGCCGGCACCTGGCGCACCGGCGTATACGTCATCGAAGCACAGAGCAGCATCGCTCGGCAAATCTCAACCGTGCGGCAGAGGGTGGTGAACGATTTGTCTCTCACATTGAGCGGTCGTATTCTCGTGAGCAGCGATGAAGGAATCTGTATCGCGCAAAAGTGCATGTTTGAAAAGGTTCCCCTCGCCCTCGCAAACTACTACATCCAGGCAATCGCCGGGGATGGAGGGAATGGCGTTTTTGTGACGGACGGTCAATCCGTGTTCCACGCCTGGAAGAGGGGGGAAGATTTGACATCGGCCACGGTGTACCGGTCATCGGCAAACGTCCTCGTCAGCCTCGCCCTGGGGAAAGAGGGACTCTGGATCGGATGCAGGGGGGATCTCTTGCGATTGGTCACTCCGGACGGGAGGGTCCGGAATATCCCGCTCCCAAAACTCGGGAGCGGCCTAGTCAGTGCACTGTGTCCCGATTCCGGAAATGGGTTGTGGATTTGCCGGGATGGACTGGAGGGAGTGGAACGATTGCTCCCTGACGGGCGGACTCAGGAGTACACCAGGAGCAAAGGTCTTTTTTCCCACATTAATATTCTCCGGAAAACCGCCGCTGGTGATATTATTGCCGGCGGCGTGGGAGACTCTACGTATTTGTACCGGTATGATCGTCGGGCCGACAGGTTTGTCAATATCAGTGTCCGATTCCCGGAGATGTATGGACTGAGGTTCTCCGTCAACGACATTGTCGTCGGGTCCGGAGACACAGTGCTGTTGGGGACGAACCGGGGTCTGTATCGCTCGATCGCAGGGAGAATGGAGCAGGATTCCGTTCTCGAGGCGCTTCACCGGGAGAATGTGAAATCCATGGCGATTGACAAAGCCGGCGATGTGTGGCTTGGCACGGAGCGCGGGGTGTTATGGTATCACGACGGCGAAATTGCGCGCTATGATGGACGGGACGGGTTGTCGAGCATGACCATGTCCTATCGCTCGATGTACATCGGTCCTGACGACAACGTCTGGGTGGGCACAGCAAACGGCACATCGTGCGGAGTCTGGAATCCGGGAAGTGCGGCCCCTGTCCGCACGCCCAGAATACTCTCGATTCAGGCCGATCAGTCCGTTTTTGAAAGCATCCCCTCCACCTTTGTGCTTCCGCACGGGGTAAGCATGAGTGTGATATATGTGTCAATGTCATACCCTCAGGACAGGATTCTGTATCAATACAGGCTGCGGGAGTCGAACACGCAATGGTCGAACCCGTCCCATGCTTCGGAACTGCGGCTTGCCGGTCTTGATGGCGGGCATTACACGCTCGAGGTCAGGGCGAAGCGGGAAGGGGGAAAGTGGACATCGCCCGCTGTTCTCCCGTTCGAAATTCTTTCGCCGTGGTACCGGAGCTGGTGGGCCCTCTGCGGGTATGTAGCCCTTGCGGCCGGATTGGCTTATGCGGTCGCATCGTTTTCCAAGCTCCGCCGCGAAAAAAAGACAATCGAAGAGGAGATCCGGAGAAGCGAAAAGAAATACCGGACCATTTTCGAGAACGTACAGGACGTATTCTATCAAACGGATCTCCAGGGCACGATTACGGAGATCAGCCCGTCCATCATGCGCTACTCCGGTCTTACCCGGTCCCGACTGCTCGGGCAATCATTCCGGGACCTCTTTTTCACCAAAGTGGATTGGGAAGAATTGACCAAGCTGCTCCTTGCAAAAGGAGAAGTGACCGATTTTGAAGTCGCGTTTACACCTCAAGGCCGCCAGCCGCTCTTTGTCTCCGTCAACGCTCATGTCGTTCTCGATGCCAACGACGACGCAGTAGGAGTTGAGGGATCGTTGCGGGATATCACGGAACGGAAGCGCGCCCAGGAGAGGATCGAATCAACTCTCCACGAGAAGGAAATGCTCCTGAAGGAGATCCATCACAGAGTCAAAAACAACATGCAGGTGATTTCGAGCTTGCTGAGCCTCCAGGCTGCCGAAGCAAGGGACTCCGCAACGCGGGAAGGCCTGATTGACAGTCAAAACCGTGTCCGCTCGATGGCGTTGGTCCACGAGAAACTCTATCGGTCGGCGAACATGTCTGACATAGATTTTGGGGAGTATCTCAAGAGCGTGATCGGTGAACTTGCGCGCTCGTATCTGCGGGATAACGTCAGCTATGCCGTCGAGGTTGATGCCATTCATCTCGGAATCGACATTGCCATCCCGTGCGGCCTGATCGTGAATGAATTGGTTTCGAATGCGTTCAAACACGCTTTTCCCGAAGGGAGGAAAGGAACCGTCAAGGTCACACTGCGACGGAAACAGGGAGGGGGGATACAGCTCCGGATCAAGGATGACGGCGTCGGAATTCCCGCCGACAAGGATCCACGGGAGATGACCTCGATGGGCATGGGGATCGTCTTCGCCCTTACCGATCAGATTTCTGCAAACGTCGCGGTGGAGCGCGATGATGGGACGACGTTCATTGTGGACTTCAAGGAGTAGGCTTGCAGGCGATCTGCCCGAGGTGAACCAGGTAAGATATCCACTCCGGTTTTTGTATCTTCATCGACAAAAGCTCTTCCAGTGCACTCAATATCCAGACAAGGTCTCAGTAATGCAGGAGCTTCTTCCCGTCTGCCCGGTGTGTGAATCCATAAACACCCGCAGAGAGCCGTTTCACTACGAATTCAAAGGCCGGCAGCTACACGGGTATCTTTGCGGCAAATGCGGGATCATTTTTGTTTTCCCCCAACCAACCAGCGAGGAGATCTCGCAACTCTACTCCGCGGAGTATTTTGAATCCGGTGATTTCCGTTGTGGACACGAAGGAAACGCATTTGCGCCGGGTTCCCAGGATCATCTGATCAACGGCCCGGCTCTTGCAGGCATCCGTTCGATCAGACCGTCAGGCAGGCTGCTTGAAGTTGGATGTGCCGGTGGTGCATTCTTGAACGCCGCGAGAAATCACGGTTATGATGTCGTTGGGGTCGAACTTTCGGGTGAAGCATGTGCGAAAGCAAGGGCGGAATTTGGATTGAACGTGATCCAGGGCGATCTCCTCGACGCGAAATTCCCCGGGGCTTCGTTCGATGTTGTATATATGGGCGACGTTCTCGAACATCTTCCGGACCCAATCCGCGCGGTAAACGAGTTGCACAGGATTCTCCGGTCTGGGGGACTGCTCGTGCTGGAGGTCCCCGCGCAGACGAACACACTGTTTTCGCGGCTTGGGTTCCCCGCGTATGGGCTTCTGAGAATGAGCACCACGGTCAGACTCCCACCGTACCATTTGTTTGAGTACCGTCCGAAGAGTATCCGGTTCCTCCTGGAGCACATTGGTTTTGACGTTTTGCGAGTGGAGCAGACGTGCATCCCGCCGAAGGAGATCAATCTTCGCGGAGGTTTGTTTCAGCGCGCCGGGAAAATGATTCTGCAGTATCCCAACTTTGTTCTGACGCGAACGTTGCAGGTGTACGGCGACAGGTTGGCGGTGTATGCCACCCGGGGTCAATCCCGGCAGTAGCTGTTTTTAACCACCGCGTCGCGCGCACAGGCCACGTTGCATCCAACCCTGATTCTCCTTAAGATTGACTCCAGGCCTCTTACCGCCCAAGATCTGCGGGACGCTTAGCTCAGCTGGTCCAGAGCGCCGCCCTTACAAGGCGGAGGTCGTAGGTTCGATCCCTACAGCGTCCACAACCGCTCGCGATTCCCCCCCTTTTCAGTCGTGATCTCCATGACCCACTCATCGCAACTCCAGGTGCACCATGGTTGAAATCATTCCGCTGATCCCGACGGATCTTGATGCCGTCCTCGACTTGTGGAAACGGACCGAAGGCATTTCCATTCGCAATGCAGACTCGCACGAAGCGCTTCTGCGCTACCTCCACCGGAACCCGGCGCATAGCTTCAAAGCAGTTCACGACCGTCGGCTTGTGGGGGCGGTGCTGTCGGGGCATGACGGCAGACGGGGCTATCTGCACCATCTTGCAGTCGATCCCGCCTACCGCAAACAGGGAGTGGGGAAAGCCCTCGTCGAGCGATGCCTTTCAGGTTTACGAGAGGAAGGCATAGAGAAGAGCCATGTCCTTGTTTTGGCCGATAACGCTGGAGGCCGGGCGTTCTGGGCGAAACTCGGCTGGGTCAAACGCGACGACCTTGTGCTGTTTTCGCAATCGGATTCGCCCGACGCCTGAAATGGAATAAAGACGGGGGGATCGGCGGCGATCACCGGTGAGTAATCAGTATGCAGTAGGCAGTAGGCAGAAAACGCAAGGCTATTTCGCCGAGCCCCCGTTCAGTTACTTCAGCAGCATCATCTTCTTCACCGTCACATTACCTTCTGCTTCGAGCCGGTAAAAGTACATTCCGCTCGCAAGCGCACGCGCGTCAAAGGTGTACGAGAACTTCCCCGCGTGTAGCCTTCGATCGACCAGCGTTGCTACCACTCTGCCCAAGACATCGTATACCTCGAGCTTTGCCCAACTGTCTACTGTCAACTGTCCACTGATAACTGTCGACGGATTGAACGGGTTCGGATAGTTTGCAAAGAGCCGGAAATTCAACGGAGATGAATTCTCGCCCGCTACACTGTTCAACGGTGCAGAGAGGTTCAACGCGATGCCGAGCGGTGTCGTCAGCCCCGAGGCTATCGTCCGGACGGTCGTGCTATCAAGAGACATCGACGAAATCGTCCCCATGGCAACGTCCGTCCAGTAGGCACGTCTCGTACTCTGGTCGATGGCGAGACCCCGTGACCCGACTGTGACCGCCACAGCGAAGGCGGTGTCAGACTTCGTCGGAAATGTCCCTGCGAGGGACGCGCGTTCGAGTAGCATGGTTCCGGAATCGATCCAATAGATGTACTTTTGAAGCGTGTCGATGGCAATCCCTCGTACCTGACCAAGGTTGGACACGACGATCTGGTAATTCGCACCATCCGGATCGCATCGAATGATCCGTTTCGCATTGGTCCCGTTGTCGGCACAGTAAAGACCGCGTCCAGAGGGATCAAAAGCGAGGAAGGAAGGCGATGCGAGCCCGGTATCGACAATATCGGTAACGGCAAGGCTGTCGAGCCTTGTCGACTGGATCTTGCCGGTGCCGTTATCTGCCCAGTACAGAACTTCGCGCGCCTGGTCGAGCGCGACTCCCCGCGGGATCTGGAGTCCGGCGGAGTCCGGTGACACAACCGTCGTCAGGACGTTGGTAGTAATATCGAGCCGCGAAATATTCTTTCCTGCAAAGTCGCTCCAGTATACTGCACCCTTCGAACCATCGAACGCAAGTCCGTACGCCGATTGCAGCCCGGTGACGAGGTCATGGATCGGTCCGGAGCCATCGGTGTTCCCACTTTGAATGGTCCCGGCGACCGGTTCGGTGACAATGAACTGCTGCGCTGAAGCCCGGGGTCCGCCGGAAATCAGGAGGACGATGAGAGCAAGGCTAGCTGTTGAGCGAAGAGCGACGCAGGGAGCGTTCCGTAAGAGAGTCTTCCCGATTCGCATTGCTGCCTCCGTTTACGGCCGTGAAGGGAATACACCCACCAGCGCGATGATGTAGCTGATCCCGGTGTAGGGCTGCATGTTGTTGTGCGGTAGCGATCCACCGCTCGGCGCAATTGCGTTGGCATTGAGTGCCGCGGAACCTGAAGGGGAGAATTGCTTTGTGCCTTCGGCGTTGACCGCCAGAACGTTGCCGACAGGGGAATCGCTTGTGCCGAGCGCAGAGGCCGCAACGGAACTGTGCGAGTGCAGTGGCATTTCCGGACTCGTGAGTGTGTGAGTCATCTCGCCGCTCATTTCTCCAAGAGTGATGTTGAGCAATCCGGGACCCTGTCCGGCCCCGACCGGTACTCGACCTTGAAGGTCTGGAAGTGCAAATGTAGCTCTGCCATCTCCACCGTAGGTAGTGCCGAGGAGGGAAAAGAGAGCCTGGTTCTGTGCGATAGAGAGTATCTGTCCGTTGCAGAATGCCCAGCCCGACGGGGCAAAATTCCCTGCAAACATGGCAATCTCTCCCAGCAGAGGATCAGCCTGCGTGGTCCCCGATGTTCCTTTAGTATCTGCAAGGGCTCTTTGTCCGATCAACGACAAGCTGAAACTGCCGGCGAGAAGGCCGCTCAACTTCCCAAGAAACCCACGGCGCTTGATTTGACCATTTCCGGAAGTGGGGTCGGATCCAACGTTCATGGCTGCCTCCAGGATAATATGTGGTATCATAGATATTTATGAACAGCAGAAATCGTCCGGTTGTTCTCAGAGAGGCGCAAAATGAATGACTTTACCCTTCACATTAACTTTCTTTTAACCGCTCTTTTCCCCTTGACAAGTTCACAGGAAAGTCCGTATAGTGTGATAGCAATTGTCATATTATACCGTGGAAAACGAACAACATATCGGCTCTGTAATCACTCTCGATACTCCCGCCACGGGACTTCGGGATGGATTGTTCGTTTCTCCGATCAGCATTTCCCCGGTTATTCTCCTTAGCCTCTCGATTCTACTCGGGCTAATTCTCATTAGCTAGAGAATCGCCAGAGGCTAACCAACCCCCCTACACCACTCAACGTTCGTAAGCAATCAAAAGGGAAACCGGTCAGTCTCTGGCGGGAGCGGATTTTTTTGTCTTGCGTGAAGGATGACGACGGACCGAACAAATGATTGCAGAGTGCACACCGCTGGTGCGAACGACAATAACAAGAAGGGAATGTCCATGACCCCAGGATCAACCGAAGGCAAGCGCAAGTCTCACGAAGACAACCATCAGGGTCGCGTCATGACTGGTGCGGAGATATTCGTTCGAAGCCTCATTGAAGAGGATGTCGAAGTGGTGTTCGGATACCCCGGCGGGGCAACCATCGGAATCTATGATGTGCTCCACGACATTTCCGACATCAATCACGTCCTCACACGCCATGAGCAGGGTGCCACACATGCAGCCGAGGGTTACGCGAAAGCGACCGGCAAGCCCGGCGTGGTCCTGGCGACGTCGGGCCCCGGCGGCACGAATACGGTGACCGGCATCGCGGATGCGTACATGGATTCCGTTCCCATTGTCGTGTTCACAGGCCAGGTTGCGCTGAGACTCATTGGAAACGACGCCTTCCAGGAAGCGGACATTGTCGGCATCACCCGGCCCATCACCAAACACAGTTATCTCGTTCGCGACGTGCGCGAGCTGGCGAAGATTGTCAAGGAGGCTTTTTACATTGCGACGCACGGTCGTCCCGGCCCGGTGCTCGTCGATCTCCCCAAGGACGTGATGGCCCACAAGGCCACGTTCGAGTATCCCGAGAACATCGAGCTTCGCTCATACAAACCGGTCGTGGAGGGACACGAGCAGCAAATCCAGAGGGCCGCGGAGATGATCGCCGCGGCGAAGCGTCCGGTGTTGTATGTCGGTGGCGGGGTGGTCCAATCCGGCGCATCGGAGGAACTCCGCGCGCTGGCCCAAAAACTTCAGTGTCCGGTGACAACGACGTTGCAGGGTCTCGGGGCATTTCCCGAGCTCGACCGTCTCTCCATGGGCATGCTCGGGATGCACGGGACATGGTATTCGAATATGGCTGTCCAGTACTGTGATGTTCTTATCGCTGTCGGCGCGAGGTTCGACGACCGGGTGACGGGGAATGTCGACTTCTTCGCGGCCGAGGCGAAGAAAATCCACATCGACATCGATCCGGCCGCAATCAGCAAGAATGTGGTGGTGGATGTCCCCATCGTCGGGGATGTGAAGCGCGTGCTCCCGAAAATTACCGCCCTGGTGCACAAACTCCAGACTGAAGACTGGCTCAAGACCATTGAGCAGTGGAAGATCGAGCACCCCCTGCGCTACAGGGTGGGCGAAAACATCAAAGCACAACAGGTGATTCAAAAACTCGGAGAAATCACCGGCGGCAATGCCATCGTGGTGACCGATGTGGGCCAGCATCAAATGTGGACCGCGCAGTTTTTCAATTTCATGCATCCGAGGACGCACATCACCTCCGGTGGTCTGGGGACAATGGGCTTTTCCCTCCCTGCGGCGATGGGTGTGGCATTCGGACGCCATGATCTGCCCGTCGTGTCCATAAGCGGTGATGGTGGTTTTCAGATGAACAGCCAGGAGATGACGACAATCGTCGAACACAAACTGCCGATCAAGATCTTTGTCATTAACAACGGCTTCCTGGGGATGGTCAGGCAGTGGCAGGAGCTCTTCTGGCGGAGACGGTACTCCCATGTGGAAATCAGCGGACCTGATTTTGTGAAGCTGGCGGAAGCGCACGGATGTCCCGCCCGCAAGGTGACGAAGGCGAGTGATGTTGCTGATGCGATTACCGCGGCCATGGCCTACACGGCCGGTCCGATGTTCATCGAGTTCGTGGTTGAACAGGAAGACAATGTCTATCCGATGATCCCGGCGGGGATGACGGTGAATGAGATGATTGACAATCCCGATGGTTCTGCGGACGAAAAGTCTTCCCCGAAGGCACAATTCGATATGATCACGCTCGACAAGGGAAAGAAACGCATTCCGGCGCCGGTCCGGAGCTGAATGCATCCGGAAACTCCGGGCCGCTGTGCCGGGATGATCCCGGCGAGCCGTACAAGGTGACAGGAGAAAGGAATCAGCGATGAAAAGCGAGCATATCGCGATCTTCGATACGACGCTGCGGGACGGCGAGCAATCGCCGGGATGCAGCATGAACGTGGAAGAGAAACTCCGCATGGCCCAACAGCTGGAGTCACTTCGGGTCGACGTCATGGAGGCCGGGTTTCCGATCGCGTCGCAGGGGGATTTCGAAGCGGTACAGAAGATTGCGGGGACAGTGAAGAATACCACTGTGGCGGCCCTGTGCAGGACCGTCCTGGGGGATATCGATCGCGCGTGGGAGGCCATTGCGCACGCCCGGCACCCACGGATTCATACATTTATCGCGACGTCAGCGATCCACATGAAGCACAAGCTCAACAAGACTCCTGCGCAGGTCGTCGAGGACGCCGTCCGGGCGGTGACATACGCGAAGAGCCTTTGCCCGGACGTTGAGTTCTCCTGCGAAGATGCATCGCGCAGTGACCTCGGTTTCCTCTGCGAAATCGTTTCGGCGGCGATCGAGGCGGGCGCGACCGTCATCAACCTCCCCGATACGGTCGGATACTCCATCCCCGCCGAGTACGGCGCAATGTTCCGGAAAATCCAGGAGCGGGTGCCGCGCGTGGCAGAAGTCACGCTGAGTGCACACTGTCATAACGACCTGGGACTTGCCGTCGCGAATTCTCTTGCCGCTGTCGAAAACGGCGTACGCCAGGTGGAATGCACGATCAACGGCATCGGCGAACGGGCCGGCAATGCGGCGCTGGAAGAATTCGTCGTCGCCGTGCGCACGCGAGGCGACCTGCTCGGGGTCCACACGAGCGTGGAAGGGGAGGAGATTTACAAGTCGAGCAAGCTCCTGACCAGTCTCACCGGGATGATGGTGCAACGGAACAAAGCAATTGTCGGCGCCAACGCCTTTGCGCATGAGGCCGGGATTCACCAGGACGGCATGCTCAAGAGCGCCATGACGTACGAGATCATGACCCCGCAGTCGGTGGGCCTCAAACACAGCACGCTTGTTCTGGGGAAACACTCCGGCCGGCACGCACTCAGACAGCGGTTCAAGGAACTCGGCTATGCGCTGGGATCCGACGAGCTGGAACGGACCTATCGCGAATTCTGCAGCATCGCCGACGAAAAGAAAGAGGTGTTTGACGAAGAGCTGATTGCCATCCTGCAGGACGGGACGAGAAGTACTGCCGACGACTATCACCTGGCTTCGATTCATGTCAGCAGCGGGACTTCAATCCGTCCCACGGCAACGGTGGAACTTCGACGGGGGGAAGAGCGATTCGTGGATTCCGCGACGGGTGACGGACCCGTCGACGCGGCCTACAAAGCCATCGAACGCATCACCGGTCATATCGGCACCCTGACGGAATACTCGGTCAAGTCGATGAGCGTGGGCCACGACGCGCTGGGAGAAGCGTTTGTACGGGTTGCGTTCGACGGTGTGCAGTTCAACGGACGTGCTGCGAGCATCGACGTGATTACGGGCAGCGTCAAGGCGTATATCGAAGCGCTGAACCGCGCGATCGCGGCGGGGAACCGGAAAAAAGACGGACTCCAGGAACAAAAGACAACGAGGGTAGCGGTACCGGCATGACCACTTCGACTCCAAGAACACTCTTCAAGAAAATCTGGGACGCCCATGTGGTGGCACAGAGCGAGGGCGCTCCCGCAGTTCTCTACATCGACCTGCACCTTTTGCACGAGGTCACGTCTCCACAGGCCTTCACGGGCCTCCAGGAACGGGGCTTGAAGGTCCGCAGGCCGGAGAGAACGGTTGCCACAATGGATCACAGCATTCCCACGCTCGATCCTTCCATTCCCATGACGGACATGCTGGCGGTCAAACAGATTCGCAAGCTTGAGGAAAATGCGCGATGGGCAGGGATCCGGCTATACGACATGAAGAGCCGGAATCGTGGCATCGTCCATGTCATAGGCCCGGAGCTGGGACTCACCCAGCCGGGGATGACCATCGTGTGCGGCGACAGTCATACCTCGACGCACGGTGCATTCGGATCTCTGGCCTTCGGGATCGGAACAAGCGAAGTCGAACATGTCCTTGCAACGCAATGCCTGTTGCAGCGTGAACCAAAAACTCTGGAAGTGCGGGTGGAGGGCACTTTGTCGGCCGGAGTAACGGCGAAGGATGTCATCCTTGCACTCCTCGCCCGCATCGGAGTGGGAGGAGCGACCGGTCATGTTCTCGAATATGCCGGATCCGCAATCCGGGCCCTTTCGATGGAAGAACGGATGACCATCTGCAACATGTCGATCGAAGGCGGCGCGCGGGCCGGGATGATCGCGCCCGACGACACGACGTTCCAGTATGTCGCCGGCCGTGAATTTGCTCCGAAAGGAAAATCGTGGGATGCAGCGTTGGCCGGCTGGAAGAAATTGCCCACTGATAACGGGGCACGGTATGACGCGTCTGTTACTCTCGACGCAAACAACCTCACCCCGATGATCACCTACGGGACGAACCCGGGAATGGGAATGCAAGTCACCGAGCGCGTGCCCGTGCCGGAGACGTTCGGCGATTCTGCACAACGTTCCGCGCTGGAGAAGGCCCTCTCCTATATGGGGTTGCGTCCAGGACAGCCGCTGCTCGGAATGCCGGTGAATGTCGTATTCATCGGGAGTTGCACAAACTCCAGGCTCTCCGATCTCCGGGCGGCAGCATCGGTGTTCAAGGGACGAAAAGTCGCGCCTGCCGTCCGGGTGCTTGTCGTCCCCGGCTCACAGGAGGTGAAACGTCAGGCGGAATCCGAGGGGCTTGACGACGTCTTCAAGAGCGCCGGCGCCGAATGGCGCGAAGCAGGTTGCTCCATGTGCATTGCAATGAACGGGGACCAGCTGTTGCCGGGCGAATACGCCGTGAGCACGAGCAACAGGAATTTTGAGGGACGACAGGGAAAGGGCGGTCGGACTTTCCTTGCCTCTCCATTAACGGCCGCTGCTGCCGCGGTGACAGGCCGGATTACCGATGTGAGAACGCTGCTCGCGAATTCATAATCTGAGGGTAAGCGATATACGCATGGCACATTTTACGACACTCACCTCCCGTGTGGTACTCCTGCTCGTGAACGATATCGACACGGATCAGATCATCCCTGCGCGGTTTCTGAAAGCCACGGACAAGATAGGAATGGGCGATCATCTTTTCGCGGACTGGCGGTATGAGAGCGACGGTTCTCCCAAGTCCGGCTTCGTCCTCAATGCGCCTGAGGCGAAGGGCGCGGCCATTCTCCTGGCGGGAGACAATTTCGGGTGTGGCTCGTCGCGTGAGCACGCTCCCTGGGCTCTCACCTCCTTCGGGTTTCGTGCGGTGTTGAGCACGTCGTTCGCCGACATCTTCCGGAACAATTCGACCAAGAACGGTTTGCTGCCGATCGTCGTAGACAAATCCATGCATGCGGCCCTTGTGGAGCACTTCCGGCGACAGAAGGGCGCGACGATGACCATCGACCTGCAGACACAAGTATTCCAGGCGGAAGGCGGTCCCGGAGGAGCATTCTCGATCGACCCGTTTGCCCGGACCTGCCTGTTGAACGGCGTCGATGAACTCGGCTATATCCAGCAATTCGAACAGCAAATCAGAGCCTTTGAAGCGACGCACGGCGTGCGAGGAGGATCATAATGAAAATCGAGATTTACGACACAACGCTCCGCGATGGAACCCAGAGGGAAGGGATTTCCCTTTCGTGCGACGACAAGCTGGTCATCGCGAAGAAGCTCGATGAGTTCGGTGTTGCCTATATCGAAGGGGGATGGCCGGGTTCAAATCCGAAAGACGCAGAATTCTTTCAAAAGATCCGCTCTGTACCGCTGAAGAATGCGGTGGTCACCGCTTTCGGTTCGACCTGCCGGGTCGGTGGGAACCCGGCGGACGATCCGAACATTGCCGCCCTGCTCGACGCAGAAACCAGTGTCTGCACGATCGTCGGGAAATCGTCAACACTCCACGTCGCGGAAGTCCTCCGCACGACCCCGGAAGAGAATCTCAGGATCATCGAAGAGAGCGTTGCCTTCCTTGTCAAGAAGGGCCGACGGGTATTCTACGATGCAGAGCACTTTTTCGACGGCTACGCCCTTGACCAGGCATATGCGGTGGCGACGTTGAAAGCAGCCGAACGCGGCGGCGCGGAAATTCTCGTCTTGTGCGACACGAACGGAGGCGCCCTTCCATGGGATCTGGGCAAGGTCGTTCAGGCGGTACGCGCTCAGGTGAAGTCACCAGTGGGAATCCATGTCCACAACGACGGCGAGTGTGCAGTGGCAAATTCCCTCACCGCCGTGCGCGAAGGTTGCGTGCAGGTCCAGGGGACAATCAACGGTTACGGAGAGCGCTGCGGCAACGCCAACCTTGTGTCCGTCATCGCGGACCTCGAGCTGAAACTGGGCGCACAGTGTCTCCCGCCCGGAAACCTCGTCCACCTGACGGAGCTCTCTCACTTTGTTGCTGAGATTGCCAACCTGGCGGCGGACGACCATATGCCGTTTGTGGGGACGTCCGCGTTCGCCCATAAGGGCGGCATTCACGTCGCCGCGATCCGGCGCAACGTCGATTCGTACCAGCACATCAAACCGGAAAGTGTCGGGAATACGATGCGGGTCGTCGTTTCCGAACTCTCCGGCAGAGGCAATCTCTTGAGCAAAGCGGAAGAGTACGGGATCAGTGTGGAAGGAGACTCCGGGGTCGGGGATGTCCTCGGCGAAATCAAAATTCTCGAATCCAAAGGATTCTCGTTCGAGGCGGCCGAAGCATCGGTGGCGATGCTGATGAAGCGGCAGGAACCGCAGTATCACCCGCCGTTTTCCCTCGTGGATTTGACGGTGAGCGTTGAACACCGGCGGGGACTCGGGGTTTCAGCCGCAGCCACGGTGAAGGTCAAAGTGGGAGACGAGATCATCCACACCGTCGCAGACGGCATCGGGCCCGTCAACGCGCTGGATACCGCGCTCCGGAAGGCCCTTGCTCCGATATTCCCTTCCATCAGCAAATTTCATCTCGCGGACTACAAGGTGAGAATCCTCGACGGCAATAATGGGACCGCGGCGACGACCCGGGTCCTGATCGATACACAAAACGGAACGAAACGCTGGAGCACGGTCGGCGCCAGCGTCAACATCATCGAGGCAAGCTGGCAGGCGCTGGCCGACAGCTTTGAGTATGGACTGACGGTGGCTTCATGAACCCATCCATTGTCGTACTTCCGGGAGACGGGATCGGTCCAGAAGTCACGGCTGAAGCAGTCCGCATGCTTCAACTGATCGGGCAACGGTTCGGTCATCACTTTGAGTTTTCCACGCATCTCATCGGGGGATGCTCCATCGACCGGTTTGGATCTGCGCTTACTGCGGAGGCCCTCGCCGCATGCAACAAATCCGACGCGGTTCTCCTCGGCGCTGTGGGCGGGCCGAAATGGGACGACCCGACTGCTGCGGTCCGCCCGGAACAGGGACTGCTGGGACTTCGCAAGGGTCTCGGTCTCTTTGCGAACCTCCGGCCGGTCCGTCCTCATCCATCGCTGATCGACGCTTCACCTCTTCGCCCGGAACGGGTGCGTGGAGTGGATCTGCTCGTTGTCCGCGAACTGACGGGCGGCTTGTACTTCGGTTTGCCCCGTGGCCGGAGCGAAACCGACGGCCATGTGAAGGCGATTGACACCCTTGAGTACACGGATTACGAAATAGAACGCGTGGTCGAGCTGGCCTTCCGGCTGGCCGGCACCCGGCGCAAGAAAGTGACCTCGGTGGACAAGGCGAATGTTCTCGAATCTTCCCGCCTGTGGAGATTGAAGGCGACTGAAGTATCGCGAAAGCATGGCGGAACAGCGCTCGACCATATGCTGGTGGACACAGCTGCGATGCGGCTGGTCACCTCGCCGGCACAATTCGATGTGATAGTGACGGAAAACATGTTTGGCGACATTCTCACCGATGAGGCCTCGGTGCTCGTCGGGTCGATGGGAATGCTGCCGTCCGCCTCACTGGGAGATGGAGGGCCTGGGGTTTATGAGCCCATCCACGGATCGGCGCCTGATATCGCAGGCAAGGGGATTGCCAACCCTGTCGGAATGATCCTGAGCGCTGCGCTGCTGCTGCGGTATTCGCTGCACCTTGAGGAAGAGGCATCGTGCATCGAAAATGCCGTCGATGCTGCGATTGCAGACGGATGCAGAACAGTAGACCTGGGTGGTCCTCTTGGCACAAAAGCAATGGCCGACGAGATCATCAAACGATTGCGAAACGATTAGGAGCCATCAAGCAATGGGCATGAAATCTCGGTACCTCTGGATGAACGGGGAAATGGTGGAATACGAGAAGGCTACCGTCCACTTCCTTACCCCGGCCCTGCACTACGGTGCCGGGGTTTTCGAAGGGATCCGTTGCTACGATACGGAGAAAGGGCCGGCAGTTTTTAGACTGGTGGAGCATATCGACCGCCTCATGTCGTCTGCCCTGATCTTCGGATTCCGCAGCCTGCCATTCTCCGCAGAGGATCTTGTCAGGGCTGCGAAAGAAACGGTCGCCGCGAACGAATTCTCCGAATGCTACGTGAGGCCCCTGATTTACCTCACCGGAGGAGGATGGAATCTTACCGTGGACGGCGGGACGGCATCCGTTGGCATCGCGGTGTGGGAATGGAATAATTATCTCGGCGCAGACAGCCTGGAACGGGGCGTACGGGCAAATATCTCCTCCTTCACCCGCCATCATCCGAACGTGACAATGACAAAGGCGAAGGTGACCGGAAATTATGCAAACAGCTTCCTCGCAAAAACGGAGTCAATGCGTCTCGGATTCGATGAGGCCATCCTTCTCGATCCGGAAGGATACGTGGCCGAGTGCACCGGTGAGAATATCTTCGTTGTGAAGAACGGGACGATCTTTACACCCCCCGTCGCCCCCGTCCTCCAGGGTATTACCAGAGATACGTTGATTGCTCTGGCCCACGACCTCGGGCTCGAGGTGGCAGAGGCCTCTCTCACGAGGGATATGCTCTATGCAGCCGATGAGGTGTTTGTCTCCGGCACCGCATCGGAGTGCATTGGACTGCGGGAGATCGACTTCAGGACGATCGGAAGCGGTCGCACGGGCGAAGTCACGCGGAAGCTTCAACAAGCCTATCATGCGGCTGTCCATGGAAAACACCGAAGATCTGTGGATTGGCTCGCACTCGTCTCAGAGGGGGGAGAGGGCAATTTCCGGAAAACAGGCTCCGATTGATCGTCCTTTTTTGGAAGGGGATATTTTTATTATTCGAGGAACCGTTTAACGGCGAGTTTGGGTTGTGACGATTGAACTGAGATAAGGACAACATTGTCCAACTCGCCCTCTCCAAACAGGCTTTCCTCTTCGCTCGTGATTGCGGTGGGGGTAAGTGCAATCGCGCTCGCTGTCGGGTTGCCGTTTCTTTACATTGAGGTTCGCCTCGCAGATTTTTACCAGTACGCCAGTACGGGATTTGGGTACTGGATGGCGACACGAGTTTTGCCCGGATGGGCGGTGTTCGCAATCGTGCTCGGCGCGATCATCGGCTTCAGGTCTTCAAAACTCGGCCGTGGGTTGGGCTTGTCCCTGCTTCAGGCAGTCTGCTGGTCCGTGGGGCTCGCCATGGTGGCAACCATACTGTCCTTTGCAGCAACTGCACCGTACCGCGCTGAAATCGCCGGGCGCGGCGGTCTTCCTGTCACCCCCCTTTCCCATGTTCTTCTCCATCATCTCTTTGACTCGCGAGCGGAACAAAAGATCCGATTCGATCCCTGCATTTTGTCAGCAGACGGAGAATACGGTCCCCCGGAGAATCGTCGGCCAATCAAGTACGAGTTCTGCATTCCGGATGTCGATTCGCTGAGATATCATGTTGCAGTCATCGACACATCGGTGAAGTTTATCCAGTCTCAGGGGGGCACGAAATGCGGTTCGGGTCGCATTTTGTGTGTAGGTTCCACCCGTCATAATGACCCCGGAACCGTATTACGTAATCTGGGGAGTCTTTCATTTATTCGACGAATCAGTGTTAGCGTGATGGAATGATTGCGTTTATGCAACCCGCTCATGGCCCCACGCAGATCTCGCCGCCCACGAAGGTAGCACTTATTTCTCTTGGAGTGGTTGAGCTTTCCACGGGGTTCTTCGCATTCGTTGGCCTCTTTGCCCTCGCTTTTGGTGATATCTCGGGGACGATGCCGCTTGCCTGGGGTGTCCTTAGTCCGCTGACGTTCCTTCTTCTCGGGGGAATCGGCATTTTCGTCCGTCGCCCCTGGTCCTACCTCCTCCATTGCCTCGTGACTCCTGTCGCACTGATCGGTGCGTCCGTGGCCCTGGCCCTCTTATTGGGCCCTGTTCGGGGGACGCCGGTCGTCGCAATCACCGTCGTCGCGTCCGGTCTCCTGCAGATTTTCTTTTTCACCGGAGACGTTCATCGCTGGTTTGATCACTCCTGGGGCAGATAATCGTTTAGGCCGATCACCGGAGTGTCCGGTCTCCAGGAACAAACGCCGGGGAAATGTGGTTAGAACCTGTAGAGGGAAGCAGAGGCCCTCCCTTTTTGCACCATAGGGTCAGGGGGCGTGAAATGACGTGGGAACAACTTATTTCCGGAAGCATGGCAGCAGCATTCGCGCTGGCATTCTGCACAGGTCTGGCGCACAAACTGTACCAGGGTCTTTCCTCGCGGATGATGAAGAGCAGTCCGGCTCCGAGAAAGTCCGTCACGTACGTGGAAGTCTGGGAGTGTTCCCGCTGTCGATACCTTAACCGCATCACCCAGGCGTGCAACCACTGCGGTACACGCATGCCGCTGAATCCTCGATTCAGGACCGTCCCGGAACGGCAATTCATCACCCAGCTTCTCCCCGCGGATCATTCAAACCGCAATGTTCCTCCCAAGGAAGATTAACCGTTCATAGCACCGCGGTCAACCGTTCCTGGATTTTTTTCTCCCAACCTGTTCTTCCACCGTGATCTTCCTCAGGAGAACTTCCAGCGCGTCGGGGTTTTGCATGTGGATGAGATGCCCCGCGCCCGGAACCTGAATGCGCCGTGCTCCCGGGATGGAGCCTTCGAGGACATCAAGGATCCTTGAGAACATCGGAGTGCTCTGTTCTCCCCCCAGAAGATGCGTAGGCACCGGCATTCCCCGCAAAGAATCCAGCGACACCTCCCACATATATCTTCGGTACTCCGAGAGAAATTCCGCCTTCAACTCCGGGGCAAATCGCATCAATTCAGCACGCATCGACGGGAAGAGACGATTGAACCAGCCCGGCTGGCCCCTGACTCCCTCGACAAAAATCCTGAGTCCCTCCCTCTCATCGCCCCGTCGGAACGCGTCCCTTGCAGGATTCATCACTGTCCCGACGAATTCATCATGCAGTGATTTTCCCTCGGGATGGTAAAGGAGCAGCGGTACCATCGGAGGCTCGCAAAGAACCAGGGCTCGAAACTTCCCGGGCGCAAGAATCGCCGCGATCAATCCCACATACGCGCCAAAAGAGGATCCCACAAGGACGACCGGGGATATTCCCGTCGCTGCGATGATCTCCAGCATGTCTTGCGCCTGTTGCATTGTGTCATACACGTCTGCGTTTTCCGCGGGGGCATTTGGCGGGTGAAAGCGGCGGCTGTAGGCAACGCATTTGAAGGAGTTGCTCAACCGTGAGATCATCCCATGAAACGTGGCATAGTCGGCCACGCTTCCATGAACAAAAAGCAGGGAGGGGCCCACACCATCGATGACCCCTTTGAATGAATAGCCCTCTACAGAAAAAGTTCTTTCAATCATACGGGCACGGTCCCTCTCCGGAATGGCAACGACAATGTGACTGTTTTTCTGTATCTTTCAAAATGAATTCTCCGCTTCCGATCGACAACGTCCTGCCGGAACTCCTCTCGATCCTTCGCACTCACACTGCTGCGGTGCTTGCCGCAGAGCCGGGTGCAGGCAAAACCACCCGCGTTCCGCTGGCAGTTTTGAACGAAGCATGGATGAAGGATAAACGCCTCGTCATGCTCGAACCCCGGCGGCTTGCCGCCAGACGTGCGGCAGAATACATGGCGGTTCTCCTGGGGGAACGGGTCGGGGAGACGGTGGGCTACCGCATTCGCGGTGAGAGCAGAGTCGGCGAGAGAACCCGGATCGAAGTTGTCACGGAAGGCATCCTTACCAGGATGCTCCACGACCAACAGGATCTTCCCCGCGTCGCCTTCATTATCTTCGATGAATTCCATGAACGGAGTATTCACGCGGATCTGGGTTTGGCGTTTACGCTCGACGTGCAACAACACCTGCGACCGGACCTTCGCGTTCTGGTGATGTCGGCAACCCTGGATCACCTTGCCGTTGCCGAAGTTCTCGGCAACGCTCCAATCGTCCAGAGCGAGGGGTTGGTTTTTCCCGTGGAAACGAAATACGCCCGTTCTCCCCTTCAGGGTCCTGTGGAACCCCACATGCGCGATACCATTCACAGGGCATTGCGCGAGCACGATGGGGATATCCTCGCCTTTCTCCCGGGGCAAAGAGAGATCTTCCGCACCTCCGAGCTTCTCCAGCAAAATCGATCCGGCAGTGAATACGCGATCCATCTGCTCTACGGTGATGCCAGTCCACACCAACAGCGGGCGGCCCTCGAACCCGCATCCAACGGCATCCGGAAGGTCATCTTGTCGACGAGCATTGCCGAGACCAGTCTTACGATCGATGGTGTAAGAATCGTCGTGGACTCCGGCTTTGCGCGTCTTCCCCGTTTTGATCCACGGCGGGGGATGGCGGGGCTCGTGACGCTTCCTGTGTCCCGGGCCGCGGCTGATCAACGTCGGGGTCGGGCCGGAAGGCAAGGCCCGGGAATCTGCTATCGCCTTTGGCCAGAGGCTGCCCAGAGTTCGCTTCCTGAATTCACCGCGCCCGAGATCCTCTCCGCCGATCTCTTGCCTGTTGCGCTGGATCTGGCGCGCTGGGGCGATCCGCTGGGAGAACACCTTCGATTTCTTGACCGCCCGCCGCTCCGCAATCTCTCCCAGGCCAGGGCAGTTCTCGCATCGCTGGGCGCACTTGACGATCGCGGGGCACTAACACCGCATGGGCAATCGATGGCAAAACTCCCGGTCCACCCGCGCCTGGCACACATGATTCTCAAAGGCAAAGAACTCGGAAGAACGTCGACTGCATGCAAACTCGCCGCGATGCTTTCGGAAAGAGACATCATGCACGGCACAGGGGGTGCGGATGTCGATCTCACAGGACGATGGGAGTCGATCCAACAGGGGCGTGATGCAGACACCGTCGTTCTCAGGAGGATCAATGCCGAAACAGCCCGATTGTTCAGGCTGATCGGCGACAACCGGGATCAGAGCCAGGGGGAAGAGCTGGGAATGCTCCTTGGACTCGCCTATCCGGACCGTATCGCGCAAAAGAAGGAGGCCGGTGAAGGGTATCTTCTGTCGAATGGCACCGGAGCCGTTTTGTCTGCGAAGAGCCGGCTGAACCGCGAACAGTTTCTGGCGGTGGGTGAGGTGGATGGTGCAGGGGTCGAAGCAAGAATTCTCCTCGCTGCCCCCCTCAGTTTCGAGGATCTTCAGATGGCGTTTGAGGATCGTTTCGTCCGGCAGGATGAGATGGTCTGGGATCCGAAATCAGAGAGCGTGGCGTCCAGAAGGCGCCTGACGCTCGGCGCATTGGTGCTGGAGGAACGGGCAGTCCCGCCCTCGTCTTCGGACCTCGTCCGCGTCATGCTCGAGGGAGTCCGCAGTATGGGGCTGCCTGTCCTTCCCTGGACTGACGAGTCAGATTCATTCCGGGCACGAAGCGAGTGGTTGCGACACCGGAATCTGACGACCCCGGATTGGCCGGCGCTGGATGAAGATGCTCTTCTTCGGACCATGGATCGATGGCTCGGCCCGTTTCTCGACGGGATATCGCGACGCTCCCAGCTTCAGCGCCTGAATATGCTGATCGTTCTCCGGTCGATGTTTACACACGCACAGCTGAAAGAGCTGGAGAGGCTCGCACCGGAGAGACTTGCGGTGCCGACCGGATCGCATATTCGCCTGCTCTACAGTCCCCGCGAAAGCCCTGTGCTCGCGGTAAAGCTCCAGGAACTGTTCGGCCAGATTCACACCCCGACGGTCGGAGACGGAACGGTTCCCGTGATGATCCACCTCCTGTCACCCGCAGGGAGACCGCTCGCGGTCACACAGGATCTGCCAAGCTTCTGGAAGAATGTCTACCCCGATGTGCGGAAGGAGATGCGAGGCCGCTACCCCCGGCATCCCTGGCCGGAGAACCCTCTCGAAGCAAAACCTGTAAAAGGGGCAAAGCGCCGCTCATCATAAGGCTTCCGGCAACGGCCCGGGAAAGGCACCGCGAGCTGTCACTTCACCGGCAAGCGTTCCGCCTTCCACCGTTCGAAGGACCATCTGGCCGCCTCGGTCGTCGCGGCTTTTGAGATGCCGATGAGTTTCCCGAGCGTTTGGAGCATGAAGCTCTGGCCGTTGACAAGCACGCGCTTGGACTCGGTGTTCTTCGCGTCTTCTCCGAAGTTGACGGCGGCCAGTTTCTCCTCGTAGGGTTGGTAGTTCTTCATGCCGGTGGTGAGTACTCCCCGGAAATCATCGGAAGCGTTCTTCAACGCTTCATTCGCAACGGCGATATGCTTGTCTGCTGCACGCAGTCTGAGGTCCCGGTAGGCTTTTGGTTCCGGAGCGCTCATTTCTCCATAGGAAATCTGCGGAAGCTTTTGCTCTTCGTCGTTTTCCCATTTCTCGATCTCTTCGTGCTTCCTGGTCACCTTCGCGTCACGCTGCGCTTGCGCCTGAATTTGCGCCCCGAGACCCTGGATTTCCTCCCCCACCCGGCCGTTCAGCGCCGCCTCTTCCGCCATCGCATCGTTTACTTTCCGTGACTCGGAGGTGAGCGGCTTCTGGCCAAGGCCCATCTGCTTGCTCAGCTCCATGGCATACTTTATCTTTTCGTCCTGACTCATCCCCTTCATCTTCTTCTGGATTTCGTTCTGGTCCATGTTTTTGACCTTGTCGGTCATCGGTTGCTGCAGCTGCATCAGGAGTGACTGGATCTTGTGTTCCAACTCCTTCTCCGTGTCCTCAATGTTTTTATAGGAAGAGCCAAGCTCGACGCCGTTGCTATCTGCTGCAAGTCTGCAGCGTGCATATGCTTCTTTCGCGGTTGCGGGAGGAGGGGGCACCTGGTCGTAATATTGCAGAATGTTGACCTTCAGCATTTCCTGGGAATGAAGCGCCCCGCACGGATGGAGGCAGAAGGACAGAACAATGAGTGAGGCCAGGGAAAGGAAATGACGGCTCATCGAAGGTCTCCGGAAAGGTAATGGATGTGGAGGGACACTACTCAATCGCGCCCAGCTTCTTCAGAATAGTGAGGGCAATCGCCTTCCGCCGATCGAAGATGGCTCCACCCTCTTTGTCCCGGTTCTTCGTGACAATACAATTCGCAAACACCACTGCGCCGTCGGAACGTTCTACCCACCCGACATACCAGCCAACGGCGTTTGCGTGACCGTAGGAGGCAGATCCTGTTTTCCCGCGCAGGGTCCAACGGGGTGTCGAATCCTGAAGGAGGATTCTCTTCACAATCCCGATAGTCCGTGGAGAGAAGGGGAGAGCATTGGTACGGAGCCGGTTGAGGAACACGACCTGCTCATCGGGGGAAATGAGCAGCGTACTTCCCAGCCAGAAATGGTCGATGCCGCCGGTGATGTCACGGTTGCCATAGCCGATCGCATCAACCCAGTGCTGCATACGCGTGGCGCCGATGCGGCGCGCAAGTTCCTGATAGTACCAGACCACAGAGTTTGCAATTGCAGACGCAAGGTCGTGATTATGGTTCCATGCCTCCACCGGGCGGTGCACGCTGTCCCAGGGAATCACAGAATGCTCATCCGGGATAACCCCGGTCTCAAGAGCGATGAGAGAGTTGGGGATCTTGAATGTCGATGCGGGCGATAGTCGCCTGGCGCACAGGCGGGGGTTGTACCGGTAGAGGATCCCGGTGCGCGTGTCCAGCGCAACGAATGCACCATCGAGCTTCCCATAGATTGAGTGAAGATCAATGATGCTGTCGCGTTGCGTCCCGCCCCCTGCGGCCGTCCGTGTACCAGTCAGGAGAAGAAGGACTATTGAAGAGAGGACAAAGAATCTTTTTCGATCCAGCACAGTGAGACCTTTCGCATTCTTCCTACTTCTTTCTTCCTACTTCCTACTCAATGTATCTACTGGGTCACGTCTCTGTGCACGCTCTCCGGTCCGAACGCGGGGAGACACACAGCAATATAATCTGCGCCTTCTTCGTACGGGGAGGAATATTGCACCCATTCTCCCCTGTGTGCCAGCACTGCCTGCCCGGCATGCACATCAAACCTTCCACCATTGAAGCTGATTTGAAGAATGCCACGGAGGACGATGGTATACTCGTCAAACTCAGGCGTCTGGCCCGGCTCGACCCATCCGGGGGGACTCTGCATGTGGGCGATACTCACCGCGTCTGTCCCCGAATTCACCTTGCCGAAAAACTCTTCGATGATTTTCGGCTTGTTGCCGGCGGCCTTGATCTGTGTCGATGAACGGATATGTGTAGGCATAACGATCGTGAGTTGTATGAGGGTTAGTTGATGCGTGTTTGGCCGTATCGCTCCCGGCTGAAATCTACGCCGGGAGCTTCAGGCCTGGGAGCCAGCGGTGAATCTGTTGCGCGACGGTCTTTTCATCGGTGAAATGAATCCCGTGCATGCCAAGCGCTTCGGCTGCCTCAACGTTGGTTTTCAAATCATCGATGTAGATGCACTGCTCGGCCCCGATATCAAGCTTCTGCAGGATGTCGTGATACAACCGGGCATCGGGCTTCATCGCCCCCACTTCATACGAAAGCGTGACCGCCTCGAACAGCGGGTACACGTCGGTCGGTTCGATCACATGGTCGAAATGCAGCGGATTCGTGTTGGAAAGCAATCCCAGGCGGTATTCCGGTCTCAGGCTGCGGATGAGCGCCCTGGTAAAGGGGATCGGAATGAAAAAACCGGCCCAGCACGTAATGAATTCTTCTCTGGTCATCCGCAGACCGGCCCGCTCCAAAAATGCGGGAATAAATTCAGACGTCGTCATGCGGCCGGATTCGTACCTCACCATGAGTTCCCGGGTCCTGGCGAGGCGTTCCTCGGCGGGCAGGGGCCCGATCACGTACGGTCGCACGGATTGCATAAATGCCGGCATGTCTACGATGGAGAGGACGTTTCCATAATCGAAGATGAAAGCCCGGATCATCGGTTCCTTTGTTTGTTCGCTTTGTCCAGCCGGTCTGTCCCGTTCCGCCTGTCCACCGGTCAACCTTCTCTGCCGGCATGTCAGCCGAGAACCACCGGTTCCCGTTCCAGCTGTATGCCAAACCGTTCAAGGACAGAGCTCTGAATATGTCCGGCCAGCGCGAGGAGTTCTGTCGATGTTGTCCCGCGATTCACAAGCGCGAGCGAGTGATTCTCCGACACCGCGGCCCCCCCTTGTCGGTAGCCACGGGAGAAGCCCGCGTGTTCGACGAGCCAGGCGGCGGCGAGTTTTGTTCTCTCACCCACCGGAAAAACGGGCAGGTCGGACCATTGTTCCTTCAGGCGTGCGGCGACTTCCTTTGGCACAACCGGGTTGGTAAAAAATGAGCCGACGGAACGGGAGTTGTCATCCGTCGGATCGATCAACATCGATTTTCTTCGCCGCAACGCAAGAACGGAATCGCGTACCATCGTGAGACCTTGATGTCCGCCCGGCACATCCGCGACCGCATAGGTGGCCGTAATGTACTTCTGAAGCTCCGGATAAACAATCGTGGGCTTTCGCCGGGCCGACAAACGGAAGGAAACGGACAGGACAAGAAAGTGTCCGGCATCTTCCGCTTTGAAACGACTCTTTCGGTAGCCGAACCTGCAATCGCTGTTCTGAAATTCACGGTGCTTCAAGGTCTCCACATCGAGGGCTAGAACCCTCACGATGGTCTGTGACACATCCTGTCCGTACGCCCCCACGTTCTGGATGGGCGTCGCGCCGACAGACCCGGGAATCCCCGACAGGCATTCCAGACCCGCCAGTCCCTGTTGAACGCTGTAGTCGACGAAGTGATCCCATGCTTCGCCGGCCGAGGCTGTCAGGATCGATTCCTCTCCGTTTCGGTCAAGGAGGACTCCGCGCGTCTCGATATGGACCACCAGGCCGTCGAAACCCGTATCGGATACGATGACGTTACTGCCGCCTCCGAGGATGAAGATCTTCAGCCCCCGATCCCGTGCAAACACGACCGCCGAAATAATTTCCCCTTCAGTCTTGCAGGACGCATAGTACCGTGCCGTCCCTCCCAATCCGATGGTGGTGTGGGGTGCGAGGGGAATATGCTCCTGTATCTGAGATGGGATCTCTGGTGTCACCGGAGTGCATCCTTGCCCGGATCGTTCTGCCGGGGAGGCGGTTTGAATCCCCTGTTTGTGTCAAACCGGGAATCATAGAATACAATGTTGAAGGTCTTGTCTCTCAACGTGCCCCCGGATGGGTAGAGGTAGAACGGCTCAATCGTCCCGGTGACCTTGTTCACCGGTTTTCCCTGCTCGGTATAGAACCGAAGACGGAAATAGCCCAGTTCGTATCGGCCCGATTCGAGCTGGCGGAGAATGTTCTCGTAGGTGAAGAGATTCGTGTCCACCATACTTCCGGCCCTAACGGGTGTCGCGGGAAACGTGACTCACCGAAGCCTGGGCGATCGGGACGACGATCGTGTCGAGAATGTTCACGTGCGGCGGACGGGTTGCGCAGAAGACGGCGATTTCGGCGATGTCTGTTCCCGTCAGCGGTTTCAGATTCTCGTAGGTCTTCGCCGCCCGGCCGGCGTCTCCGTGGAATCGCACGACGCTGAATTCCGTCTCCACCAGCCCCGGGTCGATGCTCGTGACCCGTACCGCGGTGCCCAGGAGATCCATTTTCAGTCCGTCCGAAAGGGCCTTGACCGCATGCTTGCTGGCGCAATACACGTTTCCGCCCGGATACACCTGATGCCCCGCGATCGACCCGATGTTGATGATGTGGCCGCGGTTCCGTCGGACCATGCCGGGGACTACCGCTCTTGACACGTAGAGCAAACCCTTGACGTTCGTGTCGATCATTTCTTCCCAGTCCGGGAGCTTTCCTTCATACAATTTGTCGAGCCCCCTGCTCAGACCCGCATTGTTGATGAGGACATCGATGTCCTGCCACTGAGGGGGGAGGCCCTCGAAGAAGTTCATGACCGCGTCGGGATCGCGGACATCGAGCCGGCCCGTATGGGTTTTCGTTCCATGGGCGGACTGCAACGCGGCGGCAAGTCGCTCGACGCGCTCAAGCCTGCGCGCAGAGAGAATCAGGGCGCAACCCTGCCTGGCAAATTCCAGGGCACACGCCTCTCCGATTCCTGATGATGCTCCGGTGATACAGACAATTTTTTTGGTCAATTCATTCATGAAAGTGTCTCCAGGAAACGCACGAGGAACCTGCGGGTGTAACGATGGAGGCCACAGGACCGCTACTGTGCAAGAGGAAAACTCGGAGCGATGTCCACAGGAATCGCTGAGAGTTTGTCCAGGACCTTCTGCATCGGTACACCGATCACGGCGTACTTTTTCAGCAATTCGCTGGCAGAATTGTAGTCGCCCTCGGCCTGGACCGTCATAATAATCCCGGTCAGATCTCTCGCCGCAGCTTTGATCATTGCAAAGTCGACAGAGAACGTGCCCGTTGTCTCGCTGTACGTGAAGGCGCCCCGTTCAAGAAGATAATTGAATTGAAGGGCCATCCCCTTGCCGTGGGCTTCATTGATGCCGAAGCGGATCGACCGGAAGACGCCGGCGAGGTAGGTCACATACATCTGCTGTTCCATATTCTTGTCGACGACTCCTGCATCGATGAGGTATTGCAGTGCAAAGAGGCCGGAAATGTCGGCCTTCGCCTCCTCCCACGAAGAATACAACTCTTTCAGCTCATGCCGGACTGTTGTCGCCTGGCCGTGCACTACGATATTGTGCGGGCCAAGCCCGTGCATGAGCTCATGGGCGAGGATGTGTGTAAAAAACGGATCGAAGGAAACGAGTTTCTGTTGAGAGGGATCAATGGCAATGGCCGCAATCGGTTTGAGGATCTGGTTAAACTTCGCTTCCTGGACGTTCTTCAACATCACCCTTTTGCTTCCCCGTTCGCGGACGATCCGTTCGTCGTTCGGAAGATTGAAGGCGGCCGTCTGGACCCCACCCTTCGCCTCACCGCCCACCGCCACTTCGTCGATCACGCGTATCGGTGCGAGGGCACCAAGGTGTGGATTCCGGTATTTCGGATCTATCGGAAGGGAATTCTCTATTTCCTGCAAATGGGAGGCGAATTTTGAGAGCTTTGCCGTTTCCTCGTCGTCGCGAAGGCCGACGAAAGCCTCGAACGCCGCCTTATAATTGAAGAGCCCGTCCAGATATGTTTCGTAGGGCCCGATGGTGACATCGATGGGACTGTCGAGGTCCATCCACGCAATATCGGATTCGTAGTAGTCGTCGGTCGAAAATGCCCTGGCGCGTTTGAGAAGGAAATCTTTCAGGGAAGGATTGTCCGTGAAGCCTGCGGCTTTCGTCAAATGCTCTGCGGCGACCTCGAGCAGGCTTTTGTATTCCACGCTATACGGGACCATGGACAGCGCGTGATCGGGGGTGCGATGAATTGTCGTAAAGAACCCCGTCGCTTTCTCCTTCTCCGGCGCAGGAAGCGTCGCAATCCAAGCGTTGAATTCCTCCTTCGTCATGTCTGCGGGGTAGAAGTTCGCGCCAAGAGGGCGCGGGGGCACTCCCGGAATGAAGGCGGAGTCATGGTCGAGCGTTGACCATGGCCCCATGTTCATTTCGAAGAACTGCAATGTCTGTTTTCCCTGAGGGGAGTCGTCGGCGACAAGTTTTTTCAACAGGTCCGCGTTGCCGCTCCAGACCTGTTGCAGGTAAATCGTATCCATGACCCTGGCCGCCGCGACGAGTTCTTTCATTGCGGCGCGATCCCCGGGAGAGAGCCGGCTTGTATCGGCGGTTATGACTGCGGGTGCAAAACGATTGAGCATTTGATCCAGTCCCGATTCGGTGGGTTTCTTGGGAGAACATGAGCTCAGGAACAGCAGGCCGCCGAGCAAGAGCGGAAGAGCGTGTGAGGTTCTCATTGTGGTGTCCTTTCTATTCCTGACAGTTCTTGTTCCAGCTGCTTCATGACCGAGAGGAGGGGAATGTTCCGCTCCCCGGCGATTCTGCGGCACTCCTCAAACTCCGCCGTCAGTACCGGTTTCCCGTCGCGCACGATGGATTTGGCCTTGACGATTCCGAATGACGTTTTGATTTCCAGCAGACTTCGCGGGAGTTTTTTCCTGCCCACATGGTGGATGCGCAGCCCGATGGTGGTGGTCTCGCGATAGATGCACGCGGTGAGCTGTTCCAGCTTTGATACATCGGTGAGCACCGAGAGGAGAATTCCCGGCCTTCCCTTTTTCATAATCACCGGGACAAGGTAAGCATCGTGTGCGCCGGCGAGAAGGAGTTGATCGATGAGGAAGGGGAATACCTGGGGATTCATGTCGTCAATGTTCGTCTCGATCAATATCGATTCGTCTTCATGCAGCGGTTGGTCCAGCCGGCCCAGGAGAATCCTGAGCAGATTGGGGATCTCGGCGAATTCCTTTGTCCCCGCGCCATAGCCAACCGCGTCGATGCTGATCGACTGGTCGGAAAGGGTTCCGCGGGACATCGCCTTGATGATCGCAGCGCCGGTCGGGGTGGTGAGTTCGTGAGGAATCGATGTAAGCACAACCGGATACTCCCGGAGGATTTCGACCGTGGCCGGCGCCGGAACAGGCATCGTCCCGTGCTGGGTGGCGACGACACCGCCGCTGCCGAGCTTCACGGGTGAAGAATAGACGGCCTCAATACCGAAAGTGTCGAGACAGATCGCGGTTCCAACAATATCCACAATCGAATCGAGTGCCCCGACCTCATGAAAATGCACCTTTTCCAGAGGGGTATTGTGGACTTTCGCCTCCGCTTCTGCGATCACCTGAAAAATCTCGTTGGCCCGTCGTTTCGCGCCGGTCCCGATATCGCTCCGGTCGATAATGGAGAGAATATCCGGGAGGTGCCGGTGATACGCCGGAGGGTCGGTGATCTGCACGTCGATGTGAACAGCGTCGATGGAATTCTTCCGGACATTCGTTTTCTCCACCTGGAAACCCGAAAGAGAGAGTTTCCGGAGCTCGGACAGGAGAAGGTCAAACGGCATGCCCGCGCTGACAAAGGCACCGAGCGTCATATTCCCGGCGATGCCGCCGATGGTATCGAGGTACGCGATCTTCATCCGCTCTTTTCCATTCTCAGGTACGGCTCGAGGTGCTGCAATACGCGCTGTGTCGCGCCGGTGTTCCGTTGCACAAACGCCGCTGCGGAGTCGCCGGCGGCTTTTCGTTCCGATTCGTCACGGAGAAGTCGCCGGAGCACCTCGGCAAGCTGCGTGCTGTCGGACACGACAAAGGCACCCCCGGCTTCAACAAGCGCTCCGGGCTCCTGGGAATTCTTATGGCGCGGCCCGAACAGGACCGGAATACCGTACACCGCGGCTTCGAGGACGTTGTGAATCCCCTGTCGGAAACTCCCCCCGACGAACGCAAGAGTCGCCGAAGCGTAGAGAACAAGGAGGATGCCGATGCTGTCAACGATGATCACTTCCTCGCCGGCATATTCGTTCAACGCAGAAAACCGCAAGGTAGGAATTGTCCCGTTGAATTTCCTCTCCAATTCTTCGAGGTGGTCAAGGGTCGGCTCGTGCGGAACGATGACGAGAAGAAGGTCCGGGTGAAGACGCCGGTTTTCAAGAAAAGCCGGAATGATCACCTCCTCATCTTCGGGCCAGCTGCTCCCCACCACCAGGACCTGTTTTCCACGGATGACCGCTTCGGGGAGGAGGTTCCGTTTCCGCGCTTCCGCGCTCCGGGCCGACACCTGGTCGAAACGTGTATCGCCGATGGCTTCGAGTTTTGAGCCGTTCAGTCCGAATTTCCGAAAGGCCCGGATATCGTCGCCGGATACCGCAAGAATGTCGCCGATGCTATTATAGAGATAGTGATGGAAATTCTTCACCAGCGGGAGCAGGCGTGCACTGGATCGCCTCATGGTGGCATTTGCGACCAGCGTCGGGATATGACGGTCTTGCAGCTCCCAGATCATATTCGGCCAGACGTCGTAGCGGACCATCACAGCGGCATTCGGCTTCACGAGGTCCAGATACTTCCGTACATTGCCCGGAGTGTCAAATGGAAGGTACGTAATGACATCGGCGAGGCGGTAGTTTCGTGAATGATCATATCCCGAGGGGGAGAAAAAACTCGCGATGACGTTGATTTCGGGGTGGTGCTTCTTGAGTTCACTGATGATCGGCTTCGCCTGTTCGAATTCGCCCAAGGACGAGGCGTGGAACCACACCCGCGGCCCCGCCGACAGTTTTGCCACGTTGCGTTCCAGATCCTGAAACAGCGTGGTCCGTCCCCTGATTCCTCTCCGCACTTTTGGGACGAAGAGTCCCATCGAACGAAGAACGAGCCAGAGCAAGGGGATGAGAACAGCGGTGTAGAAGATCTTCCAGAAAGAGCGCATGGAATTTTATCGGATCGATGTTGAAGCCTGGATGGGCGGCTGTTCACCGTTCAAGAGCTCGTTCGCTGCGTGGAGAACGTTCTGCGGAGTAAGGTCCAGCATACAGCGGAAGTGTCCCCTGGGGCAGCGGTCCCGCCCGATATGGGTGCACGGGCGACAGGGAAGATTGGGATGTTCAACGACACGCTGCATGGTTCCCGTGGGAAAGAATCCGAGCTGGCGCACTGTCGACCCGAAGATCGCGACAACGGGGCGGGCCCGCGCCGTGGCAATGTGCATGAGGCCTGAATCGTTCGTCAACACAATGCGGCACCTGTCCATGAGTGCGGCGGTTTCAAGAAGGGAACAGATTCCGGACAGATCGACCACCTGGACATCGGGGGATATCTCCCGGATATTGCTCGCAATTCGGCGGCTGCGTGTCGCATCTTCCCCGGAACCAAAAAGGAGGACCGGGAGTTCCCAGCGTTGCGCGAGGGCGGACGCGGCTGCCGCAAACCGATCCTCCGGCCAGATCTTGGTAAAGTGGCGCGCCGATGAACAGACCCCGATCGCCCCACCGGTGGAATTGATCCCGGACCGGGAAAGCAATGCGTCGGCAGACTCCTGAACGGCAGGGGGGACAAAGAGTTCCACAGTCTCCCGTTCGTCGGTCAGTCCCTCGGATGCCGCCGTCTCCATATACCGTCGCGCGATTCCCGGCGCGCCGCCGAACCACGAATACACGTCCCGCTTGAAATGGATGAGAATTGTGCGTGCGATGATCCGCTTCTTTACACGACGCACACCAGCAAGTCCGAATGTGAGAAGCCTGCTCCGGAGACTGCCGTGGATGTCAAGGATTGTGCCATAGTGCCGGAGGCGGATTTCGCGGCGCAGCTTCAGAAGTTCGACGATCCCGCCGGAGCGCGGAAATGCAATGACGTTCGATAGGTGCGGACTGTACCGCACGAGATCCGCATACCGCTCCTTGACGAGAAAATCCAGCTGCATCTGCGGAAACCGGTACCGGAGTGCGCGAACCAGCGGTGAAGAGAGGACGATATCGCCGACGGAACTAAAGCGGATGACTAATGTTTTAATATGTGTATCTTGCATGCCGGCAAGTCAATGGTACCAATTTTCACCTGGAATTGCAATTGACCGACTGCGAGAGCGGCCCGGGAGACGGGTCCTTCACTTTTAACAGGGGCGGCAGGCAATGAATAAACCAAAGACACTGGGAGAGCTCAAAGCGGCAGGGTACAAGGTCGTGCCGGTAAAGGAAGAGATGCGGCATAACCTGATAGAAAAACTGCGCAGGAAGGAAGAGCTTTTTCCGGGCATCATCGGCTATGAGCAAACGGTGATTCCCGCCCTTGTGAATGCCATCCTTGCCCGCCACGACATCATCCTCCTCGGACTCCGGGGGCAGGCAAAGACCAGAATCGTGCGGCAGCTCATTACACTCCTCGACGAGGAGATCCCGGTGGTCCAGGGAAGCGAGATCAATGATAACCCCATTTCTCCCGTCAGCAAACAGGCGGTCGACCTCGTGCGGGAGATGGGAGACGCAACCCCGATTGAATGGCTGCCCCGCAACCGCCGATATGGGGAAAAACTTGCCACCCCCGACGTGACCATTGCAGACCTTATCGGCGACATCGACCCCATCAAAGCGGCTTCGCAGCGCCTGCACTATGCACACGAGGGCGCCATCCACTATGGCATCATCCCGCGCTGCAACCGGGGGATCTTCGCGATCAATGAATTGCCGGATCTTCAGCCGCGTATCCAGGTCGGACTGTTCAATATTCTTGAAGAGAAGGACATTCAAATCCGGGGGTTCAACATCCGGGTGCCGCTCGACGTCATGCTGGTGTTCACCGCCAACCCTGAAGACTATACTAATAGAGGGAACCTCATCACCCCTTTGAAAGACAGGATCGATTCCCAGATTCTCACCCATTATCCGCGAACCCTCGAAGATGCCATAAAGATTACCGAGCAGGAAGCCGTTATCCAGCGCGAAGGAAAAAAAGTTGTTGTCCCCGCGTTTTTCCGGGAGATTATCGAACAGATTGCATTTGAGGCACGCAAGAGCGAATTCGTCGATCAGAAATCCGGTGTGAGCGCCCGGCTGACCATCTCTGCGATGGAGAACCTGATCAGCAATGCGGAGCGTCGCTCCATCCTCCTGAGTGAAACCACGGTCGTCCCGCGCATTTGCGACCTGCCGCACGCACTTCCCGGCCTTACGGGAAAGATGGAACTGGTCTTTGAGGGCGAACAGGAAGGGTCCGTCAAGGTAAGCAAGGCACTGGTAGGAAAAGCCGTCCGGGAGACGTTCAAGCGGTATTTCCCCGACCCGCTCAAGAAACGCTCGCGGCCGGCGCATGAGGGGGGACAGCAGCGCACCCAGGGGAACGACGATCCCGAATACGGACGCGTGATCCAATGGTTCGAGGCGGGGAACAAAATCGAGGTCTCGGACGATATGCCGTGGGAAACCTACTTCAAGGAACTCGATAAAGTGAAGGGGCTGCGCGAGTTGACGAAAAAGCATATGCCCGGCGCGGATGAACGCGACGAATTGCCGTCGATGATGGAATTCGTCCTCGATGGGCTGCACCAGAATTCAAAGATCGCCAAAGAAGAAGTGGATCACATCACCTCGTACAAGGACATGGTGGGAAGCATCTTCACGGGTCAGGGGAAAATGTACGAAGAGGATTGAACGAGAGACCGATGATGCGGGTGCATCACCGTCCGGGAAGGCACCGAAGACGATATGAAGTTCCAGTATGCAAAATGGACGCCGAATTCTCAGACTGACGAGCAACGTCTTGAGCAGATGATCTCGCTGTTCAGCTATCTTCTCGTCCAGACGAGCGGCGATGTCGAAGAGGCGATGGAGTGGCTCAAGCAGCTTGCGCAGGAGTACGG
This sequence comes from Ignavibacteriota bacterium, assembly GCA_963843525.1. Classification (GTDB taxonomy): domain Bacteria; phylum Bacteroidota; class Ignavibacteria; order UBA10030; family UBA6906; genus DATJPR01. Next base: position 338,747 of record CAWJKM010000005.1, on the reverse strand, counting down.
CCTCTTTGACGAAAATCTCTCGATGGAAGACCTCATCAAGAAGCTGAAGGAAATGGGGATTCTCGAAGAGACGGAACTGGGAATGCAGGTCACCCAGCGGGGGATTCAACGCATTCGCCAGGAAGCACTGCGGGAAATCTTTACATCACTCAAACATGCGCCCATGGGGACGCACGAAACACCCTTCACCGGCAAAGGCGTCGACCGCCTCAGCGAGACCCGCAAGTTTAATTTCGGGGATCAGCCGACGAATATCGATCTTACGTCGACGATCACGAACGCACTCCGGCGCGACGGGATCGATGATTTTTCGCTGAAAGAGGAAGACCTCGAAGTGTACGAGACGGAATACCAGACCTCGTGCGCAACGGTTCTGATGATCGATATCAGTCACAGCATGATCCTGTACGGCGAGGACCGGATCACACCGGCAAAGCAGGTCGGCCTGGCTCTTTCCGAGCTGATCATGACCCGGTTTCCCAAGGACTATCTTGCCCTGGTCACGTTCGGTGATGAAGCGAAACTCGTGAGTATCAATGAGCTTCCGTTTTTGAATGTCGGTCCATTTCATACCAACACGCGCGCGGGACTCCAGCTGGCCCGCAACCTGTTGCGCCGGAAGCCCAATGCCAATAAGCAGGTGTTCATGGTGACGGACGGGAAACCGTCGGCAATCTTCGAGGAAAACGGAAGGCTGTACAAGAATTCGTTCGGTCTGGATCCGAAGATCGTGAATAAGACGTTGGACGAGGCTGTTGCGTGCCGCCGGGAGAAGGTCACGATCACCACGTTCATGGTTGCACGCGACCCGTATCTGATTGATTTCGTCGAAGAGCTCACCAAAGCCAATCACGGGCGGGCCTATTACTCTTCGTTGAACAAGCTGGGCGAATTCGTCTTCGTTGATTATATTCGAAACCGGCGGAAGCGGTTCAGCCGGCAGTAGCCCCTGCGTCGGGAAAACAGCACCGCCTGCCGGTGGTCGTGAAACCACTACCGGCAGGCGGTTTTTTTATTGCGAAGGGCTTACGCGCTCCTCCCTGGTGATCCCCCTTCTAGAACGGTGAAGCCATCCTGAGGTAAAGCCGGGCAGGTTCAGCGTGGTCGGTTCTCCAGGCGGCGCCAATCCGGAAATTGCCGTTGGTGGAACAAATGCCGAGCCCGATATCCGTCCGCCATTCATTCCATTTTATCCCGCCAAACCCGGAGAGAGGCGAGGCAATTTCGGATTCTTCCCGCACGATTCCTGCATCGGTGAAGAAAAAGAGATTCATGTGCCGGAAGAGAAAGCGCGGCCAGAAGTTCAGGTCATGCAACGCCCCGCCGTTCACAATGTACTCCGCATTGAGGAGAAGCATTCTGTTCGCCCGGAAGTCCATCCCGGAGAATTCCTTAAAGCTGAATCCCGGAAGTGTCCCGAGCCCTCCGAGCGCGAATGATCGCTGGAGGGGCAGCGTCCCATGACCGGTCCCGATCCGCAAGCGCACTCCGATATTGTCGTATCTCCCCAGCAGGATGTGCCGGCGTGCATCCAGGATATATTGTTCGAAGGAGAAATCGCCTCCCAGCCCCCGCCCCGCAAATTCTCCGGTTGCCAGCAGGTCCCAGCCGTCACGGGCGATCCGCGTATCCTTGTCCGTACTGAACCCACCCCGCACGACGATGCTCCGCAGCACACCGTCGTCGATAGCCGGATTGGGGCGAAATCGTTTGTCGCCGCCGAAGATGGACCACGAGACTCTCCCTTCAAGCGATGACTGCCGTTCGACACGAAAGGTCAGTGATCCTTCACCGAAGAGTTCATCAGTGCGAAGATAATACGCTGCGTGGATTGATCCGCCGCGACGTTCATACAGGTCGCGAAAATCCTCTTTCATCAGGAGTGCGGCCATCGAATTCTCCAGAGACCCGATGAGCCAGAGATCTTTCGAGTCCGGATCATCGAACGCTTCAAGGCCGACTTCCAGCAGTTGGCCCGAAGATTCACCGAGAGCAACCTGGCGGGCGAGTCCCACGGTTCCCCACCAGCGGTGCACTTTGAATGCGTAGCCGACCGATCCGTATGCCGAGAGGTCCCGTCCGCTATTCCAGTAGTATCTCTTTTCGGATCCCATTCCAAGGAACAACCCTTCGACGCGATTGTACCGGAATATCCCGTCAGGGAGTTTCGTTCGTTCGTCAAGCCATGAAACGTTCCGCGGGATGCCAAAGCGGGCGAACTTCGATCCGTCGGAATGTTCCCGGTCCCGCCACGACCATCGCAGATGCCGCGGCGAGGAGGCAATCGGTGAGGGGTCCGCACTCACACGCGTTCCCACCGAATCGAACGGTTCATTGAATTCTTCCGGCGAGCGGAATCCATCGACTGCGCGACCGATGAACCGGTTGAATTCCGTTTCAAATTTCCCCCAATACTCATCTTCCGTTGAGTCGGCCCGGCGGTCCTGTGCAAAAAGCGGGATCGAACACGTAAGGGAGAGAGTGAGATAAGAGATCAACAACCGACTTCGTACCATAGTGGTCTCCAGGGAAAGAAAGTCTGATAGTAAGTACGAATGGCGGGAAGAGAGGTTTCGTGCGGCTGAAGAAGGATCTGCACGCTTTACAATATCTTATAATTGTGCAAAGTCCCTTAGCGCCGATTGTCAAAAACCTCGTGCGCCTGGGCTTGTCGGAGTCGTTTCGGGAAGAGCGTCACAGGTCAGGGATGAACAGTGGAATCGACTCCGATCAAGAGGACAGGGCGGCCGGGACCAATGAAAATGAGCGGAACCGTGCGAGATATTTCGGGTGAAGAGGCCAGGCACGATAAAGGGAGAATCAGGAAGAGGAGAAGGACTGTTGTTGATCGCATGAGCATCCTGGTGAAATAAGATTGTGCTGGAGAAGAACGTCAAAACGTTCTTATGAATCAATGTCTTAACCTCTCGTCACCGCGCGGTGCTCGCCCCGGATATCCAGCGCCCATGGCTTTCGTGCAGGGGGGAATTCTTGCAACTCACGGCGTTTTTGCGCACTATTGATAGTTCAACCTTAACCAATCACATGATTCTCGTTATTCCGGCTATCGAAATTAAGGATGGGCGTTGCGTCCAGATGGTTCAGGGTGAGGCGGGATTCTTTTATTCCGACGATCCGGTTGCGATGGCAAAACTGTGGCGTCAGGAGAATGCGAAGTCCCTTCATATCACTGACGTCGATGGCAGGAGTGCAGGGCACCTTGTCAATATTGATTCGGTGAAGCGCGTTGTTGAGAGCGTAGACATCCCGATTGAGCTCGGAGGAGGGCTCCGGTCGTTTGATGCGGTCCAGGAAGCTATTGATCTCGGGATGTATCGCGTCCTGGTCGGGACTCCGCTGATTAAAAATGAAGAGGAAGCTCGGCGTGTCCTCACCACTTTCGGAGCGAGCAAGATAGTTCTCGGGATTGACGCTCTGGATGGGGAAGTGATTGTGCTCGGGATGGGGGAATCCACGGGTCTCTCGGCGATCGAAGTGGCGCTTCGCGCAAAAGCGCTGGGTTTCAGGCGGCTCGTTTACACGAACATCAGGAATGATGGAACGTTCCGCGGCGTGAACACCAGGATCCTGCGTGAACTCGGGGAGAAAACCGGACTCAGGATCACTGCTTCAGGCGGGCTGGGTGGATTGGACGACCTTCTGGCAATCCAGGAACTCGAACCGTTTGGTGTAGACTCCGTCATCGTGGGACGGGCGCTGTACGAGAACAAGTTCTCCTGCCAGGGATTGTGGCGTCGGTGCGAGGCGGGAAAATTCCCCTATACGGCGAAGGTCTGATATGGCAAAGGTGGCGATCCTCCTCGGAAGTGCTTCCGATCAAGCGGCAATGCAGGGTTGTACCGAATACCTCGGGCATTTTGGCATCGAACATGAACTTCGGATCATTTCAGCACACAGGCAGCCGGACGAACTGGCGGATTTTGTCAAGCATGCTGAAGAAAACGGCTTTTCGGTCATTATTGCCGCTGCCGGGATGGCGGCCCATCTGCCGGGCGTTGCCGCCTCCTACACAACGCTTCCAGTGATTGGCGTTCCCCTCGACGGGTCGTCCCTTCACGGTGTCGATGCCCTCTATGCGATCGTCCAGATGCCGGCCGGGATCCCCGTTGCTACCGTTGCGATCGGCCCGGCCGGAGGAAAAAACGCCGCCGTGCTCGCGGCGGAAATCCTTTCGCTGCAAGATCGCACTCTGAAGGAAAAACTCCGGGCATTTCGCCGCAGCGGGGCAAAATTCTAGGGCGCCGCTGCTCACCAGCCGTGTCGACTTTCCCATATCCCGTTCGAAGGGTTCTGCAGTCATGAGGACCGCTTTCTTATGAAGTTTGTACTTGTCGGACATTTCTGCTTTGACATTCACCGGACCCGGAAGGGCGGGGAGGAAGAGCAGCTGGGAGGTCTCTACAATGCAGCCTCCATGCTGTCTGCGCGGGCGTCCAAAGCAGATACCATTGTCCCGGTTTGCGGGATCGCCCAGGAGGATTATCCCCGGGTGGCTGCGGCGTTCGAAAAACTGCCCGGGGTGTCGACGGAGGGTCTCTATAAAATGGACGCTCCCACCAACCGCGTACAGGTGTTTGAACGTCCCGACGCAACAACGATCGTCTGCTCGAAAGACATCGCTCCTCCGATCCCCTTCGAACGGTTGCGACGGCATATCGATTGCGACGGCCTGCTGATCAACATGATCTCCGGCTTCGACATATCGCTCGAGACCCTCGATCAGGTGCGGATCGCCGCCAGGGAAGAGAAAACGGTCATCCACTTTGATTTTCACAATCTGACGCTCGGCGTGAACGAGCGGCATGAGCGCTACCGCCGGCCGGTGGAAACCTGGCGCCGCTGGGCGTTCATGATTGATACGGTTCAGCTGAACGAAGAGGAAGTCGCTTCCCTCGACGGCTCCATGCACGACGAACGAGCCCTGATCGGTCACATGCTCACCCTGGGTGTCAAAGGCGTTCTTGTAACCCGCGGCTCCAAAGGGCTGACGGTGTATATCGACAATCAAAAACATCTCGTCCGGGAGGATGTAGCGATCGCCCCGGCCGACGGCCAGGAAATGATCGGAGCCGGCGACCGGTTCGGGGCCGCATTCCTGCACAGCGTTCTCAACTTGAAGAACATCTCTGAATCCGCCCGAGCGGTGGCTGCATCGATGTCGGACATCTCCCGGGACGCCTGAACCGGGGCCCCGGAACACAAATTATTCACTTGCAAATCGAGCCCATATGAACCTTGCACTCATCGGTTACGGAAGGATGGGCCACGAAGTCGAGCAGGTGGCCAGGGAAAGAGGACTGAAGATCCTGAAAGTCTTCGAGATCGGTGAAAATGAACGCGGTGCGGCCCTCACGCGTGCGTCTCTGAAGGGTGTCGACGTCTGCATCGATTTCTCCGCCCAGGAGGGAGTGTACGAGAACATCTGTGCGGTGGCGGAAACCGGTGCAAATATGGTCGTGGGTACCACGGGGTGGTATGACAGACTCGAAGAGGTCCGTGCACTGGTGAAGAAGAAAAAGATGGGATTCCTCTTCGCGTCTAATTTTTCGCTCGGCGTCAACATTTTCCTTCAAATCATCATGGATGCATCGCACATCTTCGATGCGTACCCTGAGTACGACGTTGCGGTCAACGAGATCCATCACCAGGGGAAGAGCGATAGCCCGAGCGGAACCGCATTATCGATCGGGTCGACCATTCTGAAGGAATTCCACCGGAAAAAAGAAATCCTTGCGGAAACCAGTCATGGGGCGATCAAATCCCATCAACTGCACATTGGGTCGACGAGGCTCGGGCACACGACCGGGAAGCACTCGGTCATCTTCGACTCGGAATCGGATTCCATCGAATTCATCCACACGGCAAAGAACCGTCGCGGATTCGCGGTCGGCGCAGTCGTAGCCGCGGAATGGTTGAAGGGAAAGAAGGGATTTTACACCATGCGGGACGTCCTGCATACGTAATCCATCGCATGGGGACCACTCATCCAGGAGGTCGGCAACCAGCCGGTTATGCAACGAACATTACTCTTTCAAGGGACAGCGACAGCTCTCGTCACCCCGTTCAAGAAGGACGGCTCTGTCGATGAGCACGCCCTCCGCGAACTCGTGGACTTTCAAATCAAGGCGGGTATCGAAGCCTTAGTACCGGTAGGAAGCACCGGGGAAGGAGCCACGCTGTCGGAAAGCGAACAGGCGTTTGTCATCGAGACCGTGGTGGACCAGACGAACGGCCGGGTGCCGGTCATCGGCGGGGCGAGCAGCAATTCCACAAGCCGTGCAATCGCGTTGGCCAAGCAGGTAAAGGAGTGCCGGGCGGATGGCATCCTGACCGTCGCCCCCTTCTATAATAAGCCGACGCAAGAGGGTCTGTACCAGCATTTTGGTGCCATCGCCGACGCGGTGGAGATGCCCGTCATCATTTATAACGTTCCCGGCCGCACGGCGTCGAACATCGAAGCGGCAACAGCTCTCCGCCTGGCGTCCGATATGCCGTTTATCGCCGGCATCAAGGAAGCTTCGGGAAACTTCGGACAGATCATGCAGATCATCGACGGGAGACCCGAAGGGTTCGGGGTCTGGTCCGGTGACGATCTCTATACGTTGCCCCTGGTCGCGGCGGGCGCCGACGGCGTGATCTCCGTCGTGGCAAACGAAGTGCCCGGCGATTTTTCCGAGATGGTACGGCTTGCCCTGAAAGGGCGGTTCCCCAAGGCACGGGAGGCCCACTATCGCCTGCTGCCGTTGATGAATATCAACTTCATTGAGTCAAACCCGATTCCGGTCAAAGCTGCTCTGGCAATGATGGGAATGATTGAAGAACAACTCCGGCTCCCGCTCGTCGCTCTGTCCGAGACCAGCAGACCAAAGCTTGAAGCTGTTCTGCAGGCCCTGGATTTGATCTCCAAAAAATAATTCTACTCATAACCATGCCGGCATATGGTTCTCCAACAGGAAATTGAGCAGCTCTTCGACGCCGATCCCTCCACCCTCGATAACGCGAAGGCCCTGAAGGCGTTCAACGAACTTCTGTTTTTCCTCGACCACGGCGAAATCCGGGCAGCGGAACGCGCAGGGGACGAGTGGCATGTGAATGCCTGGGTCAAGAAAGGCATCCTTCTCGGATTCAGACTTGGCGCACTCGAGGACATGTCCATGAATCCGCGGTTTCACTTTTTCGACAAGGGAACCTTCCCTCTCAAGAAGCTCTCGCTCCGGGATGGCGTGCGGATAGTCCCGGGTGGATCAGCGATCAGGGAGGGGGCCTATGTCGCGCGGGGAGTCGTCTGCATGCCGCCGATGTACATCAACGTTGGAGCGTACGTTGACGAAGGAACCATGGTAGACTCGCACGCCCTGATCGGTTCCTGCGCGCAGGTGGGAAAACGGGTGCACGTGAGCGCAGCGACGCAGATCGGTGGAGTGCTGGAGCCCATCGGAGCGCTCCCGGTGATCGTGGAGGACGATGTGTTCATCGGCGGAGGGTGCGGGGTGTACGAGGGGACGATTGTCAAACATGGGGCCGTCATTGCCGCGGGGGTCACGCTCACCGGTGGGACCGCAGTCTACGACGTTGTTCGAAAGGCAATCTACAAGAAAACCGCCGACAGGCCTCTCATCATTCCGGAGAATGCGGTCGTCGTACCGGGAACACGTCCCCTGGGGGACGGGTGGGCGGCCGAGCAGGGGCTCTCCATAAGTACTCCCGTGGTGATCAAATACCGTGATGCACGGACGGATGCTTCAACCGTCCTGGAGGGAGCCCTCCGATGAAGCGATTCATGATCATTGGCAGCAACGGTCTCCTCGGGCAGAAGGTCGCGGAGTTGTGCATCCGGGGGTCGAATCATCAGCTCATGCTCTGCTCCGTGGAGCCCACTTCGCTGATCACGCTCCCCGATGTTCCCTACACCATGGTGGACATGACGGTCAAGAAGGAGGTGAAGGATGTCATCGCTTCGTTCGAGCCCAACGTCATCATCAACTGCGCGGCCATGACGAACGTCGATGCCTGTGAACGGGAGCGGGAACTGGCCTGGAAGGTGAATGTTGTTGGCGTGGAGAACATCATTGAGGGTGCCAAACGGAACAGGGCCAGCATCGTCCACATTTCCAGTGACTATGTTTTTGACGGCAAGAACGGTCCGTACGAAGAAAACGATCGCCCTGAGCCGATCAGTTATTATGGGAAGACAAAACTCGCCGGGGAAAATGCCCTGCGCACATCGGGTCTGGACTATTTCATTGCGCGGACGATGGTGCTCTACGGGTACTCGCCGGGTGTGAAACTCAATTTTGCATTGTGGCTCATCCAGAGCCTGGATGCGGGAACGAGGGTCAAGGTGGTTGACGATCAACTGGGCAACCCGACCCTTGTCGACGATCTCGCCTACGGCCTCCTGCGCGGTGTGGAAATCGGCAAATCGGGCATCTTTAATATCGCCGGGAGAGAGATTGTGTCGCGGTATGAGTTCGCGGTCCGCCTGGCGAAAAAATTCAGTCTCGATGCGGAGTTGATCTCCCCGGTGAAGACCGCGGATCTGAACCAACCGGCGCCGCGTCCTCTCAAATCCGGGTTGATCACTCTCAAAGCGGAATCGGAACTCGGGATCACTTGTTCCAATGTCGAAGAGGGCCTCACAATCCTGAAGAGCCAGATCAGCAGGACATTGAAAAGGATGGATGATGATAAGGCGATTCCGGGAGGGAGAGGGACGAAGAGGAGAAGTCAATAATTGACAATCGACAATGGACAATAGACAATTGACAATGGGGGATGGATGATTGACAAAAAATCGGTACGAAGCCGCATGACAAGACCGGACGAGAATTACCATGCTTGATATTAAGTTGCTCCGGGAGCATCCGGACATCGTGAAAGATGGGGTCCGCAAGAAGGGGGAGGACCCCGGTCTGGTCGACGAAGTTCTCCGTCTTGACGAACAGCGCCGCACGCTCATTCAGAGGACCGAGTCGCTCAAAAGCAGGAAGAATCTGGTTTCCGATCAAGTAGCGAGGATGAAGGCGAAGAAAGAGGACGCGTCGGAGATCATCCTGGAGATGCGGAAGGTCGCCGATGAGATCAAGACCATTGACGAGGAGTTGAAGAAGGTCGAAGGCCAACAGCGATCCGTCCTTCTCACGATCCCGAATATTCCCCACGTTTCGGTTCCCCTGGGCGCAAGCCCCGCAGACAATCAGCCGATCGCCACCTGGGGAAAGCCGCCGGTGATCGATTTCCCCCCCAAAGCCCACTGGGAGCTGATGGAAAAGCTCGGCATCATCGATTTTCCCCGGGGGACAAAGATCGCAGGTGCAGGGTTTCCGGTGTTCGTGGGGAAGGGAGCGCGCCTGGAGCGGGCCCTGATCAATTTCTTTCTGGATGAAGCGGTGTCGCAGGGGTACACGGAGCTCCTTCCGCCTCTGGTGGTCAACTCTTCGAGTGCGACCGGAACCGGGCAATTGCCGGACAAAGAGGACCAGATGTACACCGTGGAACGCGACGAATTCTACCTCGTGCCGACCGCCGAAGTTCCCGTCACAAATTACTATCGCGATGAAATCCTGCCCGAGCAGGATCTCCCGAAGAATTTCTGCGCTTATACCCCCTGTTTCCGCCGCGAGGCAGGTTCCTACGGCAAAGATGTCAGGGGTTTGAACCGGGTCCATCAATTCGATAAGGTGGAATTGGTGAAATTGGTCCATCCCGACCGTTCCTATGACGAGCTGGAGAAGCTCCGGGAGCACGCAGAACTCCTTTTGCGGAAACTCGAACTACCCTATCGGGTGTTGTTAATGTGCTCGGCAGACCTGGGTTTCACCCAGGCCAAGAAATACGACCTGGAAGTGTGGTCGCTGGGGCAGCAAAAATGGCTCGAAGTGTCGTCGATCAGTAACTTCGAGTCATACCAGGCCCGCCGGATGAACATTAAATTTCGCCCTGCTTCGGGTGGAAAGCCGGAGATCGTTCACACGCTCAACGGCTCCGCCCTTGCGCTCCCCAGAATCGTGGCCGCGATCATTGAACAGTATCAGACCCCTGAACAAAAAGTCGTCGTCCCAAAGGTTCTGCATCCATACACGGGATTTGAGGTGATAGGGTAAGCAGTTGAAATCGCTTCTTCGTCTACTTCCGTTCCTTGCGCGCTACAAGAAGACCCTGATCTGGGGACTTGGAACAGTGATCATGAGCAATCTGTTCACTGTGGCGCAGCCCCTTGTCATCGGCCGTGCGATCGATGCGCTGAAGAGCGGGCTCGAGCTGCGGAAGATCGACTCGGGCGGCATCCTGACCTACGCCGGCATCGTCATCGGGTGTTCGCTCGTCGCGGGCATCTTTACCTTCCTCACGCGTCAGACCATCATCGTGGTGTCGCGACTGGTGGAATTCGACCTGCGGAATGTTTTCCTCCAGCACGTCCAGAAGCTCTCCCTCTCCTTCTTTCAGCGAACCCCCACGGGCGACCTCATGGCGCTGGCGACCAACGATATCAGCGCCGTCCGGAACGCCCTCGGGCCGGGGATCATGTATCCCACGGACACGCTGATGACGTTCACGATGGTCCTTGCCGTCATGTTCACTCTTGATTGGCGATTGACCTTGCTCTCGCTGATTCCGCTGCCGTTTGTTTCCTACGCGGTGTACCGGCTCGGCAAACTCGTTCACGTGAAGTTCGAGGAGAGACAAAAACAATACTCCGAGCTCACGACGCGGGCACAGGAGAACCTCTCCGGGATCCGCGTGATCAAGGCCTATGTCCGCGAAGAATACGAGACAAGTCTCTTCCGTACCATGAGCTGGGACTATCTCAAAAAGAATCTCGTTCTTGCCCGCGTGCAGTCGATCATGTGGCCGCTGATGTTCCTCCTGGTGGGATTCTCCATCGTGATCACGATGTATGTCGGGGGGTTGAGCGTCATCAACGGCACGATTTCGATCGGTACGCTGACCGCGTTTTTCGGTTACCTCATCATGCTTATCTGGCCGATGATTGCGTTCGGATGGGTCGTCAATATTCTGCAACAGGGCGCCGCGTCGATGGCAAGGCTGGGGAAGATCTTCGATACGGAACCGGAAATTGCGGACGGGAACCTTGTCAGGCACGACCATGCCGACTTGAAGGGGTCGATTGAATTCCGTGACGTGGTATTCTCGTATCCGGGCGCCTCCAGGCCCACCCTCAACGGGATCTCCCTCTCCATCCCGGCCGGGACCACGCTGGCGGTGGTCGGCTATACGGGCGCCGGCAAGACCACGCTCGTGAACCTGTTGCCGAGGCTGTATGACACCGTTGGAGGCAGTGTGCTGATCGACGGTGTGGACGTCCGGCACATTCCTCTCGAAGTTCTCCGGAAAAATATCGGCTACGTCCCCCAGGAGACTTTTCTCTTTTCAGATTCCATTGCCGACAATATACGCTACGGGACGACGGAAGCGGCGGAGGACCAGCTCTTCTACGCGGCCGATGTCTCGCAAATCGCAAAAGATGTCAAAGGCTTCCCCCGGATGTTCGACACAGTCCTGGGAGAGCGCGGGATCACCCTCTCCGGAGGGCAGAAACAGCGGACGTCCATTGCCCGCGCGGTGATCCGGAATCCAAAGATTCTGATTCTCGACGATTCCCTCTCAGCGGTGGATACCTACACCGAAGAGGAAATCCTGCAACGGTTGCGGGAAGTCATGCGCGGGCGGACCAGCATTATCATCAGCCATCGTGTGTCGACGGTCAAGGAGGCGGACAAGATCGTCGTCCTGAATGAGGGGCGGATTGTCGAGCAGGGGACCCATGAAGAATTGGTGAGCCTCGGAGGGATTTATGCCGAGCTCCACCGGAAGCAGCTGTTGGAAGAGCAATTGGAAAATCTCTCGTAATCATGCAAGAAGAAGAAATCCTCGGCAAAGCATACGATGGCCGGCTCATGCGGCGGCTGTTGACGTACCTGCGTCCCTACCGGGGGTACGTCGCGGTGGGGATTGTCCTGAGCATTGTCGTCTCGGCGATGGAGGCGATCCGGCCGTATTTCGTGAAGATCGCGGTGGATCAGAATATCGCGAATCACGACCAGCACGGCCTGCTCATGACGACACTCATCTTCCTCAGCCTGATGATCGCCAGGGCAGTCATGCAGTACCTGAATACGTACCTGACGCAATGGATCGGTCAGAGGACGATTTTCGACCTGCGGATGCAGGTGTTCTCCCATTTGCAGGGACGGGGGCTGCGGTTCTTCGACAGGAACCCCATCGGAAGGCTGATCACCCGTGTGACCAATGACATCGAAGTGCTGAACGACATGTTCTCGTCCGGGATCGTGATGGTGTTCAGCGACGTGTTTACGATCATCGGGATTCTCTATTTCATGTTCTCGATGAACTGGCAGCTGGCGTTCCTGTCGATGAGCGTTTTGCCCTTCCTCTTCTACGGAACGTTTCTGTTCCGCAGAAAGGCCCGCGGAGCCTACCGTGAAGTCCGCATCCAGATCGCACGGATCAACGCATTCATGCAGGAGCATATCACCGGCATGGTGGTGGACCAGCTGTTCAATCGCGAGCGGAAGGCCTTCACGCATTTCGAGGAGATCAATGCGTCGCACCGGGACGCCAACATCAAGTCAATTTTCTATTATGCGCTTTTTTACCCCGGTGTTGACCTCATCGGAGCTGTCGCCGTCGGGATTATCATCTGGTATTCGGGAGTGGAGTCGTTGGCGGGACACGTGACCATCGGGACCGTGATGGCATTCCTGCAATTCAATGAGATGTTCTGGCGGCCGATCAGGGACCTCTCCGAGAAGTATAACATCATGCAGACGGCGATGGCGTCGTCGGAACGGGTGTTCAAGTTGCTTGACGATCGAACGGCCATCTCCGACCCGGCGGAACCGGTTCCCCTTCCGTCGGTCCGAGGGGATATCGAGTTCCGGAACGTCTGGTTTGCCTACAACTACAACACGGCGGAGCCTGACAGGTCGGAATGGGTGTTGAAGAATGTTTCCTTCGCGATCAAGGCGGGCGAAACCGCGGCATTCGTCGGACATACCGGGGCAGGGAAGACATCCATCATCAGTCTGCTGAGCCGGTTCTACGACGTGCAGCGCGGCGAGATTCTCATCGACGGCGTGAACATCAAGAGTGTCCCGCAGGCGGACCTGCGGAAACACATTGCAGTCGTCCTTCAGGACGTCTTCCTCTTTTCCGGCGATATCACCTCCAACATCGGTCTGGGAGATGAGTCGATCACGGAGGAGCGGATACGCGCCGCGGCCAGGACTGTGGGTGCCGACCGGTTCATCGAGCGGCTGGACGGGGGATACCATGCACAGGTTCGAGAACGCGGGTCAACGCTTTCCGTCGGACAAAAACAACTGATTTCTTTTGCGAGGGCTCTGGCGTATCAACCGAGGATTCTCGTTCTCGATGAGGCCACCTCGAGCGTGGATACGGAAGCGGAGCAACTGATCCAGCAGGCCATCAAGAAGCTTCTGCAGGGGCGCACGTCGATCGTGGTCGCCCACAGGCTCTCGACCATCCAATCGGCGAGCAAGATCATCGTCATGCACAAAGGAGAAGTCCGCGAAACCGGAAACCATCAGGAACTCCTCGCGCTGGGCGGGATCTATTCCACGCTCTATCAGCTCCAATACAAGGACCAGGAGCTGGAAAACCGGAAGATCGCCAACCTTTCCGACTAGTGCCTTTCCTAGAATCATTTGCTAGATCCCGACACAAGATACATGTCAGGATGCCCGCCTACCCCATTCAGCACTCGACGGCGGGCAGGCTCATTTCGTTGCAGAACACCGAACCCCGGCATCCTCAATGCCGTGTCTCCGCTGCCCCTGCGGCCGGGCGGCGGTTGGTGAATCGATCGTCTGATGCGGATACCCTCACCTTTTCCACTTGCAGGAGGAACTTCGATGCCCGCACCCCCACCCGACCACCACAAATTCATGACCCTTGAGCGCCACATCATGGAGGGGGAACGCTCACACCCGGAAGCGACAGGTGAGTTCTCGGCGATCCTGCACAACCTCTCCCTCGCGGCGAAGCTGGTCTGGCGTGAAGTCACGAAAGCCGGCCTGGTCAACATCCTCGGGACGACCGATAGGATGAACATCAGCGGCGACATCGTCAAGAAGCTGGACGAATTTGCCGATATCACGGTGTACAAGGCGATGGATCACGGTGGTCATTTGTGTGTGATGGCGTCGGAAGAGAATGAGGATCTCCTGCACATTCCCGCAGATTACCCGCACGGGAAGTACGTGCTGCTGTACGATCCCCTCGACGGGTCGGGGAACATCGACGCGAATGTCACCATCGGGACGATATTCTCCATTCTCCGGCGGGTCACAGATTCCGGGATGGGGACGATGGAAGATGTCCTCCAGCCCGGCTACAAGCAAGTCGCAGCCGGGTATGTGCTCTACGGGTCGAGCATGATGTTTGTGTATTGCACCGGTCATGGCGTTCACGGTTTCACCCTGGACCCGTCGGTGGGCGAGTTTTTGCTTTCGCACGAGAACATCCGGATCCCGAAACGGGGGAGCATTTACAGCGGGAACGAAGGAAACTCTGCGCGGTGGTCGCCCGCCATGAAGCGGTACATCGCCTACCTGAAGGAGGATGACAAGGCGACCGGTCGTCCCTACTCGTTGCGCTATGTGGGGTCGCTCGTCGCGGACGTTCACCGCACGCTGCTCTACGGCGGGGTGTATTTCTATCCCGGGGATACGCTGCATCCGAACGGCAAGCTCCGGCTCATGTACGAGAACAATCCGCTTGCCTACATTGTTGAGCATGCCGGTGGGGCGGCGACCAACGGCGTGAAGCGGACTCTGGAGATCCAGCCGACGGCACTGCACGAGCGTTCTCCGCTCTTCATCGGGAGCGAGGAGGAGGTGAAGCTCGTGCAGGAGTTCCTGTCGGGCGCACGGTAGTGGGCGTGCCGGCGGCAGCCTACGTTGCGGGGTTCTTGCCGCCTCCGGCGTCTCAATATTCTTGTCGTCCCGCTTGACTGCATCAAAACAATTTGTGATATTCCGGCATTCGGAATGTTAAACGTTTAACATTTTCTGCCGTCCCACCGACGCATCGAACTCATCTCCCCGGAACTCCATGGCCACCATCCACGATGTCGCCAGGAAAGCCCGCGTCTCCGTGATGACCGTCTCACGGACCCTGAACTCTCCCTCCAAAGTCAGCGCAAAAACGCGCACGACCATCCACGAGGTGATGGAACAGCTCGGCTACGAGCCGAACCTCATTGCACGGTCGCTCGTGAGGAGAAGAACCAACACCCTCGGCATTATTATGCCGGACATCAAGAACACCTTCTTCAACAGCTGGTTTCGCGCGGTCGAGGAAGTGGCGCGTTCGGTCAGGTATAACCTCCTCCTCTGCAACACCGACGAGGATGCATGGCATGAGCTGCAGGCCGTGCGCCTGATGCTCGGCCAGCGCGTGGACGGCATCATCATTGTGCCCCATGCGCGCGAATCGGTCCTCCACCTCCGCCGGTCGCGCCGGCCCTTCATCCTCGTCGACCGCGTTTTCAACGATGTGGACACGGATTCTGTGTCGACGGACCACTATGGCGGCGCCTATGCAGCGACCGCGCACCTCACCGGACTCGGCCACCGGTCGATTGCCGTTCTCCGCGGCCCCGGTGTCCTCTATCCCGATGTGGAACGCTACCGCGGATTCTCCGATGCCATGAAGCAGGAACGCATCCCCGTTCTTCAACAGCTGGTCTGCAATTGCGAATTCCAGGAGGGGATGGCGTTTGAAGCAACGAAGCAATTGCTCCTGATGGAACCGAGACCGACGGCGGTCTTCTCGTTCAACAGCCTCATGACCGTTGGCGTGCTCAAGGCGATGCGCACGTTGAACCTGAGTATCCCCGACGATCTCTCAGTCGTCACCTATGATGAAATCCCCGGACATTCCGTCTTTACGCCAAGCATAACGTACGTCCAACAACCTGTTGACGCGCTGGGACGGGAGGCAACACAGATCATGCTTGATCGGATCGAACGGCCCCGGAAGAAAGACTATGCACGCGTCCTTCTCGCGCCCACGCTCGTTGTCGGCGAGTCGTGCGCCGCTCCCCGGAACGTCCCGACACCGTTCTATTCAGAAACGTGAACAAAAGGCAGCAACAGTGAAACAGAATATTTCTCTGGTGAAGCGGGACATTCTCGAGGCCGGCCGCCGCTCGTATGAACGCGGCTACATCGCGTCGAACGATGGCAACATCAGCGCCCGGATTGACAAGAAACGATTCCTCATTACGCCCACCCGGATGAGCAAGGGATCGATGAAATCGACCGACCTCGTCGTCGTCGATATCGAGGGGAACGTGATTGCGGGCAGGAGGAAACCCTCCTCGGAAATGTATCTCCACCTGGCCATTTACCGGGAGCGGCCGGATGTCAACAGCGTCTGTCATGCCCATCCGCCGTTTGCGACGGCATTCGCCGTGGCAGGCCGTTCCTTCGACTCGCACATCCTCCCGGAAGTCGTCATCAACCTCGGAACCGTCCCGCTTGTCCCTTACGGCACACCCGGGACGGAAGAATTCTTCACGCCTCTTCTTCCGTACTTGAAAGACTATGATGCCTTTCTGCTCGCGAATCATGGGGCTTTGACGGTGGGGACGGATGTGATCAGCGCCTATCACAAGATGGAGACGCTGGAACACTATGCCCATATCGTGTTTCTCGCCCAGCTGATCGGCACAGTGAATGTCCTTGACGACGACAAGGTGAAGAAACTCGTTGCCTTGCGCAGCAAATTCGGCGCAAGGGCCGATCTCGCAGTACAGGGGAGCAAAGATAAGGGTCGATGATAAAATGGATTGAGGGTATTCACACCGTGTACATGACAACAGGAGGAGTAGAGTATGGCTGCAACTGAATTTCGGATGAATCCCCCGGCCCATCGGCTGCGTACAAACCTGCCGAAGATCGGCATCCGTCCTGTCATCGACGGCCGGCGACAGGGAGTACGGGAATCGCTGGAGCGGCAAACCATGGATATGGCAAAGGCGGCGGCCGATTTGCTGACGAAACAATTACGCCATCCCAACGGACTCCCCGTGGAGTGCGTGATTGCCGATAGCTGTATAGGAGGAGTCGCCGAAGCGATGGACGCGGCAAAGAAATTTTCCAGGGAGGGCGTCGGAGTATCACTCACCGTAACCCCCTGCTGGTGTTATGGGACCGAGGTAATGGATTCGGATCCGCACTTGCCGAAAGCGGTGTGGGGATTTAACGGGACGGAACGCCCGGGGGCGGTGTACCTGGCCGCAGCGCTCGCCGGATACACCCAGAAGGGGCTGCCGGCATTTTCCATTTATGGAAAGGACGTGCAGGACAAAAATGACACGACAATTCCTGACGATGTGAAAAAGAAGCTCCTGCTATTCGGTCAGGCCGCTGTCGCGGCCGCAGCCATGAAAGGAAATTCGTACCTCTCCGTCGGGTCGGTGTCGATGGGGATCGCCGGATCAGTGGTGGACCCGGACTTCTTCCAGGATTACCTCGGGATGCGGACAGAATACGTGGACATGACTGAGCTGACGCGCAGGATCGACGAAGAGATCTATGACAAAGAGGAATTCGCGCGGGCCCTCCCCTGGGTGAGGGCGCACTGCAAGGAGGGGGAAGACACCAACGACCCTGCGAAACAGCTGACACGACAGAGGAAAGATCGAGACTGGGAAACCGTTGTCAAGATGGCGATGATCGTGCGCGATCTCATGATTGGGAATCCCCGGCTGGCCGAATCGGGATACGGTGAAGAAGCGCTGGGACACAATGCCCTGGTGTCCGGATTTCAGGGGCAACGGCAGTGGACCGATCACTTCCCCAACGGCGATTTTCTGGAGGCGACGCTCAATTCGTCATTCGATTGGAACGGGATTCGTCAACCGTACATTGTCGCTACCGAAAACGACAGCCTCAACGGCACGGCGATGATGTTCGGCCATCTGCTGACCAATACCGCGCAGATCTTTTCCGATGTCCGGACCTACTGGAGTCCGGAATCGGTGAAGCGCGTGAGCGGGAACGCGCTGGCCGGGCGCGCCGCCGCGGGCATCATCCATCTGATCAATTCCGGATCGTCCGCGCTGGACGGTTCGGGACGACAGCGGAAGAACGGGAAGCCGGTGATGAAACCGCACTGGGAGATTTCGCCCGAAGAGGCTATGGCATGTCTCGAAGCGACACGCTGGTGCCCGGCCGAGCTCGAGTACTTCCGGGGGGGAGGGTACTCTTCGCTGTTCCTCACCGAGGGCGATATGCCGGTCACCATGTCGCGAGTCAATCTCATCAAAGGTCTGGGACCGGTGTTGCAGATCGCCGAAGGGTACACCGTTTCCTTGCCGGAACAGATGCACGCCGTTCTCAACCGGAGAACCAGTCCCACCTGGCCGACGACCTGGTTTGCCCCGATTCTCACAAGACACGGCGCGTTCTCCGACGTGTACTCGGTCATGGCCAACTGGGGAGCGAACCACGGAGCGATCAGTTATGGTCATATCGGCGATGCCCTGATTACCCTGGCCTCGATTCTCCGGATCCCGGTGAACATGCATAACGTTTCCGCCGACCGGATTTTCCGGCCGAGCGCCTGGAGCGGCCTCGGGACTGCCGATCCCGAAGGTGCCGATTACCGGGCCTGCTCCCTCTTCGGTCCGCTCTACGGAAAATGACGAGGTGTGAACGTCCTTGCGCAAGAGCGCTGGTCAGGATTTGGTGTGAAAAAACCCCTGTCCCCGAAGGAGTCCCCATGCGAAAGATCATGCATCATCCGATGGTTCTTTTTCTCCCGGTATTTGTTCTCTGCTGGTGTCAAACGATGAACTCTCAGGAGAAGGCAACACCTGTGAAACCAGAAACGATTACGCGCCGTCTGGGCAGCCTCATCAAGGTCCGCCCGGAGTATGAGGAACGGTATATCATCATCCACAGGCATGTATTTCCCGGCGTGCTTGACCGGATCAGGAAATCAAACCTCCGCAACTATTCGATCTTCCTGCGCGACGGCATGCTCTTTTCGTATTTCGAGTATGTTGGATCGGACTACGACGCCGACATGAAGGCGATCGCTGACACCACGACAAAAGACTGGTGGAAACTTACAGACCCGATGCAGGAACCGTTGCCAACAAGGAAAGAAGGGGAATGGTGGGCGTCGATGGACCCGGTCTTCGAAGCAGAGGTTGCCACGGTTCCTCAGATAGACGTCGGGCGTCTCGCCTATGTCGCCCATATCAAGCCGGGCAACGCGGATGCCGTGAGCAACTACTTCAAGACCGAGGGGCAGGCGCTTCTTCCCTTCATCAATCAGGCCTCCCTGAAGAACGTCCACGTCTACCAGAAAGACGGCTGTCTCTACATGTACGCAGAATACCATGGGTCCGATTGGCCGAAGGACTTCAACGCGCTCAAAGAAGAACCGGGCTGGAGAGCGTGGAACAAGAAGCTCAACGAGCTCCTTGTCGCGCCCTGGCAGGAGATGAGAATCGTCTTCCACACGAACTAACGCATGAGGATCGTTCGTGAGCATTAGCAAAGTGGATTACGCGATTATCATCATCGGCGTTGCTCTGTATACCGCTGCATGGGTTCTCCGGGGGATTTCGAGACTTCCGCCGGAAGCGACCATCTTCGGCATCGATGTGCTTCTCTTCTTTATTATCGTCCTGGGAATTCTCACGGGCATTTACACGATGATTGGCGGGTTGCTCGCCGTCGTCATGACGGAAAGCGTTCAAACGGTGCTGCTTCTTGTCGGAGCCCTGTGCATCACCGTCGTCGGGTACCTCACGATCGGCGGCTGGACGGCACTGACGACGACTCTCGCGACGCAACCGCACCCGATGCAAAACATTGCCGGGAGCGGGATCACCTGGGGGACAGGCAATTTCCTCAACATGATGCGCTTCAACGGCGATCCCTCCGGCCTCCCGTGGTACTCGATACTTCTGGGATACTCCGTGCTCGGCATCTGGTACTGGTGCGCCGACCAGACGATAGTCCAACGCGTCCTCGCTGCGAAGGACGAAACGAACGCCCGGCTTGGACTGCTGTTATCGTCCGGCGACAACGGATCATTCCCTTGTGGTAATCGGGAAAGTCACCACCGTCGTGGCCACGGTGGTGGCGATCGTGTTATCGCCGATTTTCGGTCACTACAGCACGATCATCGAAGGGTTGAATAAATTGATTTCCTATATTGCCCCGCCGATTACCGCGGTGTTTCTGTTTGGAGTATTCTGGCGCAAGGCAACGGGTCGCGCCGCGTATTCCACGCTTGTGACCGGCGCAGTGTTGGGATTCGTGATGTTTCTCCTCGATTGGAACGGCATCTATCAGGGGAACTTTATGATGACGGCGTTTTATCTCCTGGTCTTCTGCAGTCTGCTCATCATCGCTGTTTCGCTCCTCTGGCCGGAAGCGCTGAAGGAAGAGGCGAAAACACTGGTCTGGGAAAACTGGCGCGAGCCTCTCAGGAGCAAACTGGACGGCGCTCTGATGAGCAACTACAAATTGCTCGCGGGACTTGTCGTGGCGACGTTTATCGTGCTGTATTATGTGTTCCGCTAGGTGAGACCCGGGCCTTTCACCCTGACCAATTCCGCAGGGCTTCACATACTGCTCCTTTTTGCCACAGCACGGATCATCCTTCCATGAATGGGACCGCGGTCAACTTGCGTTTCGCTCACTACGCCCAGCTCAAAGAAGCCCTCTTTGATGTCGCCGTTCTCCCGTGGGGCGCCACGGAGGCACACAACTACCATCTTCCGTACGGCACCGATATCATGGAAAGCGATCATCTTGCCGCCGCCTCCGCGGAAGTTGCCGCAAAACGAGGGGCACGCATTCTCGTCCTCCCGACCGTCCCCTTCGGCGTCAACACCGGGCAGCTGGACATTCCATACACGATCAACATGAATCCCAGCACACAATGCACTCTGCTTAAAGACGTCATCGGATCTCTGGAGCGCCACGGGATTCCGAAACTGGTGATATTCAACAGCCACGGAGGGAATGACTTCAAGCAGATGATTCGGGAGTTACAGCCGGGCACGAGGATGTTCCTCTGCACATTGAACTGGTACAAAGCACTCAATCTCAATGACTTCTTTGACAAACCAGGGGATCACGCCGATGAAATGGAAACCAGCGTGATGCTCCACATTGCTCCCGCGCACGTTCTCCCGCTGACAGTTGCCGGAGAGGGAAAGGAGCACAAAATGCTGGTTCAGGGGTTCACGGAGGGATGGGCGTGGGCACCGAGACAGTGGACCAGGGCAACTGCCGATACGGGTGTCGGCGACCCCCGACTGGCCACGGTGGAAAAGGGCCGGAAGTTCTTTGAGGCGGTGACGGAAAAGGCAGGATCATTCCTCGCGCAGCTCGCCGCGACACACAACGATGAGATGTACGAGAAGTAGCAGGCGAGGAAATGGCCGGAAGGCGCGGAGTGGAATCATTGAACATTGAGCAGTGAGACGAAAGGAAGCAGACATATGCGGACCGCTGAAATGCGAGGTATCCTGATCAGTTTTGCCGCAGCACTTGTTTTCGTAGGCGTAAGGGGCACGGCGCAAGAAACGAAATCCCTTTCCGTCGAGTGGATCAACAGTCGCGCCGCAGCGAATGTTTCCTCCACGCCTTCGTTCAAATGGCTGGACGATGATCGCTGCGTGATTTACGACCGGCGGCAGCCCGCCGCGCAGCGGACGCTCGAAGTCGTGACCCCGGAGCAGAGCGAAAGACGGCCCCTGGTGGATCCGGAGAAAGCGCTGGCTTCGTTGAAGGGAATTATCGGGGATGCCGCCCCCCAGGCACTCCCGTTTCCTGCCGCGATTGACGGGGCCGGAACGCACGGAGTATATCTTTTCAAAGGAGATATCTTCCTTCTCGATTTCGCCGGTTCTTCATTTTCTCGGATCACCTCTTCTCCCGAAGAGGAGAAATGCGTGAGCCTCTCGCCGGACGGAGAGAAAATCGCGTTCGTCCGATCCAATAATCTCTATGCGTACGATCTCCACACGAACAGGGAGACCGCCCTCACATCCGACGGTACCGATTCACTCCTGAACGGCACGCTCTCGTGGGTATACTGGGAAGAAGTCTTCGGAAGGCATGACGTCGGCTACTGGTGGTCGCACGACTCGAAGGCGATCGCCTATCTCCAGTCGAACGAAGCGGGCGTGAGCATTCAGCACTACGTTGACGTCAAGCCGTGGACGCCGCGGGTCCTCACCCAGCGCTATCCGAAAGTAGGACAGAAAAACCCCGCTGTGCGCGCAGGAATCGTCGAGCTCTCAACACAGAAAACCACATGGATAGATTTGTCGAACCACCCGTACGAGTACCTGGTTCGTGTCCAATGGCTGCCCGACGACCGGCGGGTGAGCGTGCAGACGATGAACCGGATGCAGACAGAACTCGATCTGTTCCTGGCCGATCGCGGGACCGGGACCGCGCAGAAGCTGCTCACCGAGACGGACTCCGCATGGGTGAACATCATCGATGATCTGGCCTTCCTGAAAAACGGGAAGCAGTTCCTGTGGGGTTCGGAACGGGATGGGTATGAGCATCTTTATCTCTATGACATCGACGGGAAACTCGTTCGCCGGATCACCACGGGGAATTGGTCGCTCCGCGCCTCCGGCGGCGAAGTCTTCTGGCTGAATGGTGGATTGGCCGGTGTCGACGAGAAGAAGGGAGAAGTCTATTTCACATCCCTCGAGAAATCTTCGCTTGAAAGGCAGTTCTACAAAATCAGGCTCGACGGGACCGGGATGGTCCGGCTTTCCCGCGAGGACGGCACGCATTCAATTACCATGAGTCCGGATAGCCGCTACTATGCAGACAGGTTCTCGACGGCGTCCACGTTGCCATCCCTCATCCTGCGTCGTGCGGACGGAAAAGAACTCAACGTGATCTCAAAATCGGATCAGGCATCCCTGGATACATTACACCTTCGGTACCCCTCGTTCTTCACCATCAAGGCACGGGACGGTTTTCCCATGCCTGCGCAAATCGTGAAGCCGGAGAGGATGGAACCGGGGAAGAAGTACCCGGTCATTTTCTACGTGTACAGCGGGCCTTCGGCGCCGACGGTGGTGGATTCCTGGCAACGGGACATCTTCTGGAACAACCTCCTGCTGCAAAACGGATACATTGTGGTGAGCTGTGACAACCGGAGCGCAACGGGGATCAGCAAGAACCTTGAGAAGACTATTTATGAACGGCTTTCGGGAAGGGGGGAGCTGAACGATCTTGTCGACGCGGTACACTGGGTGAAGCAGCTGCCGTACGTCGATTCGACCCGGATTGGAATCTGGGGATGGAGCGGAGGAGGATCATGCACACTGAACGGCATGACCCGGTCGAAGGAATTCAAAGCCGGGATCGATGTCGCGGGTGTGACGGACTTCCGGTACTACGACACAAAGTTTGCCGAGCAATACATGAAGACAGAGGCGGTGAACAAGCGGGGGTTTGAAGAGAACGCCCTGGTGGGTTTTGCGAAAGATCTTCACGGAAAGCTCCTCATCGTGCATGGGACCTATGACGACAATGTTCATATCCAGAACACGTGGGCGTTCGTCGACGAATTGATTAAAGACAATACCCTGTTTGAGCTGATGATTTATCCGATGCGCCAGCACGGGATCGTCGATCGCCCGGCGAGGATCCATTTATACAGCACGATGCTTGATTTCTGGAAAAGGAATCTGTAGGGCGGGAGGGAGGGGGCCTTTCGAAAAAGGTGATAGTTCGGCCGGTGTGGCAGAAATGCCACAAACAAGTCTGTTACGTAACAGGCTCGTTCGTGACAGGCTGGTCCCTGTGGCAGAAATGCCACATACAAGTCTGTTACGTAACAGACTCGCACCTACGACCGGAGCAATCATAAAACGATGGGGAAGACAATGACCTACAACGAGTCAAGACGGCGGTTTCTCCGTACCTCCGGCGTTGCTCTCCTCGGGGTGACGCTGCACCCGAGGGCATTCCCCGGAATGGTGCCGCCCGGGCCGAAAAGGCAGTTGTCATTCTATGCCGGTACATACACTGACGCGGGAGGCAAGGGGATCTATCGCTATCATGCGGGCGGGGAAGACGGGGGTGCTGTTCTGAAACCTGTGGGGACGGATATCAAGAACCCTTCATTTATTACGTTTGATCGTCACCGTCGCTTCCTCTATGCGGTCTGCGAGACCGACGAATACGACGGGCGTGCAACAGGGGGAGTGTACGCCTACGCTGTTGATCCGATCACCGGAAGTCTGCAACTGATCAACCACCGTTCATCCGGAGGGGCCGGACCGTGCCACCTTTCCCTCGATCATACCGATAGATTTCTTTTTGTTGCCAACTATACGGGAGGGAGTGTTGCGGCATTTCCTCTTCGTGACGACGGCGGCATCGCTCCGGAGTCCGACTTCGTCCAGCACCATGGCTCCGGGCCCGTGAAGGACCGTCAACAGTCGGCGCACGCGCATTGTGTTGGTCTGGATCCTTCCAACCGGTACGTAATGGTCGCGGATCTGGGTATGGACAGAGTCATGATCTACTCTTTTGACAGCACCCGGGGCACGCTTGTCCCCGCGGCACAGCCTTTCCTTTTACTTCCACCGGGATCGGGTCCGCGACATTTTGTCTTTCATCCGGACGGGGACAAGATGTATATCATCGCGGAATTGAATTCCACAGTGACGGCGGCGGCATACGATCGCGAAAAGGGTGTCTTGCGGATCATCGGGTCGCAGTCAACCTTGCCTGCGGGGTATTCCGGTGAGAATGCCGGAGCCGAGGTGTGCGTTGCTCCGTCGGGCCGGTTTGTGTATTGTTCCAATCGCGGGCACAACAGTATCGCCGTGTTCGCCGTTCATCCGGAAACGGGAGCCCTCGACCTGGTTCAGCACCAGTCGACCGGAGTGCATTGGCCTCGGAATTTTGCCATCGATCCCTCCGGGCAGTACCTCCTTGTGGCGAATCAACGATCGGATTCTGTCGTCCTCTTCCTCATCGATGAAAAGGAGGGGACCCTTTCTCCTGGCGACCTTTCCATCGAGATTCCCTCCCCCGTGTGTGTGCAGATCGTCCCGCCCCGCTGAGATCGGGCGGGGGGGGGCACAATGCACGAAGTTACCGATGAAAAGGGCCCCCTTAGTTGTGAATTGAGAGATCCCGACGCTGAAAACGTGTCGGGATTCCCGCCTATCTGATAGAAGCAGTGCACGGCGGGCAAGCCCGCCTGCCTGATTCACCGGGGTACGGTGGACAGGCTCATTTCGACTGCAGTTTTGCCGAATGCTGATCGGTAAAGAATACGTTGGAACGACACTGGTTCGATGGTCCAGTCAATGCGGAACGTCTCTTCCCTCTTATGGTGTTCCTATTTGTAACGGGTTGATTCTCACCCACCGAATTCTTTTCTTGATCCTTCCCTCGAAGAGGGAAACCCTGTTCTTTCCAATTTGGATGGCGTTTATGGATCTCCTGCCATCGCCGCGCCGGGCCTGAAGGTCGTGCCTCTCTACGATACTGATCCGGTGCGGGGACAGCTGAAAAATTTCCGTGGTCATGGGCCTCGTGATGTTGCCTTCATGAACACACTGACGATACGTATTTGTGCGGTCAAGAAATCAGCAGCAACTATCCACTCACGATGAACGGAGGATCCATTCCATGGGAAAGAGACAACTTCTCCTTTTCCTAGCAATCGCCATTACCACGCTGTCACTCGCCCTGCTCATCAGTGCGTGCTCAAAGAGCAGTTCTTCCCCGACCGGCCCCGGGGGTGCAGGTGGAGTAGTGACGGTAACAGGGAAGGTCATTGGAATCAATAACCAGCCTGTTGCCAGTGTTCCTGTCCTGATTACCGGTCTCCCCTCAGTCAATACGGATGCAAACGGAAGTTTCACCATTCCCAATGTGACTACCCCGTACTCCATTGCCGTTGTTGACGGGGTAGGTAATAGGGCGTTAGTGTATCGTGGCCTCACCAGGTCAGATCCTACCTTGGTCTGGCTCGGAACCACGCCCGGAACCTCCCACATTGCTTCCGTGTCGGGCTCCTTGATCCCGTGGACAGCCATCGCACCCGGCACCAAAACGAACGCGCGAATCGCGTTTGTGTCGACGGACGCCGCTGGCTCAACCTCCGCCAATTTCACCTCCGGGGCGTATACAATCAGTACCAACTGGTATGGTTCGACGACGACGACGGGAAGTCTGTATGCCCTTGTCTGGGACTACGATGTCAACAATCTCCCGACCACGTTCAGTAAATACGGAAAACGTGCAAACGTCACGCTCCTCGATGGGACAACAAACGCGAACCAAAACGACACCCTTGGCGTCGCCCAGACTGCGCAAATTTCAGGAACGATGACTGTTCCGGCAGGGTACACGCTGACAATCCGCGCTCTTATTGCGGTGTTCGAATCGAAAGGGGGGATTACCATCGCCTCCGAAAGTACTCCAGTTCCGAATTTCACCTACAATACGCCAAACATCCCCGGAGTCACCTTAAGCCTTGTCGCTCTCGCAACAAAAGCCGGCGGCGGATCGGTGGAGACGTTTACCTCCGGGCTTGCGGTCAACAAGACCGGGGTATCCATCAGTGTTCCTGCAGCCCCCGAGCTCAGCCTGCCGGTCAACAATGCGACAGGAGTCACGACAGGAACGCCATTCTCCTGGACGCAATTTGCGGGCGGCGTGCACATCGTGAGCTTCTCTCCTGCCGTCGCTGGACAACCCAGCGTCCTTGTCGTGACAGCAGCAACCGGCGATTCGATTCCGAATCTCACGGCGGCAGGGCTGGCCCTCCCCAAATCGGCTTCGTATACCTGGTCGGTAATCGGCGTTTCTCCCTTCGCGTCGATTGACGCGGCAGCAGGACCGGGAGGCGTGCTTGGATTTTTAACCAGCACGTCCTCGTTTACAGGATCATTTGCCAATTCCACGTCCCGAACGTTCACGACTGCGCCGTAACACAGGCGGAACTGATCGCGGAATGGATCTGCGATGTTGCGAGCCCCGGCGATCACACGTGCCGGGGCTTGGCGCTCTCAATTTCTACCACTCATGATGAACGGAGGATCCATTCCATGGGAAAGAGACAACTTCTCCTTTTCCTAGCAATCGCCATTACCACGCTGTCACTCGCCCTGCTCATCAGTGCGTGCTCAAAGAGCAGCTCTTCCCCGACCGGCCCCGGGGGTGCAGGTGGAGTCGTGACGGTAACAGGGAAAGTCATTGGAATCAATAACCAGCCTGTTGCCAGTGTTCCCGTCCTGATTACCGGTCTCCCCTCAGTCAATACGGATGCAAACGGAAGTTTCACCATTCCCAATGTGACCACCCCCTATTCAATTGCCGTTGTTGACGGGGTGAATAATAGGGCGTTGGTGTATCGTGGCCTCACCAGGTCAGATCCTACCTTGGTCTGGCTCGGAGCTTCGCCCGGAACCCCCCGCAATGCTTCCGTGTCGGGCTCCTTGATCCCGTGGACAGCCATCGCACCCGGCGCCAAAACCAACGCCAGGGTTGCGTTCGTTTCGACAGATGCCACCGGAGTGGGTCTCCCCAGCTTTACAACGGGGGCATTTTCGAGCGGGACCCTCTGGTATGGACCGACGACGACGACGGGAAGTCTGTACGCCCTTGTGTGGGATTACGATGCCAACGGTCTCCCGACCACGTTCAGTAAATACGGAAAACGTGCAAACGTCACGCTCCTCGATGGAACAACAAACGCGAACCAAAACGACACCCTTGGCGTCGCCCAGACTGCTCAAATTTCAGGAACGATGAATGTTGCGGCGGGATATACACTGTCGACCCGCAGTCTCACTGCGGTATTCGAATCGAAAGGTGGGATCACCTTTGCCTCCGAAGTCTCACCGGTTCCGAATTTCACCTACAATACGCCAAACATCCCCGGAGTCACCTTAAGCCTTGTCGCTCTCGCCACAAAAGCCGGCAGCGGAACGGTGGAGAGTTTCACATCCGGCCTGGCGGTCAACGCAACGAACGTGTCCGTCAATGTCCCCGCAGCCCCCGAGCTCAGCCTGCCGGTCAACAATGCGACAGGAGTCACGACAGGAACGCCATTCTCCTGGACGCAATTTTCAGGCGGCGTGCACATCGTCAGCTTCTCTCCAGCCGTCGCGGGACAACCCAGCGTCCTTGTCGTGACAGCAGCAACCGGTGATTCGATTCCGAATCTCTCGTCGGCAGGGCTGGCCCTCCCCAAATCGGCTTCTTATTCCTGGTCGGTAATCGGCGTTTCTCCGTTTGCGTCGATTGACGCAGCAGCGGGAACCGGAGGCGTGCTCGGATTTGCGACGAGTACCTCCTCCTTCACCGGATCATTTGGCAATTCCTCTTCGCGAACATTCACTACTGCACCGTGACGCAGACAGAACCGCTTGTGGAATGGATCTGCGATCTTGCGAGCCCCGGCGATCACACGTGTCGGGGCTCCTTGCCCTGCAACTATCACACAATGAATAGAGGACACCTTCCATGGGAAACAGGCGACTTTTCCTTCTCCTCGCGCCAGCCGCGATAACTCTCTCGCTCTCTCTTTTGATCAGTGCGTGTTCGAAAAGCAGCTCCTCGCCGACGGGACCCGGAGGCGCAGGCGGAATGATCACGGTGACGGGCAAAGTGATCGGGATCAACAACCAACCTGTATCCAGTGTGCCGGTCCTCATTAAAGGGCTCCCTTCCGTCAATACGGACGCAAACGGAAGTTTCACGATTCCCAATGTGACAACCCCGTACTCCATTGCCGTTGTTGATGGAACAAATAATCGCGCATTGGTGTATCGCGGTCTCACCAGACCTGATCCCACGCTCTTTTGGCCGGGGGTGACACCCGGAACATCGCATAACGCTTCTGTATCGGGATCCCTGCTCCCCTGGACCGCAATACCGGCCGGGACCAAAACCACTGCCGGAGCGGCTTTCGTTTCGACCGAAACCAGCGCATCGACAACCCCCAATCTCACCTCGGGCGCGTTCACGATCACAGCCAATTGGTATGGGGCGGCAACGACAACGACCGGGAGCGTCTACGCCCTTGTCTGGGATTACGACGCAAACAATCTCCCGACGACCTTCAGCAAATTCGGAAAACGTTCCAACGTGTCATTGCTCGATGGGACGACGAATGCGAATCAGAACGACACCCTCGGCACCGCACAGACCGCACAGATTTCGGGAACGGTAAATGTCGCGTCAGGGTACACGCTGATAACACGCACGCTCTCCGCGGTGTTCGATTCAAAAGGGGGGATCCCCGTCCTCTCCGATAACACGGCAATCCCGAATTTCACCTACAATACGCCCAACGTTTCCGGCGCAACTCTGAGCCTTGTCGTTTCTGCATCAAAGACTGGCAGCGGAAATGTGGAGACGTTCACCTCCGGGCTTGCGGTCAACAAGACCGGAGTAACCGTCAATGTCCCTGCAGCCCCCGAGCTCAGCCTCCCCGTGAATAATGCAACAGGTATCACGACGGGCTCGCCGTTTTCCTGGACGCCGCTTACAGGAGGTGTGCACCTTCTCGAATTCAATCCGGTGGTTGCAGGACAACCGCGGCTCTCCGTGATTACCACGGCTACGAGTGACTCAATTCCCGATCTCTCTTCCGCGGGACTTGCGCTTCCCAAAGGGGCGACCTACACCTGGTTCTTGGAAGCTGTTGCTCCCTTCGCGTCGATTGACGCGGCTGCCGGACCGGCGGGGATAGCCGGATTTGTGACGGGTCCCAACTCGTATACGGGATCTTATGCCCGTACCATTACGCGGTCGTTCACCACCGCGCCATAGATCAAACGACAAATACAGGCTGAACGGTACACAAAGAGCCCCGGCGACGACGCAACCGGGGCTCCGCCGTGTTATGGACGAAGCCACTTGTTCTTCCGCGTCGGAGTATGGATATTTGGGGTGTACCCGTGCTCCTTCGTATCCATGAACAACGGTTCCCCATGGAAACTATTACCCCCGGGCACAAACCGTGTGAAGGCCCATGCATGCGGTGCGGCCGGCTCCTGCAGGACGAAGACTTCTGTCCGGACTGTGGGACTATCCGCCTCGACCGCATCGAGTGTTTCCATCACTCCGGAAGCGAAGCTGTCGGCGTGTGCGTCATCTGTACCCACCCGTCTTGCCTCTCATGCGGGGCATTTGTAAACGGCGTATTCCTTTGCACGGAGCACACGAGGTACGAAATTATTGAGGGGATGGTTCGTGTGTATGGAGTGCCCGACGAAGTTTCAGCGCGTTATGCGAGTGCTTGCCTCGAACAGGAAGGGCTGCATCCATTCGTCTACTCCCTCGATTCGCTTCATGGCGGGGCCCGGTTTCTGAATAAGATCTATCCGGTTTCGTCGGACATCCATCGGCGCGACGTCAACGAGTTCAAAGTAATGGTCCCCTGCGAGGAAGTGAGACACGCGGAAGAGATTTTAAAAGGGATTCAACTCCTCTGAGTCGATCATCGAGTCCGGGGACCGGCCAGTTCCGCTCTTGACATTTGAAAATCGATTGGCTACCATTGTCCGGAAGAGCGACGCAACTCTCCCCCCTTGTTACCCTACCTCTTGAAAGGATTGCGCACAGAGCATTGTCCGCAATTTTTCGCTCCCCTGAGCACAGTGCAACAGACTTCCAGTGAAGGTCGCGCCTTTGAACGTGAGGCGGGAAAAGGCGTGCGAGTGGGTCGAAAACTTCCAGGAGGCTCTATGACTAAGAGAATAGGGTTCCTTGCCCTCATCACCGTCTTCTGCTCATTTGCCGCGTCTGGTCAGATGCTTCGACTGGAGGTTGGCATGGGCCCCGCAATTCTCCGGAGTCCGAATATTTATACCAGCCCGGTAGCGCACTTTGGCTTCGGGTTTGGCCCCACAGTTCTTGCTTACCGAGGAGAGGTGAAATTCCCGATTTCGGCACAGAGGCTCACGATCGTGGGAGGCTTCTCGTATCTGCCGTTTGCAGGGACGGGAAACCCGGCGTGGGTAGAATCGGCGAACTATGTCGGTGGGGTCCCCTCACGAATCGACTACCGCTCGGGTCTCACCGTCGTCTCGGTCGGAACGGAGTGGTATCTCGTGAAGGGAGTGCTGGACCCGTATCTTGGACTTCGCCTGCAGATCTTGCATCTGCGTGCAATCGAACAACGACGCCAGTATCCCGGCTATACCGAGATACGAACCGATGACGGGTGGACGCGGTTCGGACTCGGCGTGGTGGGGGGAGTTGAAGTCCCGGTCAACGAGCTTCTCTCCCTTGACCTCAAAGGTCACTACAATTTCGATTGGGTTTTCGTAGGCAGAAACGGAAACCCCGGACTGGATGAGTACGGGCTCACTGTCGGGTTTCTCCTTACGCTCCTGTGAGCGCACCGCTCCCCCATGGTCCTCGACCATCGCTCCGGTCAAGAAGGGGCCGCGTCATTCGACCGTGCGGTCCGGGGGGACATGCAATTGCCGGTAAAGATCCTTTCTTCCTGCTTTGTCCTTGCTGAGTATTTCACGCGCGCTTCTCGCCACTTCTTCAGCGTTCACGCGCGGCACGACAATAACTCCGTCACCGTCGGCAACGACGACATCCCCCGGGTTGACGAGTACTCCGCCGATAACGACCGGCCGGTTGATCGATTCAATTTCACTTCTCCCGGGTCGTATCCCTCTTCCTTCCTTGCGCAGGTACAGGGGGACTTTTTCGACTGCAACTTCGTCATTGTCGCGTGGAGCGGCATCGGTGACAACGCCCACTGCACCGAGACTCTTCTCCTCGACGTCGTCAATCACCACGGCAGTTCCGGGGCGGATGACTTTGGCGAATTGCTCAGGATGAAGAGATGAATGGTGAGGCTGTTGATATTCCTCGAATGAATGTGTATTATCGGCCGCAGACACGCCGCATGACGCCGGCGTAGCCCACTACGGATCACACATAGCGGACAACAAAGAATGAGACGTCGAGACTTCCTGGTGACAATACCAATGGCAGGCGTGGGTTTGGGAAACCGCGCCCTACTGTTCAGCGGGTTGGAGAACAGCTATTCGGCAGATGATGGATTGAAAGACAAGAAAATTTTGGACAAAGTAAAGCTTGCCATGCTTTCCATGCAACGAGCGACGTGGGAGCAGGGGGTTGCGATGCAGGCCTTTCTGGAGAGCGGGGAGTCAGATCTCGTTATTCTTATGGCAAAGGATGCTGTCCTGCGGCAGTCACCGGATGGCCGGCTGGCAATGCTCGGGGAAGAGTTCGCCCTCAGCGATGCGGCCTCTCCCGGCGAAGCGGTGCTCTGGGCGGCGAAAAAGACAGGCGACCCGGTTTTACTGAATGGTTTCAACCGAATGCTCGACTACGTGTTGCATAAGGCGCCGAGGACCGCAGAGGGAATAATCTATCATTTTACAAACATCCCTCAGATCTGGAGCGACATTATTTATATGCTGCCTCCCTTTCTGGCGATCGCGGGGGAACATGCGGAAGCTGTGAAGCAGATCGAGGGTGCGAGGGCCCACCTCTGGAATCCCGAGAAGAAGCTTCTCTCCCACATGTGGGACAACGAGAAGAAGGAACTCGTGCGAAAGGACTGCTGGGGGGTGGGGAATGGCTGGTCGGCTGCAGGGATCACCAGAGTGATACATGCGTTGCCTGATACCATGAGCACGGAGCGGAACCGGCTCGTGGGCTACCTCACCGACATCATCGACGGGTGCATCGCGCATATCCGGACTGACGGGCTGTTTCACAATATCGTCGATGATCCGAAGTCGTTCGTGGAAACAAACCTCTCCCAGATGCTGGCGTATTCGATCTATCGCGGATTGAAGGGGGGATGGATTCCCGATGCGTACAAAGCGCATGCCGACCGGATGCGCGCAGCGGTTCACATGAAAGTCGATGACCTCGGTCTGGTTCAGGGCGTCTGCGGGTCCCCGGAATTCGATCATCCGGGAACAGCAACCGAGGGGCAGGCCTTTTTCATCATGATGGAGGCTGCCTACAGCGACCTTGCACGGGTAACGGAAATCCCGGAGACCAAATGAAACTCCCAGGGCGTCTGCGACGTCGATTCCTCTTGATCGCTCTCTTCGGAACCGGACTCGTTGTTCCTGCAACGGGTCAATTTCTCTCCGACTTCTCGCAAGGGACGCTCGCCCTTGATCCACGCGGGCTTCACGGGTGGGGTTACTTCACGGGGGATGGCCAGGCGGTCATGGACTTCAGTCAATCCAAAGGCTACGCATCCATTTTCGTCGACGCAACGAAAGACCAGCGGGGAATCTGGTGGGCCCTGATCAAGCATCTCGTTTCGGAGAGGATGGACCTCGCGCGCCTTCGACTGCCGCATCATGAGCTGCGCATCGAAGCGCGGGTCCGGGTGAGCGACGCGCCGAAGCGGGTTAACCTCAGTCTCAATACGCAACGCACGACCGATTTTCACACCAACCTAATGGAGTTCGACATTGCCGACACAAACAACTGGCATACGATCAGCATGACCTCAAGAGGATTCGACGCGGTACCGGGAGACAGCATTTACGGCCAGCTCGCCCTCATGGATTGGGGTTTGGAGAAATATAGAGTTGACCTGCAATATTTCAAAGTGGATATCGTGCGCACCGATTCGGTTCCTCCGGACCGCGGGGTCAGTGTTCCGTACCATCCGCCGCTTCTGAAGAAGTCGGCATTTGCCCAGCACATCGCGGCAGCGGAGAACGCCATGATCGATCTTCAGTACCCTGACTTCACATTCGGGGCGTGGTCCGACGTGGGTGGGAAGGAACCCCGAAGAGTCCTGACGGTCAGCCCGACACAATTCATCATCATGCGATGGGACCTGAAGGCGTTTGGAGGACGAAAGGCGGCAGGGGCGGGTGAACTGGAGCTCACTACGTATGCACTTCAACGATCCCCCGCATATCAGAAAGATTTCGGCATGGTGCGGGTATGTGAGATTCTGGGTGGAAGTCCTGCCTGGGTTTCAGAAGAAGTGACCACGGCATCGTTCTGTGGGGGGGTGCCGCTTACGAGGGTGATCAATTCTCAGATGATTATTGATTCATAGGTGGATGGAAGACAAGGTGGGCGGAATCTCTTCACCATCCCGGAACCCGTGATGCAGCGCTTGATCGATGGGAGGACCCTGGGCCTGGCCATCAAACCGCTTGGGGCGATTCTTGCCGCTTTTTATCCGGACGGGTCGGGAGCCGGCGAACAGTGTCCTACGCTGCATTTCAATTGTGAACCGGCGGTCAGGAAATAGAGCGATGTGCATATCTCCCGGACTTGCCGTTGTGCTCATGCCGGAGGGGGACGGATGATTGAGATTATTCGTGCGCATGAAGGTCCATTTCTTTCCCAGGTAAGAATCCTCTTTGAGGAATATGCGGCGTCGTTGCCGATCAGCCTGGATTTCCAGGACTTCGCGTCGGAGTTGGATTCTTTGCCCGGGGAGTATGCCCCTCCGGCCGGTTGTCTGTTGATCGCGACGGTGGATGAGGGTGTAGCGGGATGCGTTGCATTGAGAAGGTTCACGGATGGGATTTGCGAAATGAAGCGATTGTATGTGCGGCCGGCGTACCGCGGGTCTAAAATCGGTCGCGCTCTCGCGGCAGCAGTCATCGAGGAAGGTCGCACCATCGGCTATGCAGCCATGCGCCTTGACACGCTGGCTTCCATGACGCCGGCCAGAGCACTGTACGCCTCGTTCGGATTTGCGGAGATCGCGCCGTACCGCTACAATCCGATTCAGGGTGCGCGGTATATGGAGTTGGATCTGAAGGCCGGGTGACGGGGAACGGCGATGGTCATGCACCTCTCAATGACCTACCTTGATGTATCCCCATCCCTCGCGCTGCTTTGAAATGATTTCATAGACCCCGTCCGGCACAGTCTGTACCCCATCAGCAAGCTGGCTCATTTCTATTTTGTTGCTCCTCATGGCCGTCCGGCAGACTTTGAACGAAACCTTCGGGTTTTTGATCGCGTTGCGAAGATCCTCCGTGACTGTGGATTTCTCGGGCATGGCCATCTCGAATCCCTTACCATACATGACGACCTCCAGTTCGGCATCGGGGTTCTCGGTCGATATCTCCCGGATCCACCGCATCACCGCCTTCTGATCGAGACTATCCCTGCTGGTAAGGTCAAAGACGACCCTGTACGACTTGTTCTGGCCATGAGCAAGGGCGAGGCCCAGGAACAGAATCGATAAGAAAAACGACATCCGCTTCATGGTGTTTCCTCCCGATGATAGGTACGTTACACTCCCCCGATGGCGCATTCATTCTTTCCGTTTTCAAGGATATCCGCTTCCAGTTCGTCCACCGTGAACAGGCCGACGTTGATGCCTTTGATCGTCCGATACGCTTCAGGGGCACTCCTCACATTTGCCATGATCCAACTGAAAAATTCGTCCACGTCCGTCATCCTTAAGGAGGGATTCCGGCGCAGAAGCTGGCCGAACGATTCCGCGATCGCGCCGGCGTTCGTTCTTGGGGTCCCGGCTGTATAGTGAGCAGGATAGATCATGAGATCGGATTGCCATGCACCTTTCACCATCTGAACACTCTTCCAAAGGTGCGTCGACCATTCCTTCGTTCTGTCGGCAAGATCCGGTCGCCCGACGGAAGTGATGAAGAGAAAATCACCGGTAAATGCTGCATCATCCCCGACAAGGTATGTAACGCTCCCCGGCGAGTGTCCGGGAGTGTGGAGAACGGTGATCGGACAACGCCCGATCCTGATTTGCAGCCCGTCGGAGACCGGCGTGAAATTCACCTGACCCGGAGTACCGTCGTAAGGAAATACACTGTCTGCGGGGTGCAGATAATAGGGAATCCCGCGGTCGCGAGCTATGCGGACCGCACCGCTTATGTAATCTGCATGCACATGAGTATCGGCAACAGCGGCGAGGGTCGCGCCGGACTCCTCGATGGAGCGGAGGAGCGCGCGGGAGTCCCGGGGAGGATCAATGATCAGTGCTTCCCCCGAGCTAATGAGAACGTAACTGAGAGCTTCCTTGCCTACACGGTCGAATTGGACAAGGCGATCGAGGCCGGGCGGCGGCGCGAGTACCCGTGGGATCGAGAACATCATCCACGCCGCCATACCACCGGCGAGCGATTGCGCCCTGGCACCAAGACGATTAAGATGATGGGCTGCCGCTCTGCTGTCATTCCCATGACCACAGATGACCACTACGGGTATTGCCGGATCGATCCCCATGTCTCCGAGATGTGCATACTGCAGGAGCCTTGACCCCGGGATGTGCAGCACGATGCTTTCCGGAATAAGGCCTGCCGCGATTCCAGTCCGGAGACGGACATCGACGATCTGGACGCGGTCACCTGACTCCAGAATCTGTGCAAGTCCGGTCGGCGAGATCTCCGGAACGGATTGCAGGTTTGTGGTGTTATCCGACAGTGATATCGTTTCCATGCTCAAAGGAGTCCGATGAGACTTCCGTTCGCTTCAGGTGGACCAGCCATTGTCCCGGTTGTGGTTCTCTGCCTTCTGTACGGAAATGCACCACAAGGGACAAAAGGTCCGGATGACGAAGGACTGAGTTTCGGTAGACTCGTCCCGGCGAACACGACAATGGTCAGGGCGTGGGATATCCCGCGAAATCCGGAGACCGATTCCTCCCTGGGATACTCGGCTCACGCCGAGCAGATCCGAAGAGGGTTCAGACTGTTCATGCAGACTCCCCTTGAAGCTCCCAGGTATACCTCAAACAAATTATCCTGTGGCAGCTGTCATCTGAACGGGGGACAACGGGATCGTGCTCTCCCGCTGGTGGGCATCGCGACGGTATTTCCGGAATACAATAAGCGCGCGGGCCGAGTGTTCTCACTTGAAGATCGCATCGTCGGATGTTTCATGCGAAGTGAAAACGCCACCGGTTCGCGGAAGCCGATCGGCCGGGTTCGCGCATATCCCGACTCCGCATCTGAAGAAGTCACGGCTCTTGCCGCCTATATCATCTGGTTGTCAGCGGGCCTGTCTCCCGGGGAGAAACTTCCATGGCGTGGAGGCAACGCCATTCCTCCCGACAGTTGTCTTCCCCTCGAAAAGCTTGACCCGGTCCGGGGCAAGGCCCTCTACATGACGAACTGCAAAACCTGTCACGGCAGCGACGGCCAGGGGGTGCAGATCGGTGACAAGAAAGCCGGGCCTCTCTGGGGTCCGAATTCCTGGAACGACGGCGCAGGAACCGCACGCATCTACACTCTTGCAGGGTTCATCCGCTATGCAATGCCCTACCTCAAGCCGGGGAGCCTCACGAGCGAAGAGTCGCAACAGATTGCCGCATTTATTAACTCCCGGTCCCGTCCCCGCTATCCCTTCAAGGATCACGACTATACGGTGACAGGTGTCCCTTCCGACGCTGTATATTATCAAAAGCGGCACAACGAAAAGAAGCATTGAGCCGCAAGTCTCTCCCGGATTTCAGCCGGCGTAGCAGTATGTACAGCCGTGTTCCTGCGCACGATTGACCGCCAGTACGCCCGATGGGACGATCTGGATGCCCGGGAAAACCCCGGAGACCCAGTCCTTTTTGACTTCGGCGGCATCCTTTTTCATCTTCCCCGCGACCATCTGGCTCATGACGGTCAGGGCCATATCACACATCCCGAACAGGACCCCGCTCTTCTGAAGTTGGTCGATGGACATGCCGGGGATGGGAAGGGCGCCTTCTTTCGGTTCCCAGAACGGGTTCCTGGTGAGCACGGCTTTCGTTACCAGGTCGGTGACTTTGAATACTTTGCTGAAGTTGTATTTCTGCCAAACCTGGTTATCCAGTCCGAGCGCGATCGCCTCATGGCGCAGCACCACGACGGCTGTCACATCCTTCTCATCGGCTCCGGCTGCCTGATTGGTCATGAGAAACACGCGTGCCCAGGCGAGGGGCAGCCCACTGTTGGAGCCGGGGGCGTCGAAGACCTGGCGGTGTTTGCCGCTGATCTTCCCGAGCCATTGCTCGAAATCGGAATTGTCGGGGGAGGGTGAGGCGGGGTCCTTCGCGAACCCGAACTGCAGGGGAAGGGTGAGGCCCGCTACTCCGACGGAGGCGGACGCAAGAAGGGTTCCAAGGAAATGCCTGCGGTGGATTGTGTCCTGGAGACCGGACATGGTAGTTCCTCCTCTTGGTGATGGGGCTTGATGAAGTTGTGAAAGAACGATGTTGGTGAGTGTAGACAAATAGGCCGATTGGGCGCAATCACATATCTATGTGATATTCTAAATGCCGATTTTGACAAAGAAGTTCCCCCGGCGAGCCCCCGGGGGGAATGCCAATGGCCGACCATTTGTTTAAGAGATATCGCGGTAATTCACTCGTGTTCCGGGTGTTTTCCGGGTAGGTTGTACTTCATCGGACAAGCGTTCAATTGTTCTTTCAAAGGAGATCCATGGATTTTCTTGCGTCGTTCTGGCCCTGGTATGTCACTGGACCACTCATCGGGCTCTACGTACCGATACTGTACCTTCTTGTCAACAGGCATTTCGGCGTCTCTTCCTCTTTCCGCGACATCTGTGCCGCATGCATCCGTCCAAGGGCACGATACTTCCAGTACGACTGGAAGGACCATCGTTGGCGCATCGTGTTTGTGGTAGGGATTGCGATCGGGGGCTTCCTGGCGCGCGGAGGACTGAAAGTCGCGGCACAGTCGGAGATCTCCGCCCACACGCTTTCCGTCCTCTCGTCGCTCGGCGTGAAGGATTTCTCGTCGTTGGTCCCGGGCGATCTCTTTTCGTGGCAGTCGCTCGCGACTCTGCGGGGCTTGCTGCTGGTCGTCGGCGGCGGCTTCCTGGTGGGGTTCGGGACGCGTTACGCGGAAGGCTGTACGTCCGGGCATTCCATCCACGGCATCGCGACATTTCAGCGTGCCTCCATTATTGCAACCGTCTGCTTCTTTCTCGGCGGTCTCCTTTCAACGTACGTCCTGCTTCCATTGATCATGCACCTGTAGAAGGAACTGTGTGATGGTATACGTTATTGTCTTACTCCTCGGGGTCTTTTTCGGTATGTTACTCACCAATGGTGAAGTAATATCCTGGTTCCGCATTCAGGAGATGTTCCGGTTCGACTCATTCCACATGTACGGCGTTATCGGTGCTGCGATTGTGGTCGGCGCCATTTCGATGCTGCTGCTCCGGAAATTCCATGTGCGCTCGAAGAACGGTGGACCGATCGTGATTGAGCAAAAGCAGTTGGGGAAGGGGACAGTCATCGGAGGGATAATTTTCGGCATTGGGTGGGCGCTCACGGGAGCCTGTCCGGGCCCGCTCTACGCCCTGGCCGGGAACGGGTACCCCGCGTTTGGGGTGGCTCTGCTCAGCGCCATCGGCGGGGCCCT
This sequence comes from Ignavibacteriota bacterium, assembly GCA_963843525.1. Taxonomy (GTDB): domain Bacteria; phylum Bacteroidota; class Ignavibacteria; order UBA10030; family UBA6906; genus DATJPR01. The sequence continues at coordinate 299,296 of CAWJKM010000005.1, read as the reverse complement.
GGTCTACGGCCTCATTCGAGACAAACTTCCACAGTGATTGTGTAAGACTTCGGGGAAAATCACACAGAGAGAAGGAGAACTCTCCGGAGAACCCGTGAACCCGTTCCAGATATTGTCTTCTCATTCGAGCCCAAAGCACATCTGTTCACGACAGATAGATCGGCTTCGTTAATGGGTCCAGCTCACGGGCTCTGTCGGGTTTGTGGGCCGACCCGAAAAGTGGGCCATATCTCACTTGCGCCGGTCACATTCCTCTAATATTCGAACACCGTTTTGGACGGGTCTAGCCTGAAATCCAAATTCCAAAACTGTGTATTGAAACGGCGGTGCCTCTCTGGGGCGAACGTATTTCTGTAAGTTGGAAGGGTTCTTCGGAAGGTTGCCGTAAGATGGCTTCCCAAAGGAGGGACATGCGACAACTCTATTCTGGTCAGCCGTGCATTCGTCGTGGGGGCGTTTTGTGATCGGGGCACAATCCCGCCCAGAAACTTTCGTATGGCATGACCTGTTCGTGTCTCACCCGCCAATGCGCGTCAACACCATCCCAGCCGTTGCCGGCAAAGACATGAGTACACAACGGACAAATGCGCGGAAGGGATTTTGTGATCCCTTTCTGACAACATAAACACTCTTCGTTTTTCACAATAGACGCCATCTTTTATGCACAGTAGCCCTGCGAACTGATTCCTTGTTTCCTACCCGGGGACCACTTGTGGCAGCACTGCCTGGTTGTGCGAAGCAGCTGCAACCGGGTCAGTGAAATGTAACATACCGACATGATTGGTGCAAGGAGGGAAGCGAGCAAGGGGTGAATGGCTTTGTCTCAACATCCACCCAGGGATGAAGGAGTGCTGAGCGGCGAGGGTATGACATCATCGGAATCCACTCCGCGCGCATGAGTGCTTGAACAAATATAGTGGGAAACCTGCGTCGGTTTCCCGGGTGTCATAATTCCCATTCATCCGATAGTCACCCGCGAGGGAAGTGAAAAGATTCATTTTGGTTGGATCCCCTCGCAGTGTCGGATTCATTTGGAACGTTGAGAAATGTCAACATTGTACCCCCAAAACAATGGAGAAGAGATGAGCAGATCCTGTGATTCCAGAGTGGATTGCGAGAAAAACGAATGGCGCGACGGAGAAAATGGCGGTTAATCTTGATACTCTTCGCGAGCCGCTAAAAGCACTGGACAATTCCATTCCCTCCTCGACCCTTTCTCCGCCGTTGACAATCCACGTCAGCCAATGTATATTTGCCACAGAGTGCTTTCCTCGATGGCGCCCGCCATCATCCACGCCGCCCTGGACCCTGTTCCAGTCCCACGTTGTAGAGCCCACCCGACGACCCGTGGTCTGGATAAAACATCCATGCGCACCTTCCCAGGAGAACCAGCCGTGGTATCCCTCGTTGGTCAGACAATCTCGCACTACAGGATTCTCGATCACCTCGGTGGCGGGGGGATGGGCGTTGTCTACAAAGCCGAAGACACTCGCCTCAAACGCATAGTAGCCCTCAAGTTCCTTCCCACCGATCTCACGCTCGACCTGGAAGTCAAAGAGCGCTTCGTGCATGAAGCGCAAGCCGCCTCCGCCTTGCAACACAACAACATCTGCGTTGTTCACGATATCGACGAGACCGATGACGGGCAGATGTTCATTAGCATGGAGTACCTGGAAGGGGAGACGCTCAAGAAGAAGATTGACCGAGGCCCACTGAAGATCGAAGAGGCGATTGACGTGACCATCCAAGTGGCACAAGGACTGGCCAAGGCGCATGAGCACGGAATAGTCCACCGTGATATCAAGCCGGCCAACATTATGGTCACAAACGAGGGTGTGGCGAAGATCGTGGATTTTGGATTGGCCAAGCTTTCCGGTCGGACTATGCTGACTAAAACGGGCTCGACGCTCGGTACAGCAGCTTACATGTCGCCCGAGCAAGCCCAGGGCGAGTCAGCCGACCACAGAACCGATATCTGGTCCTTGGGAGTTGTTCTCTATGAGATGCTGTCCGGCAAGAGCCCGTTCGAGGCGGAGTACGAGAATGCCATTCTCTACTCGATTCTCAACACAAACCCGGCACAAGTTGCAGGGATTCGCAAGGATATCCCGCAAGACCTTGGCAGGATTGTAACCAAGTGTCTCGAGAAAAAGGAGAGCAATCGCTACCAGAACGCAGGTGATCTGATAGTCGATCTGCGTTACCTTCTGCAATCACTGGGGAGTGTACCCGGGACCGGCAGCGCCCCATCTATGAAGGCCGCCACCCTGGTTGGTTGGCTGCGCCGCCGACCAGTAATGGTGACCACCGGTATTCTGGTGCTTGCGACTTTGACATTGTTGCTCATCCCGCCCTGGAAGAGATCGTCAGCAGAAAGCAAGTCCATAGCCGTTCTTCCATTTACAAACATGAGCGACGACCAGGGAAGTGAGTATTTCAGCGATGGTATAACGGAAGATATCATTACGCAGCTATCCAAGATTGCTGATCTCCGGGTTATCTCGCGTACCTCGGTGATGCAGTATAAAGGAGCCAAACGGTCTCTCCGCGCGATTGCGCGGGAACTCGACGTCACGAATATTCTCGAAGGAAGCGTCAGGCGCTCGGGCGACCATATTCGTATTGTCGCTAAACTCATCGATGCAACGAATGACGGCCACCTCTGGACACAAACCTATGATAGAGAGATGATTCAGGTGTTTGCAATCCAGAGCGATGTCGCACAGAGCATTGCCTCCGCCCTGAAGGCGAAACTCACACCTGCCGAGAGGGAGAATCTAAAAAGGTTGCCGACATCTAATACTGAGGCATACGATTATTACCTCAAAGGACGTGAGTATTACTCCCGTTACCACAAGGAGGACGATGACATCGCCATCGGTCTTTTCAGGAAGGCCCTTGATCTCGATCCACAATATGCACTCGCATACGCAGGACTGGGGGATGCCTATGCGCAGAGCTTTTACAGATTCGGCGGGCCCAAAGTCTTTGTTGACTCAGCAATAGCCCTGAGCGAAAAGTCTATTGCGCTCGATTCTTCTCTTGCAGAAGGGTACAAGGCACTTGGGTTGGCGTTTAAACTAAAGGGTTGGGAGCACAGAGCTATGGAACAACAACAGAAGTCTGTGGAAGCCAATCCTGGCTATTCCCCGGCCTTGGTCGGCCTTGCAAGCCGATATATCCAGATTGGGGAACTGGCAAAAGGATTTCGTTTGATGCAGTCTGCCGTCCGAATCGATCCTGGTTCGGGGCCGACACTGGAAAATTCTGGATTCTCGTATTTGCTCCTGGACGACTATGACAACGCCGAGCGTCTCTTCAAAAAGTCTCTTGTGCTCCAGCCTGATTTACCGTCCGTTTATGGGACTCTGTTTCTAATGTACTTGCGCAAACGAGATGGTGAGCAAGCTGCACGTGTGCTTGAAAAGATGAAGTCCGTCGCTCCGAGAGAGCAGGTGACATTATGGACGCAGGCGCGCGCACATCTTTTTGAAAGGGACTTCAGCAGATCTCTGGCGTGCTATCAACAGCTTATGTCACCTGACACGGGGAGTTCTCCCTTTGTTGCGATCGGGTACCTCCAACTGAAACTGGGAAGGCAGGACGAGGGGCGCCGGTTGCTCGAAAGGGGCCGCGTCATTCTTGAGAACTCATTGAAGGAAGGTGACGAATCTTCGCAAGTTCCATACTCATTGTCAACCATCTACGCCGTACTCGGAAACAAGAAAGAGGCCGTAGAGTGGCTCCGGAAGGCGGTCGCAGCCGGCTGGCGGGATTATCGGTATGGTCTTGTTGATCCTCTTCTGGAAAACCTCCATGGCGATGGTCAATTCGACCAATTGATATCCAACGTGAAATCAATGGTTGATGAGGAGCGAAGAAAAGTGGAGGAGGGGGACTTGTAGTTCGCCACTCCATTGCCGTCATGTCGACGATGCGAGGCCCGCTCTACAAACCATTCAGGAGCAAGCCGTGATTTCAGGACCTTCTGGGGAAGGGAATGCCATCTTCGCAGTGATGGCCATGGGCTGGCGAAATCAGAAGGGGTCTCTCTACTCACGAAGGTCTTGACCAGGTCTTGAGCAGGTCCGAACCTGGTTATAGCAGGTCCGAACCTGGTTATGACCAGGTTGGGGGCCAAGATTTGAATCCCTTTGCCTGTAGTTTCCGTATAAGGGAACACAAACCCCTATTCTCGCCAATCCCGCTATTCCAATGCGCCTACACCTTCGAAAAATCAGATATTCGCCCGAACTCCTGATTATCATGCTCTTTGCGGTCGTGAAGATTCTCTTCCATATGGTTCTGCCCGAGTATGGCTACCACCGGGACGAGATGTATTACGTTGCGATTAGCGACGGGTTTTCGTTCTCGAATCTGGACATGCCCCCGGGTTCGGTGCTCTATCTCAAACTCTTTCTCGTGCTGTTCGGACATTCCCTGAAAGTGGTCCATCTTGCCGCCGCGGTTTGCGGGGCGATCGTGATCGCGTTCGGATGCCTCATCGCCAAAGAGCTGGGCGGAAAGCGCTACGCGATGATCCTGACCGGCACATTTCTCCTCTTCTCCGGGCTCGTCATTTTCGGTTCTCTCTACAGCTACGACTCGCTGAGCTTCGTTGTGTGGGCGGCGGTTTTCTATCTCATCGTCAGGATGCTGAACGGCGCCGATCAGCGCCTCTGGCTGGTTGCCGGGTTGTTGATGGGCATCGGGATGCTCACCAAGTTGACGATTCTCTTCCTGGGCTTCTCGATTTTCGTGACGCTCTGGCTGGTCCCGCAGCGCACGTGGTACAAGTCTCCCTGGATCTGGCTGGGCGGCGTGATTGCGCTGCTGTGCGGCATCCCGTACATGTACTGGCAGGGGACACATGACTGGTATTTTCTTTCGTACGCGGCGACGTACGCCGGACGGACGACGCACGCAGCGCCCGTTCTGGACTTTCTTTGGAATCAGCTCCTGCCCAACAACCCTGTTCTCTTCCCCGTCTGGCTGACGGGGCTTCTCATGCTGTTGTTCCGTCGTGAATGGAAGGCATACCGGTTCTTCGGTTACTGTTACATCATTCTCTGCGTCTCGTTGTTCATCTTTGGCGGGCAGTTTTATTTCGTGATTCCGATGTACGGGGTCCTGCTTGCGGCCGGCGCTGTGCGGATCGAACAGTGGGTCGAAGCCATGGTGAAGAGCGGCCCGCGTCTCGCCGCGAAGATCGCCGTCCCGACGCTCGCAGTTCTCCTGAGTGCGCCGACACTGCCGTTCGCGGTCCCCGTTCTCCCTGTCGATCAGCTCATCAACTATCTGCGGCCGGTCGGTGTGAACGCGGGAGTGAAAACTGAAGACCGCCAGATCACAGAACTTCCTCAGCATGTGGCAGACAGGTTTGGGTGGGATGAGATGGCACGGGATGTTGCAGCCGTTTACCGCGAGGTGGGAGGTCAATCAAGCGACACGGTTGGTATTACAACAGGGAATTGGGGTGAGGCGTCGGCCATACACGTCTACCGGCAGGAGTTCGGCTTGCCCGAGCCGACGTGCGGCGACGGGTGGTTCTACTTCGACGCGGTTCAGCATCCGAAGTTCCGGCGGAGCTATGTTGCCATCGGTGTTTCGCGGGCTCAACTGCAGTCGCTCTTCGCGCACGTGGAGCGGAAGGCGGTCTTCACCAATCCTCATTGCATGCCGGACGAGAATAACAATTCGATCTTTTTCTGCAGCGGCCCGACGGTGGACCTCAGGAAGTACTGGAGAGTCATGTACAGGATGGATCCCGGCTTTTCGGAGGTGTTGCGGCGAGACGGGGTCGATTCGGTGGTGGCATATTACCACGCACAGCGGAGGCAGGACAGCAGCGCGGTGTTGTTCAGCGAGCGGCAGATGAACGCACTCGGATATCAATATTTGAATCAGAAGAAGGTGAAAGAAGCGCTGGAGTTATTTGCGCTGAACATTGAAGCGTATCCTCATTCGTCCAATGTCTACGACAGCTACGCCGAGGCGCTGATGCCCGACCACCAGTATCCGCTTGCGGTGCAGTACTACGAGCGATCGCTGGCATTGAACCCCGGCAATGAGAACGCACGGAAGAAGCTGGAGGAACTTCGGATGTTGATGGCGGGTGGGCAGGGAAGATGATCGCGTCAAGGAGCTGTAAAGCAATCCATGCGACAAAGGGAGGCCGCTGGCGCTGCGTTCTACCGTTTTTCGAAAATTCGGATGGGGCGGATTTCGATGCCCCAGCCGAACTCCTCACCCATTCGTGCGGCGGGATGGAGTGAGGCGATCCGGACCGCGTCATCGAAGTCCTGGGCTTCGATCACGAATACGCCGCCGATCTGTTCCTTGGTTTCGACGAAGGGTCCGTCGGTGGCCGAGAGTTTCCCTCGTCGTGTCCGGACGCTCCTGGTTTCGATATCCAGTCCGGCATCGTAGATCAGATGGCCGCTCTTGTAGAGTTCCTGGACGTAAGGATCACATTTATTCATGATCGCCTCGACCTCGGCCTTGGGAAGCAAGTCCATCGCTTTCTGATCGAAATAGCCCACACAAATGAATTTCATACTTTCTCCTCAGGACGCATTCCGACTCTGTGCAGCAGACTGCCGTCACGGTATAGTCGTCGTCGGCGCCTAAAAATCGACAGCAACTCTTCCTTCTTGCCACCCGGATGACGAAGTTTTAACTTCATTTGTCTATGGTTCGTTCCGATGGGTCAAACTTCGCTATTCGAATGCGACAGAAATAGGTCGCTAAGCCGATTTCATGAGGGAGAGCGATCGACCTACAAAAAAAGGAAGCCTGTCCGGTTTCCCTGGCCTCAGCGGCGGTGTACGATATGTTGACTTACAAGAAGCGAATCAGGTTATGCCGAAAATTCTGCATTGACGACCCGCCCTTCTCAGATTGCGAGAACCATTTCCTGGTCAGCCGTGCATGCGTCGTGGAGGCGTTTTGTGATCGGGGCACAATCCCGCCCAGAATCTTTCGTATGGCATGACCTGTTCGTGTCTCACCCGCCAATGTGCGTCAACACCATCTCAGCCGTTGCCAGCGAAGACTTGAGTACACAACGGACAAATGCGCGGAAGGGATTTTGTGATCCCTTTCTGACAACATAAACACTCGTCGCTTTTCACAATAGACGCCATCTTTTATGCACTGTAGCCCTGTGAACTGATTCTTTGTTTCCTACCCGGGGACCACTTGTGGCAGCACTGCCTGGTTGTGCGAAGCAGCTGCAACCGGGTCAGTGAAGTGTAACACACCGATATGATTGGTGCAAGGAGGGAAGCGAGCATGACACACTAGTGTCGGGAACGGTCTGATACTCGTAGGGCGTGCGGATGTCCCCGCCAATGACAAGTCCGCCGACAACGCCGGAGCAGAATCCTAATACGCCCAGCATAGCGCGTGCATCGGGCGCCTGGTACGCAGTAAGCAGAAGACGGAGTCCGATCTTTAGTTGCCAAGTCTCAAAGTCTCCCCCTCTCCTTCCCCCCACAGCCTAGCCCCTGTTTCTTGCAGTCGAGAGGTATTCTGAGTAGGCATCCCTTTCGATGTATGGCCCCGCGTTTTTACTTGCCGGTCTTCGAATCCGAGCGTAAAAGAGTGCCGAATGGAGCAAGTATGCCCCTGACACGATGCAGAGCAATGGGTATGAAGAAAGAAACGCAAGCATGATAGTCGCCTTCCAATCACTGACTGTAAGCTACTCTATGCCTGAGATTCTCACAATGAAATGCGCCTAAAAAGGGGCTTTGGTATATAAAGAAGAGAACAAAATAGTGGCTGGAGGGATAAAGAATGGGGGGAATCAATCACCCTTCATCACCTTCTTTGAATCGCGCACCGCCTTCCCACGCTCTGGGTCCGGGCTTGGTTCCAGTTTCCATGCGTATCCTATTCCGGTGACGGTGTAAATGTACTGAGGCTTCGCCGTATCATCTCCGATCTTCTTCCGGAGGTGACCGATGAACACGCGGAGATATTCCGTGTCTTCGCTGCACTGCTCTCCCCAGAGTTGCTGGAGGATGTACCTGTGTGTCAGTACTTTTCCGGCGTTCTGCAGTAGCAGGAGCAAGAGTGCAAATTCAGTCCCGGTGAGCTCTAACGCCTGATCGCGCAATTGTGCAGAACGGGTGCGAAGATCAATAACCATCGGTCCCCGGCGGATGACAGATTCTTCCTCCTCACGCTCCGATTGACGACGCAGAAGCGTTCTCAGCCGGGCGATCAGTTCGCCGGTACGGAATGGTTTGACGATATACTCATCCGCACCGTTTTCGAGCGCAAGGATAATATCCTGCTCATGCTCCCGTTCCGAGAGAACAACAATGGGAGATTTCACGAGGCTGCGGAGGCGGCACACGACCCCGGCAGGGTCTTCTCCCATGTCATCCATGTCGAGCACGACGATGTCCGGAGTAGATTCCTCAAGTCGCTTCGTTGTCTCCTCGATGGAGTTCACCGCCGATGTGACGATACCCCCCTTGCTCAGAACGATTTCGAGAGGTTTCCTGTTTTCCTTTTCCGCCGCAATGACAAGTGCGGAGGGATGTTTTGTCTTGATCACGGAACGATCGAGAATGTGTCCGATTCGGAGGAATCCGATTCCGGGTACTTCTAGAACATTGCCACAAGGCCTACGAGGAGCGTTGTTTGCGTCAGTTTTGAATTCACGCTGGACCCTTTATCAAAGAGGGAAGCGTTCGAAAAGTCGGTCCGAAGTTCCGTGCGGACAAGGAGAGCATCGGCGAACTTGTATTCATAGGTCGCGGTGACCTCTCGTACATCCAAGTTTGGAATCCCTGTGCCCGTGGAATATCCCGTGGGATCGTCGAAGATCTCCGCCCGGAGAGCGACTGCCGACTTCGGATTCATGCTATACCGTCCATACACCGCGGCACCCTTCCACGTCGGCTTCCCGACGATCAACGTTTCGTCGCCATAGTCGGCATTGATCGCGACTACGAGATGTTCTCCGATATTTTGGGTGATGATGAAATCAAAGACCTTCTTTTTGCCCGCTTCTGCTCCCGTCGGCTGCTCTACGCCGTCGATGACATTGACGATCAGCGCAGTCGATACTGTGGGGGAATATATCACCTGAAGCCCGAGGGATTTCTCGGCATTGTTGTCGATAAGCGAATTCCACCCGTTCACGACATGCACGGCGAATGAGAGATTGTCCGCAAACGGATACGTCAGCCGCAGACCGGTGTGAAAATACGGTACTGCCCATGCGAACAAGAGCGATCGACTGTAATTCCAGTTATCCTTGGATTCAATCACTTCGTATCCCATGTGCGTCACGAACTTGCCGACGTCTGCGGTCAATCCATTCCCGATGGGCACAATCGCGGTAAGATATGCTTGCTGCAGCATGGTCGATGTGCTGAATGGGGTTGTCCCGTAGGGGGCAATTCCCTGCACAACATCGTTGGCCGTACCGAAATCAACATCGGCGCGAAAGCCGATCGGCTGGGCCTTCTTCTGGAGCACGATCTCCGCGAGACTCAGGTTGATTTGATTTTCGGGGATGTCGAAGTTCCTCAGCTTGTTCGTCCTGGAGATCGGCGAATCGAAGTTCTTGCTGTAATACGCGTCGACAAATCCACTGAAAGAAATCGCCTGACTCGAGTCATTCGATTGACCTACGGCAAATTGGATCGTCGTCAGGACCCAAACAACCAGTATGCTGGCTCTACGAATAGGAGTGGAACCGAGAATCTTCACAACGTCATTCCTTTCGGCAATTAATTGACAATGTTGGAAATCCGATCGATCCTCAAACGAGCTTGAGACCGACGAGAAGCAGGTCGATCAGTTTGATTCCGATGAACGGGGCCAGCACTCCGCCCACGCCGTAAATGAGGAGATGTCTTCGCAACAGATGCAGAGCGCTGATGGGGCGGTACTTCACTCCTTTCAGCGCGAGCGGAATCAGTGCCACGATAATGAGGGCGTTGAAGATGACTGCCGACAAGATCGCGCTTTCGGGAGTGGCAAGCTTCATGATGTTCAAGGCCCCAAGGACAGGGAATGTCGTGGCGAATGCGGCGGGAATGATTGCGAAATACTTTGCCACGTCATTGGCGATGCTGAACGTTGTCAGTGTCCCCCGAGTCATGAGGAGTTGCTTCCCTATTTCCACAATTTCCAGAAGCTTCGTCGGGTTGCTGTCGAGATCGATTAGATTTGCCGCTTCGCGTGCAGATTGCGTTCCGGTGTTCATCGCCACGGCAACATCCGCCTGCGCGAGGGCTGGTGCGTCATTCGTACCATCGCCGGTCATTGCCACCAGGCGACCGCCAATCTGGTGATCGCGGATCAACTTCAGCTTGTCTTCAGGTTTCGCCTCGGCGAGGAAGTCATCGACCCCCGCCTCTGCAGCAATTGCGGTTGCGGTGAGAGGGTTGTCTCCCGTAATCATCACGGTTCGAATTCCCATGCTTCGCAGGTGGGCAAACCGCTCTTTTATTCCGCCCTTGACAATATCCTTCAAATGGATGACGCCGAGCACCTCCTTGTTTTCCGCGACGACAAGGGGCGTCGCACCGAGGCGGCTGATTTCGCCGACGATTTGTTCGATCGCAGGTGGGTAGGTGCCCCCCAGGCTTTCGATGTGGGACCTGATTGCGTCCGCGGCGCCCTTCCGGATGCATCGTTTGCCGTTCTTGCCTTCTGGATGAATGTCGGCACCACTCATCCGAGTCTGAGCACTGAAAGGGACAAACTGCGCCGCAATTTCGTGAATCTCTCTCGAACGAAGGCCGTATTTTTCCTTTGCGAGAACCGTGATGGACCGCCCTTCGGGGGTTTCATCGGCAAGTGAGGCCAACTGCGCCGCGTCGGCGAGTCGACCTTCGGAGATTCCTGGAGCCGGCGTAAATTCGGTCGCCATACGATTGCCGAGGGTAATAGTGCCGGTCTTGTCCAGGAGAAGAACGTCGACATCGCCGGCGGCTTCGATGGCGCGACCGGATGTGGCAATAACATTATGACGAATCATCCTATCCATGCCGGCGATGCCAATGGCAGAGAGCAAGCCGCCAATCGTGGTCGGGATCAGACACACGAGAAGGGCCACAAGGACGGTCACGGTGACCGGCGTCCCCTGCCCCATGGCTCCCACACTGAAAAGTGAAAACGGCAGGAGTGACACACACACACCGAGGAAGATGATCGTAAAGGCGGCCAGCAAAATGTTCAGGGCGATTTCATTAGGGGTCTTTTGACGTTTCGCTCCCTCGATCAATTGAATCATCCTGTCGAGGAATCCGCCTCCGGGTTCCGCGGTCGCGCGGATGATCAACCAGTCGGACAAAATGCGCGTTCCCCCTGTCACGGCGCTTCGATCCCCACCGGATTCGCGAATCACGGGGGCACTTTCACCGGTAATGGTGCTCTCATCCACGGACGCGATTCCCTCGATTACTTCACCGTCCGTAGGGATCATCTCTCCCGATTCTACGAGGAACACATCTCCTTTCAGTAATTGCGAGGAGGGGACAACATCAACTTCAGCTCCACGCTTCGGTGTGCGAAGCTTCTTCGCGTGAGTATCGCGTCGAGCAAGGCGCAGGGCGGCAGCCTGCGCTTTTCCACGTCCCTCGGCCAAGGCTTCAGAGAAGTTCGCAAACAGTACTGTGAACCAGAGCCAGATTGATACACCGCCGATAAACCATGCTGGAGCCTCTCCGGTCGCGAAGAGTGCCTGAATCCAGAGGCCTGTCGTCAGCACGCTGCCAACTTCCACGACAAACATCACCGGATTCCGCACCATCAGCCGCGGATGCAGTTTCAGGAATGATTCGATCATGGCGCGCCGATACATTCGTCCGGTGAGTCCGAGGGGCTTTCTCAGCTGCTCCGAGGATGCCGGCTGTTGGACGTGTGGGTTGGGTTCAGGAATCGTCGACGTCTTGGGTGTGTGTTCTAATGTCGCAGCGGTCATAGTTGAGAATTCTCCTTAGATCAGTAGATGTTCAACGATCGGCCCGAGAGAGAGGGCGGGGACAAAATTGAGCGCCCCCACAATAAGCACGACCGCGACCAGCCAGAAGATGAAGAGCGGCGTATGCGTCGGGAGAGTGCCCCCGCCCGCAGGGACGAGTTTTTTCCGGGCGAGAGATCCTGCGAGTGCCATCGTCGGCACGGCAAGCCAGTAGCGCCCAATGAGCATCGCGATCCCGCCAGTGAGGTTGTAGAAAGGAGTATTGGCGCTCACACCCCCAAACGCGCTCCCATTGTTGTTCGCCTGAGAAGTGAAGGTGTAGAGGATTTCGCTGAATCCATGGGGGCCGGGATTCGCGATGGCCGCTTTTCCCGCATCCGTAACGACGGCAAGAGCTGTGAATCCGAGGACCGTTAACGGCATAATCAGAATGAGCAAGGATGCCATTTTCATTTCATACGGCTCGATCTTGTGCCCCAGATATTCCGGTGTGCGCCCCACGAGGAGGCCGGCGACAAAAACCGCTACGATGACGAACACCAGCATCCCATATAATCCCGAACCGACGCCTCCTATCACCACTTCACCCAGGTGCATCATCACCAACGGCACCATGCCCCCCAACGGAACGAATGAATCGTGCATTGCATTCACCGATCCGTTGGAAGCGGCGGTGGTGATGGTTGCCCACAACGTCGAATTCGTGAGCCCGAAGCGGACCTCTTTTCCTTCCATGTTCCCCCCCGGATTGAGCCCCGAGGCGTGCTGATCGATGCCCAGAGAGGCAAACGCGGGGTTGCCCGACGATTCGGCCTGGTAACAAAAGAAGATGGCGGGAATAAGAATGATCATCATGGCGGCGAGCAGCGCCCATCCTTGCCTGGTATCCCCGACCATGCTGCCGTAGGTATAACAGAGCGCAGCTCCAATAAGGAGGATTGCAAGCTCCTCAAAAAAGTTTGAAAGGGGTGTGGGGTTCTCGTACGGATGTGCTGAGTTGACGTTGAAAAAACCTCCTCCGTTGGTGCCAAGCTGCTTGATGGCGATTTGAGAAGCGGCAGGACCTACAGCAAGTACCTGTTCCGTGATCGGCTTTCCATGAGAATCCGTTGCTGGCTCGACCAACGATACGGTCCGGTAGGGAGAAAGAGTCTGTACCGTGCCCTGCGACACGAGGACGAGCGTAAGAATTATAGCGAGCGGAAGCAAAATGTAGAGTGTGCTGCGCGTGAGGTCAACCCAGAAGTTCCCCAACGTTTTCGCAGAGTGGCGTGCAAATCCGCGGATTATGAGAACGAGAACCGCTATGCCGGACGCAGCGGACACAAAATTCTGAACAGTAAGAGCCATCATCTGCGTGAGGTAACTCAAGGTCACCTCCCCGCTGTACCCCTGCCAGTTGGTGTTCGTGGCAAAACTGACGGCAGTATTGAACGAAGAATCCGGAGTGACCGCCGTCATCGCCTGCGGGTTCAGCGGGAGAATTGCTTGGAGACGCTGAAGTAGGAACACCACAAGTAGGCCCAAGAAGTTGAAGAGGAGCATGGCGATTGCGTTTCTCTTCCAGTCCATCTCTTGGTTCTTGTCGATTCCCGCCACCCGATAAATCAGGCGCTCCAGAGGACCGACGACAGGGTCAAGAAACGTTCGCTCGCCCTGGAACACCCGCGCCATGAAGCGGCCGAGCGGCCTCACGGTGAGAATCAGCACCGCGAGAAAAAAGACAATCTGCACCACGCCGTTGAGAGTCATTCAAATTTCTCCGGTTGTAGAAGTGCGACAAAGAGATAGACCATGAGCCCCAATGCTACGATTCCCGAAATGACATAGAGTACGCTCATGATTTCCCCCCAGGGTTCCCGCGGTCCAGGCGTTCACAGAGCGCCGTCAGGCCCAGCGTTAAGGCAAACGATACCACGATGATGCCGATATAGAGAACATCCATTAGCGTTCCTCCGACATTTGTGAGCTATCATCCAGAGCAAGGTTGAGTTCCAGCACGTTCACATGCGCTTCTCCGAGGAATCCGAAGGTTCTTCCTTCTGTGAACCGGTCGACAAGTGCGCGGACTTGTCCGACCTGGGCGTGGCGATACCGCGCCACCCGCTCCATCTGATAGAGGGCTGCCGCAACGCTGATGTGCGGATCAAGGCCGCTTCCCGAAGCTGTTACCAGGTCAACGGGAATCGGCATCGCATTCAACGAGTCGACAGCGCGCAAGTCCTGGACCCTCTTCTTCGCCGCATCGGAGAGAGCCGGATTGAGCGGTCCATAATTTGAACCGGAAGAAGCCGCCGCATTGTAGGCGTTCGGGCTGGTTGCGGAAAGCCTCCCCCAGAAGTATTTCGGGTTGCTGAATTCCTGGCCGATCAGCTCTGAGCCGACGACCCGTCGGTTCTTCCTGATAAGGCTTCCATTTGCCTTATCCGGGAAGATGATCTGCGCAACACCCGTCATAAGGAAAGGATAGAGCAATCCCGTGATGACCGTGAAACAAAGCAGGGTCAGGATGGAGATTCGGAGTTGTTTGAGAAACATATTCTCTGTCCCATACTATGTGAATGGATGTTCTTCCTAGCGAGGAAGAGGGTGCTTAACCCGGACGGCGTGTGGTTCGCTCTCTCGAATGTCGACCGAACGGGAGATGCGAGTCCTGGGTCTGCTGCTTCTGGTCGGCAGAGCTTTCGGCTCGACCATCGTTCGCCTTTTCTCTTACCTTGAAAAAAAGCGTGAACGAATACGCCAGGTATACGACAATGAGTAGTGCTGCAATTCCAATTCCCGACATGCTGTCTTCTTTCACTTGCTCTCGTGCGATAAGAACAAAGATCCGATCGTGTTTTGTCGTCAGGAATCTGAAAAGAGATTGTCTCTGGCGGTAAGGAATTCGTAAGAAAAACTAGGATCCCTCGGAAACAGGCCGATTTCACAGGGGGTGATGTCCAGCGATCTTATTGTGTGAGGCTTGAAGAGAAGGCTCTTCTTCGCACGAATCCTGCCCTGTTGTTCTTTGATCCCGGATAGAGCATTCGACGAGTGAGCGCCACTGTGCTGCACAGTCCTGGCACTCAGGAGAAAAGGATGTCGAATCGAAACACCGATTCTCAAAGCAACAAGTGGTTGGTGACCATTCAACGCGCATCGTGCGTCTTTCATTTTCAGAAGTAGATTCATGTGTGTTCTCCATCTCTCGAATGTCGAACCTGAGAGTAGTCACGACAGTGTGCCATCAGGTCTGCGGCCGATAGTATGCGCGGTTCAATATCCAGAGGCAATGAAGGGAATTTCAAATCTTGATCTGAAGGGGTAAATATTTTCTTAATGCCGCAAACGCAGAGAAGAACGGACGAGTTCTTGGCTGGGCCGCCAATGAGAAGTTTCCTGGGAATTCCCGCGCATCCAGGTCCCCCTTTATCCTCCCTTTATGTTGAGCTACCGATTCTTTACGTCCGATCCATCCACTTCAGAATGAGGGTCGTCGTACGATTGACCCTCCCCCGGAAAGGTGGTCCGGAAGAGGTTCGGGATTTTGTCGCTGCTGCTTGCCCCCTTCGGGACCAGCCCGCGAGTGCCTGTATGGCGGAGGCTATGAAAGTGGAGGTAGGGTGGGATGAGATGGCGCGGGATGTGGGTGCGGTGTACAGCGCAGTGGGAGGTCCAACGAGCGACACGGTCGGCGTCACGACGGGGAACTGGGGTGAGGCGTCGGCCATGCACGTCTACCGGCGGGAGTTCGACCTGCCCGAGCCGACGTGCGGTGACGGGTGGTTCTACTTCGACGCGGTTCAGCATCCGAAGTTCCGGCGGAGCTATGTTGCCATCGGTGTTTCGCGGGCTCAACTGCAGTCGCTCTTCGCGCACGTGGAGCGGAAGGCGGTCTTCACGAATCCTCATTGCATGCCGGACGAGAACAACAATTCGATCTTTTTCTGCAGCGGCCCGACGGTGGACCTCAGGAGGTACTGGAGAGTCATGTACAGGATGGATCCCCGCTTGTCAGAGGTGTTGCGGCGAGACGGGGTCGATTCGGTGTTGGCATATTATCACGCACAGCGGAGGGAGGACAGCAGCGCGGTGTTGTTCAGCGAGCGGCAGATGAACTCGCTCGGATATCAGTATCTGAACCAGAAGCGGGTCAACGATGCGCTGAAGCTGTTCGCACTGAACATCGAAGCCTGGCCTCGATCGTTCAACGTTTACGACAGTTATGCCGAGGCGTTGATGGTCGACCACCAGTATCCGCTTGCGGTGCAGAACTACGAGCGATCGCTGGTACTGAATCCCGGCAATGAAAACGCACGAAAGAAGCTGGAGGAACTTCGGATGTTGATGGCGGGTGGGAAAGAGGGGGAGGATGTAGGGCCCTGACGCAAGGTCGGATCCCATCCCTCACCGCACCAGAAGCATCTTCCTGACGGCGGTGTACGATCCCGTGTAAGACGACAAAAGTACACCCCGCTTGACAGAGTACGTCCGTCGAACGAGACTTCGTACTTCCCGGGCGCTTGCCGCCGTTGACGAGCACTGCCACTTCCCTCCCGAGAACATCATAGACCACCAGCCTACATCACTGACCCCTGACTCCTGGAGCCCGACTCCTCCGACCGTGTAGTTGATGCTCGTCGTCGGATTGAAGGGATTGGGATAGTTCTGCAACAGCGTGACCTCTTGCGGCACAGGTGCCGGCGGGAGCGCGGACGTCGAAACTGGTTCCGGCGGGACCCTTCCCGAAGCAGGGTCGAAGCCCGGCCCTGACAGCCAGGGAGAGATATCGACCGCTTCGAAGTCGCTCCCATGCAGGCTCTTCAGGGTATTGAGCTCAGTGTCGTCCCAGCGGTCGTCGTGGGTACCCTGGAAGAACCAGTTGCCGCCGTTGTCGGCGACGATCAGTCCGTACAACTTCATTGTCCGGAGGATCACCTGCATGCGTGGCGAAAAGCCCGAGATATCGACGCTCGCCTTCAATCGGAATCGCTGTCCCATGGCGGGGCGATTGGTGTCCGTGGAACTGGATGCGTAGTGCCTGGCAGGCCACACGTACGCCCTCCTTGAGTTGACGACCGTGAAGCGAAGGGCGTGATGGATTTCCCCTCCTGTGGCCAGTGCGCGGTCGACTTCGTCATAGCGGATCAGCAGCGGGAAGATCGGCAGTCCTGCAGCGTCGGCGGAGGTCCACGTCTCCGGTCGGAGGGTGTCCGAATCGAGGTGGAAGACCGCCCCCCCGCTGCCCTGCCATGCGGTGCCGCTGCTGTCCCCGTAGACATTCCCGCTTTCGTAGAGCACGTGAGACGATGAATCGACCACGAGGAGATGTCGATCGCCGGTGCTCGAGGTGCGCCAATCGAACACCCCTTCGATAGAGGGATTTCGGGGGATAGGCCATGGACCGGGGTCGCTTTCGTCCGCGTAGAGGGTGAACACGATCGGCACGAGGGGTTGTCCGGCGACAACAACGTTATAGGGGATCCCGGAGGGAACGAGCGTGCCGTTGTCGTCGTACGTCGTGCCGAAGTCGGGGTGGAGGGCGGTATTCGCCCCGATGGACGCCACGAGGTTGGCGGAATTCGGGAGCACGGGGAGGGAGTCAATCCGGGTGTTGAGCGCGTTGTCCGGCGGGAAGCCGGGTCCGGCGTAGTCCGGCATTTGTTGCGCGTGCAGCAAGGACGCGCAGGGCAGAAGAAACAAACAAAGCGTGGCACAGCACGTTGTCGTCATCTCGAAATTCCCCCCAAGGAACGCCAGAAGGTGTCATTTCGTCGAGACCCGGCAGGCAGGATCCCGGCGCTTCTTGAACGATTCGCCGCCCGGTGTTTCGTCAATTCCCCGTTCAGCGAAGCACCGCGTCGATTGCGTTCTTCACCAGAGAATCCATCACCTTGTACCCCTCGAGATTAGGATGGACTCCGTCATTGGTGAATTTCTTGTCCAGGCCCTTCCTCTCGTCGACCATCCTGGAGTAATAGTCCACATACGGCACAGCATGCTCGTCGCAGTATGATTTGATCATGGCATTCAGTCTGACGATCTTCTCCGCGGGTTCCAATCCTTTCCGCCACGGGAAATCATATGCCGGGAGGACCGATGTGAGGATGACATGGATGTTATTCGCTCTGGCAAGCTCCGCCATGGA
The DNA here is from genome assembly GCA_963843525.1 of Ignavibacteriota bacterium. Lineage (GTDB taxonomy): Bacteria > Bacteroidota > Ignavibacteria > UBA10030 > UBA6906 > DATJPR01. The sequence continues at coordinate 281,213 of CAWJKM010000005.1, read as the reverse complement.
CGCGATATTGTCCATGACATGTTCGATCGAGATCGGACCGGCATTTTCGGCGATGTCATTGGTGCCTGCAAGGATGACGACGACGGTCGGTTTTAGATCGATGACATCCTGGCGAAAGCGCAGCAACATTTGAGATGACGTCTGCCCGCTTATCCCCCTACCGATATATCCATGATCGGCGAAGAAGCTGCTGTCGATGACGGCCCATGATTCCGTGATGGAGTTGCCCATAAAGACGACGCGATGCTCTCCGGCGGTCAACGGGGGCAGGTCGTTATTGGCTTCCGCATACTTGTTGTAGTTCACCCAGTCGCTGATCGGTTGGACATTCTGGGCATGAGCGGGATATTGCAGGAGAACAAGGATCAGACCCGCAAAACAAAGGATTCGTTTCAATGCCGGATTCCTCCTGTTGTGGTGCTGTAGTGTGCACAGTTCTTCTTCTCCAAGCACGCGTTGTGGCCCCGCTTCCTCTGTTCCAATATCCTCATGGCGCCCTTTTGCTTCTTGGCCGCAGGCTGGCATCCCAAAATCCAAACTCCAAAATCTGATTTCTAAAATGATTGTTCGGAAGGGAACGAGACCCGCGAAACCATTTTAGAATTTAGAGTTTAGATTTTAGAATGAAAGAAGATCGCCCTGCAACAAAAAAAGGAAGCCTCTCTGGCTTCCCTCGAATCGCACAATCACAATCTTCGTTTGGCCCTCTTGAGCTACCTTGCCACTGCTCAGCACCCCCAAATCTAAAATCTGACCTCTAAAATCTAACCTGTATAGCCCTCTTTCGCAGCTTCGCTGTACCCAGGCACGCCCAACCCCAATCGGCCTAGCCCTCTTTCGCCGTCAAGTCGCTCCTCAGCAGCACAAAATCTAAAATCAAAAATCTAAATCCTAAAATGTCCTGTCGGAACGGCGGGATTCGAACCCGCGACCCCTTGAACCCCATTCAAGTGCGCTACCGGGCTGCGCTACGTTCCGAGTTACGTCGTGTCTACTATTCTGCGGTCCGCCTCCACGAGCTTCAGCGGACCAGTCGGCGAGATCCTCATTCCGACCTCGGACTTACCTCACTCCGTTCGGTAAGTCCGGTCGGAATGGGAGCTGCGCTACGTTCCGAGTTACGTCGTGTCTACTATTCTGCGGTCCGCCTCCACGAGCTTCAGCGGACCAGTCGGCGAGATCCTCATTCCGACCTCGGACTTACCTTCTCCGCCTTCGGCGGATCGGTAAATCCGGTCGGAATGGGAGCTGCGCTACGTTCCGTAATCTGCTAAAAAGCTACCCAAATACTTCCTAAAAATCAATAAGTCGCAGTCCACCCGTTAAACGCGCCACTGCCGTCATTTGTCTCATTTTGTCGGCAAGCCATTGGTTTTCCATCGCCTTTTTTCGTTTTTTATTGGATGTTCCGACGAGCGCTACGGGCTCACCAACCACCATCACCGCGATCCAAGTGGAACCACCCGAATCTCGCAATGTTTTATAGTATGGTTGACTGAGGAAATCATGACGCCCCGTTCTCTGCTTCGCTTTGACATCGTGTTCTTCTCTCTCCTCCTCCTGCTCGGACTCTCCACGACACGAGGGCAGGACGATATGTTCGGAAAGAACAAGGTGCAGTATCACAAGTTCAACTGGTCATTCATCCAGACCGACCATTTCGATATCTATTATGATGTCGGCGGACACTCGCTGGCCGAATTCACCGCCGCGGCCGCAGAGGATGCCTATGGATCGATCAGCAAATCCTTCCGCTACCAGCTCGTGAACCGGGTCCCCATCATTGTGTACAATTCCCACAATGCGTTTCAACAAACAAATGTGGTCAGCGAATACCTCGAAGAGGGAATCGGCGGGGTGACGGAACTCTTTAAGAACCGCGTCATCCTTCCGTTTGAGGGCGACTACCGGAAATTCCGCCACGTCATCCACCACGAATTGGTCCATGCCGTCATCAACGACATGTTCTACGGCGGGTCAATCCAATCCATCATCACCAATAACATCTCTCTCCAGCTTCCGCTCTGGTTCAACGAAGGCCTGGCGGAGTATGAAGCGCTGAAATGGGACACGGACTCCGATATGTTCCTGCGCGATGCCACCGTTCATGAATACCTCCCCGAAATCAGGAACCTCTATGGATATTTTGCGTATCGCGGCGGACAGTCGGTCTGGTGGTATATCGCCAACAAGTACGGCGACCAGAAAATCGGGGAAATCCTGAACCGGATCAAGAGCACCCGCAGCGTGGAGGCGGGCTTCCGCGGTTCTATCGGTCTCAGTATCGAAGAGCTGTCCAAACGCTGGCAGAAAGAACAAAAGGTGCTCTACTGGCCCGACATCGCCAAGCGCGAAGAGCCTGCAGACTATGCCCGCCGGCTGACGGACCACGAAAAGGACGGCGGGTTCTACAACACCAGTCCGGCGATCACTCCGCAGGGCGACAAGATCGCCTTTATCACCAACCGGGACGATTACTTCGATGTGTGGGTGATGAGCGCCCTCGACGGGAAAATGCTCACGAAGGTTGTCTCCGGCAACACGACGAACAATTTTGAGGAACTCCACCTCCTTACCCCCGGCATCAGCTGGTCTCCTGATGGGAAAAAGCTTGCACTCGCCGTGAAAGCGGGCGCCGAAGACGCCATCGTGATCATCGACCCGGAAACCGGGACCCAACAGAAGCTGACCTTCGGCCTCGATGGAATCTTTTCGGTGGAATGGTGCCCGGTCGGGAACAAGCTCGCGTTTGTGGGGAACACGGCATCTCAATCGGACATCTATGTCTATGACATCGGGACGAAGCAGCTCGTAAATCTGACCGATGATATTTTCTCCGATGAGTATCCTTCCTGGTCTCCGGACGGATCGTCGATTTTCTTTTCCTCCGACAGGGCTGATGAGAAGAACGGCGGAAACGTCATGCACCTCGGGTTGAGCCAGGCTGACCTCTACCGCGTCGACGTTGCGTCGCGAGCCGTTTCACGGATCACCGATTGGCCGCAGAGCGACGAGGTGTCTCCCGTGGTATCGCCGGATGGGAAGAAAATCCTCTTCGTGTCGGACCGGAACGGGATCAACAACATTTACGAGATGGATCTCGGGACCGCAAAATTCCGCCCCATCACGAATTCGCTCAGCGGCGTGTATCAGCTCAGCCTCTCGCGCGACGGTTCGAAACTCGCCTTCTCGTCCCTCAATCATGGAGGCTTCGATATCTTCCTGATGCGGAACCCCTTCGAGCGCGATATCAAGGTGGCGGAGCTGGAACCGACGGAATTCTACAAAGCAAAATACGCACCCGCGTCAGTTGCAGTAAATACCCCGGTGCAGGCGCCCGACACGTCGCACTCCGGTGTGTCCGGTGTGACGGCGACCCAGGGATCCGATACCTCGCACATGGTCGCGTCCGGGTTCGCCGACAGCTCGAAAGCCGTGACTCCCCCGGTCGCCGATTCGTCGCATACCCCGGCCCTCGCCGGACCCGACACGACCCATGCGCCGGCGATTCAGGAGGCGGACACTACACACCGCTACGGCACGAACGTACAAATCGATTTCAGCAACTATGTGTTCCATGATTCGCTGGATCAGAGCGTCCCGACGGACTCCACGATCGCACACATGCCGAAGCTCGCCAACAATCTGGATACCAGCGGCGATTACCGCGTCAACAAGTATAAGCTCAACTTCACGCCGGATATCATCTACGGCAATGCGGGGTATGATACCTTCTACGGGGTAACAGGATCGACCGTGATGGCGTTCAGCGATTTGATGGGTGACCATCAAATTATCTTCATCACAAACCTCCTCCTCGATCTCAAGAACAGTGATTACGGCCTCCAGTATTACTACCTCCCCAACCGCGTCGATTTCGGCTTCGGTGGTTTCCACAGCGCCCGATTTGTGTACGTTGACGATCCACTCTACGGGGTCAGTTTGTTCCGCTTCCGGATGTACGGGGCAACGCTGTCCGCACTCTATCCGTTCGACCGCTATAACCGGATGGACTTCGGATTGGATTGGTACAACATCCTCAAAGAGAACCTCGACTATACCGATGAGCCGGCGCAACAACGCTCGGTCCTCGTCCCGAGCATTGCGTACACCCACGATACCTCTCTCTGGGGCCTGATCTCCCCGATGAACGGGACGCGCTACCGGTTCAGCATGTTCGGGACTCCCAAGTTGGGAGCGGATGGGCTCAGCTTCGTGAACGTCGTGGGCGACTACCGTACCTATCTTCGCCTCGGCCACAACTATGCACTGGCTTTGCGGCTCGCGGGCGGGGGAAGCTTCGGGGCAAACCCGCAGAAGTTTATCATTGGGGGTGTCGACAACTGGATCAACCGTCAGTTCGACGGCGGGTACGTACCGCTGCAGAATGCAGAGGATTACCTGTTCCTCCAGGTGGGCACGCCTCTGCGCGGGTATGACTATGTTGCGGAGATCGGCTCGAAGTATGCCCTCTTCAATATGGAGTTCCGCTATCCGCTGTTTGCCCTGATCCAGGCGGGTCCGCTTCCGATTGGCCTGCAGAGCCTGGGCGGAGTGATATTCTTCGATGCGGGGTCTGCCTGGAGCAATACGCACGACTATCGGGCGTTCACGCGTACGCCGGAGGGCTCCACAACCACCCAGGATCTGCTGATGGGTATGGGTACAGGGGCAAGAATCTATTTCCTCGCATTCCTTGTGAAGTTCGACGTCGCATGGGCGTGGCACTGGAACAGCTTCTCGCCGCCGAAGTATTACTTCTCGCTGGGGACGGATTTTTAAAAGAATAAAAAAGAGGGGAGGAACAGGGCAGTAAGAAGTAAGAAGTAAGATGAAGGAAGAAAGAAGTAGGCAGTATCGAGCGAGCGTAGGCAGAAGGCGGTAGGCACAGTGCGGCGGCTGGATGGCGCTGGCTGCTATGTGAGCGGGAGCTTCACGGTGAAGACGGAGCCTTTTCCGTACGTGCTCGATACCTCGATGGTGCCTCGATGTAATTCTGCAATCCATTTGGCGATTGACAACCCCAGGCCCGATCCGCCATGTTCGCGCGACCGGGCTTTGTCGACCCGGTAAAACCGGTTGAAAATCCTCTGTTGTTCGTCTGCGGTGATCCCGATGCCGGTATCGGACACTTCGAACACCGCTGTGCCGTTCCTCCTGCTCGCCATGAGACGTACGTGTCCGCGCTCCGGCGTGTACTTGATTGCATTGTCCACAAGGTTGAGGAACAACTGACGCAAGCGCACGCGATCGCCCACAATGACGATCGGCGCAGACTCCACAAGGTCGACCTGAATCTCTTTTTCCTCCGCAAGTACCTTGCTGTCCTCATACAATTCTTCGACGAGCTCCTGGAGATTCACCTCTGAAAACGTCACATCGAGCGTCCCCTCGTCCGCCTTCGCCAGTGTCAGCAGATTGTCGATAATGGTGCTCATCCGGAGGATCTCTTCGAGTGAACTTTCCAGGACGTGACGGTATTCTTCAGGACTTTTTGTCGTCCTCAAGGAAAGTTCAATCTCTCCCCGCATCACGGTGAGAGGCGTCCGGAGCTCGTGCGACGCATCCGCCGAAAATTGTCGAATCTGTGCGAACGACTCGTGAAGGCGCCTGATCATATCATTGATCGTGGAGGCCAGCTTGCCGATTTCGTCCTTTTCATTCTTGATGGGAACCGTCTGATCGAGATTCTCCGCCGTGATCCGCCGGGCACGGGTGGAAATATCGTGGACAGGACGGAGTGCTCTGTCGGCGAGCGCAAGTCCTCCGATCACCGACAGGGCGACGACGATGGGAACGAGAAGGAGAAAAATGAAGTAGAGGCCGTCGAGAAGATCACGGAGTTCGCCCTCGGGATAGCCGACGATATAGCTGTAGTTCTTGTCCCGCGTGGCCGCGATCCGGATCGGCTCCCCGTTCAGGTACCCCGTCGCGAGCGTTGTCGCGTTCAGCGGGATGGTATCGGTCATCACCAGCGTGTCGGTGGCGAGATTGTACGACCGGTAGAGTATATTGCCTTTGCGGTCGGAGAGTTGGATATACGTCTTTTTGGGGCTGTGCAGCGTGTGCCGGAAGATCTGGTTCCAGATCTCGTCGGTTTCTTCAAAGAGGGTGTCTACCTCGGGCCGGTTAAGGGCGGAGATCGGTTCGCGGACCCGGCGCTCGAGGATGTTGTCAATCGAGCCACGCCCCGGTTTGATCTTGCTTACCTGCGGCTCGATGAAATCGCGCATCCAGCGAACTTCATTGCGCAGGGAAATATCAAGATTTTCAGAGAGCGTTCGCCCGGTAAAATAATAGGAGAGCCCTCCGAAGGCGAGGAGCGTGAAGAGCACCAGAAGGGTGTAGGAAAGCGTGAGGCGGACCCTAATGGATGTGGTCCAGAGCGCCACGGGATCACTCCTCCTTCATGACGTAACCGACACCCCGAACCGTCTGAATGAGCTTCTTCTCGAACCCCGCGTCGATCTTGTTCCGCAAATGATTGACATACACGTCGATCAAATTCGTTCCGGTGTCAAAGTTGTATTCCCAGATGTGCTCCGAGATGATCGTCCTGCTCAGGACGCGTTCCTTGTTGCGGAGGAACAGTTCGAGGAGGGCGTACTCTTTCATCGTCAGGTCGATGATTTTGCCGCTGCGACGGGCCTTGTGGGAGACCGTATCCAGTTCAAGATCGCCGAGGGTGAGCATCGTGGTCTTGTCGGTAGCCCCCCGGCGAAGAAGTGACCGGACGCGGGCAAGAAGCTCGGCAAAGGCGAACGGTTTCGTCAGATAGTCGTCTGCGCCGCTGTCAAGCCCCTCGACTTTGTCGTGGGTCGAAGTTTTCGCCGTCAACATGAGTATCGGGACAGCGTTCTTATTCGTCCTGATTTGCCGTGTGATTTCCATCCCGTCTTTCCGGGGAAGCATCACGTCGAGCAGGATCAGATCGTAATTCCCGGTGAGTGCCATCGTCTCCCCTTTCTCACCGTCGTGGGCGACGTCGACAATGTAGTGCTCCTCTTCGAGCCCTTGCTGAATAAAACGGGCAACTTTCTTCTCGTCTTCAATCACCAGGATACGCACGATAGCGCTGCTGTATTATGGGAACGACCTGCCAAGATGTCTGCTCCGTAAGAAGTTAGCGGAATTCAGGCTCAGTTGCAAAGCACCGATCATTGAATATAGACTCATTTTTGGCTATAATATCCGTTCACACCAGCAAGAGACACCCATGCGAATTGCAGCGACGCTTGCCTGTGCCGGGATGTTTCTCTTTTCCGGCTGCGTGCAGACCATCGCAGTAAACACCGTCGGCAACATTGTTGACCAGGGGTTCTCGGCGTTCACGGAGGATACCGACCTCGCTTTCGTGGAAGAGGCGCTTCCCGCGAACATCAAATTGCTTGAAGTGCTGCTGAAGAACAACCCGACGAATGAGAAGCTCTTGATGCTGACGAGCGAAGGCTACAGCAGCTACGCGCTGGCCTTTTTGGAAGACAAGGATCCGGTCCGCGCGCGGGAGTTCTACCTGCGCGGGAAAGATTACGGCATGCGGATGCTGACAGGGGACAAGGATCTTGCAAACGCGCTGAACGGCCCCGTCGACGAGTTGAAGGCCGTCCTGGCCACGCGCGGACGGGAAACGGTCCCCGGCGCCTTCTGGACAGCCTTTGGATGGGGGAACTACATCTATCTCTCGCTTCAGAACACCGATGCGATTGCAGATCTCCCGAGGGCTGAAGCGCTTATGCAGTTCGTGGCGGAGAAGGACTCGTCGTATTACTTTGCCGGAGCAGATTTGTTCCTTGGAACGCTCTATGGAAGCAGGCCGAAAATCTTCGGCGGCAATCCTCAGATCAGCAGGCAGCATTTTGAGCGAGCGCTCCGCATCACCAAGGGGAAACTGCTCCTGGCGTATGTCTATTATGCCCGCTCGTACGCTGTCCAAACCCAGGACCAGCCCCTCTTTGAGGAATTGCTTTCGAAGGTGGATACGACCTCGGTCGACGTTCTCCCGGAATTCAGACTCGGCAATGCGATCGCGAAGGAAAAAGCGAAGGTGCTGAGAGCGAAAGAAGAGACCCTCTTTTAACGCAGCTAGGATGTCGACAGGTACTGAACAGAACCCCCTGAAAGGATGAAAAGGAGCGATAACGTGAAAATCCGGATCGGAATTCCCTTCATGCTGCTGGCACTGTCACTCGTCTCCACGCAGGGCGACGCGCAGCAATACACGATCAAATTTGCCACCCTGGCGACCGAGGGGACGACCTGGATGAACGTGATGAATGAATACGACCAGGCGATCCGGAAGGAGAGCGGAGGGCGGTTGGGATTCAAAATCTATGCGGGCGGCGTGCAGGGAGAAGACAAGGATATGATGCGCAAGGTCCGCCTGGGCCAGTTGCAGAGTGCCGGAGTGACCGGCGTGGGCATTGGGGAGATCTCCTCGCGCCTGCGCATTCTTGACGCCCCGTTCCTGTTTCAGAACTATGCGGAAGTCGACCACCTGCACCAGATCATGGATCCGGAATTCGACAAGGAGTTTACCGATAACGGCTTCGTGCTTCTCGGATGGGCCGAGGTCGGCTTTGTGTATGTCCTGACCAACAAGCCCGTTAAGACCGTCGCCGATATGAATGGTGTGAAGATGTGGACCTGGGAGGGCGACCAGATCGCCGAGGCGGCCTTCCGAGCTCTCGGGATCAACCCGATCCCGCTGTCCGTGGTCGACGTTCTCACTTCCCTCCAGACGGGATTGATCAACGGCGCCTATACGTCGCCCCTGGCCGCTCTGGCGATGCAGTGGAACACCCGTGTCAAATACATGATGGGAGTTCCCCTGGCCGACGCATCCGGCGCAGTGGTAATCTCGAAAAAGGCATACGACAGGCTCCCCGCGGATCTGCAGGAAATTCTCCTCCGGAACGGTCACAAGTACATGGCCGACTTAACGCTCAAGAGTCGCGAAGAGAATGCCAAAGCCATCGAGACGATGAAAAAGAACGGCCTGCAGGTGATTCCCGTGACCTCGCAGTCCACGTTGCAGGAATTCCAGCAGATGGGGAAACAGGCAAGGCAGTCGCTCGTCCCCAAACTGTTTGACCAGGCCTGGCTTGACAAGGTTCAGAAAATCGTGAGCGATTTCCGGGCCACTGAAGGGCGAGGCAAATGAAGATCGTCTCGCTTCTGAAACGGATCCTCGAACGAACAGAGACCGCGCTGCTCGTCCTGTTCCTGAGCGTGATGATTGTCCTTGCCTTCGCGCAGGTCGTGATGCGGAATCTCTTCGGAACCGGATTTCTCTGGGGAGATCCTCTTGTGCGGCACATGGTGCTGTGGAGCGGTTTTTTCGGAGCCGCCCTGGCCGCATCCGTGGAGCGTCACATCAGCATCGACGCGGTCACAAAGTTTCTCTCCGAACGCCTGAAACACCTCTCTTCGGTGGTGACGAATGCCTTCGGTGGCGTCGTGTGCTTCTACCTCGGCCTGGCGGCCTGGGGTTTCATGGCGGAGGAACGGATCAACGGCGGCGAGTCCTTCCTCGGGCTGCCCTCGTGGGTTGGACTGACGGTGATTCCCGTCGGATACTGGCTCATCATGCTGCACTTCGGCCTGAACATCGTTGATCATGTCGCCGCCCTGGTCAGTCACAGGACCACGGAGGCGAAACCATGAGCACCGTCCTTATCGCTGCCGGCTTTGTCCTCATCGCGATCTTCGGCGCTCCGCTCTTCACGATCATCGGGGCGATCGCGATGATCGCCTTCGAAGCAGAAGGAATCGATCCTGCGGTCATGATGGTCGACCTGAACAGGATTGCGACCAATCCTGTCCTCGTCGCAATCCCGCTCTTCACGTTTGCGGGATACCTCCTTGCGGAGAGCAAGGCGCCGACACGCCTCGTCAACCTCGCGCGTGCTCTCTTCGGCTGGATGCCCGGAGGCCTCGCCATCGTCGTCCTCGTCACCTGCGCCCTTTTCACGGCCTTTACCGGTGCCTCCGGTGTCACGATTGTTGCGCTCGGCGGACTTCTGTACCCGATGCTGATCGGCGAACAATACCCCGAGAAATTCTCCCTCGGATTGGTCACCACCTCCGGCAGTCTCGGACTGCTCTTTCCGCCGAGCCTGCCGATTATCCTGTATGCGCTCGTGACAGCAATCAGTGTGGACAAACTATTCGCGGCGGGGATCCTGCCGGGAATCTTTCTTGTGGTTGCCCTGTCGGCGTACAGTGTCTGGCAGGGGGTGAAATTCAAAGTCCCGCGCCAGGCGTTCCGGTGGAGGGAAGCGGCACGCTGCGCTCGCGCCACCATCTGGGAGCTCCCGCTTCCGGTCATCGTCGTCGGCGGTATCTATTCCGGGATCTTCACCGCGACGGAGGCCGCGGCCGTGACGGCGTTCTATGTGTTCATCGTCGAGGTGTTCATCTACCGCGATCTGAAGATCTTCCGTGACGTGCCGAGGGTGATGAAGGACAGTATGCTGCTGGTGGGCGCCATCCTCATGATCATCGGCGTCGCCATGGGGTTGACGGACTATCTCATCGACCAGGAGGTCCCGCAACGCATGTTTGAGCTCACGAGACAGTTCATTACCAGCCCGGTGATGTTCCTCGTCGTCCTCAATCTGTTTCTTATTGTGGTGGGAATGATGATGGATATTTTTTCTGCCATCATCGTCGTGGTTCCGCTGATCACTCCTATTGCGACGGCGTACGGAGTCAACCCCGTCCATCTCGGGATCATCTTCCTTACGAACCTCGAGATTGGCTACCTGACCCCACCGGTCGGACTGAACCTCTTTATCTCCAGCCTCCGTTTCAACAAAACAGTTCTTTCCGTCACGCGGGCAACGCTGGTGTTCATTGGGATCCTGCTTGTTGCACTGCTGATGATCACCTACATCCCCGAATTGAGCCTGATCCTCGTCAAACAATAGACAGAGCCGGACCTCTCCGGTGTGCCGGTGTTGCCTCGAATGAGGCGATGACCGCTGCGGGGGGAATGGGACGGGTTTCCGGGAAGGGACGACGGCAGGTTGGCGCTTAGGGGATGGCGCGCTCGAGCGTGAGACTTCGCGAGGTCAGCCGGACCGCGCCCGAAGAACCCCGCGACGCGTCAACTTCAATGAAATGTACTCCCGCGGGCTGTGCACCCTCCAGCACTGTTTCGGCTTTCACGTTCTGCAGTTTTTCCGTGCCGGACACGACCTCGACCTTCACCGGTCCGGGTTCGGGATTCCGGTATACGACCAATACCCTTGCAGAATTCGTGTCGACTCTTGAAATCTGCAGGTCGAATTTCTTCGGAAAGGCGTTCGCGAGGGCCTTTGCTTCGCGGATGGTTCCCTCCGCAAGAGCCGCATTCCCGCTCTCATTATTCCCGCCGTCGCGTGACGTTACCGCATAGAAATACGTTGCGGCGCGCGGTGAAGAAATCGAGTCAACCCAGGCTGTGGTGCTGGAAGGAAGGACCGCGAGGATGTTTCTCGGATCATCCAGACTCGGTGCGTGGGCTGCGGAGCGGTAGACGACGTACGTTCGTGCCTCCGCCGCAGTGTTCCACTCCAATTCAAAAACGCCGGGTCGGGTTTCAGACACAGCGAGGACACCCGGCGGGGGATTGATCTTCGAAGCCTTCCACGGCATCGGAGGGACCAGGGCGGGGTACCGGTAGAGTGTATGGGTAAGACAATACTCCCTGACATTCTGGTAACGGAAGAACGCCTCTCCTTCCGCTCCGAATGCACGCGCAGCGGCAATCTGGTCCTGGACCTGCTTCATGACCTCCGGCTTATAGGCTGCAATCCCGGCGTACACATGCCGGTCTCCCGCCCACCGGCGCCATCGTTCGAGGAGCGATGAAAAACCGGAAGTTGTCTTTGTTCCGTTAATTGTCCAATAGAGCTGTGGGGCGATATAGTCCTGCTTCCCGTTGCGGAGCCAGAGCGGTGCATCCTGAGCATACTTGCGCAACGTTCCGCTCGACGAACGATCCAGCGAAGTGCCAATCGCCCCGACGGGAGATGATCCGACCTTGACCCAGGGTTTGCATGCCATGACGCTGTCGTAGACCGCCGACACAAAATCATCCACATTCTTCGCACGCCACTCGTCCCGGGGGGTGCTCCGGCCATATTGCGCGTATGATCTGTCGTCCGGAACATCCGAGCCCGGGTATCGCATATAATCGAGATTGATGCCGTCAATGTCGTATTTGCGCACGAGGTCCAGGATAACGCCGGCGGTGTAATTCCGCACGCCGGGATAGCCCGGGTCCATCCAATCTTCACCCTGGTAACGGAATGACCATTGCGGGAACTTCCTGAGGGGGTGATCCTCCGAAACGGGAACGGAATTGTTGCTGTGAATCTTGAACACATTGAACCAGGCGTGCACTTCGATTCCCGCCGCATGCGCCTGATCGATAAGGTACGCCAGCGGATCCCAACCCGGATTCCTGCCCATGACTCCGGTGAGGTTCTCGGCCCACGGCTCGTGGGTCGAGGCATAGTAAGCGTCGCCACGTGGACGGACCTGGAAGAAGATGGCGTTGAAATGTTCGTCGTGGATCGTCTTTACGATCGACCGAAGGGATTGCTGCTGCTGGAGCGGATCGGTTGTTGTCGGCCAATCCAATCCCGCTGCGGTGGTAAGCCAGACCGCGCGAAATTCATATTTGAGGTGGTTGTTCATCCTGAGATTGCGCCGGTGTCAGACCGAAGCAGAGGAGAAGAAGCACGAGAAAGTACGGGGGAGAACTGACGCCTGCGAGCGCATCCCTCAGCTGACAAAGATCCGGTCCACGTGCAGGGAGAAGAAAGGAGCATGAGAGATTCGAAGGGCCGGGAATTCATCGTACGATGATGATTTTGATGACAGTTCGCTCCGTCTCCCCGGCAAGTTCACAAAGATAGATCCCGCTTGGGGCACGACGCCCATCCTTCAATCGGCCATCCCATGCGATTTCATGGCGGCCGGCCTCCAACCGTCCGCCGACAAGGCGGACGATTTCCTCTCCAAGGAGATTGTACACCGTCAGGGTGACGTTATTGCGTTCGGGGAGATCAAACGCAAATGTCGTGCCAGGGTTGAAAGGGTTTGGATAGTTCTGATAAAGTTGAAAAGCTGTCGGTAATGAGCCGTCATTGAGATTGGTCTTATCCGCCAGAATCCAATTGCCCGGATCGAGGCGTACATCTGACGGGTGACGGGAAAGATTTACAACATAGTCCTGGACGGGACCGTTATTCGTCACAGTGAAGGTGGTGTCGAATGATGGGCCGGTGACTTGAATGTCGAGAGGCATCCGGAACATGGTACCTCCTCCAACGGCGTTTGTCTGATTGATGTGGAGGGTAAGGATCCATTCCGATCCGGCTGCTGCCGTCTGCCAGGAGTACGCATACGAAGGATACCCCGTGCCGTCCGTCCATTCATCAAAGAAGAATCCGAGCGGGAGACCGGATACGCGTTCGCAGACCCCGCGGAAATCGGATGTTGTGGCCGTGTTGAACCGCAAGGCAGGGTCTGTCGCGTAGGCGCGGAGGCACGAAAAGAAAACACTGTCTCCGACCACGTGCCGCAACATGTGAAGGACTGAAGCGCCCTTCGCGTACACGTTCGCCTCTGCAAAGAGCGCGGGAACATCGGAAGTGTCCTGAACGCGCAGTGGTCCCACGGCATTTTTCGCGTCGGTGAAGAAGGATCGCATGTAGCCGGCATAGAATTGTTCGCCGTATTTCCGTTCGCTGTACAGCGCCTCGCTGTACGACGCAAACCCCTCGTTGAGCCAGATGTCGACCCAGCTGCGCGGAGAAATCATGTCACCGAACCACTGGTGGGAAAGCTCGTGTGCGACAACAAATTCTGAAAAGGTGGTGGTGGAGGTCATCGTCTGGTGTTCCATCGCGCCTCCCGAACCCATCGAAGCGTGTCCGTATTTTTCCTTGATGAAGGGATAGAGCCCGTATAAATCGGAATAGATCTGGAGCATTTCCACTGTCTGGGGAAGACTCTGCAGGGCGTAGCTCAACAGCTCGGGAAGCACATAGTTCACGACGGGCATGGAATCGGTGGGCGAGTAGCGAAACCAGTTTGTGAACTCTGCGTAGTCGGTGACGGCTATGGATATGAGATAGCTGGCAATCGGGTAGCGTTCAGACCATTTGTAGGTATGGGTGCCGTCTCCATTGTCGCTGATCTCCACAAGCCGTCCGTTTGAGCCGGCCTTCAACCGGTCGTCACAGGTAATCCAGATGTCCGCAGAGTCCGCCTTATCGGACGGGTGGTCTTTGCAGGGCCACCAATCGCGCGCTCCGTACGGTTCGCTCAACGACCACACCCAGGGTGTTCCGTTGTGTGAGGAAAAATAGAAGCTCCCGAAGCCCGTGGCTACCGGCACTCCGTGGTAAAGAACCCTGACGGCGATTCGCTCATCCCGGTGATACGTTCTGTCCAGCGTGATGGTGAGGGTCTGCGGCTGTTGAGAATACCCCACGGCCTTTTCCCCGGCAAGGACACTGTCCACCGTCATGGTATTCATGAGATCAAGGACGATGGTCGAGAGACTGTCTGCGAGGTTCACTGCCTGGATGAGCACATCCCCGGAGAGGAGAGTCGGCCCGGGTGGTGTGGAAACGGTAAGGCGGAGGAAATAGTAGGTGACGTTGATCTCCTGCGAGGCGGCTGATGCGGTTGTCGTGTTCCGAAGAAGGGCGTGCTGCGATTGTTCCCGTTCGGAAATGCTTTGCTTCTCATTCCACGGTAGTGAAGGTTCCTGTGCGAGTACCCTTGTGAGGAGAGTAGAAAAAAGGACAGCGAGAAGTGTGCCCCGAACTGGCATAGGGAAAGATAATGAGACATGTTGTGATCAGCAAATTGAATCTCACATCTTCGCATGGTATCTTGGTGTGATGGCAAAGACCCGGTCGACATATGTCTGTCAGTCGTGCGCCTACGAAAGTGCGCGGTGGGCAGGGAAGTGCCCGAATTGCGGAGCGTGGAATTCCTTCGTCGAAGAAGTCAGCGCGCCGGCCAGAGGATCACGCAAAGGCGGTGGAGGAGTTTCGCTGAGAAATGCGGTTGCTCCGGTTCCGATTACGGAAGTAGAGTTCAGGTCGGAGTCGCGCATCCCGACACGCATACAGGAATTCGATCGGGTGCTTGGAGGTGGAATTGTCCCCGGCTCGTTGATCCTCATCGGCGGTGACCCGGGGATCGGAAAGTCGACCCTCATGATGCAGATGGCAGCCTCGCTCCCTTCGCACATCATTCTCTATATCACCGGCGAGGAATCGGTCAGTCAAATCAGAATGCGGGCAGAGAGACTGGAAACGGCTCCATCGAATAAGATGTTTCTGCTTGCCGAAACAAACCTGGATATCATTGAAGCCCTCATCGAGAAAACGAAACCGGACGTTGTCATTGTTGACTCGATTCAGACCATGTTCCGTCCGGACCTCGAAAGCGCCCCCGGGACGGTAAGCCAGGTTCGTGAGTCCACCGCAAGGTTCATGAGGATGGCAAAAACCAGGGAGATGCCGGTTTTCCTGGTCGGCCATGTAACGAAGGAAGGCGCGATTGCAGGCCCGCGGGTGGTGGAGCATATGGTGGACACGGTGATTCAGTTTGAGGGCGAACGGCACCATGCCTACCGGATCCTTCGCGCAATGAAGAACCGGTTCGGTTCCACAAATGAAATCGGCATTTTTGAAATGCATGACCGGGGATTGCGCGAGGTGACCAATCCCTCCGAAGTTTTTCTCTCCGAACGTCGGCCGGAAGCGTCAGGGTCCACAGTGGTCGCAAGCATCGAGGGGACACGTCCCCTGCTGGTGGAGGTCCAGGCGCTTGTCGCCCCGACGAGCTATGGTGTTCCACAGCGCACTGCCACGGGCTTTGACACCCGCCGACTCCAGATGCTTCTGGCTGTACTGGAAAAACGCGTTGGGGTGCATGTCGGTCAATATGACGTTTTTGTCAATGTCGCCGGTGGCGTCCGGCTCGACGAACCGGCTGCCGACCTCGGCATGGCGGTGTCTATTGTTTCAAGTCTTCGCGATACCCCGGTAGACCGGGAGGCCGTCGTGATCGGCGAGGTAGGTCTCGGGGGAGAGATCCGGACGGTGAATCAGATCGAACGCCGGGTGACCGAGGCGACGAAACTCGGATTCAAACATATCATCACGCCGAAGAGAAACGGAAAAATCGGGCGTCAGGATCCGACTGCCACCGTTCTCGAGGTGGAAACCATTGATCAAGCGATTGCGAAACTCTTGCATCCCCCATTCGAAAACTGATCCGTTGCACACATGATGCTTCAATTCGTCGGTTATCTTGGCCTTCTCCTGGTGGCAATTTGCTGGCTTCCCCAGACGCTTGAGACTCTCCGGGAGGGCAAATGTGGTGCAAACACACTCTTCCTTATTCTCTCGGCGTTGGGAAGCGTCTGTCTGACCATTTACGCCATAGGCCGGAACGATATCGTCTTTTCCATTCTCAACACTTTGACCGGCCTGGGTGCGTTCGTGAATCTCTATTATAAGTTTTTCCCCCGCACTGCAGTCTGATGGAATGAGCCATGGGCCTCACAAAACGCATCGTCCTCGCGACGCACAATGAAGACAAGGCGAAAGAATTCGGGAGGCTTTTTTCAGATCTCGACATTTCCATTGTCACTCTCGAAGAGTTCCCGGCGGTGGGTGAAATTGCCGAGGATGGAGAGACACTCGAAGAGAATGCCCTCAAGAAAGCCCGCGAGGTCCATCGGCTTACCGGCCTTCCCGCACTTGCCGACGACACGGGCCTGGAGGTCTTCTATCTCATTAAGGATCCGGGCGTTTATTCCGCCCGGTTTGCCGGACCGGAAGCCACCTATCGGGACAACGTGGCGAAGCTTCTCCATGCACTTCTCGGGGTTCCGCAACGTCGCCGCGGCGCACAATTCCGGTGCATCCTGGCTTTGGTCGGGTGGGACCACTCTGAGACAGTCGTCGAAGGCGTGTGCGAAGGAGTAATTCTTGAAGAACCTCGCGGAGAACGGGGATTTGGGTATGATCCTGTCTTCCAGCCGCGGGGTCTTGACCAATCCTTCGCCGAAATGGACCCGGATTTGAAGAACTCCGTGAGTCACAGAGGACGGGCCTCCAAACTCATGCGAGATTTCCTGCAGCTCCACCCGGGACGGTAGATCCACCTCCCGTTCAACCCATTTCTCGGAGTGTCATTCTCCTGAACACTTCTATTGACCTTCCACCTTCTCATTCTTATCTTGTTTACTAAATCTTGCGAATCGGGGCTCCGAGAGTGCGGCTTTTCGATCTATTTGGTAAGGATACGGTAGACCCGCTCTGGGAATTCACCACGAGCGGTGTATTGTGGCATCTGCGAGCGGTAGATAGCCGGTTTCTCGTCGGGGAAGAACGTGATCCGGAGGCTAAACAGGCCGCTTTTTTTTGTCTTGACCAGACCAGTGGACATTTGCTCTGGCGCGACTCGGGGTTCGGCGACCAGTGGTGGATCGGGATTTCGACGGTGATTCGGGATACGCTGTTGTTGCACGGGTTTTCGTCACCGGATATGCCTCTTCCACATGGAATCATTGCCGTCAATATTCCCACGGGAAAGAAGTTGTGGGGACGTCCGGATCTCGTCCTCCGGGGAGTTGCGGGTGAGAATCTCGTGGGTGAGGCTGCGACAATGTCCGGGTCGGCATTCTTCGAGATATCGCTGCAGGACGGGACCACGCATGGATCGGTCGATTCGACTCGTGCAGAAGATTTTCCTCTTCCGGATGATCCGGTTGAGTTTCCCGTGCTCCTGGAAGAGGCTGTTGCGGGCAACCCCGGGCTCCTCGAAAGGATAGAACCTTTTATCTCTGGACGGATGGCAGATGCACCGGTTGAGGTATTTCTCCATAACAGCCGTATTGCAGTCTCCTTTCATGAGCAGCGACCCGAAAGCACCACGGATAATCCGCACTACCGGCACATTTTGTTAATGATTGACACGGGACAACAACGGACGATTTTCAAACGCATTCTTGATGCAGATACAACCCGCGTCGTACCTGATCCGTTTTTCGTCTTCCGTGAGACATTGTACTGCATTCGCGAACGGAGGACGTTGATCGCCGTCCCCGTCGGCGCTTCCCGCGATTCGAGCTTCACATCATGAAAATCCGATTTAAACACGTCGACGCGTTCACGGACACTCCCTTGACCGGAAATCCCGCAGGTGTGGTTTTGAATGCGGATGGTCTGAGCGAGCAGCAAATGCAACGGATCGCTTTCGAAGTCGCTGCTTCCGAAACGGCCTTTCTCCTTCATCCCGAGACACCCGGCGCCGATATACGCATCCGCTGGTTCACACCGACCACCGAAGTCGCATTGTGCGGCCACGCGACGGTGGCCAGCTTTTTCGCTCTTTCGGAAGAAGGGATGTTGGGGATGGAGAAGCAGGGATCATATAAATTCAATCTCGAATCGAAATCGGGCGTCCTTCCGGTCCAGGTCGACAAGCGCGACGATGCGACACAAGTGTTTCTCGGACTTCCTGTCCCGGAATTTGTCCGGGCAGGCCATCACAAACTGGACGTGATGAGAATCCTGAACATCCAGATGGAAGATTTCGAGAACCACATCCCGATCGTCGTTGCGGGATATCTCTATGTTCCGATTCGTCGCCTGCATACCATCTTTGCGATGAAACCCAATTTTCTCGCAATGACCCAATTTCTGGCTAATCGTAACATCGAAGGGCTTTGTGTCTTCACGACGGAATGTGTCGACCGGACGTCGGCCTTCCATTCCCGTTTCTTTGCACCCACGGTGGGAATCGTGGAGGACCCGGTCACCGGCTCTTCAAACGGCCCGCTCGGGGCGTATTTGTTCGAGCGAGGACACCTGCAAGACCCGGGGCCGACGATTCTTCTCACCGGTGAACAGGGGGACCCGATCGGCAGGAAGGGGAGAGTCCTGGTCCGGCTCGACGTCGACAACGACCGGGTGACGGCGGTTGCGGTAGGAGGAAGGGCCGTCACTGTGTTCGAAGGCGAGATGCGGGTGAGCTGACCCTGATGCTTTTTTCCACCCTATGGATAGTACCGCAATGGTGAGCGTTCAACCGATCCTTTTTGCCCTCCTCCTTCTTGCCGCATTCATTTTCTTTTCTCTTCGCGTTCGCCGGCTTCTTGCGAACCTGAAACTCGGAAAGCCGGAGAACCGCTTTGACCGGCCCGGTGCACGCTTGTCGCGTGTTCTTCGAATCGCCTTCGGGCAATCGAAGCTTCTGCGTGAGCCGTTCGCAGGGTTTCTTCACTTCTGCATCTTCTGGGGTTTTGTCATTCTCCTCGCGGCCGTCGTTGAATCGATCGGCGAAGGACTGTTCCCGGGTTTTTCTCTTTCCTTTCTCGGACCCATCTATTCGCCCCTGCTGACCCTTGAAGATGCTTTTGGCGCAGTGGTGGTCCTCGTCTGCCTCGTTTCCCTTGCACGTCGAATCTTCTTTCCCCCGAAGCGCCTGCAGGTCGAGGGGCATTCCCGATCCGACGCCATCATCATCCTCACGCTGATCCTCCTGGTCATGGTGACGATGTTCGGCCAGAATGCCACGAGAGCGGCGTTTGACCCGGCAGCCATTCAGAATCACGGCCATGTCTTCTCCGCGTACCTCGCGCCGTTGTTCGATGGTCCTTCGGCGGCAACACTTTTTCAGGTGTTCCTCTGGAGTCACGTCCTGGTGGTCCTCGGGTTCCTCAATTACCTTCCTTCGTCCAAGCACCTGCACGTCCTGACATCGATCCCCAACGTGTACTTCGGATCCCTTCAGCCCCGGGGGGCCATCAAGCCGATCAATCTTGCCGACGAGACCCTGACGAAATATGGAGCGACCGATATCGGCGATCTCACCTGGAAACAACTGCTCGACGGATACACCTGCACCGAATGCGGACGCTGTACCTCTGTTTGCCCTGCAAACGGGACTGGGAAGAAACTCAATCCGAAGAAGATCATAACGGATGTCCGGAGCAGGCTCTTCGAGCGCGCGGCATCGGAGGGGAATGCAGAGGGAGGACACCAGCTCCTCGATGGGTTCATCACCGAGCAGGAGCTCTGGGCGTGTACCACCTGCATGGCGTGCATGCAGGAATGTCCGGTCACGATCGAGCATCTCGACACCATCGTCGATCTCCGGAAGGGACTCGTGCTGAATGAATCGCGGTTTCCCGATGAACTGAAAGTCACGTTTTCAAATCTTGAGCGGAATTTCACTCCCTGGGCGTTCGGACATTCCACGCGCGCCGACTGGGCACGCGATCTTGGCATTCCCGTCCTGGCGGAGAAAAAACATGCCGAATATCTCTTCTGGGTGGGCTGCGCCGGTGCCTACGATGCACGGTATCAAACGGTCACGAAAGCGTTCGCGACCCTTTTGAAAAAGGCGGGTGTCGATTTTGCCATCCTCGGCACGGAAGAAAAGTGCACCGGTGATCCCGCCCGCCGGATGGGCAATGAATACCTCGCCCAGCAGCTCATGGCCGACAATATTGCGACGCTGAACGGGTATGGCGTCAGGAAGATTCTGGTCACCTGTCCCCACTGTCTCCAATCACTCTCCAAAGAGTACCGGCAGTTCGGCGGTCACTATGAAGTAACGCATCACTCTGAATTCCTGGAGCGACTGATCGGCGAGGGCAGGCTTTCCCTCAAGCCGACTGCCGCGAAAACGGTGACGTTCCACGACCCGTGTTATCTCGGACGATACAACGATGTGTATGACGCCCCGCGCGGGCTCATCGATGCGATTGACGGGACCGTCAGGGTTGAAATGGAACGCACGAAGTCCCGCAGCTTCTGCTGCGGCGCGGGCGGAGGGCGGATGTGGATGGAAGAAACGGAGGGACGGAGAGTAAACCTTGAACGTACCGATCAGGCACTGGCCGTCCGGCCGGATGTCATCGGAACAGGCTGTCCATTCTGCATGACCATGCTGACCGATGGTGTGAAGGAGCGCGGGGTGGGAGAGAACACCAAGGTGAAAGACATCGCGGAGCTGGTCCTTGAGGCCCTGAAAGAAGAGTGAACCGGAGAATCAGTTCATGACCCAAAATCGAACGGACTTCCTCAGCAAGGGAATGAACTACGGCAAGTTGAGCGCATTCTTTCTTGCCTTCATCACCCTTGTGGGAGTCGTCTTTGTCCTCCAGGAGCTCATGGAAGTGCTCCTTCCGCTGGTATTCGCGATGATTCTCTCCCAGCTCTTCAAGCCCCTGGTTTCCTTTCTGCGGGTCAGACGGGTGCCGCTTGCCGTTTGCATCCTCCTCGTCCTGCTGATCGTCGGAGCGTTCCTTGGGGGCATCTCGCTCATTATCACGGGCGGAATTCAGAACATCGTTGCCCAGGCGCCGAATTACCAGGGGAATTTTCAGCAACTGGTTCAATCCGTCGATCAGTTGCTCACCGAGCTATCCGGAAAGCTGGGACGCCATGTTGCGCATATTGACCTTACTGAATCCATTCAGCTTTCATCGGTGACAAGTTTCCTTGCCTCAGGTGCAGGGTCGTTCTTCAGCTTGTTGACCAACATGTTCCTGATGTTCCTCTTTCTGATTTTCCTTCTGCTTGGCAGCGAAGATTTTTCCACGAAGGTCTACAGCGCCTTCTCAACCGAGGATTCCTATCGACTCACACAGATCCTGGCGCAAATCAATTCAGGGATCCGTCGGTATCTCGTCACGAAGACGCTGATCAACGTTGCCGTTGCAGGAGTGACCGTAGTCGTCCTTTTGCTTTTCGGAGTTGACTTTCCTCTCTTTATCGGGACCCTGACGTTTTTCCTGAATTACATTCCCAACCTCGGCCCGCTCATTGCCGTTCTTCTTCCCGTCCTTTCGTGTATCCTTGGAGGACAATCGTGGGGGCTGGTGTTGAGCCTCCTTGGCGTGCTGATCGTTCTTCACAGCGTGATCGGCAATTTCTTTGAGCCGAAGCTCATGGGATCGTCGCTTGATCTCAGTCCGCTCGTGGTTCTTCTTTCCCTGATCTTCTGGGGTTGGGTGTGGGGCGTATGGGGCATGGTGCTTGCGATCCCCATAACCTCCATGATCAAGATTGTCTGTGAACACATCGTTCCTTTACAGCCCATAGCGCTTCTCATGGGCACCGTCTCGCACGGAGAACCGGAGAAGGAGCCCCGGTAGACGATCCCTGCAGCCTTTCTCCCCCCTCAGCTCTCACCGTTGCTTGCGATTCAGAAACGAACTCCCGATATTATAGTTTACATAACGTGGTGCACCTGAAAACGCATGCCTGAAGAAACGCGCGGAATCCATATTTTTGCACTTTTGAAACGAGTGTACCTGGGGAAGACGGTAGTCACCAAAATCCTCATCGCCCTCGTGCTCGCGATTCTCCTCACATTTCTCTTTCCACGCGGAGAATCGATCGAATTCGACTACAAGGTCGGAGCGATCTGGGCGCAAAATGACCTGATCGCGCCGTTCTCCTTTCCCATTCTCCGTGATGAGAAGGCGTATCAGCTAGATGTGGAAGAGGCGCGCCAAAACGTGTACGATGTGTTTGAACGAGACAGTGCGGAGACCGATCGGGAGCTCTTTCAACTCCAGCAGTTTTTCAGCGAAGCACGAGAAGCTATTCAACTGCGCGAGGCCTACATCCGGGACCTCCGCCGAAACGCGCCTGAAGCAGGACCCGATTCCGTGGAATTCGCAAAGGCAGCGGCGCGTCTCTCGATCCCACTTTCCGAACGGGACTGGGAGATCATCTCCGGACTGGCGATGAGCGGTCACCTCGAAGAGTTTCAAAAATCCATCACATCGGTGATCGACGATTACCTTCGGGCTGGAATTCTCGACAGGTCGAAATCGGCTCTTACGCGTCCGGAGATCGCCCTGCGGCATGGGACCAACGAAGAGATTGTTCCCGGGATACGGTTTTTCGACCAGGGAGAGGTGGTGACGCTGCTTGAACAGGCGCTGAAGGGACGGTTTCAGACTGATCCACAGCCCATCGACCTGGCCTACCGGATTGCCATCCAGCATATCGCGCCGAACATCAAGTATAATCCGGAAGAAACAGAACAGGCCGTCGGGGCTGCCATCGACGCGGTCCCGCGGACGGCGGGATATGTGCAGGAGAACGAACGGATAATCTCCAAGCATGAGCGCATAACACCGGAGATCAAGCTCCGGCTGGATTCATTGAGGAAAGCAAAGGCTGAACGCGGTCCCGAGGGTGGGTCTCCCTGGCAGTTCGTCGGCATGTTCCTCCATGTCCTCATCGTCATCCTGCTCTATGGAATCTACCTCCACCTGTTCCGCAAACGGATCTTTGCGAGCAACCGGCGTCTGGCCCTGATCGGGATACTGATCCTTCTCGAAGGAGTGTTTGCCTACCTGACCAGGGAGATTGACACGCGTGCCCCCATCGAATTTCTGATTTTCGTTCCTGCTGCTTCGATGCTGTTGACCATCATCTTCGATTCCCGTGTGGGATTCTATGGCACGGTGATCATTGCGTTTGTGGTTGCCGGCATCAGGGGAAATGATTACGGCACCGCTCTCTGCGCGTTTGTCGCAGGTGCACTGGCAGTCTATACTGTCCGCGACATGCGTTACCGCGCGCAGATTTTTCGATCACTGGGATACATCTTCCTCGGGTACGCCGTCTCGATCGTCGCACTCGGTCTCGAGCGGTTTGCCTCAATATCGGTCATTATGTCACAACTGGGGTACGGGTTGCTCAATGCCGTGATCTCTCCCGTCCTCACGTACGGTCTTCTTGTTTTTTTCGAACGGGTGTTCAAAGTCACCACCGACCTGACCCTTCTCGAACTGGCCCAGTTCAATCATCCCTTGCTCAGGATGCTCGCCGTTCAGGCGCCGGGAACCTATCATCACTCCATCTCCATGGCGACACTTGCGGAAGCGGCCGCCTCGTCGGTGGGGGCGAACGAAATTCTCGCGCGTGTGGGTGCATATTTTCATGACATCGGGAAGATCGAAAAGCCGGCGTATTTTGTGGAGAACCAGAAGACGGTCCGGAGCCGTCATGACAAGATCTCTCCGCGGATGAGTTCGCTCATCATCTGTTCACATGTGAAAGACGGCATTGCCCTCGCGCGCGAATACGGGCTGCCGGAAGAAGTCATCGACTTCATCCCGATGCATCACGGCACGACGCGCATCGATTACTTCTACAGCAAGGCTCTGGAAATCGCACGGCAGGATTCTAATCCGTCAAAGATCGACGAGATCAAAGAGTCGGACTATCGGTATCCCGGCCCGAAGCCGCAGACCAAGGAAACGGGCATTATGATGCTTGCGGACGCAGTGGAGGCGGCGGTGCGGACGATTGAAGAACCGACGCCGGAGCGGATTGAAAACACCATTGCGGGCCTCATCACAAAGCGGTTCGAAGAGGGAGAGCTTGACGAATGTCCCCTGACCCTCAAGGACCTGACGCGCATTCGCGGCGCATTCCTCAACGTCCTGGTGGGCGCCTATCACAGCAGGGTGCGGTATCCGGAAATTGAACAGCCCAGGCGCCGGTCCAGGCGGGGCTCGGGCGACCGGGTCCACCCCGGCGCGTCAAGAAACGACCTCGAGAATGACCGCGGGGAATCCACACGCTTCAGAGATCGCCACCGCCCATGAAACGCTATCTCGACCGATTCCTGCAGTATCTCTCGCTGGAGCGGAACGCCTCGCTGAATACGATTGCATCGTATCGCTTGGACGTCGACCGGTATCTCACCTATCTCCAGGGAAACGGCGTTCACACGCCTGAAGAGATCACGGAGGATCATGCGACGGCGTTTCTGCGCTCGTTGAGGAATCGCGGGTTGGCACCGCGCTCGGTCACCAGGACGATTTCCGCTGTCCGGGGTTTTCACCGGTTTCTTGTCGGCGATGACATCACGCGGAATGATCCGACCGAGATGCTCGATTCTCCAAAACTGGCGAGGACGCTGCCCGAAGTTCTCTCCGCAACGGAGATCGCGAGCATTCTCGATCAGCCTCAGGCGCGCGAGGGCGACAAGAGACACCTCTGGTTGCGCGACCGGGCCATTCTGGAAACTCTCTACGCCACCGGCATGCGGGTGTCGGAACTTACGAGTCTGAAACAAACCGACATCGACGGGCGGTCGGGCGTCGTCAGGGTCTTCGGGAAGGGGTCGAAGGAACGGGTGGTCCCGATCGGCCGGCCGGCTCTCCGGTGGATCGATCAGTACAGCAAAGAATGCCGGCCGTTGTTGCTGGGGAGAAAATCCTCCGATGACGTCGTGTTCCTCAACGCCCGGGGGACAGCATTGACGCGCATGGCCGTCTGGAAGATCGTCCAGGCCTATGCGCAGCGCGCCGGTGTGAAACGGGAAGTTCACCCGCACACCTTCCGGCATTCCTTCGCGACGCACCTTCTGGAAGGGGGCGCCGATCTCCGGGCAGTCCAGGAGATGCTCGGTCATGCGGACATCTCCACGACGCAGATTTACACCCATATCGACCGGGAGTATCTGAAAGAAGTCCATCGCACGTTTCATCCCCGTGGCTGAACCACAGTTCGAGTGAGATATGAGAAGAGAAACCGATATGCATCCACAAGCAGCATTGCCACACATGGCAAGTGACCTCCGCGGAGAGATCCTCGGCATCGATATTCCCGTTCCCGTGTTGGACGGCTCTCTCCGGCCCTACATTTTTCTCGACAATGCGGCAAGCACCCCTGCATTTGCACGCGTCGTCAAAAGCGTCGATGCGTTCATGCCATGGTACTCCGGCGTGCACCGGGGGACAGGGTTCAAATCGCTGCTTGCGACGGAAGTCTTCGATGCTGCACACGATGCGGTTCTGCGCTTCGTGGGTGCGACCCCGGGATACCACACGGCGATCTTTGTGAAGAACACGACAGAATGTGTCAACAAACTGGCGAACCGGTTTCCTTTATCCGACGGAGACATGGTCCTCTCGACATTGCTGGAGCATCACTCCAACGACCTCCCGTGGAGGAAACATGCAAAGGTCATTCACGTGGGGATGCTCCCCGACGGACGGCTTGATCTGATGAGTTTCCGGAAGGCACTCGAGCAGAACGCCGACCGGATCAAACTTGTCGCGGTCACCGGGGCATCCAATATCACGGGCCTCTGCTCACCTCTTCACGACATTGCACGGTGGACGCATGCGGCAGGCGCGCAGCTGTTTGTCGACGCCGCCCAACTTGTCCCACACCGGCCTATCGCCATGAAGGATCCTGACGATCCCGCACATATCGACTTTCTGGCGTTCTCGGCCCACAAGATGTATGCTCCGTTCGGTACCGGCGTGCTGCTCGGTCCCCGGGAGTTTTTCGAACAGGGAGACCCCGACATGGTCGGAGGAGGAGTCGTCGACGTCGTCACGCTGGAAAACGCATTCTGGAATCAACCGCCGCAAAAGGAGGAAGCCGGAAGTCCGAACGTCGTCGGCGGACTCGCCCTTGCCGAAGCGATTGCGATTCTGCAATCGGTGGGGATGGAAACGATCGCCGCGCATGAATCCGGTTTGCTCGCCTATGCCTATCGAAAGCTGAAGACTGTGAAGGGGCTGACGTATTACGGTCCCGCTGAGGATCTTTCCGAGAAAGTGGGTGTTATCCCATTCAACGTCGACGGCGTGCATCATTCCCTGGTCTCCGCGATCCTGGGTACCGAAAACGGCATCGGCGTCCGCGACGGTTGTTTCTGCGCTCATCCCTACGTGAAGGAACTCCTCGGGTTATCGCGCGAGCAGGATCGGGCCCATGAAATTTCCGTCCTGGGCGGCGACAAGTCTTCGATGCCCGGGATGGTCCGCGCGAGCCTCGGGTGTTACTCCAATGAGGCGGATGTCGACACGCTGGTAGACGCGGTGCAACGGATCATCAGAAAAGAGTACAAAGGGGTCTATACGCAAAACCGACGTACGGGCGGGTTCCAGGCGAAGAATTTTGAGCCGGATTATGCGGCATTTTTCCCGTACATCAATGATTTCTTCAGCGTTGAAAAGGCGTCCGCGTGATCGATAATATCGCCATCATCCCGATCCTCCTGTTTTCCGTGATCATTCATGAAATTGCGCACGGCTGGGCGGCGTTGCGCCTCGGAGATCCCACGGCAAAGGAGATGGGCAGGCTCACCCTGAACCCGATTCCGCACATCGATTTGTTCGGATCGATCATTCTCCCGATCATGTCGCTTGCGACGGCAGGGACGGTGTTTATCGCGTGGGCAAAACCGGTGCCGATCAACCCCGGCAACTTCTCGCGTCCCCGGCGCGATGATATGATCGTCTCCTTCGCAGGCCCTGCGTCGAACCTCCTCCTCTCTCTGGGTTGTACGGGAGCGTTTCTCGTCGTGGCCTCTATAGTAAGACAGGTGGGCGGGACGGATACCCCGCTGCTGGCGGAATCCCTGGTCTTCCTCCTGAAGATGTTTTACGGCGGTGTGTATCTCAATATTATTCTTGCGGTGTTCAACCTGATTCCCATTCCGCCGCTTGATGGCTCGCACATCCTCGCGTCGTTTCTCCCCCCGGGGGCGGCGATGGCGTACCGGCGGATCGGATTTCTCGGGATCGTCGCGATTCTCTTTCTCCTGCAGGTGCCTGCGGTTGCACATGCGTTCCATGTGGCCGTGAGGGTTCTCGCGTCTCCTCTGGAGACGCTCATGGGTGTTTCCCTTTAATGGTTCCGGAGTACCTTCGTGCACGAGTATCGATACGAGCAGGGCATTCTCAAGGGGGAAGAGGTCGACCTCCGTGTGCTGGCCGAAGAGTTCGGCACACCGCTGTTTGTCTATAGTAAGAACTCCCTGCTGGATCACTGCCGGAATATCGAGCGGGCATTCGGCGGGAAACGCCACACGACCTACTATGCCGTGAAGGCCAACGCCAACCGCACCCTGCTGCAGTTGATTGCAGGGGAGGGCCTGGGCGCGGATGTCGGTTCCGCCGGGGAATTGCACCTCTCACTTGCTGCGGGATTCGCCCCGGACCGTATCACCTTCAGCGGTGTGGGCAAGCGGGACGATGAGATTGCCCTCGGCCTTCATCATGATATCCATGCGTTCAACGTCGAGTCGTCGGAAGAGCTCGAAATCATGAGCAGCATCGCCGTCCGGGAGGGCAAACGCGCACGGATTCTTCTTCGCGTGAATCTTGACATCGATGCGGGTGGACATGCGTATATCTCGACAAGCAAGAGGCAAAACAAATTCGGAGTCCCATGGCAACAGGCGGCGGAATTCCTCCGGTGGGCGACCGCATTGCCCCATATCGATGTGGGAGGGATCCATAGCCATATCGGATCGCAAATCGTCCGGGAAGAGACGTTTCTCCGCGCCGCCGAAGCGCTGCGGGCGATCGTGAAGGACCTCCGGAATTCAGGGATACAGATCGACGACCTTGATTTCGGGGGCGGCTTCGGAGTTCAATACCGGGGTTACATCCAGCATCCGGAGCTGCCTGCGGAAGAACCGGAGGAGGCGAACCTCTCCGCCGCATCCCTCGTTCGTGCGGTTCTCCCGGTCCTCGAATCGACGGGGTGCAAGATATCGATCCAACCCGGGAGGTCGATCGTGGCGCATGCGGGCCTGCTGCTTGTGCGGGTGGTGTTTCGCAAGCAGACAGAGGAAAAAATATTTGTTGTCGTGGATGGGGGAATGAACGATCTCATCCGCCCGGCGCTCTATCATGCGCATCACCAGATCGTTCCGGTGCAGCTCGACAGCCGTCCGCACGAAACCGTGGATGTCGTCGGGCCGCTCTGTGAGTCGGGTGATTTCCTCGCCCTTGACCGGCCCGTTTCCCGGGTCAACCGGGGCGAATTACTGGCGGTAATGTGTGCGGGCGCGTACGGGTACGTCCTGTCCTCAAATTACAACGCGCGCCTCAGACCGGCGGAAGTCCTGATTGACGGAGATTCGGCAACGATCATCCGCGAAAGGGAGACGGTGAACGATCTGTAGTGCAGACGCGGCGCGTCTGCTTGTGCTGTGTCACTATACTACGGGAGATCGATGAGCGCGTATTCAGTCGCTGTTGTCGGCGCAACCGGCTTGGTGGGCCGGAAAATGATCCAGGTTCTCGAAGAACGCCGCTTTCCGGTGGGCCATCTCCGGCTCCTCGCGTCGTCGCACTCGGCGGGGAAGGAGTTGGAATTCAGCGGCAAGCCCTGCCGGGTTGAAGAGCTCACCCCGTCTTCCTTCGACGGAGTGGCGATCGCGCTCTTCTCCGCGGGCGCTTCCGTGAGCAAGGAGTTTGCGCCCCATGCCGTCCGCGCCGGAACCCTGGTCATCGACAACAGCAGCGCATTTCGCATGGATCCGGATGTGCCGCTGGTGGTCCCGGAGGTGAACCGGCCTGCAATCTTCGGTCATCACGGGATCATTGCGAATCCGAACTGTTCGACCATTCAAATGGTCGTTGCCCTGAAGCCGCTGCATGACCTCTGGAAGATCAAAAGGATCATCGTTTCGACCTATCAGTCCGTCACCGGCGCCGGAAAGAAGGGGCTGACACAGCTGGAACAGGAGGTTGGAGGGAACATCGACGGAGAGAAAAAATTTCCCCACCAGATCGCGTTCAATATCCTGCCGCAGGTCGACGTCTTCTACGATGACGGCTACACGAAGGAAGAATACAAGATGGTGAACGAGACAAAGAAAATTATGGGAGATGAAAACATCAAGGTGAGTGCAACGTGCGTGCGTGTCCCCGTCTGGGGAGGACACAGCGAGTCCGTGAATGTGGAGTTTGAACGTGCCTGTTCGGTGGCGGAGGCGCGCGAAGCACTGTGCACCGCTCCCGGCATCGTTCTGCAGGATGAACCCGGACGCGCACACTACCCGATGCCCGTCCACGCCTGGGAAAAGGATCCCGTGTTTGTCGGAAGGATCCGGAAAGACGACACCGTTCCCAGCGGCCTTGTCCTCTGGGTTGTCGCCGACAATCTCCGCAAAGGGGCGGCGACGAATGCCGTGCAAATAGCGGAAGAATGGATCAAGGGGAAATAGTCCATGTCCGAAAAACTCCGCATCGGCGTGATCTTCGGCGGTCGCTCGGGAGAACACGAGGTATCGCTCGTGTCGGCGACATCGATCATGCAGGCCCTTGA
Source organism: Ignavibacteriota bacterium (assembly GCA_963843525.1). Lineage (GTDB taxonomy): Bacteria > Bacteroidota > Ignavibacteria > UBA10030 > UBA6906 > DATJPR01. Next base: position 251,073 of record CAWJKM010000005.1, on the reverse strand, counting down.
TCCCGCAAAGTACGAAGTTGTCCCCATCGGAATTACGCGGGAAGGCCGGTGGCTCAGTTCACCGCAGGCGATACACTTGTTGAAGGAGCGCCTGGGTCTGAACGGAGCCGCCGAACAGTACCTTCTTCCGGAACCGGGGCGCCAGGGATTGATTTCCCCCGGGGAACAAAATAGCGCGATCCAACGCCTGGATGTGGTGTTCCCCATCGTGCATGGGACCTTCGGAGAGGATGGGACACTGCAGGGATTGTTGGAGCTCGCCGACATCCCGTATGTTGGGGCGGGCGTGCTGGGCTCTGCGGTGGGAATGGACAAGATTATACAGAAACAGTTGTTTGCCGATGCCGGTCTGCCGGTTGTAAAATATGTGTGGTTTCTCTCAGACCAGTGCAGGCGGGAACCGGGGAGGGTCGCCTCGAAAGTGGCACGGGATCTTCGATTTCCGGTATTTGTGAAACCGGCGAACACGGGATCGAGTGTTGGAATTACGAAAGCACACAACAAACGGGAGATCCTCCAGGGGCTTGCCCTGGCTGCCGAGTATGACCGGAAGGTTATTATCGAGCAGGGGGCAAACAATGTTCGCGAAATCGAATGCAGCGTTCTGGGAAATTCTTCTCCAGAGGCGTCACTGCCCGGAGAGGTTATCCCTTCAAATGAGTTCTATGACTATGACGCAAAGTACGTCGATGGAAAATCGAGAGCGGAGATCCCGGCAAAGCTTCCGAAGACGACTTCCCGGTTGATCCAATCCCTTGCCATCCGCGCGTTCAAGGTCCTCGACCTCGCGGGTATGGCCCGGGTGGATTTCTTCGTGGCCAGAAAATCCCACAAAGTCTACCTGAATGAAGTAAACACGCTTCCCGGATTCACTGCAATCAGCATGTATCCGAAGCTCTGGGAGGCGAGCGGTGTGTCGTTCCGGGAATTGCTCGACCGTCTGATCGGGCTTGCGCTGGAGCGTCACGCCGGGAAAAGCACGTTGCGCACCGTCTTCGATCCGAAGGCAGCCTGGTACAAAGAGGGCTAACCGTGGACTCGTCTTTCTACCGCAGAGTAGCACAGAAGGTCAATATCCTTCGCGTGATAAAAAAACTCCTGAAGAACAAGAAGGCGATGGCTCTTCTTGTCGTGGGCGCGGCAGTCATCGGATACGGCATCATCGGCAATCACGGGATTATCCAGCGGGTCAGGCTCCAGCATGAGAAGGAAGAGCTTGAACGGAAGATCAAGGAAGCGAACGACGAGACGAAGGCACTTCAACTCCAGTCCAGGGAGCTCGACAGCAGCAAGAAGGCGATTGAAAAGGTGGCGCGTGAGCGCTACGGCATGGCCCGGGAGGGCGAGCATGTCTACAAGGCCACGGGCAGCGACCATTGAGGGATGGCGGCGAACACGAGAATGGATTTCTTCGAATCGAATACGGAATCATCGTCGCTCCCCGGGTCCCCGCTCGCCGAACGCGCGCGGCCCGCGGTTCTCGACGACATTGTGGGTCAGGATCATCTGCTCGGTCCCGGCAAACCGCTGCGCGTCCTGATTGAAGCGGATCAGGTTCCATCCCTGATTCTCTGGGGGCCGCCTGGAACGGGGAAAACGACCCTGGCGCGCGTCGTTGCAGCCCATACTCAGTCGGAGTTCTTTCAACTGAATGCCGTCTCCGCAGGAGTGAAAGATGTGCGTGCCGTGCTCGACCGGGCCGGGATCAGCAGGCGACAGCGGGGTCGCCGCTCCATTCTCTTCATCGATGAAATCCACCGGTTTAACAAGGGTCAGCAGGATGCATTGCTCCACAGCGTCGAAGAAGGGTTGATCACCCTTATCGGGGCGACCACCGAGAACCCGTCGTTTGAAATCATCTCTCCTCTTCTCTCCCGGGCGCGCGTGTATATCCTGCAGCCTCTTTCACCGACCGACCTCGGGAGGATCCTTGAGAGAACGCTTCAGCACGACCCGATCCTCCGCATTCAGAAAATTGAAATCGTCGACCGGGAAGTGCTTCTCCAGCTCTCCGGCGGTGATGCGAGGACCATGCTCAACGGGATTGAGACCGCGATACGACTTGCCCCGGTGAACGCGGATGCGGTCCGCGTGGTGTCGAGGAAGGAAATTGAGGAAGCGTTTCAACGCAAGGCACTCGCGTACGATAACGGCGGGGAGGAACACTACAACATCATTTCCGCCTTCATCAAGAGCATGCGGGGAGGTGATCCCGATGCCGCCGTGTACTGGCTTGCGCGGATGATCGAGGGAGGCGAAGATCCGCTCTTCATTGCCCGGCGGATGGTGGTGCTGGCGTCAGAGGACATTGGCAATGCCGATCCGTATGCCATCACCCTGGCGGTGTCCTGTTTCGAGGCGGTGGAGCGCATCGGCATGCCGGAGGGGCGGATCGTTCTCGCCCAGGCCGCCACGTATCTCGCGTCGTGCCCCAAGAGCAATGCCTCCTATCGGGCGATCGACCAGGCGCTGGAGGATGTACGGAACGGTCCACAGACGGCCGTTCCGCTCCATTTGCGCAATGCGCCGACGGGCTTCATGAAGCAGATCGGCTATGGTTCCACCTACAAGTATTCGCACGATTTCCCCGGCAATTTTGTCGAGCAGCAATATCTTCCCGACGAGATGACGGAGAAGATCTACTACAAACCCTCCAACAACGGCCGCGAAGCAACTCTTCGCGAACGGTTGAACGCATGGTGGAAAACCCGGCAACGGTGAAACAGGCCGCGCGATATTGTCTCCTCTTTCTCGGGTTGCCCTTCTGCGTCGGCCGGTTGACAGCGCAGGAGCCGACCGATTCCACCGTCATCCGGCGGGATGCACGCGCGGTCCGGACCGACAGTGTTTCCCTCGCCGGACGCGATTCTCTTGCCGTTCCCGACACCCTTAAACCCGCCGCCTCTCCTTCCGGTATCGATTCCGTCGTGAACTACTCCGCAACCGACTCCGTTGTGTACGCACTGGATAACCGGACGATGTATCTCTTCGGGAAAGGGAATATCCGGTACAAGGAGCTCGGACTGAAGGCTGAAAACATCAACATCAACTGGAATACCGCCGTCCTGTACGCGAAAGGAATTCCGGACAAAACGGATTCGACCGGGTTGAAATACATCGGTCTGCCGGATCTGATCGACGGCGGAGAGACCTATCACGGCTCGACGATTTCCTATAACTTCAGGTCGAAGAAGGGCAAGATTGACATCGGGAAGACGGAAATCGAACGCGGATGGTACTACGGAGATTCCATCAAGAAAATGGAAGACAAGGTTCTCTTCGTAAAGGACGGACGGTATACAACATGCGATCTGGATCACCCCCACTACTATTTCTATAGCCCGGAGATGAAAATCATCATCGGTCACATTGTCATCGCCCGGCCGGTCGTTTTCGAGATCGCCGATGTTCCGGTGTTCGCTCTCCCGTTCGGGATATTCCCGACCGAGCGCGGGCGGCGATCGGGATTGATCGCTCCCGCGTACGGGGAAAGCGCGAACCGGGGGAGATATCTGACCCATCTCGGGTACTACTGGGCGATGAACGACTACATGGACTGGAATCTTCGCGCCGACGGTTACGCGAAGGGAGGCTACACCCTGTATTCGGATTACCGGTATGCACTCCGGTACAAGTTTTCCGGGACACTGAGCGGGTCCTACGGAAGGACGATTCTCGGCGAACGTGGAGATCCGGGGTACAGCAACAGCTCCGTGTTCAACATGCGCTGGAGCCATGACCAGACATTCGACCCGACAACGCGATTGCTGGTCGATTTCACCTTTACCTCCGGTTCGTACTACCAGCAAACGAGCAACAACCTGAACGACCTGTTGCTCCAGAACGTCGTATCCAATGCAACCCTCACCAAATACTGGGAGGGGACACCGAACAGCATGACGGTGAACCTTCATCGCGATCAGAACCTGAGTTCAGGGGAAATAAGCGAGATCCTTCCGAGCGTCAGCTTCAACAGGAGTCAGAGCTTTCCCTTCCGTTCCCCCAATGCGAGCGCGTACGGTTCCCAGAAGTGGTACGATCTCATCGGGTATACGTACGGGGCGCAATTCGAAAATGTCCGGAACAAGACGTTTAACTCCATCGATAGCACGTTTCTCTTCGATCAACGGTGGGGTGTCAATCATTCCATGACGATCAACGCTTCGCCCAAAGCCGGGTTCTTCACAGTCACGCCGTTCTTCGACTTCACGTCGAAGTGGTACAACCGCACGACACACAGGTACGTCAATGGTGCCGACAGCGTCGTCACAGAAGAGAATCCGGGTTTCTCAACGGTCGAATACTTCGATATGGGGGTCTCGTTAAGTACAAAGCTCTACGGGATCGTGCGCCCGAACATATTTGGGATAACGGGGATTCGTCATCAAGTTACGCCGAGTATCAGTTATGTCTACCAGCCCGACTTTTCCAAACCGGCATGGGGGTATTACGGGAGATATGTCGATACGAGCGGAGTCACGCAAACGTACAGCAGGTATGAGAGAGGCATATTCGGGGGTGCCCCAAGTGAGGAGCGGCAGGCGCTGGCCTTTCGGCTGGGTAATATTTTTGAAATGAAGACCGCAGGCGACAGTGTCGGGCAGGAGAAGAAGTTCCAGCTGCTGAATCTCGATCTCTCGACATCGTACAACTTCGCCCGGGACAGCCTGCGATTCGATCCTGTTACTGCGAGTTTCCGAACGAGCATCGGTCAACTTTTCACAATCGGGGGATCGGGAACGTTCAACCTGTACAAGTTTGTCGTCGACCCGGCGAACCCTGCCAGCGGGAGACGCGTGAACAAATTCTTGCTGAGCGAAGGAAAGCTCGCGGACATGACGAACTTTTCGATCAGCATAGGGACGCGGTTGAGCGGGGAGAAGAAACAGACGACGGCCGGCCCCATCCGGACCGCTGCGGACTCCGCGTCCGAAGTGACGCAGAAGAATTTTGTTGGACTGTACGATCAGGAGGTCCCCGATTTCAGCATTCCCTGGAGTCTCGACCTGAACTGGAACTTTTCCCAGAGTCAATCCGATCCCCGGTTCAAATTCCGGAGTTCCGGGATTTCGGCGGCGCTTTCGTTCAACCTGACGGAATTCTGGAAAATTTCCGCAAGCACGAGTTACGATCTGGTTGCGAGGCAATTTGCCGCGCCGCAAATCACTGTCTACCGGGATCTGCACTGCTGGGAGATGAATTTCTCCTGGGTGCCGACCGGCTATTACCGGAACTTCCGTCTTGAGATTCGTCTCAAGGCCCCGCAGTTGCAGGATATCAAGCTGACGAAGCAGGGGAGTGCGAGGGGGGTGTACTAGCGGGAGGGTGCGTTGCCAAGGTTCTGGCCCTGCGCGATCGTGAAATTCTGCATGTTTAGAGGCCAGGGGTTCAGAAATCTGTGGTTGCCTAGGCTGCCATGATTTCCCTCATTTCCAGGTTGCCTAGGCTGCCATGATTTCTCTCGTTTCCGGGTTGCCTAGGCTGCCATGATTTCTCTCGTTTCCGGGCTGCCTGGGCTGCCACGATCTTCCTCGTTTGTATGGCTGCCTAGCAGCATGTTTTTCATGTTTTTCGAGACAATTGACTATCTTCGTGCACCGGCGCTTCAAGTAGATTCGCACGGGAGGTTATCGATATGAAACAATTTCTTCTGGCACTCACTCTCCCTCTTCTTCAGCTCTCGTGTTCCGATCTCGGAACCGGGCTCAAGGAACGTCAATTCGACATCCTTTTCCGATATGGCATTTCCGCCTGCAATGAGCTGAACACCTTCGACGGCACATTCACCAAGGACTTGATCCTTGATGGTACGATAACGACAAGTTTTGTCCTGTCGCAGACGGAACTCGATAGCATAGCGACAGACTTGTCGGCCGCCGATATCTTCAGCTACCCCGACACCTTCGTCGTCCAAACGGGGGACACTGTCGTTTTCATCACGCCCCACCAAGCCTACATCCTGAAGATCAGGCAAGGCAACACGTGGAAGGAAGTGTACTGGGAGGATTCTCTCATTGCCCCGGATCCACGAGCGGGACGGTTGCGACAAGCCTTCAACGCTATACGTGCGCTCGTGGAATCGAAACCGGAATACAAAAAGCTGCCTCCCGCACGAGGAGGGTACATCTGATGATATCAGTGGATTCCGCTTGGTTTGACATGGTACCAATCGGCAAGCGGGAGAAGAAATCCAGCGATTGCATCTGTTATTGCCGTGAAGACCTAATCATTGAGGCTCAAATACCATGCAACCAAAACGTCAAGATCACGAACTCCCCTATGCCGTTGCGAGACTCGGGTGGAGATATCACCATCTGGGGATCCCAACCTCGGTGCCACGTCCTAACGAGCGCTATTTGCCGCACTTGAAGATCCACGTGTCGGGATTTGACACGAGTCCTTTCGGCATCGAGTGGATGCGCTTTGATGTGGACTGTCCGATCTCAGAACTGATCAAAACGGTGCCGCACATTGCGTTTGAGGTGGACGACCTCAATGCCGCTCTTGTCGGTCAGACTCTGTGGGGTGAAATAACTTCGCCTTCAGACGGAGTAAGGGTAGCCATGATAATCGATGATGGCATACCTATAGAACTTCTGGAATTTGCGATGGCCGGGGCAGCCCAAAAATAGGCCCGTCCTCTCCAACGGGCCGGTAGAACACATCGGTCTGGCAGACAGCCTGGCAGACAACCTGGCAGACCAGCAGGCTCTCGAGCGAGAATCAGCAGACACGCGCCCACTCCCTCCCGGTCGGCTTCGGGGGGTACGAACTCCATCTATTTCTGCTTGACCTCGCTGCAGAGCAAAGGAGTCTGACCCCACGACGATGAGCCCTCGTTTTCTGGCAGCCTAGGCAGCCATGATTTTCCGTTTTCTGGCGGCCTAGGCAGCCATGATTTTCCGTATTCTGGCAGCCTAGGCAACCATGATTTTCCGTTTTCTGGCAGCCTAGGCAGCCATGATTTTCCATTTTCTGGCAGCCTAGGCAACCATGATTTTCCCCTTTTCTGGCAGCCTAGGTAGCCATAGATTTCCCTCCCATTTCGACGTTGTAAGCCTCCCCTGAAAACATCATCAGGGATTTGTTCTGCGCTTTCCAACCGAAGCGCGTGATGGTGCCGTGGTTGCCGCCTGCCAGCACAAGGCCGACAGTCTGTCGAACCGTAGGAATGGGAAGCTAACAGGCGGATTGCGTGAAGTGTTTCTCATAGCCTCTCCTTTGTGGGACTTGGAAGAGAAGTGCACAGGGACGCAACGGTAAGGAGAGATTGCCGGCACGCCCATGACGAACCAGCTTCCGTTGCTCAATGCCCCCACATTCATTATCTTTGGCCGAGAGAATGCCCCCACCCGGGGCGGCTTTTGAAAACGGAGGAAGAAATGCAAAAGGCTGTCATCGTCAGTGCCTGTCGGACCCCCATCGGCTCCTTTCAGGGATCGTTGAGTTCAATTCCCGCCCCTCGTCTTGGCGCCCTCGTCATCGAAGAAGCCCTCCGTCGCGCCGGCGTTGATAAAGCCGGCGTGCAGGAGGTCATCATGGGAAACGTTCTGAGCGCTGCTGAGGGTCAGGCGCCAGCACGTCAGGCAGCGTTGTTTGCCGGCCTCCCATCGACAGTGGAGACCATGACCATCAACAAGGTGTGCGGATCCGGGCTCAAAGCAATCATGCTTGCAGCTCAGGCAGTGCAGCTGGGAGACGCGGAAATCGTCGTCGCAGGAGGGATGGAAAGCATGTCCAATGTCCCGTACTATCTGGAAAAGGCCCGCACGGGTTACCGGATGGGAAACGGACAACTGGTGGATGCGATGCTCCGCGATGGATTGTGGGATGTGTATAACGACTACCACATGGGCAATGCGGCGGAGCTTTGTGCAAGGGAATGCGGATTTACCCGCGAAGGTCAGGACGAGTTTGCCGTGCTGAGCTACACGCGCGCGCAGAATGCCTGGAAGGAGGGTCGATTCAAAGAAGAGACCTTCCCCGTCGTCATCAAAGGACGCAAAGGTGATGAGACGATTACGCAAGATGAAGAACCCTTCAAGACCGACTTCGAGAAGATCCCGAAACTCAAGCCGGCCTTCCAGGCGGACGGAACGGTGACCGCCGCAAACAGCTCGAAGATCAACGACGGGGCCGCCGCCGTTGTCGTCATGTCGGAGCAGAAAGCTGCAGAACTCGGCCTGAAGCCGTTGGCCGGAATCGTAGCGTATGCCTCTGCGGCAAAACAGCCTGAATGGTTCACCACGGCCCCGGCCGACGTCATCCCCAAAGTGCTGAAGCGGGCTTCTCTGACAATGGAGGAAATGGATTTGTTTGAAGTGAACGAGGCCTTCGCAGTCGTTGCCCTCGCCGTCAACAAGCTCGCAGGCCTCGATGTCAACAAAGTCAATGTCAACGGAGGCGCCGTAGCGCTCGGCCACCCGATCGGGGCGAGCGGTGCAAGGATCGTGGTCACCTTGCTTCATGCGTTAAAACAAAGACATCTGAGACGGGGACTCGCCGCGATCTGTATCGGCGGGGGAGAAGCTTCGGGGATGATCCTTGATCGGGAGCCCTAGCCAGTTTTCTACCCCGGTTGATTTCCTCTCTGCGAACTCATAGATTGACTTCGATGTCCTGAGCCCCGGACATATTCGGGTGCGTGTACCAGTTCTTTCACTCACTAAACTCCTCTGCCCATGAAGCGGCGCATGCTCGGCTATGGATTCATAGTCCTTGTACTCCTCCCGGCGCGCGCATCCTCTCAGACATTCCCCTTCCAATTCTACACAACGGCCGACGGCCTTGCGCAGTCGAACGTCTCGACGATATTTCAGGACTCCCGGGGGTACATCTGGTTCGGCACGAGCGGCGGGATCACCCGTTACGATGGAAATAGATTCTGGAGCTACAAGAACGGGGCGTTCCGTGTCCTGAGTATGACCGAAGATTCTACCGGAAAGTACTGGATCGGAACCACCTCCGGTCTTGCATGCCTCAGATTCCCCGACACGACATTTCAATGGTTGAGAGCCTCTGATACTCTCCTTCCTTCCAATCTCGTCCTCGCCTTGCTCACCGACCGCCATGACAACCTGTGGATCGGCACGGATGCCGGCCTCCTTTGCCTGCCCCGATCTGGTGGCCACCTTCTTTTCAATCACGCAAACGGGTTGCTCCATAATTACGTCCATTCGATTGTACAGGACAGTGGTGCGGCTATCCTCGTAGGTTCCGGGGGAGGCATTCAGCGCATCACGCTCAGTGGCAATCATCCTCCACGGATCGACACCCTCTGCCGTCTTGCGGCGGGAAAGCTCGCCATGCTTCGTTCTGGAGATCTCATCGTATCCGATCTCTTCCGACGCTCCGTGTTTCTCTGGTCGAAGGGCGCTCTTCGCAAAATGTATTCGGCAGGAAGCCCCGGAACCGGTACTTACCCGACCGCTTTCAATGAGGACCCCGATGGAAACATCTGGATCGGTACGACGAACGGGATAGCGGTCCTGGAAGATCGAAAAACCATGGTGATCACCCGCAGAGAAGGGCTCCAGAACTCCTTCATCAATACCATCGTCAAGGACAGGGAAGGAAATTTGTGGTTTGGTACGGAGGGGGGTGCTGCGAAGCATCCGTACGAATTGTCCAACATCTACAACAGCGTGACCGGACTTCCGGAAGACCACGTCATAGCCATATTTCTGGACAGTCATCGGAACACGTGGGTCGGCACGTACGACGGAGCCGCAATGATCAGTGCCGAAGGCGGGATCCGCACCTTCGGAATCGCCGAAGGCCTTCCGCATTTATCGGTTCATGATTTCTGTGAAGATGCCGACGGGAATGTCTGGATCGGGACCTATGGCGGATTGAGAATTTTTTCGCACGGGAAAATCCGTTTGCCCGACAACCCGCGTTTGCGTTCGACGAGGATTATACGACTCCTCCGCGAGGATAATGGAACAATCTGGTGCGGCGGCGACAGGGAAATCCTCCAGGTGTCCCGGGACGGGAAGATCCGTGCTGTTGTGGATCGGCGCACGATTACCCGGAGCAATGTCTCAGCCTTGTATAAGGACAGCAAAGGAAGACTCTGGTTCGGAACTGACGACGAAGGTGCGGGGTGTCTCCAGGGCGGCAGAATTTCCATGTTCGACGAGAATGCCGGACTGCCCGATCTATGGGTGATGTCCATTGTCGAGGACAGACACCATCAGATCTGGATGACGACGCAGAAGGGGGTCGTACAATGGACCGGTTCGCACTTTGAACCGATACCGGCGCGAGAGGATCCGCTGCGCAATGATGCAGTCACATTCGGGGTGCGGGACAGCGCCGGGCATCTCTGGTTCGGGACACAGCATGGCGTGTATGAGTGGGACGATTCCCTGATCGGACATTGGGACATGCAGAGTGGCATCGCAGCAGACGCGGTACGGAGAGGATATGTAGACCGGACGGGACAAATCTGGATCGGGACCGTCGGCGGGGCGTCGAAACTCAATTTGCGGACGCTGCAGATGCACAATGGTTCACCGCCGGTGTATCTCGAAGGAATCGAGACGGAGAGGAACCCCGGATTTATCGCGACCCCCTCGCAGCTCGACTATGAAGATAATACTCTCGTTTTCCACTTCAATGCCCTCAGTTTCATTGACGAACATCGAACAGAGTTCCGATGGATGCTGGCCGGTTTCGATCAAACCTGGCAACCCGCTGCGAACGGGCGAACGGTCCGGTACACGCATCTCCCCCCCGGCTCTTACGAATTTCTGGTGTCCGCGCGCAACCGGGGGACTTCGTGGGCCGAGCCCGCCCGGTTCCGATTTTCCATCAACCCTCCGTTCTGGGGAACATGGTGGTTCGTTTCTCTCTCGTCGATTGCTTCTCTGGGGATCGTCGTCGGCCTGATCAGACGCCGCTTCCGGAGTCTCGACAAGGAACGGCGCCGCCAGCAGGAATTCGCGATTCGGCTGATAAACTCCCAGGAAAACGAACGGAAACGGATTGCCAATGAGCTCCACGACAGCCTCGGACAGGACCTGCTTGTCATCAGGAACCGGGCCCTGCTTGGTCTGAAAGATCCCCATCTGGCGGAGAACGGTCGCACCCAGCTCGAACACATTTCTTCCGTCGCGACCGAGGCAATCAACGACGTCCGGGAGATTTCCTATAATCTCCGGCCCTACCAGCTTGACCGGCTCGGGCTCACGAAAGCGATACGCTCCCTTGCCCAAGGGGTTTCGGACTCGACATCGCTGAGTCTCACCATGCAGATCGATTCTGTCGATTCGGCAATCGTTGGAGACGGAGCGATCCATCTGTATCGCATTGTCCAGGAAGGGATCAACAACATTCTGAGACATTCTGCGGCGACCGAGGCGGCGCTCTCGGTCAGTCTGGAATCTCTCCACGTCCGGATCATCATCCGGGACAATGGAAAGGGATTTTCAAAGGAACGCGTTGATGATCATTCGCGCCCGCGGGGATTGGGTCTCATCGGCATCGCCGAGCGAACGAAAGCACTCAACGGTCAGTTCACCGTAGAATCGACCCCGGGAAAAGGGTCAACCTTGACAATTCTCATTCCCCGATCGAAAGCCTGACCATGCGCGATCCTCTTACACTGGTCATCGCTGATGACCATCCCCTGTTCCGGAACGGCCTTCGCGAGCTCATCGAGTCTGATTCGACTCTGAGTATTGTCGGCGAGGCAGACAACGGGGCATCCGCGTTCGCCCTTATCAGGCAATATTCTCCCATGATGGTTATCCTTGATATCCACATGCCCGGGGGAGGCGGACTCGACGTTGCCCGCCAGATCCGCGATCAACGATTGAGCACCGACGTGCTGTTCCTGACAATGTATAATGACGAAGATGCCTTCAACGAAGCAATGGATCTCGGTGCTCGAGGGTATATCCTGAAGGACAGTGCGGTCCACGAAGTGCTCGTAGCCGTTCACACCGTCGCGGATGGAAGATTCTACGTGAGTCCCCAGGTCTCCGACCATCTCATCAAGCGTAGCTCCCGGCTCCAGCGCCTGCTCCAGTATGCCCCCTCCCTTGAAGACCTGACTCCCGCCGAGCTTCGCATCCTTCGGTTGATCGCGGAATGCAAAACCAGCAAAGAGATCGCAGAACACCTCTCCATTAGCTATAAGACCGTTGAGAATCATCGCACGAATATCGCCTCGAAACTCCGACTTCGCGGAAGCCACAGTCTGGTCAAATTCGCGCTCGACAACAGGAGTGCATTGACGAAGAAATAGTCTAGGTGTTCCCCCCCACGCTTTTTGAGTGCTTCCCCCTCTGTTCTCCCACCATCCAACCACATATCATCGACTGAAACCTTCTACGTTGTGATGCTCATCCAGATCGTCGATGACAACCATCATATGCGACAAACCATACGGTCCGTGCTTGCAGGACTGCATCCGACGTTTATCGAATCCGGAAGCGGGGAAGAGGGGATTCGGCAGTTCATCGAGTTCCTCCCCGATATTGTCCTCATGGATATCCGGATGGATCGCATGGATGGCATATCGGCGACGAGGATGATCCGGCGCGCGGTCCCGGACGCTCAGGTCATTATCGTCTCACAGTACGATGATCACGAGTTGCGCGTTGCGGCGGGAAAGGCGGGCGCGGCAGGGTATGTGCTGAAGGATGATCTCCTCCAACTCCCGGAGATCATCCTTGCCCTCCGATCGTAGCGGGTAGGAATTCTCGTTCATTGAAAACCGGTCGTCGATGCAGCGGCTTGTCCTGTGTTCCATGCTCCTGTGCATTCTTGCCGCCCCGGCATTGCACCCTCAGGGCCTTACAGGAACCGTGATGGGATCTGATGAATGGGTTTCGCGGTATCATCCATTGAAAGTGCTCTTGAGCAGAACCTTGCAGACGAATGAACGCTTTGTCCTCGTTGTCGGCACAATGGATGTATCCGACTTATGCACGAGGGCGGGGGACACCGTAATCTATCGACCGGAGGTCTTTCCCCTTCCCTCCGGTCAGGTGCCGATTTTCTTCTTCCTTGTGTCGGGAGACAGTGCGTGGACTCCGGCAGGCGGTTCCGACCTTAAGGTCCTCCGGCCCACAGGGTTCGAAAAGCTCGATGTTTCCCCTTCCCTTTCGATCGCCAACAAAGGACAGCTTGCGGAGGACCATTTTCCGGAGGGGAGCACCGGAGGAAGGTCGCGGTTTCAAGAATTGAACGGGTCCTTTGCACTCAGCACCCATGCCGAACGGGGTCCCCTCGCCGTTAACGCCAGCCTCAACCTTGTCGGCGCGTCCCTCAAACAAGAAGCCCTTCGTTTCAGCGAAAAACACGACGACGCCACGAAAATCGATCTCTCGCAGTACCTTCTCGAGCTGCACATGGGTCCGGCGTCGGTCGCAGCAGGACAGGTCAGCCATGGGCGGCACCGCGAACTTCTGAATGGCTTCAGCAGCAGGGGGCTCTCGGGCGGTGTCACCCTCGGCTCATTCTTCGATATTTCGGGCGCAGTGCTCAGCGCCACGAACATCGTCGGCTGGGACAATTTCTTCGGAATTCATGACTCCCGCCATCGCATCTACAGCGGGACGCTTGGCCTCGAAGCTTTTCCCGGACATCCGGGCATGGTTCGCATGGAATTGTCCTACGTTCAGGGATCTCAACTTCCATTCAGTGGGTTCAACCAGGCCGGGATTACCGACGCAGAGGAAAGCAAGTCGGGGGGCGCCCGGCTGCTGGTTTCCGATCCGGCACGGACAGTGACCGTCGACGCAGGGATCGCGTGGAGTCGATTCGTTAACCCGGCCGATGTCCTTCTTTCTCAGAACAATATCGTCGTCCCTGTAGCGCCTGCCACACGTCAGGCACGGTATGTCGACTTCGGTTGGGACCTCCTCCAGGGTATCTCTGCAGGCCCTGCACTTCCGGTCCGCCTGAGCATCGCCGCCCGCCACGAGCGGGTGGATCCGCTGTACAAAGTCGTGGGCGCGTTCGTACGGTCCGACTTCCTTCAAAACTCCTTCGAACTTCACGGAGGGCTCGGCCCTCTGCGATGCGATGCAACCGCCCTGTCTGCGGAGGATAATCTTGCCAATGTCCCGTCGGTGCTCAAGACGAAGACGCGACAAGCAGCAGGAACGCTCGCCCTGTCGCAGTCTTCGGGGGGAGAATTGCTGCCTTCATGGTTCCCCGGCTTCTCCTACGGTTTGAACCGTACCCACCAATTCGGGGTCAGCACTCCCACCAACAGCGACTTTACTCCAGAGCGTGTGCCCGATCAGGTCACCACGTCGCATTCCATTACTGCAGACTGGCAAGAGCGGACGTTTCAGGTAAGCTATCGCGGAGCATTCACCTTTCAGGATAATCGACAGGTGGGGAGGGAGAATGCAGACCTGAAAAGCAATACGCATGCTCTCGGAATTACCCTCTCCCTGAGGTCGGGTGTTTCGATCGGTGTCGACGGTTCGCAGGAGTCGAATGCAAACACCGAAATCAACCTTATCTCCCGGACAACGCATGTCGGTTTGCGGGTTTCCGGCCAACCCCTCCCGGGGTCCAACGTCTCATTCTCCGGGTCGCTTTCGAGGACAAAACCGAACACCGGCACGAGCAGGCAAGACCAAGCGTCTCTTTCCGTTGATACCTCATACTCGTTCGACCTCTCATCGCTTCTCGTGGTGAATTGGCGCGGACAGGTGTTCGCCCGTTATGCGTGGAACGAAGTGCGTTCTGACGATACACTCTTCAACGTCCATTCACTGGTGCGGGCATGGTCAATAAGTACAGGCGTGTCCTTCTCAATTCTCTAGGAATGCATGTGCTGCTCTGTGCGAAAAGACTTCTTCTCTTCCTTTCAGTCGGGTGCGCCGTTGCCGCCGCACAGATACGGGTGTATCCGCACTGGGTGAGCATCAATACGACTGGCGCGACAACGGCGTTTCTGACGTTCGACGGGGCCGCGGGTTTCAGATCTGAAGAAGCGATCTGGTGCGGAGAAATCATGGATGCAAGTCCGGATCACGGTCAGAAGCCGGTACCGGGGACCATTTTCGGGAGCCTCCCGACCAGGCTCAATCTTTCCTCGCTGAACTCTTCCGGTGTGTTCACGGATATCATGTCGATCCCACCGTCGGTTGCGAGGAGGGCCTATCAGGCCGCCGCGGAAGGGGCACGGTCCACATTCTTCTACGTCAGGCATTTCATCAATTCGAGTGGAGGGCCGGACGAATATGTGGCTGTTACGTGCGAACTCAGTAGTGGCGGAGCTCATACACCGTTCGCTCTCACGGCGGTGGGACTTTCTTTTGAAGATGAAACGAATGTTGCCACGATGAGGGCCGGGGAGCGGGTTCCACGTTTCACTGCTTCGATCAACTACACGGGCACGGGCCAGCTTCATGGCAGATGGGAGGTCGTGAGGCCCGGGGATCTTCCCCCGGCCGACGAGGATCTCTTGACGGAATCCACCCTGCCTGTCGAAAAGCGGGGTCTCCAGAGACGGTATACGGAGGTGGAACGGTTCAGTGTTTTCCTTCCCCCCATCGGCAAGTACCTGTTGCAGGGTCCCGATCCTCTCAGACTTCCCCATGATATCGGGGGGCAGTATCTGATCCTTCTGCGGATCGAGAGTTCCCTGGATGTCGAGTCGACTTCCGATTTCGCCGCAAGCGGCGTGAGCGGTTCGCCGGTCGAGGCCGGAGGCGTTGCCGGGTTTGCTATCCCTCCGTTGCGCTATTACGTAGAAGACGGGCCGTCATTGTCCGGCAACGGAATCGTGTTGTTGTTTCCCGATGACATGAGCATTGCAGGCGAAGAGAAACCGGTCAATCTGGCGTGGACACCTCTTCCTGCGATTTCACTGTACAATGTTGTCGTCATCGATCCCAGGAATGCCATTCTCTTTTCAGCAATGGTGGGCGCGGACAGACACGGATATCGACTTGATCCATGGCTATGGAAGCAAACCGATGCACGGCACGTGGAGTGGAGTGTCCAGGCGCTCACGGCGGACGGAACCGTGCTTTCCCGTAGTGAATGGCGCACACTCTGGCGAGGAGCGGAACCGAAGGGACCGTAGTCGAAAGAAAATTCTCTTTACTCTGCAACACCTACAATCAACCAACAATCCATGGAGGCACATCGTGAAAAAGGTCGGCTACTGGCTGTTCGTTGTGATCGTGGCGGGAAGTCTGTGCCAGGCTGTTGCCACCGCCGGCAGCATTCTTGGTACAACGGGCAAAGTATGTTTTCAGAAGGGGAGCGACAGTGGGACGCTCTTCGTCTACGGGGACTGGATTGAGACAATTGACAGGGCCACAACCTCTGCCCCGGGAGTCGCGATCACCATACAGGACAAACAGAACGGAGCCCAGCACCAGGTGGACCCCTTCAAGGGGAGGGGCATGGTGAAGCTCGGTCTCAGCATTTCGAATGCGACCCCCGGAAGCAAACAGATCCAGCTTAGCGGAGGCGTCTTTGGCAGCGCGACGGTAACCATCACGATTGAAGACGTGCCGACGGTCAGTAATATCGACATTCCTGTTCCCACCGAACCCTTCGGAGATATTACGATCACGTTCACAGGTACCGGTCTTCAAAATGCCCAAGATCCTGCATTCGGGCAGATCGTTCACGACAATCTGGTGCCGTTCATTACGGTCGGCGGTGATGCGAGCGTCACCAGCGTACGGGTGCTCAACTCTTCGAATACGACACTGCGCGCGAAGATATTCTTTTCCGGGTTGGTGCAGGATGTCTCCGTCGATCTCCGTTTCAAGGCGATCCAACCGTGCAACCCGTTGTTCGCGGGGGCCGGCGGCTTGGAACGGCGCGTACGGGTACACAGCTCCAACGTGAAGAACTATGTCACGTCGATAACCTTTCCGAACGGCAGCGCGTTTGCCAAGAACAGTATAGCCACGATCAACATCAATCTTCTCTTTCCCGCTCCCGGCGGGGCCAGTACGAGCACGAGCACAGCCTCTTTGAAGTTCAACCCCGCGATCAATGTCGGGAACATTACGGGGAGTGCGCTGACGAGGAATCAGCTCATTGCCCAACTTGCGCAGCAGGCGCTCGACAATTCGCGCGTGTTCATACGGTTGGTGCCCTCGAACGCCTTTGAATCTGTTCCCGGCGGTACGCAACTGAACCCCAACGGATTCACGGAGCTCCGTGCCAACCCGGGCGAGGACATTATTCCGATCACCTTCAAGGTTGTCGACTGTCTTGGCGGGCAGCCGGGGCAGACGAACACGGTGAAGATTCAGACATGGATGCACTCCACCAACTCGAACCTCCCGCCGAATTTCATAGAACACACCTTTGGAGTGACCTGCACGCAATAAAGGAAAGCGGGAGGAGATTGATTACCCATTGTGACAGGTTCTCCTGAGGCACAGAGAACAAAAAGGTGGAAGCTTAGACGAGGATCCCCGTGAGGGATCCTCGTCGCTAATGCAAGCCTTTTCTGCATGCTTGCATTTCCTCGTACTATCGTCTACATTACCGGTAACGTAACCGGTTAAGTAGTCAATTCCATCGCGGTGTGTTTTTATGACGATCAGGAACCGAGGAATCTATGTGGAAACCACTCTGCCTCGTTGCCGGGATAGTATTCACCATGTTCCCGGCCATCGGTCAAACCCTCTATGTCTCGACAACCGGGAATGATACAAACCCCGGGACGATCGATAGCTGCCTCAAGACAATACCCAGGGCGCTCTCCATCGTTCAACCCGGTTCCACGATCTACGTCCGGGGGGGAATCTACAGCCCCGATTCCACAATCCGAATATCGAAACAGGGGACGGAGAACGCTCCCTACAACCTCTTCGCCTACCCCGGCGAACAGCCCGTCCTTGATTTTTCTGCCATGCCGGTTGCAAGCAGCAATCGCGGCGTCAGCGTGAGCGGCAACTATTGGCACATCAGAGGATTCGTGATCCGGAGAGCAGGCGACAATGGAATGTATGTCTCCGGCTCATTCAACACCGTTGAAAACTGCTCGCTGGAAGGAAACGCCGATACCGGCATGCAGCTCGACAATGGCGCCTCCAACAATCAGATTATCAACTGTGACTCTTACGACAACATGGATCCCGGACAGGGCAACGCCGACGGCTTTGCTGCAAAACTGTCGGTGGGCTCGGGTAACTCATTTTACGGATGCAGGGCCTGGCAAAATTCCGACGACGGCTGGGATGGCTATCTCCGCCTGGCAAATGATGTGAACACGACCCTCGAAAATTGCTGGTCGTTCATGAACGGATATCTGGCGAACGGGACACAAAGCTCGGGAAACGGAAACGGATTCAAAATGGGCGGAAGCGATGCGAAGGATCTGGAACACAACATGGTGTTGAAGAAATGCCTCGCGTTCGACAACAGGGCAAAGGGGTTCGATCAGAACAACAATCGGGGATCGATGACCCTGCTGAACTGCACAGCATACAGAAACGGCACGAATTACAGCATCATCCTCGCGCTCGACAGCGGCAAAACGGCGACCGTCACAAACTGTGTCGCGCTTGGCATGTACGGCTCCCTCGCATCCTTTACTGTCCAGACAACGAATAGCTGGATGAGCCCGTTTATTGTTACGGACCCTGACTTCCTCAGTACGGACACGGCCGGCGTACGCAGTCCACGTCAACCGGACGGAAGCCTTCCCGACATTACTTTTCTGCACCTGGCCAATGGCAGTGATCTTATCGACGGCGGCACGGATGTTGGTCTGTCTTTTGACGGCAAGGCTCCCGACCTCGGCGCGTTCGAGACAGACGGTGCAACGGATGTGGCCTCTTCCGCGCGGCCGTCGGCTTCGTTCGACCTCATGCAAAACTATCCGAACCCGTTCAATCCGTTAACAGTTATCAGTGGACAGTTGACAGTAGACAGTTGGGTAAAACTCCTTGTCTACGACATCTTAGGCAGGAAGGTGGCAACTCTGGTCGATCGAAAGCTTCACGCGGGGCAGTTCTCGTACACCTTCGATGCACATGCACTAACGAGTGGCGTCTACTTTTGCAGGCTCGAATCGGGAGGAAAGGTAATGGTGAAGAAGATGACGCTGCTGAAGTGACAGGAGGGGAAGTAGACGAGACTAGCGTTCGCCTTCCGCCTTCTTCTTACTCACTAGTGGTCACATTCGATCTAGTGTGGAATCTCAGGGAAGCGGCATGTAGTATTCACGGCTCACCGGCGGCGACTCAAGATTCCCTAATGCGGCAGCGGAGGGAGATGCCACGGAGTGGCGAAACGCTCATACTCGGTTCGCGGCAATTGCACGATCACCGGATCTTTTCCCGGGTCGAGCCAGGTGATAAGCGAAAGCAGATCCTTTTCTTCGAGAGCAGTACATCCGGTTGTTGCGACGCCGGCACCCTCCGAAACATGAAGGAAGATACACGACCCCTTGCCGGGTATTCGCGGATTGGTATTGTATTCGATAATGACGCCCCATCGGTATGCTATCCCCGACTTTCCCATCTTCTCCGACGATTTCCAGTCCTTCGGTGCAGCGGTCCGTGGCTCAATCAGAGAATTGTAATACTCTGAATTCGTATCGTCGATGCACTCACAGGTTGAATCCGCAACGATATAGCGCATCCTGAGGAAGCGGGTGCTGTCAGCGGGCGCGTATCCGAATACCGCCCCCAGACGGAACACCCCAGCCGGTGATTTGCCATCTCCTTCATGCTTCTGGGGACCATCGGGAAGCGGCCGGCCCTGGAGACCTGAACCCCAGGCGAGGCCGGAACGACCAATATTGACAGTGGTTTTCGCCATTTTCGCCGTCCAGGGGTCTCCCAGATTGGCCCGTTCAAAAGAGAAAAGAGACCCCGTTGGCGAATCCCAGCCGCCAGTGGTGACCACCACGAGTTGACGCGCGAGGGCTGCAGGATTCCTCACCTGGGCGAAGGCAGTTTCGCCGGTCACACAGAAAAAGATGGAGATTGTGAGCAAGAGGAATGGTGTCATGATTTGAAAAAACCAGGAGGAGAGAGGAGTCCTTTCATTTTTCCTCGGAGCGAGAGGAGGAGAGATCTTCAGTGACCAGTGGAAGGTTTGCCGAGAGAATCACTGAACGGAAGAAGGGGAAAGGAACTTACGATACAAATCCGGCGGGAGCATTCGATATCCGCTGACAGCCGTTAGCCTGCCTGCTTCTTTTCATCGTAACGATAGACAGGCTCCTTCTTCCGCAATATCACGTCGCGCGTGATGGTGGCGGAATAGAGATTCTGGCGATCGGGGAGATTATACATGATGTCGAGCATGACCTCCTCGATGATCGATCGGAGCGCACGGGCTCCGGTTCCGCGTTCGATGGCCCGTTCAACCACCGCCTTGATCGCGCCATCCTCGAGGATCAACTCCACCCCCTCCATCCGGAAGAGTTTCTTGTACTGCTTGATAATTGCATTCTTCGGTTCGGTGAGGATGTTCAACAACGCGTCCTCTCCGAGCGAGTGGAGGGGCGCAATCAGCGGAAGCCGGCCGACGAACTCAGGGATGAGCCCGAACTTCACAAGATCCTCCGGCTGCACCTGCGCGATGAGGCTGTCCGTGTCCGCGTTCCGTCTCCCCTTGATGTCTGCACCAAATCCCATCGGGTTCAGTTGAACGCGCCGTGCCACGATCTTTTCAAGTCCCTCGAATGCGCCGCCGCAGATGAACAGGATGTTCCGCGTGTTGATGTTGATCAGGCTTTGCTCGGGATGTTTCCTCCCGCCTTTCGGGGGCACTCCTGCAATCGTGCCTTCGAGGATCTTCAGCAACGCCTGTTGAACGCCTTCACCGGATACGTCGCGCGTGATGGAAGCGCTGTCGCTCTTGCGGGAGATTTTATCGATCTCGTCAATATAGACGATGCCGCGTTCCGCCTTCTCGACGTTGTATTCCGCGTTCTGTAACAGGTGAACGAGAATGGTTTCCACGTCATCACCCACGTACCCTGCCTCGGTCAGGGTGGTCGCGTCGGCAATCGCAAACGGGAGATCGAGGATGCGCGCGAGCGTCTGGGCAAGCAGGGTTTTGCCCGTCCCGGTGGGACCAATCAGGAGAATGTTGGTCTTTTCCAGCTCGACGTCATCGAGTTCGAACAGCCGGTCTTTCGCGTCTATCCGTTTGTAGTGGTTGTAGACCGCCACGGCAAGACTCTTCTTCGCGAGGTCCTGACCGATGACGTATTCATCCAGAGCCTTCTTGATCTGAGCCGGCGAAAGGTTTGTCCGCTGTCCCTTTCGCGCGTTGAACGAGGCAAGGGTATTCCTGATGATATCCACCGAGCTGGATACACAGATATCGCAGATGTAGACATCCGGACCGGCGATGATGCTCTGGACCTCTTCGGGCGTCCGCCCGCAGAAGGAACACTGAATCTTGTCGTTACCGCGCGTTTTCCCAGCCATGACCATCTATCAGGATAGTGTTACTTTTTTGATGACTCTTTTTTCACGTAGACGTTATCGATCAGGCCGTAGGCTCTGGCTTCTTCCGACGACATGTATCGGTCCCGGTCCGTGTCTTTCTCGATCTGGTCCAGGGGCTTTCCGGTGTGTGTCGCCAGAAGCTCGTTCAGACGCTTCTTGGTCCGGAGGATTTCCTCCGCCTGGATGCTGATATCCGAGGCCGTGCCCTGTGTCCCTCCCCAGGGCTGGTGAATCATGATCCGCGAGTTGGGCAGCGCTGAGCGTTTGCCCTTTTTCCCGCCTGCCAGGAGCACCGCTCCCATGCTGGCCGCCAGGCCGATACAGATCGTCGCGACATCCGGTCGAATGTACTGGATGGTGTCGTAAATGGCAAGTCCCGCAGAGACAGATCCCCCGGGAGAGTTAATATAGATAGAGATATCTTTATCAGGGTCCTCTGATTCGAGGAACAGAAGCTGAGCAATGACAAGGCTTGCGACTGTATCATCCACCGCACTGCCAAGAAACACAATCCGTTCCTTGAGAAGCCGGGAGAAGATATCATAGGCTCGTTCCCCCCGGCCGGTTTGTTCAACAACCATCGGCACCAATTGACCGACAATCTTCGAAGCCATAGCGTAAACTACTCCTTTCCGTTCCTTCAACTGTACTTCTTGATTTGTCCCCGTACTTACTAAGCCCTGTTCTCCGCTTCCCCCTTTCCCCCTTCCCCCCCTTCTCCCCCTCTCTCCTACACGAGTGCACTATCGTTCTTCTCAGTGATCTTCGCGTGATCCTTCAAAAATTGCATCACCTTTTCGCCCACGAGGCGATCGCGGGAGGATTCGGATGTCTTGTAGTGCGCCAGCAGCCTGTCCTTCGCAATCTTGAGTGTCACTGCGTCCCGTTCCGCCGCTTTTTCAATGTCCTCATCGGAGAGGGTCGTCCCTTCGACTTCCACGATCCGGTCTTTGATGAGCATCCATTTCGCCTGCCAGATCGCATCCGCCCTGTTGGATTCCCGGAACTTCTGCTCATCGAACCCGCGGGGGAGTTGCTTATCGCGCGATCGTTGCCGGACGTCGTCGACCATGGCATCCAGATACACTTCGACGAAAGACGAAGGGACAGTGAACTCGTGCATCTTCACCATCTCTGCCACGATGTCGTCATTCAACCGGCGGTTCGAGAGATCTTCCCAGTAGGTTTTCAGATCGCGTGCAATATTTGCACGAAGTTCCTCAGCCGTCGGGACCGCGTCGCGCGTCGCCTTCTTTGCCAGCGCATCATCAAAGGGTGGGAGAGAGACGCGTTCGATTTTTGTCACATTCAGGGAAAGATTGCTGGTATGCGCGTGGTCTCCATGCTGCGTGGAGATGGTTGCACGATAGGTCTGTCCGTTCTCCGCGTTCTTCAGGGCATCTTTGACTTCCGGTGCGACGTCAGGATCAATCAGATGGAAACGGACGTTGGCGGTCTTCCTTCCAATCAACGGCGCGCCTGTATCGTCGAGTTCCTGTACATCGGCGGTAACGGCAAAATTCTCATCCACGACTTTCTCGGCGGGTTCCGATGTGCTGTTCACCCGGCGCAGGCGCTCAATCTCGTCCTGAACTTCCGTGTCTTCGACGGGGTGCACAAATTTTGTAAGTTCAAGGCCCTTATAGCCGTGCAGGTCGATCGTCGGACGGACTTCGTATTTGATTTTGAAGGAGAATCCTTTTCCCCGCTCATAGTTTTTTTCCGTGAGCACCGGCCGGCCCATCGGTTCCACGTTTTTATCCTTCATCGCTGTCCGGAAGAAGAACCCGGCGATCTCCTCCAGCGCGTCTTGCTCGATTGCTTCGCCGTACAATTGTTTGATCATCGGCATGGGAACGCGGCCCTTGCGGAAACCTTTCAGCTCCACTTTCGGGCGGAATTCTTCATAAGCCTGGTCAAAATGGGGAAGAAGCTCTTCGTGAGTAACGACGATATCCGCTTCTTTCTCAACTTCCGAGAGTGTATTGATGGTGACCTGCACAGCGAGCCTTTCTTCTTGTGATGCGGGGTGAAATAGACCCTTTTGTGGGCATAGAGGGACTTGAACCCCCACGGATTGCTCCACTAGATCCTAAGTCTAGCGCGTCTGCCAATTTCGCCATATGCCCGCGCGATACGGTGCTTTCCCCTCCACAAACAAGCATTCCACTGCCAGCGGGTCACCGGCTGGCAGAATCCATCCGGCGAGGGGTGACCTCAAAGATACACATTTCTTAAAGAAGGTTCAACGAATTTGAAGGATCATGGAGATTCCGCCCGGTAACCCCTGGTGACGAGGCCCCGGCTCAGCCGGGTGGGGCCCAAAGCCGCCCCGAAAATCGCATTCATGCGCAAGGAAAGATTTGCGAGAAGGGAAAAAAGGAAGTACTTTAAAAAAACCAACGATCCGCTCAATGCCTTCCGATCGCATCCTCCGGACTATTGACCTGGGTAAACGCTACGGCCATCGATGGGCCGTCCAGCGGCTCAACCTTGAGGTTTTCCGTGGACAGGTGTTCGGCTTCCTTGGCCCCAACGGCGCCGGGAAAAGCACGACGATCAGGATGATGCTGTCCCTGATCCGCCCTTCCGCAGGACACGTCGAGCTTTTCGGCAAGCGTCTCGACAAAGACCGGCAGGCCATTCTCTCCCGTGTGGGGGGATTGGTGGAATCCGCCGATTTCTATTCCTACCTCACCGCCAGAAGAAATCTCGCCATTGTCGGGGCGCTGTATGGAAAGGTCGACCGGGATGCGATTGAGCGGGCCCTCCACCTGGTGGGGCTGGCCGACAGGGGAGATGACCGGGTCAAGACATACTCCCACGGCATGAAGCAGCGTTTGGGAATTGCCCAGGCCCTGCTCATCGATCCCGAGCTCATCATCCTCGACGAACCCACGACCGGTCTCGATCCACAAGGAATTGCCGAAGTCCGCGACCTGATAAATTCCCTGTCGCGCGACCAGGGCATTACGATCTTCCTCTCCTCCCACCTCCTCAGCGAGATCGAGCAGACCGCCTCCACCATGGCCATCATCAATCACGGGAGTCTCGTCGTTCAGGGTTCCGTCCGTGAGCTTCTTGCGGCAGACGCCGCGACGGTTCGGATCGATGCCCGCCCGATCGATGTCGCCCTGCGCGTCCTCGGCGAGACCCGGCCTGTCGCAGACCCGAGGATCGACAACGGCCTCATCACGATTTCGGTGGCGCATGAGATCGTCCCCGGCCTGGTGAAATCGCTCGTCGAGAAGGGCGTGGCGATTCATTCTGTCGTCCCCCAACGCTCCCTCGAGGAGTACTTTCTGAAAATCACCGCGGAGTCGGAACGCGGAACTGCTCCATCTTCATCACCGGGATCACCCGCCTGACATGCTCAAGAACGAAATTCTGAAGACCTTCTTCAAATGGAGAACGTACATCGGATTCATCGCCATCGGCGTCGTCGTCCCGCTCGTGGAATACGGGTTCAAGCTGGAGGGGGGAACCATGGTGAAGAACATGACCCGCGGCCTGAGCCAGGATTTTCTGTTCCTGGGAAATCTGTTCAATGGGTATTTCGTGACGTACTTCATCATGAACAGCATGTGGATCCATATCCCGTTTCTCATTACCCTGGTCGCGGGCGACATCCTCGCAGGAGAGGCGACGGCAGGAACGTTCAGAATCCTGCTCACCCGGCCTCCCTCCCGATCGAGGATTTTTCTCGTAAAATATATTGCGACGCTTTTCTATACGACCACGCTTGTCGTGTTCCTGGCGCTGCTGAGCCTGGGGCTGGGACTTGCGTGGTTCGGTCAGGGAGACCTTCTCGTCCCGGGCAGAACCCTGGTGATCCTTCCGATGGCTGAAGTGCCCGCGCGGCTTGCCCTCGCCTATGGTTTTTCCATCCTCAGTATGTGGTGTGTCGCGTCGCTCGCGGTCGCATTCTCATCGTTCGTGGAAAATGCCATCGGACCGATTGTCGGCACGATGGCGATCATTATCGTCTTTCTGATCATCGGGAATATTCCCATCACCATTTTTGAGACTGTGAAGCCGTATCTGTTCACGACGCATTTCAGCCTCTGGCAGCGCGCGATGGACGATGTTATTCCATGGGACGAAGTCCTGCGATCGGCCGGAATGCTGGTCGCGTATACTGTGGGATTTACCGCCCTGAGCTGGACTGTCTTCGCCAGGAAAGACATCCTGAGTTGATGGAATGTTGCCGGGGCAATCGGTATCTTGACATTTCGACTTTGACCATCCAACGGAGAACGTATGGACCTTCCAGGCATTCAAGCAGCACTTCGCGCACACAAGATGGACGGCTGGCTCTTCACCGATTTTCGGAACCGCGACTTCCTCGCGTACAAGGTGCTGGGGCTGAATTTTGAGAAGATGAATACCCGGCGATGGTTTTACTACATCCCCGCCAAGGGGGTCCCGAAGAAAATCGTGTCCATCGTGGAGAAACACAAGCTCGACGACCTCCCGGGATCGACGATGGTCTATCTTTCCTGGGAGCAACTCCACGCCGCGCTCAAGAAGACACTCGGAGGGAAGAAGTCGATCGCCATGCAGTATTCGCCGAAGAACAACGTCCCGTATGTTTCCCTCGTCGATGGCGGCACGGTGGAGCTCATTAAGGGGTTCGGACACAAACTTGTCTCCAGCGCCGACCTCGTCCAGATGTTTGTCTCGGTGATTTCCGAGGAAGGCTACCGGACCCACAAGCAGGCGGGAGCCGCGATGGACCGTATCCGTGCAGAAGCCTTCGAGGAAATCCGGAGGGCCGTCCGGTCCGGCGTGCTCAAGACGGAATACGAAATCCAGCAGTTCATCATGCGGCGGTTCGGAGAAGAGAACCTGACCACGTACGATCCTCCGATGGTCGGGACGAACGACCACCCCGCCGATCCCCATTTCGACACGACCGCAGCCAATGCCCGACCCATTAAACAGGGCGATACGGTGTTGATCGACATGTGGGCGAAACTCAACACCCCCGGCGCAATCTACTATGATATCACATGGGTCGGATTCGTCGGGCAGGACCCGCCGCCGAAGTACCAGAAGATCTTCCAGACCGTCCGGAATGCGCGGGATGCGGCGATCGCTTTCGTCCAGGATCACTTCGCAAAAGGAAAACCCTGCTACGGCTGGGAGGTCGATGATGCCTGCCGGGCGGTGGTGAAGAAAGCCGGATTCGGGAAGTACTTCGTTCACCGGACAGGGCACTCGATTACCGAGGATACGCATGGCAACGGTGTGAATATCGACAATCTTGAAACGAAGGATGACCGCAGACTGATGCCCGGCTGTTGCTTCTCGATCGAACCCGGTATCTACCTCGAAGGGGAGATGGCCGCCCGGTCGGAGATCAATATGTTCATCAGGCATGATGGCACTGCAGAAGTGACCGGAGAGAAACAGGAAGAACTGGTGCTCCTGGTGTAAACAGTCCCTCTGAACAAATTCTTAGAAGGAACAAGCTCTTGTCCCTCTCCGCGCGGTTTGCAGAAGTGAAGAATGGTTTCCACCGGGTTTTCTGGGTCGCCAATATAATGGAGTTGTTTGAACGGCTTGCGTATTACGGCCAGGGGACGATCCTGACGATCTACCTTACCAATCATCTTGGTCTTTCGGTGATTGATGCCGGGAAGCTCTCCTCGATATTCGGCGGTCTTCTCTATTTCCTTCCCATCTTTGCCGGAACCCTGGCCGATAAATTCGGTTTTCGGAGGGCTTTCTTCGCCGCATTCTCGCTTCTCACCGTGGGCTACTTTCTGATCGGCTCGACCGGCATGCAGGTCTTCAACGGAATCTATGCCGGCACCTCCGTCTTCTGGGTGCTCGTTCCCATCATGGTCCTGACCGCGTTCGGCGGCTCGTTCATCAAGCCATCGGTCCTGGGGACGGTTGCGGTCTCGTCAAAACCGGAAACGAAATCGATCGGGTTCGCCATCTACTACTGGATCGTCAACATTGGGGCGATGCTGGGCCCGCTGATCGCCAATGTGGTCCGGAAAAATGCCGGGATCGAGTTTGTCTATCTCGTTTCCGCCGGCAGCTGCGCACTGATGCTGATCGTGAACTTCTTCTTCTATCGCAACGTCCCGGAGCCGGAGGTCAAAGTCGTCGAATCCATGGGGAAGAAGCTGATGAATATGTTTGTCGTCCTCGGCAACATCCGTTTCATCATGTTCCTCCTGATCTTCGCGTTCTACTGGGTGATGTTCTGGGGCGGTCTCTACATCATCCTTCCGTTGTATATCACCGACTATATCGACAAGAATGCCGATTTCGAGTTGGTCCTCGCAGTCGGGGCGGCGACGATTATCGCTCTTCAGCTTGTGGTGAACGCGATGACAAAGAACATGCCGACGAAAACCGCCATTGTTATCGGTCTTGGCGTATCTTCCCTCAGCTGGCTTATTATTGCGATTCATCCCACGATCCCCTCAATCATTATCGCCCTCGTGGTATGGTCTATCGGGGAGATGACCCAGGCGCCGCGATACTACGAGTACATTTCCAACCTCGCTCCTCCGGGACAACAGGCCCTGTTCCAGGGATATGCGTTTCTGCCCATTGCCATCGCGTGGTTCTTCGGCGGGACGTTTGGAGGCTGGCTGTACACATTCGCCCGATCATCCGGCACACCCGTGATTGTCTGGTACACGCTCTTTGGCATCGGTGTCGCCGCCACCGTGTTGATGGTCTTGTATAACACGTTCGCAGGTTCACCCACGACGAAAAAAGCAGATGCCGTATGATCCGGTTCGGAATTATTTTCTTTTTTTTGTGCATTGCACCGACGCTCATGCTGGGACAAACACCGGCCGGCACGCTTCCTGACGGCGAGGCAGTCCTCAAGCACATCGAGGATCTCTATGCCGGGATCAACGATTATACGGTGACGCTCGAGGTGTCGGTGAATGTGGAGCGAGTGAAGGTTCCGCCGACGAAACTGACGATGTATTTCAAGGAGCCGGACAAGGTGCATTTCGACGCCACGAGCTTTGCGATGGTGCCGCGGCAGGCGGTCGCATTCAATTTCGGCATGTTGCGGCAACGGTACGATGCAGAGGAGGCGGTCGAACTCGACACCGTAGCCGGGCACCCCGAATACAAAGTGATTCTCCTGCCCAAAAAAGACAGGACGAAGCTTCGCAAGGTCCAGTTGTTTGTCAACCCGCTCCGCTGGACCCCGGATTCGATTCGCATCCCGTCGCTGGACGGCCGGGTCATGGCTGCGGGCATTACGAGTCAATTGGTCGAGGGCCGGTGGCTCCCCGCGGAGATTATTGTGACGTTCGGAGCTGCCTCGGGGGACAGCACGGTGCCGAACATTATGGAAGAAGTCGCCCCCAACCGCCGGCGTGGCCAGCCCATTGGAGGGTCGGCGACAATCAAATATTCGGGGTACAAACTGAACACCGGACTCAGTGACGACCTTTTCAAGGAAGAGGACGGGGGGCAGGACCGGCCGGATCGGTGACATCCCTGCTCTTCCCCGGGCAACACCTCACGGATTTGAATAATGGCGTTCCGCAGATCGCACGACCAGATTTCCCTCTCCGAAGTCCACAGCAGTGTTCCCATTCCGAAAAACGTGGGAATGCTGAAGCGCCTCTTTGCCTTCGCTGGCCCCGCCTACCTTGTCAGCGTCGGGTATATGGACCCGGGGAATTGGGCGACCGACATTGAAGGGGGGGCCCGATTCGGCTACGAGCTGATCTGGGTCCTGTTGATGTCGAACATCATTGCGGTGATTCTTCAGACGCTGTCCGCGCGGTTTGGCATTGTTGCCGGGAGGGACCTGGCGCAAGGGTGCAGGGAGAACTATCCCCGGCCGATCGTCATCGCACTCTGGATCATGTGTGAGATCGCGATCGCCGCGTGTGATCTCGCAGAGGTCCTGGGAACGGCGATCGGGTTGAATCTGCTCTTCGGAATCCCGCTGGTCTATGGGGTCGTGATTACCGGGGCCGATACCATGCTGTTCCTGGCCATCCAGCGCTATGGTATCAGGAAGATGGAAGCCTTGATCCTGACGTTTATCGCGACGATCGGTGTCTGCTTCGGCATAGAGGTCTTTTTGTCGAAGCCGGAATGGGGAGGTCTCGTGCAGGGATTCATTCCCCATATCACAAGCGACAACCTCTACATCGCGGTCGGCATCCTCGGCGCCACCGTGATGCCTCACAATCTTTACCTCCATTCCGCCCTTGTCCAGACCCGCGCGGTCGACCAGTCCATCGACGGGAAGAGAGTGGCCTGCCGCTACAATCTCATCGATACTTCCATTGCGCTGAACGCGGCGTTTTTCGTCAACGCCGCCATCCTCATCGTTGCTTCGGCAGTCTTCTTCCGCAATGGAGTTGTTGTCACTGAAATCCAGCAGGCTTACCAGCTCCTCACGCCGCTCGTGGGAACCGCTCTGGCGAGTGTCCTCTTTGCAGTCGCACTGATCAGTTCCGGGCAGAGCTCGACGGTGACCGGGACGCTCGCAGGGCAGATCGTGATGGAAGGCTTCATGCATTTTAAAATCCGGCCGGTGCTCCGCCGGCTTGTCACCCGCTTGCTTGCGATTATCCCCGCAGTCATCATCATCAGTCTGAAGGGCGACCAGGGATCATACGATCTCCTGATCCTGAGTCAGATTATCCTGAGCCTCCAACTCCCCTTCGCCGTCGTTCCGCTGATCAAATTCACCGGCGACCGGACGATCATGGGAGTGTTCGCGAACAAGTCCTGGGTTCAGATTCTTGCATGGATTTGCACAACTGTTATCGTTGCCCTGAATGCCAAACTCATTTTCGATACGATCCACGGATGGATCCTCGCTGCAGGTCCCTCGGCGATCTGGATCTGGTTGACGGTCGTCCCGGTTGCGGTCGGGTCGGCATTCCTCCTATTTTACGTCGCCATGCCGAAGTCGTGGCGTCTGAAGAAATATGAACCGCCGCCCCTCCCCCGGCCGCGGGTGGGATTGCTGGGACAGGAATACAAACGGATCGGTGTTGCAGTGGATTTTGGCGCCATGGACGCCAAGGTCCTTTCGCACGCACATTCTCTGGCAACCTTCCACCATGCCCCGGTCTATCTCTTCCATATAGTTGAAGGAGTGGCGGGACAGGTATTCGGGACACAGGCTTTCGACAAGGAAGCGAGGGAGGATCGGGAACGGTTGGAGGAATATGCCGACGAAATCAGCCGGGCGGGGGTGGAGGCAAACCTCGCGCTCGGCTTCGGGCACGATGTCCCCGGCGAGCTCGTGCGCCTCTCACGCGACTATTCGATCGACATTCTGGTCATGGGCGGGCACGGGCACAGGCTCATCGCCGACTTCTTCCTGGGCACTTCCGTGTCGGAAGTCCGGCACAAGCTTGACATACCGGTACTCGTCGTGCGATAGGATGCTGTGGAGGGGACGGCACAGGAAATCCGATTCACTCCTCAGGGTTCGACCTCTCCCTCCTTCAAAAGACGCTCGTACTCCTGCTTGTATCGCTTCACCGCCAGTGCAATGGATTCAGCAATTTTTTCCTGACCGCTTTGAGACCGCAGGAACTGCTCATCCTGTCGATTGGAGAGATAGGCCGTTTCCACCAGGACATTGGGCATCGAAGCGCCGACCAGGACGTAAAAGCCCGCCTGTTTGACACCGCGGTTCGGTATAGCCTCGTGCGTCTCCATCTCACGCTGTAATATGTTGGCAAACTCCTCGCTGGCTTTCACATGGGCGTTCTGGGCCATGGTGACAAGAATGAAGTTCTCGTCGGTGAGATGTTTGTACTTTTCTTCGTAACCCTGTTCCAGCTTGATCACCGCGTTCTCCCGCTCCGCAATGTCGATGGCTTCGTCGGTTCTCCCGGGACGCAGAAGGTAAACCTCGAATCCCCGCGTCGGGTTTGGTTTCCTCGGCATCGAATTGCAGTGAATGCTGATGAACAGCTTGCCCCCCGCTTCGTTGGCAATTGTCCCTCTCTTGTCAAGCTCGACAAAACGGTCCGTGGACCGCGTATACACAACTTTGACGCCTTTGAGCTCTCTCTTGATCAGCGCACCGAGCTTCAGAGCGATACCGAGAGTGACGTCTTTCTCTTTGAGACCGGTGACGCCAATCGCCCCGGCGTCCTTTCCCCCATGCCCCGGATCGATGACAATGACGTCCAATGCCCACCGGTCCCGTTTCGTGGAGAGATCAAGGCGGAGGGGTGGGGCGGGTGCCTCTTTGCGCAGGGTGACGATCAGGTCTCCATTACCCTGGTCCCGACTCACCTCGTCGGTCAATGACGCATCGGACAGTCTGAAAGAGAGTTGGAGCGAGCCCGCCGATTGAATAGCCGCGACTTTCTTGACGTATCCAACGGGCTTGGTTGCGTTCAGCTTTCTCACATTGCCGCGGGCGTCTGCGATGGTGAGATAGAGCCATCCATCATCGGTCGTCCAGTGCTCGATGTTGGTCAACGCGGGGGACAGCGGGATGCGGATGAGCATCCCGTTGGCTTTCTTCTGCATCTCGAGGCCGGAGACCACATTGTCGGGGGTTGCGCTGGGAGTCGCTCCAACATGCAGAATATCTCCGGACGGATCGAGAGAAAGCGAGGTTGAAAGCCGGGCGCCCAATACCGCAAGGAACTGGCCGAGGGGAACATAGAACTTCCCGCCGTTCGTAACGACATCGAATGCGAGCTGGTATCCTGACGGCTGTCCCGAAGAATCCGTGAGCACCAGGAACGGATTCCTGGCGGCGAGCTTCACCTGCATCGATCCAGCGGTCAATTCGAGGGTGGTGGGCGTTTGTCGCAGGACAGGAAGACGAAGGCGGGCGGCGAGATCATTGACCGAGACAAACACTACCTGACCCTGGAGCAGCGTCGGGACCGGAGGCGGCGGAGGGGATCCATCGTCGAATACGACACCAAGTGAACCGCGCTGCGCCCGTGCGGCAACGGTGGTGAGAGACAGAAGGACAACGAAAGCGAAACAGAAGAAATCAGTGCGACGGGCCATCGATCAACGATAATTGGTGAATTGGACCGCAAACGGAAGCTCGGCCTTTCGCAGCATGGTGATGATCGTCTGCAGATCGTCCTTGGTTTTCCCGGTGACCCGTATCTGATCGTCCATGATTTGGGACTGGACTCTCAGTTTGGTGTCTTTGATCATCTTGACGATCAGCTTCGCGTTTTCCTTGTCGATGCCGACCTGCAGCGTTATCACCTGGCGCATGGTTCCGCCGGCGGCCGATTCCGGAGTCGAATATTTCAGCGCTTTCAACGGAACGCTGCGTTTGATGAGTTTTTCCTGAAGGATGTCAATCACACTCTTCAATTTGAAATCATCGTCCGATGTCACCGTGATGGTCTTGTCCTTCAGCGAGAGATCGATCGCGCTCTTCGAACCTTTGAAATCGTAACGCTGTCCGATCTCTTTCCGCGCCTGATTGGCTGCGTTGTCGACCTCCTGCAGATTGACTTCCGACACAATATCGAATGAAAAACTTTCTGCCATAGGAATTACCGGAATCGTACGTGGAAAAACGCATGGACAAAAATCTTCAACATCTCCCACCGTGGATGGCGGGTTTGTCGCAAATACTGCCGTCGTACCTCGTGCTGATCTGAGGCATCACGGGTGATAATCTGCACGGATATCGGATTCATCGGCCGGGCTTCCTTGTTCCCATCAAATTTATGAAGTTCCACGGGAAAGAACAACTGACGGTCGGCTCAAGCGGCTGGGCCTCCGGATTCCCGCTCCGCCCTGGATGTTCCCGTGGGAGCTCTACTTCAGGATCTGCCCTGTTTCCCTGCTCCAAAAAAGGAGATCGAGCTCATCCATTGTGATCCCTGTCTCCGCAGCGAATTTCGCGAACTTTTTCTCGATGGCAAGATACCGTTTGGGAGTGAGTGTCTTTGGGGTCGACCGGATGACTTTGAACCGGACAAGGTTCTTCAGAATGTGCCTGTCAAGAATGGCCAGATCCCTTCGGCCGATGTTCCGAAGAAAGTGAGATGCTTCCTTCCATCCCAGGCCCTGAACATTGGCGACGAGCCAGGCGCGGAGTTTCGGGGAATCAGGCGTGTTGAGAATTTCCAGGACGATGTGCGCAATGCGCGCGCGCGCCTCCCGTATCCTTTGCGACTTGGTGTTATGGAACCGGATATAATGGGATCTCTCCCG
The DNA here is from genome assembly GCA_963843525.1 of Ignavibacteriota bacterium. Taxonomy (GTDB): domain Bacteria; phylum Bacteroidota; class Ignavibacteria; order UBA10030; family UBA6906; genus DATJPR01. The sequence continues at coordinate 217,477 of CAWJKM010000005.1, read as the reverse complement.
AAGAATTTTCTCCATGGGGAGATCCCGGTGCAGAACGTCGGATTCCCGCAGGAGCGTCACCACAACTCCCGCATGCACTGCGCTGGATTGAGGTGTTAGCAGGCAATAGACGAGCTCATAGAAATAATCCTCGGGAGGAACGGCGGAGAATTCCTGCAGGCGGGTACGGATCGCCTCTTTGCGCGTCGCGAAATCGGCGTGGAGGCGTGATCCTTCCGAAAGGGGACGGCTTTTCATATGAGGGACACACGGCAAGTGGACTCCCGGACGCCTTTCACCCTCACGAGTCCATCGTCAGCCAGAGCGGCGACAATCGCGGAGAGCCACCTGAGGTCGGCATCCTGAAAATCATCGGCAATAAGGCGGCCGAGACGGTGGAGCGCGAGACCCCGCGGGCGCGACCGTAACGTTTCAACAATCCTCCCGCGATACACTCTGTTCGGAACCCCCTTCCGTGAAGGGTCGGGGCGCTTGCGCCTCGGTGAAGACCGTTTGATGCGTCCGGATGAGCGGCATTCGCGATTCACCGGGCAGGCAGGACATTTCGGCGCACGCGCGGTGCAAATGGTGGCACCGAGATCCATCAATGCCTGATTCCACTCATAGGTATGCGCAGACGGGAGCAGGGAGTGGGCGGCTTCCCAGATCTCCTCCTCGGCCTTGAGAACTGCGGTATCGGATATCCGCCAGAGAACGCGTGAGAGTACCCGCCGTACATTGATATCGACGAGCGGAACCCGCTTCCGGAAGGCGAAAGCCATCATTGCGTGAGCCGTGTATTTGCCCACGCCGGGAAACGAGCGCAAGGCAGGAAGGTTGTCCGGGATGTTGCCCCCGTGGTTCTCAACGACGAGTTGCGCCAGGCGATGGAGCCTGACCGCCCGGTTGTTATAGCCCATTCCTTGCCAGGCCCGGACCACATCTCTTTGCGACGCTCCTGCAAGGCGACGGAGAGAGGGGAAGAGGGCCATGAAGGTGGGAAACTTGAGGAGTACCCTGCTCACCTGAGTCTGTTGCAGCATAACTTCAGACACAAGCACCGGATATGGGTCGGTGAGGTCGCGCCAGGGGAGTTCACGTCCCTGCCGCCTATACCACTGGAGAATTCGTGCATGAAGTCGTTTTCGATCGGGACCGGAGGCCATCTGCGTCACCCCCGTCCGGAAAACAGCTTGCCGGCAAGAAGAGCGATGACTTCGCCGTTTCCTTCAAGGGTGTCGAGTGCCTGGAGCTCCTCGACGGTGACCCAGCGGATCTCGGAAAATGCGAGATTCTGTGGTTCGCCTTCGAACTCCGAAACTGTGAAGTAGTGAACTCTGAATACTCCGTCTTCCCTGTCTGTGGCAGATGCCGGGTAGACCCACTCCTGCCGGTGGAAAAGAGATGCTTCAACGACCCGAATCGCCAGCTCTTCATGAAGCTCACGATCGAGAGCTTCACGCGCGGATTCGCCGGGTTCAATTTTGCCGCCGGGGAATTCCCACTTCCGTCCGTATCGTGCCGAATCTTTGCGCCGGCAGGCAAGAATGGTACCCCGTTTGAAAAGAACCCCTACGGAAACTTCACGCATAATTCCTGGCTGCGGTTTCGTGGAAAAATGTCATGGCGGAGGAACGTCATTAAGGTATCCCACGATACGCAAATTATTGCCGGCATGTCAAGCTTCGCGTTGGTGAATTGCCAGCGCGCAAACACGCCAATAGCCGTTCTCGTCCTTCTGGAGTCCAAGCTGGGCCTCAGCGCCACCGCTTACCTGCTTCAAAGTCCCTTCCCGCAGTCCTTCCCAGAGGAGGTGGGCAGCGACAGAGCCTTCAGAACCTGTCACCCGACAGCGGCAAATTGTGACTTTGAAACGCAAATATGAGACGATGCCGCGTCTGATATCCTCTACAGGTTGGAGCAGTACGGCGCGGGATACCCTCCCACCGGTTTTCAGGTCTGTGCCATCCGGTACAAGTTCCTCCAGGAGTTCTTCCCGGGGTGAGGTAAAAATTCCCCGGAGGAGTATTTCTCCCGAAAACGAGGCGTCAAGAACGTCGTTCGGATGGAATTCTTCATACACGTAATCCTGCGTGAGACCATCGACATGAATGTCATCGGTCTCCATTTCGAGCAGTTCTTCGGAAATAAAGCGATATGCCTCTTCATCGGGGATGGGCGCGCAGAAATGTATAACGATTCCCTGGTCCTCGAGCAGGTCGATCACCCGATCAAGCTCACGGCCGATTCGGTCATCCGGAATCTCGGCGAGCGGAGCAATGTATGGATTGCCGAGAAACTTGCGGACAGTGGTCACTTCCGCGTTTTCAAAAATCCGCTCGAATTCCTCAATACTCTGGAGCCAATCTGCTTCCACTTCCGGGGGAAGTTCGGAATCTGCAGGGTGAAAGCTTCCCCCGTAGCGTTCCTCCAGTTCCCGCTTTTTCGCTTCGTTCAATGTCTTTTGAATGCGCTCTTCATCGTCGGTCATAACACGTCCTCCTGTGCATCGGATTCCTAAGGCCTTTCTCCCTTTCCCCCCTTCCCCCAGTCTCCCCCTCTCACAGTCTCCCACTCCCCCCTCATTCTTTATATGCCCGGGACCCTGATTTTCCGATCACTCAGGAAAACAATTCTTCAATTTCTTCACGCGTGAGCGACTTGAGGAAACTCTGTTCGGTGGTGATGACCTTCGCGACCAGATTCTTCTTCTTTTCTTGCAGTTCGACGATCTTTTCCTCGACGGTATCCCGTGTGATGAGCTTATAGGAAAAAACCTGTCGGGTTTGGCCGATCCGGTGGGTTCTATCAGTGGCCTGGGCTTCGACGGCGGGATTCCACCACGGGTCGTAGTGGATGACATAGTCGGCTGCGGTGAGGTTCAATCCGGTGCCCCCTGCCCGGAGGCTGATCAGAAACGCGCGGACAGCCGGGTCGTTCTGAAACCGGTCTACATGGACTTTCCTGTGTGTAGTCCTTCCGTCCAGGTATTCATAGGAAATGTTGTGCCGGTCAAGATGCTTGCGGAGGATCGAAAGCATTCTGACAAACTGTGAAAACACGAGTACCTTGTGGCCTTCCTGGAGAATATCATCAAGCATCTCTTCGAACGCGGAAAATTTGCCTGACCCTCCCCGGTAACGCTCGTCGGCAAGCGCCGGATGACAGCAGACCAGGCGGAGTTTCATGAGCCCTTCGAGGACTTTCACCGTGCTGCGCCCCACCCCGATGTTCTGGATACTGCGAAGGATCGATTGGCGATAATACTCCCGCCAGTGCTGATAGGCGGAACGTTGCGCCTCGTCCATGTCGCACAGGACGATGGATTCGAATTTCGACGGAAGGTCTGCCGCCACGAGTTCCTTCGTCCTGCGGAGAAGAAACGGGCGAATGATCTGACGGAGAGAAGAAGCGGACTGTTCGTCGTGTTCCCGTTCGATCGGCTTGACGTAATGGTCCGTGAACGTTTTCAAGCCGCCGAGCATTCCCGGGTTGAGAAAATGCAACTGTGACCAGAGTTCCGAAAGGTTGTTTTCAACAGGTGTCCCGGTCAGGGCAAGCCGGTATTCCGCCTGAACATTCCTTGCCGCGCGGGCGTTCACGGAGGCAAAATTCTTTATGTTCTGCGATTCATCCAGAATGGCGTAGCAGAATGGAATTTCATGGAGAAACTCCACATCGCGACGGAGGATTCCATAGCTCGTGATAATGACGTCGTATGCTTCAAATTCACCCTGGAAGCGTTTCCGGTCGAGCCCGTGATAGGTCAAGACCCGCAAATTCGGCGCGAACCGCTGGGCCTCACGTTGCCAGTTGTGGACGAGAGAGGTCGGCACAACGATCAATGACGGTCGGGCGGTGCGGGTCTCGTGAACGTGTGCCAGGAGCGCTAGCGTTTGCACTGTTTTGCCAAGCCCCATGTCGTCCGCGAGAAGTCCTCCAAAGCGAAACTCATGCAGGAATCTCAGCCAATCATACCCGCTTTGCTGATAGGGACGGAGGATCGCAAGAAACCCTTCCGGCAGCGTTTGATGCCTGACGCCGGTGAAGGAGTGGAGCCGTTCGCGCAGCGACGTAAAAGCATCGTCGGCAAAGAACTCTGTCTCGGTGGAGAGATCTTCGAGAAGGGAAACGTGCGAGCGGGAGAAGCGCAGACCCTCGGGCACACCGTCGCCAAACAACGCGGCGGCCTTGAATCGCTGGAGAAATTCGCCGGAAAGGACTCCGTACGATCCATCAGTGAGTCGCACGTACCGTCGTCCTTCCCGGACAGCGGCGACAAATGCTTGCAGTGAGGCAGACGTTCCTTCGAATGTGGCATTGACGCTCAGGTCAAACCAGTCAATCCCTGACGACACGGAGAAGGAGATCTTTGACGAGCCGGTGCGGATTCGATACCGGGTCAGACTTTCCTGGCCGAATACTTCAAATCCCTCCTTTGCAAGGTCGGGCAACTTTTCGGTGAGCCAGGCCAGCGGTTCACCGGTTGGCACGAAGCCCGGGGATGCTCCGCCGGTATCGCTTGTCCGGAGCCCGGAACCGAGGAGCCGGATGTGTGCGGCTTCCTCGCTTGCGTGGTCGCGTTTCAGGGAGACAATCGCATTCGGGGAGAAATGGATCTCTGCCGTTCCGGGAGACAAATGCCCTTCGGGAATTTCAACGGCATTTCCGTACCAGAACCGGAGCCGGACTGCCAGGCCGCCTCTGGCTTCGGAGAGGTATACCCTTGGCACCGGGGATCCCTCAATCTTTTTGAATATGCCTCCGCCGGACCGGAGGGGGAATCTTTCCAGCAGTGTCGGGAGAGCCCGCGCGAGGAAAATCTCCCTGTCCTTCGCGGGAACGAGGAGCGGCGTTGTAATCTGTTTCAACCGGACCAGATCTTCGCCCCGGAGGTTTTCCACGGGACGCACAACATTGTCGACCAACACCCACAGAGGATTCACGGAGAGTACGACCATGTCGTCGGAAACCGGGACCGTGATATCCGGCCATTCAATTTCCGGGGAAAAACTCAGATCCCGCCCCGATTCCGTGATACTGAACGCCATGGTTCCCGGACGCGAATCCACCGTCAGGCGCTTTGCGGCGACGGAATTTCTCCCCTCGAGATACAGCTCCTTCCCTTCCAGGAGAAGCATCACATCATTCCACCGGAAGTTCTCCTTCGACGCATAACTTTTCGCAAGGGACGACAATGCGGCGTCAGCTTCTGTCGGAACACTTTCTTCATTCTCATCGATGTATGTTTCAATCGACGGATCCATCTTGTCGAGGAGCAGTCTCTCGTCTTTGGTAAGAAGCCCGAGGTCATGCCAGAGGACATTCTGGAGTATTGAAGCCTGACCATCCGAACCGTCTTTGCGCACGCGGATCCGAAGGGGGGAAATCCGTCTCTTCCCCTTGTGCACCTGCAGCGCGAAAGCGAGCTTCCATGTCGGTTTCCGTTCCCCGGTCAGAGGCGCGGCGGAGGGTCCGTTCGTGAGTATTCTGGCAAGACTCTTCGCCCATTTCTGTCCGCGTCCGGCGGGACTTTCCCTTCCATGCTCATCCTTCCAACCGGACTCATCGGGAACGATTTCCGGCTGGAGTTCCTGCCGCCGCTTGACTTCACAGAGCACCGCAACGGCATGCTCACACTTGCCCCAATCCACGCCGCAGGTGCATCGGGTATCGAGTTGATGGCCGGAATTCCGGAGGAGAACGTTATAGATTCTCACGGCCCGGACTTCTGCATGGAGAATATCCGGGGAAACGTTCGTGATGCGAACGGCGTCCTTGAGGAACAGTTCCCGCCCATGCCGGATAACATCAGGGGGGGCGAAACGATCGATGAAGGTATTGGTAATGCGTGCGTTCATGGACCCGGGTTACGCGATGCTCGCCCGACGGGAAGGGAAGGCGGTTACGCCTTCACTCCGTAGTCGAGGAAATGAAAACCGTGATGATCTTCCTGATGCAGGAGAATGTATCTCGTCCCGAGGAGATGTTCGTAGGGAGGGAAGAGGGTATCGCCTTCCGGAGCCTGTTCGACTATCGTGAGGAAGAGGGCGTCGCACCGCTCGAGAAAGTACTGATACAACGTCGCCCCGCCCATCACGAATGTCCATTCCTCATTCTTCGCGGCCTGGAGAGCCTCCTCCGGCGAAGAGAAGCAGGGGACCTCCGGCCGCGGCACTGAAGTGACAACGAGGTTTCTTCTGCCCGGCAACGGTTTCCCCAGAGATTCATATGTCTTCCTCCCCATCAGCACGGCGTTGCCCATCGTGAGGCGCTTGAACCTCTTCATGTCTTCCGGAATCCGCCAGGGAAGGGCGCCGGCCCGGCCGATCACCCTGTTCCGGGCGATCGCTGCAATCAGTGCAAGCTTCATACCGCCACCGGAAATTTTAACGCCGGCCAGGGGTCATATCCGACGAGTTTGAAATCTTCAAAGGTAAGTTCGTCCAGAGACTTGTGTGCGATGGCAACCGTGGGCAGCTTCCGGGGCGTCCGGGTGAGCTGCTCCTTGAGTCCGTCGACGTGGTTCACATAAATGTGCGCATCGACTATTGTGTGACTGAAGAGTCCCGGCTGCAGATCGACCTCCTGGGCGAGGATCATCGTCAGAAGGGAATACGCCGCGAGATTAAACGGGATGCCGAGGGCGATATCGCCGGACCGTTGCGTCAGGTGGCAGTTCAGCGATTGCCCCCGTACGTTGAACACGAAGGTGTAATGACAGGGCGGGAGCTTGCTCTCCAGCGCGTTGCCGGGCTCCCATGCGGTGATGACCATCCGGCGCGAATGCGGTTCGTTCCGCAGCATCTCACGTACCCGGTTCACCTGGTCCACCTCGGTAACCTCATAACTCCGGGTCCCGGAATTCCATTGCGCGCTCGGGAATCTTCTCCAGTATCTTCCGTACGCCGTATCAAGGTTCCCATTTTCGTCAGCCCACGCATCCCAGATCTTTGTATGCTTGCGGAGATTCCGGATGTGGTCCTCACCGGAAAGATACCAGAGCAGCTCGCGGAGCATCGATTCGAAGTTTACTTTCTTCGTCGTGAGGAGCGGGAATCCCTCAGAAAGGTCGACTGTGTAGTGCTCCGCGAAAGAGGAGATCGTGTCCACACCGGTGCGGTTCGTTTTGCGGATTCCGTTTTCCAGGACGCGATTCACGAGGTCTAAATACGCTTTCATGGCGTTCTCCGGCGGGAGGATTCGAAAAAGAGCATCTCCTATGATACACACCCCGCGGAGGAAAATCAACGTCAAAACGGACCACGTCCATCATTTCTTCGCCGTTTCGCCCGCGGCGACGCCTTGCCCATCACTGTCGGCCTCATACTCATACATTGTGGAGTCGGGAACGCCTCCGCTCACGGAAAGTGTTTGATTTCTGGAATTATGATCTGGAGACCCTTGCATGCCGGATAAGACCGAAGAGTTTGCATCTTCAACTCCTCTCCTGGGAGATTTTACCACAGACAAACGCGTACTCTTGCTTTCGGCTATGGCGCTCCTGATTGGCGCGGCCTGTGCCGCCGTGGCCTGGGCCCTGATTGCCCTGATCGCATGGATCTCCAACATCGCATTCTTTCAGAAGATCTCCCTCGTCTATCTTTCGCCCGCCAACTCACACCTTGGACCGCTCCTCATCGTTGTGCCTGTCATCGGAGGAGTGATTATCGGCTTCATGGCCCGCTATGGATCGGAGCGGATTCGCGGTCACGGGATTCCCGAAGCGCTCGAATCGATTCTGATCGGCAGGAGTAAAATGAGTGTGCGAATCGCCATCCTCAAGCCGATCTCCTCAGCCGTCTCGATAGGAACGGGCGGACCATTCGGTGCTGAAGGTCCGATCATCATGACCGGGGGAGCGTTCGGATCGCTTTTCGCCCAGCTCTTCCATCTGTCGCCGGCGGAGAGGAAGACGCTTCTTGTCGCAGGTGCGGCGGGAGGGATGTCCGCGGTGTTCAGTGCCCCCGTTGCCGCCGTCCTGCTCGCAGTGGAACTGCTGCTCTTCGAATGGAAGCCCCGGTCGTTTATTCCGGTCGCTGTCGCGGCGACGATAGCATCGGTCCTCCGCGTGCCGCTGCTGGGCAACGGACCGATTTTCCCCACGCCTCTTCTTGTTGGATCGTTATCGTGGCAAATGCTGCTCGTCGGGGTCGGCATCGGCATCGCTGCCGGGCTGCTGTCAAGCGGCCTTACTCTCGCTGTCTACTTCTTTGAAGATGCCTTCGCGCGTATCCCTCTTCACTGGATGTGGTGGCCTGCCATAGGAGGCCTCGCGGTCGGCCTCGGAGCACTGGTCGATCCCAGGGTACTCGGAATCGGATATGACACAATTCATGGATTGTTGGTGGGCAATCTGGTCGGCGGCGATCCGGCAGGATTGCTCGTCATGAAGAGTCTCGTCTGGGTGATCGCCCTGGGTTCGGGAACCTCGGGCGGGGTCCTTGCCCCGCTGCTCATCATCGGCGGATCTCTGGGCGCTGTCGTCGGGGGTTGGATGGGTCCGGAGGCTTCAGGAATCCTTGCGCTCGCGGCCATGACCGCAGTGATGGGTGGGACGATGCGATCACCGCTCACGGCGATGATCTTTGCGCTCGAGCTTACCCACAATGTCAATGCCTTGCCCCTCCTGCTTGCAGCAACAATCCCTGCGCACACCGTCACCGTGCTCTTGATGCGACGATCGATCCTCACTGAGAAAGTGGCTCGCCGGGGACATCACGTCGCCCGTGAGTATAGCATCGACCCTCTCGTCCGGGTCCGAGTTGAAGATGTGATGGATCCCGTGACGTTCTCAATCCCGGCCGAAATGACCACGGGTGAACTGGCGAAACAAATTGCGAATAACGAAGCGCCGTATGCACAGCATCTGGGATTGCCGATTGTCGACAGCGGCGGGAAGCTTGCAGGAATCATCACACGAAACGATCTGCTGAATGCGCTGAAGAGTGACCCCGGCGGTTCCATGCCGGTGATTCGTGCCGGGACCACACACCCTCTGGTCACCTTTGCCGATGAACCGCTCAGTGATGCCGTTGAACGCATGGCGCGCTACGCCGTGGGGAGATTGCCCGTCGTCGAAAGGAAATCTCCAACTACGATCGTGGGATACCTTGGCCGATCGGCAATTCTGATAGCCCGGCAAAAGCTCCTGGAAGAAGAAACGGGCAGAGAACCCGGCTGGCTGCAGGGATTGAAAACCGGAGAATCCCGCCAGGCCCCCAAGACTTCTTCGAAAGTCTGAGGTTCCAGCTTGTTCTCCCAGTCCCAAAGGCAGGGGAGAGCCTGGAGTAAGAAGTAAGAAGAAGGAAGTATGAAGAAATCAGTAGGCAGTAGACAGTGGGACAAAGCTGGAACAGATAGCAGTAATCGGTTCAGAGTATCCACTCTCCGCACCCAGTCTCCCAGTCCCCCAGTCCCCCAGTCCCCCAGTCTCCCAGTCCCCGATTCCACCCAATTGTCAATTGTCCGTTGTCAATCGAAAATTGTCAATTGGTTCTCCTCTCCCCGACTTACCTTGATTTCCCCTTGGGTTTCTTGTACCTTTTTCATGGAGAGTTCCTCCTCCGCTCGCAGGCGTCAGCACAGGTGCCTGATCCGGGTGTCGGGAGGTGTATTCTGGACTGGACACACTGGGAAGAGAAGGAAGGATCCGCGTGGGAAGAACCGGAATTGCCGAATTTCAGCTCTTCCGGGGTCGCTGCCGGTCCTCATGATACACCCAAGGAGCAGCACATGAGTGTCCCCGAGGCGCTCTTAGAAATTGGCAGTATCGTCGGGCTCGTCATAGCAAACGGGTTTTTTGTCGCGGCGGAAATCGCCATCGTCAAAGTGCGTACGACGCAGATCGAGCCGCTTGTCAGGGACGGCGTTCGGCAAGCCAAGCTTGCGCACCATGTAGTGACGCATCTCGACACCTACCTTTCGGCAACGCAGCTGGGAATTACATTCGCGAGTCTGGGCCTGGGCTGGCTGGGCGAGCCCTTCGTCGCACATTTCCTCGAAACGTTCCTCTTCTGGTTCGGCATCCAGACGACGCCCTGGGTCATCAACCTGGCGGCGATCCTGGGGTTCGTCGCAATAACCTACCTGCTCATCGTATTCGGCGAACTCGTCCCTCGTTTATTGGCCCTGCAAAACGCGGATCAGTTCACCCTTGCGTTTTCCAAGCCCCTGCATGTTTTCTTCCTTGTGTTCAGGCCATTTATAAATATTCTGAACCGGAGCGCAGTCCTCATCCTGCGCTGGATGGGCATCGCTCCGGTCCGCGAAGGCGACGCCATGCATTCCGAAGAGGAATTGCGCATCCTCCTGAGCCGGGGATTGAAAACCTCGTCGATCGGGCGCGCGATCTCGCTCAATGCCATAGAACTGCGTTCACGATCGATCCGCGAAATCATGATCCCGCGGACAAGCGTCGTGTTCCTCTCGACGACAAAGTCGCTGGAAATGAACATTGCCATCGCTCTTGAAAACCAGTTCACCCGGTATCCGCTCTGTGAAAAAGATCTGGACCATGTGCTCGGGATGGTCCACCTCCAGGAGCTCTTCCGCCTGAAGGGTCAGCAGGGAAGCGGTGACCGGCTTGTCGAGATCAAACGGGAGATGTTGTTTGTTCCGGAGACAATGAACCTGGACCGGCTCCTGAGTGTCTTCCTCACGAAACGCAAACTCATGGCGACGGTCGTCGACGAATACGGCGGGACCGCAGGACTGATCACCCTGGAGAATGTGCTGGAAGAACTGGTCGGCGACATCCACGATGAATTCGACACGGAGCAGTCGGCCGTGAAGAAGGTGGGCGAAGGAGAATATGTCGTCAATGGATCGATGTCTCTCCACGACTTCTCCCGCATGTTCGACGTTGTGCCGGATTCGCGTGATGTGGTGACCATCAGCGGATACGTCCTCCAGTTGTTGGGAAGGGTACCGGAAATCGGGGCCACGTTCACTCTCGGGCGGTGGCAGGGTACGGTGGAAACGCTCGATGGGAAGAGGGTACGGACGCTGCGCTTGAGAAGACTCGTCCCGACAGAATCGATACAGCAAGACCAGAAACCATGATGAACTTCAGAAGAGTAGCAGTTCCCGCCCTCCTCGCCCTCTGCATCCTGACAAACACCGTGTCCGCGCAGTACTACGAATCACGGGAGTACCGGCCGGCGGATTTCCGGGCGATCACCGGAGGGGTGACGGCGATTGATTTCCAGCCCAGGAGCAACATCGGGTCGGCCGATTCGGCAAACATCAGGTTCCACACACTGATGCCGATGCTCAGTTTCAGACAGGGACTGGTCGAAATTCAGTTCGGGTATACCCGGTACTCTCAGAAAGACGTCACGAACCCTGTCGTGTTTGTCGGAATGAACGTGGGAACAGACCTTCCCCTGTCGGGGAACCGGTCTTCGGCCCTGGTTCTCCCCGTTTTGTTTGCGGCAAATTTCACCCGCGCGGATGCTTCAGGACCTGCCCGGAATAGCTTTAACATCGCCAGTGTGGGTCTCGGGATGGGACTGAAGTACCGGATCGTGAGCGAGTCACTTGATGCGTGGCTTTCCACCATCGCCGTAGCGCACTATTCCACCCAGGGGTTCAGTGTCAACTCCGGTTTTTCCGGGGCAATTCTCGCGGACCTGGCATTCTACTTTCCGGCCATCCCCGTGGGCGATGGACTTTGCGCAGGGTACCGCTTCCGCTATGAAACATGGTCGATGCCCAGTACGAACTTCAATTACCGGATGATCTTTCATGGCCCGTACATCGGCATCGCATTTTGACCCGGTCGGATCGGCGAAGCTCCTCTGACCGGCATTAATCGGTGAGCGATAATTATGATACGCTCTGTTCGTTCCAGAATTGTCCTGACGTTCACCACCCTCATCTTCCTCAGCCTCGCGGCGAGTTTCTGGTCGATCTACAACTTCTATGCGCTCTCGTCGGCCGTCTCGACGATTCTGAACGAGAAATACCAGAGCGTGATTGCAGCGGAGAACATGATGAAAGCGCTGGAGCGGCAGGACAACGCGCTGCTCATCGCAAGCGAGGCAGAACCGCCCAACCCCGGCGCAAGCGTTTCATCAAGCAAGGACCTGTTCAAAGAATATGATTCAAACCGCGATCACTTCCTCACATGGGAAAACGAAGCGGTCCGGAAGGCGACCCTCGAAACGCAGATCCCCCTGCTTGATTCGATTCGGAATGTCTATCAACGGTATACCGCCCAGGCGGATCTCATGACGGGCCGCATCGCCCAGGGGGCGTTCAGCGATGCGAAGCTCTATTATTACGACATGATCCGACCGCTCTCGAACCAGCTCAGGGAACTCTGCCTGCGATTGTTCGAATTGAATCAGACGAGCATGTTCGATGCGCTCCCGAAGGCTCATGCGATCGCCGACCAGACGGCCTACGGAACGATGCTCATGGCGATGATCGCGCTTGCGCTGAGTGTCGCCACGATGCTCTGGCTCACGCGGGTATTCATTACTCCGGCCGAGCAACTGACCGAGCGGGTGAAACAGATCGGGGCGGGGAAACTGGACCTGAAAATCGACGTGCAGTCCGACGATGAAATCGGGCAGCTCAGCCGGGAATTCAATAAGATGACTGAACGCCTGAAGCAGTACGACCAGATGAATATCGAACAGATCCTGGCCGAAAAGAGGAAATCCGAGGCGATCGTCGACGGGATCTCCGACGGATTGATCATGACGGATTCCTCCAGGCGCATCCTCCACGCGAATTCCGTCGTGACCGATCTGTGCTGTGATCCGGGGAAGAACGTCATCGGCCGGCCGCTCAGCGAGGCGGTTCACGATGCACGGATCACCGGGCTCATCGACGGGTGTTACCGGGGCAGCGAACCTCCGTCCGGTCCGCGTACGCAATACCTGGAGTTCGATCATAATGATTCGCGGCTGTACTACAAGCCCCGTCTTACCCGTATTACCGATGATGAAGGAGGCTTGTTCGGCGTGCTGATGGTCCTGCAGGACGTGACGCAGTTCCGCGAGCTTGATCACATGAAGTCCGATTTTATCGCGACTCTTTCGCATGAATTCCGCACGCCCCTCACGTCGATCAACATGAGCGTGGATATTCTCAACCAGCAAATCCTTGGACCGTTGAATGTACGGCAGAAAGAGCTGATCGATTCGACGAAGGAAGACTGCTACCGTCTCACGAAGCTTGCCCGGGAGCTGCTCCAGCTCTCGAAACTGGAGTCCGGCAAGCTTCAGTTGCGGAATGAAGAGCTCGACGTCGCGGGTGTCATCAGGTTCTCTCTCCAGCCGTTGCAGCTCCAGTTTGCGGAGAGGGGAATCCGGCTCGGCGTCGACGCGGGTGCGGGCCTGCCCCGGATCGTCGCCGACGAGCAACAGATCTCCTGGGTGATCAGCAACCTTGTCACGAACGCGCTGAAGCATACCGACCCGGGGGGGAGGGTGACCGTGCGCGCACGGGGGCAACAGGATGCAGTGTTGGTCGAGGTGGAGGATACCGGCCAGGGAATAGCGCCGGAGTATCTGGAAAAGATTTTTGATAAATTCGTTCAAGTGAAACAGACGTCGGGGCAGACTCCGGGGAGTGTCGGCCTCGGCCTCGCCATTGCGAAGGAGATCGTGGAGTTGTACGGGGGGAGAATCTGGGTCACCAGCGAGCTCGGGAAGGGGAGCACGTTCGCCTTTACCCTGCCACTGCATGTTCATGCCCCTGCTGTGTAATTCCGGAGCGGTACCACGCCTATGAGTTCCCGAGCTTCCATTCTCCTTGTCGATGATGAGCAGAATATTGTCAGGACGATGACAATCTGCATGCACACCGCGGGATTCGCCGTGACGTCATTTACCGATCCGCTCCAGGCGCTTGATGCGATGCGCCACCAGTCGTTTGACCTGGGGTTTTTCGACCTGAAGATGGAGCCCATCGACGGCTTACAGCTGCTGCGGGAGGCCCGACAGCTTGCCCCGGAGATGACCGTCACTCTCATGACGGCGCATGGAAGCATCGACTCCGCGGTGGAAGCCATCAAGAACGGGGCGTACGATTATCTGCAGAAGCCGTTTGAGTTTACCGAGCTTCAGGTATTCACGGAGAAAGTGTTCGAACATCACCGCCTGAAATCGGAAATCCGGGAATTGAAAGACGAGCTTGCCCGCCATACGGATACGGGTGAGCTTGTGACCCGCAGCGAGAAAATGAAGAAAGTGATGGATCTCGCCCAGCAGGTTGCGGGGAGCAACATCACGGTGCTGATCGAAGGGGAGAGCGGGACCGGCAAGGAGTTGATCTCCCATTACATTCACCGTCACAGTGCCCGGGCGGAGAAGCCGTTTGTGACGGTCAACTGCACGGCGCTTGCGGAAAACCTTCTCGAGTCAGAGCTGTTCGGTCACGTCAGAGGAGCCTATACCGGCGCGGTCAAGGACCGGCAGGGACGATTTGAAGCCGCGGATGGAGGATCCGTGTTCCTCGATGAGATCGGAGAGCTGGCGTCGTCGTTGCAGGCCAAACTTCTCCGGTTTCTCCAGAGTAAGGAATACGAACGGGTGGGGGAGACCGCGACCAGAAAAGTCGATGTGCGAGTCATTGCGGCGACGAACCGGAACATCGAAGATGAAGTCAAGGCGGGACGTTTCCGGGAGGACCTTTACTACCGCCTGAACGCCGTGAAGCTGAAATTGCCCCCAATGCGTGAAAGGCCTGAGGATGTCCCGTTGCTCGCCCATCATTTTCTCATGAAATTCGGAAGCACCGCGGCGATCGACGAGGAAACGATGAGAGCGCTGGGAGGGTACCCGTGGAAAGGAAATGTCCGCGAACTTGAAAATGTCATGGAACGCGCCGTCATCCTGTCGCGGGGAGGGACGATTCATCTCCATCACCTCCCCGAGGAGTTCCAGACGTTTGCGGGCTCGGAAAGCAGGATCGTTTCACTGGAAGAATTGGAGCGTCAGCATATCGTCCGCGTTCTCCGCGTCACGCGAGATCTCGAAGAGGCTGCATCCATCCTCGGCATTGATCCTGCGACGCTCTGGAGAAAGCGGAAAAAATACGGGCTGTAATTTCGCTGTTGTTGACGTAATGCCGTATCAAGTCTTTTCGCCGTCCCCGATCCGGCCGTGCAGAATGCAATACCGTCAACACCGTTTTTTTGCACCGTTGTTTCACAACCGTCCGATGTCCTCCTTACGGATTGCAGAATGCAAGGTCTGCCAGACGCTCCTCAAATCCCGAGTACAAAACCCCATATTAGACTGTCTTTTGAAGAGTTTTTCCCTCTCCGTTCCTGTTGATCTTGGCACCTCAGTTGCTTTCTCCAATTGAGCATTCCATTCCGACATCTCCAGTGATCAGATACCAGGAGGGACCATGGCAGTAAAGTCAACATCCGTCCAAAGCGGCAAGATCGGCGTTATTGAAGTGAAAGGGTCGCTGGTGGGAGGGGAAGAAACAGACGAGTTGCGCAACGCCATAGCGGATTTTGTCGAACAGGGGACGAAGAAAATTGTCATCGATTTGGGGAAAGTGACGTACCTGAACTCGACGGCGATTGGCGTCCTGGTCTCTGCACACACGACGTTTTCGCGGAACAAAGGGAGCGTCAAGTTGTGCGGGATCAACAAGAACATCAACAACATTTTTGTCATCACCAAACTGACGCTTGTATTTGACGTAGCGGAAACGCGCGAAGAGGCCATCAAAGCGTTGGAAGCAGTAGCGTGATCCTGTAATCGTGGCGGGATCGTTTACTATTCATCATTTATGAGGAGTCCATCAATGAAGCAGTCAATCTTTTTGTCACTCTCGATACTTGCCACCGCGATTGTGGCGTTCTCGATTTACCTGTTCGTGTTGGGTGATCCCGGCAACTTCCTGAATGGCGAAGCGCGTACGAAACCCGCCAATCTCCTTGGTACCGTGTACACCGGCGGATGGGTCGTCCCGGTCCTTATTACCCTGACGCTGCTTGATCTCACCCTGGTGTTCGAGCGTGTGTTCTCACTTCGGAAGGCCAACGGCAAGCAGGCGATCACGTCATTCCTGAAAGGCGTCCAGGGACATCTCACGAACGGTCGCATCGATGATGCGATCAAGGCATGCGATGCGCAGCGTGGATCCGCTGCGAACATCATACGGACGGGCCTCGAAAGGTATAAATCGGTGGCGACCGAGGTGAAGCTCGACGCCGAAAAGAAGATGGCAGAGACACAGCGTGCCATCGAAGAGGCGACCTCGCTGGAGACCCCGCTGCTTGAACGGAATCTGATCGCCCTGTCGACGATTGCCTCCATTGCGACGATGTTCGGTCTGCTCGGCACGGTTATCGGAATGATCCGCGCGTTCACCGCTCTTGCCCGCGCAGGCGCCCCGGATTCCATCCAGCTGTCGATCGGAATTTCGGAAGCCCTGATCAATACGGCACTGGGCCTGATCGCCGCCATCGTCGGTATCGTGGCGTACAATTTCTTCGTCACGAAGGTGGACAACTTCACCTATATGATTGACGAAGCGAGCTACAACGTAGTCCAGATCCTCAACACCCGGACAAACGACTAACAGTCAGCGAGCGAGCAATGCCGAAATTCAAGCCACATCGCGCAGGCGTCCGCGTCGATATGACGCCTCTGGTGGACGTGGCATTTCTGCTACTGACGTTCTTCATGTTGACGACGCAGTTCAAGCCCGACGAATACGTCGAGGTGGTGCTCCCGACATCGCATGCGGAGTACAAGCTGCCGGAGTCAAACTTGATGACCATCGTTATTGCAGAAAAGGCTGCAGCCATTGGAAACGACTCCACCCACATGTGGATGGGGTTGGATTCACAAACGCTCCGGCAGAGGATCTTTTCTTCCTACGCGTCGATGTACGGACCCACATACTATATCAAGCCGACGCTCTATCCGGTGAGGAAAAGCGATCTGGCGAATTATGTGCTCCAGGCGCGCATGGCGAATCCGAATCTCCGGACGGTGATCAAGGGAGATCGGAACGCCGACTACGGATATGCCGAAGATGTCATGGACGTTCTGCAAAAAACGGGAGTAACCCGGTTCAGCCTGGTCACGGACCTCGCAGGACAGGTTACTCAATAACTTAAGGAGATCATGTTATGGCAGGCGGAGGAGATGCAGCTGCCCCACGTGAACACAAAGGTAAGGGGAAGAAACGCCGAAAAGGCCGCCGGCTGGGAACCCGTATCGACATGACGCCGTTGGTCGACGTCGCGTTTCTCTTACTCACGTTCTTCATGTTTACCACGTCCATGTCGCGACCGCAGACAATGGAGATCAACTTGCCGCCCGACCAGAATGTCAAGGTCGAGATTGCGGAATCGAATCTTCTGACTCTGCGGATAGACGACAAGGGCCAGTACTTCCATAATTTCGGCATCGAATCGCCGAAAAAGATCGATCGCAAAGAACTCCGTGCATTCCTCAGGGACAACGCGGCGAAGAATGCGAAGCTCACTGTGCTGATAAAGGTCGACCGGCTCGGGAAGTATGATACGATGGTCGACATCATCGATGAGTTGAACCAGGACGGCATTACACGCTTCAGCCTTGCCCCGATGCTCGATTCGGACAAAGCGCTGATCGCGAAGGCAACATAAAGGAAGGAATGATCACTATGACGGACGCAGCCACAGCAACGGCGCGAAAGCCCGCCTTGCATTACGGCGCTGCCGAGCTGAAATCCTTCTATCAGAAGTACTGGACGATAGGATTCGGCCTCGCCGTAGCGATCCATTTTGTGTTGATTGGATCGTACTATGCGGCGGCACTCCTCAAAGGAGAGGAACCGCCGACAATTCAGGTGCGGCTCATGAAGCTC
Source organism: Ignavibacteriota bacterium (assembly GCA_963843525.1). GTDB lineage: Bacteria > Bacteroidota > Ignavibacteria > UBA10030 > UBA6906 > DATJPR01. Next base: position 199,663 of record CAWJKM010000005.1, on the reverse strand, counting down.
AGCGAACTCGGGCCGCCACCGTCGATCGCGAACAATAACGTGCCACCGCCGGTGTCCGTGTCGGCACCGCAGGTGAAACCGACCATCGGGGCGCCGGTTCCGGTCCCGGATGCGGAGGTTTCGCCGGATCAAACGATCGCGACGCAGCAGCAGATGAGCGACCAGCCGGCACCGGTGATGGAAGGATCGGGCGGGGAAGGCGTGCAGGTTCAGCAGGACATCAAGATTGAAGATGATTCCCCTCCGGCGGACTTTGTTCCCGTCGAAAAGGAACCTGTGGTGGTGAAAAAGGTTGAACCCAAATACCCCGAACTCGCAATGCGTGCAGGTCTCGAGGGGAAAGTCTGGGTGAAGATCTGGGTGGATAAGGAAGGGAAACCGAAGCAGGTGGTTATCCTGAAGAGCGACGCGGAGATCTTCAACGAACCTGCGGTCGAGGCGGCGAAGCAATTCCTGTTCACCCCTGCCTACATGAACAACGGACCGGTCTCGGTATGGGTGTCCGTGCCGTTTAAGTTCAAGCTGGCAGAGCACAAGTAACTCAACAGACGCCGGGGATGTCGAAGGGAGCGGATCGGGCGGTGGGTTTTCCGGCCGCTCCCGAAGTCTTCCCGGCAGGACGCAATGCTCGGTTCCGATGGACATCGTAGTGGCGCCGAACTCTTCAATCACATCGTTCGAATTGCGGTGCTGGTGCTTTCGGCCGGCGTGATGGTGGCGGGGTTGATCGTGGTGGCGGGCGTGGTGCATCTGCGCAGCGTGCCGGATCAATTTCGCTGGGTCCTCGGCATCGTGGTATTCCTTTACGGATTATATCGTTTCGTGATCGCCTTTAACCGGAGGCCCGCCAGGAGGTAATGGCATGCGCGTGGCACTGACTTTTTTACTAACGCTTGGCCTGCTCGCCATCAGCTGCAGTCGCGAGCCCGGCTCTCTCTCGCTCACTTCAGGAGGACTGAAGGTCGAGGTCGACGAATCGGTCTTCCAGGCGTTTGCAAATGAGACGTCCGAGTTCCAGAGCCTCTACCCGGAGTCGAAAGTGACGTTGCAGAAAGCGGAGGCGCGTGAGGCGATTTCAGATTTTGCGGCAGACAGCGTGGGCGTTATTGTGACGGGGAGGGAATTGAGCAAAGAGGAACGTGACGCAATGACGGCCGCGAAGATCCCCATCGATGAATATAAGGTCGCCCTCAGCGCTGTCGCTGTTGTGGTGAATCCCGCAAACCCGATGAAGAGGGTCAGGATGACTGAGCTCGACTCGATATTCTCGGGGAAGACGACCCGTTGGAAAGACGGCAAGATCATCGAGGCGTACGTGGGGAACCCGAATTCGAGCGTCAATGCGGCGTTCCGGTCGACTATCCTCGGGGATCGGGACTTTGGCAGGACCGTTGAGTATGTCGATTCGAGTGCAAAGAGGGTCGACCGGGTCATGAAGACTCCAGGGGGAATCGCGCTTGTGGGCGTTTCCTGGCTGCAGGGACTGCAGGGAAAAGTGACTATCCTCGAAGTGGGGGGCCCGGCATACCGGCCCGATACCGCATCTGCACCCGGCCAGTATTTTGCCCCCTGGCAGGCGTACATGTACCTCGGGTACTACCCGATCAACACCCCGGTGTATATATACTCACGCGTAGTCGATCCCGATGTTTCGCTGGGGTTCATCTCGTTTGTTGCGAGCGGCCCCGGACAAAAGATCATCCAGAATAACGGGCTCGTACCGGTCACCATGCCGGTCCGGCTCGTTTCGATCACATCCCATCAAGTGAACTAGCCCGATGAAACGAACGGCACTTTGGTCGCTAGCAGTATTACTGTGCGTCTCCTCAGCGGTGGCGCAGGACTTTCTTTCAAAAGCGAAGGTCGCCCTGAGCACGCGCGACACCGCGAGTGCGATCCAGAATTTCACCAGTGCAATCAAGGCGGGTCAAAAACCCGCCGAGGCGCACTACTTCCTTGGTTCCATTGCCGCGGCCCGGGGGCATCTCGCCGATGCACAATCGCAGCTCGAGGAATCGGTGAAACTCGACGAAGAAAACGCAGACGCCCTCTCGTTGCTCGCCCACGTGTATGTTGCCCAGGGAAACAATAAGGCGGCACTGGCTATCTACAAGAAGGCCCAGAAAGCGGCGCCACGGAATGCCGCTGTCGCGACAGGGTATGGAACCGCGCTTCTGAACGCGGACTCTGTCGATGCGGCCATCATTCAACTCACGCGGGCGAAGGATTTGAATGGGGAGAACCCGGCGGTCTACGCTGCGTTGGGCGAGGCCTACTGGAAACAGAATGTCCCTCCGCTTGCAGTGATGAATTATCAGAGGGCGATCGGCTTCGACCCCACGCAGTACAAGTACCGGTACAGGCTGGCGGAAATCTTTGAAAAGAATCGTCAGTACCTTGACGCTGTGGCACAGTACGATACGGTAGCCGTACTCGACACGACGAATGCCGACGCGTATCTGAAGATGGGGGAGATCCTGATCCGGGCGACCGGCGCACAGAAGAGGCTCGCTGTTGCACCGTTGCGCCGGTATGTGGCGAAGAATCCGACCTCGGTACAGGGGGCCACGCTACTTGCAAAAGCGCTGTTTCTTGTCGGGGACTTCAAAGAATGCGCGCAGGCGGCGAGGGTTGCCCTCACGCTCGATGCCAAAAACCCGGAGCTCTGGCGCGAACTCGGCCATTCCCTGGCTGAAACTCGGGAATTCAAGGATGCCATTCCTGCGTTTGAAAAATTGATCGAGATGAAGGAGTTCAAACCGGAAGACCAGGCAGCCTATGGAAACGCGCTTGCCGGTGTTGGAAGGGAAGATGACGCGTTGAAATTCCTCCTCGATGCGATCAAGACAGATTCAACGAACTGCGACCCGTACTTTCCTGCAGGGTCGATCTTCATGAAGAAACAGGACTATGTCAACGCGACGAAGATGTTCGAGAAGAAAATCGAGTGTGATCCCAAGTCATTGAGTTCCTATCTCAATGCGGCGGCGTCTTACTGGCAGTTGAAGAATTGGGGCAGAATCCGGGAGCTTCTTGACAAGGCTATCGCCCTTAAACCCGATTTCCTCACCGCGCGGCTCTGGCTGGCGCGGTATTACCTGCAGATGGATTCGCTGGACAAAGCGAAGGAAGAATATGACGTTGTCCTGCAGGAAGGGAATGCAAAACCGGACCAGTACAAGAAAGAAATCGGCGAAGCATACAGCATGACGGGTTCGTACTACTTCACTGAACAGAAGTATGCCAGTGCTATTGAGTCGTTCCGAAAAGCCCTGGCTGTGGGGTACGACAACAGCGGCCTCCATCTTTCCTGGGGACAGGCAATATTGCAGACGCTTGATGTGAAGGAATCGGCGGACGAGACGAAGGCGAAGAAGGAAGATGCCGTGAAGCACTTCCGCCGGAGCATTGAGCTGGATTCGAAGAATGCCCTTGCGCATCTCTGGCTCGCACAGGCACTCATTCTCTTGCGGGTGGAAGGGCAGGATGAGATGAATCGAAAGCTCCAGGAGGAAGCCTGCAGCGAGTTTAAGTGGACGCTTCGACTCCAGCCGGGAAACCAGGACGCGAAAAAGGGGATGGACCGGTACGGCTGTAAATAGTGCCAATTCAGGTGTAGAGTGCGAAAAGGCCGCTCAAGAGATGGGCGGCCTTTTCTATTTCACCCCCCCTCGGTCAAAAAGCCCTCGGGCCATTAATCCTTGTCCCCCATTCCTGTGTCCAATCTGCACTCTGTGAGCAGATGGCGGAGCATAAGTGATGAAAGCCGATCCAAACCCCCATTTTCCGGTCAAGCGTGGGCTCAAAAGATGTCTATGTCTGTTATTGTAAACATGACAAAAAAAGTCCAGATTTAACTTGACAAACCCAAAGGCGTTGTGTATACTAAACGTAGATAACGTACAAATCGAACATTTCTGAGGTATTTTCACTTCAGAATACCAGAGGAGCCGATGAAACAGTCGCTGGAATCGAAGCAGAAACAGTTTGAAACGGTCATGGTACCGCATATGGACGTTCTTTACAGTTACGGGCTTTATCTCTCCGGGGACCATGACACGGCAAGCGATTTGCTTCAGGAAACGTATCTCAAGGCATTCAGGTTTTTCGACAAGTTTGAGGTCGGGACGAACGCGCGCGCATGGCTTTACAGGATTATGCGAAACACCTTCATTAATGAATACCGGCGCGTGAAACGGCTTCCCGATCTGGTTGAATATGACGAGCAAATCTCCTCATATCAGATGGTTGCACGGGAAGAGGAAGACACGAGTCTCCGGCGTCAAATCAATGGTGAGCTTTTCGACGATGAAATCGCCGGCGCGATCGCTTCCCTCCCGGAGAAATTCAAAAGCGTTATCGTCCTCCGGGATGTCGATGACCTTCCCTACGAAGAAATTGCCGATGCATTGGAAATTCCTATTGGGACCGTCCGTTCCCGTCTCCATCGTGCCCGGGCTATACTCTTCTCGAAATTGAAAAAATATGCCCGTTCCCGGGGATACGCAGTGGCCGACACTTTCAATGACCAGGACTTCGCAATCGCCCATCCCTGACGGCTAATCAACTTTTCTATAGATTCCAGGCCGAGATCGGTTAACCAACCCATCCCGGCCTTCTTTTTTCGCCCAACACCACCGCGTCCCCCAGTCCCCCAGTCTCCCAGTCTCCCAGTCCCCCAAGTCCCCCCGTCCCCCAGTCTCCCAGTCCCCCCGTCCCCCCGTCCCCCCTCTCTCTCCTTGACCCTGACCTTCCTTTTCCGCATCCTATCATTACGGAGGGTTCCGGCGTGATGGCCCTCAGAGCACCATTTTGCGGTTTTCAGACTATAAAAGGCAATTGAGCATGACACACGTTGAATTGAAAATTGAAGGTATGACGTGCCACCATTGCGTTATGGCAGTCCGGAAAGAACTACAGAAGCTCCACGGGGTAGAGATAAAAGACGTGAAGATTGGTGCAGCCTCACTCGACATTGATGAAGCCACGGTCGGCAACGACCAACTCAAAGCAGCAGTCGAAGAAGCAGGGTATAAGTTGGTCGCATAGCTGCCTGCCCGACTTTAACGCGCGACAGATACTTGCCTTCCTCCGGGCCCGTACCAATGGGTGATCCCCTCCTCACCACGCCGCTCTGCGCTGACGCCATGAGAATCGTTGAAAAACATGAATACAAACGACGCAAACAGAGACACTGATCTTCCGGTGACAAGACCCTACACGGTCATAAATCTTCCTGTTGAAGGGATGACGTGCGCAAGCTGTGTCGCGCGGGTTGAGAAGACCCTTAAGAAGATGGAAGGTGTGGAGAACGCCGCGGTGAATCTGGCGACAGAAAAGGCGACTGTCCGGTTCGACGCGTCGCGGGTTTCGCTGCACCAATTGCAGGACGCCGTGGCAGATGCGGGCTACACACTCAGGATTCCGACCGGCTCCGAAGGCGCGCCCTCTCCCGACGAAGATCCCTCCGCCAAAACACGTCGCGATCTCCTCCATGAATTGCTCTGGAGCGTGGCGTTGACGATCCCCGTGATGGCTCTCAGCATGCTCACCATGACTGCCTGGTATGCATCCGTCAGCCCGATCTCCCTCGAAGATACTAACAAGATCCTCCTGCTTCTCACGACCCCCGTTCTCTTCGGACCGGGCAGACGATTCTTCCGTGGATTCATGGCGGCCGCACGGCACTTCACAGCCGATATGAACACCCTTGTTGCGGTGGGCACAGGGGCAGCGTATCTCTACAGCCTTACGGCCACATTGTTTCCCCATCTATTGAATCTTCCGGCCTCCGCCCATGTCTATTTCGATACCGCAGCGACAATCATTACATTAATCCTGTTCGGCAAATACCTTGAAGCAAGCGCCAAGCGAAGGGCTTCGTCGGCCATCCGGCAGCTCGCGGCACTTCAACCGAAGGCTGCGCACGTTTTACGTGAGGACGTCATTACGGACATCCCCGTGGAGCAAGTGGTTCCCGGCGACAGCCTCGTCGTGCGTCCGGGGGAATCGATTCCTGTCGATGGAGTCATCCTCTCCGGTTCAACGACCGTAAACGAATCGCTGATGACCGGCGAGAGCATGCCCGTAGAGAAGAAGTCCGGCGATGCACTCATCGGCGGTTCGATCAACAACACCGGGAGCGTGACGTTCAAAGCAACCGCTGTCGGATCAGACACCGTCCTTGCCCGCATCATCCGGTTGGTGGAAGATGCCCAGGGCGCCAAAGCGCCGGTCCAGGCTCTTGCGGACCGTATTGCGGCGATCTTCGTTCCTGCAGTGGTGTCAGTCGCACTGGCTGCCTTTGTGGTGTGGTTCTTCGTCCTGAACGAGACCTTCACCGCCGCGATGTTGAACTTCATAGCGGTCCTGATCATTGCCTGTCCGTGCGCCCTCGGTCTTGCGACCCCGACCGCGATCATGGTCGGAAGCGGGACCGCCGCAAAGCGCGGAATTTTGATCCGGAATATCGAGAGTCTTGAACGTGCGCGCGACATTTCCACCGTGGTCTTTGACAAGACTGGCACGCTTACGGAAGGATCGCCGCGCGTGGTGGACATTCATCCGTCCCCGCCGTTTTCCCGTGATGCACTGTTGAGGACTGTTTCCTCCCTCGAGCAGGCATCGGAGCACCCTCTCGCCCAAGCGATTGTGAAAGAGGCACGGCTCGGCGGCCTTCAACTCACGCAGCCTGAAGATCTTCAGGCCACACCCGGGGGAGGGGTTTCCGGGATTGTTGACGGGCATCGTGTGCTGGCGGGATCGCTGGAATTCGTCGAAGGATCCGGGGTGGGCGGCATGAGGGAGAATCCTGAATGGCTATCCCGAGTTGAGGGGGGACATACGCTCATTGTTGTTGTCGTCGACGGAAAGATTGCCGGCTTCATAGAAGTTGCTGACCGGCTCCGCGCATCCGCGCGTGAGGCCGTTGCCCGGCTTCATGCTCTCGGCCTGCGCGTGGCGATGATCACAGGCGACAACGAACAGACGGCGCGATCCATCGCCGGCGAAGCGGGGATCGAACTCGTTGTGGCGCGCGTCCCACCGGACAAGAAGGCTGAGCGGATAAAGGAACTGCAGAAAGAGGGGAGACTCGTCGCCATGATCGGGGACGGGATCAATGATGCTCCCGCACTTGCACAGGCCGATATCGGGATTGCGATGGGGACAGGGACGGCGATCGCAGCCGAGGCAGCAGACATCACCCTGATGAGGGAAGACCTGAACGGCATTCCCGAAGCCCTCCTGCTCTCACGGCGCACTCTGCGCGTCATCCATCAGAATCTCTTCTGGGCGTTTATCTACAACATGATCGGTATTCCCCTCGCCGCGCTCGGCATGCTGAACCCGATGATCGGGGCTCTTGCCATGGCATTCAGCTCGGTCAGTGTCGTGAGCAACTCTCTTCGTCTCAAACGATTTCCCGCTTCCCGCCGGATCTGACAGGCCTTCCCGGCTCCCGATTGTAGACCGCCTGCCACAGGGTCACGCTGTGCTGCCCCCTCCTCCTGTGGCATGAAATCCACACCACCCGACGAAACTCCATCAACCCGATCCGTTTTCGCATAGTCCGGTCCATCAAGGCTCTGGCATGTCCTTTGACATAGTGGCATGGCACACAGGACCACATCCAAAAGGAGAGCCATGGACAGCACCTATGCGTTTAACCGCGAAGCCCTGCCGCAGCTTGATGCACTCCGGGATTACGCAATGTCGCTTTGCAGAGATCCCCAGCGCACCGCTGACCTCGTTCAAGACACCATGCTCAAGGCGTACCGGAAATTTGACACCTATCAACCGGGCACAAACTGTCGGGCATGGCTCTTCCAGATCTGCAAGCATTGCTTCATCAACGATTGTCGTCGGAAAAAGCTGCAGCCGCTGGCGACGGATTTCGATGAAGAAGGGCCGCGGTCAGAGTGGAGCCCGGACGACTTCCGCCAGATGCGTGTGAAGGGTACCGCGCTGCAGGAAGAGATCCCGGAACGGGGAATTCTCGGCGATGAAGTGGCGGCCGCCCTGGAAGGTCTGCAACCGGATTATCAGACTGCACTCCTGCTCAGCGCCATCGAAGGGTATTCGTACGAGGAGATCGCAGAATTTACGAAAGCGCCGTTGGGGACAGTCCGGTCTCGCATACACAGGGCGCGGAAACAGCTTTCCCGTCAATTGGCTGAGTACGCACGCGAAGAAGGTTTCGTGCGAACCGCCGCGTGAGAGAGAGGAAAGGGGAACTTTTTCGAGAGAGGACGGCCGGAAAAAAGTCCGATGCCGTCCGCCGGCGCTTGCGCGGGGCCTCTACTGTCGGTATATTCTTCTGCCACATCTGACGAGGCTCTCCATGAAATTCCGCTACTTCCTGTTTGCCGGCGCCGCCCTCGTGTTTACCGTTCAAGGGTTCGCGCTTCCACGATTTGCAGTTCGCACGGGCTCGAAGTGCCAATCCTGTCATGTGAATCCCTCCGGTGGATCCATGCGACAGGCATACGGGGTGCAGTATGGGCGTGAAAAATTACCCGTCCCTGAATGGTCGAAGGATTATTCCCTCGATGATTTCTCCAATCTCATCGGGAACGTGCTCGGGATTGGTGCAGATTTCCGAACGCTCTATTTCTCACAGAAGTCATCCACTGCCACGACCAGTGCCTTCTGGCAGATGCAGGGCGATCTCTATCTCAATCTCCACGTGGCCAAGAAGGTCAGTTTCTATCTCAGTAAGGGGCTCTACAGCGGTTTCGAGGCATTTGCGCTTCTCGACTTGTTGCCTGCCCGCGGTTCGATCAAGGTGGGCAAGTTCACGCCGGCCTTCGGAACAAAACTCGACGATCACACAACGTTCATCCGGACGTACACGGGCTTCAGCCCCGAGTTGGCCAGGCCTGAACTGACGGGAGTCGAGGCGGCGGTCTCGCCCGGACCGGTGACGGTAATGGGAGGTGTCTACAACAGCGCCGATGGATTCGGGTCGGCCGTGGGAAACAGCAAAGCATTTCTCGGCCGGGCAGAGGCGATGCTTGGCGGGGACAACAACATTCACGTCGGGTTCGGGGGCGATGTTTACTACAACGGCATCCTTCCCTCGTCGGTTCTTCAGCGAATGAGCGAAGTGGGGACAGTGTCGGTCTCAGGAACACCGAAGAACACCATCTACGGTGGCTTCGGCTCGATCAGCATCGGTGAGCTTGCCGTTTTCGGCGAGGCGGACTGGATGACCATCCGGAGCGACCTGCCGGATATCAAATCATTCGTTTGTTATCTCGAGGCTGACTATCCCGTTGTGACCGGCGTCGACATCAAACTCGCGTATGATTTCTTCGATCCCGATATCAATTTGAAAACAGGTACGATCACCCGCTATACGGCGGGGGTGGAATTCTTCCCGCTCCCCGGGGTGGAAGTTCGCCCCCTGTATCGATTCTTCAACGGGACGAATATCACACAGAAGAATGAAGTGGATATTCTCCTCCATCTCTATTTTTGACAAACTTGCAGGCACAGCATATGAATTCCTGGAGAGTTGCAGGCATCGCGTTTCTCGGCGCCGGAGCACTTTTCGTTGGCATTTCTTCCTCTGCTCAGGAAGCAACACCGGCGGTGACATTTAAAGCCGATATCAAGCCGATCATAAAAAAATACTGCCTTCCCTGTCACGCGGAAGACAATTACAACCCCAGCGAGCTTTCTCTCGATTCTTATCAACTGCTCATGGAGGGGGGGAAGCACGGGTCGCCCGTGGTCCCCGGGAAACCGGACGAGAGTCTGCTGATCAAGAAACTCAGCGGCACGGCCGATTTCGGAGACCAGATGCCTCTTGCCAAGAAACGGAACGATGGGGAAGTAAAGCAAACGCACCTCACAGCGCAGGAAATGAAGACCCTCCGGGAGTGGATAGCCCAGGGTGCGAAGGAGAAGTAACGCGGTTTTGGCGGGTTCTTGGGCATCGGCCGGCACTCTGTGAACCAGGTTGCCGGCCTTTTCCTTTTTGCGCAAGCAATTTTCTGCATCTTCTTGTATATTCCATGGACCGTCCGCCTTATTCATTGCAGTCCGCCAGAGGAAGGAATATTGACCTCGATACTTGACACCCTCAAAGGGTGGTTTAAACGACCAAAACCGTCTGTGCCAGTTACAGCTCCGGGTCCCCCTGTCGGAGGCGGAACCCGCCCCCAACGTCAAAATTTTCGCCCCCGGCCTCCGGAGGATCGAAGGGGAGCGAGGCCCAATCAGGGCAAGAGCGCACCCACCCGGAACCGTCCGCGTCAACCGCAGCAAAAGACCCGCGAACAGATCCCCGGCCGCACACAGCCTGCGGTCCCGCCGGCTCCGCCCTGGGACCCGGCTTCCTATGTCGTTGAACCTGTTGAGGGGAAGACGCGATTTCAAGATCTCCATCTTCCGCCGGAGATCATGCGTGCGATTGCCACCCTCGATTTCCGTTACTGCACGCCGGTCCAGGCCGAGATTCTTCCGAGCACCCTGGGGGGACTCGACGCGACGGGGAGAGCGCAGACCGGGACAGGCAAGACGGCGGCATTTCTGATCACCATACTCACGCACATACTCCGCAACCATCCTGAGGAAAACCGCAAACCCGGCACTCCACGCGCGCTTATCCTTGCACCGACGCGCGAGCTTGTCCTCCAGATCGAGAAGGATGCGCTGAGCTTCTCTCAGTATTGCCCGAACATCCGCACGCTCGCGGTGTATGGAGGGATTGATTATCAGAAGCAGCGGCGGCAACTGGAGCAGGGTCCGGTCGATATCGTCGTGGCGACACCCGGCCGGTTACTGGACTTCAAATCCAAGGGGGGACTGTCGCTCGCGAAAGTGGAGATCATGGTGATCGATGAAGCCGACCGGATGCTGGATATGGGTTTCATACCGGACGTCAGGCGGATCATCGAAAGTACTCCTCCCAAGACACGGCGACAGACTCTTCTGTTCAGCGCCACGCTCACCCCCGATGTCGTGCGGCTCGCCTCGCGGTGGACCAAAGAAGCGGTGACGATTGAAATCGCCCCGGAGCAGGTTGCGACAGAGACGGTGGAACAGGTGGTCTACATTGTCACCGAGGACGAGAAATTCAAGGTGCTCTACAACCTCGTCGTCAACCAGAAACTCGAGCGTGCTCTCGTGTTTGCCAACCGGAAGGATGACAGTCAACACCTTGCGGAGCGGTTCGCGAAGCTCGGCATTGACACGGGGTTGCTCTCCGGAGACGTTTCTCAGGACCGGCGCATCAAGACGCTTGAAGCGTTCAGGGCCGGAAAGATCCGCGTTCTCGTCGCCACAGACGTGGCCGCACGTGGGCTCCACGTGGAAGATATCAGCCACGTTGTGAACTACAATCTCCCCTTAAACCCCGATGATTATGTCCATCGTATCGGGCGGACCGGCCGGGCGGGTGCATCGGGGATATCGGTAAGCTTTGCGGACGAGATGGACGCACAACAGATTCCCGCGATTGAGGAGTATATGGGGAAGCCGTTGCACTGCGTCCAACCGGAAGCGTCCCTCCTGGCTGAGCCGGTAGCCTTTCGATCGACGCCTGCGCAGCTGTTGATCGAACCGGTCAAGCGGCCAAGCTTCAATCGCCGGCAGGGTCCTCCGCATCGACGCCGTCAGGACGGCGGGCCCCGGGACCGCCGCCGCGGGAAACCGGAATAGCGCTGATGGACGTCAGTAGAGTTCTGATTCTTCTCGGCGCGGGGGTGCTGGCCGGCGCAATGAATTCCATCGCCGGCGGCGGCACGATTGTTACCTTCCCCTCTCTGATCATCTCCGGGCTCTCCTCCATTGTGGCGAATGCCACAAGCACCATCGCCCTTCTTCCCGGGACGATCAGCAGTGTCTTCGGGTACCGTCGCAAGATCCCCCTGGTGCGGCACTGGTTAAAATGGTTCGGACCGGTGAGCCTCGTAGGGGGACTGATCGGCGGAATCCTCCTTGTTCGCACTCCTTCCGCTGTTTTCGATCACCTGGTTCCATTTCTCATCCTTTTCGCAACCGTCCTTTTCATGGCGAACTCGACAGTCGCGCGATTCTTCCGGCCCGGCGGAAAGGAACCTTCGCGCCGGTGGCTGGTGGGGGCGACGATCTTCCAGTTCGGAGTTGCACTGTACGGCGGATATTTCGGCGCAGGGATCGGGATCCTCATGCTCGCCTCTCTCGGGATGCTCGGGTTTCAGGACGTCCATGAAATGAACACCGTGAAAACCATTCTGGGCTTTCTCATCAATATCGTTGCAGCGATCTACTTCGTCGCGAGTGGAATCGTGGATTGGAGTTCTGCGGGGACGATGGCAGTGGGGACGATCATCGGGGGGTTTTCCGGAGCACACTTTGCCCAGAAGATCGAACAGCGAATGGTGCGACGCCTGATTACGGCGATCGGACTCATCCTGTCCGCATTGATGTTTTACCGCACTACATACACTCCGTAGCCGTATCCCTCCAGGTGCACGCGTGCGTCCTTTTGCGGCAGCGGCTTGCCGGTAAAAAGGTCGCAAAGGCGAGAGATTCCCGCCCGGTACTCCTCCGGCACATCAAGAGTGAAATTCACGGCCGTCTTGTGGAGATTTATCAGGACCACCGCGGAATCAGTGCCCGCGACCCGCAGGAACGCGTACACCTGCTGATCATCGCTGGTAGGCAATTTCACCATTGACCCTTCACGCAAAGCGTTGTGCGCAGCGCGGCAGTGAAACAGCGCTGCATTGAGGGTGCCCATGGTCCGCGGACGGGACCAATCAACGTCCACCTTTTCGAAAAGGCTCAGCCGTCTGTCATTGGCGACCTCTTCGCCGGTATACATGAGCGGGATTCCCGGCATCGTGTTGATCAACACCGTAGCGGCCTTTAGTCCTGCCGGACCGAATTTTGTGACGGCAGGGGCGTCCCAGGCATTCTTGTCATGGTTCGTGGTGAAGCGCATCCGTAACGCCCCGATCGGGAACTGGAGCGATTCGTTCTTGAGAAGGATGTCGATCGTCGTGGCGGGCTTCCGCGCGGAGAGTATCGGTTCCAACTGGTCGTACACGTTCCAGGAGTAGGTGATGTCGAATGCCTTCATATGGTGTTGCGGAAGCGAACCTTCGGAGAGCATCATGACGGGCTTGACGGCGTCGAGTCTCGCGCGCGCCTCTTCCCAGAAGTCGGTGGGCACCAATTCCGCGACGTCGCATCGGAACCCGTCGATGCCGACATCTTTCACCCACCACACCATCATCTTCTCCATGTATTGTCGGAGTCCGGTTTTGGAGTAATCCAGGTCGGCGACATCCGTCCAGTCGGGATTCGGCGAAACAATGGCCCCTGTGGAATCCCTTGTAAACCAATCGGGATGCTGTTCCATCAGCTTGCTGTCCCACGAGGTGTGGTTCGCGACAAGATCAATGATAAGCTTGAGGCCCTGACGGTGGGCGGCCGCAAGGAGGCGCTTGAAGTCGGCCATGGTCCCAAATTCAGGATTGATCCCGTAATAATCCCGAACCGCATACGGGCTTCCGAGGGTCCCCTTCCGGTTTTTCACGCCCACCGGGTTGATCGGGAGGAGCCACAGGACGGTGATGCCCATGTTCTTCAGCTCCGGCAAGCGTTTCTGCAAACCCGCGAATGTCCCTTCCCGGGAAAAGGACCGGAGGTAGACGGAGTAGATCACCGCATCTCTGACCCATGCTGCGCTCTCTCGTGCATGCTTCCCGAAATACGGGCTCTTTAAAACATCATCCAGGTTCCGGCTGTCCGAAAGCGTGACGGACTTGTAGATTCCCCCTCCCCCCTCGTAGTCCTTTACCAGGACAACGATGGAATTCTCTCCTTCCCTGACCGCCGTGCTGACATCCACGACGAACGGATCGGAAAACCCGGAGTGTTCGCCGACTTTGACACCGTTGACCCAGACGACGGCATCATCATCCACCCCTTCGAAATACACGCTGAGCCGATCTTCCGTCGAATCGACGGTGAATGTCCGGGCAAACCATCCCCACCCATTATAGTTCTCGAGACCGGGGTACGTTTCCCAGAATGCAGGAACAGAAACCGCTGACCATGCGCTGCGGTCGAACGAGGCGGAATACCATAGACCGGCAAGACCCGACCGGGCGGAGTCCGGCTGGAAAGCCCATTCGCCGTCTAATTTGTGGACCGTCGATGCAGACATAAGCGATGCTGTTATGAGGAGAGAAAACAGAAGTGCGGAGAGAGTTCTCATGGATGCACGGCGCGGAGACACCGGGAGATTGCCGGAGCTCCATGGCCGCCTGAAAAATGTCGTGAATGGTGTAACTGTCCCGCGGGCCATGACGTTCTGCGCGGGAGGATCCGGCCACGCGGGATCCATCAAAGGTACTTATGTGATAGTTCGTTTCCCGATTTGTCAAACTCGTAGAGTAGGGGAACGCCCGTCGGGATGTTGAGTTCGATCACCTGTTGCTGTGTCAATTTGTCGAGGTGCATCACGAGTGACCGGAGGCTGTTGCCATGGGCGGCGATGAGGACGTTTTCGCCCTTCAGGACGCAAGGCCAGATCTGCTTCTCCCAATAGGGCATGACGCGTGCGGCGGTGTCTTTGAGGCTTTCGCCGTTTGGCGGCTGGACGTCGTAGCTCCTGCGCCAGAGTTTCACCTGGGCGTCGCCGTACTTCTTGGCGGTCTCAGCCTTGTTCAAGCCCTGGAGGTCGCCGTAATGCCGTTCGTTCAATGCCTGATCGAATGCCGTCGGAATTCCTGTCTGACCAATAATCTCCAGCACAATCGTGAGCGTGTCGTTTGCACGCTTCAGCACGGAAGTGAAAGCACGGTTGAATTTGTACCCCTTCAGTTTCTCGCCTGCCTGGCGGGCCTCCTCCACACCCCTGGTGGAAAGAGGAACATCCACCCACCCTGTAAAGCGATTTTCAAGGTTCCATTGGGATTCACCGTGACGTAAAAGAACCAACTGTGTCATAGAGAGCGTCTTTTCGTTTAACGTGGGAAGAGAGAGTTGAGAGTATTACCATCCTGCAAAAAAGACAATTACGAAGCCTGCAACGACAGACAACTCGATGGATCGCCGAATCCATGCCGATTGTGTCTTCACATAATTCCAGACAACGGCGAGCATCATCATGAGGGCAATAAGCGCGACTGACACGCCGAAGACCTCAAGGTAGCCGAACTGATGCCCGACCCGGTCAACGAGATGCGGACCTTTGAAGTTACCATAGAGAATCATCAAATGCACGGTGTAGAGAAGGAGAGACTCTCTCCCGGAAATGGTAATCACAGAAGAGGAAGAAATCCCTCTCCGCTTCTCCCAGAAAAAGCCGGCGATGCAAAGAAGCATGACGAGGCCGAGCCGCAGGAGCAGGAAACTCGGGCTCGTCTTCCAGTAATCGTACGAAGGATAGATCAGGGCTGCAAACGGATGCAATACGAAGGAGAGGAGGATAATACCGGCAGCGAAGAGTGCGAAGCGTGACATCTTCCTGCCAAGATCGGAAGTCCCCTCCGCTGGCTGCGCAGCCTTCAAGTAGTTGTAACCGAACAGGGCCCCCCCGATCACGAATGCCGCCCATGGAAAGAGCGGGAAGAGCGACGCATGCAGACCGTTGAGATATTCGGCAAGAGGGATGGGAAGCGTGTTCCAGAAATCGATCGCCCAAATCAGAGGTGTGGTGATAATAACCCCGATGAAGAGAACCGCCGCCGCGCCGTACATCCGGCGCTCTGTTCGAAGAAGGAACAGGAGGAGCAGCAGGAGAAGCAGAGAAGCCGAAATGCACTGGAGAATGTCGACTTTGAAGAAGTCATGCCATGCTTGAATGCCTGCGTCATACCGGAGATGATGGTATTCAAATTTTGGTATATGCAGCCCATATCCTATGACAAACAGCAATCCGAGACGGAAGAGCTGTTTAAAGAGAGCGGGACGGAAGGAGAGGTAATCGCTCCCTTTTCTCCGGGTCGCGATGGCAAAGGTGAGCCCGGCAGCAAACAGGAACGACGGGGCGACCAGGCCGTTGATGAAGTTCAGGACTTTGAAAAACGCACCGTCCATCAACTCCGGGCGCAGCATGGAGTTGATCACGTGCGTCTCCACCATGATCAACACCGCCCATCCGCGAAAGGCATCGATGAACTGAAGACGCCCGGGTCTCGGGGGTGACCCCTGTATATGAAGAATCCCGCGGCCGGCGCGGGATTCAGTGTTGATGGGCTCCTGGGGGATTGCCATCATACTCATTCGCCTAGCTTGTCCTTAAGCACCCGTTCCAACTCATTGAAGTCAACCGGCTTGGTGATGTACGCGGCGCCTCCCATTTTCATACCGAATTTCTGCGCGTAATAATCGTCCACCGCAGTCAAGAACACGAACGGGATTGAGCTGGATTCACTCTCGTTCCGAACTCGTTCAAACAGTTCAAAACCATTCGTGCCGGGCATAACAAGATCCGACACGATAATGCTCGGTTTGAGCGAATGAATCGCTTTCATTGCTGCATCTGCGCCATCCACACTCTGCACCTGGAACCCTCTGGTTGTAAGTCCTGTCGCTGTTGTGAGGAGGGAGGAGGGTTCGTCGTCAACCAGCAATACAACCTTCTCATTGAGCATCGGGCACCCCTTGTTGGTGGCCCGCCGAGGGATGGCGGGGAAATATGTCGAAAATCACCTAGAAAATCAATTTCTGGATGTCGAGGGTCCAACCTTGTCTCGACACCCCCGCTTCCCGCAAATCTCATGCCCGTATGAGTCGGGCGGCAAGCTGGCCGCTCCAGACAGCACCTTCAATGGTACCCGGGAGACCGGTTGAGGTCCAATCTCCCGCAAGAAATAGATTCTCAATCGAGGTTTTCGCGCCCGGACGGTGGCGTTCGATCGCAGGGCCCGGAGAAAATGTGGCTCTTTTCTCCCGAATAACCACTCCTCTCGTCGGAGGGGTGGAATGTGCCCCGAACACGCCCTGAATATCCGAGGCGGCTATCTGGAGAATTTCTTCGTTCGACCTCCCAACAATTTCCCGTGCGGCACTAATGACGCAGGAAATATGACCTCCTCGACCCCCCTTTTCTGCAATCTTCCTTCGGTTGAAAACCCATTGGACTGTTCGCCCGATGATCCCGACAAACGGCTCTTCCATGAAGTCTTCCTCAAACCAGAAGTGAATGGACACGATAGGGGAAGGTTCGAATGCCCCGGGGGAGACAATCCCATCTGGAAGAAGGTTGTTGAAGGACCAGGGGGGAACGGCGACTATGACTGCAGATGCTTCTTCCGTCGAGCCGTCTGCGAGGCGCACTCCACGAGCCTCGCCGGCGTCGACAATGACTTCCGATACTCCGCTTCCGAGCAGCACCCGTCCCCCCAGACGTGTAATGGAGGCCACTGCCGGATCTACGAAGAGTTCACTGAGGCCCACAGCGGGGAGGATCAGGGACGCATTCTCCGTGGATTCGATGAAAGCACGGTAGAGGCATCGGACAAAGAGCAGTGCTGATGCGCGTTCTGCACGTTCATTCATTATTGCAATCGTCAGCGGATCCCAGAACGAACGCATCGTTTCTGCGGACTGACCGTTGGCCTGCAACCACTCAGCAGTCGAAAGAACGGCAATGGACTTCTCGTCTCTCCTGGAGTTCAGGATAGATCGTCCCGCTTTCAGAAGGCGCAACCGGTCACGCGGAGAGAAAAGATTTGTCGTGAGGATGCCGCCGACGAGATGAAAAGGGGTCGGGATCGCCGGAAGGGTGAATCGCCGGAATCCCTTTTCCGGATGATGGAATACCAGGGCGGGACGGTCCTGGATCCGAAGCAGATGTCTTGTCCCAAGAAGATCCAGGAATCTCAGCGTGGCGGCATAGCCGCCGATCATCGCATGCTGCCCGTTGTCGAGCGTTTCGCCTGTCGTTCTGTCCACGAACGAATACGCCCTGCCGCCGGCAAAGGGCTTCTGTTCGAAGATGGAGACGGGAATACCCCGGAGCGCAAGTTCCATGCCGGCGGACAATCCGGCGAGTCCTGCGCCGATGATCGCAACCGGGCGCAGCGGCCTCTCGCTCATGAGTATTTTAACTGATGGCTAAGCCAGTAGCGGAACGTAATGAGGAGTTTGAGATAGGTGGGGATACTGATTCTCTCATCGAGCACGCGGTAGCCTGACCGTTTAATGCGCTGAAGGATGTGTGCATAGATCGACCACATCACTCGCGCCGCGAAGAAATAAGATTTGTCCTCGTCCTTCAGCGCGGCACGGGCGTCGTCAAAGTACCGGCTTGCCCTGTCGCATTCAAAGCGCATCAGTTCGGTGAACTGCGCCGTGTGGCGACCCTCAAGAATGTCACCCTCTGCAACGCCGAACTTGAGGAGGTCCTCCCTGGGGAGATAGATTCTTCCCTTCTTTGCGTCGTCGCGGACATCGCGAATGATGTTGGTCAGTTGAAGAGCGATCCCGAGGTTGATCGCGTAGTCACGCGTGGAATCCGTCCGGTATCCAAAGATCTCCCGGCACATCAGTCCAACGGTTGACGCGACAAGGTAGCAGTATTCCTTAAGCTCGGAAAATGTCTCGTAGCGTTTTTTTGAAAGGTCCATTTCCACGCCGCGGATCAGCTCGTAGAAATACTGAACGGGGATGTTAAACCGCGTCGCAGTGGCGCTGAGCTGATTCAGGATGGAGTAGTTTGATGTGCCCCGGAGGGCGCGACCGAGTTCCAGCCGCCATTTGCGGAGGAGCACGACACTCTTTTGCTCATCAGGCGTCTCATCGACCAGGTCATCCGTGTACCTGCAAAACGCGTAGACGGCATGAATCGCATCGCGTTTCTGCTTCGGAAGAAGCGAAAACGAGTAGTAAAAACTCGTGTTGCTGCTGCGCGTGATGGCGGTTGCGGTTGCGTTCATAGCGATGACGTTGTGAGGCCTCTCGTGACCACAGCAAGCTTGTCCAGCCAGCCAAGCCTGGGACGTCCGCTGAGGACGTGGTAATCACTCCGTTCAATCAATCTGAGAATCCGCATCCCACCCTGCCAGGTAAGTGACAATTCGAACCGAAGAGATCTGACAGCTGCCCGGATGAGGGGCCGGCCTGACAGGAACAGTGAGCGAGTCCGTTCGACTTCGAACCTGATGAGATCCCGGAACTCTTGTTCTTCTACCCCATGGCGAAGATCATCCTGAGTATACCGAAAACGGCTCAGATCTTCAAGAGGGAGGTAAAGTCGGCCTTTTTTCGCGTCAATCGATACATCTTGCCAGAAATTGGTCAACTGCAGGGCTGTGCAAATGGCGTCGGACCATAGTAATTTATCAGGCTGTCCATCACGAAATATGTGCAGGACAATCCTCCCCACAGGATTTGCCGAACACCGGCAGTATTCCAGGAGTTCGGGAAAGGTCTCATAAGAATGCCGGGTAACATCCCACCGAAATGCAGTGAGGAGATCCTCAAAAAGTCTCCGGGGAATGGTGTATTTCTCGATGGTATCTGCGAGCGCAAGAAACACAGGGTGGTCCGGTAAACCGGAAATCGCCCGATCGAGCCGCTCTTGCCACTGGTCGAGACTTCTTAGCCGTTCGGCCGGTTCGAGCTCTCCTTCGTCAGCAAAATCATCGGCCGTCCGGGCGTAGGCATAGACCGCGGCGAGAGCCGGCCGGTGTTCAGCGGGGAGAAAACGCGATGCTACGGGAAAGTTTTCATAATGGGAACGAGCGATGCCAAGGCAATATTGATACGCCCGCTCGAGTTCTGATTCCATCATGGAAGCCCGCTGGTGGAAGGAAGCAGTCAATGGAGAAGAATCGAACGAATATAGCCGAATGAGGGAGGAAGAGCAAATGAGCTCGAAAAGAGGAGCCAGAGGAAGAACTGTCCTTTTTGAGTCTCGAACGGGCAATTCCTCACCTTGCTCTTTATAGGCATGCTTGTTATATTTCCTTACTGTGGACGTCAAAATGGCGGGATAGCTCAGTTGGTTAGAGCAATGGAATCATAATCCATGTGTCGGGGGTTCGAATCCCTCTCCCGCTACGAGAGAAAATACTCCCCATTGCTGACCGGACATACGCTCCTCCCGATAAGTCGTTCATTTCTCTGATGCGCACTATCCGGGAGCGACCATATCCGGCGTACAGGGGAGAGGGGGGGTAGTCGCGGTGCCAACACGACGCATTTTTTCCGCTCATTTTCATGAGTACTGCCGCCGCCGGGAGATGATTGCAGAAGGAAGCGGCCTCGTCGTCGCCGTTAGCGGTGGGGTGGATTCGGTGGTTCTGTTGGACCTCCTTGCCGAGGAGAGGCGTGCGCAGCGCCTTCGACTTGTGGTCGCCCATTTTAACCACCGGCTCCGCGGCAACGAATCGGACGATGATGAACGTTTTGTTGTTGAGCTGGCGGGACGGTACGGATGTGAAGTCTATGTGGAACGGGCTGACACAGGTGCCCGTGCGCACCAGGAGAAACGGGGCATTCAGGAAACCGCCCGGACACTCCGGTACGAGTTCTTTGACAGGTTGAGAGAATCGCTGGCGTTCGATGTCGTCGCCACGGCGCACAATGCCGATGACAATGCAGAAACGGTGATGCTGCGTCTGTTCAAAGGATCCGGTTTGCGGGGACTCAGCGGTATCCCGATCGTGAGAAAGGGCGTCGTCCGCCCCCTGCTCTTTGCAACCAGGGCGGATATCGAGGCCTATGCAACCGCACGGGAACTGCAATTCAGGGTTGATTCGTCGAACGAAACGGACCATTACGCGCGGAACATCATCCGCCACCATATCGTCCCGCGCGTGAAATCAAACATCAATCCTGCGGTCGTAGAAACGCTGGTACGATCATCCGAGCTCTTCCGCGACCTTGACAATTATCTCCGTGACACTTCGCGGGAGATCCTCCGGCGGATTGTGGTGCACAGGGAAGACGGCGTGATCGACCTGCCTCTTGCCGCGCTGTCAGGGATTCCGGCACTGCTTCAGCAATATGTCCTTATGCAGGCGTTCGTTCTGGTGACCGGCGCAGAAGCGGATCAGTCAATCATCGCCTCGCTCCAGGGGCTCAACACGTCCGCTACGGGGTCATGGGCTACACTCAGGGATGGATGGCAGGCGCATCGCGACCGGGACCGGATCGTGTTCAGAAAGGAAAGCGAACTGCCTGAGTTTACTCTTCCTGTGGAATTAGGGGCGGAATATGAACTCGGACATTTCCGCTTTCGCTCAGAGCTTATCGAGGGCTCGGTCGCTCCGGAAAGAGAACCCGGGAGCGTGGAATTCGTCGATGCAGACCGGCTCGGGCAGGGTGGATTGATTCTGCGCACCTGGAGAGAAGGCGATTGGTTCGTGCCCCTGGGGTTGGGGGGACGGAAGAAAATCAGCGACTTCCTGGTTGATGCCCGCATCCCGCGCTTTCAAAAACGTCAATACCCGGTCCTGACCACAGCAGAAGGAGAGATTGTATGGCTGTGCGGGAAACGATTGGATGACCGCTTTAAGCTGACCGAGAGTACCCGCCGGATGGGTAGGCTCGCATTTGAACGCAGAGAATCAGAGAGGACCGATGCGGCGATCAATAAAGGTCAATGGTGAAACATTTGTGGTCATGCTCAGTGAACGCCGCATCAAGGAGCGCGTCAAGGCTCTCGCGCGAAAGATCAATCGCGACTATCGGGGCAAGGTTCCCGTCTTTATCGGTGTCCTCAACGGGTCATTTATCTTTTTCGCGGACCTGATTCGTGAGATTTCCGTAGAGTGCGAGGTGGATTTTCTCAAGCTGTCCAGCTACGGCGACTTAAAAATCAGCTCCGGAAACGTTACACTCCTGAAGGACTTGAATTGCCAGGTTACCGGGAGGGATATACTGATTGTCGAAGATATTGTTGATTCCGGCCTCTCCATGGAGTACATCAAATCACTGATTTTGCGGCAGAACCCGTCCTCCTTCAAGATTGTTACATTGTTATACAAAAAAGAGGCGGTGAAGTCAGATATCCACCTGGACTACGTGGGATTCGCCATTCCACGTGATTTTGTCATAGGCTACGGGCTTGACTACGCGCAGCGTGTAAGGAATTTAAGAGCGATCTATCGGCTGAAAGAGACAAAGGCCGGATCGTGAGAAGGGAGTAAACTACAGAAATGGACGATCAGAGGAAAAACGATCAAAAGCCGACGGGTGACCCTTCGAGGAGACGCCCACCGACGCGACCGTCCTCGCGGCCAAAACGACAGGGGCAACAGTTCCGTCAGGATGATGATTTCAACTGGAACAAAGTCCTGAAAGTTGTTCTCAGCTGGTCAGCCATTATCCTTCTCGTGTTCCTTGTGATGACGCTTTTCAAAGGCACGGAAGCGACGGAGGTTGAGCTCACGTATACGGAGTACCAGAAGGAGCTCACGGCAGGGAACATTGACCACGCGGTCATCAAGAAATCGGACTACGCCAACTATGACTTCCACGGGGATTTGAAGGCACCCGCGTCGGTCGTCCGCGGCGGCAAGCCCGTTCAGTATCAGAAATTCTTTGTGACCCTGCCGATTCTCGACAGCGGGGTCATTAAAGAGTGGCAGGATAAGGGTGTCCGATTCTCGGTCCAGAAGGAAGATAACGCCTGGGTGAGCGCGCTCATCAGCGCTTTGCCCTGGGTCCTCCTGCTCGTCGTCTGGTTTATTATCATGCGGCGGATGCAGGGAGCGGGACCCAAGGGAATCTTCTCATTCGGCAAGAGCCGGGCAAAGATGCAGAGCGAGGGCGCGCCGAAGGTGACGTTCCTCGACGTGGCGGGCGCCGACGAGGCGAAGCTTGAGCTGATGGAGGTCATCGAGTTCCTGCGCGAGCCGACGAAGTTCCAGAAACTCGGCGGGAAAATCCCCCGTGGGGTTCTGCTTCTCGGTCCCCCGGGAACGGGCAAGACTCTTCTTGCGCGCGCGGTCGCCGGGGAGGCCGGCGTGCCATTCTTCTCCATCTCGGGCGCGGACTTTGTCGAAATGTTTGTCGGCGTTGGCGCGAGCCGTGTCCGCGACCTCTTTGAACAGGGGAAGAAGAGCGCCCCCTGTATCATCTTCATCGACGAAATCGATGCGGTCGGACGGCACCGCGGTGCAGGACTCGGTGGCGGACACGACGAACGGGAACAAACGTTGAACCAGCTGCTGGTCGAGATGGACGGTTTCGAACAAAACAGCGGCGTGATCATCATCGCGGCGACGAATCGTCCCGATGTGCTTGATCCTGCCCTGATGCGGCCGGGAAGGTTCGACCGTCAGGTGGTTGTGGACCGGCCGGATGTCAAGGGGCGGGAAGGGATCCTGCGCGTTCATACCAAGAATATTCCGCTCGATGAGGATGTCACGCTGGAATCCCTGGCCAAAGGGACGCCGGGGCTTGCCGGCGCGGATCTGGCAAACCTGGTGAATGAAGCCGCACTCCTTGCTGCCCGGCAAAATGCAAAGAGCGTTTCGATGCGCCACTTCGAGGAGGCAAAAGACAAGGTGATGATGGGGATGGAACGAAAGAGCCTGATCATCTCCGAAAAGGAAAAGAAGGTCACCTCCTATCATGAAATCGGCCATGTCCTGGTCGCCAGAATGCTCCCGGATGCGGATCCGGTCCACAAAGTCACGATCATCCCGCGCGGGCGCGCTCTCGGGCTGACCACGTATCTTCCGATCGATGAGAAACACACGTATTCGAAGGCGTACCTCGAGGCCATGATTACGTACGCGCTCGGCGGTCGGGCGGCGGAACTCCTGATTTTCAAGGACCTGACAACCGGTGCCGGCAACGACATCGAACGGGCGACCGAGCTCGCCCGCAAAATGGTGTGCGAATGGGGAATGAGCGATCGGCTCGGGCCGCTCGCGTACGGACAGAAGGACGAAGAGATATTCCTGGGACGACAGATCACACGCCACCAGAACTACAGCGCCGAAACCGCAATCGCCATTGACGAGGAAATAAAGAAGATCGTTGATTCCTCCATGCGAAGGGCGGAGAAGATCCTCACGGAGCATATCGACATCCTCCACCGCCTGGCCGCAGCACTGCTGGAGCGGGAAATCCTCGATGCGGCGGAAATCGATGCCGTGATCAAGGGCGAAGAACTGCCTCCGGTGGAGAATCACTCGAATGGCCAGAAGCCGGCGGCGGTGCAGCGCGGAAATGTGACGCTGGGGTTGACAGGTGGGCTGACTCCCGATCCCGCCACATGAATGTTCTGCCTAACGTCGAAGAGAGTTATACCGTCGAGGTGATGCGGAAGGCCATCCACCTCAGCTCACTCTCCATTCCGATTGTGTATTTCTTTGTGGACAGGTTTGTCGCACTGTCAGTCCTCCTGCCACTGACCCTCGCGTTTACACTCTCCGATGTTCTGCGGTTGTACCATAAGCCGACGGGCCGTGTGTATGAACGGTACCTCGGCTTTTTGTTGCGCAGGCACGAACGGAACGACCACGGGCGCCGGCTCAACGGTGCCACGTATGTCCTCCTCTCCGCCTCCATCTGCGTCCTGTTCTTCCCGAAGGTGATCGTGGTGACGGCGTTCGCCATTCTCATCGTATCGGACTCTGCCGCCGCGCTCATCGGGAGACGATTCGGCCGTCATCGATTTTTTGGCAAGTCGTTCGAAGGAGCCGGAGCCTTTTTCTTCACCGCGGTTGTCGTCGTCTTCATCGCTCCGAAGGTTCTCTATATCCCGGCCGAATACCTGATCGGAATCGGCGGTGCGCTCTTCGGAGCGATTGTCGAATCCTCTCCGCTCCCCGTCGACGACAATCTCTCCATCCCCATCGCGATCGGCGCCATCATGTGGGGCTGTTACGCCCTGTTCCTGCCGGCCGTGAACGTCTTCGCACTCGGATGACGGGGACTGCTGTTCAAAACTCCACCTCCACACCCCCGACAGGGAAAAACGCAAACTGATAGATCGTCTCCACGGTCCCGTCGCTCCTGTAATTCCTGTAGAAAATATTCTGTGTGTTCATGACGTTTTGGACTGAGAGGAACACGTTGATATTCCAGGTCCGGAAATAGAAGCGACTGATGAGCTGGAGGTCGAGGCGACTGTAATCGGGATATCGATCTGCGTTGATGTTGTCCGTATCAATCCAGGCCCCCCTGGACCACTTCACTCCGCCTTCTCTGAACTGCTTCCAGGTCACGAATTGCCTCGGCGTGTACACGCGCCCCGTCTGAAACCGGTATCTCATGCTGAGTTCCACTTCGTTGGAGAAGGGAAGGATGTACGAGGGATACCTGATGAAGAACGGCGTACCGTTCAGCCAATCGCGAATCCCCTTGACCACTTTTCCGCCAACCAGGGTAAGGATCACCGGGTAGTCGTACTCCGCCGGGAATCTGCTCGTAACCTGCGGGATCCGCGGATCCTCCATGAAGGATCTGGACAGCGAGAGACTCACCGTGCCATAATAACTGCTCACCTGTTTCTGCTCGAGGAAGAGTTCCACTCCGTACGATGTTCTCCTCCCCACGGTGAGATAGCGGTCGGACCAGAAGGTGGGATCGGCGGAGTAGACAAACGATTCCTCGACGGCCACCCGGGAGTATCTCTTGTAGTATGCTTCGATGCTCCCTTTGAGGCCGACATCGAGAATATGCGAAACGCCGAGGACATAGTGGTCGGCACGCATGTCATCAAGTGAAGTGTTGTAGCCGAGTTGCCTCCGGTCACTGTAAAATGGCAAAGGTTGTGTTTGATAGTACCTGCCGGCGGCAAACGTGAGTGTCGTCCGCCCGGGGGTGATCTGGTACGAAAGACTTCCCCGCGGCGAAAGAGCGCCGGCTCCGGAGTAGGTGAAGTGGTCGTAGCGGAGACCGGCAGTCAACGCCAGCCCCGGTGACAACGTATACGTATCACTGACATAGCCGTAGTACTTGCTCGCTCTGGCGAAGCCGATGTTCTGATTGAAACTCCAGGTCGGAACCATCACAGGCTCTGTCTCATACGTCCCGTTGTGGTCGAGGTCGTACCGCAAGGTGTCGCCTGCGACGAACACGTTGTTTTTCCACTTGCGAGAAACCTGAATCTGGGTGCCGACAGAAATCTGGTGTTCGGGTGACAGCTCGTAGACAAGTTCGAATTTCGCCCCAAGGAAGGACTCGTAGCCGTAGTTGTCGAATACGGTACGCGAACTCAAGAGACGATAGTCGAGAACTTCGCCCTGGGGTCCCCGCACACGACGGGCGAAGTCGGAACGCACGTTCACGTCTGTTTCCGTCCCGTTCGTATAGAGAATCAGATTTGAATAGCCCTTCTTCCCCCAGAGGCTCCGGAGGTTCAGGCCGAGAGCATGCTGGCGGGTAATAGGGTAGAGGTACTCGATGCTGGAGGAGTCTATGACGTTCCTGCGGAGGTCGTCCTTCTCTGTGGGATCACCTGCGAGATTGATGCGGCTGTCGCCGTACAAGATGTTCAGCATGAGAGTGTTGGACGGAGAGAGGTCGTAGACCACCTTGGCCTGCGTATCCCAGTATTTTGGTACCGCGGTGAGCGAAATCGACGAGAGCCCCACCAATTTGTCCACGAATTCGAGGAGGCTGTTACGCGCGGAGAAGATATACGACCCCCGGCCTTCTCCGAAGCCGCCCTCAACGAGACTCCCGATGCCTGCCATATTGAAGCCGGTTTTCGAAGCAATCCCAGCCTCCCGGTTACCCTCTCGCACAGTCAGATTCATTACGGAGGAGGATTTGTCGCCGAATTGCACAGGGTAGCCGCCCGCCGAAAACTGGCAATCCTGGATCATATCGGCATTCACCATGTTGATGGGCCCGGCGGAATTGAACTGATTTGCATAATGATTGATCGAAGGGATTTCCATCCCGTCGAGAATCGTGAGGTTCTCATAGGAAGCTCCCCCGCGCACAATCAACTCGTTGATGTTGTCGTTGGAACTCGCCACGCCCGGGAGGTTCTGGACCACGCGTTGAACGTCCTGGATGCTGCCGGGGAGCCGGAGGATTTCCGAGCGTTCGAAGACGTTTGCGCTGATGGGGCTCATCACCTCCGCACGCGTGAAATACCTTGCCTCGGTGGTCACGCCCTCCATTTCGATTGCGGTTTCCTCCAGCTTGATGAGGACCGGCGAGGCCCGCCCCGTGGTGGTGACAACATTGGTGACCACCTGTGGGAGAAATCCAACGGCAGATACCGTCAGACTGTACGTCCCAACGGTGAGACTTTTCACAGTGAAGGCCCCGTTCAGATCTGTCGTGGCCCCGAATGCGGAACTCTCTCTCACAGTAACATGGACGTTGGGAATGCCTTCAAGCGTCCTGCTGTCGATAACTCTTCCCGAAATAGCGCCTTTGTATTCCTGTGCAACGATCGCTGCCGGGTTGAAGATCAAGAGCAGGACAAAGAGGAGTCTCATGGTTCGCATCTGATGGATCGTGGGATTGGGTGGCAACCTCTTATACGAGTAGAGTACGTACTTCGGTTTCGAAGATTCCCAAGAAGCTTGCTTTTGTCCCGATCCTCTCCTAGGATCTGATTATTTCGCGGCAATCGTTCGCTTCCATGGAGCAGTCCTGCGCCATCCGGTGTACCGCGCGTTGACAATGATAGGGGCCCATGAGTATCTTCAGCGTTGATAACAGCGTTGGCACACTGTCGGTGGAAGGTCAGTGGCATGCCGGCGCATGGGCGAGAAGCAGTCTCTGGATGCGATGCAAACGGCCCCGCCGGGGCTTCGCCGAAGACGTCTTGTCATGTATCGATAAGGAATCGGTATGAGATTTTATCTTTCTGGCGGCATGGAATATGCGCAGGGTGAGGGGAGGGATTGGAGGGTGATGTTGCAGGACTGGCTTGAGCGGGAACTGCAGGCTTCCGTGTTTAATCCGAACGTTGAAAGCGACCGCCTCTTCTCCGGACGGTATCACGGAGTAAATTTCCGACGCCTCAAAACGGAAGATCCGCGTCAATACCGGATCATCGCGGCGGAACTCGTCGATCTGGACTGCGGGGAAATTGCGGAGCACACTGACGCGGTGATTTGCTACTGGGATGAATCGGCGCAGAGGGGGGCGGGAACGAAGGGGGAACTTACGATGGCCAGGTTCTTTCGGAAGCCGGTGTTCATGGTCACGTCGATGCCGACGGAGGCACTTCCCGGTTGGGTAATCGGTTGCGTGACCATGATCTACCCGGACTTCGACACACTCAAAGAAGAGTTGAGGCGCTCGTCTTAGATATTGTAGTTCAGTCCTATCATCAACACGGGGACGATCTTCGGCATATTGATGACGCTTGAGGCATCCTTGTACGTGAAGTCCTCGTGTGGATTTACATTATCGTTGTTCGGCGTATATGTCGTGTCGTGGCCGTGGAGCGGACCATCGAAGTAGGCATCGACTCCCAGGGTGAGCGCGAGATCCACGCGCGAACTGATCGAGAATAACCCTTTCCCTCCGATTCCCACTCCCCATTCCTGCCCGGTGACATCAAATTCTTCATTTGCTCCGACGTAACGGAAGGTCCCGTCGAAGAACGAACGTCGAACCCCTGCGTAGAGGAACGAAGCATGCGGTCCGAGGAGAGGGACTTTGTAAAGAAGGTCCATTCGCAGGTCCCAGGTTTCTCCGTACTTCATTGGAGTACCGTTGGTTGCATTGGCGATGAAGACCCGCCGCGCCTCGAGAGCATTCCCGGGATCGATCGGGGTATAGGTGATACCAAATTCAAGGCCGAGGGGAAATCCTTGCGCGAAGTTAAACAGCGTACCATTTCCTCTCATGGCAAACCCCTGGCCATAGCCGACCCCCAGACCGGCAGAGAAGTCAGTCCCATAAGAGAACTGCGACGCGAGGATCACCACGACGGCCGTGGCGACAAGATGCCTAAAAGCAAGTTTCTGCATAGAGTGCCTCCTGGATGATTCCAGAGTCGGAAGGAAGAATACATGACTCGAGTGGTTAGGTTTCAGGGTGCAATATACACTCCCGGGTATAATTAGTCAATAGTTGCGAATAAAAAATAATCGCAATAATATTCGTTATTAATTATTTGTTGAAAAAATATTTCATTAACTGAATCGCATTTTGAGGGCATGACATTCCTCGCGGCCAGAGCTTTGGCGAAAGCAGATTGGGGTCAGAAGAAGGGAAGGGTTTTCGAGGAGAGCACACCCCCCGTGTGGGGCACGTTGGAAGTTGCTGTAGTCAGTACCTATTGGTGTTGATCAAAGTATCCCGTTTGTCTGAGGAACGAGAGCTGGTCAAAATATGTGCTCTCCCGGACAATCTTGCCTTGTTCAATGTCCAGGATCGTGCAATTCTTCAGGATGTAGTGTTTCCCACGCATGTACTCCGGGACGCCCTGTTCGTTGTTCAGTATCGTCCCTTCCGACGTGAATTCGACCACGACCGATCTTCCCGCGTCGAGGACCCGTGTGATGTGATAGGTGAGATCCGGGGAAGACTTGAAATAACGGCCATAGGCCTGGCACACCGCGGGAGCACCGACGAATATGGTACTCCATCCGGTAGATTCTCCCCGGACCGAATCGGCGTAGAACGATGCGAGGGCAGCGACGTCGTGATTATTCATCGCACTGAATCGTCCCTCAACGATCTTGTTATTTGCATCTTCCTTCCGGCATCCCGATACGAAGCTGGCGACCAGCAGAACTGCCACCATTGCAAACAATATTTTATTCATGAGCTCTCCCGTCATTTGTTCCACCCGTCGCCGCCAACACCCGCTTCTCCCAGTCTCCCATTCCCCCAGTCCCCCCCTCCCCCATTCTCCCCCTCCCCTTTCCCCTCCCCCTCACTCCGCCGCTCCCGCCCCGCCGAGCACCGTCCACGGGCGCGACGGCATGTCCTGCAGATACGGTTTCTGCCAGTTGAACTCGGGGTGGTCCTTCAAATGGCTGCCGGCAGAAAAATCCGTCCCGCACGCATGACCGAGCGCGCCTTCGAACGACATCCGGGTCGCAAGCCTGGCATCGGAAACCTTGTTCTGGGCTGCACCTGCGGGTCCGTACGGGGGCTGCCAGGTGCCCATACCGCGCGGCGAGGCTTCGATATGGCCGCACAATGTCCGTTCGCTCGGTGTTTCTGATTTTGTCACCACGTCGAAATGGTCGGCAAGGAATTTCTTTGCAGTTGCAACGTCTATTTTTCCCTTGTATTCCTCCATCAATTGTCCCCATCGCACGCGCCGTGCGTTGCCGCTCAGAGACGGATTGTTGAGATCGAACGTTGTTTCTTCCTTTGCCAGTTTGGGATTAATGGGAAAGTTCGCTCCGACGAAGTATCCGTCTCGCGTACGATCGAGCGTCACATTTTTCAGTCCCAGTTCCAAGCTCGCAATCTCTCCGGTCTTCATATCGGCGACAAGCCAATCATTTGCGTACCCGCCGTTGTTCCCATCCTTCATGATTTTCGCGAAGTCGTCGATGGAGCCCGCATACTGCATCGCTTTCCGGGCCCGGACAAACTCCGGAATCCCGTTCGGGTCATACCCTTCGAACCCGCTGATCGTTGTCTCGGTGATGACCATGCCGCCCGCATTGACGCCGAAGTCGTCGTCGCTCGCAATGATCCCCGGAAGTCCGTCCATGACGATTCGATAACCCGTCGAGGGAGCGATATCAAACACAATCCTCCACCGTTCCCCGTCCATATAGTTTGTCCAGTTATTATGGGCGATGACCGGTTTGCCATCCGCGGTATAGCTGCCGGTCGCGACGAAGGCACTGCAATGTTCCGGGACGGATCCCTGAGTGTTTTTCCCGTCGCTGTGGTGCGCGTCGTAGAACTTCGTATAGTATTCCCACTCCTCATACCCGTTGAGAGCAACAATATCCCACAGGTCGAGTTTGATTCCCTGAGATTGGACGCCGTCGGTGATTCCTTGAAGTTCTTCGCGGTATTGTTCCTCAATATGCGGCCACATCATCTCTTCCGCCTTTTTACGGAAGAAGGACCAGTCCTTATTCGTATCGTGGTGGAGCTCCAGATATTCGATCTTCACCATTTCCTCGATCTCCGGAGCAAGCAGTGATCCGTGCTGGAACCCGATTTGTGCCGGCGTTCCCTGGAGGTGGACGGTCACCCATCCGTTCTTTTCAGGTTCGCGGGAGGCGTTACCCATTCGGGGATCTGGACCGCCGGCATTTGCCGGTGCGATGAAGAGGAAGGCGCTTGCGGCCACCGCGGCGGAGAAGAGGGGGGCGAAACGAAAGAATTTCATCGTATCCTCGGCTGAAAAAAGTAGAGAAAACATGGCCAAAAAGATGGCAGGCTAGGCAACCACGGTTTGGCAAAAAAAGATGGCAGCCTAGGCAACCACAATTTGGCATAAAAACATGGCAGGCTAGGCAACCAGAATTTGGCAAAAAACATGGCAGCCTAGCCAACCAGCATTTGGGCAAAAAAACATGGCAGCCTAGGCAACCACAATTTGGCATAAAAACATGGCAGGCTAGGCAACCAGAATTTGGCAAAAAACATGGCAGCCTAGCCAGCCCAAGTGGCCTAGGCCCGCCCGTACTCGAGCCAGTGCGCCCAGTCGTCCCGGCCGTTTCTCCGTGCATACGCAACTGCTTCCCTGAAATCGTATGGGACGGTCATATTCTGAACATGAACCGCCCCGTGCTCGATGTCCAGGATGGCGTAGCGAGCATCAGGCGAACCATTCTCAATACCGTGGGGAAACGGGACCTCGTCGGTGAAGGCCTGTAAGCCCACACTCCCGGGATTAATGACAGTGCGGTCACCGATTCTTACAAACCGCTGGGTATGAGAATGGCCGCACAGGACAATCCGACTGGAGATCCGCTCCAGCTCCGCAACAAGGGAGCTTTCAGAGCGAAGGGCGGTGAGTCCGTGTGAAATCTCTTCAAGGAGATATACGCTGTCGCTTCGGGGTGTCCCGTGCACCAGGAGCATGCTATCCACCTGGACGAACGCCTTGTGCGACTCCCCGATCCAGAGGAGATCACCGTCACTGAGCCGGTCAAGACAATATTCCAGGGTCGCCGAGAAGGGCTGGCGTCGAGGTTCGCCAAGAATTCTATCCTGATTGCCGAGGATGTGCGTCGAACAGTGACTCCGCAACAGGTCCACCGTCTCATGGGGTTGCAAGGGACCATAGACGCTGTCTCCAAGGTTGTGAATCGTGCGCACCCCCCGCTTCGCAATATCGTCGAGCACGGCTTCCAATGCCCAGCGGTTTCCGTGCACATCGGAGATCAGCGCACACATCATGAGTCAATCCCTTCGATTTCAAACGAGGGTGTTCGACGGGCAATCTCTCCTCGTCTCGGCGTCTCTCAATCCTGAGTGACCTCTTCCGACCTTGCAAGCAGTTTTTCATGGGATGCACGCATCCGGATGCTGTGGAGCGGCTCGAACAATTCGTACAGGACAAGGCTCACAGCTCCCAGAATGACGCCATTCTTCCCATGTTTCGCGGGACGAACGCGGACTGCTTCTGCAGGGGGGCCGAGCAGGTCCCTGTGGATGCGGTTTTGCAGCATCGTCGCAACATCCGGAAGGCTCTGCGCGAGTTTTCCGCCCACGAGAATCAACTCCGGGTTGAGAATGTTCACCATGTTGATGCACACGATGCTGAGCATCGAGACATATTCGTCGATGACTCTGCGCGCTATTTCATCACCTGCGCCTGCCCGCTGTGCAACACCAGCGACGGTGGGCGCGGGCTGGTCCCGAGCAGTCGCGTGCCGTCGGTAGCTCTCAACGAGGTTTGTGTCGGTCAATATGTCTCCAAACATCACCTGTTCGTTATAGATCAGCGGAAATCTCTCCGCATACATGCCTGTGGATTCAAGACTATTGTACCCTACCTCGCCCGCGCTGGAGGTGATGCCGTGGAGGAGGTACCCATTGATCATGATCCCCGCTCCGAGGCCTTCGCCGACCCAGATGTGGATGAAATCCCGGATCCCTTTTGCCGCGCCCAGGAGGTACTCGCCGATGGTCATGGTCTTCACATCGTTCTCGACGTAGACCGGGACATGGAACTGACCCTCCAGAACGGAAGAAAGCGATTCTCCCTCCCAGCCCTTCTTGTTGTGGGAAAGGACGAGCGAATTCGTCCGGGTATCGACAACACCCTGCACGCCGATCCCGATTCCGACAAGCTTGGACTGCTTATGCTTTGTCGCGACGAGAAGGTCATGAATCGTTGAGGCGACCTTTCTGAGGACCTCCTTGGAAGACGCGTCGACAGGATAATCGAACGAGGATTCCTGGAGGATATCGGCATTGAGGTCCGTCAGCGCCACCTGTGCGTGCGTCATGCCGATATCGACGCCGGCGACCAGGCCGGCGAGGGGACGGAACCGGAGAAGGATTCTCTTCCTCCCCACGCGATTGCTCGAAACCACCTGGCCCGTCTCTTCAAGGAACCCGGCACGGATGAGTTTGGCGACAAGGTCCGTGATGGTGCCCTTGTGAAGATTCACTGACTTTGCGATCTCAATCCGCGAAATTTCACCGCGCGCTCGGACGACCTGGAGGATACGGACTTCGTTGGGTTCGTGGATCAGCGATGCTCGACCGTGAATGACATTCCACAAAGCAGTCACCTGTAGGGGGGTGGAAAATGATCACCAGAAGCTTCGGTAATCTACCGGAAACCGGAACGATCTTCAAGGGGAGACGGTGGAACGCGAAGACTGGGGGACTTGGAGACTTGGGGACTCGGAGACTTGGCGACGACTGATCTTGCGTCTGAGTTTTGAAGCTCTTATTATTGACTAAATAGTCAGTCAATAACAGACCGTTCCAAAAGACCATGGCGCCCCGATCGAAGGAGCAGTTCGCGACGATCCGCCTCAAAAGCAGGGAGGCGATTCTTGATGCCGCCCTGCACCTTTTCGCCCGGAGAGGATACGGCGAAACGACCATGGAGGAGATCGCAAAACGGGCAGGCATCTCCAAGGGGCTCATCTATAATCACTTCGCGAGCAAGATCGTTATTCTGGAAAGTCTAGTCATGGAAGTGATCCAGCACCGACTGCCGATGTTGACAGAGATCCCGCCGAAGGGGGCGCCGGCCAAAAGTCTGGAGACACTGATTCGCATGTGGATACGCTTCATCAAGACGGAACCTGAGCTCGTCCGTCTCTTCCAGCAGATCCACGGCAGCGGCCACCTGGCGAAGGTGCTGGTGCGCAGGCACGGTAAACTCTACGAGGACGTTCTGAAGTCTGTGACAAAGATATTCGAACGGCGCAATTCACCCACTCCCGTTGTTGATGCGGCATTGCTCGGGTCGATTATGGACGGCATCGGCCTGAATTATACCGCCGCGCCGGACCTGTTCCCGATTGATAAAATGGAGAAACGTCTTGTCGAATTATTCGCTTCTACGGAACCGTAGCACGGTCACGCGCAACGTCACCGCTCTGGTCATTCTCGCGACCCTTCCGCTTATATCACAAGCGCAGGATGCCCGCGAGATCGTGAAGAAGGCCAACGATCTGATGCGCGGGACAAGCACATACTCCGAGATTTCCATGACGATCGTGAAGCCGGAGTGGTCCAGATCGATCGCCATGAAAGCGTGGTCGCTGGAACCCGACTATGCACTGATGTACGTCACCGAACCTGCCCGGGATCGCGGAAGCGTCACGTTGAAACGCAAGAGCGAAGTGTGGAACTGGCTTCCGAGCGTCCAACGGGTGATCAAAATTCCCCCGTCCATGATGCTCCAGTCATGGATGGGTTCGGATTTCAGCAATGATGACCTTGTCCGTCAGTCGTCGATCGTCGATGATTACACGCATACGCTCATCGGCGAAGAACCGATCGAGGGACATCCATGCTGGAAAATCCAGCTCCTCCCCAAGCCCGAAGCCGGGGTGGTATGGGGGAAACTGATCATGTGGGTCACCAGGGAAAGTTACATTGAACTAAGGACGGACTTCTTCGACGAGGACAGCGTGCTCGTCAAATCCTTCATCGGGAGCGATATCAAGAAGTTCGACGGACGCTCCATCGCCGCCCATTGGGAAATGAAGCCGGTGCGGGAGCCGGGGAAAAAGACGGTGCTGGATTACCATGAAATCAGGTTCAATGTGAAACTCAACGAATCGTTCTTTTCTGAACAAAACATGAAACGGGTGCGGTGATGCCTGTCCGGCAAAAAACAACGTCGTTCGCCGCTCGGGGGCTCTTCCTGCGCATGGCGTGGAGAAACCTCTGGAGAAACAAAAAGAGAACGGTCATCGCCAGCTCGTCGATCTTCTTTGCGGTGTTCCTTGCCGTGGCGATGTCTGCGATGCAGACGGGATCGCATGAATACATGATCGATTCGGCGGTGAAGTACTCGACGGGGCATATTCAGATCCATGGAAAAGACTACTGGGAGAAACGATCGCTGGACGAGAGCATGGTGCTCGACAGCGTTCTGATCAAGGCTGTAGAATCGCTTCGATTTGTCACCGACGTGGTTCCGCGTTTGGAGAGCGTGGCGCTCATCTCCCACGGGAATGTCACGAAGGTGTCCCCGGTGACAGGCATCGATCCCGAACGGGAAGATGCGATGACATCGCTCTCGAAACGCATCGTCCGGGGGGTGCCCCTGGCCGGGTGGCATCACGGCGCAATCGTTGCTGAAGGACTCGCCAGACTGCTCGGTGTCGACGTCGGCGACAGTATTGTCATCTATGGCCAGGGATATCAGGGTGTCACTGCCGCCGGGATGGTCCCTGTGGCGGGGATAGCGCACTTCGCCATACCGGATGTCAATAATGCAGTGGTGTATCTCCCTCTGTCGGAAATGCAGGATCTCTTTGCCGCGCCGGGCAGGCTGACGTCTCTCGCAATCCTTGTCGACAAAGATGCCCATGTCGAACAGACCACCCGCGCCATCCGTGCGATCGCGGGAAATGATCTGGAGGTCATGCCCTGGCAACAGATGATGCCGGAACTTGTGCAGGCGATCGCCGCGGACAACGGAGGAACCGTGATCATGCTGCTGATCCTCTACGTCGTGATCGGTTTCGGCATATTCGGCACCGTCATGATGATGACGGCAGAGCGCCACCGCGAATTCGGCGTCGCGATCGCGGTCGGCATGCAAAAATGGCGCCTGATGGTCATCACGACTCTTGAAGCGCTCTTCGTGTCGATGCTCGGTGCCGCGGCCGGGATCCTCGTCGCAATCCCTGTGGTCGTCTATTTTTCGCACTTCCCGATCCAGCTCACCGGCGACTATGCGAAAGCCATGCTCGCCTACGGCATGGAACCGATTCTCCCAGTCAGTGCGGACGCCATGGTGTTCCTTATTCAGGGCATTACCGTATTTGTCCTCGCGGCGATCAGCGCGACATATCCGATTCTCGTCATCCGTAAACTCGATCCGGTTCGTGCAATGCGAAGGTGAACAGGAGCCCGGCTCTGCATCCATGGTGGAGCAGGACACCATTGTGAAATCTGGACAAGGCAACACGTTATGCTGATCAAAATCGCCTGGAAGAATATCTGGCGGAACAAACGTCGCAGCGCCATTATGATCACGGCCATCGCCGTCGGGTTATGGGGCGGCTTGTTCGCCGTCGGAATCTTCACCGGCATGTACGATACGATGGTCAACTCTGCAATTGACCGTCAATACGGGCACATTCAGATCCATGCAGAAGGGTTTCGTGCGGAGCGACTGATCGGGATGACAATTCCCGGCGCGGATACCATTGCCGCCAGCTTGAAAGCCCTGCCCGGCGTTTCCGCTGTAACGGAACGGACCGTGATCGACGGAATGGGATCCTCGGCGACAAGTAACCAGGGTGTAACCATCCTCGGTGTCGAGCCAAAGGACGAACGGGCTGTCACTGCGGTTGCGCGGCGGATGGTCGACGGCACGTTCTTCGAAGGAGAGGGAAGGCTTCCGATCGTGATCGGCCAGAAACTTGCGGAGAAACTCGATGTGAAGCTCCACGGGAAACTCGTTCTTGCCTTTCAAAATCTTGATGGTACGATCGTGTACGGGGCATTCCGCATTGCCGGGATCTTTAACACCGAAGCGAATTCCTTCGACGGGGTTGCGGTGTTTGTCCGACAGAGCGACCTGGCTCAACTGATGGGAGTCCGGACCGTCCACGAAATCGCGGTTCGATTGACCGGCAACGATAGCCTGGAAGTTCTTGCGCGGGAAATCGCATCGCTTTGTCCCTCGCTGGAGATTGACACCTGGAAAGACCTTGCTCCGGAATTGAAACTCGCCGCAGAAAGTTCCGATATCACCATGGAGATCTTTCTCGGCATTATTCTCCTGGCGCTGCTGTTCGGGATTACCAACACCATGCTCATGTCGGTGCTCGACCGGGTCAGAGAGTTCGGCATGCTCATGGCCGTCGGAATGAAACGGCGCAGAGTGTTCGGCATGGTGGTTCTGGAAACACTCTTCCTCTCCATCACGGGAAGTGCTGCAGGTGTCGCCTCGGGCTCGACAACTGTTGCCTGGTTTGAACATACCGGGATCAGCCTCGCCTGGGTCTCGGACGGTTTATCGCAATATGGAATCAGCAGTACATTGTTCCCGGTTGTTCATCCGGTCACCTACCCGGTCCTGGGCATCATGGTGATCTTCGCCGCCTGCGGCGCAGCGATCTATCCTGCCTTGAAGGCGATTCACCTGAACCCGGCCTCGGCAATCGCGACGTATGGCTGAGCGGGGAGGGGGAGAGAGGGACCGGGAGATTTGGGGACTGGGAGACTGGGAGACATGGAGAAAGGGAGAAGGGGAGAACGGGGGACTTGGAGACTTGGAAACTCGGAGACGTGGAGACGCGAAATAGGAACCTGATTGTCGAGAAAGGTGTGCTATGCCGATCATCAGCATACGAGAAATCACAAGAGTCTATAATCACTCCGCCGTCCCGGTGCGGGCTTTGAGCGGGGTTACCCTCGATGTGGAAAAAGGGGAGTTCACAGCCATCGTCGGTCCGTCGGGTTCGGGGAAAACGACCCTGCTGAACATTATCGGCGGGTTGGACAAGCCCACGGAAGGAACCGTTGTCATCGACGGCATTGATATCTCGCACATGCGAAGTGATGACCTCATCGAATTCAGATTGAACCACATCGGATTTGTCTTCCAATCCTATAACCTCATCCCCGTCCTGACCGCGAGTGAAAATGTCGAATTCATCATGCTCCTTCAGGGGGTGACAAGGACAGAACGCGAACAGCGAACAAAAGAACTGCTCGAAGCGGTGGGCCTCGCAGATCGCGGCCATAACCGTCCGTCAGAGCTCTCGGGAGGTCAACAGCAGCGTGTCGCCGTCGCCCGTGCGCTCGCCTCCCATCCATCGTTTGTCCTTGCAGATGAGCCGACCGCGAACCTCGACTCCAAATCGGCGATGGCGTTGCTCGAACTCATGGAGCACCTCAATCATGAGCACGAGATGACGTTCATCTTCTCCACTCACGATTCCCGGGTCATTCGACGGGCGCACCGCATCGTCACCCTGGAAGATGGAACAATCAAGTCCGACATTCTCAACGAGATTGCCCATCAATGAAGAGGATCGGTGTACTCCTTCTCGTGCTTTCGACTGCGACGGCCCGTGGGCAGCTCAGCAGTACGGAGATCGGGGGGTACATCAAATACCTCCTGAGCAGGACGGACCTGCCTTCGACGGCTCCCTCCTACGACCACCTCCTGCATGCGCGCCTGAACACGAAATGGTTCCCGTCGTCCACGCTGAGCGGCGTCCTTGAGCTTCGCGGGAGGGCGTACTATGGGGGCATCGTTGAGGACACGCCCGACTTTGCAAACAGCCTGAAGTCCAACGCCGGCTTCGGCAGTCTTGGCTCGGTATTGTGGGTGGACAGAAAGAGTGTCGGGTATGCGGAGATCGACAGGGTCTATCTCAATTGGGCTCCGGACCGCTGGCAAGCCACTCTCGGACGTCAACGTATCGCGTGGGGAACAAATCTTGTCTGGAATCCCATTGACCTTTTCAATCCTCAGTCCGTGCTGGATTTCGATTATGAGGAGCGCCCGGCCACCGATGCGGCGCGTCTCCAGTATTACACGAGTGAGGTCTCGAAATTGGAACTCGCCGTCAAACCGGGGACCGCTACTTCACCGGCGATCACGGGCGGTCAGGTGACGTTGAACAGGTGGGACTACGATTTTCATTTTCTCGGCGGGTCGCGGTCCGGCCAATGGTTTGCCGGATTGGGGTGGGCCGGGGACATCCTGGGCGGGGGGTTTCGAGGTGAGTTGTTGACCTCCGGAGTTCCGCAATCGCTCCGGCGATCTCCCTCGTCAGACGTCATGGTTTCAACGGCCATTTCCGGAGACTATACCTTTCCCAGCTCGTTCTATATCCACACGGAGGTGATGTACAACAGCGAGGGGGTAACGAGCGAGGCCGCGCTTGCCCTCCTAAGGGCACAGTCTCTCGGTCTCCTCTCCCCAGCACGATGGTCGCTCTACCAGGAATTCTCCTATGACGTTACCCCGCTCGTCCGAGCGTCGGTGTTTACTCTGGCAAATCCTTCCGACGGTTCCTTTGTGATTTTCCCTTCGGCGACGTGGTCAGTGGTGACCGATCTCGACCTGACGGCCATTGCGTTGATATTCGGCGGCCCCCCCCGGACAGAGTTCGGTGGGCAGGGGACATCGGCGTTCGTGAGAATCAAATGGTCCTTCTAAATTTTAGAATTTAGACTTTGCGTAACTCGAGACACACCCTCGGGAGTGACCGGAGACACAGAGTGTGGCTGCAAGATCGGGCGTATCTCTGCGGGGAAAAATTTTCCGCATCTCTGGTGGTTCAGACAAAAAGAGTTGATTTTTCCATGAATTGCCCCGATGCAGAATCGAGGTCGTCGCCCGCGATGAGTGGCATGGGGGTTGCACCTCGTTATCCCAACATCCCCTCCACATAGAGATTAGGCGACGACCATGCGACGAGTAATCTTGATTGAGCTTTTCCTCCTCTTCTTCCTCCTCCCTAATCTTTACGGGGCCACAACAAGCGAGCAGAAATCCGCCCCGGTCGCGACGACAGAAACCGCGGCGGCATCGATCAATTAGTGCCTGGGTAACGCGGCCGAAGGCGCAAGAAGATATACGCGCGAGTCATTTGCAGGAAGGATAAATATTGAAGAGGGATCGACGCGTTTGCCGGTCATCAAATCCATTTCAATGAGCGGGGGGTGATCGGTACCCATCACCTTCGCCAGGTCTACCGTTTGCGATTCGGTGCCGGAATTCATCGACACAAGAATTCTCTCGTTTTCATTCTCCCGCATATAGCAGTACACCTCGTGGGTTGGATTGAATTGCACGAGTCTCCCCTGGGAAAGGGCAGTGTGGGTTTTTCGCAGCTGTATCAGCCGCTGCACGAAGACGTACAACTCCTCCTGAGCCGCTGATCTTCCCTGTACCGTAAAACAGTCGCGTTCGTCCAGCGGGAACCCGCCCGGGAAGTCGGCGCGCACCGTCCCATCGTTGTCGCCCCCTTTGATTCCAATCTCCGTTCCGTAGTAGATGGCCGGGATCCCCCGGGTGGTCAGAAGGAGGGTCAGCGCCAGCCGGACGCGCGCTGTATCTTCCCGCAGAGCCGCCATGACTCGCTTGACGTCATGGTTGTCCACAAAGGTCAGAAGGTTGTCGGGATTTGCGTAGAGATAATCCTTCCCCAGGCATTCGTAAATCCGATAAATGCTCTGATGACCTCCGAACACACGATTGATTTCATCGAAGAGCGCAAAATCAGTGAGCACCGGAAGAGACGGATGCAACGACGGGACCAATGCGCTTCCTCTCTGGAAGGGGGCGAGATAAGCCGGTTCGCCCACCCACACTTCGCCGAGAATATTCAGTTCCGGGTATTCCCGGAGAATCGCATTGCACCAGCGTGGCCAGAATTCCGGTTGGACATACGGGTAGGTATCCTCCCGAATTCCGTCGAGCCCCGCACTCTCGATCCACCAGATGGTATTCTGAATGATGTACGCGGCAAGCGACGGGTCCCGCTGGTTCAGGTCCGGCATCTCATTCGTGAACCATCCGTCGAGCAGATTGCGGACCGTGGAACTGTCTCCGTGCGGGTCCATGAGAGCGGTCTTGCCATGATTGGTGATTGCGTGCGAAGCGACTGATCCGTTGAGCCAGGTCCTTGTTGGCAGATCGCTCAGCCATGGGTGATGGATGCTGATGTGGTTTGCGACATGGTCCAGGATGACTTTCAGTCCGAGCGCATGGGCACGATGGACAAGTTCCCGGTACTGGGCATTTGACCCGAACCGCGGGTCGATGCGGTACAGATCGGTGGCCGCGTACCCATGATAACTCTGTCGAGGATTGTTGTTCTCGATCAGCGGACTGATCCATAGCGTCGTCACGCCAAGATTCACAAGGTAGTCAAGATGGTCGATAATCCCCTGGATGTCCCCGCCGTGTCTTCCGAATGCGTTGTCCCGATGCACGCCCTCGGTCATTCCGGGAACAGAGTCGTTGGTCACATCCCCGTTCGCGAAACGGTCCGGCGTGATCAAATACACGATGTCGGAAGAGCTGAAACCCTGAAACTGCCGTGGGGATCGTTGCCGGGCGAGCAGGGGAAACGCGGTGCTCGTCGACGAGCCATTGTGTGAAAGGGTAAGAGAAACCGTGCCGGGTTTGGCAGTCGGCTGGATGGCGATATCGACAAAGAGATGGTGCGGGGAAGCGCCGCCCAGCGTGCGGAGGATTTTCACGCTGGTTCCGCGGGCGGTGACAACTGCGTCATCGAGATGGTCTCCGTAAAGGAGGAGACGCAGGGTATCAAGTTTCATTCCCTCCCACCAATTGGGCGGGTCAATCCGTGAAACGACCGGCTTCTGTGCAACGGCGCTTGAGAATGCGACAACGCAGAGAAATACCGCCCATGTCAAGCGCCGTTGAAAGATTGGCTTCGTCAACACTGGTATGCCTCACGAGATAGAATTACAGGTAGCGTGTGTTGTGTGAACGACCGAAGCAGATTCCATTTTCCTCAAAATCTAAACTCTAAACTCTAAAATCTAAAATCTCTTCAGTGGTTTGTACCGAATCCTGTGCGGTTTATCCGCTTCCAGTCCGAGGCGCTTCTTGCGGTCTGCTTCATACTCCGAATAGTTGCCGTCGTACCAGACGACCTTGCTTTCGCCCTCGAACGCGAGAATGTGCGTGGCAATACGGTCGAGAAACCACCGATCATGCGAAATGACCACGGCACACCCGGCAAAATTGATGAGTGCTTCTTCCAGCGCACGGAGGGTGTTCACGTCGAGATCGTTCGTGGGTTCATCGAGCAGGAGCAGATTGGCCTCGGTGCGGAGGACTTTTGCGAGGTGGACGCGGTTTCGTTCGCCTCCGGATAACACCCCCACCTTCTTTTGCTGATCGGTCCCGCTGAAGTTGAATCGTGCCACATACGACCGCGAATTCACCTCGCGACGTCCCAGGGTAAGAATATCTTCGCCGCCCGAGATTTCCTGCCAGATGGATTTGTCCGGATCCAGTGGTCGGTTCTGGTCGATATATGCCAATCGAACCGTCTCGCCGACAACAATCTCTCCGGCGTCCGGCTTTTCCTGTCCCGTAATGATCCTGAACAGGGTTGTTTTCCCCGCGCCGTTGGGACCGATCACGCCGATGATCCCGCCAGGGGGTAGGACGAAATTCATGTCGTCGTAGAGGAGAATATCTCCATACGATTTTGCGACGTGTGTCGCCGTGATCACCACATTGCCCAGCCTCGGACCCGGGGGGATGTAGATCTCCATCTCTTCATTCCGCTTGTCCGTCTCTTCCGACAGCATTTGCTCGTATGCCGAAATGCGGGCTTTGCCCTTGGCGTGTCGCCCCTTGGGGTTCAGACGGACCCACTCCAGCTCCCGTGCCAGGGCTTTCTGACGTTTGGATTCCTGTTTTTCCTCGATTGCCAGGCGCGCAGTTTTCTGTTCGAGCCAGGAAGAGTAGTTCCCCTGGAAAGGAATCCCTTCGCCGCGATCAAGCTCGAGGATCCACCCTGCGACATTGTCGAGGAAGTACCGGTCGTGCGTCACGGCGAGGACAGTTCCCGCATAGCGGGCAAGATGTTGTTCGAGCCAGGCAACAGATTCAGCGTCCAGGTGATTTGTGGGTTCATCGAGGAGAAGCACGTCCGGCTCCTGGAGGAGGAGGCGGCACAACGCGACGCGACGTCTCTCCCCCCCGGAGATCACGGAAACCGGCGTATCGCCCGGCGGACAACGGAGAGCATCCATCGCCTGCTCCAGCCTGCTGTCGAGGTCCCACGCATTTTTCCGGTCAATTTCCTCCTGGAGCTTTCCCTGTCGTTCGAGAAGAGTATCGAAGTCCGCGTCGGGCTCGCCCATCATCGCGCTTACCGCTTCAAATTTCCGGAGGAGGTCGACCGTTTCCCGCACGCCTTCTTCCACCACCTCTTTCACCGTTTTGGAGTGATCGAGCTCAGGTTCCTGCGGAAGGTATCCGAAGGTGATTCCTTTTTGCGCAGTGATCTCGCCAAGGTAGTCCTTGTCCACCCCGGCAATGATCTTGAGGAGTGTACTCTTCCCGGCGCCGTTCAGGCCGAGGACGCCGATCTTCGCGCCGTAGAAAAAAGAAAGGTAGATGTCTTTGAGGACTTGTTTGTTCGGCGGATGGACCTTCCCGGCGCCCACCATGGAAAAGATTATTTTATTATCTGCCACGACG
This sequence comes from Ignavibacteriota bacterium, assembly GCA_963843525.1. Lineage (GTDB taxonomy): Bacteria > Bacteroidota > Ignavibacteria > UBA10030 > UBA6906 > DATJPR01. The sequence goes on along the minus strand of CAWJKM010000005.1, from coordinate 155,991 downwards.
GCCCTTTCGATGCCCACGAGGATTTTTCGCAAATCCGGGTTTTTTTATCATCCCCCTCTCCGATTCATCGGAATACTTGACACTTTCCAGGAACAGACCCGATGGCGGGGCGGTGTGGCGTGCCACATACTCCGAGCCGTCAGTGAACACGCCGGGCACGTCGCGCACCGGGAGCGCACCGCGCCCCACCTCCACGAGAACGCCAACCATGCGTCGGACGAGTTTCCAAAGAAAATGAGAGCCATCGATCCGGATGAGAATACGATCGCCTTCTTCGGTGATCGTGAGCGAATGAATCATCGCCTTCGTGGATACTTCCTCCGGATCCGCATCGGTAAATGCGCGCCAGTCTTTCATGCCGGTAAAATGCAGCGCCGCCTCCTTCATGGCACGGATGTCCAGCGGATCCTTTACCCACCAGACGAAGCGCTTGTGAAATGCCGTCCGGCGGCGTGACAACGTGTAGACGTACCTTCTTGACAGGGCATCGTGTCGCGCGTGAAACGTGGCGGGAGCTTTTTCAACTTCAAGGATGTTTATGTCAGGAGGGAGGAGGTCGTTGATTTTCATCCGGATGATTTCCGGAGCGAGGACGGTCTGAACGTCAAGATGAGCGACCTGTCCGCTTGCATGTACTCCGGCGTCCGTGCGACCCGCTCCCTGGAGTTCGAGCTCAGTTGTCTGAAACACCTCCCGCAGGGCCTGAATCAAGTCACCCTGCACCGTACGGGCGTTCTTCTGAATCTGCCAGCCGGAGTAACGGGTACCATCGTATTCCAACAGGAGGCGAAAGCGTGACATGTTCTGGGGTGTAGAGTTGGATTCAGGAGAAACAGGGTCAGGTGAAAAGGCGTCCCATCCGTCTCGCAACGCCCCTTCACCTGAGCAGGGATGGACAACGAACTATTTTTTCTTGCCTTTGTGGGTCATGGCCATGATTTCATCGGCCATTTTCGCATTGTCGTCAAGAGCAGTCTGCGCTTCCGCGATTGCGCTGCTCATCTGCGTCCCGACCTGGGTGACCAGATCCATGTCCTTGTTCAATTGCTCCATTGCAATAGTGTGCTTTACGGACTCGTTATAAGGCTCATGGGACGACATCCAGGAATCCATTGCGTCTTTTGCGGCCGAAAGCTTGTCTTTTGCCGAAAGGAGGTTGGCGTCAGACTTCTCCGCCATCACCTTCGGGAACGCTTTGGCAAGCGAATCGTGTTGTGCAACTGCAGCATCGACCTTTGTCAGGAGCTCGTCGATTTGGGTTGCCATGGCCATCTGGCCTTCATGCGCCTGCATGATTCTCTCGTTCAGTTCCGACTCCATCTTTTTGTCGGCTTCGGACTTGCCGCACCCTGAGAACAGAAGCGTGCCGACGGTGAGTGCGGATAGCACAACGTGGAATGCCTTCATCACAGTTCTCCAGAAAGTGGTTGAGAGAGGGATGTGGGGACGGAAAGCGTGATGAATATACGACCTAATTGACTTGATTTCCACTGGAGGGAAAGTGCGTTCACCAGGCCAAACTGGCAAGACTTTTCGTCGGTCGCCAAAGACGCCGACCTAGGGGAGCGGACCCCGGGTGGGGAAATCGAGGAGGGCACTCCCGATCCCGGACTGTGCGGGCCGTAGCAGCATAATATTCTTGAGTTGTAGAAACCATTGGTTGGGGGATCCATGGAACGACGATCATTTCTCGAATCGCTTGTCGACCCGCAGGCCTCTGTGACCGGCCGGCAGTCTCAATCCCCCGGTAGTAATCCTTTCGCGAACAAGCAGCTTCCCAGGGTCCAGCGCACAACCGCAGGGCTTGAACCGTACAGCGGAACGTTTGGGACAGCCGAAGCGCTTCATCTTCTCCGCAGGACGGCATTCGGACCTGCGCCAGCGGATGTCAAAACGGCAGTTTCGAAGGGCCTGCCCGCCACTCTGGACACTCTTTTCGCGATCCCCACCGACGAGCCTACACAGCCGCTCATTGTCGATGCGAGGGATACTGTAGCACCTGTCGGTCAGACCTGGGTAACCCACGTCTACCAGGATCCCGGTTCGACATACAATCCGGTCGGCCTTCGGACCACTTCACTCAAGTCGTGGTGGATGGGCCTCATCATCAACCAGGGGATCTCCATCCGTGAAAAGATGGTCCTGTTCTGGCATAACCATTTTTCCACGGAGACCGCAACCGTTGGCGATCCGCGATTTTTCTATTTTTATCTTTCCCTTCTTCGGTCCAATGCGCTGGGGGACTTCAAGGACCTGACCCGCCAAATCACGATTGACGGCGCGATGCTCCGCTACTTGAACGGGAATTCCAATACGAAGAGCGCTCCGAATGAAAACTACGGAAGGGAGCTGCAGGAACTCTTCACGATCGGGAAGGGGCCGGAGGTAGCTCCCGGAGACTACACGTACTATACCGAGGTAGACGTCCAGGCTGCTTCTCATGTTCTCACAGGGTGGAAGGATACCCCGAACGCGGACGGTACCGTGGGGCCCTCGCCCACGTCCACCTTCACGGCCTCGAAACACGATCCCACGAACAAGCAGTTCAGCGCGCGCTACCAGAATACCGTCATCACCGGTGGCGGCACTGCCACGGACGGTCCGAGAGAGCTCGGTGCCTTGATGGACATGATCTTCGGGCAGGCGGAAACCGCCGAATTCATCTGCCGCAAGCTCTATCGATGGTTTGTGTATTACCTGATCGACGATGCGACCGAGGCGAACGTCATCGTCCCGATGGCGAATATTCTCAGGAGCAACAATTACAATGTCCTCCCCGCACTGCGAACGCTGATCGCGAGCGCGCACTTCTTCGATCCTGTGAATCGGGGGTGCATGATCAAGAGTCCGCTCGATTTTCTTACAGGGACCGCCCGTCTCTTCTCAATCGCGTTCCCCGCCGATCTCGCACAACAGTACTCGATGTTGAACTATTTCACTGCAGTAGCCGCATCCATGGACCAGAATCCGGGTGACCCGCCGAATGTTGCCGGATGGCAGGCGTACTACCAGACGCCGCAATACTATGAGCTCTGGATCAACACGGACACCCTTCCGAAACGGGGAAATGCCTCGAGCCTGCTGGCGTCGCGCGGATATAAAAGCGGGTCGGCGACAATTGCAATCGACACCATCGGTTTCATCCAGCGCGCCATATCCGATCCCACCAATCCGACCGCCATTGTCAACGAATCCGCTCAATTGCTGTTTGCCGTTGACCTGACGGCCTCTCAAATCGCATTCCTAAAAAATATTCTCCTTCCCGGTCTGCCCGACTATGAATGGACCGCGGAATGGACAACGTATCTTGCTGATCCGACGAATACCACGAAACTGAATGCCGTGAAAAATAAACTCGTGGCGCTGTACACCTTTATGATGTCGATGCCGGAATTCCAATTGGAGTAATGGGGGGGATATGAATCGCAGGGATTTTCTCCAGCGCGCCGTCACTGCCGGCACGATGTCGTTTGCCCTTGGGGGTTTCACGGTACGGGCGTACGGGCGCACGCCTCTGCTCGATGCGCTTCTCTCAACCTCCGTTGTCGACCGCGTTCTCGTCCTCGTTCAACTCATCGGGGGGAACGACGGACTGAATACCGTTATTCCTCTTGACCAGTATTCGGAACTTTCGGCCGCGCGCGGAAACATCATCATCGATTCTACGAAAGTGCTTGCCCTTACACCGGAGACAGGCCTCCATCCCGCGATGACGGGCTTCCAGTCGCTCTACGGCAACGGACAGCTCGCCGTCATCCAGGGCGTGTCCTATCCGAATCCGAACTTCTCACACTTTCGGGCAACGGACATCTGGCTCACGGGGGCGGACTACAACCAGATTCTCGATTCGGGGTGGATGGGCCGATACCTCGACCAGGAGTTCCCCGGCTATCCAGGTGGGTACCCGACGCAATCCATGCCGGATCCGCTCGGAGTGCAGATCGGATCCGTTGTGACGCCTGCGCTCGACGGACCCGTCACTTCCATGGGCCTGGCAATCACGAACCCGAACGCCTCATATATCCTGCCGGGGGGATCGGACACACCCCCCTCCACCCCTGCGGGTCACGAACTTATCTTCGTCCGGCAAGTCGCTGAGCAGGCCCAGGCATACAGTGCCACCATCAAGAGCGCCGCGAGTAAGGCGACCAACCTTTCCACGAAGTACCCCACCAAAGGAACAAATCCTCTGGCGGATCAACTCCGGATCGTCGCGCAGTTGATTGCAGGAGGCCTCAGGACCCGTGTCTTCGTTGTGAACCTGGGAGGATTTGACACGCACTCCGCGCAGGTTGTCAGCACGGATACCACGACGGGGGCCCACGCAAAACTGCTCGGGGAATTGTCCGATGCGATAACCGCCTTCATGGACGACATTGCATTGCTGGGTGTCGCAAGCAAAGTGGTTGGAATGACATTTTCCGAGTTCGGCCGCAGGATCAAATCGAACGCGAGCCTGGGAACAGACCACGGAACCTGTGTCCCGATGTTCGTGTTCGGCTCCGGAGTGGCCGGCGGTCTGGTGGGTACAAACCCCGTCCTGCCGCAGGCGGCGACAGTGAACGACAATCTCACGATGCAGTATGATTTCCGGTCGGTTTATGCAACCGTTTTGCAGGATTGGTTCGGGGCCTCCGCCTCGGAACTCCAAACGGTCCTCATGAATTCGTATACGAAGGTGCCGATCATTGCGCCGGGGTCTGTACTCTCCGCAGGAGATGCGCGGGGTACTCCGCATGATTTTTCACTCTCCCAGAACTACCCCAATCCGTTCAATCCCAGCACCGTGATCAGGTATGTGCTCCCTCTTGGCACAAATGTGCGATTGGAAGTGTTTACTCTCTCAGGACAGCGTGTGGCCACGCTTGTGGACGGGCCGCAACGACCGGGGGAGCATGAAGTGACATTTTCGGCTAACGGCCTGGCGAGCGGAGTGTACTTCTATCGCATCGAGGCGGGAAGCTACATGGAAACGCGAAAGATGACACTCGTCAGGTAAAAGACCGATTGACAATAGCCGATGGATAATTGATAATAGTCAACCGGGATGGACAACCATGCCGGCGACTAAAGAGGGGAAAGGATGATATTTCTACGGTGGCGTTGGACAGGGCGAATAGTCGATACCGTTGTGGCTTGTTTGTCATTCTTCCTGCTGCTTGCCGGTTCATCTCCGCTCGTTGCACAGACAGTTCAGCTTGTCAATGCGTTCCCGTCGCTTTCGTTTCGCCAGCCGGTTTTTCTTACGCACAGCGGAGACGGGTCGAACCGGATCTTCGTGGTCCAGCAAAATGGGCTGATTGAAGTCTTCGCGAACGATTCCACCGCCTCGACCTCAACAACGTTCCTTGACGTCTCGGCAAAGATCAGTTCATCGGACGGCGAAGAGGGCTTGCTCGGCCTCGCGTTCGATCCCCAGTTTGCGCAGAACGGCTACTTCTATATCGATTACACCGCTCCCAAACCCCTCCACACTGTCGTCTCACGATTTCACATTTCGGCGAACGATCCCAATAAGGCCGATTCGTTGAGCGAATTTGTCCTTCTCACGCAAAATCAACCGTACACCAACCACAACGGTGGAATGGTTGTCTTTGGCCCCGATGGATATCTCTATATCGGCTTTGGAGACGGCGGAAGCGGCGGCGACCCGCAAGGCAACGGTCAGAACCGGGCGACGTTACTCGGGAAAATCCTTCGCATTGATGTCCGTGATACGACCGCAACCGAGCATTATCGTATCCCCTCCGACAATCCTTATGCGGGCAACTCCTACGGATACAAAGAGGAGATCTGGGCTTATGGTCTCCGCAATCCCTGGAGGTTCAGCTTCGATCCACCCACAGGTCAGTTGTGGGCGGGTGACGTCGGACAGGACTCGCGGGAGGAGGTTGATATTATAGAGAAGGGGGGTGATTACGGTTGGAATGTCATGGAAGGCACTGCGTGCTACAGCCCTTCTTCCGGCTGCAACACGACCGGACTGATATTACCGGTGAAGGACTACGATCACAGTCTCGGCGACGCTGTCACCGGTGGGTATGTGTACCGCGGTGACCGTCGCCCCGATCTCGACGGGGCATACATCTATGCCGACTTTGGATCCGGGCGGATCTGGATGCTGCGGGATGAAGGCGGTCACTTGTCAGCCGATGCGCAGTTGCTGGACTCTCCATACGGGATCAGTGCGTTCGGGGTCGACCAGCAGAACGAACTCTATATCCTCAGCTATTCGACAGGGGGGAACACTTCAATCTTTCACTTTGCGCGGGTGCCTTTGGCGGTCAAGGAAAATAGTGATGGCAATACTGTCCCTCGGGGAAATGTACTCGACCCGAACTATCCCAATCCATTCAACCCATCAACCACCATTCGGTATCAGCTTTCCTCTCCGAGCAACGTTCGCCTCACCATCTATGACGATCTGGGGAGAGAAGTCGGGGTCCTTGCGCAGGGGGCACAGTCGGCCGGACGCTATGTCGTGCAGTGGGATGCATCTCATTTCGCCTCAGGGAGGTATCAGTATCGCCTCAAGGCGGAAGATCTCGAGGGGAAGGGAACCTTCGTCCAGACGCGAGCGATGGTATTAATCAAGTAATATCCTCTATCCATCTCTCCACCAGTTCTTCAATTCCATTCCTGTTCATTGCAGCTCGCCGCAACGAAATCCGTTTTGTCCTGATGCAGAACTTTGTTCATCTGTTCAAATGGGCAACGTGCGGAGATGTTGTGATAGAAAATATTCGCATTTTTTATCGTCTCACAGCTATTGCTATTCTTGCGAATCTTCGTTTCCTTTGCCTATAGGGCCGCTTTTTCTGCATGTGGAATACTTGACGGCGGCAGAAGATTTCAAACGATTTCAAGAGGCGCTGAACTCGCTGCACTGACAAGGGTGGCATGGAGAGTGATCGTTGAAGTTTACCTTCCCTCTCCGAAAGGGATTGCGGTTTTGGAAAGGAAGGTCAATGGAACGTGATTTACGTCACTGCAACCCCCGTGAGAAAGTCGCAGATTTGACTCATTCAACCCACGAGACAATTGTAAGCCATTCATTATAGAAATAGTTACGGCGCTTTGACGCAGATCAACGCATAAGGTGGGCCGTTATTGTATCATGAGCGAGCATCCTGCGAAGCTCTATCCATTCCTATGCGACCGAAAGACGTTTACATTTTTATTTTAAAAGAAAGGCATACGATGAAGAACATTTCCCGTTTGCTGGGAGCCCTGTTGGGATTCATCTGCGTTTTCCCGGCTCTTGCTCTGGCCGGTCCGACTTCTTTCACGTCGGACGATTTCAACGCATATGTTCTCAACCGGTCTCTTTGGACATGGACGAGTCCCGCCGGGTATTCAAGTCTGGCGATGGTGGGGGTCAATTCCGGCAACGCCTCCCTGAACATCACCGTTGATGCGGGGGTGAACCATGACATTTGGACGGATGGATACAACGGAGCCCGGGTCCAGCAGCCATGCACGGATACGAGCTGGACTGCGGAGATCAAATTTCTTTCTTTGATCCGCTCGAGTCAGGGTGAATCTTATGATGAGCAGGGGATAGTGGCAGAGCAAGATCCTACCCATCTGATCAGGTTCGATTTTGTGACAGGCAGACAGCCGAGTAGTGCGGATAGCGTGTCGATTACGGCACATGTATTCGACGGCGGCTTCGCCACCCCGATTGCAAAAATCTTTAAAAATATCACCACGTATGCCGCGCAGCCGACGTACATGCGAGTCAACCGTTCGGGTAGCACCTGGACACTGTCCTATTCGACCGATGGGTCGGCATGGACTGTCGCAGGGACATTCACGCAGGACTTCAACATCACGAAGATCGGCCCGTGGGCTGGTAATGCCGGGTCGGTGGTGCGCCAGTGGACTTCCGTCGTCGATTACTTCATGAACACTGATGCGCCGATCGCATCCGAAGATGGGGCGACAAATGTCGCGGATAACAAGGCTCCCTACATTCACAACGTCCGGACCGTAACCGCATCGAATGCAATCGTGGTGTCGTGGAACACCGATGCGTCGGCGAACGGCGGTGTGAACTATGGAACCACCCCATCGTACGGGAATAGCAACGGCCATGTCGATTACAGGTATTCCCATCTGGTCACCCTGCCGGGCCTGTCGCCCAGCACTCTGTATCATTATGAGGTGGTCGGAAAAACGGTGTCTGGACCTTCGGCAACAACAGGTGACAATACCGCGACCACGACCGGGCTTCCGGGGACTGATCTCAGCAGCAACTCGGATGACTTTAACGGCGCCGCGATCGACGCTTCTCTGTGGACGGTGTCCAATCCCAAAGGAGATGCGACCTTCAGTCAATCGGCAAACCGCCTCTCGATTGCAGTCCCTTCGGGCTCTGCACACGATCTGTACTCGTCAGACACCGCTCCCAAGCTGTTGCAGACGGTGCAGAACAAAGATTTGCAGTTCACCGTCAAGTTCACCTCGGCGATATCCAATGTCGCCCCTGCGTATCAAATCCAGGGAATGGTGTTTGTCCAGGATTCTACGAACATGCTGCGGCTTGATTTCAGCAATAGTGCCACCGGAACCCAGCTCCTCGCCATCGGTTTCCCCGGCGGGTTTTCGAATCCCGTCCAATACCTCGGACAGGACGTTGCAGCATTCGGTGCTTCGCCCTCGTACCTCAGGGTGAGCAGGTCAGGATCGTATTGGATTGTGGAATATTCGTTCAATGGAACCTCCTGGACATCACTCGGGACGTTCTATCATGTGATGAATCTCCAGAAAGCCGGCGTGTGGGCAGGGAACGTGGGGACGAATCCACCGGCGTTCACCGCTCTCGTCGATTGGTTCAAGGCAGCCTTGCCGGCCCGACCGGCCCTGCTGACGCCGACGAACGCAGCCCTCAATGTGCTTTTGCCGCCCACCACGACATGGGACACGACCACCGCGGCGACGACGTACCGTCTTCAGGTGGCTTCGGATACCTCCTTCTCCTCGGTGGTCTCCGACGATTCCTCCCTTGTGGCGACAAGCTCGCAGTTGAATACGCTGTCTTACGGAACGAAGTACTTCTGGCGCGTCCGGGGGAAGAATAGCACCGGCATCGGGAAATTCTCCCTCATCAACAGCTTCACAACGGCGGTCCAGGCTCCGACAGTACCGGTTCTTGTTTCGCCTGCCGACAACGCGACGGGTCAAGATACTGCTTCGACGTTGAAGTGGAACAAGGTCACCGGCGCCGCGACATATCGTCTGGTCATCGGAACCGACTCCACGTTTGCAGGCGGAATTTTCCTCAACGACTCGACCGTGACGGATTCGTCGAGAGTGGTGAACGGGCTCGCCCTGGGAACGAAATATTTCTGGCATGTCTCGGCAAAGAACAGCGGCGGAACCAGTGCGTTCAGCAGCACCCGCCGGTTCACGACAATCACCGGGATCCCTGTGGCGCCGGCGCTTCTGGCACCTGCGGCTTCCGCGGTTGATCAGCCCCTCGCCCTGACGTTGCGGTGGGGGACGACCGAGCCGATCTCGCTCACCTACCATGTACAGGTGTCGACCGACCAGACATTCGCGACGAATCTTGTTGTCGATGATTCGACGCTCGTCGATACCACGAAGGCGATCAGCGGACTCGCGAACAGCACCAAGTACTACTGGCGCGTACGCGGGAAGAACGCAAGCGGTAGCGGTGCGTACTCCGGCGCGCGTGATTTCACCACGATCGTTGCAGCTCCAGTTGCACCCGTCCTGGTCGCTCCTGCAAACGGTGCGACAGGCCTCTTCACCAGTTTCGATGTCTTCTGGCAGAAGGTTGCAACGGCGACATCGTACCATGTCGTTGTGGCAAGCGATTCCACCTTTGCCTCAGGCATCGTCATCAACGATTCCACGGTTACCGACACGTTACGGTTAGTGTCGGGTTTGAGTTACAACGTCAAATACTTCTGGCGTGTCAGCGCGAAGAATGTCGGCGGAAGCGGGCCGTATTCGCAGACCTGGAATTTCAAGACGCTTACGCAGGACCCGACGGTTCCTGTCACGCTCTCGCCGTTGAACGGCGCGACCGGGACTGCGACCGCACTGACCCTGCAATGGACGCGGCCTGCGGGCGCAACGTCCTTCCATCTGCAATTTGGCATCGACTCGTTGTTTGCATCGACGATCATTGACGACGCGGCGGCGACTGACACAATCAAAAACGTCACCGGCCTGCAGTTCCTCACGAAGTACTTCTGGCGTGTGAATGCTGATAACATCGGTGGGACCAGCCCCTATTCACCGGTTTCTTCGTTCACGACCGGGATCCCGTTGCCGGCACAAGTGATTCTGCAAACACCTGCGCCCAATGCGACTGTACCCGGTGTTGACAGCGTCAGGCTTGTGTGGATGAAGAGCACGCCACTTGTCTCAAAGTACTGGGTCCAGGTCGGCGTCGATTCGCTCTTTATGTTCAGCACGATCGATTCCAACGTTGTGGACACCAGCTACGTGCGCCATGGCCTTACACCCGGCCAGACATACCATTGGCGGGTCAGGGCATTCAATGCCGGCGGCTGGGGTCCGTACAGCGACGTCCGGAGTTTCCTTGTAGGGCCGAGCGCTGTGGCGGAACCGCGTGCGTTGCCGACAACGTATGTCCTTCAGCAGAACTACCCGAATCCTTTCAATCCGGCAACCCAGATCGAGTTTGCCGTTCCGAAGCAAGACAATGTGCGGCTTGAAGTATACAACTTGCTCGGCGAACGGGTGGCGGTGCTGGTCGACGGAATGCAGAGCGTGGGATACCATACTGTCCGGTTCGATGGATCGAATCTTGCCAGCGGTATCTATCTCTATCGCCTGACCACCGGCCAGACAACCCTCACGCGGAAAATGATTCTTACGAAGTAACCCATCAGTCTTTTGTGAGGCGGCGGCGTCGTTCGACGTCGCCGCCTTTTGTGTGCTTCCCCTTCCTCCCAACAGCAGAGTGTCCTCCATGCTACGATCTCTTGGTCACTGTGTCGGTCGGCGTGTCCTGCCGACGATTTTGCTGATCTGTGCTGCAACGGCCCTGCATGCTCAGGTCGTGTTTAAATTTCCGCAGCCCGGTGATGTCTACAAGGAATATGTCCGGTTCAACAACAATTTCTCAAACGATTGGCGCGTGACCGATCCGAACACCGGGAATGCCACGGCGCAAACGTTTCTTCCCAATCCCACGCTCCCGATTACGATCGACGATTTATCGGGCGCGATCCGTGCGGAAGCCACGTTGATCCTCTGGGGCGGACACGTCGGCACAACTGACAAGTCTATATCGTTTAATGGAAACGCCGCCATCCCCATTCCAGACCTCGACGTTACCAACGGACTTCCAGCCGGCGCCGCCGGACATGACTATCAGAGGGAGTCGATGGAGACAGTCGATATCCCCCTGAATAATCTGGTCCAGGGAACAAATACGTTTAAGGGAAATTGCGGCGATCAGGCGGATCCGTACGGGTTCGGGTGGGGACAATTCGGCATCTATGGTATCATCGTCCGGGTGTATTACGATCCGGCGACCAAAGCCCATCCGACGGGGACGATCACGTCGCCGGTATCACGCAGTACCATCAACGACAACCCGACAATTACCGCCGCCGTGAGTGCCGGTGTCACCAGAGTCGATTTCCTTGCCTATTATGATGGTTACGATAATGATGGTGACGGAATTTTCGCCGATTACCATCACGATTACCACTATGGCAAGTACGACGGCGCCGTGTCGCTGAAGAACCACGTGGGCACGGCAACAGGCTCCCCCTGGCAGGCCACCTGGCAAACGCAATGGGTGCCGGATCAACCTGTGGGTGGAGTAAAATTCCTGGCCAGGATCAAAGACAATAGCGGCGTCTGGTACGTGACCCCGGAAGTTTCGCAAGTAAGCCTTGCGCGAACCGGATCCTCCGTGCGGTTGTACAAGCCCGAAAACGTTCCGGTGGATTTCTGGACGCAATATTATGCCGGCCAAACGAAATCCAGCAATTTTACCATCCCGGGTGGAACAAACCTTGGAGATGCGACCGCTGCTGCGTTGCTCGTTCGGACGTGGAATGGAAATGATGAATTCGGAACTTCTCCCAGCGATGCTCCGTACGACGAGTACTGGGTGAAAGTGAACGGCAATACGTTGCCCACCCTCGGAGAGGGACACTTCTACAAATTCGACACGGTGACTACTTCCACCGGAAACCTTCAGACCGGTCAAAACACCGTTGAGTTTCATTCCAATACTCAACTCCAGCATGGAATTGAGATATGCTGGCCTGGCCCGGCGATGACCGTGCGTTTTGCGGGTGCAGCATACGCTTCACCCGTGGCGTCGGCGCCCTCACTGGTCTCGCCGGCTGACAATGCGACGGATATCCCCGCCCCTCCAACGCTCACCTGGAACACGGCATTGACCGCGACAGGATATCGATTGCAGGTGTCCACGAGCCCCACGTTCAGCACGCTCGTCATCGACGACTCGACGATTACCGATACGACGAAGCAAATCAGCGGACTGGTGAGCCAGACAACATACTACTGGCGGGTCCGGACGCTCAGTCTCGCGGGCGGAAGTGCGTTCTCCGGTTCGCGTTCCTTTACGACACTTGTTGCCGCACCGACTCTCCTGACCCCGGTAAACGCGACGGCAAACGTACCTGTGAGCGCCCGGCTCACGTGGATGAAGTCCACGGGGGCGATCGGTTATCATGTGCAAGTGGGAACGGATCAGACGTTCTTGTCAAATATTGTGTACAACGATTCAACCATCACCGATTCGACGACACTCGCCACCGGACTGGCCAATAGCACCACTTACTACTGGCGCGTTCGAATGCGCAACGGCGGGGCAGGGGGACCATTCTCCGCCGCCTGGAGTTTCACGACAGTAATTGCCATCGCCCCCGCGCCGTCGTTGCTTTCGCCGTCGAACAATTCCCTGAACGTCCCCACCGCGATGAGCCTGAGGTGGGCACGGAGCACAGGGGCCGCGTCGTATCGTGTGCAGGTGGCCACGGATTCAACGTTTGCGACCGGCATCGTGGTGAATGATTCCACCATAGTCGACACCACCCGTCTCGTGTCTGCGCTTTCCAACCAGGCACGCTACTTCTGGCACGTCAATGCCAAGAACGCCGGAGGAGTGAGCTCATACTCAGCCGTCTACGCGTTTACCACTGCTGCAGCTGCACCGAATTCGCCGATCCTGACTTCGCCGGCCGATCAATCTTCTGCCGAGCCGACATCGCTGACGTTCATGTGGAACGCCATGGCAGGCGCGACCGGTTACCATTTCCAATTGGGGACGGATTCGACGTTCAACAGCGGGCTGGTCAAAAACGATACCTCCCTTGCCACGAACAGTCGCGCCGTCGTCGGACTTTCGATCTATGCGAAGTATTACTGGCGTGTCCGTGCAAAGAACTCCAGCGGGTATGGACCGTTCTCTGGTACCTGGTCCTTCACCACCGCCATGCCTCTCCCGGCCCAGGTGCAATTGGTGTCGCCATCAGGCAACACACTGGTTTCCAGAGACACGGTGACGCTCACCTGGCAGCAAACCAGCCCGTCCGTACAAATGTACTACATTGATCATGCGATTGACTCGTTGTTCACCTTTGTGGGCACCGACTCCACCGCCGATACTTCATTCGTCCTGCGTGAGCTCGTCACGAATAAGACGTATTACTGGAGAGTTCGCGCGAGAAACGCAGGGGGGTGGAGTCCGTACAGCGAAACGCGGAGTTTCAATGTCGTGATCACCGACGTTGCGCGGATGAATGGCCTCCCCCGGACGTATGAACTCAGTCAGAACTATCCCAATCCCTTCAATCCGTCGACACGAATCGAGTTCTCCGTGCCATCGACAGGGATGGTCCGGCTCGAAGTCGCCAATATCCTGGGTCAGCAGGTGGCCATGCTGATAAACCAGACCATGTCCGCAGGGAAATATGTTGCGCAGTTTGATGCCGGGAATCTCCCGAGCGGTTTGTACCTGTACCGACTGACCGCCGGCGCAACATCAATCACGCGCAAAATGATGTTGGTGAAGTAATATTTGAAGATGGTCGTTCTTTTCGTGGTGCAGAGTCGTGCGGTCAAATCCGTAGACTCTGCACCATTATGGTTCTGTCGCACGGTCGTGCAGAAGGCCAAACATTGCGTTTCACCGATTGACTGAAGTCAGGGAGAAAATCAAATGAGCCATGGATCGCATTTCACTACCTCAACACGGATTGCCGTGGTCGTTGGCTTTCTTCTGCTCGGTGTGAGTCACCAGGCGTTCGGTGCCGGCACCTGGTGGAATTCGAACTGGCATTATCGTGTCCCCGTGACGGTGAGTGCTGCGGGGTATGAGCGATACGACAAGCCTGTGGAAGTCACGGTCAATTTCACCTCCGTTTTGAGCTCGCTCGGACGCTCCGGGGCAGTTGCTGCGGCTTCAATCCACGTGGTGGAAACAGATCTCAACGGAACACTCCTCGATACCGCGGTGGCGTTCCAGTTCGATCGGGCGACCGGCTACGACTCCACCAGTAACGCCTCAGGCAATCTCATCTTTCTCATGAAGGGAACGACCGCAACCGGCGCGACGAGGTACTTCACGGTGTATTTCGACCTCGTTGGCACCGGCTATGCCAGCGAAAGTGTTCCCGCGCAGGTGTCTTACACAGACAATGTGACCTACGCTGGGCAGGCCAGCTATCAGATCTCCACACCGGAAGCCACTTTTTACTACCACAAGGCCGGGGGTGGATTTGCGGGGATGAAAGACAAGAACAATAACGAATGGCTGGGGTTCGATCCGACACCGGGATCCGGGTCAGGCGGGGAATATCGCGGCGTGCCGAACGCAGTGTTCGTCCTGAATCAGCCTCAGAATAGCTACTTCCATCCGGGATTCACGAATTCCACAAGCACGGTTGTGCACAGCGGTCCGCTGAAGCTCACTATCGACTCGAAATCTACAGACAGCGGAAATCCCTGGGAAAGCCAGTGGGAAATTTTTCCCACGTACGCCCGGATGACCATGCTTGTGCAAGGAAACAGCACCTATTGGTTCCTGTACGAAGGAACTCCCGGCGGCGCGTACAACGCGACAACAAATTACGTCGTCCGTTCTGACGGACAGCGAAACCCCGGCTCAGATTCCTGGCTCGGTGCGGTGGGAGATCCGGAATTTGTGTATTTTGGAGATCAGGCTGTCAAGAGAGTCCTCTATTTCGTTCATCACGAAACGGACGCCCTGGTGGATTCGTATCGACCCCAGGACAATCTCATGACGGTGTTCGGATTCTCCCGGGACTATACCACGACTTCATACTTCAACAGCGCACCGCAGCATTTCACCATGGGGTTTTCCGAGGATACGACGTTTGCCGGCGCCTCAAAGGTCATCTCCTCATCGTTCAAGAGCATAGCGGGCTCGCTCGGCTCCCCGGAGGAACTCTCTCTGACAGCGCCCGCGCTTGTCTCCCCCCTGGACAATGCGATCAATACATCGACCACCCTGCAGTTTGTCTGGCACGGCGTCGCATCTGCATCCAGCTACCGAATCCAGGTCAGTACCTCGTCCAGCTTTGCGGGTGGATTCGCTGTGGATGATTCGACGGTCGCTGACACCACCCGACAGGTCGCAGGACTGCAACAGAATACAATCTACTATTGGCGTGTCCGTGCACAGAAAGACGGCCTTGCCGGACCCTATGCCGCGCAGCGGAAGTTCACAACAGGGATCGGCACGCCTGTGCCTGTTGCACCGCCACAAGGCGCAACAGGAGTGTCTTCACCGGTCATCCTTCGCTGGACGACGATCGTCGGCGCGACGGCCTACCGGGTACAACTGGGAACAGACCAGAATTTTTCGACGGGAATTGTCGTCGATGATGCCTCGATTACAGATACCTCGCGACAAGTGAGCGGACTTGGGAGCGGCGTGCAATACTACTGGCACGTCCTGGCGAGCAACACCAATGGCGCGAGCGCGTATTCACCGGTGTGGAATTTTATCACCGGCTTGCCGGCCCCTACTCTGGCCAGCCCGGCTGACAACGGCGTCGTCGGAGGAACCACAGCGACCCTCCGGTGGTTCTCGTTGCCCGGGAGCGTGGCATACCATGTCCAGCTGTCGACCGATCCGGCGTTCGTGTCCAACGTGATCGTCAACGACTCCACCGTGAGCGATACGACGCGGAATGTCACCGGATTGCTTACAGGAAACCGTTACTACTGGCGGGTGCGAGGAATCGGAACCTCCACCAAGGGATCGTTCAGCAATGCGCGGAGTTTTGTCACGGCCCTCGCCGCGCCGCAGGTGTTGTCCCCGGCCGACAAGGCGACCATGCAGCCGCTTGTGATGACCTTCTCATGGAATGTGTTGTCCGGTGCGCAGGAGTATCATCTGCAGCTGGCCACAGATTCGACGTTCCAGACCGGATTTGTGAAAAACGACTCTTCCATTGTTGACACGTTCCGCATCGTTGCCGGATTGAAAAACAACACACGGTATTTCTGGCGACTCGGTGCCCGCGCCGCGTCTGTGACGGGAGTGTTCTCCGCTACGCGCTCGTTCAAGACTGTGGAGGTCCTCCCCGGCCTGGTGGCATTACTAAGTCCGCCGGACGGTGCGACCATCAGCTCTGACAGCGTGTCGCTGATTTGGCAAGCTCCGGATCCACCCGCAAGCCGCTATTGGATTGAGGTCGGCCTTGATTCTACATTCAGCCTGCGGGATGTCGATTCGACAACGACGGATACCGTGCGGGTCCAACGACACCTCATCCAGAACCAGAGATACTTCTGGAGAGTCCGTGCGGGGAACGACGACACGTGGACCGCGTTCAGCGGAACGCGTTCGTTCAGTACGGTGGACCTTGCCGTAGTGGGCAATCCCGGCCAGCTGCGCGACTATGCCCTCGCGCAAAATTATCCGAACCCGTTCAATCCCAGTACCACCATCGAATTCTCCGTCCCGCGGGAAGGTCGTGTCGTCCTGGAGGTGTTCAACCTCATGGGTGAAAAAGTAACAACTCTGGTAAACGGCATGAGATCGCCGGGAACATATCGCGAACAGTTTGACGGCTCGAAGCTTACGAGTGGTGTGTACTTCTACCGCTTGATCACACCGGAGGGGACCCGTTTGCGCAAAATGATGATGTTGAAGTAAACGCTTTTCACTTCAGGTAGATTACCAAGGGGAATGGAATGGTAGAATTGCGGAGATTCGGGCAGATGACCCGTGTGTGGGGGGTGTTGACTGCGTTGTCGGGTGTTTTTGTCCTTGCCATCAGCGTGTCGACGCTCGTGCTGGCAGCTCCCGGGGGAGACACGCCGGCACGCTCCGGGCAAGTTGCCGGCGTCCAGAGCGGACCGTCGATCAATGTCTGGTATGGCTCACCACAAAAGTTCGGCCAGATGGGTGTGCCGCAGCGGCGGATCAACATCCTGGGAAATGTCTCCAGTGCAAGCGGGATGTTCTCGCTCTCGTATACGCTGAATGGGGGTCCTTCCATTCCGCTCTTATGGGGACCCGACACGCGCCGACTTTCCAGAGCCGGCGATTTCAATATTGACATCCCGGTAGAAAATCTTAACCCGGGGCCGAACTCCGTTCTGATCACTGCTACGGACAATACGAGTGCGTCGTCCACGCAGGGTGTGAACGTCGTGTGGACAAACGGTCGTGTGTGGCCCGCGGCCTATACGCTCTACTGGAGATCGCCGTCGACCCTTTCCGATTCTGTGCAGGTCGTCGATGGACTCTGGTGGAATGATGGGGGTGGTGTGCGCCCTCAGGAGATGGGATATGATCGGATCATTGCGATCGGAGATTCGTCGCGGAGCGACTATGAGATTCAGGCGAGGATCTATGTCCACACCATCGACAACTCCGACACCGCGTTCGATGGGACCAACGGCGGGCCGGCCGTTGGGTTTCTGATCCGCTGGAATGGCCATACGGACCAACCTGCGTTTGTTCCTCCGATCACTCAGCCTCTGTCTGGGTATCTCCCATACGGGGCCATCGGCTGGTACCACTATCGCGCCCATAACGGCAACGGGTTGACTGACCGGTGGGAGCTCATGGGGAACAATCTGAACATCCTGGGGACGAGCCAACAAACCCCGCTTCCCGTCGGTACCTTGTTCAATGTGAAAATGCGTGTGAAAACCGTCTCCGGTCAGGGGACGTATAGCTTCAAGGCGTGGGAGAACGGGACTACAGAGCCTTCGTCGTGGATGCTGACCGGTCTGGGCGCCGTTTCCGATCCTTCCCATGGGTCCATTTTGCTCCTCGCGCACCGGGTCGATGCCTCATATAGCGATATACTCGTTTCACCACTCGGCCCCCTCACAGCGCCGGTGCTGGCGGCCCCTTCGAACGGTTCAACTGGCGTCTTCGGCGGATCTGTCCTCTCCTGGAACAGTGTCACGAATGCCGGATCGTACGATGTTCAGGTGTCAACCAGCTCCAACTTCACGTCAGGGATGCAGGTTGATCAGACTGGAATTCGTGATCTGTCGTTTGTCCTGCCTGCGTTGCCGGGTTCAACGACGTACTATTGGCGCGTTCGAGCGGAGAATCCGGAGGGTGTTGGAAGTTATTCTTCCGTGTGGTCCTTCACGACCACATTGCAGCCACCAACGATCGTTTCTCCGGTGGCCAACGTCCTGAACACCCCGATACCGGCGACGCTGATCTGGAATCGAGTGAATGGATCGACCTATGGTTTGCAGGTGGGAACCGATTCCACCTTCTCCGGCGGGGTGGTGGTGAATGAAAGCGGTATTGTCGATACTTTCCGGGTAGTGGCAGGGCTGCAGTATAGTACGCGATATTTCTGGAGGGCCAACGCAACGTTCGGCTCAACGACGAGCGCATACTCGTCCGTCGGATCCTTCACAACCACGTTACCGTCGCCTCTGTTGGCTTCTCCCGCGGACGGGGCGGCGAACCTGTCGGCGCCGATCTCCTGTACCTGGCGTTCGGTTCCGTCGGCTACCTCCTATCGGATTCAGGTGGCGACTGACCCTGCGTTTGTCAACGGGATCCTGGTTGACGATGCCGCTGTGGTCGACACGACCCGTGCGCTCTCGGGTGTCCAACCTTCGACCCGGTACTACTGGCGTGTGTCTGCCAAGAATGCGGCAGGATCCGGCGGCTTTTCCACCGCCCGGAGCTTCGTGACAACCCTTCCAGTTGCAGTACTTCTCTCACCTGCGAACGGTTCGGCAGGGTTCGTAGGATCGATTGTCCTCCGTTGGGGAGCAATTTCGCAGGCACAAACATATCATCTGCAGGCCAGCCCCGATCCACTTTTCTCAAGCAATTTCATCGTCAATGACAGTACCCTTGTGGATACCTCAAGGTCTGTGACTGGACTTGCGAACAACACCACGTATTACTGGCGCGTTCGCGGAAAGAATGCGAACGGTGGAGGACCTTTCTCAGCGGGTTGGACTTTCAGTACGCTTATCTCCGCCCCGAGCCAGTTGTTGCCGTCGAACGGATCCGTAGGCCAGCCGGTGTCGGTCGCCTTCCTCTGGAATAAAGTGCCGAGTGCCGTTACCTATCAGATTATCCTCGCCACGGATTCCACGTTCCTCACAGGGATCGTCAAAAACGATTCGACGATTGTCGACACAACTCGGACCGTCAACGGTCTTCAGAATGGGGTGCATTACTACTGGCGCGTGAGGGCGAAGAACGCCCAGGGAACCGGTGCGTACTCGCCGGCGTGGGGTTTCCGAACCATCGGTGTTTCGCCTTCACAGGTCGTACCTCTGATACCCGCCATGGACTCTGCAACCAAGGGGGATTCAGCCATGTTTGTGTGGCAACGAAGCACTCCCTCGGTCACCCGCTACTGGTTTGAGCTTGGCGTCGATTCGCTCTTCTCTCTGCGAAGCATAGACTCGACGGTGGTGGACACAACAAAAGTTGTCAGCGGACTGGGAAGCCAGACCTACTGGTGGAAAGTCCGCGCTTTCAACGCCGAAGGATGGGGACTGTTCAGCAATGTGCAACGGTTTACGAATCTGGTGACAGGAGTTGATAGAGAACCTCTCCTGGCCACGGGTTTCAGTCTCGAGCAGAATTACCCGAACCCCTTCAATCCGTCAACGGTTATTGAGTTTGTGCTCGGGAAGTCCTCGCAGACGCGACTCGACGTGTTTTCTCCGCTGGGGCAAACTGTCGCGACGCTCGTCGACGGACCGCTCTCCGCGGGCCGCCATTCCGTGGTGTTCAATGCCCGTGATCTTTCGTCCGGCATCTATTTCTATAGACTGCGTGCTGGAGAGGTTCTCTTGACGAGAAAAATGTTATTGATGAAATAGTCTGGACGCCGCCGGGGTGCCAAGGCAGCCGGACTCGCTGAAGGCGGCCGGTACATGATGCGGATTCTTCGAATCGGAGGTACAATGAACATTGCAACGTGTTTCTCTCGACGGACAACACTCCTCGCGGCAATTGCCGTTATGTTGTTCTTCGTGGTCTGCCAGGGCGAGGCCGTGAGCGGCACTCCACAGTCCGCAGGACAAAAAACCGATCGACCGGCCGTGCGTCTCGCCGGAAGCGGCCAGTCGAACCTGATCTCGGACGACTTCAATGACCCTTCCCTGAATCCCGGCCTCTGGACATTTGTGGATCCTCTGGCTGATTGTCAGATGTCGATGAACGGCAAAGAAATAAAGATCTCCGTCCCGGCAGGGACTGTCCACGATGCGTGGACAGGAGGGGACGACGCCCCGCGGATCATGCAGCCGACCAACGATGCGGATTTCCAGGTCATCGTGAAGATTGATTCTCCGATGACCAAACAGTATCAAACCTCCGGCATCCTGGTGCAGGAGACCCCGACATCCTATTTACGGTTCGATATTCACAGTGATGGGAGCAAGCTCGTCGCCTTTGCCGCCAGCATTCTCAATAACGTTGCCACGGCACAAACCGGCGGTGACGTCATTGTCGATTCGAACGGCGTCGTGCCTCTCTACCTTATGGTCAAGCGGACAAGCAACAGCTGGCAAATGTCGACCTCCAAGGACGGATCCGCCTGGACGTTGGTAGCTTCCTTCAATTATACACTGGTGGTGTCCTCGGTCGGTATCTTCGTGGGGAACGAAGGTGTGACGCCGCCGGCCTTCACAGGGGCATTCGATTTCTTCCAGACAGCCATTCCCAAGCAACCCACGTTGCTGCTCCCCGCGAACGGAGCGACCGCACAATCTCTCACGCCTCAATTGATCTGGGCGGCGTTTTCCGGCGCACTGACGTACCACCTGCAGGTCGCAACCGATTCGACCTTCGCGGCCGGAATTGTGACTAACGATTCAACCCTGACGGACTCCACGAAATCGCTGTCGGGGCTTGCCTATACGACGAAATATTTCTGGCGGGTCTCCGCACGCAATGCCTCGACCGGCACGAGCGCCTATACGCGTCCATGGTCGTTCACCACCAATGTTCCCCCGCCGGCAACGCCGGTGCTCCTCTCGCCTGCGACGAATACGGTGAATGCTCCCCTGAATGTCGTCGTCCGGTGGCACAAAAGCACGGGGGCCGGGTCGTATCATCTTCAGGCGGGGACGGATTCCCTGTTCGCCGGTGCGTTCACCGTCAACGATTCAACGCTCACGGACACATCCCGTGCGGTCACAGGAGTCATCAATGCTACGAAGTATTTCTGGAGAGTTCGGGCGATCGGACCGGGGGGAAGCAGTGCGTACGCCGCCGTATGGAACTTTACAACAATTATCAGCGCTCCGGGGATTCCGACTCTCGTCTCGCCGGTGAATGGCGCGATCGATGTCCCGGCGACTCCGCAATTGCGGTGGCACGCCGTGCCCACAGCAACGCAATACGCGGTCAAACTGGGAACAGACTCAACGTTCGCTACAGGGATCGCGGTGAACGATTCCACGGTCACCGATAGCGTGCTCTCGGTTGCGGGTCTTACCAACGGTACCAGCTACTACTGGGAGGTCCGTGCGAAGAACGTCGGGGGGACAAGCGGTCCCTCCGTGGTATACAGATTTGCCACTATTGTCGGGATGTCCGGACTTGTGTATCCGCCCAACGGGGCGGGGAATATCCCTCTCGCCCTGACCCTCCAATGGAGGTCGGTGAAAAATGCCACCCGGTACTGGCTGCAACTCGGTACCGATTCGACATTTGCCACCGGATTGATTAAGAGCGATTCAACCCTCACCGATACTTCGCGGGCAATCGTGGGACTCATTATCAACCAGCGTTACTTCTGGCGCGTCAATGCGAAGGGATCGGGGGGATGGGGAGGATTTTCGCCGACGTCGACTTTCCTCACTGAGACTCCGCTTTCGGGGGCAATCAGCTTGATCAGTCCGACCGATCTTACATCTCTCGGATCGGATTCGGTGAAATTTGTATGGCATTCCAGTCAACCTCTCATCCAGGCCTATGACCTCGAATTTGGCCCGGATTCAGCGTTCGTCTTTACCGTCTCGGATACCGCCGTTGTCGATACGTTCAAGACAGTGAAGGGACTGCTCTCTAATACGCGATATTTCTGGCGTGTGAGGGCGAAGAATCCCGGCGGCTGGGGCCCCTACAGCACACCGACCTGGTCATTCAATGTTCTCCCCACGGGAGTAAACGAAGAAAAAGGCTTGCCCAGGGAATATTCGCTTGACCAGAACTACCCCAATCCGTTCAACCCGGCGACGATGATCACGTTCAGCCTCCCCAAGGCCGGTCACGTGCAGCTTGAAATCTTCAATGTGCTCGGACAGAAAGTTGCCACTCTCATCGACCAGGAACAGCCGGCCGGCATTCACACGATGAAATTTGACGGCACGAGTCTCAGCAGCGGCATCTACATTTACCGTCTCGTCGTTTCCGGTGAGGCGCGGACATTCGTACGGAAGATGATTCTCGCGAAGTAAAGCTGATGTGTTCATTAACGCTGATCTCACAACAACGGCGCTCCGGGAGGGGCGCTGTTGTTTTTTTCACACCCATACACAGTGAGATGACGATGGCCAATCGGATTTCATGTGTTGCCTTCCTTCTGATGATCGCTGCTTCTTGCCCTGGCATGCCTTCCCTGACGTATACCATCGGCATGTCGCATCCTGCGACACATCTGTTCGAGGTGGAAATACGGATGAACGATCTTTCTGCAGCCGACTCGTGTGTCGACCTTGTACTTCCGGCCTGGCGATCGGGACGATATGCAATCTTTGATTTCGCCGGTGGTGTGGAACGGTTCTCTGCAGTGGGGGGAAACGGGAATGCTCTGCAATGGGTAAAAACCGACAAGAATACCTGGCATGTGAAGACCACGGGGAGTGGAGCGGCGGTTATCAGGTATCTTGTGTATGCGGACGAATCCAACCTCCGGACGCGTGATCTGAATGACGAGCATGGTTTTCTCGATGGCAGCGCGGTATTCATGTATGTGCAACAATTCCGTGAGGCTCCCCTCACCCTCATCGTTCATCCCTTTCACGGGTGGCACGTCACCACAAGCCTCGATTCTCTTCCAGGAATGCAGGACCATTTTAGCGTCGCAAATTATGACCTGCTTGCAGATTCGCCGCTCGAGATTGGAACGCAACGGGATTACACATTCAGCGTACGCGGAATTCCCCATGTCCTCTCGATCGCCGGGAGGCTGAATTGCGACGCGGATTCAATGATAGCGTGGATCAAACAGATCGTCGAGATCAATGCAGACTACTGGGGTGGCCTTCCGTATGCGCGCTATGTTTTCCTCCTGCGCGCATTGCCGGGGGGAGGAGGCGGGACCGAACATCTGAACTCGTGTGTGTTGGACGTTCGAGAATCCGCGTTACGCAGACCCACCGCAGGGAAAGAGTATATGGGGCTCGTGGCACATGAGTTCTTTCATACGTGGAATGTCAAACGCCTCCGCCCCAAAGGGATGAACCCCTACGACTGGACGAAAGAAAACTACTACCGTGAGCTCTGGCTTGCAGAAGGAGGGACGTCGTACATGGACAACCTTCTTCTCGTCCGGAACGGCCTCCGCAACGTCACATCGTATCTCTGGGGTCTCGCCCGGGACGTCGAATCGGACCGTCAACGGCCGGGGAACAGGGAACAGTCCGTTTCGGATTGCAGCTTCGATGCATGGATCAAGTACAACAAACCGTCGAACGATGCCTACAATTTTCAGACGGACCTGTATGCGCGGGGCGCGCAGGTCTCACTCTTGATGGACCTCGAGTTGAGATTTCGTTCCGGGAATCGTGCATCGTTCGACGATCTGCTCCGTCTTCTCTACAAACGCTTTCCACCTGGAAGCCCGGGGTACACGCTGGACGACGTCGAGGCCGCGGCTGTGGATCTGGGCGGTGAATCGATGCACGGCTTCTTTGCGCGGTATGTTCGCGGTGTTGAGCCTCTTCCGTGGGAGGCCACACTGGACCACGCCGGATTGGCACTGACTCCGAGCCCCGGGTCGCAGCTTGCGTGGTTCGGCGCCGCAGCAGGGAACAATGGGGGGAATGTAGTCGTGAGAACGGTCGTGGCCGGTTCGCCCGCCTATGCTGCCGGATTCGACGTAGGAGACCAACTTCTTGCTTTGGATGGCATCAGAATTCAGGGAGACGACTTCATGGCGAGAATCGCCGAGCATTCACCCGGCGACACGGTCCGCGTCACATATTTTCGACACGACGAATTGCGGGAATCGGCGGTGATCCTGGAACGCGATCCGGTTCCGTCCTACGCCATCCAGCGAACGGAGAAACCGACAGCGCTCCAGAGGGAGATTTATGAAGCGTGGCTGGGAAGCACGTGGAAAAAGTGATTCTTGCCTTCGGGGTCCATACTTCGTATACTCTCAGTGCATCGGGTCGGGGGGGTTGAGGGCCACCGTTCATTCACCACCGGAGGATCACCATCCATGGATCAACCAGGTACAGTTCCGCCGATGAGTCCTACGCAACCTGCCGCGCCGGGTACTACCACCGGACGGCAGCCGTTCATGTTTCCGGTCGTGGGGTTGGGTGACTGGTTCGTCACCATCCTGCTGACGTCGATTCCCCTGGTGAACATCATCATGCTGTTCATCTGGGCATTCAGCAGCAGCACCAATCCGAGCAAGGCGAATTGGGCGAAGGCCACGTTGCTGTGGATGCTTGTGGGCATCGTGATTGCGATCATTGTTCTTGCCGTCGTCGGCACGGCGATCTTCCATGCGGTGAACACGGAATAGAAGGGCTCGAACGGAAGTGAGCCGTCCGGATATTGAAGAGCAGTGTCTGTCCGTTTGTCTATCGGGAACTGGGAGCGGTGATGAGATCTCCGCGGGTCATTAAGCACGTTGACGGGATAGGCGAAATAGTCCTGCACCGGTCGCCGAAGGCGAGGCGGTTCGGCATTCGCATCGAGCCGTTCATGGGCCTGGTCGTGATAGTCCCGTGGCGTGCGAGCTTCGCATCGGCCCTTGCGGTAGTGGAGCGGCATCGCGCGTGGGTGGTCCGTCACATTACGATGGCGAAGAATCATGAAGCAGCGCTCGCGCGCTCTGCGAATACCGGCAAGCGGGTTACCCGCATGCATATTCTCGAGGCGCATCCCGACGACATTGACACGGTGGATATCCAGGTCCGGAGCGGTGTGATCAGCGTCTGTTATCCCCGCACGTTGAGTCTGGAGAGTGCGACGGTTCAGAAGGCGATGCGCGACGGTGTCGCGTCGGCCTATCGCCTGGAGGCGCGCAAGTACCTGCCGGGCAGAGTCCGCGAACTGGCCGAGAAGCACGATTTCGATTACGGACGATTGACACTGAAGAATCTCCGATCACGATGGGGCAGTTGTTCACAGGCGAACAATATCAATCTGAACATCCAGCTGATGCGGTTACCGGACGACTTGATCGATTTTGTGATCTTGCATGAGCTCCTCCACACAAAAATCAAGAACCACGGGGCGACGTTCTGGCATCGATTACAGAAGGTCACGGGGAATGCGAAGGCGCTGGACGCGAGGCTGAGAAAGATGAGAGTTTGGGGCTGACCGATTGACAATAGTCGATGGTCAATGGACTATAGTCAATTAAGGAAGAATATACGAGATCCAAAACATCCTCTGCGCCTGCCGAACTCTGACGCTGAGGATGTTGTTTTTTGAGGGGAGAGCTCTCGGGCGACATGTACCAAGGTTAAAGGATGCGCAATGTACGATCTGTTGGTGATCGGTGCGGGACCGGCGGGCATCAGCATGGCCGTCGAGGCGTGTGCCACGGGGGTGCCGCACGAGAAGATCCTTTTGCTTGAACTTGCTCCGGAGCATTCGTTCTCCATCAAGAAATACTACCCCGACAACAAGCTCGTCACGGCCAACTACAAAGGGTTCGAAGCCGTCTGCACAGGGGTCATGTGTTTGACGGACTCCTCGAAGCATGAAACGATCTCGTATCTTGACGAGGCGATTGCATCGCACAAATTTGAAGTGCGGTACGGCGAGACCGTGTACAAAATCGAAAAAGATCCGGCCGACCAGCGGTTTATTGTTACCACCGGGACCGGGAGCTATGAAACCCGTGTGGTGGTCGTCGCCATCGGTATTTTAGGGAAACCGAACAAACCGGCATACCGGCTGCCCGTCACGTTGAAGAACCGTCTGCTGTTCGACGTTACCAGCGTGGCTGTCCAGAACGCACGTGTGCTGATTGTGGGTGGCGGGGATTCCGCGTCGGAATACTGTCAGTATCTTGTCCAGCTGGGAAACAAAGTCACTCTCAGCTATCGTCGGACGGAATTTTCGCGGATGAACAAGATCAATCAGGAGAGTCTCATTGCGCTGATCGATCGAGGGGAGGTCGAATTCCTCGGGGGCTCGAACATTGCGAGCGTGAAGGATGTCGGCGGGTTGCCGCATGCGGTGTTTGCGGAAGGCCTGGTCGGTGAACGGGAGTTCGATTTCATTTTGTATGCGCTCGGCGGCACGACGCCGAAGAATTTCCTGAAGACGATCGGCATAGAATTCGTGGGAGAGGAGCCCGTCCTGCTGGAGAATCACGAGACCAGTGTTCCCGGGCTGTTCCTTATCGGTGATTTAAGTGCGGGGAACAAAGGGGGGTCGATCATTTGGGCCTTCAATTCGGCGAACCGGGCGATGGAGAAAATCCGGTCGGATTATCTTTCGGATCCGGGAAAACCGGCCGGGCAGGGGGGAAACTCTTGAAGGGGAGATGAAAAAGCAGTATATTTAGCGACGGTTTTTTTTGCGGCCACGGAATCCTTCAGCATGGGCCCCGTAGCTCAACGGGTATAGGCCCCGTAGCTCAACGGATAGAGCAACAGCCTTCTAAGCTGTAGGTTGCGCGTTCGATTCGCGCCGGGGTCACGACATTTTAGATTTTTGATTTTAGATTTTAGATTTGGGTTATAAAGATCACTCCCGCGATTCAAGGATATATCGATTCTCTCGCAGGGAGTGAGAAGATGAGTTACGAAGACACATTTAAGGAGCGGACGAAGGATTACGCACTCAGGGTGTTACTGGCGGTGCAACGAGTGCCGGGTTCCCTCATCGGCGATGTGCTGGTGAAACAAATCGTCCGATCCGCGACTTCGGTGGGAGCAAACTATCGTTCGGCGTGTCGTGCGAAATCCAAACCGGATTTCATTGCCAAGTTGTCAATTGCTCTCGAAGAATGTGATGAATCTGAATACTGGGTCGAGCTGCTCGGTGCAATGAAGATTCTTGGGGAGAAGGAGTGCCTGGAACTGCGCGACGAGGGTCGTCAATTAACGGCGATGCTAACGAGTTCCATAAAAACAGCCAGATCGCGATCTTGAGCAATTCTCACGAAGTGCAATCCCAAATAGCTCTCAATAACCCGAAGATCCCGACCCAGACGTCAAACCCAACCTCCACCTAACCCCCAAATCTAAAATCTAAATTCTAAAATTTAAAATTGTTAACGCCCCTATCGTCTAGAGGCCTAGGACACGAGCTTTTCAAGCTTGGAACACGAGTTCGAATCTCGTTGGGGGCACATTAGCCATTTTAGAATTTAGATTTTAGAGTTTAGATTTGGGCGAGGACAAAGGTAGCCGCGTGTTCCAGCCGCAGTGCACCATCAACCTATGACAAAAACATTCCCCTCTCGAGAGGGGAATCGAAGGGGTGTGTCCTGAATTTGGATTTTGGAGTCTAGATTTGCGCTTTTTCCCTCCGCACAGATCCTTCAACGCGAGAGTTCATGAATTCTTACTGCTGATGCGGGCCGCCTGGTCCGACCCGACAGTTGAACGTCCGTGCACTCCCGCGATATCCACGTTGATCGTCATCACACCACATTGACTTCCAACGATCAAAGCAGTAGCTTTCTCTAGAGGACAACCGAAAACCTGACAAGAGTGCGGGGAGGAGCGTTTCGGCTGGCGATTCCCCATGCTCATTGAAATGAAGCCCGTTCATCGTGTGATGGATGGGCTTTTGTTGTTATGGAGAGTGTTTGACAAGGCTATACGGATAGTGGGCAGGCACAATACTCATTGCTTCAGAGACCTTCAACATGAATGTGTCCGTCAGCGTCATACGTTGGCTCTTCCCGTCCCGGGAGACACGAACGCGCAGAACCTGCGCCACCGCCTTCACATTGGCATTTTTTTCGTTGTGCACGTTCGGCCAAATCCCTTCTGCAATCCAGCAGTACCGTAATGAGCGGGGAGGAGGTCTCTCCGATCAACGTCTGGGCGTGCTCGACGGGAATCAGGTTAGAACAATCTTCTTCAACACATCGGAAGTGGCCCATTGGCCCGATGCGATGGGAGGTGAATGGCCGAAAGGGAGTGGACATAAGTATCTCGATGGGCTCAGTGTATTGATTGGCGCGAAGGTACACTTGTGCGGCGACACGATCATTACGCCGATCGAATCACACTACCGGGAAGAATTCGACTACGATCCCGTGCTCGGTTCTCAATACCCATGGGACCTGGAGCCCGTTCCCGGATATGTCGGACCGCAAAGCACAAGCCCTGCTATGAGTTCGATCCCTCTCTCATGGCCGGCGTCGTGGCCGGCAGCGCTCAATCTTTCCCCCGACTACAACGGAGAATGGTTTAGCTACTTCGGCAAGGGAACCCAGCCCACTCTGACCGAGTCATTCTTCGTCGTCGACGATGCGATGGACGGAGAGTTCACTCGAGCCCCATACAACTACTTCCCGGTCCAAAACGATACGACCCGCGGCGGCCTTGGTCTACGACTCGAAGTTCGGTCGCTCCAGTGGAACAGACCAGAGTTTGCCGACATGATCTTCTGGGTGTATCGAATGACGAACATCTCCGACTTTGACTACGACACGACGTGTTTCGGGTTCTTCATCGATCCGGGCGTTGGCTCCTATCAAAATAGTACCCCTGCGAACAGCATGGGCGTGGACCCTTCGCGAACCATGGGATATTTCTGGTCGGAAGGCGGCGTGGGCTATCCTGGCAATTGGAAGACTGGGTACCTGGGCTTGACGTTTCTCGGAAGCCCGGAAAGCAAAGGACTCACAGCGGCGAAATCGTGGGTAATGGCTGACAAGGGACCGACGGGGATCTGGCCAAGAAACGACAATGTGGTTTGGTCCGTGTTGAACGGCGGGGTTGACACCGCGACGTCGATGCAAAACACCAACATTGCCGCGCTCCTTGGGACCGGTCCGTTCGCTCTTCCGAAGTGGAGTTCGGATACTCTGATCACAGCATTGGTGTTCGCGAATGACCTGCCCTCTCTTATTGCGAAGAAGGCTCTTGCTGCCGAGCTGACGAGGCATAATTTTCAGATGCCAGCGAAGATAGCCGATCTCTCCGCGTTTCCCGTCACCGTGCAGTCGCCAGTCCGAGGGAGTACCGTCTCGGGAACGGCGGCCGTCTCCTGGGAAACTTCAGGAAATCTCGGCCGGACAGTGACCTACGCTTTTTGCCAGCGACAGGATGAGGAATGGATCCTCATTGGAGTAGACTCCACCAACTCGGGGCACGTCGACTGGAATACCACGACGGTTCGCGACGGCATTTTCTATGGTCTTCGTTTGGTCTGCATTGCAGAGAATGGGAGCGGATTTGCGGAGACCGACAGCACGTTTACGGTCAACAATGCGGGAAATGCATTGCCGGAAGTCATCCTCCGTACTCCTGAAGGTGCACAACCCTGTTCCGGACCTATTGTGCTGAAATGGATGGCAGGTGACGCCGACGCAGACCCAACCTTCGTCAGCCTGGCCTACACCTACGCCGGATTGAACGGCATCTGGCTCCCCATAGCCGAGAAGATCGCTTCCTTGGCGGGTTCATATGCGTGGGACACGCACGCGGCGCCAAACGGATCCGTAGTGATCCGCGCTCTGCCGATCGCCGGCGCCGACACCGGAGTGGCCTCCGCGGTGGCGGTCACGATTCAGAACGATCGGATCGTCTTACCCGACGAACGGCTGAACGTAGCTGCGGATGTCCGTTGGCACGGGCCCATTCGCCGTGCACATCGTGGATTCCACACAAGTGACCGGCGATCAGTATGTCGTTCAGTTTGCGCTCCCTCCTTTATCCGACAACCTTGCGTACAACGTCATCAATCAGCGCAGCGGGACGCACGTGGTAAACGGTGCGATGGTGGCAGACCTCGGCACGGAGGGCCCGCCCTTTGAAGGGCTTCGCCTGGTTTTGTCGAGCGATTCTGTGGCTGTCATGGACACTGCCACACGGTGGCAACCGGGTGCCAGCAATCTTGCTGTGAAGGTGGTGCCCGACAACCTGAACCGCAACAGGGATTGGAAATCGCCGAGCGATTACGAGATCGCATGGTCTGCAGATTTTGTGGATTCTACGGTCTTCAATGCGCCGCCACGGTTCCCGAAAATGCCCCTGCCGTTCACAGTGACGAACCTCTCAGAAGATGGACAAGTTAAAATTCTTCTTGATGATGCAGACCGGAATGGCGTAGTGTCTATTGGTAACACGATCCGATTTATCGAAGCATATGTCAGTGCATCGAACTACAAGCTTACCTGGATGGTCGTGCTGGGATCACCTGGAATCGAACCGGCTGTCCTTCCGGTTCCAGGCGACCATTTTGTGATTCGGACCCGAAAACCGTTCGTGCCGGGGGATTCAATTCTTTTCTCGACAGAACATGTTCTGGGAGTGAACCCACCCAGATCCGCGCTGCCGGCCGGATATTCGTTAATGCAGAATTATCCGAATCCATTTAATCCCACAACGATGATTCGCTATGAAATAGCGGGGAAATCGCGAGTCCGTCTGAAGCTCTACGACCTTTTGGGCCGGGAAGTGATGACACTTGTGAATTGCGAGCAACCTTCGGGTCGCTATGAGGTGGCATTGAATGGACAGATGCTCGCCTCCGGGGTCTATTTCTACACGCTGCAGGCAGGGAGGTTTGTCAGCACACGAAAGCTTTTGTTGATCAGGTAGCCTGCGGCAGCGTCGACTCATTCATTGGCGTGAACTTCGAGTGATCGACTTCTGTTTAGTCATGAGTGTTCCGACAGAACGCCTGAAGCAGACACGGTTACTCCTTAAGGCTCCCACTGCCTGAAACTTCCAGCTCGAATGAGCTGTTCTTTCTCATAGTGGCATTCCTTCTCCCTCCTCACCGGAGTTCTCCTCGTACCTTCACGAAAGGCTCATGAATGAAGAAATACGGCCTCCTATTCACGCTCCTCGCTGTTTGCGGATGGGTTGCTACGACCGCCCAGACCACGAGAACCGGCTATTTCGTTACAACCCTCGGTCGCGATACCATCGCCGTGGAACAATTCACCGCGGACGCCCATGCGTTGAAAGGGACAAGCGTCGTACGGGCGCCCAGGACGACTCTCCGCGAGTACGAAGCATCATTTGGACCGAACGGGGAGCTGGATCGCTTCCATATTACCATGCGCAACGCGAGCGGGACGACGTTCGGGGAACGTGACTATGTGTACACAGTCGACAGCGTCCGGGTTACCTTTAAGCAGGACACGGTGACCAGGGTGAACACGGTCGCGGCAAAGGGTCAGCCGTATCCCTTTTTCGTCGATCTCTTCGCAGGCTGGGACAACGCGCTTTACCACGCCATCCATGAAGGAACTGCGGGAGAATTCGGAGTTCTCGCAGGGAGACAGGTGCTCATGTACAAGGTCGAGGGGAAAGGGTCAGGCATGCTCGAGCTGGTCAACCCCGACAATGATTTCGGTCCGCTCTACGCGATGGTCGATAACGATGGGGAGCTGCTGAAGCTGGACCTGACATCCACGACGGATAAATTCGTGGCAGTGCGTGTTCAGCATCTTGATGTGAAGGCGATGGCGGCCCAATGGGCCGCTCGAGAGAAGTCCGGGTCCCCGATGGGAGTATTATCGCCGAGCGATACGGTGAACGCTGAGGTGAACGGAGCGCATCTGCGTATCGACTACAGTCGCCCTGCCGCACGGGGACGCACGATTTTCGGCGGGGTGGTCCCCTGGAATGAAGTCTGGCGTACCGGCGCAAATGCAGCGACGCAGCTTGTGACTGACAAAGAACTTCTCTTCGGCACTACCGTCGTACCCCCGGGAACATACTCACTCTTTACTCTCCCCTCGCAGCATGAATGGCAATTGATCATCAATCGTCAGCACGGCCAATGGGGGACGGACTACGACCAATCCAAGGATCTCGCCCGTCTTCCGCTGAAAACCGGTCGACTCTCGGACGCCGCAGAACGGTTTACCTTCGGGATCACCTCGCATGGCAACGAGGGCGTCATCAGCTTCCGGTGGGCTGAGACGGAGGCGGCGATACAATTCACCGTCGGACAATAAACGCAAGGAGTATGAAGTAAGACGTAGGAAGTAGGGAGTATGAAGTAAGACGTAAGATGTAGGAAGAAAACGGAGCATCGCTTTCTTCCTACTTCCTACTTCCTACTTCTTACTTCTTACTCTTCCCCCCCCGCGGCCGTTC
Organism: Ignavibacteriota bacterium; assembly: GCA_963843525.1. Lineage (GTDB taxonomy): Bacteria > Bacteroidota > Ignavibacteria > UBA10030 > UBA6906 > DATJPR01. The sequence continues at coordinate 123,030 of CAWJKM010000005.1, read as the reverse complement.
TGCGGTGCTCATCACTCCGTCAACCCGCGCTCTTCCAGCAAGGCCTTCACATTTGGGTCGCGGCCACGGAAGGCGCGATACATCGCACCCGCGTCTTCAGTCCCGCCCCGCGAGAGTATCATGTCGCGAAACCGCTGGCCGTTCGCACGCGTCAACCCGCCGTGCTCCGTGAACCAGGCGAAAGCATCATCGTCCAACACTTCGCTCCACATGTAGGCGAAGTAACCTGCGGCATAACCGCTGCTCCAGATGTGCGCAAAATAGGTCGATCGGTAGCGCGGCGGTATGACTGGCATGTATACCTGGAACTCCTTGAGAGCATGGACTTCGAATGTGTCGACGTTTCCCGGATGAGCTCCCTTGCCGAGCGTATGCCACGCCATGTCGAGCAGAGCAGCTTCGAGATACTCCATCGTCGCAAATCCCTGGTTGAAGGTTTTCGCCTTCATGAGTTTTGCCACCAGCTCCGGCGGCATCGGTTCGCCCGTCTGATAATTCCTGGCGTAATGCTTCAGGATCGACGGATAGAGCGCCCAGTGCTCGTTGAACTGCGACGGAAACTCCACGAAATCCGTCGGCACGTTGGTACCGGCAAGCCTCGGGTATTCCACGTGCGTCAGCATGGCGTGGAGTGCATGCCCGAACTCGTGAAACATCGCGGTAACATTATCATACGTCAATAGGGTAGGTTGACCGGCTCCCGGTTTCGGGAAATTCGTGACGTTGAACACCACGGGCTTTGTGTGCAACAATCCGGTTCCATCCACAAAGGTATCCTCCCACGCTCCGCCGCTTTTGTTGTCGCGTTTATAGTAGTCGCAATACCAGAGTGCTATCGACGATCCGTCGTGGTCGAACACTTCGAACACCCTAACGTCCGGGGCATACACGGGGATGTCTTTGCGTTCTTTGAACGTCAACCCGTACAGTTGGTTCGCGGCGTAAAAAACCCCATCCTCCAGCACGCGATTCAGCTCAAAGTATGGCTTGATCTGGGAGTCGTCGAGGGCATATTCCTCTGCCCGGACCTTCTCCGCGTAATATTGCCAGTCCCACGCTTTGATCTTGAACCCCGCCTGTTCCCGGTCGATGAGTCCCTGCATCTTCGCTGCCTCGCTCTGGGCCTTCGTCGTCGTGGCCGGAACAAGATCCGTCAGAAGCTTGGTTGCAGCTGCCGGTGTTTTCGCCATGTCGTCGGCAATGACGTATGCGGCAAAATTCGGATAGCCGAGGAGATTTGCCCGCTCAACGCGCAGCTCTGCCAGCCGCTGAATGTTCTGACGCGTATCATTGCTGTCGCCTTTTTCCGCACGCTCCGCAGAGGCAAGGAACAATCGCTCGCGGACTGTCCTGTTGCGTAACGAAGCTTGTGCCGGCTGCTGAGTGGTATTCTGGAGTGCAAGCACCCACTTGCCGTCGAGGCCGCGCTGATGGGCCGCTTCGGCCGCTGCCGAGATGTCGGCTTCACTGAGACCTTCGAGCTCCTTCCTGTCGTCAATCACGAGGCCGCCCGCTTTTGTTGCCGCGAGAAGATGATTTTGAAAGTTTGTGACCAGCTTTGACTCCTCTTGATTAAGCTCCCGGAGTCTCTTCTTGTCTCCTTCGGAAAGGAGCGCTCCGGCACGGACGAAATCCCTGTAGTAACGCTCGACGAGAAACCTCTGGATGGGGCTGAGGTGGAGAGTCTCCCGCGAGTCGTATACCGACTTGATACGGTGGAACAGCCGTTCATTGAGGTGAATGGCGTCGCTATGAGCGGCCAGTCGGGGCGCTTCCTCTCGCTGCACTTTCTGGAGCGCGTCGTCGGTGTTTGCGAGGACGATGGCAGAGAAGACTTTGTTGACACGCGTCAGAAGCGCTCCTGAACGCTCCATCGCAACGATCGTGTTGTCGAACGTCGGTGGTGCAGGATCGTCTGCAATTGTTTCGATTTCCCCAATCTGCAGCCGCATACCTTCTTCCAGCGCCGGCTGGTAATCGGAATCATGGATCCGATCAAAAGGGGGAGCCTGATACAGGAGTCCGCTCGGCGCAGCAAAAGGATTTGCACTGGTGAAACTGTCCGTGGGGGCGGCTTGTTGGCCTGAAGCGGTTGTTGGATTTCCGTTCATGGTAAGGAATCTGGGGTTATGGATAGTCGCGTTGTTGTGAAACCCGCCTGCGTACGCCAGCCACATGCCAGTAAACATGATGAGCATCAATCCACCTGTGAATCTCTTCCTCATAAATCCTCCAAAAAAGTATTCATCCTTCCATCAGAGCAGCTCAACATTCCTTTGGTATGAGGAGCCTCTGGCACGGGAATGGACAATTGAAGCCTCGCGAAACGAGCAAGCAGGGTACTCCCTGCAGACGAGGTCATGGCAAAAGTGAAATCAAGCTACACGGATCAGGAATGAGGTGCAAGAGCTTCGAGCAGGTTAGTCAACTTCCCGGGCGCTTCCCGGAACTGCTCTGGAAAAGGGAAGGATGACGCAGGAATCGTTCGCCTCGACGCCCACGGAGGGTTAGGTGGGGGGCGTCGGCGGGCTCATAGGTCTGACGGGTGAGGCTGACGCTTGAGCCTCGCGAGCGATCCTCCAGATTCTTTCAGTGTGAATCTAGCTGCCGGACGAATAGAGGACCGGATTGAGCGGGCTCGCCGCCAGATCGCCCGGCTTCAGGCTCGGCAGAAATTCTTCCATATCCAGCCTTCGGTTCTCGCGATTCGGCTCAATGACACGCGTCCCGTCTTCGAAATAGATGATTGCCAGCGTTTCCCGTCGATCGCTGCTGGTGTTGGCCAGGGCAGAGTGCAGAATCTCCCCTGAAAAGAACAACGCATCTCCCGCCCTCATCGGGTAAGTCACAATTGGCACTTTGTGGGTGCGGATAATGCGTTCGAAAAGTTGGTCATACTCATAGGAGGGAAGAACTTCGGGAAACTGTCCCGCACGATGGGTGCCGGTCGCGAATCGCGCCGCGCCCATTTCCGCACGAATGTCTGAGAGCGCGAGCCACATTTTGATGGTGTGGTGCGTTCCCAATGGCCAGTTGTAGTGATCCTTATGCCACGGCGTCGGATAACCACCCGGCTCCTTCATCTGTGCCTCGTCATGATAAAGCCGCACACCCCTCACGCCCATGAGAGCGGCGGCAATGCTTGCAAATCGTCTCCCAAAGACGAACTCTTCGATTTCTCCGCTTTTCTGCCAGATGTTTGTTACTTGCGCAAACAGCGGTCTGGTAACATCCATCGCCATCCGTACCTGCCGGATTTTCGCGAGCGCGTCGACAAGACCGGTGATGAGTGGACGGTAATAGTCAATCTCTTCCGGAGTGGCTACACCTCGGAAAAGGATATGTCCGTCGTGCCGATACCTTGCAGACAGCTCCGCATCAACGTGGTAAGGCTTCGCAAGATCGCTGGTCATCGTTTCCATGGATAGGTCCTCCGCATTGGGAAAACTCCAACATGGTTCGCACCGGCTGTGTTGCTCCCCTCATCGCTGTCAGGCAGCGGGGGTGTCTCGGGCGGAAGTCTGCCTTCGCGCCAGAGTTCAAACCGGTCGAAAGAGAGTCGCTGAGCCTGAGCGGCTTGCGCCAACATGGTCGTCGTGGTGGGCTCTACAAATAGAGGAACTGGAAGAGGGTCCAGAGCGGCGGCCCGTCCTATTGAGGACGCGGCTCGTCTCACCCGGGGGGCGTGAGACGACACAATAATCGGGAAAGCCACCAAGCGTATCGGTCCTTGGTGAAAATATACGGCCTAGATTCGGGGTTGTCAATCCCTTTCTCGTCGCACCGCCGCCTTCCCCCTAACCTCTTGTCAGACTGGGGGCCAGAAAGAACGGCAAACGCGGACTGGTGAGCATCCATGCTACGCTTGATGCGTCCATGGTTTACACTGCGGTCCGAACAAAAAAGCCGTCATAGAGGCCCTACGGGCTGCTTACGACGGCTTGTTCCGGTTATCTTGCGTACGCTGGTGCGGATTCCGATGCTATCGTTCGGCCCGCGAGTCGGTTCTCAGCTCCCTTTTCGAATGTAAATGCTTCCGTTAAAGTTGTTGAACTGCATCTCCTGACCGCCCCCGTTGATTGTTCCCCGCATGACTTTCTCGATGGTAACGTGATACTTCCCTTTGCCTTTTTCGTTTTTGTCGACACGCGCCGCCGTTGTCTGCATCTGGACGTCGAAATCGCTGTAGATTTCTCCCTGCTCCGATTTCAGCTGTACTGTCGCCTTCAGGGAGGCAGGGAAGGTAACGTCGATATCTCCGTTGAGAGAACTGAACGACATCGCTTTGTCGGCATTCACTCTGGTGAACACCACCAGGACCTCACCGTTCACCGTCTGGGCGACCGCAGAACCGGCAATCTGCTTCAGCGCAATCGAGCCGTTCGTGTTATTGACTTCAAGGTCGCCGGTCACGTTGTCCACCTCGATATCGCCGTCGTTTACGGTGCTTAGCTTCATTGAGCAGGCCGTCGGAACCTGAATCACGAGATCGACCTGGTGGGAGATCCCTCTCAGCCCGGTACCGACGGTCACTGTGTTGTCCTCTTCCTCGGCAGTCAGCCCCATGCTGGTATTAGGAATCAGTTTCATCGTCCCCGCCTTCTTGTCCTTGGGTTGCTCTTCTTCATCACGTGCCGTGGTCGCTTCAACGATCACTTCCTTACCGGAATACCCTTTCACGGTGATCCCTCCAGAAACGAGTTCGACCTTCAAGAACACCGGGCGATTGGGGTCGGTGAGAGGAATCGGTATTTTTTCGACTGTGGGCTGGCCGGCGGCAACACCGGAAAACACGAAGGCGAGACCCGCCAGGCATCGCTTCATCATCTTGATTGTCATGGTCTTCTCTCGATCTTATGAGTGTGTTCTGAGGATGCGAATATCGCCATTAAGAGTTTCAAACTTCAATTCCGGTCCGCCCCTGCCTACGCGCACGGAGAAGAACTCATCACCCCGATAGACCGTCCGCCGCCCGACTCTCTCCGCGACGGCCGCCTGACGCGGAAGTCCGCTCACTTCGAAATCGCTGTACACTTCGCCGTTAAACGTTTTGAGCTTCAGATCGGCGGCGAGCTCGTCGGGAACTTTGACCTCTATGGTTCCATTCACCGTGGTAAATGCACATGGGGAGAGCGGATTCTTGCTGAAGTCCACATGCACACCCCCGTTGACCGTCCGGACGATCCCGGCTCCGTCAATGCGGGACATATTGATTCCCCCGTTCACGTTGTGCACATCAAAGGCGCCATGCATGTTTTGAACGGTGATCGCGCCCTTATTGACGGTCTTCAACGAGAAGTCAGAGTGCGCAGGAACCTTGAGCTCAAAATCAAAATCGGCGTCAAATCCATAATCTTCTCTGTCACGATACGAAACGGAGCCATCGCGACAACGCCAGGGCGTATTGACATACACAATGATCCGTCCCGGCTCTTCTTTGATATCGAGCGTGATTTTTTGTTTGGACTCTCTCAGCTTGTCCGGGGTATCGCCAAAGGACGTCCTGTGTGCGACGAGCTGAACGTCGTCCCCGTCGTATCCGACGACATCGATCGATCCGCTGATATTGTCGACGAAAATCTGTTTCGTCGGACCCCCCGGGGGGAACTGCAGCGTTTTGCTGATGTCTTCCTTTTCCGACACCCCGGACCGCATTGGCCCGCTGCCAATGAAGAGTGATGCCGTCAGGATGATGAAGAGTGTTTTCATTACCATGCGTCCTCCTCTTTCAGAGCGTATGTTCAAGACCCTGGATGATTCGTTTCCGAACCTCCGGATGGAGATCGGCCTTTTTCAAAACCTGTTGCAGCACGTCGCGCGCCTCTCTGTCGTCGATCTGTACCAGAATATCCACAAGCGCGATCTGCATCAGGGGCGAGGTTTGTCCGGGGAGAGCATGGATGATCTCGCGACGAACGACGGGGTCGTGGACATCCCGCGAGAGCGCATCCAGTGCCGCAAGGCGGACGTTGACATTGCGATCATGTTGCATCGTATTGACGAGCGCCGCATCGATACCAGGATCGCGTCCAACGAGTTTGTAGCTCCAGCTAACCCCTTTGAGCCGCTCGCTCGCCGATTCCTGATGCAGGAGGGAGACCGTCAGGAGGTTGCTCAGCCCCCGCACCTCATCGTGGAGCTGTGCCATATCCTGAGCGTTGTTGCCCCTTCCGTCGATGTAGTAGCCTGCCACAAATCCGATGAAGATCATGAAGGCGGCAGCCATCAGCTGAAAAACGGGCCGGGCAATCCGGAAGCCGTCAAGGAATCCCTCCCCGCGCACATGCTCCGGTTTCCGTCCTGCCTGCAGGATTCCCTCCTCATATCCTCTCAACTTATCCCGGAAGGACTTTTCAAGCGACGGGGCGGGAGATTCCTCGGGCAAGCGGCCGAGTTCATTCCAGAACCTGCTCACCGTTTCGTATTCCTTCCGGCATTCGTCGCACGTGAGGAGATGTTCGCTTACGACGCGTGATGTCGCCTCATCCAGATTGCCGCTCAGGTAGGCGAGCAAATGTTCCACAACATGGGGATCACTCATCGGTTCTCTTCCCCCGAAAGCTGAAAGAATATCGTCCGCAATTCGTTCATGGCCCTGTGCACGCGCACCTTCACTGCTTCCTCGGAACATCCGAGAAGCTCTGCAATGACTCCATACCGCAAACCCTGGTACCGGCTCAAGATGAGGATTTCCTTCTTCTCGATTGGCAACCGTGCAAGAGCTTCCTGCAGCAACTCCTGGTCCTGTCGCTGTTCCAGTTGTTCCTGGGGGAGCGGTTCTTCCGTTGAAATATGTTCCTGTTCGTTACTCATCTCCGACTCGTGGTTCCATTTTCTGTAATGATCCCTGTGAACGTTCCGTGCAAGGTGATACATCCATGTCGTGAATTCGCCATTCCCGCGGAACGTGTGCCGGTACTTTAATATCCGAAAGAACACTTCTTGCACCAGGTCTTCGCTCACGTGGCGTTTGCTCGTCAAACGGAGGTAGAAGTTGTAGAGCTTGAGGTGATGTCTGTCAAAGAGGTGGGAAAGCTGGCGTATGTCGCCATCCCGCACCTCCTCCATCAATTCAATGTCTGTGAGTGAGCTCACCCGGCCCTTTCGCAAGCTGGTCCATTCACTATTGTAAACTGCGGTTTACAGAAAAGGTTACAGCACAAATTGTCCGATTTTGAGAGGTACGGATCCCCAAGAGCCTCTCCGGGGGGAAGGAGGGAAAACCGGCAGGCTCTCTGAACGGAACAGGTCACCGGGAATATCTGTTCGAATAGAGATGGGAATACTTTGAAGGAGCCTATGGAAACATACCAATTAGGAAGTTCAGGTGACCATGTCTCGGCGATGGGATTAGGGTGCATGGGGATGTCCGGTCTCTACGGGCCCGCAGACGATTCTGAGAGCATCGCGACCATTCACGCGGCACTTGATTGCGGAATTACGCTTCTGGATACCGGCGACTTTTATGGAGTGGGACAAAACGAAACGTTATTGCGCGAAGCGTTGCGGGGAAGGCGTCGCGAGGCGGTTATCCTCAGCGTGAAGTTCGGCGCTTTGCGGGAGCCGGGCGGGCAGATGATCGGGTTCGACGGGAGACCGGCGGCGGTGAAGAACTTCCTTTCGTATTCTCTCCGGAGGCTGGGGACGGACTATATCGACATTTACCGTCCCTCCAGGATAGATCCGAATGTACCGATCGAAGAGACCGTCGGAGCGATCGCGGAGATGGTACAGGCGGGATACGTGCGTCATATCGGTCTCTCCGAGGCGGGAGCCGGGACTCTTCGCCGTGCCCACAAGGTTCATCCGATCGTCGATCTTCAATTCGAATACTCCCTCTTTTCCCGGGGGATCGAGAACGGTATACTCCCCGAATGCCGCGCCCTGGGAGTCAGCGTTACTGCTTACGGCATTCTCTCCCGTGGACTCCTCGGAGGTTCCTGGTCAAGGAATCGTGCACTTGCACAACAGGACATTCGCGGGCGCATGCCCCGCTTTAGCCCGCAGAACGTGGAACACAATCTTCTCATTGTCGACCGCCTCCGCGCACTTGCCCAGGCCAAGGGAGCCACGACAGCACAGATTGCCATCGCCTGGGTGGCATCGCGCGGCCGCGACATCATTCCGCTCATCGGAGCCCGGAGGCGCGCGCAACTCGACGAGGCCCTCGGCGCAACGGGCGTTGCACTCACGGAAGATGACTTGGCCCTGATCGATCAAGCCGTTCCGGACGGAGCAGTGGCGGGCGATCGTTACGGTGCGGAACAGATGGCGCGACTGGAGAGAGAACAGGGATGACAGCCCCTAAGCGCCATGCGCCATTCTGTGGCCTTTTTCCATTCCGCTCGCGTAACCGTCGTGAAGAATGATCATCAGACAAAACGTCACCTCTGCATCTTGCGGAATCTTCGCAAAATCCCGCTTGATGGAGTGGCCAAAATCCAATCGCCGATCCACCTCCGCTCACTTCGACGGACCAGAAATAAATTCAGATGATCCTGTGCGCGCTATCACGTCCTTTCCCTTGACTCTTTCGAACCACGGGTCTATATTTCAACAACTCCCCAATCAACTCCCATCACCCCAATAACCTTTCATGCTTCGGCTCAGGAAGACGTTGCAGGCAGTCCTATCATCGTCACCTCCGCCTCAGGATGTCCGTGTATTTGTTCACCTGTGCCACCAGATCGCGACGATTAATCTCCACGCACGTGCCGCGCGAGGAGGTCTGCGCCTGGATCTGCTCGGCCTTTCCGTTTCTGATCTTGCGCTCGACAGCATCGCTCCTCTCTTCACCCGCGATGAGAACGGAAGATTTCCGAAGCTCATTCACTATTTCAACGAGCTCGGATGGGAGACCTCATCGGATGCTGTACTCCTTTCCCGTCTGCGTCAGTTGATTTTCAGCATTGCCCAGCAGGAGATTGCCCGGATCTACCAATCCGCGGATCCATCCCTTTCGCGCATCATCGAAAACCTTCGCTATGCCATCGGCCTGACGGCAGATTTTGTTCTCGAAGATCGATTCGGACACGCCTGGATCGTTCTCCGGGAAAATGACCGGAAGGAAAAGCCGGGCATGCCGGGCGAATTTCTCGAAGCGCACCTGTCCGCCCGTCTGTCCTGCGGTGGATCGTTCAGAGAGATCCTGCGCGAGTTCCACGCCATCCTGAACGAGAACGTCGCATACTTTCCCGGTTATCCGCTCGTCGACTTCGCAATCCGGATCCGAACCTGTGTTGTGCGGGCGCACATCGATGATCACCCGCATGCCGGGAATGAGGTGCACGAACTCTCCCCTGAGGAAATCACGGGGGCAATTGAGTCCGTCGTCCAAGCGCTGGAGAGAGAGTTGCAGCACACGTATAGAGAGAGAGGCGGCCTGGACCAGGCCACGTTCCATGCGCTCCTGGCGGCCGCGGGTTCGATTCTGAAAGAGGAGTACCTCGGGGAAGACGGAAGCGGCGAACGAGCCTTCTTTGAACACCTCCACTCCCTCCTGCCAGAGATCGACCAGGAAGAGTACCGGAAGAGCCATCGCTCCCGACTCGAATATGTGGTCAAACTCTGCCGTCACCGCCTCCTGAGGACCCTACGGGCGGAGTTGCTCTGATTTTCCGCAGAGGCCCCATTTCCCGACGAGTGACAGATTAGAATGGTTCACCCCACGGCTGAACATATCGAACTCTATGTCCTCGGCGGATGTTCTGCCGATCCCAATCTCCTTCAGTCCATCCGCACCCACCTCCTGGAATGTCCGGGCTGCAAGAGTTATGCCGATTACCTGACATCGTTCTATAAAGAAGTCCTTGAAATCTGGTCAGATCAAAAAGACGCTGTACCGCACAGGACTGGACCACCGCATGAGTGGCATCCGCTTGTGTTGCACTCTTTCAGACCTTACACCGGGAGTTATGCCGAATTGGGGATCTCCGGAGTCATGGCGGCAAAATCGACGCTGGACTATTCTCCACTCCGCTTCGAGCCGCTCGCTTCGTTTACGTATGAAGAGGAAGATATCCTTCTCCGCTTCGTTCTCGATCGCTCAACGCAATCGGTACTCGTCTCCCTCCGCCGGGCCTTCCCGGGATTTGCAGAAGGATCCTTGCTTTCGTTCCCCGCTCTCGGGCTGAATATCCTTCTCGACGCGAATGGTGATGCGGCGTTACCGTATGCGGAATGGCCTCCTGGCGACGAATGGCGGACTCTTTCCATTCTCATCCGATTTCCCTGGGGCGCCCTCCCGCTGCACGAAGAGGGCATGCGCTGGGACCGGGCTCCGCAGGCAATCGACAGATCATTCGGCGGGGATCTCATTGTGCATGCGTCGTATTCCGGGGAGGTTTTCTCCATCCGGGTCGATACCAACCAGCACTCTATGGTCCCGACGTTGATTGCGTATTCCTGGCCGGGACGATTCGCACACACCATGCCCCTTCTCGAAGGAAGGGCAATCGTACCGCTTTTGCCGCACGATGTTCCCGCGACTTTCTTCATCTATCGCTGAACCGCAACCGCATTGCAACGGAAATCCGGCATATCATGTTAAGTCCGGTGGCAACGGAACGTGAGTACCAGAAGCTCCTCGGATTGCTCTCCGTCCCATCTTCTGCTCTCCAGCGTCTGAGGGTTCTCGCCCGCTTTCTCCAGCGATTCAACTTGAAACACAGGCGAACGAATCATACGTCGCGGAATGCCTGCAGCACCTCCCGCGACTTCTGCCGTCCGTTCCGCCTCAAGGCTGCGATCCCGCAGAGCTCGCGGGATACCTCGCGCTGTTTGAGGCTCTCAGGAACCGGTGGCGTCAGACACCGGTTGTCCCCCGTCTTGATGAAGCCCTGGTGGAATTCCGGGGCATCATCGCCACGCTGTTCTCGTATGTAGGCGCTACAGACGCAGCAGTCGGGGTTCTGCTCCCGGATGAGGAAGATCGGCTGAGGTCCCTCGAGCTCGAGACAATCATCCGGGAATGTACGGACCCCATGGCACGTCTCAGGATTGTCCGGGAATACCTTAGAAAGCGGCAGCATGATGTAGCAACCCGGATGGATGATATCTATGCGCAGTGGATCAGAGCCACCAGTTCCCCGCTCCACAGCGCCTCTCTTCCCGTACTCGAACATACCCTTGAGGGCGTGTCCGGAATCTGGTACGGGGGCATGCTCCGGAGGATGTACGTGAAATACTTTTCCATCTCGGAGGATGGAAAAGACCATCTGCACGTGGATTCATCGATGAGCGAGGAGGAGGGGAATCCCGATGATGTGGGCGGTCACGCTCTTGGAGCAGCGCGTTCGCTTCTGAGCATGAACGGCGTAGAGGAGATCTCGTGCGGGATCGGGTTTGAGCCCAGGGAGTTTCTTCAGAAGGGGCGGTCCGGCGGACTTGCGCTTGCGATGCTGCTGTATTGCGCCATCATCCGCCTGCGCGGCGAGCGGGTGCAGGTACGCGTGCGTGGCGATGTTGCGAGTACCGGAGATATCGCAGGCAGCGGAGAGGTCCTCCCGGTCGACAGTAAAGGGCTGGAGGAGAAAGTCGGCATCATTTTCTTCTCCCCGATGCGAACGTTTGTCGTGCCGGCCGGGCAGGTACCCCTCGCGGAGGCGGAAGTGCAACGCCTTCAACGCGACTACCCCCATCGCACCCTCGAAATTATCGGGGTCCGACACCTCCGCGATGCTGTCAACGACCTTCGCGTGGTGGAGACCCGGAAAAGCGGGAGGATCGCCCATGTCGCACGGAGAGCCTGGCGGCACCGTGCGGCGACCATCGGAGTTGGAGGCGTTCTTGCCGTGCTTGCGGTGGTTCTGTGGTTTACGTCGGGCCACCTGGACCAGGAACCGGAACTCCTCGATATCCGCGGACAGGTCCTGCTCGTCGAAAACAAGTTCGGCCAGGTTCTGCGAGAAGTGCCGGTGGGCGAGGAAACAATGCATATCTGGGAAGGTGATCCGGAACAAATGCGGACAATGGCAGTCCTGCTGGATGTGAACGGCGATGGGAAAAAGGAACTGCTGTACGGCATGATCGGGAAAGAGGACGGGGTGGACGAACTTCGTTGCATGACCCTGGACGGCGATACGATTCTCTGGAGGTACGTGTTTCAAAAATCAGTCCGGTTCCCGGGAAATCCGGAGATCAGTGACAGCCGTTTTCATTTTTTCACATTCCTGGCCGGGGATCTGGAAGGGGACGGCCGGCTAGAAGTAGTCGCCATCGCAAATCATATCTTCTTTCCATCACTGGTGGTGAAGCTTGATGCGCGTACAGGGAAGGAGATGGATTTTTTCCTGAACACCGGCCAGCTGGCTTCACTCGTACTTCTGTCTCCGGCAGGGAAGTATGGGCTGAGAACCGTTGTGGTCGGCGGGACAAATAATGCCTTCCGGGAGGCTGCGGTCGCGGTCTTCGACCCGAGGTTCATCCACGGTTGTTCCCCATCACGGGGAGCATACGTCCCCGAAGGTCTCGGACCCGGCCTCGAAATGCGCTATGTCCTCATCCCGAAGACTGCGGTTGGCAATGTGAATCCGAGCCCCGGGAGGGGAAGCGGAGTGAACCAGATTCTCCTTGGGGAAGAGAGGAATCAATTCGTTGTGAGGGTGACTGACTCCGCCTTCCTCGAAGGAAATGGAACGAGAGAGATCTATCCGATGTTTTTTCTGACTTTCAATTCCCTGACAAAGGTACTGGACGTTGGAACGTCCACAGACTATGATGGTCTGGCGGACAAACTCGTAAGGACGGGATTCCTTTCTCGCCCGCCGGACAACGAGTACTGGAAAAGCTACCGGAAGACTCTTCGCTATTGGAATGGCGAAGGCTGGGAAGACACGGTGAGTGTCAACCGGCTCTACGTACGCGCGGCGCTTGCCGCAACAGTCGGACTCCCCTGACTTCGTCGCCCCGTCGTATCCCCTCCGCGGGTCACGGAATTCCTGCAGAACCAGTCTGCACTCTTCCACCCCACCACGTTTGACTTTTGCCACCTATTTCTGTATCAAGCAGGGCCTCACAGCACTGTTCTTTCACAACATCTCACTGCAGGAAGGAAGCTGCCATGACCGTGCACCCGCGGCTACTGGATCATCCGTTTTATCAGGCGTGGACAAGGGGGGAGATTTCGCGCGATACGCTTGCGCAGTATCACAGGGCCTATGGAGAGTTCATTGAACAGATTCCTTCCTACTGGAGGACTGTCGTTCGTGCCCTGCATCCGCAGTCAACGGTGCCGCCTAGGGTTGTTGAAGAGGAACGTCATCACGTTCTTCTCTGGGAACTCTGGGGGGACGATCTCGGTGCCCCCCGTGAGGTCGTTCACATGAAGAAGACTCTTTCGGCCTTTGAAGTCATGACCCCTTCGCAACTCCTCGGCGCGCTTCAGGCCTTCGAGGTACAGCAGCCTGAAGTCGCCCGCACAAAAAAGGAAGGGTTGCTGAAGCATTACGGCATGAAGGAGGATCGGCTTGCGTATTTCGATGAACATCTCCTGGAAGAGAAACACATCGCCTACGGCGGCTGGCTCGCCGACCGGTTTGCAGATAGGCAGGAATTCGAGGAGGGTTTTGTGAAGGGCGCCGACCTCATTTACAGTTCTCTTGACCTCTTCTTGTCGCACTAAGAACATACCCTTCGGCAATGCCGGACGGTGAACCGGCACAAGGAGAGATGCGTGCCCTCTCCCGGGGAGATCATGCGAGCTGTCCTCCGCAAAAGAGCTCATTCGAGCGCCCGAAGATATCCTCGGGCGCTCCCTTCCTTTCCGTCTGAATAAGACATTCCCCTCATTCGTGCAACTTCGTGGATTTCTCCTGTGAAGCTCATCCTAAAATCTTCGATTTTCGAGATGGCAGGGCATATTCTTTGAAAATGGCGAAATTAAATTAAATTCACGGAACCAATTAGGGTGAATCGTAGTTACATTAGTATTCGCAGTAAGTTGTGTCTACAAGCGGAGGGGAAGGCTTGTGGCGCAAGGACGTTCCACAACCAATGAGGAGGAGTAATGAGTACAAAAATCGGTGTGTTTGTCCTCTTGGCCATCCTCGTTGTCGGTTGCAACAACCAGGAAGACCAGCTTAAACAGCAGTTGAGTCAGGCGCAAAGCAACGACTCGACGATGCAAGCCACGATCGCTGAGCGGGATAAGTACATGGAGCAGGTGGTCGTGGCGGTCAACGATGCCTACCAGAACATCGAGCGGGCCCGCATGAAGGAGAAAGGCGTCGCCCATCTTGCGACTGCCCCCGAGGGCGCGCCGAAAATGACCAACGTTGTTACCAAGGAGGATATGTTGAAAGACCTCCAGGAGATCTCCGCAACCCTCCAGCAGAACCAAAAGAGAATTACGGACCTGCAGAGGAAGAATAGGACGTTCGGGAGACAGTTGGCCAGTCTGGACACGCTCATCAATAACCTGAAGGCCTCGCTGAAAGAGCGGGAGGAATCCATTGCAATGTTGCAGGGAAGAATCCAGGGCCTTGAGACAAATGTTGCCGAGAATATGCGCACGATCGCCGGGAAAGACAGTGTTATCGATACGCAGATCCGAACGATCAATACCGCCTATTACGTTATCGGCACGAAAGATGAACTGGAGAAGAAGGGAATTATCACGGATGAAGGCGGATTCCTCTGGGGTTTGCTGGGGTCCACGACAGTGTTGACCGATAGCGTCGACGAGTCGCAATTTCAGCCGATCGACAGAACTTCAAACGGGGCGATCCACGTCAATGGGAAGATCGATCAGATCCTTCCCGGCCGGAGCACCGACACGTTTGCAACGAATACTGCAAACTCCGAACTGACGATTCTCAGCCCGTCGAAATTCTGGAAACAGCGGTATCTGGTGATTGTCGTCGCAGGGTGAGGGAGATCGTGGTGATCGACTAAACGACGCAACACGAGAGTCCGCTGTAACAATGGCGATGGTCCAAGACGGGCCATCGCCATTTCTATATTGACGAACGGAAGCCGCAAACGGGGACACGATTCTCTCAGAACACAGAAAAGAAGTGTCCGGTTTCCCGGTCTATCAGACGGGCCGCGGCCAGCGAGGACCTATATGCCCAGCGTGAGGCATCGTCTTTCCAGGAGGGAGGTATACGCTACTTTCATTGCCTGACTGAGGAAACTGATTTCTATGAGCGCATGCCATGCATCTTTGACGTGTGTAAAGGCCTGGACTGTCTGCTCGATAATCTTCTGCTGAAGGTGGAGCCTGTCGGTTGGGTAGTAGTGAAGAAGGTCGGTCCGGGAAAGGTTCCTCTTTTTCCCGCGAACCGGAAGCGCAATTTCTTCTGATGCCTGACCCATCGCAATGGTCGTGTTGAGCAGGTCGTAGGCGGGGGACAGTTCGATCTTGTCGTCGCGACGAATCAACGAGAAGTTTTTGACATGCATGTCCTCGTTGCCGACAAGATAGTTGAACACCGTAAGGCGGAAGAGTTTTACATATTCGACGGCAGGGAATGTACAATACCGCCCGATGGTTTCCGCCACCTGTTCCATGCTGGAATCATACTTCGTCTCGCGGGTCTTCCCTTGAAGCTGTGCAAAATCTTCCAATGCCAGCTTGCGGCTCCTCCCCGCGCGGTCAAATCGCCTGACAAAATAGGTTAAGGACCGGTCACGCGAATACAACATGCCATGGACGGGGGTATCTATCTGTGCGAGCGCAGCCATTCGCATCGTGAGGTCCTCATTCTGAGGGAGCTCAGCGTACACATCGCTCGGCGGTTTCAGGATGTAGTGTCCATTTGTATCGACAACTTCAAACTGCTGCGACGCGATGTTCAGACGGGCACTCAGCTTCGGCTGAACTCCCTGGAGCGACATTTTCGTGGCCCTGCGGGCGGCTTCCATGCGTTGTTCTTCGGCCGTGTAGGGAAGTACGTCCAGGCCGGTGAGCTTTCGGGACAACCGGTGCAGTCCCCGCTCCGAATACATGCCTTGCGTGATTTCCTCATAGGTGATAGGGCATCTCTTCATTGCATTTCCTCCACCGTCACGGCCCCTACCAGATCCTTTCCGACAGCCACCAACTGCGAGAAGCAATCTTTGCGGTCGATCTTGTTCTGACGGAGCAGCGCTTCCAGCTGTACACCCTCGGGGAGAAGTCCGTCGAAGAATGGGGGGAAGGCAGCGAAAGAATATTCCTCCCTCTGCAACGGCAAAGTGAGCGAGATGGGGGGTCCCGTGTAGCTCTCGAGATACCTGTAGGTCCAGGGTCCTCCGGGCTGATGCTCCTCGAGGAGACCCGATGGTATCCCGTGCATCAGAACGCTAGCGCTTCGCATTTTGTTGCTTCCTGTATTCTTCCATGAGTGGGCCCTCAAACAGAATCCGGATGTTCAGCGCCTGAAGGACATTCCTGAGAGTGGAGCATTTCACCGACTGCTTATTCGCTTCAATATCAAACACCACAGTTTTCCCAACGCCGGCGAGAGCGGCCAATTGAATTCTTGTGAGGTCAGCCCGCTTTCTGTGGTAGCGAACCATCCCTCCGATATCGATCTCACTGTTCATATCAATCCATTATTGTATGACCGTAATTACCGTTAAAGCGGTAATATAGTGCGTATTTTTATATGAATCAATCTCGCAAAGTGTAAGATAACATATATTTACTGTTATAGCGGTAAATAATGTCGTTCCATATGGCATTTGGCTATATTCGGTCGATGACAAACGATATTTGCCGCCATAACGGTAGGTAATCATAGGTAGGCGGTCAACCACTCAAGCAAGCCATCATTGAAACGCATTTGGTGGGTAGGAGAGGAAGATCATCCTTCATCCGGTACCACCCGGCGGAGCTTGTGCAGTGGACGACATCTTTTGCCCACCGAAGGGCAGTGCGATGATTTGTTGAATCAGAAAAAAACAGTAGATTCATACAGCCGGTAGGCACAAGGGTTGGTGGGGGGCACTCCTCGATCCCGGCCTATCCATTACACGGAGGCACCGTATGAAACGTCTCCTTCTTCTCTTTCTGGTTCCGCTGTTCGGGTGCGTGACGACACAGCCGCCCGATTTTTCCCGAGATCAGCCGGAGCTGGTGACCATGGCTCCTCTTCCTCCCTTCACGTCGACGATTCCCCTTGACGGATTGAGAATCAGCGTTATTCTCCATGTCATGGAAGATGGAAGTGTGGGAGAGGCGCGAATGATCAAATCAAGCGGCATGAGTGACTGGGATACTCTCGCTCTTCAATCGATCAAGAAGTGGCGGTTTGTTGCAGCGCGCAAGGATGGTGCTCCAGCGGCCACATGGTTACGCCAGGCCATCGTTGTGCAGGTCCAGGAGCCGATCATCCAGTATCTGGGTGAGCTTGTTGTCAAGCGGCAAATGGAAGCGGACTCTCTCTATGCGTTGTTGACAGACGGGGTGAAGTTCGAAACGCTCGCGACAGAATCGCACGCAACTTCGCGTGACCACTGCGGGTATCTCGGCGCAGTCAACATCGCTATCTTCCCAAAGCACATCAGAGACGTGCTGAAAAAGCTTGCCATTGGCGACGTGACACGACCGATTCGTGTTGGAGAAGAGTACGTCATCTACAAACGGTTCAAAAAGGACGGTCCCGCTGATGTCCCGCTCCTGGATATTCCCGGTCAACCTCCAACGCTTCCCCAGGTCGATGGATAGACCTGAGGGATCGACCGTCGCTCCCGTCCCCAGCCATCAAGCAGCAGTATCTGCTCACACAAGCCCGGCCTTCCCACGCCGGGCTTGTACATTACTTCCGTACCTGACCTTTCCCGTGAACCACGAACTTCGATGTGGTCAGTTCCGCAAGGCCCATCGGTCCGCGTGCGTGCAACTTCTGGGTACTGATCCCAATCTCTGCCCCCAAACCAAGCTCATACCCATCCGTGAAACGGGTGGAGGCGTTGACATAGACTGCCGCCGAATCCACATTCTGCAGGAAGCGTTCGCCGTGTAACACGGTAGCCGTAACGATGGCATCGGAGTGATGGGACCCGTAACGGTTGATGTGACTGATCGCTTCGTCCAGGCTCTCCACCGTTTTCACGGCGATGACAAGATCGAGGTATTCCCTGTGCCAGTCATCCTCATCCGCCTGATGTGCTTCCGGGATGAGAGCAAGAGTCGCGGCGTCACCCCGGATCTCCACGCCCGCATCCAGCAACCGCCGGGCGATGCGGGGAAGAAACTTCTTTGCGACAGCTCTATGAACAAGGAGCTTCTCCGCTGCGTTACAGACGGAGGGGCGCTGCACTTTGGCATTGAAGACAATCTCCGCGGCTTCATCAAGATCGGCGCTGCGGTCCACGTAGACATGGCAATTCCCCTCGCCGTGGGCAATCACCGGGACGCTGGAATGTTCCCTGATAAACGAAATCAACTGCTGGCTTCCCCGCGGGATGATCACGTCCAGCGCCTCGTCCTGCTTGAGCATCACCAGGACAGCCTCCCGGTCTGTGGTATCAACGAATTCGACACACTCGGGCGGCAACCCGGTTTCCTGGAGAGATTTCTTCAGCACTCCAGTGAGGGCGCGGTTCGTGGAGATCGCCTCCGAACCTCCGCGGAGGAGCACGGTGTTGCCGGATTTCAAGCAAAGGATTGCCGCGTCGATCGTCACGTTCGGTCTTGATTCGTAGATGATCCCGATGGCACCGAGCGGAACGGTCATCCGTTCGACAATAAGCCCATTGGGCCGTTTTACCCGGCCGAACTTCCGGCCCAGTGGATCAGGCAAAGAGAGAACGTCGCGAACACCCTTCCGCATTTGGACAATTCTGTCTGGCGTCAGCAGAAGCCGGTCCATCAGCACCGCAGAGAGGCCGGAGCTTTTTGCTCTCTCGAGATCTTCGCGGTTTGCCTCGAGGATTGCCGGCATATCCGATTGCAGGCGTGCGGCGACGGCCTTCAAAACGCTGTTCCGTTTAGCTGTTGAACACGTGGCCAGTGTCCTGCTGGCTTCCTTGACCCCGCGCGCCTGGGCGACAATCTTTTGCTCCATGTCACTCCTCTCCTGAAGTCTCCGCAAGATTATTGCGATGGATGATTTCTGCTGCAGCGCCGGGGCCGAGGATGGCTGCCACCTCATTGCTTCGTTTTCCCTTTATGCGCTCAAGATCCCCGGCCCCGATTTCCGTGAGGCCGCGGGCGATTTCCCGACCCCCGGTATCGCGAATGGCGACTGTGTCGCCTTTTCCGAATTTCCCATGGACCTCGAGGACCCCGGACGGCAGAAGGCTCTTCTTCCGGGTGAGGATCGCGTTCCGCGCGCCGTCATCCACAACAAGATAACCCCTGGTTCTTGCCACATATCCAATCCATTGTCGCCTGAGGCTGAGTTTCTTCGGAGAGGGAAGGAAGAGGGTCCCCGGGGGGTTTCCGGAGAGTATTTCCTCAAGCACGCCGGAGTGTTTTCCACCGGCGATGATGACGGCGATCCCTGCGTCCACGCACAGTCGAGCGGCTTGTATTTTTGTGACCATTCCCCCCGTACTGAGTGCGGAAGAACTCGTTTTCGCGAGCCGTTCGATCTGAGGGGTGATCTTTTCCACCACCCGGATCAACGTCGCACGGTGATTCTTTGAAGGATCGTCGGAATAAAAACCCTCGGCATCGGTCAGGATGATGAGGAGCGTCGCCTCCACCATACCGGCGACAAGCGCGGACAGGTTATCGTTGTCGCCCACCTTGATCTCTTCCACCGCGATGCTGTCGTTCTCGTTGATGACGGGGACGACCCCATGGTCGAAGAGGGCGGAAAAAGTATTTTGCGCGTTCACATAGCGCGTCCGATTGACGAAGTCGTCCTTGGTCAGCAGGATCTGTGCCATGGGGACGGCCAGACTCCGGAAGGCATGCTCATACGCTTCCATGAGCAGGGGTTGCCCCACGGCGGCCGCCGCTTGCTTTCCCGGCATGGTATTCGGCCGCGCATGCAGTTTCAATGCCGCAACGCCTGCGCCGATAGCGCCGGAACTTACCAGGGCAACATTGTAGCCTTGGGAGCGCCAGCGGCAGAGGCCCTGAACGATCTCTTCGAGCCGGCGACGATTGATGCCTTCCGCCTTTTCTGCCAGGAGGTTCGTCCCGACCTTGACGACAACGGAACGGCGGTTTTTCAGGATATGAGCCAGGGAGGTCATGAAAAGCATTATAGAAAGAGTGCGGAACAAAAGAAAATCAGGCTTTCCGAGAGGACGCATCGGACCCCGGGATTTGATTGTGTCCAACATTTACATTACTCTTATGCACCGGGTGGGGGGAAGGAAAAACGGTTAACGAGCAGTGAGGAACTATGCATATCTATATTGGCGGTTTGCCGGAAGACATTGCAGACGAGAAACTTCATGCAATGTTTGCAGAATACGGACAGGTGAGGTCAGCGGTGGTTGTCGTGGACAAAAAGAGCGGAAAATCCCAGGGTTACGGGTTCGTCGAAATGCCGGTGAAGCATGAAGGAAGGAATGCGATTGAGGGATTGAGGGAAAAGGATCTTGGCGCGGGGCCGCTGCGGGTGAAGTTGCTCAAGCCCGGCGATGAGTTTCATCAGCATGCAGTGGGCAAAGGGAGCGCGCTGACCGCCGGCTCGGGCAAGACCATGTACCGTGGCGATCCAGGCCCGCGGGGTGCGGGTGCGATTCGTCGGGGAGGAAAACGCGGGTCCTGACGGTAGGTCATCGGTTGGTGTCAGTCACGAATAGAAATCCCCTCGCGAGTCCTTTGCGAGGGGATTTTTATGAACTCTCCATGCTGGGCGCCGACCAGGTCAAAACCAGGTCATGACCTGGTCAGTGCCAGGTTAGAACCAGGTTCTTTTACCGCACGAGAGCCATTTTTCGAACTGCCGTGTACGAACCGGCGGTCAGACGATAGAAATACATGCCACTGGCAAGCCCCGTCGCATCAAACGTAAACGAGTATTGCCCTGCCGGATATCTCCCGTTCGCCAAGACCCTCACCTCCTGCCCAAGCACATCATACACGACCAGCTTCACCCAACTGTTCCCTGTCCCCTGTACCCTGATCACTGTTGTCGGATTGAACGGGTTCGGATAGTTTTGAGAGAGTGAAAAACTTGCAGGGACTTCCGACGTGGAAGGCTCCACGGCGGTCACGCGATTGCCGATCACAAACCAGAAAGGAAACGTTGCATCGGTGACGTAGTCGACTGCTGATCCAATGGGGGCAATTCCGCTGGAGTCCACCCCGATTTGCTGGATCGCGTCGTGATCCGTGCCATTGACGGATTGGAGGGTATGGAACGCAACTGCCAATCCGTCGCCGGAATATGTCGGGAACCCTACATCCGGCAGAGGTCCGGCGATCGGGCCGGAATTGCCCGTAAAGAAATCTGCCCCCATGACATGATCTGTCTGCGCCTTCTCATCCCAGTAATCGAAGGCAAATCGTGACCCCGATGACCTCGAAAACATGGGATCGCCGAGATCGATTGCTTCGGCCTGCGGCGGAAAGACGCTGTGCATTTCTCCCGTCGTCACGTCAAGCAGGTCGATCGTCCAAAAACTAATCGAGTCTCCCTGAACGGTCGTGGTCTTGTTGTACGCATCGAACAGGAGATACCGTCCGGTGGGGTCGAACGAGAGCGCGTCGGAATACAGCGCCGTGGCCACGGGCGTGCCGTCGTATGCCGTCGTCCGGATCTTGAACTGCTTGGCGGTTTTGTTGACGTAATCGATGTAATAAATCGTCGTGTCGATGAATCGCGATGTCAGAGCGAGACTTGTCGTCCCGGGTCCGATCGCCACGCTCCACCATACGCTGTTCGTATCGAGATATCCCTCCTGGGGATTCGCAGGGTTGGCATCGAGCCCGCGAAGGCGGTGGTCGCCGTCGACAAAAAGCACAATGCCCGACGTATCCGACACGGCCGGCCGGGTCAATACCGGCGTGCTGCTGAGAGGGCTGAAATCGTTGCTTGACTGGATCACGGGCTTGATCATATAGATGGAGTTCGGATCCGAGGATGCGGTATTGACCGCGAGGACCCAACTTGTCCCCACTACCTGGGAGGAAGGAGGCGGTTGGGTGGATGTACCTTCGAGGACTCCGACGGCATCCCATGCGTTCTGGACGGCGGTGAGCTCTGCGCTCGAGTTGCCGTACAGCTCCTTTGCGGCCGCTTCCGTTGCGATCCTCGCGTCCACGAATTTTGCGGAGCTCGTAAGGTAGTGGGTGAGAGCCCTGTACCACACCGCTGCCGCAGGAGATCGACCGATCGCTGTGGCAACCCGGTAGAACGCATTGTTGGGAATGCCGCTATTGACATGCACCCCGCCGTTGTCCTGCGTGGTCGAGACGAATTCCGCCATCGTTGCCGGCTGCCAGGCGGCGGTGCCCTCAGAACCCCCATTGTGCGGATTGCTCAGGTCCCTCAATGAACCGGAAGGGAACGATGTGAAATCCTTGATGACCTGCTCGCCGATGGTCCAGTTTGCTGAATCCACCACCGCGGCGAAGACGTCCGACATCGATTCATTCAGCGCACCGGATTGGTCCTGATACACCAGGTTGGCGGTGTGTTGCGTCACGCCGTGCGTCATTTCATGCGCGGCCACGTCGAACCCGCCGGCAAGAGGCTTGAACGAGGTATTCCCATCACCGTAACACATGACGCTGCCCGACCAGAAGGCATTGTCCATCGCCTGACCGTTCTGCGTGACGTGAATGATGGAGTAAATCGTCATCCCATTATCGTCGATGGAGTTCCGGCCGAAAACCGTCCGATAAAAATTATAGACAACCCCCGCGTTGTACTGAGCGGAGACCGACGTTGCATCGGTCCACGTGTTGGAGGGCGAATCGACGAAATACACCGTCGATTGCGCATTGAGATCATTCCCCCGCAAATCGAGAGCGACAATCGCGCCCACTGGATTCTGGGGGACCTGTGAAGTGGTGCCGTTATACATGGGTTGCGACGCGTCGACCATATAATAGTCGGACGAGGCAAGATACGTTCCGAAGGTCCTGGAAACCCCGTTCAGATCATTCGCCGATGCACTGGAGGGGCCGTCTGTTTCGGTAGTATTATAGTAGTGGAGAACCGTGCCCGTTTGCGCATCGACAAAGTAATACCAGTCGCGCGCAAGCCCCGTCCGGTCTTCCACGAACCAGACAAGGTGGGGGAATTCGGAACGATCATACCAGATCACTTTGCGAGCTGTCGGGCCGTAATCGCCGAGCACGCGCTCGAGCATCGGCGGGAGAGAGCGTATATCACCCCGCGATGCAAGGTCCTGGGAAACCACTGCAAGAGCGCGGAGGGAATCGACCGCCGCTGCCAGTCGAAGGGCCGTCGGCGTCGGGTGATACGTTCCATTAAAGAAAACCACCCTTCCATCCGGCCCCGCGTGAACGTACACATCACTGGCCCAGACCTCGATTCCCGCATACATCTGCCGGAAACGCATATGGGTCATCTGTTGTTCGTCCTTGACGGCATTCGTGAGGGCGAACTCGGAGGCCGGATCACTGATGCGCAGGAGGGAAGTGTTGCTCGCGAGGAAATTCCGCGCATTCAAAAGAGGTTCGGTGGCGGAGGGAAGTGTCGTGCCCGGTCCTGCGGATCGGTATGCAATCGCGATGGCACGCGGAACCCCCGACACCTCATTCCAGGAAAGGGCGGTGATTGTCGACCCCGAGAGGGTTGGGGGAGCCAGGGCCAGTTGTCGCCCTTGGAAGACCTGAGAGAGGGTTGCCGACCGTTGCGCAGAGGCGCCTGACAACAGGGCACGCGCGATTGATTTCGCAAGGAGTGCCGGAGCGGTTTGAAGCCTCACAAACGAGGCATTGACCTTGGCCGGTGCCGGCGGCGCACTCTTCAAGTTCTGTGGTTTCCCCGACCTTGCCTGAGTTGGCTGGATCGCCAGGACAATTATGAAGAGAAGGGAAAGAATACTGTGTATCCGTCGTGCCATGTGTGCTCCTCCATTGGTGATCCGGGTATACTCTGTGATCGTCTCGTGTCCGCGCCGGGAATCCGGTGCGTCTCCGACGAAATCCTCTAACACACTTCTTGTCTTTTCTTAAGGTTGGAGCCGACACTGTGCCGCTCATTGAGCAAAGAGCTATCGTTGGAGGGGCACTCGTCAGCAAAATATGTTACGGCTCTAGTGCTTCGCGAACGGTGGCCAGGCAACGGGTTCTGAACACCTTCGCTCCCATTCCTGTGGTGTCTGAGTGCGTTGAAGGCTGCCAAATGAACTCGCGCTCCACCCCACCGGCGGAAACGGTGAACAGTTGGACGAAGTTTGCTGCAACAGTGTGCGATTGCTGTTCGAGGAAGTGTTCGTCTTGAACGGTCTGCCAGAGCTGGGCCAGGGTGTCGCGCCGCAGCGTACCAACATATTTCGGATTTTCGCCGATTGATTTCCCTTCCCATTCCATGATCGAGTCCCCGGCGAGGAGGGTGTACCCTTTCCAGATGCCGGAGAACCCACCGCCACTCCCGATGGTAATTCTGAGGTCAGAAGGAACCTTTGGCAGTTCAGACTTGGAGGTGGAGGAAGACGACGAACATGCGAGAGAAAAAATCGTGAGAAGAGGGACGATTGAAGTGTTCAACAGGCGCAAGGCTCTCCCTTTCGATGGAGTGGGAATGTCGTTGAGGATCGCTATCGGTTTCTGTATCGAACGCTTAGAGAGCAGGCTTACGTAGTTTAACACCCCACCGAGAAGTGTGGTTCCCTGCAAATAATGAAGAAAACGCCCCGGCCATGATGTTGAGGCTGGACTCTGAACGGCAGATTCATTCAAATGCGGCAATCAGTTCCTGGTACACAGTCCATGAATGGGGACCAAACGGAGAGTTTGCCACAGCCATCTCCCCGATCACTTGAACTTCTAAGGAGAACGGCGTACTTTTTACGACCGCGTCCTCGTAAATCGCTGTTCCTCACGGCTCTTCAACGTTCTGTTCTTGATGGAACTTTCTCCACTGCTGGTCCTTCTCTCTTCAGGAACCCTATGAAAAACGCTCTCCTTGTGCTTGTCGTCCTGGTCCCGTTTTTCGCTCACAGCCAGGAAGCAATATCCTACGACCGCTACTTTATTGACTCGACCATGCGCGTCGATCTTTATCACATCGGCGACAAGAATGATGAGTTCTACACACTCGATCGCGTTCTCCGTGAAGGGACCTGGGCCGGGACGACAGATCAACTGATCGATCCCTTCAACAACGGCCGGTACCGCACCCGTCTGGTCGATATTGCCAGCAACACCCTGATCTACTCACGGGGTTTTGATGTGTACTTCGGCGAATACAAAACAACCGATCAGGCAAAGAGTGGCATCAAAAGGGTTTTCCAGGAGTCGATCCTCTGTCCGTTCCCGAAGCATCCGGTAATTCTTCTTATCGACAGGCGGGATCGTTCCAACATCTACCAGCCGCTCTTTGAACAACGGATCGATCCTGCGGATTATCACATCATCCATGAGTTACCTCTGCGAAACGACAAAATCGTTCCTGTTCTCCGCAGCGGAGACCCCCACCATGCCGTCGACGTTGTGTTTATCGCGGAGGGCTACACTCAGGCGGAGGAGAAGAAATTCGAGGGGGACGTCAAACGGTTCGCGGAGACGTTGTTTACGTGGGAACCGTACAAAGAGTACAAGAGCCACTTCAACATTACCGGCATCTTTTCTCCCTCGCCGCAGAGCGGCGTGGATGAACCCCGTCAGGGATCCTACAAGAAGACACTGCTGAATGCGACGTTCAATTCCCTTGATTCCGACCGCTATCTTCTCACTGAAGAGAACAAACTCATGCGCGATGTGGCCGGACAGGTTCCGTATGATGCTGTGCTCGTGATTGTCAACAGCAAACGCTATGGCGGCGGGGGGATCTACAACGACTTCACCGCATTCACAAGCGACGGGCCAAGCAGCGATTATGTATTTGTCCACGAGTTTGGACATGCCTTCGGCGGACTCGGAGATGAGTACATGGGAGATGTCTCCTATGAAGAGTTCTATCCGAAGGGGGTCGAACCGACTGAACCCAACCTGACCGCTCTTCTGGACCCCGCAAACCTCAAGTGGAAGGATTTAGTCTCACCGGGCATTCCCATACCGACGGAATGGGGCGAGGCCACCTATGACAGTCTTGTTTCCCGTCGTACGGAACTCTATGCGGAACGAGAGAAGAACGTTGCCCGGATGAAGGGTGCAGGTGTTTCCGACAGCACCCTCAGAGATAGCGCCGCGGCATTCGGAAAAGAGATTGGCGAACTGAGCCGGAAGATTACAGGTTTTCTCGAGGATCATCCTCTGAAAGGCAAGGTTGGAGCGTTCGAAGGCGGGGGGTACGAGCACAAAGGGATCTACCGACCGACAGTGAACTCCTTGATGAACCAATTTACAAAGACTGACCGCAGCATGTATCCAGTGAGTGAAAGAGCGGTACGAAAGGTTATCGAGTATTACACAAAGTAGGATGGCGTTTCGTTCTCGAGGGGGAGCATCTCCCTGTCAAGCATATACGTTCATAAACGCATTTTTCAGAAGGGGGTCTGTCGCCGAACAGACCCTTTTTTGATCTGCTCTTCTCTGTTGCGTCCAAATCTCGTCCCCAGTGGAGCAGAAAAAAGTACGTTTCAGAACTTATTGATTCTCTCCGGCCGTTTTGGTAGCCTAGCCCACCGCACACATATAGAGGTTGTTTCCTGACTGTCGGTGTCGTTCTTGAGCGGGTGAGGAGTGGTAAGGGAAACGCTGTGTCGGATCGCTCCCAACATCTTCCACCAATTTCCCGGAGGTTTCATGTCAAGGACGACCACCATTCTCCTCCTGGCTGTTCTCTCGTTCTCCGCTGCCCTGGCCCAGGAATGGAATGCAGGGACACCAATTGCCCGCAAAGGACAAATCCTTCGGGATCTCCCCCGATCCGAAGCCATACCATTGGCTGCGGATCTCCCTCTTCTTCCGCTCTCGGTACCCTGCGCGCGCTGGAAAGCGACGGCTCGACACTCTCGTTAAGCCTTCCCGCCTCAGCAAGCGGACCGTCCAGAATGCTGGCAAAGGAAACGGAAAGTCTGTGGAACTCCGGGAAACCAACAGACGCACTTCTCCGCTACGCGAACCTCTGTGAGGTAGTCGATCCTCGCGAAATTGAAGTGGGGATATCATACAACACGCGACAACCCAGGAATGCACTTGCTCGAATCGTTGCAGACGTCCCGATCGGGACGACGAGCGATACGGTGAGAGCGGTCGGTCTGGCCACGGATGTCTCCAACGGCAATCTCTTTATAGTCACCCTGGTTGATCAGGACTACGACGGATCAACCCACAGTCATTGGAATTTCTATTCCTCGACCGACGGCGGAGGCGTCTGGACGAAGCAATACTCCTGGAATGCCTCATATCCGATTAACAGCATCAGCATGGCGGTTGTCCATGGATACTGCTACGTCGGATTCAGTCGCAGAGCCGAACAAACCCAGGTCCTGGTATACCGTTTCTCTACTTCTGACGGCAGTCAGGCGACCTTTGCCGACGGGGCAACGTTCGACACGGTTCTGGTCACCACTGCACCGGAAGCAGTCAATGAAGTGCGCATGTTTTCAAACCATGAGTCACTCGACAACAGGCTCTACTGTGCCGCCCTCACGTCGGAGGGCTCCATCAAGACCCGGTGGAATACCGCGGATTCAGTTCAGTGGTTTTCGTTGAGGGACGATATTGGGGGGGCGGCGGCGGGTGTATCAGCGACATACAATGCGTCTTCCGTCGCGGATGGCTACTACTGGATTTCCTACGTCGACACGGCGAATGCGCTTTGCATTGACTCCTCTGCCGGAGGTGGTTTCTCCCGATCATGCACCCAGTATGGGGCAGATGTTTATTCCGCACCTTCCATCACCGCGTACAAAGACACCATCTTTTGTGCCTCGGAGATGGGCATGTATATCGTCTATCTGATCCGCTACGGGAACGAAAGCGGGTGGTACTGGGGGTACGGTCCCGACACGACGCTGAGCGCCGAGCAGCCGGTCGCCGCAATGTCCCGCGGCAACGGCATCGGGCTTGCCTATCGGTACTACACCCCGACACGTCAGGGTCTGTTTAGCTGGCGTGAAACCAGCACACCGGGATGGACTCCTTCCGTAAAATTCACCGACATGGAAGAATACTACATTCCGGCTTCCATGGTCAGCCTCGGGAACGGGTCGTATGGAATGGTCTATGTTTCCTGGGAATCCAGCTCCTACCTGCAGGCGTTCTTCGCGACAGCGAGTCCGGGTGTGACAGCCATTTCGGAACCGGTGTCTCTCGTGCCGGAGAGAACCGCACTGTATCAGAACTATCCTAACCCGTTTAATCCATCCACGACGATCATGTATCGTCTTGCGTCATCGGGCCCGGTACGCGTCAGCGTATTTAACACCCTCGGCCAGCAGGTGGCAGTATTGTTCGAAGGGAACACCACGGCCGGGGAGCACAGTGTCCGATGGGATGGTAAAAATGCAGCAAGCGGCGCATACTACGTGCGTCTTGTTGCAGGTGACCAGTCGCTCACGCGCATGATGCTTCTGGTCAAGTAGCACTTCCATAAACCACGCGCTTCGCGGAAAGCCCAGGATCGCCCCTGGGCTTTCTTTTTCCTCCCTCTCTTTATTCTTCCTTTACATGTTCCCCCCACATTTTACGCCTCCTTCATTTACATCCCAGGTGCATTCGGATACATTGCATTCTGAACCTTTGAGGAGAGCGCCCAACCATGAAAGCACACCTTCGTCCGGCCTTGATGCTGCTCCTGCTGTTCACCGTGATTACCGGCGTGATCTACCCGCTCCTTGTCACCGGCATCGCCCAGCTCGTTTTTCCCGCTCAGGCAAACGGGAGCATTCTGGAAAATGATGGACGCGCAGTGGGTTCCGTGCTCATCGGCCAACAGTTTACCGAGAAGCACTACTTCTGGGGGCGGCTCTCTGCCACTTCGCCGGTGCCGTATAACGCAGCCTCATCCTCAGGGTCGAATTATGGGCCGCTCAATCCTGCTCTTCTCGGCGCGGTACGGACCCGCATCGCCGCACTTCACTCTGCGGATTCGACGAACACGCTGCCGATTCCGGTTGATCTCGTGACCGCTTCGGGGAGCGGCCTCGATCCGGATATCAGCGTCGCGGCGGCGTTGTATCAGGCTGCACGGGTGGCTCGCGCGCGCAACCTGACGGAAGAGCAAGTGCGGACACTCATCGATCGGTCTACCGAAGGGAGAGATCTGGGATTTCTGGGAGAACCACGGGTCAATGTGTTGAAACTCAATGTTTCCCTGGACGAATTTGTCTCTGCATCGAAAAGGACCAACTAATGGATTTCCTCTATCTTTGCATTGCGGGGCTGTTCTTCGTGGCGACGGTGGGTTTGGTGAAATTGTGTGACCGGTTGTCTGATCCCAGGCCGGGAGATCGCTCGTGAACGCACTCTACGTGGTTTCCGGAATCATTGCAGTCGGTTTGCTGGTCTACCTTTTTCTCGCGCTGCTCAAGCCGGAGATGTTCGAATGACCGTCAACGGATATATCCAGATACTCTTCTACTTCATCACATTGATCGCGCTTGCGTATCCGCTCGGTCTCTACATGGCCCGGGTCTACAAGGGTGAGCGCACATTTCTTGCTCCGCTCCTTGCACCGCTGGAACGATTGCTCTACCGGATGGCGGCGGTGAACACGTCCGAAGAAATGGACTGGAAGCAGAACGCGTTCGCCCTGCTCCTTTTCAACGCTGCGGGCCTGTTTGTGGTGTATGGAATCCAACGGCTGCAACAATATCTGCCGTTGAATCCCCAGGCTTTTGGCCCGGTGTCTCCCGACTCCTCCTTCAACACTGCCGTGAGTTTTGCGAGCAACACGAACTGGCAGGGGTATGGCGGTGAAACTACGATGAGCTACTTTACCCAGATGGTTGCACTGACCGTACAGAACTTTGTGTCCGCGGCGAGCGGAATGGCTGTTCTCGCTCTCTTCATCCGGGGGATTGCGCGTCATTCCACGAAGGCACTGGGGAATTTCTGGGTCGACCTCACACGCAGCATTCTGTACGTACTGCTCCCCCTCTCAATAGTCCTGGCGCTGGCGCTGGTATCGCAGGGAGTAGTGCAAAACCTTTCTCCGTACAGGGCGGTTTCCGTTGTCGAACCGGTGGTCGATCCCAATGGAACAAGAATCGATGCGCAAGTGCTGCCGATGGGTCCTGCGGCGTCCCAGATCGCGATCAAACAGTTGGGGACCAATGGCGGGGGGTTCTTCAATGTCAATTCCGCGCATCCGTTTGAGAACCCGACTCCCTTTTCAAACTATCTGGAAATGCTGTCGATTCTCCTCATTGCGGCGGCATTGTGCTTCACTTACGGTGCCATGGTGAGCGACCAGCGGCAGGGATGGGCTCTCCTCTCGGCGATGATGGTGATGTTCGTCGTTCTGGTGGCTGTGACCGTGTGGTCCGAGCAGGGAGGGAATCCGATGTTTGCACCTTTGGGCGTTGACCAGACAGCAAGCAATCTTCAACCGGGCGGGAACATGGAAGGAAAGGAGGTCCGCTTTGGCATTCCGAACTCGGCGGTCTGGGCGATGGCGACGACAGGAGCGTCGAACGGGTCGGTGAACTGCATGCACGATTCGTTCATGCCGCTCGGCGGAGGGGCCACCCTGTTCATGATCCAGCTGGGAGAGGTGGTCTTTGGAGGAGTGGGGTCGGGCCTGTATGGCATGATTGTGTTCGTCATCGTGGCGGTATTTGTGGCGGGTCTGCTGGTCGGGCGGACTCCGGAGTATCTCGGACACAAGATTGAATCGTATGAAATCAAAATGGCATCGCTCCTTATCCTGATCATGCCCATTACAGTGCTGGGCCTCACGGCTCTCGCCGTTGTGTCCACGGCGGGGAGAGCGGGAATCTTCAATCCCGGGGCTCACGGATTCAGCGAGGTGCTCTATGCCTTCACTTCGATGGGAAACAACAACGGGAGCGCATTTGGAGGATTGGGCGCAAATACCCCCTTCTATAATATCTGGGGAGGTATTGCAATGCTGATCGGACGGTACTGGCTGGCCGTTCCGACACTCGCGCTCGGCGGCGCACTGGCGGCTAAGAAACTTGTCCCGGCAAGCGAAGGGACTCTGCCGACGCATACCCCGCTCTTCATCGGCTGGCTGATCGCAGTCATCCTTCTTGTCGGAGCGTTGAATTTTCTCCCGGCGCTTGCCCTGGGTCCGATCGTCGAACACTTCATGATGTGATGACATCACCGCTGAACAAAGGGCTGCAATGACAACACAAGAAATGGGAAAGGCAAAAGCATCCGGGGTATCCGCAGAGATACTTCGCAACTCCGTGCTGGACGCGTTCGCCAAACTCCATCCAAAGTTGATGGTGCGGAACCCGGTCATGTTCGTCGTGGAAGTCGGGAGCGCATTGACGACCGTCCTCTGGGTTCAGGCACTGGCCGGCCATGGAGAGGCACCAGCGTGGTTCATTGGCACGGTATCTCTCTGGCTCTGGTTCACCGTATTGTTTGCCAATTTCGCCGAGGCCGTCGCCGAAGGACGGGGGAAAGCGCAGGCGCAGGCGTTGAAGAAGGCGCGACGCGACACCCCGGCCAAGCTTCTTGACGAACCCCGCCATGGCTCCACGTACAAGAACGTCGCGTCCACTGCGTTACGGAAAGACGATATTGTCCTCGTCGAAATAGGGGAACTCATCCCGGCCGACGGTGAAGTGATCGAGGGGATTGCGTCCGTTGATGAGAGCGCCATCACCGGGGAAAGCGCGCCCGTGATTCGGGAGTCCGGAGGAGACAGGAGCGCGGTTACAGGCGGCACACGGGTTCTCTCGGACTGGCTGGTGGTCCGGGTGACCATGGAAACCGGCGGAGGTTTCCTTGATCGCATGATCAAACTCATTGAGGGTGCCAGGAGGCAGAAGACGCCGAACGAAATCGCCCTCAACATCCTGCTTGCCGCGTTCACGATCATCTTCCTTGTCGTGTG
The DNA here is from genome assembly GCA_963843525.1 of Ignavibacteriota bacterium. Classification (GTDB taxonomy): domain Bacteria; phylum Bacteroidota; class Ignavibacteria; order UBA10030; family UBA6906; genus DATJPR01. Next base: position 91,024 of record CAWJKM010000005.1, on the reverse strand, counting down.
CATCACGCTTCTCCCGTTTTCCCTGTACAGCGTCCGGACTGCCGGACAGGGAGTGCCGATCACGGTCACTGTGGTCGTTGCACTTCTTGTGTGTCTGATCCCGACGACGATCGGAGGGTTGCTGTCCGCCATCGGCATCGCCGGGATGGACAGGATGATCCGCCACAATATTATCGCCACCTCCGGGCGGGCGGTCGAAGCGGCGGGCGATGTCGATGTCCTGCTGCTGGATAAGACCGGGACGATCACCCTCGGCAATCGAATGGCGTCGGAGTTTCTTCCCGCAGCAGGGATGTCGATCGAACGTCTCGCGGATTCCGCGCAACTCGCCTCCCTCGCCGATGAGACGCCGGAGGGACGATCAATCGTTGTCCTCGCGAAGGGAAAATACGGATTGCGGGGGCGCGATATCGCCGAGAACCACATGCAGTTCATTCCATTTACCGCCCAGACAAGAATGAGCGGCGTGGATATACCCGCGCGGGACGGGCAGCCGTCGCGCAGCATCCGCAAGGGGGCTTCTTCGGCCATACAGAAATTTGTCGAGGGGCAAAAGGGGGCCTACTCGACCGCCGTCCAATCGATCGTCGACGAGATCAGCAAGAAAGGTGGAACGCCGCTGGTGGTGGCAGAGAACCGGGAAGTCCTCGGAGTGATCCATCTGAAAGACATTGTCAAAGGCGGGATTAAAGAGCGGTTCGTGCGCCTGCGTGCAATGGGTATCCGGACGATCATGATCACGGGAGACAACGCGTTGACCGCGACGGCGATTGCAGCGGAGGCGGGAGTGGACGATTTCCTGGCGGAGGCAAAGCCTGAGGACAAACTGAAGCTCATCCGGGAGTATCAGCAGGGGGGACGTCTCGTTGCGATGAGCGGTGACGGCACGAACGATGCGCCGGCTCTCGCGCAGGCCGACGTGGCAGTGGCGATGAACACCGGAACACAGGCGGCGCGCGAAGCGGCAAACATGGTGGACCTCGACAGCAATCCCACGAAGTTGCTGGAGGTGGTGGAAATCGGGAAGCAGCTGCTCATGACGCGTGGGGCGCTGACCACGTTCAGCATCGCCAATGATGTCGCAAAGTACTTTGCGATCATCCCGGCGGCGTTCGCCACCACCTACCCGGTTCTCGGAGCGCTCAACGTGATGCATCTTGCGACGCCCGAAAGCGCCATCCTTTCGGCGGTGATCTTCAACGCCCTGATCATTGTCGCATTAATCCCTCTTGCCCTCCGCGGCGTCAAGTACAAACCGATGAATGCCGCGCATTTGCTCCGGCGGCATCTCTTCCTCTACGGCCTCGGCGGATTGATTGCACCGTTCCTGGGGATCAAGCTTGTGGACCTCTTGCTTGTTGCATTAGGCTGGGTATGATCCTGTGGGAGAATGCACAAGGCTTGATATCGACCCGATCCGTTCGTACATTGTTCTGGGAGTTGAAGCACCCGGGAGAAGCGTGGGGTCCGTTTTTTTTAATGCTTTCTTCCTACTGCTTACTCCCTACTCCCTACTCACCTAGCTGTAACCCAGTTACGGGGCGTAGCTCAGCCCGGCTAGAGCGCCTGCTTTGGGAGCAGGAAGTCGCAGGTTCGAATCCTGTCGCCCCGACAAACCATTTTGGATTTTAGAGTTTAGATTTTAGATTTGGGTTCTGCAGGGGGAATCCAGCCTTACGATCTCCGCGTCCTGGCGTCTCTTCAATACTTTTCCCGACGATTGCCATTCACTTCGCAGCCCGGTATATTCAGGGAATTCCTCTCCTTTTGAATTTCCTCGACGAGCCCGTATGCAGAAATCCAAAAACGTTGCATTGGTCGCTCATGACAACCGCAAGCACGACCTGCTTGAATGGGTGGAATGGAACAGGGAGATCCTCTCGAAACACAGGCTTATATGCACCGGCACTACAGGTAAGCTTGTTGAGGAACGTCTCGTGGCGGATCTGCCGGCAGGGAAGAAGTCGAGTGTCCACATTACAAAGCTCAAATCGAGTCCCCTGGGAGGGGATCAGCAACTGGGTGCCATGATCGCGGAAGGGAAGGTCGACGTTCTGATTTTTCTGTGGGATCCGATGGAGCCGCAGCCGCACGATGTCGACGTGAAGGCGCTTCTGCGGATTGCCGTTCTCTATAATATCCCGACCGCGTGCAACCGGTCGACGGCGGATTTTATGATCTCTTCTCCGTTGCTCGGGCAGGAGTACACTCCTGCCCTTGTCGACTACACCGGCTATATCGAACGGGCACTCCCGCGTTGACTACTTCTCCACGCTGAAGCTATAGATGGTCTTTGTGTGATACTTCTTCCCCGGCGTCAGAATCGTAGAAGGGAACGTCGGCTGATTCGGGGAGTCCGGGTAATGCTGCGTCTCTAACGCTAAACCACCGTGCTTGACATAGGGCTTCCCGTTCTCTCCAGTAATCGTTCCGTCAAGGAAGTTCCCACTGTAAAACTGGACTGCGGGTTCCATTGTGTAGACGTCGATCCTTCGACCCGAGGTCGGGTCTTCGAGGCGCACCGCGTGAAACATGCCGGACTGATTCTTCCTGTCGAGAACATAAGAGTGATCGTAGCCGCCCGGCACCTGATCGATGCGGTCTCCGATAACATGTGGCGTGAGAAAATCCATCGCCGTGCCCTTGACGGTGGGGAGTTTGCCTGTGGGAATCAACGTCTGGTCTACTGCCACATATCTGTCGGCGAAAATGGTGAGCCGATGATCGAGGATCGTCCCATTCCCTTCCCCGTGCAGATTGAAGTAGGAATGCTGGGTGAGATTCACCGGCGTGGCTTTGTCTGTGGTAGCTGAGAATTCGAACTCCAGCTCGTTCTTGTCGGTGAGGGTATACATCACGGTGGTCTTGAGCGTCCCCGGGAATCCATCCTCGCCGTCAGGACTCGTGTATTTGAGGGTAAGGCCGCACGAATTCGTTTTCGTGAAGGGCGTGACGTCCCAAACCGCCTTGTTGAACCCCTTCGTCCCACCATGAAGGGTGTTCTGGCCGTCGTTCGCGGGAAGGGTGTAGGTCTTTCCCTCGAGAGTGAATTTTGCGTGTCCTATTCTGTTCCCGTACCGTCCGATAATTGCCCCGAAATATGGACTGTTTCCAAGATACCCGTCAAGCCCCGTGAAGCCGAGGGCAATGTCAGCAGGCTTCCCATTTTTATCCGGCGTGATGATCCTGGTAATGATCCCCCCCCAGTTTATCACGCTGACAACCATGCCTTTGCCGTTATCGAGAGTGTACTCTGTTATTTTTGTACCGTCCGCCAGGTTTCCGTACGGTTTTTCGGTGATCTTTGGCGCTGCGATAAGAGGAGTAGTCATAAGAATGAGAGCAAGAGTGGTGATTAAGTGTTTCATAGCGTCCTCACAAGTTAGAACATAACTTGAAGATAGAGAATAGAATTGGGAGAATAAAGAAGAAAGGTGAGATCATGTTTGAACATCGGTCGCAGAGTTTGCTCCCGCGCAGGGAGTTTGCCCGTCGTCAAATCAGGCATTCTGTGATTGCTGCGCTGGTTATCACCACCGGTTGGGCCATTGGGGTTTCGGGGTATATGGGTTTTGAGAACATGCATTTCGTTGATGCCCTTCTCAATGCGGCAATGATTCTGGGCGGGATGGGGCCAGTTGACACGCTCAAAACAGTGGGTGGAAAACTCTTCGCTTCGTTCTATGCAATCTTTTCGGGAGTGGGTTTCATAGGAGCCACCGGGATCCTTTTTGCCCCCGTTTTCCATCGATTTCTTCATAAATTTCATATCGAATCCGGTGATGCCGCTCTCGCAAAACCCTCAAGAAAAACCTCCACCAATGAGTAATTTCCCTTATTATTTTAAGAGTTTCGGAACTTGAGCGGAAAGGTGAGTGTTGAAATCATGTTCTGATTCATTGCCCGGATTTCTGACCATTTTGCGGCTGTTGCGTAGTGTTGGATGGTGCGGACGGCCGGCACATGCTCCCTCCTAAGGCGTGCCCCCGTCCTTCTTCAGTTGAATCGTTCTCGCTTGTAATGTGCTTGTTCTTTTCATCAACGCTGGACAAGGTCGATGGCGCAGATTTTCCCCCCCAGGAGTAACACCCTTGCCAAATTGAGCATCCTGCTCGTGGTTCTTGTCGTGGGAGGTTTTGGGCTGATTGCTGCCATGCTGTATCGTTCCCCGTACTACACCAATGTTGACGAGTCGATAGAGCAGCCCGTCCCGTTCAGCCATCAGCACCATGTCGGAGGATTAGGCCTCGATTGCCGTTACTGCCATACCTCCGTTGAGTCCAGCTCCTTCGCCGGCATTCCCCCGACGAACACGTGCATGACGTGCCACTCTCAAGTGTGGAACACCAGCCCGATGCTGGCTTCGGTGCGCGAAAGCTTCCAGACGAATACGGCCCTTCAATGGAATAGAGTAAACTCCCTCCCTGATTTTGTCTATTTCAATCACTCCATTCACGTCCGGCAGGGTATTGGCTGCGTAACCTGTCACGGACAGGTTGACAAAATGCCGTTGATGAGGAAGGCGAACTCGCTCTATATGGAATGGTGCCTCACTTGTCATCGCGCTCCCGAGAAACAGATCCGCCCACGGTCTGAAGTGTTTGACATGAATTACGTCCCGCCCTCGAACCAGGAACAACTTGGCCTCCGGTTGGTGAAGGAGTATAAAATTCACACGAAGCAACTTACCGACTGTTCTATCTGCCACCGCTAACAATGAACTCTCAGAAGCCACCGCTCAATCTCGATACCGTTCGCCAGAAGCTCGCTGCAGCCGGCGGCAAGTCCTACTGGCGAAGTCTGGAAGAACTCGCTGGGACGCCCGAATTCGACGAGATGCTGCACAGGGAGTTTCCCCGGCACGCTTCTGAATGGTCAAATGCGCTTGACCGACGGTCCTTTCTCAAGCTCATGGGCGCGTCGCTGGCTCTTGCCGGGCTGAGCTCCTGTTCAAAGATGCCGGAGCAAAAGATTGTGCCCTTCGTGCGTCCTCCGGCAGATGAGGTTCCGGGGAGGGCCCTCTATTACGCCACGGCCACACTGCTCGGTGGATACGCATTCGGCACGCTCGTCCGGAGTGATCAGGGCAGGCCGACCAAAATTGAAGGCAATCCCCTTCATCCCGCAAGCCTCGGCGCCACGGATATTTTCGCACAGGCTTCTCTTCTTACGATGTATGATCCCGATCGATCGAAAACTATCACGCACCGCGGGGAAATCCGCCCCTGGAGTGCATTCCTGGACGAGCTCGTCCCTGCTCTCGGCGCGCAGGCAATGGTGGGAGGAGCAGGGCTGAGAGTGCTTTCGGGGACGTCGACGTCTCCGACGATGGCGACCCTGAAGGACCAGCTGAAGGCCAGGTACCCAAAATCTTCATGGCATCAATATCAGCCGGTGAACCGGGATCCCGCGATCGAAGGTTCCCGGTTGGCGTTTGGTGAAATTGTTGACACGATCTACCACCTCGACAAGGCGGACGTCGTTGTCTCCTTTGACGCTGACTTTCTAAACCGCGGCCCGGCGGGCGTCCGGTATGCGCATGACTTCGCCGAGCGCCGGCGGGTGTTCCGTGAGAAAAAGGATATGAACCGCCTCTACGTCCTGGAGTCGATGCCGAGTCCCACCGGGATGATGGCGGACCACCGGCTTCCTGTCCGGAATCTGGAGATCCCGGCGTATGTCGCGTTCGTTCTCAACGCGTTGGGCCTGGGAAGCGCCCTTCCTGCTCCCATCGATGCGGAGGATCGTCTCTGGCTTGAAGCGATGGTCCGCGATTTGAAGAAACATCCGGGGTCGTCACTCGTTGTGGCCGGTGATGAGCAACCTGCCGCAGTGCACGCAATGGTTCATGCCATTAATGCTGCACTGGGAAATGTCGAAAATACCCTGACGTACGTTGAACCGGTGGAAACCGAACCGATCGTTCATTCGGACTCGCTCCGGCAGCTGGTGTCCGATATGCAGGCGGGAAATGTTCAGTTGCTTCTTATCCTTGGCGGGAATCCGGCGTTTGATGCTCCGGTCGATCTGGGCTTCTCAGCGGCAATCCAGAAGGTCGACCTTCGTGTGCGGGTGGGCCTCTACGACGATGAGACATCCTCCCTCTGTCACTGGCACATTCCGGAATCCCATTCTCTGGAATTGTGGGGGGACGCCCGGGGTTTCGACGGAACAACGTCGATCATTCAGCCGCTCATTGCACCGCTCTATGACTCCCGCTCCCAGTACGAAGTGGTCGATGCGTTCCTGGGGAATTCCGGACGCACGAACTACGAAATCGTCCGTGGATACTGGCAACAACAGGTGCGCGGGCCCTTCGAGGAGTTCTGGACCTCGACCCTGAATTCCGGAGTTGTCGCGGAAACGGCGGCAAAGAAGAAGTCGGTGACGATTTCACCTTCGCGCATTTCTGCCGCCGTCTCGGCTCTCCCGCAGCCTCAGGGATACGAAGTCGCACTCCGACCTGACCCTTCAGTGGTCGATGGCTCCTGGATCAATAACGGATGGTTGCAGGAGCTGCCACGGCCGTTCACTAAACTGACGTGGGACAATGCGGTCTTGATGGGTGTGGCTACGGCGCAGAAGCTCGGGGTGACAAACAGTGACGTCGTGAAAGTCACTGCAGGCGATCGAATGGTGGAAGGACCGGTCTTTATTGTCCCGGGCCACGCGAACGATGCCGTGACGCTCCATCTGGGATATGGCCGAGTGCGGACCGGGAAGGTCGGCGCCGGGACCGGCTTCAACGTCTATCCCCTGCGATCCTCGAATGCGATGTCCGTCCTCAGCGGTGCAACGATTGTGAAGACGGGCCGGCGTTATCCCCTTTCGATCACGCAGGACCATCAGGCGATGGAAGGGCGGGCTCCCGCGCGTGTGGGGACGTTGGAAGAATACCTGGCGCACCCGGAGTTTGCCGAAGAACAAGGGGTGGCGCCTCCGGCAGAGGACTCGCTCTATCCCAAAGTGGATTATGACGAAGCGGCGTGGGGGATGACCATCGATCTGAACTCGTGTACAGGGTGCAGCGCCTGCGTCGTCGCCTGTCAATCGGAAAACAACATACCGATCGTCGGGAAGGAGGGGGTTGCCCGGAACCGTGAAATGCATTGGATCCGGATCGACCAATATTACGATGGCGATCTCGAGAATCCTCAGGTCCTGTCGCAGCCCGTTGCCTGCCACCAGTGCGAGAACGCGCCGTGCGAGATCGTTTGTCCTGTTGGCGCGACCGTCCATGACAGCGAAGGACTCAATGTCATGGTCTACAACCGGTGTGTCGGCACCCGGTACTGTTCGAACAACTGTCCGTACAAGGTCCGCCGGTTCAACTTTTTCGAATATAATGACTCCGACGCCCCGACGATCAAGATGATGCATAACCCGGAAGTCACGGTGCGCAGCCGCGGCGTCATGGAGAAATGCACCTACTGCATCCAGCGGATCAGCCATGCACGCATTCAGGCGAAAGAAGAGGGCCGGCCTATTCGTGACGGGGAAGTTGTCACCGCGTGCCAGTCGGCCTGCCCTTCGCAGGCAATCATGTTCGGGAATCTGAATGACCAGGAAAGCAGGGTGCATCAGTGGAAACAGGAACCCCGCGGGTACGGCCTGCTGGCTGAATTGAACACCCGGCCCCGCACCACGTACCTCGCGCGGTTGAAGAACCCCAATCCGGAAATCCAAGAGAAAGTTGCCTAACCCCGTGCACACCGAAGAACGACTCGTCAATGTCAGCACCGCAGATCCGCTCGTCGGTCCCGGTAATACGTATGAAAGTATTACCGAGAAGATTTCACGACCGATTCTGAAGACGCCCACACCGCGTGGGTGGTTCATCACTTTTGGCATTGCGTTCGTGTTCGTGATGGTGTTCATGGTGGCGGTCACCTACCTCTTTGTCCGGGGCGTAGGGATCTGGGGGATCAACATTCCCGTTGGATGGGGGTTTGCGATTGTCAATTTCGTCTGGTGGATCGGTATCGGTCATGCCGGCACGCTCATTTCGGCAATTCTCCTTCTTCTGCATCAGCACTGGCGGAATGCCATCAATAGGTTTGCTGAAGCGATGACGCTCTTTGCTGTTGCTTGTGCCGGGATGTTCCCGCTGTTGCATCTTGGCCGGCCGTGGGTCTTTTACTGGCTCTTCCCGATTCCAAACACCATGGGCGTATGGCCGCAATTCCGGAGCCCACTTATCTGGGACGTCTTCGCTGTTTCCACTTATGCGACCATTTCTTTTCTCTTCTGGTACGTGGGGTTGATTCCTGACCTTGCGTCGATGCGTGACAAGGCAGTGAAGCCGATGGCCAAGCGGATCTACGGACTCCTCGCGATGGGATGGCGTGGAGCCTCGAGGCACTGGCACCGGTATGAAACTGCCTACCTTTTGCTCGCCGGTCTGGCGACTCCGCTCGTGGTCTCGGTGCACAGCGTCGTCAGTTTTGATTTCGCAGTTGGGATTGTTCCGGGGTGGCACAGCACGATTTTTCCTCCATATTTCGTTGCCGGCGCGATATATTCCGGTTTCGCCATGGTCTTGACGCTGGTGATCCCCGTCCGTTCCATGTACCACCTCAAGGAGTTTATCACGCAACGCCACCTTGAGTACATGGCGAAAGTGATGCTTGCCACCGGGCTGATCGTGGCGTACGGGTACCTCATGGAGGCCTTTTACGCGTGGTACAGCGGGAACCCTTACGAGCGGTACATGATGATGAACAGAGCCTTCGGTCCCTACGGGTTCATCTATTGGATCCTGATCCTCTGCAACATCGCCTTGCCCCAATTGTTGTGGTTCCCGCGGGTCCGCAAGAACGTCGTGGCTCTCTTCATTGTGTCAATCATCGTCAATATCGGGATGTGGCTCGAACGGTTTGTGATTGTGATTACCAGCCTGCACCGCGATTTCCTCCCCTCGTCATGGGGAATGTATTACCCGACAATTTGGGACTGGGCGACATTTCTCGGGACGATTGGTTTGTTCCTGGCGTTGATGTTCCTGTTTGTCCGACTGCTGCCGATGATATCGATATTCGAAATCAAGCAGCTCAATCCTTCTCCCGGTGGAAATGGAACCGGGCACAAGAGTTAAGAAGTTCATGCTGGCAGACGACCTATGAATGCTGGATCAACCCTCCACGGTGTGATGGCGGAATTCGGCTCGCCCGAAGAGCTCCTGGCTGCGACGAAACAGGTCGCAGCGGCGGGCTACACGAAGGTCGAAGCGTATTCTCCGCTTCCGGTCGAGGGTGTCTCGGAAACACTGGGGTTCCATACCCGTCTCCCGTTGATCGTCCTGATCGCAGGCGTCCTCGGCGCCATCTTCGGCTTCGGCCTGCAATACTGGATCAATGTGATCGACTACCCGATCAATATCGGGGGGCGCCCCTACAACAGCTGGCCGTCGTTTATCCCCGTCACATTTGAATGTACCGTCTTGTTCGCCGGCGTGACGGCGGTGATCGCGATGATCGCACTGAACCGGCTTCCGCAGCCATACCACCCGGTGTTCAATGTTCCGCGATTCGGCCTTGCGACTGATGATCGGTTCTTTTTGACGATCGAAGCGGCCGATCCGCAATTCGAGGCGGGAAAAGTCAGACGCCTGCTCCAGGATCTGCGGCCGAGCGGCATCTTCGATGTGGAGGAGTGATGAAGGTTGGATCCATACTTCTGGGGTGCACGCTCGTGCTGGCCTTCGCCAGCGCAGGGTGTCACCAGGATATGTATGAGCAGAAGCGCTACAATCCGCTTTCAACAAATGATTTCTTCCGCGACGGAAGATCGTCGCGTCCGCGCGTTGAAGGGACCGTGGTCCACGGCGATCACTCCACTGATGGCGTGATCTCCACGGGGAAGGTGGACGGGAAACCGGTGAATGTATTTCCGTTCCCGGTGACGGAGAAAACGCTCCTTCGCGGACAGGAGCGATTCAACATTTTCTGCTCGCCCTGCCACGGACGGACCGGCGACGGACAGGGGATGATCGTCCAGCGGGGATTCCCGCAGCCGCCGTCATATTTTTCGGATAGTGTCCGCGCAAAACCCGTGGGGCACTATGTTGATGTCATCGCAAACGGCTTCGGAAGAATGTACAGCTACCGGGACAGGGTGGAGCCGCTTGACCGGTGGGCAATCGCCGCCTATATCAGGGTGTTGCAGGCGAGCCGCACCGTGAATGTCTCGGAACTCACCACATCGGAACGACAGCGACTCAAGTAATGACCCTTCAACAGACAGATCCTTCGTCGCAGCTTCAAAAAATTCAACGGTGGGGCCTCACCGCGGGCTTGATCGGTACGGCCCTCTGTGCGCTCGGCTATTCGGCCAATCATGAACGATTTTTTGAATCGTACCTGCTGGCGTATGTGTTCTGGGTCAATATCTCGCTCGGGTCCCTCGGCCTTGTCATGCTTCACCACATGACATCGGGGAAATGGGGCTACGCCGTCCAGCGCTATGCTGAGGCCGGTGCACGGACCATCCTGCTCATGGCGTTTCTGTTCCTCCCCGTGATCGCAGGGATGTCCGGCTTGTATCCGTGGATGCATCCCGATCACCTGCAGGAAGGGGCGGTGCGCAAACTCCCGTACCTCAATCAGACGTTCTTCCTTGCGCGCGCGGGATTCTACTTCGCGCTCTGGGTTGTCATGAGCTTTGTGCTCACCCGGTGGTCGAGGCGCCAGGATGCCTCCGGCGACGCCCGTCTCACGGTGATTTTGCGCCGCCTGAGCGCCCCGGGGCTGATCCTGTATGTGTTGAGTGTGACGTTCGCCTCAACGGATTGGGTGATGTCGCTCGAGCCCGACTGGTTCTCGACGATCTACGGATTCATCTTCGTTGTCAGTCAGGTCCTCGCAGCGCTCTCGCTGTGCGTTATCATGCTCCGATACTTCTCAAAGAGTCGGGCGGTGGCCGAAGTCGCCGGTCCCGGGGTGTTCCTCGACCTTGGGAACCTCATGCTCGCGTTCGTCGTGCTCTGGGCCTACGTTTCCTTCTCGCAGCTTCTGATCACCTGGGCGGGAAACCTCCCTGAAGAAATCACCTGGTATGTCCGACGGCTTGACCCCGCCTGGAGAATGGTCGCCCTGGTTCTGGTCATCCTTCACTTCTTTGTGCCGTTTACGATTCTCCTCATCCGGCGATCGAAGCGCTCCGCCACCATCCTCTGGAAGGTCGCCCTGGGACTGCTCGTGATGCGATTGGTCGATGTGTACTGGCTTATCATCCCCGCGTTCGAACCGAACCGGCTCGCCGTCGACTGGCTCGACCTGGCGGCGATGCTGGCCATCGGCGGCTTCTGGATGATGATGTTCGGGCGTCTGATGCATGGGGCATCGCTGGTGCCTTCACGGGATCCGCGATTTGCGATTCTCCCCGAGACAGCAACGGGAGCGAGCCATGGCTGAGGTGACTCCCCATTCGAAGGCCGGCGGCAAGAACGATCATGAGAAGACCGACGCCAATGCATTCAGCCTCTTTGTCGCGGGCGGCGGCCTCCTGGCGCTGCTCATCGCTTCTTTTGTATCGATGTACTTTTTGTGGAGGGTATTCGAGAACAATCCGCCTGGTGCGACTACCCCGCTCCCGGAGACTGCTCTGAAGGGCGTCTTGCCGCCCAAGCCGCGACTGCAGATAAACCCGCAGGCGGACCTTGCGGCGTTTCACGCGTATGAAGATTCCGTCCTGAATGGCTACGGCTGGGTCGATCAGGGTTCCGGGACCGTCAGGATTCCCATCGATAGCGCCATCACCCTGGTGGCAAGACGGGGGCTTCCGTACGATACGACACTTGAACGAACAGGGAAGTGACAGGTACTGAGAAATGAAAAGTTTGCTTGGATGCGCAATGTTCTGTCTCCTGATGACGCTGCCGGCAGCCGCTCAACAGGCACCGAACAAAGTTTTCACCGAGGTCGGACTTGACCAGGACCTTGGCTCATGGGTTCCACTGAACCTCAAATTCCGGGATGAACAGGGAGCCGTGGTACCCCTCACGTCGTTCATGCATGGGAAGCCGGTCGTCCTTGCTCTCGTGTATTATCAGTGCCCCATGATTTGCACTGAAGTGCTGAATGGAATGGTGAAGAGTTTCAACGATCTGCCCCTGACGATGGGGAAGGACTATGAGGTTGTGACGGTGAGCATCAATCCGAATGAACAGCCTTCCCTCGCGGCCGAAAAGAAGGGAAAATATGCCCAGCTCCTCCACCATCCGGAAGGCGCTGCTGCATGGCATTTCCTGACGGGTGAAGATTCTTCCATCAAATCTCTGGCCGCGGCAGTCGGATACCGGTACGTGTATGACGAGGCCACCAAACAATACGCCCACCCCACCGGGATCATTGTTCTGACCCCCAAGGGGCAGGTTGCCCGGTATCTGTACGGGGTGGATTATCCCCCGAAAGACCTGAAGTTTGCGCTCGTTGAGGCGTCGGGAAATAAGATTGGTTCCCCGGTCGACAAGATCCTCCTGCTCTGTTACCACTATGATCCCGCTACGGGCACATACGGGTTCGTGATTTTGAATGCTCTCCGGATAGGCGGAATCCTCACCCTCCTCTTCCTGGGCGGGATCATAGGCTTCTATCTCCTGAGGGACAGAAAGTCGAAGCGCGAGGCGCGCTTGGCCATGCAGGCTCAACCCGCGAACGGCAGTACCCATGGAGCACATACTCATTGATCAGGATTGTTTCATACATGTTGAGTTTCCCTCTGCTTCCCGTTCAAGCCTCCGCGGGCTCGTCCCAGCTGGACTTGTTGTTCTTTGCGCTGGTCGGTATCTCTGCCTTTTTCATCATTCTGATATTCGTGTTGATCGTCGTGTTCTCGATCCGGTATCGAAAAGAGCGCGTTGTCGATCGTGAGATACGCCGGCGGGATTTTGCCAAACTCGAGGTCACGTGGATTGTCATTCCTACCCTGATCAGCCTGGTGATCTTCGGATGGAGTGCCTGGTTGTACTTTGAAAACAAGACTCCTCCGCCGGATGCCATGGAGATTTATGTGACGGGAAAACAGTGGATGTGGAAGATTCAGCACCAGGAAGGGAACCGGGAGATCGACGAACTCCACATCCCCGTGAACAGGCCGATCAAGCTCATGATGACATCGCAGGATGTGATCCACAGCTTCTTCATCCCGGCCTTCAGGGTGAAGCAGGATGTCCTCCCGGGCCGCTACACCACAGAATGGTTCACGCCCACAAGAATAGGGGAGTACCACCTCTTCTGCGCGGAGTACTGCGGGACCAATCACTCAGCGATGATCGGCAAGATCGTTGTCATGGACCCGGTCGACTATGAGCACTGGCTCGCGACGAGCGGAACCAACGAAACCCTTGCATCGGCAGGCGAGCAGGTGTTCAAGAAGTATGGATGCGCCGCCTGCCATAAGGACGTCGGAAGCACGCGCGGTCCTTCGCTGATGGGATTGCCCGGATCCACCGTATCTCTTATCGAAGGACAAACCGCCGTGGCAGACCGTGAGTATCTCATCGAATCGATCACGGATCCGGGAGCAAAAGTCGTTGCGGGCTATAAGCCGATCATGCCGACATACCGCACCACGCTTTCCCCGGAGCAATTGAATGAACTTGTTGAGTACCTCCTGACGCTGACCGGCGGACAGGGGAACGCTACCAGGAGCAACTGACCCAATGAGTACAACCGCAGCGAGTTCGGAACTCAACTATCTCAATAACGGTCGGACGATCCGGTCCTGGCTTCTTACGACCGATCACAAGCGGATCGCCCTGCTGTACCTCTTTTCGATCATCCTCTTCTTTTTCGTGGGTGGATTCTTCGCGGTAATGATGCGGCTGGAGTTGCTGGTGCCTCAGGGCGATCTCGTCCAGGCGGATACCTACAACAAGTTGTTTACCATGCACGGGATCGTCATGATCTTTTTCTTCCTGATCCCGTCGATCCCCGCAGTGCTCGGGAATTTTCTCATTCCGATGATGGTGGGTGCGCGGGATCTCGCGTTCCCGAGACTCAATCTCCTGAGCTGGTACGTCTTTATCGTCGGGGGGATCATGGGGATCTACGTCATGGCTTCGGGCGGGCTGGATACCGGCTGGACGTTCTATGCGCCGTATAGCACGACGTATTCGACCACACAGGTCGCTCCCGCCATGGTGGCGGTCTTCATCACCGGCTTCTCATCAATCCTCACCGGGCTGAATTTTATCATTACCGTCCACAAAATGCGCGCTCCGGGGCTGACATGGTTCAGGCTTCCACTTTTTGTCTGGTCCATCTATGCAACCAGCTTGGTCATGGTGCTTGCGACACCGGTCCTTGCAATTACCGTATTCATGGTTGCCTTCGAGCGGCTGACCGGAATCGGGGTATTTAATCCGTCGATCGGCGGGGATCCCATCTTATTCCAGCACCTGTTCTGGTTTTATTCGCATCCGGCAGTGTATATCATGATTCTTCCGGGGATGGGAGTGATGAGCGAGGTGATCGCGACTTTTTCCCGGAAGGCGATCTTCGGGTACAAATTTGTCGCCGCCGCCTCGATGGCGATCGCGGTCTACGGGTTCCTGGTGTGGGGCCACCACATGTTTGTCAGCGGTCAATCCATCTATGCAGGAATGGTATTCTCGCTGCTCAGCTATCTCGTCGCCATCCCGTCGGCAATCAAGGTGTTCAACTGGACAGCGACCCTTTACAAGGGACGGGTCTGGCTGCAGACGCCCCTGTTTTATGCGTTCGGGTTCATCGGACTGTTTACCATCGGAGGCTTGACGGGACTGTTCCTTGCGGCGATGGCGGTGGACGTGCATTTAACCGACACTTATTTCGTGGTTGCACACTTCCATTACATCATGGTCGGTGGTGCGGTGATGGCCTTTCTCTCGGGATTGCATTACTGGTGGCCCAAGATCACCGGACGGATGTACCCGGAGGGGTGGGCAAGATTTTCCGCCCTGGTCTTGTTCGTGGGATTCAATCTCACGTTCTTCCCGCAATTTCTCCTCGGCTACCTGGGCATGCCGCGCAGGTACTATCACTATCCACCGGAATTCCAGGTGCTCAATGTACTGTCGACGGCCGGAGCTTCAATCCTCGGTGTCGGCTACATCCTTCCCATGATCTACTTCACCTGGTCGCTGAAGAAAGGGAAAATTGCCGGCCCGAACCCCTGGGGGGCCACCGGACTCGAATGGCAGACACCCTCGCCGCCGCCGACGGAAAATTTTGAAGTGACTCCGGTGGTTAACGAAGAGCCGTACCAATATCCCGCTCTGGAGGAGATTCCAAGTGTCTGACCATGTATCCGTTTCCACGGTGGCGCATCAATTCGACGATCGGGAACAGCAGAAAGAAGCCGGCACGCTCGGCATGTGGCTCTTCCTGGGGACAGAGATCCTCTTCTTTGGCGGATTGTTTACGGCGTACACGGTCTATCGCTGGAAATTTGCCGCAGGGTTTGCAGCCGCGCACATCGATATGGATATCACGCTCGGTGCGATCAATACCGCCGTCCTGCTGTTGAGCAGTCTCACGATGGCACTGGGCGTACGGGCGGCGCAGTTGGGGCAACGGAAGGGGACGGTTGCATTCATCGTGGTGACGATGCTTCTCGGTCTCGTGTTTCTCGCGGTCAAGGGGATTGAGTACCAGCACAAGTTTGTTGAGGGTTTGTTCCCGGGTCCGGGCTTCCGGTTTGAAGGTCCATACGCGGGGCAGGCAGAGGTGTTCTTTACATTGTATTTCATGATGACCGGCCTCCATGCCCTGCACATGATCATCGGCGTCGGAATCATGACTGTAATCGCGATCATGGCGTGGCGGGGTAAGTTCTCGGCCGAGTACTATAGTCCTGTCGAGATCAGCGGACTCTACTGGCACTTCGTGGACATCGTCTGGATATTTCTCTTCCCGCTTCTCTATCTCATCCATCCGCACTCTTAATTTCGCACGGCTATGCAAGGACTGACTTCTGACCATATTGTTCCTTTGAGGGTGTATTTCGGAATTGCCACGGCATTATTTGTGCTCCTGGCTGTTACAGTTGGCGTTGCGCTGGTGGATCTGGGGCCATACAACATTGTCGTGGCGCTGGCGGTAGCCGTTGTGAAAGCCATCCTCGTAGTGCTCTTCTTCATGCACGTGAAATATGGATCCCGCCTGGTGTGGTTATTTGCTGCGGGGGGGGTGTTCTGGCTGGCGATTCTTTTCATGTTTACGCTTTCCGACTTCCTGACGCGATAGCATAAGAAAGAAGATGGTTGCCTAGGCTGCCATCTTTTTTCTGATCTCACCCTTTTTCAGGCAAATTGACATGTTTTGATGCTCCGGCAGGTGCAAAAACATGGCAGCCTAGGCAACCATAGTTTTTCTTCCTTTCCCCTTGACAATATCCCCTGATCATCTTAATTTAAGACTAGAATATCCGAAATCACCATGAGCCTCATTTTCAGCCGACATTGTGAGTACGCGCTCCAATCTGTCCTCTACCTGGCGTTGAAGCCGTCAGGGGAGATGACCAATATCAAGGAACTGACGAAGGTACTTGAAATCCCCTACCACTTCCTCGGAAAAATCATGCAGGACCTGACCCGGAAGCGGATCCTCATCTCTCTGAAAGGACCTACGGGAGGCTTTGCCCTGCGACGCCGACCGGAAGAAATTACCCTCCTCGAAATCGTGGAGGCGATCGACGGTAATGCTTTTTTCCACTCTTGCGTGCTGGGCTTCCCGGAATGCTCGAGTACGCAACCGTGCGCAGTGCATGGCTCCTGGGGATCGCTCAGAGAAGAAATTCATGACATGCTGTCGAAGGAGAACATCGCCCAACTTGCTGCGGCCACCAAAAAGCCGGCGTTCCGGCCCTCCGCAGTTCGATGATGCGCCCTTTTTTTCGACAGTATTCAGACAGTATAGTCCGAATATGAGTTGCTGCAAATCAAAGGAGAAAGCAATGGAAACGGCAAGGGTGGAGGAACTGCTGATCGCAAACAGAACTGCCGACGAAAGGCCCGCCAGACCGGCGAGTAGGAGGAGCCGTCCGCCGCTTACGATCAAGAAGCTCTCCCCGGCTCTCCGGAAACCCAAACCGGATTACCTGTATGAACCGAATCGGTACCGAAGGCTTCTCGGTCGTCTTAAGGAGGATTCCCAATTCGCCCGGTCAGTAACCCAGTTTACGTTTGCAGCTCTCTGCGTGTGGATCGGGGTTGAGTTCTCCCTGTTCGTTCGCTGGGGGATGAGCGATGGCCTCGCTCCGTTCTATAGCCGCCCGCCTGGAGTCGAAGGGTTCCTGCCTATCAGCGCGCTTATAAGTGCGGCGTACTGGTTGAACACCGGCATTATCAACCACGTCCATCCGTCAGGCTTGTTTATCCTGCTCGCCATAGTCCTTGTCAGCATCGTCGCAAAAAAGGCCTTCTGCAGCTGGCTGTGCCCCATCGGAACTCTCAGTGAATCGCTCTGGCTCCTCGGGCAGAAGTTGTTTAAGCGTACCCTGACATTGCCCCGGTGGCTCGACATCCCATTGCGATCTCTGAAATATCTCCTGCTCGGCTTTTTCGCTTTCGCCATTGCCCGGATGTCCGAAGATGCTCTCGGCGCGTTCATTTACAGTCCGTATAACAAGATGGCCGACGTAAAGATGTATATGTTCTTTGCGGAGATCTCTTCGTTTGCGCTGTACACCATCCTCGCGCTCCTGGTTCTCTCCGTGTTTATAAAGAACTTCTGGTGCAGATTCCTGTGTCCTTATGGGGCCCTCCTTGGCATCGTGGGATGGTTGAGCCCCCTCAAAATCACCAGGACGAAGTCGACCTGCATTGACTGTATGCTGTGCACGAAGGCCTGTCCGGCGAACATCGCCGTCCATAAGGCAGGCAGGGTCTGGAGCGACGAGTGTACAAGTTGTATGGCCTGCGTCCAGGTGTGCCCGGTGAAGGAAACCCTGGAAGTTCGGCCGTCCGCGGGGGGAAAAAGAATCCCTCCCTGGGTTGTCGGGAGCTTAGTAGTCGGAATTTTCGCTGCAATCACCGGGGCGGCAATCCTCGCCGGCGACTGGAAAAACAGCATCGACCAGAAAGAATACCTTCACCGCTTCAAAAACATCGACAGCCCCCTTTATCAACATTTTCAAGGTCGCGTTCCAAAGTACGGACCGAACGACTGATTCGCTGGAGTGACTGACATGACAAAACCTCTTCCTGCAGCAAAAGCAGTGGCCGACTTCTATGACGGCCTGGCCCCGTTCTATGATGATATGACCGGCGGAAAGGATCGTTTTGCCCGGACAATGGAGACCTTTCGCACGATCGTCAAGACGTACGGTTTGCGGACTGCGCTCGATGCCGGCGCCGGGACCGGCTCCCTCGCCCTGATCCTCGCAAGCCTTGGGTTGGAGGTCACAGCAGTCGATCTGTCTCCACAGATGATCGCTGCTTTGAAGAACAACGCCGCCGCCCTCGGTCTGACCTTGAATGCGTCTGTCCTTGACATCCGGATCCTCACGGGAGTTGCCACAGAGGGTTTTGATGCGGTCTTCTGCCTGGGGAATACGTTTGCGCACTTAAGCCTCCCGACGGATCACGCCGATGCCGCAAAGGAGTTCTTTCGCGTTCTTCGGCCCGGGGGTATCCTCATCCTGCAGACGCTCAATTTTGATGCCTCCAGGAACTCAGCGACTCTTCCCCATATCTCAAACCGCTCTTCAGACTCTCTGTTTGACCGTCGTTATGCGAGAACTCCTGAAGGAGTCCGTCTCACCGTGTCCAAAGAGAACGAGGGCTCCGGTGAACGGCAAGACTTTTCGCTCGAGCTTCGTCCGATACAATCACAGGAAGCCGTGGCAACACTTTCCAGCGCAGGCTTCGCTCATGTCGGACTCTACGGCGACCTTGCACAATCCGTGTGGAACCCGCTGGAATCGAAAGACCTCGTGATCTTCGCGCAAAAATCCAACCCCATAGATTAGAGGAGCTTCAATGAAACGTTACTGGATCGCATTCTGGTGTGTGATTGTAGTCTCCTTCCTTGTCCTCGGGTGGGCAGGGTTGCGCATCTATCAGGAAAAACCCCCGATCCCCGCTGCCTACGTTACCCTTGAAGGGCAGACAGTGGTCACACAACAGGATATCGAGGCCGGACAAAACGTCTGGCAATCGATGGGGGGCATGGAGGTAGGCTCAGTGTGGGGGCACGGCAGCTATGTCGCGCCCGACTGGACAGCGGACTGGCTCCATCGGGAGTGCGTCTACATCCTGAATGCCTGGGCAGAACGTGCCCACGGGAAAATGTACGATAGCCTTTCGCCGGAGGACCGGGCTGCTTTTCAAATGCAATTGACGATACTCATCCGGAAAAATACCTACGATCCTTCCACCGGCTTAGTGAGCATCGACAGTATCCGGGCAGCCGCGTTTGCAGCAAACGTCGCTCATTACTCCGAAGTGTTTTCGAAGGGCGTGGAGCAGTACGCAATCCCGGCCGGTACCCTGACAGATCCGGTGCAGCTGCGGCAACTTGCAGCGTTCTTCTTCTGGTCTTCCTGGGCGGCTTCGACAGAACGTCCCAACTCGTCAATTACCTACACAAGCAACTGGCCTCACGAACCATTGATCGGGAACGAAGCGACCGGGGACGCGATCGTTTGGACGGGGGTGAGCATCATCGTCCTTCTCGGAGGGATCGGGGCAATGGCATGGTACTTCGGCTCTCAAAAGCGCGAGGTCCCTGCCGAAGTCCACCCCGACACCGATCCACTGTTCAGCCACGTATCCACACCGTCGCAGAGGGCGGTCCTGAAGTACTTCTGGACGGTGGCCGCCCTTTTCCTCGTGCAGATCCTCCTTGGCGTGATCACTGCGCACTACGGCGTGGAGGGTGGGGCGTTCTACGGGATACCTCTGGCGGAAATCCTTCCGTATGTCGTCACACGAACGTGGCACGTACAAATCGGCATCTTCTGGATCGCGACCGCATGGTTGGCGGCAGGCCTGTACATCGCCCCTGCTGTGAGCAGGATGGAATTGAAAGGGCAGCGTCTGGGCGTGAACATCCTGTTCAGTGCCCTCCTCCTTGTCGTAGTCGGATCTCTTGCGGGCGAATGGATGAGCGTAATGCATAAGCTGACAGGGTCGGAGTGGTTCTGGCTCGGCCATCAGGGATACGAATATGTCGACCTCGGAAGAGTCTGGCAAATCGGTCTCGTGATCGGGCTGGGGCTCTGGGTGTACCTGGTAGGGAGGAATGTCCTCATCGCAATCAAACGAAAAGATGCGGAGAAGCCTCTCCTGACACTATTCTTAGTTTCCGTGATTGCAATCGGCGGTTTCTACCTTGCCGGATTGATGTGGGGTAAACACACGGAGTTGTCCATCGTCGAGTACTGGCGTTGGTGGGTGGTTCATCTCTGGGTCGAAGGATTCTTTGAAGTGTTCGCCACCGTGGTAATTGCATTCATGTTCGTAAGACTCGGGCTGATCCGCTCCGTAACCGCGAATTCGTCCGTTGTGTTTTCTTCAACCATCTTCCTCTCCGGCGGAATTATCGGCACCCTGCATCATCTCTATTTCTCCGCAACCCCTACAGCCGTGCTGGCTCTGGGGTCGGTGTTCAGCGCATTGGAAGTGGTTCCCCTTATCTTTGTTGGGTATGAAGCGTGGGAGAACATCAGGCTTTCCCGTTCCACGTCCTGGGTCTTCCGGTATAAATGGCCGATTATGTACTTCATCGCTGTTGCATTCTGGAATATGGTCGGCGCAGGACTGTTCGGCTTCATGATCAATCCGCCTATCGCCCTGTATTACATGCAGGGACTGAACACCACTCCGCTCCACGGGCACGCAGCCCTGTTCGGAGTATACGGGATGCTCGGCATTGGCTTGATGTTGTTCTGTCTCCGCGTTCTCGGAGTCCAGGATGAATGGAAGAACGGTCTTTTGCGCTTCTCGTTCTGGGCTCTCAACGGGGGACTGATGCTCATGGTAATGGTGAGCCTTCTTCCTGTGGGACTGCTCCAAACCTGGGCATCAGTGGAGCACGGTTACTGGTATGCCCGGACGCCGGAGTTTCTGTACTCTCCCACCGTGGCCATGTTCAAATGGAGCAGGGTGTTCGGCGATACGGTTTTCGCGTTCGGCGCAATCGCTCTTGTCCTGTTCGTGATAGGACTGATTACCGGCCACTCTATTGTGAAATCATTGCGGGACTCTCCGCCCACGGGCTCCTCGCCTGCGCCCCGATGACCTTTTTCCATAGCTGATCAGCAGATGGAGTTCTGCTAGAAGGGGTCGATCACGACGGTCGCCCCTTCTCCTATTCCCCCCTTCCCCAATTCTCCCCCTCTCCGAGTCCCCCAGTCTCCCAGTCCCATTCCCCCTCACCATTGCTGGCATGATTTCTGGACAAGGAGAAAACGACAAACCCGTCTTTGTCTGGGGAATAGACGAAAGAAGGTGCGAATGCCCTGCGGATTAAGCGTTTCGAATCCGGAGGGGAGGTTAATATTACGCATGTGGTGATCCTTGGTACCCCACTGTGAGTTTCGTGAGCGCGATTCCATGCCCCAAACCGATGCTGTTCTGACTTCCTCTTCCCAGAAAAAAGCGGGATTTGCAGAGATCTGCTATGTCTGCGGCGCTTTCTCCCTGTTTTCCTCAACCCAGGGTAATCTGCGTGAGGCGCAGTGTGCGCTCTGCGGGAGCACGAAAAGAATCAGTGATGTCGCCAGAACCATAAGCGCCCACTTCGGCCCGTCATCCGACGAGCCGCGGCCTCTTCCGTCGATTCTGGAATATCTTGCCACAGTCAGCATTTTCGAAGCCCAGGCTTCAGGCCCACTCCACAATCTGCTCGCTTCCTTGTCTGGATACGTTTGCGGGGAACTCCTTGACGGGGTGCCCCCGGGGACAATGAAGGGTGGAATCCGGTGCGAAGACCTTACGAAACTGACTTTCGCCGACGGAACCTTCGACCTTATCATCACCCAGGATGTTCTGGAGCACGTCCCGTTGTTCGAACAGGCATTCACCGAAATCAGCCGCGTTTTGAAACCGGGCGGTAAACACATTTTCACTGTTCCAATAAACCCGGCACATCCCACGAGCCGTCGGATTTGGCTTGAAGGTGGGGAAAACCTGAGCCAGATCCTTCCTCCGGTCTATCATGGAGACCCACTTCGCGCAGAAGGCGCGCTCGTCGCAGTCGACTACGGGAACGATATCATCGATATTCTGCGCCGCTTCCATTTCTCCACGTCGGTTTTCGAAGGGGGCGACTGGTATGCATCCGATGAAATCACATGGATTGATTCACCAGAGGCCTACGAGCGCTACCGCGCCGGGGTGCGTGAACGGGGGATGCTGGAATTCTTCCGTTACAACTCGCTGGTCTTTGCGTCCGAAAAAATCGCGCTGCCCTTTACCGGCGAGCGTTTTGTCCCGGAACTGAAGGGTCAGATTGCCCACGAACATCTTCATCGGTACGCCATGGCACGAGAGTACGTGCAGGGCAAAGACGTCCTTGACATCGCGTGCGGAGAAGGGTATGGCTCGAACCTCCTGGCGGAGCGCGCATCGCTCGTCATCGGGGTTGACATCTCTGAACAAGCTATACGGCATGCCGAATCGAAGTATGCGGATAAATCCAATCTCCGGTTCTTCAAGGGAACATGCACGGACATTCCATCGCCGGAGTGTACCTTTGACGTTGTTGTCAGCTTTGAGACAATCGAACACATCGAACAGCAGGAGGGATTCCTCCAGGAAGTTCGACGTGTCCTGAAACAGGACGGCTTGTTCATCGTGTCGTCCCCCAATGCGGACGAGTACATGCATGGGAACGCAGAGAAGAATCCCTTCCACCAGAAAGAACTCACGCGGGAAGGCTTTCAGTCCCTCCTTGCTAAATACTTCGTCAGAATCGATCTGTACGGACAGAGGCTCTCCACAAATTCGCAGGTCTGGCCGATCCAGGAAAGAGATTCCGTCGCCTTTGCCGCATACAAAAAGGATCCCGACGGGATCGTCCGCCAGGGAGTTCTTCCGGTTCAACCTGAATACTTCATCGCGGTGTGCGCGCCCACCGATCGCGCTCTCATTCCTGAGGCTTCGGTGTTCCACGATGCGCTCGACGATATCACCCGGGAATATCACGCACGCGGCGTCTGGGGACAATCGCTCGAGAAAGAGCTGCGGGAGTGTCAGGCTGAACTCGTGCGATTGAAGGGTGGGAACGGTGAACGCGGCGGTCGTCCGGACCGGGCGTCACGTCGCGAGAAAGCCGGGTCACTCCTTCAAGCCGGGCGATTGGATGAAGGAGTGGCGCTCCTTCAGACGCTGATTTCGGAGAAGCCCGACGATACGGAAGTGCTGCTCGACCTCGCGTCGATTTGCATCCGGATGAGGGATCTTTCCAACGCATCTCTCCTCCTCAACCGGGCATTATCGGCTGATCCGGCCAATCGAAGAGCGATGGAGCTGTTTCGGGACCTGTCGATCCGGGAGACCTCGCAAGACAATGCATCACTGCAGCTCTGGATTTGATCCGGATGACTTCCTTTGAGGCCCACAAAGCAGGCGAGACTGCTCGGAGAGATATCGTGGAAGAACGGGGAAGGGCTGAACAAAGTCTGATCGGGAGCGGGGAGGCGTTCACTGTCAGCGGACATTGTTACGTTTGCAACGAAGATGTGGAATTCCGTGTGGATGTTCCCCTCCAGAAGAATGGTGACACCCCTCCGCCTCCCAACTGGCGTGAGTCGCTCCTCTGCCCCTCATGCGGGCTGAACAATCGCATGCGAGCGGCCATCCATGTCCTGGAGAAGCTGAAGACCCCCGGCCGAAATGAAAAGATTTTCATTGCCGAGCAGACGACGCCATTGTTTCGGACTCTTTCTTCAAGATACCCGAACGTTGTCGGAAGCGAATTCCTGGGAAAAGATCACCGGCCGGGGTCGGTCTCCCCCGGCGGCCTCCGGCACGAAGATCTCACGGCACTCAGTTTTCCCGACGGGTCGTTCGACAGGGTTCTGACTTTTGATGTGCTCGAACATGTGCCCGATTACAAGAAAGCTCTCGCGGAATGCTATCGCGTAACCGCCCCGGGTGGCATGTTCCTGTTTTCTGTGCCCTTTGAACGGACGGCGGAACGCACGATCGTTCGTGCCGTCGAGCATGCTGACGGCGCGATCGAACATCTCCTTCCCGCGGAATATCATGGAGATCCGGTCAATCCCGAGCAAGGATGCCTCTGTTACCAGGTATTCGGGTGGGACATGCTGGACGAACTCGAGCGGGTTGGTTTTGCCCATCCGGCCGCCCTGATGTATTGGTCACAAGAATATGGATATCTCGGCGGGGAACAGCTCCTGTTCATTGGCACGAAACCGGTCATTTCTCCTTCCGGGGGGACCCGGAAGCAGTCTGGCATCAGCATGGCGCCGATCCCTCTTTGGGATCGGGATCAACAGTTCAATTCCGCAATGGCGCAGATCCCATTTACGCTGGTGGACAGGCAACGCTGCTTCATGCTGTTTCAATTTGCCGCCCAGTGCAAACACGTGGAAGGCCATGTTGCCGAGGTCGGCGTCTATAAAGGCGGTACCGCAAAATTGCTGACGACCGTGTTCGCGGATTCGTCCAAGTCAGTGCATCTGTTCGATACGTTCGCCGGCATGCCTGAAACAGATGCAACAAGAGATATGCATCATCAGGGGGACTTTGCCGACACTTCGCTCGCAAGCGTTCAACTTCTCATCGGAAACACCGAACAGGTCCGGTTCCATCCCGGCTTCTTCCCTGCGACTGCCGGACCGATCGAAGAACTTCGCTTTTCCTTTGTCCATATCGACGTCGACATCTATCGCTCGGTCCTGGATTGCAGCGAATTCTTTTACCGGAGAATGAACCGGGGCGGGATGATGGTATACGATGATTATGGATTCGAGAGCTGTCCCGGCGCAAAGCAAGCCGTTGACGAATTTTTTGCTGACAAACAAGAACGGCCCTGGTATCTGCCTACCGGCCAATGTGTCATAGTAAAACTTTAGAGTGAAAAAACATGACGACGCCTGCGGATTCGACTGTCCAGACACAGTACGATGTGGCACTGGGCCTTATTGATCAAGGGGACTTCCCCAATGCAACAGTCCACCTGGAGGAATTTCTCCGGCAAGAGCCGGAGCATGCCGCTGCACACAATGATCTGGGCGTTTTGCGTTTCCAGGCCGGAGACAGCACGGCCGCCCTCACCCATCTTCTGCAGGCGCTCCGCCTTCAGCCATCGAATATGTCGTACGCTGAAAACATCATTGATGTGTGCCGCTCCCTCGGCCTGAACGAACACGCGGCGGAAATGGAAAAACTCCTCGCCCAATTGAAGACACTTGATACATCGCGGGAGCAGGAACATCCGGTCGCCAATAACCTTGAACGCCCTGTTGTGGGGGGTATCGACTACAATACGCTTTCGCAGCAGCCGGAGGCGGAGCGGAATGCCCTCTTGACCTGGTATTGGACCTTTCATCCGCGTTTCCGGTTTCTCAAGTGCCTTGATCCGTACTGCAGGGTTCTCGATGTGGGTGCGGGAAGGGGAGGAATGATCACATGGAAAGAATGGCTGACGCCTGTCCGAAACGATCTGAGTCTGTATGCCGTCGATCTCCAGCCGTCCGAACTGTTTGCTCAATACGCCGGATCACAAATCTGCAATCTGGATGATACAGCCGTCGCCTTCAACGACGGATTCTTCGGCGGCGCAGTGCTTTCGCACATACTTGAACATATCACGGAGCCGAAAAACCTGATGAAAGAGCTCCGACGGGTCATGAAGACCGGCGGACAAATGTATATCGAAGTCCCCACGCTCGCTTCCATGGATTTCCCTTCACGGCGGGCGTTTGTGGACGCCGGCATTCCGGTGTCGACAGTGAACTTCTTTGATGACAGTACGCACCGCAGGACGTTCGGGCTTGCGGAACTTGTGGATATCGCCGAAGAGGCCAGGTTCAGAGTCGTGAGCAGCGGTTCCATCCGTCACCGGTATGTTGAAGATGCACTGTTGCTTCATGGACTTCTCCATAAGGATGAAGAGCTCTCGACGTACGGAGTATGGTCCAGATTGGGATTTGCGCAGTATGTCATTGTCGAGGCAGTCTGAAAACAGTTGTTCTGCGCGGACGCGACAAGGTTTGAACGGGGCGTTCTCAGGTGGACTGCCGCCCCGGGCACAAGTCTTACAATTCCACCGGGACAGGTATGGCACTCTCTGAGAAGGTTGCACAGCAACTTCAGGAACTATTTTGCAGCAATCAGTACGAACGGGCGATTGCGCACCTGAAGGAAGCGTTGGCCTCGCTCCCCGCGGAGGATCCCGACCGGAGTGAAGTCAGCAAAATGCTGGGGAAGATCTTCTATTACCGCGGAGAGATCAATACTGCACGGGATTTCTTCCAGGAATCAGTCGCGGCGAACCCCGGGGACCCATATGCGTTGTTCTATCTCGCGCATTGTCTCGACCTCCAGGGGGACAAACAGAGTGCCGTCCGTACATATGCGGACACCATCGCCAAGGCGAATTCGAGCGATGGCATTGTCGATCATCTCTGTGCTGCCGTCCAATCAATCCCTTTTGGCGATCCCCGAATCGAATCATTGCTGGCAAACAGACCGGCGGAACCGCTCTCAACCGCCCACACTGTCACCCGGGTATCGATCATCATCCTCTGTTACAACAAGCTCGAGTATACGATCAGGTGCCTTCGTGCCCTGTTCGCCAATACCGACGTATCCAATACGGAGATCATCGTTGTTGACAATGCTTCCGTCGATGATACGCCGGGCTACCTTGAGATGTTTTCTCGTCGTGTAAAATTTCTCCATGCGGAGACCAATCTTGGATTCGTCGGGGGGAACAATTTTGCGGTGACCCATGCGACCGGTGATGTCCTGGTATTTCTCAACAACGATACCGAGGTCCAGCGAGGATGGCTGCAAGAGATGCTTCTCTGCATGGCGGCTCATCCGGATGCAGGAGCGGTCGGTGCAAGGCTTGTGTACCCCGATGGGAGCATCCAGGAGGCAGGCGGAATCGTCTTCTCGGATGGCAATGGTTGGAACTATGGACGCGGTTACCCGGCGAATTCTGCACCGATTTCCTTTGTCCGGGAAGTGGACTATTGCTCGGGTGCCGCACTCATGGTCAGGGCGGACCTGTTCAGGGTTTCGGGTGGATTCGATCAGCGATATGCCCCGGCATATTGCGAGGATAGTGACTTGTGCTTCACCGTCCGGGAATTGGGGTACAAGGTGTACTATTGTCCAACCGCCGTGGTGATCCATCACGAAGGAGCAACGGCCGGAACCGACGTGGCAAAAGGATTCAAGCGATTCCAGGAAGTCAACGTTCCGAAGCTCCGTGAAAAGTGGTCACATCGGCTCGAGCGCCAATATCCCAACCGTCAGGAAGCCGTGCGTCAGGCGGCACGTCGGGGAAAACGCCGATCGGTGCTGATCATTGATGATTGGCCGCCTCTCCCCGATAAGGCCTCAGGCACATTGCGCATGTATACGACGACGAAGGAGATGCTCCGTCTGGGGTGGTCGGTCACATACGCACATCTGGTGGGGGCAAAGCTCGGTCCAACAGCGGATTCCTACTTCAAGGAATTGAGCGGTCTCGGAGTGGAATTTGTCTGGTTGGAGTATGAGAAATGGTGGGCATTGAGGAATTCTGAGGAAGTGCGACCGATTCTGCGGCAGAAAATCGCGAGTCTTGATCTCAAAGACCGCCGGCCGGACTTTGTATACCTGAGTTTCTGGTTCGTCGCGGACTTCTTTATCGATTTCATCAGGGAAGAGCTGCCCGATACGCCGATCATTATTGATACCCACGATCTTCATTACCTGAGGGAATCGCGCCGCGCCGATGTGGTGCACGACAAAAAGCTTCTCAAGGAAGCCCAGGCGAACAAACGCAGAGAACTTGCTGCCTATGCGAAAGCGGATTGTGTCACTACGGTGACGGAAAACGACCGGCAATTCCTCATGAACGATCTCCCGGGCAAGCCGGTGTTCATCATGACGAACATCCATGAAGCGGTTCCCGGCTCTTGTTCCTTCGAGGATCGCCGCGATCTGCTCTTTGTCGGCAACTTCAATCATAATCCGAATACCGACGCGGTGGTATACCTTACAGGAGAAATCTTTCCACTCCTTCGTCAAAGCCTTCCCGGGATCAAGCTCTATATCGTCGGCAATAACCCACCCCCGTCTGTTCGTTCGCTGGCCTGCGAGGATATCATCGTGACCGGATGGGTCCCTTCGATTCAGCCCTATTTTGACCAGTGCCGGATTTCCGTTGTCCCGATCCGCTATGGGGCAGGCGTGAAAGGGAAAGTCGGCGAGGCGATGGCGCACGGCCTTCCTTCCGTTCTGACGAGTGTTGCGGCCGAAGGGATGAACATTGTTGACGGGGAGCACGGGCTGATCGCCGACGATCGGGAGACGTTTGCCGGGGCCGTAACTCGATTGTACAACGCCGAAGCCGAATGGAAACATCTCGCATCGCAGGGGATGGAACTTGTCAAACGGAACTACTCCGCGGAGGCAACCCGGAAACGGCTCGACTACATCATGAGTTTTGAAAACCGTGCAGCCTTCAGATCGTACCGTGCTCTCAGGTATCCGACTCCACCCCGGGTGTCCATTATCCTCATCACCTTCAACCAATGGGAATATACCCGCCAGTGTCTTGAGAGCATCAAGCAGTGGACAACCGTGAGTCATGAGATTGTTGTCATTGACAACGGATCCACGGACAGCACGGTGAAGGAACTCTCGCAATACCCGGAAGTGCGAATGATCCGGAACACGGAGAACATGGGCTTCCCGGCAGCCGTGAACCAGGGGCTTCTCGAGGCGAAGGGAGAGGACGTCCTTCTTCTGAATAACGACACGGTGCTCACCGAGGGGTGGCTTGACCGCCTCCTGGCTGTCGGATATTCGGAAACAGGGGATCGGGATCGTCGGTCCTATGAGTAATCAGATCAGCGGTGCCCAATTCGACCAGTCGGCTTCCTACCGTACAATGGAAGAAATGCGACTTCATGCTGCAGAACAGGCGCGCGTTCACAAAGGGGAGACGCTCGTCGTCCCGCGCGTTGCTTTCTTCTGCACGCTCATTAAGAGGGCCGTCATCACGGCACTCGGTGGCGTCGATGAGCGATTCTCGCCGGGGAACTACGAAGACGACGACTATTGTCTCCGGGCGAATATTGCAGGGTTCAAGAGTGTGATTGCACGGGATGTGTTTGTGCATCATTTCGGTTCAAAGAGTTTCCTTGCCGACGGGATGGTGCAATACAAAGAACGGCTCGACCAAAACCTGGGGATCTTCGCGCAGAAGTGGGGAGGAACGCCTGAAGAGATATTCACCGGGCGGAAACACCTCCTTCCCCGCCAGGTCCTTCTTCCGCTGTCTGACAATCCCTTCCAGCGCGCCTTCGATTCCATGAGGGTGGCGTTGTCGGAGGGATCGACTGAGTCGGCTCTCGCCCATGTCGAAGAAGCCGTGAAGCATTTCCATGATACCGACGGAATGGGCACCGTGGTGAGCTTCGACAATCTGCTCGTGATGGCGGGGACGATTGCCGCGAGCGGAGGAGCAACGGAGAAGGCTGCCGGTTGGTTCCTCCGGGCCCTTGCCCTGGCCCCACATTCCAGTAAGGCGTGTGTCGGACTTGCAAAAGTGTACGGATTGGAGAAACGGTACAGCGAGGCGAAGACGTTGTTCGAGCGCGCCCTCGAAATCGATCCCGACAATCCCGCTGCCAAAGAAGGGCTGAAGAACCTCATCGCTCACGGGGAGGATGAGAGAAACACAAGTCTCGACGGTGACGCGCACAATCGCCTTCTCCGCGTACTGGACGCTGCCCGTGAATTGTTTTCTGAAAACCGATTCGACGAGGCTCTTTCATCGGTTGAGCCAGTCCTTGACATTGCCCCTGCGATTTCCGATCCGGCACAACGAAATGAGATGACGGCCGCTGTGGAGAATTTCCGTGGGGTCTGCCACCTTTCCCTGAACCGTCCTGAGGAGGCCAAAAAGCACTTTGAGCAGGCACTCCATATGAACCCCGCGTCCTCGCGGGCGTGCGCGGGACTGGGAGAAGTGTTCTTCCTTTCAGGAGAGATGGGCGGGTCGAAAACGATGTTCGAATGGGCGATGAAGCTGGACCCCGAATCCGCCGCGGCACGGGAAGGGCTCGGCCGGGTAAACCTCGTGCTGGGCTATGCGAGCGACCATAGTGCGCTGCATCGTGAGATGCAGGATGTTTCGCAAATCTGAGAGGGAGAATGGCACTCGGACAACCGGGGAAGGAACTCCCCGACATGATAACCATACCGCCGGACTCGAATTCCCTGCAGTACGAATCGACGGTTGAAAAGGCCAGGGTTCGCCTGCGGGAACGAGTTCTCTCCGCCCCCAACGACGTCGAAGCATGGTTTAATCTGGGGATCCTGAGCCGTGATGCAGGGGACGCTGAAGATGCAGAGGGGAACTTCCAGACCGTCCTGGTCCTCGATCCCGGGAGGAGCGATGCCTGCGTGGAGCTCGGGCTGCTCCGCCGTCGGCGTGAAGATCTTGTCGGGGCGGTAGAATGGTACGAAAAAGCGCTCGCATTGGATCCACAGTCGGTGAGCGCTCGTTTTAACCTGGCAAACTGTGCGAGAGATAACGAGGACTTCGACGCGGCCATCGCGAATTACAGCCTCGTTCTTCGTATGGAACCCGACCATCACGGAGCGTGGATCAACCTGGGTTATGCGTACCACCAGCAGGTCCGCTATGCGGAGGCGATGCAATGTTACCAGCGCGCCCTCACTCTTCGCCCGCACGTGGCGGGGACGTATATCAATATCGGCAATCTGTTGAACGCGCAAAACGAATGTGAAGGCGCGATCGCCGCGTACCGGGTGGCAATACAATTGGACCCGGGATCGGCGGAAGCACATCATTCGCTGGGCCTCGCCCTGCTGGCAACGGGTGATTTCACCCGGGGCTGGAAGGAGTACGAATGGCGGCTGCAATGCCAGGATACGGGGGGACGAATCGGCGTCCGGAAATTCTCCCAGCCCCTCTGGCGCGGGGAAGAATTGCGGGGCAAGACTTTGTTCGTCTATGCCGAACAGGGCCTTGGAGACAACATTCAGTTCTCCCGCTTTCTCCCGCAACTCCGCAATCGCGGGGGCAAGGTGATTTTCGCATGCTATCCCAATCTGATGAGACTCTTCGCGCGGTTCACGGGCGTGGATATGATGGTTGACCTCAATACGCCGGAGCGCCATCCGCCGTTCGATACATACACGGCACTATTGAGCATCCCGGCCCTCCTCGGGATTTCCGCACCGGGATCTCTCCCCCCTGAGCGGCTACCTGCAGGCCGACGGCGAACGGGTGAGCCGTTGGACGTGGCTCCGGAAGGAGGATCGGTTGAGCGTGGGTCTTGTGTGGGCGAGTAATACCCGGAATCTGCACGCTCGATTGAAATCGCTGACGCTCCAGGAGATCGCGCCTCTCCTTGAGCTTCCGGATATCGATTTCTACAGCCTCCAGGTCGAAAGCGCATCCCGGTCTGAAACCTCGCCCGGACTTCGCACAAGAATCATCGCGCTGGGAGACGAAATCAATACCCTTGAAGAGTCGGCGGCAATTATCCAGAACCTCGACCTCGTCCTTTCGGTTGATACCTCCATCGCGCATCTCGCAGGCGCGATGGGAAAACCCGTGTGGACACTTCTCCCGTACGCGGCCGACTGGCGTTGGATGCAGGGGCGAACAGATACTCCCTGGTACTCAACAATGAGACTGTTCAGGCAGCAAGCCCTTGGTCGCTGGGACGAGCCCGTTCTGGAGGCCCGCGACGCGCTACGCACGCTCTCAGCCATCCGCAGAAAGGTAGTGTAATGGCTACGCATCAACGCACCGACGGTATTTCCCTGACAGAAAATTCCCTTGAACGGCTTATCGACTTTGTGGGAATGGTCGGTGCACAGACGTATCCCGAAGCAGAGTCGGCCCTGCACACGAGCATCACCAGGAAGCAATTGCACGGGGCTATTCAACGATTCGCTCTGGCGTCTGACGCAAGAATTCTTGATGTCGGTTGCGGTCAAGGGCCGGCCCTCGACGCGCTCCGGGAGATGGGATACCGCGCGACCGGAATCACCATCAATGACGAAGATCTTCGGGCCTGTCGGGCGAAGGGTCACACGGTGGAAAAGATGGACCAGTCGTTCCTGGATTTTCCTGATGGGACGTTTGATCTCATCTGGGCGAGACACTCGGTCGAGCACAGCTTTCTCCCTTTCTTTACGCTTTCAGGGTTTCGAAGGGTCCTCAAACCGGAGGGGTACCTCTACCTGGAAGTTCCTGCTCCCGGCACTTCGTGCAACCATGAGGAGAACCTCAACCATTACAGCGTCTTGTCCCGAAAAGCATGGCGTTCCCTTCTCACCCGCTCGGGATTCCTCATCGACGGAGAAGAGAGTGTGAATCTCCAAACGGCCGTGGGGCCGGACGAGTACTTTATTTTCTTCTGTTCAACGGTCCAACGCACCAAGGGAAAAGGGACGGGGCCCGCGGATCCCGCCGCTCTCTACCTGGCATTGTCCGAAAGCCAGAACACGGGTTGGGGAGTCTGTTCGCATCAGATGCAAAAGGAATTCGAGTCCCGCCTGCCGGTCGTGAATCTGCTTCAGTCGAAACCCGATCAGTCGTTGCAGCACGTCCCGGGTCCGATGCTGGTGGCGATCTCCGATCGTCACCTTTCGCCGGTTGTCGGGACACGGGGATCCACGACCTTCGGCTACACGTTTCAGGAGCATACTCTGAAAGATGATGCGCGAGACGTGGCCCGCCGCTATGACCGCATCTTCTGTGGTTCTACTTGGTGCAGGGACAACCTCTCCCGGGCAGGGATCCACCATGTCGATGTCCTTATTCAGGGAGTGAACCCTACGGCATTTGTTCCCGCACCACCCCGGCCGGACGACGGGATGTTCATCGTATTTTCGGGAGGGAAATTCGAATACCGAAAGGGGCAGGATCTTGTTTTGCACGCAATTCAGATTCTCCAGCAAAAATACAACGACATCATTCTCCTGAACGCCTGGAGGAATGTCTGGCCGGCGACAATGGATCCGATGAAGTTGTCCCGGCATATAAAGTTCGAACTCTCCGGCGCGTCGTGGGCGGAACAAATGCTGCACCTCTACAGGCTCAACGGGATAGACGAACATCGCATCGTGACGGTTGATCTCATCTCCCACGCGACTATGCCTCAGTTATATGCCAAGACGGACATCGGCGTGTTTCCCAACCGGTGTGAGGGTGGGACGAACCTCGTCATGATGGAGTATATGGCAACGGGTAAGCCGGTGATTGCGACACACGCAACCGGTCATCGCGATGTGGTCTCTCGCGAAAACGCGCTTCTCCTGGAGAACCTGACCCCGAACCGGATCTTCGAGGAGAAGACGCTGTTTGCCGACTGGGTTGAGCCGTCTGTCGATGAATTGGTGGCGCAAATCGAATTCGCATACCACCATCGCGGGGCGATGCGGGCGTTGGGCACGCAGGGCGCGAGCGACATGCAGAAATTCACATGGGCTGCTACCGCCGAACGAGCTCTCACATTGATGGGTCTGCGGGAGCGGAAGTCTGTCGCTGCTGAAGCCGTGCCAATGATGCCTGGAGATTGAACCGAAAGAAACCGATCGATGGCGGATCAACTTTCCACAATGACGGCAGAGAGGCTTGCAATCGGATTCGCTGCACAGCGGGAGGGGAATTTCCCCGTCGCAGAGACGTGTTATCGTGAAATCCTTCTCGAAGATCCGATCAATGCCGACGCTCAGTACCTTCTCGGATTTCTCTGCCATCAACAGGGACTGGAACAGGAAGCTCTGCACCACATTCAGGAGGCGGTGGCACAGCGCCCGCGGGAACCGCAATTCGCGAAGACCCTGGGAGACGTGTTCCTTGCCTTGAACGACCGGGAGCGGGCGCGTGAATGCTACCATCGGTCGCTGCGGGAAAACCCGGCGCCGGTTGACAGTTACATCGCCCTGGGAGCGCTTGCCGCGGCGGACAAACAGCTTGACGAAGCGGTGCAATGGTATCGGCGGGCGGTTGACGCCGACCCGACCTCGGCCACGTCATTCCTCGGCCTCGGTTGCGCCCTTCGGGACCTCGAGAACTTCGAAGGGGCGGATCGGTGCCTCAGTATTGCGGTGAGGCTGAAGCCTCAGGGACCGGAGGCGCTTGCTGCGCTGGGTGAGGTAAAAATGAAGCGCGGGCTCTTCACGGAAGCGGAAGTCCTTTTCCGGCAATCCTTGAAGGAGAAACCTTCCTCGCCGAGTGTACTCAATAATCTTGGATCTGCTCTGAAAGAGTTGGGACGTCCGGGGGAGGCGATCGACCTTTATCTGGAAGCATACCGGCTTGACCCGTGCGAACCGGCGGTTTCCTTCAATCTCGGCGGTGCCTATAGTGCGATCGGCAGCATCCCGGAGGCAATTCAATGGTATGACATCGCGACGGACACGCATCCTGACTATGCAGAAGCACATGCGAACAAAGCCCTTCTGCTTCTGAGTTCGGGGATGTTCGAGCGGGGATGGCAAGAATATGAGTGGCGATTCAAGCTGCGGGACCGGCGACAGAAGATTGATGGACGAACCTTCCCCGTGCCCCGCTGGGAGGGAGAGTCCTTTGAGGGCAAAACACTGCTGGTCCGCTCGGAACAAGGTGCAGGCGACATGATACAATTCTGCCGCTTTCTGCCCGCCTTGAAGTCCCGTGGCGGCCGTGTGCTGTTCGAGACGGCGCCGAGACTCTCAAGACTCTTCAAAAATGTTGACGGTGCCGATGCAGTCGTCCCGATATCTCAGACGACGGAAACGGAATTCGATCTCTTCATCCCTCTCCTGAGCGTACCGCGATTTTTCACTCCACACCCCGATGCGATACCCTCACGCGAATCCTACCTGTTCGCAGAGCCTGAATTGATCGCCCGGACGGCTCCGCTCTTCCAGCCGGGATCGTTCAACGTCGGCATTTGCTGGCAGGGGAACCGGGAGTATGTAGGAGACAAGGACCGTTCGATGCCGCTAAAGATGTTTGCCCCGCTGTTCAACATTGCCGGAGTGCGGTTTTACAGTCTCCAAAAAGGGGATGGCGCAGAACAGCTCGGAAGCCTTCCTCCGGACCTTATCGTCGAAGAGCTCGGTTCGACGCTCGACAACGGGGGTGATGGGTTTGTGGAAACAGCGGCCGCGCTTACCCATCTGGATCTCGTTATTTCGACGGATACCGCTCTCCCGCATCTTGCCGGCGCTCTGGGAAGACCGGTGTGGGTGTTGCTCTCCTCAAGTCCGGAATGGAGATGGTTTACCGCCGGAGACCGCACGCCCTGGTATCCCACCATGCGGCTGTTCCGGCGACGGCGCGGGGAAGAATGGAAGAGCGTCATCGAGCGAGTTTCGGCATCCCTGGCCGCCGCCGCAGAAGCAAAGACACATACTCACTAGGAATCCCGCGAGAGGCGCATCATGGACAGATCCCGGATCAGGATTTCGCTGAGCATGATCGTGAAGGATGAAGAGGCGTTCCTCGCGAGCTGCCTGGAGAGTGTAAAGGGAGTTGTCGATGAGATGGTGATCGTTGACACCGGTTCCACCGATCGGACCCTCTCCATTGCACGGGAAGCAGGGGCCCGCGTGATTCAAATGGAGTGGACCGGGGATTTCTCGGTGGCGCGCAATCGATCGCTGGATGAATGCACCGGCGAATGGGTCCTGTGCCTTGATGCAGACGAACGATTGGCCCCGGGTCAGAGCGCAAGGATCCAATCCCTCGTAGCGCAGCCGTCCGTCGATGCATATGTGATGAGGGTGCGAAGTGTCCTGAGAATGGAAAACGGGAAAAAAACCGTTCAAGTCATGCCGTATCCGCGTCTCTTCCGGCGGGTTGATGGCGTCGGGTTTGAACGCGCGATTCACGAACAGATTGCCCCATCAATCCTCCGTCGGGGGGGGACAATCGTTCAGACCGATCTTCTCATCGAACATCTCGGGTACGATCGCGGATTTGACATCCTGAAGCAGAAGGTCCACAGAAACCTCGGCCCATTGCTTGAGAAGGCGGGGAAGGACCCAGCCGACTGGTATGCCAAATTTCAACTCGCCCGGTCCTTCATGCTCGTTCAGGACTATCCGGCGGTCATCCATCACGCCCGCGCGGCACTGAGCACGCTGGGGGTGCCCAAGCCCATTGCGGCATCTCTTCACAATCTCCTCGCGGAAGCGTTCCTGAAAACCAAGAACACGGATTCGGCCGTGCAACACTGCAGGAAATCGCTCGTGATGTTTCCGAATCAAACCGGCGTGAAGTGGTTCCTCGCGGGCGCGTACATGATTCAGGGAAATCTCCGCACCGCCATTTCCCTGCTCGAAACCATGACTGCCGCCGCAGGAGGATTGTCGCCGCAGTCCGCTGATGGCCTGCATGACATAGTGATCGCGCCCGATGTGGTATGGGAGGCCCTGGGGCGCTGCTACCAGGCAACGGGAAACCTCGAGCGATCGGCGCAGGCTTTTGCCTGTTCACTTGAACTCAATCCGCTGTTTCCGGGCGCAATTGAAAAGCTCGTGGAAGTACTGGAGAAGCTCTCCCGACCCGGCATAGCGGTACAGTGTCTCCGACAGACGGACTCGACAATCTCGGGAAACGGGCGACTGCTGAGTTATCTTGCGATCAATGAATATTCGACAGGCGACCATCGGGAGGCGCTGAGAACGCTTGAGAGAGTTCTCGAGGGATCCCCTGGCGACCCAACAGCGCTCTCCCTGAAAGCCCAGTGGGCCTTGAGATTGAAGGACCTTTGTGCAGCCTCGGCAGCGATTGCCGATGCCGAAAAACACGGAGTCCATTCAGACGAATTGACCCGGTGCGCCTTCGAGCTGGCGTTTCAGGAGGGGCGATTCAAAGACGCCCTTGAACAGCTCGACGGACTCCGCCATTTCTACGAGCCGGGTGATTTTGAGACCCTTAAATCCAGGCTTTCCCATCTGGCGCAGGTCGTCTGAGATCCTCACCTTTCTCAATACGTGGTCTGGCTCACGCAAAGAGATCGTAGACCGGAAACTCCTTTTTTCCTTCCAGTTTCCGCGTTGTCCCTCCCACAGATGCTGAAATATCCCCTAATGTTCCGCCAATTCGTGCCGATAATAGATTAGAAGCTCGAAAGAGCTGCAGATAAAGGGCATGGAAGCCCGACAGTTCAATACTCACACAAGGAGGTAGTTATGGCTTCTGTAGAGGGTGCACGCATTAATACTCCCATTGCGGCGTATAATGCACTCAACGCGTTGAACAACGTCCAACGTCAACTCGGCGTACGTCAGCTTCGGCTGGCCACCGGCAAACGCATCAACTCCGTCGGTGATGATCCGTCAGGATACACCATCGCGAAGCAGATGGAAGCCCGTGCGGGTATGATGAGCGCTGCGGTGAACAACGTCGGCGATGCGCAGACCATGCTCTCAACGGCGGAACAGGCCCTGCAGACAATGCGCGACCTGTATACGACCATCAAAGAGAAGCAAGTTGCCGCATCCAACCCGACGTCCGATCAGGCAGCGATCGCGAACGACGTGAACCAGTTGAAGGCGGAAATCGATGACATCATCGCCCATACGAACTTCAACGGGAAGCTGTTGTTCAACTCGTCCTTCTCGGCGTCGTATGCAGTCGATGACAACGGCACGGCTCTGACCGTTGGTTTCGATGCAAGCACAGCCACCTTCGGCACAGTGGATTCAGCGAGCGTCACAACGGCGAGCGTTGACACCGCAGTCGGTCAGGTCGAATCTGCGCTGCAGAGCATCGGTTCCTACATCCAGCGTCTGAGTGCGAAGGAATCGAATCTCAACTCTTCGATCACCAACATTCAGGCTGCAGAGAGCCGTATCTACGATGCGGACATCGCGAAGGAGCAACTCGAAGCCAGCAAGCTGCAGATCCTGCAACAGACATCAGTGACCCAGTTGGCGCAGGCAAATGCCGGCAACCAGGTCTTCTTGACACTGTTCAGGTAATCTTGCTTCGTGGTGGGAGGGGATTCGTCGCGCTCATAAAGCGAGCGAGTCCCTTCCCCCGCTTATTCCCAGGAGAGAACAATGCACCCTCAGGCTCAAGCGGCGGCGGCAGCGTATAGCAGAGAACAATTGCTTAACTTATCCCCCGTCCAGGTCATACAACGACTTTACGATTACGCCATCCTTGGCTGCAAGAAAGATGATCCGGTGCTCGCGCAACGGGCCCTCAATGAATTGATCATGGCATTGAATTTCGAACACAAAAACGTGTCTTTCGGCCTCTTCCGTCTCTATGATTACTGCAAAGGACGAATTCAGAAAAGGGACTACAGGGCGGCTCTGGTGATTTTGGAAGATCTTCGTGCTGCGTGGACGAAGGCATTCAGCCTTAATTAGCGTCCGGATCCTGCAAGGCTGAGACCCTGCACGGCGCATATAGGGAGGTAGTTCGATGTCCAATATCAGCTCTCTGGCTTCAAGTTCGAACGCGATGGATCAGATGGTAGCCCAGTATGAAGCTACCCTGCTGGGACCGGTGACGAATCTGCAGAATAAGGTTTCCGATCTCAATAGCCGCATTTCGGCTCTCTCGTCTCTAAAATCGAAGCTCTCGACATTATCCACCACGATAAACAAGCTTGCGCTGAAGGGGACGTCGTCTCCGTTTTTGACGTACGCAGTTACGACTTCCGACTCCACGGTGGCCACCGCGACTGCGACGTCTTATTCCCAGCCCGGCACCCACACGCTCAAAGTCAATCAACTCGCAAGCAACGATATGCTCCTTTCCTCGAGTGTCACTACTGCGGCAGACTCGGGAATGAGTGCGAATACGGCATATAATTTCACCGTCAAAGTCGGCGATGCGGATGTCAGAACGCTCAGCGTCAATGTGTCGTCCACCTCCAATAAGGATGTTCTCGTCGCAATTGCCTCGACGATTAACGCAGACTCCGAACTGGCAGGCAAGATCTCCGCGTCTGTCATCAATGTCGACGGTATTCACTCACGTCTTGTCATCAGCGCCGATGATTCCGGGGCTTCCAGTGCCATCACGAGCGTCGGCGGCGATTTCCAGTCTCTCCTTGGCCTCGATGCGATAGACTTTACGTCGAGGACAGGTTCAACGGCCACAACAGCCGGGTTTGCGAGGAGCGGGGCTGCGGCCGATGCCCTCGATGCAAAGTTCGCCCTCGACGGGATCGATATGACCCGTGAGGCCAATTCCATCGATGATGCGCTCCAGGGCGTCACCCTTACACTGGCTGGTCTGCAAAAGACGACGGACAACCCGCTCTCGTTCACCGTTGCAGTCGACAACGACACGGTGAAAAGCACCATCCAGGATTTCATCAAGAACTACAACGACGTTATTTCATACCTGAAGACGAACACGTCAACCGATGCAACCGCGAAAACGAGAGGAATATTGACCGACGATGCGTCGGCGCGATCGCTTCGGAACTCGCTCCGGCAGATCATCGGTGCGTTGGTGCCAGGAGTGAAGTCCGGCAACCCCCAGATCCTTTCCGATATCGGCCTCTCCATCGCGAGGGATGGAACACTTTCTCTCAACGATAGCGCCAAACTCGATTCGATACTGTCGACCGACGTCACCAAAGTGGCCGGACTGTTTTCGAATGACGCGGGAACCGGGATTGCAAACCAGCTGAAATCGCAACTGGACAACTATACGTCGCTCGGCGGATCGCTGGAGATGACGAGTGCGAACTACCGCTCGCAAATTAAATCGATGAATGACCGGATCAGTTCCATGAATGTTCAAATCGATAAGAAGGGCGAGGCATACAGGGTACAGTTTG
Source organism: Ignavibacteriota bacterium (assembly GCA_963843525.1). GTDB lineage: Bacteria > Bacteroidota > Ignavibacteria > UBA10030 > UBA6906 > DATJPR01. The sequence goes on along the minus strand of CAWJKM010000005.1, from coordinate 51,064 downwards.
CACAGATCCAGGTCTTGCTTCAACAGGCGGCCTCCACGCAGTCGTTCATTACCACCTGGGCTTCGACTTCAACAGGATAACAAAGAGGTGTACCATGGAACCCGTATCATCGATATCACAAGTGGCAGTGCCGGAATTCGGTCTCCCCGTAAATGAAAGGGTTCCGGCCGTCGGCGCAAAGCAGACGAGCGCGGACCGTGGGGACGAAGGAGGAACGCAACAGCCCGCTGTTGAGTCGGTGGTGAAGGATCTCAACGACGCCGTCAAGATGTTTAATACCAACTTGTCGTTCTCCATCGATAAGGACACAGGGAAAACGGTCATCAAAGTCATCGATGAAGCCACCAAGGAAGTCATCCGTCAGATTCCGCCGGACGATGTGCTGCGCATTGCAGCCCATCTCAAGGAGCTGGTTGGGATCCTTTATGACAATAAGCGGTGATCACATGATAGAGACTCCACACTTTGGGTCCTCCGAACCCCGTCAAGGGGGGCAAACTGTTGACAGTCTTCTCCAGTCCATCCTGGATCTTACGCTGGCAATGGAAAAAAACACGGATGCTGAGGACTATCAGAAAATTACCGAACTCATGGGCCACCGGGATCACCTGGTGGAAGAGGTTGCGAAACTCCGCCAGGCCGCGGGCCTGCAGGCCGGGACCGAACTTCTCAAGGCTATTGACCGGGAAAATACTATTTTGATGGCGCAGCTGCAGCAAAAAAGAGACCTGATTACCACCCGATTGCAGGAGGTGGGCAAGGAGCGAGCAATCGCACACTACAGGAAATGAGGCAGTCATGAGTATCAACGAAATAGTCTCGTCAGGGTCACTTCCGGTGGATCCACTAAAAAAATCCGGCGGCGGAGGAAACGGGAAAAAGGGCTCAGAAGTGAAGGATCGGGCTGATGTGTCTTCGGCTGCCCGTTCCCTCCTCGAAGCGGATAAACAGAAAAAGCTTGCCGAAGTTCAGGCGCGGGTTGAATCGGGCTTTTACAACCAGCCAGACGTTCTCGCAAAGATCGCGGAAGAAGTCCTGAAAGACCTTCGAAATCTTCCTACAGGCTGAATCCCCCAGGAGATCCTGAATCAGGTCTTCCATCATCCGGAAGCGCCGTGATATTGTTATTTCGCTGCCAAACCCCTACCTTAGAGAGGTACGAACCCACTCTCCGTCCATCACTATCATCCGAGAACTCCTCCCGCTGTCATGGACTCTGGTAAGATCACACTCCTTGTTGCAGACGACCATACCATAGTGCGCCGGGGGCTTGTTTCCCTCCTCTCACTCAACCCCGAACTCGAAATCGTGGGTGAAGCAGCGGATGGAAGGGCTGCGGTGGAGCTTGCCCTCAAGCATGAACCCGATGTCGTCCTCATGGACATCAGCATGCCGGTCCTGAATGGACTGGAGGCAACCAGGCAAATCAGAAAACTGATTTCCCATGTCAAGATCCTCATTCTCAGTGCCTTCGACAACGACGAATATGTCATGCAGGTGATGCGATCCGGGGCGAATGGGTACGTACTGAAAAATACCACTGCGGATGAGTTGTATACGGCCATCCGGACAGTCCACGGCGGCCGGTCGTATTTCAGCTCATCGGTGTCCAGAGTGGTATTCGAAGAGTATCTCAAGAACGGGCAGAATGGAGAGGGGAATCTCGCCGCGAAAGAGCCACAATCTCCTCTCACTACCAGGGAACGCGAAATCCTCCAGATGATCGCGGAGGGAGAAACACATGCACAGGTGGCGGAAAGACTCCATATTTCCGTCAGGACCGTCGATACCCACTGCAACAATATCGTGAAGAAGCTCGATATCCACGATCGCTCAGGCCTCGTTACCTACGCGATCAAGAATGGAATCGTCATCCTCCCTCGTTGAAACGTTCCGACAATAGATAACCCGGGAGAGGGTGTTCCTCCGCTATTTCCAGCCTCCTGTAGGCGTTTTTTCGCCACCCCGGTACCTCCGGCACTTCACATCCTCCCAATTCCCCGCAATTTCCTCCTTTGGGAGGTCTCCTCATAACCTGCCTGGAAAATACGCATATAAACGTATTGAGTTCACATGGCTAGTATTGTTACTTGTGCTGTGCAAAATCCGACAGTTGCTTCACCCTGAACAACCATCTTGCCAACATGCCAACTGCCGACGAATCTCGCCTTCCGACGGCCCCTGCTTCCTCAGCGGTGAACCCATCACCGTTGAAGGTTTTGATTGTTGACGACGTACCAGAGAATCTGGCCCTGCTCGAGGACGTGCTTTCCGAGAACGGGTACGTCGCCATATTATGTCGCAATGGGGCAGAAGCCCTCCGCTATCTGGAAAAAGAAACCGTGCATCTCATTGTCGCCGATGCGATGATGCCGAAGATCGACGGATTCCAGCTTTGCAAGGAGGTCAAGGCAAATGCCCCGACATCGAAGATCCCGTTCATTATCTACACCGGGAATTACATTGATGGTGCCGACCAGGAATTCGCCAGAAGTATCGGCGTCGACCGGTATGTGGTGAAGTATGCGGGACTGGGCACGTTGATCCAGGCTGTCAACGAGCTCGCCAAAGACCATTACGGCTTCAAGACGGGTCCCACGCAACACCAGGAAAAGATTGACGATCAGGTATTTCTCGAAAAGCATCATGCCATCATTATCAAAAAGCTGGAAGAGAAGATGGCCGAGCTTGAAATGTACGCCGAGACCCTGGTCAACAAGAACCGGGAAATCCAGGCCTCGGAAGACAGATACCGGAGCCTGTTCGACAATGCCAGCATTGCCATCTTCGTTGTGGACCGGACCACAGGGAAGGTCCTCGACGCCAACCAGCAGGGAGTTGCTCTTCTGGGGTACGAACGTCCACAGTTGCTTGAGCTCCCGGGGTTCCCGATACTCAACGGAGAGGACCTGAGCGCGCGTGTGCTCGGCGCAAGCGGCTTCTCTTCCGGCGAGGCACTGGTGAAGACCAAATCCAACCGGACACTATTCGTGGAAGTCGGGGTCGGGCCCCTCAAGAACCCTGAAGAGAATCGCGTCTTGCTCTATGTCCGCGATATTTCGGAAGAGAAGAAGATGCGGGAACAGCTCATGCAGGCGGAGAAGATGTCGTTGATGGGCCGGCTCGCCGCCGGGATTGCCCACGAAATTCGGAACCCCCTCGCCGCTGTGACGCTCAACCTGCAGTTCCTCCAGCAGCGCGGAGACCTGGATGAAGTGGGGTGCAGCATCATCCGGGATGCCCTCGAGGGTGCGCGCCGCGTGGAATCGGTGATGGAGAACACCCTCAGCCTCGCGCGAATCACCCCGCCCGTTCTGAAATCGGAAAACATCACCAACCTTGCGGAACAGGTTCTTGGATTCCTCAGGATCTCCGTCCAGCAGCGGAAAGTCCAGATCGAGACGCAGTATGCAGACGACGTTGCCCCGATCAACGTCGACGCAAAGCAGGTCCAACAGGTGATGCTGAACATCCTGCAAAACGCAATCGATGCATCGAACGATGGAAGCGACGTTCTTGTATCCACCGGGACGCTCGTGGACCCTGTCGTTGGCCAGACCATCGCCTGTCCGTGTGTCATGATGACGGTCCGTGACCATGGCGTGGGGATGACGGACGAGCAGTACAAACATCTGTTCGAGCATTTCCGGACATCGAAGGCGGAAGGAACCGGCCTCGGCCTCGCGATGTCGAAGCAGATTATGCTCCGCCATAGTGCGGAAATTATTGTTGAACCTGCGCAGGATAAGGGAACACTCGTTCGCTTGCTCTTTCCGCCTGCTGTGCAGGGCTCTTGATCCATCATCTTTCTTGAGAGGCACACACGTATGGCGAAGGCCCGTATTCTTATTGGAGACGACGAAGTAATTCTCACCAACACTCTCAGAAAGATTCTGGGTGAACTGAACTACACGGTCTCGGTGTGCAACAGGGGTGAAGAATTCTTCCAGACACTCTCGGAGGCCAAGCCGGATCTCGTTCTCCTCGACATTTACCTTGGCGAGGTCAACGGAATCCAGCTCCTGAACCGGATGCGCGCGGAAGGGATGGATGTTCCGGTGATCATGATGACCGCGCATTCCGACGTGGCGCTCGCCGTCCGTGCGATGAAAGAGGGCGCGGCGGACTTTGTGGTCAAGCCCTTTGACCTCAATCATCTGGGGGTGTTGATCGAAAAAAACCTGAATTATGCCTCCCTCCAGACCAAGGTGAAGATTCTCCAGGAACAACTGGAAGGGGAGGGGCCAAAGAACACCATCATCGGCAGCAGCGCGGCCCTGCGGAGGGTCCTGGATACCGCCGAGAAACTTGCGGAAGGCGACACTACCACGGTTCTCCTCGAAGGGGAGAGCGGAACCGGGAAGGAAGTCATCGCCCGGTTCGTGCACCAGAAGAGTGCGAGGGCCGACAAAGCGTTTGTGACAATCAACTGCGGGGCGATCCCGAAGGATCTGGCCGAGAGCGAGTTCTTCGGCTACGAAAAGGGTGCGTTCACCGGGGCGACCGAGCGGATGAAACAGGGAAAATTCGAGCTCGCCCACGGGGGGACCATCCTGCTCGACGAAATCCGTGAACTCTCCCTTGAGATGCAGGTGAAATTGCTTCGCGTGCTCGAGGAAAAGCGATTCTACCGGCTCGGCGGGACAAAGGAAATTACGGTCGATGTCCGGGTCATTGCCGCATCAAACCGTGAGCTGGCCCGTGAAGTGGAAGCCGGAAGGTTCAGGGAGGATCTGTACTATCGTTTGAACGTGGCATCCTTACGCATCCCCCCGCTCCGGAACCGGCAGGAAGATGTCAAAGATCTCGCCGAAGCATTTCTTCTGGAGTTCAGCCGAAGACTTACCCGGCCCACTCCGAAACTGTCACCGGAATCGGAGGCATATCTCGAACGTCTCCCGTGGAAAGGAAACGTACGGGAACTCCGGAATGCAATCGAACGGGTTGTCCTCCTGAACAACGTGGCGATCCTTACTCCGGAGCATTTCGCGTTTTTGCGCTCGACGGATTCCCCGATTTCGGGGCCGGATCACTTCGGCGGGAGAAAATTCATCCTTGATATTCCCACCAGGGGAATACAGATGAATGAGGTCATCCGGGAACTCATATTGAAGACCCTGGAGATTGTGGGGGGGAACCAGGTTCAGGCCGCAAAGGTGCTCGGTCTGACGCGATCCAAACTCCGCTACCGGATGGAACAATTGGGAATCCAACCGGAGCAGCGGACCTATCGCACGACTGCATAGGCGGACCGGTCGTCGAACGGGCATCACTGGCACTACGATTACGATTCCGGGTTGCTCGATGAAACATCCACGCGCTGGTCGTAAAGAGGTTTCCGAAGAGCGCATGACTGCAGGCGCGCACAGGATGGGTGATGTACCGTTCCCATCACGGGTGCGCCCTCAGGCCCTTCCCACTGATTTGGCACAGGCGGTGGAGAACATCCGGCCGTTCCTTGAGAGTGTTCACGATGGCCTTCTCTTGCTCGACAAGAACGGAAGAGTGGTGGAGGCGAACGCACTCGTTCTGAAAATGTTCAGGCTCCAGCGGGAGGAGGTGCTCGGGAGTTCGTTCAGTACGGATCTCTCCGGACCCGAAAGTTCGATGGGCGAGTTTCTTGAGACCTGGATGGATGTGCTCAAGGGCAACGATCGCCTTTTCGCCTGGAGGGCCCGCCGGCCCGTGGAACAGAGTGTCTTTGATGTCGAGGTGAATTTCCATCGGATCGGATTGGCACAGAAAGAAATGGTTCTTGCAACCATTCAGGACATCACGCAACGAAAGCAAACCGAGCGGGAGAGCCTTCAGGCACAGCGGATGAATATGCTCAGATCGGTCCTGGGAGGGATAGCGCATGAATTTGATGCGATCGTGAACAACGTGCTCGGGTACACCTACATGCTGCGAAAATATGCAACGGATACAACCCGGAGTACGAAGTACCGGACGTTGATTGAACTCTCCGCCAAACGGGGTACAGAACTTTCCGACCGGTTGTTTGCTCTCGCCGCCGCCGACTCATTGTCGCTGCGGCGCATACAGGTGACAAATCTTCTCATTGACGCGATCGCGAAGATCGAGATCAAATGTCCGTCCCACATCGCCATCTGCAAGGACATCCCGGATGCGCTGCCCGCAATCCTCGGGGACGAAGAGACGCTCGGCCGGGCGCTTACACAGCTGTTCGAAAACGCCCTGGAGGCAGTTTCCGGAATGAACTCCGGCATCATCGAAATCCATACCCGGGTTGTCCACGCGGGGGATCCCGCCTTGCCGGGACACGTCCGATGTTCGCCGACGACGGTGGCCATCGACATTTCAGATAATGGACCAGGAATTCCCGAGGAATTGCGCGACAGCGTTTGTGAACCATTTCTCTCCACGCAGAGGACCGGCAGGGGGGACAGGCTGGGTCTGGCAGAGGCACAATCGACTGCGTGGAACCACCACGGCGATTTGACCCTCTCGGAATCCATCGCCGGAAGATCGACGTTCACCCTCTGGCTGCCGTCGGTCGGCACGGGCCCCGCACCGTGGGGGGAAGAGTATCCGGATGGTTCGACCCTACGAAAGAAGGAGACCGTTCTGCTTGTGGACCATGAGGACGGGATGCGGAAAATAGGGCAGAATTTTCTTGAACACCGGGGGTACCGAGTGCTCACCGCAGCAGATGGCCAGGAAGCGATCGATACATTCCGCGAACAATCTTCGCAAATCAATCTGGTGGTTCTGGACCTTGTGACTCCGCATGTCGACGGCGATCAGGCGTTTCTGGAATTGAAGTCGATCCGCAAGGACATCCCGGTGCTGTTCTGTCTGGGACATGCAGCGGACCAGATTGTGACCTCACTTCTCAATGAGCAAGGGTTGCGGACGGTGCAGAAACCGTTCGAGGAGGAGTCCTTCCTCTCTGCAGTCCGGGAAATCCTTGACGAGAGTTGGAGTGTGAGGAGAACATCATGAAAAGAGTGGCCGGCATGCCGGCGTGGCCTGATCTGTATCGGGCGGAAATGGAGCCTAACACGGGAGTCCGGGCAGGGGGAAGAAATGCGGGCAGAGGCGTGCCCTACCGGGGCGAGAAGCGGAGCCTCGGAACTCAGCGCGGGGGGGTCAATGGAGAGAATTGAAAGACGACCGCGCGTTCTCATCGTCGACGACGAGGTCATCATTGCTGAGGACCTGCGTCAGCGCCTGATCCAATCCGGCTATGATGTCATCGGGCCCGTCTCCAGTGGCGCAGAGGCCGTCCACCTGGCGCAGACGTCCCGGCCCGACGTTGCCCTCATGGACATTCTCCTGCGTGGACCCATGGATGGGGTAGAGGCCGCGGCGAGAATCTCCGAAGAATTTCTCCTCCCCGTGGTGTTCATTACTGCGTGTTCGGACCTGTCGACGGTCGAACGCGCTCGCTCGTTGCCGATGGCGTCGTTGCTTGTCAAGCCGTTTGAAGATCGTGAACTGCAGCTTGCGATGGAACTTGCCGTGACCCGGAAGGAGCTGCACCAGGCCAGACTGCAGAACAGTCCTTCTGAGGGGCGGGAACCTTCGGTGCAACTCGCCGGTGGGTCGAATCAGCATTGCGTGCTGGGGTGCGACGAAAACGGGATCGTCCGATTCCTGGGAGGAGGGACCCGGAGTCTGCTCGGCCTCGCGAAGGACGTGATCGGTCGTGCAACACTCAACGATCTGTTCACGCCTGCTGCTCGCGGCGACTTCAAGGGGAAGATTCACGAGGCATTGCAGGGCAGGACTGTTCACATCGAGGCCCGCCTGAAGGATTCTCCGGACCCGGCGAGGTGGTTTTCCATTACGCTTGCTCCGCAAAACGGAAGCGGCTTCCTTGCCGTCGCAGAAGACGTGACCGAGGAAAAACGGAACTCGCGCAGGCGGGCGGCACTGTACGCCATTTCGGAGGCTGCCCATACGGTGCATGGCCTCGAAGAATTGTACCGTTCCATCCATCTCTGTGTCAGCGATGTCCTCCCGGCCGAGAATTTCTATATCGCGCTCCACGATAAGACACACGACCTGCTTTTCTTCCCATATTTTGTCGACCAGTTCGATCCCCCTCCCGCTCCCAGGGCCGTCGGAAGAGGACTGACCGAATACGTCTTGCGACACGGGAAACCGTTGTTTGCGTCGCCCGAGCTGTTCCGGGAACTCATTGCGCGTGGGGAAGTACAGTCCATCGGCGAACCCAGCGTCGACTGGCTGGGGGTACCGCTGATCCTCGATGATACCCCCATCGGTGTTCTGGTCGTCCAGACGTACTCCGAAGGAGTCCGCTACACCCAGGAGGACCTCGATATCCTGTCGTTTGTGTCGCGCCAGGTCGCGATGGCGATTGATCGGAAAAAGAAAGAGGAGACTCTCCGGGAATCCGAAGCGGAACTGCGGAGTCTCTTCGAGGGGATGGACGCACTGGTACTGGTCATAAGCCGGAACGGCACGTTCCTGAATATTGCACCGACCCACCCGTCACTTCTTTACCGACTTCCGGATCTTCTTCATCAAAAGACGGTCCACGATTTGTTTCCGCACGAGCAGGCGGAGTTCTTCCTTTCGCGGATTCAAATCGTGCTGCAGGAAGGGCATCGCATGTCCATCGAATTCCCCATGGACATCGCCGGAGGGGGTCGCTGGTTTGAAGGAACGCTTTCGCCCGCCGGTCCTCAGCGGGTCATTCTTGTCGCACACGACATCACGGACCGGCGCCGGATGGAAACTTCTTTTCATGAGGCGCGGGAGACGTACAAGGGGATCTTCGATCACGCAGCAATGGGAATTGCGAAATGTACCGTCGACGGGAGGTTCATCAGCGTCAACAACGCTCTGATGCGGATGTATGGATACACGAATCAACCCGGGCTCCTGGAGGAAATGACCCGGAGGAAAGGGCAGCTGTATATCGAATCGGGGCGGAAGGATGATCTTGAGGCTCTTCTCCAATCGAACCGCGAAGTCTCGGATTTCGAATCTCAGGTGACCAGAAACGGGGGAGGCCAATTCTGGATCAGCGAGAATATCAAGCTTGTGAGTGATGAAGATGGCAACCCGCTGCATTATATTGTCACCGTCCAGGACATCACTTCCAAGAAACTGGCAGAGAGGGAACTGCGCCTCCTCGCGAATACGGTGGCATGCGCACGGGACTGCTTCTTGCTGACAAATCTCGAGGGGTCGATTCTCTTTGTCAACGATGCGTTCATCGCAACGTACGGCTATTCAGCGGACGAGCTGGTCGGGAAATCTCCGGTGCTCCTCGGGGGCAACGGGACCGCCCACGAGGCCCTGGAAGAGGCGTACCTTCCCTCATCCGGATCATGGTCGGGGGAGATAACGGCAGCGCGGTCTGACGGGACGGTGTTTCCTGCTGAAATCCGGACTTCCACAGTGCGTGATGAAGCCGGGAAGCCGGTTGCTTTCGTGACGGTCGCGCGGGATATCGGCGACAGAAAGCAGAACGAGGAAAAGATCCGCAACAACGAGCTTCGCCTCCGCCGTATAACCGATACGATGCTCGATGTCATCACGCAGGTCGATACGCACGGTGTGTGCGAATACGCGAGCCCTTCGCACCTGAAGGTTCTCGGATATCAGCCCGACGCGCTCATGGGCCAATCGTTGCTCCCGCTGATCTACCCCGCCGACCGGACTGGCATGCTCGCGGTATTCCGCCGCCTGTACCGGGAAGCGACCTCGGGTACGGCGGAATACCGGTTTCGGAAATCCGGGGGAGGATGGATCTGGGTGGAGTCGCTGATCAATCCTCTGCTGGATGACGCCGGCAAGGTGACGGGATTTGTTGTCGGCAGTCTGGATGTCACCCAGCGGAAAAAAGCGGACGAAGCCTTGCGGCTGAACGAGGCCCGGCTCGAGGGCTTGGTGTCGTTGAATCAGATGTTTGATGCGTCGACGCAAAGAATTGCCGAGTTTGCGCTGGAGGAAGGAGTCCGGTTGACCCGGAGCGAAATCGGTTTTGTGGGGTTCTTGTCTCCTGATGGCAACACGATCGAATCGGTGATTTGGTCGAAACGCTCACAGGAGCTCTGCGGGCTGCAGGAGAGCGATCCGATCGCCATGCTCTCTCCTTCGGGAATGTTCCGCCATGCGATCCTCCGACGGGAACCCGTGATCTACAACCAGCTGTCCGGCCGGGGTCCCGGGATCGCGCCGCTGCCGGGCCGCCATGTGCCCATCGATCGGTTCATGTGTATCCCGGTGTTCGATGGAGAGAATGTGCTCGCCATCGCGGGGGTCGGGAACAAGGAAGAGGAATACGACACGTCGGACGCACGGCAATTGACGCTGCTGTTTGAAGGTATGGTCGTGCACATGCAGCGCCAGCATGCCCAGCAGGAACTGCGGAAATCCCTGGAGGAGAAAGAAATCCTTCTGAAGGAAGTCCATCACCGGGTGAAAAACAACCTCCAGATCATCTCGAGCCTGCTCAGCCTCCAGCTCGGGCACGTCCAGGATTCTTCCATTGCACAACTCCTCCGCGAGAGTCAGAACCGGATCCGCTCGATGGCGCTTATTCATGAACGTCTTTACCGTTCCGGCGATCTCTCAAGGATCGATTTCGGGACATACGTTCATAACCTCATTTCGTATCTTGTCCGTTCCTATCCCGTCGCGCGCATGTCGACGAAAATACGGGTGAACATCGAGGGAATCCTTCTGGGCGTGGACATGGCCATTCCGTGCGGATTGATCGTGAATGAGCTGGTCTCGAACTCCCTCATCCATGGATTCACCGACGGACGCGCGGGAGAAGTGTCGGTGGAGATGACACAAAATGAGTCCGTGGCCCGGTTGACGGTGCGGGACAACGGGGTTGGTCTCCCGCCCGGCTTCAGTCTCCGGAATGTGCCGACGCTCGGCCTGCAGTTGATCGAAACGCTCGTCGATCAGATCGACGGCGTCATCGACCTGGATACAACAGCGGGGACTTCGTTCAGCGTGGTGTTCAAGATTACCTGATGTTCCTCTCGCATCGATAACGGAAATCTCTTTCTCTCTAAGGGTCTGCGATGACGACCGTGCTAGTCGTTGAAGATGAGAATATTGTTGCAAAAGACATCGCCAACCGTCTGCGCCATCTCGGCTATCAGGTGTGCGGGATGGCCGGTTCGGGGGAAGAGGCAATTCGCATGGCCGCGGAAGATCATCCCGATCTCGTCTTGATGGATATCATGCTGCGGGGAAACATGGACGGGATTCAGGCGGCAGAAGTCATTGCCACCCATCAGGAAATTCCCGTCATCTACCTCACCGCCTATGCTGATGAAAAGACTCTCCAGCGCGCAAAACGGACCGAAGCGTTCGGGTATCTTCTCAAGCCGTTCGAAGAACGCGAGCTTCATATCACGATCGAAATGGCGCTGTTCAAGAACCAGATGGAACGGCGGCTCCGGGAAAGCGAGCAATGGCTTTCGGCGGTCCTGAGGAGCATCGGCGACGCAGTGATTGCGACCGACACGTCCGGGACAATCCGATTCATGAATACCGTCGCAGAACAACTTACGGGCTGGACCCAGGCGGAATCGGTCGGGCAACCGCTCTCGTTCGTGTTTTCCATTGTGGACGAGAGGACGCGGGAACCAATAGCCAACCCGGTCCAGAATGCCTTGAAAGACCATGAGCCGACCCGTCTCGTGATGCGCACCCTCCTGCTTTCCCGGGACGGGCGAGAGATTCCGATTGACGACAGCGCGGGACCGATCCGGAGCCCCGCCGGTGAGATCACCGGTGTTGTCCTGGTGTTCAGGGATGTGACGGAACGCCGCCGCTCCGAAGAGGCTCTCCGTCAGAGCCAATCCCAGCTTTCCGGCATTGTCGGGTCAGCGATGGACGCGATCGTGACGGTCGATACCGACTTCCGCATCCTTCTCTTCAATGAAGCCGCCGAGAAGATGTTCGGAATTTCCGTGCGTGAGGCGCTGGGTCAGAAGGTCGATCGGTTCATCCCGGAACGCTTTAAGTCTGCCCATGAATTGCACATCGAAAATTTCGGGGCCTCGGGGGTAACGCGAAGACAGATGGGCAATATGGGGCTGGTCTTCGGTGTCCGGATGAACGGCGAGGAGTTCCCCATCGAAGCCTCTATTTCGCAGATCGAAGTGGGGGGGAAGAAATTCTTCACCGTCATCCTTCGCGACGTGAGTGACCGGAATCGGCTTGAAGAACAATTGCGCCAGGCCCAAAAGATGGAAAGCATTGGGACGCTGGCGAGCGGGATCGCACACGATTTCAACAACGTCCTGAACAATGTCCTGGGTTTTTCCATGCAGTTACGCAAACACATCACCGACGAAGTCAAAGTCAAGAAATACGTCGACACCATAGAACGGTCTGCGCAACGGGGCGCCGATTTGGCGTCGCAACTTCTCTCCTTCGCGCGGTCTTCACGCCGACACACCTCGCCGACCGACGTGGCGCAGATTTGTTCGGAGGTGGTTTCGTCAAGCCGGGATTCCTTCCCGCCGGAGATCAAGGTGGATGCTTCCATCCCTCCCGATTTGCCGTCTGTCCTCGGCGATCACGGGGAGCTCTATCAGGTCATGATGAACCTCTGCGTGAATGCGCGGGATGCAATCGAGGCGAGAAACAACGGAGGTGGAACTCTCACCGTCTCTGCCCGACCCGTGGTGATTGGGCGGGAGGTGGGACTCCAGCTGTTTGCTGCGCAAGGGAACGAATATGTCGAGATTTCCGTCACCGACACAGGAGTGGGAATCCCCGAAGAGATCCGCGCCAAAATCTTCGATCCATTCTTCACGACCAAAGAACGCGGAAGGGGAACAGGGCTTGGCCTTTCGATTGTCTACAACATCGTCAGGAGTCATCACGGTACCATCACGGTCGACAGCGAAGTGGGCGGGGGGTCGACGTTCCACGTCTACCTTCCGGCCATGCGCCTCCGCGAAAGTGTCAAACACGGTGGCGTGAAAACGGCACAGTGCATCCTTCTCGTGGATGATGAACCTGCGATGCAGGATCTCGGACGCGAGTTGCTCGAAGACGAAGGCTACGTGGTTCTCCTTGCGAATAATGGGATGGAAGCGATCGAGCTCTACCGGAAGAAATTCGAGGAGATCGATCTTGTGATACTCGACCTTGTCATGCCCAGCATGGATGGTGGACAGGTCTACGTCTCCCTGAAGGCCATCAATCCTGCACTGAAAGCCTTTTTCTGCACCGGCTTCGTTTCAGACCAGCTCATCGCGAGCCTTCTCCAGGAAGAGAAGCTCCAGGTGGTCTCCAAGCCTTTCCGGCCGGAGCAATTTCTCCGAACCGTTCAAGAAGTGATCGGTGAATAGAGAGCCGTGAACGTCCTTCTGCCCATCCCCGCGAGGTTCTCCTCCGGGCAGAAGGGCGCGCGTCGTTTGCACGCAGGGCTGTCCCGCGGTCAATGAATTTCTTCCCTCCCATCTCCCGATGGGTGTGATCCCCCGCTTCCTGTTGCTGAAGTCGGCGCGCTTCACACCCCTCTCACCATCTGACCAATATTGGCCATCGGAAACCGTGATCCTGTACAGGTATTGCGGAATTCCCTGCCATTCCATTTCCCAACCTCTGGCATATGTTTTGTCTCTTCTCACCGAAGAGTGCCGATGGCATGGGGGCATGAACGGGGGGAGCGACTATTGATTTCAAGGGGGCATTGATCGTGGATAAGGGGCTGGAACAACAGTTTTCCGGGAAGCGAGTCCTTGTGGTGGAGGATGATGAACTCTTCCGTCGGTCACTGTGCGGCCTGGTCCATACTCTGGGCTATGAAGCCGTACCGGCCGAGGCAGTCGATACGGCTCTGGGGCTTTGTCGAACGACAAAGATCGATCTCGTCTTGACTGACTTTCAACTGACCGGAAAGACCGGCATCGACTTGATTTCCGAACTCCAAAGGACGGGCATGGATATCCCGTCGGTCATTATCTCAGGATACTCTGCGGACGATATCAGGGAGAAGGCACACGGGGTCGCGTTCGCGGCCTTTGTCAAAAAACCGGCGGAGCTGTATCGCCTCCAGGAGCTTCTCCCCCATCTTCTCGGAGAAATTGTTTGATGCAACATCGAGTGTCATGACATCCGGAGGACCGATGTTTAAGAAATGCGGCTTGTGCGCTCTTGAATGGGGGACCTGCGAAGCATTCCTGAACGATCGCGACAATCGTTTCGAAGGGTATGTCTATCTCAAGGACCGGGCTCTTGATGGAATGCCGGTGGAGGGTCTCTTGCTTTTCACGCACCGCCGCGCGCAATGCGGAACGACGCTTGCCATTGCGGCCTCGCGATTCCGAAGGTCAGGTGCATGTCCGGAAATGCAACCGGAGGATCTCAATTTCGAGCGGAACAAAGAAGAGGTACGCTCTGTCGTCAGAAGACGGAAGGTGAAAATATGAAGCACGGGGGTGATGGCTCGCTTTCGGGAAACGGCACCCCTGCACCTCAGACCGTGCCGGTATGCCCCGAATGTCATCATGTCGCAATCGAAAACGGGGAGTGTCACTATCCTGACTGCAGGTTTTTCCCTTTGGATGACGATATATGCCATCCTGAAGACGATGCGGAGATTTATGCCATGGTGTTTTCGGGATCTCACCCGTCTGCAAATACAGCCAATTGAGCAACACCGGCCATCGCCCCTCCTGTTTCCGCCGGATATCACTCGAAATCCGACCTCTGCCACGAGCCTATCCTTTGGTACGCGAATTGAGCCACAGGGAAGTGCTCAATAGTTCGAGAGATTTCCCCGAACGGCACTGTCCAATTCAGAATAAGCAGACGAGAGAATTGGGAGTAAGAGGAGGAACGTAACGTGAGAATACTGATCGCTGAGGATGATTCTCCCAGCGGGGTTCTCCTGAAACGTCTTGTCAAAAAGGCCGGACACGAATACCGCGAAGCCCGGAATGGTGTTCAGGCCCTTGCTCTCCTGCGCGCCGAACATTTCGACGTTCTTCTGATCGACTGGATGATGCCGGAGATGGATGGCATCGAATTGATCGAGAAAGTGCGGGAGAAGCTCCCGGCGCCCCCGCTCATCGTTCTCATGATCGCGATTGGCTCCGCCGACACAATGCAGCGCGCTCTCGATGCGGGAGCGGACGAGTTCCTCGCAAAACCGTACGAAGCTGAAGAGTTGCTCGCAATTCTTGATCGCGGGTTGGCGAAGATGTCCACCAGCAGTCGTAACGTGCCAACAGGCCCACGCGAATCCCTGTTCAATGTCCCGCGCGTGGCGGTGGGAATCGCCGCGAGCACCGGTGGTCCACCTGCAGTGCGGACGGTGATAGAGTCCATGGGAAGATTGCCCGAAGCCGCGGTTTTCATTGTCTTGCACGGTCCTGCCTGGATGCTCACATCCTATGCTCTTAGATTGAATGACGTCTCTCCGATGAAGGTGAATATTGGACGCGACGGGATGAACATAGAATCGGGGAACATCTACATAGCTCCGGGCGACTACCACATGGTGGTAAGCCGGGAAGGGACTGCGTTACACCTAAACCAGAATCCTCCTGAGAACTACGTCCGGCCCGCGGCCGACCCGCTGTTTCGCAGCCTTGCAGGAGCGTTCGGAGCCGGGTGCATCATCGGCATACTTACAGGAATGGGGAGGGATGGGACGATTGGATCAGGCTACGTATCGGCCGCCGGTGGATTCGTCATTGCCCAGGATCCAAGGAGTGCAGTGATGCCTTCGATGCCCCAAAGCGTGATCGACCTGAGGGTGGCACATGATATTCAGCCACTCGATCAACTTGGTCCGGCGATTGCGCGGCGAGCTGCGGCGTTGCACAAAGGCTCTCCCAGGTTGATAAAGAATGAAGCACAGGGGACGAGTGTTACGCCCTGAGAGGAAGCAGCGCTGCAGTCCATTTGCTTTCACATCCCTCGATGTTCGAAATTCCCTATGACATCCCCCCTCGGCGAACGACCCTCAGAAAACCCAATTTGGAGTCGAATCCGACCGTTGTTCAAATGGCTAATGTTAGCCATCTCCCAAACTCCAAATTCACCCCTCACCTGTTCAACTACCGCTATAGCACCAAAAGGTGGCATTTTTTCCCGCTTAAGCTTGGCACAGCATTGGCGATAAGAAGTCATGCGATACATCCCTGTGATGACGTACTGAGAACACGCGTTGGACCTAACGTCGAGCGATATTCATGGCGCAAACGAAAATCCTGGTTGTGGAAGACGAAAAAATCGTCGCTGCTGATCTTCAGCAGCGCTTGCGGGGTTTTGGGTACGTCGTAATTGGTATCGCCTCGACCGGGGAGGGTGCCATTCAGGCGGTGCGTGATCTCCGCCCCGAGCTGATCCTCATGGATATCACGCTCAAAGGGGGGATGGACGGCATCGAAGCGGCGGAACGCATTCGTAAGGAACGGGATCTGCCTATCGTTTATGTGACCGCGCATGCCGACAGCAAAACACTGGAACGTGCCAAGGTCACAAGTCCCTTTGGCTATATCCTCAAGCCTTTCGAGGAGCGAGATCTGTACACGACCATTGAGATGGCAGTGTACAAGCATGCCACTGATCGCCGGCTCCAGGAGAACGAACGCCTTCTCTCCACTACTCTCCGGAGTATTGCTGACGGTGTGGTGACCACGGATCAAGAGGGCCTGGTTGCCTTCTTGAATCCGGTGGCCGAACGCCTCACCGGATGGAAGCAGGAGGATGCGCTGGGAAAAGAGCTTGCGGAGGTGTGCCAGTTCCGCGAGTACCCGGCAGGCGAACGCCCGGCCGAATTTCCCCTTGACGACACCGTCATCAATCAGTCGCAAACAAATCGGGTCTTCCTGCTCTGCAGAGGCGGTCCCTGGTTGATTGTGGAACAGACTGCGGCCGCGATTCAGCATGAGGACGGGTCCCGGCTGGGTGTGGTGTTGATTCTCCGGGACGTCACTGAACAATCAGAATCCGAGAACCTCCTCAGGGTGAGTGAAGAGAGGTTCCGCAGTGCCTTTGAAAACGCAAATGCCGGCATGGCGTTGATTTCGTCCGACCACAAGTTTGTCCAGGTAAACACCGCCCTGTGCGAAATCCTCGGGTACCAGAAGGAGGAGATCATCGGCAGGAGGGCGCAGGATTTCATGCATCCGGAAGAGGAAAGCAGGAGCCTGCTCACCGCTGCCTCGATGTTGCGGGGTGAAGTCTCGCACACAAGAGCCGAACGGTCCTATGTCCACAAATCCGGAAAAGATGTCCGCGTCCTGCTGAGCCTTACGTTGCTTCGCGATCAGTCCGGCGCGCCCCAGTATTTCCTCGCAATGCTGCTGGACGTGACCGACCAGCGGATCGCGGAAGAGGAGCTGAAAGTCCAGGAAGCCTTCTTCCAACGGTTATTCGGGTCTCTCCCCGAAGGGGTGGTCATCGTTGATCAGCAAGACACGGTCATTGACGCGAACGGGAAGTTCCTGGAAATGTTCTGCTATGCGATAGAAGAAGTCAAAGGGCAGAAACTGGACCAACTCGTTGTGCCTGATGCGTTACAGGCCGAGTCGTTGCATCTTGCCACCGAAGCATACAACGATAACGTTCTTCAAATCGATACCCTCCGTCGAAGGAAAGACGGAACGAACATCAACGTCTCGGCCATCGCCGCGCCGATCAAACTGGCCGGGGAAAAGGTCGGCCTCTTCGCCATTTACCGTGACATCACCGACCGGAAGAAGGCAGAGGAATCACTCGCGCGAGAGCGGACGTTGCTCCGGACGCTGATCGATGCGCTCCCCGATTACATTTTCGTGAAGGATTCGTCGTGTCGGTATGTGGTCGCGAATTCAGCGGAATTGGCGCGGATCGGGGAAGACAACCAGGAACGCGTGGTCGGCCGCAGAGAGGATGAGTACCTTTCGGGCGAAGCATCCGCGATCATGCGCCGTGCCGAAGATGCAGTGCTCGCCTCCGGGATTCCGGACATCAATCGCGAGGAACACATCCTGAATTGCATGGGTGCCGGGAAATGGGTGCAGACGACGAGGGTCGTCCTGCGTGATGAGTGCGGAAAGATCATCGGCCTTGTGGGCGTGAGCCACGACATCTCCGTGCGTCGCCAGGCGGAGCGGGATATTCAGGAGAGCGCGGAGCGGCTTCAGACGATTATCGAAACAGTGGACGAGGGCATTACCGTCAGCGATTCTGACGGAAAGTACGAAATTTTCAATTCCAAGATGGAACAGATCACCGGGTATTCAAGCGTCGAGGTGAATTCCATACCTGATTTTTCCGGCAGGTTGTATCCGGACGATACCCAACGCCGCAAGGCGGATGCGCACCACAACAAAATCTGGCAGAACGGCGAGACCTGCGAAACCGAACTGACGATCACCACAAAGCAGGAAGGGCAGAAATTTGTCCTCGTTTCCACCTCGCTGGTGCGGTACAAGAACCGCCGGATGATCCTGAGTGCCTGGCGCGACATTACGAGTAGAAAACTCGCCGAACAGGAAATGGCTGCGTACGCGGAACAACTCCTCCAGGCGAAATCGCAGGCTGAGCGTCAGGCTGAGGTCCTTGCCCTTCAGACCAGGGAACTTGAAGAAGCCCGCGAACAGGCGTTGGAAGCATCGCGCCTGAAGTCGGAATTCGTTGCCAACATGAGCCACGAGATTCGCACGCCGATGAACGGCGTCATCGGGATGACCGGACTCCTGCTGGACACTCCGCTGACTCCTGAACAGCAGGAATACACCGAGATCATCAGAACGAGCGGGGATTCGTTATTAACGATTATCAATGACATTCTTGATTTTTCAAAGATCGAAGCCGGAAAACTCACGCTCGAATCCATCGATTTCAATATCCGCAACGTCATCGATGAAGCGGTCGACATGCTGGCACAACGGGCATATGAAAAGCAACTGGAATTCGTCTGCTTCGTGACGGAGGATGTCCCGTATTATCTCCACGGCGATCCGGGGAGGTTCCGCCAGGTCATCGTGAACCTTCTGAACAACGCCATCAAGTTCACGGAGAAGGGGGAAGTGAGCCTGGCCACCTCGGTGGAAATGGAGACCGAGACATCCTGCATGGTGCGCGTTCGGGTAAAGGACACGGGCATAGGAATTCCCCCGGAACGGACGAACAGGCTTTTCAAACCGTTCTCCCAGGCAGACGGATCGACAACGCGCAAGTACGGGGGGACCGGCCTGGGCCTCACGATTTCGAAACAGCTTGTCGAGATGATGGGAGGGAAAATCGGCGCCGAAAGTCAGATCGGCGCAGGAAGTGAATTCTGGTTCACTGCCATCCTGAAGAAATCTCCGATGCATCCTCCCGTCCAGGCGGAGGTGGCAAATCTGGTGGGTCTGAAAGTGCTGGTCGTGGATGATAACAGCACCAACAGGATCGTTCTCTCTCACCATACCGACCGGTGGGGGATGCTGCCAACGGCCGTTGCCAACGGGGCCGATGCCCTTGAAATTCTCCAGCGTGCCGCCCGGGCAGGGGACCCGTTCAGCATCGTGCTCCTCGATATGCAATTGCCGGACATGGACGGCTACGCGCTCACGCAGGCAATCAAGTCTTCCCCGTTGACGAGATCGGCAATAGTGATCATGCTGACATCACTGGGCAACGGCGCCGGATGGTCATCCATTAGCGGCGTTGCCGGATGCCTGACGAAGCCCGTGAAGGAAATGACTCTGTATGACACCCTGGTGAGGATGTTTGCACGGGAACCGGCCGCAACAGATCAGGCCGGAAATATTCCCGGTGAAACAGCCCGGTCACATTCCCAGAGTGCACGTATCCTGGTTGTCGAGGACAATCCGATCAATCAGAAGGTGGCAATCAGGATCCTCGAAAAAATCGGCTATCAGGCCGATGTTGTCTCGAATGGCAGGGAGGCCCTGGAGATCATCAAGAATCTGCCCTACGACATCGTCCTGATGGACTGCAATATGCCGGAGATGGATGGCTTTGCGGCAACGGCAGAGATCCGGAAATGGGAAGAGGACACCCGCCGCACAATCATCATCGCGATGACCGCGAACGCGCTGCAGGGCGATCGCGACAGGGCGATTGCGGCGGGGATGGATGACTATATCGCAAAGCCCGTCAATCAGAAAGACCTGTCCGCGCTGCTTGACCACTGGACGTCCGTCGCAAAAACGCGGAAGAGTCCGATACAGGCGGAGAATTCCCTTCCGGAGTCTGCACCGTTCGAGGGGGTACTTGATGTCGAACGCCTCCGGGAGCTGGAGGGATTGATGGAAAGTGGAGATGCGGGTTGGTTACGCGGATTGATCGAGCAATATCTTGCCGATACGACCGCACGGCTTGGAGAACTCCGTCAGGCGCTGGAGGCGGGCAATGCGGTGCTGCTGGGAAAGACCGCCCATGCCTTGAAAGGGAGCAGCAATAATATTGGCGCGATAAGCATGGTGAGCCCATTGCAGCAACTCCAACGTCTCGGCGAAAAAGGTTCCCTTGAGGGGGCAAGTTCGCTCCTCGAACAAGCCGAATCGAAGTTTATCGGGGTGAAGGCGGAATTCGAAGCACACTATCTCGCACAGGAGAGCCCACGGTGAAGGTACTGATCGCAGAAGACGATCCGGTATCGAGCTTGGTATTGAGCTCGAAGCTCAAAAAACTCGGCTATGAGGTCATTTCGACCGAGAACGGCCGGGATGCCTGGTTCGCGTACCAGCGGGAGGTCCCCCGGATTGTCATTACCGATTGGATGATGCCCGTCCTCGACGGACTGGAGTTGTGCAGGATGATTCGGGCCGAGAACAGGGACCAGTACACGTACATCATCATGTTAACGGCGCTCGGCGGAAAGGGGAGCTACATCGAGGGCATGAACGCCGGAGCGGACGATTTTGTCACCAAACCGTTCGACATGGAGGGTCTGAAGGCCCGTCTTGCTGTTGCCGAACGGATTCTCCGCCTTCAATCGGAAGTGACTCAGCTGGAGGGGCTGTTGCCGATTTGCTCCTACTGCAAAAAAATCCGCGACGGCGACAACGTCTGGCACGCAGTGGAGACGTTTGTCCAGGAACGCACAGAAACGGAATTTGAACTCGCCCTCTGTCCGGATTGTGCCCGTGCAGAGGCGGCTAACTCTAAATCCTCGTAGGATGGCATATGGCAATCATCAACATTGAAAACATCTCGCCGGGTATGGTCCTCGCGAGTGATGTCAAGGACCGGGCGGGCCGCGTGCTCCTTGTCGCCGGCAATGAAGTCAATGAAAAGGCACTCCGGATCTTCAGAATGTGGGGAGTGACCGAAGCGGAGATCCAGGGGATCGATCAAGAAGAAGTCGAGGCCCGGGCGGCGGCCTCGGTGAAGCCGGAATTGCTCCGTTCCGCGGAAACGAGAGTGAAAGAACTGTTCCGTTATTGCGACACGGAGCATGCGGTCAACAAGGAACTCATGCGGCTTGCCGCACTACGTC
Source organism: Ignavibacteriota bacterium (assembly GCA_963843525.1). GTDB lineage: Bacteria > Bacteroidota > Ignavibacteria > UBA10030 > UBA6906 > DATJPR01. Next base: position 29,640 of record CAWJKM010000005.1, on the reverse strand, counting down.
TCGCACGCAAGATGGAGGACGCCAATGGTAGCGCTGGCCAGCCCGCGTGATTTGCTCCGCGGATATGTGGAAGTCTCGTCGCTTCCAATGATTCATCTTCGCCTCGACGAGGCGATCAACAATCCCCGGAAGTCGATGGCCGACATCGCGAAGATTATTCGCGAGGACCCCGGACTGACCGCCCGGCTTCTGAGAATTGTCAACAGTGCGTTCTATAACTTCCCCTCTCGGGTAGAGACCATTTCCCAGGCGGTCACGATCATCGGCACGCAACAGCTGGGCGCGCTCGCCCTTGCCACTTCCGTGATGCATATGTTCAAAGGCGTCCCTGAAGGTCTGGTCAGCATGGATTCCTTCTGGAAGCACAGCGTCGGGTGCGGGCTGGCAGCGAGGATCCTCGCCACCATCCGGCGGGACCCGAATCCGGAACGATACTTTGTTGCGGGAGTTCTCCACGATATCGGCAGGCTCGTGATGTACGTCAAGGCCGCCGATGCCATGCGCGATGCTCTGGCCAGCGTGCAGGAGGGGAGTCTTCCCCTGTACGAGGTCGAACGGAATATGTTCGGGTTTACGCACGCGGTGGTCGGAGGCGTTCTTCTGCAAACGTGGAAGCTCCCCTCGAGCCTCGAAGAGGTGGTGATGTATCATCACAACCCCAAAGCGGCGACGAAATACCCGGTGGAGACGGCAATCGTGCACGTCGCCGACATCATCGCTCACGCGATGGAATTGGGGGGAAACGGGGAGCAGTATGTTCCCTCATTGGACGGGGAGGCCTGGGATAAACTGGGATTCTCGCCGGGGACCCTCCTGACCGTGATGGAACAGGTGGAACGACAGTACGGTGATGCAGTGCAAACAATATTGTAGCGGACCATTCCCGGGACGACCGCACCGATATGAGTGACTTTATCGATCTTCATGACCGCCTTCAGCAAGCGGAACTTCGTGCCCGGCACCTTGAAACGGTGAATCGTTGGGTGCTGGATTCGCTTGAGTTCGTCGCTTCTCTCGGAGACTTTCAGACGAGCCTGACATCCGGCCTGGAAGCTGAAGGGATCCTCGAAACGACGCGAAACAATCTGCGGAGGTTGGTCGCCTTCAGGAACATTGCCTTCCTGCTTGTCGATGAACCCAGCCTCAATTTCGAACTGAGGGACTTCGACCCACCGGAGGAGAAGGACCTCGTTCAGAAGGAAGTGGATTATCAGATCGATGAAGGCATGTTCGCTTGGGCCCTGAACCAATCGCGTTCGGTACTGGTCCCGTCCAAGTACCTGGGGAAAACAACGGTCCTGCATACGCTGGCGACGCGATCGAAGATCGTCGGCATGTTCATGGGCGTGCTGCCGGAGGCGACGAGCGAGACGGGTGATCAATCTCTCAACCTGATTTCCATTGTGCTGTTCAACTGCGCGCATGCCCTGGAATCCGCAAATCTGCACAAGCAGCTGAACGACTACAACAAACACCTCGAAGAGGCCATCGAAAAACGAACGCGGGAGTTGCGCGAAGCCCTCGAACAGGCACAGGTGGCGAACGTCGCGAAACGGCACTTCGTCGCGAACATGAGTCACGAAATCCGGACGCCGATGAACGGCATCATGGGAATCGTTGACCTCCTGCAGGATACCGATCCGACCGGGGAGCAGAGGAAATACCTCGATATCATGCAGGCCAGTTGTACTTCGCTCATGACGGTCATCAACGACATCCTGGATTTTTCGAAAATTGAAGCTGGCAAACTGGCTCTTGTGATGGCGCCATTCTCCGTCCAGGAAGTAGTCCGCCAGGCGATACAGTTGTTCTCGTCGAAAGCCCAGGAGAAGGGGCTCGAGCTCACGGCGAGCATCGACCCGCTTCTCCCTCCGGAGGTGGGAGGGGATGCCGTCCGGTTGTCGCAAGTGATCAATAATCTGGTGGGGAACGCCATCAAGTTTACCCATCAGGGGACCGTGTCCGTGACCGCGACACAGGAGGAGGGTGAGTCAGGAAAGGTGCAAGTGCGGTTTGAAGTGAAGGATTCCGGAATCGGCATCTCCCCCGAAGTTCTCTCCGTCCTCTTCCGGCCATTCTCGCAGGGCGACGGGTCGACGACACGGAGATATGGCGGGACCGGGCTGGGTCTCACGATTTCCAAACAACTCTCCGAGATGATGGGCGGTCAGATAGGAGTCGAGAGCACGCCGGGTGCGGGCAGCACGTTCTGGTTTACCGCCGTCTTTGACCGGCAATCCGCCATCAGCGCGGTGCAGCGGCCTCCGGCCCTCGCCGGGGCACATGGAGGTGAGCTCCCCAGACTCTCGATCCTTGTCGTCGAGGACAACGAAGGCAATCGACTTGTCGCATCGGTCATGCTCGAACGTCTCGGGCAAAACGTGGAATTCGCCCAGAATGGTGAGGAAGCTCTTGAAGCATGCCGGCAAAAAAAGTATGACCTGGTATTTATGGACTGCCAGATGCCGGTCATGGATGGCTTCGAAGCTACCCGTAAGATCCGTGAAGTGGAAGCGTCCGGGTCAGGTCATGTTCCCATCGTCGCAATGACCGCCAGCGCCCTGCAGGAAGAGCGGGAGCTGTGCTTGAAATCGGGGATGGACGGATTCGTTCCGAAGCCCATTCTTCTTGAGGATCTTCGTCGAATGCTGGAGATGTGGACGGCGCGAAGGAGGGATATCGAGAGCGAGGATTCCCCTGCGGTCACCGATGGGGTCGAAGATCTTCCCATTCTCGACCGCGAACGAGCGTCCGAGCTCATGCGATTAACCGCGCGTACGGCGAACGGCCTCTGGGAACGACTCGTCCAGAACTTCGTGTCGGAAGTCCCGGCCCGTTTGACCAGGATGCGCGAATGCCGGAAGAATGGGGACTGGGAAGGTTTTCATAATCTGGCCCATTCCCTCACCGGCATTTGCGGGAACATCGGCGCCCTGCGCATGATGGCGGTGGCACGTGCCCTGCAATGTCTCACAGCCCTTCCGTCGGAATCAGATCCCGCCGTTGAACAACTCGCGGAGGAATTTGAAGCGGTGAGCACCATGCTGATGAATACGACGATCACATCGCTCGAGAGTTCGCTATGAATATCCTTCTCGCAGAGGACGATGCGACGTCCCGCGAAATTCTTGCCACGCAATTGATACGCCTCGGGCACACCGTTGAGGGATTTGTGGACGGCGAGAAGGCCTGGTCGGGGTTCCGCGAACACAAACCGGACCTTGTTATCACCGACTGGATGATGCCGGATGTGGACGGCCTGGAACTGTGCCGCAGAATACGGAGCGCGTCGACGCAATCCTACACCTACATTATCATCCTCACTGCGATGGACAGGAAGGTCGGCTACATTGATGGGATGAACTCGGGTGCGGACGACTTCGTGACGAAGCCTTGCGATATCGTCGAGCTGACGGTTCGCCTCAGGGTTGCGGAACGAATCCTGGCTTTGCAGACGCATGTGAATCGACTTGAAGGACTGCTCCCGATCTGTCCCCGGTGCAAACGGATCCACACGAAGCAGGAAAGCTGGGAAGCCGTGGAATCGTATTTCTCAAAACGGACGGATGCTCAATTCTCGCACGGGATCTGTCCGGAATGCTACGAAACACAGATGAAGCCGCAACTCGAGATGATCAGACGACGACGGGGATGACGATGGGGAATGAAATATCCGTCCCGGCCATCGACACGGTCCAGGTGACGATCGATAGCGACGGGCTCCACGCTGCCGCAGTGCAGACAGGCGACAGTGGCCCATGCACGGCAGAGGCAGTGAAAGACGCTCTCATGCTTGCGGGAGTGGTCCGGGGTATCAAGGAAGATGCTCTTCCTCTAGTGGGAGAACAGCCGGGACGGCGTGTTATTGTCGCCGAAGGAAGCGCGCCCGTCCCCGGTCAACCCGGCTGGATTGAAATTCTGGTCCCGCAGGAAACCGGAACGTCGACGGAGGGCGATGATCACACCCGGACAACCATCCAGATCCGAAATGTACGGCGGGGTGAACCTGTTGCCAGGGTCCACGAGCCGGGTCACGGAGAAGACGGGGCGACGGTGAAAGGAGAAGTGATTGGCGCACGGAGTGGACCCCCGGCGGTCGTTCGGCCCACTGCGGGAGTCGTCGCTGACAAGGACGATCCCGGCCTCTTCGTGGCAACAAGGGATGGGAATGCCGTCGTGACGTCCGACGGGCACATTGACGTGCAGGAATCAATCGAAATCAAGGGAAATCTCGACCTGACGATGGGCAACGTCACGTTTGTCGGATCGCTCGTTATCCGGGGCGACATTCATGGCGATATGGTCGTAAAAGTGGGAAACAAATTGACCGTGCTGGGCGACGTCGACGATGCCATTATCGAAGCGGGGGGTGACGTGACGATCAAAAACGGCTTCATGGGCCGGGGTCACGGCAAGATCGTCGCGGGAGGGTCCGTCAGCGTGCAACATGTACGAAACCAGAAGATCGTGTCGAATAACGACGTGCGTATTGAGCGGGAGTGCATCAACGGTCTGATTGCCGCAAAACGGAGTATTCTTGCACCCCGTGCAGTCATTGCGGGCGGCTTTCTGGAAGCAGATGAATTGGTGGAAGTCGGGGAACTGGGGCGCCTTGACGGGGGCCAGGTGAAGGTGCGCGTGGGCCGAAGGGGAAGGATCGTCGAACGCCTGGCTGGAATCGAAAAGGAAATGCGCCAGGGCGAGAAGAACTTCGCCGACGTCAAGGCTGCGGTCTATAAGCTTGTCCGGCTCAAAATCGATTCCGGTTCGTTGGCTCCCGAACGGGAACAGATGTTGACGCGTCTCCAGGAAACGCAACGCAGTCTTCCGAAATTATTGGAATCTCTGGAGGCTGAGAAGACTTCCCTTTCCGAAGAGTTACAGAAGGTTGGAGATGCTAAGCTTTTGGTACGCGGGACCATCTCGGACAATGTCTTTATTGAAGTAAACGGCGCACGGAAGCTCACAGATGCGGTCGTCACAGGCGTGGTGTTCCTTGAGCGCAACGGGGAACTTACTGCAACCGGGCTGTAAGGCACGACCGAAAGAGAGGCACATGGCCGAGGACAAACAGAAACTGATTGTGGACCCGTTGGCTGACCCCGACCCCGATGTCCGTCGCAGCGCCGCGGAGGCCCTGATTTCAGGCGGAAAGCCGGATGTTGTCGATTCGTTGGCGTCTGCGTTGAAGGATGAGGATAAGGGCGTTCGCGATGCGGCATTTCGGTCGCTGGTGGCAATCGGAGGGTTCCCCGTGGCCAGCGCCATTGTCGGGTATATCGGAAGCAAGAATATCGTTACGCGGAATCTTGCGGCGAACCTCCTTGTCCAGCTTGGTGAGTCGGCGATTGCAGCGATTCTCCCTTATCTCTCGGATGAAGACCAGGATATCCGGAAATTCGCAGTTGACATCCTGGGATCGATCGGTCACGCAGTTCCTGCGTCTGCGGTGATTCCTCTCCTGAACGACGCGGACGCAAATGTCGTGGTGTCCGCTGTGGAGGCTCTGGGGAACATCAAAGCCACGGGCGCGCTCGACGATCTGTACCGAGCATACCTCGAGCATGGTTATGCAAAGGCGGCGGTTGCCGAAGCGCTGGGAAAGATCGGTGATCGTGATGCATGCGACTTTCTTCTTCTTCGACTGCAGGAAGTTCTCGAATCGCCCGCGCAGGATACGGTCACGGTGTTTGCCATTGTTGAGGCACTCAGCGGCGTCGGTGACGAAAAAGCTGCCGGGGTGTTGGCAAATAATGTCAGCAAGGTAAAGGGACGGCTGCGGTCGGCTTTCCTGCACACCCTCGTGCAGATCTCTTTGCGGGCCGGGAAAGGGCTCGAATGTCCCCCCGACCGGATTCCTGATTTTCTCAACGCCCTGAAAGACGCCGATCCGGTAATACGATTGAGTGCCGCGAAGGCCCTTTCGCACTGTCGCCAGAGCACGGTCACCTATGCACTGATCGACGCGCTGGGAAATTCCCCGGACCTTGACGGTTTCCTGATGACAATCCTGCCGAACCGGACGGATACCTTTCAGACGGCGATCCGTTATGTGGAAGACCACCGGGCGGAATCGGTGAAGCATGTCATTCTGCTGATCGGGAAGATGGTGCCGGACATGTCGCGAACGATTATGCTGAACAAGCTGGATGAGTCGTTGGAGCGGCTGGTCAACCGCGTCTTCATTCTTGTTGCCGATCGCTGGGCGACCGCCGATGAAGAAACCCGAAGTGCGATCGTCGATGTGCTTTTCCGGCTGGACGGTGACAATGCCGTGGAGTTTCTGGACGCGATCATGAATGATCCCGATCCGTGGTTGCGCATGCACGTTATCGAAATCATCGCCGCAATATCCGATCCCCGGGCACCGGATTTCATCACACGGTTCCTGGAGGATGAAGATGCAATGGTTAGGGAAGTTGCAGTCGGGATCCTCCAGTCGAGGGGATACGCTGTTGATGCCCCGGAAGTGTAATTGAAGCGGAAGCTGGAGATCGATCGTTGACTACCCCATCACTTGTGATACCCCGGCCTGTTTTGTTGTCAGGCCTGAAGCTGAGCGATGAGTCATTCCGCCAAATACGCGACTTTGTCTATCAGCAGTGCGGGATCTATTTCCCGGACAACAAGAAATACCTTCTCGAAGGACGGCTCGGGAAACGGCTCCAAGCACTCAATTTGACCGATTTCGACTCCTACCTTCAGTTCTTGAAGTACGGTGTCCGGCGGCAGGAGGAGATGCGCTTCTTCTACGAAGCCATCACGATCAACGAAACTTTCTTTTTCAGGAACGAACCGCAGTTCGAGGCGTTCGAGCAAACGCTGGTGCCTTCAGTGCTGGCCGGCAGGGGATCTCCCACCGGGAAACTCCGGGTGTGGAGTGCCGCAAGCTCATCGGGAGAAGAAGCGTACACCCTCGCCATGCTGTTCCTTGAACGCATAAAGCCGCGCTACCCGGGACTCGAGATTGAAATTGTTGGGACCGACATCAATCAGGCCGTGATTGATACCGCGGTGAAGGGAGTATACCGGGACTATTCGATACGCAATATGCCGAAATACTATCTGGACAAGTACTTTGTCACAGAGGATTCGCGGTACCACCTCCGCGATGAAGTGAAACGTCTCGTCCGATTTGAGAATGTCAATCTCTACGACAAGGCGCGGCTGCGGGCTATGTCGAATTTCGACATCATCTTTTGCTGCAACGTGCTCATCTATTTCGACCTGCAATCGAAGATCCAGGTCGTTTCGACGCTGTACGACGCGTTGCGCAGGGGAGGATTCCTTTTCATCGGATATGCCGAATCCCTTCACGGCATTTCCAGTGCGTTCAAATTGGTGAATTTTGCGAAAACCGTCGCATACAAGAAGGAGTGATGCAACGATGGACAAAGTCATTCTCATTGTCGATGATTCGGCAACGGTGAGGAAATTTGTCGCGGTCTCCCTGACCATGCAGGGATTCAAAGTGGTGGCGGCGTCGGACGGGATGGATGCGCTGGAGAAGCTTCCCCTGGAAAAGATCGATCTCGTCATTACCGATCTCAACATGCCAAACATGGACGGATTTGAACTCATCCGTGCACTTCGGGATAATCCCGAATACAGGGATCTGCCGGTGATCATTCTGTCGTCCCTCGGAGACAGTGTGAGCAAGGAACGGGGCCAGCAACTCGGTGTCGGATCGTATGTCGTGAAACCGTTCAGCCTGGAAAAGATTCAATATGAAGTATCCAAATACTTCAGTTGGGCAGAATGAATCTCTCTGGAGTACTCAACTTATCAATGGAGTGAGAAATGGCTTCTCTCAAATTCCTTGTTGTGGATGATTCGCTGACGATGCGGAGAATTGTCATCAATACGTTAAAGAGCCTCGGGTTCGAGAGCGTTGTCGAGGCGGGCGACGGCAAGGACGCGATGGCAAAACTGCTCAGCGAGGGGGCGGATTTCCTGATCACGGACTGGAATATGCCTGAAATGAACGGTCTTGACCTGACCCGCTGGGTCCGTGCCACAGAACCCTTCGCCGAAATGCCGATTCTCATGGTGACCACTCGCGGAAATAAGGAGGATGTCATCGAGGCGATGAAGGCGCACGTCAACAATTATATCGTAAAACCCTTCACCGCACAGGGGCTGAAGGAGAAGATCGACATGATCCTGAAAACAGTGGAATCGAGGGCATCGTAACAGTCCGCATGGGGACCACCGATCATACTATGCGCACAGACGAACTACAAATGGTGTTTGCCAGGGCCGATGAAGCCCTTCGTTTGCTCGACAAGGAACCGGACGCCCGGCGATTGTTCCGGGATCTGCTGGATTTCGTCAGGGAGATCACACCGGTGATGGCGGAACTGCAGTCGTCTGTTGAGCAGACGGCGGAGAAACTCCCGAAGGCATCCCATCAGCTTGCCAAGGTCACTGCGGCAAACGAACTGGCGTCGACGGAAATACTCGATATCGTCGAGCGGATTATCGGGCGCGTGCAGGGCCTGCAGGATTGGTTTTCGCGGCGCAACGCGGCAGTATCGTCCGGCGTGCGGGAAATGACCGAAGTTCTCGAACAGATCGGAGGTGCGAGCCCTGCAGCCAAAGAGATCACGCGACTGATCAATACCTGGGACACGCTGTCGCGCTTGTTGGAATCGGCCGATCCTGAAGATCGCACAGGGGCTGGTTCTCGACACCATCAAAGCCGAATGCACAAGCATCATGATTGCCCTGCAGGTTCAGGACATCACCGCGCAGCAAATTGCCGGAGTGAACCGTCTGATGCAGTCGGTTGATGACGGACTGAATGCGCTTCTCCGGCATGTGCAGGGGGAAGAGAGCGCTGCCGGACCGGACAGAAGCCGTCACCGGGACGTGAAGATCGCGTTTGACCCTTCGGCGGAATACGATACAACCGCGACGAAACAACAGAAAGCGGACAGCATCATCAATGATCTCCGTCAGCAAACGAAATAGTGGCATCACTGGCTGACCGGACGTTCGAATGGCTATGTGAACCTCAACACTGGGAGCTTCGATGGTGAATCCGGTAGTAGTCCTCCAACGCTGATGGCAATCAGCCGGCAATCGGCGGCCTTCTCGAGAAGTTCGTCCTTGCGATTTCAGGAATGGTCCCTGCGCTCGAAAACATCAAGCTTGCCATCGAGGAAAGCTCGGGCAAAATCCCGAAGGCCTCAGATCAGCTCACGAATGTGACGCAGGCGACGGAATCGGCCACGGTCGAAATCCTGAACGTTCTCGACAGCATGTCTCAAAATGTGACCGACGCAGAAGACGGCGTGAAGAAACTGGAAGTGCTCCTGGCCAATGCCGGAGAGCCGGTGGCGGAGGTGATGAAGTCCATCGGGCGATCTCTGGCCACGACCAAAGAGAAGTCGATGAGTATCGCCATGGCCCTCCAGGTGCAAGACATCACGAGCCAACAAATCGCCGGTGTCAGTCACATGATCGAATCGGTGCGTGTAGAGCTGATCCGCATCCTCGACCAGTTCAGCGAATCCGGTCCCGGGCCGGGAGCGGAACAGCCTTCGCAGCCGAAGTCCTTCGATACGGAAGCAAAGTACACGGCATCTCCGAAACGTCAGGAGCAAGCTGATCTTATCATTCAACAATGGACGAACCAGGGCCATGAGTAAGCCAAAAGCTCCCGAAGAAAACGAGAAACCATTTCCCGCGTTTGATGACGAAATGGCGGAGATTCTGGACAGTTTCATTGTCGAAACACGCGAGGTCCTCGAAAAGCTCGCCCAGGACCTTCTCTCGCTTGAAAAAGGGTCAACCAGTCCCGACCTGTTGAATTCCATCTTCAGGGCTGTGCACACCGTCAAGGGGACGTCTTCGTTCCTGGGATTGGAGCAGATGACCGAACTCGCGCACAGTTTTGAGGATGTTCTCAACAAGTTGCGTCGAGGCGAGATAATTGTCACGGCGGAAAAAATGGATGTCATCCTGGCAGCATATGACATCTTGAAAGAATTGCTGACCAGGATTGAAAACAAAGACAGTCGGCGGGTGGACCTGAAACCCATCCTCGAACGTCTCAAAGAAATCGCTCTCTCGGCGCAAGCCGGGAATCGCGAGGCAACAGTGGCCCCCGCTTTGCCCCCCGCAGGATCTCCGACAGTCCCGTCTGCCGGGGATCCAGCCCCGCCTGCGTCTCCTACGTCTCCTCTGAGTGCAGGGATGGAACAGGAGAAAACAGGGAAGGATGGCGGAAGCGATGAAGACAAGAGCGGTTCGGTCCAGCAGGATGCGCAGCAACAGGGTGGTCAACGGGGAACAAAGGGTGCGGCAGATACGACGATCCGCGTCGATGTGACCCGTCTGGATAGCCTCATGAACCTTGTGGGCGAACTCGTGCTCGGCCGCAACCGGCTCACCCAGATTGCCACACAAGTAGCCCAGCAGTACGAGGATCTTCCCATTTCGAGGGGATTATCGGACACGAGCGCTCAGATTGACTTCATCACCACCGAGCTGCAAATGGCGGTGATGAAAACCCGGATGGTGCCGATCGCCAAGGTCTTCAACAAGATTCCCCGTCTCATCCGGGACCTCTGCCGGGAAACGGGGAAGGATATTAACCTCGTCATGGAGGGGGAAGAAACCGAACTCGACAAAACGATTATTGAGGAACTGAGCGATCCCCTCGTCCACATCATCCGGAATGCCGCCGATCACGGGATTGAGCCGCAAGCCGACCGCACCGCTTCGGGGAAACCCGCGCAAGGCACCGTACGGCTGACAGCTCAGCATGAGGGGAATCACATTGTGATCGCAATACGGGATGACGGGCGAGGGATGGACGCGGAGAAACTGAAGGCCAAAGCAATCGAGAAGGGAATGATATCCGAGAGCCAGGCCCGGGAGATGTCGCAGAAAGAAGCCCTGAACCTGATCTTTGCACCGGGATTCAGCACCGCCACCAAAGTGACCAACATTTCCGGGCGGGGAGTGGGAATGGACGTCGTTCGGACGAACATTTCGAAGCTGAAAGGAATCGTTGAGATAGATTCCGAAAAGGGGAAGGGGAGCGGTTTCACGATCAAGTTGCCGCTGACCCTGGCCATCATTCAGGCCTTGCTGGTCAAGGCGGCAGAAGAGATCTACTGTATTCCCCTTAATTCGGTTCTCGAGGTGATACGGGTGCAGGAGGCGGAGATCAGCACAATCAATGGCGTTGAGGTCGTGCGTCTCCGCGACAGCGTACTTCCGATTGCCCGCATCGCGAGGATCCTGGGCGGCAAAAACAACGAGGCAACCGCCGAGTGGACCTATATTGTGGTCGTCGGACTTGCCGAGCAACGCCTGGGGATCGTCGTCGATTCGATGCTGGGTCAGAAGGAAGTAGTCATCAAATCTCTGGGCAACTACCTCGGGACGGTGGAAGGCATTGCCGGTTCGACGATTCTCGGTGACGGCCAGGTCATCATGATCGTGGATGTCGGCGAACTCATGCGGTTGAGCGCTCAGGCCCTGGTCCATGCTTGACCATTATCAAGGACGATTGTTGACGTGCGAACCATTACTGTCGTGATCGTCGATGATTCCGCATTCATGCGGAAATCTCTGTCAATGATGCTTGAGTCCGATCCGGAGATCAAGGTCGTGGGCACCGCCCGTGACGGCCGGGAGGGAATTGAAAAAATCCGGGAGCTCAAACCGGACCTTGTCACGATGGACATTGAAATGCCCGTTATGGACGGGCTGACGGCCCTGGGCATCATCATGAAGGAGATGCCGACCCCCGTGCTGATGGTGAGTTCACTCACGTCCGACGGCGCCAAGGCCACTCTCGATGCCCTGAATCTCGGTGCCGTCGACTTTATTCCGAAAGAACTCTCCTACGTATCGCTCGATATCGTCAAGATCAAGGAAGAGCTGGTTTCAAAGGTCAAGCACATCGCGCTCAGCCGTTCCTTGTCCCTCCGGCTTCAGCGGATACGCAATGCATCAGCTTCCCTTCATACCCCGGTCTCGCAGCCGGCGCGACGGGCATCGGTCTTGCCCGTTGCCCGGAAAGACCTTCGTGCCGTCGTCCTGGCAATCTCGACGGGGGGGCCCTTCGCACTTCTCCATATGTTGCCGAAATTGCCGAAGGATTTCCCGCTCGGCATCGCCGTCGTTCAGCATATGCCCCCCAGGTTCACCCAAACACTCGCGGATCGGATCGACAGTCTCAGCGAGGTCTACGTGAAAGAAGCGGAAGAAGGCGAGCCGATGGAGCCGGGCAAAGTCCTCATTGCTCCCGGCGGCCACCACCTCACTCTCGTGTCGAATGGGACCGGACCACGTGCGCATATAAGTCTTGAACCGTCAAATACACTTTATCGCCCATGTGCGGACATCATGATGAATTCCGCTGTCCATGCGATGCAAGGCCCGTTACTGGCAATCGTGATGACCGGCATGGGTAAAGACGGCCTTGAAGGCGCCCGTGCGGTAAAGCAGACCGGGGGCGTCGTCATGGCCCAGAACGAGGAGACCTGCGTGGTCTACGGAATGCCCAAGGCGGTAGTAGACGACGGACTTTCAGATTACACGCTTTCGCTTGACGATATTCCGGTTGCAATGACAAAACTTGTTGGAGGACATGTACGTGAAACCATCTGAAGAAAAGGGCTTTTTGGACCTGGCATCCTATAAGAAAGTTGACATGCCGAGCAAGCTCCATGGCAACATTATCAAAGCCGCTCATGTCTCCGCCGTCGGGGCCCAGAAGGTCGGCATACTGGCCGAAACCAAAGATGATCCGATGGTTATCCTGCATAAGGACGGGGATCGTGTCACTTCTGCGGAATTCATCTGCAAGTGCGGCCGTTCGGCCACCCTGCACCTGGAATATGAGCAGGAATAGTCATCAGGTGTTCCATATTAGCCATCGAACCGGCAAGGCCGAGAATTCACCTTTCTTCAAATCAACCGAATTCCTTCTCTGCGCTCTGGCACCCCTCTTGCAATGTTACCTTTCAACACAATATCCCCAGAGGGAAGAAACAATGGCTATGAATGGTCATCCAATTATTCGCAATGCCGGCCGTTTTGCCCTGGCTGCAAGTATCGTTGCCACACTTTTGACCGCATTTGTCGTGGCTGCAAAAAGCCGGGATGAAAAGAATCAGAATTCGGTCCGTCCCGTGTGGGAAGAAGACCCGCTGGGTATCTAGAGGTTGGAGATACGCATGCACCCCGGGTGTGGAACTGATCGCTGAACCCCGTAGATGTGCGGGACGGTACACGGATGCTGCCTACCGCTGAAAGACACCGCAAGGACGCACGTTCACACACAAGTGAGACGGCGCAACTACTCGCCGCGGCGCAATACCATGAAGCTGTTCGATTTTACCACCATTCCAACCCTTGGCAAAGCGTTGAGCGCTTATGCGATGCGCCACAAGACGATTGCCGCGAATATCGCGAATGCCGGAACGATCGGCTATGTTCCGAAACATGTAAACTTCGAGGAACAGCTCTCATCGGTTTCGGGCGATGAACTTGAACTGCGTGGGACCACGACGGATCCCCGCCATCTCGCGCTTGGCGCGGGAGACGCGGTGCAGGCCCGTCCGTTCGTCGAAGATGACAAGAACCCCGGTGCCGATCCCCTTGCGAGCGGTGCCAACAGCGTCGATATCGACCAGGAAATGGCTGACCTGGCGAAGAATCAAATTCGCTACAAGTTTGCCGCCCGGCTCACGGGGACAGCATTCCAGGAATTGGACAAGAGTATTCGGGGGACATTATGAAACTGGATAGCGTGTTCACAGGACTGAATATCAGCGCGGCAGGTTTGAGTGCGCAGCGCCAACGGATGAACACCATCGCTGAGAATCTCGCGAACGCTGAAACAACCAGAACCGCCGACGGCGGACCGTATCGGCGGAAAGTGGTGACCTTCAAGGAAAAAGCGGTGCAGGTGTTCTCCACGGTCATGAAACAGGCCGGCATTAAGCTGGAAACGACCGATGCAAACCACCTCGGCGGCGACGCATTCTCGATGACGAGTCAGCAAACCGTGCCGGCCGGCATCAGTGCTACAGAATCGGAAGATCCGGCTCCTCCCCGCCTGGTCTACGATCCGAGCAACCCCGACGCGAACGCGGAGGGTTATGTGCAAATGCCCAATGTGAACGTCGTGACGGAAATGGTGAACATGATCGCGACGTCCCGCTCGTTTGAAGCAAATGTCACCGCGATCACTGCGGCAAAAACAATGGCAAAAGATTCACTGGAGATTTGACGATGGATATCCGAGGAATTGAAGGGGCTCTCAAGAGCCAGCAGGCAGAACGTCCGCAGCACCGCGTCGTCAAGGGAGGCGCGGAATTTCAAAAGATGCAACCCGAAGCATTCGTTTCTGCCGGAAGCACGAATCCGGCGGGACCGGGTTCCGCCGTCACGAAGGAGGAGAGGGAATATTTTGCCGCCCTGTTCCCCGAGTCATCTGAAGAGATCGGCGCACACGCGACATATTCACCGAAGGGATTGACAAGTCCAGCGCGCATGGGACAAATGGTCGACCGAAAAGGATAACGATGAACATCACTCAAGGTCTTACGCTCGTTCCGAATGTGGGCCTGGAACGGAAGACTGCTGAAAAGTCAGCCAGAGACGCCACCGTGTCTTTCGGCGAAACGCTGAACCAGGCGGTCAAGGATGTCAATGGGCTTCAGCTGGAGGCCAATAAAGCCGTGGAACAAATGGTGAGCGGCGAAGGCGCCGATCTTCACGATGTGATGATCGCGGTGGAAAAGGCCAAGACCAGCTTTGACCTTTTGATGGAGGTCCGCAACAAGGCAATTAGTGCCTATCAAGAGTTGATGCGAATTCAGATCTGATGCCCATGCCAGCAGCACAAAATCAAGCTTCCGAGCAGGTGACGCTCTTCTTCCGGCGTCTCACTCTCGCCCAAAAACTGACCCTCGGGGCGGTGAGTATTGCCGTCGTCCTTGCAATCGTTGCCCTGGTGTCGTTCGTGAATCGTCCGAGCTACTCGACGCTCTTTAGCAACCTGAATGAACAGGATGCCTCGAAGATTGTGGACAAACTCAAAGAGAAAACGATTCCCTACCAGCTCGAAGATGGCGGGAAGACCATCAAGATCCCGAAGGATCAGGTCTACGATCTGCGGCTTTCGCTGGCGGGAGAAGGTTTGCCCCAATCGAGCATAATCGGGTATGAACTCTTCGACCGGGCGAGCCTGGGAGTATCGGATTTCGTCCAGAAGATCAACTATCGCCGTGCGCTGGAAGGTGAACTGGCGAGGACCATCCTCCAGATCGATGAAGTTGAAGCAGCCCGCGTTCATCTTGTGGTTCCGGAAAAGGTCCTGTTCAAAGAGGACGAAAAGCCTGCCACCGCCTCCGTGATCCTCAAAATGAAGTCCGGCAACCAGCTGCCGAAGGAGTCTGTCAAGGGGATAGCCCATCTGGTCGCGAGCAGTATCGAAGGGCTGGACGCCGGGAATGTCACCATCGTCGATTCCCGGGGTGTCTTGCTCTCCGACAACAGGGGAAATTCCCTGGCGGCGACAACGTCGACACAATACGAGCTTCAACATCAAGTGGAATCATATCTCGCAACAAAGGCCCAATCACTGCTCGAAAGCGTGGTAGGAAGCGGGAATGCGCTCGTCCAGGTCACTGCCGATCTGGATTTCCGTCAGGTCGAAAGAAATCAGGAAAAGTACGATCCCGATAATACGGCGATCCGCAGCGAATCGATTCAGGAAGAGAAGACGCCCCAGTCCGATTCCGCGGCTCCGGCGACGCGCACGAGCTCACTGACGAATTACGAAGTGAATAAGACCGTAGAGCACATCGTTGAAAACCTCGGGAACGTCAAACGCCTTTCCGTCGCGGCGGTTGTCAACGGGATTCCGAAAGCCGTGCAGAAAGACGGTCAGACAGTGGAAGAATTCACCCCGCGGCCCCAGGACGAGATGAACAAATTGACGGACCTGGTCAAAAAGAGCGTGGGATTCGACCCCACGCGGAATGATGAAGTCTCGGTGACCAACCTCTCTTTCGGCGTGAACGGCGGAGAGCAGGATCTGCTCTACAAACAAACTCCGGGATCGGATTGGTACGGCTGGGGAGTAAAGATCTTCGTCATCGGTGCCATGCTCGGCGGCGTCCTGATTATCCGCTCGCTTCTCAGCCGCTTGCGGGTAAGAGTCCCCGGTCTCTCACACGAACAATTGATCGATCTGCAGAAGGCGAATGCGGCACTCCGCGCGAAGAAGGAACTGGTCGATCTGCCTCCGATGGAGGATGAGGTATCACCCGATGCGATGCTCCGCGCTCAGCGGAGGGATCGCGTCACCGACTACATCCGGCAAAAGCCGTCGGAGACATCACGGCTTCTGAAGGTGTGGCTTTCCGAAGAATAACGGACCCGACGGACTACAGAATGGCCGCACCAGTAAAAGATGATCGTCTGAGTTCACGCCAAAAGGCCGCCCTCCTCATGCTCTCGCTTGACGTAGAGACGGCGACCAAGGTGATGCGCCAGCTGGATCAGGACGAAATTGAACACCTGACCGTGGAGATCTCCAACATGAAGGGGGTTCCCTCGGGGAAGGTGGATAAGGTGATCGAGGAATTCCACCAGATGGTCATGGCGGAAGAATATATCGTGCAGGGAGGGCTCGACTATGCGCAGAAATTACTGGAGGGCTCGCTCGGATTCAGCCGCGCGACCGATATCCTGGAGAAGGTGAAGGCGCTGACGCATGTCAAGGGCTTCGGGATCCTGAAGAAGGCGGACGGTCAACAGCTGGCGAGTTTTCTGCAGAAAGAGCACCCGCAGACAATCGCGCTCATCCTCTCCAACCTTGCCCCCGACCAGACGGCTCATGTGCTCACAGAGTTCCCGGAAGACCTCCGGCATGAGGTCAGTTATCGCATGGCAACTCTCGGCAAGGTTTCGCCGCAGCTCATCGCCGAGGTGGAAGATGTGGTGGAGGAAATCGCAAGGTCCGAAATCAGTCAGAGCATGAGCGTGATGGGCGGCGCCAAGTCTATGGCGGCAGTGCTGAACAAATGCAACAATGCAACTGCAAAAATCATCCTCGAGAATATCGAGCAGCATGATCCCCAGCTCGCGGGCGAGATCAAGCGTCTCATGTTCCTTTTTGAAGACCTCTTGTATATCGATGACCGCGGGATTCAGCGTATCCTGAGGGAAGTCGACAAGAAGGAGCTGGCGATGTCCCTGAAGGTTGTCGATGACAAGCTCAAGCAGAAGATCTTCCAGAACATGTCGGAACGCGCACGGGAACTTCTCGAGGAAGAACTGCAGTATATGGGCCCGGTGCGACTGAAAGAGGTGGAAGCCGCCCAGACCCGGGTGGTCGAAGTTGTCAAGCAACTCGAGGACCAGGGCGAGATCGTGGTCGCAGGCCGCGGAGGAACGGAGGAAGTGTTTGTCTGAAGTCGTTAAAATCGTCGGCCGGCTAGGACGCATGCGCGTCGCTTCGACGTCCCCCCGGCTCCCTGAGATGCGATCGGCGGCGGGTGCCGCCCCGGCGGCGGAAGCCGACCAACAATCTCCTGTCCTCCAGCCGGGAGATGTGGAGGCATTGCTGGAAGCGGAATATCGACGGGGAAGAGCCGACGGGATCCGGGAGGCGAAAGAGTCCTTCGCCGCGGATATGGAAGTGCGGCTCAAAGAGGAGCGCAGCAGGGGGGAAGACGTCGTTGGCTCGATCAGGTCCGAACTGGACAAACTCGTCTCCCGCCTCGAGCATGACGCGTTCCGATTTGCTCTTGCGGTGGCGGAGAAAATTGTGAAGCGGGAAATCACGTTCGACGAGGAATTGGTGATCCGGCAGATTCAGGAAGGCATCCGGCGAGTGGCAGGAGTGGAAACTCTCCGGCTGCGCGTGAATCCCCGCGATGAAGCTGTCGCGCGCAATGAGAAATCCTCCCTTCAGGCGACATCCGAGTCGCTGCGGGAGATCGTGATTGAAGTTGATGAAAAAGTTGAACGCGGAGGATGCATCCTGGAAACGCCCTCCGGAACGGTCGATGCGAGAATCTATACACAGCTTGAACAGATCGAAGCGGCACTGTTCGGCCAGGTGGTTTCGTGAGTAGCGCGAACTTCATAGCGAGCCCGTCGACGGTCGGTGTGTCCGGTGAACCCTCCCGGGTTCTCCGTGACTACCTGACACGATTGCAGCAGGTGGACCTCGTGAAGGTGAACGGAAAGGTAACGCAGGTGATCGGTCTGGTCATCGAGTCGATCGGCCCCAATTGCTCGCTTGGTGATGTCTGCATCATCAAGTCGAAAGAAGGAGAGGACGTGGTGTTATCGGAGGTGGTGGGCTTCCGTGACAACCGTGTCCTCTCCATGATTCTCGGTGAGGCGACGCGGGTGGGCCCGGGAAGCGAAATTGTCGCGACCAACAGGGCTCTCTCCATCAATGTGGGAGAGGAACTTCTCGGCAGAGTCTTGAACGGTCTCGGCCGCCCTCTGGACGGAAAAGGTCCCCTCGTCACCCAAGAGGTGCGATCCATTTACAACGCTCCCCCGAATCCCCTGGAGCGCAAGCGAATCAACGAGCCGGTCGGAACCGGAATTCGTTCGATCGATGCGCTTCTCACGTGTGGCAAGGGTCAGCGTGTCGGCATATTTGCCGGGAGCGGGGTGGGAAAAAGTGTGACGCTGGGAATGATTGCCAGAAATACCACCGCGGACGTCAATGTGATCGCGCTTGTGGGCGAACGCGGCCGCGAAGTCGCCGAATTCATCGACATGGAACTCGGGAAAGAAGGACTGGCACGTTCGGTGGTGATCGTCGCGACGAGTGATCAGGCTCCGTTGATCCGTCTGAAGGCGGCATTCATGGCCACCACGGTTGCCGAGTATTTCCGCGATCATGGCAAGAACGTCATGCTCATGATGGATTCCGTCACCAGGTTTGCGATGGCACAACGTGAAGTGGGTCTGGCCATCGGGGAACCGCCCACGACAAAAGGATATACGCCCTCGGTGTTTGCCATGCTGCCGAAACTTCTCGAACGCGCGGGCAACAGCAAGACCGGCAGCATCACCGGATTGTACACGGTGCTCGTAGAGGGAGACGACATGACTGAACCCGTCGCCGATGCAGTACGATCCATCCTGGACGGTCATATTGTGCTGTCAAGAAGGCTCGCTTCGGCAGGCCACTATCCTGCGGTGGATGTCCTGGATAGCGTCAGCAGGGTAATGTCCGGAATTACGACGGAACAGCACCGGAAGGCAGTGCACAGGCTGCTGGATATGATGGCGACGTACCGGGAGGCGGAGGACCTCATCAATATCGGGGCATACGTCAGGGGTTCGAACCCCCGCATCGACGAGTCCCTGAAGAATTGGGAGGCAATCCGGGCCTTCCTTCGCCAACCGTCGCAAGAACGTGCCGAATATCATGTAAGCGTGAGTCGTCTGGAAGAGCTCATGGCAACAGCATAAGCAATCTCGAGGGGGTTCAATGAACGTTTCAGGTACAGGCCTGACCACCGTGCTCAAGGTCAAAACGGTGCAGGAACAAAATGCCCAGCGTGAGCTCGCGGCGATTTCACAAAAACGCGAGGTGGAAGAGAAACGGCTCGACCAGCTGGCGCAGACCCAGGATTCCGCGATCAGCGATGCGTCCGGGGTGCTGCGTACCAAGGCGGGCGACCTGCAGACGAGCAGGGCGTTCATCCAGAGTCTCAATCGTCAGATCCTCCATCAGGGGGAAAAGGTCGAGGAAATCAAGACCAATGAATCCGACAAGCGGGACGAGCTGGTCGAACGCTCGAAATCGCGCCAGATGGTGGAATCCCTGGATGGGAAACGAAAAGTCGCCATTGAAAAAGAGAGCGAAAGAAAATCTCAACGCGTCATCGATGTACTGGCGCAAAGGATGAAGATGGGGTTGTAGTATGAAAGGTATGCTTACATATATCCTGGTTTTCGCCGGAACATTCCTGTTCGCGGGAGTGGTGGTGTTCGGGACCCTGATGTTGCGTCCGGATTTGCTGAGGGGCAGTGCGACGGCGGACCCCGTCGTCGATTCTGTCACCGTCAAATCGGCGCCGAAATATCTCCGGGAATATGCGGGCCCGACGGCACAGGAATTGGCCCCGCCGCGATCGGAAGGGGAAGACTCCATCGCCCTCTTCCGTGACAGCATCAATGTCCTTGTTGCCGCACTCAGTGCCGAACGGGTGAAAGACCACACACTGACAGAAGAGACGCATCGGGACAGTGTCCAGGTGTCCCAGGTGGTATCCGACAGCTCCACGGAGAAACTCCAGAAATCCCGCGCAAAACTCCTCGAGGCAATGCCTCCGGAGAACGCGGCGAAGATCATAGCAAACCTTTCCGACCAGGAAACGAAAGAGCTTCTGAAGTATATCAAAGCGCGGCAGGCGGCAAAAATTCTGGCTGCGATTCAACCGGATCGGGCATCCAAACTACTCAGGTGATCGTATGGCACAACAACTTCTCCCGGTGACTTCCGCGCAGAATGCGGCAATAGGAATCAAGGCGCCCTCCGATACTTCGTCCGGTACTGAGCAGGCCGCCCCCTTCCGGAGCGCTCTCCAGGTTGCAATGAAGGGTCAATCGGAGACAGGCAACGCGCAGTCGGTCCATCCGCGTGGAAAAGCACACGCAAAGCATCCGTCAAAAGGAGAGAAGGGATCGGAAGGTGACGGGGACACGGGGACAGGCGATGTTGTTGCCGCGCTCTTGGGACAGACCGTAACCGTGGCCCCGGTTGATCTGTCGACACTTCTGGCACAGGCTGTGAGCGCGGATGCGACGGCGACCCTTCCGAGCGAGAATGTCAACGCAGGAGTGATCAAGAACGCGGTCGAGGCCACTGTTGCTGAAAAGGGGACGTCATCCACTGCTCCCTCTTCCGGGAACCAGGCAACAATCCTCCCATTCTCCATAACAGAATCGCTCGCGGGGGTGCTTGAAGAACAGCGCGCGGTTCTTGACGGACTCGGGGCACAGAATTCCAACGTGCAGAAAGAGTCGGGTGACAAGACAACAAAGGCGTCCGTGCCTGAAGTGCTGTCTGCAGCCGCAAAGGAAGCCACGGTGAAGGCAGATCTTCCACTCCCGGCGGCTCCCGGGAAGTCGGATCCGGCAACGAATGCCGCAATGCCGATCCCCGAAGGTTTTCTGGAGACGCCCGTTCTGAAAGAGCGTGCGGCATTGGCGGAGGGTCAAATCTCCCGCGCCGCCACGCCACGAGCTGTTGAAACGCCGGCTGGCCCGAAGCCGGACGTCGACCCGGCGATCTTTTCACAAAAGCCCGCGGAAGGTCAGAAATCGGCCGATAGCGCGACAGCACGCGTTCCGTCGTCCTCTCAACCTCCCCCGGCAGCACAGGCCGCATCGCTGGAACCGATGGCAAAGGCTGTCCTGGCGGACCTCGCGATCGCAATGAAAGCTCAGGGGACAAAGGGCGAACAAGCAGGTCAGGGGATGGGAGGTCAGTTACAACCACAGGCACAAACGCAGACGCAAGCTCAAGTTCAATCGCAAGCTCAACCTCAAGCTCAACCTCAGCCTCCGGTTCTGGCGCAGGCGAACTCTCAGGCGCAAGGCCAGGCAATGACAAAGTCGGGCCAGAATACCGGTGAGGCGGTCTCTGCGAAACAGACGCAAGAGGTTCCCGGCGAGGTATTCACAGGACAACAAGTGGAAAAGAACCCCGTCGGACTTCCAGGACAGGTGACGAAGCCTGCACCGCCGCAGGAGCATGGTGAAGCACTTCCCGGCTGGCGTTTCCAGGCGCAGACCCAGGGTATCGCAGCCAGCTCTTTACAGCCGGTCGAAGGGGGAAAGGATGCGCCTGCATCCGCCCCGACGTTGTTACCGGAGCAGACGGCCCGATCCGTGGTCGATCAGGTCATTAAAGGGCTGACCATCACTCTCTCGGAATCAAAGCAGGAAATGCGTGTCACATTCAAACCGGAATCCCTGGGTGAGATGACCCTGCAGGTGAGAATGGACGACGGAAAGTTGCACGCTCAAATTGAAGTGAGTCAGCCGGCGGTGAAAACAGCAATTGAGCAGCAGATGACCGACTTGCGCCAGACGTTGCAGGATCGCGGAATCGACGTGCAGCGGATCGAAGTCTTCGCCTCGGGGCAGTCGTCCAGTGCGCTGGATGGCCAGACCAACCGGGGAGGACGTTTCAAACAAAAAAGCGGAAAGAGGCACGAACCGGTCTCTTCGGTGGAAGATCTCCGGCAAGCGCGCTCGATGGGCTATAACACTCTTGAAGTCACCATGTAAGCGGGAGGAAAAGTACCATGTCTACCACCGTGTCGTCCGTCAACACCACAAGCCCGGTTCAGACCGCGACGGCCTCAAACCAGCTGGGAAAAGATGATTTTCTCAAGCTTCTGGTAACGCAATTGCAGAACCAGGATCCGTTGAATCCATTGCAGGGGACGGAGTTTGTCGCCCAGCTTGCCCAGTTCAGCTCGCTCGAGCAGCTCACCAACATCAACAGTTCTCTGGAGCAGAATATCCAGTCGAACCAGCTGATGACGCAATCGATCGGAAATTCTCTTGCGGCGACGTTGGTCGGGAAAGACGTTCGGGCGTCGAGCAATGCTCTGCAATACAGCGGCTCATCATCAATCTCCCTCGGCTACAATCTTACGGCCGATGCCAACACCGCTGATGTAAAGATCTATGATCAGTCGGGCACAGTGGTAAAAACGATCAGCGGATTGAGCGTGAGCGAAGGGGACCATTCGTTCACCTGGGATGGAACCGACGATCGGGGAAATCAGGTCGGCGCCGGTGCCTATACACTCAAAGTCGAAGCGCTGGACGACAAGGGCGGAGCCGTCGGTGCTTCAACGTACCTGACCGGGAAGATCTCCGCAATCCGTTTCCGGTCGGATGGAACATATTTCGTGATCGACGGGACGGAGGTTCCGCTTTCCGACGTTCTCGAGATTCTCAACGGCTAGAAGTCATCTATCAACAACGAAAGGAGAACAACAACCAATCATGTCCGACACTATTGTCAACGGCGTAAAGGTCCCTTTCCTCCCGGTGGGAGGAGTGGATGCGCTGAGGAATCGGCCTTCGATTCCTTTGCCGGAGGACCGGGCCTTCGACAAGGTGCTGCAGCGCGAGTTGCAGGAACTGAAGTTTTCCAAACATGCGCAGGAGCGTCTTTCGGCGAGGAACATCACGTTGAACGATGCGGATCTCTCCCGTCTGCAGCAGGCGGTCTCGAAGGCCGAGGAGAAGGGTTCACAGGATTCGCTTGTCCTGATGAAGGACACGGCATTCATTGTGAGCATAAAGAACCACACAGTTGTCACCGCGGTCGATGCGGCGGGACTACAGGATAATGTGTTTACCAACATCGACAGCGCAGTCATAGCGGGATAGTGTTTCATGAATCAAGGGGCTGGTCCTTCGCCGATCCCGCGGCGTTCCAGGAAGCCCCTCCGATCGAGCCGACCGACAGAAGCTCGACCAGAAAATCAACTCAACGGAGGGTACAACAATGTCATTCTTACGTTCGCTGTTTTCAGGCGTTTCCGGATTACGGAACCAGCAAACCATGATGGACGTAATTGGAAACAACATCGCCAACATTAATACGGTAGGCTTCAAGGCAAGCAGAGCCACGTTCAGCGAGCTCTACGCCCAGACACTGCAGGGAAGCACCCAGCCGACCGCAACGACAGGGGGCACCAACCCCATTCAGGTCGGTCTCGGCATGAAGATTAATTCCATCGACACCCTTTTCACGCAAGGAAGTTTTGAAACAACAGGAGTCGATACGGACCTCGCCCTCAGTGGTACGGGCTTTTTCGTCGTGAATCAGGGTTCCAAGACTCTGTATACCCGTGATGGGACGTTCAAGCTGGATGCGAACGGGAAGATGGTGAATCCGGGCACGGGCACCATCCTTCAGGGTAAGTTGGCCGATGCGCTCGGCAATATCCCTTCGGGGACGGCCCTTCAGGATATTCAGATCCAGATGGACATGAAAGCGCCTGCGAAGGCCACGACGACGGCGAAATTCGGCGGCAACCTTGACTCTTCGGCGGCGGTGGGCGATATCGTGAAATCTTCGGTCACCGTATTTGATTCACTTGGAAACAAGACCACGGTGGACCTTACCTTCACGAAGACCGGGAATAATGCCTGGTCGTGGAGTGCAGCGACACCCGCACCGGCGACGACCGCCTCCGCGGGAACGATCACGTTCAACAATACCGATGGCACCGTAAATACTTTGACCGGAAGCCCCATCGTCGTCGACCCTGGAACCGGCGCGCCGCCTGTCAGTTTTGCTTTCAATCTTGGCACCCCGGCAGCAACTGCGCCGGGAGACCTTTCCGGATTGACGCAGACCGCTGGAGAATCGTCGGTGGCCATGCGCGATCAAGACGGATACACTTCCGGCACCCTCACAGGCATTACCGTCGAAACAAGCGGAGTAATTCGCGGAACGTTTTCCAATAGCACGAAGCTCGCCCTCGGACAGATCATGGTCGCCGAATTCAACAATCCCAGCGGTCTGATGAAAACGGGCAGCAACCTCTTCGATGTCAGCGGTAACTCCGGATCACCGGCCATTGTGAACCCGGGGGGGTCCACCTCGATCGTGTCCGGAGCGCTGGAACAATCGAATGTCGATCTTGCCGATGAATTCACGAAAATGATCACCGCCCAACGGGGATTCCAGGCGAATGCTCGGGTTATCACCACGAGCGATGAGATTCTCCAGGAAGTGGTTGCACTGAAGCGTTAAATGCGATAGGGAAGAGGAAGGGGGATGGCAAAAGTCATCCCTCCTTCCTTATTCTCTGGCGAGATAGGGGCATCCAACAAATCCAGCCGTGCGGAGGTTCAATATGGTAGAACTTACCCGTCTTCAGGGACAAAAGATCGTCGTGAACGTCGATCTCATTGAATTCATTGAAGAAACCCCGGATACGCTTGTCACAACGACCACAGGGAAGAAACTGATGGTCAAAGAGCGGGTCAGTGAGATCATAGAGAAAGCAGTGGAATTCAAGCGCCGTTGCGACTTTTCAGCGCAACCACCTGGCCGATAATAACCACCAGTGGGCGCCGTCTCCACACCACGTTCCCTCGAAAACCCCTTGTAATTCCGCAAGTTAGCCCGAATTCCTCACTCGGTTTCCTCTTCCACCGTGGCACACGGTTTGACCTTTGTCGTTCCTGGAATAGCATGGATCAGACCTATGGCCAAAGAGCCGAACCCCAAAGAAGAGGAAAGTGCGCCAGTACCAACACCCGCCAAGGCGCTTCCTCTGAAGAAAATCATCATGATCGGCGTCCCTGTGTTTCTCGTCCAGGTGGTAGTGCTGTTTTTTGTTGCGACGAAGTTCGTCGGCGGGGGGTCAGCATCTTCCCATCCCTCGCAACCGGCGGCTGAACAAGCGGAAGACGGCGAGAAGGGCGGGGAGAAAGAAGGGGCCGAAGGCGCCGCATCGCATATGTTCATCGTGAAGGACCTTATCGTCAATCCCGCAGGGACGAACGGTACGCGGTTTCTTCTGCTCACGGTAGGATTTGAGACCTCCACGGTCGAAGGGGAAAAGGAATTGGAGCGGAAAGAGATCCAGGTGCGCGACGCCCTCAATTCCGTGTTGACCTCCAGGACCCTTGATGAACTGGCAAGCGTTGCGCAGCGGGAACAGCTTCGAGGGGATATCCTCGCGAAGGCGTCGGAACTGGTGAAAACCGGAAGCGTCACAAACGTGTACTTCAGCAAATTTATCATCCAGTAGCGGGGCAGCGTGCCAGAGATCCTTTCACAGCAGGAAATCGACAGTCTTCTTTCCGGGATTAATGTCGATCAACCACTTCCCGCAGGCCCCACCGCGGACGAGAAGAAGCCGTCCGAAGTGGTGGTATTCGATTTCCGATTGCCCCACCGGATGTCGAAGAATCAGCTCCGGACGTTCCAGGCGGTGCATGAGAGTTTCGCCGAGGCATTAGGGTCGTATCTGGTCTCGCGCTTACAGACGACGGTAACGGTGGCGGTTTCGTCTGTCGACCAATTGTTCTATTCGGAATTCGTGCTTTCGATCTCCAGCCCAAGTTGCCTGTATGTGTTCCGGATTCAGGAATCCGATGCACTGGCGGTGTTGGAGATCAGCCCCCAGCTCATTATCGCAATGGTGGAACACCTGATGGGTGGAGTGGCGATGGGAGACAAATCGGCCCGACTCATCACCAAAATTGAACAGAGCATCGTCAAGGGGATCGTCCAGAAGGCATTGCTCGAAATCCAACGCGCCTGGAAGACGGTCGCCGAACTCACCTTCAAGCTGGAACGCTATGAGACCGAAGGTGATTTTGTGCAGATCGCCCCTGCAAGTGAAATCGTGATGGTGGTGTCGTTCGAGATTTCCATCGGGAGTCAGAAATATCTGATGAACCTCTGCTTTCCGACATTTGCCCTTGACGATGTCCTCGCGAAACTCAACATTCAGCACTTCAGCGGAACGGCGACAGGGACAAAAGACCCCGGCGCACTACGTTCTCTTACGCGCCAGCTGGGGACCACACATCTCGATGCCACGGCGGTGCTTGGAGAAACCTCTCTGACGTTGCGGGAATTGCTGCACCTCGAACTTGGCGACGTTATTCGCACCAACATCCCGCTCGACGGTGAGGTCAAGGTCTGGGTCGGCGGAAAACCACGGTTGTTAGGGAGGCCGGGGGTTTCGAACGGCAAAGTCGCGGTCAAAATCACGCGTATGTCTCAGGAAATTCAACAGGGAGAGTAACAAATAATGGAGTCTCCTTTGGGTGTGGAAGCTCAAGCCGCAGAGCAGACGGGCGCAGGGATGGTGGAAGTGCAGTCTGCACAATTGCCGTCCCTCGAGTCGGTGTCCGCAGGTGGCGAGAAGGAAATGAAAATGGATGTCCTCCTCGACCTGCATCTGCCGGTTTCGATCGAGCTCGGAAGGACGAACATGCTGATCCGCGACATACTCGATCTTCAACGCGGTTCGGTCGTCGAATTCGAGAAGCTTGCGAGTGAGCCGGTCGATATTCTGATCAACGGCAAAAAGATGGCGGAGGGCGAGGTGGTGGTGATCGAGAAGCATTTTGGGATCCGGATCACCAATCTCGTCGAGGCAAGTGAACGTGTCCGCGGATTGGGGAAATGACGATGGAGTGGATTCTCTTCAAAACCGTTCTCTCGCTCGTCGCAGTCCTCGCCCTGATGGTCGGGGTCGTCCTTGCATTGAAGAAATACGTCTATCGCGGATCAACGGGAGGCGGGCAGGTGGTCCCGGTGGAGATCCTCGGTCAACGGTCATTGCATCCGAAACGGTCCATCGTCGTGGTGAAGGTTCTTGATTCGGTGTTTGTGGTGGGTATGAGCGAGCAAGGAATGCAGACGATCGGCACCATTGAGAGTGAAGACGCCCTTGCGCAGATCGCAGAGAAGCTCACGGTGGAAGAACCTGCGGCGCGCTGGATGGGGTGGAAGACCGGAACGTCCGAGGCGAAAGGAATGTCGTCCTTCGCGGTTCACCTTCAGGAATCCCTGAAAGGTTTTCTCCGCCGTCAGAACGGCGCGAACACGATGACTGGCCGGACGGAACGTCCGGGGAACGGCACCCGACGACCGCGGAGGCCCGCATGAAGTCATTCATGGTTCTCGTTCTCCTCGCGGTGTTCCTTGTGTCGGTCGCATCGACGGCAGTGGCGCAGGACAAAGTGCTTCCCCTGCCAAAAGTATCCATCGAAGTGGGAAAAGCGACCAAGCCGGAAGAGGTAGCCACAACCCTGCAGATCCTCTTCATCATGACAATCCTCTCGCTGGCGCCGGCAATTCTCATCCTGACAACAGCGTTCACCCGGATTATCGTGGTGTTCCATTTCCTGAAACAGGCCATGGGGACCCAGCAGGTACCTCCACCGCAGATTCTCGTCGGCCTGGCGCTCTTCCTGACGTTCTTTGTCATGGCTCCAACCTGGAACAAAATGAACCAGGATGCAGTCCAACCCTATCTGGCGAACAAGATCAAGTTTCAGGAGGCGTATGACCGGGGGGTGGCACCGCTCCGTGACTTCATGTTCCGGCAGACCCGGGAAGAAGATCTTGCGCTGTTTATCTCGATGGCAAAGATCGACAAACCGAAGACTCACGACGATGTGCCCACGTACGCTCTCATTCCCGCATTCGCCATCAGTGAGCTGCGGATCGGATTCCAGATCGGGTTCGTCCTGTTTATCCCATTTCTCATCATCGACATGGTGGTGTCCAGCATTCTCATGTCCATGGGGATGATGATGCTGCCGCCCATGCTGGTGTCCATGCCATTCAAAATCCTCCTCTTCGTC
The DNA here is from genome assembly GCA_963843525.1 of Ignavibacteriota bacterium. Lineage (GTDB taxonomy): Bacteria > Bacteroidota > Ignavibacteria > UBA10030 > UBA6906 > DATJPR01. The sequence goes on along the minus strand of CAWJKM010000005.1, from coordinate 1,257 downwards.
ATGGTGGACGGATGGCATCTGATCGTGGAGTCAGTCGTCAACAGCTTTCATTAATTCCAACGGGAAGAGGTTTCTGTGACCGAACAGTATGTCGTTTACCTTGTGCGTGAGGCATTCTATACCACGCTGTTGATCTCGGCACCGGTCCTTCTTGTGTCATTGATTGTCGGCCTGGTGGTGTCGGTCATTCAGGCCGCAACATCAATCCAGGAATTTACCCTGACGTTTGTGCCGAAATTGATCGCCCTGGCGGTCGTCCTGGTGCTGACCCTGCCATGGGTCATGGACACGATGATCTCCTTCACGGTGAATTTGTTCAACAACATTCCATCGCTCGGCCGCTAATCATGGAGATTTACGTCTCACAGTTCGTCCTGTACGTACTGATCTTCGTCAGAGTCATATCGCTGATCGCGGTCGCGCCCGTGCTGAGCCATCAGTCCATACCCTTCCAGGTGAAGATCGCCCTGGGGATATTCCTGGCTCTCGTCCTCTATCCGGTCGTCGCTGCCATGCATCCGGTCGTCGATGTGAACGTCGGCGGGATGGCAATCGCCGTGCTTCGGGAAGCGGCAGTCGGGATGCTTCTGGGATTTGTGGCGGGACTCATTCTCCTCGGGGCAGTGGTTGCCGGCGACCTTATTTCCCTGGACCTCGGCCTGAGTATGGCGACGGTGCTCGACCCTGAGTCCGGCGCACAGAACACGGTGATATCGCAATTCCTGCAGATCGTCCTGACGCTGGTGTTCCTCCTGCTCAACGGACATCACTTCGTCCTGCAGGCGCTCAGGATGAGCTTTGATGTGGTCGGCATAGGTCAGTTCAGTATCGCCCCAGGGTTGTCCGACCGGCTGGTCGCATTGACCGGGACGGTGTTTGTCGTCGGAGTAAAACTGGCGGCGCCGATCATTGTCGCCTCCTTCATCGTCAACGTCGCCCTGGCGGTCCTCGCCCGGGTCACGCCGCAGATCAACGTGTTCATTCTGAATTTTCAGCTGAAGATCGGTATGGGCTTCTTCCTGCTGCTGACAGCCGCACCGATGATGGTGTATGTGTTCAAGAACCTCCTTGCGGGTTTCGAGGAGAACATGATCGAACTTGTGAAGGCGCTCTAAGCCGTGGCCGAAGAATCGTTCCAGGAAAAAACCGAGCCAGCGACCCCGAAACGGCGCGAGGATGCGCGAAAAAAGGGCCAGGTCGCAAAGAGCATGGATATGAATTCGGCGTTTGTGCTGATGGCCGGGCTCCTGTTGCTCT
>CAWJKM010000004.1:0-379517 GCA_963843525.1 Ignavibacteriota bacterium | reverse complement strand
GGAGCTTTCGCAATACTTCCCGGATGTTCAGCGCGACAGGTTCATTGCGGACATGCATGTGATCGCCAATCCCGGTGCACAGACGTATGACGAGATGCTCGTGGTGGCGGTGCGACGGGAGTTGACCCGGTCCGTGCGCAGGGCCATCGAGGGAGCCGGGTTTATCGTCGGCGTCGTGGATGCCGATCATTTCAGCACGGAGCTCACCTTGAAAGTGAATTACCCCGACACATACTCACGCTATGTCGCGCTCGTCGGGGTCAAAGACTCCCGGATGGATGTAAGCTTGCTGCGAAACGGTGTCCTCGAATCCTACCGGTACCATCAGCTTCGTTCGCGGGGAGACGCCGTCCAGACGCTGGGAACCATTTCCCGCGATACCCCCGGCCTTGCATCCATCGTCGTCTACGGCCCCGCCCTGGACAACACCCTGCTCGTCCAGTTGCGCCAGGCCTCAGCGATTGTGGTGGAAGCGCTCAATCCTCTCCGGCATATCGCCGTAGCTGAAAGCGTGCAGCTGGCGGAGTCGGTCAACTCGCCTCCCTACCGGTTTGCTCCCGCGATCGGTGTCGCATTGCGACGGGATTGACCGATGCGCATCATCACCGGTTTGTACAAAGGCCGGACGCTCAAAACGGTTCCCGGTCTCTCTGTCAGACCCGCCACCGAGCGTGTCCGCCAAACGTTGTTTAACATGCTCGTGAATAGAGTGGATTTTGACGGGGTACAGGTCCTGGATCTTTTTGCCGGGAGCGGGAGTCTCGGGTTCGAAGCGCTCAGCCGCGGGGCACGACGGGTCGTGTTCGTCGAACGCGACAGCGACGCATTGAAGTATCTGGAAGAGAATGCCACGGTTCTCCGTTGCCTGGATGCCGTGGAGATCCATTCTGCAGATGCGGCGCAGTACATCCAATCGACGTCGGAGCGTTTCGACCTTGTCTTTGCGGATCCGCCCTATGCATACACCGGGACAGCTTCCCTCCCCGAATGGATTTTTTCCCGCGGAATGATAACCGATGGCGGTTACCTTCTGATCGAGCATGCTTCGTCACTGCATTTCGAAGATCACCCTCTGTATGCTCCCGGTCCGGAAAAGAAATTCGGCCGCACACTTGTGACCTTTTTTCAGCGGCGGAAGGAACAGCAATGAAATCGCCGACAGCGATCTACCCCGGCACCTTTGACCCGATCACCTACGGCCACATCGATGTGATCCGCAGAGCTCGGGCATTATTCCCCCGGGTCATCGTTCTCGTGGCCAGAAACACGAGCAAGGAGCCGCTTTTTTCGGCTGACGAGCGCGTTGCAATGGTCCAATCCGTCGTGCGGAACATCCAGGGGGTGACGACAGACTGCTTCGACGGACTTCTTGTCGATTATGCGGCGAAACACAGCCCTTCCGTGCTCATCCGGGGCCTCCGGGCGGTCTCTGATTTCGAGTACGAATTCCAAATGGCGCTCACCAACCGCAAGCTCCTTCGGGCAGTTGACACCATTTTTCTCGTCCCCGACGAGCGGTTCACCTATTTGAATTCATCGATTGTCAGAGAGGTTGCGCGTCTCAACGGCGACATTGCAGATTTTGTCCCCCCTCTCGTGCGCCGGCGATTGATGCAGCGCCTACGACATCATCATAGTGGAAGGCGCACGACAACATCATGAGGGGGAAGCTGAGGCAGTTGTCCGGCCGCGTCGCGGCAATGGAGGAGTCACAAACCATGGCCTTCACCGCGCGGGCCTTGCAGTTGCGCGAAGAAGGCGTCGACGTCATCACCATGACGGCGGGTGAGCCGGATTTCCCGACCGCTGATCACGTGAAGGCCGCGGCAAAAGAGGCCCTTGACGCGAATTTCACCCACTACACTGCAGTCCAGGGCCACCCCGAAATCCTCCAGGCGGTGGTCGAGAAATTCCGGACGGTCAACGGGCTTCTGTTCAACCAACAGCAGGTGATGGTCACGACCGGCGCGAAACAGGCGCTGACCAATGCCCTGCTCGCGATCTGTGAAGACGGAGACGAAGTCGTCATCCCGTCCCCGTGCTGGGTAAGTTATCCGTCGCTTGTCAGACTGAGCGGCGGAATTCCGGTCTCTGTCCCTTCCCCCCTCGCTTCAGGTTTCCGTCCGAACATCTCCGGGATGCGCAAGGCGATTACGCGCAAAACGAAGGCGATCGTGTTGAACTCGCCCAACAACCCCACCGGTGTTGTGTACACCCGTGAAGAACTCGAAGGGATCGTGGCCCTCGCCGTCGAGCACCAGCTGTACATCATCAGCGATGAGATCTATGAGGAGATGCTCTTCGACGGGCGAAAGCATACGAGCATCGGCATACTTCCCGGGGCCGAGGACCGTACAATCACCGTAAACGGCTTTTCAAAGACCTACGCCATGACGGGATGGAGGATCGGGTATATGGGCGGGCCCGAAGAGGTCATTCACACGGCCATGAAGATCCAGGGACAGATGACTTCGAGCGTCAACTCGATCTCGCAGAAAGCGGGCGTCGCGGCATTGCGGGGAACCCAGGCACCCGTTCACAAAATGGTGAAGGAATTCCAGCGACGCCGCGATATCGCGTGGGACGGCCTCCGTCCAATCCGGGGCCTGGATTTGTTTAAACCCGAGGGAGCGATGTTCTTCTTCATCGGCGTCAGTTCGCTCTTCGGGAGAATCGGATCATTCGGACGGCTCGACAACTCCACGGATGTTGTCGAATACCTTCTCGACAGTCAGCATGTCGTCCTCGTGCCCGGATCGGCATTCGGCGACGATGCCTGCATGCGTATGTCGTTCGCCTGCAGCAAGGAGGACTTGAGGGAGGGGATTCGACGCATACGACTGGGGATTGAAGCGTTGCGCTGATCAGGCGTGCCCCCGCCGGCAAAAGAAGCCTTCGACGCCTGAACGGAACCCGGAGGGACGTGAAGTGGGTTACATAAACGAGGCGATATGCCAACGTATCAATATCAATGCAAGAAATGCGGTCACACGCTGGAAGAACTCCAGAGCATGAGCGAACCACCCCTCGTCCATTGCCCCCACTGCAATACGGACTCACTTGTCCGCGTGCTTGGCGGAGGGACAGGGCTGATTTTCAAAGGCAGTGGCTTCTACCTGACCGATTACAAAAACACCGGTTCGAGAAAGTCCTCGGGCGAGAAGAAAGATTCGAAGGGAGATGGAGGGAAGTCGTCGGGAAAACCTCCGGCAGCGAAAAGCTGACGCACCCGGAACACCGGAAAAGAACGCGGGCCACCGAGGATGACTCGATGGCCCGCGCAAGAGATGCCGTTGCGACACTCTTCAGTTCTTCGGCGGATCGGCTTCTTTGATCGATTTCACAACCAAGACCTTTCCCTTCATTGTGCCGTCCACCTCTGCATACAGATGGTCATCCCGCTTTGACTTCTCCAGCATGCTTTTCGCCATCGCCGAACCCTTCTTGTCGAATGCGACCCACTTCCCTTCGCTGAACAGGCCGAACCCGCTGGCTGCACAGGACTTCGACAGGGCGCAGTCCCGGGTATGAGCGGCGACTTTTTGCATAGAATCGGTTTTCTTCACCATTCCCGACCCGCACATCTCGTCAATCACGTATCCGCTATAGGACATCTCCTTCACAGGAGTCTTACTCTTATCCTGTGCGGAGGCCCCCGCCACCAGGAAGAACATCAGCAGCAAAACACCAATGGATCTCATCCTCTCAATCCTCCCTCTTTGTGATAACCGTGTGAACTCAAGCCTGGGGTCCACCTTCGTATGGTTAACACACCCGGGGTCCGCAATGTTCCCGCTATTGATAGCGGTCAAGTTTGAATTTCTCGCCCAGATACAATTTCCGGGCTTCGGGGTCATTGGCAAGGGTTTCTGAAGTTCCCGCCTTGAGGATTCTCCCTTCGAAGAGGAGATAGGCGCGATCCGTGATCGAAAGAGTTTCGTGGACATTATGGTCGGTCACGAGGACCCCTATTCCCCGCTGTTTCAGGTTGGCAACGATTTTCATGATTTCTTCCACGGCGATGGGATCAATGCCGGCAAACGGTTCATCCAGGAGGATGAACTTCGGCTCGGTGGCCAGGGCACGGGCGATTTCCGTGCGCCGGCGCTCCCCTCCGGACAGCATATAGCCCTTGCTCCGCGCAATGCTGGAAATATTGAAGTCGGTCATCAACTGTTCGCATCGCCGCTTTCGATCCGTCTCGGAAAGGTTCATCATCTGAAGGACAGCCAGGAGATTGTCCTCCACCGACATTTTCCTGAATATGGAAGCCTCCTGCGGCAGGTACCCGATTCCCATCTGCGCCCGCTTGTACATGGCAAGCCGCGTGATTTCTCCTTCATCCAGGAAGACCCGGCCTTCGTCGGGAGTGATCATACCGACGATCATATAAAACGTCGTTGTCTTCCCCGCCCCGTTCGGCCCGAGAAGGCCAACAACCTCCCCCTGGCGTACCGTGACGCTGACAGAATCCACCACGGTGCGCTTCTTATAGCGTTTCACCAACGCGTCGGATCGGAGAACGAGCTGCTCCCGGTGTTGTGTCGCCGTTGTGTCGGTCATAGAGTACACTCTCGATCCATATCAATCGATGGTTATTCCTTCAGCGGTGTATTTCTGGACCGGCCGGTCCCTTCGCCAGAGAGCACCCGGGAGGGTATAGGTGTCATCATGCCCGCGCACAAGGTTCTCGGGAAAGTACTGTCCTTCGACTCCGCCGACGACCTTGATGGAATGAAGTTTCGCTTCACCGAACACCATGACGATGCGGTCCCCGCTCGTCTTGTTCACGCCGTTCGCAGTGGTGTCATCATACAGATGGTACACGCTGATGGCATGGATATCAACCTGGATAGTCCGGAGCGCTTGATGCGCGAACACCATGTCCATGCTGTCGCCAATCATCTGGTCGTAGACGCCGGGATGCAGGGAATCACTTTCTGAAACTGCAACGGCGGTTCCGGTGACAAGTACGCGCTGCAGCTTCCGGTGGACGAGATAAATGCGCATGGAGTCCCCCGCCACCTGCGTCCGTTCATACCAGATTACCGGCTGCGAATGCAACATCATGCTGTCGCCACGGGAGAAAAATTCGACAAACCCCGCACGCCCGGCGATGTCCCGTCCGGCCAGTCGCACGCTGTCGATCGCCACGAACCGGTGGGTGGAATCGCGGTAGGATTCCATGACCCTGCTGCGCACAACCAGGGTATCCGGAGTCCCTCCGCCAGCGGTATCCACCTGTATGAACATGGGCTCCCGGGTCACTCTGCTGAAACCCGTGGCCTGATCGTGCCCGAGCATTCCCCCGAAAACTGTCACGTGATCGCTTTCAGAAACGGCCTTGACGTGCCCGGTGGCGACGGATTTTCGCGTGGCGCGGTTGTAATGCAATGAATCACAGGTGATCACCGAAGTGGTGTCGGTAACCCGCACATCCCCCCGGAAGAATCCTTCACGGGAATCGACAAAATAGCGTCCGTACGCCGCCTTGACATTCGTGGTCCCATCATCCAGACTGACGCTGTCCAGAGCCTCCGCGCTCCTCTCAGCGCGTCGATAGACCCCGCGGGGCATGATCATGATGGTGTTCGAGTCACGGACGACAACATGTCCGCTGAGGTGATACTCCCCGCGTTCCTGATATTCCAGGACACGATCGCACATGATGGTGACACGCCCTTGCTGCAGACTGACATTGCCGATCAGCTCCCTTGCGTCCTCCCCGTTGATGACCCTGCCCAGGAGAGTATCGGCGTGATTGAGGACGACGATCTTTTGTTCCTGCGCAAAGGCTGCCAACGTCAGACAGAACAGGAGGATTCCCCCACTGCAGAACTTCAGGATTACGACCGTGCGCCGTACGGGTGGATGCATGCGTCGCTATTGGAGGTCCTTCGCCACCGATTGACCGCTGACTTTGAAGATCTTGTATTTTTTCAGGCCTTCATCGCTGACCATCCCCATCCCGCTGATATGCTCGGTCGGAGAGACAATATCGACAAATGCATCCGTATGAATGGAGCGATCGGCGTTCGTCCAGAAGAGGTGATCGGTCCGCAGTGTCGTACCGCTATCTGACACGACCACGACGTTCTCGTGCGCTTCAAAGTTGTCGGTCAGATCGTCGACCCTTCCCTTCCGGGCAGTGAGCGTGGAAGCGTGTTCACCGCGGACATTGAAGAAGTCGACGTGGACACTGTCGTCCAGCATGGTGTAATGTCCGGTGGCGTACACCGCGATATGTCCGGCCCAGAGGATCGCCTTGACCTGTGCGGAATCGGAGAAGATGACGCGGCTGCGCCAGCTCTCCTGCGACGGGATTTCGCTCTGAACGGCAATCAACGACGGGTGCAATTTGGCTTCGCAGGAGCTTGCAAGCAGTGCAAGGAGGAGACAAAATGCGGCCCGGGTCATGGGAGGTCTTCGCCTCCGAGGCCGGCCTTGACGAGATCATGGAGGTGAACCACGCCGACGGGCATATTCTTGTCGTCGACGACGATGGTCTGCGTTATCGAATACTTCTCCATGAATTCCAGGGTGTTCACCGCGAGCGTCCCCGGGCGAATTGTTTTAGGCTGTCTGGTCATCGCATCGCCGGCAGTCACCGTCGATATGTCATGAATCCTCTGCAACAGGCGCCGGAGGTCGCCATCGGTGATGATCCCCTCCAGCGAGCCGTCTTCGCGGATGACGCAGGTACAGCCGAGCCGTTTCGTGCTGATTTCCACGATGGCTCCGGCAAGGGGAACGGTGCGTTTTACCCGGGGAATCGCGTCGCCCTTCACCATGAGTTCATCGACTTTGAGAAGCAGTCTCTTTCCGAGGGTGCCGCCCGGATGATATTGCGCAAATTGTTCCTGTGTGAAATGACGGCGTTCAAGAAGGGCGACCGCCAGTGCGTCGCCGAGAACGAGCGTTGCGGTGGTGGAGGAGGTAGGGGCAAGGTCATGGGGACACGCTTCTTCTTCAACCGAAGCATCCAGCACAATCGTGGAATCCCGCGCAAGCGTGGAGGTGAGATTCCCCACGAGTGCAATGACCGGCACGCCCAGGGTCTTGAATACCGGGAGGAGTGTTGTGAATTCTGCGGTCGTCCCGCTTTTTGATATGCAGATCACAACGTCGTCTTTGCGGACCAGCCCGAGGTCTCCATGCATCGCGTCTGAAGGATGGAGGAAGACTGCAGGTGTCCCCGTCGAATTAAACGTGGCGACAATTTTCCGGCCGATGATCCCCGATTTCCCCACCCCTGCGACAATGACCCGGCCGGTACAACGGGTCAGAAGATCCACGGCCTTTCCAAATTCCTCCCCGATGCGGCCTTCGAGAAGATTGATCGATGCCGCCTCAATTCGAATCGTCCGTTTGCCGGCTTCAATGGCTTGTGCGCGATCGTCCATTTGTTGTCCGATGATCGAGGATAAAGTCGATGAATTCGCGGACGGCCCCTTCGCCGCCCGCAGCTTTTGTCACAAAATGTACGCTCCGCCGGACTTCCGGCCTCGCATTGCGGGGAGCTCCGGAAAGCCCGACCGTTCGTAACAACGGAAGGTCGAACAGGTCGTCGGCAATATACGCGAACTCCTCATCGGCATACCGGTACTTCGACTGGATAAGCCGCATCGCCGATACTTTATCGTCAACCCCCTGGTAGACATCGTCGATCTTCAGGACCTTCGCTCTTGCGTCAATGATGGGAGTGCTGCGCCCGCTGATGATCCCCACGGTGAGGCCGGCCTCACGGGCGCGTACGATGCCATACCCGTCCTGGGCGTTGAACCTCTTCAATTCGTGTCCTTCCGCGGAGTAATACAACCCCCCGTCGGTCATCACACCGTCGACATCGAGGAGAATATACTTGATGCCCCCGGCGAGGCGTTCCACCGACTTTTTGCGACTCGGCGTCTTCATCATCCGTCCCCCCTGCTTGACCGGACCGCGTCGTCGATCGCCCGTACCTGACGGAGCAATCGGTCGAGCATTGCGAGAGGCAACTGACTTGCGGCATCGCTGAGCGCATGCGGCGGATCGGGATGAACCTCGAGAAACAGGCCATCGATTCCGGCTGCCACTCCCGCCCGGGCCAGGGGAAAGATGAACTCCGGCTGCCCGCCGGTGCGTTCCCCCTTCGGATCCCCGCCGGGAAGCTGGACAGAATGGGTGGCATCGAGGACGACGGGATACCCGAGATCCCGCATGATCCCCAGACTTCTCATATCGACCACAAGGTTGTGATAGCCGAAGGTCGTGCCCCGTTCGGTCAGCAAAACCTTCTCGTTCCCGCTCTCCTTCACTTTGTCCGCTGCGTACTTCATGTCTTCGGGTGCCAGAAACTGTCCTTTTTTGATATTCACTACGCGGCCGGTGCGGCCGGCGGCGTGCAGCAAATCAGTCTGGCGGCAGAGAAAGGCGGGAATTTGAATCACGTCAGCCACTTCGGCGGCCAATGGAGCTTCATCTTCCGTATGGATGTCGGTCACAACTGGTAGGCCCAGGCCCTCATGCACCTCACGGAGAATCCCCAGTGCCTGGTCGCGGTTGAGCCCGACAAACGATTTCCCGCTCGTGCGGTTTGCCTTCTTGAAGGAGGATTTGAAAACAAGAGGAAATTTATGACGGGCGGCGATCGCTGCGACGGATTCCGCAATCTTGAGCGTGAAGTCACGCCCTTCGACAACACACGGGCCGGCGAAGAGGACGAGCGGACTCCCGTCTCCGATAGGTATGTTGCGTATGCGAATAACTGTCATGGGAAGGTTCGTGGAATTTTCTCCCCCGCTCTCCACCTTTTACACTCTCTGAATCTAGTATGATACAAAAATCGCTTTAGACAATCAAAGAAAGGGATTCCTCCTCTTTTTCTTCACGAGCATTTCGCCTATATTGTGTCGAATAATTCCGCCGCCCATGATTCTGCAAACCCGTGCTTACGCAAAGATCAATCTCGGTCTCTACGTTCTCCGTCGACGAGATGACGGGTATCATGACATCGGGACGGTTTTCCACCGAATCAATCTCTTCGACACTCTCACGTTCGAAGAATCCGAAGAAATCACGCTGAGGACGGATTCTCCCTCAATCCCGCAGGGAGAGGACAACCTCTGCACGAGAGCGGCAATTCTTCTCCGCCAGCGGCTGGGCATCGCGAGGGGGGTATCGATCGGGCTTGACAAAGTCATCCCTGTCGGGGCAGGCCTGGGCGGAGGCAGCAGTGATGCTGCGGCCACGCTCACCATGCTTCCCCGGTTTTGGGGTATCCCTGTGACCGAGGATCTTCTGAGAGAAGTTGCCCTGAAACTTGGATCCGACATCCCCTATTTTCTAAAGGAGGGATCCGCCGTCGGCGCCGGAAGAGGAGAAGTCCTGGAGTACTTCTCACTCCCCCTCCCCTTTGCCATCCTCGTCTGCAATCCCGGAATCCATGTCTCCACAGCATGGGCGTACAGTCAGATCCGACCCGATCCGGATCGGCGGCTTCCGGACTTCAAGAGGGTCTTCCAGGATGATCTCGGCGCCGCGGGCAAGATCCACCATCTTCTCGTCAATGATTTCGAGGAGCCCGTCTTCAGGAAGTATCCGCTGATCGGAAAAATCAAACAGGAAATGCTGAATGCCGGGGCATCGGCAGCCCTGATGTCGGGAAGCGGATCGACGGTCTTCGGACTTTTCCGTGACCAGAACAACGCGTACTCCCTGGGCGATGAGCTTTCGCGACGGGGGTACACGGTCTCAGTGACAGAACCAGGGTTCTCCCCTCAGCCCGTTCAACCATTCATTTCCATCCCCCGAACGCATTGAACCCATTCCGTCTCTCTGCCGCCCTCACCCTTGCCGCGTGCATTTTGCACCCGAATACACCGGTCTGTGCGCAGGAGGACCGGCCCGCGCGAACCGGGAAGCCGCCTCACCCTGACACAACGCAGGTGGCGGCAGACTCCATCCCCTTCCATTTTTTCCTTCCCCCTTTCCTCGGATCCGTTGATCCCGGCCTGGATACCGATCTTGTCATCAGAAGCACGGATATGCACTGGAAAGACCCCGGCTCCATTACCTCGCTGATCTCCACTCTCCCAGGTGTAGTTCTGCAGGATCAGGTCCAGATCGGCCAGTACACATCTCCCACATTCGATGGCATGGACTGGCGCCGCTCGGCTGTGCTCCTGAATGGGAGAACTCTTCGCCGATCCGGTCTCAGGGATCTACAACCTTCAGCTCATGAGTCCCGAAGACCTGGACCGTATCGAGGTCATTACCGGGCCGCGGGCGTTCCTCTACGGGCTCAACGGGAACGGCGGAGTTGTGAATTTGGTGACACAGAATTACAGCACGAACCGTCCTTTCAGCAGGCTCTTCTATTCCGAGAGTTCATACGGCTACGCACAAACGGACGGTTCCTTTACGCAGAACATCAGCAGGCGAACCAACATCATGGCGGGGTTCCATTATCAAGGGACTGACGGAAGATATCTCAATGAAGCGGATGAGGACTGGGAGATCAGGGGAAAAATCCGCTATGCCGCCACGCCCTCACTCATCCTGTTCCTTTCGGAGTGCTACACCGCCACACACACCAACCTCAACGGCGGCATCGACCTTCTCGCATCGGCACTTCCTTTCAATCCAACGTTTGCCGTGGTCAAGAACACCGATTCGTACGAAAAACTCACCCGGCATGATCTGGATCTGACCGCAGTAGGAAGTTTTTTTCCGGACAGTACCGAAGTCACAACGGTGACCGCGTATTATTCCAACAACCTTCGCGAATACCGGGATGAAGAGAATCGTGCCGACCCGAACGGGATCTACGTCCATCAAGATCAATGGTCGTCATGGGCCGGAGTACAACTTTCTCAAATCATCACGAGCCCGCTCGGTGCCGCCCTTTTCGGTGCACAGGGAGAACTCCGACAAGTCGAAGGAAGCCCGACAATCGGACGGCGGAACATCAACGTTGCGTCTCTCTGGCTGAAAGACGAATTGCAGGTCACGGATGGACTTGATGTTGCAGCATACGCGCGTCTGGAGCGAGTGGCGGGTTCGACCCATGCAGGGGCAGGTGCGGATGGACGCTTTTCTCCCCTGCGCGGTATCACATTGTTCGGGGGCGCATCTCTCTCCTCGCGCGTGCCTACTTTAACGGAGCTGTACTGGTCCGACAGCACAGCCCTCGGCGACCCGGGGCTTTCAGCAGAGCGACACGCTGTCATCGAGGCCGGTCTTGAGGTTCATTCGGACTCGTCGGATTACGTCCGTCTCACCCTCACTCACCGGACGATTACAGACCCGGTGCTGACGGTTCCCACCGGTGTTGCCTATCCCTTCCCGGCATTCCGGTTTGTTTCGGGTGACCATGAAACGTTCGTCGATGCAACGCTGGCATTTTCACTACATGTGTGGAAACTTCTCTTTGAAGGGAATGGCACATATTTTCTCGACCGGACCGGCGGGACGGCGGCGGAAGACCTGCCGCGTCTCTGGGTTTCGGGCGGGGCATATTTCCGGCATCGACTCTTCAACGATCATCTCGACCTGAAGGCCGGAGTGCGCGCGTGGTACAGGACGGGCTATCATGGCTTACTCTTCAACCCTCAGGTGCTGGCACTCGTACCGAACACCGGCCAGGCCCTGGGGCGCGCCTCGACGATCGATTTTGTCCTCTTTGCCCACATAGGAGACGCCCAGATCCACTTTCTCTGGGAAAATCTTCCCGGCATCTCCTACTACTCCTCGCCCTCTTATCCGGGTCTGGACAGAGTTCTCCGATTCGGCATCGACTGGGATTTCTGGAACTGACCATGCATCACAGGAAGCTCGCCGTACAACAATCGATCGGAAGTCCGACGTATCCCACACTGCAGGAACGAGGGAGGTATCGTTGACACCATCTCAAAGTCCTGTAGTCACCATATTCGGCAGCTCCCGCCCCCGGCCGGGAGACGAGGAATACCTCACAGCCTATGACCTCGGGGCCGGGCTGGCCCGGTCGGGGTTTATCGTCTGTAACGGTGGGTTCGCGGGAATTATGGAGGCATCAGCCCGCGGAGCCAAGGAGGCGGGCGGAGCGACAATCGGGGTGACCTTCACTGCCCTCGGCCCGCGCGAGCACAACCCCTGGATCGACAACGTCATTCAGGAAGATACGCTGATCAATCGTGCCATGAGACTCGTCAGTCTGGGCGATGCGTACGTGGTCGTCAAAGGAGGGACCGGCACGCTCCTCGAGCTTGCCATCGTGTGGGAGTACATCAATAAAGGCCTGATGAAGGAAAAGCCGATTCTCATTCTCGGCTCATTCTGGAAGGACGTTGTGAGCACGCTGAATGACGAACTTGCCTGGGAAGGGCTGGACCGGTGCACGAGGTACGTGGTCGAGGCCGAGTCCGCACAGCACGCGGTGTCGATCCTTGCGTCACGATTTCAGCAGGCTAAGGACGGCTAGTGCGCGCCCGCCACCTGTGCGAGCACTTCGATCGTCTGTTTTGCCGCCACATCCCAGGAGAATTGCTGGGAAAATTTCCACGCCTTCGCTCCCATTTCCTCCCGTTTCTCTCTGTTCGCCAGAATTTCCACGATTCTCTCTGCCAGCGCGTTGCGGTCCCCATAGGGAAAGAGGAAACCCGTTTCACCGTCGATCACCGCATCGCGCAGCCCCGGGACATCGCTCGCAACGGCAACTGTCCCGCACGCATTTGCCTCGGTGACGTTCAGGCCCCATCCTTCTTTTGACGACGGCATCACAAGCGTCCACACCGACTGCAATAGGGCAACTTTCTTGCCTTCCTCAACAAAACCGGTAAAGGTGACGGCATCGTTCAATCCCATCGCGTTCACCAATCGTTGCAGTCGCGGCCGGTCATCACCTTCCCCGACGATTGTCAGCCGGGTGCCGGGAACCTTTTCGCGGACACGCGGAAGCGCCTCGATCAGGTGATCGATGCTCTTGTACCGCTTGATCCTTCCGAGGTAGCCGAGAAGCGGGGTGGAACTGCGGAGTTCGGGAGCCGGACGGAAGGTTGAATGATCGACGGCAAGGGGGATCATGTGGATGAGCGAAGCGGGATATCCCCGCCGGATCAAGTCTTCGCGCGTACTGGGGGACACGGCGATGAACGGGATCGCGTCATTCCGGTATCGCTTGAGCGCGCGGCGTTCCATCCAGGAGACGTATGTCGCGGTCACGGGGTCGACTTCGCGGAAGATGCTGGATCCGAAGAGGTGGTGGGCTATCCCGCACACGGGTTCACGCACGAACCGCTGGGCCATGAACGGGATCTTGTTCATATCGTCGACGACCACATCGAACGCGCGCCTGGCACGCAACTCTCGATAGGCCCGTTCGACGCCGAAATGGAAGAAGGATCGACTTCCCCTTCTGATAATCGTCATCCCATCGAAACTGTCGACGGCGGGCGCATGCGCAAAGGCAGAACAGAGAACCGTCACCTCGTTTCCCGCAGCGGCGATACGGGAGAACACCTGATGGAGATGCACTTCGGCACCGCCAGCCAGCGGATTACGAATGTCCTGCCAATTGACAACGAGAATCTTCATGCGAGCGATTGTTTCCCGTCGTTCATCAATGCCTTCGCGACAGGAAGGCAGACCCCGTCGAGGAGAACCCGGCAGAAGGCGTCAGCCGGCGGTTAATGAGCGATCGTGTCGACATGGAGTGTCGAATCTCGTCCGCCCCGCACCTGCACTTCCTCCTGGGCAATCCGGGCTTTGAGCCCCGGATCATTGGGATAGTAACCCTGGAGCACCTTGAGCAGATCGAGACTCTTCGCATACTCCTTCTTCACGTCATAGAACTCCAGCAGAACGCGAAAAGGATTCCAATAGCTGTTCAGATTATATTGCCCGTTGTCCACCATCGCGCGGAGTTGCGGCTCGAGCTCAAGAGACAGCTGATTGAATTTCTGCTCTCGTCCGATCCGGTGGTAGAACATGGCAAGGTCCGATGTAAGCTCCCATCCCATTTCCACTTTCGAACGGGGGATCGTTTCCTCCATCCTGTCAAGGATCGTCGCAGCTTTGTTCATGTCGTTCTTCGAGTACGCGTAGTAGTTGGCAAGCTTGATATACGCATACCGCAGATTGATCATCAACCGTGTGATGTTTTCATCGAAATAGATCCTGGGATCACTCACACCTCTGAGCTTGTATCCGTATTGAGGGGTTTTCGAGAAGCCCTGCGGCTCGCCGAAGAGATTCTCTTCCACAATCTTCGCCTCGATCCCCGTCTCTTCGCCCTTCACTTTGCGGGGCTCAAGCCGGTACGCCAACCCGCAGAACCAGAGATAGTTATCCAATCCTATGCGGCTGTCCGGCGCGCAGGTCACCGCAAAGTAGATCGGACGCTTCCACTGGTTGGTGCGGACAATGTCCAGAACCATGATGTCCTGCACGCGAATAGCCTGCGTATCGCCGTAGCGGAGTGTCGGCTGCATGGTGAACTCAATCTTGCCCTGGTGCGTGTCCGCCGTATCGGTGATCCCGAAACTTTCGTACGCATCCGGCGGGACGGGAAGATCAATTTTTCTGGCACGCCAAACGGTTGCCTGGATGTTGTCGATTCGTTGGTCAGACAGGCTGATGGGAACCGCTTGTGCCTCCGCATAGTACGGCTTCTTCTTCATCTGCTCGATGTACCACGGTGTGTTGACCAGGCTCAAATTCACGATCCGCACATCGCGACGTACGCCCTCGACATCCTGAAGATACCAGAGAGGAAAGGTGTCGTTGTCCCCGTTGGTGAACAGGATGGCATCCTTCTCGCACGTCTGGAGCATATTGTACGAATAATCCCACGCCACGTAGTTACCCGTCCGGTTATGGTCGTGGTAATTGATCCTCATCAGGTTTGCGGGGACGGCGATTGCGGAAGCGCCGACAAGCAGATAGGTACTTGCTTCCCGCACCGATAATTTTTTCATCCCCTCGATCACAAGCTCGTACAGTCCGAAGATCGCATAGGCAATCCACGTCGACAAGACCATGTATGCGCCCACATAGAAGTAGTCACGCTCTCTCGGCTGCGGTTCCTGCTGATTTTGATAGAGCGCCAGAATCGGCCCCATAATAATGAAGAGCACGATGAAGACCATCCCCATTTTCCAATCTTTTCGTACCTGGTAGTACAGCCCGAAGAGGGCGAGGAAGAGCGGAATCCCCAGCGTTTGCGACCAATCCACACCTGAATCCTGCACATCGCCCGCTGCACCCACGAAGTTCCAGCCCACGTAGCGGAAAAACATATGATTGAGCTGATAGCGGATCAAATAATCCATGTCGCTGCTGTAGTTCGTGTAAATCCCCTGCTGATGCGCTTCCTGACTCCACCGCCTCGGCATGAACAGCGGCTGGTTTCCGTACTGTTCGCGACTCAGATACGACGTCAGCCGCTCGAGGTTGCTGGGGTCGTTCTCATTCATGGGCAGGTCGGCGTTGGCCCGGATAATCACCATGACATACGTCGAGTAACCGAGGAGAATGAGGACGCTGGAGAGCAACGCCAGGTGGAGCATCTTCTGTTTCTTTTGATATGCCCGGTAGGTGCCATAGATCAGCAGAAGGATCACAATCCATGGAATCCACGCAATCAGCACGCTATGGGTCCCTCCGACTTCACCATCCATCAATCCGGGGAGGATCTTGACAAGTCCCGGATACAGGGTGAAGAACACCACGAGGGAGATGAGAGTGAAATACACCGCCGTTCGAAAATTGAACTCGTAGCGACGGAAGTAGATGATCATTAACACGGGGATGACGATCAGGAGGGCCAGGAGATGCACGCCCAGCGATAGCCCGATGAGGTACGCGATCATCATCACATATTTCTCGTTCCCCGGTTCGTCCGCCTTGTCGTGCCACCGCATCGCGAGCCAGAGGATCATTGTCACAAGGAACATACTTGCGCCGTACACCTCTGCCTCGATCGAGTTATCCCAGTAGGTGGTCGTGAATGCGAGCGACCATGCACCGATGGCGGCGGCACCGTAATAGGCGACCTTTCCGCTGATTGCTTCCGGGACGGCACGCATCTTCTGAAACAGTTCGATGATCATGAGATAGAACAACAGAATTGCCGCGGCACTCAACACTGCGGAAAACGCATGCGCCCGGACCGCTTGATCCGCCGCATAGGGAATCATCATCATCACGCGGGCGCCGAGGAGGAAGAGAGGAGAACCCGGCGGGTGAGGAACCTGGAGCATTTTCGCAGCGGCGATGAACTCGCCGACATCCCAAAACACCACGGTCGAGGAGAGTGTCAATATGTAGACAATGAGAGCGAAGGCGAAAACCACGCCTGCGACAATCCTGTTTGTGCGGATATGATTCATGCAATTCCTCGTGCTGGCGAGTGATCAGGTCTCCTCGACACTCTCTATCGCGAAGGGAGCTCCGGGATGGCGTTCAGTGTGGAAATCCTGGAGATTCAGAAAGGCAAGAAAACATGCAAATCAACGCTATAATACACAAAAAAGCCCTGAGTATCAAGGCATGAGGCGGCAGGCTATTTCGTCACAGAGGAGATACCCGCGGTCCGTCAGGCGCAGAACACTGCCATCCAGGACGGCGAGATTTTCATCGAGAAGGCCCCGGAAATCTGAAGACCGAACAGTTGCCAGATCAAATCCGGTGTCCCTTCGCAGCTGTTGGATGTCCAGACCGTCGGAGCGCAGACCGAGAAATATGAACTCACGGGCAAGGATCTGCTCGTCGAGAGTCTCCTCAAAGGAACGAGGGAGGGAGTTTCTCTTGAGCGAACTGACATACGTCGAGAGGTTCGCAATATTCCCCCACCGCCGCGCTTTCCCTCCAGGCTGTTTTTCGAACGAGTGAGCCGATGGTCCGAAGCCCAGGTAATTCCCATGATGCCAGTAGACAAGGTTGTGGCGACATTCCCGTCCATCGCGCGCGTAGTTGGAAATCTCGTAGTGTTTGAACCCTGCCTCCCCCATCCATTCCATAGTGTTCTGATAGAGTTCGGCTTCCAGGTCGGTACTGTTCGGGATGACCTTCCCTCCGGCGACGAGATGAGCGAGGGGGGTGTTTTCTTCAACGATCAGACTGTAGGCAGACAGGTGGTCCGGATTCAGCTCGATGCCTTTCTTCAACGTCTTCCGCCACTGTGAGAGGGTCTGACCCGGAAGCGAGTAGATTAGATCGATGCTTACATTTTCGAACCCTGCCGCACGGGCGTCTTCGACACACTGCGCCGCCTGGCGTGCATCGTGAATACGACTGAGGAAACGCAATTCGTCTTCGTCAAACGATTGGATGCCGATACTCAGCCGGTTAATTCCCAGCGCGCGGAATGCGGTAAGTTTTTCCCTGTCGACCGTCCCCGGGTTTGTCTCGACGGTAATTTCCGCGCCGGGGAGGATATTCCAGCGTGCGTGAATTTTTTCAAGGATGGCCCCTAACTCCTCGGGCCTCAGGAGAGAAGGCGTCCCGCCCCCAAAAAAGACACTCGGAACCTCTTCCCCCTTCTGTTCGCCTGCGATCTCTATTTCCTTCGCCAGGGCATCGAGGAAAGGGCGGAAGGCAGAAGGCGATTCAATAGAATAGAAGTCACAGTACAGACACTTGCGCTCGCAGAATGGGATGTGAAAATAGAGTGAAGGCACAGTGACTTTCCCAGGTATGAAAGTTACCGAATCGGCGTTCCGATACGGGACCACCGCGGATGCAACAGCCTCTGCCAGAAGCCGTTCCTCGCGTCGGAGGGATCTTGAGACCAGTATAACAGGACAGCCTTCCCGACGACACGGTTTGCGTCCAGCGGACCCCAGGTCCGGCTATCAAAACTGTCGTTGAGGTTATCTCCCACGACAAAGAGATAGTCCCGTTCCACCGTGTAGCTTGCAGCGCAGACTCCGTCGAGGAGAATGGAATCCTTCCCCATCATCCCGACCCTATGCCCTTCACCCTCGATCAACAAACGCCAATGATCGAGCGACTTCTCATCGAGCATAATTCGTGTCCCCTTCGCCGGGACGAGTGATGGCCCAAATGTTCCCCCGTTGCCATGGAGTGACGGGATCGTCACCGCACGGGAATCCACGAAGACCATCGTCCCGGTTATGCGCACAGAATCGCCGGGGAGACCGACACAGCGTTTGACGAAGAGGGGGGATTCGGCGGAGGACCGGTCTGTGAAGGTGCCGGGATATCGGAAAACAACGACATCCCCGATATGAAGCCGGCTGGCGGCAGTGGTTTCCGTGGTCGGAAGAGATGTGCTGAAAAGCGGGAACCGACGGGTGAAGATTCCGCTGAAGGGGACTTTATCGAAGACGACGTAGTCACCCGGCAACAGTGTGGGTTCCATCGACGGGGAACCGATACGGCATGCATCAAGGACGAACAGTTTGAGGAACAAACCCGCCCCGAGAGTGACGGCGGCAACCGCGAGGCCATCACGAAGCACCCTTCGCACACCTTGTCCCCTCCCGCTTTCACTCAGCAGCCGTTACTGTATGAGCGTGCCAATTCTGCCAAGGCGAATCGACCGCAATTTTCCAACGATGTCATAGATGGGCGTGTCGGGATCCCACGACCAGTACACAATCAATGGTGTTCCGACAATGTTATCGGTGGGGACGAATCCCCAGAAGCGGCTGTCGAGGCTGTTGTCGCGGTTATCGCCCATGCCCATGACATAATTCCGTTCGACCGTATAGGAGGCCGATGGGATCCCATCGATTGTTACCCTGCCATTATCGTAGGTCATGGCATGTCCCTCCCGTTCGATAAATGTCTTCCAGCGCCTGACATTTTCCGGGGTCAAGGTGATCAGGTCTCCTTTTTTCGGTACAACCATGGGCCCCCAGTTGTCCTCGTTGAAGGATGCTCCGGGAGGAAAGATGCGCGGGTCAGCCAGACCGGGTGGCTGTATGCGGTAAGTGTTGAACTTCATATTCCGCGGAATCGGCGCCGGCTTCCCGTCCACCATCAGGACCCGATTAATGATCTGCACCGTGTCCCCCGCCACCGCAACGCAGCGTTTCAGGTAGAACATGAACTCGGGCGACTGGACTTCGTCCCGTTGGCCGGGGAATTCAAACACGATGACGTCTTGTCGATGCACGTCGCGGAACGCGGGAAGGCGAATCCATGGGATTCGCAGGTTCGTGAACGGCACAACCCGGGGAGTCGTCCCGCCATAGATAAACTTGTTGACGAACAGGAAATCTCCCGTCATGATCTCATTTTCCATCGACCCTGTGGGGACTTCAAAGGATGCGATGACAAAGCTGTTGAGAAAGAAAAACGCCACAAGCACGAAAACCAGGTCCTTCAGGAAATCCTTTACCTGCTCCTTATGGCCCTGGAGAGCGTTTTTCTGTTTAACAGGGACGCGTTTTAAAGAGGGGTTCGTCATAGGAAACTCGCCATTATGCTATGAATACCAGCCTGCCTGATTTCGGCGGGTTCAAGTCTCGCTCTGTATTTAATCATCTTCCATGGAAAGCACAGCCAGGAAGGCTTCCTGGGGAATTTCGACACGACCTACCTGCTTCATACGCTTCTTGCCTTCTTTTTGTTTCTCAAGAAGCTTCCGTTTGCGTGTGATGTCTCCACCGTAGCATTTTGCCAGGACATTCTTGCGCATTGCGGAGATCGTTTCCCGGGCGACGATCTTGGAACCGATTGCGGCCTGAATCGCCACTTCAAACATTTGACGGGGGATCAGTTTGCGAAGTTTATTGCAGAGTTTCTTCCCCCACTCATGTGCCTTATCCCGGTGAACGATTGAAGAAAATGCATCGACCGACTCCCCGTTGAGGAGAATGTCCAGCTTCACCAGATCGGACTCGCGGAATTCAAGGAACTCATAGTCTAAAGAGGCATAACCGCGGCTCGTCGACTTCAGTTTGTCGTAGAAGTCGAAAATGATCTCCGACAACGGCATCTCATAGGTGATGTCGGCACGGGTGGGGTCAAGATACGTCGTATTCTTGTAAATCCCTCTTCGCTCCATACAGAGTTTCATAATGTTGCCCACGAACTCTGTCGGGACGATGATTTGCGCCTTAATGACCGGCTCTTCGACCTTCTGCACTTCGCCCAGCGCCGGCATGAAGGAAGGGTTGTCCACCAGGATAATCGACCCGTCACTCTTTGTCACACGGTATTCGACGTTGGGAACGGTATTGATAATGTTCTGGTTGTATTCCCGCTCCAGGCGTTCCTGTACGATCTCCATGTGAAGGAGTCCCAGGAAACCGCACCGGAAGCCGAAGCCGAGGGCCGTGGAGGTCTCCGGTTCGAACATCAGGGATGAATCGTTCAAGCGGAGTTTTTCTATGGAGCTCCGCAGATTCTCAAATTCCTCGGCTTCCGTCGGATACACGCCGCTGAAAACCATTGGCTTGACTTCCTTGTACCCCGGCAACGGTGCCAGGGCAGGGTTGGAAGCGGAAGTCACCGTGTCGCCGACTTTGGTATCGCGGACATCTTTCACCCCGGGGATGAGGTAACCGACCATCCCTGCGGAAAGGACCCCGGTCCGGTTGCGCTTCATCTCCAGGACACCCAACTCTTCCGCTTCATACACCCGACCATGATAGAAAAACTTTATGTCTTCCCCTTCATGGACCGTGCCATCGAACACGCGCAAGTATACTATCGAGCCGCGGTACACATCAAAGACGGAGTCAAAGATCAGTGCGCGGAGTGGAGCGGAAGGGTCACCGCTCGGGGGAGGAACCCGGGCCACAACGGCTTCGAGAATGGAGTCGATTCCAATCCCGCTTTTGGCGCTTGCCAGAATAATATCGTCGTCGGAACAGCCGATCAAATCCTTGATCTGATGACGTACAGTATCGACCATCGCACTCGGAAGGTCCACCTTGTTGATCACCGGGATGATTTCGAGGCCGGCATCGATTGCCAGATAGAGATTACTGATGGTCTGCGCTTCCACCCCCTGTGAAGCGTCTACGACCAGGATCGCTCCTTCGCACGCCGCCAGGGAACGTGAAACCTCATAGGAGAAATCCACATGGCCGGGCGTATCGATGAGGTTGAGGGTGTACGTCTTTCCGTCTCCTGCCGTGTGCATCATCTGAACGGCATGGAGTTTAATCGTAATACCACGTTCCTGTTCCAGGTCCATGTCGTCGAGAACCTGGTTAAACTTCATCTCCCGCGCCGTGATCGTGCCCGTCCGTTCGAGCAATCGATCGGCGATGGTCGACTTTCCGTGATCGATATGCGCGATGATACAGAAGTTTCGGATGGACTGCATTATATTCTTGGTCTATGCCACAAAATAGAGAATCCGCCCTGCAGGAACCTGGGGCGGACGGTCGAGGCACCGGAAGAGCCAGCAAAAATATACGTTTTGAGGGTCAGAGATGCAAGAGAGTTGCATTCTCGTCCGCGGAATCATATTTTGAATATTCGATTTCACGAAATCCTGGAGACCATGTCGGCTTATGCATGGGGGATTTTGCTGACGGATTAGGATACGTCAGCTCCAAGGAATGGAGGTAATCTGCTCTTTCTTGATTGCTTTGGAGGTCATCCCTCTTCCTCACGCTCCAGCCAGCGCGCCCGGCAGCTCAGGCTGCAATCCGGAGAGGTGATCAGACAGCAGTGACAACAACCCTCGCGGTTATTTCGACACGATTGAACCAGCAATGAATATTCTCGAACATCCGAACCTGAGACGTTTTTTCAGTTATCTGGACACGAATGCAGATTCCTCCCCGGTCATTTTCGATTGCGACGGAACCATCATCAAGGGAGATGTCGGCGAATCAATGCTCTATTACCAGATCGAACATTTCCTCTTTCGGCGTTCCCCCGCCGACATCTGGGCGGATTTCCCCGATCGGAAGGTTCTCTCCGGGCTCTTCCAGTCACTTGAGCGAGTACCGGCGGAGGAAAGGGACACGCATCCATCATTCCCCCCCTTTGCGGATGCGATCCTGGACTGGTACTTCGGTCAAATCGATGCCGGGCAAGTAGCGAAGGCATGCACGGACATTGTCCGCTTGTTCTCCGGGTATACCACGTCTGAGGTCCGGACCATTGCAGCGGAATCGTTCGCCGGGGAACTCGGGGCTGCGGTGGGGATGCGGACGCTCGGACGGAGGACTCTTCCCCGTGGTATTCGCTACATCCATGAATCACTCGAACTCCTCCGTGCTCTGATCGGGCGGAATGTCGAGCTCTGGGTCGTTTCGGGAAGCAGCAAGTGGAGTGTCGAGCCGGTCTTTGAGCCTCTCGGGATCCCGGCGGGGCAGGTCATAGGCATCGAACTTGTCGAGGAAGACGGTCGGCTCACCGACACGGGGGTCACCCCGGTGCCGATCCGCGAGGAGAAAGTCGCTGCCTTTCGACGCCACAGCAGCCGGACCCCGATTCTCGTCGCAAGCGATTCTCGAAATGATATCCCTCTCTTTCGAATCGCCTCCCGATTGAAGGTCCGCATCAATTCCAGGGGACGGAGCAGCAAAGAATTCTTCGATGATATCGGTGAACATCCGAATGGCTCCTGGGTGAACGTCGAACAACCCACAATTCTCGCACAGGGGGAACAGGATGCCTGACGTCGCAGTGACCATCGTCGGCGGAGGAGTCGTGGGCCTGGCCGTCGCGGCAGAGCTGGCCCCTGCGCGTGGACCCCTCGTTCTTCTCGAGCGCAATCCGAAATACGGGCAGGAGACTTCGAGTCGAAACAGCGAAGTGATTCATGCGGGGATTTATTACCTCAACGGTTCTCTCAAGGCGGAAATGTGCGTTGAAGGAAACCGCAGACTGTACGAACTGTGCGCAGCCAACGATATTCCGCACAAGCGAATCACCAAAATTATCACTGCGACCGTCCCGGAAGAGTTGGAAAGTATCGAGACTCTCTACAAGAAGGGGACGGCAAACGGTGTGGTTCTTGAACACATGACTGCGGAGCAGGTCCGGGTCCTTGAGCCCAGGATCACGAGCGTCGGGGGTCTCTATTCGCCGAATACGGGAATCATCAGCGCACACGGCTTGATGGATTACTTCGCCCGGAAAGTCCTTTCCTACGGCGGCACTCTTCAAACCCGGTGCGAATTGACAGGTATTGAACGGACGACGGATGGATATCGGCTGACGATCCGGGAACCGGCGGGGATCACATCCTTTACCACCGAAGTCGTCGTCAACGCCGCCGGCCTGGAAGCCGATACGGTGGCGGCGATGGCGGGAATCGATATCGACGCCGCGGGATACAGGCTGCACTGGTCGAAAGGGAACTACTTCGCTGCACCAGGTTCACTCCGGGGGACCGTCAACCGTCTCGTCTACCCCGTCCCGACACACACGTCACTGGGTGTTCATGTGGTTCTCGATCTCGGAGGGCGTCTCCGCTTCGGGCCGGACGTCGAATACCTGAAGGACCGCGTTGCCGATTATAGCGTCGATGAATCGCGCCGCGACCGTTTTGCAGAATCAGCCCGCCGGCTCCTTCCCTTCCTCTCGAACGAGGACCTGACTCCCGACATGAGCGGAATCCGGCCCAAGCTCCAGGGGCCCGGCGACCCGTTCCGGGATTTCGTCATTTGCGAAGAGTCCTCCAGAGGGTTGCCCGGCTTCGTGAATCTCATTGGGATCGAATCTCCCGGGTTGACCGCGTCGCCCGCCATCGCACGGAAAGTGGCCGCCCTCCTGAGTGACTGAATGCGGAGATCCCGGCGATCTTTCCTTCATTGACCACGTTCTGCTTTTCCGTCGTGGATCTCTGCCGTGCAACGGACCACATGTCCTGACGCATCGGAGGAGACGACGACGGGAGCGATGAGTTTGAGCTGTTTGATCAGGCACAGGCTCTCCTCTCTTTCCGCACAGTAATACACGATCAGATCAATCTCGGCGGTGGCTGCACCCGCGGAAAATGTCACCGGCACACGCAGGGGAAACTCCGGGTGGGGGACATTGCGACTGGCAACGTCACTCGGAATTTCGACGACGTGCGGATCCGTCACCGAACACCCGATATAAAAGGGGGCAATATCGTTCAGCTTGTACCCGTCGGGGATTCCCACCGAAACGTCGATGAAGCCCGGACCTTCGGCAACGTGTTCCTGGGCTAGCTGTATTCTCTCACCCGCAAATTCTTTTGCGCGCTTCTGCTCTGCCTCCACGATAGTGCCAATCCCCCGCATCTGGACCGTCGAGACTTTTCCCGTCCGTGGGTCCCACGCGCGAATCAGGTTATTGTTCGTATCCGTGATATACATGATCCCATCGAGGAAACACAAACCGTTCGGCTCATTCAACGTCGCATCTTTTGCATCGCCGTCGTCCATCCCGCTCTTCCCTGTCCCGACTACCGTCGTACTCGATTTCGAGCGCGGATCGATCATCTTGATCTTATTGTTGTACGTATCAGCGACGTATATGGCGCCGTCGTAACAGCAAATCCCGATGGGATGCTGGAGTCTCACACGAGTTCCCCTGCCGTCGACGTCGCCAAAATCGAAGAGGCCTTCACCGACGATGGTGTGGACAATCCCCTTTCCGTCGGTGGACATCGACCGGACCGCACTCACTTCGCTGTCGGCGATGTATAACGTGTCGTCTGCCCTGGAGATTCCACTTGGCTGGGCCAGCGCGGCATCCGTGAGCGGACCGTCGATAATGTCTTCCCTTCCGGATCCGGCATACGGTCTTGCTTCGAGAGTGTGAACATCGAGTGTCCAGATTTGATGACTCCCGGCCATTGCAACGAAGAGCCTTCCGTGGTCTGCAACAATGTCCCACGGGGAATTCAATGCAACGGAGCTGCCGGTCCCCGGCACGTTACTCTGCTTTGCCTGTGCCCCTGTTCCCGCAAGCGTGCTTACGGTGCGTCGAGAGAGGTCGACCAGGCGGATGGCATGATTCTCGGTATCGGCGATGAAGAGCGTGTCTCCTTCGATTGCGACGCCCTGGGGCCTGCGAAATTGTGCTGTCTCGAACGTCCCGTCTGCGAACCCTTCGACCCCTGAACCGATGACCGCTCGGACCGTCGCGTCCGGCATGGAGACCACAAGAACCCGATGGTGGTCTGAATCCGTCACCACCAGCCGGTGCTTCGAAGGATCCGAGGCGATCTTGCCGGGAAAGGAGAGAAACGACTGCGGCGCATGCGCCCGTTCAGGGTCAAACTTGATCGGACGCCTGTCAATCTTTCCCTTCGCGTCGAATTCCTTCACCATCCGGGCAATTTCCGGGTTCATTGCGTCGAAGACGCCCTCCCCCGAATGGCGGCCGTATACTTTTCCGTCCGGATCAATGAGAATGAATGTTGGCCATGCATGAGCGGCGTAGGCGTTCCACACTTCGAAGTCCTTGTCGTTCACGACCGGATGGTGGATGCCATAACGCAGGATAGCTTCCCGGATGTTCTCAGTCCCCTGTTCGGTGGTGAATTTGGCAGAATGTACGCCGATCACCACCAGCTCGGCCGGATAAGCCGCCTCGAGTCTCTTGAGGTCCGGAATGACATGCATGCAATTGATGCAGCAGTATGTCCAAAAATCAAGGAGAACGATTTTCCCCCGCAGTTCACGCAGGGAGATCGGGCGGTCGGTATTCAGCCATTGCAGTCCGGTGGGAAAATCCGGTGCGTTGACTTTTCCTGCGTATGCCACTTCTGTCATTGCCGGGTTCTCCTTCGCGGGTCCTCCCAAAGCGAGTGCAAGGATCGGGAGGATCATCGTTCCTGAAAGCAACTTCATGGGAGTGAATGGGATGTGAATGACATGCGGCGGAGCCCGCTGTCTTCAACAGCGGAGGGAAGGAAAAGTCTGACCGATAAAGAGCAATCACGTTTGCTCGAAAAACCCCGTCAAAGAGACCTCAAAGAGGACTTTGCCGGCAATCAAGTTCTGGAACTGCCGGAGCGACGCTGACTTCGGCAAATCGAGTTTTTCCACCGTGAGCGCGTACAGAGTAGCCACATACGGATGGGGTCCGGTCCCAATGGGAGGAGCGGGACCGCCGTATCCCTGTTCACCATACGTGTTCATCAACTCACGGCAGCCCTTCGGCATCCTGTCCGTGTTTGAGGCGCCTTCAGGGATCTCGCGGGAGTTGAAGGGAATGTCAATCGCCAACCAATGCACCCAATTCTTTGCCACCGGGTGCGGGTCGACGATAGAGAAGGCAAAGGATTTCGTTTCGACGGGTCCATCCTTCCAGGCGAACCCCGGCGAGACGTTTTTTCCCTTAATGCTCCGATGCGTAAATTTGGGGGGGATACTTCCGTCCTTCTGGTAGGCCGAGCAGGTGAGTGTAAACATGGAGCCTCCGGAGATATTCAGGAGAACGCAACACGCAGCGATTCGGCATTTGCGACGATCGTGCGCTCGATGTCCTCTGCCGTATGCACAGAGGAGATAAACCCCGCCTCGAACTGCGACGGTGCAAGATAAATTCCCCGTTCAAGCATTCCCCTGAAATATCGTGCGAACCGTCGGGTGTCCGCAGTTTTCGCCGTCGGATAGTCTTTGACACTCGTTTCCGTAAAGAACAGGGTCGACATCGAAGCGACGCGGTTCTGCGTCAGCGGGTAGCCGGCAAGAGCGATATTTTTCCCGATCCCCTCGGCGAGGGCGTTTGCCTTCGCTTCAAGCTTCTCGTAAAACCCCTTCTCCCCGGCAAGGATCGACAGCGTTTCAAATCCTGCCGCCATTGCGAGGGGATTCCCGGAAAGCGTCCCGGCTTGATACACGGGTCCCACCGGCGCGACGAGCTCCATGATATCGCGTCGACCGCCATACGCGCCGACGGGGAGTCCGCCCCCGATGATTTTTCCCAGCGTCGTGAGGTCGGGACGAATGCCGAACAGTTCCTGCGCTCCACCGCGCGCAACCCGGAATCCTGTCATGACCTCGTCAAAGATCAGAACGATCTTTTCGCGCGAGCAGAGCGTCCTGAGCGCCTGCAGGAAACCGGGCAGGGGAGGGACGCATCCCATGTTGCCCACCACGGGCTCCACAATGACCGCCGCGATCTTTCCCCGATTCTCCTCCACAAGAAGCTCGACCGAGTGGATATCGTTAAATGTGGCCGTGAGAGTCCCCTGCGCCACCGGCGCGGGGACGCCCGGACTGTCCGGCACGCTCAACGTCATCGCTCCCGAGCCCGCTTTGATGAGAAAGGGGTCGGCATGTCCGTGATAGCATCCCTCGAATTTCACGATCATATCGCGTCGCGTGTAGGCGCGGGCAAGGCGGATGGCGCTCATGGTCGCTTCCGTGCCCGAGTTCACCATGCGCACCATCTCCACCGAAGGCATCAATTGCGTTACAAGGCCGGCCATGCGGGTTTCCAGTTCCGTCGGCGCGCCGAAACTTGTCCCATCCACGAGCACCCGTTGAATCGCCTCAATCACGCGGGGATGTGCATGTCCCAGGATCAGCGGTCCCCAGGAACCGACATAATCGATAAACTCATTGCCATCAGCATCCCATATGTGGGAACCTGAGGCCCGGCGGATAAACAGAGGAGCGCCGCCGACCGATTTGAACGCACGGACGGGAGAGTTCACCCCCCCGGGAATCATCCGGCATGCCTGTTGGTACAGTCCTTCAGACACAGACGATTTCATCGATCAGCTCCTGCGTGTGAGGACTTTGGTCGCATCCTTGGCAAAGTATGTCAGGATCAGATCTGCCCCCGCCCTTTTGATGCTCGTAAGCATCTCCATCATCACCCGTTCTCCATCCACCCACCCCGCACGTTCTGCCGCCTTGACCAGGGAATATTCACCGCTGACATTGTACGCTGCCGTCGGCATTTCAAACCGTTCTTTCACGCGGTGGATGACGTCAAGGTATGCGAGCGCCGGCTTGACCATGACGATATCTGCGCCCTCCTGGATATCCTGGGCCACTTCGCGGAGTGCTTCGTCTGAATTCGCAGGGTCCATCTGGTGGGAACGCCGATCGCCGAATTTCGGTGTGCTTTCGGCCGCCTCCCGGAATGGCCCGTAGAAACCCGAAGCATATTTTGCCGCATACGACATGATCGGGAGATTGAGGAACCCTTCCGCGTCCAGTCCCCGGCGAATCGCCCCCACCCTGCCGTCAAACATGTCCGACGGCGCGACCATGTCGGCGCCCGCGCGGGCATGGCTGAGAGCTTCTTTCACGAGAAGCTCGACGGAAGGATCGTTCACAATTTCCTCCCCCCGGACGATTCCACAATGCCCATGCGACGTGTACTCACAGAGACAGACATCGGTAATGAGGAGGAGTTCTGGCACCTCTTTTTTCACCGCACGCAATGCCTCCTGCACAATGCCGTGGTCATCATACGCACCGGAACCCACTTCATCCTTCTCGGGCGGGATGCCAAAGAAAATCACCGCGGGAATCCCCAGCGCTTTTACCTCGACGCACTCCTTCACGACGGTGTCGACCGACATTTGAAACACGCCGGGCATGGAGGAGATTTCCTTCTTGTATTTGTTTCCGGGAACGACGAAGAGCGGATAGATGAAATCGGAGGGAGAGAGTTCGGTCTCCCGGACCATTGAACGCAGCACGCCCGTCATGCGCAGGCGCCGCAGCCTCGCGGTCGGATATTGTGCTATCAACATCGACTTGGATGACATGGCAACTCCTTACCTTAACCGTGATATCAAACACGCAATGAAGAGCAACGGAAAGAAGAATGCAATTTGCTGCTCATATTTCAATTGTATCCGCATTCCCCCAATTTCATTTTCCCTCCATCAGCTTCCTACGTCTACATCTTTCTTCCTACGTCTTACTTCTTACTTCTTACCGCTTTCTGCCTACTGCTTACTGCCTCCTGCCTACTGTCTTCTCATTCCCCGCTTGCTCCCGGCGGACGTTCATACCGGATCCCCAGGTGCTTTGCCACTCTGGCGGCGAGGCGTTCTGCATTCATCACGCAATCTCCCACCGCGATCCCCCCGCGGTAGTTGGCGCAAAAAAACAGTCCGGGGTGGCCTGCCTCCAGAGATCCGACGGCATCCATGATGCTGCCGTGTCCCAGATTGTACTGCGGTATTGCCTGGCGCCAGCGCATCACGCGCTGATAGACAGGCTGCTCTTCCGCACCGAGGAGAGAACGGATCTCATTGTGCGTGAGAGCAACAAGCTCCTCATCCGAGCGATCAGTCAGTTCGGGTTGCCTGGACCCGCCGACGAAGGAGGTCAGGGCAACATGTCCTTCCGGGGAACGATAGGGAAAAAGGGATGACGACCAGATTGTCCCCAGGACCGATCGATGTTCCTTCGCCGGCACGAGATACCCGAACCCGTTCAACGGTTGTTTGATTGCCGGGGTCCGGTATCCCAGGAACACTTCCGCCACCGGAGGATAGTAGATCGATCTGAGGCGGGCGGCAACCGCCGGCGCAAATGATTCGATAAGGTTCGCGGCGGCACGAGCAGGGGTAGCGATGATGATCAGATCGCTTTGATGTTCGCGCATTGTGGAACCGCTCCCTACTGTGACGCGGAACGATCGTGTCTTGTCCCCTGCACCGTACGGGGAAAGTGCGCGGACTGCGTTCCCCCCCTGGACCTCCGGACCGATGTACCTGCTCAACGCACGAGGGAACGTCTGCATCCCCCTTGCGAAGGAAAACATGGTTGCGCGGTCCTTCGCCTTTTCTGCACGACGCTTCCGTTTGCGGGCCCCACCGATCATCCCCCTGATCAGTCCTCCGTACTCCCTTTCCAGGGCGTAGAGCTTGGGGAATGCGGCCCGGACACTCAGTTGTGCCGGGTCACCGGCATAGACGCCGGCCACGAACGGGTTGATCGCATAGTCGAGAAATTCCCTCCCGAGACGACGTTCCACAAAAGAGGCCACAGATTCTTCATCGCGGGCTCTTCCCACAAACGGCTCCTTGAGCAGGCGCAGTTTTCCCGCGAACGTCCAGAGGCCGGATTTCAAAAATGCACCAGGTTTCATCGGAAGTGCATGGAGCCGGCCGTCGCGAACAATATATCTGTTCTCCGATGCGGCGTCGGCATAGAGGCGCTCGGAGAGAATTCCCAGTTCCTTGAACATGAGTTCGAAAAGCGGCGTGGTTTCCAGAGCGCTGTTGGGACCCATTTCGACAAGCCAGCCGTTGTCGACCACCGTTTTCATGGTTCCGCCGGCTTCAGGGTCCTCCTCAAGAACTTCCACAGGAAAGCCGGCCCGTTTGAGCCAGAACGCAGCGCTCAGACCGGATATTCCACCACCGATGACGAGAACGCGGGGCAGTGGGGTCATGCGCCCACCTTGTCCCGCACCAGTTCTGCGAGGGCCCGGATAAAGAATGGATTGGTGTTGAGCGCCGGGCTCATATCGTAGTGCTTGATTCCCGCCCGGTGGGCACGATGGCGCACTTCCATGTTGATTTCATACAAGGTCTCGCTGTGATCCGACACGAAAGCGATCGGGATGACGATCACGTGAGAAACTTTCTGCGCCCCCAGCGCGTCAACGGTGTTCACCAGGCTGGGTTCGAGCCATCGCTGTGGCCCCACTTTGCTCTGGTAGCACAGATGATGGGGAAGATCGAATTTTCCTTCGCGCACTACCGACCGGTACGTCCGGATCACCTGTTGCTGGTAGGGATCCCCGCTCCGGACCAGCTTCACGGGTGTCCCATGAGCGCTGAACACCAGATGGACTTGATCCCTGACGGCGGAGGGAACCCGCGCAAGCGCAATGCGGATATTCCGCACCAGCGCCTGAATATAAAGGGGATGTTCGCAGTATTCCGTGATGAGCTCGGTCCCGAGATACGTGGCATCATTACGCTCAAGCGAGCGGTTCCACTCGTTGACGCTTGACCCCGTGGTCGTACGGGAATACTGCGGGTACAACGGCAGTAGGACGACGCGCTCGATCTGTTCCTGCTTGATTGCCTTGATGATTTCATCGGTCATCGGGTGCCAGTACCGCATCGCGACGAAGGTCCGGACGTTCAGGTTCGACCGGAGTTCCCGCTCCAGAGCCACGGCCTGGCGTGTCGTCAGGCGCAGGATGGGCGATCTCCCGCCAATCTTCCGGTAGTACTCCACCACTTTGGGCGCGCGACGGGAGGATATCGTCTTTGCCAGCACTCCGCGGAAAAGGAACGCCAGCGGTACATCGATGATGTCGGGATCGGAAAAGAGATTGCAGAGGAACGGTTCGACGCTTTCGAGGGAATCCGGTCCGCCCAACTGGAGAAGGACCACCCCGATGGGGGGAGTTGATTTCGTAGAATTCACTTTTTGGTTTTACCTGTTATGGAAGGCCCGACTTTCTTCCTTCACCGACCTGACCATGGCCCGCACATGATCCACGGGAACATCGGGGAATATCCCGTGACCGAGGTTGAACACGTGGCCGGGCGAAGGTCCGTACTTCTGGAGAATCGACCGGACTTCGTGGCGAATCCGTTCCGGAGAGGCGTAAAGGAATGACGGGTTGAGGTTCCCCTGCAGAGCAACCCGTTCGCCTGTCTCTTCCCGTGCAACGGCAATATCCACCGTCCAGTCAAGCGCGATGACATCTGCGCCGACGAACGAAAGTTCTCGCAGGGAGTGATTGGCGCCCTTGCAGAAGACGATGACCGGCTGCCCGCTCCGGTGAAGCTTCGAAACGATCTGTTCAATCGGGTCAAGTGACCATTTCATGAAGTGGTCCGGGGGCAAAACGCCGGCCCAGGAATCAAATATCTGCACGGCATCCGCGCCCGCCGCCAGTTGTGCTTCAAGATAGAGTTGGACTGAGAGGGTGATCTTTTCGATCAACATCCTGAAGGTTTCAGGGTCGTCCAGCATCATCCTGTTGATGTGCTGATACGTTTTGCTCCCTCCCCCCTCCACCATATACGTGGCAAGGGTCCATGGAGCGCCGGAAAACCCGATCAGGGGAACCCGTCCTCCGAGGATGCGTTTCGACAATTCGATAGCGTCAAGGACGTAGCGGAGGTCGCGCAGCGGATCCGCAACCCGGAGTGCTTCAACGTCGCGTCTCGTCCGGATCGCCTTCGGGAACCGGGGGCCGCGCGATTCTTCCATCTCGAACGGCAGGCCCATCGCTGCAGGGAGGACAAGAATATCCGAGAAAATGATGGCGGCATCGACACCAATGATGTCGACGGGCTGAACCGTCACTTCGGCGGCAAGTTCAGGGGTCCGGCACATGGTGAGGAAGTCGGCACGCGCACGCACTTCGCGGTATTCAGGGAGGTAGCGCCCCGCCTGACGCATGATCCACACAGGAGTCCGGTCGACAGATTGTCGTTTGCAGGCACGGAGAAAGAGTTCGTTCATGAACGCTCACGGAAAAAAGACGCTATTGCTTCTGTCAGGCCACGGGCCGACGGATCTTTCGCGACAACATCGGGTTCGGCGCCGAGACTCCGGATGGCATCGGCGGTCGTGGGACCGATGGCGGCGATGTGTGACTGTGTCGCCAGGGTGCGAAGATCGTCGTCCGGAAGGATCCCCGCAAAGTTGTTCACCGCGGAAGGGCTTGCAAAGGTGACCACATCGATCGAGCCGGAGGCAAGCCCCAGCATCAGATCACCGGCTCCCGACAAATCTGCGGGCACAGTATGGTAGACAATCACGGGGTCGACCGTTGCACCGAGTCGTCGCAAACCTGCAATCAATTCTTCTCTGCCCAGGTTTCCGCGAGGGATGAGAATCCGTTTGCCTTCAACGACGATGCGCGCGAAGTGCTCGAGGAGTGACGCCGCCGTATATTCCTCAGGGAGATGTTGTGGGGAGAGTTTCAGCCGTTCGAGTTCAGCACCGGTTCTGCGCCCGACCACAGCGAGATCACACCGGGAAAGAGTCTCGGGGGGAATTCCCAGGGCGACACAGCGGTGAAGAAAAAAAGTCACCGCGTTGACACTTGCAAACACGATCAAATCGTACGCAGCAAGATTGCGGAGGGCTCTGTCGCAGGCAACCCACTCCGGGGGAGGGATGACCTGGATTGTCGGGAAAAAAATGACCTTCGCACCCAGCGATTCCAGCCCCTCCTGCAACTCTCCCGACTGTTCCCGCCGGCGTGTGATAAGAATGGTTTTCCCTTTAAGCGATGCGGACATTGCCTCCCGCTCCACGGATGGATCGGAGAATTTCCCCGGCGCCATCGTGCAAGAGTTGTTCGGCAAGTCGCGCCCCGAGATCTTCCGCTGCTGCGGGATCACCCTCAATCTGGCCGCGAACAACGGAGGAGCCATCAAGAGCCCCGACCATCGCATCCATAAGGAGTTTCATGCTTCCCCCGCGGGCCACCAAACGGGCGTAGGTCCCGATCGGCACCTGACACCCGCCTTCAAGCCTCCGGAGGAGACTTCTTTCGGCAAGCACGGCCTTTTCCGTAGCATCATGATTCAAAGGACTGACGAACGCATTGACCCGTTGATCTCCCGATCGGATTTCAATTCCCAGAGCTCCCTGCCCCACTGCCGGGAGAATGGATGTGGCAGGGATAACCTCCCCGATTTTTGCTTCCCATCCAAGGCGCACTACTCCGGCACGCGCGAGGATCATGCCGCTCCAGTCCGACTCCTCCAATTTCCGCAGACGCGTCACCAGGTTACCCCGAATGTCCACCACCTGGAAATCCGACCGGAGTGCCCGGAGTTGACAGCTTCTGCGGAGACTCCCTGTCGCGATGATGGCGCCGGAAGGCTGCTCCATGATCGACCGGACGGTGTTCGCAGGATGCGGAATGAACACATCCCGCGGGTCATCGCGCTCCGTGATGGCTCCAAGCAGCAGTCCGGGTGGCAGTTCTGTCGGCAAATCCTTCAGGCTGTGAACCGCAAGGTCAATTTTGTTCTGGAGCAGTGCGTTTTCTATTTCCCGCGTGAACAATCCCTTGTCGCCGATCTTGGAGAGCGGGGCATCAAGCACCCGGTCGCCTGTGGTCTTGATAATCACGATTGTGGCGTTGAGAGAGGGATGCTGACGGAGTAACGCCTCCCTGGT
This sequence comes from Ignavibacteriota bacterium, assembly GCA_963843525.1. Classification (GTDB taxonomy): domain Bacteria; phylum Bacteroidota; class Ignavibacteria; order UBA10030; family UBA6906; genus DATJPR01. The sequence continues at coordinate 345,558 of CAWJKM010000004.1, read as the reverse complement.
CCAACGGGCCTGCCACAACGCAAGTTCGCTCCCCCGGGTCCCAATGCGAAGGGTGTCAGCGGTCATCCTGGTCCTTTTCCCTTTCCATCCCGAAAAGCTCCCGCAACGACTTGATCCGTGTCAACGCTTCCGAGTCGTTGTCTCCGCCTGATTGTTTCAAAACGGCCGTGGGAGTATGGAGAATCTTGTTCACAATCCTTTTCGTCACCAGATCAAGTAATTCGCGATCCTCGGGCTTGAACCGGTTGATGTTCTTCTCCACTTCCTCGAGTCGTATCGATTCCAGCGAGCTCCGGAATTCCTGGATCGTCGGTCCCACGGAGAGGTTTTCGATCCAATGGAAGAACTCCCGGGTTTCTTCACTCACGATTTCCTCGACCCTGGGGAGTTCCGCTTTCCTCCGTTCCAAGTTCCTGTCAACGATTGAACTCAGCGCATCGATGTCATACAGGAACACATTTTCAATTCTGCGGGAGGAAGGGTCGACATTACGGGGAACGCCGATATCGATGATAAAGAGCGGATTGTTTGCCCGCTGTTTCATGACCTTATGCACATGGTCGGGGAGAACTACATACGAAGGAGAATTTACTGACGTGATCACGATATCGACAATTCGCAAGGCGTCTTCGATCTTTTCGTAGTCGATGACAGTGCCGCCGAAGTCGCGTGTCAGGGCCTCCGCTTTCTCCTTTGTCCGGTTCGCGATCAGGACTTTGCCAATCCCCTTCCCCACCAGATGCTTCATGGTGAGTTCTCCGGTTTCCCCCGCCCCGATCAGGAACGCCGACTTCTTCGAGAGATCCGCGAAGATCTTGCTCGCCAGTTCGACCGCAGCGTAGCTGGCTGACACCGCGCCTTCGCAGATGGTCGTTTCCGTCCGTGTTCGTTTTCCGACGTGAAGGGTCGCTTGCATCAGGCGATGCATGACCGGACCCATCGTGCTCACTTCCCGAGCGAGGTTAAATGCTTCTTTGACCTGATTGAGGATCTGGATGTCCCCGATCACCTGCGAATCAACGCCGGAGGCCACTTTAAAGAGGTGACGGACGGATTCTTCCGCGCTCGATCCATAGAAGTGCGCAGGTTTCACCGTGTCGCCGGCCCCTTTGAAGTCGATAAGGAATTCTTTCAGGGCTTCGGGTTCCACGGGTGCAACCCCGTTCAATCCGTAGAGCTCGGTGCGGTTGCATGTGGAAACCAGCATGACCTCGCTGAAGAATTTCTCCTTCAGCGCGGCCACCGCGCGTCGTATCTCCTCATCGGAGAGCCACATACGCTCCCGCACCTCAACGCCCGCTGTCAGATGGCTTATGCCGATGGAAACGAGATTCATGAACCAGTCCGGCCTCTCAATGGAAACTGTGGAAGCCGCTCAGGGAAAAGTTGATAACCGTCATCGAGAGAAACACACAACCAAACGCAATGAGGGAGAGGACCATCATCTTTCTGCCCTGAAGCCCGAGCTTCCTCTTTGCCAGCAAGGCAACCGCATACAATGCCCAGATCCCCATCGTTCCGATGAGCTTTGGGTCAAGGTATGAATAATCCTTAAACACCCGGGGCAGCCAGAGTACGCCAATACCGATCGCAACAGTCAGGCTGGCAAATCCGAACACTTCCGCCTTGTGACTCATGATTTCCAGCATCTCCAGGTTCGGCAGACGGTTGTAAATCAGTCCGAACCGCGTGGACTTGATCTCATGGTAAAGAAGCAGGTACAGAAGGCCGTAAACCGCCGACAGGGAGATCGCAGCGTACCCCAGCAGCGCCGACGCTACATGGAATCCAAGAACCCGGCTATGCAGATACTCGGGAATTTGCTCGACATTCCTGATAAACAGCGATGACACTGTCTGGAATATCAGTGCAAGGAGAAGAATAAAGAAGCCCGTGCTTCGCGTGCCGGTCCGCCACTCGATGTACTTGTAGGCAAATGTGATCGTGGCGGCAAGAAGGGTCATCACTTCGAAGACGTTCGTGATCGGCGGATGGTCGAATGCAACGACCCGGAGAACCAGATACAGAACGTGGAGAAGCAGCAGACTGAAAAGAACCGGTGCCTGGAGACGGTTTGCCAGCTGCGACAGCCGGAAGAAGGAGATGCCGTATAATACGACGACTGCCGCGTAGAAGACCGGCAGCACAAGTCCAAGAACGTCTATTACAGTGCGTATTTCCATAGAACTCTCAGACACGGATGGGCAACTGGAGCCCCCTGTGGAAACTGTAGGCAAGTCCCCGGTGAAATCGCCGGAGCGAAATCTATCCACTGTCTATAAATATAAGAATTTCGCGGCTTCGAAAAAAGTGAGCCCCGGGAAAGAGTTGAACACTACAAGAAGAGTTCGTACAATCCACTGCGAGGAGGCACAAAGGGATCTTGCATGGAACTCGAAGCGACATTCATGTGCGCCTATTGTCTTCAGGTCAACACCATAAGTGTTGACCCTACCGAGGGCACGGTTCAGGACCTGATAGAAGACTGCCAAATCTGTTGCCGACCGAACCAACTCCATGTAACGATCGACGAAGATCTGGAAGTGGCAGAGGTGGAAGCCGAAGTCCCCTGAACCTCATCCGGGATGTCCTCCAAGAAGAGCAGCTGATTCCACATCTCCTGTGAGGGCAATCATCAGCTCGAGGAGGAGGTGCTCGTATTGAACGTCTGTCACCATACGATGGAACCGGCTGACCATGGTCGGAGACACTTCATAGGAGGCCCGGAGAATCTGTTTCCATTCATCCGATGAACCGCTCTGGAGAGAGACGATCGAGAGGACTTCGGTCCGATCGGCAACCGTGCTCAGCTCCTTATGAATCCCTTCTGCAACCCGCCGCTGTTTGTTCAGGACGTGCTCCAGTTCTCTGAGATCAATCCGTTTTGTCCCCGCCACCGACGAATAGCTGATACGATGCCGGTCGAGCTCCCTCCTTTTTTCGAGGGTGGGATTCTGCTGCAAGTCTGCGAACCGATTGTCCAGGGCCGATACGGTCAACGTCCACTTCTTCGTCTTCTTCAACTTCTCCAGCGCGGTCTGGAATCGCGGGATGTTCACGATGAGTCTCTGTTGTGTCTCCTCCCAGCCGCGAATGACTGTCCCGAAGGAAAACGGCAGAACAACGCCGTGAAGACGGAGATCGTTCACGATCGCCTCGTGGACCCCGCGGAGCCGGATCCCTTCCTGCTTCGGCAGCAGCAACGCCCCTCCCTTCGCGAGGGCCACGCTCTCGTCCCGCATGAGGCTGAGGTAGAAGCGAAGACTACCATAGTCCCATCCAAAGGCGAGGCGCTGTCCATCAATTCCCTTCTCTTCCAGTGCGAACGGCTTTGCGGCCGGCTTGTCATCGGTCGGGATACCGCTCACGCCGTGACAGTAGAACGACATCTCCCCGGGAATCTCGATCGGTTGCTTGGCGACGACATGATGACGAAGGGACACTTCAGGTTCCTTTCGCGTTCCGGAGACTTCGGGCCGCTCCCTGGCAGGGATTCTGGGCTTCTCGCGAATCGGCTCAATCGATTTCTGTACAGGCGGAGGAGGGGTCTTCACCTCCTCGCGGACCGTGGTCTCGGCGGAGACCTCCCTCGCCAGGTGAACCAACAGATCATCCGGAGCAGGAGGAGTTGGTGGCGGTTGCACGGGGACAGGAGGAACGGATGTCGCGACAAGCGATTCGAGGCCGTCCGCGAGCTTGCGGACGAAATCCTGCAATGGACCTTCCGGCGACGACCGTTCGAGAAGGTCTTTTAAACGGTTCCGGCGCGTCAGCTCGGCAAACAACTGTCCCAAAATTTCCGCGGCCCGGTTTCGATTCCCAGGGTCATTCATCCGGTCCTCTTTGTACCAATGGCAAGATAGCGATCCTCTGGAAGAACATCAACGTGGTCCCGGAACCATACCTCCCTTGCAGAACGGCTCCAGAATGCCTATTTTCTTCAAGCTTCTGACTCACTCACATCATTGACTGCATCTCATCTGTGACAAAAACAAAAGTATCGGCTCTTCCAGAAGATTTGCTCATCCAGTCCGCTGCAAGGGGCGATCACGCCGCCTTCACGGAGCTGGTAAAGCGTTACGAGGAAACGATCTACCGCTTTTCCCTCAAACTCTGCCGTGATCCTTCAAAGGCCGAGGAGGTTCTCCAGGATACATTCATCAACGTCTTCCGCAAACTCCGGACGTTTGATGGGAAATCGAAGTTCAGTACGTGGTTATATAGTGTTGTCACCAACAATTGCCTCATGAAGAGGCGAAAGCGGAAGCTGGACGAGCTCGAAGACTCTCTGCAGGATCTTGACAACCCGGCTACGGATGACGAAGGTCGTTTCCTTCGCCAGGTGGCGAGATGGGATGAAACGCCGGTAGAAGTGGTCATGAAAAAGGAGCTCCGGGATCTCCTTGACGAGGCCGTACTCAGACTTCCCGACCTATACAGGGCGGTATTCGTGCTCCGCGACGTAGAGGGAAAGTCCACGGAAGAAACAGCAGAGATCCTGAGCATATCCGTCGAGGCGGCAAAATCCCGGCTTCGAAGGGCGCGCGCTTTCCTGCGCGATCATTTGAACCCCTACATGACGGGACAAGGAGGACAATAACGATGCGGTGCAAAGAAGCCTACAAGTTCATCTGCGACAATCTCGACCAGTCGGTCGATTCTCCCGAATGCATTGAGATCAGGCGCCACATCGAAGAGTGTCCGAATTGCAGTGCGTACCTCGACTCATTAAAGAAAACCATCGGCCTCTACCGGATGGATCCCCGCGCGCAGAAAGTCCCTGTCACAGTGCATCGGCGACTCATGAAAATCGTTCAGCTCAAGACAGAGGCTCTGTCCCGTGACGGAAAGCCCCCGAGGAGCAAAACCCGGAAATAGTCTGACCCCTGCAACCGGTGAGATGCATCGTACCCACAGAGATCAAAACCCATTTATATACCTGTGGAGCATGCAATGAAGAAGAATTTGAGCGTTATTGACCGGTCCGTGCGTGTCATCGCCGCGGTGGTGATCGCTGCGTTGTTGATCAGTGGCAGTATCACAGGCACCCTCGCCTGGATCCTCGGAATCGTCGCACTTCTGCTTGTCGGAACCAGTCTCGTCTCCTTTTGCCCCGCATATGCCCTGCTCGGGATCTCGACCCTCGGCAAGAAAGTACAATAAGTTGCAACGTGCATGCCTTCTTTCATGACCCGGGACGAGGAGCTCAGCTCTTCGCATGAGATTTCAGCTCAGGACCAGTTGGTGGAACGCTATTGCCGGACCGCCAAGGAGGTCCTCTGCACAGCGCACGACCGGCGGAGCGCTGAGGCGATGGCGGACGAGATTTGCAGACAGTTCGCGGACGAATGCACAAGCGAACTCGTGGTCAAGGCAACACGGTCGTTGCTCGAACGCTGGATAGAAGAACAGTGGGATGCGCGACAATGACTGTCGATCGCACAACCCCGGTGGAAGACCTCGTGCGTATACCGGGCGCAACAACGCTGCTGATCAGGCATGGTCTCCCCTGTCTCGTGTGTGGTGAACCTGCATGGGGGACGCTTGAGGAGCTGGCTTCGGGGGAGGGGATGTCCGAGAATGCTGTCGAAGAACTCATCCGACTTCTGAACGATCTTCAAGGGACAGGCAATCATGAACTGGCTTAAGAACAATCGCAGGTACCTGTATCCTCTTCTCGGAGCTGGAGGAGGATTTCTCTATTACTATTTCATCGGGTGCGCTTCCGGCACCTGTCCCATCACTTCGAACCCGTATGTGAGCACGTTGTACGGCGCCGGCATGGGTCTCTTGCTTGGGTGGGCTAACAAGAAAGAGAAGGCCGGATGAGCATTGTGGGATATAGCATTGCAGGGATCGTGCTCCTTTTCCTCATCGCACAATTCGCGGTGGTCTTTGTTTCCAAACGGAAGCGCGGACACCCACCCGGGTCCCTCCGGGGCCCGCTTGCCACCGCTGTTGCCAGTGGAAAACCGACCATGGTGTACTTTTTCTCTCCATCCTGTGGCGTCTGCCGGTCAGTGACTCCCGTGATCGCTGCGATGCGCAGGGAGGAACCGAATATCCACTCTGTCGATGTATCCAGGGATAGTGAAACGGCAAAAGCGTTCGGCGTCATGGCAACTCCCACGGTGGTCACGGTCAACGGCGGCATCATCGAGGAAGTGATCGTGGGCGCGAAGCCTGAAGGTGACTACAGGCAGGCGATGAGCAAGTTTCGAAAAGAGCCCCGATCGAAGAAGAAGTAACATCCTGAGAAAGCCCTTCACTCCCCGGGTTTTTTCCCGGTGAGATTCTTTGCAGGGCACCGGCCCAACCCGGCGCCCTGTTGCACTCCGACCCTGTCCCCCTCCTCCATTCTCACTTTCCCAAATCGCTGTAATTCAATGCCCCGATAGGTTCAGGATCGGACAGGCCCCTGCGCCCCGCAAAACGCCGGAAGATCGCCGACGGCTTTGCAAAAAGGACAGGAATGGATTCTCTCCATTCGTCGATCTTGGTGTAGACGACCGGGACGAGAATCAAGGTCAGCAACATTGAGCTTGAGAGCCCACCCACCAGCGCCCACGCAAGTCCGCTCTTCCATTCCGCACCCGGGCTGAGCGACAATGCTATGGGCAGCATACCGATGACCATTGCAAGAGTCGTCATTACGATGGGCCGGATCCGGCTTTCGCCCGCATCAATAATCGCCTCCATCGTATTCAATCCCTGTTTGCGCATTTCATTCGCACGGTCGACCAGGAGGATCGCGTTTTTCGCCACCAATCCGACGAGCATAATGATCCCCAGAATTGAGAAGATGTTCAGGGACTTTCCGGTGAGGGCCAGTGCGAGCATGGCACCAACCATTGCGACCGGTATGGAAAACAACACAACAAGTGGATACACATACGAATCGTACAGCGCCACCATGATCATATAGACGAACAGGACGGCAGCGGCAAGGGCGAGGCCGAGGCTGCCGAATCCCTCCGCGCGGTTCTTCTCATCGCCGAGATACGTCAATGTCGTCCCCGGCGCCAGCTTTCCCTGGATGGCCTTGCGGAAATCAGCGATCACCGTCCCGCTGGGTCGACCAATCACCTGGGAATACACCGTGATCGCCGAGTTCCGGTCCTGACGCTGGAGTTTCGTCGGTCCGGTGGATTGATACACCGTCGCGAACTGTTGGAGCTCAATCAGCTCATTTCGGCTGTTCATGAATGTCAATTTGGAAAGATCCCCGACATTCGACCGGTCGAATTTGTCCAACCGGATGCGGATGGGGTACTCATTCGGGCCGTCACGGTATTTCGAGTCGTCGTCGCCGCTGAGCGCAACGCGCAGAGTTGAACCCACATCGTTGACGTTCAGGCCAAGTTCCGCCAGCTTCTGTCGATCGATCTGAATGCGCGTTTCCGGTTTTCCCAATTCGGCGGAAAGCCGGATGTCCGCGGTTCCCGGAATTGCGGCAAGCACATCGGAAACCGCCTGCGCCGACTGCGAAATTGCGCCCATCTCCGTCCCCCCCACAACGATCTGGATCGGCGTCTGATTGGCGGTCCCGAAGATCCCGATCGGATTCACCCGGACTTTTGCCCCGGGTATCCGGGCAACCTTCTGTTTGATCTCTTCCCCGACCTGATCGGTGGTCTTCCTTCGTTTGTCCGCCGGGACGAGGGAGATGTTCAACTCGGCGCTGTTATTCGAAGTCTGTCCCAGGAAGCCTTCACTGGAAACCCCGACATTGGTGAAGACCTTGTTCACTTCCGGCATATCCGCGATCAGCGATTCCACCTGCTGGGTGATTCTGTTGGTGTATTCGATGGTGGATCCGGGAGAATTTTCTATCGTCACGGTGAATTCTCCCCGGTCAGCCTGTGTAATGAACTCATTCCCGATGAATCCCAGCGGCGGCAATGCCAGGGCCAGAACGAATGCCACCAGCGTGAGGCCGGCGACCTTCCCGCGATTGGTCAGCGCCCACCGCAGCAGCAACAGGTAGTACTGCGTCACCCTTTTGAACTGCGCCTCAAACCAGACGGCGAACCGGCCAAGCAGGGTGCCCCTGGTCATCCTTTCGACTTTGGAAAAACGCGAAGCCAGGACCGGGGTGACGGTGAAGGAGACAAGAAGGCTCATCAGCGTTGACGCGACAACGACCAGGGCAAATTCTCTCATGATATTGCCGATCAGCCCGGATGTTGCCGAAAGCGGGACGAACACCACCACGTCCACCAGCGTTATCGAAAGCGCGGCAAAGCCGATCTCATTCCTGCCCTGCAGCGCGGCCGATCGCCTCTCCTCCCCCTTCTCGAGGTGGTGATAGATATTCTCGAGGACAACTATCGAGTCGTCGACGAGTATCCCAATCACCAGGGAGAGGGCAAGAAGCGTCATCAAATTCAAGGTGAACCCGAGGACCCACATGACCAGGAAGGTGGAGACCAGAGAGGTCGGAATGGCGACCATGACGATCAGGGAATTCCTGATGCTATGAAGGAACAGGAACATCACAATCGCGACGAGGAAGACTGCGAGCACCAAATCGTGCTTCACCGCGTCGGCGGCGTCGACCGTAAAGAGCGAACCATCCTGAGCAATATCGAAGTGAAGCTGAATGTCCCTCCCGTCGGATTCAATCCGTTGCAGCTCCGCGCGGACAAGCTTGCTCACCTCCACGGCATTCGCGTCGGACTGTTTCTGAATCAGCAGTCCGACGGAGGTCTTGCCGTTAATCCTGCTCGTCGTCACGAGGTCCGCAGTCCCGTCTTCAACGTCGGCGACATCCCGCAGCCTGATATCGCCCCCTTGTTTCGACCTGGCGACGACAAGATTCCGCAGTTCGTCGATGGAAGAAAACTTGCCGGCGATGCGAACGACATACTGTGTCTCATCTTCCTTGATATTGCCGGTCGGGAAATCGAGATTGGCATTCTTGATTGCCTGCGTCACCTTCGTGATGGATTGCCCGTACGATCGGAGCCGCTCCGCGTCGAGGTTGATCTTCACCTCGCGTTGATCCCCTCCCACGAGGATCACCTGGCCAACGCCGGCGATCTTTGAGAGCCGGGGCTGTACGTGATCGATCAGGTATTGGTAGAAGTCCCTGGAAGGCATAGTGCTGGTGACTCCCATCCGGAGGACCGGGACATCGTCAAGGGCTATTTTGGAGATCACCGGCGCTTTCACGTCCTGCGGGAGCGTCGCGACAATCTGGTTCACCCTCCTCTGCGCATCCTGAAGTGAGAAATCGACGCTGGCAGATTGATCGAATTCGACAATGACCAGGGAAACGCCCTCGGACGACGTGGACCGGACCGAAGAGATGCGGTCAAGTCCGTACAGCGCATCCTCGATGGGCTTTGTCACGTTGTTCTCCACCTCGGTCGGTAACGCGCCGGGATAGGCAGTGGTCACCGTGATCATCGGCGGCGATATTTTCGGCAACAGTTCGTATGCAAGCTGGAAGTATCCGTACAGTCCCAGCACTCCCAGCGCCGAGAAAAACACGACGACCAGTGTCGGTCGTTTGATCGCAAGTTCAGTAATAGTCATTCTTCCGTTCTCCGCGCTCCCCGGTTACTGCACGATGGCAACAGCACTGCTGTCGCGCAAATTGTTTTGTCCATTCACCACGACAACATCGCCTTGCTTGAGGCCCTGTCGGACCCCCAGAGTGTCCCCGCTCGCCTCACCGACGACGATATCCCTGAGGAAGGCTCTCCCGTCGTGCACGACGAACACCTGCGGGTTCTTGATGCTCCCCAGAAGGGACTGACGTGGAATGGCAACAGCGCTTTCCCGCGCAAGGGTCGTGAACTCGACTCTCCCGAACATGCCCGCTTTCAGCGGATACGCCGAGGAATTCTTCAGGACAATCTCCACAGGGTAGGTATGCGCATCATCGCCCTTTGCGGAGATGCTTGTGATCGATCCGACGAATTCCACGCCGGGGTACACCTCGGTGGTAATGGAGACCTTGTCGCCGGTCTTCAGTTTGAACGCGTCATGCTCGGCAACGTTGAGACGCAGCTTGAGGCTGGAAATATCCACGACGTTCGCGACCGGCATTCCTGCCTGGACCATGGTCCCGATGTCGACGGGCCGGGCGGTGACGTATCCCGAAATCGGCGACTTGATGCGCGTGTCGTTGAGCTGTCGGCGCGCAATGATGAATTGTGCCTCCGCACTCTTGTACGCCAGTCTCGCCTGGTCAAATTGCGAAGCGGTAATGGACTTCTTCTCGAAGAGCGCCTGGTACCGGTCCCAGTCCTTTTTCGACTTTTCAAACGCCACCTGGGCAGTCGAGAGGGTGGCCTGTTTGATTTCATCATCCACCTGGACCAGAACATCGCCCGCATGCACCATGTCGCCGACGTCGGCACGGACAGCAGTAATGCGGCCCGATGTTTCAGAGACGACGCTGACATCGTTGTGAGCGTACAGGGTGCCGACCAGCGAAATCTCTTCGGAGATCCGGCGATCCATCGCAGTGGCGACCGAGACCGGCACCTGCCGCAGCATGGAGTTTTGCGGCGTCTCGGCTGCCCGCATGCTTTTGTTGTAGAACAGCAAGGCGACCATGACGGCAAGGACCACCCCGCCTACGATTGCCAGTTTCACCTTGTTCACCGGTGGGACGTTTTCCGGAGTTTGCACGTTGTGATTCATCGATTCTCCTCTCCAAGAGATTTTTCCAGCCTCGCCTGTGCAAGTTCAAAATCCACCAGGCTCTGCGTATAATTGGTTCTGGCCTGCAGAAGTGCGGTATCCGCGTCGAGGACATCCGTCGTCAACGCAAGCCCTTCCTTGAACTTGTCGTTGGTAATGCGCGAGTTTTCTTCCGCCTGACCGATCGTCTGCTGGGCGACGTCGATCTTCTCTTTTGCCTGTTGGACCGTCAGGTAATTCTGCGTGACTTCCAGTGTCACCCCATCCCGGAGGGCGCCCATCGCGTCCCGGGCTTGTGCAAGTTGCGCCTGGGCCTGCGCGGTTTGATGGGCGGCAATGCCCCAATTCCAGAGATCAAGGGAGACCTGAACGCCGATGTCCCATGTGTCCTTGAAGATATCCTGCGCGGGAACAACTCGGGGATTCGGCCTCGCACTGAGGTAATCCCCGACGAGAGAGATCTGCGGCCACCAGCTCCCCTTTGCGGCGCTGACACGTTCCTCCCCGGCCTTGACCCGAAGATCCATCGCGTGAAGATCCGACCTGTTGTCCAGGGCTTTTCCTACAAGCGCCGACCACTCCGCGAAATCCTTCGGTTCATGCCGGATCTCCGACGTAATCTCGATCTCAGTCGTCAGAGGAAAACCGAGCAGGCTGTTGAGGTTTACCCGTGCGATCTGAACGGCATTCCTTGCATCGATCTGAAGCAAACGCGTGTTCGAAAATTGGACCTCGATCTTCAGAACATCATTCGTCGTCAGGAGCCCCTGGTCCATCAGGTTCTTCGCGTCCTTGAGATGCGCTTGCATAAGGGCGACATTGTCGTCGACAACTTTGTTGACTTCCATTGCTTTGTAGAGCGACCAATACGCGTTTTTTACCGCGTACGCCGCCTCAGCACGGTCTTTCGTGTAGTCGGCCTGGGCGGCTTCTGCCGTGAGATCCGCCGCCTCCACCGCATGCTCGAGTTTGAAGCCTGTAAACAGCGGCGCAGTAAGACTTGCACGAAAGCTGTAATTGTTCAGGATCGTCGGCGAGAGCACAAATGTGTTTGGCGTCAATCCGGGAATGGGGACCGTGATCACGAACGGGTCGATATTGCTGAGTCGGGTAAAACTCCCGTTAAACTTCAGCGAGGGCAGACGCGAGGCATTGGTTTCACCTGCCCGCGCATCGGCATATTGAATCTCCATTTCTGACATGTGCAGGGATTTGCTATTGTCAATCCCCAGCCGGACGGCCTCCTCAACCGTCAATTTCCGGACCGGTTGCGGCAACGGGCCACTGAGAACAGTTTCCCCGCACAGTAGTACGATGCCGGCCACTACGAATAATCCCTTCATTTCCCTCGGTACCTCCATCTGATGAGCTCGTCTGTCATGGCTCCTCCCTCGGAATGGCGATGCCTCCGCCGGGGGATGACCCATCCTTCAACACTTCTACAATGCGATCGAATTCCGTCGACTTGTCGAAAAAATAGTCCGCCCCCAAATCCATGCTCTTCTTTTTCAGTTGCGGAAGAGGATAGTTCGTCAAAACCAGAACAATGGTTTTGGGTCGTTCGCTCTTGATGATATTGAGAACTTCGAGGCCTGTCCCCCCTGGCATCTGCATATCGAGGATAACAGCGGTCGGTCTCAGCTTCCGGAACAAATCAATGGATGAAGCAACGGTATCGGCCTCACCCACGACTTCGATTCCTTCGATCGCTTCGATCCGCTTTGCCAATCGTTCGCGCAGCAGCGGCGCGTCGTCAATGATCATTACTGTAGTCATAACGTCCCGGTCCTCCCGATGTGATACGATGACCTCAAGAGACGCAGTATTTGCCGTCGAGACAATCGGGAAAAGGCGGATATTCTTGTAGTCCCGGGACTACGCTTTGATCCTAGATTTTTTCAGGCGATTCTCCCGCTTTCCCAAAATGATGCAATCGTTCTTCCCATTCTTCGAAGAAGGCTTTGCGTTGTTCCGTGGTCATGCCGTAGAGCCGCTCGTCCATCATCTTGCGCCATCGCTCGTGTTTCATCCCGTGGATAGCGTTGTGCGTGGGCCCGCCTTTGAAGAGAACATGCGCGAGGACAAACAGGCCCATGCCCTGCCAGTAGGAGAGCAGGGGTAGACCAAAAATTTGCGGCATGAGCAGGTTCCACAAGAGCATAACCAGACCGCTGAACACAAACAGAGCCGCGATGACGCCTGACACGATGAATGCTATGCGATGCTTCCGTACTGTTTTCATAAGAACTCCTATTCCTCGAAAAGTTCACTGTAAAACTCTTGGAGTCGCTCCCTAAGGAACAACACTGCGTATCGTTTGCGAGAGATGAGGGTATTCACGGGATCCCCTGTTTCTGCCGCTATTTCATTGAAACTCTTCCCGTCAATTTCATGTGCGATGAACACCAGGCGTTGGGGAGCCGGCAGATCATCGAGGGCGTCATTCACTTCGTCCCAGATCATTGATCCCAGAAGCTCCGAAGCTGGATCGCGGTTGAGGTCAGCGAACAGGTACTCTGCCGCCGGTTCTTCGGACGATTCGATCTCGGTCATCGGGACCGCGGAGTGCCTCTTCCGACGATACCAGTCGATAACCCTGTTCCGCGCGGTCCGAAACATCCAGGCCGTGACATGTTCGATGGGCTCGGTGACGCTTGATGCCACGAGGAGTCGGAGAAAGACATCTTGAAGAATGTCTTCCGCATCCTCCTGGCTGGCAACCTGTTTTCGGACGAACGAAAGGAGCCTGGGGCGTTCCTTGTGTGCCACTTGTAGGATGCGTTCAGAATTCCGTTCAGCCTCTGCGGATGTGATGTCCGGTTCCATCTATCCTTGTAGACGTTCTGGGAGAAGGAATATTGTACGGAGGGGGGAGAAAAAAGTTGAGGAAAAGACGGGGTTAAGGGGCGATTCTATCGCTTTCCGTCGAGGAGGCCGTGCTGAATGGCATAGTGGGCAAAATCAACATCATTCCTCAGGCCCATTTTTGCCATGACGCGGTCACGGTACGTGCGGACAGTTTTCACGCTGAGGGAAAGCGCCTTCGCGATTTCCTGTGTCGATTTTCCGGAAGCCAGGGCGAGAAACACCTCGAACTCTCTGTCGGAGAGCGTCCCATGAGGATCCTCCGATCTCCCCGGGGCGATGTGGTGGACAAGAGTCTCTGCAAGGGAAGCGGTGACGTACGTTCCGCCGGAGGCGACTTTGCGAACCGCATCGACCAGCTCCCGGGGCGCACTCTCCTTTGTCAGGTAGCCTGAAGCACCCGCCTTCAACACACGCGGACCAAGCTCTTCCTCGGCATGCATGCTCAGGACGAGTATACGGACGTGCCGCTGGTGACGCCGCAGATCGCGGAGAACGTCCATGCCGCTTTTCCCGGGCATCGAAAAGTCCATGACGACGACGTCGCAGCCAGGACCGGATACGAAGTCGAGGATCTGTTGACCGTTCATCGCTTCACCGACAACGTCCATCTCGCCGGAATGCGAGAGGATCTGCTTGATTCCTTCGCGGACGATCGGATGATCATCCGCGATCAAAACCCGAATCATCTTGGCTCCCCCGGCTGATGTTCAACAATCATGGGTCAGCGTCACGATTACGTTTCCACCGGCAACGTCGCCGTGACCGTCGTACCCTGCCCTTCCTTCCCCTCAATGTCGACACTACCATGGAGGAGGATAACACGCTCCTTCATGCCCAGGAGTCCGTACGATCTTTTTCCCACCTTCTGCCCTTCGGGAATTCCCTTCCCGTTGTCAGCCACGCGGAGGACGATGGTAGACAGGCTCTTCGTGAGTCCGATGGTGACAGCGCTCGCATTGGCATGTCGTGCGACGTTGGTCAATGCTTCCTGACAGATCCTGAACAGCGCTGTTGACCGGTCGCCATCGAGGTCAAAATCCTCCGGTTGAACCTGGAGTGAACACGCGATACCCGTCCGGTTCGCAAAATCGTCCGCAAGCCATTCCAGCGCAGGGGCGAGTCCCAGGCTATCGAGCAACACCGGTCGCAGTTCCGTGGCGATTCTCCGGACCGTCTGGATCGTCCGGTCGATCAGGGTCTCCATCGTCGAAAGCTTAACCTTCAACTCTTCCGGCATTCCGTTCAACCGATCGTCGATTTCCTGGGAGAGCCAGCTCGTATCCATTTTCAGCGCGGTCAGCGTCTGCCCGAGTTCGTCATGAATTTCCCGCGCGACAGCGGTCCGCTCCGCCTCGCGAGCGGATTGCAGATACGACGAAAGATTGCGCAACTCCTCCCGGGAAGCCCGAAGCTCGGCCTCCGCATGATCGCGTGCTCTTCTTGCGCGCAACGTTGCAACTCCATAGGCAAGATCTTCGGCGACCTGGACAAGTCGAGCAGTCTCCACCCCGTTGAAGGCATTCGTTTCGGCGGAGCAGATCCCGAGGCCGCCCAGGAGTTCTCCTCCGGCAAAGAGTGGGAGACCGAGAAGGGAGGCAAATCCCCGTTTCAATGCCTGCTGGCGAAAGAGTGCAAGCCGTAGATCCGTGCTTACGTCGCGAACGGCGAACGGACGACCGGTACGCATCGCGACACCGACAGGTTCAAACCCCCGGGAAGAAGCGTCCCAGCTGTCGGAAAACGTAGAGAGATATCCATCTTCGTTCCCGGCCCGGGCAACGGCTCGAATGGTCCGTGTCTGGTCGTGTTCCGCGAGTCCTATCCAGACAAATTCAAAGAGACCGAGTTCCTGTATCCGTTTGCAGGCGCTCTGGAGAAACTCATCTTCGTCCTTGACGCGGATCAGCAACTGGTCGACGGCAGTATTCGCCTCCGCCGCCCTCGAGACCCTCAACGACTCCAACTCTGCTTTCCGCTGAGCAGTCACATCCCGAAGGATGATTTGGGCCGCCTGTTCCCCCTGGTAGGCAAATTGCCCCACCGTCGCCTCAAGATACAGGATCGTTCCATTCTGCCTCCTGATGGTGAGGGTCGAGGGGAAGGAGGACGTCAGCGGGGCGCCCGGATCTGCAATCCGGCCAAGCGAGAATTCCCGTTGTTCCAACGGGATAAACTCCAGGAGGGATCTTCCGATCAATACCTCGGGAGCGGCTACACCCAGGAGGGTCGCTCCGGCATTGTTGGACCAGAGTATTTCCCCCCGACGATGAACAACCACCGCTTCCGGCGAGAGCTGCACCAGCGAACGATATCGGGATTCGCTTTCCCGCAGGGTCTGTTCCGCCTGAAGCTTCTCGGAAATGTCACGAATTACCGCCATGACGGTATTGTCACGCAACGGACCGAGGCTGATTTCAACCGGGAATTCCGACCCGCCTTTCTTCTGCGCCCACAGGGTACCTGCTTTCCTGATCGGCCGTGCATACGGCGACCGGGAGTACTCCCTCCGTAAATCGAGATGATTGCCCCTGAAGCGTGCGGGGATCAGGGCCTCGACGGAGAGACCGACCATCTCTCCGTGAGCGTATTCGAACAGGATTTCCGCCCGTTCGTTCGCACGTTCGATCTTCCCTCCCGCATTCACTATGACGATCGAGTCTGGAAGCAATTCCAGCATATCGTTCTGATCGAGCGAACCCATTGATCACCTCTTCATCAACTCGTTCCCGCCACACGCGAACACCCTCCCCTCTCATCCCGCAAACGCAGGGGACAATATCCTTCCTCTCAATTCACTCCCGGTTTCCACCACCTGTCTCTGCACCTTCGAGACGGGAATCATCCTTCTTGAAAACACGGTACACCACTGAGAAATCCTTTTCCCCCAATCCCTGCCGTATTGTTTCCTCATATGCATCCTTCGTTCCCCGGAGGATTCCCGAACTCATGCCCAGGTTCGTGCTCAACTCGTCGAAGTAGTTCAAATCCTTCAGGATGGCCATCGCGGAAAATTGTGCGGAGTAGTCGCCATGGGTCAGTTTCTCCTTTTTACCCAACAGGACAGGAGAATTGCCCGCCCCGATCGAGAGCACTTCCAGCACCGTCCCCAGAGGTATTCCGCACTTCTCCCCCACTGCACCCGCTTCAGCGATCACCGCCATGATGGTCCCCAGCACGTGGTTATTGATGAGCTTCATGCGTGTTGATTTGCCCTCCCCTTCGAGATACACAATGCGCCGGCAGAGCTTCTCGGCGATCGGGCGGACTGTCTCGAGAGCACTTTTTTCTCCCGACACGACCATTGTCAGTGTTCCCTCGGAGGCAGGACCGACACTTCCCAGAACGGGAGCTTCAAGATATCTCGCTCCGGCCTGACGCACGATGGAGTGAAACTTCAGAATCGCTGAAGGATGGTTTGTACTCGTGTCGACGACTATTTTTCCTTCGCACTTGCCGTATAACAGTCCATCCTTTCCTGTCAGCACTTGCTCCACGGCAACACTGTCAAAGAGATTCAAGAAGACTATCTCCGACGATGTCATAAGCTGCGAGGGGGATGATGCAACCGCAGTCCCGAGACCCGCCGCCTTTGCGGCTGTTCGATTCCACACTGTCAACTCCACTCCCTCTCTGGCAAGCCTCCTGGCCATTGCACTGCCAAGGTTTCCCAGTCCACCAAAACCGATCATCATACGTCCTCCGACAGTGTGCATGCCCCTGTCCTTCAGGGCTTCCAATACATTTTTTTGCCATCTCGCTGCCGCCAATCCCGAGCGAGGAGCGGCCGTCGTGGCGAATACCAGGAGCTTTACCGGCCGGGGTTGCCGAGGTTGAGCAACCCGTTGATGTCCTTCCATTCCACGATGACTTTCGTCGGTCCCATCACATACGGAGCAATCTCATACGGATTGTAGAAGAAGAGAAGTCCTTTTTCCGTCAAGCCGACGTTCATCGTGAGCGCGAATTTGCCGCCCGGGAACGTGAACCCGGCATCAGCCAGGCTTTTGTCCGGTAGGAGCTTCCTTGCTTTTCGGAATGCGCGTTCGCAGAGGTCAAGAAGGTGGAGCTTGTGCTCCCGCGGAACAATGTCATCGAGCCCGAGGACCTGCATTGTCGCAGGTCGGATCATGTACAGCAGGTGCATGGTGGTAGGATGCGCACCCCCGGTTTCCCGGAACTCCTCGACGTCGAGCGTCATCACTCCGAGGGTATCGCCGAGCACGGAGATGTTCCGTTCAATGGTCCATGGTCTCGGGGGCGCGGAACCGGGCAATGCCCGGAACTGTCCAGCCACAGAATCGCGGACGGCCTCGAGAACGGGTGCGACACCCCGGGGATCATATTTTCCCAGGAGAGTTTCCTGCACGAAAACATTCAACGTATCGCCGGGCCTCACGCCAGGGCCGCCGGCAAACGCGGGGTAGCGGACCCGAAGGGTGACGCACGGCTTGCCCGCGCAATCACCCCATGTCCTCTCGAGGGATTGCATCGAGAACTGCAGGCGCTGGTTCTTCGGGAAAAAAGGCTTGCGGGGTTCCGCAACCGCGGCCACGACGGAGACCAGAAAAACTGCCAGCATCATAAATCGGCGCATACGCTCAATCGCACGCAAAAGATACCTGGAGGGTCATTAGTTCGTTTTGTGGTAATACTTCAAGGCTTCCGGAAGTTCCGCCCGAATCTGGGCAATACGCGTCTCATCCGAGGGATGAGTACTCAGGAATTCCGGCGGCTTCTGTCCGCCCTGCGCAGCCATTCGCTGCCAGAACGTGAGCGACGCATTCGGATCATACCCTGCCATCGCCATGAAAATCAAACCGAGGTGGTCCGCTTCACTTTCATGGGTCCTGCTATACGGGAGAAGTGCACCGAGTTGAACCCCGACTCCAAATGCGGTAGACCAGAGTTGTCTCGTTTGCTCGGGTTTGTTGGCAAGCGCCTGGTCGAGAGCGGCAGAGCCGACCTGGGCAAGCAATTCCTGACTCATCCGTTCGTTCCCATGCTCCGCGATCGCATGAGCAATCTCATGGCCCAGGACGACAGCAAGGCCGGTCTCGTCTTTTGTCACGGGAAGGATCCCCGTATAGACGACGACCTTTCCACCCGGCATACACCAGGCGTTTACTTCATTACTTTCAACCAGATTGAACTCCCACTGATATCCCTGCAGACGGGAGGAGAGATTGTGGTCTCCCATATACTGTTCAACCGCCTTTTGGATCCGTCCACCGACGCGCTTCACCATGGCTGTAGAGCCGGCATCACCGCTTATCTTATTTCCTTTAAGGAACTGACCATATTCCTGCACACTCATGGACAACATCTGAGACGACGGGATAAGGTTCAACTGCTGCCTTCCCGTCAGCGGCACCGTGCTGCAAGCCGCGAACAGGAAAGCGAAAAGCAGAAGAAAGCCCAGCGGGATGTGCGATTCTTTGTTCATAGTGGTCCTTTCCGTTGCTTCCCTGTGGTCACCACCGGTTTGGCAACGAGCTCAAGAAATATCCACAGAGGGGCTGGTAGAGCTCCGGGACTCGAGAGATCAGCGTTGCGACTTCAGAAGGTCGCGAATCTCAGTGAGCAATACGACATCCGCCGGAGGTGCCGCGGGAGCCGCAGGCTGCTGGGCCTGCTTGCGTTTCAAAGTATTGATCCCCTTAATCACCATGAAAATCGACCATGCGACGATAATGAAATCGACGCATGATTGGAGAAACTTACCGTAGCGCAGGTAAACGTTGGCATCCGCCGTCGCACCCTGTTTCAGCAACACGGCAAGATCGGTAAAATCGATTCCGCCGACAAGAATGCCAATTGGAGGCATGATGACGTCGGCCACGAGCGAAGAGACAATCTTTCCAAAAGCAGCGCCGATGATGATGCCGACGGCGAGATCGATTACGCTCCCGCGCATCGCAAATTCCTTGAATTCTTTCGTCAGGCTCATGAAGTCCTCCTTGGTGATCTGGTTGGTGGGATGAGGGAGCTTAGAGAATTCCGAAGGTGAATCCCAGCGCGAACACTTGTTTGATCTGCGTCCGCGGGCTCACGTTCACGTCGTTCAGAATCTGCACCCCGACGCTGGCCGCGATGATCTTGTTGACCTTCGCGGTGATGAGATTATCGTTCCGGAAAAACACCCGGTCAAGGTTCCTGAACGGGTCAAAGATGTCGACACGCGACGACAGGGACATGTTCTCGGCAAGATTCCAGTCAATTTCCGTCACCCATTCGACGCCGCCCTGCACCAGCGTACTCTTCAGTTCGTGGGTGTTGGGGTCTTCCGCATAATTCTTAAACTCAGACGTAAACGTCTCCCGCAAGCTTACGCCTACCCGTGTCTTCACCCATGCCGCGGGCTGATAGGCTACACCAGCACTCTGCGTGAGGTAGCCGGGGTCAAAGAACTTCGATACCCGCGTGGCATTCCCGGCATCATCGTAGGTGTAGCCCACCGCGAATTGTGTTCTCAATGTGGCAGAAACATAGGGGTTGACATAGACCCCCATTTTGTAGATCAGCAACGATTCAAAATAAATCTGATCGTCGGTTTTCCGAATCCCCTGACTTCCGAGGCGGGTCTGACCGAAGGAGAATTTGTAGGTATTGCTCCAGTTGATTGCCTCCTCGTTCTCCGTTGAATTTCCGTTCAGATACACGGCGTAGGAGAGAGCATTCTCTCCACCTTGCGCCCAGTCCTTGAACGAAACCTGAGTGAGATTCAGGCCGGCAAGCATCGTATGATTCCACCCGAACTGCGGGACGGTGTCTTTCGTCGCAGCCATGGACCGTTCCTGGAATTTTTTCTCTCTGTCCTGTTCCTCCTGCGTCAATTGAGCCTGTGCAATTGACGTGAAAATCAGAAGTGCGAACAGACCTCTCTGGATCATGAATTTCATGTTGGCCTCGTGATTGGTAAACATGTCGGAAAAAGTATAGCAGGGGTGAGCAAACGATGGCACGGGCACCACGGTACCGTGGCCTGTCCGTGCGTCAATCCCGACGCAGACCATCCGGCCTGTGGAAGACCGCCGTTATCAGGTACTGCCGAAGGATGGAGACCGCCATTGGCAACAGGGAGCCCCATTTCGAGCGATAAATCAGCCTAACGTAACAAAGAGGTGCCTTTTATGCAAGGGTGGACTTCCGCAAGTGGCTGTGGGAATACCCGTAGGAGAAATACACGACCATTCCGACGATCAGCCAGAGACCGAACCGTATCCAGGTGATCTGCGGCAAGCCCAACATCAAATAGATGCACGCGGCAATTCCAAGGATCGGTATAAGGGGAACGAACGGCGTTCTGAATCCCCGCGGCTTATCAGGTTCTTTCTTTCTCATGATGATGACACCCACACAGACAAGAACAAATGCAAAAAGGGTCCCGATATTCGTGAGGTCGACCATTTCATCAATGCTCGTAAACATCGCGGTACAGCCGACGGCGACACCCGTAATAATCGTCGTGACGTGCGGTGTGCGATACTTCGGATGGACCCGGGCGAACCGGTCGGGAAGCAATCCATCCCGGGCCATGGAAAAGAAAATTCGTGGTTGCCCGAGTTGGAAGACGAGAAGGACCGCGGTATGAGCGACGACTGATCCGAAAGCGACGATGCCCACGGCGACGTCTCCCCATCTTCCAATGTGTGCATACTGGAGAGCCATGGTGAGCGGTTCCGCCTGCTGCGTCGACAGCATTTTTACCAGGTCGGGGTATGGGATAATCCCGGTGAACACTGCGGCCACGATTATATAGATGACGGTACAGACGATGAGTGACCCGATAATGCCGATCGGCAGATCCCTCTTGGGGTTGCGCACCTCTTCCGCCACCGTCGAGACGGCATCGAAGCCGATGTACGCAAAGAATACAATCGCCGCCCCTGCTTGAATTCCTGCCCACCCGTTCGGGGCGAACGGAACCCAGTTTTTGGGTTTCACATACATTATTCCCACGATCACAAAAAACGCGAGGACAATCAACTTCACTATCACCATATAGGTGTTGGTGCGCGAACTTCCCTTGATGCCGAGGACAAGAACCACAGTAATGAGTGCGACAATGCTGAATGCCACGACGTTGCAGACGATGGGAACCCCAAACAGATGCGGTGCGCTCTCCAGGAGTCCCGGAATCCGCGAGGCCGTGCGGTAATCCGTCGAGAGCCAGTCCGGGATGAACACTCCGAATCCCGCGACCAGCGTTTTGAAATAGTTTGTCCAGCTGATCGCCACCGCGACATTCCCGACTGCGTATTCTATGATGAGGTCCCAGCCGATGATCCATGCGACCAGTTCGCCCAGGGTCCCGTAGGAATAGGTGTAGGCGCTGCCAGAGATGGGGACCATTGCGGCGAATTCCGCGTAACAGAGTGCGGCGAACCCACAGGCCACTCCGGTGAGGACGAACGAGAGAATGAGTGCTGGCCCTGCCCCCGGCCGCGCAATATCGCCCGCGGCAGCCGTCCCGATGGTGGCAAAAATCCCCGCCCCGATAATCGCGCCAATTCCCAGCATGACGACATCGAACGCTCCGAGCGCCCGCTTGAGCTGGTGCTCGGGGACTTCGCCCTCGTGGAGAATTGCATCCAGAGACTTCGTTCGGAACAATTGACGAATCATGCGCGGGGCCCGGTCGTTCGACATTCAGCACGATAGGCAGCATCCCGGAAAAAAACAAGGTCTTCAACGCCGAATTCGGGCGACTCTTGCACCCACGATCATTTTCTTCCTATATTGAAGGACTCACACTGCTCTGCTCGCTCTTCTCTTCTCTCCTCTCCCTACAATTCAGGAGATCAAATCAGCATGAAATGCTTGACGGTTTTTTTTGTCTTGTTCCTTTCCTGTGGCGTCGCGTTCGGGCAGTTTGTACCGGAGAGAATCGATAGCGCAATGATGGCCAGAATCCGGGACGAGGGCATGAACCGCTCCCATGCGGCGGAAACTCTTGAAGGACTGACTGACTATTGCGGGGCCAGACTTTCCTGGTCTCCCGAATTCAAGGCGGCAACAATGTGGGTGATGAACAAGCTGAATGCATGGCACATCAGCAATGTGCACACTGAAACGTTTACACCTGATGGACGGGCCTGGAGCATCAAGCGATTTTCAGCGCATATGATTGAGCCGCGCGTCGTACCGCTGATTGGCGTGCCGAAGGCGTGGTCCCCGGGAACAAACGGTACCGTCCAAGGGAAGGCAATCCTCTTCGACGTCAAATCCGATTCCGATCTTGCGAAGTATACGGGGAAGCTGAAGAAGGCGTTTGTCTTCATCGCCGATCCGAAAAACCTCGAATTGAATTTCCATCCCTTTGCGGTCCGCGATGCGGATTCCACTCTGCTGAAACTTGCCAACGCGGACGCGCGTCCCATGCGAAGAAGAGGGAGGGCGTTCGGCGATTCCACAATGATCCGGAGGTTCCGGGAGGAAGCGCGGCTCAACTCTGAAAAGCTCGCCCTCTGCCTGAAGGAAGGGGCCTACGCCGTCATCGACGCAACGCGCGGCGATGGGGGCACAATCATGACAGGGGCAGCGTCTGTGCCACAGCCTCCAGCCGCTCCGGCCGGCCCCGCACAACGGATCAATGCCTATGATGTCAGCGCCCCCCGCATTCCGCCCCAGGTTTCGCTTGCGGCTGAACAATACAACAGGATCGTGCGATTGCTCATGCACGACGTGCCCGTGACCATGGAGATGGAACTCGACGTGAATCTGTCCGATGATGCGGTGCCGGGAATGAATGTCATCGGCGAAATCCCGGGGACCGATCTGAAAGACGAGGTCGTCATGATCGGCGCACATCTCGACAGCTGGCACCCGGGCACCGGGGCTTGCGATAACGGCACGGGGGTAACAACAGCCATGGAGGCCATGCGAATTCTCTCCGCTCTGGGAGTGAAACCGCGAAGGACCATCCGGATCGGCTTGTGGGGGGGCGAAGAACAGGGATTGTTCGGATCCCGTGCATACGTTGCGCAGCATTTCGGGGAGCGTGAAAAGACCGATCGCGACCAGACCGGATCTCTGACAACGAAGCCTGAGTATGACCGCTTCTGCGCGTATTTCAACGATGACAACGGGAGCGGAAGATTCAGGGGGATATACCTCCAGGGCGACGAGGCGGCGAGAAGCATCTTCCGCGCCTGGCTCGCGCCTTTCGCCGATCTTGGGGCTTCGACGATTACCTCGGCAAACACCGGCGGGACGGACCACCTTTCGTTCGACGCGATTGGTCTGCCGGGTTTCCAATTCATCCAGGATCCGCTCGAATACGGAAGGACGTACCATACGAATTTCGACGTCTACGAGCGCGCATCGGAAGAGGATCTGAAACAAAGCGCGATCATTATGGCATCATTTGCTTTCGATGCGGCCATGGGAGATCAGAAACTCCCACACATACCGATTCCCCCAACAACGCGATGAGACGGAAAAGGTGAACGCGGGAACTCGAAACCTCTTTGAGCGCTGCAAACCGGCGACCCCCAAACCTATTCTCCTGATAGTCGCCGGTTCCCTCTGGGCGTTTGCAGGAGGCATGCTGGCATTTCGGGGCTATGCGTTGATTGTCGAAGGGCATGCCGATCCCCTGCTGTTCGCTCTTGCCGGCGCGGGTGCAGGCGTGGTCTTTTTCATCGCCACGTTCAGGGCAATCGCTGACCGCTATATCGCAAGGATTTTGACCCTTCAGTCCGAACGGCCGTGCTTTTTCTCTCTCTTTTCTTTGCGTGGCTATGTGACGATGGCCTTCATGATCGGGCTGGGAGTGACCCTCAGAAGCATTTCTGCAATTCCCAGGGATGACCTCGGAGGCGTCTACTTTGTGATTGCCGTACCCCTTCTGTTCTCTTCCGTCAGATTCATCAGGACCGGTTTTTCAACGAACTCAGCCGTCCCATCGCAAGAGGCTTGAGCCGGCACCGTCGGGAGAAAAATATCCACCAACCGGTCACCAATCTCCCTACATGATTGTATTTAGCGGAGAGGAAAAAAGTAGAAAGTACAAGGAAGGATGCTCATCTCACCCCCGAACCGGCTCAAATTCTTCATTTCTGCCGTGTCGAGAACGGCACGTAGGTTGTTCAGAAATGGACAGGAAAAGCACAAGTATTCGACACTGGCGCTAACCAGTGTGACTTACCTGGGGGAGTTCAATGAGCATTCTTATCGGCATCTTCGCCTACGTCGGCCTCGTCGCCCTGGCACTCACTTTTTTCCGGTTTGTCCACCGATCGGATGATGTCCTCCGCGCGATCCATGCGGATCTCCAGGTGCAGGAGCACCAGCTTGAGACCCGGATGGTTCACAATCGTGTTGCCTAGGACAGGAGCGACACAGCAGCCTCCCCGTTCGAGCCTGGCAAGCATCCTCCCCTGTGCTTGCCGGCCCGCTTTCTAATATACCCGGCTATTCCATCCCGACAGAGAACATTGCATCAAGATCGTGACGCGAGAAGGTCCGGAATGCAATAAGCGTTTCTGTCTGCTTTATTCCTTCCACCTTCGCCATCTGGAGTGTGACGAGATCCGCAAGGTCCTCGTTGGATTTCACGCGGATGAGCGCTGCGAGATCATACTTTCCGCCCACCGAGTAAACTTCGCTGATGCCCTGAAGCGCAGCCAATTGCTCGGCCACTTCCTGGATGCGCCCGCGTTCTATGTTCATCAGCACTATGGAGGTAACCATCGTATTGGCCATCATCGAATTGAACCGTGTTAGTTGATTGATGCCACCTTCTTCAACAAATCTTCCACCATGTCCTTGTGGACAGTGAATCCCATCATCTTGAGCTTCACGAAATCCTCATGGTAAAAATAATATCCCGGGTGACTGTTGTTTCGTGATCCTGCGCTCGAATCCTTGATGAGAAACCATTCCGTCCTGTCGATTGTCGTATATCCCACGATATGGATCCCGTGGTCGTCGGTGGTAGTGTGATTGGTGAAGCGGAACTGCCGCGCGCTTTCGTCGATGAATTCCGACGGAATATCAAATGAGGGCACGACAGCGAGTCCGGCATGACCTTCATACCCGGGCTCCGAGGTGTCTCCCCCGATGCATACGCTGTATCCGCTGCGAAGCGCTTTCTTTATGACCGCCATAAAGTCGTCAAGCGGAACATTCACGTAATCGGCGTTATGCCACCAGTTATCAGGCACCTCGTATTCGCACCGCGTGAAGTAGGGCTTTTCCATAACCGAGAGTATTTCCACGTAGTCATCGAGCTTGAGTTTGAGAACGCCTTCAAGGTATTGCACGGGAGAATAGATCTTGCCATCGACAGAGACCGAGGTCGGCGGGACCCCGAGATGCCTGTCGAGGATGGAACGAACCGTGGAAACCACCTGAGTCTCATCCCAGGCGTTCGAAGCCTTGACCGCGGACAAATATCCGTTGAGCTCTGAAAAGAGTCCCCGGTGATCATGGACTGCCTCGCCGGGGAGGAGACCGGTATAGGATGCCTCAGGGACTACGCCATATTTCTTCCAGATCCTCGTCACGGCATTGGATTCGGACCCTTCTCCGAACTCGATATTCCCCTGCTTCTGTACGTACCCTCGGGCCTTCTCAACGTACTCCCAATAAACCGTCCAGATCTCCGACAGTTTTACTTCCTTCCCTGTTTGCCGATGAATTTCTGATTCGAAAAAGGAGGTTGCAGAAAAACACCAGCATGTGCCGGTGAGCCCCTGGGAAACCGGTGGTGTATGCCAGAGAGCTTTAAACTCAGCCACGGACGCGGGCGCCTTCCATGTGCCGAAGTCCGCCCGCAACGCGGGGTGAACAGGCTGCTCTTGTCTGAGAAATGCGTCAGCCTTCTGCTGCAGCTGATCCAGGAACTCATTCTTCGGTGTTCACAAAGAGTGCTTTGTCATGTTTCGCCCTGTCCTGGGCGGGGGTCGCGCAGACCGCCACGACGAGCGATGCGGCGAGAAGTGCTAAACGGAGAGGGGTTCGCATACGAGGGGTTCTTTCAGAAAGAAACGGAATTGACGGCGCGGCTATTCGATGGTATCGAGCAATCGCACCTGGCGGACGTTTTGGAATAGCGTCTCTGCAGAATAGTCGGGCTCATTGTCGATGGAGTACTTTTCGAGGAACTCCTTGCACAGGAGAAGAAGTGCCTGATCATCGACTTTGGTCCGTTGAGCTTCACGAAGGCAGTGCAGTGCTGCGGCCTTGACACCTTTTGTCCATAACTTCTTTCCTGCCGGCCCCCGGGGCGGGTCTTTGGGGGTTGCAGGCGAAGACGGAGACATCTTGGGAAGAAGATTGGCGCTGTGCACCTGCAGATGCGTCAGCGCAAGAAGGATGCCGCGTCGCTTCCTGGCACGCGAATCCAGATCTGTGAGGCGGGACGTCTTGTCCTCGCGTTCTTCCTTGCTGAGTTGTTCGTTGCGTTTCAAAGCCTCCAGCGTCGTCGGTTCCCCTCCGCCCAAGGTGAACGTGGTCTTTGTTCTCGACGCGAACACGTTCTTCTGAATGTCCTGCTTCTCTTCTTCCAGCAACTTGAGATCGTTCTTCAATTCGGCCTGGTACTCCGTAAGAGGCAATTCAAGCGTGGTGTCCCCTTTTCGGACGGTCAGGAGCAAACGCGCTGTTCCGTGGAGCGGACGCGCACCAACGATTCCCGCGGTTTTTAGAAGTTGTAGAGCTTGAAAATCAGTCATGGTATATGAAAGCAAAGTATATTGAATAGCGTTGGAAAAGGCAAGGCGGACTCCGCCAGACTGTTTTTTAATGATATCTTTACAAAAGAGATCCCTTTCTTTGCGGGCCTTTCATTGCGACTGTCCTGCCCTTCATCTATGTTAGGAGGTGTGAACAGTATCCGAGGTGATATGGCGACCCCTGGTATCGTCGTCACTGTTCGTATTCGGAGGGGACGGGAGAGTGCACCGGCATCCGTGCCTTCGCCGCTCGCAATCGTCGCAGAGCGGGTGTCGCCAAGACGGGCATTTGTCTCTTACGGACGAATCCCTTACCTTTTCGCGTCGGACTGGCAGACACATCGCGACTCCCACTTGGCGAAGCTCTGGTGAACTCTCTCTTGGGTGTTCCAACGCCGGGCCTGGTAGCGACGGCCCTGCACGGAAGCGATCTGGCGGCTGGCGGCGCGCCGCCGACAACCTTGTCTCCCCATCGTCACCGGACTCCTGAAATATCGTACCCATGACCCCCTCCGACCCCCCACGCCCGAACCCTGATGTGCTTCTGAGGAATATCTCGCGTCAGGATGCCGAGCAAACACGCCCGCGGCTCAAGGTTTTCCTGGGGATGAGTGCAGGTGTGGGAAAGACCTATGCGATGCTGCGCGCAGCCCACGCGGCACGCTCCAAAGGGATAAACGTTGTCATAGGATACGTTGAAAGCCACGGACGCAAGGAGACCGAGGCGCTCATAGAAGGCCTCCCTCTGATCCCGAGGAAACGGACCGAATACCGGGGAGCGTGGCTCGAGGAGATGAATCTCGACGAAGTCATCGCCTGCCATCCGCAACTGGTCCTCGTCGACGAGCTCGCGCATTCGAACGCCCCCGGGAGCAGGCACGCGAAGAGGTATCTCGACGTCGTGGAACTGCTGGAGAGCGGCATCAGCGTCTACACCACATTGAACGTCCAGCACCTCGAAAGTCGCGCGGATGTTGTGGCCAAAATCACCGGATCAATTGTGCGTGAGACGGTGCCGGATTCCGTTCTCGATCGCGTGGACGAAGTGGAACTGATCGACCTCTCTCCGGACGAACTGCTCAAGCGATTGGCAGAGGGGAAAGTCTACACGGGCGACCGGTCGACCCGGGCCACACAGAACTTTTTCCGCAAGGGGAATCTCACGGCATTGCGTGAGATGGCGCTGCGCGTCACCGCCGAGCGGGTAGACCGGCAATTGCGGGATTATATGCAGACCCGCAACATCCCCGGGCCCTGGAAATCCGGGCAGCGGATTATGGTCGCGGTTTCTCCCAGCCCCCAGTCGGTCGAGTTGATCCGCTGGGGAAGTGGGATAGCGCAGACCATGAACGCTTCCTGGGTCGTAGTCTCGGTGGAAAACCTCCAACCCCTGGGGGAGGGGGAGCGGGCCCGGCTCGAGAAGAATCTGAGCCTTGCACGTGAGCTCGGAGCCGAGGTCATAACGACCACGGACACCGATGTGGTGAGGGGGATTCTCAGGGTAGCGAAAGAACAAAACGCGTTACAACTTCTGGTGGGGAAGTCGGTCAAACGCAGTTGGCTGGGAGGAAGGTCGATTCTCGACAGATTCCTCGACGAGAGCGGGGATCTGGATGTGCTCGCCGTGGGAACCGTCCATACCAAACGCACACGAAACCGCATCTTCTCTTCCCCGACCCGGCACTCCACCCTCTGGCAGTATGTCCTCTCTGCCTCGACGATCGCGCTAGCCCTGTTCTTGTGTTCGCTCACTTCCCCGCTTCTCGGCTATCAGTCCGTCTCTTTTATCCTTCTGCTCACGGTGTCTCTTCTTCCCCTGTTTTCCGGTCTGGGACCGGTCCTCCTGGCTGCCGCTCTCAGTGCCGCCGGCTGGGACTTTTTTTTCATCCCCCCTCCCGGAACTCTTTCGGTCGATCGGCCCGAAGATCTGCTCATGCTCCTTACGTATTTTGTCGTTGCACTTGTCTCCGGGACCCTCGCGTCGCGAAATCGTCTCCATCAGCATACGGTACGGCAACGGGAAGAGCGGGCCACGGCGTTGTATGCCCTGACAAAGGACCTCTCCATCGCAGCGTCAAAGGACGGGGTAGTGAAGGCGACGGTCGCTAGTCTGCGTCGAACCTTCAACGCGGATGTGACTGTCTTTCTCGGCGAACCGGACGGAGATATGTCAGCCACACCCCACCCTTCCAGCAGCGCATCGGTGGACGAAAAGGAACATAGCGTTGCGGCGTGGGTATACTGGAATGAGCGCAAGGCCGGTCGATTCACCGACACCCTCCCCTTTGCCACGGCAACCTATTATCCCATTTCCGGCCCGCGCTATTCGCTTGGCGTTATCGGACTACGCACCGCTTCGCACTCTCCATTGACTTCCGACCAGGAGGCCCTCCTCCTCAATCTTCTCAGTCAGACCGCCGCGTCGCTTGAGCGTGAAACGTTGAATGAGCTCACCAAGCAATCGATCGTCGTCCAGGAATCCGAAAGGCTCTATAAAACACTGTTCAATTCGATATCGCACGAAATGCGGACGCCGTTAAGCGCAATTCTCGGAGCGACAGACGGTCTGCTTTCCGCGACGGTCCCCCGCGACACGCAGCACGAACTCGCGAAAGAGATTCAAACAGCGGCGCAACGGATGAACCGCCTTGTGGGGAATTTGCTCGACATGACCCGGCTCGATTCGGGTCTCATTCGCCCCCACCTTGACTGGTGTTCGATCATCGATGTCGTCGAGAGCGCGCTCAGGAAACTTGAAGAGGAAGTCCGCGATCACGTAGTACGGCTGAACCTTCCGGACTCGACGCCGCTCATCAAAGCCGACTTCCCTCTCCTCGAACAGGCGATCGCCAATGTAATCCACAACGCAATTCTGTATACGCCCCCCGGGTCAACTATCGATGTCAGCGCAACGGTGGAAGACGACGCTGTTTCCCTCGTCGTCGCGGACAACGGTCCGGGACTTCCGCCCGGGTCGCTCGACAGCGTGTTTGAGAAGTTCTATCGCCTGCCGGGAAGTCAGGCGGGAGGTACCGGTCTCGGACTTTCCATCGCCCGCGGATTCATCGAAGCACACGGCGGCACCCTTGTCGCGGAAAACCTCCCTGAAGGCGGTGCGCGATTCATTTTTCGTCTTCCCTGGCACCAATTGGAGACTCCCAGTGAGCCGTGACCCGGTTATTCTGATTGTTGAAGACGAGAGCCAATTACGGAGGCTGCTTCACCGGACCCTGGACGGACAGGGATGGAAGATTGTTGAGGGAAAGGACGGGAAAGAAGGGCTTGCACTCGCAGGAACCCATCAGCTGTCGCTGGTCCTGCTTGATCTGGGTCTCCCGGATATGGATGGCGCCGAAGTTCTCAGGCAGATCCGGGGCTGGTCCAAGGTGCCCGTGATCGTCGTCTCGGTCCGCAACGCGGAGTCCGATATCATTGCATGTCTTGATGCGGGAGCAGACGATTATCTTGTGAAACCCTTCCGCACGGGCGAGCTCCTGGCCCGCGTGCGAACCGCACTCCGTCGCGCACAACCGGAGAAAAGTGCCGAACCATATGTGCATGGCGATCTGGTCATCGATCTCGACGCGCGCACGGCCAGGAGGGAAGGAGAGATCGTCAAACTCACGGGCACCGAATTTTCGCTTCTCGCGCTCTTCGTGCGGCACGCAGGTCGCGTCCTCACGCACCGGTTTATCCTTGAACAGGTTTGGGGACAGGCGTACGCGGAGGAGACACAGTACACACGGGTTTACGTCGGTTCCCTGCGGAAGAAACTCGAAAAGGATCCTGCCAAACCGCAATTGATCGTCACAGAGTCCGGGATCGGGTACCGCCTGGCGGAGGGAGAGGAAAAGAAATGAGTTTCCACGGAAGGTGAAGAATTACTCCGCCGCTTCATCGAAATGTTCGCGGATGTGCTCGGCGGTTTTCTCCCCCACGATTGCTGCAAGCTGTTCCAGCGTGGCGAATTTCACCCCCTGAACGGACCCGAAAGCCTCGAGAAGCTCTTTCGCCCGTTTTTCGCCCACCCCTTCGATCTCATGCAGTTCGGTAACCAGCGTACGCTTCGCCCGGAGGCTGCGGTGGTAGGTGATGGCAAACCGGTGAGCCTCATCGCGGACATGCTGTAAAAGCCTCAACCCCGGAGAGTCTTTCGGAATGAGTTCGGGCTCTGACACGCCGGGGGTGAACACCTCCTCCAACCGCTTCGCCAGACCGATGATCGGCTGATTTCGAATCCCGAGGGCCCCGAGGATTTCGACAGCGCTCGACAATTGTCCCTTTCCCCCATCGACCATGATGAGGTCGGGCATGGAGCCGTGTTCCTCGAGAATTCGCGAGTACCGTCTGCGGATGACTTCGCGCATGCTTGCAAAATCATTCGGTCCCTCCACAGTCCCGATCTTGAATTTGCGGTATTCACTTTTGCGCGGTTTTCCGTCAATGAATACCACCATCGACGCCACACTGTCGGTCCCCTGGGTATTGGAAATATCGAAGCACTCGATCTTCCGTGGCAGACGGTCAATCCGGAGGTCCCGCTGGAGCGCCTTGATTCCCGCAGGAACGTACTCCGCACGTTTCATTTTTTGCAGTTTCAGCTCACCGAGAAGGAACCTGGCGTTCGTCACAGAGAGCCGGACAAGTTTTGCGGCCTCGCCTTCAGCGGGCGTGGAGAGGACCACCGGCTCTCCCCGGCGTGAAGAGAGCCATGCCTGCACTGCTTCGTCATCCTCGACCTCCGCAGGAAGAAGGATCTCCCGCGGGATGTCCTCAGCATCGATATAGTATTGTTGCAGAAATGCTTCGAGGATTTCAGCCTCCCTGACTCCTTCGACGCCTCCCATATAGTAGTGTCGCCTCCCGACCATTTTCCCCTCCCGAAGCCGGAAAACAACTCCGCAGGCGTCGCCGTCCTCCACGGCAAATCCCAGGATATCCCTGTCGGTCGCATCGAGGTCGCTGACCTTCTGTTTTTCGGTGTACGACTGGAGGCCACGAATCCGGTCCCGAATGGTGGCGGCTTCTTCAAACCGTTTCTCTTCTGCAAGAATCTTCATCTCTCCCTGCAACTGACCGATCAGGGCTTCGGTCTTCCCCTGAAGGACCGATGCGACCTGGTCGATCATCCTGCTGTAATGTTCCCGCGTGACAAGCCCCTCACAGGGCCCCTCGCACTTCTTGATATGATAGTCCAGACACACTTTGATACGTTTGCTCCGGACGACCTCATCGTCCATGAAATAATTGCAGCTACGAATCATGAAGAGGTCACGCACCGATTTGAGCGCCGAGCGTACATTATGGACATCGGTGTACGGCCCGAAATACCGTGATCCGTCACGCCGGACTTCACGGGTGACAAAAACCCTGGGAAACGGTTCGTTGGTGATGACAATGTACGGGTAACTCTTGTCGTCCTTGAGACTGACGTTGTAGCGGGGCTTCAACTGCTTGATAAGGTTGGCTTCGAGGATGAGGGCTTCCACTTCGTTGTCGGTGACAATGATTTCCAGGTCGGTGGCTTTCCTGAGCATCACTTCTATCCTGGGATCCATCGAGCGGGATTTCTGGAAATACTGCCGGACCCGATTGCGCAGGTTCTTCGCCTTTCCCACGTACAGCACCGCCCCCTCGGCGTCCTTGTGTTGATACACGCCGGGCCCCGTAGGCAGGCTCTCGAGTTTTTCCTCGAGCGTCGGTCCCTCCGCGTAAAGGTGAAGAGAGAGCGAACCTTCCATGTGCATCTGCCTTTTCTTATTTCAGCAACAACATCGCTCGTGTCGCCACGAAGTTCTCAGCAATCAGCCGGTACAAATACACACCGCTTGCGAATCCGGTCCCATCGAACGTGAACGAGTATCTGCCCGCCGGGTACCGGCCATTTGCCAGCACCGCCACCTGCCGCCCGAGCAGATCATACACCACAAGCCGTACCTTACTGTCCCCTGTCCACTGTCCGTCTCGAACGCCGTTCGAGACGAGATCTCGTCCCGCCGACTTGTCCGCCATCTGTATGGCGGAAGGCGGGACGGAACACCTGATCACTGTTTTCGGATTGAACGGGTTCGGAAAATTTTGCTCAAGATCCAGTTCCAGGGGCGCTGTCGCCGGAGGAGGTGCCGATGTCGCAGGTGCAACGACCATCTGTTTGAGTATCCAGCTGTCAGGATCAAAAATCACCGTATCCGGTGAGAAGGTCAACGCCTCGGTGAAATTCTGAACCCGGGCAGAATCCAGAATCGTGAACGTGGTATCCTTCACCCCACTTACAGCCTTGACCTGAACCGGCATTCGGAATGTCGGCCAGGAGGCGTCCTGTTGCTGATATACGGTGAGAGAGAGAGTGCCGTTACCGTAGTGAGACTGAACTGCGTACTGAGGGAAGCCTTTCCCATATATCCATTCATCAAAAAACCACCGCATATCCTGATGGGAGATGGAGTCTGCGACGGCGCGGAATTCATCGGTCGTCGCCTGGCTTCCCTGGTATTTCGTCCGGTACGCCCGTAATGTGCTGAAAAACAAGGTATCTCCCAGAACACCCCGCAGCGTATGAAGCACCCAGGCGCCTTTCGAATAGACGCTATTGGCAAACAGATCGAACCCCTGTCCCTGGGGATCATAGACTGCGCCCGACCAGGAGGAAAGGTTGAAGTGTTCATGTGCGTCTTTCATGTAGCGAACGAGCTCGGCGTGCCCTCCCAGGCTTTCCCGCCACAGCGCCTCGACGTAGCTGGCAAAGCTCTCGTTGAGCCAGATATCCGGCCACGTTGCGCAGGTGACATTGTCCCCCCACCATTGATGTCCGAGTTCATGAACGACCACCGCCTCGTCAGTCACCAGACTTTTTGCGAGAGTGGTGATCGTCTGATGCTCCATTCCTCCGTACAAAAAAGGCGCTACGCCGGTCATTCCATACTTGTCAAAGGGATATGGACCAAACAACGCACCGAGGGTGGTGATCATTTGCGCCACGGTGGGCAGGTACGCCGCACATGCTGCAGAATCCTCCTTCCAAACATAGTATTGCACAGGGATCACCTTTCCCGTTCCGAGGGTGAGAAGTTGCGTCGATACGGTCCACCGGGAAATCGTCACGGCCAGGAGGTATGTGGCAATCTGGTGATCCTCGCGCCAGTGCCATGTCACTGTGCCGTCGCTGTTCGCAATCGTGTCAAGGAGAATGCCATTGGAAGCCGCAATGAAGCCTCTGGGAATCGTCGCCCTGATCTCCGCCGTCGCCTTGTCCCATGGCTCATCGTAACAGGGTAGCCAAAAACGGGCGTCCAACGGCTCGGACATCGTGTAGCCAATGGTATCGGGCAACGTCAGGAGACCCGCTGAGTCGGGGACAAAGTAGAAGTACCCTTGACGGCTCGTGGACCTGTTGACAGCCGGCGGTCTTTGATAGCTGATCGCCACTCTCAGTGTGTCGCCGGCAGCTGCCGCTTCCGGGAGCACGAGGGTGAACTGTTCTCCGGTCACCAACCCGGGAGAAGCCGCAGCAATCCCGTTCACCCGAATGCTATCGATCTGCAGGTCGGCGGCGTTGAGCGTCAGGGCCGTAATCGTTTGCGCAGGGACCAGCGTCATTGTCACAGTTCCGCCCATATCCGGCGTCTCCATTGCAAACCGAAGGTCTAGGTCGTAGTGGACGACATCAAATGGCTGCGGACCGACATAGCTTTCTCTTTCAGCTGTGCCGGTGTTTGACGGTATTGCCAATGTGCCTTTCCCCTGTTTTTCCCATCCTTCCGCCTGAGCAGACACGTGCGCTGAAGTCAAGAGCAGAAGTGGAATAAGAAGAACCGGTGCGCGCCAACGGGTCGCCCGTGTGAGAGTCATCGATCTTTCCTTCGTTTACAGGTGAAACTTCACGAGAATCGCTCTCCCGTTTGTGGCAAGAATACCGACGAGGACGAAGCCGGCTCCCACGGCCACAGAAGTATCGAGTTTTTCGTCGAGGACCATAGATCCGAGGATGACCGCAATAATTGGATTGATGAAGCTTGAAAGGGAGAGGTAGACGGCCTCAAGGTGCTTGAGCAACCAGTAATACGTGACGAACGCAATGACGGAACCGACGACAGCGAGATACAGCACGGCACTGATGGAGACTGTGTTCCATACGATGCGTTGTTCGCGCTCGAATACCGCTGCCAGGAACAACAAGAACAGCGCACTCATCGTCATGCCGACGAAATTCATGACGAAAGGACTGATATTCTTCCCATGCTTTTTAATGGGGACAAGGGCGTAGGCCTGGAGCACCATCGAAACAAGCACTGCCGCCATTCCCATCATGCCCTCGTTTCCGGTCCAGCTCAGACCGGGCGCAAAAATGACGACAATGCCGACGAATCCGATGATTGTCCCGGTCATTTTGAATTTATCAAGCTTCTCATCATCGGAGAAGAAATGCGAACAGAGGGCAACAGTGAAAGGGAACGCTCCGAAGAGAATGCTCCCAAGCGAACTGGGGATGAACTGTTCCCCCCAGTACACAAGGGCGAAGGGGAGGGAAAACGAAAGGACCCCGATGGCGAAGTATGTCTTCAATGCTTCGGGAGTAAAGGTGATGCGGAGTCCGCGGATCCGGATGATCACAAACAGAAGGAGAGAAGCCACCACAAATCTCGCCCCGGCGGAAAGAAACGGGGGCAGGTATTCCAGTCCCATTTTAATCGCAAGCCAGGTCGATCCCCAGACCGTGCTCACAACGACGAACCCTATCAGGACGAGCAGGCGGAGATTTTTCGGTGCAGGCATGACTTGACTCTTTGGCTGCCCGGACAGGGCATGACGTTCAATCCTTATGGTATCCGAATCTCCGGACCCACTCCTCTTTCTCACGCCACTTTTCCCGTACCTTGACGTGCAAATCAAGATAGATCGGGTATTCAAGGAACTTTTCGATATCGCTCCTGGCCTGTTGGCCGATCTCCTTGAGCAGAGCCCCGCCCTTCCCGATCACGATGCCCTTCTGTGAGGCCCGTTCCACGATGATGTCCGCGCTCACGAACCACTTCCCTGCCTCCCGCTCTTTGAATTCAACGACGTCGACCGAAGTGGAGTAGGGAATTTCATCCCGTGTGAGCATAAAGATCTTCTCGCGGATGATCTCCGCGACAAAGAACCGTTGTTGACGATCGCTGACCACATCCATGGGATAATATGGTGGATGCCGGGGAAGATCCCCTGCCAGCGCCGTCACAAGGTCGGGGACTCCGGATCCTTTCAGGGCGGATATCGCAAACGTGCGCTTGAAGGAGCCGGACTGCATATAGGCGGTGCGTCGCTCCTCAATCACCGCATTCTGAACGCAATCGCATTTGTTGAGGACGAGGTAAACGGGCTTTCTCAGGGTCCGCACCTTGTCGAAGGCATTCCGGTGGATGTTGAATTTCGGCTCGGACAGATCTGCCATGAAAAGAACGATGTCGGCGTCCGACAGTGCCGAGGCTGATTGATCCATCATGGCTCTGTGCAGGGCATATCGGGGATCGATGATGCCGGGGGTGTCGAGAAAAATGACCTGCATCTGCTCAGTCGAGAGGATGCCCAGGATCTTATGCCGGGTTGTCTGTGGCTTGGGAGAGACAATCGAGAGTTTCTGACCCAGAATGAAGTTGAGGAGAGTGGACTTCCCGACATTCGGTGCTCCGACGAGTGCAACATATCCCGCCCGAAAGCCTTCTGCGCCCGCCGTCAGTTCATCCATTGCATGGTATTCCAGATATGAGCGGAGCAGCGGTGGAGGGTGGAGGTGGGCTTTCGCAGGTTCCCCACCGGGAACCATGGCGAGTCAAACCCCCGGACACAGGACAGAAGCGTACCCCTGAGGAGCGTGCAGAACCGGACCTATAATGCCTCATCACCAGATTCGCCCGTGCGCACACGCACGGCATCTTCCAGAGGATAGATAAAGATTTTCCCGTCGCCGACCTGACCGGTCTTCGCCGCCTTCACAATGGTCTCCACGACTTTTTCTACTTGTGCATCGGAGACCACCACTTCGAGTTTCAATTTTGGAAGAAAGTCTATCTGATACTCTGACCCGCGGTACAATTCTGTGTGCCCTTTCTGGCGCCCATACCCTTTGACTTCCGTCAGCGTCATCCCTTTCACGCCGATCTCCGCGAGCGCCTCCCGGACATCATCGATTCTGAATGGCCGGATGATGGCTTCTATTTTCTTCATGGAAGAAGTCCCTTATTTGCCATGGCACTGTTTATACTTTTTTCCACTGCCGCAAGGGCAGGGATCGTTGCGGCCGACCTTTTCGCCGACATGAATGGGCTGGACTTTTCCCGCCCGTGCGGCGGGGTTCTGCTCCGGAGCGCCGGGCACGGCCTCGCGATTTCCCTGGAATCCCATCCCGGCCGCTGAATCGTGCATCAGGTGCATTTGCTGGGGTCTCCGGGCCGACGCCAATGGCGCCAGATCCTGCGCCTGCGCGGGATAGAGTCTGAAGACCGACGTCACAACTTCCGTATTCACCAGGTCCAGCAACTCCATGAACATCCGGAAGGCCTCCGTCTTGTACTCCACCAACGGATCCTTCTGTCCGTAGGCACGCAGGTGAATACCCTCTTTCAGGTCATCCATCTCGCGGAGATGATCCTTCCACTTGTCGTCGATCACCTGCAACATCACCCGCTTCTCGATGATCCCCATGATTTCGTTGCCGAGCCGCTCCTCTTTACGCCGGTAAAACTCCTTCGCAGCTTTGACGATGATCTCTTTTACACCTTCGGGGCCGGATTGCTGCCATTCCTTCGGCGAGAGGGTGAGGTCCACGAGAAGCTGCGCCCGCAAGTCGTTCCGAAGCGGTTCAATTTCGCCATCATTGTAGTACTTATCGACGAGTTTTTGTGCGAACTCCTCGACAAGATCGATCATGTCGTCTTTAATGCGATCGCTCACCAGCGCACGCCGGCGCCGGGTGTAGATCACCTCGCGCTGTTGGTTCATGACATTGTCATATTCCAACAGACGTTTCCTGATGCCGAAGTTATTTTCTTCCACCTTCCGCTGCGCGCGCTCAACAGAACGGGTGATGAGCGGATGCTGGATCACCTCACCTTCCTGCAGCCCCAGCCGCCCCATGATGCCGGCGATGCGATCGCTGCCGAAGAGCCGCATGAGATCATCTTCGAGGGAAAGGAAGAAGAGCGAGGAACCGGGATCCCCCTGCCGGCCCGCCCGTCCGCGCAACTGCCGGTCAATCCGCCGCGCTTCGTGACGCTCCGTGCCCACAATATGCAATCCGCCGGCCTCGCGAACACCGGGTCCGAGCTTGATGTCGGTTCCGCGGCCCGCCATGTTCGTCGCGATGGTAATCTGACCGGAGAGTCCTGCGAGCGAGACAATTTCCGCCTCCCGCTGGTGATGTTTCGCGTTCAGAACGTTGTGCGGAACGTTCTTTCTCTTCAGCATCCGGCTCAATGTCTCCGATACTTCGACGCTGGTGGTCCCGACGAGCACCGGGCGTCCTTCTTCGCGCTTCTTTTCTATCGCCTCAACGACCGCGTTATACTTTTCACGCTTGGTCTTGTACACGACGTCGTGGACGTCTGAACGAATCAATGGCTTGTTGGTGGGAATAACGACCACGTCCAGCTTGTAAATGTCGAAAAACTCCGCCGCCTCTGTTTCCGCCGTCCCTGTCATCCCTGCCAGCTTATTGTAGAGACGGAAGTAATTCTGCAGGGTGATCGTTGCGAGAGTCTGCATGTCGCGCTCAACCTTCACCCCCTCCTTCGCCTCGATCGCCTGATGAAGACCGTCGGAATACCGCCGACCGGGGAGAAGGCGACCGGTGAACTCGTCGACAATCATCACCTTCCCGTCGTCCGATACGACATATTCATCATCCTTGACATAGAGCGAATACGCCCTGAGGAGCTGAGTGACAGTATGGATCCTCTCGCTGCGCTCTGCATACAGCAGGTTCAGTTCATCCTTCCGCTCCTGCTTCTTCGCCGCATCCATCGAAGTATCAGCCTCCAGCACGCTGATCTCCGTTCCCAGGTCGGGAAGCACGAAGAAGTCCTTGTCGCCGACGAGCGGGGCGAGATATTCCCGTCCCTTCTCCGTCAAATTGATCTGGTGGTTTTTTTCATCAATCGCGTAGTACAGTTCATCATCGATTTCATGCATCCGGCTCGACTGGTCCCGCATATAATCGGATTCCGTTTCCTGGACCAGTTTCTTGTGCGCCGGCTCAGTGAGCACTTTCATCACCCGCGGGTGTTTCGGCAGACCACGGAAGGCCCGCAGCAGGAGAACCCCCGCCTCCTTTTCCTTCGATTCTGTAATCAACTTCTCGGCATCTGCGACGATTTTTGAGACAAAGTTCCGTTGCTGATTGACGATGCGCTCGACAAACGGCTTCATCTCATCGAACTTGTGGTCCTCGCTTTTTACCGGGCCGCTGATAATGAGCGGGGTCCTTGCTTCGTCAATGAGGACGGAGTCCACTTCGTCGACGATGGTATAATAGTATTCCCGTTGAACCAGATCTTCTTTGTCGATCACCATGTTGTCGCGAAGGTAATCGAATCCAAATTCATTGTTGGTCCCGTAGGTGATATCGCACGCGTACTCTCTCCGCCTCTGATGGGGATCGAGTGAAGTCTGGATGCAACCGACACTCAGACCCAGGAATTCAAAGACCTGCCCCATCCAAATGCTGTCTCGTTTTGCAAGATAGTCGTTCACCGTCACGAGATGCACCCCGCGACCGGGAAGAGCATTGAGGTACATCGGCATGGTCGCTACGAGGGTCTTGCCTTCCCCCGTGGCCATTTCGGCAATTTTCCCCTGATGGAGCACGATCCCGCCAATCAATTGAACGTCGAACGGGACCATCTCCCAGATGCTCGGATTTCCGAGCAGATCGAACCGATGCTTGCGTTCCGTGAGCCTCCGGCAGGCCTCCTTCACCACTGCGAACGCCTCGGGGAGTACGGCGTCAAGGGCCTCGGCGGTGGTTTCGTCTTTCGCGTCCTCGGTCTCATCGATCTGCTCAAGCAAGGACTCCCTGGTTGGCTGGTCAACGTCCTCCTTCAATTGTTCACGCAACTCCTGAAGGTGCGCCTCGTGATCCTTGATGGACTCCCGGATCCGGCCGCGAAATTCGTCCGTTTTCGCCTTCAACTCGTCATCGGTAAGGCCCTGATACTCCTCCACGTGAGCGTTGATTTCGTCGACCAGCGGGAGCAGCGCACGAACGTCCTTTTCGTGTTTGCTCCCGAACACTTTTTTCAAAATCTGTAGCATTCCGTACCCGCCTGAACGTTGATTATTAGAGTAAATATAGGGAGATTCGCGAATGGAAACAATAACGAACATTCCCGGAACACAGACAATATGGTAGTAAAACCCTCTCCCGCGTCGGCCGTCCCCACAAGTTTTCCCCGGACCCCGAGGGTGCAATGGCTCATTCTCCTGGCCTTTGCGCTCCAGGCCTGCTCCGGTTCCCATCAACTCTCCCACTACGCATCCGAAAAGGGGTCGGGGATTTTTACCCGCGACGCCGAGCTCGCCCGGAAAATTGATGAACTCCTCCCGGATACCCTTTTCCCACCATCGAACATTGCTCTTGTCATCGGCTCACTCAGGGATGGGCAGGTCATTTACGAGCGAAATGCCGACATGCTCTTCACTCCTGCATCAAACCAGAAGTTGTTTACCTCTGCCGCCGCACTGACTATCCTGGGGCCGCTCTCCCGTCTGGAAACGCGTGTCGCGGTGGATTCTCTCAAGCAGACGATTTATCTCGAAGGCGGCGGAGATCCAATTCTCACTACATCGGACCTGGAAGATCTTGCCACCACGGTTGTGCTCCATCTCCCCTTCCGGGAAAATTGGAAGGTGGTCGGAGATCCATCCCGGTTCGACAGTGTGTATTGGGGAAGAGGCTGGATGTGGGATGACGCTTCGGATCCATCGGGAATGGGCGTGTCGGCCCTGACGGTCAATTCCAATACCATCGATCTCCACATTGAGGCCGGCGACTCTGTTGGAGCCGCCCCGAGGGTCTTTACGGTCCCCACGACGGATTTCGTCAGGATTCTCAACCGTGCAACTGTCGTCGATTCAGTCGTTCATCCCCTGGAGGTGATGCGGCATCTCCAGCACCCATCAAATCAGATTTCGGTACAAGGAGAGATTGCCCGGCGCGCACACAGAACTGAGACAGTGGCCGTTTGGGAGCCCGATTTCTACGCGGCGAATCTTTTTGCCGGGGCACTGCAAAAAATGGGAGTTCATGTTTCAGAAATCACACTCGACACGGTTCCGCGCAATGTGCAGGAAACGGCGGTCGTGTCGCATCGGCTGGATTCTGTAATCACGTTCATGAATAAGGTCAGCGACAACCTTTCAGCAGAGTGCATCCTCAAAACGCTCGGTGCGGCGGAATCGGGTGCGCAGGGCACATGGAACGATGGGACTCACGCGGTGCGGATGTTTTTGCAGTCAATCCAGCTCGATACGGCAGGACTCGTTATCGCCGATGGGTCGGGGTTGTCCCGCTACAACCTGACCACCTCGAGAGCCATCTTCCGTCTCCTGAATGCGATGCATGAGAAACCGACCCTGTGGCCCGTGTTCGCCGCTTCTCTTCCCATCGCAGGCAAAGATGGGACGCTGGAGGACCGTATGATGGGGACAATCGCTGAATCCCGGGTGCATGCAAAAACGGGGTCGATGTCCGGGGTGTCTTCCCTGAGTGGATTTGTTGAAACGCGAGATTCTCAGCTCCTGGGGTTTTCAATGATGATGGAAAACTTCGCCGGTCCAACGAGAGCCTTCCGCGCGGTGCAGGATAGCATAGCCTCATTTCTGGTATCGTATCATGCCCCGCTTGCCCCGATGCCCTGATCAGAAACACCGCAGCCCCGGAACTCTCCCGGGGCTGCGCTCTTCACAGCATATGAAGAATAGTTATTTGTTCTCACGAACGGTGACGTTCCCGCCTGACGTATGGCCATACAACCGTGCGCCACCGCCGTTGAGCGTGCCTCGGATTTCATCGCTCCTGATTTTCCCGGAAACCGTGATCGGCATGTCACACGTCACCTCCCCACCGCTGGTGGAAAGATCAACCTCCGCGCCGATATCCTTGGGAACGTAGAAATCCACATTCCCGCCCGATGTTTCAGCATAGATCCCCTTGTTCTTTCCGGCTACTCTGATGGAGACATTTCCCCCGGATGTCCTCGCTTCCACCTCACCGTCTGTCCCATCGACCTCTACATTCCCGCCTGATGTCTTGACATTGATGTTCCCGGTGATTGCTTTGGCGTGCACGTCCCCGCCGGATGTGCTCATCCTGACGTCTCCCGCAACTTTCTCCGCGACAACCGTGCCGCCGGATGTTTCCGTCGTAATCGGTCCTTCAACATCATGAACGTTCACATCTCCCCCCGATGTTCCTCCCCGCACTGTCCCTTTGATGGCAGTGATCTCGATATTCCCACCGGAGGTCTTAATGTCGACATTATACTCTTTGGGCACCGTCACAACGAAATCCGCATCAAAATTGTTGATCCCCCCGAACCAGGAGCTGCCCCTTCCCGAAAATTCACCCCGCACTTCCACGTCGTTTCCCTGCTGATCCGCCGTGATGTGGAATTTCTCAAGATCGCGTTCGCGACCGTGCATGTCGGCGACTACGGATACTTCATTCCCCGCCCCTCCCCGCACACGAACGGTTCCGACGTCGGTGACAACCTTCAAGGTCCCGCCGGCGTTGACGGTGAATTTCTTGTCAAAATGTTGTGAATCCATCGGTGAAGAATTGAGCCGTCGCTCCGCGCAGGAGGCGAACGTGAGAGCCGCAGTAAGTGCAACTGTAATCGTGAATAAGCTACGTGTCGCTGTCATGGAACCTCCGATTTCAGTGTGGGATCGCTATCTTGTATGACGATCCACACCCCGGGAAAGTTGCATTTCACACCCTTCTTTCTCTTATATTGAGAAAAACCATTCTCATCCCCTGGCACGATCAGTGAAGCATTTCATCGGTTTCTGGTTGCTTCTCCTCGCAGTGAGCGGTTGTTCTCAAGACCGGCAGAAAACGCAGACGATTTCCACACCTCCATCCACTTCCCCGACGAATGCAACGGTGGGTTTGACAATTCCGCGATTTGATGGAAAAGCGGCGTACGCGTATCTCCTCAAGCAGACCTCCTACGGCCCGCGGAATCCGAATTCCGCCGGACATGAAGCATGTCTCGCATACCTGAATCGGACTCTTCAGGAGCTTGCGGACACAGTTTCGTTGCAGAGGTTCTCTCATCAGGGATATGATGAAACCCTTTCGTTAACGAACATTTTCGCGCGTTTTCGTCCCCACGACACCACGCGAATCCTGTTCCTCGCGCACTGGGACACCAGACCGCGTGCAGAGAACGACGAAGACAAATCACGGAGAAACCAGCCCATTCTCGGTGCAAACGATGGGGCAAGCGGCGTCGCTGTGCTTCTTGAGCTTGCCTCACTGTTGAAACACACCCCTCCGCCTATCGGGGTCGATATTCTCCTCGTTGATGGTGAAGACTACGGAAAAGAAGGGGACCACGATCTGTATCTCCT
This sequence comes from Ignavibacteriota bacterium, assembly GCA_963843525.1. GTDB lineage: Bacteria > Bacteroidota > Ignavibacteria > UBA10030 > UBA6906 > DATJPR01. Next base: position 301,747 of record CAWJKM010000004.1, on the reverse strand, counting down.
GGGGACACGGTATTTTGCCAAAGTCATGGCGCCTGCCTACGCACCCCGTTTTGGCATCCTCCTCGACATGGTTGGCGATACCTTTCTTGAACTTCCCAAGGAGGCAAATTCTGTCCAGTATGCCCCCGATATCGTTGATCTCGTTTGGAGCACTGCTCACAACCTCGGTGTCCGACAATTCGTCGATGCGGTCGGTGAAGCGATCATCGACGACCATCTCCCTTTGAATGAAGCCGGGATTAAGACCATTGATATCATCGATTTCAATTATCCCGACCCGACCAACCGCTACTGGCACAGCCTCAAAGACACTCCCGATCATTGCAGCGCCGAAAGCCTTGAGGCAGTCGGGACAGTGATCACCGAAGTGATGTATCTTCAACGGCCATGAGTGACTCCACGATTGAGCTCTCCGTCTTCTCCGAAGGCGCATCGCAGGACGAACTGGTCGCAGTCCTGAGCGGAGCGGGCTTCGAAGGATTCTGGGAAGATGGCGATGTCCTCCGTGCGTACATAAAGCATACCCGCTGGAGCGATGCAGCAATGGCATCGACGCAGGAGTCTCTTGCCGCCTATGCCGGGGCAAAAGGCATTCGCAAGCCGCGCATCGAAATCCGGACAATCCTCGCGCAGAACTGGAATGCACAGTGGGAGGAATCGATTCAACCGGTGCAGGTCACCCCGGGCATTATTATCGCACCAAGCTGGCATCCCGTCACGGCGAAGACCGGTCAGATCGTCCTTACCATCGATCCCAAGATGTCATTCGGGACAGGACACCATGAAACAACCCGTCTCGTGCTCGAAATGATGGAGCATCGCATAGAGAAGGGCTGCACTATGCTTGACGTAGGCACCGGCACCGGTATCCTTGCCATTACCGCGGTCAAGCTTGGAGCGCGAATCGCGGTTGGAGTCGATATCGATGAGTGGTCGTACGAGAATGCCAACGAAAACGCCGCGGCGAACGGCGTCAGTCAACAATTACGCATCTACCGGGGAGAATTGGCCGACGTCCCCGCCGGCTCGTTCGACATCGTCGCGGCGAACATCCAGAGGAACGTCCTCGAAGAAATGCTCGGTGCGCTGTCCGCACGGGCGAACCCGGACGGATGGTTGTTCCTTTCAGGAATATTGACCAGCGAGCTACCCGGTATGCGCACCACGATAGCATACGCCGGACTTCGCGTAGAAGAAGAGCGCACTGCGGAAGAATGGGCTGCGTTCGCGATTCGCCATGCCCACTGAATCACCCCCCTCCCCGATCACCGTCGCTGTCATCGATGTTGGGACGAATACCGCTTTGCTCCTGCTTGCAGAAGTTACCCTACAGGGATCCATCACCCCAATTGTGTACGAGCAAAGGATTCCCCGGCTCGGTCGAGGGGTTGATGCATCCCGCAGACTCCACCCTGCATCCATGGAACGGGTCATCCAGGTTCTTGAGGAATATCGGGATATTGTCACCCGGTACGCCCCCCGTTCGACTGTTGTTATCGGAACAAGCGCAGTTCGGGATGCGGAGAACAAACTGGAATTTGCCGAGATGGTCCTCTACCGCACCGGGTTCATCCTCGAAGTCCTTGCGGGAGAGGAAGAAGCCTATTGGACGTACCGGGGCGCAATCAGCGGGCTCACAAATATAGAACATGCAACCGTCGTCGATATAGGCGGAGGGAGCACGGAGATTACATCCGGGACCCGGGATGCTGTCAACGGCTCGATCAGCATGAACATCGGTTCTGTCCGGTTGACAGAGCGCCTGCTCAGGCACGATCCTCCGACCGGGCAGGAGCTTGATGCGTTGCGAAGCGCCATCAGGGAATCCCTCGGGAGCGTTCAGCCGAAACCCGATCCCAATTCGAGGTTCGTCGGTGTCGCCGGAACGGCCACCACCCTCGCCCTCTTGAGCCAGGGCAGGAGGGAATTTTCGCTCGAGGCCGTGAGCGGGGCAGTCCTCACACTGGCGCAAGTTTCATTTCTTGCCGATGAACTCGGGCGAATGACTGTATCGGATATCCTCCGCCGAGGATCATATCTGAGCGGCAGAGCGGATGTCATTACGGCCGGCGCGTGGATTCTGAAAGAGGTGATGCTGGCGTTTGGTTTCCGCGATGTAGTCGTGAGCGAGAGAGGAGTGAGGTATGGAATTGCACTTCGAGAGGCGGAGAGGGGGAGAAGCAATTGTCACTTGTCAACTGACAATTGACAAGTGACAATCGGGTTGAGCGTTGAGAAGAAGGGACTGGGGGACGGGGGGACTTTGAGGGCGGGGGGCGAGGTGTTACTGGATCATGCGGACGGTGCGTTCAAGCACGCGGCTGACCCGTTCGACGGTCTCGACGATGTCTTCTTTCGTGTTCCCCCTGCCAAGGGAAAACCTCACTGTCGCCCGGGCAGTTGCCTCGTCGTATCCCATCGCCAGGAGGACATGTGAAGGTTGCATGCTCCCCGAAGTACATGCCGATCCACTCGTGACAGCGATGCCTTCGAGGTCAAGAGTCGGGACAAGCATCTCCCCTTCCACACGCGCGACCGAAGAGTCCACCGAGATATTCAGGATATGAGGAAGTCGACCGGCTGAGGAGCCGTTCACCAGAAGGTAGGGGAAGCGCGATGTTAATGCCTGCTGGAGTGCATCACGCAGGGAGCACAGGCGCTCACGTTCTCTCTCGCGGTTCTCCTCGGCGATTTCTAGGGCCCGTGCGAATCCCACCGCCAGGGCCACGTTTTCTGTCCCCGGCCGTCGACCACGCTCCTGCCCCCCGCCATGGATGATTTGCTCCACTTCCGTTCCCCGACGAATGTAGAGGGCTCCGATTCCTTTGGGGCCATAGAGCTTATGCGCGGAAACCGTGAGGAGGTCCACCCCGAGCGCGTCCACGTTGACGGGGATTTTCCCGAGCGTCTGAACCGCGTCGGAGTGCATAAGGGCGCCCTGGGTATGGGCGACCGAGGCAATCTCCGTTATCGGGTTAATCGTCCCGACTTCATTATTTGCGTGCATCACCGAGACCAGGGCGGTGCGGGAATCAACGAGCTCCGATACTGCTGCAGAAGAGGTCATCCCTCCATTGTCGGTCTTCGCCAGCCGTACCACCGCTCCTTCATCTTCAAGTGACCCGGCCGTATCGAGGACGGCGTGATGCTCGGCCGCTCCGACAATCACACTTTCCCGACCCCGCTTTCTTGCCGCGCGCCAGCTTCCCAGAATGGCCAGATTATCCGACTCCGTGCCACCACTCACAAAAAACAGTTCACTGGGAGCGGCCCCGATGGCGGTCGCAATCGAGGATCGTGATTCTTCCAGCGCGGATTTCGCTTCGCGTCCGAACGAATGGATGGAGGACGCGTTGCCAAACACTGTTCCGAAAAACGGCACCATCGCATCCAGCACCCTCAGGTCGAGCGGGGTTGTCGCAGTATGGTCGAGGTAAATCCGGCGCATGTCACTCTGCCTTAATAACCCTGTCGTGCCCGCTCGGCTCCATATGGACGTGGACATGTGACCGCGGGACGGCGCTCATGATTTCGCGTTCTATGCGATCCGACAGATCATGGGCGGCTCCAAAGGAAAGGCCGGGGTTGGATTCCAGCGTCATCTCTACGATAATTTCTGCACCGGAGGAGCGAACACGCAAATCCTCGACTTTTTCAATGTCGGGATAGGCCTGGAGGAGCTTTTCGATGTTTCGTGACACTCCTTCGGGCGCCGTGTCGACCAGCACCCTTATCGAACGCTTCCCGAGTCTCCAGCTCACGCCGAGTACGATCAAGGCCACAATCATCGACGCAATCGAATCGGCCGCTTTAAGATCGAAGGTATAACAGACGAGACCGAGGAGGACGACAGCCGAGCTGAAGATATCGGAGGAAAAGTGGAGCGCGTCGGCTTCGAGCGCCTGACTGTTGAATTTCTTCGCTGCGCGGTACAGCGCACGGCTCCGTGAAAAATCCACAACGATTGCGACGGCGATGACGGTGTAGCTCCAGACATTCACTTCTATATCCAGGGCACCGGTGCGCAGACGGTGAATCGCCTCGTAGACGATCCAGACACACGTCACGACTAGAAGCATCGTTTCCGCAAGAGCGGAGAGATTCTCAAATTTCCCATGACCGAATTGGTGCTCCCGATCGGGTTCTTTCTGCGACACCCGCACGGCAAGAAGGGTCAAAAGGGCCGCGACGAGATCAAGTCCCGAATGGATCGCTTCCGAAATGATCCCCAGACTTCCGGTCGAAATCCCCACAAGAAGTTTGAACCCTGTGAGCCCGACCGCAGCAAGGAGTGAAGACCGTGCCACACCGATTTTATCCATGACGCCTTATTTGCTCCGGGTGTGTCAGGAAATCTCGTTACACGAACAGCGCGCCGCTGAATTCCCGGCGCTTTGTCTTCGTAAGAGGGTCTTCGTCGCCCAGGATTCTGAATAGGGCAATACATCCCCTTCGAGCGCCTTCGCTGTCATAGGATTTGTCAGCCCGGATGACACGGATAAACCCGTCGATTGCCGCGGGGAGATCTTTCCTCGAAAGCGCCTCAAGTGCCGAGAGGTATTGCTGTTTGACAGGGGCGTCCTCGAGTGATGCAGCAGACTGCAACTTCGATTCCAGTTGCGCCACCGTCCTGATAGCATCCGCGAGGGGAAAGTGCTCGGAATCCGCCTCGATGCCGTCGACCAGGTCGGCGGCTTCCTGATGGTTGTCCGGGAATAGTGCTTTCGCAAGAAGAACACGGGCTGCGAAATTCTCCGGAGAGCGGTCAAGAATACCGCGCAAAAGCACGATCGCTTCCTTCTTCTTCCCCTCGCCCAGGAGTATTTCTGCATGCTCGATTTCGTTTTTCATCGGATCCGGGAGCGATTTCCCCAGCCATTGGACAACTGCAGCTTCAGGGATCGCCCCGGTGAATTCCGCCGTGGGTTTTCCCTTGACGAACATTTTCACATGAGGAATGCCCCGGATTCCGAAATCCCGCGCGATTTCCTGGTGCTGGTCGGTGTCGACCTTTGCAAGTTCCCATCTGTTTTCATATTGCTTCTCCAACCGTTCCAGCACAGGGCCCAGGACTTTGCACGGGCCACACCACGCCGCCCAGAAATCAACCACTACCGGTACCGACTGGCTTTTCTGAACCACATCGAGGTCAAAGTCTTTTACATCGTAACTCATCGGACAACTCCTTTTGTAAGAACCAGTTGATCACGAAGTGCGCCGTCCGACGCACGGATCATGCGCACATCCAGCGAATCCCCCGCAACGGTAAGGAGGCAAAAATGGTGGGCTTTCTCCTTGTAGGCAACCCAGGCACTATCGACACCGAAGTCATAGAGCGGCGCTCCTCCACCTCCCGAGACGATATACGTCGTCCCCCCGATTGGCCTCGACCGCTCGTAGCAGTGGTCATGACCGGAAAACACGAGGTCGACACGATGTTCTTCCATCAGCGGACAGAGCACAGACCGCACATGGAGGTCGCTCCCATGATGGGAGGTGCTGTAGGGCGGACGGTGCCAGAAGGCAATGCGGAACTTCGCGGCCTGACACTCCGGTGAATTGAGATCGCTCACCAGCCACCGGTACTGAGGGCTTCCGGGATCGAACTCTATCTCTGTATTCACAGAAATCAGATGGACTCCGCCGGCATCAAAGGAATAATACGTTTCAGTATGGTCGGGATTGTTTGCAGGCAAAACTTCTTCCCAGTAGAACATCTCCCCGAACTCATGGTTCCCCGGCGTCGCATAATAGGGGGCGGTCCTGCCGATGGATGTTGAATCACAAAGATCATGAAAGAAGTTATCCCAGTTCTGTTCTGAGTTGGATGCGACGAGATCCCCGGTGTTCACCACAAAACCGGGGGAATATCGCTCCATCGCCCGCAGGACGCTCGTATGGGCGACATGGTCTGTCCTTGTATCACCGTAGACGACAAATGTGAGCGTCTTCCCCTCCCCGGGGAGTGTTGAGAAGGAATTCACAGTGGAGGAGTCGTGCTCGGATATTACCCTGTAGAAGTATCGAGTCCCGGGGGAGAGATTCTTCAGTTCAATTGCATGCATGAACGTGACGACCGAGTCATCAAGACGGTGACCCAGTTCAGACGTGAGTCCGTACGCGACCGATCCCTTCGCGGGGCTTTTTGTTGTCCACACGACGGTCATGGTCGACTCTCCCCCGAGCGCCAGCAAGGGACCGTGTCGGATCGGCGAAGTGAATGCGGGACTCGCCCCCAGGGCCGCCGTAAGAAAGCAGGCTATGATAATCCGGATCGACGGTGCGTACATGTTTCGAGACCCCGGCTGGTTGATTTTTAAAATAAGATATCGCATGATCTCCGAACAAGCAAACCAAATTTCGCGTCCACTTGCTTCTCACCCCTCTTTTGTTCAATATCTTGCTCGTCGTCGGAACGCACGTTCCATGGCGCAGATGCTCGAACGGAATTGACTCATGCCCTCGCCGGATTTGAACGCTGTGGTGTCCCGGTTATCCGTCCCTCTCAAGAAACCCGCCAATACTATCCAGGTCTCGCCCGACGTCATTGATGCGGCGCACGCGGAGGTGTCCGACGTTTTCCACAAACTGGGCGCGTCTCCTCTGGGTCTCTCCGAAACTCAAATCGACTCCCTGAGGGCGGTCCACGGCTTGAACGAAGTCGCGCAGGAAGTGAAGCACGGCCTGGTTTGGCGGCTCCTGATGTCCATGCGCAATCCTCTTGTTGTCCTGCTGGGGGCGCTTGCTGCCCTCTCGTTTATCACGGGGGACGCCAGAGCAGGCACGGTAATGTGCCTGATGATCGTCCTTGGCGTTCTGCTCAAATTCATCCAGGAGACCCGGGCAGACACGGCGGCGGCACAACTGAAGGCGATGATCAAAGTCACCGCCACGCTCATCCGGGACGGACAGCCCGTGGAAGTGCAGCTCAAGGACATCGTCCCCGGCGATATTGTGAAGCTCTCCGCGGGAGATATGATTCCGGCGGACCTCCGGGTGATTTCTTCCAAGGACTTATTCGTCATTCAAGCGAGTCTTACCGGAGAGTCTCTGCCCATAGAGAAGTTTGACTTCCGGGAGACCAGGGAGAACATTTCCCCCTTGGAGTTCTCCAACGTCTGCTTCCTTGGCACGAGCGTGGAGAGCGGCACTGCGCTGGCCGTTGCCGTCGCAACCGGCAGGCGCACCTACTTTGGAAGCATGGCCGGGAGCATCACCGGTCAGCAGATCGAGACCAGTTTCGACAAGGGTGTCAAGCGTTTCACGTGGCTGATGATTCGCTTTATGTCGATCATGGTGCCTCTCGTTTTTCTCATCAACGGCTTCACAAAAGGAAACTGGGCCGAAGCGTTCTTCTTTGCACTGGCAGTCGCCGTCGGTTTGACGCCCGAAATGCTTCCCATGATCGTGTCGGTCAGCCTCTCCCGGGGCGCGATACTGATGTCGAAGAAGAAGGTCATCGTAAAGAGACTGAATTCCATCCAGAACTTCGGCGCAATGGATGTCCTCTGCACGGACAAGACCGGGACATTGACGATCGATCACGTTATTCTTGAGCGTCACTGCGACGTCGTCCGGAACGAGGACGAAGTGGTGCTCCGTGACGCCTATCTGATCAGCCATTTTCAAACAGGGCTGAAAAATGTCCTTGACCGCGCCATTCTCGACCACCGGCAGGACATCCACGAACAGCATGGCGTCGAACAGCACAAAAAGGTGGATGAGATTCCCTTTGATTTTTCCCGGCGCATGATGTCCGTGGTCGTCGAAACACCTGACGGGATTCATCGTCTGCTGACGAAAGGCGCGCCGGAAGAAATCTTTCAGCGTTGCACGCGGTTCGAATTGGAGGATGAGATCCTTCCGATGGACCCGGTTCTGATCCAGGACCTCCGCGATGAATACGAACGTTTAAGCGCTGATGGCTTCCGGGTTCTGGCCGTGGCCTACAAGGATCTCGAACGCCGCGCCGCGTACTCCAAAGACGACGAGCGGGACCTCGTGCTCAGGGGCTATGTCGCCTTTCTCGACCCGCCGAAGGAAAGCGCGGGCCCTGCCATCGCGGCGCTCCAAAAGCACGGTGTCACCGTCAAAATCCTGACCGGCGACAACGATCTCGTCAGCAAGAAAGTGTGCCACGACGTGGGCCTGCCGACGGAGCATCTCGTTCTGGGCTCGCACATCGATGCCATGTCCGACGAAGATCTCCTGTCCGCCGCGCGTACAGCGACGGTCTTCGCAAGGCTCTCCCCCGCTCATAAGCAACGCATTATACAGGTTCTGCGGTCCAACGGCCATGTCGTCGGTTTCATGGGCGACGGGATCAACGACGCTCCCGCCCTGCGCGCGGCAGATGTTGGGATTTCAGTGGACACCGCAGTCGACATTGCGAAGGAGTCTGCTGATGTGATCCTGCTCGAAAAAAGTCTGATGGTCCTGGAAGAGGGGGTTCTCGAAGGCCGGAAAGTATTCGCCAATATTATAAAGTACGTGCGCATGGGGGCAAGCTCGAATTTCGGCAACATGTTCAGCGTATTGGGTGCCAGTGCATTCCTCCCCTATGTGCCCATGCTGCCGATCCAGGTGCTCACCAACAACCTCCTGTACGATTTTTCACAGGTTCCCATTCCCACGGACAATGTTGACCCTGAGCAAATTGTCAGACCCCGGCCCTGGTCAATGGATGAAATACGGAGGTTCATTCTGTTCATTGGCCCGATAAGCTCAATCTTTGATTACACAACATATTTTATCATGCTCTATGTTTTTCATTGTTGGGACCCCTCGCGATCGTCGTTGTTTCAAACCGGCTGGTTCGTCGAGTCCCTCATGACGCAGACGCTTATTATTCATATTATCCGGACAAACAAGATACCGTTTTTGCAGAGCAAGCCCAGCGTGCCCCTTGTCCTCACTTCGGCCATGATCATCATGATCGGCTTGTGGCTCCCGCATTCGGGGCTCGCGCCGTCACTAGGCTTCACGGAGTTGCCTCCGTTGTACTGGCCGCTTCTTTCCCTGACGCTGCTGTGCTATATCACCCTCACTCAGCTGGCAAAAACCTTCCTGCTGCGAAGGAATTGGATTTAAGTTGAGCCCCCTTCATGGTTTGTAGAGCCAGGCCATGTCGGTGGCTTGCGGCATCCGGTTGTATCCTCCCGTACGAAAAACAGATCCATCCATGAGTGCTGTGACCACCTGGTAGTAATGAGTTGCGACCTTGGTCAGTGCAGTCCATGAGTCGAACCGTGTCCCTGGAATATCAGCGTCCATTTTCCGGTGGATTCCGCAAGCGAGTTGTCTTATTCTTTACCCAGTGATATATTCAGACATCTGAGGAGAAGATATGCCGAAGTTACCACCGCTCACGGAAATGCGGAATGCGTACGTGCGACGAGACAGTTCATACGACGGCGTTTTTGTTCTCGGCGTTCGGTCTACCGGAATCTTCTGCCGTCCATCGTGCGGGGCACGGAAGCCAAAACCAGAGAACGTCGAGTTTTTTGCCACCCCGAGAGAGGCCCTTTTCTCCGGCTACCGGCCGTGCAAACGCTGCAAACCGATGACTGCGGTCGGTCACGCTCCCCCGTGGGTAGAACAACTGCTTGCAGCAGTTGACAACGATCCAACGCGGCGAATTCGCGACTCCGAGATCCGTTCTCTCGGGATCGACCCCTCACGGGCTCGACGGTACTTTCAGAAGACATTCGGAATGACTTTCCAGAGTTATTGCCGCGGCCGGAGACTCGGGAGAGCCCTTCAGGAAATCCGGAAGGGGGTTCGGCTTGACGAAGTCGCTCTCGGCCATGGTTTTGAATCGCACAGCGGCTTCCGTGAAGCCTTCGGCCGCGCATTCGGGACGCCGCCGGGCAAAGCGCGGACAACGGAGCCGATTCTGCTGACGTGGATTGAGAGCCCGCTCGGCGCCCTGATTGCCGGAGCCACATCCACCTCGCTGGTGTTGCTTGAATTCACCGAGCGACGGATGCTCGCGACACAGATAGCCACGCTCTGTCGCCTCTACAAACGAACCATCGTCCCGGGTGAAAACAGCGTGCTCAAACAGGTCCGGAGAGAGCTTTCGGAGTATTTCTCGCGGAAGAGGGAGCGGTTTTCCGTGCCCATCGAATTCCCCGGAAGCGACTTCCAGCGCAAAGTGTGGCAGGCGCTGCAACGGATCCCCTACGGGGCGACAATCTCTTATGAAGAGCTCGCCCGGTCGATTGGCAGGCGGAACGCGCAACGCGCAGTGGGTCATTCCAATGGATTGAACAGACTTGCCATCGTAATCCCCTGTCACCGCGTCGTCAACAAAGATGGTAAGCTGGGTGGGTATGGTGGGGGAATCTGGAGAAAACAAGCTCTCCTCGAATTGGAGAAGGGAGAGCGGGTCCTCGACGCTGTCTCCGCCTGACTCAGAGGCTGGTCCGCTACCATTGCACAGAAAGCCACCACAGGATCGTCCCAAGAATGTCGATCTGCGGAAGCGTGTAAAATCCGGCCGCCGGATTCACGTAGAAATCTCTGTATCGTTGTGCGTAGAGCGACATTTGTTCGAACGGCGTGAGACGGAGCGGACCATGGGGGAGAAATGGGCTGAGACCGTGTTGCACGTGCTGAGGAAAACGCAGGCCGGAAAAAGGCGTGATCAGGAGGTTCCGGCGGATGAGGTTGACAAACAGAGGATGTTGGCTGATGAGAGAATCAAGCTCATCGACAGTATACGGCCGGTATGTCCCATCGGAGAGAGGAAGATCAACGATGGTCTCGCCGTCCGTTCCCCAGGGCGATACTTCCTGAAAGGGGTGCTGTTTCCTTTCTTGCCGCGCGGAAGAGCGCGTTGTGTCTCTTCCCTGGAGAGTATCCCGGGCATCCTGTCTGGCCTCCCCCACTTGAATTCCCCGGACAATAAGCAGAGCACATAACAGCAGAGTCTCCACTGCGGGCCCCGAATGTAGTGGAAGGTTTTCGTTCCGTCCATCCAGTAACGGAGGAAGTCAGGGGGTACGACGTCTCTGGTGGACGAGAGAGCCTCAAGAATTGTACAGCTTCACAGCGGGGAAAGCAAGGGGAGATTTTTCTCCTGCCTCAGGCGAATTGTCGTAGGTCGATAACATCTCTTTTCGTCACCGCATGTTTCTCACGCGAACGTCGATCCCCTTCTCGTTCTTGAGAAGCTCCACAAGCTTCTGAGGATCCGTGTCCCCGTAATGATACGGATAAAGAATGCCCGGCCGGAACGCCCGTGCGGCGTCCGCGACCATGTCCGGAGTCATGGTGTACGGGAGGTTCATGGGGAGAAAGGCAATATCTATTCCCCGCAGCGCCTTCATTTCCGGAATATTTTCCGTATCTCCCGCCACATAGACACGAGTCCGGCCGAATGTGATCACGTATCCGTTCCCTTCCCCCTTCGGATGGAAAGGCATTCCGTTCTCTCGTTTGTGGACGAGGTTGTAGGCGGGAACGGCCTCGACTCTGATTCCGCCGAACGTCCGGACGTCCCCGTTTTGCATGGTTTCCGCAGTGTGCATTGTGTCAACACACGCTTTCGTCAGGACGACCACCGTTGAAGGTGCGCTGATCTCCTCGATCGCCCCGGGGTCAAAATGATCCGAATGTTGATGCGTGACAAGAACAACATCGGCCCTGGGCAACTTCGAAAAATCCGCATAGCGACGGACCGGATCGACGTACACCGATTTCCCATCGTAGTGGAACATGACCGACGCGTGGCCGAAAAAGGTGATGCGGAGCTCGCCGGTCGACGTTGCAATGGTGTCTTCCTGCAGGCCGGCACTGTTCGATTGACTCTGTGTCGTCGCAACGATGGAGAGTATCAGTGGAAATATGAAGAGGGTCATGGTGTTTCTCCTTACATTCGGATCAAGGCGTGCACTGCCTCATCGCAAGCACTGTCTGCGTCCCACGCGCGTGGAAGTCCTGAAGTCAAAAAGACAAGGAAGCCGATTTTTCTCTGACACATCAAGAGATGCAAAGGTTTGTTTTCGCCATCGAAATTGTGTACTCTCAACCGGCGGTCGTCTTTCTTCCGCCACTGTCGATGCCCCCATTGGTCCCTGATACCCCCTGTCCGCTTTTTCAGGAGATCCTACAGTGAAACAGTCATCGTTGGTAATGTTGACGGTAGCTCTTCTCGTTGCTGTGTCGCTCAACGCGCAAGAATTGCCCGGAGGAATACTTCCCCCGGTGAGTTTCGACCGTAGTGTGTCGTTGATGAGCGCAATTCAGCTCCGCAAAAGTACAAGAGATTTTTCCACCAAAGAACTCTCTCCCCAGGATCTTTCCAATCTCCTCTGGTGTGCCGATGGCATCAACCGACCGGCGACGGGGAACCGGACTGTCCCTTCGGCGATGAACCGACGGAGTATTGATGTCTATGTAATTCTGAAAAGTGGCATCTATTGCTACATCCCGGAGCATCACGGGCTTCGAACTATCAAGACTGGAGATTATCGCAGGCTTGCCGGGACACAAGCATTTGTAGCGAATGCGCCCCTCAATCTCCTCTATGTCGCGGACCTCAACAGACTCGACTTTACGAAAGATGAAGGTGATAAGCTTTCTCTGGCGAGTGTCGAGGCGGGCCATTGCTCAGAAAACGTGTACCTCTACGCGGCCACCGCGCAGATGGGAGCGGTCGTCCGGGCGTACGTTGACAGGACGGCCCTGAACAAATTACTGAAACTGACGCCGGCACAGCGCATTATCGTTGCACAAACGGTAGGCTATCCCCTTCAGAAGGAGTAGCCGCGGCGTCAAACAAGGCCGCCGGTGAAGAGAAATGGAATTTAAATTTTCCCGGCCGGGAACTCCAGCGTAAACGTCGTTCCGCCGGCCCGCCCGATCGTAAGCTTCCCATCGATTTGATCCGACAACATCATGACAAGACTGAGGCCGAGAGATTTCAAGCCGGAAACATCGACCGATTCAGGAAGTCCGACGCCATCATCGCTTACGGAAAGGGAAATCCTGTTATCGTTGACCCTGCGACCCGTCACCACAACCTTCCCGGAACCCCTTCCATGAAACGCGTACTTGTAGCAGTTCGAGAGCAGCTCATTGACAATCAATCCGCACGGAATCGCCTGATCCAGGCCTAAATTGATTTGCTCGACATCGACAACGGTCGCAACCCCGGGCGTATTGTAGCTTGCCGCAAGTGAGCCTGCCAGATCTTTCAAATAGATGTTGAGGTCAATGGATGAGAGCCGCTCGGATTGGTAGAGCTGTTGGTGAACTCTCCCCATCGCCTGAATCCTTGCCTTCGTTTCCTCGAACATCGAAGCGTCTTCCCGGGATTTGATGAAGCGCGCCTGGAGGCTGAGAAGGCCGGCAACGACAGTGAGATTGTTTTTCACGCGGTGATACACTTCTTTGAGAAGGACCTCCTTCTCTTTCAGCGAGGTTTGAAGCTTCTGCTCTGCTTCAAGCCGTTCAGTAATGTCATGAATAATCGAAAATAGAAGGGTCCGGTTGCCCAACAAGAGACGGCTTGAATGGACCTCGACATTTCGCACATCTCCGGTGAGGAGACGGTGTTGGAAGAAAAACGTGTGCGCCGCCTCGTTCCTGGCATTTGTCAGCTCTTCATTCACCCTGTCTTCAGGCAGGATGTTGATATCTGAAATCTTCATGCTCTTCAACTGCCCCAGGGAATACCCGTAGAACCTGGATGCGGCCGGATTAGCGTCGACAATCTCCCCGTTTTCCGAATCGATCAACAGCATGACCGCGGTATTCCTTTGAAACATCATTTCCAGCAACTCCTCACGCTGACGGAGGAGCCCTTCGATCCTCTTCCGTTCCGTGATATCGCGGACAATCACCTGGATCACCTGTTTCCCCCCGTACACGAAGGGGGCAGCCGTCACTTCCACGTCCACCGGGGTGCCGTCTCTCTTTTGGAATCGCTCTTCGATCGTCGGGACGGAAACCCCCTCGGAGGACATCGTGCCGATCCGTTGCCGCACCACCTCCCGGGAATCAGGATGTACAAAATCCAAAATCGGCGCGTTCTGCAATTCCTCCGCTGTTTCGGCACCAATCAGTTTGAGTGTCGCCGGGTTGACATATTGAATGCGACCCTTGATCGTGCACCAGGATGCAGTCGGGAGAGATCTCCACAAGTTTCCTATAACGTTCCTCACTGTCCCGAAGGGCTTCCTCCGCGTGCTTGCGTTCGGAGATATCGGTCAATGTCCCTGAACTTCCGAGAACACTGTTGTCTTTGTCGAGCATCAGGCGCGAGTTCGCTTCCACCCACCGGGAACCTCCCTCTTTCATCCGGTAACGAAGTTCGAAGCGGCAATCGTTTACCTCACGGGCGAGGAGCCCACGGTACAAACTGAGACACATGTCCCGGTCTTCGGGATCGACAAATTCACTGAATGGTCTCCCAAGACTTTCCTGAACTGTGAAACCGGTGACCCGGGTCCACGCCGGGTTAAGAAATTGCCATCGGCCCTGTGCGTCTGTATGAAAGATCACCTCTTGCAGATTTTCCACCATGAGCTGGTACCGCTTGTCGTCCGGAGGCGACCCGTGATGTTGAGATTCCTCTTCAAAGACGGGCTCGGCAGTGCCGATATACGACAGGATCTTTCCTGATTTGTCACGGAGAAGATGCCCATTCTCCTTCACCCGGACCCTCGACCCATCCTTCGCCAACCACACTGCTTCAAAGTTCCGGATTTCTCCATTGCGCTCTATGAACTCTTTGAACAAGCGCCGATTGCTGTCTGGGGCAAAGCCTTCGATTTCCAGATTGCGATGCGAAAGTTCTCTGAAGGAAGAAAACCCGAGCATCTGGACGATCGTACGATTCGCGAAGCGAATCTTTCCCCCCGGCGTGGTGCTGTATAATCCGATCGGCACACTATCGAGAGAGAAAGAGGCGGGCTTTGTGCCTCGCTGTAAATCCCTCGCAGCATTTCTTCGCACTGTCGGAGGTGTTCGTTTGCGAGATCCGGTCATAGGGAGACTCCTGCGGCGGCCTTGCGGACTGAAGTACTACGATCCCAACTTTCTGACGGTGTTAGAAACTCGGTACAATATATTCGTTTGGTAACAATTTTCCACCTTGCTTTTTCATTTCTCTTTTCCGGCCGTGACACCTGGAACAAGAAATAGTGAGGTTTAGATGATTTTTGACGAGCGACTTTCGACGGAGGAGCAGCAGGTGGTGCGATAAAGAGAAACCCATCCGGGAGGTGCCGGATGGGTTTCGGTCTTTCTGTGGCATTTTACTGGACGAAGCAGACTTGGCAGCCTTGCATCAGCGCCGATGACCCATGTCCCGTCGTTCTCTCTCGTGTCTTTCGTGATCGTGATGATTGCGGGATTCCTGCTCACGCCAGAATCCATCCTTCCACATCCAGCCGCGCCCTTCATGGGTCCATCGGCCATCGGTCCAGAAAAATCCGGGCCGCGCAGCGACCCATCGCCCTGACATCCAGACGTAGCGGTCTTGATGACGGTTCCAAATCCAATGTCCTCTCATCCAGACAGCGTGCGCATACGGTCGGGGTACCATGACCTCATGCCGGAGCGGAGGCGGACCAATTCGGATACCGATTCCGACCGACACTTGAGCTGGCGCCGTGGGCACAGCGACCAATCCCGCCAGAGCGACCAGAGAAGCGATTACCAGCATTCGGATTTTCATCTTGCCCTCCCCCATAAGTGATCAAACATCTTGATATGGTGAAGGTCAAACCGCATGCCAATCGGGAAGGCCCTGTTTTTCCCAATTTCAAGCCGACTCTTCCGCCCGCTGTTCACTTTTGCGTCACGCCGTCCAGGTTCTTGGACAGCGATGGATACTGGCGGCAAGAACTACAGGGGCAGGGTCTCGATGGAGACTGATTGGGATCGCTTCCGCCTGGAACGTGCATGCGTCCGTTCGTGCCGGGGCGACCTCAAACAATCTCGCTCTCTTGCACGCGTTGAGAACGCTGTCCTCTTACTTGAGAAGTCCAAGGATGGCTTTGGCGTTCTGATAGCGAGCCCCTTCCTCCTTGGACACCAGCTTGTAGAACTCGCACTCCATGCAGCTGATGAGTTTCGTCGCGAAAGACCCTTGCACTTTTCCACCGCAAAATGTTCCTGTCAACGCCCAGCAGGCCCGGCCGCCGTTCTTCCCGCCATGCACGCCGTTTGTGCGCACATCGAGGCAGGCTGGACAGACGCCCAATTCAGCTGACTTGACGCCCCCAGGCTCTCGCCCGCATTTTTTGTACTCCCAGCAGTTTTGCATAGTATCTCCTCGTTGCGAAAGGTGTGCTCCGGAACATTGCAACAGGCATGCCAACGTTCATTGATGAGTAACAGAACAAGAGGGCGGAAACACGGCAAAGCTGATGAGAGAATCGACATCTGGCAGGGTATATTGTAGAAATGTCCTTCAGGCCATTTCTCTGGCCGTTACAAAAAGAAGCCCCGCCCGGGGATGAGTCGCACGGACTAACCGGCAGGCGGGGCATTTGTGCGGAGGGTGAGGGACTTGAACCCCCACGACCCTTGCGGGTCGGCAGTTTTCAAGACTGCTGCCATACCATTAGGCGAACCCTCCCCGGGTACTCTGGAATTGACAGCCAAAAGATACGAAGCCTCCAGGGTGAATGCAAGAAGAAGAACGGCATCGAACAGGCCGATCGCTGCTGCCCGGAATGGGCAAGCCTGGCCGCGACTACTCGATCACCACTGAAGCGTTCCCATATTCATAGGAGACGACCTCACTCAAGAACATCATCCGCAGCATGTCCTGATAGAATCCATAGAGAGGTATACGAGCGGCGATTTCCTTCCGGAAACTTTCGCGGGTCAGTTTGAATGATTGGTGTGATGGACCGGACATATGATCCACTTCGAGATAGTAGTTGGTCAGCGGTTGAATCTGAACCTCGAACATTTGTTCGCCCCACCGCACCACGCTCTTAATCGCCTTCCAACCGGTCTTCTTCATCCGGGAAGGTTCGCACGTCAGGTAATCCTTGGTCTCCACGAAATCCAGCAGCAACGCTCCGACGGATTGCGGGTTCTGGAAAAGCGTCGCTTCCGCGTACCTGTCCATCACGCCAAAATCACATTCCCTGGAGAGCAGGCGGGAAAGCTGCTTGTGGACGTCCCAGCATGCCGCTTCATCCTCGCACACGATTTTGATGCCGAAGACGTCCTTCACATACTTGCTGTATCGCTGCAGATGTTTGTCCCGTTGCACCAGCATGTCGACACCGAAGAGTTCATCGGTGACTTTGTTCCATATCTCTTCCTCTGCTTTCACCCGGCTGGTAAGCCGATTCACCGACAAGCCTGTCCGCATCTGCGGGATGTATTCCACATAGTTGGCTGACAGTTCCAGCGCTGCCCATCCGTCATCCGTCCGGTACCGGAAGTTCCCGAGCATCTGGTTTCCCAGGTCAAGGTCTGTCTGGGTGAAGAGGGTTTCCCTGCTGATCCGTTCCCTGATCAGAAATGGCCGCCTCTCACCTCCGGGCAGCACTCCGATCGCATTACTGTGAAGGTCGAAGGCATCATGGAAAAAATGTGTTGCCAGGATCTGCGCAAGCATATGGAGCCGGAACTCACCGCGAATGATCTGCTTCTTAAAGGATTCGCGGACTCTTGTGATGAAATCCCGGGACAGTTCAATTCGAAGGTGGGTTGCGGGGTCCTCTTCCTGCTGACGCCTTTTCTCCGCCAGGTAGGAGATGAACTGGTGAAGGACGGGATCCTGCATGACCATATAGAGCGGCGAATGCGCAGGTTGGAATTCCTGAAATGACTCGGCCATACAGGTGAGAAAGTCCTACGTTTGGTGCAGAGCGCGTGATCCGGCGAAGGACTGAAGTCACACTTCTATCGGGGCCTTCGGGTGTTCTTGTTCCGGATTCCGGACCGGCGGAGGATTATACCCCACGACAGCTCCGGACCTGACGCGCGCAAGATAGGGAGAGAGAGTGGTGCCCGGCAGCGTACGCACGTTATCCTCGATGAGCATCGGCCCGATCCCCGTGCCGGCCCCGATAATACAGTTTTTCCCGACCTCGATCAGTCCATACCGGAACTTCCCCTGCCCTTCATAGGCATGAACCGTAAAGCGGGAGTATGCCCCGATGAGGGTATTGTCACCGATGAAGATCAGTTCCGGCCGGAAATGATCGAGCCATGCCATCTGCATGATTTCGACGTTCCTGCCGATGTGCACTCCCATAGCACGGAAAATCCTGTTCTTGAACGGAGTGCCTTTCATGAGAAACGTGATCCCCACAAGAATGACCAGCATCGTCCGACGCCAGAACGAGAGATTGACAACACGCCAATTGATGGCGTCAGGGTCTTCCGGCGCGCCAAGGCCGGAGATCGTGTAATGTCGTGCCACCGGCGTCAGGAAAGTTTCCAGGCGGGCTTTTCCCTCGGGAAATCCCGGGTCGAGGGTCTGAACATCGAGCCCTTTGCCGTTGGCCGTCTTGCTGATGAAGACGTGACGATGGCGTTTTCTTGCAAGACGCGCCGCCCGTCGAACGATCTCGGCGGTCACGTTGTGCATGACCGATTCAGGAGAGGGAGTCATGGGCATATCCTCGTCCGTGCAGCATGAAGAGCTACTTGATGTGCAGCTTTTTCAACTTCGGGGAAATCACAAAAACACAGTAGGGGGCGTTCGGATTGTTCTTGAAGTAGTCCTGATGATAGTTCTCCGCCCTGTAATAATTCTTCAATGGTTCGATGGAAGTGACGATGGGATCGGAGAAGTCCTTCTGTGCCGCAGCCCTGGACTTTTCGGCCGTCACCCGCTGGGCATCGTCGTGATAGAAGATCACCGACCGGTATTGTGTTCCGTGGTCCGCTCCCTGCCTGTTGAGTGTCGTCGGGTCATGCGCCGCCCAGAAGACTTCGAGCAGGTGTTCATAGCTCACTTTGGCCGGATCGAAGACGATACGTATCACTTCTGCGTGACCGGTTTCTCCCGTGCACACCTGTTCGTAGCTGGGATGGGGAACTGTCCCTCCTGCATATCCCGCCTCCACCGAAATCACGCCTTCCACCTGTTCGAATACCGCTTCAACGCACCAGAAACATCCGGCCCCAAACGTTGCTTCTGCCCTCTCGTTCATTGGACCTCCACTCTTGGCCCCCAGGCCGAGTAATGCCAGAATCACGAATCCCATGGCAATTCTCCTTCTTCCCTTCTCCAACACCAGGTTCCCGGCGAGAATTCCGCCCCCCGGGACTCAACCCAGCAACCGTTCCACCAGCTCGCCGTATTCCGCCGGAAGATTGATTCGCTTGCCCACAAGGAACTTTCTCACAAGGATCTCGATCCACTGTTTCGACGCCGTCGTCTCGCCGAGAAGAAGATATCGTTTTTCGCCCTCCGCCAGAATCTTGTAGCTCTTGACGTCGCACCTGAGAGAATCGCTTTCGCCTTCCAGCTGGAGGATTACCTGAATCGTGTGTTCCGTGGTGTCGATCAGAAGAGTCTCCACCGACCCCACCTCCTGGAGAACCTCATTCAAACGCTGGCGGAGAAAGAGCGCCAGCATTTTGTCTTTTCCCGACGAAAAGATGCTCATAGGAAATTGAGTGATCCTATTTCAGTGAACCGACGGTGGCTTCCACAACTTCGAGAATTTCCCCCCGTCGCACAAGTTCCTTCATAGCATTGTGATCCGTGTACAGGGGCCGGTCCTCTTCAAGATGCGCGACATATTTTCTGATGACAGCCCTTGCCGCCGTAACACCTTTCCCCTGCTGGAAGGAGCGGAAATCCAGGGCCTGCGCGGCCGCCATGAATTCGATACCGAGAACCCCCGCTGCGTTGTCGATGATCTGGTCGTTTTTCAATGCGGTATTCATTCCCATGGAGACGAAATCTTCCTGGTCCGCGGCAGCCGGAATCGATTGGATCGACGCCGGCGCGGAAAGGATGCGCTGTTCAACAATGAGCATGTCCGCTGTATACTGGCTGAGCATCAACCCGGAGAAGAGCCCGGCTCCTTTCGTGAGGAATGCGGGCAGTCCGACGCTCAGCGCCGGATTGGTAAGCCGGTTCAGCCTGCGTTCCGAGAGCACGCACACCATGGTCACCGCCGCTCCGACCATGTCCATGGGAAGCGCAACCGGGGTACCCTGGAAGTTTGCTCCTGTCAGCGTGAGCCGCTCCTCCGGGAGGAAAATCGGATTGTCACCGACACCGTTGAGTTCGGTCTCAACCTGCTTGCGCGCGTAGGAAATCGCATCATGCGCCGCGCCGATGACCTGCGGTGTCGACCGCATCGAATAGGCATCCTGAACCTTCGTTTTTATCTTCCCGGTTTGCAGATCGCTTCCATCGATGCATTTCATGATCGCGCGGGCGCTCCGCATCGCGCCCGGGAAGCCGCGGAGTTGATGAATACGGATGTCGTACGGCTTAAGGTTTGCGACAAGCGCCTCCAGAGACATCGACGCAGCGATCTCCGCCTGACGGAGCCATCGATCGACCTCGAGGAGTTGAAGCCCGCTCATTGCGGTAAGTACATTTGACCCGTTGATCGTCGCAAGACCGTCGCGTGCCATCAAACCGGGGATGGGGATCCCTGCTTTTTCCATCGCCGTACGGCCCGGCATCCGGGTTCCCTGGAAGAAGGCCTCCCCTTCGCCCATAAGGAGCAGCGCGATCTGCGCCATCGGGGCGAGGTCGCCACTGGCACCGACAGATCCTTTCCGACAGACGACGGGGGTCACTCCCCTGTTCAGCATTTCCGCGAGAGTCAGTGTGATCTCCGGCCTGCAACCGGAATTCCCGTGGGCGTGGACGTTGAGCCTCCCGACGATCGCCGCCCGGACAACCTCCACCGGGAACGGCTCCCCGATGCCCGCGGCATGGTTATAAATGAGATACCGCTGGAAGTCCTTCACCTGTTCATCGGTCAGCACAACTTCCGAAAACTCACCGATCCCCGTATTCGTCCCGTACATGATCTCGTGGGCCTGGATCTTTTCCTCAAGCATTTGGCGGCATGCGCGGATGCGCTGCAATGCCGTCGGGTGAATCGAGACCTGTTCCCCGTGGCGCGCCACTGCTTCAAGCTTTTCAAGGGTGAGAGAGGAACCGTCAATCGTTATAGGCATGCACTTTCCTTTCCATGGGCAGAAAAACGAAACAAGGGACTTCTCCGCTTCTCGTAGGCGATGGCAATCCCTCGTTTTTCAGGCTAACATGGCCTTGATCTCCTCCATCATCCTTCCACGCGG
This sequence comes from Ignavibacteriota bacterium, assembly GCA_963843525.1. Classification (GTDB taxonomy): domain Bacteria; phylum Bacteroidota; class Ignavibacteria; order UBA10030; family UBA6906; genus DATJPR01. Next base: position 280,486 of record CAWJKM010000004.1, on the reverse strand, counting down.
GAAGGTCTGTTGAACACTCCGCGAGCGCTGCAGCCATTCCTCCCTTTCGACCCCGGCGACAGCACTTTTCTTTTCCTGGAGTTGCCCACCGAGCCTGAGGTTTTTGATTGTCACGGTGCCCTGGGAAAATTCATCTCCGCCCACGATGATGCCGACCGGGATTCTCAGGCGATCAGCGTACTGGAGCTGTTTCCTGAGCGATTTGTCCTCACCGACGTACACTTCGGCGTTGATCCCGGCGGCGCGGATCTCCCGGGCAATCGCAAGGTATTCAGGCATCCGGTCGCGGTCCATCACCGTCACCAGGACCTTCGCCGTGGCCGGGTCCTCGGCCAGCCTGCCGAGTTTGACCAATGCCGCGAGTAATCGATCGACACCGATCGAACCGCCGACTGCGGGGATTTTTCTTCCCAGGAAGCGTTCCACAAGCCCATCGTACCGTCCACCGCCAAACACCGATCCGAACTCGGGTGCATCGGGCAGAATGGCTTCGAAGACGGGGCCGGTATAATAATCGAGTCCCCGGGCGATGCTGAGATCCAGAGCAACCCGCTGATCGGAGATCTGGAGGGTGTCGAGCGTTGTATTCAGGAAGGTCAGCTCGCCGACCGCCTCTTCTGCAGAAGCAACATTCCCGAAGAGGCCTGCCAGTCCTGCGAGGACCTCCTTCCGCGTCCCTTTCGGGAGCGCGACGAATTGACTGATTCGATCCACCTGCTTCGAATCAAGGCCGAGTCCCGGAATCTTGTCGCCGGAGGCATCGCGTCGGCCCGCTGTCAGCTCTGCGGTCACTCCTTCCATCCCAATCTTCTCGAGCTTGTCGAGCACTCGAAAGACGCCATGGGCCATTCCCCGGCCGATTCCGGCAAAGTCGAGCAGGCTGTTCAGGACCTTACGATCGGAGAACCGGATTCTGAACCGGTCGACACCGAGAGCGACAAATGTATCGTGCATGGCGGTGAGAATTTCGACATCGGCCGCAAGCGATGTCACTCCCACCGCATCGATATCGAACTGTGTGAACTCGCGGTATCGACCCGGGTCGGGTTTATCGGCGCGCCAGACAGGTCCTACCTGATAGCGGCGGAATGGGAGCGGGAGATCTGTGTACTGCGCAACGACCCGCGCAAGCGGGACAGTCAGGTCGAACCGCAGGGCGACTTCTTCTTCTTCCGGGTTCTGAAATTCGAAAATCTGCTTGGTATTCTCTTCGCCGTAGCCCATGAGCGTTTCGCGGAACTCAAGGGCGGGGGTATCGAGCGGTTGAAAGCCGTATCGTTCGTAGACGGACCGGATGGTGGCGATGATGCGCTGTCGCGCATTCATCTGTCCGGGGAGGTAATCACGGAAGCCGCGAAGGAGTCGCGGTTCTACGATTCGTTCTTCAGGCATGCGGGGAATTTCCGATGATAATGGAGAAAGCAAGGAGGGACATGGGAGGATAGGCCGGCGCGGTTCGAGGCTATTTCTCCGTCCCAGCCGTTGCACAGGCCGGTTCGCCTTCCTGTACCGACGATACAGCATGAAAATACGAAGTTCTCGCAACAGTTTCAACCTATGAGCGATTTCGCAAGCGCCGTCCTTCCCCCACGCTTTCCTGCACACCGGCTTGCGCTCAGCTCTTCACATAGTGCCTACTCCACAACCCTTTGGTCCGCCGGCTACTTTGAGTTCGCGGAAATGGCGACGCTGGAATCTCTTCCGGCTCCGGAGCCCACTCGTGGAACTGTCCGGAGTAGCACATGCATCGAAGAAGAAAATTGGACTGCTGCTATGAAATAGTTTTCCCTCCTGTGGAATCGTCACATTGATCTCTTATATTGAGAGATCAGGAATCAGAACCGTCAGCTGACAGCCGGTCACGAGCTCCCGCTATGACTCCCAACAAGACACAACGTCTTCGTGTCTCGTCCAGGCTGCGCGTTTCATCACGCCCCTTTTCCTCGATGCCATTGCACGCATCGAGACGGAGAGAACAAGTATAGAGCATCTTCTAGAGGAGAATGCGAAATGTATTCCCTGAAACGATTGCTGTTCGTCTTCCTGCTTCCGATTTCTCAAGTATTGGCCGGCGCGAATCCCATCCACGTATGGGAGAAACAGGAACTCACCTTCACCGCCGCCAATTCCTACAAGAACCCGTACACGGATGTCATTATCTGGGTGGATCTCACCGGGCCCGGATTTAGCAAGCGTGTCTACGGATTCTGGGACGGCGGTCAAACGTTTCATGTCCGCATTGTTGCGACTCAGCCCGGTACCTGGTCCTGGAAAAGCGGGTCGAATCCGGATGACAGGGGATTGACAGGGAAGACCGGTTCATTCGCCGCCGTGGCGTGGACCGAAGCGGAGAAAAACGAGAATCCATTGCGGCGTGGATTCCTTCGTTCAACGGCAAACAACCATGCACTGGAGTACGACGACGGCACGCCGTTTCTCGCCATCGGCGATACGTGGTATTCCCTCGGCAGCAACCGCTTTCGATGGTACGACGACACCATAGCGCGCCCGATAGGGCCGACAGCGGGATTCAAGGACTACGTTCGCTATCGAAAAGCTCAAGGGTATAACTGGCTCAATGTTATCGCCGCTTTCCCCAACTGGATGACCGACGGGAAGCCCTGGCACCTCATCATGGACGATTCGGCGCATACGACCGTCCGCTCTGCCTGGGTCGAATTCGGCACGGGCAGTGCCAAGAACATGGATAACGAAGGCGGACGGCCATTCTTCTTCCCGGGCAAGGTCCCCGGATACGAAAATGTATTCCCCGACATGGACCGGGTCAATCCGGAATATTTCAAGTATCTCGACAGGAAGATCGACTACCTCAACGCGAACGGTTTCATCCCCATGATCGAGGTTTCGCGGCGCGACGCGGGTCTCTGCTGGTACAAATACTACGGCTGGCCCGATTCATACGCGAGGTTCATCCAGTATATCTTTTCCCGCTACCAGGCCAATAATACCGTCCTCAGCCCGATCCACCTCGATATTATCGACGAGACGGTAAGCCCCGGCGACTACACGGCCGCGATCCACTTCGTCGAAAAGAAATTCGGCCCTCCCCCGTTCGGCACGTTGCTCTCCGCCAACGCGAATCCGTCGACACTCGAAAACTGGGGAGACAGTTCATGGGTCACCCTCCACCAGATCGGCAATATGCGCGAACATAACAACTACTGGTACCTGACGGAGATCTTCAATCTCAAAGACCCTAAGCCGGCACTCAATGGCGAGCCGTACTATGCGGGATACCGGGACGCCCGCGGCCCGGGGGCGGCGAACTATACACGGGGTGCGAAGGGGGGTACTGAGCTCGACGATGCATTTGTCCGCTCCGGGATTTATGGCAGCTTTCTCTCCGGTGGACTTGCCGGCCACGTTTACGGCGCAGAAGGCATCTGGGGGGCTGACATTGAGCCCACAGCACCAGTGCATATGTGGGAGGCTTTTCAATGGCGATCCGGAGCCCAGATGCAATACCTTCGGACGTTCGCGTTCTCCATCGGCCCGCGGTATCAGGATCTTGTGCCAATCGCTGATTTGGTATCGCCCGACAAAACACAGATCACCCTCGGCTACGAAGGCTGGGCTTACTGTGCCCGCACCGACGACAAGAAAATCTTCCTTGCGTACTTCGAAAGGGGCTGTCCGAAATCTCAGATTCGCGGCGCGCGGCTCAATAGTGTGTACAACGCACAATGGTTCAATCCCCGTACCGGGATCTGGCAGGATGCCGGGAATGGCAAGGTTATGGCAAACAAGATCGGCATCATCGAACTACCCGATCTGCCGGATTCCTCTGATTGGGGGCTACGACTTCTGTATGATGAGACGGGAGAGACGGTGAAATAAGGCTGACGTCCCGTTCTGTTACCTCGGGATGTCGACGCCAGGGTTGGAAGGATCCAGAGGAAGCTGCAAAATGACGCAGGCGCACCTACTTCTGATACACCATTCTTATTGTTTCGGAAAATTCGCCCGCCTGCATTCGACAGAGATATACGCCGCTTGCTAGGCCTGTGGCGTCCCAATTCAAGTCATGCTTCCCGGCAGGAACAGCACCCTCCACAAGGGTTTCAATTTCCTGCCCCGTAATGGAATACACCTTCACGCTCACCGTTTCCGCCGTCGGCACAAAGAAGATGATTCTTGTCGATGGATTGAACGGGTTCGGAAAATTCGGTGACAATTGAAAACCGCCGGGCTGCCGTATGGCGCGGTCGGGCGGGACGGACGTGATCAATCCTGCTCCGTCTCCGAGGACTTCGATTTCGTTCAGTTGGTTTGTCCCCATGCCATTCTGATGAAGCAGGTGGAGATAGTTATCGCACGTCCCTCCGTCCGGCAACGGCAGGGTTGGAGCTTCGCAATCGAGTCCCATGAGGAAGGCGCCAATACTGTCGGTAGCCACGGGATCCTTTCCTGCAAACAACACATGACTCTCAAAGATCTCGAAGGAGGGATTCCAAACGCCTTCTCCCCCTTTGACGAAAGGAGTTAAACCACAGCTTCACCGGAAAAGATTCTTGTTCGCTTCAAACCGCACCGTAATGAGTTGATTTTGAAAATATTCCGCATCATCTTATTAAGACTTCACGGAAAGAATCGCCTGAAACGCACATCCAGTGAGGGCTCACGGCCGGCAAGGGTATTGTGCCGGACCATCTTTCCATCGAGCCGTAACTCATCTTAGCATTTTCTGCACTGCTCCTGCGGAGGAATGCGTTCCTGAAATTCACCATGAGGCTGTGAAAATGAAGGGACTCTTCTCCGTCGTCGCTCTCGTCATTTCTACCATCCCCTTTCCCATCATGCTCGCTCAGAATCAACCGCTTCCCCCTGGCAATCCAGCCGGCCTCTACGATGAGTCGAGGGTACCGCAGTACAAGCTCCCTGATCCGCTCGTCACGCTGAATGGCAAGAGGGTGACGGATACATCCGCATGGAATCAATTGCGCAGGCCGGAGATTCTGAGGATGTTTGAGAACGATGTCTACGGGAAAGCAGCGGTGGACCGTCCGGGAGAAATGCACTGGGAAACAACGGAGGTAGATACTTTCGCGATGGATGGATCTGCTGTCGAAAAGAAGGTTACGCTCTACTTCTCGGGGGACAACGCGTGGCCCAAGCTGGAGATCAACATCATTCTGCCGAAGACCGCCACGCCCGTTCCGGTGTTCCTGGTATCGACCTGGCTGCCGGACCCCCGGCTTTTGATCAGGAAAGGATTCGGTCTCGTGACGTACGACGCGCGAGAAATCGAACCGGACGATAAGGACAATGCATACGCAAAGGGGATCAGGAAATTCTTCGATCCGCCCGACCGGCAAGAGCCTGCAAAGGATGAATGGGGGACCATCGCGGCATGGGCTTGGGCGGCAAGGAGAGTGATGGACTATATCGAGACCGACCCGGGAATCGATGCCCGGAAGGTGTGTCTCCTCGGTTTTTCGCGGTTCGGCAAGGCTGCAATGTGGGCCGGTGCACTGGATCGTCGATTCGCCATGGTCTTTTCCTGCGAATCCGGATGCGGCGGCGCAACAATTGTTCGCCGGGGTTTCGGCGAAACGGTCAGGAAGATCAACGATCAATTCCCGCATTGGTTCGACGGCAACTTCAAAAGGTTCAACGATCACGTGAACGATCTATCGGTCGACTGGCACATGCTCATTGCCTTGATGGCACCAAGACCTGTGTATCTCTCGACAGCCGAAGGCGATCTCTGGGGTGATCCTCGCGGAACATTCCTGGCAGCGAAGGCAGCGGAGCCTGTGTATGAGTTGTACGGAGAAGCAGGATTGGGTGTGAACGAAATGCCGCCGTTGGAAACGCCTGTCGGCGATTTCATCGGGTATCATATGCGGAAGGGCGAACACGGACTGACGAATTATGATACCGAACAGTTCATCGCCTTCGCGATGAGACACTTTGAAGTGACCGGCGATCGTCCCGCGCACTGAGCGCGGAACGGCGACCCTCCGACTTTCCTCAATGGACAAACAGGTGACGAGACATGGACGAGCGCAACAGGATCTCGCGAAGGGAATTCATGGCACGTGCCGCACTGGGCGCAGGGACGCTGACCCTCGCTGCCGGCAACTTCAGCCTGCTCGAGGGCTGCTCCCCGTCCACCCAGCCGACCAGGAATTTCCTCTCCGATGAGGAGTATCACCTGGTGGAAGCCCTCGTCGAGCAGATTATTCCCACTGACGAATGGCCCGGCGGCCGTGACACCGGAGTCGCGAATTTCATCGATATTCAGCTTGCGGGACCGTACCGCAGATATCAGCAGGATTACAGACGAGGGCTCGCAGCTATCGAGGAGTCCTGCTTGCGGAAACATCAAGACCGATTTGAGAAACTGCCGTGGGATACGCAAACCGGATTCCTCCGCGACATGGAGGCGGACAATCTAGAAGGCGACGGTTGGAAAAACAGTTTTTCCGCCAGGTTCTTCGAACTGGTTCGGTCGCATTCGCTTCAGGGCTACTATGGAAGCCCCCGGCACGGGGGCAACAACAACTTCGTGAGTTACAAAATGATGGGACTCGACGATCTGCAGACCGTCGGCCAAAACCGTTACGGAGTTTGAAATGAGCAACCGTCACGTTAATGCTGTTGTGGTCGGAGCCGGAGCCGGGGGCGGTGTCGTCGCCAGAGAACTGAGCGAGGAGGGTTTGTCCGTCATCCTCTTTGAACGCGGAGACTGGGTTTCATTTGACGCGCACGACACCGACGAGCTGCTCTCCCAACGAACGACGGTACTCGGAAACGCCTTCGGACCCGACGACGTACGATACCGCAGGGTCGTCGTGAATTCCGACGGGACGACTGCAATCGTCGTGCCGAGCGAAAACGACTATAACAATGTCGCTGCCTGTGTCGGATCAGGCACCGTGAGCTACGGAGCGATGGCGTGGCGGTTCATGCCCGAGGACTTCCGGATGAAAACCACGTACGGACCGGTGGAAGGCTCGACGCTGGAAGATTGGCCGGTCTCCTACGAGGACCTCGAACACTGCTACGAGAAAGCAGAATGGGAAATCGGCGTGGCAGGCGACGCGTCGCGCAATCCGTTCGCCGCCCCGAGAAAGAAACCATATCCGATGCCGCCGTTCGCCTATAACAAAGAAGCAACGATGCTGGAATCGACGATGAGGCAAATGGGGTTGCATCCCTTCCCTATCCCGATGCTGCGGAACTCAGTGCCGTACAACGACCGGCCGGCATGCGTACGAAGGCGATCCTGTTGCGGCTTTGCCTGCCCTCTCAACGCAAAATCGGGCACGCAGAATACCGTCATTCCGACTGCGCTGGCCACGGGGAATTGTGAACTTCGCACGAACTGCGTCGTGAGCGAGATTGTCGTGAACGAGTCGGGCCGGCCCACCGGCGTCGAGTACTTCGACCGCGATGGGAACAAACAGTCACAAAGCGCGGACATTATCGTTGTCTCCGCTTCGGCCACCGAAACGCCAAGACTCCTGCTAAATTCGAAATCGAAAGCCTTTCCCGCGGGGATTGGCAATCGCCACGACTGGGTCGGCAGAAACCTCCAGGGTCATGCCTATACCGGCGCGTTTGGGCTTTTCGAGGAGGATATTTTTGACGATGTCGGACCCGGCGCCTCGATCGCGATCAGCGATTTCAGTCATCACAATACCGGAATCATCGGCGGAGGCCTCCTGGCAAATGAGTTTACACGCCTCCCGTACCTCTTCACCGGCATTCGTCCCCCCGGCGCCCCGACATGGGGAAAAGCCCACAAGGAGTTTCAACGGGAATACTTCCGGAGGAATGTGCAGGTGGTCGGCCCGATCCAGGAAATGCCGGTCTTTGATTCGCGGGTCCAGATCGATCCTTCGGTGAAAGATGCCTGGGGCATCCCGGTTGTCCGCCTCTCCGGTACCCGCCACGCGAAGGATTTCGAAGGGTGCAAGTTTCTCTCGGGCAAAGCCGAGTCAATCCTGAGGGAAGCCGGAGCCTCCATCACCTGGCAGAGTGTCGGGGGGAGAGGACTGAGCGGAGGACAACACCAGGCAGGGACATGCCGGATGGGGAACGACCCGCAGACATCGGTCACGGACAAGTATGGTCGCGTTCACGAGACTCCAAACGTCTTTGTGGCAGATGCGAGTCTTCATGTCACCAACGGCGGGTTCAATCCCGCTCTCACAATCATGGCCCTGGGGTATTGGGTTGGCGGATACATCGCGAATGAATGGCAAAAAGGGAATCGATTCGCGTAGTCGTCCAATCCCCCGGAGTTCTCGGAAGGCATTTCCATGAAAAGTATTCGCAAGCTGGTCAACCGCGTCGCTTTGGGGCTCGGTGCGGTTCTCGTGCTGCTGATCGGGCTTGACGTCTTCTGGGACACGGCTTCGCCACAAACGACGTGCGCTTCCTGCCATGAGATCGAAAGCTCGTCCACGGCATGGGCGCATAGTGGTCATCGATTGCTCAGTTGCAGGGAGTGTCACGGCACGGCATTCAGTAACGGTCTCCACAGCCTCACGGAAAAGGGGAGAATGGTGGTCCATCATTTTACACGAACTGGCTCGCAGGAGATCGGACTTGACGAGACGCAAGTCGTGGAAATGTTGGACAACTGCAAACGCTGTCACGGGAAAGAGTATGCCAAATGGATATCGGGAGGACATTCCGCGACCTACGCGGCGCTGTTCCTCAACGAAAAACACAACTCACGGGAGCAGCCGAACTCCGACTGTCTCCGTTGCCATGGGATGTTTTTCGGGGGAACGATCCAGGACTTGATGAGCCCGGTAAGCACGAAAGGTCCCTGGAAAATCAATCAGCCTGACCAGGCAGCCCGACCAGCAATCCCGTGTCTCACCTGCCACGAAATCCACCGGCGGGGCTCTCCAGCCGTTTCTCCCGACTATTCGGATCCGAAGAAGATATTCTATGCCACCCCGGTGGATTCCGCCGTTGTCCTCTACTACTATCGGTATGAGAAGACGCACATCGAAGCCGACGATTTACCTTTGGTGAAGGTCTACGATGGGAAACGTCCCGTCGATCAATCTACCGATCCGCGCCAGCGCGTGTGCATGCAGTGTCATGCTCCGAACGCATTTCATGTCGCCGGCTCAAGCGACGACAGAACGCCGCGTGGAGTCCACGAGGGCCTCAGCTGTCTCACCTGTCATGATACTCACAGCAACGACGCGCGGCAGAGTTGCATCGATTGCCATCCCGCCATCTCAAACTGTGGACGCGATGTGACGAAGATGAACACCACATTCGCCGACAGCAAGAGTCCGCACAACATCCATTTCGTCGGCTGCCCGGATTGCCATCCGGCAGGGATTCCAAAGGCAAAGGGCGGCTAGCCCTCGAGTTCCGGGTTCAGTCCCGGGTCTAACGGAGTTTTTCGATTCTTGCAGCCCAACCGCCTCCAGGGGCAAGGTGAATCTTCAGCGAATCCCCTGAGGAAATGGAGATCACGGCTTTCTTGTAGTCTGTGCCGTTTCGGTCAGCATTGACGCCGTCCTCAAACACTGTTGCCTGGTAGACCCCGTTGCCGAGGAATGAGAAGCCAAGGGTCTCATCCCGTGCATCCCAGTTGCTTATCGCTCCGACAAACCACGTATCCCCTTTTCTCCGTGCAAGCGCGACGTACTCCCCCACTTTCCCGTCCATGGGGACCGTTTCGTCAAACGTCGTAGGGACACTTGTGATGAAGTTCGTGCACTCCTGCTCCTTCATGTAAGTGGTGGGATTATCCGAAAGCATTTGCAGCGGCGCGTCGAACACCACGTACATCGCTAATTGAGCGCAGCGGGTTCCCTGACTCATGGGATTATCGTTGATCGGCCTGAAATCGGCCAGGACGGCATTTCTCATCGCTCCGGGGGTGTAATCCATCGGGCCGGCCAACATGCGGATGTATGGAATGCTGGTGACATACCGCGGTTGATCTTCGATTGCCCACTTATAGTTCTCCAGTCCCTTCACACCCTCAATACCGATGACATTCGGATAGGTCCGCTGGAGGCCGGTAGGCTTGAACACTCCATGGTAATCCACGAGGAGATGATATTCCGCCGCCTTCTTCGCGATCTCATACAGAGAGGCCACAGCTTTTTGATCGTCCCGATCGACAAAATCGATCTTGAAACCTTTCACTCCCATTTTTGCGTACAAAGGGAACACGGTGTCCATCTGTTGTGTCACTGCGTACCATGAAGCCCAGAGGATCACATCCACGCCTTTCTGCTTGCCGTAATCCACAATTTCCTGGAGATTGATCGCGGGGACCACCTTGGTAAGGTCCAACATCGGGGACCAACCTGCGTCCATGATGATATAGGCGATCTTATTCGCAGCGGCAAAATCGATATAGTACTTGTACGTCGGCGTGTTGATACCGGCCTTAAAATCCACGTGAGTGATGTTCCAGTTATTCCACCAATCCCAGGCGACCTGTCCCGGTTTTATCCAGCCGATATCGGATATTCTCGGGGGCGAGGCCAGCTTCTGGACTATGTCGTTATTCAGCAGCTCTTTGTCGCTCTGGCTGACTGCAATTGCCCTCCAGGGAAAATTCCTGGTGCCGCTCGTCTTCGCAATATAGTCCGCCCTTATGGTCGGAATATAATTGATGCTTCCAAATCCGCTCAGTTGTGCTTCTATCGGATAGGGGGCATACACACCCACCAAACCTTTGCGGGTCGGATTAATGTTCAGATACATGCCCGGGTAGTCTTCCAGGTCTGCTTCCAGGATGACCACCTTTTTCTTATTCCCGACATCGACCAGCACCGGCAGAAAGGCCAGGGAGTCACGCAAAAATTGAGAAATGTTGATCTCCCGGTACAGCGCCTCAAAAGACGAATTGAATATCTTTCCTCCTCTGTAATCCCACATATACGGCAAGAACGCTTTACGATCCTCAGTAAAATTGAAGTTGGCCTCTTCATTTTTTACGATGATCTCTCCTCTTTTCTTCGTGAAGAACTGGTACGCGACGGCATCATTATAGACCCTGAACCTGACACCGTAACCATTCTTACAATTGAGAGTGAGCTGGGTATACTCGTCCGGAATGCGCGCCTTGATATAATTGATCGCAGCGATGACGGTCTTTATCTTGTCCGTTTTGGACGAGGTGATTTGTGCATGATCTCCAAGGGTATCGCCCCCCTCCAATATCAGGGAAATCGCTGACGGCGCAATGATTTGTTCCCCCTTGTGCTGCACAGACCACTCGAGTTTCGCTCCCGCCACAACCTTCACGCTCACTGCGCCATCGGGTGATTTGACCTCAAAGTCATTCTTCGTTTCGGCCAGGAGGAGGGATGAACTCACGAGAAGCGCAAAGAGCAGTCCGACTGCCCTCTCTCTTCTTCTCGTAAACACCGGCCTCATGGAATATTTGCTCTTTAAATGCATCATAGTTACCTCCGGTAATGTAGTCTGACCCACTACCGAACGTCAGGAGCAATGAGTCAATATAGATGTCCAGGAGCACTTGGGGCCAACGACGACCTCCAGAACCGGTTACCGCACCACAACATCATCGACGAACTTTCCTATTTGCATCACCTTCGTCTTCAAGTCCTGGAGCGGTTCGCCCGCCACCACACAATGGTCGAATGTTACCCTTTGTATCCGGTGATTCTCATCAAATCCTTTCAGAATGATGGGACCCTCGTGCCCCCATGAAATATTTTTCAGCGTGACGTCTTTGATGTGCCCGGGAGGCCCGACACCATACTTTGTGCCATCGGTTATCTGCAGTTCGAACAGTTTGAGTTCGGACTTCTCCACACGAATGTTCTCGAAGAGAACATTGCTGATGAGCGCCGGCCCGTCGCAAATGATGCTGAACCCGCTATGACCGTCGACGCGGCTCCCCCCGCGCGCAAGTATCACATCGCAATCGCGCACGGTGATATTGCTCATCGAAGGGGCATTGGTCTCAAAACCAATTGTCACTCCATCACTGAAGGCAAAGCCGATCATCGTAGAGTTGGCAACCAGGATATCGTCGACAATCTGATCCGGTGCCGGCCCTTTTATTGCGATACAATCGTCGGTGCAACGCAGGAAGCAGTGAGAGATGACGACGCGTCGCGAATTGAGGGGATCGATGCCGTCACCGGCAGGGCCAAAGCTCAATACCTTCACGTGGTCATAGCGTACTCCGTCACAATTGATCAGGGTATTCGTCCAGCCATCTCCGTTGCGAATCATCACACCGTCAAAAAGAACATCTTTGCAGTTTTCCACCAATACCATCTGTTTGAATGCATATCCTCCATCCAGAATGCCGCGGCCGATCACGCGGATATTCCGTGCTCCATTTGCCCGAATGCCGCCGTACACGATCGCGCCGGCAGCGATGAACACTGTTTCATTGTCCTTCAGGGAGATCAATCCTGGCCGATGCACCCCGGGGCCGAAGTAATGGATGCCCGGACCGTCGGGAGAGATGCTCTCCTGCTCGACGGAATCTGCAAAAACAAACAACGGTGGGAGGTCGTTTATTTCAACGGAAATCTTCTCCGGTCCGGAAAGTGAAAATGACACAACATTGTCTTTCACCATGGGGTGTATTCCACGGCTTGTAGGATGGATGGTCACCATCTTGATGGTGCGCGAAACGCGGATGGCGACCTGCATCTGTCCATCGCAGGAGCAGCTCGCTTGATGAATCTCCTGTTGGACCCTGGTGTACGGCTCCATGAACCAGTCCGGCATCGAACTGATATCCATGGCCGTTCGGAACTTTTCCGTCCACACGTCGTGTCCATTGATCGAAACCGTATACAGATCACTTGTGTCGAGGCCTGGTATAGCCGGAGACACGAACACCGTGGCGGGAGAATCGTTCCGGGCTTGTGCAGAGAACGAGCTCACAGCGCACAGGAGCAACGCGAAGATAACAGATCTTTTTGTCATACCTCACACATTCCTCTCAAGTAAGTGCAATGCAGCGTACGGAGTGTGTACATACTCTTCTTACTCTCTGATTCTCTCGCCATAAAATGCGCCATTGCCGTCTGTCACGCCATAGAGGACCCCGGTCTTGTTATCAACGTCAAGACCTTTCCAACGAAGCGCACCAAGCGTTTTGTCATAGATGTTTATCCAGGATGTGCCGTTGTCGAAACTCGCATACACGGCGGATTCTGATCTTGACCAGTAGAGCGGCTCACTTGCGACATACACTTCGTTCCCGGATGGACCACCAACTGCAACAGCCGTCGCATTGAACACCTGATCATGGACCGGGAACAGTTTTCGCCACGATCTTCCGTAATCCTTACTGCGCCACAACCCTTCACGAATAAACCCCGCGTAGAGCCACCCCGGGCGTTTCGGGTCCGCTTTGATGCTGTTGAGAACCGATGCAGTGCCCTTCCCAAAGGGAAGGCCCTTGCCAAGTGTCGTCCACGATTTTCCGCCATCGGATGTTGCAAAGATGCCTTTATCGGCCTCTCCGAAATAGAGAGCATTTCTTCTGGTCGGGTCGACACAGAGCAATTGACCGGTGCCGCAAACGTTTTTTGCCTGATATGCAGTGACGGCCAACAATTCGCTCTCAATAAACTCCTTTCGCACAGGCAGGGTCTTGAGAGAATCGAGCATCGGCAGCGACATCTTCTGCCACGTCGTTCCCCAATCAACGGACTTGTACAAGCCTGCGCCGTTCGCTATCCCCCCGTCGATATACGCGAAGAACACCCCTTTATGAAAAGGGTCCTCTTTTATGGCCTGGACAAACATCCCTTGTCGCAGATGGACAACAACCCTGCAGTGGTTCCCGTCGTCCTCCGAAATGCAGATCGCACTCAGACGCTCTGCACTGTTGGTCACGCCATACACCAAAAGCCCGGATTTAAATTTCGAAGGGCAAATGACCGTACTGCAATAATAGTTCTGTTGTGCATCCAATGCGGGAAGGGAGGAATAAGTCTTGCCGCCATCCGTGCTTATGCACGGTTGACCGTCCGCGCCTGCGAACAGGACTTTCCCCGGCACGACAGGGTCAGCAGTGATCATCTCGAGACAGATGTTCTCCAGGCCTTTGAAGTAGTGCGCGTCCCAGGTCTGACAGGCATCTTCACTCACGCATATTCCGTACCAATCCATCAGGTAGAACTTCCGGGGGTTCGCATTGTCGACGATAAATTTGGAGATCGCCCATCCGATTTGGTCGGGGCGTTGATATTGTGGGGCGAAGTGTTTGAAGTCATCCCAGGAGTAGCGTTTCTTGATGAGTTCCCATGTTTCCCCTTTGTCCGTCGAACGGAACAAGGGAACGGCTGCCACATTTTTCGCGGACGGGTACTGGCAGATTGCCGCATACAACGTCGAACCTTCATGCGGGTCTGACGAGAGACTGGAGAAATCGGCCATCCCCAGTGCGGTAGTCTTCTTCGCAAACGTCTTTCCCCCATCGACTGATTTGTAAATGCCATCATCGCGGAACGTTGCCAGAATCACGGCCGGATTATCCCTGTCGAACGCAAGGTTGGTGAAACTCACTCCCCTTTTCTCGAATATGGTCTTCCATGTTTCGCCCTTGTCCGTCGAAAGATACAACCTCCCGATCTTCTCTCTTTTGTATGAACCGTCCGGATACAAATATGACGCGAACGGCAGAGAATCGAGCGTTGCGGCATAGACCATGTTTCTCGTTTGCGGATGAAACGCCATACAGCAGAACGGTTCACCTTTCAGTCCTGCATACTTCCACGTATCACCTTCATCCGTGCTTACCCAGATTCCCCGCGAGTTGCTTGCCGCCACCACGAAAGTACTGTCGAAAGGATCGACTCCGATTCTTTCCGCGTAAAACCTCGTTGCACCGTTTCCGAAGAAATCCGGTTCGGTGGTGACGAGTTTCCATGTCCTCCCTCCATCGCTGCTCTTATGGATCGCAGACACCATTTCATGACCGCGGGCTTCGCCTGAAGCACGGAACAGGATGTGGGGATGATTCACGCTCATTGCGAAGGATTCCACACTATGGTGATGCCCCTCGGTCATCCCATCGTTGACTGCTTTCCAACTGCGTCCGCCGTCAACACTCATGAACACCCCCGCAACATCGGTTCTGATATAGAGGATATTCGGATCAGCAGGATGTTGAAGCAATCCGGTGACATACCCGCCGCCGCCAAAATCAGAACTCGTCCATCGATAGTGAATGGCGGAACCGACTGGATCGCCCCCGGCAAACGCGTGGAGCGCGAAAACGAGGTTCACCCCGCAGAATATCGACACCCCCCGGTGGTAGAATTTGGAAGTCATGCGTTCACCCGATTTCCGCGCGCTGCGACGACACCGGGCATTGCCGTTGCTACGACCCCGGTTGGCCGTCGCAGTGTCGAATATGAGATTATTGACCTCTTGTTTCGATTATTCACTGAGGAGATACCTGCAGATGGCGCCCGTCCATGGGTTCGACAGGGTGAGTCGTTCTCTTGCTATGCAAAAGTATGTGGATGCTCAATATACCCATGACCGGCGCGCAGAGCAATGGCCGGACGGAGAATACTGGCACCATTTCGGGACAAAGGTGACCTTTGCGGACATGATTGAATATCCAAAGAATATGTCCGACATTCTTCTGGACGTGTACACACTTGCCTCACACTAGTTTTTCCCCACTGGACAATCCATGAAAAGAAGCGCTTGCTTCCTGCAGTCCGCTCTGTTCCTGGCGGTCACTGTGGCAGTCTCCTTCACGGCCTCTTCGCAAACCCCGAAAGAGCTCGCCGCTATGCAGCGAGCTTCATCAGTTCATCCTTTGGATCAAGTGACTATCGTCGGAGAACCCGGGGGCACACTCATTGTAAGAGACGGCCAGGGTCGTGAATATGTCAGAAGGAAGGCTACTTCGAGCAGTACTTTCCTGGCGGGAGGGGCAGCCGGGGTGCACACCATAGTCTTGGTTGACAAACATGGGAAGCTGGTGAGGACCGCCTCTTTCCGTGTTGAAGCTCGCACGGAAATATCAGACGGCGGCAGGTTCACGGAGCTGTTTCGCGCGCTTGTCGATGGCATGAACGTCTACGGGCAGAACGGCTATGAAGAAGTGACCTGGAACGGAAAGCAGTACAGGTACTTCGTCAACTGGGTGCTCGACAACAACAACACCATGAAAGGCATGCAGTATTTCAGTCCGTATAGCAGCGACTTGGTGGACCTCTTCAGGGAAACCCAAAAAGACGACGGCATGATCTGGAGCTTCGTGAATTCAAGTGGAAAGGATTCCTACTACTACGAAACAGCATATGGCTCCCTCGGATATTTCCGGAGAGACAAGGATGCCTGGTTTGTCCGCCAACCTGTTGAGAACCACGTTGAGTACAACTACGTGAACATGATGTATAGGCATTGGAAAGCCAGTGGCAATAGTGATTGGATGAGAGCAAACCTGAATTGTGCGGTCCGCGCTCTCGACTATTCCGTCACAGATTCGAATCGCTGGTCACAGCGATTCAAGTTGTTGAAGCGACCGTACTGCATTGACTCGTGGGACTTTCAGGTCGATGATGAATACACGCCTGCCGCACCTCTGAGTCCCACCATGGTACTGGTACCGGGTAAAACGAAGTTCGGGATATTCTTCGGGGACAATACGGGCTATTTTGAAGCCTGCAATCATTTGGCGGAAATGCTTGACTATGCCGGCGACTCTGCGAGAGCCACCATGTTCAGACAAAGGGGGAAAGAGATCCTGGACCGATTGATGGCACTTTCATGGAACGGCAGGTTCTTCACCCATTTCATCGACGAAGATCCACAGGTGAAGAGGCACCTCGGTGTGGATGAAACGTCGCAAATCGCCCAGGGGAATATGTATTCTATCAACCGTGGTTTGCCGCACGAGACGAATGCGGCCATTATCAATACCTACCTTGATCTCCGGAAGCGTCTGCCAGAAGGGTCTCCGGGAGAATGGTATGCCATTTATCCCCCGTTTGAAAAAGGCTTCGGACTCCACAACGCAAAGTGGCAGTACATGAACGGCGGCGTCGCAGGACATGCGATGGGCGAGCTCGCCCGCGGTGCCTACGAGAATGGTTTTGAAGACTATGCATCAGACATCATGGTCCGGATGCTCGACCTTATAAGGAAATACGGCAACCGGCTCTGGTTTTCGTATACCGGATCCATTCCCGCCCCACCGCCGGCACCTCGCTATAAGGCCGTCGACCTCTCCTATCAGGCCAACATGGATCTGTGGGACATAGGCGGTGAGAAGGTCTTCACCTGGATGGATGCGGGGCGAACTTCGGGAAACGATATGCGAGGACTTCCGACAGGCAACCAGGTGTTTCATGATATCGATTTCCACGTCATGGATCCGGCGAGGAATCAACGGCGGGCTGTTGTGGCGGTTTCGACCAAGCCCGGTTTCCCCAGGGAGGTGGAAGTGCCGGTCAATGATTCCGCCGCTGCAGTGTATCTCCTGCATTCATCATCAGACAATATTCCGAGTTATGTTGCCGGAGCGATAACATTCGTCTATGACGATGGATCCGAAGCTTCCCAGTATCTTCTGAAAGGGAAAGACGTTACTAACTGGTGGTTCTCAAGTCTCGAGACGGCATCGGCTGGGGTAGCGTGGTGGGGACCGAATCCCCGGAGCGCCAAGGTGGGAGTTTGCTGGGCTGCTGTTGAGAATCCCAATCCGCAGAAGAAGATCAGGAATCTGATATTTCACGCCCCCCTAGAAGGAGGCATCTACGCTGTCATAGCTGTCACATTGGCCGATCGACCGCAGTACTTGAGACCCAAAGGTGAATCCTTCGGAGGGCCGGACAACTGGGCCGCGGCGACGGGCATGGCTGCCCTGGTGGAAGGACTGGCGGGGGTCAGAAACACGGGATTGGCCTTCAATTCTGTCACGCTCTCGCCGCGTTGGACTTCATCCGCGACCGACTCGGTGAACGTCACGGCGGCATTGCCTGCCTCGAACGCCTATATAGCATATCGATACAAGCACAACCCGGACAGAAAGGAAATAGAGATCCTGCTCGCCGGAAGCGGAGATGCAGTCCGCGGTCACATGCTGTTGCCCCCGCAAGCGTCATCCGTGAAGTCGGTCACCTCAAACGGCCGCTCTCTTTCCTTCAGTATGTCGAAGCTCGACAATTCGCTTTATGTAGATTTCAACGTGTCGTTACCGGAAGTGCACTTCGTCCAGATCAGCTATGAGTAGCACCATGGCAATGGAGAAGGACCACATCGACATTATTGACCCTGAAACACCATGTACGAATGGGGCTTGATCGTGACATCAAATGTCATAGTTGCTTCCTTTTCCCTCCCCCATACCGGACGAGTCTCTCCGCCAATTCCCCTGATACTCTCCCCGGAAAGGATATTCTTGATAGTCCCGAACCGTTTATCGGTGACAATCTTTATATTCACATTCTCCGGCAGGAAGGATTCCACGATAAACGTCCCGTTGTCGTACACGAACAAGCTCACCTGCGCAGGCCCTTCGATACGCGCCTTCACGTCTTGTGAGAGTACGTTTCTGATCCTGTTCAGAACCCCTGCCGGAAGATTGTAGAGATCGCCGAAATTGTCGGGAATCGTCAGGACAAACAGGGAGCCGTTTGCATAGCGGGCCTGATGGAGAATCGGCCATCCACTCCCCGAAGCAAGGCACGAGATGTCTTCCCACGAATCGTTGGTCAGGTATTGAATCTGAGGGAACAAGATCTCTTCCTTTGCCGGGTAGTCATTTTGCCCCCCGACCACAAAATCCTTCGCCAAGACTTTTTTGTCGGTATATCGAAGTTCCACGATATCTTCTATCCCTTTGCCCTGCAGGGCCCTGAGCAGCCCGGAAGTAATCATGACGTTCTTGCCGGCCTGTAGTTGTCCCTCGATTTTGTGGACGATGAGGGTGTCGTACTTCGCCGATTCTGTGAGGAGGATCATTTTTGGGCCGGTAGGAAATTCGGGCGCGATATCCATGGGGATTCCTGCCATGCCGAGATAATTCTGGAGAAAATCCTCGCCCAGCGAATTGTAGGGCTTGTAACTCTTAATGCCTGTTGGATTCCCCAAATTTCCGATCACGGAATCGATGTGTTCGAATGTGTAGCCTGCGGCGCGGGCAATTGTTGTGGGGGACACGGATGTTCCATTTTTGAGCTGGATCGGCTTGAGCATTTCGTCGAAATCGAAGCTCGTGTGGGAGCCCTGCCATGCCGCACGATCAGTCGGTAGGATGGGCCGCTGCAACTGCCGAAAGTCGAAAAGGGTGATTTCCGGCGCTTTGGCAAAGAGCGTCATCCACAACTGTTCTGCGTAGCGGTCCATATAGGCCATGCCGCCGGGGTCAACCCATCCTCCACCGTTGCCGCCTGGCTTGATATTCTCGAAGTATCGATAAATCAAATAGCTTTCATACTGCTGAAGATGCTGTGCGCTGCGTACCGGGTCCCGCGTTTCTGTTCCGGTGTAAATCCCGTCAAATAATTCCGGCTCAGTCTGCAGATTGAAACCCAGACCCTGGAAGTGCTCGTACCAGTTAGGGAATTTAATTACGATTTTGACCTTCGGATTTACCGCCCTGGCAGGATTTATCACCAATTCCTGCGCGGCTTCGGTCATGAGTTTCAGCCGGTACTGGGTCCAGGATAAGTTTCCTTTGGCTTTGATGCATAACTCGCATTTGCAGTCAGTAAAGAAGAAATCGTCAAGGATGATTTCATTGAAATGCTTTGCGGTGAATTCTGCAATTGCCTTCACTTCTTTCCGGTGTTCAGGGTTTGTGTAGCAAAATGTCTCATAACGATTTCTCTCATTCACCGTGTAGGTGATACCACCCGCAACCTTCACGCCCCTTGCTTCGAAAAACTTTTTCGCTGCTTCAATGGTCTTTGCATCGACCAGGATCCGGTCGCGATGGGTTTCAAGATAGATTTTATCAACCTTCACTTGCCGGGAGATTTCGTTCCACACAGGTTCAAGCCATTGTAGGCTGTCCATCTTTTGTACCTCGTACGCGCGGGCATAGACGGCAACGGCAAAGTGTTTATAGCCGCTTCCCGAGAAGGCCGATGCGGCTACACCAAGGAGTAGTGCTATAACGAGAACAGGTGTTTTCATTGGGATTACTCGTTCAGTGGGAGGCAGCATCTTACCACCTTCGGCGGCAAGATGCTTGAGGAACCACAGCCGAGGTGCATTGTTTCCAGAGCAAATCCCCGGCAGTAGTCAAACACGCAGTTGGAGATTGTAATGATTTTGAACCCGCCACAGTCATCATAAATACGAGAGCAAACGGCTTTTTCATATCCATTCCGGTCGCTTCCCTCCATGGTGTGCAATTCTCAATGAACTGATCATACCTCTATGAACAGCACAAGAGTCTGATTAGAGGGAATTGTGATATCTATTGTTACAGATCCATCCTTATTAATGAATCCAATTGTCTGATCCGATAAGATATTGACGACGCTCTTTGCAGTACCGCCTCCCGTGGCGACTTCAATCGATCCCGGCTTGTCAAATCCGTCGTTGTTTATTGCGTACACTACAATTTCGTTGCCGGCGGAGTGCATTTTCAAGTCCACATTGTGATGTTCTTTGGAAATGAATTGCACCTCCGGCCATGCCCCCGCCTGATGCGCACAATCTACTATCGTTTCCTTTGCACGATTCTCCGGGCTATCGTAGTAACTGGCCCCCAGTGGGACCGCACTGAGTATCGCCTTTCCATTTCCATATTCATTGATCACAATTGCGGGAGTATCGTCATCGACGAAAGTTCCTACCACAGTCACATTCTCCTCCACTACCAACTCATCCCTGAAGAATTTTCCATCAAAACGACAGACAGGGCTATCAGGCCCCATCTTCACCTTGACCGGGAAGAACCCCTTCTTGGCTGTCCAATCTTTCCTTCGGGCGCCGAATAACTCATCCAGACCTGCTCCAGGGCTTTTCCGATAGGCAAAATCACATTCGTCGACGCTGCCGCTTCTTGCATCTGCAACTACAGTGCCGCCCTGACGAACATACTCTTTTACCATGTCAGCAATCTCTCTTCGCACAACAACCTGGAATGGAAGAAAGAGTATTTTGTAGTCTTTCAGCTTTTCGATATTCAGTCCCAAGTCCATTCGAAGGAGATCCACAGAAATGTTTTCTTCGAATAATGATTTGAATACTCCCGCGATACTCTCATACATGAACTTCGTGGTGGATGGCTCGGCAGTCTGTTCCAGAGTTTTGAGAAGGCCGACCATATCCATGAGGATCGCGACCTTCGGTTTTCGCAGTCTCGCTCTCAGCAGCATTTCGCCGTACTGAGATAGCACCCGACCGATCTCCTTTACCGCCTGACCGCGCGGAGCGAGCTCTCCTTCTATTGTGGTTAATCCTCGACCGAGTGATTGCCTGCCCCTTCTGAATGGCTCCCATTTCCAAAAAATAATCCCCTTACAGTCATTGGAAAGGGCCGTCCATGCAATGTTTGCGATCGTCTTCTCATCGAGATAGCCATTCAATGCCAATCCATTTTGGGTATTGGTAAACATTTCCGTGAGAATATAATCTTTGTCATCAGACGCTGAACGAATTGTGGTAAATGCGAGATTGTGAAGCCATGCCGGACACCTCACCAGGCTATTACTTCTTTCCCATCCATCGGGGTAGTACGAAGCACCATTGATATCATTGTATTTTGTAAAGACCCAGTTGTCGGTCGAATAGAAGCCGAAGTTGGAAAAATCTGCCCATGGAGTGCCTACGGGGTTTGCATTCACCTGATGAACCGTATCGAACTTTCGCAGCACTGATTTCAATTGTCCGAGCAATTGCCCATTGAGTTCATTGCGAAACAGTATCCAGTCAATCTGAGGCATTGACGAATTCCAGTTCTCATTGAGAAATGGAGTGACCTCATCCCAACATGTATAGTCATCGCCCCACATCTTGTTCAGCACATCCAATTCGCCATACTTCTTTGCCAGCCAGAGTCTGAATTTCTCAACCGTATGATCTGCTTCCGAGCTATAGTGAGGTTCGTTCCAAATATTATAGAAACTCAGCGCAGGACTGGTCCCATACCTGGCAATTACTTCTTTGAAGTAAGACTCCACGAGCGGGAAGATTCTGGGATCGGCAAAGTCGACATTCTCCCTGTTGTTTTTGGATCTATTTCTCAGGTTGTGAGTGTTCCACAATCCATCGATCTCTTTGAATTTCCAGATGGGGAAATAGTGGCTGCACTGTTCTTCTTTGAGCATCAACGGGACAAAATGCAGATGGGCCTCCTCAACGGCCTTGATTAAATAGTCAGTCCGCTCCCATTTCAAGTGTTGAGTCTCGGGGTCCCACTGGCTCATCGGGAACACCATGATATGATCGAGATTGGCCTCCTTCATGGCAGCAACATCTTTGTCCACCTGTTGAAAAAATTCCTGGTCAGTGGAGTATTCCTCGTGAAAAATATTGTAGACGGCGCCCCAGATTATTCGCTCTTTTACTCTGGTAAAGGATACGGCAGAAGTGCCTGCAGGCGTGTTGCGGTCGTCCGGGGACATGAATCAGCCCTGAAATGTGACAGTTACGGAATATGAAGATTTGAAGTCTGATAGAGAACTCCCCCGTCCACCGGATGGAGCTGCGGATTGATATCCAGCGTTTCCGGATAGCCGTAGGTCCCATTATACGTTATCACGAGCGAATCCGTCCCGGGATTGCGAATGATTGCAAATAATGAGTCAACAGTACGGTAGTAGCTCGAAATCGGGAATGACACAATCGAACTATCGGAGAGATTTCTCACGGACTCGATAGTATCGGAGCGCACAGTGATTCTCATTGTCTGTCCGCCCATGACGCAATAGCAAAGGCGGACCTGGTCGATGGAATAGTTGTGAAATCCATTCGACCTCCACCGCATGTAGGGATCGAGTGGAGAAGGTTGAGATATTTGGTCCTTGCAGCCACAAAAGAGGAGGATAAGAATTCCAACAGCCGTTTTGGCTGACATCGGCAGGAATCTTTCATGTGAGATACAAGTCCGTCAGATTCGCCATTGGGCGACTCTGCTGCGTGTCAGTAGGCAAATCTCAATGAACTGTACTTGTCCCCCAGGGCATCAGCCGTACGTTCGCCTGGAAAGGCTTTGCAGTAAAGGAATTCTTACAGGGACAGTCAAGGGCGGTTCATTGGCTGAGCTAAGAGTAGGGCCGATTGAATATACTCCGGCTCACCAGGATAGTCAACCGCCTTGCTCATTGAAGATGCAAGTTTGCAGGCCGGCTCGCGATTTGGTCGCCCACTGGAGACCATTGGGTCTCGATGGACTCGAGCAACAGCGCTCGAGTAAATGCCGAAGCCGGAATTCCTTCCGGCTTCGGCAAAAGTTGTCGCAGTAACGCTGGCATCCAACACTGAGGGCCGCTCTCTCCTCAACAAGAAAACCCTCTTCGTCAGTTGCTCACACTTCCAGCATCCCCGACTGAAGCGACGGTTGCATCCGGAAGGTCTGTCCGCACCCAACGCCTGGCGTTTGTCTTCCTGAGACCCACAAGCTGAAGGAGAAAATTGAACAGGAAGATCGCATTCAATAACGTATACCTCCTGAAGAGACGGAAAAAATCCTTGCTCAACAGCCGGAAGAGCCATTCGAAGCCGGATTTGCGGATGAACTTCGGCGCCATCCGAATTCTCCCCCCGAAGAAATCGAACGTAGCGCCTGCCGCGAGCATCACCGAACCTCTGATGCGATAGATATGATCCTCGATCCAGTAATCCTGCTTGGGCGTCCCGAGGCCGACGAGAATAATGTCGGGATTCAACCCGTTGATTTCCTCCACGATCTTCTCGTCTTCTTCCGGTGTCAGCGGTCTGAAGGGAGGCGACATCGCTCCGACGATGCGCATGTGCGGGAACATGGTCTCGAGATTCTTCTGCATCGTGGATACCACTTGTGGACTTCCGCCATACAGATAAAACGTATACTTGGTCTGCTTCGCATGTTCTGCCATTTGGAATATAATTTCTGCGGCGCAGAGATGGTCACTCGGCATACGTCGGACGTAGCGGATCCAATAGAGGAATGGAGTTCCATCAACGCCCACGATATCTGCTCCATTATAGATGTTCCGCAGACGCTGATTCTTCATCGCCAGTGTGGCACAATACGCATTGACGGTTGCGATATGAAAAGACCGTCTTTCATCGGAGGCAAGCCAGTCGTCGATCTTTTTAAACATCTCACCGAAGGTCATTGGATTGAGCCAGAGATCCAGAATATTCGTAATTCTCATGAGATGCCATACTCTGTTGGACAATAGAAGAAGCCTCGTTCCATCAAGCCGGTCTGCGCATCATCAGCGTGCACCCTCGCTGATCTCCTTCACCCACGACCGATTGTGGTGTAGATCGTCTCCATCCGCTCTCTGACCTGTGACCCTGCAAAATGCTCCCTCGCATACTGATAGTTGTGGCGAGAAATTTCGGCATACAGGTCCTGTCGCTCATACAGTTCGCCGATGAACCCGGCAAATACCTCGGGATCCAGACTTTCGGTGGAGAACCCGTGTTTACGCTGGAGAAAAAAATCCTTGATCCCTCCCACCGATCTCGTGACAACAGGCAACCCCATTGCCATCGCTTCTACGAGCGAAATGGGAAACCCCTCCGAATACGATGGAAGGAAGAATAGCGAACTCTTCGCAAGGAGATCGATCTTCCGACGGTCCTGGATGTACCCCATCATCACGACGCGATCCAATCCCGCTCTTTCGATAAACGCCTTGACGTTTGCAGACTCCTCTCCGTCGCCCGCGACCAGAAAGTGAATTGCCGGATATTTTCTGGACAGGAGGGTAAATGTCTCCAGCGCTTCATACAACCCTTTTTCTTTGACGAGTCTGGAGAAAAAGACAATGTTGAAGGGGCCGTGTTGTCGCGCTGCGAGTGCCTGTTCGATATCGAATCCCTTCGTCAGACTCTCGTCAAATGCAGTGGTCTCGACAATGACTTTATCAGCCTGAAAACCCCACTGCGTAAGTGTCTCCTTAAAATCCTTCGCCAGGACAAGCGTCGCGTCCGCGTTCCCGAATACGAAACGGAAGAGACTCAACTTCCAGCCACGGAGAGTCTCGGCATAGTCGAGTTCCCAACCGTGAAAGAACACTACTGTTTTTTTGCGCAGGATACGCCCGGCGATGAGCATGAAAATCGAATCCCTCATTACACCTTTGAAGTTCAGCGACGGGTTGATGTGAACAACGTCGTGCTTCTCCAGGATCAGAGTCCGCGCGAATCGC
Source organism: Ignavibacteriota bacterium (assembly GCA_963843525.1). GTDB lineage: Bacteria > Bacteroidota > Ignavibacteria > UBA10030 > UBA6906 > DATJPR01. The sequence goes on along the minus strand of CAWJKM010000004.1, from coordinate 255,188 downwards.
AGATAGTCACCAATGAGGCGAAGATATGACCAATGGGTGGCCTTTTCGTCCGGTCGGCGTCCATTGATAAAATGACGGGCATCCACCAACGCAAACGGCTCCAGCATCCGGAAGAAACTTGTTACCCCGCCCAAATCCCTGGCATCGGGGTGAACCAGGAGCACCTTGAGTTTGCGGGACGTCATAGGCGAAACGTATTCCTTTTCAATTCCGATACGTCAAGGTTCTGGTCAGGTGTCTGACCGCGATGTACCATAGATACTCACATCATCGAAATTGTGCAATGCGCGATTGGGCATGTTCTGTGGATTGTGATCTGCGGCACAGGAGCATCGCTCCGGTGACGAAGCTCATGAAAACACGGATAATCGAAGAATTGAAGATCTTGATGAGAGTCTGTTTTCGATCCCGGTCAAAGCGCAAATCCCGCTTACCGCGAATGACTGAAAAGGGGGCAGCATCGTCCTCTTCCTGAAGCGATAGAGATACTTGGAGCCGCAGTCCATGGTCCAGACGGCTCAGGACGGGAAACGAGTCGGCCGAAAAAGAGCCATTTACTGACATTCGCTACAGGAACCGCTGCAAATACAGGGATCTGGCTGTACACAATCAACTGCGTGTAGAACTACACTCCGGCCCTGGTCTTGATTGAGGTATGGGCATTTGCCCAGGGAGGGAGTTTGAGACGGGGCTCAATAATGGTGGCATCCAATACGGTGGACCTGAAATCGATTACACGGCAAAAACGGTCCAAGCCCTAGATGCCAAAGATCATACAGGAACGCACAACGAGCCTAACCGGACGCTCTACTGTTCACAGATAGCCGACTGGCCGCCGAAACGTCACGATAATGGCGGAAGGTAGTAACTCTCGAGAAGAAAAACAGCTCTGCGTGAAGGAGGACTTTACGTAAGACAACAGCTCAAAAGATTGCGATCACCGGCCTGTTCTTGAGGGAGCCGTTCCGATGCTTCGCGACGCGACGGACCGCTCTTCCAGTTCTCCAATAAGGTTTTACTGTTGTACCGACGATATAGCACAAAAATACGAAGTCTTAGGAACAGTATCAACCATTGAGCGTTTCTGTGCCACGCTGTTTTGTAGACCGGCGTGTGATGTGGTCGACACCAAGAACCCGGAATCTCATCCGGCTTCAGGAAAACATTCAGCGAATGGTTGACGACCTCTGTTGGGAACGACTGTCCCTATCTCACCAACGAAAGCTTTTTCGTGTCCACAAACGTTCCCGCCTGCAGTCGATAGAAGTACACACCGCTCGCGAGATGCGACCCGTCGAACTGAACAGCATATGTTCCCGGTTGCCTCACTTCATTGACCAGTGTCGCGACTTCCCTCCCCAACAGGTCAAACACCTTGACAATTGTCAATTGTCTACTGGCAATTGTGAATTGAATCTTTGTCGAAGGGTTGAAGGGGTTGGGGTAGTTCTGGTCAAGGCTGAACTGTGTTGGGAGTTCCACCAATGGGAGACCTACGGTGGTAATCATTTCCGACAAAGGTCGCCTCCAGATGCCACCACCGTAAGCCGCCGCAAAGAGATTCGTGCCACTCAACGCAAAAGCGGACACAGTTGCGTAGTGGAGGGTGTGGGGATTTATCGGTAATCCGTTGTTGACCCTCGTCCAGCTTGTCCCATTGTTGGTGGAAAGGAAGACACCATCCCCGTATGTTCCGGCAAAAAGATTGGGGCCACTGACAGAGAAGCAAGTGACATAACTGCTCGGTAAGCCGAAATTGACTGCTGTCCAGTTTTTGCCTTCATCTGTGGAAAGAAAGACGCCGCCGCTATAGGTGCCTGCAAAGAGATTGCTGCCCGAAACAGCAAAACACGAAATGGGGCTGCCAGGGGGTCTATTGCTCTGCATCCACTGCGCAGAAGCAAAGGGACAAATCAGCGCGATGGCGAGTGCGAGACAGATGGAGCGAGTTCTCATGATGTTCTCCTTCCAGCGCAAACACCACAGAAAATGAGCGACTTCATTGCGGGACGTGAGAGGAGTCGAAGGGGTCGTCGGGTAAGACGGTGGAGTAGAAACACTCGGCGGCACACTGGACTCTCCCTTCGAGCCAGAGCACTGTCATGGAGACAATCTACCCCTCGCCGGGGGAAGTCACCAAGTACGCTTGTTGCAAAGATGGGTACGCATGTTGCAGAGATGACAAAAAAGCGCCGGAAACGGCCGGGGACTAGCCGTTTCTCGGGCTCATGAGGAAAGGTGGGCGGACCGCCCCTGGAGGTACACCGAATTGCTTCCGAAAGCATTTCGCAAAATGGGAGGGATCTCGGAAGCCGACCTGGAAAGCGATCTCAGAAATCTTGCCGCTATTCCTGTGGAGAAGATCGGACGCCCGCTCGAGCCGCAGCCGACGATTCCGAATTTGACTCTTCGTTCCTTTGTCATTGAGATTGGCGCCACCACTCGCTCAGTCAAACCCGTGGCTCCCATCCTTTTTCATACTCGCGCTCCCACATTTCCATTGCCCCGGGGTCATTCAGAATATGCCCCGTCTGCACGTCAAGGGTTATCGCCCGGTTCAGTTTCCAAGCGATGTTCGAGAGCAGCAATGACGTGACACTTATGTTCGCCTCTTCAATGGGCGAATGCAGTTGTTCTCCGGTTCGAATGCCGTCGATGAAATTCCGAAAATGAGCATCAGTCATGTCGTCCGCGCTTGTGAGATCCTGGGTCGTGCTCCTATTCCCGGTTTTGAATTCGTCAATCTTCTTGTCATCCAGACTGAAGACTTCGTAGCCACTCCGGTCAATGATCACAGTACCTTCCGTTCCCTCAATGGCTGCTCCGCGATCCCTGCCGTAGGACCGCTTCCCCTGACAACTGAGACCTTCCCACGTAATCATCTTTCCGTCATATTCAAAGCTGGTAACCAGCGTGTCGTAGAATTCCCAGTCATCGTTGAAGTGATACCGTCCTCCCGATGAAGTCACTGTTTTCGGAAAGTTCACGCCAAGTGCCCATCGGCAGATGTCGACTTCGTGCGTACCGTTGTTGAGAGTTTCACCCGTCCCCCAATTCCAGAACCAATGCCAGTTGTACGGATGGATATTGTCCTTGTACGGCCTTCGGGGCGCCGGGCCTTGCCACAATTGCCAGTCAAGGTAATCCGGGATGGGAACGATTTTTCCAACACCGATGGACTTCCGCGTGTTCGCGTACCATGCCTTTCCAAAGTATGGTCGTCCGATAAGACCGTTCTTGATGCGGTTGATGATTTCAATGGTGTACGGCGATGAACGCTGTTGATTTCCCATTTGCACAAGTCGCCCATACTTCTTCTGCGCCTGGATCAACAGCTCTCCTTCGTGCGGATTGTGACTGCTCGGCTTTTCGACGTAAACGTGTTTCCCCGCCTGCAATGCCATAATCGCCATTGGTGTATGCCAGTGTTCCGGCGTCGCAATCGAGACCGCATCGATGTCGTTGGAATCAAGGAGCTTCCTGAAATCTTTCACCCGGGTCGGGGCACGACCGGTTTTGTTCTCTACGGCAGTGGAGAATTTGTCGAGCTCCCGGCTGTCGACATCGCAGATGCCGCCGATGGTTGCATTGCGGTTCGTTGCAACAGACTCAAGGTGCGCATACCCCCGGCCGTGTAAACCGATGATGGCAAAATTCACGCGTTCATTTGCGCCTCTGATCCGAGAATAACTTCTCGCATTCACGCCGGACACCAATCCCACTGCGCCAATGGCAGCGTTCCGAAGAAACTCGCGTCGTGTTCCCATCTATTCTCTCCTTCTTGAAGGTCGATTACATCGTTGCAATGACACCACGCACGTAGCCGACGGACTCGGCAAGACCCGGGAGAGGATCTTTTTCGTCTTTTTCATACTCAAAGTGAACTGTGTTCGAATACTTGAGTCTGGCAAGGGTGTACACAAGGTTTGGGATGTCAATCACCCCCCGGCCAATTTCCACAGTTGTCCCGCCGGCATCTGCGGAACTGACATCTTTCATGTGGACGTCGAGGAGACGATCGAAGAACCTCTCGATTTCATGGGCTGGATCCAGTCCCAGTCGCCGCGTATGCCCAACATCGATACAGAGACCCATCCTTTTGTCCATTCCCTCGATAAGCCGGTACGCGCTCTCCGGACTTGGATATCGATTGTCCGTCGGACCGTGGTTATGGATTGCGAGGCCAATGCCAGTCTGCTTCACCATTTGCTCGACGAGTTTCAAGAGAGGTTCATCCGGGGTTCCCACCAGGAACGAGACCCCTGCGGCGCTGGCATATCGGAAGGCATTGTGGACTTCGTCCTCGTTGGTCATGTAGACCACCCCGCACGTTGAGAGCTCGAGACCTTCCGCTTTCAACTTGTCGACCGTGGCCCGAATATCCTCGTCGCTGCTCGTCAAAGGCATGTGCATATCCTTAAGAGCGAGTTTTTTGATCCCGAGCCTTTTTGTCATTGCGACAGCCTGGTCAAGCGGAAATGCGCGGAAGGAGTACGAAGCAATTCCGAGGGTGAATGTGACTGGAGAAGAATGGCTGTCTCCGATCTTTATCCCGCGGGGTATTGCTGCATTGTGGAGGGATCCGGCCAGCACGCCGGCGCCGGCGAGCGCCAAGAACTCGCGTCGTGATTGTTTTGCCATGTCAGAATCTCAGAGTATGAAGTACTGGTTTATTGCAGAATCCGGATCTTCACATTGCGGAAGAACACCTGATTCCCGTGATCTTGAAGGAGGATGTGCCCCTTCTCGGCGATGCCGAAATCCGCCATATCCTTGAATTTGCTTTCTGCTTTGTGAACCAGGAATTCCTTTCCACCGCGCTCATATTCGAGAACCTTTGTCCCATTGAGCCAATGCTCCACATGCGTTCCCTTGACCAGGATTCGTGCGGTGTTCCATGCACCTATGGGGTTCGGATGTTTGTTGCCGGCCGGAAAGAGGTCGTACAATGACGCGAGCGTCCGATTGCCGTTGATACCGAGCTTTGCGTCCGGATGCCTGGCATCGTCCAGTAACTGGTATTCGAGGCCGATGGCGGAACCAGGGCTCTTTTTCTGTTTTTCGGTAACGAAATACTTGATTCCGCTATTGGCGCCTTCGGTGAGTTTGAAATCCACCATCAAATCAAAACTCCCGTATTTATCCACGGTCACAATATCGCCCCCGTTCGCTGCCTCGCCTCCTCCTGATGCCTCGACGATGAGCATGCCGTCGCGCACCTCCCACCCTTTTTCAGGAAACGTAGCGCGATATGCACCACGCCAACCATTGGTGGTTTTTCCGTCAAACAGAAGCTTCCAGCCTTCTTTCAGTTCCTTTGCGGTGAGCGTGTTCGGAGCATTGACCTCGTGTGTCGCTTGTTGACCCAAAGAGAGAAATGTGAGGAGGAGGAACAGGACAGACACACTGACTAACGATCTGATGACGCGCATATGTGCATCTCCTCGAACCGGTGGGTGGAATAGTGGGACGAATTGAGAGAGTCAACCTGCCAGCGGACAGACGCATTCGTATCGCTGAATGCTACGTTGAAGGAGCATTAATATAGAAGGTGAACTTTTCGAAGAAATTCATCTGTCACCTTGAGTATTTCATCATCAAAGTAGCGTGAATATTTCGGGTTTCCCTCTCCAAGATAGTGCCTCATTCCCTTATATGTATGCAATTCAAAATAATTGCCTTCCTTCTTCATGGCGTTTTCAAAGGATTGTACCGTCCAGATCGGCACCTGTTCATCAAACTCGCCGTGGAACTCGATCATCGGGGGCATTCCTCTTTTTACATTATGGGCTGGAGAGATACTCCAAATGTTATTCCGGCGGTCACCCAGCAAATGGTCGCACCAGCCTTCCACTGCATTTACACATGCTGAAAACAACAGAACTGCATCCGGGCGGCAGCTTGTTCTGAGGTTATCTGATTTTTCATTGTAATCATCAATCATCGCTGTGCATAATGCCAGGTGACCTCCGGCAGACTGACCTGCAGCAACTATCTTATTTTTGTCAATATGGAATCTTCCAGCGTTTTCCCGAACCCATCTCATGGCCGATTTTGCATCCATGACAGATTCGATCGGGCTGATCAATTTATTGGGTGTTACTCCATTTTCAATTGACAAGCGGTACTCTACAGAAAACGTCACAATCCCCATTCTCGCATATCGTTCACAGGTTGGAAAGAATTCACTTGGGGTACCAAAGGCCCAACCACCACCATGAAAGAAGACAATACCTGTATTATTCTCTCCTGCAAACGATTGACTTGTATAGAAAATATCAATCTTAAGTTTGACTGTGTCAACTGTTTTGTAAACTTCCTGCATATGGATAACCTGGTCATTGTTTTCAATCTGATCAGTCAGGGTCCGCTCTCCTTTGATGACACCATGTGTCACAAAAGATAAGGACAGGAAAATGATCATGAAGAGATTGTTCATGGAGATTGAGATTTTCCGGTTGTTGATTATCATTGATGAATGGTTCATGGTCCCCATCACGGGTCCAATCGCAGGGTTAGTTTTTGACGTTCATTCATGCTGCTGTGGCTTCTCCATTGATCGCTTTTGACTCACCTTGGAGTGGCGAGCAATTTCCTCTCGTGCCATTGAGTTTGATCGTGCTAACGACTGAAGAAGCTGCGCCGCGCTTCATCAAAACAGAAGGCCCCTCCCTGATCTCTCAGAAAGGAGCCTTGCCTATACCCGCGTCAGCGCAAACGAGACTACAACAATCAGGCTGAACCATATTTTCATGGGTTGCTCCAGTCTTCCTCTTTAATGTCCTTTAGTTGTTTCTGCCCAGGTTCTGATGCAGATATCGGTCCATGACTCTCTTGATGAATTCGTCCTTGTTGATCGTCGTCAGTATTTCACAGTTTGCGTCTTTCGAATTGTCGACCACAGTATATCCATCGTCATTGACCCGGACATAAGCGTGTCTGCCGGTAAAGAGTTCGGGCCAGAGAACAAACCCAACGGCCACCACATCATAAAGAGTGGGATCCGGTTTTGCAAAGGATTCGGAGAGCCATAATGCATAGAGGCCACACAAAGCGTTTGTGAGGGGTGATTGCCGCATAAGGAGTCGATTGCGATTCGCTTCGTTCAATTGCACAAATGTGGTGACATCCAATCCCGCATAAACGATATTGGCGTGACTTGAAGCCAACATTTTTGCCGCCTCAACATCGGCCCTGACATTCCATTCGGCGTCTGGAACCGGTCCTCCATTGTAACCCATCGAGAACGAGCCAAACATCGAGACCACCCTTCTTGCGAGCTTGAGTGCATCCTTGTCTTTCTGAATGAGTTCCTTGATGTTGCAAACTGGACCGACGGTGAAGAGAATCACTTCATTGGGATATCTCTTGAGATTGTCGATGATAAAATCGGCGGCATCGCGTGTAGATGGTTTCACTTTGTCGAAGCCTTCTGACCAGAAGAATTGATATGAATATCCGGCAAGTTCTTTGTCCCTCCCAACGATGCCGGGCGTTGGCTTGCCGACGATAACGGGGATATCTTCTCTGCCGACGTCATAGAGCATCTTCAGGACCGTCCGCGCGCGCAGAGGGGTGTTGCCGTGATCAATAACGAGACCCAGTACATCGAATTCGGGGCTGCTCAGGACAAGGGCGACGGCAAAAGCATCGTCAATATCGCCGCCGAAATCGCAATCCAGGATGATCCGTTGTTTTCCCTTCCCGTCCGCAAATGCGAAAGACGACACGAGAACGATGGCAATGACGATCTTTGTCATGAGAACTCTCTTCTCATTGTGCGCGTACAGGGGAAATAATGTGACTGATGTTTCAAGAACACAACTGACCACTCGTGAGACCACAATTTGCAGAGGATCTCTATCACTAATTACTTCTCCGTAAACGGAAACGGAGAGAATTTCTCCCCTGAACCAGTTGCTAGCAGAGGATGATCCGGTGAAGATTCGGAAGTTTTTCAGTAACCATGGGTGAAAAGGCATCCACTAGATTGTCCAAATCCAGGCCGCGTCTTTCCGGTATGTCTTGTTTTTCGAACATCCAGGCCATATTCTCTGCGGTCATCATGTGGTCATCAAATGTGGGCTACACTGAAACCGATGGTAGTCATTCGAATGTAATGAATCAACCAGGGCAACAAAAAAAGTGGTCTACTTTTTGAGCGTAGACCACTTCGCTGTTGTACCGACGATAGAGCAACAACATTCGCACTTCAGGAACCCCTTGTGAACATTGAGCGATCCCCATTTCGAATGTTTGGGCATAGCGCTTTTTTGTAGACCGGCTCGCGATGTGGTCTACACTTTGCAGACCATCTGTTCTTGATCATTCGTAAAGGCAACAGAGACGGAAAAGAGAAGCCGGAATCTCTTCCGGCTTCGGCAAACGATCGCACAATACCTGATATCCTCCTCGGGGAATGCTGTTAGCGAAGAAGCAACAACTTCTTCGTCTCCACGAACGATCCTGCCTGGAGACGATAGAAGTAGACGCCGCTCGCCAGGTTCTTCGCGTTAAACTGCACTGAGTGGTACCCTGCCTCAAGAGCGGCGTCTACGAGAGTGGCAACGCGTTGACCCAACAGATTGTACATCGTCATTGATACGTGGCCCCGACTCGGCAGCGCGTAACGAATTGTTGTGATCGGGTTGAAGGGGTTGGGGTAGTTTTGCTCGAGTGAGAATGCGAGTGGAGCCGCACCTGGCTGGACCGAGGAAATTGCGCCGGTAAACTCGTACACATCCGAAGAGGTTAGCGGCTTCACCGTACTCAGAACAAACTGATCCCCGGGGACAGGCAAGATGTCTCCCCCCTGCCCAAGAAAGACCAATGACCAGACCGGTGCAAGGCTCCCCTGGGAATCGGGCTCAAGGATGTCAATCCTGACGTCGGGCCCAATCGTGTTGTCGCCGTTTGCATTGTTATACACAACATCGGCCTTCCTGTTCTTCGTCACATTCCAGACGAGGAACTTCATTGGCGTGGGACCCGGCCCAAACCCGCCCTTTGATGTATCCACGACGGTGGAGAACAACGTGATCCTGTAGTCATTGAAGTTCGGTTTCCCGCCGGACGGAACACGAACACTCGGATTCAAGGTCGCAGATCCTTTGGTCCAGCGCGTGCTGTCGGTAATGACACGCGGCACCGTGACATCGGCAATCACAAGACGAATGCCGTCGAAGAGCGGGCCTTCCTTCACCCCGTCCAGTTCCGTGGCATGCTGAACGACTGAGATTCCGCGGTCCACATCCCACACCATGTACTGTTTCTGTGCAAAGGACGTATCGTCGAATCTCACCTGGTAGTGATGTCCGGTAAGCGCCGAAGGAGAAAGCACATGGATTGTCACCGTTGCTGCTGAAGATCCGGCAGTGCGCGTAACCGCAGTCCCCGGCAGCCGGGGTGTGATCTTGGCAAATGTATAACTCCTCGCACGTGAGGTCATCTTTCCATTATCGACGGTGAGTGCTATAACCGCCTGGGTACTGTTTGCGAGAGAACCAATGCCGATCCGCCTCATCTGCGGCGCGGGATTCGTGGGAACTGTGAAGAAATCACATTGGCCGAATGTTGAACCACCATCGCTGCTGTACTCGGCCGATGCGGACAGTGAGGACCCTGCGGGATCCCCGGCGAGGATACTCAAGTCGACCGAGTCCTGCGCAACGACAGCTCCCGTGGTGAACACTTCGTTGAGCAGCCGTATGAACGGCCCACCGTTCTGTGTATTGTTGACGGCGAAATAGGAGGAGCGGTCGCTGCCGATGATGAATCCGTCCACGGTCTTCAGGAACAGCTTGATGGATCCGAATGTGCAGTCCGGGACGAGAGCACTGTTCCAGACGAATGTCCCGGTGTTCGGTGCGTTCGCAACAGCCTGCCAGGACCTTCCTGCGTCGGGCGAAAACCAGATTTCCACGCTGTCTCCCGTTAACGAGCCCCACTGTATCGTTGCGTTGCCGCTCAGCGTCGCGTATGATTTCAGGTTGGTGAGCGCTATCGATCCCGGCCGCTTCTTATACTTATCAAACAACCAGGGAGGGAGGAAAGGATAGTTGCTGGAGGTACCCCAGATACCATACGTATGCCCGAAGTTCGCAATCTCCGTGTAGAAGAGCTCCTCGTGACTCGCAACCTCCATGGCGATCGCGCTGTCCCCAAGTCCGGAGCAGTCGAGGTTGTGACAATGCGTGTACACCACCGATTTGCCGAGAGCACGGAGCGAATCCATCGTCACGCGTGAATATTGCACAGGGACCAGTTGGTCGACTGTACCGTGGAAATCCCAGATGGGCACATCGGCACATTTGTAGACGTAGGCCGGATTCAAGCCCCCAGCCATCGGAACAGCGGCGGCGAAACGATCGGGAAACCTCATAATGATATCCCACGTTGCGCTTCCACCCATCGAGAAGCCGGTGACGTAGATCCGGTTTGTGTCGATGGAGAATTCCCTGGCAAGCGAATCCAAGATATCGTTCGCCGTTGCAAGTTCTGGGCGAATAGGGGATGTGGGATCAGACGAACTCCATCCGCCGTTCGATGGGCACTGGGGAGCCACGACGAAACAAGGATGCGTCAGCTGAGCCACGGAATCTGCCCAGCAGGTCGCGAACCGCGTTTGCGTAATCTGAGTGTTGTTGTCTGATCCACGCTCTCCTGCACTGTGGAGCGCGAAGATAATGGGGTACCGCCTGGCACTTGAATACCCGTCGGGAATGAACAGCCTATATGGCAGTGTCGTCCCATTGTATGTATGAGAACGGTAGACAAATTTGCTTGCGATTGCGGGTTGCGCATGGAGATTCCCCTGCGACAGGACCGCGCATAAACAAAGCGTGAGTAAGTATCTCATAGAGTCCTCTTGCAATTTGAAAATCCAATCAGAACAAACTCCCTTCCCACTCCTCACGGAAAGCGCCCAATTGAAAATCTACACGCACACTTTCTCCACGGGGACGCTTCAATGCCATCGCGTTGCCTGCTGATCCAGCCAGCGTTGGTGAAAATCAATACCCTGTTAATGACAAAAGTCCATTCATCAATCTTGATGAAAGGGCTTCATTTCAATGAGCACGGGGATTCTCGCCGAAACGTTCCTCCCACGCCCATGCCTGATTTTCGGTTGTCGTCTCTTGAAAATTACCCTTATCCAAGAAGCATGTCAAGGAACTGTGCAAGTTGCTACAGTCAAAGATCGAACCATGCGGAATATGGATTCCGGAATTTACTCAATCCCGAGTCCCGCAATGTTCAGCCCGTGAATCGCACCATTTGAGCCAACTCCCAGTCCGGCCACCGAACATCCTGCAAGCTCGCCCTGAGTCACCAACCCAAGTCCGCCGATGTTCAATCCGAACATGTCGCCCTGGGCCACCGTCCCGAGACCACCGAGGTTGCCCCCACGTATTTCGTGTTGACCGACAAGTTCAGAGCCCGACGATGTTGATCCCCCTTACGGTTTCCTGAGCCACTAGCCCAAGGCCAGCCACGTTGACACCGGTCATCACGCCCTGAGAAACCAATCCGAGACCTCCCAAGTTGATGCCTTCCATGGACGTATTTGCCAACAGGCCCACCAGCCCGAACGAGAGTCCATGCATCTCCTCTGCGCCTGGTCCGATAATGCCGAATGAGACTCCGTTCACTTCACGGGAGAGGGTATCATGGGGATTCCACGCGGACAGACAGATTGAGTCCGTTCACCCGTTTGAAACGCCCTCACGCCAGGCTAATCGAATCCCGTTCATCGCCTGACGATTGCCGAAGCCGAGGCCGGAATTGGCGACGGTGAAGTCGAGGGAACCGGACTGACCAAAGGCCGTTGCCGCGGGTAAGAGGCAAATACAAATGGAACGGATTCCTCGCGTCGAGTATATCCTCATTGCATCATGCGGTCATGGTGGTTCATTATGTCATACGCCGTGGGCTGTCGAGTGTTGCGCCAGCAATCCACAGAATCACGACAATGAATCTGAGCTTTTCAGCGATCTCGCCATCCGAGAACAGCACCACGACTCCGAATCATTGCAAAGCCCACTCAGCGAAGGAATCAGTTGAACACTTCGATCCAGGACACAAAGGAATTTCCTCGCAATAATAGCCACGAATTTTTCGGGAGGGTTGTACTATTGCGAATCCGAAACAAAGTCGAGAACGTCGTGAATGATAACGATGCGATCGAGAATGCTCGCAGAAAGGCACTCCCGTGAAGTTCGAGTGTCTATTTCCGATTCGGCTAGAAACTTACGTGGGGCAACTTGCCGATCCACAGAGAATCGGTGTGCTTGAAGCACGAACCCAAGGGTGGCGAGGAAGGAAAAGCCCCAGTGAGGGCCGGGGCGAATTGAAGATAAAGATTGGAATATCGAGAATCGGAAATGAAATACGTTGGTACCGACGATAGGATTCGAACCTATGACCCCTAGATCCACAATCTAGTGCTCTAACCAACTGAGCTACGTCGGCAGGTTTGCCGAGATGGCAGACAGTACAAGCATTGACTGCAGATCTAAGTTAACAATTTTTCACCGCTGGTTCAAGCCCACCCTACGAGTCACTTTGTCCTTGAGAATGGAGATGATTTGAGTGCCGATATGCCATCTTGAGTCGACGGCTGCGAGCTCGCTCTGACCTCAATGGTGTCGGAGAACGCACCGTGCTTGGTGATATTGTCCCACATTCAAGGAGAGCCCATGGGTGCTCAGCGAGCTGTTCAGGAAGCCGGTGAGCGTGTCACGGCGGCAGTAAACGCTCTCAAGACTCTCATGCCAATACTCAGGACAACCGATCCGCCAAGCCCCAGGAGTACAAGGTCTGCACCGGAATGATGACGTGCGAGCTCAATAACCACAATGACTTCTCCCAACACCAACAGTGTGACGGAAAGACCGCCTTGGAACCGGCCCAACTCGCTCTGTGTCCAATACCCGATCGTGTGCGTCAATTCCCTCCCGTCCTCCGAATCAGTGCACAGATGTTTGATACTGCACCTGTTGCACACTCTTCCTTCTGCCTTGTATCGGGCGACGCCACGCTCGCGATTCACTTCCATCAACCCCAGCATGGTCCCTTGCGAACACTCCCAGACATTGAGATGACGATGGAACCGGAAACCGACGGTCCTCGATTGGAGTATGCGATTGTGCGAGGAACGAGCCATCAACCCAAATCCCCAGGCGACCAGGACAAGGAAGGCGACATAACCCACAGCGAACAGGACCTCGACATGAACAGCTCCCGCGGTCACTCTTGTCCCTCTCCGTGCGACATCTTGATTTCCGTGAACAACATGGTTCGCTGACCTTCCCTCGCCGTTCTGACAACTTTGGACCGTACACCCTTCCAGGTCAGGGAGAGTATCGGCAGAATGCCAATAATGAAGAGAGCATCACCGGGGAATCGGATCCATTCGATGATCGAGTTCGTCCCGGACGTGAGGAACTTCATCGATCGTGCTTCGAAGTACCCTGCGCTTACGGACTGGTAGAGCTGAAGGATCCCGAGAGGAAGCAGGGTGGCAAACGACATCCATGCGAGGCCAATGTTGAGCGCCCAGAAACTGAACTTCACCGATCGATCGGACCAACGTTCCTCCGGAACAATGTACCGAAGGCAGAACAGGGCAAGCCCAACGGCTAGCATGCCGTAGACGCCCATGAATGCGGTATGCGCATGATTCGCCGTTAACGATGTCCCGATCTCGTAGTACGAAACAATCGGCATGTTGATCAGGAAGCCAAAGATCCCTGCGCCGAGAAAATTCCAGAACCCAACAGCCCCGAGGAACATCACCGCCCAGCGGTGAGGGAAGGCGGTCTCCGAACCGCGCACCTGCACGGCGCCGAGCTGGAGGAAGCTCCAGGCCTCCACGGTGAGGAAGGCGAGCGGAACGACTTCGAACGCAGAGAACGCTGCGCCGAGCGCCATCGTCTCGACCGGTGTTCCGTTGAAGTACATGTGATGCATCGTGCCGATGACGCCGCCGAGGGAATAGATGATGAAATCCAGATAGATCAACGTCAGGGCTACCCGCTCTGTCACCACCCCGAGGAGAACAAAGAGGTACGCCACTATAACGGTCGTGAATAATTCAAGAAAGTCCTCCACCCAGAGATGAACCACCCACCACCGCCAGTATTCTGCCGTCGTGATGTTCGACGACGTCTGGGCAAGCAATCCGACCGCATAAAATGCGGGGATCGCGAGGGCTGCATAAAAGAACATCCACGGCATATTCCCCAGATGCTCCTGAGACAAGCGTCCACGCAAAACCCGGAATAACATGATCACCCAGAACGTCAGCCCGACCGAGAGAAGCACCTGCCAGAACCGGCCAAGATCGAGATACTCAAACCCCTGATTGCCGAACCAGATCCAGTGGTCTCGTATCCATCCATAAATGCCGGCATATTCACCGAACAGGCTTCCGAACACGACAATTGCGAGCGCACCGAGCAGACCGTAGGCGAGCCAATGCTGCCGTCTCGGTTCTCCACCGGCGATGATCGGGGCAATGAAAATGCCGGCAGCAAGATACGATGTCGCCACCCAGAAGATGGCAATCTGCAAGTGCCAGGTGCGCGCAAGATTGTACGGGAGGATTGCCGCAAGGTCGATACCGAAAAAGTTCGAAATGTCCGTCCGGTAGTGCTGAACCGCACCCCCCAGCAGCGCTTGGACCAGGAACAGCGAAGCCATCACGAGAAAGAAATATACCGTTGATCTCTGTCCCGGCGTCAGCGGCACTTCTCCGGGCCGTACAAATGAAAGCGTTTGTTGATCGCGCCCATGCCACCCCAGAATCCTCCACCGGCCGAATGCCCCCATCATCAAGCCGATCCCTCCAAGCAGAGTGATAATTGAAATGACGCTCCAGACGACGACCTCCGCACTCGGCCGATTGTTGACGAGCGGCTCCGGCGGCCAATTGTTTGTGTACGTATAATCTTTGCCCGGTCGGAGCGCCGACGCCGCCCACGCCGTCCACGCAAAATACGCCGTCAATTGTCGTATGTCATTCGAATCCGTAATCGCCTTCGGCCGGAGACCGTTCCGGGTTGAGGGGTCCGAAAAGAACGACCCATATTGACTGACAAGTCGGCGGAAAGCCGCCTCCTGAGCCTGAGAAACGACAAGAATCTTCGTCGTAGGGTCATACCGGTTCGTTTTGAAATCGTCGATCGTTCGTTGATGGGCAACATCGGAGTGGGCGCCGCCATATTCATCCAACACGATGAGGGCGGCCCGGCGAAGATAATCTGCCGTGTAGTCTGGTCCAAGGTATGCGCCGTGCCCAAGGATGGATCCGTATTCCATCAATCCATTGCGAAGGAAGACTTGCTGCCCTTTAAGAATGTCGTCACCTGTATAGAGAAGAGCACCTGATTCACTCACAACCTTTTGTGGAATCGGCGGCTCATCAACGTACGTGCGGTATGCAAGAAGACCAAGGACGAAGAACCCGAAGACAAACACAACGATGGCCGTCTGCGTCCAGTATTTTGAAATGATGAGATTGCGCTTCGCTGCAATGGAAGGAACAGGTGAGCGTGTATCAGTGGTTGACGGCACTTGGGGACCTCCTCTCAGTTGCAAAGACATTTCTGCACAACCACACGGGCAAGACTTCTTCACCAGGAACGCATCCATCCCCCGGTCGCGCACGATTCCCGTACGGCTCGCTCCATTCACTTCAAGGTTTGATCATCGTCAGAATCATCTTGTAGCGGCTTGGCGCTATCAGCGCATGCAACTGCAGAGCAGGCATGAGGATCATTTCGCCCGCCTGAAGCCGGTGGGACTTACCGGCGACAGTAATGTCTGCAGTCCCTTCCAGAATCTGGACAATGGCATCGAACGGCGAGGTGTGCTCGGTCAGGCCCTCTCCTTCGTCAAACGCGAAGAGCGTGACACTACCCCCTGACCTCTTTACGATCTCTCGACTTACCACGGCGCCTTTTTGGTAATCGATGAATTCTGCTATCTTCGCCACGGTAGCAGCCGGAAGACCTTTGGGCTTTGACGAAGGTTCGTCTGGCATTCGATCACCTTTCTGTCGGTTCACTGGTTCTCGCCCACGGACATCCTCCCGCAGACAAATGAACGTCCTGGCTTGGAGGTCCACTATGTCGGGTCTGACATGAGAAGGTTCAATGGTTTCTCGATGAGGGTTCGGAATTCATGAAGGAATGCGGCCGCCTGCGCACAATCCCGCCCACTGCGAGAATCGCCGATTCCGGTTGGTTGATAATGGCAATGAACTCATCCACCCCGAGCAATCCCAGATTCGTAACGGCAAATGTACCATTCCCCCAGCTCATCCCAACGCATCTTTTGTGCCCGGGAGTGATCCTCTGTTTAATTGTTCAATCACCGTTGCGATCCCAAGTTGAGAAGCCGGTGAATCGATCTTCAGTGCTCGGTATTCGCTTAGCCTGGCCCGGAAAACATCCACCCGAACCGAGTCTGAGTAATCGATGCACAACCTTAGATATGCATAATGGTCAAAAGAATCGTGGAATCGTCCGACGCCCGCACATCATGAGGGATGGTCTTCCGGAGGGTGAACAGACCTCCGTTTCGCACCTGATATTCCGCATGCTTCACTGAAATGGTAACCTTTCCCGAAACCACATAGAGCGCCATAGGGCCCTCGACTTTGTGCTCCCGCAGACCGGTTCCTTTTCTCAGGGAAATAAGGACGACACGCATATGCGGATACTTTGCCAGAGTCTTGCCGTTTCGTTCGCCTGCTATCCACTCCGGTTCGGCTCTCAGCAATCGGGCTTCCTTTTCTACGTCGAGAGTAAGCAGCTGAGAATCTATCTGCCGTTCCTTCACTGTGTTCGGATTGACGTTTCGCATGTCCTCTTCCTTCTCTTAGTACCACGTATCACGATCGTCGTGCTGTCTCATCAGCATTGTCCAACGCTTGCCGAGGGGACCCGTCGTCGTCTCCAAGCCCGGCTGAAGTCCTCTCATCACGGCAGTGTATTCGCCACAGCGTGCAGTCCGGTCGCATCTCGCTCGATGAACATGCCCTTGGTACAGTGCCGGTCGACGACGATGACCAGCCGCGTTTTCACGTCGGGCGGAAGCTCGCGCATCCTGGAGACGGCAACGTCCTTCTTGTGGAGCAGTACCGGTGTGAGTGTGTGTGCTATCATGGCCTACCGTTCTTTCCGCACGGCCTTCGCAACGGGCTGCGGCCGAGACCGTTTGACTGACGGTTTCTTCTGCGTGCCGCCGAATGCCTCGGTCGGATATGTGATTGAAGTGCCACGGACCTTGGCAAAGGGTGTGAGCGTATGAGCCAGGGTGAGAGTTGCGCTCATAATGTCTTCGATGCGAATTCCACGAACCACAAGAGCATCCGCGATGAGCGAGCGATGACAGCGCCAGGGCACCGCTTCAGCGCACATCAAGACAACGCTGTTTCGATTGGCCAGACGGATCACTTCTTCGAGGCTCAGCGCAAACTCGGGCGTTTGCATGTAGTCAGCATAACCTCGAAAAGAAGCATTGCGCCAGCCTAAGTTGACCGTATCACGCTTCGCATGACGCAGGCCGCCGAGTCCCGGCGAGTGGATATATTCCAAGCCCGCCTTCTTCAATGATCGGGGCAAAGACGCTTTGTTGAACTGCGGGTTGTGCCGGGAACGCGGCACTGTGCGGACATCCACGACGCAAGTTGCCCCGTGTGCCTGAAGCAGTCGGATGAACTCCTTGAGCGTACGCGTGGAATGTCCAATCGTCATGATCAGTCGCGAAGGTTTATCCTTTGGCATCCTGTGCTTTGCGACATCGGCAGTCTTTGTCAGCGCGCTCATTGTTTGCTTCTGAATTTCTTGAGCGCAGATCCCTTGTGCATGGCCAGGTGGTCGCTCGTATCGCTTTTGATCAAATACTGTGGTTCACCCTTCGAGCACATGCACAAGCGCATCGAACGCATTTTGTGGCTACACCGCCATACAATGCGCGGGAACACGAGTTCTTCAGCCAGGGAGGGTCGCACATTCCACCGTACAACGGTCATCGCATTGTCGCCGGCGAGATCAATCGTGCTACTTTTCCCCCGACGCGTCTTTGTTGTTGTGACGTGCTGGCTGGTACGTGCCGGGCACTGATCGAAAACTGATCGCGAGCCTGTTCCATCCATTGATCGCGACGATCGCGAAGGTGAGATCCACCAGTTCCTTTTCCCCAAAATGCCTGCGAGCCAGTTCGTAGACTTCGTCGGGAACGTGTGTCTCACTCACCTGAGTCACTGCCTCGGTCCACGCCAGTGCAGCCCGCTCACGATCCGTGTAGATGGGTGCCTCCCGCCAGGCACTCAACACATACAGACGCTGTTCAGTCTCTCCGCCGGCGCGGGCATCTTTCGAATGCATGTCAATACAATAAGCACAGCCATTGATTTCAGAGGATCGCATTTTCACAAGCTCCAGGAGCGGAGGCTCAATCCCGCAGGAATGCACATAGTGCTCGAGATCGCTCATGGCCTGGTGCCCGCCAGGTGCGAGTTCCTTGTATTTCAATCGTGGCTGCAAATGAATCCTTTCTCGATGTTCCGACGCTGCCTTGCTCATAGCATCCTCACGTGGGTACTCCCATCTTCCTCGGCCGTGACCCATTCAGGTTCAGTCTTCAGCCGCCGTCGCTCTGCGTCAACATTCAACACCAGAATTGGCGCAGCAATCCTGTCTGAGAGCTCGCTCACTTTCATCTCTGCAGATCGCCGTCAGCGGCGTGCGCATGGTCCCACCCAACATCGCGGCCAGGCCGATGAGAGCCCTGAGTCCGGTGTCGCCCGACCAAGCTCCAAATCCCCCAGAGAACAGAGAACAACACGAACATACGCACGACGGCCGATTGATTTCCTCCGCTCAAGTCGATTGAGAAGTAAAATTCGATTGTGCCACTGAATACTCGAAGGGAGAGAGAGGGTAGAAGAGCTGAAGAGCAGACAAAACTGCGAATGTCAAAGCTGGGAGCAGAAGCCCGGCGACGAAGCGTCCGTTTCCCGATAGTCTGTTCGCTTGATCCGGGAATGAGAGTGGGAAGATGAGGAAAAGCGCCGACGCCCCTTCTGACGTGGCACTGATCAAGACAATGATACCCGCAACATCACACACTGCGAAACAAACAACGAGCACGGCAAACAACCTTCTTGTTAAACTCCTTGGGCTATCGAGAAGAAGGATTATGAGAAGCGAAGAATTGATTACCAACGCGAGCAGCGACAGCAAGGAGCAGAATGACACGAAGAGCACCTCCCCATAGACATGTGTTGTTCCGCAGAACTGAGGAGTTGAGCAGACAACGAGTAATGCTCAGGATTGAAGGAGTTTCGACAGCAGCGTGACGTCCCGGGTATTACTGTTATTAATAAAAGTCATAATTGTGCGTTATAGTTCCCATGCCTTCCCATTGGCATCGGAGAACCGTATTTTTGCTTGCATTGACAATCTTGACTTCCTTTTCTCGCTTGCCCGGGTCTCATGGACCTTCGTTGTCCACGGCGTCATTCGAGGCGAAGAAACTCAAATGGTGAAGATCTCGTTGTACGTTGTGACAATTCTCCGGTAAATCTATGAATGAATCCGAACAGATCTTTGACATTTTTCGACGCTGGGGATACCTCCAAGCGCACCTGGATCCCCTCGAATATCTGAGGCCCCAGCATCGACCTGAATTGGACGTGCAAGGCCATGATGCAGCTGCCGCTCGCCGTTGCTACTGTGGCACGATTGGAGTGGAGTTCATGCACATCGCCGACCCAGCCCGGCGGCTGTGGGTTCAGCAAAAAATGGAGATTGAGCCGTTCACTCCTGATCGACTTGAGATTCTTGAGCGGATCGCCTCGGCCGAAATGTTCGAACAAGTGCTGCAAACGCGCTACCCTGGAACGAAGCGATTCTCGCTTGAGGGCCTGGCCTCCTTGATTCCTCTTCTCGACGAGATTCTTAATGACTCGGAATCTCGCGGAGCAACAGAAGCTGTGATCGGAATGAGCCATCGGGGCCGCCTTAATGTCATGGTTCATATCGTTGGTACTCCGCCCGTGAGTATTTTCGCAGAATTTGAAGATGTCGATCCCCGCAGCGTCTTGGGAGGCGGAGATGTGAAATACCATATCGGTGCCACGGGGAAATTTGCAGCCAAAAGCGGGGGCCAAATACAAATGCGACTCGTCTCGGGACCGAGTCACCTGGAGGCGGTCGACTCTGTCATGATGGGTCGTGTCCGTGCGAAGCAAACGCGGATTGGCCAACTCGGCGCAGCGGAGATTTTGCCTATACTGATTCACGGCGACGCCGGCTTCGCCGGTCAAGGCATCGCGGCTGAGGCTTTGAACCTTGCCAACCTCAACGGCTTCACGGTTGGGGGAACTCTTCACATCATTGCAAACAACCTGATTGGCTTCACAAGCACGCCCGAAGAGCTGTATTCCTCGCGGTTTTCATCCGATGTCGCGAAGCGACTCCCGATCCCCATCTTCCATGTCAATTCCGAAGACCCTGACGCCGTGGTCCGCGTCGGCAGGATTGCATCAGAGTACCGCTCCGCGTTCTCCAGCGATGTTGTGATCGATTTGATCGGGTTCCGAAGGCACGGCCACAGCGAGATCGACGACCCCACCATTACACAGCCGCTGCTGTATGATGGGATCAAAGAGCATTCGCCGTTGTGGAAGCTGTACGCGCAGAAAATAGGCGAGAACGTTGATTCAGTGATGCGTGAGTCGCAGTCTGAGTTCAAGAACGCTCTCGATCAAGCTGCCACGCTGAAGAAAATGCCCCAGCTGAGCGAACTTCCAGACTATTGGAACAAATACGCCGGTGGACCATATTCGAGTTCGCTGGAGGTTGACACGGGCATCTCACTTGAAGAGCTGAATGAAATGGTGAACGTCCTGACGTCCGTGCCTGATGGATTTGCTCTGCACCCCAAAGTGAAGCGTGTTCTGGATAAGCGCGCTGACATGGGCAAGCACAAAATCCCCGTAGACTTCGGCATGGCTGAATTGCTTGCCTTTGGTTCCCTCCTCCGTCACAACATCCCCGTCCGCCTATCGGGTCAAGACAGTCGTCGCGGGACGTTTGCTCAACGTCAGGCGGTGTACTTCGACACCAAAACCGGGAATGAATACATACCACTCTCACATCTCAAGCCCCAACAGGGTCGATTTGAAATCTATAACTCGATGCTCTCCGAAGCTGCTGTCCTTGGATTCGAGTATGGATTCAGTCGTGAATACCCGGATGCCTTGGTGTTGTGGGAGGCCCAGTTCGGAGATTTCGTCAATGGAGCGCAGGTGATAATTGATCAGTTCATCTCTGCCGGAGAAGATAAGTGGGGCCTGCTATCGGGAGTCACGTTGCTTCTGCCTCATGGGTATGAGGGGCAAGGTCCGGAACATTCCAGCGCGCGCATGGAGAGATTCCTGCAGCTAGCCGCCGAGGACAACATACAGATCTGCCAGCCCTCAAACGCTGCTCAGTACTTTCACTTGCTTCGCCGCCAGGCCTTGCGCTCCTGGCGAAAGCCATTAATCGTATTTACACCGAAGAGTATACTCCACGTGGCCGATGCCGGCTCGCAACTTGAAGAATTCACTCATCCTCGATTTCTGAGTGTCCTTCCGGAGTCGGAAGTGAACAATGCGGAGAGAGTGTTGATATGCACAGGAAAAATTGGGCGAGCGTTGCGAATTGAAAGAACAAGACGCCGGATCACGGGGACCGCGATCGTCTTTGTCGAGCAGCTCTACCCGTTTCCCGAAGAGGAGCTAGCGGCAGAGTTGAATCGACATCAGAGTGCGCGTGAGCTCGTGTGGGTGCAGGAAGAGCCTGCGAACATGGGGGCCTTACACTACATTCTGCCTCTGCTTGGAAAACTTGCGGGCAACTTGCCAATCCGTTCGATAAAGCGGTCTGCGAGCGCAAGCCCCGCTACCGGGTCAGCAAAAGCACATGAATTGGAGCAGAAGGCAATCCTTTCTCTGGCGCTCGGTGCCCACGAAGAGCAATGAACTTTTCTTGAGAGACCCCCTGACGCGTGTCAGGGCCTCCTCAAGGCTGACATCGGCGTGGACGCTATCCGCCAATCAAATAATTCACGAAGTCGGAGGTTCAAGCTCACTGGCGCTCAAGAAATCGGATTCGCATGGAGCCCGAAGTTGTTACTGCCCGATTTATCGTCGGACTCATCTTTGAACCCTTGGAAAGGTCCGCCGGATGATCAGAGGAACCACATGGGAATGAACCCGCCACCCACGAAAACAAAAGGCCCGGAGCGACCGGGCCTTGGGAAGCTCTGCTGCGACGTCGGCGCTCACCGGACGAGCAAAAGTTGCTTCGTCTGAGTGAATTCTCCTGCTACGATGCGATAGAAATACACGCCGCTCGAGAGATCGCGGGCGTCGAATCGGATCTCGTGATAGCCGGCTTCCTGCTCTCCGTTCACGAGCGTGGCAACAACCTCGCCCAACGTATTATAGACTGTCATCGTCACCTGGGTTCGATGCGGCAAGCCATAGCGGATTGTGGTCGTCGGGTTGAAGGGATTGGGGAAGCTCTGCAGAAGTGTGAAAGCCGACGGAATCTCACCAGCGGCTTGAGAGCCGCCAATTCCGGTGGAGCTTACTTTCTTATAGACCCTTGTGGTTCCATTGTAACTATCGGTGACGAAAAATCTTGACCCGTCAGCCATCGTGGCAACACCGGTTCCCCCGGCAGTAAAAGTCTGAATTACAGTATTGCTGGCAAGGTCTACGACAATTTTCTCAAATGAACCCACCACGAAGGCATATTTGTCATCGGCAGTAATGGCTATGCCCTGCAAAGCGGTGCTATAAATATCCGAGATGAATTGCGTGGCGGTATTGCTGGTTAATGAAACACGCTTGAGCGAATCTCCTTCGATGAGCGCCTCATTACTGTGATGGAACGTCGCAACACCGTAAGAACCACTGAAGCCTGTGATATTTTGGACTCCGGCGGTTGACAGGTTTATTTTCTTGGGGAAGTCACTTGTGAATGTTGTGACAACCGCTGACGCACTGTCCGGGGAGATGGCAATCCCGTACAGTTGACCTGAAGTATTGACTTGATTGAACGTTGAGCCGGAAGGACTTATGGCACTCATGGTCCTCAATCCTTGCTGGGTACAACCGGAGCTTAAATCAGGGAAAAGGGCATTTTGACCATCTGGCGTAACAGCAATCCCATAAAGCGTGGTCCCTACACAGGGAGCTGCAAAATGCGTCTTTATGGAATTCGTCGACAGATTTATTAAAGCGATGTTGTGTGTTGTGGCTACGAGTGCTGTTGAGCCATCGGGTGTAATAGTAACACTATTAGGATAATCTTCTATGGAACTGATGTCAATGTCGGATATGGCATAGGTCGAAGTCGAGACAACCCTCACCATCCCGGGCGTCGTATTGTTCGTAACAACGAACTTGCTCCCATCCGGTGTAAGCGCAATTCCTGAAGAATTCGCTCCTGTCGCTATTACGGTATCAAGTGCCCATTGCTCTTGCGCAGGGGCACCGGTGTCCACCAGACATAGAAGGGCCAACGTCGACAGAACTATCGTTCCTACAGATGTCTTCATGAGCTTCACCTGATCCTGGATAGTACTTGGTCATTGTGTAGTTCGGCACGCCCCATCCGCTCATGCGTGAGCGAGGGCGTATCCTGAAAGGGTTAAGCACGCATTCCTGTCGGGGAGTGTGGCAGAAAGTCGTCGCCTGGCATCGCGGGAGGTTTCGTGTATGTCTGGTCGAATGTAGGCCTTGCGGAGGGAAATGACGTGACTCGATTTGGACTTCGCCAAAACTGATTTGGATCGGGCACTTCTTACACCCCTGAATCCACAACCCGATGCTCTCATCCACTGAGCTACGTCGGCTACACGAGGCTGACATGCAATATAGGGATTTGGCGTAGAAGAGGCAATCGTCGCTCTGTATGCTTGCATATGTTCCCTCGTGAAAAGAAAACTTCGTATATTCATCTCATGGTTCTCCGACACCTTCGCCAACCCTGGACGTTGTGGGCGCACATCCTTCGTGCACATGCCGGACCGTTCTTCTTCTCTCTCGGCACCTTGATGTTCCTGTTCCTGCTGCAATTCCTCATGAAGTTTGTCGATCAGCTTGTGGGCAAAGGACTCAGCGCATGGGTGATCACCGAACTCATTGCCCTGAACCTGGCGTGGATGCTCGTCCTCGCCGTACCCATGTCTGTCCTAGTTGCCACGCTGATGGCGTTCGGCGACATGTCCTCCAAGAACGAAATCACCGCAATGAAAGCCACCGGGATGAGCCTCTACCGCATGCTCGCTCCCGTGTTTTTTGCCGGCCTTGCAGTTGGAGGAGGGTTGGTCTATTTCAATAACGACGTCCTCCCCGATGCCAACCACCAGCTCAAAATGCTCACCGTTGATATCCGTCGGAAAAAGCCGACACTCACGCTTGTCAACGGAGTCTTCTCACAGGACATCCCGGGATATAGCATCCTTGTCCGGAAGACCGTCCCCAATACGAACGACATTGAAGGCGTGACGCTGTACGATTACACGAACCCCACAACAAACGTCACTATCACCGCACGACGGGGGACGATTTCGTTCTCACCGGATTTCAGAAAACTGATCCTGGATCTCGACGACGGCGAGATTCACGAATTGGACCTCCAGAATGCCCAGTCGTACCGCCGCATTCGTTTTGAAAAACACAGGATTGCGATGGACGTCGAGGGATTTGATTTTTCCCGTTCATCGGAGAATGCTTTTTCGCGGGGCGACCGCGAGTTGAGCGCCTCGGCGATGATCGAAATCGCCGATACCCTCAAGCACCAGAAAGAGATGCTGCAGAAGGAGTTCAACACGGTCATGGCAAACGATGTCGGACTGAGACTTCGCGGACTGCTTGATTCTGCCTCGCTCGCTCCTCTCCGACCGGGATTGGTCCCCCAGGGACCGACCAGCCCCCTTGCCGTCGCCCAGCAGACCGATGCGAACGTGGCGACGTATCTCTTCAGACTCGAGAACATGGAACGCCAGATCGACCAGTACCTGGTGGAGATCCACAAAAAATATTCCATTCCTACCGCCTGCCTGGTTTTTGTCCTCGTCGGCGTTCCCCTCGGGATTATGTTACGGCGGGGCGGTTTCGGGATTGCCGCGACACTCAGCCTGGGGTTCTTTGTCCTCTACTGGGCCTGTCTGATCGGCGGGGAAAAACTCGCGGACCGGGACATCGTTCAGCCGGCGGTGGGCATGTGGATCGCCAACGTCCTCATCGGTCTCTTCGGTGTGCTCCTGTGCATTCGCATCGGACGTGAAACCATCCTGATCAATTGGGATTTCCTCCAGCGCATGGTGCCGCGCCGCTGGCGGGCCAGACTTCAGGACGAACCTCCCCCGGAAGACTCGTGAAAATCTTCGATCGCTACATTATCCGACAATTCCTCGCAACGGCGGCCTTTTCCCTGGGCGCGGTCCTGATTGTGTTTATCGTCATCGACTCCATGGAGAAGCTGGACGATTTCCTCGACAAGGATGCAGGGCTCGGGATTATCTTCCGCTACTACCTGTATTTCACCCCGGAAATCATCAAGCTGATCACCCCGGTTGCGCTCCTCCTCGGCAGCCTGTTTGTCACGGCACGCATGTCGACCCAGAACGAGTTGACGGCCATGAAATCCAGCGGCGCAAGCCTCTACCGGATCATGCTGCCGTACGTCATCGTCTCCCTGCTGGTGAGCGGAGCTCTCGTCTATTTCAATGGTTGGGTGGTCCCCTCGGCAAATTCGAAGAAATTCTTCATCGAGCGGACTTACCTTCACAAGGATGTCATCAACGCCTCGGGGGCGAATATCTACATCCAGGACTCCCCCACCAGGATCCTTTCCATCGGGTTCTTCGACGACTCCCGCAATGTCGCGACCAGGATATCGATACAGGATTTCGATGCAGCCGACCCGACACGCATGATCGAGCGCACGGATGCCCTGAGCATGGCGTGGGATTCGAGCGCGCACTGCTGGGTGCTGTCGAATGTGACCCGCAGGATGTTTTCCGGGGACAAAGAAGCGATCGAGACGTTTCCGCTCCTCCCCGAACGGAACCTGCAATTCAACCCGGATGATCTGCGGAAGAAACAGGAGAAGCCGGACGAGATGAACTACCCTGCGCTGAAGCAGTTTATCGCCGACCAACGGCGGGCGGGACAGGACGTATCACAATGGATGGTCGATTTCTATGGAAAGATTTCTTACCCGTTTGCTGCGGTGATCGTCGTCTTGTTTGGTGTGCCGTTTGCTTCGGTGCGAAGAAGGGGTGGAACGGGGGTGCAGCTGGGGATCAGCCTGCTCATCTGCTTCATCTACCTGATCGTGATGAAGGTATCGCAGGTATTTGGCTACAACGGAGATGTCAATCCTCTCCTGACGGCCTGGGCTGCGAACCTCGTGTTTCTCGCCGGGGCAATTTTCGTCATCCTCCGGGTGAGGAAGTAACACTCCATCAGAGCTCAACGTTGAACTGCAGTACAGGGACGCTGGAGTATCCCCCGGCGGCGTTCGGGATGAGCAAGAACCCGACCGCCGTGTGTGCTTTGTTGTACCAGGAAGCGGTCAGTGCTGCATCAACTGCACTGAGAAGATGGTTCAGGATTGCGACGGTCACAAAGGTCGTCGCCCGGCCGTAGTAGGTGTTGGCCTTCCCACGCTCTTTCGCATAGAACACATTCCGCGGGGTCAGGTTCGCCTTCTGGGTGAAATAGTCTGACCCCAGGCCCGGGTTCGCATCGTCCCACCCCATGTTGAACTGTTCGTACTTCCCGATCATCTCGAAATATTGCTGATCCCCGTACGGAGCGAGGCTGTGCGAGTAATACCCCCCGATTGCTGCTTCCATCCTATTGACCACCGCCCAGTTCACACCGACCCAGGGAGCCGCGGGGTTCGGTGTGCCTGACCAGAACTGGCCCTCGGTAAACGGTTGGTTCGTCGCGGGATCCACCGGTTTGAAGTTTGTCAGCGCATAGTCGACGTAGCGGACGACACTCCAGTGTGAGTTGGCGAAATTCTGGAAATTGTCCGTTTGCACATCCCCCCGATGATCCCAGGAGTACGCAAGACCCCACATGGCAATCTCGACGAGTAAGAACCCCGCTGATTTCCAATAGCTCTCTGCGTAGAATTCCCCTGCCCCCGGTACTACCAGGGACAGTCCGGCAGCGAGCCACGTGGACTTGCGCTGAGAGGAGGCTTGTGCCCCTGATTCGCCCTGGAGGATCTTCGGCACCGGTGATACATCCCTGAGACCGAAAAGATCCAGTTGTATGTTGCCGGTGATGGGGTATGCGGTGGAGTCTTCCGGCGACCCGGCATACAGTCCGGCAGGCATCAAGACCGCGCAGAGACAGAGAACCTTGAGGCTCATCCTGGACCCCTTATCGTTAATCTGGTTCAATCGAAATCGAATCCAAAGAGCACGCCAAAATAAAACCTCCACTCCTTGCCATACGTAATCGTCGCGTTCTGCGTCTTGATGAAACGGGAGAAGCGATCGAATCCGTAAGAAGCATTGAAAAAGATTCGTGTCGGATAGGAGTAGAAGGAAAATGCTTCCAGCCGGAGCTCTACGCCGGCGTCCTTCTTGAAGTCCTTGAGCTGCTGTCCGGTTTCGGTCCAGGCATTGCCGAAATCCCCATACACCGATGCATAGAGCTTATCAAAGTAAATTTGTCCGAATCGCACATCAATGTTGGGAATGATGGGAAACCTGTACGCCAGTCCGAGTGAAGCAACGGAATTTCCGCTGAGGGCATAAAACGGGTATCCCTTCATCCCGATCAGCCCGCCTGCATAGAAATCGAAAAATTCGTCGACGGGAGGCCCGAAGATGGTCCCCCCTCTCAGCCAGAGATTCAGCGTATGTCCTCTGAAGAGAAACGGAAAATATTCATGCCAGTTGAGTTCTGCCCGCATGAAATCGATTTTGTCGTACACGGGCTGCAGGCCGGTATCGGAAAGCTTGTACTGCCGGTAACCGGCGGAATCCGTGGCGCCGAACTTGTTGAGCTCTCCGCTGATTCGCAGATTGATTTTGCGACCGATCGGATTGATATCCGATGTACTCGACGGGACGATCGCGTCCAATGCATAGGTGAACGTGAGTGTGTTGGCAATCAGATACAGATCGCTCGACGAGGACACCAGCTCGCCCGTGTAGATATTGTTGAAACTTCCGAGGGCTGAGCTATACCGGCTGTGCGCATACCTGAGCTCCACGTTCCCGAACTGCGAGAGGAACGGCTGGTTGAGCGCCGCGTCGAATTCAAACAAGTCATAGGTCACATCCACTTTGAATGGATCCCGATCGGGGAGGGAAACAAACGTATCAGTTTTTCGCGATACGTTGTAGAGCTCGAGAGAGCCGACCGGCTCCAGGCCAATATTATAGAGCAGGGGAAACCGTCCGCGATAGAAGAATTGGAGGAAGAGATCCCGTTCCAGCTTCCGGTTGAGCGACGCACCGGCGAAGAATCCGGTCATGTCGAGCATGTCATTGGAGAGAAGGTAGACTCCGGGCTTCAGCATATCCAGTCCGTTGCTCGACGTATTATAGTTGTCGACCCGCAGGAACGGCACCACGGTGAGACTTGTGTACATGCTTTTGTACGGCTTCGCATCAAGCGGGGGAAGCTTCGAGTCATCGTAATGCCGGAGCGTCGACCAATCAAACTGCGGTGTTTCGGCCGGCTTCGACGCTGCAAACGCAAGGACTCCGGTCGTCGGCTCGGGAGACGCTACAGGAGAAGTCGGAGGAAGATACTCATGGTCCCGCTCATCATTGACGGGCGCAGGGGCGACCATCCGGACGAGCTTGTAACCCGATGAAGTGTAAGCCGAGTAGACGATGTCTCCTGAATGCGCGACGGTCGGAAAGAAAGCCCCGCCCAGAACGTTTGTGAGCTGGGTGGTGGTATCCTTCGCGATGTCGCGGGAGTAGATGTTAAAGATGCCCGTTTCATCGGAACTGTAATACAATTTCGACCCGTCGGGAGAAATCGCGGCACAACGGGTGTCGGCGGGCCCCTTCACAAGGAACTGAATGTCGCTCCCGTCGGGTTTGATCCATGCAATATCCCTGCCGTCCCTGATTGAGTAGTCGAAGACGATCCTGTCACCGCGCGGGCTCCATTTCGGGCCATAGACCTGTTCACCGTCGGCATAGTTGGTGATGACATGATAGCCGGTGCCGTCCGAGTTCATGACGGCAAGGTTCGTCGTCCCGTCACCGTTTACGACGAAGGCGATCTGTGATCCGTCCGGCGAAACCGTCGGGCTCGCCGCCCTCTTGCCGTTGGTCAGACGCTGCTCTTCCCGTTTTTGAAGATCGTAACGGTAAATGTCGAACTGGTAGGACCAATGTGGATGATCCCTTGTGGCCTTCCCGTAGTACAGCATTTTTCCGTCGGGGGACCATGCCGGCTCTGTTCGCACGCCGGGCATGATCAGGGAATCCTGCCCTGTGGAAAAGTCAAAGACGTAGAGGGAGGAAAGGCTGAAATAGTCGCCCCCTTTTGTGCTGACGTAGGCGACTTTCGTGCCGTCGGGCGAATACGCGGGGTACATGTTCGCGAAGCCGGTTCCCGCGGCATAGAAGCAGCAGTCTTCCAGGTGGGCACCAGGAGGGAGACTCCGGGGGCGAAAGATGGTTTCGGTCCCGATCTTTTCGCCGGGGCTGACGACAGACTCGTCATCCTTGAGAAACGGCAGGCCTTCGCGGAGGTTTTTTCGAATCGGCGCGACGCGTTCATTGTAATCGCGTTCCATATCCCGCCGCCAATCGTCATACACTTCGGCGCCGGGCTTCCCCACCGCATGTTCAATCGCTGCATCGATTGTGACCACGGTAAGCGAGGACAGGTCGCGCGAAATTTCCCGGAGCTTGTCCTCACCGTATGTCCGCGCGATGTACCCGACAAATGCAAAACCGGCATTGTAGGAGGATTCATTGCCGAGACTGGTCTTCCCGAATACTCCCATCTGTTCCCACGTGAGCATCTTGTTGTCGAGTGCATAGCTCCGCAGAATCATGTCCCGGTGTGTATCCCAGAAATCGTACCGCAGGTCCGCCCTGTTGTACTGCGCCACCCCTTCGGCAAACCATGCCGGAACGACGAATCCCGACAGCGGGTAGGAGACAATGACGTTCGGATAGCCATAGAGGACGTCGGGTCGCCGCTCGGATTCATAGCCGAGCCACTGGAGATAGATGGACGGTACCCGCCGCCCGAATTTCATCGAAGTCTGGATCTGAACGACGTGCGTGAATTCATGTGTCACGACGTTGCGCAGCCAGTTATGCGTTCCCCTGAGTTCAAAATCCATGCTCGGGGCGTAAATTTCGATTTTGTTTTCGAAGAAATACGCCGCGCCGTTCGAGATATCATCGTAGTCGCGGACGACGAATGTGACCTTCCCGTCGGGCTTGTGGTGATAAAGCGAGGTGATCGGCTCATAGATGTCCTCAGCCACCTTGGAGATGACTCTTGCGGTCCTCTCCGCCCCTTCGTGATAGAGGACATTGAAATGTTCCGTTTCAATGGTCTTCCAGGTGAGCTCGGGATGATAGAATTCATCCTGGGCTAACCCCGCGGAGGAAAAAGTCAGGATGAGGAGCAAGACAAACAGGAAGGAGAGGCTGTTGCCGGAATTTTCTCGGTGTTGCATCATAACTACCGCACGACTGCGATTTTGATTATTCGAATTTCACTCTTGCCACCCGCATCAGCTTCGACGCGAGCGAGGTACACACCGCTTTGCACTCCTGTCACATTCCACGCCACTTCGTTGTCAATTCCGCCATTGCCCGGTCCGCTCAGTTCCGTGACCAGGTCCCCGGCCAGATCGAAGATCTTTATGTGGATGGTGGCATCCTCGGAAATGAAATACCGGATGAACGTTTTGCCGTCGTAGACCGGGTTCGGCCAGTTGTAGACCCTGTCCTGGGGCATGAACTCCGCGCTTACCGGAACGCCAGGAGGAAGTGACACCGTCACATTTCCGGAATGCAGCGGATCGTACTGGTACTGGGGCCAGGGATTGGCCGCTGTCTGGTTCCCCTGATATGTTTTCCATCCGTGCATGCCGCCATTGTCCGAAGACCCGACGAACAGGGCAATTCCCTGCGGAGGGTTTGAATTCGTCAAACTGGAGACCGCAACATCCTGGTTCCCGCGTCCCGCCGCAAGGGGAAATCCCGACAGCATCTTCCCTTTCGCACTGAAGGCCCCTACCACGCCATCCGCAGTGACGGCGACAATTTCCGGCAAGCCATCTCCATCGACGTCGGCGACGACCGGTGCCGAAGTGATGGGCGACGACGCACTCAACGTCACGGGGAAATAATCCAGTGATGCTCCGACGGTATTGTAGACGCACACACGACCCCCGCTGAAGACAACGATGTCCCTGACGCCATCACCGTTCATGTCGGCGAAGGCGGGGGGCGCGGAAATTGGTCCCCCCACAGAGATGGGGAAACCCGGGATTGTCCGCAGGGTGATATCGGTAAGAAAGAGATAGCCGTCCTTCGTGACGAATGCGATGCGCACGGGGTCAGACGCCGTTCCTGCGCCCATTGACACCGCGGGGCCTGCAATGGAATGTCCAAAATTGAATCCGACCGCTCCGGTGGAAGCGCTGCTATTAAGTTTTCCGGCAAGGAGGACAGCGTTGGAAAGAACGACTGTTCCGTCGGAGGTGGTAATGAGGAAACCCAATGGATCCGGGAGCCGGCTGATCCCCTCAATCCCTGCCAGAGAATCCGTTGACGGACGCAGGCTATCCGCCAGGGTTCCATCGAACCGGACAAAATAGACCATGCCGCCGGTAACACCGACGGCGACGATGGAATCGTTCGCTGCAGGAGGACACACGATCGAGCGCGGGAGAGGAAGAAAGAAATTCTGGACGGCGAGGCTATCGGCGCCTGCCGTCTGGCCGGAGGAGAACATTCGCACCCCGGTGTGACCCGGAAGCAAAGAATTCACCGGGATGAAGAATCGCCCGCCCGAAGTGCTTCCCAACGGGCCCGCAATTGGGCCCGTGGCAACGTCGTCTCCGGCCGGCAGCTCTGTGACAAGTCCGCTCGAGGCACCTCCGGCGAGTGCAGGAGATCCGTCGACCGACCAGGCAAACACGCGGCCGGGTTCCTGAACGGGGTTCTGGCTGTTCCGGGACTTCGGTCCAGGTTGGCCGGTGGCAGACACGATGACCGACGGGACTCCCGAAGCGGAGACAGTCGCAACGAGCGAACGTGGAGAGAGCACCTGCCCGATCAGTTTAGGGAAACCCGGAAGCGGAGAGATTTGCGCATCTCCACGCTCCACCGTCAGGGTCATTTCTGGAGATCTCTGACTGAAATCCCTGACCGTAATATGGGTGTTCGCCCCTGTGTTGCTCTTTGAACTGGGCAAGGTCGTGGGGGAGAACTCATTCTTGTAGATCGGGGCGATATTCCCGGTGAACCAGAAGTCAAGCGGTGTCCCCTGTTCGCTCCCCGATCCTCCGGTAAACATTCCGTACGAGCGACCAATGTCCTGTGAACCGTCCGCTTCCATCACACTCACCCCACGATGCTCAGGGTCCGCGTTGACCACATCGTTGTCGATCCCTTGCGCGATGACCGATTCATCAATATGCCAGATGACCACCCCGCCGTCGTAGAATGTCCCATCGGGGTCCGTTGCCCCGGGAAGACTCCAATCGGGGACGCTGACGTCGGTTACGTTTCCTGACAGCGCAGAAACGTCGAACTCATTGAAAGCATCGACGTCACGCGTGAAGGTCTGTTGCCTGGTGACTCCGCGGAATACGGTTGTCAGTGTAACCCCGGTCCGGAACGGATCCCGGCTCCGGTTTTCCAGCAGAAAATACTCTTCACTGCTGATGGGAATGCGGTACACACTATCGGCCAGTGTCACGGCGGGCAGCCTGAGCGAGGAGGTTTCGGCGTTCACCGTAATGGGATTGATCCACCCCAGCCAGTATTTCTCCCAGGCAGACGGCTCGGGAGGAAAGGCCCCGCTGAAACTGAAGATCGCCTGTCCGTCCATGAGTCCAAAGCGCCCGATCCCGGACGCACCAGTCTTTGTATCGAAGAGATCGGGGAGACCGAGGTAGTTTCCCATTGAAGCGCAGAGAAGTCCGTTGATCCCCAGGACGAGCGGGAAGTCGCCGACTGCGCCCGGAAGCAGGCGCGATTCAGTCTCCGGGAGGACCATGGTATTCGTAATGAAGAACGTCCCCCCCTGGACAGGGATGCCTGCATAGGCGGCTCCGTAGAACGATCGAAATGCGCCGAGGCCGAAATAGAGGGAAGGAATATCATACGGCGTGGGGTCATACCCCAGCTCAGCGATGAGATCGATATCCCGCCCCGAGCCTGCATGGAAGACAACGAAACTCTGATAGCTCCGGAAATCCTGGACCAGCTTCAGTGAATCGACAAGGTGCCACGTATCGCGTGCGAGATCGGCGACGAGAACGTTCGAACTGCCCCGGGGAGGCGAATACGCCTGCAACAACGAAGGGAGCGTGACGATCGAATCGAGCAGGGTGGACTCGATGACAACCTTCCCTTTCGAAACCCGGCGGTAGTAGTTTTCAAGAAAACGGAGATGGTCGCGGAAATACTCCGCATCGTGCGGGGGCGCGTCGAGAACCGTGTCCGCCGGTCCGGCGGTGAGCTGGAAGGTTCCATCTCCGGTCGTCCGGGTTTCCTTGTCTTGCAGAAACTGAACCCGAACGGCGAGGACTTTCACCGTTTCCGGGACAGCCTGCACCGGCGCCGGCAACTTCCGGGCGTCAACGCCGTCGGCGTTGAGAGAATGACTCAAACGCTGAGGAAACGCGATCATCGGGACGGTGAGAAGGCAAACGAGGAGAAGGAGACGCGTCATTGACGAGGAGTCTGAGGATTGTGAGAAAATGCTGATGGCGGATCTGTGCGTCCGCCATCAGCGAGCGACCTATCGGCGGACTTTTATCTTCACTTCGCGGCGGTCTCTGCTTCACTTCCTCCCCAGGCAATAAGGAGCGAGAAACGGATCGTGTCCGAAAGAGGCTCGTCCGGCCCGGCAGAGATATAACTGAAGTCAAAACCATAAATGTCGTAACGGATACCCGCGCCAAAGGTGAGGAATTTCCGTGCGCCGAAATTCGGGTCTTCATAGAAGTAGCCGATCCGGAGGGCGATGAGCTTCGGGGACCCGTACCAGTATTCCATCCCGCCGCAGGTAATCACCTTGCGGATTCCGCCATCGCCCCATGCGGTGAAGAGCGATCTCGGCAGGCCATCGGAACTCCCGTCGCCCCGGCGCCGCACCAGGAGTCTGCTGAAATCGAGCGAGGCTTCCAGGGAATTGTATTCATCGCTGAAGATCCGGTACCCGAATCCGAGCCGAAGGTTCGTCGGCAAAGGATCGGCTTGCGCGGCATCCACGTAGGTCAATTTGGGGCCGATATTGCTCAGGTCGACTCCCATGCTGAGATGTTTGCCGACGTCACCGAGAAGCGGGATATCCAGCGTTTGTGGACGCCACATCATGGCAAGGTCCACACTCATCGTCGAAGCGATCCCGTTTCCCTGTTCACCTTCGGTCCCGATGGGGGAGAGCGCGCTGTGGATGAACCGGAGGTTCACGCCGAGGCCGATATCATCGGTTGCTTTCGTGGCATACCCCGCAGTCACGGCATACTCGTAAGAGCGAAAGGTTCCGATGACTTCAGGGCCATTCGAACCGGTAATCTGAAATTGTCCCAGACTGAGATATGTTGACGCTGACGCCGATTGCGCCGCCGATGGCGTCGATCCGCTGGCGATAATTCAAGTGGTCGTAGAAGAGATCGGGGAGTTGAAACTGGGGAAGCCAATTCGCGTGGGTGATGCTGATCTCCTGCCCATCCATGAACGCCAGCGCTCCCGGGTTCCAATAGATTGCAGACGCATCGTCAACCGACCCTGTTCCAGATTCCCCCATACCCGAAGCCCGGGAATTCGGTGCAATGAGGAGAAACGGCACAGCCGATTCTCCCTGGGCCGAGGCCTGTTGCGGAATCGTGAGAATGGTCATCACGGTAAGTGCTGCGGCAACTCCCGCTTTCCCGCAAGTGAACTTTATCATAGAACCTCCAGGTGTTCGAACGTCACAGACATTAAATATAGAAAGAAATGGACTTACTTTACAATGGCCAGTTTTCCGAGCGCCTCGCTGGAGTACCGTCCATCAGTTGTCGATGCTAACACTTTGTACAAATAGACGCCGTTTGCGATTCCATCCCCATCGGCGTCGCGCCCGTCCCAGGGAATCCGTACGAAAGATTCTCCACCGGTCGTCGATTCGATGGATTTGATCATTCTCCCCGCAACAGTGTAGATTTTGATTTTCACGCTCAGCGGAATCGTCTGATTCTGGTGGAAGGTAAAAAAGGTCGTACCCCCGGAGTACGGGTTGGGATAATTCATGACGTCCGATATGACGAGGTTCTGATCGGATGCAACCTCAAATTCAGTCTCCAGGGTGTTCGAGTTGTTGAACGAGTCCCAGGCACGGATACGCAGGGAATTATTCCCCGACGGAAGATCACTCAACTGATACTGGATGGTCCCCTCGCGGTAATTGTTCACCTTGCTCGTGTAGGAATCCGTCAGGTCGATGCTTTGCGCGCTGTTGTTCAGCCATCCTTCGATCCGGTGGCCGATTCCCGAGGCTGACGTGTTGATGCCGTTCGAATCCGTCATGTCCACGATCAGCATCGGGCTCGGTCCGACAAGATCCCCCTGACGGAACGATCGGTTATTCAAATAGATCGACATCCGGGGCCCGGCTTTGTCATTGGTCGTCGTGGAATCCGTCCCCTGGAACGCAACGTTGCCCGTGTATCCTTCGGCATCTTCCGAAGCGTTGGTGCAGTAGGCCACGACGCGCCCTCTGCCGGTTGAATCCCCGAAGAAGATATCTTTGGGAACGACAAACGTCGCGCGAAACCGGCCTGCACTCACCGTGTTCTCCCCCCGGAAAACCGTACTTCCGGTCGCAAGGTACGACCAGTTGACGCCGGGATAGAAATTGACAATGGTCTGAAACCGACTCGCGTCGTTCACGAACAGGGTCATCGTGCCGTAGAACGACGTATCAATTTTATCCGAGGCATCACGCATGCTCCCGGAGACCGTGACTGTGGAAAGGGATTGCATCGCCAGCGGGCTGGTCCGGGCAGCACCACCGACGCTGTCGACGGCCGTTCCATTAATACTGTCAATCGAAGAGAAGCCATTGGGAAACTCGAGCCGCATCGTCGGATCACCCATAAAGAAGAACTTCTGATCGTTTTCCAGGTTGCCTCCGAGCTTGAACGTATACAACGCCGTTGCCGGCCGATGGACGACCACCCTCCCAAAGGCATCGTAGGTGAAGAGCGACCGATAGACCCTCTGATTCAGCGCATTGTTCGCCCCGGCAAAAACCTTTCTACTCGCGGAGATGACGGCAACAGCACCGCCATCTGGTTTGTTCATCAGCAGCTCGCCGCCCGACACTTGCGACGGATCGTCGAACTGTGAGTAATTGCAGGTCGCGAGGAAAAACAGGGACAGGCGGTTCGTGTTGGTCAATTGCGGGATGGAGGTCAGCGAATTGAAAATATTTTCGTGTGCCCACTGCATCGGGTTCCCGTGACCGGTATAATTCAGGATCAGGACGCCCTGGTTGATCTGATCGATGATGGCCTGATACGCACCCGGTTTCCGCCGGCCGAGTGCGTCGTACACCGTCGGATATTCCGCGATATAGATCTTCTTTTTTTCCAGCGCATCCGGAGAAAAGCCGGGCGAAGACAGGGTCTCTGCCGCTTGACTATGGAGGGTCATGTCGCCCACTTCCCCGCCCTCCGATGTCCATGCATCGTCCCCGATATAGAGCACGCGCATTTTCCAGCCGTCGCGCACCGACTGCGTCTCGTAACGCATGATCTTGTCCACAATGACGTCGCCGTCCGACGGCTCTCGTGCCGCTATTCGCCCCAGGACGAGCCAGGGAGAAGATCCATCTCCGAACGATCCCGATCCGAACGAGGCAAAGAAATCGTCAGTAGAGTAACTATCGATTGCGTCAACCGAATTGGCACTCTGCCATGTCGGGACAAACGAGCTTTTCCGACCCAGGATTCCCTTGTAATCATACGATGCACCACCGAACAGCAGCACAAATTGCGGTTTGAGTGTCCAGTTGTCGTATGCATATTTCAGGTAATCGCGAATCGCCGTGATATCCGGGAGCCCGCCCCCGAACTCGTTATAGATCTGGTCCACATCGACCACGATGGTTTTGAGGTTTCCATGCGACGGAGAGCGCCTCCAGGCGGCAAGCCGGTCTGCAGCGGAGCGAAAATCTGAACTCGTTATGATAATATAGTCCGCCCCGTCGGCATAGCCGCGCAGATCCTCGTTGACCACCGGTTGTATTCCTGCGGGTTGCTTCCATGACGAGGGCCCGGCCGCGACAAACTCCGAAACCGTCCCGGCATGCGCCGGCGCCCTGAATGAATACGATCCTACGACACCGCCGATCAGTTTCACGTCCTGCGGCGTGGTGACGTCAAAGATCATCGGTTGTTCGGTGAACTGTTGGAGTTGATACTCCACTACCGCATTCGTGTCCGCCGACCAGAACCGCAGGTAATTGCCTGTGGCAAAGAAGAACCGGGGGTAATTGTACTCCACCCAGTCGATGTACCCCTGTGCCCCGATGCCGGCCTGGTTGAGTCCAAAATTGAGCCGACTCGCATTGCCGGACAAGTTCGAGGTGCCTGATGCCTGGAAGGTCCCCCCCGTTGCATACGTATAACTGTAGGTGGGCGGCAAACCATAAGTACCGAGGGGGCTGCCGGACTCCGATACTGTGAAGCTTGCACCGCCGACAGAATAGGCGAGGACAGTGAATCGGTACCTGATGAAGTCCCCCGGGACGAGCCCCGGCAGAGGCTGTGCATACGTAAAGCTCGGGCTCTTCTCATCCAGGATGTGCGCGTACCAGTCTTTGCCCGACAACACGTTTTCCACCGGGTTGAGGAGCTTGACTTTCTCTTCTTCAATCGCCACCACATCGCGGAATCTGTCGGGCGTGTACGTTGCCGGATCGGGATCGGATGGAACGGTCGCCATTCTCTTTCCGAATCCCCCGCCGAAGGTCAACCAGTAATCGTTGGTCTCAGTGTAATGGTTGATGTAGTGACTCATTATCTTCGATGCACCATAGGTCCACCCCCGCACCGATTTCCCATAGAAGAGAATATAGTCTCCGGTGTCGAATTTGCCGTCTGCTTCTCCCGAAACGTAGACTGCATTCTCCACGAGATCCGTCGGCCGCGGTTGCGCCGGGTCCTCCGAAAGTTCGCGCCCACCGTTTCCATAAATCTTGACCGTCCTCGGGTCGACCGAGGCGAGGTCGATCCCCGCACCCGCCAGCATGGTCGCATCGAGTTTATAAATGCCGTCATCGGACACGCTGATCTTAAACCACTTTCCCGCGCTCAACACGCTGGATGCTATGCCGTTCGTCCGCGTCACAACGGGTTCCGCCGACGGTATCGCTCCGTTGAGAAGCCCGGCCCCCAAGAGACGCGCATCTGTCGTTGTCGTACCCCGGACCCCTGCAGCACCGTACGTCACTTCGACCACCACACGGGTATATCGCCTGACCGTGCGCGTCGCCGCGTTAAACTGCAACGGGGCTATCCGTACCGTGCTGATCCACAGACTGCGCACGCGTTCCGGTGTTGACATCGTCGCCACGTTCGCGGGGAGGAACCCTGTGTGCGCATAGGATTTCGGATCCGCTGCATAGGTCGCGTCCCCCATCATGCCGTTCACGATCTTGTAAAGGGGAACAGGGGCAAGGGTAGTGGCGGGCAGGTCTTCATAGTCGGCCGAGAGGACCTGTACTCCGTAACCTCGCTGAGAAGGCAGGCTGAGAGGTACCGCCGTGCAACGGAGATCCGGCGTCCCCGGCTGTGGATGCTCGGCCCAGGAAACGGACTGTGCGAAGTCGTAGAGCACGAATTTCTGCCCGGCAACACTAATCTCCTGCGGGGCGAGGTAGACGGGTCGGTATTCGAAAACAATGGACCGGGTATCGGAACGGACCACAGTGACCGCGGCGTGTGCATTGGCCGAACCGGGCGATGACGCCTCGACGTTCCCTGATACAAGGGCCAGGACGGCGATGAGAAGTTCACTATGGATGGTGCGTACCGTCATAGTGTTATTGGTCTGTGTCCAGCTGTGAAATGAAAACGCCGAACGTTATTCGACTGCATAACATTCGGCGGCCCGTTTACGGAAGCCACCGCCCAGAGAGAGCCGACCAGAAAGGTTTCGCCGGCGCACAATCTGCGCCCGGAGCTTTTTGACATCATATGCTCGACAACAAAAACCTTTAGCAGATCGAACTCTAGGCAGTACTCCGTCAGATTACTATGTAACGTGTAAGATAGAAAATGCCCGTCTCATTGTCAAGGCGCGGTCTGCCCTTCTGTCATTCTCACCGCGTTCAGCTTCCCGGGCCCGGAGAAAGGGACCCGCCGTACCGGCCCCACCTGATGAGTTGCGAATCGTGCGTGGAACTGGTCGTACCATGGGTGCGTTCAGGAGCCTCTCATTGATTCTGTATGCATAATATCGTAAGTTTCTAAGACGTGAACTTATTCTTCCCTCTTGTTCCACTGCCGACGCCTCCATGGCCAAGCTGTTGAATATCCTCTTTGTCTCCAGTGAGGTAGATCCTTTCGCGAAAACGGGTGGGCTTGCGGATGTTTCCGGTGCCCTTCCGCAGACCATTAAAGGAATGGAGCACGAAATTCGCGTCATTATGCCCCGGTACGGGAGCATCAATGAGAGGAAATCGCGACTCCATCAGATGATTCGTTTGAACGATATCGTGATTCCTGTGGGGTCGAAGACGTACCCCGCCGCGGTGAAATCATCGTTCATCACGAATAACCAGATCAAGGTTCAGGTCTATTTTATCGATAACCCTGATCTTTTCGGACGAACCGGTTTATACGTCCATCCTGAGACGAAGAAGGACTACCATGACAATGACGAACGGTTTATCTTTTTCGACAAGGCAGTTCTCGAGCTTCTGAAACGGCTCGGCTGGCAGCCCGATATCATTCACTGCAACGACTGGCAGACAGGATTGATCCCGGCGTACCTCAAGACTGTCTATAAAGATGACCCGTTTTACGCGGATACGCGCACCGTGTTCACGATCCACAACATGGCGTATCAAGGGATCTTCCCGAAATCTTCCTTCGCGAAGACCGGGTTGCCCCCCGCTCTTCTTTCCGAGGACGGGATCGAGGCGTTCGGCAACGTCAACCTCCTGAAATCGGGATTGATGTTTGCCGATGCGATCACAACAGTGAGCGAGAAATATGCGGAGGAGATCCGGACATCCGAGGAATATGGTTGCGGACTGCAGGATATCGTCAAGAGAAGAAAGAACGATGTCTCCGGAATTGTCAACGGGATTGATTACTCCGTCTGGGATCCGTCTGTGGACACCCTGATTCCCCATCGCTACGACGTCCGGAGCCTTGACCAGAAGATTGAAGATAAGAAAGCCCTTCTCCGGGATATGGGCCTCCCTTTTGACGAGAAGATCCCCGTGGTCGGGATCATATCCCGCCTGGCCGATCAGAAGGGTTTTGACCTTATCGGAGAAGTGCTTGACGAGATCATGAAGATGGGGATACAGCTGGTCGTCCTCGGGACCGGAGAGAAGAAGTACCACGAACTGTTTGAGAAGGCTCACAAAAAATACCCGACGAAGGTCGGTCTTTCCCTTACCTTCAACAATACTCTCGCGCATCTGATTGAGGCGGGAAGCGACATGTTTCTCATGCCTTCGCGCTATGAGCCGTGCGGGCTCAATCAACTCTACAGTCTGCGGTACGGCACTGTCCCGGTGGTCAGAGCGACGGGCGGCCTGGACGACACCATCGACGATTTCAACGCCTCCAGCGGAGAAGGGACAGGGTTCAAATTCAAGAAGTACGACAGCCATGAATTGATCCATGCGCTTCAGCGTGCTGTTCACACCTTCGCAGACGCCGCCGTCTGGCGCAAGCTGATGCGGAACGGGATGGCAAAAGATTTCTCCTGGGAGATTTCTGCCCGCAAATACGTGCAACTGTATAGGAATCTGGTGAAGAAGTGAGCGGGCAGAAGACTGCAGTATTCCTTGATCGCGATGGCACCATCAATGAGGAATTGAATTTCATTCGTACGCCGGAAGAGTTGGTCCTCATCCCGGGGGCTGCCAATGCCATTCACGCGCTGAACGAGCGGGGACTTATCACCTGTGTCATCTCCAATCAATCAGGCGTGGCACGCGGGTTTCTTACTGAACAGGATCTTATCCCGATCCATGCGCGACTGGAAGCCGAGCTTGCCGGGTCCGGTGCCCACGTCGACCGCATATCCTATTGCCCCCATCACCCCACTGAGGGCCTTGCGCCCTACAATGTACCGTGCCGGTGTCGAAAGCCTGCTACCGGGATGATCGACGATGCCGCGAAGGAATTCAACATTGATCTCCATACCTCGTTCCTGGTGGGCGACCGGCTCACCGATGTGCAGGCGGGGAAGAACGCAGGCGCAACGACGGTCCTGGTTCTCACAGGCTACGGCCGCCAGGCACTGACGGAACTGGAAACAAACGGCGAAATTCAACCTGACTGTATTGCTGAGGATCTCTCGGCAGCCGTGGAGTATATCACTCAAATCATCGATCGACGCAAATGAAGCTTCCATCAAAAACCATTCAACGGATATTCCTCACCACCCTCTTCATTGCAGTGGTGTCAGCACTCGTTTCCTCGTGCAGCGAAGATCCGACGGCCCAGAATGCTATTGTCGCTCCCTCCAGCCTGCCGGGCGTGAGCTTCCGGGACACGACCATCTTTGCAACGCAGGACAGCACCTTCCTCCTTCGACTTCCCATGGACGGGGCGACTGACCTTATTGGCGGCGGGGCAGGATATTCCGCATCGGCCATCCTGCGCTTTTCGCCCCCCATCTCTTCCATCGACACCGGCAAGGTCATCTCCGCAACACTGAGATTGTACATCACCTATCACGATGGACCTCCGGGATCCGTTTCTTTCAACACGTACAAGGTCACCCGCGCGTGGGACCCCTCCACGGTGACCTGGGACAGCGTGCAGAACGATTTCTACACTCCGACGAGCCCGCTTCCGCCCGTCTCGCAATCGGTCCCCGCGGACTCTCAGTATATCACGATTCCCCTCGACACTGCAATGGTGCGGTTGTGGATCCAAACTCCGGATGCCGCGGATCTTGATCGCTATGGCATCATGCTTGTCCCCACTTCGGGCACGTCTTCCATCCTCGGTTTCCATTCTTTCGGCGCCGATAGCGTGGCGTATTATCCGACGCTGACGGTGGTCACGCTGGGCCCCAATACAACAACGGTAGACACGACAATCATCAATTCCGGATTGGCGACATTTGTCGGAGACTGTTCGCCACCGACCGACGCCGCAACGCTTACCTTGCAGGCCGGCGTGGTCTACCGCAGCTGGCTGGGATTTGACGTATCGTTCCTCCATCAGGGATTCATCGTCAACAGCGCGGAACTCCTTCTTGATCGCATGAACAGCCCGTCGTTCAACACGGTCCTCACTGACTCGACGGTGTCCGCTCATCTTGTGACCGGTACGACCTTGAACACCTATGAGGTCTCAGGGTCCGTTCTTTCCCCCGTGTCAGCGTCGTCGACAACGCTTTCCGGCGACGCCCGCCACATTGTACAATCGTGGGTGCACGGACCGAGTTACGGTGTTCTGCTGCGGACGTCGAGCAACGCGGAGTTCAACACCTTCGACCGCGTTCAACTGTCCGGAATCCGCTCAACCAACGCCGTGATCCGGCCCCGACTGCATCTCGTCTATTCCATCATGAGCCTGGAGAAGAAGCCATGAACAAGGCTCGCGTCTTCGTCTGCACCCTCTTCCTCTCCACCGTGTGCATGGCAATTCCGTCCGGAGCGTTTGCCACCGGCGGGGGCTCGATGTATTCCGCTCTCGGCATCGGAGATCTCACCTCCGGCCTGAACGTCCGAAACCTCGGCATGGGATATACGGGGGTAGGGATATCAACAGGCAATTACTTGAATATGAATTCGCCGGGAAGCTGGGCGGGAATCATGAGGACACGCCTCGAGGCAGGCGCAACGTATCAGGGCTTTTCCTCCACCGACGGCAACGCATCGCGATATATTTCCGACATTACGTTACGTGACGCAACCCTCGGGTTCCCCATCGATCCCGCGAAAGGGATTGCGCTCGTTGCGGGGTTCACGCGCTACAGCAACGTGGACTTCGATACGTATACGAACAGCACAGGCTATGCATCGAACGACACGATTCCTTACTCTCTCCATCACCAGGGGAACGGGGGTATCGGTGTCGGGAAGCTCGGCGCATCATACGCACCGACGGCCTGGCTCGCGCTGGGGGCGTCGTTCGACTACTATTTCGGCACCATCGAATACGTCCGGACGTTCCTCCCGACGTCGTCTGCGTATTCAGGTGGACTCTTCGACCGGACAACGAGTTACCATGGTCCGGGCGGGACGTTCGGATTTATCTTCAGTGGTTTCGGCGGAATCGCTGGTTCTCTCAAGTCTATGACATTGGGCTTTTCCATTTCTTCGCGCAGCCGGGTGATCAGCAGCAAATCGACGATCCTCAGCTTCGGCGGAGATCTGGTCAACTACCCGGTGGAGAAGGACACTACTGCGGGGGTTTCCGGAGAAATCGACATCCCTGTGACCTACACTGTCGGTCTCGCGTACGTCCTGGATAACCGGTACCTCCTGGCAACAGATTTCAGCGCCCAGCTCTGGCGGAACTCGTCGTTCGATGGCGCGCCTCCATCGGATCTGCAGAATGCATCGCGGATCGGGTTCGGGATTGAAACCCTCCCATCGAGAGAACCCACTGCCTCCTGGAGTGAACGCGTTGCCGTTCGGATCGGCGCGATGTTCGGATCGACATATTATAAACCGAACGCCACCGGCATCGATCAGTGGATGGTCACAGCGGGTGCTACGCTTCCGCTGTCCTCTGAGGCTCGCATTCACCTTGCCGCCGAATACGGTGCCAGGGGAACAACTGCAAACGGACTTATTAAAGACCATATTTTCCGCCTCACGGCGTCCGTCAGCGTGGGCGAGCGATGGTTTGTTCCCCTCGTCGAAGAATGATCTGATCGCGCAGCCACCATGGAGACCACGCTATGAACCATCTCAAGAAAACGGACCCTGAAATCTACCGCGCCGTCACCAATGAGATCCACCGTCAGAACACCAAGCTCGAACTCATCGCATCCGAGAATTTCGTCAGTCCCGCCGTTCTCGAAGCGGTCGGGACTCCCCTCACCAACAAGTACGCCGAAGGCTATCCCGGGAAGCGCTACTACGGCGGCTGCGAGTGGATCGATGTCGTGGAGAACCTCGCGCGTGACCGTGTCAGGCAACTCTTCGGGGCGGAGTACGCCAATGTGCAACCGCATTCCGGGTCCCAGGCGAACATGGCCGTGTATTTCACATTTGTGAAACCCGGCGACACGCTCATGGGGATGAACCTCGCTCATGGCGGTCACCTGACGCACGGTTCGCCGGTAAACTTCTCCGGCCAGTTTTACAA
Source organism: Ignavibacteriota bacterium (assembly GCA_963843525.1). Taxonomy (GTDB): domain Bacteria; phylum Bacteroidota; class Ignavibacteria; order UBA10030; family UBA6906; genus DATJPR01. Next base: position 210,360 of record CAWJKM010000004.1, on the reverse strand, counting down.
ATTCATCCCGTACGGGGTTGATCCTTCCTCCGGCCGGATCGATTTCAACCAGGTAGAGGACCTTGCCAGGCGTGAGAAACCGAAGATGATCACGGTAGGGGCAAGTGCGTATTCCCGGAATATTGACTTCAAGACGTTTCGTCAGATCGCTGACAGTGTCGGAGCGTTCCTTTTTGCCGACATTGCGCACCCTGCGGGGTTGATCGCAAAGAGACTTCTCGATGATCCTCTCCCCCATTGCCATGTCGTAACGTCCACGACACACAAGACCCTCCGTGGTCCGCGAGGGGGGTTGATCCTCATGGGGAAGGATTTCGACAACCCGTTCGGATTGGTCGCGCCGAAATCCGGGCGGACCAAAAAGATGTCGGAGCTCCTTGATTCCATGGTCATCCCCGGGATCCAGGGCGGACCCCTCATGCACGTTATCGCCGGCAAAGCCGTGGCGTTCCGCGAAGCGTTGGAGCCCTCCTTCGAGACCTACGGTCGCCAGGTGATCCGCAATGCCCAGGCCCTCGCGGCGAAACTCCTGTCGTTCGGGTTCAGCGTGGTTTCAGGAGGGACCGACAACCACCTGATGCTTGTCGACCTCCGCAGCAAGAACCTCACGGGAAAAGAAGCCCAGGAGAGTCTCGACCGGGCAGGCATCACCGTAAACAAGAATGCCGTGCCGTTCGATGACAAAAGCCCCCTTATTACGAGCGGGATCAGGATCGGCACACCGGCACTCACCACGCGCGGGATGAAAGAGGCCGAAATGGAGCAGGTGGCGGACCTCATTCGTGAGACCTTATCGAACGTCGGGAATCCGGCAGTCGAACAAGAGGTGGCGCGCAAGGTCGAAACGTTGTGCCTCGGGTTCCCGCTGTATCCCGATGTCACGGCCGGTACCACTGAGGGAATGGTGTCGTACCACTAGGATGAACCTCCACCATGTCTGATTCCGATACGTATCCGGGCATAGAAGACGACAAACACGAGGAGGGGAAGGAGCCCAGGGAGAAGGAGATGTCGTTCTTCGAGCACCTCGAAGAGCTGCGCTGGCGCATCATCCGGATGCTGATCGGCATCGTCCTCGGGACGATCGTTTGCTGGGTGTTCATCGACTTTCTGATCGATTCAGTCTTGCTGCTTCCGATTACTCATCTGAACGCTACACTCTCTGCCCATCAGCAGCCGATTCATCTCCAGAACCTTCAACCCTTTGGCCAGCTTTTCGTCTATATGGAGGTGGCGATCGTGGGCGGTGTGATCCTGAGCCTGCCGAACGTTCTGTACCAGATCTGGGCGTTCATCGCACCGGGCCTGATGCCGAACGAACGAAAATACGTTCGCTCCATCGTGGCGTTTTCCACGCTCTGTTTCCTGGCCGGCATTGTCTTTGCCTATTTTGTGATGCTTCCGGCGGCGCTGCAGTTCTTCGCGGGGTTTGGAACCCCGACGATCCAGAACAACATCGCCATCAACGAATACATGAGTTTTATTATCAGCGTGCTGCTCGCCGCCGGTGTGGTGTTCGAACTTCCGATGGTCTCGTGGTTCCTCTCGAAAATCGGGATTCTTCGGCCGGAATTCATGCGTAAGTACCGCCGTCATTCCATCGTGGTCATCTTCATCCTCGCGGCGGTGTTGACACCCGGAACAGACCCCGTGAGCCAGATCCTCCTGGCCATCCCGCTCCTGTTCCTGTACGAAATCAGCATCCTTGTCAGCGTGTGGGCGTGGCGCGGCAGGAAGAAGAAGGAAAAGGAAACAACGTAACCCGGAGTTCCTGCGACACAGTTCAACGGGGTGGAGCGGCAACTCCCCCGGGACCGGGAAAGAGGACAACGCCGCACCCTCACTATTCCCGTGGACAATTCTTAATCCGTTCACACCGGCATCCGACAACAACGAGTCGTTCTCTTGGATCTCAAACAGATTTCCCGTCCTATCGAGCATCATCTGGAATCGTTCGATGCAGTCTTCCGCGCATCGATCAAATCCCAGATTGGGCTTGTCGATCTGGTCACAAAATACATCCTGAAACAGAAGGGAAAGAAAGTCCGCCCTCTGCTGGTTCTACTCACCGCCGAAGCGTGCGGCGGGGTGAATGAACGGAGCTATCGCGGGGCCACGCTGGTCGAAATCCTTCACACTGCCACGCTGATACACGACGACGTCGTCGATGACGCCGACACGCGCCGGGGCCTGGCATCGATTAATGCAGTATGGAAGAATAAGATCGCCGTCCTTATGGGGGATTTTCTTCTCTCGAAAGGTCTACTCCTCTCGCTGCAAAGCAAGGATTTCCAGTTCCTGCAGATCACCTCCCACGCGGTCCGGCGGATGAGCGAAGGGGAAATCCACCAGATCCAGAAGAGCAGGAAGCTGGATATGGATGAAGAGACCTATCTCAAAATCATCGGTGACAAGACGGCGTCACTCATTTCCACCTGCTGTGAAATCGGGGCGGTGAGCGCGACCGGAGAAGAGAAAACACATATCCTGATGAGAGAGTACGGGGAAAATGTGGGACTCGCGTTTCAAATTCGCGACGATCTCCTCGACTACGTGGGCAGGAGGTCAATCACCGGTAAACCGACGGGATTGGATCTCAGCGAGAAGAAGCTCACGCTTCCGCTCGTCCATGCCCTGAAGGTGAGCGCGAAAAGCGACGGCAACGGGATTCTTGCGATGATCCGTGCAGGCGGGAAAAAATTGGATGTGAAGCGGGTGATGGACTTCGTGGAATCGCACGGGGGCCTTACGTATGCCGCCAACCGTGCCCGCGAATACGCGGAATGCGCAAAACAGCGCCTCTCCTCACTTCCCGATTCCGAAAGCAAAGAAGCCCTGAGCGGCTTCGCCGATTTCGTCGTCGACCGCCAGAAGTAAAGTCTTTCGCTTACAGTTTTCTGCCTACTGCTTACTGCCTACTGCTTACTGCTTACTGCCTACTGCCTTCTTCTTACCTCCTACTTCTTACTTCTTACTTTTTACTTCTTCCCTTCCTTCCCCCCCATCGGACGCACCGTGAGCACTGGACATTCCGCGTGGTGCACAATACGATCTGCGGTACTCCCGAAGAGAATTTGTTCGACACCGCTGTGCCCGTGAGAGGCCAGGACGATAAGGTCGACGTTCCGCACGAGGGCCTCGTCCAGGATCTCCTGATGCGGGCTGCCGGTCCGGACACACGCAGTCGCAACGATCGTATCGCCGATTTCGGTTGCGATCAATTCCTGCAATTCCTCGGCCGCCTTCTGGCGCAATTCGTCCTCCACACCCGGTAGGACAACCTGTCCAAAGCCAAGGTCTGCAGGATAGATCGTTGGCTCCACGACGTAGACCAGGTGGAGTTGCGCGTGGAACTCCTCGGCAAGAGGAATTGCATACTTCAAGGCATTCCGGGAATGGACGGAGAAGTCGATCGGAACGAGGATATGGGAAATAGTCAGGCGCGGATTTGCCGACCGGTCTCCCGGCGAACCAATCGGCGCAACGGGAACAGCTTTTTTGCCGGGAATGGTTTTCCTGATTCGCTTGTTCCCGGAACGGCCGGATACGGCCTTCTTCTTGCGAGTTGCGGATTTCATATTCCCTCCATCGGCGCTAGTGGGAAGGTTCTATTTGACGAACTGCAGCCAATTGTGCGGGTCAACACCATTCTTCACGATGTCGAAGTACATACTCTGAAGCTTCATCGTAATCGGCCCGGGCGATCCATTCCCCACGGGGACACGATCCACCGAGCGGATGGGTGTGACTTCCGCTGCCGTGCCGGTGAAGAACAACTCATCGGCGACATACACCATTTCACGCGGAACAGCGATTTCCCTCACGGTGTAACCGCAATCGTCGGCGAGCCGGATGACAGAATCCCGGGTGATGCCCGGGAGCAACGCGCTCGAAAGCGGCGGCGTGTAGATGATGTTGTCCTTCACCGCAAAAATATTCTCGCCGCTCCCTTCGCTCACGTAGCCGTTTACATCGAGTGCAATCGCCTCTTTGAATCCTGCCTGAATCGCGTCGATCTTCATGATTTGCGATAGTGCATAGTTGCCGCCGGCCTTCGCCATCGTCGGGAGGGTATTCGGCGCCGGCCGGTTCCAGGTCGACACGCACACGTCGATCCCCTTCTCGAGCGCTTCGGGTCCAAGATACGTCCCCCATTCCCACACAGCGATCGTCACATCGACGGGACAGGGAAGCGGGTTGACGCCGACATCGCCATAGCCGCGGTAGACCACCGGCCGGATGTAACATGCTTTGAGCTTGTTCGCCTTGATCGTGTCCATGATCGCCGTTTCAAGCTGCGCCTGGCTGAACGGAATATCCGTGCGGTAGATTTTCGCTGAATCGGAGAGCCGGCGGAGATGCCGATCAAGCCGGAAAATCGCCGACCCTCTGGGAGTATTATAGCAGCGGATCCCTTCGAACCAGCTCGAGCCGTAGTGTACAACGTGCGAGAGGACATGGATTCGTGCGTCGTCCCAATTGACCAGGGTTCCATTCATCCATATTTTGTCGACTTTTTTGACGGGCATGGCAACCTCATATGCGAGCGGTGAAAACTTCGGGTAATGGACTACGCGGTGAAATCCATTTGGTACAGCCGGTACCGCTTCGTAAGCTTCCCATTCAGGAGCTTCGCGCCGCGGTTCATCATCAGATTGTCTTCGAGCACCCAGCTTGCTTCACCATAGGGATACCTGTTGGCAACCGCGCGCACGGCCGTCTCGTAAAAGAGGACCGCACCCACGCCGGTGGTCAGATATTCCGGCATGACCCCGAGGATGATGATCCGGATGCTCCTGATCCGTTTCTTGAAGAGCAACATCCGGACGAGCGCCGGGAGGAGCATTCCACTTTTATTGAACTGAAGGATTTCATTCAGATCGGGCAGCGACATCCCGAACCCGATCGGTTTCCCATTCAGCTCCGCAATTACGACCAGTTCGGGATTGACAATGGCTTTGAGATCCTTGGCCATATAATTGAACTCTGCGTCGGTGAGCGGCACTTCTCCCCAGTTCCGCTCCCATCCACGGGTATACAGTTCGTGGATGACTTCCACTTCTTTTTCGAACTCTTTCATGTTCAGCGAGCGGAAGGTAAATCCGTCGCGTTTCTTCAGAGCCTCAGACACCCGCACGAGCCGTTCGGTCATCACGTCATCGCGGTTCACTTCATACGCATAGAGATCCTTCACTTTGGCGAACCCGTACTTTTCAATGAGGGTCGCATAGTACGGCGGATTGTACGGCATAAGGATCGTCGGTGTCCGGTCAAATCCCTCGATGAGAAGTCCATATTCATCGTTCACCGAAGGGCTCGCCGGGCCTCGCACCCCCGTCACTTTTTGCCCCTTCAGCCACGCAATTGCGGCATCGAATAGCGCATTCGCCACGCTCTGGTCGTTGATACACTCGAAAAAACCGAAAAAGCCGATGTTCTCCTTGTGCTCGCGGATATGATTGTCATTGACGATCCCGGCAATTCTGCCCACGAGCGTCCCGTTTCGTTCCGCAAGAAACATCTCCATCCGGGCATGCTGGTAAAACGGGTTGTTTTTGCGGTCAATCAGTTTCTTCCGGTCCATCAGCAACGGCGGCACCCAGAACGGGTAATCCTTGTACATCGCATACTGGAGACGAATGAAAGCGCGTTCATCGGCGCGCGAATGAACAGGTCGGATTGTGATGGAAGAATTCATAAACAGAGGCGCCCCTGTGCATGGTGGCCCCGGTGCTCCGGGAGATGTGGCAAAGGAAGGAATCGACTGTGGGTGTGCTGCACCGCCGTTGCCGCCTGTGAAGCGGCAGTGGGCGGATCAGTCAATGCTTGCGTGTCCGGCGGACGACAGGTGATCTCAAGCAATAATTTCGAGTTGCTTCCCGATGGTCTGGAAGGTCTCAAGAATCCGGTCAAGATGCTTTTCCTCATGCGTCGCCATGTAGCTCGTTCTGAGCATTTGCATGCCGTTGGGGACGCCGGGGCTGATGAACGCGTTGACAAATACGCCAGAGTCGAAGAGCTTTCGCCAGAAAATGAATGTCCGTGTGTCGTCTCCGATAATCACCGGAACGATGCCCGTCTGGCCATCGATGATTCGGAAGCCCATGGATCTGAATCCGTCACGCATCTTTTGAGCGTTGGCAATGAGGCGGCCGATGCGTTCGGGTTCCGATTCCAGAATTTGCAGAGCGGCAAGAGCCGCAGCGACAGAAGGGGGCGTGGGGCTGGCACTGAAAATCAACGCAGGAGCATGATGCTTAAGATAGTTGATGACATCCCGCTCACCAACCACAAATCCGCCGAGACTGGCAAACGTTTTGCTGAAAGTCCCCATCGTCATGTCCACTTCGTCTTCGAGATCGAAATGGCTGGCGGTTCCGCGGCCGCCCTTCCCGATCACGCCGGTGGCGTGTGCGTCGTCGATCAGGATTCGAGCGTTGAATTCGCGCGCCGCCTTGACGAGGTTGGGAAGATCCACGATCGTCCCGGACGTACTGAAAACACCGTCGGAGACGACGAGTTTCCCGGTATGCTTCGGCAGGCGCGAAAGGACGCGCCCGAGATCCTCCATGTCGTTGTGTTTGTAGCGGACGAAGTCGGCAAACGAACCTTTTGCCATCAAATTGCCGGCGACGATGCACGCGTGGTTATCGCGGTCGGAAACCACAAATTCCCCTTTTTGCACAAGAGTGGGAATAATACCCTGTGCAGTCTGATAACCGGTACTGTAGAGAAGGCATGCTTCTTTCCCATAGTATTTCGCCAGGCGGGCCTCGAGTTCAACATGGAGATCGAGCGTCCCGGTCAAATACCGTGAACCGGAACAGCCGGTCCCGTACTTGTCCACAGCCTTTTTTGCGGCTTCTTTGACCCGGGGGTCGGCTGTCAGGCCAAGATAGTTGTTTGACCCCGCCATGATAACTTTGTGCCCCTCGATTGTCACCACCGGACCTTCGTTCTCTTCAATCGGACGAAAATACGGATAATAGCCGGCCGCTTTGATATCATCTGCTCTGGTAAAAGACCAACACTTCTGAAAGAGATCGTTTTTGTCTTTTTTTCCTGAGGATGGGGCGGTTTGATCGTGCGTTATGGAATCACCTGAAGAGGATTGGAGACCGCGTGTTGTCATAGTGCTTTTTCGAGGATGAGAGAGTCAAGATTGCTATTAAATATTCTTATCAATATACTTACACAGCTTTTGAAAGTCAATCCATTCTCCCTTCCTCTCTGTCTCCATGAAAATCCTCGTCACCGGTGCAACCGGGTTTATCGGAAGTCATCTCGTCGGGCTCCTACTGTCAAAAGGTCATCAAGTCCGGTGTCTTGTCCGGAAGTCGAGCAATCTCGTCTGGCTCAAGGATCTATCCGTAGAATACGTCTACGGGGACATGTTTGACGATGCGGCTTTACGGCAGGCCGTTGCCGGCGTCCATTACGTCTATCATTCCGCCGGACTCACCAAGGCAAAGACACAGGAAGAATACTACCAGGCGAATAGTGAAGGGACTCGTCGTCTGCTTCAGGCGACAGCGGAGGTTGCCCCTGGTTTGCAGCGATTCCTCCATGTGAGCAGCCAGGCCGCCGCGGGGCCAAGTCCGACACGAATGCCGATCGACGAAGCAGTCGACCCGCACCCGATCACGACGTACGGACGGAGCAAGTTCCAATCTGAACTCGAATGTCGTGCATTCGACGGAAAGGTCAAGTACACAATCTGTCGACCGCCCGTCGTGTACGGACCGCGCGACAAGGATGTGTTTGAATTCTTTCACACCATGAGCCGGGGCCTTCAGCCGATGGTCGGAATGCAGGACACCTACGTCAGCTTAATCCACGTGAGAGATCTGGTCCGGGGCCTCGTCATGGCAGCGGAATCCGAGCGTTCGATTGGTCAAACGTACTTCATTTCAAGCACTGGCGTCTACAGCTGGAAGGAACTCGGAAATATCACCCGCGAAGCGCTCGGGAAAAGTGCGCTCCGCCTCAGGATTCCGGTCTTCGGGATCTATACCGTCTCTGCTGTCGCCGAGGTCCTGGCCAGGTTCAGTACGAAGCCTGCCCTTCTCAATCTCGAGAAGGCCAGGGATATGGTGCAAAGATATTGGACATGCGACGCTGCGAAGGCCAAAAAGGACTTCGGGTTTGAGCAGGAAATTTCTCTACCGGACGGAGTCATCGATACCGTGCGGTGGTACAGGGCCAATGGTTGGTTGAAGTAAACCGGCAGGCCCGAGCTCTCAGGACCCGCCTTTAGGAGCGTACAGAACGGCCGCTTTTTCCGCCGACGTGACGATCCCTTTGATCAGAGCCGAGCTGAACCCATTATGCTCCATCTGATTCAGCCCCGAGATGGTGCATCCCTGTGGAGTGGTGACCTTATCCACCTCGCGTTCAGGGTGGCTATCGCCCTCGACGAGCAGTGACGCTGCACCCCGTGCGGTTTGGGCAGCCATCAAGAGGGCGTCTTCGGCATGGAACCCGATCTCGATCCCTCCTTGTGATGCAGCGCGGATCGCCCGAAGGAAGAAGGCGATGCCGCACGCACAGAGGGCCGTGGCAGGAACCATCAGTGCTTCTTCAATCACCACCACCTTCCCCAAAGCCGCGAACAACCTTTTCACCTCTTCGACGCTTTTCTGGTCATTGTTCCTGGTCGAAATACACGTCATCGACTCTCTGATCGCGATCGCCGTATTCGGCATCACGCGAATGATCGTCGCTTCTTTTCCCAGGTGCTGCTGAATTTCAGCGATCGTGGCTCCTGAGACGACAGACACGACTGTGTGCCGGCCGGGAGAAATCTCATTCCGTATCTCGGCAAGCAGGCCGTCGAGCTGTTGGGGAGTCACGGCAATGATCACAATTTCCGCGGCACGCACAGCCTCGCAATTGTTCGTCATTACACGAAAACCTTCGGCGGCGAGATCGTGCAAGGCTTCTGCTCTTCGTCGTGTAAGAATAATATTCTCCTTCGGCAAAAGCGCAGCACTTGCGACGCCGCGCGCAATGGCGCACCCGATGTTCCCCGCACCGAGGATGGCCAGACGTGAACTGACAGCTGTCATAGGTGTCCCTTTTTCGTTACGCGATTCCTGACGTCCCTGACAAAGCCCGGGTGTTGGTTCAGGAGAGAAACTCCTTCAGGTCCTCGAACTTCGCTGAAAGACGGACTGCATGCTTTCTTCTTTTGAGAACTTCGGATAGACGGTCAGGCATGGAGATCGTTTGTCGGAGCTCCGGAGCATAGGCTTCAAGAAACTTCGCCGGGTGGGCTGTTTCCAGCACAACGCCGAAGGATCTGGCCGGGGATTTCCTCGAACGTTCCAATGCGGCAAACGCAACAGCGCCGTGCGGGTCGAGCATGTATCCATGAGTCTGGTGGACCCGCGTGATTGTCGTCTGCGTATCGTCATCGGACACAGACGATGATCTGATCATTTCCCTTGCATTCTCCACGCTCCCTGCGAACAGCACCATGATGCGGACGAGATTGCTGGGATTTCCGACATCCATGGCGTTCGAGAGAGTAGGAATGGCCTCCCGTGGAGCGAACGATCCACTCGTGAGAAAATCGGTGAAGACACTGTTTGCGTTCGTCGCTGCAATGAATTGCTGAACCGGGAGCCCCATTCGCCAGGCGAGAAGTCCGCCGGTGAGATTCCCGAGGTTGCCGCTCGGCACCGAGAAAACGATCGGCGCGCTCTTGTCCGGACGTCGGGCCCATGCCTCAAAATAGTAAAACGACTGGGGAACCAGTCGGGCAATATTGATCGAGTTGGCAGACGTCAGGTGTCGACGTGTCGAGAGTTCCGGATCTGCGAACGCGGCCTTGACGAGGCGTTGACAGTCATCGAACGTTCCTTCGATTTCCAGGGCGGTGACGTTTCCCCCGATCGTGGTCAGCTGGAGTTCCTGTGTGGGACTCACGCGTTGACTCGGATAGAGAAGCACGACGTGAATTCCCTCTGCAGCGGAGAAGCCCTGGGCCACCGCGCTTCCCGTATCGCCCGAAGTTGCGACGAGGATTGTGCGTTCGACATCTTCATTTCGGTGATAGTAGGCAAGCGTTTTTGCCATGAACCTGGCGCCGAAGTCCTTGAAAGCCAGGGTAGGACCGTGGAAGAGCTCCAGGATCGCCAGGGAATCATTGATCACGTGCAGCGGGACCGGGAACGACATCGACTCCTGGATGAGAAGGCCCAGGTCGTCATCAGGAATCTCCTTTTCCAGAAGAGTCCGGGCAACTTCCAGGGCGACTTCCTGGAAGGTGTGCCGGTGAAGATTCGCAAGGATCTCGGGGCGCATTGCAGGGATAGCGATGGGGAAATACAGTCCTCCATCGGGTGCGATGCCCTGTTTCAAAGCGGCCTGGAACGTGACCGTAGGCCCATTCCCCGATGTGCTGATCAATCTCATAGAAGCCCGCATAGAACACGGTTGCCTACGCTTAAGACACGGTTGCCTAGGCTTAAAACACGGTTGCCTAGGCTGCCATGTTTTTTGTAATTATTACCAATTCGAAAGCCAATCAGGCAAATCATTGCAACAACCGCCCCACTATTTGTCTTACAGCAGGTCAAATTTATGGCAGCCTAGGCAACCAGAAAAATCACCAGAAAAATCCCTTACAGCCGGTCAAATTTGTGGCAGCCTAGGCAACCAGAAAAATCACCCTATTCAACCACGCGCGCGCCAGAGTTGTTGATACTCGAAACAATCGTTGAAAAAGCCACTCCAGATTTTCGCATTGCCTCACTCATTGCGTCGCCCGACCGACGAGCGGACGATTCAGAATCGCAGAGGGCAAAGATGGATGGACCCGACCCCGAAATGTTACAGCCCAGCGCACCTGCAGAGAGCGCAGCTTCCTTGACAGCCGTATAGCCGGGGATGGAATTCCTCCGCACCGGCTCCGCAATCCTGTCGTGCAACGACCGGGCGATCAAGCCGGTGTCGCCCGACATCAATCCCGCGATGAGGCCCGCCGCATTCCCCGTCTGTGTAATGACATCCTCCAGGGGGACCTGCCTGGGGATGAGTTTTCTGGATTCCCTGGTCCTGATCTCTACTTCCGGAACCACCAGAGCGCACCAGAGGTCGACAGGCGATTTGATCGGTACGATATCAATGGGCTTATACCCGCGGACAAGCACAAATCCCCCCCAGAGACTCGGCGCAAGATTGTCGACGTGGATGGACCCGCTCGCGAGCTTCTCCCCTTCAATTGCGCATTCCAATAATTCCTGCTTGCTCAGCTTGCCCCCCAGGAGCGCATCGGCGGCCACCGCCGCTGCCATCGCACTCGCGGCGCTCGACCCGATCCCGCTCCCGACCGGAAGCCCTTTCTTGATATCGATCTCAATGCCATGACCGCACGCATACCGCTTCATCACTTCGACGACGGGCGGACCGGCGGTGTTTTTGTCCATTTCTTTCGAAATGAAACACGTACTCCCCGATATCGTGCTGATCCGGGCGCCACGCGCCTCGGAGTGTCTTACAGTGACCGCGTCGCCGACGTCGCCGAGGGCGAAACCCATGATGTCGAACCCGCAAGCCACGTTCGAAACTGAAGCAGGGGCATAGGCTGTAGCTTCTTTTCTCAATGGAATTACCCCTGATGATGAGCGATGCGGATAATATCGGCGAAGACTCCCGTCGCTGTAACATCGGCGCCGGCCCCGGGTCCACGGATGACCACCGGATGATCGTGGCAATTGGTCGTGGTGAGCGCAATAATGATCTCACTCCCCGACAGGGAGAAAGCAGGATGGTCCGGCCCCACCTGTCGGAGAGAAACCTGGGCGTTGCCATCCGCGAACGACGCCAGATAGCGAAGGGTCTGCCCCTTTTTGGCCGCCTGATCACGCAATTGCGCGTAATGGCCGTCGACACTTTTGAGCTTTTGCATGAAGCCGGCAACGCTTGGCGCATTCAGAAGCGTGCGCGGGACCAGCGATTCCACCCGGACGTTCTTAAACTCGAGCTTGTGGCCGGCCTCGCGGGCGAGGATGAGAAGTTTTCGGCCGACATCGAGCCCGTTCAAATCGTCACGCGGGTCAGGCTCGGTAAACCCCTTCTCCTTCGCTTCCGCGACGATTTCACTGAACGCTCGCCCGCTCGTAAACGAATTGAAGAGGTAGCTGAGCGTGCCGGAAAGAACCCCATCGATCCTGAGGATCGAATCGCCGCCGGCCACGAGATCGTTCATGGTATTGATAATCGGCAGTCCCGCGCCCACATTCGTCTCATACAGGAATCGGACATTATGTCCGAGGGCGGATTCGTGAAGGCGTTCGTACCGTCGTTGTTTCCCGGCGTTGGCACGCTTGTTCGGCGTCACTATAGAGATACTCGACCTGAGAATGCTTTCATAGAGAGCCACCGGAGCATCGCTGGCCGTGCAGTCGACGAAAATGCTGTTCGGCAGGTTCATGTCATACATGGTTTTCACAAACAGCTCCAGGTCCATCGGGTGCCCTTCTGCGGCGAGGCGCCGGCGCCAGTTCAGGGGGAGCTGTTCGTGCGTATCGAAGAGCATTTTCCGGCTGTTCGCGATCGCCTGCACGCGCACGTCGATATGCCGGGTTTGAAGGAGGATTTCTCGTTGGTGGGCGATCTGTTCCAGGAGACGGCCACCCACCACGCCAACGCCGACGAGAAAAACATTCAGGGAAATTCTTCCCGAAAGGAAGAACGCCTCATGCAAAGCGTTCAGCGCTTTTGCCTCATCCGCTTTCGCGACAATCGTCGAGATATTCAGTTCGGAGGATCCCTGCGCAATGGCCACCACGTTGATGCCGTTGTTCCCCAATGCCTGGAAGAGTTTGCCCGAGATGCCGGTGGTCTTGCGCATGTTTTCCCCGACAACGGCGACTACGGACAATTCCCGCTCGATCAAGACTTCTTCAATCTGTCGGTCGCGCAGTTCGATGTGGAGTTCCTCTTCCACGAGGGCTTTGGCCGAGTCCGCTTCGCGCGGGGAAATAGCCAGGCAAAGAGAATATTCCGAGGAGGCCTGTGTCACCATAAACACGTTGATATTCTTCCGCGCCAGTGCGCTGAAGATCCGCCGCCCGATGCCGGCCGTCCCGACCAATCCGCTGCCCTGAATCTTGAGCAAGGCGATATCATCGATGGAAGAAATCCCCTTGACGGCGAATTGACCTTTCGGGCTTCGACGGGTGACAAGGGTTCCCGGGAAATCCTGATTGAAGGTGTTTTTTATCCGGATGGGGATATTCATATCCAGAGCCGGCTGCATCGTTGGCGGGTGGATGACCTTGGCGCCGAAGTGAGACATTTCCATGGCCTCGGCGTACGTCATGTGCTCGAGGGGGAAGGCTTTCTCCACCTTTTTCGGATCAGCGGTATTCACACCGTCCACATCCGTCCAGATTTCGATTTCCGAGGCGCCCAATGCAGCCCCATAGAGCGAGGCGGTGAAATCTGATCCTCCCCTTCCGAGGGTTGTCGTGTCGTTGTCGGTTGTCGACGCAATGAACCCGCACGCAATTTGTATCGCCGGATGCTTCTTAAAATGGGCCCGGACGTTGAGATAGGTCAGATCGTATTTGACCCTGGCCATGCCGAACGAATCGTCCGTCTTGATGAGCACACGGCTATCCAAAAACTCGGACCGAATATTCCGTGCCTTTACAGCCTCCGCGATAATCGTCGTCGAAAGCAGTTCACCGAAGCTCATCACGTAATCGAGCATCCGTGCCGTCACTTCCTTTGTGAAGTAAATGCCGTGGAGCACGTCGGAGAGTTCATTGAGAAGTGTCAGGACCTTGACTTCGCCGCGATTCCGTAACCGTGCGGGAACGAGTTCGTTCAGGGCTGCGAAGTGCCTTCTTTTCAGTGAACGGAGGCCGATGAGGTAGCTCTTATCACCTTCGGCAGCCGTGTTGCTAAGCTCGATAAGCTGATCGGTGATGCCCTGGAAGGCGGAAAACACGACGACAAGTCTTCTATGGCTTGTTTGTGTTTTCTGGACGAGACTGATGACATGTTTAATGCGGTTCGGGGTGCTGATCGAAGAACCGCCGAATTTCATTACAAGCATGGCTTTCCTTGCGATGAGAGAGTCTTGGATAAGGCCGGACCACGCGCCTAACTTCTTGCTTGCACGGGAGTTACTTTGGACGGCCCCTGAAGAACGCAAAAAACCGACTCCACTGGTCGATGAAGTCGGTTTCTCTGGCAAACAGATCAAGCCAAACCAACCTCATCCATCCCTGGCAGGGGTGGTCGGGGTGGTAGTAGTCGGATGCATTAGCTGCGTGCAGTATGGGGTCACATTGCTCATCTGTTCACAATACCGTTTTTCGGGGACTTTGTCAACGGGACTCCTCGGAAAAGCGGCTTGACTTAGCCAGAGGAGTTTTGTATATTGATGTGCTAATACATCGCGGGGTGGAGCAATTGGTAGCTCGTCGGGCTCATAACCCGAAGGTTGTAGGTTCAAGTCCTACCCCCGCTACAACAAAAATGGTTCCGGAAGGAACCATTTTTGTTGTAATTGCCCATTGTTCATCGTGCGTTGACTATTGTCAATTGCGCCTGGCCCTTCCCTTTCGTCACATCCTGGCACCTTCCTGCCCTTTTCGAAGTAGCTCCCGCCAAACAGATGGCGGGCGCGCGTCGGGACGAAGGTTCGGATTGTCTTTCGAGACGGACCCATAACCTCCAGACAGAAAACCTCGACATAGGCTCCGTCACACGTTTGGACCGGCCGGGCCTCAGGTGACTCCTCCTTCTTTCCCCCCCGCCCGTACCGACTTCTTCAGAAGTTCGCGTTGATAAACGGCAGAATCCTCGCCCATGAGGGGTTGTCTTCCACGTAGTTCAGGAGGCCGATCTGAACCCCGAGAAGAGTCTCAGTGTGATTAAAGATGCCGACGACGAGACCCTGTTGCATACCGAACGTTCGGTTGTAGCCGGCAACGGTAACGCCGGTCAACTCGGTCGACTCTGTCCAGAGAACGGATACATTCGCACCCGTTATCACCGGTGCTTTTAATCTGTAGCCACCAATGGTGACACCCGTGATGCCCCGTTCGGATCGGACCATCCCGACAGTAATAGAAACCCCGGCGATTTCCTTCATCGCCACACAGCCTAACCCCGCAACATTGACGCCGGTGATTCCCTCCTGACCGACTACCCCGAGGCCCGCAATGTTCAACCCGTACATCATGCCTTTTGAGACAATTCCCAATCCGGCCACCGAACATCCTGCAATCTCGCCTTGTGTGACCAGACCGAGTCCGCTGATGCTCAATCCGGAAATGTCGCCCTGAGCCACTGTCCCGAGACCTCCAATGTTGACCCCACGCAGATCATGCTGAGCGACAAGGCCGAGGCCAGCAATGTTGATGCCGATTATCGAACCCTGAGATACAACCCCGAGTCCCCCGAAAGTGATCCCCGTTACCGTCCCCTGAGCCACAAGCCCGAGACCGCTCAGATTGACACCGGTCATCACGCCTTGCGAGACCAGTCCAAGTCCTCCCAGGTTGATTCCTTCCATGGACGTATTTGCCAGAACGCCCACCAGCCCGATCGAGAGTCCACGCATCTGCTGTGCGGCCGGTCCAAGAATGCCGAATGAGACCCCGTTCACTTCACCAGAGAGGGTGTCATAGGGTATCCACGCCGAGAGATTGAGTCCGTTAACACGTTCGAAATGCCCATCGCGCCAGGCAAATCGAATCCCGTTCATGTCCTGACCATTCCCGAAGCTGAGGCCGGTCTTGGCGACTGTGAGGTCAAGGGAACCGGACTGACTGAAGGCCGTTGCCAGGGGCAACAGACAGAGACAAACCAACCGGATCGCTCGCATGGAATCCATCCTTTTTCGGCATTCTGTAATGATGTTAGTCCATCCGATCATACGGCGTGGACCGTCAGGTGTTGCGCCAGCAATTTGCAGAATCACGACAACAGACGTGATCCTTTCAGCGATTTCGCCATCCAGAGTGACCACCACCGCGGCAGAGTTGAAGCTTCACAGCGTGAGTCGTATCTTATCTCAGGAGTGGAATCTACGTCTCCTTTATCGCTGAAGGTTCATCTGCGCGGACGTACCCTGTCCGGCCTGATACAACTTCTACGTGCCACCATCATGAAATCCAGTACCCTACTTTCACCTGCCTTCCTTGGCCTGCTTATTCTTTCGTTCTCGTGCAAATCCGGTGACGCCGGGACGGGTCCCGGTGGCTCGGGCGGTGCCTCGTTCGAATTCTGGCTCACCAACGCCGATAGGTCAGTGCTGTTCCAGAAACAGCCGACCAATCAAACCATCCCCGTGAACAGTTCTACTCCGGAGATACAGGTCGATGAAGCTGTAACGGGCCAGTCGATGGAGGGCTTTGGCTGCGCCCTCACCGGGGCAAGCGCACAACTGATCAACGGCATGGGAGGCGTGGAACAGAACGCGCTGCTCCAGGAGTTGTTCGCGACTGACGGAAGCAATATCGGAATAAGCTATCTCAGGATCAGCATCGGCTCTTCCGACCTGGATGATCACGTTTTCTCTTACGACGACATGCCTCCCGGCTCCGTCGACACCGCCCTGACTCACTTCTCGCTCGATCCCGACCGGACGGCGCTGATTCCAGTCCTCAAGAAGATCCTGGCCATCAATCCCGATCTCAAGATCCTCGGATCCCCGTGGTCGCCACCGACCTGGATGAAGACGAATAACAGCTCGATCGGCGGAAGTCTGAAACCGCAGTACTATGGCGTGTATGCAAACTATTTTGTGAAGTATATCCGGGGGATGATGGATGAAGGAGTGCATATTGACGCCATTACCGTTCAGAACGAGCCGCTCTACGGTGGGAACAATCCGAGCATGGTGATGCAAGCATCTGAAGAGGCGCTCTTCATCAAGTCCTCTCTGGGTCCCGCGTTTGCAGCATCCGGCATCAGTACGAAGATCATCATATACGATCATAACGCCGACAGGACTGATTACCCGATGTCGATCCTGGGCGACACGTCAGCCGGCAAGTACGTCGACGGATCTGCGTTTCATCTTTACGGTGGAAGCATTAACGATCTCACCAGGGTCCACAACGCCTATCCGCAGAAGAACCTCTACTTCACAGAATATTGGGTGGGCGCGCCGGGCAACTTCTCTTCTGACTTCCCCTGGCATATCAAGAACCTGATCATCGGCGGACCCAACAACTGGTGCCGCAACGTGCTGGAGTGGAACCTTGCGTCGGATCCGACACAGAGCATCCATACGCCCGGAGGCTGCTCGCAGTGCCTCGGCGCAGTGACCATCAACGGGAGCACGGTGGTACGGAATCCGGCCTACTATATCATGGCGCACGCCGCAAAGTTTGTCCGACCCGGGTCGGTCCGCATCAACTCGATCGGCCCGATCTCACTGCCCAACGTCGCGTACAGGAGGCCCGATGGGAAGCGGGTGCTCATCGTGCTGAACGACAGTCAGATCGCACAGACATTCAAGATCATTTTTGGCTCGACGACGCTCGTTTCCGAATTGAAGGCGCAGTCCGCGGGAACGTACGTGTGGTAGAAAGGACGCCGTCCGATCCATCACCGTAGCCACGGCGCGCAGCACCCGGAATGGTTTCGCCAGGGGATGGGGTCAGACGGATTTCTGAAGGATCACAAGGGAAAGGTCATCGCTTCTCCGGGCATCCCCCTCAAACGCGGACACCGCGGCAAGAACCCTTTCGCCAAATGGCCGTGGGGCGGCGGATCGGCACTCCCTGCAGACCGCCTTGAACCGGTCCAGTCCAAAAAACTCCCCCGCCTCGTTTTGGGCCTCGGTGATTCCATCGGAGTAGATTACAAGGGAGTCTCCACCAATGATCCTGACGCCTCGTGCCTCGAACACTGAGTCTTTGGAGAGGCCAAGAGCTGCGTTTCCTTTGGGAAGTTCTGTGACGCCATCCGGCGACACGATGAGCGGTGGCATATGCCCGGCATTGACCATCTGAAGATCTCCGGCCGCCGATGTGATCCGCGCAAAAATCAGAGAGGCGAACTTTCCCGGTATGCCGTCACGGATGAGTATTGCGTTCAGTTTTGACGCGAGGTCTCCAAGAGATTCGAAATCCGGGGCGAGTGCGCGAAGCGTCGACTGGATTTTTACCATGAAGAGGGCGGCCCCGAGCCCCTTGCCCGCAACATCCCCCAGCGCAACACCGAACCGGTGGTCATCCAGGCGGAGGAAATCGACCAGGTCGCCGCCCACCTCGTTCGCGGACCGTGTGTACAGCCAGACGCTCCAGCCCGGGACGGACGGCGTCGGGGCAGGGCTCATCGCGCGCTGAACCGCACGACCGGACTCCAGCTCGCCGTGGGCCAGAAGCTTGTCCTTTAACTCCAAGATTATGACGAGCACAAGACACATTGCCCCGAACACTTTGTACTGGATGATCACGTTGTTTCCCGAGGACTGGTACGATATGTCGCTGATCACAAAGAAGAGGCCGACTACAAGCAGAATTCTTCTGAACGAGGTCAGTCGATAGAGAGAGTTCTTCAGCACCCACCCGGCGAGAACAAACCAGCGCCATACTCTCCCCTTCTTTTTCAACCGTTCCCGCTCGTCCTCGTCGAGATAGAATTCCTCGATCTCGCGGGCCTCGCGTTTGAGGCTGGCAAAGAATCCTCCCCGCGCGATATCATCGCGGAGTGTGGGGATCAGGCGAGGTGTTGTTTTCCGGCTCCGTGTCATGGCTGTCGTGGAGTGCGGCAGGCGAATGCGCCGCCATCCATTGTTCTACTCTGGTATACAGGGATCCAGACCTTGTTGTTTCAACAGGGCCAAACACCGCCTTTTCCGCATTGATGGGTCTTCTCTCACGAGCAAACCATGCACATCGGCGCACCGAAAGCCTTCCGATAGTCTCACACTCTCCGAGTCTCCAAGTCTTAAAGTCTCAAAGTCTCTCTATTGGCTATCGCACCGGCATCGGTATTGCGTACAGGCTTGCATCACCCTGTTTGCTCACCGCCTGGACGCCGAAAAGAGCGTTGTCCTTGCTGACCTTGAGCGTGGCCGTGGTGTCGGTCGTAAACTCTGCATGTTGCCAGACGGGCGAGCTCGTCTCTCGCCAGCGAACGAAGTATCCCGCGGCATCGATTCCCTGCGCCGGCGTCCAGTGCAATGTGCTGCCGTACGCAAGACCGCTGACGACAAGCCCTGCATCGGTGGGGCGCGGAGGCGCGAACGCGATCGACGCAGCGACTGCGGCATTCACCCGTGCGATGTTTGCGCAGTAACGCAGGTTCACGAACTTCAGAAGATCTCCGTATTCGACGCCTCCCTCTGTCCGAACATTCTGGTGCTGGTGGTCGAAATTCTCCTTCGACTCGCTGAACCGAACGGCCGCGAAGCCGTGCTGATGGAACGGCATCTGGTCCCCGCCCCTGAGAAATCGGTCCGCGCGATAGATCATCCTGACAGTAAAGTGCGGCACATAGCGCTCGCCGATTTCTTTGCAGTAGCGCGCGAGTGAACGGGAAGGCCTGTCGTTTTCGAGTCCGAGCGTGTTCACCCGACGCAAGACAGTACCGGTGTCAAGCGGACTAAGGGCCTGGGAGAACACCCTGACAGTGGTGCTGTCCACATCCCCGTCACCGCCGTGGATCGCGCCGACGATGTCGTTATTCAGCACCGCCTCAATCGGCTGTCCTTGTTTTGCCGCCTCGTCAGCGAAGTGTTGCGATCCGTACAGCCCCTGCTCTTCGCCAGCAAAACAGATGAAGACAAGAGTTGCCCTGACGTCTGCGCCGCTCAGCACGCGGGCGAGCTCCAGCACGAGCGCTGCGCCGCTCGCGTCGTCGTCAGCCCCCGGTGCGTTGCTGACGGAATCCATCACATCGGTGACGCGGGAGTCGTAGTGCCCGCTGATAATGATGGTCTGATGCGCGGATGGCAGGTTCTCCTCCTTCGGTCGAAGGGTGGCAACGACGTTCACGATCGTCGTCGCACGGTTCACCCGCGGAGAGGGCGGGAGGGTACATTCGTCGAACGCCACCGTCATTCTTCCGCCGGAGTTCGCAGAGGAGCGTTCAAATTCGGAGCGAATCCAGCGGCGCGCGGCACCGATGCCGCGGTTCGGGTCGGTGGCAGTGGACAGCGTATGCCGTGTCCCAAAGCTCACAAGCTTTTCGATCGTCGCCCGGATATGTTCGGCCGACACTGCGCGGACAATCTGTTCTACGCGCGGGTCTTTCGAGAGGACTGTGGGCTGGGCAAATGCGGAAGGACACGAAAACAGTGTGAAGAAGAAGACGGATAATACGGCTAATCTCATATCGCCTCCGGGTACGAACAATGCTGGAAACCTTAGTTTAAGCCCATCCGCGCTATCCGGTGGACATGCACGGGACGGCCTCGCGATTTATCCGGCGACTCTACGATCATCACGAGAAATTCCTCCGCGACCGAGACATCGTCAACAAGGCATTCGAGGTCCTCGCATGACTGCCCGCCGTTTTTCAAATAGTCGCGAACCCTGTCGATGGTCCAGTACGAGTAGACCGCATCGTCCAGTGTGGCTGCCGCATCGTAACCTTCGGGGAGGAACGTGTATACGCCAACATCTCCTGCTGTGTCCAATTCAATGTTCCATGTGGCCCAGAGCTGGTCGTAGTTGGCGTATATTGCCGAAAGAAGCGATTGATAAGTCATGGCCGGAAGGGTTGATTCCTCTGCGGTTTCACGCTACGGATTGATTGATACGTTTAAATCAATCGAAGTTCAATCTTCCGTCAATCGCAAGGGGAATCGTTCAGATCTTGTGGGTGGGATGAAGCTTACGGTGCGAAAGGACCCGTTGGAGGGGAGGGTATCGCGCTTGACGGGACCAATGGCAAATTGCGCATCACAACGAATCCTTCCGTCCCGACATGCAACAAGGCACCGTGCGCGCCGATCGCAAGCGGTTGACACGGATATCCGCCTTCCACAACGCGCGCGAAAAAGGCCGGCAATCTCCCTCCGTTGCCATCCCCTCCCCGGACTTCCCTTGTCATCCCGCAGGTTGAATGTTCTGGTTGGTCCGGAAGAGGTTTTTCGGATCGTATTTCTTCTTTATACCGGCGAGGCGGTCGTAATTGCTCCCGTAAGCAGCACGCACACGGCCCTGCTCTTCCTGATTCATGAAGTTCACATAGACGCCTCCGGTGGCGAATGGCGTCGCTGCCTGGAAGAGATCGCGGGCCCAGGTGATGCATTTCATGTCGTTTGCCGGATTATCCCACCGGCCATGAATGTTCATGACGAACGCGGCATCGCGGTGCGCATATGCTGTCGCGTCCTTGGCGACTTTTGTGACTCCTTCGCCAAGCTGCGCAAAGGCAATTTCTGTCTGTGGATCCGGGATGTGACGCGCGTGCGCGATCAGCGTGTCAATCAAGCCGTCGGAAAGGTCCAGAAAGTCGTGGGACTTCCAATAGTTCCGCATGCCCGGCGTCAGGAGAGGATCGAGAATAGTCTCCCACACCGTGAATGGCATCGGTCCGATGATGTCGGCAATGGATTTGCCGAATTTTCTCAGTGGTCCCGCAACCCGCTCTCCTTCCTTCAAATCCCCCGAATAGCACACCGCCAGGGCGAGAATCTCCTTCCCGTGCCACTCAGTTGGGAGGAATGGAAGGGGCGGCGCCTTGCGCAGCACAAACCAGCAAACGAACTCCTGAGGTGTGGTCTTGACAAAATCGCGGTAGAAACGGAGAACGTCCTTGGCCGCGTCAAGCGGATGGATAATCAATCCGGCAAGGACCTGGGGGCCGACTTTGTGCAATCGAAACTCAAAGGAAGTCACAACCCCGAAATTCCCTCCGCCACCCCGGATCGCCCAAAAGAGATCCGGGTTGTCGGTCGCGCTAACCTTCACTAAATCACCCGAGGCAGTCACCAGATCAGCAGAGAGGAGATTGTCTATCGTGAGCCCGAGTTTGCGGCTCAGCCAGCCAAACCCGCCCCCCAGTGTAAGGCCGGCAATCCCCGTCGTCGAGTTTATTCCTACAGGAGTCGCCAGTCCGAAGGCCTGTGCTTCTCGATCGAAATCGCCCAAGGTTGCGCCCGGCTCCACGCGCGCCGTCATGCCCTGTACGTCGATGCGCACGGACTTCATCGGCGAAAGGTCAATCATGAGGCCGCCGTCACACACGGCACTGCCGGCGATATTGTGTCCTCCGCCCCGAACTGCCACTAGCAAATTATGCTCCCCCGCCATTCGAACAGCGCGCATGACATCGGCGGCCCCGGCACAGCGCACAATCACGGCAGGCCTCTTGTCAATCATGGCGTTCCATACCGTGCGAGCCTCATTGTACTTGTCCGATTCAGCCGTCAGCACTGATCCGCGAATGTTCGCCTTCAGACTGTCGATGATTTCTGAAGAGAGAGTCGCCTCTCCTCCCGTGCAAGTTATGACCTTGACTTCGGGCATGCCAGTTTCCTTTCACTTAGTGTTTTGTCGCTGCAACAAACTGTTCCGTTGTGTTGATGTTGCGCCACGCTGAATAAGGGGCCACACAAAGAAGAGTGAAGCGAGCGCGCCTCCCGTCACGAGGGATGACGCCGGTTGCTACGTGAGAATATCATGGGACAAGTGATAACCATCAGAAGAGGAAAGGCTGTGGGTAGGTTCTGTATAGAAGTGATAACTGAGGGGGGAGAGAGAATGTTCCCGAGGACAGAATCTTTTACAGAATTAGCTTCCGGTCGGCAATTCTATGCAGGTCATGGGATGGTCGCGAAAACGGCGGCACCCACGAACTTCCGTTAACGTCGGCGCTCGCCCCCGATCACATGAACATGTGATTCAAATCTGGCATGTCATCGACTGAGCTCATCTTTTTTGAAAACGGTATGGAGTGACCTCACTTCACGCAATTTCGGCTCTGGCGGAGTGGCATCACTTTTCTGCACCTTCCGCACCGGCACGGACTCCGCTCTCTTCTCACCTCTCTCAATCAGGCAGAGAGGAGTCTTCCCTATTCCCATAAAAATTGATCCGTGGCAAGGTCATGCTTCAACCGCGGAGAGAGAATCGTTTTCTGAGAGCTTGCATCCTGCACAGGATCCGCATACCAAAAGGCTGTGCTGCCATAAATACTGCGCATGATGTCTTTATGCCACCACACCTCAACCGCGACTTTTGCACTGTTCTGAAACTGGAAATTATCGTTCATATGGAAAGAATACACAAAAACATTTGCCGGCTTTTGCGTGATAAAACCTGATACAGCCTTCCTGTCGAACCAGCACCATCCGGAATTATAATATTCTTCCGTGCCGGTCCCGTGATAGCGGGGAGGGAATCCTGATTCATCGCTCCAGATCAACCAATCCCCTTCCCCCCACCATGTTGGATAGGGCCAGGCCACGTGGAGCATATTTCCCACATACTTCCCCCTGCAGTTCTTCGCATCCAGAAGAACAAGAAATGGTTTCGTGCTTCTTCCGAATCTCGGATAGTCCCGTTGAACCGAGCTGTCGATTTGAATTTCCTTCCACGTGGCATGAAAGCGTCCCCAGTTTGCAGGAATGGCATTCTCCTTCCCAATAAGGAGTTTCACCGAAATGCTTTCAATGTTCTGCCTCGATTCATTGACAAACGTTATCACAAAGCGTTTACTGAACGGCATCGGAAACCGTGAATATACTTCCGTTTCATCAATGCCGAGAAGCAGCGAACTGAATTGCTTTTGGTTCTGATAGTCGGCATTTCCAAAAAAATATCCCAAGGGAACATCCACGCTCTTTTCAGGGTGGCCATCCCATTGTACTTGCAGCCATGTATGCTGTAAGACCTCCGCAGTATTTGGACTCACAGAGATTCTCATCTCTTTAATCACTCCACATCCTTCGTAACCAATCCCTCCGGATTTGTGAGATTCAACGGAAACGTTCTTTTCCACCGTCCACCGCGAGGGCATTGCGGGCGGTTCGGATTCTGCTTTCACCCATGCCGCACAAGCCTTATGCAGTTCATCCTGTTCATCGGTACTGAGCGGAAGTCGGAGGCTTTTCACCTTGATGTTATCGGAATATTTCGTATAGACCACCTGCCAGTAATTGCCCCAATTGACCGCTTTATCATTTACCAGTTGTATCCTGCAATGTCTGGCAAAGGGAATGGGAAACAGAACGCCGGGATACGTCTTTTGGAAAACAAACGGATACGGGAAAGGGCCCGTGTGATCATCAAAGAATCTTGTAACGTCCATATCATAAATCGGCGTCGATGTATTATCAATAAATACCTGTATTTTTGTTCCAAATGTGCTCACATCTATAAACCCATAGGTGACACCCGTGAAGATTCTATGAACGCAGCCCGGACCATCGACATCCAGCAGAATGTTTTTTGTCCCTTGCAGATTCTTGAAACAATCACCATCACTATTTCCCCCGGTCGTATCCCAGGTGCTTGACATGTATGTGTGTGAATTTTCAAGTACCGGCAGACTATCCACCGTATAGAGTTGACGCAGGAAGTATTTGAGGTCCTTTACCTCGCCCGAGTTCTGGGCACGAATGAGTGCCATTGGAACACCGAGGAGGAGAAGACAGATGCCTATTCTTGCTTTCACGGGTGCGCCCTTCGGTTTTAAGCGTATAAGCGCGATCATGTTATGACATTGTTTCTATAAATACAATTCGTCGTAGACGGTGAGGAGGCCTGTTTAATGGTCAAAGAATGCTTTACCTTGGAAACGAATGCCTAATTCAGCTCACTACTCGAACAAGGATACGATCAATGCAGCCCTTGAAACTCAGTGAAAAAATCGGCTATGGATTTGGCGATGCCGCCTCTTCGATGTTCTGGAAGCTGTTCGGAATGTACCTCATGTTCTTTTATACCGACATCTTCGGGATCCCGGCCGCCGTAGTGGGAACCATGCTCCTGATAACCCGCGTCGGCGATGCGGCCTTCGATCCGCTTGTCGGCATCCTCGGCGACCGGACCAATACACGCTGGGGTAAATTCAGGCCCTACCTGCTGTGGATGGCACTCCCGGTCGGCATTATCGTGGTTCTTACGTTCACCACTCCCGACATGAGCACAAGCGGAAAGATTGTCTATGCCTATGTGAACATACTCCTTGACGATGATTTTCTATTCCTTGATCAATGTCCCGTATGCCTCGCTCATGGGTGTGATGACCGATGACGGTAAACAGAGAACAACCCTTGCTACATATCGTTTCCTCTTCGCCTTTGCCGGCAGTTTCCTTGTCCTGGGTATTTTCCAGCCTCTCTTCGACGGCTTTGGAACCCGGACGTTCAATGAATTCTCTGCACCGACCACCATTGAAATACCGGACACGGTCGCGAAGACCACGAGCAGAATAACAGTCTGGGAGGGAACGAGTCAAGGGCCAACCCTGACAAATCCCGTCGATTCGCTCCTCTTCATCACCGCAAAGGTGAATACCAGCACACAAGCGGCGTTCAGCCTGGGGCTCTTCAATACAAAGACCAACAAATATGAGGGGTTCAATTTTGCAGAAGGCAAAGATGCGCTGGGATTATTGCGCACCGGCGCCACCAGTGACGTGAAGATAAAGTTGGATCAAATCACCACCAGAGAGAACCTGACAAATCTTGCCGATCTCAGGTTTGCCTGCATGGGCATTGACGAACACTCCATCACGATCCATAACATTGCATTGAAAGAGATTAATTACCGCCTGGGCACCCAGAAGGCTTTGATTGTGATTGCCCTTCTCGCAGTGGTCTTCTTTTTGTTGACCTTTGCCCTTACCCGGGAAAGAGTCAAACCGACCGAAGTGAAGACTTCCCTCAAAGACGATCTGAGAGACCTGCGCAGGAACGGTCCGTGGTTCATTATTATTGGGGCGGGGATCTCAACAATTTTCTTCAACACCATCCGCGATGGAGCGGCTGTGTACTACTTCATGTATTATTTCCAGGGGATGAAAAATATTCAAATCAGTCCGTCCACGATACTTGCCATTAGTACTATTTATCTGCTGCTGGGACAGGCGGCCAACATTGTTGGAGTTGTACTGGCAAGACCCGTTTCCGACAGGTTCGGAAAGAAAAACACCTTCATGGTAGCCATGGTTAATGCTGCGATCCTGAGTTTTCTATTCATCTTCCTGGACAGGACCAACATTACACTGATTTTCGTATTCCAGTTTTTCATAAGTATTCATGCCGGTATCATATTCCCATTAGTCTGGTCGATGTATGCTGACACAGCTGATTATTCCGAATGGAAAAACGGTCGACGAGCCACAGGATTGGTATTCTCTGCCGCATCGATGTCGCAAAAATTCGGAGCGTCAATCGGTATTGCAATGGTTGGCTGGATATTGGCTCTTTACGGCTACCAGCCCAATGTTGAACAAACCGAGGCCACGCAAAATGGTATCCGCATGATGCTGAGCGTCTACCCTGCCCTGGGGGCATTGCTTGCTGCAGGATTCATGTTTCTCTACCCGCTGAAAGAATCGGTTCTCGCCAAAATCAGTGCCGAGCTGGCTGTTTTCCGTTCAACGGGTGGAAAAGCACACTAAATGCGGGGGAGTCTTTGCGTCTGATTGCACAAAGCGACAAACAACCTCGAGGTTAGGTCACTATCAATAAGCTATTGTGGACTGGTCCGGGGGTTGACAAGAGAGAGAAGAAAGAGGCCCGATGAAAACGTCACCGGGCCTCTCGAGTTTCATGCAATCAAAGGACTAGCGAATCAAAAGCATTTTGTTCGTCTGCACAAAACCCCCCGCTTCCAATCGGTAGAAATAAACTCCGCTCGGGAACCCGTTCCCGTCAAACGTAAACGAGTATCTCCCCGCAGGATACCTCCCATCGGCAAGCGTTGCCACCACTCGCCCGAGCATGTCATAGACCGTCAGCTTCACCCTACTGTCCCCTGTCCACTGCCCCCTGATCACAGTTGTCGGGTTGAACGGGTTCGGATAGTTCTGCTCAAGCGAGAATTCTCGTGGAATCGACTGTTCGTTCCCGACCGCCAGGGTAACGGCCGTTTTGAATTTCCAGGCGAGCGACCAACCGGTGGGTCCGGTGGCGGTCGTTGCGCTAACCCGCCAGAAGTACACGGTGCTGCCGGCCAACGAGGCGCAATAACCCGTGGTGTCCGCGAGGGTCGAATCATCAACGACAATCGTGGAGAACAAAGAATCTGCCGACACCTGAAGGTGATAGTGAGTCGCCCCCGTGTAGCCGTTCCACCGCATCGTGAGTGTCGTCGGCAGGTCGTTTGTGTTCAAGTAAGGATACGCGAGTGTCGGCGGTGCCTGAGTGAGCAGGTTCCGGAAAAT
The DNA here is from genome assembly GCA_963843525.1 of Ignavibacteriota bacterium. GTDB lineage: Bacteria > Bacteroidota > Ignavibacteria > UBA10030 > UBA6906 > DATJPR01. Next base: position 183,036 of record CAWJKM010000004.1, on the reverse strand, counting down.
TCGGAGGCCGCTGGCGTATTGCGAAAGGTAAATGTACCCCCCCGAGACCGCAATCCCGTTCCCTCCCGCAGGATCACCATCATACGTCGCGACCTGGAGAGGGGCCGATGGGTTGGAGATGTCGAACATAAAGAACCCGCCGCCATTGCTCGCAACATAAGCGTACGAACCCGCAACGGCAAGCCGGTACGCAATGGGAACCGAGTTCACCAAAGTGGAGGACACGGGCGTGGCTGGCTGCGAGACGTCCAGTACGCGCAACCCGCCGCTGGACGTAAAATACTTGTACTCCGTCAGGTACGCGTATGTACCCGAAACCGTGACATCGCTCGTGGAACAGCTCGAGCCGAACGATCCCACAAACGCCGGCGACGAAGGGTTCGCGATATTGATGACCTGCACCCCCGAATCACTATCAGCGACGTAGGCAAGATCACCCGCGATACATACACTTACCGCATTCCCGGGAGTATTATAGTACCCGACCGGGGTGGGGGCTGAGGGATTGGAAATATTGACCAGACGCAGGCCGGAATACCCGTCGGCGACATAGGCAATGCTCCCGGCCACCGCAACACCTCCCGCGAAGTCGGGAGTATCATAAGACCCCGACTCGACCGGATGGGTCGGGTCGGCTACATCGATGATCCGCAATCCCGCACTTCCACCCGCCACATACGCATAATGCCCGTCGACCGCAACGCTCCGGAAATCAACAAGCAGGTCGTACAAGAAACCGACTTCAGCCGGAGCAAGAGGATTCGAGACGTCGACAATCCGCAGACTATGACCATCGTGGGTCGTGTAGGCATAGTTGCCGCTTACAGCCACATTGGTTTCCCGGTCAGGCGGGAAATAGAAATGGGCGTTTGAAGGAATCGTAGGATTCGAGATATCTATGGTATAGGACCCTCCGGTCTCATCGGCAGTAATCACGTAGCTGCCATCGACCGCCACCTTTGCATTGCCGTTCCCGTTTGGATAATCAAAACGTGCCACCTCCGCCGGTGCGGCAACGTTGGAGAAGTCGACAACGCGCATGCTCGATCCAACAAGCGTGTATGCGTAGTGGTCCTGAACCGCAACCGCGACGGCGGACGTCCCATACGTGCCTGCCAACACCGGAGCAGCAGGTGTGGATATATCGATGATCTTCAGGCCTTCCGCTATGTCGGCGACGAACGCATAATGTCCGGCAACCTTCACGTCAATGGCGCCGGTCGTGCCGAAGGACCCCACCTCGACAGGGTTGATCGGATTGGAAATGTCGACGATGCGCAGCCCGCCGCTGCCATCGGCGACATAGGCATAAGCACCCGCCACAGCCACTTCATTGGCGTTCCCCGGCGTATCATAGAATCCGGCTTCCCCGGGGTTTGCCGGATTAGAGACATCAATGATGCGGAGCCCCGCGGACGATACGGCAACATATGCATAGTTGCCCGAGACGACCAGGCCACATGGGCCTTCTGCGGTGTAATAATGCCCGACTTCCACGGGATTCGCGATGTTGGACATGTCAACGATGAACAGCCCATAGTAAAGTTGGTTGTTCACGGTTTTGGAGCCGGTGTAATAGAACCGATTCCCGGAAACTGCGATGCTTGAGCCGTAATTGAATCCATTCCCTTCACCGCCGAAGTAGGAGAGGATTCTTCGCGTGGCTGAATCCATAATGGCTACGCCACTGCCACACGAAAAATATGCTCTTCCGTCGACAGCTTCGACGTCCCTCACGGACATCATGGATGGAACAGTGTTGCTCAGGACAGAGACGTTTTGAATGGTTTGCGCAGTGACACCCTGAACAGAGAGTCCGGCAACGAATGCAACAAGGATACTTCTCAGAACCGCCAAAATATTCTTTGCGTGGTGAGTCTTCATCTCGAACTCCGAACTGGATAGAACGTGGATTTCAGAAGCATAATCAGTTTCACATATTCCTCACGGGGTCCCGGAGGACGTTGACCCGTGAGAAACTCGTGCTCTCAGTATCTTCCCGAGTGGAAGTCCAAAAGGTCATGAACGAGGACGCAGGCGAGTGTGTCAGATCACATTAGATACCGTGATTCTTCTCGAAGCCTCCCTCTTCGCGATCTGCCGAGTAGGCACAAGAGAAAGCGCAAATTATATGCCATGGGAGCAGGAATTGCACGGATAAGCGGCGGATTGCCTTGCACAGAGAGGGGTATTGCGGGTCTGAAAGATGGTTTCGGAGGCCAGGGAGGTGAGTTGTCTTCCCTGATCCCCGAATCGGGAGATTAACTCAGAACGGCAGGTTCAAATGAGGAACAATATTGACCATATGACCATCCTCCATCACATACGCCGCGGATGCGTTCAATTGGTTTTGGCTCATGGACCTACGAGACGGTCGCCCGGGTCAATTGCGGACTTCGTTCACTTCTCGATGGAGTGTCTCCAGGGTTCGATTACGCCTTAAGCCTCCTCCGCTCGACGATAAAGATGACGGCAAGGGCGCTGAAGGCAATCAGGTAGGAGCTTATAAACCAACCGATCGTAATCAGGCCGGGAAGAGGATAGAGGAGGAGGTAGCCCGCAAGGACCATCGTGGTCACGCCGCCCAATCCAAGCAGCCACTCTCCCATGATCGATTTACGTCGCCGAATCGCGGCAACAATTGTTATAATGCCTGCGAGCACTGCCCAACCAGATGTCAGGTAGAGCAATTGAAGGACCGGCGCATCAAGCCACAGAACGATGCATACCCCCACAGCCACGTCAGCAATGCCGACAGAAAGAAGGGGCCACCATTTCAGGTAACGCTGCGGGGATCGCTCCGTGGCGATGAGCGCACGGATGCATTCGAGCACCGCGTACCCCCCAAGCAGGAAAACCACAACACTCACCGCACCCGATACAATCTGAGAAACCCCTATCAGGGCGGGCGGGATTACTATGAGACCTGCCATCGGCGCACCTCTCTTTTTTCGTCAAGGGTTGTTGACTTCGGAAGGCAGTGAAATGCATGGCGATTGGGCCGCGCACGTCAATCTTCTTGAGATACGGCGGCTGGGGCTTTTGTGCAATCCTCGTCAAAGGCACGACCCCTAAAACTCCAGTCTTACATTCGCCGTTCCTGAAAAGTCCTTTATCAGTATCGATTCGGTGGCGGCATCATAGGTCCCACCTGTTGCTTTGATTGCCCTTTTCCCTTCGGGATGAGGAAGACGAATGACCACGTTTTTAGGTCTATTTTTTGAGTTGCAGGAGATCGCCGCTTCAATAAAACCGGCTTTCGTCCTCGCGTCTACCTGGAGAGAAAGGGGACCGAAATAGCTGCTCACATTTTTGAGCGTGATTTGCTTTCCGTCTTCCATCCATTTGCGTGGTATTCCGGACAGTAATTTTAGCGTCTGCCCGTCCTCGAGGTACAACATCCACCTCGTTTCCATCAAAAACCAGCCTTGTTCATGCGTCTTATGTTGACTGACCTGGTAGACATGTTCCCAGAACGTGTACGTTTCACGATCGGCAAGTGCTGAAACATTATTGTAATAAGTCTTCAGAAATGGCTTTGTCAAACCGAGTCTTAGCTGAACCCAGTCGTGACGGCTGTAGTATGGTTGGCTGAAGGCCGAATTGCATTCATAAAACAGCTCACTCTGATAGTCCAGCATCATTTTCGAAACCTGCTCCTCGGGTGCAATCACTTCGCAAAAGACAAGATATAACGGACCTAATAAGATATCGGGCGTGGTAACCGTTCCATGCGAAAAAAAGGTTTCAGGAATGAAATGCAACGCCCTTGGGGCAATTGCTTCAGTCCAGGGCGGCACGGTGGGACACCACCTGCCATCGCCGAGAGGGACAACCGGGGAATTGGAAATGCTTCTCATGAAAGAGACGCGAATGTCTTGCTTCCATGCTTCTGCTTCGTGCGCCAATCTGTTCGATTGTTCGCCATCCACCTCCTTCAACATTTCTGCCACGCGGCTGATACCCAGATAGGCATATGCGTTCAGCATATACTGATGGAAAGGATCTTCCGGATCAGCAACTTTCCCTGCAATCATTCCATAGCCCCTCCCTTTCAGCTCTGCTTTTTCATTTTCCGCTCTCCAACGGAGCAAGAAGTTGCTTGCTTTGAGGAGTCTCGGCTCGACACGTTTTACCCAATCCGTATCCTTCGTATAGCGAAAGTATTCACCCATGCTCCACAATGCAGCACCGGTTTCCACCATATATCCACCAAAATTCTGGATCATCCCGTCATCATGTTGCTTTTCAAGGAAGAACATCAACGACCTGCGGGCAATATCGGGCAATCCCATGGAATTATAGAACTGGATGATTGGAGAGCTTTCGGTACCGATAGGTGAATAAATTCCGATTGTCGGGGCCAGGGTACCATCAGGATCCTTTCCATACGTAGTCAAGTCCAGCTGCAATAGTCCTGCCTGAATCATTTCATTGATCCTTTGCTCCGGAACGCTTATCTGAGCAGCGTTCTCCAGTTTTGCGTTCCAGAATCGCTTGCATTCACTGAATCGCGCATCAAAGGATTGTTTTGACAAATCCAGTGCCCTCTCTTTCGAAAGAGGAGTATGAGGCACAAGAAATTCGAACACCGCCTTCTCACCGGGTTTTACAAGGACGGCAATCTCTTCGTCGTGTAAAGGGCGTCCGTTGAGTCTCGAGAGTGCAAAAACGCTGCCGGAGGAGAAGGAAGAAAACCCGGTTTTCTTGTCCAGGGAATAGTCAACCTTCATCCACTGTCCCACAATGGGGCGTACTGTTTTGAACCAGGCGTATCGCGGGACCGCGGCCTTATTGATCGCTTCACTGCGAAAATATAATACGGTTGATTCGGTTTTGTTCTGTTCAGCCGCGAGCCTCGGTTTCAACTCTTCTTCCTGTTCCTTCGTCAGCATATGTCCCACGCTGTAATCATCCGCCACCAACCAATCGGTGCCAATGGGCGTTCGCGAAGTCAAAGGAGATGTTTCCAGCGACACAAATGCGGTAGACCGGTATTCGACATCGTCATCGGTCAATGTGGAATGGAGAATGGGAAGCACGCCATCCTCCAATCGTCGGGAGGTATTTACTGCGACGCCCTGCCCACGCCCGACCATATACCCGAATGCCAGTGTATTGTTTTCAAATTCAGGGAGCGTCACCGGGGCTGATGAATTGCGAGGCGTGATCCAATTCATTTCACTATTGGGATTCGTGCGGTTATCCGACAGGTCGAAGATGCGCATGTCCCGGCTCAATCCCAGCCAGGTGGGACAGGGCTGATTTCGTGTGCGTGCGGCGGCGGAATCAAAGGTTTCTTCCGGTTGATTCTCAATTTGCTGCAACTTCGTTCTTCCCTTGCGTGCTCTTATCGTCGTTTCGATCTGATCATACGAACGCATGTCATCAGAGGCCGTTACAACAACATGATATTCCGGGATATAGATCGGGTACTCTTTGCTCACATCTCTGAGAAAAAAGGAAAACTGATTTTGATCGGTCCTGATAGCCACCAGAGTAGGATCACTGCCCGGGTTTTCATGGACATTGGTGAATGAAGCGAGGATGCGAACATTTTGTCTTGTGTCGAGTTCGAATGAATCCCGTCTCACTATTCCATCCCCCCGGGCAATTTCGATCTTGATGAGGTTCCCGTTCAATACATTAATGACCCCTTTGGATTGAATATTGGGCCATTCAATGGCGACTTGTTGAACGGTGATCTTGTCGCCCGGTTGACCAAAGAGGAGAAGAGGACTTGCTGTCCAAATCAAGAGCTCTGTCACTAAGAATCTCAATGTGCTCATAAAATATCCGGCCCGGGTCGGTCTTTGCGAGGGGTGGTTGATTTGTCCTTCTACGGCTATAGCAAACTCCCACAAGGATCAATGGTTCTTCTTTTCGCTCACCGCAGGAAGTTGAACAGTCCGACCGGTTTCGGCAGAGCGACGGGCGGCGTCAAGAATCTCGGAGACAATCAGATTGTTCTCAAGAGAAGAGAGGCCCGAGATCGGACGTTGTCCGCGAACGACAGCGCGCAAATAATGCAGTGGATCGTCCTCGGGAGGGTCAATGCGCGGCGAATTCTGATCTTCTTCAGCTTTCTCGCCAATACGGATCCGCATAACGTCCTTTCCGATGGTCAATGCCGAGCCCGACACGCCGTAGACTTCGAGATCCTTACGGTCAAAGGGCCAGTTCCATGAGGCCTGGATGATCCCTTGCGCGTGCGGATAGGTGAGGATGACCGTTGCCTCATCATCCACCCGCGGGTAGACATTTGGTTTAAGATGCTGAGTCACTGCGGTGACCGCCTCCGGACGCTGATTGTCCATCAGCCACGTAAAGAGGTTTGCCCCGTAACACCCAAAATCCATAAGAGCTCCGCCTCCGTCGAGGACAGGATCGGTGAGCCAGGCGAGGAACTCGGGCCCAACCCCGATTTCTTTCGGACCCCGGTGCCCATCGTGTGCGACCATCCGGCGAATCTCACCGAAACCGCTCTGTCTGACTCTCTGGTACAAATCCCTGGTGTTCCTATACCAGGTTGTTTCGTAATTCACCAAGACCTTGATTTTTCCCTCATGTGCAGCCCGTTGTATCGCCTGAGCGTCGGCGTAGCTCACCGCAAGCGGCTTTTCCATCATGACGTCGACTCCTCGCCTGCTGCAGGCCTCCACAATCGCCCGGTGATCGAACGTCGTGCTGAACACCGCCACGGCTTCGGGCCGCTGCACGTCAAGCATACTTTCCACATTCCTGAAGAATAATTTTTCGGGCAGATGGAACCGCTTCTGGTACTCCCCCGCCAACAACGAATCGGCCTCCGCTATGCCGACGATCTCGACGTCCTGTCTCTGCTGAGCGCTTGCGAGCAGCCCGGCCACATGACCGTGGACCAGCCCCACTATACCGAGCCGCAGAGGTGTCGTCTTGCCGGACTGCGCCGATTGAGCAAGTGATACATTCGCAGCGGTCAAAGACAAGAACGTCATGACGAGAAAAAGAATTGAAGTTTTCATAGGGTTGGACAGGTGGCCTTTCAATAGATAATGAGGAATGCTACCGTGCATGATCGTCAAGGCCGCATAAGTCCTGGAATCGCGTCTCCGACGGGATGGTCAGCCGTGAATGTCAGTCCGAGGTACGAGGAAAGCGTTCGGGCATACTGCTTCTCGTAGATCTGACCCGTTGAACGCATTTCGCCGCCACGCGGTGTGTCCGGCCCCAGCACGGCAAACCAGGTCTCATGGGAATCGGGCACAGATTGACCGTGGCCGGTCCATTGGTCCTTGTTCCTTCCGCCCCTCCCGTGATCGACCGCGATGAAGAGTGTGGTCTTGTTTCGGTACTCCACATCACTCTGAAGAAGTGTCCAGATACTCCTGATCCATTGGTCGGCCTGGTGGGCTGCATTCAGGTATGCCATGTAGTCCCCGGCGTGCGCCCACTCGTCGGTCTCCCCATAGCCAATGAACAAGACGCGTGGTTTCTTCTCCTTGAAAAACTCCATCGCTGCGTAGTGCGTGAAGACGTCCTGACACTCGTCTTCTCCCCACGGCTTGTATGAATCATTCCGCATGGTATTGATCAGACGCTCTTCTGCAGTCGGTTTGTTCCCGCCGCAATCTTCAAACGCGGCCACAACGGGGAATCCACATCGCGGAGCATTCAGGATTCGCGAGAATGCCTCCCATGCCCCGAACGCCCCGACTTTCCCCCGGAAGCCTGGCTGCCGTTCTATGAATTCAAGGAAATTGGAATTGGGGTTATTGGGATAACTATTGGTGTTGACGTTTGTGTCGGCATACCCGGTGAAAATCTCGTTGTAGCCCGGATAGGAAAACCAGTACCGGTTTGCGACGTCCACATTGCTCCCGAGCATTCTGTTCCCGTAGATGCGACCCTGTTGGGCCACGGTGGACCAGATGAACGGAAGAAGCTTTGCGCGCCTGTCAGAAGGCGCTGAAGCCCAGTACCGTGCGAAAATTCCGGCGCTGTCACCGTGATTGAACCTCTTCTGACAGGCGATCGTGGAATCCATTCCCAAAAAGACCTCCTGCCAGCGAAAACCATCAAGTGTGACGATGACCAGGTTCTCTGTCTGCGGCTGCGCCCTGACAGAACCGGGGTCAAAAGTCGTTGTCAGCGTGAGCAGCAGGAGAATGACTGACAGATTCCGGGTGCGAAGCAATGGACGGAGTGTTGCCGCGGTGAAGGTACGCAGCGGTTGGCAGGCAATCATCGAAGGCATCTTGCAACCTCCTGGATATGAGTGCAGGTGTTCTGTGAGAGGCGTGCAAAGGGAATTTACACTATAATGGGACTGCACCAGACAGACGCAAGGAATATGAACGATAAGAATGTGAAGCCGGGAAACCAGGGTACTATGGCACTGGCCATGTCAAGTTTTCGACTTTGGCCCCCATCCTGTTGTACTCCCGCACCTAATGATTTCCCTTCTTGACGATCAGCACGAGCTCTTTTTTGCTTCCCAGCGCAATGTGCCCCAGCGTGATGCCTGCCCGCGTGGAAATCACGTCCACGATGGTATTGAATGTCATGGAGTCCGGAATGAATGAACGCACTTCTGCTCCCGCTGCACCATCCATGGCAAAGCTGACGGGCGTTGTGATGAGCGCCGAACTGTTGTTGAGAAGATAGAGGTAATATGTGTCGCCACACCGTACTCCATGACTTTCGAGCAATCCCGCAGAGATCGTGAAGGGGACAAATGACCCGTTGCCTGCCGTTAGCATGTCATCGCTCAGGGCTCTCACCCCCCGCAAATACGGCATCATGTTCCGTGTATCGAATAATTCCCACCACCAGCTCATCGGCAGGATCGGCGTGGGACTGAACATTCCATACCAGAGCCCTCTTTTGTAGTCATAATCGAACTGCTCCCCGTAGGCAGGGTTGTCGTCCTCCCACCTGTAGCCGTATTCGCCGATGACATACGGTTTCCCGAACGTTTGAATATAGGATGGGTAGATCGCCGGGATCTTCTCGGTATGCTTGTAGATATGCTTCTGATTGAAGTCCACGTATGCGATCGAATTAAGCCCCTGGATGTCACGGTGAGAGATGCTCGTGGTCACCATGTGCCCATAGGGATCAATATCCTTCAGATATCGACTCATCTCCATGTGCCATTGCGTAATGGGAGCATGCGCGATGCGGATGCTGTCCTGCCGTGTGAATGCGGCATTATCGATTTCGTTGAAGAATTCCCATGCCGCAATGCTGGTGCTATATCCCCAGCGGGCCACAAGATATCGCAGCTTGTTCCTGTACAGATCCTGGGCCGCCCGCAACGTGAAGAATTCCGTCGGGTTCGCGGCAGGCCCGCCATTCGCCACGTTGTAGTTGCTGCTTCTCCATTGTGCATCCGGGATCAACTCTCCGTGCCAGTCGAGGGTCAGCATGAAGTAGAGACCCAGGCTGTCGCACAGACCGACCAACTCATCCATCCTCCTGATTGCACCGGGGTTGAAGTACTGATTGCTATTGGTATAGCGTACGGTGGCGGTGACGTGCTTCCACTGTAATGGCAGGTTCCAACTGCACATCCAGGTCCTGAAGAAATTTCCTCCATTGGCTGCGAGTTTCGGCAGCAGATATTCATATGTATACTTGGGATTCTCGAAGGACCTCGATTCCCATGCAATATTCTCGCCGACCCCCCGGAAGAGAGTTCCGTCATCAAATTTGAACGTCCACAGATCGTTGCTATGAAGAAATCCATGCTTCCGACCGGGGGTGGAGACAAACGAACCGACCGGGGATTCCGTTGACCCTTCCGGTGTGGTCAGGCGAAAAACATACGTGTACGTCCCCGGCTCCTGGGGGGCGAACCTTGCTTTCCAGACGGTGCCTGTCGACAGCACGGTATCACAATAGCAGGGGAGGAGAAGAGGCTTCCCGGAAGGCGACGTGATCTCCATGTCCAGTGTAACTTCTCTGGCATCATACGGATTGTGGTACGTCTCCCTGGTATGGACGTTCCACTCCGCCTTTTGATACTGGGACACTGCGGAATCAAGCAGGGCAATTGCAGTAATGTTCTGAGAAGACGTCGTGAAAACGGGGAAGAGCATGAACAGAACCACGGAAATATGTTTTCGCATAAGGAGTGAAAGCTGCGATGTGGGACAAGAACAGGAGCTGCCATCCGGCAGTGTGGGCACCACCCCCCATAAGGTACTTTGCAGGATGGGTATTGTCAACGAATTCCTTCACTTGCATCTCGTCAGAGTGTTGAATACCATTGTGGTGATTCGCCTGCTCGCCTGCAGACGCCGAGACGGCAACACTAATCTCCCCCTCTGCACCCCTTTCAGACAAGAACTCAATAAGGTCACTCGTGAACTCCAGGGAGCGGGTCACCGCCACGCTGCACCACAAGGAGCCGGACAAAATTCCGTTTGACCTTGGCGGCAGTGCGGTGACCGGCATCCACGCGAGCACGCTGTACAACCTCCGGCAAAGACTGGGACTCGATCCGCCCGGAACTCCTGTGAAGGTTCATGAACCGTATCAGATGCTGGGTGAGGTAGAGCCCGATTTGATGGAGGCTGTCGGTATCGATGTCGTCGGCCTGATTGCCCGGAAGACGCTCTTCGGATTCGAAAACACAGGCTGGAAAGAATGGAGGTTGTTCGACGGCACGCCGGTCCTCGTTCCCGGGGGCTTCAATACCGAGCCCGACCCCGACGGCGATATCCTCCTCTATCCTGAAGGCGACAAAAGCGCGCTTCCGAGCGGAAGAATGCCGAAGGGTGGATTTTATTTCGACGCGATCATCCGTTCGGGAGGCTCCTTTGGTCAACAACCGGTCGACGAGGACAGACTGAGAATAGACGATAACCTGGAAGAGTTCGGACCGATATCGGATGAAGACCTGCATCATTTCAGGACCGAGGCGGAACGCCTGTTTACCCGGACAGACAAAGCCATCCTGGCCTCTTTTGGCGGTACAGCGTTCGGCGATATTGCTCTTGTGCCTGCGGTGTGGCTCAAGAACCCGAAAGGAATTCGGGGGATCGAAGAGTGGTACATGAGCACCGTCGCACGAAGAGACTTCATCTCTGCAGTCTTTGAAAAGCAATGCGAGATAGGCCTCAGGAACCTTGCCAACATTTACTCGGCCGTCGGCGACCGGGTTGCGGCGGTGTTCGTGACCGGAACGGACTTCGGCACCCAGCAAGGACCGTTCATCTCGCGGGAGGTGTACCACGATCTCTTCCAGCCTTTTCACAAGGAAGTGAATGGCTGGATTCACAAGAATACTCAGTGGAAATCCTTCATTCATTCCTGCGGATCGGTTTACAGGCTTCTCCCCGATTTCATCGAAGCAGGATTTGATATTCTCAATCCCGTGCAATGCTCGGCTGCAGAGATGGACCCTCAGAGACTGAAATTGGAATACGGCGGCGAGTTCACATTCTGGGGAGGAGCGATCGACACGCAGAAGACGTTACCCTTCGGAACTCCCGAAGAAGTCGCGGTGGAGGTGAAATCGAGGATCGACACATTCGGGCCGGGAGGAGGATTCGTCTTCAATGCCGTGCACAACATTCAGGCGAGAGTCCCGGCAGATAATCTTCTGGCCATGATCGACACTTTCAACAACTACAGGAAGTATTGACATGAACGACGTCCTGGAGAGATTGACAACCTGTATCGAGCTCGGGAAGGTCAACAAAGCGTTCCCGTTTCCCGCGGAGATGAAAGGCCAGGATGGCGCCGAGGAGCTGTGTACAATGGCGCTTGAACAGGGCATTGCACCGGAAGACATTCTGGACCAGGCCTTGATTCCCGGAATGTCGAGGATCGGCGAGAAATACTCGCAAGGCAAAGTGTTCGTTCCGGAAATGCTGATCTCCGCGAAGGCAATGTCTGCGGCCATGAAGCATTTGACACCGTTCTTTACTTCGGGGACGTTGAAGCGCAGAGGCGTGTTTGTCATCGGCACGGTGCGGGGTGACCTGCACGACATTGGAAAGAATATCGTGTCAATGGCCGTAGAAGGCGCGGGGTGGGAAATTGTCGACCTCGGAGTCGATGCGGGAAGTGAGAAGTTCCTGGAGGCGATTGCACGGCGTCCGGAATGCGTCGTCGGGATGTCGGCCCTCTTGTCGACCACGATGGCCAATATGCAAGCGATCGTGAGAGACATTAAGGCGAAGTACCCGGACAAAGTAATCATGGTTGGAGGAGCTCCGCTCTCGCAGGAATTCTGTGCGCAGATTGGGGCCAGTTTCTATTCCCCGAATCCCCAGGGGGCCGTGGACTATCTGAAACAACTCAGCACACAAGTTTCAATCTGAATCCGCGCTCCATCGAAGAGGGCGAGGGTGCATCCGCCGGATGCGCCCCGCCATACCCCGCCACCGTGGTTTTGAGACACACTCGGCAAAGAACGAAGGTCATTCTCGTGAACAGCTTAGAACGATACATGGCCGTTGTAAGGGGGGAAACGCCGGACATCCTTCCCCGGATACCGATCGTCATGCAGTACGCAGCCGAATATATCGGATCGAACTACGGCGCATTCGCGTCAGACTACAACGTCCTTGTGGAGGCAAATCGCAGGTGCGCGAAAGACTTCGGATTTGACCAGCTCAGCGCGATCTCGGACCCGTATCGTGAAACAGAAGGATTCGGCGGGACAGTGCGCTACGTGACAGACGGCGTGCCCCGCTGCACCAGTCCGATGGAGACGACCAAGGACATGACGGCTCTTCGTCACCCGAATCCCCGGGTGTCGACGAGGATGCTGGATCGCGTCAATGCGATTCGGGAGTACAAGAAATCGTGCGGAGGAGAGTATTCCATCATGGGGTGGGTGGAAGGGCCTGCTGCCGAGGCCGCCGACCTGCGCGGGGTGTTGAATTTTCTGATGGACACGATCGAAGATGCCGATTTCGTCTGCCGCCTGATGGACCGGTGTGTCGAGGTCGGCGTGGAATTCGCCGCCGCGCAAATTGACTCTGGTGCCGACACAATTGGTATCGGCGACGCCATCGCAAGCCAGTTGTCGCCCGGGTTCTATGAGTCGTTCATTCAACCGCGAGAACGTATTCTGGTGAAGTCCATCCAGGCGAAGGGGGCGCTCGTCCGGCTTCACATTTGCGGCAACATTACGCATCTCCTCCCCGGCATCGCCGGCCTTGGAGTCGATATTCTCGATGTCGACCATATGGTTGACATCGTTCGCGTGAGGCAGGCTGTCGGGAACAACGTTGTAATCAGCGGGAATATCGACCCCGTTGCCGGGGTAAAGGATGGGACGCCCTCCTCCATTCGGGAATATGTGAAAAACACTTACGCGTCTGTCGGACATCCCTATATGGTCAATGCGGGTTGTGAGATTCCTGCGAAGACCCCTGAAGACAATCTGAAGGCGTTGTGCGAACCGATTCCAATCAACAAAGATTGAGAAGACGGGACTACCATGGTAATCGCGCCCGCGATCGAGAATGATGCTTACGCCCGGAGAATCACTTTCATCGCCACGCTCGGGGGTTTGCTCTTCGGTTATGACACCGCCGTCATCTCCGGCACGGTCGGCGCCCTCAACGCCTATTTTGTGCTCCCGCGGGGACTGTCGGAAATCGCGGCAAATTCCCTTCTCGGATTTACGGTGTCGGGGGCGTTGCTCGGTTGTGTCATTGGCGGAGCGATTGCCGGGTTCATGGGCAACTTCTTCGGGAGAAAGAACGCGCTTCTCCTCTCCGCCATCCTCTTCGTCATCACATCGGTCGGCTCGGCCATCCCGGAGCTCGGCTTCACGCCGATCGGGGAGGGGGGCCCGGAGGTCCTGCCGCAGTTCATCGTCTATCGCATGATTGGCGGCATCGGTGTCGGGATGGCGTCGCTCCTTTCCCCTCTCTATATCGCGGAGATTGCCCCTGCAGACAAGAGAGGACAACTCGTTTCCTATAACCAGCTCGCGATCATCATCGGAATGCTCCTGGTGTATTTCGTCAACTATGCAATTTCCCTGCAGGGAGATGACCTGTGGCTCAATACCGTGGGATGGAGATGGATGTTCGGCTCGGAGACGGTGCCGTCAGCGCTGTTCTTTATCATGGTGCTGTTCATCCCGGAATCCCCGAGATGGCTCATGATGAAGGGTCGGAAGGAGAAGGCCCTGTCGATCCTTCAGAGGATCAACGGGAAGGAGCGGTCGGCGGAAATCAGCGGCGAGATACAGCAATCGTTCGGCTTCACTTCGGGAAGACTCTTTTCCTTCGGTCCGAAACTGATCGTCATAGGCATTTTGCTGGCAGTGTTCCAGCAGTTCGTCGGCATCAACGTCGTGATGTATTATGGACCGGAGATTTTCAAGAATCTCGGACACGGGACAAGCGCGGCCCTTTTGCAGACGCTCATTGTGGGGGGAGTGAATTTCCTGTTCACCATCGTGGCGATAGCGAGCGTCGATAAATTCGGGAGGAAGCCTCTGCAAATAGCCGGAGCCCTTGTGATGGCGGGGTCGATGATAGCGCTGGGATTCGTCTTTCAGTCGATGCAGCTCGGACTCGCAGCGCTTTTTTGCATGCTCTTCTTTATGGCGGGGTTCTCGTTCTCGTGGGGGCCCGTGGTATGGGTCCTCCTTTCCGAGATTTTCCCGAACAAGATTCGGGGAAGAGCAATGTCTGTGGCCGTCGCAGTCATGTGGGTCTCCAATTACCTCGTTGCATGGACGTTCCCGATGCTCGACAAAAGCACGTTCCTCACCACCCTGTTCCATCATGGATTCTCGTACTGGGTGTACGGGTCCATGGCGATCCTGGCGGCACTCTTCATGTGGAAATGGGTGCCGGAGACAAAAGGAAAGACCCTCGAACAGATGGAGAAACTGTGGGGAGAGGGGAAGTCGTTTTCCCCAAATCATGAGCACATTGTGGCCTAGAGAGGCGACCCGGGCGTGACAGAGGGCGGTTATCACGCCGGAAGAGTGATGGAGATGTTCGTCCCTGTTCCCTCTGACAGTACAACGGTCCCGTTGATCTGCTCCGCCAGATCGCGTAACAGGGACAGCCCCATCGACGAGACGTTGCGTATGTCCAACCCGGCCGGCAGTCCCACTCCATCATCGCGCACCCTCAGCTGCACGGTTCTGTCATCACAGCGGTGCAGCGAGACTGTCACCCTTCCCTGCCGGTCTCCCGGGAATGCATGCTTGTATGCGTTCGTGACAAGTTCGTTCACGATCAATCCGCTCGGGATGGCAAGGCCGATCTGGAACGGGATCGATTCCACCTCCAGCGAGAGCGTCACTCCGCTGCGTCCGAACCCCCGGGCCAGCTCTCTTGTCACGCTTTCGAGGTATTCTCCGAAGTCGATGCTCGACAGGTTTTGACTCCGGTAGAGCCGCTCATGAACCAGCGCCATTACTCGTACGCGGTGCTGGCTCTCGCTCAGAAGTTCGCTGAACCGCTTGTCCTTGACCTGCCCGGCCTGAAGGCTCAGGAGGCTTGAGATCACCTGGAGGTTGTTGTTCACGCGGTGGTAGATCTCCTTCAAGAGCATCCCCTTCTCACGCGCTGATGCCGCAAGCTTTTCCTCTGCCCGTTTCCATTCGGTGATGTCACGATCAATGCCGATCGAGTACGACTTCCCCCGCCAGGTGATTGGTGTGCCCACATACTCTATCACATTTTCCTTCCCGTCCGGGCGAATCCATGAGAAGGACCCCCTGTACGCCTTCCCCCCTGCCAGGGATTCCAGTCGGCTGCTATTTGCCGTGTCTTCGAGCGCTTTCTGGAGTGCGTCCGTGCTTCCGCGCCGCAGCAGCTCCTCGCGCGTTCGTCCTGCCATGGCGGCGTATTGCTCATTACACTCGACGAGGATTCTCCTGGAAGGGTCAGGGTCCTCGCTGTAAATGGAAATGCCGTCAAACACATGCTCGAACACCATCCGGAATCGCTCTTCGGAGTCCCGGACCACTTCCTGCGCCCACTTGCGTTCCGTAATATCCAGGAGTGAGGCCACACTTCTTTTCGTGCCTCGTATGATGTCAACGGTAAGCAGAATGTCCCGGATATTTCCATCTCTTGCCACGAACCTGAACTCATATTGCTTGAGTGCTCCTTCACCCGTTTCCCTTCGTAAGGCATGCTGGGTGCGCATCCGATCAAGGTCTTCCTGAACGACAAATTCCGTCCAACTCTTCTTTCCCTCTATTTCCTCTCTCGAATATTGCGAGAGCCTTTCGAATTCTGCATTGGCGAGGTGAATGATGGTGTTCTCCTCGATCAAAACGGTAGCCGTCCCGGTATTTTCAAAGACCGTTCGATAGAGTTCTTCGCTCTTCTGGAGAGCGTCTTCGATTCGCCTGCGTTCAGTGATATCCCGCGCAATAACCTGTACCCCCCGGGATCCCTGCCAGTCGATCGCGACTGCACGCACTTCCACATCAACCACGGTACCGTCGAGGCGAACGAATTGTTCCTCGAGAGGAGGGGCGGCCTGACCGTCAAACACCAGA
The DNA here is from genome assembly GCA_963843525.1 of Ignavibacteriota bacterium. Lineage (GTDB taxonomy): Bacteria > Bacteroidota > Ignavibacteria > UBA10030 > UBA6906 > DATJPR01. Next base: position 166,553 of record CAWJKM010000004.1, on the reverse strand, counting down.
TTCCAACGCTCGCGTATTTTCTCGTGGTATGCAGGATGCGCGATCTCGAACACCGACTTCCCGATCAGTTGAGAAGGATTGTCCGCGCCCAGGAGCTGGCAGAACGCAGGGTTAACGAGTGTAACGCGGCTGTCCACGTGCACGTAGAGCGCATCTGGTGAGTAAGTGAACAACGCGCGGTAACGCTCCTCGCTTTGACGCAAAGTGCCTTCTCCCTGCCGTCGTGATTTCCCTTCCCTTGCTGCATCAAGTGCGCGTGCAATAGCGAAAGGGAGTCTTCGCATGCCATCCTTGAGGACGTAATCGACAGCTCCCTGCTTCATGAGTTCGGTGGCGGCTTCTTCGCCGATCGGTTCGGATACACAGATAAAGGGAACATCCGGGCAGATATCGATCGACAACTGCAAAGCTCCGAACGCGTCGAGCTCCTGCAATTTGAAATCACTGAGGACGACATCATGACCCTGGGTGTGGAGCAAGGAGACAAATTCATCTTTTCCCTTTGCACTATCCAATCGGAGATCATATCCAGATGCTGTCAGTAAATCGCCTATGCGTTCAATGTCTTGAGGCGAGTCGTTGAGACACAAGACTCTCAAAGAGGTTCCGTCTGCAGTCTCATGTTTCATTGTTGTAGATCCTTCCCGGGCAGTCCCTGAATGAGCGCTTGGACAATAGCTGCCTTTTTCACCGTGTCAACAACACAAGGGAAACCTGCCAGCTCAGCAACAGGGGCACTGGCACCCATTTCGTGATCGAGTTTCAATCCGGCATTTCCTGCAAGAGGCGGACCCTGGGAGCCGAACGCAGCATTCAGCGAGATCATCTCCTGCAACCTGCCGCGAGGGTGATGAGCCACGCGGTAATAATTCCTTAACAAGTTATGAACTTTTCTCTCTCAGGTCAAAAATGGGGCTGCCCCGTGGAGAGCATGCCATCTGCTGAGAAAGTCATAAATAAGTTGCGGCTGGCGGACGTTCACCGAGGAAGGGGCGGGTAATCGACACCGTATCTGGTGTCGGTCACTTGCAAAGTTCATACAACAGGCGGGGGATGCAGACCTTCGCTGACATTACAACCGGCGTCCGGGATGCCGCGGTGCAATTGAGACACTCATCGGTTTCAATTTTCCTCAGCGAAATTCCCGCTGTCCAGACCTTGTCCACAAATTGGCTTCCCGATGGTTGTCACGACATCAAAAGCTCTGACCCGGCTTGAAATCATTTCATGAGGAGCACCTTTCTTACGTCAAGCTGACGCGTTCCACCTGCGCTGAGCGGAGAAGCTTCCATTCAATAGAAATAGGCTCCACTCGCAACATCACCAAGTGCAGAATTGTTCCGCTGCACAGCAGAGGAGCGGGTAGGGAGGGAAGAGTGACAGAACTTCGAGCAGTCGGGCACGATGGAGCTCCACCAATGACAATCGACGTTGCCGCCTGTCACCGAGCGCGATGATCCTTCGAAAACAGCAGTGGAGAGAAACAATGGTCCCACTGTCACCGTGTGGGCGGTAACTACAGCGGGCCCCATACAACATTACCACACCCTGATTGCACGCCTGTCTGGACCGGGGTCTGCAAAGGGACCCGCTCGAGGATCTGAGACATCCCGATGTTTGCCAAAGTAGTCCTCGTCGATCTTCAGTGGCGATCCATCGGGGTTCTCATAGGCCAACCCGGCGATTCTGTTCTTTCCCAATCGGTTGGTCGTCACGAGCGTGGTCGAGTATTTCCGGAGAGCCTGACCCAGAGTGAAGTGAAGAATGACACTGTCGCCTTCTTCGACGAGCGTGAGCCCGGGATCAACATCCGACAGGACCAGCGGATCGGTTTCCCCGGCGTAGGGACGTGCGCCGTTGTAATAGACGTTGCCGCCCGTTTGGATCGGGTACTCGCGGGTGTCATACACCCAGAGCCCGTACCCGGCAAATCGCGGCGGTTCCTTGCTGTCCGGCAGGAACGAATGAGTAGACGCAACGGTCCGCGCGAAGATATTATTGTAGAAGCGATCGTCGCCTCCGCTGATGTTGCTCGAGCCGGCCAGAGCCGTTGAATGCGCGTAATGATAGGGCGTGGACCGATTCAGTTCGGGCGCAGTGTCTATTTCCCCGGCCATCAGATTGTGCGCAAACGCGCCTCCCTCCGACACGTCGCGGAGACTGAAATCGGACAGGAAAAGATTATTGTCCACAAGAAACGGCCCGTGATCAACTTCCAGAAGGATGTCGTCCGATGAATTGTTGTAGCAGAGGTTGCCCGTTATGCGCGTGCCCTGGGCCATCCAGTCCAACCATAAGCCACGCCCCGCGTTATTGATCCGGTTGTTCTTGATGAGGACATCGATGGCTGCGTGGATTTTGATGCCCGCCATTTCGGCGCCCCCGAACAGCCGCTTTGCCCAGATGTTGTAAATATGATTCCCCGTGATCTGGCTGAAGATCGCCCCAAGGCTGCCCACAATGCCCGCCTGTTCGCAGTCCGAAATAGTGTTGTTGCGGACGATGTGGTGGCCGATGGCTCTCTTTGTTCCAGCCGTTCGCGAGTGCGCGCTCGATGGTCTTCACATAGCCCTCGGCGGTGTTGGCCGAGGTGTTGTCCCACTCGTCGCCGTATTTCCCCAGTGCGATCCCCGAACAAGCCGAGTGGCTGATCACGTTGTTCTCGATGATCCAGCCTTTGCTCCAGTGGGTGCCGATCAAACCGATCTGCTCGGCTGTGGGCGGCGCCCAGGGGGTGGCCGCGTCCTGCATCGTAAACCCGCGCACGGTGATGTAGTTGATGCCCGGCTTTTCCGGATAGAACACCGTCCGGCGCACATTGATCTCCACCAGCTGCTCATTGGGATTGACCCCCTTGAACTGCGCCCAGATCGTGGTGTTCTCCTTGTCCACCTGGCCGAACCAGAGCGGAGTGGCGGCCGTCGGGTTTCAGGACATCGTCCAGCTTGGCCGCCTCGCTCAGCCAGTCGCCGTTGAGATAGACGGCGCCGGTGTGATGCTGTCGGCCCTTGGGGTCAAACCAGTCGCCGCGGATCGAGGTCGCTGTAGGGATTGAAGCTGCCGAAGAACGAATTGGGAAGGGTCACCTTCCAGACATCGTCCTGGACCTTCACCCAGTTCTTGACGACTTCCGACCCCTTGATCTCGACCTTCTCGCCCGGCGCGGCCTGATAGACGATGCGTTTCTCGTCGGATTCGCCGCCGCGCGGCGGGCTGATCCGTTCGCGGTAAACGCCTTCATGCACGGTAATGACATCGCCCGGCTGGGCGACACGGGCGGCCGCCGATATCGTCTTGAAGGGTCGTTGCGATGTTCCATCATTGGTATCGTTTCCGTTGACAGAAACATGGTACTCCCTGGCGGAGACGATACAGGTAGTCAAAAGCAGCAGGAGAAGTACGATTCCGCTTTTCACGTTATGCACCCCTTGTTATTCGAGTTGCGTTATCAATAGGGAGCAGGCAACTGCTCTGGAACTGTGCGTGCACTGCACAGCAAAGAAATCTGCCAGCCGGATCGATACCAACCCGGCGCAATACTCTCCTCATGCCTGTCCGTCCGCCGCATACACCAGTTTGATTTCTTTCCTGATGCGGTCGAGAAGCCTGATGAGCCGGAGGCTGAAGCTGAGCGGCAGTGTCCCGCTCTCCTTTTCCCCGGATCGCAAACACCTCATAACCTCTGCCGCCTCATAGTTGTAGCCGTTCCCGACGGCATGAGGATCGATTCGCTGTGTATCGTCATCCCCTTTTGTCAGTTCGATCGAAACCGGACAGTGCCACCAGCGGTTGAGTTTCAATCTGCCTTTTGTGCCGCAGATGTGGGTTTCGACTGTGGAATTGACGGTAAAACTCGAAAAGAGTGTGGCAATCCTGCCGTCGTTGTATTTAAAGATCAGCGCGAGGCTTTCATCCACTACCGTGGAGCCGATATCGGGAACAGCAGAGATCAGGTCGGGCTCTCCCCACAGCAGAAGGGTAAGGAAAACAGGGTAGATGCCGATATCCAGAAGAGAGCCTCCTCCAAGTTCCTTGTTGAAAGCCCTGTGGTCCGGGTCGAAGCTCCTCATGACGCCGAAATCGGATTTGATGTGGCGTACTTCACCGAGTTCTCCCGAAGCGATCACTTGAAGCGTCTTCTCGATGGATGGGAGAAAGCGGGTCCAGAATGCTTCCATCAGGAAAACGTTTTTCTCTCTGGCCCTGGAAATCATTTGAAGGACCTCTTTTTCATTCATGGCGAACGGCTTCTCGCACAAGACCGCTTTGCCATGCTCCAGGCACATCAGCGTATTCGCACAGTGGTATGGATGCGGCGTGGCAACATAGACAACATCGATGTCGGGGTCCCGCGCCAGAGCCTCGTACGACCCGTGCGCGGTCTCGACGTGATGTTTTCGGGCAAACTCCTTCGCCCGTTCCATGCTCCTTGATGCGATCGCCTTGAGTGTTGCGTCCGGGAGAACCGAAAGTCCTTCCGCCATCTTATCGGCAATCCAGCCGGCGCCGATGATTCCCCAGTTGATCGCTTTGCTTCCAGGCTCAGGCATAGCTCCAAAACTCCCGGATATCCATGAAAGAAGCCTCCTACCGCATGTGACACCCTTGATCGACTGCGAGTGTGGAGAATCGGAGGGTTCCGCACACGTTGTGGGTGCAAACTACGAGATCGCATTGATACTTACAACTGGTTGACAATCCGTGGACTTGGCTCTATATTATTCAAAGGAGAATCAATGCATCGCTCTCGACGATACTCTGCTCTGCTGTATGCTCTCCTCTTCGGAATGATCGCCGTGCACGCACAGGAGCTGCGCTACGTGCAACAACAAACGGCAAATGGCGTCCTGGAAGGCGTGGTCAGCCCCGACGGGAAAGTGCGGACATTCAAGGGGATTCCCTATGCGGCCCCTCCGGTCGGCCCCCTGCGCTGGCAGGCACCGCAGCCGGCCTCTTCGTGGATCGGCATCCGGAAAGCTATCGAATTCGCACCGCGTGCGATGCAGGGACGCATCTACGATGACATGATCTTCAACGACAACGGACCAAGCGAAGACTGCCTGTACCTCAACCTCTGGATACCGGAACACCATAGCGTAGGGAAACTGCCGGTGATGGTCTGGATCTACGGCGGAGGATTTATTGCAGGATCCACGTCCGAACCGCGTCAGGACGGTGGGAACCTGTCGAAGAAAGGCGTTCTGGTCGTCAGCCTCACATACCGGTTGGGAGTCTTTGGGTTTTTCGCCCACCCGGAACTCACCAAAGAGTCGGGACACAATGCGTCGGGAAATTACGGTCTTCTCGACCAGATCGCCGCTCTGGAATGGGTCAAGAAGAACATTGCCGTCTTCGGCGGGGATCCTGAGAACGTGACGATCTTCGGGGAATCGGCCGGTTCCTTCTCAGTGAGCGCGCTGATGGCATCTCCCCTGGCACGAGGCCTGTTTCGTCGTGCCATTGGGGAAAGCGGCGCCCTCTTCAGCGCAGGCCGACCACCCGCATCGCTTGCGGAGGCAGAAAAAGCAGGAGTGAAATTCGCGCAGTCGGCATTCGGGACGTCTTCTCTCGAAGCGCTTCGGGCCCTGCCCGCCCAAAAAGTGCTTGATGCGGCGCTGAAGTATTCCGGCGATTACTTCCGCCCGATTATTGACGGGTATTTCCTGCCAGCGGATTGCCGCACGATTTACGCCGCGGGAGAACAATCCCATGTCCCATTGCTGGCCGGATGGAACAAGGATGAGGGCAACTTTCAGTCCTTCTTCCAGAGCGATGAGCCGAATGCAGGGAATTATGTCGCCCGCGCAAGGTCCCGGTTCGGCAACAAGGCAGACGAATTTCTCCGGCTCTATCCAGCGTCGACGGAGATCGAGGCCAGGCGGGCAGCCCAGGATTTCGCCGGAGACCAGTTCATCGCGTTCGCAACCTGGAAATGGCTCGAGATGCACCTCAAGACCGGCGGGTCTCCGGTCTACCGGTACGAGTTCGATCAGACTCTACCGCTCCCCGTTGATGCAAAGCCGGGCGAAGAGCCGAGGGCACCTCACGCTTCCGACATCGAATTCGTATTCCAGGTGCTCTCTTCGAAGAATCTGCCCTGGCGTCCGGAGGATTATGCGGTATCGGATCTTATGTCTTCGTACTGGACGAACTTCGCCAGGACGGGCGATCCAAACGGTCCCGGGCTCCCGGCCTGGCCGCCGTACAATGGTCGCGACGGGTATCAGGTGATGCATCTCGAGGCCCGCTCGCATTCCGCGCCGGACAATCACCGTGGCCGGTATGAATTCCTCGACCAATTGCCTGTCGCCCCATAACGGTGTCCTGGGTTGGTGTCGCACGCGGAGCTCAGGACACGTTTCTCTGTCTACACCTGCAACTGTTTGAACCGGTAGAACTCGCCTTTTGCGCTCATCAACTGCTCATGCGTCCCCGATTCCACACACGTACCCTGTTTCATCACCACAATGCGATCTGCGTTCCGGATTGTTGAGAGGCGATGTGCAACGATAAACGTCGTGCGGCCCTTCACAAGGCGCTGGATCGCCTCCTGGATGAGAGACTCGGAGACGACGTCGAGCGAGGACGTCGCCTCGTCAAGGACAATCACCCTCGGATCCCTGATCAGTGCCCGGGCAATCGCGATCCGCTGGCGCTGGCCTCCGGAGAGATTTGCTCCATGCTCCCCGAGCGCCGCGTCGAGCCCTCCGGGCAGCCGCGAGACAAATTCCGCCGCGTTCGCGAATTCCAGGATTTCCCAAATCCGCCGATCGTTGATCCCGTCCAGGCCGTAAATGATATTCTCCCGCACGGAACCTCCGAAGAGAAGTGCACTTTGCGGAACGACGGCCAGGAACCGGCGATACTGGCGGAGGTCAAGTTCCTGCATATCCGTTCCGTCGAGAAGGATCCTGCCGACAGTGGGTCTGCGGATTCCGATTACAAGATTCATCAGCGTTGATTTTCCGGAACCGGACTCGCCAACGAATGCAACGGCAACGCCCGGCTGAATTTCCAGCCTGATATCTCTCAGGGCGGGTTCCGGCATCCGGTCGTATGTGTACCCCACGTTTTCAAATACAAATTGTCCTTTCACAGACTGCACCCCCCGCTTCCCCTCGTTCTGTTCGACTTCGGGGGATTCAAGGATTTCGCCGATCGACCGGACAGATTCGAAACCGCGCGAGAGGTCGGGATACGAGTTCAGAACGAGATTTACCGCCCCGACAATCATGACAAAGTAGCTCTGATACAAGACAACGTCTCCGACTCCAATGACTTTGTTGTATGCGAGAACAGACGTGAACATCAGGCAGATGAGCATCACGATCTGGAATGAAGTCCACGAGCTCGCGCCGAACAGGGCTCCCAGAACTTCCAGGCGGACGCCTTTCGTCTTGACCTTCGCCAGCCGGGAATTCATTTTGGACATCTCCACCTTCTCCGCCCCATGGGCACGCGTCATGGGGATCATCTGGATCATCTCAACGACGCTTGCGGACAGAGATTCGATTTCGGAACGGTATTCCTTGTTGCGGGCGGCCATCTTTTTGGAAAAAAGAAAAACAAGGCTGGACGCGACAGGCACCGAAACGACATAGAACGCCGCCACCATCGGTTGCTTGACCACCGTCAGGGAAAAGGCGACAATGATCGTGAGCACGGCGGGAAAGACCGAATTCATGAGGTTGCGGGAGAGGATTTCGAGCGTTTCGACGTCACGCAGGACTTTCGTCTGAAGCCTGCCGGATTGATAACGATCGTGGAAGGAGATGGATAATTCCTGAAGCCGCTTCACGATCGACGATCGCACATGCCACTGCATCGTGTTCAGCGCGCCACTGAACACCCGCACGTACAGGGTGTGCATAGGAATATTCTGGAGAATGATGACGAGAAAGATCGCGCTCACCATCCAGAGATCGTGGACCGTGTATTGGCTTGTGTCGCTGATGATTGTGATCATGCGGGCCATGACCACAGGCAGGATCCAGACGGGCGAATGCTTGATTGCGAAAAGGACTATCGAAAGGGTGAGCTTGAAGTACTGCCCCTGATAGATGCGGAGAAAGCTCCTGAGAGAATGAGCCCGTTGTCCCGGCGAGCTCAATGCGGAATACTCCCTTCGAACCATTCCCGCCTTAGAATCATTGATGCCGACTCGCGTTGCATGGGGTTCGTTGTCCCCCGGTATTTCTGGAATTTTGTGAAAGTAACTCTTGAATGCAACAAGCCGGGGATCGAAGAACCTACAGCTTCATTCATCCGCGTCACCATGCCCTCCCTGCCATTTGCTGAGGTTGAGCCGCCCCAAGCGCGCATCCCCCTGAGATCCGTTTTGCACGGAGCAAATTGGAACGATCTAAGCCGTCCCGTTGTATACCAATGATGAGAAGTTTCCTTCTCTCCCAGTTGCTGTGGATTGGCCATTCTGTGTCATAATCCGTGATTTGCCTCTTTCCCGACATCAACCGTGTTGGCATTCTCCTTTCGCGGAAAGGTACCACCTGATGGCTGAGCAGCCGGTCGAAACCACCAATCCCCAGGTGCTCCTGGACGAGAATCGGCGCCTCAAGCATGCGGTGCAAGAACTCTCCATTCTCAATGACCTCGCCCGTGCTATCGGAGGGTCGCTCGACCCGCAAGAGATCATCAATACGATTATCCGCCGTTCACTGCGTGCCATCAACGCCGAGCAGGGGGTGATCACCCTTGTCGATCAGGCGGCGAACGATCCCATGAGGACGCTCGTCCGCGCGATGGTCAGCTCTACGGAACATGAAGAATTTCATCTGACCCAGTCGCTGCTGGGCTGGATGCACCTCAATAAGAAGCCGCTCCTGGTCAACTCCCCGCGCACCGACGAACGCTTCCGGGGTGTCAAATGGGATGATTCAATCACCTCCCTCGTGTGCGTTCCGATGATGATCAAGTCGGAGTTGAAAGGCGTGATCACCGCCTATAATAAGAAGGGAGGAGCCGGCTTCACCGAAGACGAGCAACGCCTTCTGTCGATTATCGCCGCCCAGTCTGCTCAGGTCGTTGAGAACGCCCGGCTGAACGAGCGGGAACGCCAACTGCTCAAAATGCAGGAGGAATTGCGACTGGCATCAAAGATCCAGAATGAATTGTTGCCGAAGGCCGCCCCCGAGATATCCGGCTACGATATTGCCGGGAAAAGCATCCCTGCCCAGGCCGTTGGCGGCGACTACTTCGACTTCATTCCGATCAATGAGCACCGGCTCGCGATTTGCGTCGGGGATGTTTCAGGCAAGGGCCTTCCCGCTTCCCTGTTAATGGCCAACACCCAGGCTACATTGCGCGGTCAGACTCTCATCAATCCAACGGCACGCGAATGCATCGAACGTTCGAACAAGCTTCTCTTTGACAGCACGAGCCCGGATAAATTTGTCACCATGTTCTACAGTATCCTCGATGTCTCCTCCCATCTGCTCTCCTACTCCAATGCCGGCCACGATAACCCCTACCTTCTCTCCACCACCGGTTCGCGCAAGCGCTTGAATGTCGGTGGCGTTCCCTTGAGCACGCTGGAACAATTTCCGTTTCAGGAAGACACTGTACCGATGCAGCCCGGCGATGTTCTCGTGATTTGCTCGGATGGCATCGCCGAAGCAATGGATGTCAATCAGGTGCAGTTCTCGGATGAGAGGCTGTCACGCGTCCTGGACCAGCTTCGGACTGCTTCCGCAGTTGACATCATCGATGGAATCCTCGCAGCGGTACGGGAACATGCAGGCACAGCACCGCAGGCTGACGACATGACCATTGTTGTTGTGAGACGGAAATCACCCTGATCAGAACGCCGCCGGTGTGCTTCTGCGGTGTTCTCTCGGTAGGCTCGGAGGCTTTCCAATGTACATGCGCCTGGTTCAATTTGATGTAACACGGGGAGCAGGGATACCCGTTCGCGACTTTTACACTGGTCGGATAATCCCTGCACTGCAGGGTGTCACGGGTTGTCGGTACGCCGGCCTCATGCAAAGCGTCAGCCACCCTGACCAGTGCATTTCCTTGACTCTCTGGGACAATCAAGAAGGTGCGCGGGAATACGAAAAGGAAGGTGTATTTCAGCAACTGATGGACGAAATGCGTCCATATCTTTCTTCTTCTTCAGACTTTACGGTTCGTCTCTCTGAGAATCTGACTCTGGAATACGTTCCGGTCCCGAACGAGCCCGTCGTGCGGACATTCCCGATAGCAGAACGCAGCGACAATCCCGGATCAACCTTCGACCCGGGCAATGCCATGTGGTTGAGAATAGTCTCTCTGAAGATTCTCCCCGGCAAACTCGACGAATTCAAGCGGCTGTACGCAGAACAGACTATTCCTGTATTGCGAAAGGTAAAGGGGTGTCGGCATGTCTACCTCCTCGAAAGTGACGAACGGAGCCACGAAGTGCTTTCGGTAACCCGGTGGGACACACAGAAGGACGCGGAGGCCTATGAGGAGAGCGGCGTGTTTGAGCAACTCCTGGAAAAACAGAAACACACGCTTTCCGGCCTGTATCAGTGGAAGCGGGGTCTTGGCAAGGAACAAGCCAGCCTATCGGCGACCAGCGACGATGTCATGGTTGAACACTACACGGTGTTGACAGGGCAGAATCTCCGCTGAAGCGTGGGAAGCGCATGGTTGCCACCGAAACAATCCGCACAGAGAGGAAATGAATGATCGACCAGGGAACAGCATGATAGGCACAACGATTTCTCATTACGTCATACTGGAAGAGTTAGGCCGGGGGGGCATGGGTGTCGTTTACAAAGCCGAAGACACCAGGCTCAAACGGATCGTCGCATTGAAATTTCTCCCCGACCGGAATTCGTCGAAGGACCAGGACAAAGAGCGCTTCCTTCAGGAAGCACAGGCGGCCTCGGCTCTCAACCATCCCAACGTCTGCACGATATTTGACATTCAAGAGTTCAACGGTCAGACCTTCATTGTCATGGAATACGTTGAAGGGAAGACCCTGCGCGATGCGAAACAAGGTCTGCGCACCAAACAGGTCATCGACATCGCGAAACAGATTGCAGAAGGATTGGCGGCAGCCCATGAGAAGGGCATCATCCATCGGGACATTAAATCCGATAATATCATGCTGAGGCTTGATGGCCGGGTCCAGATCATGGATTTCGGGTTGGCAAAGCTGCAGGGTGTTTCCTCACTCACACAGGCGGGCAGCACAATTGGGACGACGGCGTACATGTCGCCGGAACAGGTGCAGGGTCTCGAGGCCGATCATCGGGCGGACATCTTCGCCCTCGGTGTGGTCATGTACGAGCTTCTCACCGGGCAACTCCCGTTCAAAGGAGCGCACGAGGCTGCCGTCATGTATGAAGTGGTGAATGTCGATCCCCCGTCACTTCGACTTGAAAAGCCAGAGATTGAACCTGATCTTGAACGTATCGTGATGAAGTGCCTGGAGAAAGATCGGGAGAACCGCTACCAATCCGCCCGCGAGGTCGCTGTCGATCTCAAACGCTTCAAGCGGGATTCCGACGGAAAACCGCTCCGGACCCCGGACCGCGTGATGCCTGCGCAGCCTGCCCGGCCCCGGAGGTCCAGAATGCCTCTCGCCGGCGCGGCTGTCGCTGTGGTGGTCCTTGTTGCATCGGCGCTCTGGTTCCTGACACGGGGGCACGCAGAAGCTCTGGATTCCCTTGCCGTTCTTCCGTTCGAGAATGCCACGAACGACCAGGGCATGGACTACCTCAGCGACGGGATCACCGAGACGATCATCAACAGCCTGACCAAGATACCGGACCTTCGCGTCATTCCCCGAAGCACCGTCTTTCGATTCAAGGGCGCGGATCCGCAAGAGGCAGGCACGAAACTCAAGGTCAACGCGGTCCTGACGGGACGCATAACGAGACAAGGCAATGCCTTGACAGTCCAAGTCGATCTTGTGGACGTGGAGAAACAGTCACAGCTCTGGGGACAGCAGTACCGTGAGGGCATCAACGATCTCCTCTCTCTTCAGGACGCGATCACCAACGACGTTTCGAACCGGCTGCGCACGGGCCTCAGTACGGACATCAAGAACAGCGTCACGAAGCGTTTCACAAACAATCCCGAAGCGTACCGGCTCTACCTTCTGGGCAAGTTCTACTGGAACAAGAGACGGGAAAAGGAAATCCAAAAGGCAGTAGACTGTTTCAATCAGGCCATCGGTTTGGATCCTTCGTTTGCACTCGCCTGGGTTGGGCTGGCCGATTGTTACGCGATCATGGAACAGTACGCAGGGGTTCCCGGAAGCGAGTGTTTTCCGAAGGCTGTCGCCGCCGCAACCCGGGCCCTGGAAATCGACAATTCTCTGGCCGAAGCTCACACGTCGCTCGGCCTTCTCAACGCGGATCTCTGGAAATGGGACCAGTCGGAGAGGGAATTCAAAACCTCTCTCGCTCTCAACCCGAACTATGCAACGACGTATCACTGGTACTCCATCCTGCTTCACGCACTTCGTCGAAACAAGGAGGCGTTCGCTGCGATCACTCGCGCACAAGAGCTCGACCCCCTTTCTCCGATCATCGGGTTGAACGTCGCACTGGCATATCTGTCTGAGGGTGACTACGAGCGCACCATCAAGGGATTGGATGCGGTCATCGCGCTCGATTCATCGTTCAGCCTGGCGTACTACTGGAAGGCAATTCCGTATATCAAACTCGGCAACGTGGACGAGGCGTATCGCATGGCGAAAAGGAGCGTGGAGATCTCCGGGCGTTCTCCCGAAGCGCTCTCGTATTTCGGCTATTGTGCGGCCCTCTCGGGCAGGCAGGAAGACGCGCAGGCAATCGCACAGGAACTGGAAGCTCGTTATGCAGCCAGAACCGGGACGGCATACGATATCGCTCGTGTGTATGCGGGACTCCGGGAGGACAAGAGCATGTTCCATTGGCTCGCGCGGGCCGTGGAGGACAGGTCCGGCCAGCTGGTGTTCCTTGCCTCGCAGGATCTCGAATGGGATCCCTTCCGGTCCGATCCGCGCTTTGTCGATATCCTGCGACAGATGGGTCTAAAGAAGTGAAGGCCGGGGTGCGGGTGCTGGTCCTGACGTCATGGACATCGCTCGCGCTCCCGCAAGATTGGACGACTCATGGGATTCATCGGAGAACAACTCTCGCATTACAGGATTCTGGAGAAACTCGGCGCAGGCGGCATGGGCGTGGTCTCGAAGGCGGAGGAGCCCGGTGAAACTACTTGGCGACAAGGGTAAATTCTGCGATCGCTTTTTCGACTATGTCGAGATCATTAATCCCTCTGAAACCGCTGAATCCGACGGAGAGAACGGTCCCGTCCCGTAAAGTCACCGGCTGCCCTCCCTCCCAACCGATGAGATCGGGTTTGGCAATGCCGTAGGCGCCCTCTTCGAATTCAGCGTTGAAAAGCCTTCTTTCAAATTCTCCTGTCTTCATCTTCGTAATCCAGACCTGACTCGCCTTGATCCACGCAAGACGGAAGAACTCGCGCCCCCGGACCTTGTTCGTCCCCCAGATCTTTCCATAGACAGTGCCGTTCTCGTCGATGATGCACACTGCCACATTCCCGCCGGCAAACGCATCCGCCGGATTCGAAGAGTACGTCGGAATAAGATGATCGAGTTGATCGATGATCCGGGGCACTATTGACTGTAGCGAACCGTCACTCATGGTGGACCTCCGTGATGGAATATCTTCCGAATAAAGGGGAGCGCAGTCTGAACTTTCCTATCTTCGTGAATGAGAGTGTAAAAATCCAATGCTTTCTCTCCCTCGGTCGTCTCGTTCCCCAATCCCTGAGTCCCCGAAACCCTCGTTTTCCCACTCTCCCGGTCTCCCTTCTTTCTCAGCCTCGATAAAGCCGATGCTCGGAGAAAAGGGGTGCTATGGTCCAGACGAGTTGATGCCGTCCGGATTGATCCAATCACCAATAGGCTTTTGTCTTATACTGCAATTCCGTACACTCAGAACACACCCCTGGCAGGACAAATGCGGGCCCACCGATGCTGGACGCATTAATGATAACTACAATCATGTATTTGCACACGTACGACGACGCAATCACGAACGGTGAACACAAAGCCGCCGGTCAGACCGCCAAACTCCTCCCCCGTTCATTCATGGAGAATATGCCATGAGCACAACTTCGTTGATCGCCAGTCTCCTCTCCCGCGGAACCGTGCTGACGGACGGCGCATGGGGAACGCAGCTTGCCACCGCGGGTCTCCCCGCGGGAGAAGTTCCGGATCTCTGGAATCTTTCGAATCCCGCAAAAGTCGAAGCGGTCGCACGGCAGTATGTCGACGCCGGCAGCCGCGTCATTCTCACGAACACCTTTCGCGCAAACCGGATCGCACTCAGCCACTACGATGACACCATCGACATCGCTGCGCTCAACGCCAGCGGGGTTCGCATTTCCAGAGCAGCCGCAGGCGAGCGGGCTCTGGTGTTCGCGTCGATTGGACCGAGCGGCAAAATGCTGGTGAGCGGTGAAGTAACCGGTGAGCAACTCGATGCAGCCTTCGGCGAACAATCTGCAGCCCTCGCGTCAGCGGGCGCCGATGCCATCGTGATCGAGACGATGTCCGACATTGAGGAGGCGACTATCGCCGTTCGCGCGGCGAAACGAACCGGCCTGCCGATCGTCGCAAGCATGGTCTTCGACTCGGGTCCGGACAAGACCCGAACCATGATGGGAGTGACCCCTGAGGACGCTGCGACGGCTCTTCGCGAGGCAGGCGCCGACGTGATCGGGGCGAATTGCGGCCTTGGCATTGAGCACTATCTTGTGATATGTCAACGACTGAAGAAAGCCACGCCCCTGCCGATCTGGATCAAGGCGAATGCAGGATTGCCGCAGCTCGTCGATGGCCAGGTGACGTACACAATAACTCCGGAACAGTTTGCGGCAAGTGCGATCACCATCGTTGCCGCCGGTGCCGCTTTCATCGGCGGCTGTTGCGGGACCACCCCGGCATTCATACGCGCGATCGCCGGCCTCCTCAACGCCGGACATTCGCCGCATACCACATTTGCACGGCTCAAATAGAACCATGGGACGTTTCAAGGAGCTTATCGAACGCTCGCACGATCGCGTTCCCCTTCCCATTGCCACGTACCCGGCAATCGCACTCACGGGCCACTCCATCAAGCAGCTCGTGACGGACGCTGCACTTCAAAGCTCCGCCCAGCTGACGCTTCACCGCCATCTGAAAAGTAACGTCCTGTTCACCTGCATGGATTTGAGCGTTGAAGCAGAGGAATTCGGGGCTACAGTCCGGTACTCTGACGCGGAAGTTCCATCGGTGGTGGGAAGAAAAGTGACGTCGTTGGACGAAATCGAAGCCCTTGCCCAGGCTACACCTGGCCATGGACGGACGGCGGTGTACATCGACACTGTTCGGCGATTGCGGGCAGCATCCGGGGAATGCCCGATTCTGGCGGGGATGATAGGCCCCTTCTCGCTTGCATGCAGGCTTTTCGGCGTGAGCGAGTGTCTTCTGGCTACGGCAACGGAGCCGGAGATCGTCGAATCGTTGCTCGAACGGACCACCCGATTCCTCCTCGCGTACGCCAACGAGTATAAGAGGGCGGGGGCAGATGGGGTCTTTATTGCAGAGCCGACGGCCGGGCTTCTTTCGCCAAAATCTCTTGGTACATATTCCTCGCCGCACATCAAACGAATAATTGAAGGTGCGGAGGATGATTCATTCGATATCATCCTCCACAATTGCGGGGCGAAGTCAAACCATCTGGACTTCCTCGAAGAGTCAGGCGCCAGCATCTTTCATTTCGGCGCGACGATGGACATTGTTGCCGCACTGCAGAAGCTCTCCGCTCATGCCATTGTCTGCGGGAATCTGGATCCTGCAGTGGTGTTCGTTCAGTCTTCCGTTGCAGAGCTTCGGCAGAAGACGTTCGAGCTCCTGGGTCAAACCCGCGCCTACCCGCGATTTGTCCCGTCATCGGGGTGCGACGTCCCCGCAGGGACATCTCTCGATCATCTTCAGGCATTCCTTGATGTAGTGCGTCGTGAGGGAAGCGATGTTCAAGGCGCCGGCGGGCCGGATTTCCCCATGCGGACTACAACCCGGTGCTTGACGAAATCCTGACTCAGAGGGATCACCCCCCCTTCCAAACGCTGACCGTCCATCTCCACCCAGGAGACCCCGTGCTCACAATGATCCGGATTCTCAACACGAATTTCATACATCGATTCGCCGTGGCGATAGCTCATCTGGAAATCTTCCCACCACCCGGGAATGATCGGGGCCACGACCAGGGTCTCGCCACGGACATGAAGCCCCAGAATCTCTTCCACCCAGGCACGATACATCCACGCAGCCGAGCCTGTATACCATGACCAACCGCCCTGCCCGGTCCGTCCGGGCAAGCGGTACACGTCCGCTGCTGCGACATAGGGCTCGATGCCGTAGCGCCAAACCGCTTCCGGATCTCGTGCATGCTCCACAGGGTTAAGCATCCGCATCATGGTCTCCGCGCGAGTCCCGTTCCCACTCCTCGCCATGGCCATGGCCAGCCACACCGCGGCATGGGTGTACTGTCCCCCGTTCTCGCGCACGCCCGGCGGGTACCCCCTGATGTATCCCGGTGACGGCGACGTCTTATCGAAAGGTGGTTCGAAGAGGAGCACCAGGCCTTCATCCTCGAGAACGAGATGCTTCCAGGCCGACTCAAGGGCTTTGGTTGCCCGATCTTTGTCGGCGGCATCGCTGAGCCAGGCCCAGGATTGTGGAAGCGAGTCAATACGCGCTTCCACATTCGATGATGACCCGACGAGCGACCCGTCGTCGAACGTCGCACGAACATACCATTCGCCGTCCCACGCGAAGTTTTCGATACTTTGAATGAGCTCCTTCCGTTCTTGACGATAGGCCAGGCTCAGTTCGGGCCGGCCAAGGAGTTCGGACATTTCCATCATGCCCTTCAGAACATCCACCAGGAACCAGCCCAGCCAAACGCTCTCCCCCTTGCCCCCGGCCCCCACCAGATTCATCCCATCGTTCCAGTCCCCTGTTCCCATCAACGGTAATCCATGCGCTCCCACCGTATGACCATGTGCGATGGCGCGTCGGCAGTGCTCAAACAACGGCGCGCGTTCCTGTGATATCGCCGGGGATTGGAAGCTTTCTTGCTGGTCTTTATCCAGTGTGGGCGCACTCAAAAATCCAACCATCTCGTTCAGGATTGACTGATCGCCGGTGACTCTCACGTACTGTGCCGCCACATACGGAAGCCACAGAAGATCATCGGAGATTCGTGAACGGATACCTGCTCCCCCCGGGGTATGCCACCAGTGTTGCACATCGCCCTCTGTGAACTGACGACTGGCTGCAAGCAGAATATGGTTGCGCGCCAGCGCGGGATGCGCGTACAGCAGTCCCATCACGTCCTGCAATTGATCGCGAAAGCCAAATGCCCCGCCTGACTGGTAAAATGCGGAACGTCCCCAGACACGGCAGCCAAGAGTCTGATACAGGAGCCAGCGGTTGAGCAGGAAATCCACGGCAAGTTCGGGGGTATGGACGGTGATCGCCCCGAGCAGATTATTCCACCACGATTTCGTTTGCTCGAGGGCCGCCTTCACCGCAGGATCCTCCCGGTAGGCAAGAACCAACGCCCGGGCTTCTTTCAGTGAGTGAGCCTGCCCGAGCACGCACGTGATTTCAGTCTGCTCGCCAGGGGCCAGTCGGAAAATTGTCTGCAATGCAGCGCACGGGTCCAGCCCCGCTCCCGTCTTGCGGGAAAGTCCGATTCTCTCCATCGCAGCCGGGTTCGCCATCGAACGATTGCGACCGAGAAAGTTGGTGCGGTCGCCGGTGTACGACTCGGTCGGCAGGCTTATGGCGGCGAAGGCCACTCGATCTGCAAAATCAGGATGATAGGAATTGCGCGCAATGACGGCCTCGAACTCGTCATCCCAGGTGGTCACGACATTCCCCTGGGAAGATTCGCGGGCCTCGCCCAATGTCCATTCCACATAATGTGTCACTGACAGCTTGCGTGTTCTTGCGGTATCGTTTCTCAGCAACAGCCGTTGCAGCTTCAACGGTACCCCACCCTGGTCGTCCACCGGGACGAAAACCGTAAGTTCTTGTTCGATACCATGGCTGTTGTGTTCGAACACCGTGTATCCCGCGCCATGTCTTGCGCGGTACGCGGTTTCCTCGCGGATCGGCCGCGCGCACGGCGTCCAATAGATTCCAGTCTCCTCATCCCGGATGTATATTGCTTCAGAAGGCGGATCTGTCACGGCATCGTTCGACCATTCAGTGAGCCGATTCTTCTGACTGTTACCCTGCCAGGTGAAGCCGGCACCCGTTTCACTGATGATTGTCCCGAACGTAGGATTCGCGATGACGTTGATCCAGGGCATGGGCGTATTCATCCCCGGGCCGAGATAAATGGCGTACTCAAGCCCATCCTGGGTGAAACCGCCGATGCTGTTAAAGTACGGGAGGTCCATGAACGAGAGCGCAGCAGAAGGTTCACGGGCATCGCGTTTCGAAGCAAGGGGTGCGGGCAATTCGGGAACCTCCAGCGACACGCCTAGCTGCTGGGTTAAATTTCCCCGGGCCGCCACCATGACTGTGCTTGCGACAGTCCGTAAAAGCGTCAGGTCGTCCTCTGGTATCATATCCGCGCTGCGCAGGAAAACTCCGCCGGGCTTATCCACCCCCGTACCTGTCGAGTGAGCTTGGATCAAACGTTCGAGTTGTTCATGGAGCGGGCGCTCATAGCCGCGGGCCTCTTCGTTCAGTATCACCAGATCGGCAATGAGTCCATGCATGCGCCAATACGCATGCGCCTGGACCATTTGACGGACCAGGCTCAGATCCTGAACCTCGCCGATGGCGACGAGTGCGATCGGCAAGTCGCCCGAGATCCCGTAGGCCCACAGGCCGGCCTGCCCCTTGCGATTCTCCGCGATCCGATCCGCCGGAGTGCGGAGAAGGAGATTCGGAAACAGCAGATGGCTTGCCAGCTGTTGAAAGCTGCGCGCATCGTCGGGCTGGATGTGCAGAAGCCGCAACTCAAGCTGTGCCGAGGCCCACGCGAATTCCATGGCCCGATCAATCGCATGGGGATCGCCATACTTACTCATCATGTTCAAGACCTGCTCACGTGTTGCGGCACCGGCCATCACCATGGATACCTGTACACGCTGGCCGGAGTCGATCTTCACGCTTTGACGCAGGCTGAGGATCGGGTCCATGACAAAACCCTGGCTGTTCCCGGGCTCCTGTACCGCCCCCATCGGGGCAGTGAGTGTTCGTCCCCGGCCTATGAATCGAGCCCGGTCGGTCTCGAAGCGCAAAGGTCCTGCATCATCGTGTTCAAGCGTGAAGCGATGCCCAACATAAATGGGCGGCTCACTCTCCTGCCGGAGGCGCCGGAAGCCGAGGAGGGCGTGCTGCTCGGGCACCGCCTCAGTCTGGATAAACATTTTGTTGAAGGCCGGGTGCTGCCGATCTGCGTTGTGGGGTGCAAGAGAAAGCTCAATGTAACTCGTCAGATCGATCTGGCGACTCCGGAGGGACCGATTAATCAGCGTCATTCGTCGAATCTCGACGTCATCTTCCGGCGCGACAATAATTTCCGTTTCACTTTCAATCCCGTAGTCGACGCGTCGGAACACGGCCCGGTCCAGGGAAAAGTCTGCCGAGTAATCCTCCACTTTCCCTGCGGTTGGTTGATAGGTGTTGCACCACAAACGGTCTGAGTCTACTTCATGGATGTAGCAAAAAGTCCCCCACGGATCCCGCGTCCGGTCCGACCTCCAGCGTGTGATTTCAAAGTCACCCCAGCGGCTGTACCCGCCGCCTGCGTTCGTCACCATCACCCCATAGCGGCCGTTGCAGAGCAGTTGCGTCCGGGGCGTGGAAGTATGAGGTGTTTCGAATTGGCTCACCGAGGGCGCGACTTCTCCGATGGCCGCGATGGAAGAGATCCGGGCACGCGTCGCAACCTGGTTCACGGGAGGCAGGAATGGGATCCGCTCATACAGCAAAGGCTCGACCGTCCGCACGCGCGGGTCGCCATGAAAATCGTTCTGGATGGAATTGCCATGGAGGAGGTTGGTCAGCGCCAGGAATGACATTCCTTGATGATGGGCCATATAGGCGCGGACAATCAGGCCACGTTCACCTTCCCGGGTTGGCTGCTGGCTAAAGTCCATCGCTTCGAAAAAGCCGTAATCGTCGAGCAGTCCCAGATGAGCCAATCGTTTGAGATTCCGCAGGGCTTCTCGCGGTGCGATGTTTATCGCGAGAAGAGTGGCATAGGGAGCGACGACAATCTTCTCCTCGAGGCCACGTTTGAGTCCCAGGGTCGGTACGCCAAATGCCTTATATTGATAGGTCCTGTTGATATCCAGATCTCCGGACGCCGACTCCGAAATCCCCCACGGCACGTGGTGCGTGCGGCCATACGCAATCTGGATCACCACGGCTTCGCGCGTCGCTTTGTCGAGCAGCGAGCTTGCATACGAACGCTGGAAGAGAAGGGGCATCAGGTACTCGAACATCGTTCCGGTCCAACTGAGGAGCACCTGCCGCCGGCCGACAGCGCCGTAGGGCCGACTCAGGGCAAACCAATGCTCGGTGGGAATGTCTCCACGGGCAATGGCCACGAAACTCCCGAGACGCGCTTCGCTCGCCAGGAGGTCGTAGTATGCGTGATCCAATCGTCCTTCGGTGATATTATACCCGATCGAAAACAACCTTCGATCGCCGTCATAGAGGAATCGCATGTTCATCGATGCGGAGAGTTCACGTCCTGCCCGGGTGAGCTGCCGCACGGACGCCAGCATTTCACCCGCAAGCCACTTCGACTCGTTGAACACCTTGAAGACACGATCGATCCAGGTGGCGATTGCGGATTTGTCCGACGGCGCTTGCTTTCGGATTCCCTCGAGAAACGGTATCAAGGGGAGATTTCCACTGGCGAGGTCCAGGAGGGAGGGTGCATGATGGAGAGCTTCCCGGAAGGCCGGCAGGGCATTCGGATCCAGGACTCCGATCTCTTCCGCAGTTTTTTCACCCAGGATTTCGACCCACGCGAGGTAACGATCCGCAATGTTCAACCAGGCTTCCAGTTGGGTCCGCATCTGCTTTGCCCAGTAGGAAACACTCCCCCCCACCGTAGCGGACACTCCGGCCATAACGGCCAGAGATCTCACGCGAGGCCTTGCCAGGCGGAGAATGCTCAGTGCATCCACAATTCTCTCCGGTGGGGATCCCCACTCCCGGAGAAGGTCGTCTAGCACGTCACCGTTGAAGGCTGAGAACTTGTCAGCCGCGACGGCCTGACGAAGGGACTCTCCTGCGTCCCGCAAACCCGCAAAGGCTCTCATGGCGAATACATCCGCGTGCGTCAACGCTTCCAGCCCACGGTCAAGAGACCATAGAGCGCCAAGCAAATTCCCGCTATCAACGGTGGAAACGTAACGCGGCTTGAGAGGAGACAGCGTTTGGATATCGTACCAGTTGAGGAGATGGCCCTCATGGCGATCGAGTTTTCCGATCGTCTCCAATGTCCCCATCAGTTTGTGCGTTACCTCGTCGACTGTAATGTACCCGAATTCATGCGCCCCGAGAACGCTCACCATCCAGAGACCGATATTTGTGGGGCTGGTCCGCAAGGCCAGCTGGTTCTGATATGAGACCTGGAAGTTGTCGGGCGGCAACCATGAAGTCCCTTCATTGACAAAGTCCGAGAAATAGCGCCAGGTTCGTCGCGCGACGACCCTCAGGAATTTTCGATCCCGCTCCCGGAGCAGTGACTGTGGCTGTTTCGCCTGCGGACGCAAGTTGAGAACCCAACCGATTGCGGGTGAGAGAAACCAGAGCACAAGCCAGGGGCTGGCGATCGGGAGATTCGCCGCCCCCCACAGTTGCACCCCCCATCCCACTATCACGCTGTACAGACTTGCTAGGCTGATGGAAAGGAGGAGCATTGGCACTTTGGCCTGGGCATCCCCCTGCATCGCCTGGGCCGAGATCCATTGCAGCAGCCCCCGGTGAGAGATGTGTCGCCGGTACAGCACGCGCCCGATGGCATCCAGGGCCAGCCAGGCCTGGTAAGGAAGCAATGCTGCTTCGATGACAACCCTTAACAAGTCATGCGTCAGCTTTGTGATCGAGACACCCTTGAATCCAGACGGGCTGGTAGCCCAGGTAAAGGGCTGCGCGAGAGAATGGAAAAAGAGTTGCGTAGTGACGACCACAGTGGCGATCCAACCGACCTGAGAGGAAATCAACCAGGAGGTAAACAACAAGGCAAGGCTCGAAAGGGGGAGTACACTGCGACGCAGGTTATCAAAAATCTTCCAGCGGTCGAACCAGGAAAGGGTGTTCGGTGTCCTCCCCCCGTCCCTCCGGGGGACCCGTGGAAAAATCCAATCCGCAATTTGCCAATCACCCCGAATCCAGCGATGTGCCCGCTTGACATAGCTCAGATAATCCTGGGGAAACTCATCGTACAGCTCGATATCGCTCGCCAGACCAACGCGGACGTGTGCGCCTTCGATGAGATCGTGGCTGAGGAGCAATGCTTCGGGGAACCTGCCGGCGAGCACCCGGCTGAAGACGCGTACGTCATAGATGCCCTTGCCAATGTAGGAGCCCTCACCCGCAAGGTCCTGATTCACATCGGAAACAGCGTTGGTATAGGGATCGATGCCGATCGGGTCTGAAAAAAGCCGGCTAAAGGGCGAGCCGCTCATGCTCGGAAGTGAAGGGCTCACGCGCGGCTGAATAATCGTGTATCCGGATACGATGCGGCCGCTGTCATCAATTCGCGCCTGGTTGAGCGGATGCGACAGGGTCTCAATCAGCCGGCGGGCAGTGCCGTTGGGGAGCTGCGTGTCGCTGTCCAGAGTGATGACATACCGTACGGCGGAGAGTTGATCCGGATTTCCCACGTGGACAAGACTCTGACTCTCGTTTGGCCGCGTGCCATCGATCAGCGCATTAAGTTCCTCCAACTTCCCGCGCTTGCGTTCCCACCCGATGAATTTCTGTTCGGACTCGCTCCATTTTCGATCGCGGTGAAGAAGAAAGAACCGATTGCCGCCGTAGCGCTGATTCAGGGTCTCGATGCAGCTCTTCGCTGCCCGGAGCAGTGAATCGTCCGCCTCGCAATGGACCTGCATCGCATCCACGTAGTCAGAGAATAATCCAAAGAGAAGATTGTCCTCCTTGTTGGCGAGATACCGTATTTCAAGCTTGTCCGCCTCATCCTTGATCGTCTCCAGGTCTGTCAGCATCATGGGTATGACCACCAGCGTTCGATACGCATCGGGAACCCCGGACACTCTGTAGTCCATCTTTGGGAGGGTGCGCGGCGGCAAGAGCCGCATAACCAGATAGTTCATTACTTCAAGCGATAGCTGGCTTGCGGGGAGAAGGAGGAGGAGGGCGGTCAAAAGCTGAAAGCCCGGACGCTCGCTGTGCAATCCGGTCAGCACGATCAGGGAGACCAATGCGACGGAGAGGGAACCGAGCCCGGTAAAATACACGAAGGAATGATGACGATAGGTCCAGCGCAATGCGCGGAAACGCAACGACTCGCGGCATCCGATCATTCGCGACAGGGCCCCTCTCATTTCGCCGATTAGATACGTCCCGACGTGACGCGATTGTTCATCGGCGACGGGGTCGTCGGCAGCGCGTGTGGCCAGATCGAGAACACGCTGGGCAACTTCGACTTCTGCCAGGTCGGAGCCCCGATGGAGATTCTCAATTGCCCGGCGGCATCGATCGCGAGTTTTGAAATCCATGTGGGGATAGATGCCTGCCGGATCCTGTCGCAATAACGATTCCACACGGCACAATTGCTCGAAATACACTTTCCAGTCGAGCAGGTCGAGCTGGCGTAAGCTGGAAAATGCATTCCCGATGGATATTTGATCTTTGGTCTGGCGGTTCTTCTCCCTCATGGTAAGATCAGTCAGCGACTTTTGGAACTTGCGTTCAAGCCAGCTTTGAACAGGCGCCAGAGCGGCCTCCTCGTCATACAGGTACTCGATCAGTTGCGATGCGAAATACGGGCTCGGGTCAGGTTGGGTTTGCGTCAGTTCAGCCAGAATGGAAAAAATCTTCTGTTGGTCCCGGCGGTTGACCGCCATGAGCCTGTTCGCCCAGAAATTGGCAATCCCACGTTCGCGCAGCTCAGTCTGGGTTCTCCCTGCAATTTGCTGGATTCCTTCCATGAGCGCCGTGCGCAGCATCTGAGGAACAGCCCAGAGTTCCCCGATCGATAATAACGCCTCGCTTTGATAAGCCTCAAGGAACGCCAGGATGTTCTCCTGGTCCAGACGCATATCCGAATGGGAGACCAGTTCCCGTGCCAGGCCGTAGATGCGGGGGAGATTCAGGTCGGGTTCGCTCGTGAGTGCCGGCAATTGCCGGTAGTAACGACGTGGCAGATTCAGGAGAACCTTCCGGGCGTTGGCTTCGATGATGTACTCATTATCGAGGAGCCACTCGGCGGCCGGCGACACAGTCTGTTCCAGGCGATTCGCCACGGTGAGGTCCAGGCACGCTTCGTGGACCCATCTGCGGCCCCGTTCGATCCGCTTGAGGAGTTCGGTATTTTGAGGGGGACCCAGGGCCAACCGGTGGTCGGCGGCCAGACGTCGCGCATGTTCCTGGAGTTGTGCAGGAGGGATGAGCGTGCCGGGAGTCCAATCTTCTCCGTTGGGACTTTCGCGTTTCGGATACAGGATGAACACCGCCGGGGGGATCTCCCCGCTCTCCAGCAAAACAGCCACAGGAATCTGTAGTGTCTCGATAGGTGACTGAAGAACCAGAACACTTTCGCCGGAGACCAGCCAGCGGGCATGATCGTCAATGAGTCCCCGCCTTACCCCAAACGTCGATCGCCGCATCCACGCAACGGACAGAATTGCCCCAATGAATCCGCACACCAGCACAGGGATTGGGGCATAGTCCCACAACGTTGGAGACGGCCATTCAAGAAAGAGAGAAACGGCCGAGGCAAGAGCCCCGAAAAGGATGAACGCCAGCACCGCTCCGAAAGCCCGGCGCCAGGGGAAGGGATCCCAGATATGAATTTTCCCACCAGCACTCTTGCTCACCCATGCTGCACGTCGGTACCCCTTTCCGCGCAACTGCTTGAAAGCCTTTCGCGCTTCATCCTGCTTGCCAAAGTACCCAATGAGAATCCCTGCGTACATCCTTGTTCCTTGTGGAAATGGGGGAGTCTGTGCATGAGGAGGCGTGGATACAGTACTTCATGGAGCCCCAGCGACGGCAGATCTTTGAAATGCCAGTCAGAACGAAGGTCAGGCCGACTTGGCAATCCGGATGATATACAACAGGATGAGTGCACCGACGATCGCTGCGATCAACAAGCCGATGAGACCTCCGCTCGCAATGCCAAGCAGACCAAAGACCCAGACCCCGATGAATGAACCTATCACCCCGACGATCAAATCACCGATGAGACCGAACCCTGAGCCCTTCATGATCTTCCCGGCGAGGAATCCTGCGACAATCCCGATCACGAGGAAGAGAATCAAATGTTCTGTACTCATAGGACTTTCTCCTTTGGTAGTTGGGCAAATGTTTCATTTTGGCTGACAATTGACGGAGAGGGAGGTACTTCATCAGAGGAAGTATACCGGAAAGAACAGCGGGATGAATCGCCTCAAGGGATGAAAGAGTAGCTAATCCCTTGTGGGAAAGAAAGGGGCAAATCATGACTGATAAAGGCGAAAATGAGCACTGCGCATAGCGGGGGTCGCTATTTTCGCTTTTTCGATGCCACCGGACTGCCCTCAGGAGACATCTCACGCCCCAGCAACACCGCTATCCATCGTGTGTCTTCATTGGTCTCACAGGCGAGCTTGAGGGTCATGGTGAGAGGAACACAGAGGATCGCGCCGATCAGACCGAGCAAGTTTCCCCAAAAGATCAAAGAGAGAAAGACTATCAACGTCGACATATCAAATTTGCGACCCATAATCCTGGGCTCGACGACGTTTCCGAGCACCGTGCCGATCACCAAATATCCGGAGGCGGTAAGTACGGCCGAGCCCCCTCCACTTTGAACAAGGGCAAGGAGAACAGCAGGAACGGCGGCCACAATAGAGCCGACACTAGGAATATAGTGAAGGAGAAATGTGAGAAACCCCCATAACACCGGGAAGTCGACACCGAGAATGGAGAGCCACACGGCCGTCGCAATGCCCGCGATCAGATTCAATAACGTCTTGATGACCACGTAGCGATTCATGTCGTTGATGAATTTCTTGAATTGTGGAAAAGAAGAGTGGGGAGCGTCGTGGGCCATGCGAAGCTTGGCTGGAAAGCCCGAGGCCTCGAACAGAATGAAGGTCGTCGTAAAGAGAATCAGGACAATATTGGAAAGGACGGAGCTCAATGATGTGAACAAGCCTGCAGTCAAGTTCATTATCGCCGCGGGGTTGACATAGCCTACGAGAACTTCGTCGGTGACGACGAAACCCTTTTCCGCCAACGTCGCTCTGGCTGCAATGAGCATCTCATGGAAGCGAGTCTGATAGAAAGGCAATGCGTTCGAAAAGCTGTTGAGCGAAGCGCCTACGACTGCACCGACACTCAGCAGAATAGTCACCATGGTTGCCACGACGACCAGTACTGCGAGGGCGGAAGGAATGTGTTTCCGTTCCATCCAGAGAACCGGGGCCCTCCCGATGATGGCGAGAAAGACAGAGACGAGGAGCACAACCAGAACCGATTGAGCCTGATTGATGCCCCACATGATTATGACGAGCGAGGCCGCGATGAGGAGGATGCGGGTTCCACGATGCATAGTGCTCAGATCAGTCATAACTTTCCAGCCCTCCTCTTCAGCGACGCCTTCGTCGTTCAACTGGTGGACGCTCATTGTTCTTGCGGACTATCCCTAGCACAAAGCCTTCCCTGTCCCAACCGCAGATCCTGCTATCCCCTCAAGCACGTTGGAGAAGAATGATCAATCGCTCCCACCGTCAGAGCAGACTCGCGAATGCAGCCACCCCGGAGAGGATAATCAAGCTGCCCGCAATTCTATTCAGCCATCGGAATCCACCGGAGTTCAGCTTCTTCCTGAAGATTGTCGCGATGTAACTGAGAATCACAAACCATAGGCCCGAACCCGTAAACACTCCGAGGACAAGAATGCATGCAGAAGAAATCATAAGCTTGTGCCCGAGCCCAAAGGCAGCAAAGACGGCAATAAAGGCAACGATGGTCACCGGGTTGGTCAGGGCGAGGAGAAATGCTGAGACGTACGACCGCAACAATCCCTTGGAGTCGAACGGAATGATAGGGTCCTTGCGCCTGGCACGGAACGTTCTTATGCCGAGAAACAGAAGTAATCCCCCTCCGCCCAGTCGCAGCCATGTGTGCTGGCTTGCGATGACATCAGAGACGAACGTGACACCGAACGCGGCAATACTTCCGTAGAGTGAATCAGCGGTTGCAGCCGCAAGGGCGATGATCAGGCCGCGTGAGTGTCCATCAGCCAGTGTCTTGCGGATGCACAATACTCCGAGCGGTCCGATGGGCACCGCCATGGCGAACCCGATAATCAGTCCTTTGAGGAAAAAGAGGGGCTCCATGCTCTTGTGATCCGATCAGCGAGTTGCCGTTAACTCGGTCCCGACAGGCGAACCGACGTCTCTCACGATGCGCTCCATCGATCGAGCCACATTGGACGTTTTTCACTTTTCCAAATCGATACTATTGTTGACACGAGCGGCATTCGCTAAGTGCGCTTCTCCCACCTGCTTTGCCATCGTGAGATCACACTGTTTCTGCCTGCGCTCACCGCGAAAAAAGCACCCCCGATGACCATCACTTCGATTCCGGTGATCAGTTGCCAGTTTGTCGCGCGCTGGTTCTCCTTCGGTATCTCCAGTTCCGCCACGGTTAAAACTTTTTCGTTCGTGCCATAGGTGAGACCGGTAGAAAAGGTCATTAACAGACCGAGGATGAGGATGATAGCACCCGCTGTTTTCATGTTGATCCCTTCCTCCCTTGAAAGGCCCGGCCGCTTTCGCGGATACGGTGCACGCATACTCGTCGAGCATTGTTCATATGACAGAGCATTGATCGATATGCACTCCTCAGGATTCAAAATCCTACAACGTTCCCCACGCCGCTGCGAAGTGCGAACCACACAAACCGGAAGAACGGGTCATCACGCTGCCGCATGTATTTCACTGTGCCGATCTTCATCGCGCCTGCTTTGTCGGGCATGTTCTCCGTTCGCAATTTGATGTTGTTGGCTATAAAAGAGGACATCTGATTGAGGAACCCCTTTTCGCTTCCCGTGCGTTTATTGATCGCTGCCAGGGTCAGGCCTTTGTACTCCGCTCGCACACTGCCGCCTGCCCGCCCGTCAACAACCTTGATATCAAATGTCGCGTTTTGCAGAGTGCCGGTCTTGAACCGTTTTCCTTCAGCACGTTCGATGAATGGGTTGAGCGCATCCAGGTCCATTCTGCCCAGGGAGCCGGAATACTCCATCGAAAACCCCGACGACGCAAGGGGAATCGACATGAGGATATTCATCTCTGCCGATTTCATGAATTCCCCTTTTGCGAGAATCACCGCCGTGTCAGCGGTGTTGCCAGAGATATCTATCCCCCGTACCAACACCTGCATGCTATCCAACGTCATCACAGCGGGCTTTGAGCCGGCTGTAAACCTCTCGCCGTATATAAGGCCTCCATTCCAGATGATCAAGCTATCGACGTTGATGATTTGATCGAGCGAGGCGACAATATCGTTCGGCATGGGAGGACTGACGGTGTCCCTTTCGGCCGGCTTATCCTTGTTGATCAATACGTCAATGGAGAGATCGCGGAGTTCAGCAGTGCGGGCACGGTAGATTTTGCCCTTCAGCGATTCGAGAAATGCTAAACCCATCACTCTGGCATAGGGGACAACAAGGTGAAATCGGGTTGTTCTGAATTTGCTCTCCGAAAAGAATTGCACGTCATCCCCCACCGGATGGAGTGTCAGGCCTTCTACAACCACCTGGGAATCCGGGATCGAAACACGCAACCGTTCGCACTGAAGTTCATACTGATTCGCCGGAAAGCGCAGGACAATCCCCTGCGCGTCGAGGACCGCAGTTGAAAATCCACGAGGGGTAAGACCGTGTGCCCAAAGAAGTTTCAACCAGCCAATTCCACTGAAGGAGAAACCGGCAATAGTGCACGACATGGTGGAGTCGATGTTCGTCAGTGCAAGAGAGTCGAATCCAACACGGTTCTCCCGAACACTGTAATGAATGCTGCCGATTTCAATCGAATAAGCGGGATACACCTCTCGGAAAGCCTCTGTGATCCGGCTTTTGAGGAAGGTGTTGATAAAGGGATCCGGAGAGAAGAGGAATACGATTGCACCTACGAGTACGATCGATCCCATCGACAGAAATGCAAAGAACGCGAACTTCCATCGGGACTTCATCATTTCAGCTTCGGTGACTTTGTTTGAGAATCTGGAACATCTGACAAACGCTCTAAACCGTGTTCAACGTGTTCGTCGCCTTCCAATCATTTCTGTAAAGAGCGATTCAACAACAGAATTGCCCCGCGGAAGCTGGACCCCTCCATTTTCAGGGTCCGGACTTCTGCGGGCTGTTCCCAGCCTATCGATCACTACTTCACCGAGTATTGAAACTCCTTCGATTTTGAGGAGCCATCGACGTTAACGCTCACAGTAATCTCATATTCTCCCTTTTCATCGAGCGTCAGGTCGCCGCCAAAGAATCCCTTGGCGGGTTTGAGATCAACAGTAGAGCTCTTTTTTGACGGAGAGACAATCAGGACCTTTGCGCTGGCCTTCGCAATTCCCTTGCCGAGCGAATCACCTGTAACGCCAAGCACCATGTGGTGCGTGCCGGTCATCTTCGAGTCCGCTTCCATGCCCTCACGTTTCATTCCCTGCATGTCGTTGTCCATCGCCATGCTGCTGTCGTTCATTCCCTTCATGTTATCGGGCTTCACCTTCAACATCGCCTTGCCCTGTTCCTGCGTTGTGAGCCATACCTTCATGTGGAGCCCTTCGACCGTCGCGTCGACTGTCGGCTTTCCCATCATGTTCGACACGTCGTGTTGCTTCATTTCCGGCTTGATTTGACTATCCTGCGTGTACTGCCCGGAAATTGGTGGTATCATGGCGATCGCCAGAACCGCCGAGAAGAATGTGAATTTGGTTATCATGGTAAGTCCCGTTCTTGTCAGTTGTGATTTGTTTGAATTAAGTCCGCGAGGGTCCGGTCATTGTGCCAAAACCCCCAGCCATCCGTGCTACAGAACAAGTTGCATGTCCTCCACCGGGCTCTGGACCGGGCTGACGTATCCCCGCTCCTTCGCGTAGTCGTACAGCTTTGAATGGAGGATCTTTCTGCCGCGATGAAGACGCGATCGGACAGTCCCAACGGGACAGCCCAGAAAGTCGGCAATCTCCTCGTACGTCAACCCTTCAATATCGCAGAGAATCACAGCGGTGCGGAACTCCTCGTCAAGCCCCGAAACGGCACTCGAAACATCGTCGTCAAGGAGGTTGTTGAACATCGATTCCTGCAAATCGTTTGCTTCTGAATCGCCGTGATTTGCAGATTCTGTGTTCGTCATCTCGGAATATTCTACCACGTCCCGCTCTTTTGACTCCTTTCTGTACGAGCTAATGAAGGAGTTCTTCAGGATCCTGGAGAGCCATGCACGGATGTTTGTGCCCTGATCGTACCTGTCCCAGAACCGGTATGCCCTCAGGTATGTCTCCTGAACCAGATCGTCTGCGTCTGCCGCGTTCCCTGTCAGGCGCATGCCGAGACGATACAACAGGTCTATGTGGGCAAGCGCCTCATGTTCGAACGCCTTTTGTTTCTCGCTCCTGCAACTTGTCATAGGCTCCTCCACTTCTTGTTCTTGTGTCCTCATAAGCAGCCGCCTGTCTCCGCCAGACTGTACGTCCAGCGTCGCTGTCCTCCTGGTTGCGAGATGCCAGTGAGGACAAGAACATCAGGCATCACGCTTCACGGTAAGTCCCCAGGTTCAAACCTTCACTGCCCAATTTCCTACCTCTTCCCCACGATCGGTAGAACCGGCTTCGCAGGTTCGTTCACGTACACAGTTTGGGATTGCACTGTGCTAGGCAAAAATCCAGGTCTGTAGAGCCTGGCCTTAAAGGTCGTCGTTCTAGTGACGCGGACTTTGTTTGCGCCGAATATCACAAAATGGCTGGTCCGATCAGGAAGAGATCCATCAGTTGTGTACCGAAGCGTGTCGCCGGGGCGGAAATCCTGTACAACGGCAATCGTGTCTTTGCCACCCGCGTTGCCCGTGGAGACCACCCCTGAAATCATCACCAGGACTCCAAAACCAATCCTTAATAACTTGTACATATACCTCGTCCTCCCTCCGTTCGAGTAAGCATCGTAAGAGATGCCTGTCCCCGAGCCAACCATGCATGCAACTTCATTGAGACTACTCATTCTGTCGAAACGCACCTGTCGCACAATCAAGAACCTCAACCGAATCACCCCTTTCCGGGCGGTACCCTGAGAGACAGCCACTCTATTTTTGCAGGGGTTTGGTGGTGCGTGACGCTGCACCCTGCAGTCCGTTTTCCCTCCAGCATTCCCAACCTGAATGGTTCTGTTTGTTTTTCGAACGCCCAAAGCGCGGCGGTCGATACAGCACATCCACTCCCTCGTTCATCGTCGCCAGCGCATACGGCGCGATATCGGCGCAATCGCAATGTTCCATCAAGGCCCTCGAGGCCGGCGTTTTTCTTCCCATCCTGGTCAATGTTTGGTCATACACTCCCTGAACGGAGTGCAAGTATTCCTGTACACTGTCCACATCGTAAACCGCAACGCTGACTACCGTTTGGACTTCACCGGTCAGCCGGTCAAATGCCCGCTGCGCGAATCTTTCCGCGAAAGCATGCACATCGCCATCCTGCAAACCAAGATCCAACCGCTCCAGCGGACGGAGGTCGAAGTACGACAAATGAAGATAATCGGGCGAAGCGATGATGTATCGCGCAAACGATCCGAGCGCACCGATCGTGTAGGGTGTACCGCCAAAACAGGTGGAAAGGAGCAAAAGATCGAACCTCCCGGACCAGGGTGTAAAACCCTTTAACCCGACCGCAAGGTCATGGACGGTGAACGGTCGATCCGGATACGACGCGTCGTAACCCGCACCCCCAAGCTCAGGGATTTCGTGGCCGCAGTAGACAAACAAGCTCACCATCCCGTCCCTCCTTTCAGCGCGGAAGCGGCGATACAGATCCACCTCAGGGCTCATTGGTGATTGTCCCTGATCCCGCCAGTACGATTCTTCCGCGATGAGCCGTCCATTCCGGTAATAAGAGAACTCTCCATCGTGCAGAGGAAAGAAGAACAGGAAGTGCCCCCTGGGTTTCTGGTGAAAGATGAACACCTCGGCGTTGGGATTGTGCTCGGCGACCCTTTTCGCCCCCGCCAGAGCCTGCTCGTCTGCTTTGTATTCACGACCGCTCGTATCGTGATAGAGATAGTCGCCATCACCGTGAATGACAAACACGACAGAGTACAGTGTTGAAGACGTATCCTCCGCCACCCGTTGAAGATCACGTTGAACAGGAAGATTGGCGCTGCACGAGGACAGCAACAGGGTGAGCGCCCCACCACCCACGCTTACGAAAAGCATTCGGAGAAGTGCGCACCGAACCGCTCGGCGACTTATTCTTCGCATATCCAGGACCTTCACTGTTCGCCCGTGGCAGACTACTTTATCAGGAGCACAAACAGGATGGCGATCAGAAGCAGCGTCACGAGACTGATGGTGACTATCTGGTCCGCCTGTTCCGTGTCCTGCACGACGTAGTCGGAGAATGCATTGAGTTGCCTATCCGGCACGCGTACGTAGCCTTTGCTGCCCGTGAGCTCGTCTTGTTTCTCTTGCAGTGAAGCTTTGAAGCGATCTATGCTGACCGCGTCGTCTTTCGAAAGCGTCGGCGATTGCTCAACGATGGCCAATGCTTTGAACATGGTTTGAAATGATTCGTTGAGAATTTCACGCTTCTCGGCCGGATTGTCGGTCGCTTTCACCTTGCTTGCGGCGTCGCTGAAGTAACGCTGAAGCTGCTCTTTTCCACCCGCATTTGCCGGGAGGGCCAGAACAAACATCATGGCGATGGATCCAAAAATCATTCGTTTTGTCATTATTGCACCTTTCATGAAGTAGAAGCTATTGTGACTTCTGACAATGTTCCGTGCCAACTTCTCTGTCCCTACCTCGGCTCGAACAAGAAATACGTCCGATTCTGCCGATGGCTCAATCCCATGCAGTCTACTTTAACACACGGAATTCGATGCGTCTGTTGTTTGCCCGGCCTTCAGGTGTAGAGTTATCATCGATGGGCTCATCACTACCCTTTCCTACCACTGTGAGGCGCCTGGCTGATATTCCACTCCTTACCAACCATGTCTTCACTGCCTGCGCACGACGCAAGGAGAGCCTCTTGTTCGCCGCTGCATTCCCGATAATGTCCGAGTGGCCAACAATCAGAACGTCGAGATCCGGACGTGCATTGAGTGCATGGAAAGCCATTCCGAGGATAGCTTCTGATTCCCCGGTCAGCGTCGCCTTGTTGGATTCAAAGTTGACGCCTTTCAGAATGACAGTCTTGCCCTTCTCAAGGACCATAACTGTGTCTGCCAGGCGACGGGCGTTCAGTTCCGCCATTCTTCGAACCTCTGCGTCTGTCGAATCCTTTACCCGTTGGGCCTCTGCCTCGGCCAGCGCCTTCAATCTCTGCGCCTCCGCATCCGCCTGTTCCTTCACTCGCTGCACTTCGGCTTCGGTCGAGTCTTTGACCCGCTGCAATTCCGCCGCAGCAAGCCTTTCTTTCTCAGCAGCGCTGGTACCGAAGTAGATGTTCACACCCACTTTTCCTGTCGCATATCCGTCGAGTTTGCCGGCATTTCGTCCGTCGGTATAGTTGTCCAAAACCCT
Source organism: Ignavibacteriota bacterium (assembly GCA_963843525.1). Taxonomy (GTDB): domain Bacteria; phylum Bacteroidota; class Ignavibacteria; order UBA10030; family UBA6906; genus DATJPR01. Next base: position 132,533 of record CAWJKM010000004.1, on the reverse strand, counting down.
GTACCCGGCGTCGAGTGCGATGGAGACATCCTTTGACGCAAAGGCTTCAAATCCAATCCCCACCGGCACGTGAAAGGAGGTCACGAACTTCCCTTCCGTGACCCCGATATTGCCCCCGGTCGTCCGTTTGTACAACATGGCTCCGAGACCAAAATACAGATAGGGATTGAACGCTTTCTCGGGGGCAAAATGAATCCATCCCATGAGGGAGCCGGGAATGGCTTGCAGCTTCAAGTATTTGATGCCGTCCAATGCGGGGTCCTGGTTCGACTTCAATTCTTCATATCCGGCGACAAAGCCCGCCGAAAACGCTCGAGTGATGCCATACCGCAACATGAATTCCCCACCCGGGCCAATGACCCGCTGGTTGTAGTCATCCACCCATAGATTGCCGCCACCGTGAACACCGAAAACCCATCGTCCCTTTGTATCCTGTGCGTTCCCCGAATCCAGTGGAACAAGGAAAACGGACAGCAGCAGAAACGTGAATGGAACCAAGTGCAAAAAAGTATGCTTTGTCATGTATCCTCCTGAGAGTTACTGGCTCATCGCAAAGGGCGATTTACACACGCCCTTCGTAAACGCAGTTGCTATTGTTTGCCTTCCCCGGCATGCTTATGATCTCTCTTCTCGTTCGCCGGTCATCCCCGTAGGAGACACTGAACCCGGATGTTGAAGCCTTCAGAAAGGTAGCGGATAGCCTTCCGCAATGGAATCGGCTAAAGGAATGAAAGAGTAGCTAATCCCTGTCAGGAGACGGAACGGTTCGCAAAATGACCATTGGCTCCTCTGCGCGCCACTCGATGCGGGCTACTCAAACTCCAATGCCTTGGCCACATCCTCGACGGCTTTTCGGTCTTGCTTCCAGACACCGTTCTTACGCACTTCCTCCCTTGCTTGCTCCCGAACATGTTGTTTGTATGCAATATTTGTTGCTTCAACGGCCTTTTTCAGAACGGGCAGATGGATGGTGGCGACCTCCTGAATTGGACAACAGATGACCAGAAATCTTCCATCGACTCCTGCCTCCTGCGCCCGGTCCAGATCGTTCCATTCTCGTCCAAAGATGTCCCTCCATGCCAATGGAGGATTTCCGGAGAGTTCGAAATGCACTTGATGCAACGTATACGATCCAGGTGTTTTCCTGGTCTTGTCTGCATTGAGCCCCACGATCCGTATTTCAGGAGTGGATTTCGGCGAAGGGTCTTTAAGAATGTCGGCCAATTGTTACCTCTCGGGAAATAGACTGTATTGCCGCTCATCGCAAGTGCGCGTAACCGCTGCCCGCATCAAGACCAAAGCCTGGTGAGGATGTGAGCCGGGTAGGAAATCGTTCAGACGCCCGGGACGTTACAAACGAATGCCAAAGGTAATCCATGTGAACATGAACGCGTCTTCGAGAATGCCGCATTCACTCCGGGTTACCGCGCCGCCATGATAAACGAACCTGCGAAGACGACCACAGACAGCACTACGAACAGCGCAGTTCTTTTCGTGAAGAGCATCTTCTCTGGACCTCCCTTTTGGCAATTCCGCATTTCTCATGTATTCAAGCCGCATCGACAGCTCGTCGCTGGCTCTGTTTCCCCAATCGCGTTGGGTCGTCTCTCGCCGTTCCTTCTCTGTTCCTCACTACGCAAATCTGCCGTCAGCACGCTCAGAGAGTATACGCCTGATTGCTCACGATTGTCATCGGGCAAAGGGATGGAAAGGTAGTCAATCATTTGAGAGGGAATCCGTGGTGCGCGGTCGCTATTTGGCAACGCGACCGATGACAATTTCTATTCTCCGATTGTTCGCCCGGCCTTGAACATTGGCAATGCCGGCGATCGGATTCTCCTCGCCGAATCCCTGCACTTGAATCAGGTCGCCTGAATAGCCGCGCGAGATGAGGTACAACCGCACGACATACGCACGCTCCAGGGATAGCCCCTGGCTATGGTTGGAAGAATCCTGCGCGTCCGTATAACTATCAACGGTAAGCCTTCGGTCCCGTCAATGCCAGAAGAGCGTCGGCAACACGGCTTAACTGATCCTGTGCCCTCGGCAAGATTGTCGATTGGTCCGAAGCAAAAAGGATCCTGCCGGAGAGTGTAATAACAGCGCCGCGCGGCTCTTCTCTGACTGTCGCAAGTTTGGAGAAATCTGCTTGTGTATCAGCCGTATTCTCATCAGCATCGACGGTTGCCTTGCGTTCTGTTGCGAGCTTTGCTGTTGTGAGAGCAGTATTTCGTTCCGAGGCAGCCAGGGCTTCTTTCGCGTTCTTCGCGATCTCGGCCTGGGTTTTGTGACCGTCCTTATTTGCTTTCGCTGTCGCAGCACTGCCGGCGGCGTTGGTAGCGAGAGCCCCTGTCCTTTTGGCTTTGCGATCAGAGACATCGGTCAGATCAGGAGTACGAAACGATTGAGGATCGTCCCGGAGAGACTGCTCGGTGGTGGCAAGTCCCGCCTGTGCTTTGTGCATCTCTCCCGGTACTACTGGTGCCGCTTGCCCTACGCCCGCGTCCCGGTATGCCTGAGAGGCATTAATGCGCTCTGGTGGAGGAAGGGTTGCAGCGCAGCCAGCAAGCATTCCGACACATGTCAAAGCGACAAGAGATATCTTTGCCTTCACATTTACTTCCTTTCTTGACTGACTACTCTATACGTTCGACAGCGTAGATTCTTTTGCTTCACCAACCTGGTGCTCGACCTCCTCAACCCTACGCAGGTCCTGTGGAAGTTTGCAGCTGACGACCTCCGACTGCAATAGGGCGAAGGGTTGAACGGGTAGACTTTTCGGAACCACGGAATCCGAATGTTCAGCAGACCAGCGAACACAAGGACCCGCACCATCGGCGGGTCCCGTGCAGTCCGTCTGTCATTCATGCATCTTCATTTGGCCTCGACGGCGGGAGTGACAACGATCTCCACTCGCCGATTGTTCGCCCGGCCTTCAGCGTTCGCATTGCTCGCTACCGGACTATCTTCGCCGATTCCATGCGCCTGAATCAGTTCGCCCGGGTAGCCGCGTGAGACGAGATACATCCGCACTGCATCTGCGCGCCGCTGCGACAACTCCATGTTATGGCTGGAGGAACCCTGCGAGTCCGTGTACCCATCAACGGTGAGCTTTCGCTCCTTGGTGGCCAGAAGGGCATCGGCAACATGGGTCAGTCGATCCTGTGCCGCCGGCAAGAGCTCTGATTTATTCGAAGCAAAGAGGACGCTGCCCGAAAGCGTAATCACGAGGCCGCGCGCTTCTTCCTTCACCGCCGCGAGTTTGGCAAGTTCTGCTTGTGCATCAGTCGCTTTCTTCTCAGCATCGACCCGTGCTTTTTGTTCTGTGGCCAACTGTGTGGTCTTCAGGGCAGCCGCGCGTTCCGACGTCGCCAGGTCTTCCTTCGTGTTCTTCACGATCTCGGTCTGGGTTGCCTGGTAGTCTTTGTTTGCTTTCGCGGTGGCCGCATTCCCGGCTGCGGTCACAGCGAGCGCCTCAGCCATCTTGGCTTTGCGATCCGCGACATAGGCGAGATCGCGAGTGCGGAACGATTTGGGATCGTCCTTGAAAGATTTCTCAGCCAGCGCAAGCGCCTCTTGCGCCTTGTGCAGCTCTGCCGGCACTAATTGTGCCGCTTGCCCTGTGCTCGCGTGCTGGTAGGCCTGACGTGCGTTGAGGAGTTCTGTCGGGGGAGCGGTTGCAGCGCACCCAACGAGAAGTCCTGCACATACGATGCTGAAGAGATAGATCATGGGTTTCATGGGTTACTTCCCTTCTTGCGGTAATTGGTTGTCTTGTCGGAGCTGTCGTACCCGCTCGATCGCCTGTGTGGCTTCCTTCTTGTCGGTATCTCCCCGAGAGAGCGCTACCGCGAGTTCGCCGTCGGCCTGGGCACGCAACAGCATGGATTCGGCTTTCTCCTTGTCGCCATTTGCTGCAAGCCCCTTGGCATTCTCGAGTTCCTCTTTTGCGAGCTGCAAATAGAGTGATGCACTGGGGACATCGGATGCTCCAACCTCTTCGGCAGCCCGGATCGCCGATGTGGACGCCTCCTTATCGACCGCCGGGCTGCTTCCGCAACCTGCGATCACGGTGGTAAACAAAACACTCCCGGCCAGGATGGCCATGCTTACATGTCTCATTGAAACCTCCTCTTGTGTTGGTGTGCAACATGATTTTCACTTCCTTCTCGCGTGAACAAGAGTACCCATGATACTCCCCACATCCAATCGGTCGAAGGGATGAAACCGTAGTTAATCCTCCTTCGACCGGCCCGACGTTCCCCGCCTGCCCGCAAGAAGAAGGATGCGATTGGATCTCTGCGCTCCTTACAACAACAACGCCGATGCATCCCACCAAAGCACCGGCGTTGTAGAATGTGCGCTTCCAGATTCAGCTCTGCCTCATGCGCCCCGCAGAATGTGCCACTTCGCTGTCATTACGCAGAAGACCTTCATGATCCGACGACCAGACGGATTTCATCGGGAGATGCTCAACGGGAAAAGGATTGTTTCCTTCTCCTACGCCAGCTTCCTGCCGCTCAGGACTCTAAACAGAACGGCAATGACCGCAATTACCAGTAGTACGTGGAGAAGACCGCCCATGGTGTAGGAAGTGACCATCCCTAACAGCCATAGGATGACGAGAATGACCGCGATAGTGAAAAGCATTGCGCTTCCCTTCCTGGTTGGTTGAACGATCGATACCAACGGTGCCCGGTGCATGACGATCCGCATCGAGTGTAGCTCTCTCCCGCTTATCCGCTTGACCTGGACCGGATCCTTTTCTTCGGCGGGGATTTGGACTTCACCGGTTTCCTTTCCACCTTCCTTCGTTTGCTCAACGCTTTTTGCGTTGCGATCAATTTGTTATTGGCTTGCTTCAATTGTCCAACCATTTTTTTGAAGTCATCCACCTGGCGGCGTGATTGTTCGTTGGCGATCCCGTAGTTTTCCTGCAACCTTCCCACGAGTTCCTCGTACTTGCCGGCGATGGCGGCCAACTCGTCGTTCATCATCTTCCCCCAATGATGCACCGCTTTGCCCCTCCGTTGCTTCCACTCCCCCTCCATGCGATCCCAGTTCATTGGCCGGTTTCCTTTCCGATACATTCTTCACATTGCTCCTGACAATCCGGCTTCCCAGGGGGAAGGCCGTTTGCTTTAAACCTGACATAGTATACCGGTCAGTGCGGCAGAATGAATCGGCTGAAAGGATGAAAGAGTAGTTAATCCCGGGTCAGAGGGCTTTGGTGCCCATTACGGGGATGGGAGAGAAAGAGGAGGGCGCGCTACTCAAAGCTCGCTGTTTTCGTAGGTATGGGCCGCGATCTCGAGGCGGCTGTGCAGGGCCAGCTTTTCCAGGATGTTGTGCACATGGCTCTTTACCGTGTAGGTCGAGAGGTTCAGCCGTTGGGCGATTCCCTTGTTGCTCATTCCCCCGGCAATCAGCACGATGATTTCCCGTTCACGCGTCGTCATCCGCACAGCTTCGAGCAGTTTGCCTTTCCCCTGGCGAATGTGCATGGTCGACCACATGCGTGAACAGCGTTCCCGTCATCACGGGGGGAAGGATGTTCATTCCCTGTGCGACCGACCGGATGGTCCGGAGAACATCCTCGATGGTCGCGTCTTTGAGGAGAAAGCCCGCCGCGCCGGCCTGCACGAGCTCGATGATGTCCAACTGGGACGGAATCAGGCCCATCCCGATGACCTTCATGTGCGGCAATTCCTTGGTCAGCATCGCCACCACACGCAGGCCGTTTTCATTCCGTAACCCCAGGTCCATGAGCACCACCTGAGGATTGAAGTTCCGCGCCTGCAGCAGAGTATCGCGATTTCCCCCCGATGCCGCCACAATTCTGAGATCGGCCTGCTTGTTGATCAGGGCCCGGATGCCGTCGCGCAACATCCGGTTGTCCTCGATGAGCAAAATGGTGATCTTTTTCATCGGGCAGGTCTTTCCTTTATGCGACACTGCGGACGGTCAGCCTCGTAGCTACCGTCGGGAAAAGATATGAAGTTTCCCTGGATTTTTCAACATGACCAGAGTGACGAACATTTGTCCATCAAATTTCGATCACCGATCATGCCAAGAACTCTGAAAGACTTGTACCGAACACGCGCCTTGCCGGGTCGGGACAGCGTGATGATGATCCAGTTCTGCATAAATTTGAATGTGGAATAATTAGCGGAGATTTCACCGGGATTGGGAGTGAACCCTACAGAATGGGAAAGGAATCAATGAGGTACCAAGAGTCCAAGGATGCCTGCGAAGAGCTGCCCGATGTGGACCACTTCCGTGTGGCATGGCGACCTCAAGGACAACGGCCCATTAGAAGAAGTACCTCGCCCCGAGGCCCGCATCTATGCTAAATCCTGTTGAGGATGTGAGCTGAAGTGATGGGACGAGCTCAAGAAAGACATCGATCGGCGTATTATGTGGAAGCCATGCAATACCGAACACTCCTCGAATTGCCACGGAGGCATCATACCCTGCACCACTATTGATGCGTCCACCAATGCCATAATACAACGGAAATCGTTCAGACGAATGGATAGCGCCGAACGAGTGCCAGAGGTAATCCATGTGAAAATGAACGCGGCTGCCTCCGTCGTAGTATCCCTTATACCTCCCGATTCGGTCTCCTCCGATGGACCAACCGAGACCAAAATCGAATGCGTTTACGTGAGAAGTCCATAACTTCGCGCTGATTCCTGTTGGTTCGCCAATGATCACTCCAAGACCAAACCCATGATCCTGGGCGACGGCCACCTGAACGACGAGGAACAGACTGAATGCGAGGACTGCGAGGTATTGATGTTTCATGTTGATGCCCCCTTGGTAGTAAAAAAACAAAGCCGAAGCCTCCCACCAAAGCCCCGGCCACGTTTGTTGCGTGAATTCCAGATTCAGGTGATCCATCGTGCGTTCCGCCGCGGGGAATTGCGTTCGGGACACGGAGATCAGGTCCGCAGATACCGTCTCCGCCATTTTCGTGATGACTGCCGGCGTGGCTTTTGGAGAAGGTCCTGGTAAATATACGTTTGATGTGAATGTACGCGAACACAGCTTACGCCCGGGAAAGGCTGATCTTCACAACTTCGCGATCAGCCTTCGCAGCCCTTCCCTGGTCTTCCCGAGTTTTTGCTGAAGCCTTCCCATCAGTTCTTCTTCTTTGCCCTCTTTGAAGAGCAAATCATCATCTGTCAGGTTGGCAAAACGTTGTTTGAGCTTACCGGCAGTTTCCTTCCAGTCGCCTTTCATGCTGAGCGTGTTCATTTGATACCTCCATGCTGAATTATGTTATCGATTGGGTATAGTGTGATACATTTTTATGGGGAGACCGGCTAAGAAAGATCTGGCGGCTCCCCTCGTCTCTGCTGAAATACGCGCTCATGCCGAAAGCAGGATAGCCTGGCCCATTACTGGAGTTTGCCGCTTTCAGCGGCATCCTTCATCTTATCGTTCGCGAAAATGGCAACCTCAACGCGTCTGTTTTGCTGGCGTCCTGCCGCCGTCTCGTTTGAAGCAACCGAGTTCATTTCGCCGAGCCCCACAGTGGATATCCTCGAGCCGGCAACGCCCTGACCTTTTGCATAGTCAGCAACAGATTGCGCACGACGTTCCGATAATTTTTGGTTATACTCCTGGGTGCCTTCGTTGTCGGTATCGCCTTCGATGAGGATGTTTGTGTCAGGATATTTATTGAGTATCCTGGAAAGACTTTCAATGTTCGACTTTGCCGCGGGTTGAAGCTCGGAGGAATTCGTCACGAAGAGAATCCCGGAGTCGAATGTAATCTTGATTCCTTCGCCGACTCGTTCGATTTTTGCGTTCGAGAGATCCTGTCTCATCTCCTCTGCCCGCTTATCCATATTGTTGCCGATGACAGCACCGGTGGTTCCACCCACTGCCGCCCCGATAATGGCGCCAAGGGCGGTATTCCCGGCCGCCTTACCGATGAGGCCACCAGCAACAGCCCCGCCACCTACGCCGATTGCTCCCCCCTTCACAGCGTTACTGGCTGAACACCCCATCATGGCAGTGGAGAGACCCAGCAACACGACAATGATTCCTGATCTGTGTACTTTCATGGCAATTCCCTTTCCTCCCAAAGTGAAGAAATACCGACATCTCTGCTGTTGGTCCCGGCGGCCAAAATCGTTGGTGACACGATACAACCATCAATTCAGGTCATCCGACAGCTTTCTCCATTTCCCTTGCCATGCGTAGAGTCCCCCGCATGACAATCAGAGCACGGTGACGCATCAGATGCATCCCTTTCCCTCTCTACGCCCCTCGTGAAGGGATGGCCATCTCCTTCCACCCTGGCTTGTTGCGATTCCCATAATTGCGCACACTCATCGGATCCCGGTCCTCATTTGAGGATTGCTCCGGATTCTGTTTGTCCGCTGCGGGCGACTTTCAGTCCAGTTTTAACATCACAATTGTCTTGTGGCGAACGGCTGCCGACGCGCCCATTGGCGACTGCCGGTGTCCCTCGCCCGATCGTGGGGCAGAAACGGTTTGGCCTCTTGCTTTATGCCAGCTTTCTGCCGCTGATGATTCTGAACAAAACGGCAATGACTGCAATCACCAAAAGCACGTGGATGAAGCCGCCCAGCGTGTAGGATGTCACCATCCCTAACAGCCAGAGGATGACGAGGATTACCGCGATGGTAAAAAGCATATGAGTACCCTTTCCGGTTTTGGTTGAACACCTGAGACCAATTGTCCCCGGTGCACATTTCTCTCAGGTTCTGTCAACAACGAGGCCGATGCATTCCCCAAAAAGTGCAGACCCTCTTGTTCGTTGATTTCCAGATTCATGCTTGCATCATGCGTTGGGCCAAATCGAACGCCTTCAATTTGAATTGTTCTCCGCGACCAAACCAGATCGAATGCAATCGCCTCGTCGGGTCTTCGCCAGACATTATGTAATCCGTGTACTCGGTGACGCTGTTGAATGCCCCCCACAATGTTCCACGCGCGAGATGGGCGCCCCGCCCGGAGTCATACAGCCGCAGTACATCATTCCGGATCTCTTCAGTCTTTTCAATGTCTCCCGGGTATTCCGTGTCCGGCACAAGAGTCTGTATATATTCTCTGAGTTGGCGCTCCGTGATCTTTGTCGCTGCCATGCGGTTGAAAGTGACGTCGAGTTGGCGGTATAACGAATTCGCCATCGCGAACAGGATATCCGACTGGTCCAGATGTTTCGTGGTGTCTGCCGTTTCCCAGTTGTACGTATCCCGCAGACCCTGCCAGGCAGAGGTGAGAGTATTATTGCAGACGACTCGGATGGGAGTTACCTTTATTTGCACGGGGACACTGCCGTCATGGCTATTGGTGAGCAAGAGATATTTGTTGACGATGTCGTCGCCATGGACTGCAATGTAACCCGGAAGTTTCGCCAGGATCCAGATACGCTCGCCCGAACCTATGATGCCCGCACTCTCATAAACCACTTCGTGGTCTTTCACCAGCTTATCGAAGAACGCGAAAGCATCTCTGTTCTGGACCGGCCCGTAAGATGCTCCGACGACGCCCAGAGCCTCGCCAGTGTCCGTGCGCACGGTGTTATACGACGTTTGCTGCAGCCCCGGGGTCCACTTTTGCGGCTTCTTCACGACCGTGTAATCCAATCCGGCGACCTCGATTGCTTCTCTTGCTGTCTTCGGATGATTCAATCTGATTCCCAGGTTCTGCCAGGGCGACGGCCCACTATCTGCATACGGAGACGAAGCCTCCGGAACCCGTAAATGCAGGCTGCGCAATGTCTCCCCGGTCACCGTTGAATGATATGACGGATGGGTTGTGACGAGAATATTATAGAGCGGAACGATTGCGCCCGTCGAAGTCACCTGCCAGCCAAGAAATTCCGCATCTGAATCCGATCCTGGTGTATTTGGACGCTCAGTCATCGCTGTCTCCGTTCGCGGTGGATTATTCCCTGGACTTGGAGCGGATTTCTCCCCCACACACACCTGCAACTGATTTGTCACCATTCGTTGCGCAAATGGAAGACCCATTCGTGATCTGATGAAGTATACAAGACGTAAGGTCAGTATTAATCGGCCAAAGGGATGAAAAAGGAGTTAATCCCCGGAACGAAGGCCTTCATGCCCCCGCAGGGAGGGGGAGGAAAAACGGAGAAAAGGGAAGCTTTCCCAAAGCGCAGAGTAAGGAGAAGGGTTCACTCGGTCGGCAGCCAGGTGTGCCCTTCGCGCGCGAGCAACTCGTCGGCTGCCTTTGGCCCCCAACTGCCGGCAGGGTAATTGGGAAAGTTGCGGGGAGTCGATTCCGCCCATCCCTCCAACACCGGCATCAAGATCTGCCACGCCGCCTCGACCTGGTCGGCGCGCATGAACAGGGTTGGATCATTGTTCATCACATCCCATAGCAATGTCTCGTAAGCATCCGGAGAGGGAACCTTGAAGCTATCCCGATAAGAGAACCGCATCTCCACCGGTCGCAACAGCATCTGTGGTCCCGGATACTTTGCCTGAAACCCCATCACGATGCCCTCTTCGGGCTGGATCGACAGGGCGAGTCGGGACGGGTGCCAATCACGGCTGGATTCGGGCGGGAACGACTGATGCGGCACCGTGCGGAATTGGATGGCCACTTCCGAAAACTGCCGGGGCAAGCGTTTGCCCGTGCGGAGATAGAATGGCACACCTTGCCAGCGCCAGTTGTCCACAAACAACTTTAAGGCTGCAAACGTCTCCGTTCTTGAATGAGAGGATACGTCATCCTCCCGACGGTAGCCCTGCACCCTTTTGCCATGAATCGTGCCCCGGCCATATTGGCCACGGACGGTCCACTGCCGAACCGCGCTGTGCGGAATCGGCCGCACGGCATGAAGCACATCAACTTTTTTATTGCGGATCTCATCGGCATCAAAAGAGACCATCGGTTCCATTGCCACGAGACAGAGTAATTGCATGAGATGGTTCTGGACCATATCGCGCAGGGCTCCCGCGTGTTCGTAATAGCCGCCACGATGTCCCACGCCGACCTCTTCGGCAACAGTAATGGTCACGTAGTCCACATAACGCCGATTCCAAATCGGTTCGAAGAGTGGATTGGCGAAGCGGAACGCAAGGATATTCTGCACTGTCTCCTTGCCCAGGTAATGATCGATGCGGAAGATCTGAGACTCGTGGAAGCTTTCCCTGAGCGTACGATTCATCTCCTTTGCAGAATCCAGATCATGACCGATCGGCTTCTCCACAACAATACGGTCGCGCACTCGATTCCGATTCAGTCCGTTGTCGGCAAGGAGCCTGGGAATTACCCCGACCATCGCGGGGGGAGTTGCCAGATGAAAAATGTGGCCGGCTTTCACTTTCCACCCCTTGTCCAGTTGCTCGCACCTCGCCTTCAACTTCGAGTACGTGATCGGGTCCTTAAAATCTCCCTCGTGATAGGTGACGTGCCGGGAGAAATCCTTCCACTCCGCGCTTTTCACCTTCCCATTTCTCGAGAACCGCTTTACGCCTTCGAGAAAGTGATTGTGCAACCTGGCCTCACTCATGGGGACGCGATCCACGGCAATGATGGCAAATTTCTCAGGCATCCGTCCCTCATGGTGGAGATCGAATAAGGACGGCATGAGTTTGCGCCAGGTCAGATCACCCGCGCCGCCAAAAATCATGATGATGGTCGGGAAAAGATCCGATTGGCTCATTCTGCCTCCCATTTGGTGTGAAACACGCCTTTAGCATCGATGCGCTCATAGGTGTGTGCGCCGAAGTAATCTCGTTGGGCCTGGGTGAGATTGGCCGGCAGCCAGGCGCTGCGATAGGCGTCCAGATAACTCAACGAGACCATCAACCCCGGTGTCGGCACACCTGACTCGGCCGCCTGGCATACCACCCGGCGCAGATCCTCTTGATGCTCCATGACCTTGCGCGACAAGTTGGCATCGAGGAGCAAATTCGGCAGGTTACGCCTAGCGTGAAACGCCGCGCAGATGTCCTCCAGCAACGCAGCGCGGATGATGCAGCCGCCTCGCCATATCCGCACCACGGCTTCGAGATCGAGGTGATACTCGTACTTTTCAGAAGCAACCGCCAAAAGAGCCATGCCTTGTGCGTAGACGGTAATCATCCCGGTAAAGAGTGCGCGGCCCAATTGCGCGAGAAGCAAGTTCTGATCACCGGCAAAGCGACGCATGGGTCGCAGATAGATCGGGCTGGCCTGTTCGCGCTCCTTCGCGAGCACTGACAAGTCCCGCATCGCAACGGCCAAGTCGATCGCCGGGATCGGCACCTGCAGTTCCATCGCACTCTGCGACGTCCACATGCCCGTGCCTTTCTGTCTGGCCACGTCGAGGATTTCGTCGATCAACCGCTCGCCGGTTTTCTCGTCCTGTTTGGAGAAAATCTGGCTGGTGATTTCGACAAGATAGCTGCTGAGTTCGCCTTTATTCCATAAAGCGTAGACCTCATGCATCTCATCGTCGTTCAAGCCCAAACCACGTTTCATCAGGTCATAAGTCTCGGCGATCAATTGCATGACGCCGTATTCGATACCGTTATGGACCATCTTCACGAAGTGACCGGCCGATCCAGGACCCAGCCAGGTCACACACGGATCGCCGTTGACTTTCGCAGCGGCAGCTTCAAAGACGGGACGGACCCGCTCGTATGCCTCTTTCGACCCGCCTGGCATGATGCTCGGTCCGTGACGAGCGCCTTCTTCACCGCCCGACACACCCACACCGAGGAACTGGATCCCATTCGCCGTCAGAGTGCGGGCACGCAAATCGGTATCTTTGAAGTAGGAGTTTCCGGCATCAATGATCAGGTCGCCCTTCTCCAGGTGCGGCAACAATTCCTTGATGACGGAATCCACTGGAGGGCCGGCGGGCACCAGCATCATTATTGCGCGTGGTTTGCGGAGCAGTGCTATGAAATCGACAATGTTCGTAGCGCTACGGACGTTGCGCTCGGCCGCTTCCTTCCGCAGGGCGTCGACCTTGGCCTGGTCTTTGTCATAACCTGCCACCGAACTGCCATGGTCGGCCATGTTCAGCACGAGATTGCGCCCCATGACGCCCAGGCCGACCATGCCCATTTCACACCGTTGTTGAGGCTGCTTCTTGGTCACGATTTTCGCCCAGAGCGGTGTGTGGAAAGTGGTGGAATCGATTTTCATCTTCATCCTTTCGGCCATGCCTGCCGCGATGTGCACGCCTGTTTATTTATGGGGTTCATCTCTCCGGATCTCTCGCTCCGCCTTCTCCCAATCCTGAACGGCGCGACCGTCCTTGCGACCCCGCTGCTCGTACAGTTCATAGGCGCGCTTGGCGATCTGCGGGGTCAAATCGGACGGTTTCCTGGCCGCGGCGATCAGAACACGCGACTTGATCATTCCAACCTTCACGGCCTCATTCACGCCGAGGCACGCGACAGCGGAATATGCAAGTATGGCAAACGTCTGCCACCAGGGCAACGGCATGAGTCCAGGCAGACCCACATACGTCAGCACGGTGCCCACGACCGCACCTGCGATCAGCGACAGCATGAAGGTATTGCTGGGCTTCGTCGTCCAGAACCAGTCTCGTTCTCGCACGGACACAATGGAAAAAACGCAAAAATAGAGCAGCGTCAGAAAGCTGAAGGTACAGAGAGCATTGCTATCCGTAGCCAAACCAAAACGCGACCAGCCGATCCACAGGAACAAGAGCGTTTCCGCCACCATGGCGATGCCGAGGACTACGGAAACCCTGATGAAGCCCCCGATGGCCCACGTTTCCGGCCTCTTGGACGGACGAACGCGGTCGGTGGCCAGGGCGATCGTCGCGAAATCCATCACGAAAACGAGCAGCAGCATCGCGAAGGCAGAGACGACAAACTTCCCCGTCACCATGAAGGCAATGGCAACGAAGGCCGCCTTCAGGAGCGTCCGGCTGATCTTGTTGATGATCCAGGTCAGAATTCTCTGGTAGATGGTCCGCCCCTGCTCGACCAGTGCCACGATGTTCGTCAACCCCGCCTCGGTCAGGACGACGCTGGCCGCGCCCTTGGCCACGTCGGTGGCGGTGCTGACGGCGATTCCCACCTCGGCCTGGCGGAGGGCCGGTGCATCGTTCACGCCATCGCCGGTCATCCCGGTCACATGTCCAGCAGCCTGGAGGTGCTGCACAACGATATACTTATCCTCCGGATACACTTCGGCAAAACCGTCCGCACCTGCCAACAAGTCCACTGCCTCGTTACCGGCTTGAGCACCTGCGGCCTTCAGATCCGCCACGCGCCGGATGTTGGGCAAGCCAACTCCGTGCGCGATTTCACTGGCCACTGCCAGCGCGTCGCCAGTGAGCATCTTCACCGGCACTCCCAAGTCCCGGAGTTCGGCGATAAGTTGCCTGGCGTCCGCCCGCGGGGGATCATAGAGCGTCACGAGTCCGAGTACTACGGGCGTGCCCGTCTCGGGGCCGCGCGCCACCGCCAGCGTCCGATACCCCTTCAGCGCCGATTCGCTGACCCGCGCCTCCAACGCTTCCACCGCCGGGGGCTGAAGTCCACACGCCTCTGCAACGGTCCGCACTGCGCCTTTCATCACACGCAGCCGCTGTCCGTTCTGTTCGACTACGGCCTCCGTCCGCCGGTTTTTCGCATCAAAAGGCGCGAAGGAGACCGGCGCGATCTTGGGAAGATTGTCGAAAATGTGTCGCTCCTTTGCCGCGGCAAGGAATGCCAGGTCAATCGGATCCTGGTTGGCTTCTTGAGACGCGAGCGCGCCGGCGAACAGCACGTCGGATTCCGACGCGTGCTCCAGCGGAATCACGCCGGTGACAGCCAATTGGTTCATCGTGATCGTGCCTGTCTTGTCCACGCAGAGCACGTCCATCGTTGCGGCATCCTCCGCCGCGCTGAGGCGCGTGACCAACACGCCCCGTTTCGCCAGCTCCTTCGAACCGACGGCCATACTGACTGTAAACATGGCAGGAAGGGCCACCGGCACTGCGCTCATCAACAGAACGAGGATGAGCGGAACCATCTCCAGGAGCGGCGCGCCGTGAATCAGCGACAACACGATCACGACACCCAGCAGCGAACCGACGATGACGAAGAGCCAGCGGACGACCTTGGCCACCACCGCTTCGATATGGAGTTTCGGTCGCGCCTGCTGCACCAGCTCGGTGGTGCGGCCAAAATACGTCTTCGCCCCGGTCAGCAAGACCACGCCGTTGCCCTCGCCCCTCCGGACAACCGACCCCGACGAGACTACTTCGCCGGGCGCCTTGTTCGCGTCCTTTGACTCGCCGGTGAGAGCCGACTGGTCGACGCTTAGCACTCCGGCCAGGACCTTGACATCCGCCGGAATAATGTCGCCCGGCCGGACACGAACGATGTCGCCCGGGACAAGCTCCCGGGCCGGGATGACCTGCCAACTCGCCTCGCGCCGGACACGCGCGCTGACCTGCAACCGTCGCCGCAGCGTCTCGACGACACCGGCGGCCCGATGCTCCTGCATGAAACTCAATACGGCATTGATAATCAGCAGCCCGCCCACCACAGCGAGGTCAGAGAATTTCCCGAGCACCGCCGACAGCACCATGATCAGTTCGAGCATCCATGCCGAGAGGCCCCAGAACTTGCCGAGAAACATGAGGACCGGGTGCGCCTTCTTTTCCGCCACTTCGTTGTAGCCGTGCTCCTTCCGGCGTATGTCCACCTCCGCATGCGTGAGCCCGGTGTCGGGGTTCACGCGGAGCGCCGCGAGCGTGTCGGGAACAGAGGCGGAGGCGATGTCGGGGGGCGCAGTGCCTGGCCCTTTCGAGGGGGCCGGCCCGGCTCCGGATTCATGTTCGGCCGTTCGCATTTGATTATTCATCGGGTTATTCTTTTCTTCATCTCCCGCTCCGCCTTCTCCCAGTCCTGAACTGCTCGACCGTCCTGGCGACCCCGCTGCTCGTACAGTTCATAGGCTCGCCTGGAGATCTGCGCAGTCGCGTCGGACGATATTCTCGCCTTAACCGGATCAAAAACCCGATAGGCGAGCAGCTTCAGGCGATCGTTCAGGAGGAACCACGCCAGTGCATAACCCCAAACAAACAGTGCCCAACCCCACCCGAGGGGCGTCATAAACAGCCCATAGACCGCGATCAATGTCGCCACGATTTGGGTGCCGAGCACCGCTATCCACAGAACCCGGGCGGGGCGTATGGACCAGAACGGGCCGCGCGTGCGCGTCAGGAAGATCGTCAGATGCCCGGCCACGGACAATTTCAAGTACATCAGCGTCTGAATGTGCGCTCGGTCCAGATGAAAGACATTCTCCCCAAGGTAGAACAATCCGAAGGCGGAAATGACTCCGATGACGCCCAGCACCGTGGAAATCCCCAGTACCATGCGCATGTTCCAGGCCTCGGGCTGATCCTTGTAATGCACGTTGTCATAGGCAATGGACAGAATCGCGCCGTCGTTGAGCAACGCCAGCATCACGATCATCACCGCCGTCAATGGATAGAAGTTAAATACGAGGATCGCGAGCGTCATGAAGAACAGCACGCGCAACGTTTCGGCAATCCGATAGATCGCGTAGCTGTTCATCCGCTGGAAAATTCTCCGGCTCTCCTTGATCGCGTCAATAATCACTGATAGGCCGGGGGTCAAGAGCACGATGGCCGCCGCCGCGCGCGCCGCATCCGTTGCATCGGAAACGGCGATCCCGCAGTCGGCTTTCTTCAGCGCGGGGGCGTCATTCACCCCGTCACCCGTCATGCCGACAATGTGGGTGCGCTTTTGGAGGACATCGACAATGTGAAACTTGTGTTCGGGGAACACTTGCGCAAACCCGTCGGCCTTCTCAATAGACTCGGCCACCGCCGGGGTCTCCTGCTTCTTGGAGTCGCCCAGGCCCCGGGCATCGAGGATATTCGCGCCCATGTCCAACTTTTTGGCGGTTTCCTTGGCGATGGCCAGCGCGTCGCCCGTTACCATTTTGACCTTCACGCCCATAGCAAGCGCGGTCGCGATCGTTGCCTTGGCATCTTCCCGTGGCGGATCGAACAAGGGCAATACGCCAACAAACTGCCATTGCCCGTCGTTATCAGCTCGTGCCACACCCAACGAGCGGAAGCCACGCGCGGCAAATTCGTTGACCGCCTTCTCGACCTCGACCTTCACCGTGCCGGCATTAGCCGACAATTCCAAAATCACCTGTGGCGCACCCTTCGTGACTTTGAACGCCTTTCCGTCTTTTGATTTGATGGTGGCCTCGGTGCGTTTATGCACCGGGTCGAACGGCTGAAAATGGACTACATCATAAGCCTTCAGCGAATCCTTGTCTTTCACTCCGCCCAGCACCGCCAGATCTATGGTGTCGTTGTTGTCCGCACGCGACGCCAGCGCGCCATCGAGGATGACCATCTCGGGGGGGACATTGTTCACGCTGAACGGATCGCCCAGCGTCAGCTTGTTCTGCGTCAGGGTGCCGGTCTTGTCCGCGCACAACACGTCCACGCCCGCCAATTCCTCGATAGCCACCAACTTGCTCACGATTGCCTTTTTCCTGGCGAGCAGACGTGCACCGACAGCCATCGTCACCGACAACACCGTCGGCATCGCTACGGGGATCGCGGCCACGGTCAGCACCAGGGCGAATTGCAGCGTCGTGAGGATCGGGTCGCCGCGGAAGATCGCGACGGCAATAATCACCGCCACCAGCGCCACCGCCAGCATGATCAGATAATTTCCGATCTTCAAAACCGCCTTTTGAAAATGGCTGGCGGTGTGTGCCTCCTGCACGAGTTGCGCCGTCTTGCCGAAGTAGGTTTTGGCACCTGTGGCATAGACCAGTGCGCCGATTTCACCCCGACGGATGATCGAGCCGGAAAACACCGCCTCGCCAGCTTTGCGCTCGGCGGGCAACGACTCTCCCGTCAGGGCGGATTGATCCACCTCCACCGGGTCGCCGTCCAGCAGGCGCGCGTCCGCCGGCACAATGTCGCCAAGACGCATGCGAATGACATCGCCCGGCACCAGCTCGCGCGCCGGCGGAGTGATCCACTTTCCATCCCGTTTCACACGGGCCTTGACCGCCAGCTTGGCCTTCAGGGCAGCGATGGCGTTACCCGCCTCGCGTTCTTCCCAAAACCCGACAACAGAGTTGGCGAGAAGCAAAAGGAGGATGATGAAAAAATCCGGCCAGTGCCGGGCTACTGCGGAGAGGATCACCGCCGCTTCAATCATCCATGGAATGGGTCCCCAAAAATAGCTGAGAAACTTCAGGAACAGGTTGGTCTTCTTCTCTTCAATCTCGTTCGGCCCATATTGAGTCAGCCGCTTCTGCGCCTCGGCTTGCGTGAGGCCGTCCGGCGACGAACCCGAGTTTTTTCTCCACCTCCGCGCATCGGCAGGGATTTCAAATCGTCCTTCGCATTGGGCTTCGATCCCGGATCCGATCCGGGAGCCTTCGGCTGGCCGGCATTGGGTTTCATAATCTGTATCCTTTCTTCGCTTTGGCGCTGGCTTTTTGAGTTGGATGCGTGCTTGTTCACCAACGCCCGTGTATTCCGCCGGTTTAACCCCCGCTCTTGGGAGAGTCCGGCTCTTTGGTGGTCTCTTCCTCTTCTCCAGATTCGAGCCGCAACAGGCGGGCGTCGATGTCGGCCAGCAGCTTCTCGTAAATCTCCTGATTGAGAACGCCTTGCCGGAAAGAATCCATCACATGGTTCTTCTCCGTCAGCAACAGATGTCGCCGTGCCCACTGCGATTCCTGAGCCGCAATCGCGGCGCGGTCGAGTTCTAACGCACCGATCCGCCCTTGCTCCGCATCTATCCGTTTCTTGTATTCATTCTTGAGCTCAGTACGCACTTCGTCGTGGGAGAAATGTACGTACGACATGCGCTCCAGTTCTTCGAGCGCCGCGCTAGCGGCCTGCAATTTGCCGCGCGCGAACTCGTACGCTTCCCGGTGCTCACGCCCTTTGACGATTCCCAGCCATCGCAGCAGGGGTGAGATGGTTATGCCGTGCACCAGTATAGAAATCATCACCACCCCGAAGGTCATCGTTACCAGGAGGTCCCGATGCGGGAACTCCTTCGCCAGACTCAGCACCAGCACCATGGGCAACCCACCACGCAACCCTCCCCACGTCAGGACCACGCTCCACAGCCACGGAATTTTCTCACGGGTCTTTCGAAGCAAACCGGACACCGCGAAAATCACCAGGCCCCGTCCCAGGGTAACAACCAGGTACGCGACGAGAATCACCTTCCACGAAACGAACAACGCATCGAGATGCACCTCCAGGCCGATGAGCAGGAACACAAACGAGTTTAATGCAAACGCCATGTATTCCCAAAACGTTTGCACGGCGACCCGCGTGGAAGGCGT
Source organism: Ignavibacteriota bacterium (assembly GCA_963843525.1). Classification (GTDB taxonomy): domain Bacteria; phylum Bacteroidota; class Ignavibacteria; order UBA10030; family UBA6906; genus DATJPR01. The sequence goes on along the minus strand of CAWJKM010000004.1, from coordinate 113,195 downwards.
CATGCCGACGCGCGCCCCGTAATTGCCGCAGAGCACACCGGCCACGACGACTGCGATCACGCCCGAGAAATGGAAGTGCTCCGCCGCTACAAACGATCCATACGCCGCGATGGTCGTCAGCGTGATTTCGATCATCGCGTCATCAATCTGTTTGATCACCTGCGAGACCGCCAGGCCGACGACGGCGCCGATCAGCGCGCCGAAGCCGACAATCTCGAGGAAGTCCGTTGCCAGCTGTCCCGTGGTAACGGCGGCACCGGTCACCAGCGACAGGCTCAACGTGAAAAACACGATCGCCGTGCCGTCGTTGAGTACACTCTCGCCATCCAGCAACATCGACAGCCGTCGCGGCGCGCCGAGACCCCGAAATACCGCCACCACTGCGATCGGGTCGGTTGCCGCGATCAATGCCCCAAACACCAACGCATACGGCCACGCAAAACCTTGTTCGAGATGCAACGTGTTCACGACAGGCGGCAAGATCACGGTCGTCAACGCCACCGCCGCGGCCACGCCCGGAACAGCCAGCGCCGCGATGGCCAACCGGTTTCGCCAGAATTCACTGAATTCAATGTGAAAGGCGGCTTCAAACAGCAAGCCCGGCAGAAATACCGAAAAGAGCAATTCCTTCGTCAAATGGGGCGGAGCGAACAGGTTCAGGATACCGAGCACCAACCCGGTGAGCACCAGCGCGACGGTGTACGGCACATGCAATCGCCGCACCGCAATTGCCACCACCGCCGCGACGGAGAACAACAAAATCAAAATCGTCTCACTTTGCACGGTCTGTCACTCCCATTCCGTGTTCAAGCCTTTCCATTGCGACGGAGTACTCTCCACGGCGCGCGGCCTGGTTGCACTTCGCTCGATGATACAATGCTTGTTGTGCCACCGGCACGTTTGCTTCCTCGCCTCGCCAAGTCTCCAACGCCGGTTGCTGGATGGCGCGGGCGAACGAGAACGCCAACGGCCAGGGGAGTCGCGACTTGAATCTGACGTTCATGGCATTCAACCGGGCCGAAGCCAGTTCACCGGATTGGCCGCCAGACAAGAACGCAATCCCCGGAACGGCCGCGGGGACAGCTCGCAAAAGACAGCTCACCGTGGCGTCGGCCACCTTGTCCACTGCTTCTTGCTTAGCACATGTCAATCCCGGAAGCACCATATTGGGCTTCAGGATCATCCCTTCCAACATCACCCGTTGAGTGTAAAGTTGGATGAAAACCGTTCGCAGGACTTCCTCTGTCACTTCGCTGCATAGCTCTAGTGTATGCCCGCCGCCCATGAGCACTTCCGGCTCGACGACGGGGACCAGTCCGGCTTCCTGGCACAGCGCGGCATAGCGAGCCAGCGCCTGCGCATTTGCCTCGATGCAACCCCGGCTGGGAAGACAATCGCCGACGGCAAACACCGCGCGCCACTTGGCAAAACGTGCGCCCATTTGGAAGTATTCTGCCAGTCGGTCGCGCAGTCCATCCAGACCTTCCGTTATTTTCTCTCCTGGCTGACCTGCCATGTCTTTTGCACCGGTGTCAACTTTGATGCCGGGGATAATCCCTGCATCGGTGATAACCTTGACGAAGGGAGTACCATCTTTTTTCTGCTGACGGATCGTCTCGTCGTAGAGGATCGCGCCACTAATGCTCTCACCGAGACCGGGCGTGGTCACAATCAATTCCCGATAGGAGCGCCGGGCTTCCTCGGTCTGGGGAATCCCCAATTTGGCAAATCGTTTGTTGCAGGTCGGATTACTTTCATCCATCGCCAGCAGGCCTTTGTCGCCGGCGACCAGTGCTCTGGCGGTGCTAATAAGCTCTTGCATATTCGTCCCCGATACACTTTGCATTGCAGCCCCTGTATAGAATAGGTCACATCACTTCCAGGTTCCACCGTTGCACAGCTTTCTCCAAGCCCGCCATCAGTTTGTCAGAGGACTTGAGGAGGTCTTTCATAATTCTCTCTCCTCACTTTCCAGTTGCGATATATTCGCAAGGCGTTCATCACTGCTCCGTGAGTTTCGGGCCGGGTGGCAAGGGATCGCTCCTGCGACTCTTTTGCTCGCGGAGCCGCCCGAGAGTGTTCTCAATCAATCTGGCCAACTTCTTAGAAGCGCCGTCGACGGCTTGGTCCAGACTCGTTGCCTCGTGAGTGACCGCGATTGGCCGGCGGCCTTCAAGGCGGGCTTCCATCACGCAGCGCTTATCGTTCTGGCCGTTCTTCAGGCTGTTCTCGTCGCTCAGGTGGACTTCCACTCGTGTGATGTGACCGCTGAATCGGCTCAGGGCATTCTTCACTTTTCCACTGACTTCAGCGATCAGCGCCTGGTGACCTCCTATGGTATGGTCGGTATTGATTTGGATCTGCATGGTGTTCTCCGGTTGTGGTCGAGGGACTCCCTTCCCTAATTCTTATCCTTCCGTTCCAATTCCGCCATTTTCTCAATACGGCGCTTGAACCGTTCGGCCCCCTTGAAACGGGCGTTGAGAAACGTCTGGACCAGTTCCCATGCGAGAGATTGTCCGATGACCCGGCCGCCAAGGCAGATCAGGTTCATGTCGTCGTCTTCTACTCCTTGATGTGCGGAGAAGGTATCCATGATCAACGCCGCCCGTACGCCAGGCACCTTGTTGGCCACAACGCAAGCCCCTACCCCGCTCCCGCAGATCGCCAGCCCCCGGGTGATTTCACCCCTCGCTACTGCCCTGGCCAGGGGCACTACAAAATCAGGGTAGTCATCTTCTTTAACCAGTTCGTGCGCGCCGAAGTCCGCCACCTCATTCCCCTCGGCCTTAAGGTCCGCCGTCAGTTGCACCTTCAACTCGAACCCGCCATGGTCCGCGGCTATGCCAATGCGCATCATTCGCTCCTCCTCAAACATGAATATTTCAATAAGCCTTCCGGCTATTCAGAATACAGACACCAAGAAGTTGGTCGCGGTTGCTGCGGCCGCACGTCAGCCAGCGGAGCAAGCGCTGGGATCTTCACACTTTGACTTTGGCCATTTTGGTGTCGGTTGCTTTAGTATTCACATCACCCTTTCGGCTCTTGGCCATTCTTGCTTTATCCTGAGTGAAGCGTTCATTTCTTGCTGTGTCAATCCCGATAACTTTGAGTGCATCTGATTCTTCCGCTTCAAATTCAGATCGCAGCAGAACAATCTGGGCTTCCATTGCTTTACGCTTGCGCTCTAATCCAATTTGTTTGCGGACGACTTCCTGCTGGCGCGAGAGTTGTTCCGCATCATCTCTCGTCTCTTGCGAGAGACGCGCCGAACCGGTCAATACCCCCCCCGGTCCGACATAGACATCAAGCAGTTCGATACCGTGGTTTGTCAGCCTGAACTCACGGATCTGATTCGAGTGTTCCATGCCACGGGATTTCAACACATACAATCCTCTGTTCCGTTCGCCTCCAATTTCAATGTCACGGAGCAGCAACCATGTATCGATCAAGGATGAGATGTACACATCGGTAATCTCCACATTTTCGCTTGCCGAAGTGAGACTTGTGAAGAATGCGGTAACCCGCTTCATCTTCAGAAAATCCACAAGGCGCAGTAACATTGTTTTGACCTCAGAGTGATTCTCTCCTATGACGAATGCATTAATTGGATCGAGGATAACCACGCCGGGTTTAAATTCATTAATCAATTTGATGCTTGTCGTCAAGTGAGTTTCCAGGCCGTAGTTCGTCGGGCGGGTTGCGTGAAACTGAAGCAACCCTTTCTTCACCCAGGGTTCCAAGTGTATTCCGATCGAACGCATATTACGCACAAGCTGACTGGGGGATTCTTCGAAAGTAAAGAACAGAACGCGTTCACCCCTCCTGCATGCCGCCTCAACAAACTGCGAGGCAATGCTCGTCTTGCCCGTACCGGCCGTGCCTGACACAAGCACTGTACTGCCGCGAAAGTACCCTTTACCGGAAAGCATTGTGTCGAGACGCGGTATACCGCTGGAAATTCTCTTGTGGGAAGAGGAGTAGTTCAGTCCGAGGGAAGTCACAGGCAGGACGGAAAAACCGTCCTGATCAATAAGGAAAGGATACTCGTTCGTACCGTGTGTTGAACCACGATATTTGACAATTCGCAGCCGCCGTATGGATGATTGGTCGTTCACACGGTGATCGAGCAGAATGACACAATCGGAGACGTATTCTTCCAAACCTTGACGCGTAAGGGTCCCTTCGCCGCGCTCTGCCGTGAGTATTGTTGTAATGCCCTTCTTTTTCAACCAGGACAATAGCCGGTGCAGTTCAGTGCGAAGCACACGGGGATCTGGCAGCGCGGAAAAGAGTGATTCCGTTGTATCCAGCACAACACGCTTGGCGCCGATGCCCTCAATTGCCTGGTGGATCCCGATAAACAGACTCTCCAAATCGTATTTACCGAGTTCTTCGATGTCGCCCTGCTTGATATGAATGTGCTCAACGCTGATTTTTTTGCGCTCTATAAGACCATCTAAATCATACCCCAACGAAGCAACGTTTGCCGCGAGCTCATCCTCTGTTTCCTCGAACGAAACGAAGACCCCTCGTTCATTGAATTGCGTTGCCCCGTGGACGAGAAACTCCATGGCAAAGAGTGTCTTTCCGCACCCCGCACCGCCGCAGACAAGCGTCGCTCTGCCTCTCGGTAGCCCGCCGCCTGTGATGTCATCCAATCCCTCTATACTTGTAGAGCATTTTGGAAGGACACGAGGATGAGATTTCGCTTTATCTTTCTTCATGATATTCTTCCTCCACCTTGGGAAATCGGTTCGTTCCGCATTTTGAGATGCATGCATTTCACTTCGAATTCCACTTCCAGTCTCTGATCTCGGGCATGTCTTGACCATGTCTGTCGATATACCGCTTATGTTCAATGAGCTTGTCCTGCACCATTTGCTTCAGCGTGGCACCGCGGGCACCCACCTTCGGAACTCGATTGATCACGTCTCGCACCAGATGAAACCGGTCAAGGTCATTTAACACCGTCATATCGAAGGTCGTCGTGATCGTGCCCTCTTCCTTATACCCCCTCACATGCATGTTGTCGTGGTTGGTACGGCGGTACGTCAACCGGTGAACCAGCCAGGGATAGCCATGGAATGCGAAGACGATCGGCTTATCTTTCGTGAACAACGCATCGAAATCCTTATCGCTGAGCCCGTGCGGATGTTCCGTCTCCGGTTCCAGTTTCATCAGATCCACGACATTCACTACCCGGATCTTCAGGTCGGGGAGATGTTTGCGAAGGATGGAAACTGCTGCCAGAGTCTCGAGCGTGGGCACGTCGCCGCAGCATGCCATGACGACGTCCGGTTCCGTTCCGTTGTCGCTGCTGGCCCATTGCCAGACGCCGATCCCCTGGGTGCAATGTTCGACGGCGGCCTCCATGGTTAACCACTGAGGTGCCAGGTACTTGCCTGCGACCACGACGTTCACGTAGTGCCGGCTCCTCAGACAATGGTCCCATACTGACAACAAACAATTCGCATCAGGTGGAAGGTACACACGGACGACTGAGGCCTTCTTATTCACTACGTGATCGATGAAGCCGGGGTCCTGGTGGGTAAAGCCATTATGCGCTTGCTGCCAGACGTGGGAGGCGAGAAGGTAATTCAGCGATGCGATTTTCTTTCGCCACGGCAGTCCCGCAGTGACTTTCAGCCACTTGGCATGCTGGTTGAACATCGAATCGATAATGTGTATAAAAGCCTCATAACAATTGAACAGCCCGTGCCGACCCGTAAGAAGATATCCCTCGAGCCAGCCTTCACACTGATGCTCGCTCAGCATCTCCATGACACGGCCCTCGGTGGCAAGAAACTCATCGTTGTCCCTCGTCCGGGCCTCCCATTGCCGGTTGGTGACCTCAAAAACATCGTTCAGCCGGTTGGAAAGCGTTTCATCGGGACCGAAAATCCGGAAATTCCGTTCTTCCCGATTGAGCTTTGTGACATCGCGCAGGAACTCTCCGAGCACGTGCGTGTCGGCAGCGTGGACTGATCCAGGGGACGGGACTTGTACTGCGTAGTTCCGAAAGTCAGGCATAATCAGATCGCGCAGCAACAGCCCGCCATTAGCGTGCGGATTGGCACCCATCCGCCGATCACCCTCAGGCGCCAGCTCTGCCAATTCCGGAATGAGTCGTCCATTCTGATCGAATAGTTCTTCTGCCTTGTAGCTCTTCATCCAGCTTTCAAGCTGCTTGAGGTGTTCGGGATGCTCGACATCGACTAGCAGCGGCACTTGATGAGCCCGGAATGTGCCTTCGATTTGCAGGCCATCAACGACTTTGGGCCCTGTCCAACCCTTTGGTGAATTCAGAACGATCATCGGCCAGCGCGGGCGACTGGCGTCGTTTTTGTCCCGCGCATTGCGTTGGATCTGCCGAATGCTCTCAATGGCCTTCTCCAACGTGTCGGCCATGAGTTGATGCATCTTCTCCGGCTCATCACCTTCTACATAGTATGGTGTCCAGCCATAACCGCGAAGCAACTGGTCCAATTCCTCGTGTTCGATCCGGGCCAGCACGGTTGGATTGGCTATTTTGTAGCCGTTGAGATGCAGGATCGGCAATACGGCTCCATCCGTGATCGGATTGAGAAATTTGTTGGAGTGCCATGCCGTAGCCAACGGACCTGTTTCCGCTTCGCCGTCGCCGATAATGCAGGCGACGACCAGGCCGGGATTGTCGAACACGGCTCCGAAGGCATGGCTGAGCGAATACCCCAGCTCGCCACCTTCGTGAATCGACCCCGGACACTCCGGCGACACATGACTGGGAATCCCGCCGGGGAAGGAGAACTGGGTGAACAATTTTTTCAGCCCGGCCTCATCCTGAGTGATGTTTGGATAAATCTCGCTGTAGGTCCCTTCCAGGTAGGTATTTCCCACCAATGCCGGGCCGCCGTGGCCGGGACCGGCGATATAAATCATATCCAGGTCATACTTCTTGATGACCCGGTTCAGATGCACGTAAATGAAGTTCTGTCCCGGGGTTGTGCCCCAATGTCCGAGCAGCGTCGGCTTCACGTGCGACAGCTTCAGCGGCTCCTTCAAGAGCGGATTGTCGTAGAGATAAATCTGACCGACAGAGAGGTAGTTCGCGGCACGCCAATATGCGTTCATCTTGCGTAACAGATCGGGCGACAAAAGTTGGTCCGTAGAATTCATCTTCTTCGTTCCCACGACGTTCTTCTCCCCAATCCCATTTTTCGCCTTCATGGCATTACTCCTATCAGCCACTTCTTTTGTTTCCATGATCATACTCCCTTTCGATGGTACAATCCAAGACATGGCAGACCGTGTCGCTCACTCGTTTGCCTCGCCGGTTGCTTCGTCACTCGATTCGACGGGCTTCGATTCCGTCGAATCCTGCCGGCGCAGAAATACGCCGGGAATAACAAAGAGCATGATCGGGTGTGAATTGTCCTTAATCGGGTTGATTAGCCTTCACATCCCGTAAGGCCGTTCACGGTCGAGCTTGTCTGCGCACAAGAAAGCTCTTCCCCTGTTTGTTTCAGCGGGAATGCTTCTTAGCAACCGATTCATCGACCCAGTATCCCTGGCGATTGTAATGTCGATGCAGTCCGACCTCGTAATCCCGCGTTAAGAGAGACGCCTCACTGTATTCCGGGGACTGTTTGATGGTCTCGCGGGAGAGATTGACGAACACTTTCGACTCGTCCCAACTCACGCGCTCGATCCATTTCGGTGAAACCAGGACCTTGTTCCCCGGCCACCAATTCTGCGTATCGACGACGAGATAACGAATCGCCCATGCCTCGTCATCAATGACAAAATCCGCGACGTGGCCAATCTCGCCGTCTTCGGCCTGGATATGGTACCCGCTCACCTCGTGAGTGCTGCGCAGATGGGGATCCCATCCTTTCTCATCTTTGTTCGGTTCTTTCCATTTTTCGCGGTCATGCATAACATAGGGATACGGACCCCACATCAATGAACCGCCCCAATACGCCGGCCATCCAAAGTACCCGTAGTAGGACACCTCGAATTGTCGCGAAACAGGCTTGTGACTATTCAAGGGTGGACTGTCCTCAATCTGCTTTCTGGTCAAATTGGTGGCGATGTCCTGCATTTCTTTACTCGCGGCGATGAGCGCATACGGGGAAATCAACACCTGCCTGTCCGTGAGCCAGCTTCCTGTGTCGGCGACAAGATAGCGAACCGCCCAGTACTGGTCATCGAAGTAGAATTCCTTGACCTTCCCTATTTCCCCGTCGAGGCTCTTCAATTTGTAACCCGTTAAGGTTTTGGCTTTGATGAGCATGATCGTAATCCTTTCATTCTCTGTGTTTCGTTTTGTTTGCTGATGTTCGTGATGGCAGCGTGTTCAAGAACCCCGTTTCACCGCACCTTTATCCACAACAGCTTCCGGACTTGTTTGTGGCTTAGCACCGCCGGGCATGGACAGAAACGTTTGCCGACAGTGGTCACAGCAGTTGATCGAAGATTCTTGCTCCCGTGCCTCGACAGTTTGATCATTTCTTCAGTCTCAGGAGTCGCGCGTTGATGGCCACAATCACTGTGCTTGCGGACATCAGTACCGCACCCAGGGCGGGCGTGAGCAGCACACCCCAGGCATAAAGCGCTCCGGCCGCCAGCGGGATGGCGACAACGTTGTAGCCCGTGGCCCAGAGGAGGTTCTGGATCATCTTCCGATAGACGGCCCGGGAGAGTTGCACGATGGCCACGACATCCAACGGATTACTCCGAACCAGTATAACGTCGGCGGTTTCCACCGCCACATCGGAACCGGCTCCAATCGCGATGCCCACATCAGCCTGCGCCAGCGCCGGGGCATCGTTCACGCCATCACCGGTCATGGCCACCAACACACCCCGGGCCTGAACTTCTTTCACCTTGGCGGCTTTGTCCTGAGGCAAGACTTCGGCGAAGTATTCATCCAGTCCGATTTGATCTGAAACCCACTTGGCCGTCGCCTTGTTATCGCCGGTGAGCATCATGCAACGAATGTTCAACGCCTTCAGAGCACTGATCGCTTGCTTCGCTTCGGCTCGGACGATATCTGCCAGCGCAATCGCTCCTTTCAACTTTCCGTCAACGAGGACAAACACGACCGTCTTGCCTTGAGCCTGCAATGGCTCGACACGCTTGTCGGTGACATTGATGTTCTGTTCGCGCAAGAAGCCCGGGCTGACCACCTTGACCTCTTTGCCCTCAACCCTGCCTCCAGCCCCTTTGCCCGGGATGCTTTTAAAGTCCATGACAGGCAGCTTTTTCTCCGATGAAGCGGCGATGGCCTTGGCGATGGGATGTTCGGAATTCGCGTCCACGGAGGCCGCGTACTTCCGCACCGTTTCTTCGTCGATCTCCTGCGAAAGCACCAATGTGTCGGTCACGCCAAAGCGTCCCTCCGTAAGCGTGCCGGTCTTATCAAAGATGATGGCCTGCAGTTTTCGGGCACCTTCGAAAGAGACGCGATTGCGAATGAGCAGACCGTTTGTCGCGGCGAGTGCCGTGGAGACCGCTACCACCAGCGGCACGGCAAGACCCAGGGCGTGCGGGCAGGCGATGACCATCACCGTTACTGTGCGTTCGATGGCAAACGCAAAGTCCTTGCCCGTGAAAGCCAGCCAAACAAAGAGCGTGATCGCGCCGCCACCCAGGGCAACGATCGTGAGCCACATCGCCGCGGTATTGGCGAGGTCCTGGGTCTTTGATTTGCTTTCCTGGGCCTGTTTGACGAGATCGATAACCTGCGACAGAAACGAATCCTTGCCGGTGCCCTTGACCTCAATGGTCAACGAACCTTCCCCGTTGATGGACCCGCCGATGACTTTTCCGCCAATGGTTTTTGGAGCCGGGGTTGATTCGCCGGTAAGCATCGCTTCATTAACCGAGCTCTGGCCGTCAACGATGGCACCGTCCGCAGGGATTTTCTCGCCTGGTTTGATCAGGACTTTGTCATTGACAGCCAGATCGCCGAGAGGAACGTCCTTAACGCTGCCGTCGGGCATGAGTTTATGCGCGTCGGAGGGCATGAGTTTGGCAAGTTCCTCCAAAGCCCGCGAAGCGCCCATCACGGACTTCATTTCAATCCAATGCCCGAGCAACATGATGTCGATAAGTGATGCCAGCTCCCAGAAGAACATCTTGCCGGCCAGGCCGAACACCACTGCGCTGCTGTAGAGATATGCCGTGGCGATCGCGACGGAAATGAGCGTCATCATCCCGGGCCGGCGGGATTTGAGTTCCTCGAACAACCCTTTGAGAAACGGCCAGCCGCCATACCAGAAGACCGCGGAAGAAAAGCCGAATAACAGGTAGAAATCGCCGGGGAAACGAATGGCCTCTCGCAGTCCCACCAGCGTCTGGAGCATCGGTGAGAGAACCAGAATCGGCAGCGTCAGGACCAGCGAGATCCAGAACCGTTTCCGGAAATCCGACGCCATATGGGCATGGTGGTCTTTGTGGTCGTGGTGGCCCTGATGCTCGGAGCCGGCGTGCCGCAATTGGGCTTCCGCCTCCGACCAATTCTGCCCGGCATGTCCCTGCGGATGCCCTTCCTTCTGATAGATGGCGTAAGCCTTCTTCGCGACCTCATCGTGCGTAGGCTTAGGTTCGTCCTTATTGGGGTTTGCGTGATCATGTCCCTTCATCGAGAGTCTCCTGTCCAATTTCTGGTTCTTCCTTCACCCCCGAGCGGCGGAGCTCAGTGGTGCTTCGAACAGGCGTTGGTGGGCATTTCAGCACCCTGTCGCCTCCTTCAGGATTCCGGCAACTGCGTCTTCCACTTCCTGCGCCGCCACGTCAATGTATGTCAGTACTATTTGTGCGTTTCCATCCGGGACAAGTTTTTCTGTATTTCCATGATTCCATCGTGCATCTTCTTCATCTCTTTCGCGGAGACCTTACCACTACCCATTGCCGTGGACATATCCATCATCTGATGCGAGAGATCTTTCATGACACCGGACATCATATTCATGTTGCCGTTCGGCATGTCTTTCATCATGCCGGATATCTTGCCCATCATCTGGGACATCTGATTCGACATGTCCATCATGTCGCCCATCATCTGACCGTGTTCCATCATCCCATTCTGTTCCATCATTTTGCCATGCCCCATACCGCTTTTCTGTCCCTCCTTCATGCCGCCTCCCATTTGTGCAAAAGCGAAAGAACTGCACAGAAGGAAAGCAACAAAGCCGAGTCCAAAAGATGTCTTCGACATGATGTGATATCTCCTTGTTGTTTTTGAGACCACCCGCCTCAATGGGTATTGCTTTTCGACGCAGAAATGAACCTTAGGTACGCTACGAGTGCCTTCAATTCGTCATCATCCAGAGATACCGGCGGCATTCCACCTTGTTGCATGCGGGCTGTAGGATGCTGCAGCATTGTGGTTAAGAATGCAGGTGCGAGGCTTGCGCCAGTACCCGCAAGCGGAGGAGCTGCTGCTGTACCTGCAACTCCATCGGTCCCGTGACAGTTGACGCATCCGTGTGCTTCAAAGATCACTCTCCCTTTGGATTCAGCCTTCGACACTCCGGCTGTTGCAGTTGGTTCCGCTTTAGCCGTCGCAGGTGAGGGCGATCCGGAAACTGGTGATGTCGCTGCACTGGCGGCCGATGTTCCCCCGAGGCCGGTCACGTAAGAAACCAACGCTTTCATATCAGCAGCGTTCAAGGTCAGCGGGACCATACCGGCAGCTTTCATTTTGGCAGTCGGTTCTTTCAGAAGTGCTGTCAGCTTGGCCGGTGGATACTGATTGGAAATGTGGGTGAGCGCTGGTCCGACGCCTCCGCCTCCGACCGCTCCGTGGCATCCACTGCAGCGTTGAGATTCGAAAATACGCTTCCCCTGGGCGGCGGTCGCACTTAGTTTCGCATCAGCCGGTGCTGCCGGAGACGGGACAGATTCGGGTGACGCTTGAGCCGAGGCGGTCTTCGACGTTTCGGCTGTCGCACCTGATTGCGCTTCAGCGGGCACGGGCGGCAACGACACGGAAGCCGTGGATGCCCCCGCAGAAAGGCTTATGTGCAACTCCAACGGTATAACAATCGGTGATGACGACACGGAAACCGGGGGCGCCGTTGCGGAGGCGGCCTTCGACACTCCTGCTGTCGCAGTTGGTTCCGCTTTAGCCGTCGCAGGTGAGGGCGATCCGGAAACTGGTGCTGCCGCCGCACTGGCGGCCGATGTTCCCCCGAGGCCGGTCACGTAAGAAACCAACGCTTTCATATCAGCAGCGTTCAAGGTCAGCGGGACCATACCGGCAGCTTTCATCTTGGCATGTCGGCGCTTTCAAGAAGTGCTGTCAGTTTCGCCGGCGGATACTGACCGGAAATATGAGTCAACGCAGGCCCAACGCCCCCGCCTCCGCTCGCTCCGTGGCATCCACTGCAGCGCTGAGAATCGAAAATGCTCTTCCCCTGAGTGGCGGTTGCACCGCCTGCCGAACTTCCCGTTGCGTGTTTTCGCCGATCCGGCTGTCGCACCTGGTTTCGCTTCAGCCGGCGCAGGTGAGGACGCCGCGGAATCGGGCGGTGCCGCGGCAGAGACGGCTGATCTTCCCGCCGAGGCTGGACAGGTAGGACACCAGACCCTTCATCTCAGCACTATTCAAAGTCAGAGGGACCATGCCGGCAGCCTTCATCGTGGCGAGTGGGCGCTTTCAGAAGTGCTGTCAGTTGAGCCGGCGGATACTGACTGGAAATATGGGTCAGCGCTGGCCCAACGGCGCCACCTCCGCTCTCTCCGTGGCATCCACTGCAGCCGTGAGAATCGAAAATGCCCTTCCCCTGGGCGGCGGTTGCATCGAGCGAAGTTGACGCAACGCCCCCAGGAGACGACGACGCCGAATACGGCCGAAAAGCGGCATAGAAATACGACGTCTTCTCCCTGAGTCTGTTGAGCGAGTTGAGCGGCAACAATGGGGTCGCGCGAATCATCAAGACGACTCGTCATGCCGAGCCATAGTAAACCGATCAATACAATAAAGACGCCGCCCACGGGAATCGGTCTGCGCCACGGACGGCGTTCGAGGCCGCGGTCCATGAACGGCAGCAAGAAAACCAGTCCGATCAGAATTACGGGAATGATGAAAACTCCGATGACCGTGCGCCACCCCTCCCAATACTTCAGCCACTGGAACATCGGCAGGAAATACCACTCTGGACGGGGTAGATAGCGGGTATTTGTAGGGTCTGCCTCGAGGTCCCAGCGTTACCGGAACAAAGTGTGCCAGCATGCCCAAGACGCCCATGACGAGCAGCACAAATGCCATATCGATGAGAACTTGCTTGGGATAAAACATCTCCGCAGGCAAGTGTGGCTTGACTGGATCTTCGTTCGTCGGGCCCGCGGCTCCTGCCTTGCGAAACAGAGACGATGTGAACGGCGATAAACGAAAAGATCAGCCCTGGAATGATGAGAATATGAAGAACGTAAAAACGGGAAAGCGTCAGAGCTCCCATCATTGAGCCGCCCCGCAAGAGCAGCCGAAGGCTTTCACCAATGATGGGCACCTGCCCGACGATATCCGTGCCTACGGAGCCGGCGGAATACGCGTTTTGATCCCACGACAAGAGGTATCCGGTGAAGGCCATTCCCAATACAAGAAGCGAGAGGATGCCGCCAGAAATCCAAAGAAGTTCGCGTCTTCCTTTGTAGGCCCCATATAGAAACGTTTGCAGAAAATGCAGAAGCAGCACTACGATCATGGCACTTGAACCATACGAATGCAGACTTCGCAGAAAGGCTCCTGCCGCCACTTCCTTAACGATATATGCCACGCTCGCATGAGCGGTCATGGGAGAAGGGGCATAGTACAGCGCAAGGCATATACCGGTGACAGCCTGCGAAACGAAAATGAAAAGAAGCGCGGATCCGAATACATAGGCAAAGCGCGCACCGCCCGGGATAGGTTCATCCAGGGAGCGCCGAAGTATCCGGTCCGCTCCCGTGCGCTGGTCAATCCAAGTCCAGAGACGCCGGTACCATGGCGGCTTCCCGGAGCCCGCTTCCAAGGTTGATCGTGGCGTAAGCGAAGGACGTTCGTTATTCACTGGGTGACCTGTTTGGATGACACGTCTGGACGGAATGTATTGGTACTTTACCATGAGCTTGCCGCCTGACACCCTGGTTTCCAACGAATCGAGCGAGCGACGCGGCGGTCCTGAGAGATGAGCACCGTCCGCAGAAAACGTGCCGCCATGGCAGGGACAAACAAACTCATTTCGACCTGGATTCCAGGGGACAGTACAACCGAGGTGGGGACAAATGGCGGAGAGTGCTTTGAGCGTGCCACCGGTCTTGATAATATAGACCACCGGTTGAAGGTCTGTCTCACGCCAACCATCGCGCATCTTGAGATCGAGCGTACGTCGAAGAGGCGTAGGGACATTGGAAAAACTCGCAACCGGCCCGACTTCTGCCCAATCCGAATCTTCCGCTTTGGCAGTCATTGGATAGAAAATGTAGCGCAGGACCGGAACCGCTAGTAAGGACGCCGACGAATACTGACGCCAACCCAAACAGTCCACCAAGAAAAGCTCGACGGGAGCCATCCGTCGGAACTGACTGGTGCTCGTAGTTTTGTGATACCATTGAGTCTTCTTCCCGTCAATAGTTCAGCCACAAAGCGAGATACAGTGAATTGTTTGCCGAAGCATTCCGGCCAGATCCATCATAGTTGTCGCTCGCGCCGTTGAATTTCCCACAGCCGGTGTACGCGACAGATAGTGCGATGTTCTGGCTTGGCCAGAAACCGAATTGACCAATGAAGCCGCTGCTATTGGGGCTGCCCAGCAAACTGCCGGTTACTGGAGCAGGTGCGAACAGAATTGGATCGGCACTGCCGGCGGTGGAAAATCCGCCAAGCGTGAAGGTATAGCGGCTCTGTAGGTGATACGTGACGTCCGCTCGAAAGGTATTCAGGAAATGCGAGGCTGTGGCGGCCCCGCCGGCAGCAAACGTGCCGTCAAGGTGAGAGCTTTCGTGAATAAAGGCTGTGTGGAACGTCAGGAGATCGACGCCAAACGGCCGTTCGTACTGGAGATCGATGGCAGGGTCCAGATACGTATCGCGTATCCCCGTAATTCCCCCAGGAACCGAACTCACATAGATGCCATAGGTTCCAACTTCCAGATAGTTGAGTCCCCATGTTTGCTGCCATGCCAGGCGCCAGTAAGGCGCAATTCCGCGAATGTTGATGGCGAAGTCCGTACCGGTAGGAGGCTGCGGTCCCCCAGCATGTTCGGAGCAATACAGGGTGCAACCCACATACAAATGGTCATCCCACATTGTGTATACACCCACACCAGCAACATCCTGAGCGAGCCCCCCGGCGATGAGTGGCTGAACGATAGGTGAGGGAGCAATATCGGAAGACAACCACGGATATCCCCAGGAAGGTGTGCTGTTCCACACATCCTCTATTGTCGGGCCATTGTTCAGTGTAAGCCCGTATAACAAGTCTTTCGAACCCAACGTGGTGTGGTCGGCATAACGTATGTCGGTATTGTCCAGCGAGAAATGATCGGACTGATGGGAATACGTTGCTTGGACCATTCCCCCCAGATGCGGCGCCATTTCACCCGCCAGGAAAAGGCTGAACGCCTGGGGAAATTCGACGCTGCCGTTTTGCGCGTCGGGCAGGGGCCTGTTTGTGGCTGTCGCACTAAGAAGAAGCATGGCCGATATCGGAAGCGATCGACGAATCTTCAAGTCTTCATCCTCGATGGTCGCCTCCGGCTTCTTGTCTGTCAGTGTGTATCCCTCGAGCTTGAATTTGCGTCCGAACGCAGTGAGCTCAGGTGGATTGCTGTGGCATACGTTGCACACAAGTCCCGTTTGCCTGCTGAAGCTTGGAATGGCGTGTGCCTTTGGACACAAACTCACTATCATAACAAGAAGCGCCAGACAATTTGTGAGAGGCCACGCCAACCTGGTCCGCCTCAGGCAGCCTGTCTCTGGAGCTATCGACTCGTCGCAGAGTCTGCCCGAGATTCGTGAAGCCACAGTTGCTCGGCCTTTAACAACTCTCGCTTGGCGTAGTTGATGGGCGTCGACGATCCGGCATTCACGATCGCATTCCCCGCCCTCCCTCGGCAGTGGTTCCTTGAAGTTGCAAATCTGTATGACGCCAACGCGATTGGATTGGACGTCACCCTCCGCCCCCACCGCGGCATCATACTCAGTATAGACAGTGAATCCTTCGACCAGCATGGTTCGCCTTTCAATCAAGTGAGTCTTCTTCTTCACAAACGAGCTGGGCGTCACGTTTTCTTATCGGTTTGCTTTTTAATCACGACAATCAGCAGGGCCACTACTACCACGCCGATCAACGCAAAAAACCACATCCCTCCGCCTAACCATCCGTCTGAATGGTTCATGTTGCCTTGCCCCCCCTGCCCGCCGCCCATCTGCGCAAAGGCGGTTGTTCCCGCCGTGAGAACCGCGAAGAACACTCCAAGCGCTTTCGTTTTCATTGTTCTCTCCATAGGTGATATTCTAGTGCCGTTTTGTATCGAATCTGATAGAAACATCCATAGGTATTCCCACTTTTGAGGGCCCGAGCAGTAGTCAATGATCCCGCCGGTACTTAACCAGCAAAGACACTCATTTCGTCGCGCGGTCAGCATTCCTTTCCTCACCGGCCATGCCAACTCCGAGCACGCGGCAAACCGTTTCGGCGATCATCACTTCTTCGTCCGTGTGAATGACGCGAACCGTAACCCGGCCGGCCGGCGTGGAGATCACGGCCTCATTCGCTTCGTTTCGCTTTTCTTCGAGTTCGATTCCAAGAAATCCCAATTCTTCACAAATGCGGGATCGCACAACCGGGCAGTTTTCACCAATTCCACCGGCGAACACCAGGATGTCCAGTCCGCCAAGCGCGGCGGCGAATGCACCTATCCACTTCTTCACCTGGTAACAAAACATTGCCACGGCTTCCGCAGCCCGAACGTCATCGGTCTCCTTCGCGAGCAAATCCCGCATATCGGAACTGGTTTCAGAAATGCCGAGGAGACCGGAATCGTGATTGATGAGATTATTGAACTGTTTGGGTGAGAGATTCTCTGACTTCATCATGTACCATGCGACGCCCGGATCTAAATCACCAGGCCGGGTCCCCATCGTCAACCCTCCCGCAGGGGTGAAACCCATACTCGTGTCAATGCTCTTCCCTTCGCGGACGGCAGCCAAACTCGCCCCGCTCCCGAGATGAGCCAGGATTACCCGGCGTTGTGCTGCTTTCGTGTCTGAAACACGAGCGAGTTCTTCGATGAGATACGCATAGGACAAACCGTGGAAACCGTACCGTCGAATACCCCTTGCCTCGAAGCGACGGGGAATGGGGAGCAATCTGGCAACGTGCGGCATCGTGCAATGAAACGCCGTATCAAAACAAGCCACTTGAGGCATTTCAGGATATCGTTTCCGTAACACCTCAATCAATTCAACCTCTGCAGGCATATGATCCGTGTCGAAGGGGATGATCCGGTGGAATTCATCCAGCAGTTCCTGGGTCACGCGTTCCGGTTCCGTGTGTGTCATGCCAAAGACCACCCGATGTCCCACGCCGCTGATCAGAGAAAAGTCAATCTGATCCTCGAGCCAATCAATCAACGAATTTGACACCGATCTGGTGTTAGAAGTTTCAAGAACGAGGTTGCCTTTCTTGTTTCCTGTTGAGTCGCTGAACGTCAATGTTGTCCCTGGCAAACCGATCCGGTCGACGCTTCCGCGAAGATGTCGTTCCAGCGATTCGCCCATCTGATACGATGCGAACTTGATGCTCGACGACCCAGCGTTGATCGCTAGAACGCTGGGGTGCGCCGATTTATCGGATGACTGGTTTGTCATTCAACAACCTCCATTCCAAATGTATCAACGTGCGCAGAACTGAATCTGCACTACACGCGATGAATACATTGTTGCCCTAGTCCTTTCATAACCCGGACGAACCATTGGGATGTTTTCGATAACGAAAGAAAACCCATGCTTCCCCTGCAGTGCATTTCGTTCCTTCGTGGGGCCCACTTCTGAAGGGACGACTCTGGGTGCCAAATGGCGTGTTGCTATTCACTGGTTCCAAAGCCAACATCCTCGTATAACGGGCCTTCTCTATTAATAATTGTTGTCTGGACAAAGCGTATCCGCAGCTCTGCTATTGCGCGATCAGGGGGAGCGGGCAATTTGCCTTCCAAGGTCGCAACCTGCGGGGCTGAAGGCGGATTTGGTCCACGCATGACGGCCCTGACGATGTCTTTCCCCGGGACTGTTTCATCAAAGCGAACTTCCACCAAATGACTCCCCACAGAATCCTGGATTTCCTTTTGCAGTGTAAATCGTACTGATGCCTCATAGAGCTGCCTGGCGACAGCCCGCCGAAGGGTCGTTGTAAACACCACCGCCAGAGTTAACAGAATCACAATGCTGATGACGTTACCCTTTGCAAAGGATAACACGGAGAGCCCCGACCTTCGTCTGATTCCTCGGAAGCCCGTAAGCCAAAGAACAACGGAGGAGGCAAACTGGATTGCCACCATATTTGTAAAAGTCAGTAAGAGGGCACCAAACGCCAACCCTACGTCGCCACGAGCAAAAAGAATACCGGCTGCCGAAAGGGGCGGGACCAAAGCCACCGCTATGGCGACACCCACGACTGCAATACTCAAACGGGGAGAAACGGTGGCATAGGCGCCAGCAGCTCCACCTGCCAACGCGACCATCAAGTCTAGCAAGTTGGGGGCAGTGCGTGCTATAATCTCATTGGTGACAGGCATATCTCTGTGGACAGTGCCTATGACGAACGCAGTAACCACGACCCCAATGGCACCCGCAAGCAATGTGGTCAGACTTTTCAGGAGCAACTTCGAATCGCTATCCACCAAAGCCAATGAAACCCCCACGATTGGCCCCAGGAGCAAGGCAACTATCATGGCGCTAATGACAACAGCAGGGCTATTGGCAAACAGACCGTACGTGGCAATTGTAGCAGCAAGGACGTTCATCAGCAAATACGCGCTGCTTAAGACCGCTCCATCGCGTATGTTCTCGCGTACAGTCTCGCGGAGTTGGTTCTGTGAAACGAGGACAGAACTCTTCATTGTCTTTCTCCCATAGTTTGCACAAAGCCAAACGACGCCAGTTTCGTGCGCGTGGACCGGTAATTCGTGTGAAGAATGCTCCGAATGCCCAATCCTTCGGCAACCTGGACGAACATAGGAGTGTTTTCGACATAAATGACCTGCCGGGCCTGCACCTGGGCGATATCCAGCGCCAGCCGAAAGATGTCCGCGTCGGGCTTACGAAGGTGGACGAAGCAGGAGGAGACAAAAAAATCCACAACCCTGTTGAGCTTGAACTGCCGGATCCGGTAGGCGTTCAGTTCGCGGGCTTCGTTGCTGACCACGGCGATCTTCAGCCTGTACTGGATCTTGAGCTGTGCGACCAGCGCGATCATCTCGGGGAAAGCTTTCGATTGCGCGAACATGAAGTGCCGAAACTGTGCCCGGGTGAACGGTCGCTTTTGATAGAAGACCACCCGACCCAGGTATTCTTCCAGCGTGAGCTTTCCCTCCTCGTAGGTATCGAAGGTCAAGTGGTGTCGATCTTCCATCTCGCTCAAGTCAAGTTTGAAGGCCGTTGCCGCCCGTTTGCGGGCATGATGATCCCACCCGTCGGTGAGCAAAACACCGCCGATATCCAGAAACAAGCAGGTGATTGGATTCGCTTTCTTCATCGTCTTCTCATCCGTCGATAGGACTATCGCTGCCAAAGGATTCGTGGGTCTTCCAGAGGAATTGCAACGCCTTCGCAATGCGGTATCAATCGCACTGTGTAGTCCGCTGGTGGACGTACCGCAGACACTGCCGCGCTATACGTGTAGCCGGCCGACCTGCCGGCCCGTTGCCCAACGCGCTTCATCTCCTGCCGCACCGGACCGCCGCCGTTCACGCCGTCTGCGTAAAGCTCTGCGCGCACCGCCTTCGGGTCGAGGTCATTAAGATAGACCTGCACCTCAAAGACATGCTGCTTCTCGTTGGTTTCGATCTTCACCTCGCCGAAGTGTATCGTGCCCCAATGCTCGTTCAGGGCATGTTCCCAATTGACCATTTCCCCGCCCACTGCGCCTTTCTTGTCAGCGCGTTCACGATACGCTGACGCAGCAGGGAGGTAGCGTTTTTCGGTGTATTCGCACACCGTCCGGCTGGCGGAGAAGAGCGGCGTCAACCGCGCCATGCTTTCCCGCATCCGCTTCACCCATGCGGTGGGAATCCCTTTTTCATCTCTGGCATAGAACTCCGGGATCACCTCCCGTTCGAGCAGTTCGTAGAGTGCGTTGGCTTCAGCGGCATCCCATGCGGGATCGTCGCCATGTTCCAAGCCGTCCCCCAACGCCCACCCCACATCGGGCGTGTACGCTTCCGCCCACCATCCGTCCAATTCCGAGAGGTTGATGCCACCATTGACGAGCACTTTCATGCCGCTCGTTCCGCTCGCCTCCCAGGGCCGCCGGGGCGTGTTGATCCAAACATCCACGCCCTGCACCAAACGCTCGGACAGCAACATATCGTAATCACTGAGGAAGATCGCATGGTCGCGGACCTCGGGCCGGCGAATGAATTGAATCCATTCCTTGATCAGGGCCTGTCCCGCCCTATCCTCCGGATGGGCCTTGCCAGCGATAATGAGTTGTACAGGGCGCTCAGAATTCGCCAGGAGGCGCAACAATCGTACCGGATCGTGGAGCAGCAGGTTCGGTCTCTTGTACGTCGCGAAGCGGCGCGCAAAGCCCAGAGTCAACGCGTTGGGATCAAAGAAATGTGCCGTGCGGTCTACCACTTCCGACGACACGCCAGAGGCCGTCAGTTGCCGGGACAATCGCTCGCGAGCGTATTCCACGAGAGACTTGCTTGCAGCGATGCGGAATTGCCAAAGGCTCGCGTCCGAGACGCGACGAATGTCCTGCCCCAGGGTTTCCGTTGTTCCCAGCCACCGATCCTTTCCACACGCCTTCGTCCAAAGATCGTCGGCCTCCGCCGAATCCCAACTCGGCATATGGACTCCGTTGGTCACGTGTCCGACGGGCACTTCGTCCGCCGGCCAGTGCGGGAAGAGAGACTCAAAGAGATGCCGGCTGACTTTTCCGTGCAGGCGACTCACGCCATTGACCGCTCCACTTCCGCGGACCGCCAGATAGGCCATGTTGAAGCTTTCCGACGAGTCTTTCGGATTCTGTCGGCCCAGAGCCAGTAGATCCTGGAGTGATATGCCAAGTTTCTGTTTGGCATAACCGCCGAGGTATTGCTCGATGAGGGCCGGAGCGAATCGATCAAACCCGGCAGCCACTGCGGTATGAGTGGTGAAGAGGTTCCCCGCTCGAGTAACGGCCAGCGCTTCTTCAAAGGGCTTCGCAGTTTTTTCCATGAACCCGCGAGCGCGCTCAAGCACAGCAAATGCTGCATGCCCTTCATTCAAATGACAGACTTCCGGCTTGATGCCAAGCGCGTCAAGAAGTCGCCACCCGCCGATACCGAGGAGCAATTCTTGCTTGAGCCGCAGCTCCGGCCCGCCGCCGTACAGCTCACTGGTAATGCCACGATGAGCCGGGAAGTTCGCTGCGTCATTGCTGTCCAGCAGGTACAGCTTTACTCTCCCGACCTGGACCTGCCACGCGCGCAGCCAGACCGAGTAACCAGGTAAGGCGATTTCCAATCGCAACCATTCTCCGTTCGCTTGCCGCAAGGGGGTAATCGGCAGTTGTCCCGGGTCGTTGTACGGATAGAGAGCCTGCTGCGCACCATCTTTGTCGATCACCTGCCGAAAATATCCTTGCTGATACAACAATCCAACGCCGACCACCGGGACGCCGAGATCGCTGGCGGCCTTGAGCTGATCGCCGGCCACATTGCCAAGCCCGCCAGAGTAAATGGGCAATGCTTCGCTTAACATGAACTCCATGCTGAAATACGCAACGCAGGTCAAGGGCGCCTGAGGATGATGTTGCTGAAACCACGCGGGCGCCTCCGCGGCTTGCCGCCTGGTCTGGACCAGACCATCGACGTTCTTGCGAAAAACAGGATCGGCCAACACGCGCTCGATCTGGTCGCGCGAGACCGTTTGCAGGACCACCCAGGGGTTATGCGTTATTTCCCACAGTTCGGGGTCAAGTTGCCTCCACACTTCGTCGGTGGCATGATTCCACGACCAACGCATATCCAGGGCAAGTTCAGCAAGAGAATCGAATCCGGCTATTTCGGCGGCGTGATGATCTCCAACCAGGTGGCTCTTGTGTGAATGAGTGTTCATCGTTTTGCCTTCAGTTGCTCAAGGATGGCATAGGCCGCTACTCTCGCCGAATTCGGAGCCGCGGTCGATTCCAGCGCCTTCCGTAGAATTGAGAGCAAGTCGTTGAATCCAACTCCTTTCTGATTCCGGAAAACATGGTGCGCTCCCTGGCGCAAGAGAGCAGAATCCGACCCACTCTCAACCAACATGCGCAACAATGGTGGCCATGCAGCCATTTTGAACTTTCTCAAGGCTTCGGCAGCAACCCATGCAACGTCAGAGTCGCCGTCTTCGAGGGATTTCACCAACCGTGGTATTGCTCTGCCATCGCCGATTGCACCAAGCGCCTTGGCTGCTTCCCATCGACTGTGAGCCAACCTGGAATTCTGCAAGAGGCTTGTGAGGGAAGAGACGGCGGGTTTCCCAAGGGCCACTAACTGTTTTCTTGCCTTCAGGCGTGTTGGACCATCTTTGCTCCCAAGTGTGTCTATCAACGATTCTATATTTGTGGCGATCCGTTGTTGCTTGCTCATGCGTTTTCCTCAGAAGGAGCAATACAGAAGTCATAACCAGCCACCTTTAAAACCCGCCCGGTGCAAGCCGCTGACGATGAAAGGGCAGCTTCGCATCAATTGCCAGAGGAGTCCGGTCCGATAGTTTTCGATCATCAGAATAATCGGGCCTTGATTAAGTCCGTAATGCCACAACGATACCCAGCCATGGGGATTGCTGGATTTCAATGGGTAGGTCGGGTTGAAAGTCGCTTTGAAGCCATAGGGGTTGGGCTCTGTTAATTTGACCTCATTAATAAAATAGTCTATCGTGGGGAGAACGATCTCGGGCGCGAACGGCAGGGAACTCACCACCGCCCATGGTGCGAGGGTGCCGTCATCGGGGCCATATGGCACGCCTCGTCCCAGGTAATCGAAAAATTGGCGCTCGATCCCATTCACTTTGATCGTGCAAGGGCCGGGACCGTCGCTCGCGGTAATTCCCCAGGAATGCCGACCATAACCGTCGAACTTGAGCGGGTTGTCCATCGCATACCGTTGTTGCACATACGTCGCGCGACGGCTGTTTTCGAAATAGTCCAGGCCCTTGACGCGCATGAACGCGTCCTGAATTCCGCGAAAATCAATCCAGACATGTGAGAGCTGGTGCGTGAACAACTGCCCTGCGTAGAGATATTCATATCCGTAGCAGTGTTCCCACCGGTACGTCGAGGTCCATCCAGCGTAGCAACTCTCGGGGAGGGGATGAGCGGGCGAGGCGAGTCCCAGGACATACAGCAGCATCGCCTCATCGTAGCCTTCCCAACGGTACTTGAGAAACCCGTGTTCGGGCGTCCATCCGTGCGTAACCGTATTGCCACCGTTTTGCGCCCATTGCCAATCCGCACGGAGATAGAGCTTCCTGGAGAGGGTGCGAATTTCGTTCTCCTCGACGGTATTCGCGTTAAAATAGACTCCTGCGGTCAACGCACCGGCCAACAGAAAGGCGCTATCGATTGTTGACAGTTCACATTGCCAGGCGCGTCGCCCAGTCCGCATATCGAGAAAATGATAAAAGAAGCCTTGATAGCCGGTCGCGTCGGTTTCGGGGCCGTGCGGACTGTTCCAGAAGAATCGGAGGGTGGTCAGCGTTCGTTCTACCGCTGCTGCACGCAACATAAATCCACGCTCGACAGCCACTGGGTACGCCGCCAAGGCGAAGGCGGTGGCGGCAATACTCGCCGGCCAATCCGCAGCAGTCTTGTCGATCACGAGACCGTTGTCTGGATTCGTCTCATGCAGAAAGTAGCTGAATGACACTTGCTGAAGCTTTTCCAGTTCAGCGTCGGCGTTGAGTTTCCTGGTGGTCATGGGTTCACCTTGTCCGTCGACTTCGGGGGAAACTCACTTGTGTCGGCAGGCGCGGCGTGTGACGTTCCCACCCCAAGGGCATCGTTGACGATACGTTGTGCTTCCTCCAGAATGCGGCGCAGATGATCCTCTCCCTGAAAACTTTCCGCGTAGATCTTGTAGATATTTTCGGTTCCTGAAGGTCGTGCTGCGAACCATCCACTCTGCGTAATCACTTTCACCCCCCCGATCGGCGCTCCGTTGCCCGGCGCCTCGGTGAGCACGGTCCGGATCTTTTCGCCCGCCAGTTCAGTGAGCCTGACCTGCTGAGGTGAAAGTTTCGCCAACATTTGTTTTTGACCAGGAGTTGCCGGCGCTTCAACGCGGTCATAGAGAGGCTCACCGAACTCGTGCGTGAGTTCGTTGTATAACTCGCCGGGATCGCGGCCCATCCGGGCTGTGATTTCCGCCGCCAGCAACGCCGGGACAATTCCATCTTTGTCGGTGGTCCAGACGGTGCCATCCAGACGGGCAAAGGAAGCGCCTGCGCTTTCTTCTCCACCGAACCCAAGGGAACCATCGAGTAGTCCATCAACGAACCACTTGAAGCCAACCGGCACTTCGTAGAGCTTTCGGCCAAGTTTCTCGGCGACGTGATCAATCATCCGGCTGCTCACTACCGTTTTGCCGATCGCTGCGTCTTTCCCCCACTTCGGCCGGTGTTGGAAGAGATAGAAGATGGCGACGGAGAGGTAGTGGTTGGGCGGCAGCAATCCAGCGCTTCTGGTGACGATACCGTGCCGGTCATGGTCGGTGTCGCACGCGAAGGCGATATCGTAGCGGTCTTTCAACCCGATCAGGCTTTCCATCGCGTAGGGTGAGGATGGATCCATACGGATCTGGCCGTCCCAATCCACAGTCATGAAGCGGAAGGTCGGGTCAACGGCCTTGTTTACGACCGTGAGATTCAGCCCGTACCGCTCGGCAATCCGCCCCCAGTAGTGAACCCCGGCACCGCCGAGCGGATCGACTCCGATACTGATCTTCGCGTCGCGAATCGCGTCCATGTCGATCACATTGGTGAGATCCGTAACGTAAGCGCTGACATAGTCGTGGCGATGCGTCGTGGGGGCGCAAAGGGCTTTCTCGAAAGAAAGTCTCTTCACACCCAGAAGACCGTTCTCGAGAAGCTTGTTTGCTTTCGCCTCGATCCAGCCGGTGACGGCGGATTCCGCCGGCCCGCCGTTCGGGGTATTGTATTTGAATCCGCCGTCGTGTGGGGGATTGTGTGACGGCGTGATGACGACGCCGTCGGCGAGCCCTGTTTTGCGCCCGTCGTTATAGGTGAGAATCGCGTGGGAAATGGCCGGCGTAGGGGTGTACTCATCCCCTTCCGCAATCATGACTTCCACACCATTTGCCGCCAACACCTCAAGCGCACTGGCAAGAGCTGGCTCGGAAAGGGCATGCGTGTCCTCCCCGAGAAATAGCGGGCCATCGATTTTCTTCTGCTGCCGGTACAGGCAAATGGCCTGAGTGATGGCGAGGATATGCCACTCATTGAAGGCCCGTTTGAATGCCGAACCACGATGCCCTGAGGTGCCGAAGGCAACCCGCTGTTCCGGCACTGACGGGTCAGGGACCTCCGTATAGTAGGCAGTCACGAGCCTTGGGACGTTCACCAGCATTGATGCTTCAGCCGGTTTTCCTGCAGTAGGACTTACTTTCATGACTCTCTGTATACTATTCGCGGCGACTCCTGGCCCATGGGCGCCGTCCGATTGTCGAATCTTCCTTGGAGCGATTCCTGGGTCTCTCTATGGTTTCCAGAAGTCCACATCCAGCGCCAGGTCCCGCACTCCATTGATCGCAAACTGAGCGCCAATGCAGATAAGAAGAAACCCCATGATCTTCGAAAGACTGTTGATTCCATTCACGCCCAGGAATCGGCGCAAGGCTCCCGCCCCGCGAAGTGTAAGCCACGAGAGTACCGCAGTGATGAGGATCGCCAAGACCACTCCTGCATAGGCGAATACCTTGTCGCTGCCGTGACGCCCGTTGATGGATGATGACATGGTAATGACTGCGGCAATGGCGCCGGGTCCGCTGAGGCTCGGCATGGCGAGGGGGCTGAAAGAGATGTCCGACTTCTGCTGCGCTTCCTGTTTCCCTTCGCCGGTAATCTGACCCTCGTCAGGAAACAACATCCGGAATCCGAGAAAGCCAATGACCAATCCGCCGGCTATGCGAATGCCGGGGATGGAGATGCCGAAGGCAACCATCACGAGGTGCCCCACGAGGAGGAAGGTGACCAGTATCGCGGTCATGTAAATGCATGCCCGGATAATTTGACGGTTCCGCTCTTCCTTGCTGAGATGTGAACTTATGCCAAGAAGCAGGACCGCCGTGCTTACGGGATTGATGATAGGAAGCAGCGTGATGAGGGCAACACCCACCCAGGAAAAAAATTCATCCGCGCTTTTCAAGGAGGTCCTTTTTGACGTTGGACATGGATCTCTTCTGTGATTCAGATTCATCGGCAAACGGCTGCTCTCGTTTCTGACTTGATCGCTGCCGTACAGACGACACGGCCATGGGGTTGTGTCTGGTCTGGAGCATTGGCCATAACCTTCCGACCCAATCGTCGAATTTTAGCACCAAATTTTCCTGGAGGACACTTCCCCTCCGCTGTTTTGGTCGATAGTCATCGTTCTCCATGGTGAAGAACCTCCTTTGGGATTGATAGTTTGGCACCACGCATATTGACTCTGCTGATCCAAACTCTGAGAAAACCTATCAATCCTTCTGATCGAATAGAATCGACACAAAGGATGAAAAAGTAGTTAACCCCGGTTAGCAAGGTTGTACAATTGCCAAAGACGAAATACGTAGTGAACCGCGGAGATCTGTTTGCCCGGATCGGGGGAAATTCTCAGAGGAAAAAGACTGCGGGTGAACCTTTGGAATTGCTCCCTGGCGCGCCTGGTACGCTTCTGCATTCGTTTACGTCTCGATCGTGCGAGGCAAAATCATGCCCCTGATTCCGGTTACCTTTTGAAGTCGATGTATCCCCTCTCCACATCCGTACGGGTCAGTTGGACGCGGAGCCGGTGGCCGACATCCATGCCTTCAAAGCCGCTCACCAGCTTCCCTTCCACGGGCGGCTGCAAAATGCGGACCCATGTGCCCTTTTCCGATGCACCGGTGACCACTGCATCAAAGCTCTCGCCGATCCTTGATTCCAACAACAGGGCCGCGGCGGATTTTTCAATCTGCCGTTCCACTTTCTTCGCCGCATCCTCCTCTTCTGTGCAGTGTTTGGCAAGCACCTCCAACTCCTCAAGACCATAGGTCGGGGTATTTCCTGCTATAGCCGCCTTCAGCAACCGTTGCGTGATCAGATCGGGATAACGGCGATTCGGCGCTGTGGAGTGGGTGTAATCCTTGACTGCAAGTCCGAAGTGCCCGCTTGCATGGCCTCCCGGGGGCTCAACAACGTATTCGCCAGCGCCCAGAAGTTTGATCACGCTCAGGGAGAGATCCGGAAAGTGGAGAGGATCAGCAGCTTTTGTCGAGACCAGGAACTGGTTCAAAGCCTTTGCGTCGGGCTCCGCAGGCAAGGTCACCCCTCGCTCAGAGGCAAGCGCGAGGATACGGTCCCAGCGTTTGGGGGTTCGGACAACCCGGCGGATCGACGCAAATCCTTTGGAGGCCAGGTATCGTGCGCTCACTCCGTTGGCGGCGATCATAAAGTCTTCAATGATTTCCTTGGCCCTGTTCTTTTCATCGGGTTCAAGGTTCTTCAGCTCATCGCCTTCAAAGACCGGGCGCGCCTCTATGGTCTGGAGCTCCAGCGCTCCGTGCTCGTGCCTGAGGGACTTCAGTGTTTGGGCGGTACGGTCCTGCTGCCGTAGGTTCTCCTCGAGACCGTTCAGTTTGCCGATTCCTTCCGGCATCGGTCCGCTCCCTTCAAGCCAACCGGCCAGGCTGTTGTAGGCAAGCTTTGCACCATTGCGAACCGTCGCCCTGAAGATGTCCGAACTCCGTAGCGACCCACCCCCGTCAATGACCATTTCCACGACAACCGCGAGACGGTCGGCATCGTGATTGAGCGACGTGATGTCCGTTGAGAGTTTTTCAGGGAGCATGGGAAAGATCTGCGCGGCAGTGTACACCGACGTCGTGTTGTGTTGCGCATGTTCGTCAATCCCCGACCCCTTCTTGACGACCGCATCGACATCGGCGATGGCGACAAGGATTTTCACGGCCCCACCGGGCAGGAGTTCTGCGACGGTGAGCTGGTCCAGATCGCGTGAATCATCGTTGTCGATGGAGCACCAGAGAAGCTTCGTGAGATCCCGTATCGATCCATCAGTTGCTACCGCGGGACCGTGGATGGCATCGAGCTCGGCATTTTCCCGGGCGGTGAAATCAGGAAGAAGACCTCTTTCGATCATCGCCCGACGTGCAATTCGCTGTAAGATGGAACGGTGTTGTCTGTTCTCTGAGTCTGTCATAGTATCACGATTCTTACGTTGTCTATCATCCGGCCACTCGGACTTGCGCCGGGCGAAGTAATTCATTGTTCCAGAGATAACCCCGACGCAGCTCGTCAACAACGATTCCCGGTTCCTGGTCTTCACGTTCCACCATGGCGACAGCCTCATGCAAATCATGGCTGAATGGCGTGCCCGCACTTTTGAAAGCGACCACCCCGTTCGCCTCCAGGAGTGCGAGGAGTTTTTGATGGATCATTCGCACCCCTTCTGCGAAGGGTTCCTTTTCGTTGCTTATCCAGTGCAAAGAGTTCTCCAGGTCATCGATGACGTCCAGGAGCGGAAGGATGATCGCCCGTTTCGCTTCCCGGGCAAGCTTGTCGCCATCGCGCTCGACGCGACGACGATAGTTCTTGAAGTCGGCGAGCGTACGCAGACTTCGGGTCACGCTCCATGCGCAGTTCGTCCCGTAACTTCTCAATTTCTCCCGCCAGATCAGCCTGCGGTAACAGATGCTGGTTGCGCTCCTGCACAAGTGCCGCCACGCTCCACCTCCTTACTTCTTTTCAACTGACCTTGACAAGTTGTTTGCCGAGATTCGCTCCCGCAAATAGCCCGATGAACGCCTTCGGGGTGTTTTCCAATCCCTCGGTGACGCTTTCTCTATACTTCAGTCTCTTTTCCTTCAGCCACTTCGCCAATTGATTTCTCCCCTCGTCGAACCGGTCTGCATAATTGTGGACCAGGAAGCCCCTCATGAGGGCCGTATGTGCAAGGAGTTGAGGCTGGATACGCGGAGCCACGGGAATATTCTTCTGATTGTAAAGAGAAATTTGCCCGCACAAGGGAATGCGGGCATTGTTGTTTATCAGCGAAAGCACGGCGTCCGAGATGTCGCCTCCCACGTTATCGAAGTAAATGTCAACGCCATGCGGACACACTCCCTCCAATGCTTTCTTCATGTCGGGAGATTTTCGATAATTTATTGCGGCATTGAACCCGAGTTCTTCCGTCAGGTAACGGGCCTTCTCGTCGGACCCGGCGATGCCGACAACACGGCAATCGTGCATCCTCGCGATCTGTCCTGCAATCGTTCCCACTGCGCCTGCCGCGCCTGAGAGGACGACCGTTTCTTTCGGCTGTGGGTGTCCAATATCCAGCATCCCGAAATACGCGGTCAGCCCGGGCATACCCAGCACTCCCAGCGCAGTACTGACCGGAGCAATATCAGGATCGAGCTTGCGAACTTCTTTCTCGCCAGCAATGGAGTAATCCTGCCAACCGAGACTTCCGACCACAACATTACCCTCCCGAAAGTCGTTCGACCTCGATTCGACGACGTCCCCGACAACCCCTCCGGTCAGAACCTCGTTGAGTCTGAACGGCGCGACATAGGATACGCGATCATTCATCCTGCCTCTCATGTACGGATCGACGGAAATGAAGCGCGTCCGCACCAATATCTGCTCGTTTGCGAGCAGGGGCATTGATGACGTCACCAACTTGAAACAACTCTCGTCCGGTGTTCCGGCCGGCCTTTTGACCAAAACAATCTGTCTATTGATTTGTTGTTGCATAGGACCTCCACAACACGCCGATGGAAGCGGCGCTCCTATTGGGTAAAATGCTGTCGGACTTTTGCCGCAAGCTGGGCATCCGTCATCTTGTCCACCGTTTCGATGCCAACGATACGCCCCCCGAGCGCCTCACTCTCCAGACGTGCTTTGAGCTCGCTTTTTGCCTCCCCGGGACCGATGATCAGGAGAGAGTCCGCATCACGGATACTCGACACGACCTTCTCGTAATACTTGTCGAGGTGCCCCGTGAAGCGCCTGTCACGCTGGTCCTCCCCCGCAACATCGTGCGCCCCGCCGGAATATCGGACATGTTTCTCCATGTGTGATGTTATTTCTCGTACCTCTTCTCCTTTCTCGCTGAGGGTCACAATGACTGCCTTCCGGTGGTCTATCCACAATCCCACGTTCGTCTTCATGCTATCACCTGTATTTGTTGGACTCACCAGAGTCGATAAAAGCGGCGAGGGCCCCGTCTTGTTGGCGACGGGACCGGGAATGAATGAGATCATACCGAATTTTTAGTCGCCTGGCGCCCCTTCAGCTTTATTGACCAGATAGTTTTCCATGCCCATTTGGTCGATCTGCGCGCGCTGCATTTCCGCCCAATCGACATGCCCTTCTTCCATCTTCAGAATCTTGGAGAGCAGGTCAACCGTACCTTGATCGTTGACCTCGCGGGCGAGTTTGATTGCTTCATTATATGACCGCACAGCATCAAGTTCATCGCTGTTGGCCCTGTCGATCATATCCGACACGGTCTTCCCGATTTTTATCGGGTTGAGTTTGGAAACCGTCGGAGTACCATCGAAGAAAATGAGCCGTTCGATGAGCCATTCGGCATGGTGCATTTCATCCATTGCCTTCCCTCTGATATCCGCGTGAAGCTTGGTATAGCCCCAGTTCTCGCACATTTCTGAATGCACCATATATTCGTTGATGGCGGTAAGTTCATCCGCCAGCAGCTGATTCAGCACCGTGAGTAATTTGGCATTGCCTTTCATACGTCTTCCTTTCTCAGTTCGTTCGGAATCCGTGGGAATGAGAGAAATGTCCTTCGTCGGGTGAGTTCATGAGAGTGACATTTGGCGGTAAAAAAGGTTTGCTGTAGAAGCGCGGCAGGAATGCACCACCCAACAACCGGCAAGGCTGGAGGTGATTGCCCCCCAGCCTCTCCCCTTAGCGACCTCGTTTCTTACTCTCCTGATGCTCCTTTTGAGCCCGATGGTCTTGACTGGTATTCGGTTGCCCGGGTTGGGCGTTTCGATAATTGCCGGCCGCATGGACCTCCCGCGTCCGATCCTCTGCGTTTTTTTCCGATGCGGTTCTTACATCGCTCAATTTCATCACTTTGGATGGAGCAGAGTTCTGTCGATTGCCATTATTTTTTTGCAGTTGTGGTCTGTACATCTGTAGCTCGCCGTTGTTCAGCGGACGTCCTGGCTGATCGGTTTCCCGGATAATAACCGATCTGATCGTTGTGCGGGTTGCCCGTTGGACGTCATCCCTGTTGGGACCCGAAAGATAGGTGACCCTGCGCTTGTTGTCTCGTTGCGTGTTCGCGATCACCGTCGAATGCTTGATGATTGCTGCATTGTTGGTGAGATCGACGTAATGGCGGTCAATGTCGGACCTTGTAAAATCCCTGTCTCTCACAAATATCCAACGCTCGTTTCGCTCATGGGGTTTCCCGCCAGGGCTCAAAGGTGCCCAACCGTAGTACCCGGGAGATCTTCTCCACGATACCCATGCCGGACCCCATTCGTTCCCGGGAACCCAAAGCCAACCGTACACATTGTCGTAATCCCAACGACCATAGTGGAACGTTGCCCACCCCCAGGGATAATCGGAATCCCATGTCCAGCCGTCATCGGTCAGTACCCAGCGGCCGGCAGTTGCATAAGGACGGAATCCAGAATCCCCCTTCGGCATCCAAACGTATCCGTACGTCTGATAATCAACCCATGTACCGTAGGGGCTCAG
The DNA here is from genome assembly GCA_963843525.1 of Ignavibacteriota bacterium. Taxonomy (GTDB): domain Bacteria; phylum Bacteroidota; class Ignavibacteria; order UBA10030; family UBA6906; genus DATJPR01. Next base: position 81,029 of record CAWJKM010000004.1, on the reverse strand, counting down.
TTCATCATAGAACAGTTGAAAACTCACAGATCCCTGCCCCTCAGATGCTTTTTGCGGCGCTATCCAGGCATTCGTATTGACCGCAACGAACAGGGCCAAGATCTTCAAGATTCTCATTGGTGCGCCATTTCATTCATGTTTTCCCAACAACCGGTTTGTGACGTGTCGCCAGGTGCAGGCCTCGCTGACCGGCTCTTCTCGGCTTGCTCTTTTTTCGTTCCGCTGACTTCTCCATCGCAACGAGTCGTGTATAGTAATCAGGGATTTCCGTGAGATGTGCGAGGGCGATTTTCCCGGTGAGCAACGGCTCATCGTGTGTGACATCCGTTGCCGGGCCCCTTCGCCCGTGCTCAAGCTCAACATTCAAGCCCAATGCAAATTGCTTCACGTCAAAGGAATCCCAGCGAATGCCCAGGTCGTTTCCGATCTTCCTTGCTTCTTTGACACTAAAACGATTTTTCTCCCGTATCGTCGACGGGCCATACACATATTCCACGATCTCTCTTGCAGAAAGCATTCGAACATCCTTTCTTCTTGTCCCTTCAGTTGAACACCGCACCTCCATTCCGGGTGCTTTGAGGCACAATCCGGTCCCTTTGGTTCTTGCCCTGGAAGATCGAGGCCTCTTGATTGGACCCTCGTCGGGATCTTACTTCGTATCCAGAATTATCGGCAGACCGTCTTTCCCGGCGCCAACAATGACAACCTTTGTGTTCTGCGAACTTGCAAGTTTCTCTGTTGCTTCAATTCCCTTCCAGCGAAGCAATTGGTCGCTGATCCCTGCGGCGACAATGGTTTGGAAGTCGGCAATCCCCTTCGCTTCAATCCGCTTACGGTCCGCCTCCTGCTTCTCCTTTGTCAGGATGAACTCCATACGCTGGCTTTCCTGATCGGCACGTTGCTTCTGTTCAATGGCGTCGGTGAGCTGCGTCGGAAGAGCCACATTGCGGATTGGCGTGTTCTCAATAGTGACGCCCCGGGGTGAAACTGCCTTCGCGAGCTCTTCCTGAATCGATGAACCGAGCCGCTCCCGTTCAGTGGAATACAGCGCGCTGGCCTGAAAACTCGCCGTGACGGAACGGCAAATGGAGCGGAATTGCGGGATGAGGATGATTGTTTCGTAGTCCCCACCGGCAACCGTCTTGTACACGCGCGCTGCAGAGTCGGGGTTGAGTCTGTACAACGCGCTGACCTCCAACCCGATAGTGAGCCCTTCCCGTGAGAGCACTTGCATCGTTTCCTTGTGCTCCTGCGTCTGGATGGAATACTTGACGACGGTTGCCATGGGATTCACCGGGTTGATGCCGGCGCGCAAAGTCTGATCTGATACAACGCCAAAGAAATCCACCACCCCCACGTGCCCCGCGGGGATCTGCGTGAAACACTGCAACAGGGCAAGAACTCCGAACAATCCTGCCACCACGCCACTCATCGTGGCAATAGGCCGGAACGCGATATTGTTTTGTCGGACCTTGCCTCTGGCAATCTGCCATACAATGATGGCAACCGCTGTAATCACCAACGATACGATAAAAATCATGAGATGCTCCTCGTCGATTGAGTTGTGTTCCGGGGCTGGAGATGAAACGCTCCGTCACTCCATCCCGGGTGCAGCTATTCGAACCGCAACTGCGCAGCTATCGCGTCCACTTCTTTGCGTTCTTCTTTCCAGGCATCCTCTCGATGTTCAAGTGCCGTTGCCTCCGTCTGCGCATAGTGTTTGTATGCTTCATTCGTCGCAGCGACAACCTTCTTCAAAGCCGGCAATATCGTCGCGGCGATTTCGTGGAGCTGACAGTGCACCACAATGGAGATCCCGTCGATACTTGCCTCTTGCGACAGGTTCAACCCCTTCCACTGCTGTCCAAAGATGCTTCTCCATTCCGGCGGCGGGTATCCTGAAATCTCGAAGTACACATGGTACACCGTATCGGAATCGATGTCTTTCCTTGTTTTGTCGGTATTCAATCGCTCAATCCGTATTTCGAGAAGGGATTCCGTCGAAGAGTCTTTCAAGTTTTCTGACATACGCTACCTTTCGTGAAATGAAATCGCGGTGCAACGATGGTGCCCGGACTTCATCGATCTCTTTCTTTCTTGTCCTGGGAACCTCCCGACAATGTCCCGTCGGCCGAATGAAACCCGGGGGGTTGATCAGTGGGTTTCTCTTCCAGGGAATCTCCTCCGGAGTGTTGTGGGGACTCTCTTTTCATGAATGGAAGTTTCGATACCCAGTCAGTGAACACTTGCCGCATTTCCTGCTTCAACGATCGACTTCTTTCGGCCTGCGTGGCATCCTCATCGATCATCATGTATGTGCCCCTTCTGAAATCCCGATGATGCAGAACCTCGTGGTCGATCAATGAGCTATCACCCGCGTTTGTGGACGCGAGGTGGTCCCGGTCGACTTCATCGGTTTCATTTTTCTTTGTGTCGACTTCGCATTTCTCAGACGTGATTGCAATGTCATGAGCTTCGCGTTGGACTTCTTCAACTGCACTACGACCTTTTTGAAGTCGTCCACCTGGCGGCGTGATTGTTCGTTGGCGATCCCGTATTTCTCCTGCAGCCTTCCCACGAGTTCCTCGTATTTGCCGGCGATGGCAGCCAACTCGTCGTTCATCATCTTCCCCCAATGATGCACCGCTTTGCCCCTCCGTTGCTTCCACTCCCCCTCCATGCGATCCCAGTTCATTGGCCGGTTTCCTTTCCGATACATCCTTCGAATTGCTCGTGACAATGCGGCTCCCCAATGGGAAGACCGTTTGCCTTGAACCTGATGAAGTATAGCGGCCAGTGCGGCAGAATGAATCGACTGAAAGGTTGAAAGAGTAGTTAATCCCTGGTCAGAGGTTTTGGTGCCCCTCAGGGGAATAGGAGAGGAAAAAGGGAGAAAAGGGAGGGATTTTCCGTATGCGCGGAAGAGGGCGCGCTACTCAAAGCTCGCTGTTTTCGTAGGTATGGGCCGCGATCTCGAGGCGGCTGTGCAGGGCCAGCTTTTCCAGGATGTTGTGCACATGGCTCTTTACCGTGTAGGTCGAGAGGTTCAGCCGTTGGGCGATTCCCTTGTTGCTCATTCCCCCGGCAATCAGCACGATGATTTCCCGTTCACGCGTCGTCATCCGCACGGCTTCGAGCAGTTTCCCTTTCCCCTGGCGAATGGCATGGTCGACTACATGCGTGAACAGCGTTCCCGTCATCACGGGGGGAAGGATGTTCATTCCCTGTGCGACCGACCGGATGGTCCGGAGAACATCCTCGATGGTCGCGTCTTTGAGGATAAAACCCGCCGCGCCAGCCTGCACGAGCTCGATGATGTCCAACTGGGACGGGATCAGGCCCATCCCGATGACCTTCATGTGCGGCAATTCCTTGGTCAGCACCGCCACCACACGCAGGCCGTTTTCGTTCCGTAACCCCAGGTCGATGAGCACCACCTGAGGATTCAAGCTCCGCGCCTGCTGCAGAGTATCGCGATTTCCCCCCGATGCCGCCACAATCTTGAGGTCCTCTTGCTCATTGATGAGAGTCTTGATCCCGTCACGCAATATCCGGTTGTCCTCGATGAGCAAAATGGTGATCTTTTTCATTCGGTGGGTTACTCCTTTATGCGACGCTGCAGATATTCCGCATGGTGTGTATCACCGGAAAAAGATAGGAAGTTTTTCCCAGATTTCACAACAGACTCGGGGGAATGAGCATTTGTCGGTCAAATGTGCGATCATCTACCATGCCGAGAACTCTGAGAAATCAACTCTACCTCCTCGCTCTTCTCCTTGTTGTTGTCAGCTGCACTGCAGGGTACGTTTTGTACCATATCGACAGGCGTGTGTTTCTTTATTTTGGCGACGCCGCCTCACATATGGTCAGAGCCCGGCAGTTTTTCGACTCCCAACGTCCCGGACTCCAGAACCTCGGCACGGTCTGGCTTCCCCTCCCGCATCTCATCATTCTTCCGCTGGTGGCGATCGATGCACTCTTCTATTCAGGAATTGCCGGACTGATCATCGGGATTCCCTGTCTCGCGGGAACGGGGGTCCTCCTTTTTCTGATCGTCCAGAGAATCACAGGTTCTCCCCCGATCGCGTTTCTCAGTGGCTGCGTGTTCGGTCTCAATCCCAATCTGGTGTATATGGCCCTCACGCCGATGAACGAGCTCATTTTCATCGTCCTGGTTGCATTCAGCGGATATGCGTTTCTGCGGTGGCTGCAGCAAGATGGGGAGGGCTGGCTTGGAACAAGTGCGGCTGCAGTTGCCATGGCAAGTCTCTGTCGCTATGAAGCCTGGTTCCTTGTAGCCTTTGTATCGCTTGTCAGTGGGATGAAGGGACTGTCCCTCTGGCGTCGCGGTGAACGTGCAGCGGCGGTCCGCTCGGTCACGATCGCCGGGATCTGTTGGGCAGGTGTTGCACTCTGGCTTGGTTGGAACTCCATCGAATACGGCGATGCACTTAAATTTGCACGCTGGACCTACTCTGTCGCTCCGGGCACAGCCGAGGGAGACGTGCGCCAGCCCCCTTTGGAGGCCCTCTTGATCTTCGGCAAGGCGCTTCTGGTCGTCTACGGCCCAATCGTTCTTTTGATTACTGCGGGAGCATTTTTCCGCTCGCAGAGCACTCTTACGAATCGCAAAAGTGCGGGTTTGCTGCTTCTGTTCTTCAGTTTGCCGCCGGTGTTCGCGCTTGTCGCTATTCTGGCGGGCTTCGTGCAGGTTGATCAGTGGCGATGGAATTGGCGGTATGTGTTGACAGCCGGCCTCTTTCTCACCGTCGCAGGGGGAATTGGATTCTCCGAGTTCTGTCGGAGGGTGAGATCAAAATTTGCGCGCAGCCTTGTCGCTGTCAGCCTTCTCGTCATGCCTCTTGTGCAGATGGCTGTTCCTTCGGTGGGCGTTGCCACCTTTGATGATGCCAGAAGAAGTGTCACAGACGAGACCAGGTTCGCGATGGCTCTCGGTGAACAGCTCCATGGGTTCTACACGGGAGGCTCAATCGCGCTCTTAACCGGGTACAGCCAGGCGCAAAGGATCATGATATCGAGCGGATTGCCTTTGAAGACATTTCACATCATCTACAATCCCCTCGAGAAAGACATCCTGGGATCGCTGCCACATTCTGAACGTTACCTCGTCATTGGAAAGGACCGTACGCCCGAATCTGAGCAGTTTGTTGACGACTGGCTTTCCCGGACTGCTGAGTTGCTCCGCTACTACAGCATACGTTCCGAGAATGGGCACTATCTCCTAATGGAACGCAAGTCCGGCTCCAGTTCCCCCGGGGCTTAAGGTAACCGCGCGATCACATGGTCCATCAACCGCATGCTCAATTACGGTGAGTACAGAGATCCGGAAGCGATAACGGGGACTCGCAAAAGGGATGCGCTGGCTGGACAAATTGTCGGTGGGACGTGAACGTTGACACGTACAACGTAATTCGAATGCCTCACAAACGCGAAGGCGATTGTCCCTCCGCCCGAAACGACGACGGGTCCCCCTTGTGAGGAGACCCGCCAGGAAACGATTTCTAAAGAATTTTAGTGGATGACCACAAGGCTGTCTGCACGACCCGCATCGCGGCAGAAAATGTCAATCGTCACTTTTTCGCCATCAGGTGCAGTCTCTGTTCCGACGCCTTCGACCACGACCTGGTTCACTGTTCCGGCAGTTTTGACGGTGTACGTGCCGTTGGCATTCTTTCCACTCGCAATGTTTGTCAATTTTGCAAGACCCGCGGCATCAGCACTCAAACCCGAAAAGCTGTTGCCACCGCCACCGAGTGCAACCGGGCGACGATAGAACTGCTGGGCGCGCGCTGCAAGGTTCACGAGATCATTCGATACTGCATCCCGGTTGGCATTGACTGCGTTGTCAGAGAACATCGTGATACCGACTGCGACCGCAATACCGACCACGATGACGCCGAGGATGATGAGCAGAAGTTGCTGTTGTCCCATACCGGACTCCTTTTGAAGTGTGATAGCACTGACGCTTTTTGTGAACTCTGCCCGAACTCGGCTCTTGAGTCCTGCTACATGTCTTCACGACCCGTGCCACTGCGACCGATTTTCCTTCAAAACCATAATTTGTCTCATAAGTGTTGATTTCACTTCGATTACGCCTTCACTCCTGAGGTAAGTGGCAACTATTACCCGTGCAAGTTCTACCGATGCACCGGTTTTCACCACGCAGGAGAGGGGAGGACGTAGTGTCACACAAAGGTGAAGAGAGCCGAGGAGCCTGAACTGCAGATCGGTTGTTGACACTCGCAGGGAAATATCTTACGATTTCCCCGGAGCAGGATGGTGACGGAATGGATGTAGTTCAGGCCCCAAATGATCGAGAGACCGGACATGAAGGCAATGGTTCTGAACGCAATCTCCAGCTTCGAAAAGGAGAGCTCTCCTCTGAAGGCTGCGGTACTCCCCCGGCCGACCCCCGGCGAGGATGAACTGCTCATCAGGCTTTCCGTCTGCGCGGTCTGCCATACGGAGTTGGACGAGATCGAGGGGAGAACGCCGCCGCCACACTTCCCCATTATCCCCGGCCATCAGGCCGTTGGCAGGATCGAGCAGATGGGAGACGGGGTTCGTGGTTTTTCAATCGGCGAACGCATTGGCATTGCCTGGATTTTTTCGGCATGCGGAAAGTGCAGGTTCTGTCTCAACGGGCAGGAGAATCTCTGTGAACGGTTCAAAGCAACGGGACGCGATGTCCACGGAGGGTACGCGGAATACATTGTTGCCCCGGCGGACTTTGCTCACCGCATTCCCGCCCTCTTCTCCGATGTCGAAGCCGCTCCCCTTCTCTGTGCGGGGGCCATTGGCTACCGTTCGTTGCGGCTCTCCGGGCTCAGGGATGGAGACAACCTCGGTCTCACCGGGTTCGGAGCTTCCGGTCATCTTGTCCTCAAAATGGTCCGTCATCGCTATCCCCGGACGAAAGTGTACGTCTTTGCAAGAGGGGAAGAGGAACAGTCCTTCGCACGAAGCCTCGGAGCCGAATGGGCGGGGAATGCCGATGAAATCTCTCCAGAGAAACTACACTGTATCATCGATACCACACCCGCCTGGAAACCCGTTATCGAAGCGCTGAAGAACCTCCATCCTGCCGGCAGGTTGGTGATCAATGCGATCCGGAAGGAAGAGCGGGACAAGGAATACCTCCTGAAGCTCGACTATCCGTCGCACCTCTGGTTGGAGAAGGAGGTGAAGAGCGTTGCGAATGTCACCCGGTCGGACGTCCGGGATTTCCTGGCCCTCGCTGCGGCCATTCCCTTGAAACCGGACATAGAGGAATACGCATTGGAGGACGCAAACCGGGCTTTGCTGGATCTCAGAGAACGAAGAATCCGCGGGGCGAAGGTTCTCCGAATCGGCGATTAGTCAGATGCTCTCATGATCCCTGAGTGCACTCCACCGCCGGTAGATGCTACGATTCCCCGCTCTGCACAGGAAAGAACATCCTGAGAATGATCATGATGAAACCGCTCTTGTTCCTCCTCTCGTTGTCGCTCGCACCGGCCTTCATTTGTCACGCCCAGGAAGCCGGCTATCCGGATTTCGAGCTCGTCGAAAGCACGCCGATCGGCACCATCCTCGACAATCCGGACATCCGCAATACACACGGCGTGTGGCTTGAAATGATCAACGCTGCGGCCAAGACACTGGATTTTGAAGAATTCTACGTGTCGAATCAGCAGGGCGAGCCGCTCGATGATATCATCCGGGCTATCCGCGAGGCGGCTCACAGGGGTGTGGTGGTTCGATTCATAGTCGACTCCCGCATGCACAAAACATATCCTGAGCCAATCGACTCTCTGGCAAAGTGCGACAACATATCGGTACGAGTCATTGACTTTGGGAAACTCGCGGGAGGTATCCAGCATTCGAAATATTTCACCGTCGATGGTCAAGAAGTCTTCGTCGGAAGTCAAAACTTCGATTGGCGGGCGCTCAGTCAGATCCACGAACTTGGTCTGCGCATCAAGAACAAAGAGGCCGTAAAGATCTATCAGGATGTGTTCGATCTTGATTGGGAGCTGGCAGAAAAGAGCGACCCCGCCGAGATTCGCACCCTGTTGCATCCCGTACACTACCCCTTACCCATCCGCGTCGTTGAGGGCCCCGGCGATACACTGATGTACTCGCCCACCTACAGCCCCCGGGGACTGATTCCGGATTCAGCACTGTGGGATGAAACGAGTATTCTCAAGCTGATCGATGGAGCGACACATGACATTCTCTTACAGTTTCTCACGTATTCTCCCCTGACATACGAGCATACGGTATATACCGTCTTGAACGATGCGCTGTTCCGCGCCGCACATCGCGGGGTCCGGATAAAACTCATCGTTTCCGACTGGGAAAAGAGCCCGAGACAAGTGACAGAGTTGAAACGCCTTGCGGAAATTCCGAATATCGAGGTGAAGTTCAGCGCGATCCCCGACCTGCCGTCGCGCTACATCGCGTTTGCCAGGGTGGAGCACTGCAAGTATATCGTTGCAGACTCTTCGCGCTGTTGGGTCGGGTCAAGCAATGCCGAGAAAAGCTACTTCTATAATACGCGCAATGTCGGGGTCCTTATCCGGAGCAGAACAATGGCGGGGCTTCTTCGGCGCATATTCATGAAGGATTGGAATGGTCCCTACACGGAATTGATCGGGCCGGAGGGAGAGTATAAACTCAGGGAGCATGGAGAACCAAGGTGAGGGTCTCTGGCGGCTATGCAGGCGACGGTTATCATGATGAGTCAGGATCGCCAGGAGGCGAAGGACGCGCTTCGATCGCAGCACGACCACAGGGTCACTCTCAAAGCCGAACTTGAGAGCGCCATCTCCACGAGAAAATCGATCACCCCCTTTCGTGCCAGTCAGAGCGCCTCGCGTAGAGGAGGAAATCCAGACAGACCCGCTGTCGGAGATCGCCAAAAGAGGGTGATCCGTTCATTTCGAAAACAACCAACCGAGGTTCCCATATCCCGCTGCCTGAAGTTGGTCCTTCGGGATGAACCTGAGCGCCGCAGAGTTTATGCAATATCGAAGGTGTGTCGGCGCAGGGCCGTCGTCGAAGATGTGGCCGAGGTGGGATTCCGCGGCCCTGCTCCGGACTTCCACCCGCTCCATGCCAAGGGCTCGGTCACTTTTCTTTGTCACGGCTCGAGGGTCAAGAGGCTTGGTGAAGCTCGGCCACCCCGTTCCGGACTCGAACTTATCCGTTGAGCTGAACAGCGGTTCACCGGAAACGACGTCGACATAGATCCCCTCCTTCTCGTTGTTCCAATAGGCATTTTGAAACGGCCTTTCCGTGCCGGCGTTTTGCGTGACGTCGAACTGGAGGGGAGTGAGGTCTTTCTTCAGGACGTCTGCCGAAGGCTTGTGAAAGGAACTCCAGAGGAGTTTCCCCCAGACCCGCTCGATATACTCGTCCCGGCCCGAGCCCTTCCTGTAGTCGTGGTAGCTCTCAGAATGAGTTTTGCAGTAATGCTGGTGATACCCTTCTGCGGGATAAAAGGCTTCAAACTTCCTTATCGCCGTCACAATGGGCTTTCGGAAGATTCCGCTCTTTTCGAGGAGTGCACGAGATTGCTCTGCCGCTCTTTTCTGCATGTCATTGTGATAGAAGATTGCAGAGACGTATTCGGGGCCACGGTCATAGAACGATCCGCCTGCATCAGTCGGATCAATCTGCCTCCAATATACATCGAGGAGTTCGGAATAGCTGATCACCGCAGGATCATACTTGATCTGAATTGCTTCGAGATGCCCGGTTTCTCCCATTCCGACCTGTTCATAGCTTGGATTCATCACATGTCCGCCGGTGTACCCGGAGACGATCTGCTTCACCCCATCCAGGTCTTCAAATGCGGCGTCCACGCACCAGAAACACCCGCCGGCGAACGTCGCTGTCTCGAATTTGCTCCTATCTTCGGCATCGGCCTGGTTGAACCGTCCGAAGACCGCGAATCCCAGAAGGATGAGCGCAAGAGCCCCGAGCGCAAAAAAATATCGCATGAAAATGTCCTTTCACAGAGTTGTTCCCACAATTTCGCTTCGAAAGATCACATGAGTATCACGAGGTTGTACTATTTTGAAGAAGCGGGTGGTCTGATCAACGTCGGGGAGAGCAGGGAGTGTTTCGAAATTTTTCTACGGTCCAGACAGGAGGGGTATCAGAATTCTGCGCTGATCCCGACAGACGGAAGAATGCCCAGGGATCCATTTTGCTCGACGCGCTTCGTTTGCGTATTGTACCGCGGAACATCAACGGGTTTGCGGTTGTACACGTTTTGAACGTCCACGTAGGTGATGAGGGTCCATGTGTCGAATGACCATCGACGATCGACACGAACATCGAGGCTGTGGTTCGGCTCAACGCGCACCGTATTATATAAGGCCGGGTCCTGCGAACCGTCCGCATTGAACGGCGTGTAGGGACGACCGGTTGTATACCGGAACTTCGCGCTGAATTCCCACGCTTCGTCCAGGATGTATCCGCCGCCGACGTTCAGGATCCATCGTTGGTCCCAATTCGAAGGACGGGAGATCCCGTCAAGGGCCGTAAATTCAGCGACGTTGTAGCTGATGCTGATCGTCCCGTAGCAGGGGATCTCCGAGAGCTTTTTCTGCGCCAGAAATTCGACGCCGCGTGCGAGTCCGCTCCCTCTGCTCACCAGCGGATCAAGGCCGAACGATGCGAACCCGTCCTCCGATCCTCCATATCCTGCACCCGCGTTCGCCAGGATCAGATAGGGGCGGATGACACTTGCCGGGTAGTCGAAATACCTCTTGACGTATCCCTCAATACTCGCTTTTGTATCAGGTCGGACAATCGCATCGATCCCCACGATGAACTGGTTCGCACCGATGAAGTTCAGCGTGCGGTTTTCCGGATTCGCGGCAAGCCAGACGTAGGATGGGGCCTGGTAATATCTCCCGGCGCTCGCATTGATATTCAGTTCTTCGGAAAGAGGGATTGTGAAGGAGAATCTGGGCGAAAATACCGCCTTCTGATCGATCAAATTGAAATAGTCGATTCGCCCTCCCAGCGTGATTCGTGCAATGTCGATGGTCTGAGATACCTGGGCATAGACGGCCCCTTTCAACGCAGTCGTGACATACGATGTGGCGATCTGCAACGAATCGCCGAGAGAAGTCGTGAAGGGCGGAAGCATCATTTCGCCGGAAAACCTGGGAATCTTTCCTGAGATCCCGACGGTGACTTCCGTTGATTTCGCCGCATGGAACAGAAAGTCCGCTCGCAAGGAGGACTCATTCTCTATTGAGCTGCTCTTGAAAATCGGATTCAAAAGGGAATCCGACTGCCCGTACCGATAATCAACGTAATTCTGGCCGAGAGAGACCGTCAGGAGACCGTCGCCGACCAGGTGTTGCCACGTCAGCCCGCCGACAATCTGGTTTTCAGCACTCCCCAGGATCCTGGAGTTGTCGAAACGGTGCTCCGGGGTATCATCGAAGAACTTCACGTCATCGACGGCTCCGATGGCGAGAAAGGAGAGCCGATCATTTTTCGTCAGGCGATAATCTGCCTTCGCGAGAAAATCCCAGTACTCCGGGACAAACCCAAACCCTGCCGCCTTGAAAATGAAATCCAGGTAGCTCCTCCGGGCGGAAACTATGAAGGTGCCGGACTGGCTGACCGGTCCCTCCAGATTCACGCCGAATTGGCTCGCGGATATCGTGGCTTTTCCCCCGACGCGGTCCTTCCTCCCCTCCCGAAGGTTGATCGACAACACCGACGACAACTTGTCGCCATACTGCACCCCGAATCCACCGGTGGAAAACGATGTTCCTTCGACAAAATCGAGATTGACGAAACTCAGTGGTCCACCGGTCGCTCCCTGAGTTCCGAAGTGATTGATGTTCGGAATTTCCAGATGGTCCACAACAAAGAGGTTTTCCGACGGCGCTCCGCCGCGAACGATCAGGTCGTTTCGGCCGGCCTGGACCTGCGCGACGCCGGGGAGAATGGAGATTGCACGAACGACGTCCTCCAGTCCACCCGGAAGGCGGCGGATTTCTTCGTTGGACTGGGAGAACGTACTGACCGGCGTCTCAGGGAGCGTCTGGAAATAGCTGGCGGTCACCTCGACGCTGTCGACTTGAACGCTGCGTTCCACAAGGGGGATAAGCAACTCCGCCGGTTTGGAAGTCGAGACCACGACATCCGTCATGATATAGGGAACGTACCCGAGAATTGAAACCCTCAGTCCATAGGTTCCGACAGGGATCCCCTTGATCAGGAATTTTCCTTCGCGGTCCGTTGAGGCCCCAAGGGCGGTTCCCGGGATCACGACGTTGGCGCCCGCGAGGGGCTCGCTGGTCACCTTGTCCACTACCATTCCGACGAGCGTCCCCATCCTCTTTTCTTCCTGTGCGGTCGACATGCCGATCGCCATGAAACAACTCACCAGGATGAAGTACGCTTTCCTGCACATTGAACAGACGGGCATAGGTCCTTTGAGCATTGATATCCTACACAAGTGCCGGTTACTGTTTTCTGGGACCGGGCTTCAACTGGAACCGGTCCTTCAGATAGTTCATCGCGCCGCTGATGAACGAAGAAACGTGATCGCACTGGAGTTCCTCCGTGGACAAAACGCGGGAGAAAGACCCGCCCACGAGAAACGTCGCGTTGACAGCTCGCGCGCTTTTCCCGACGGATCGTATCCTGCTCATCCCCTGGTCATCCGTCCCGGCGTCTCTCGCGGAGAGGCAGATCAATTCGGGACTCAACACTTTGACAAACGCACGGAGAGTCCCGGTAGGCGTATTGGCTCCCAGGTAATGGACGGCCCATCCTTCAGTTTCCAGCGCATACGATACGAGGCGGATTCCCAGTTCGTGGTAGTCGCCTTCGGCGCAGGCACACACGGCGGAGAGGGCATGCGCGGGTTTACGGTGGAGTTCGGGGTGCAGCTGGACGAGACTTTCGAGCAGCGCATTCGACGCGAGGTGTTCCCGATTGACCTCCAGCTTCCCCTGCTGCCATTCGTCCCCGATGCGCGCCATCGCCGGGCCGATGACTTCGTCTGCGAGTGTTGCTATCGGAATGTGATGTTTGCAGAGATACGAAAGCAGTTCATAGATTCCCTGGCTGTTTGCCCGCAACACCTCCGCATGGAAGAGACCGGTCATTCTCCCGAAGTCCTGTGTCTGGACGGCAAATTCCAGGGCCCGGGCACGCCGGGGCGGCAACGGCGGCGCAACTCTGCCGGTGAGGGGATATGCATGTTGTTCCGCGAAACGCGCGACATCGCGCATCAGGAACTTCCGGTGCCCGCCCAGAGTCCTGTGACAGTCGATCATTCCTTCGTCGGCCCATCGTTTCACCGTAGTCTCTGTTACATTGATCAGATCGGCGACTTCCCGGGTCGAAAGATAGGTCATGGCGAGGGCTGGACGTAATATATGATATAGTTGTTTTAGCCGATTTAATATACGGAAGAAAAAGAACTTCGTCAAGCCCGTCCCGGATCCGGGCATCCGGTTCACCTCCAGACTCCCTCAATTGCGGGCCCGTTGTTGAACGATATTGCCCGGGGAATTGTTCAAGAGATGGTTTGAAGGCCTGGAAGTGCAGAGTGGGCCAATGCTGGCAGCTGTTTCGCAATGATCCCTGGATCTGGAGGGCAACATGTCGATTCGACCGATCAACAGACTGATCAAGGCAAAGCCGACGCTTGAGGGAGCGGGAGTGCATCTCCGGCGCGCGTTCGGGTTCGGGAATACTTCCGAATTCGACCCGTTCCTTCTGCTCGATGATTTCCGCAACGACATCCCTGAAGACTATCTGGCGGGTTTTCCCTGGCATCCGCACCGCGGGATTGAGACGATCACGTACGTCCTCGCGGGGAGTGTTGAACACGGGGACAGCATGGGAAATCGCGGCGCCATCGACGCCGGTGACGTTCAGTGGATGACTGCCGGCCGGGGGATCATTCATCAGGAAATGCCCAAGGGAGATCCGGCGGGTCGCATGCACGGGTTTCAATTGTGGGCGAATCTACCCTCGTCACTGAAAATGACCGATCCGCGTTACCAGGAAGTGAAAGCGGAGGAGATACCCGAGGTGACGGACAACGACGGGACGAGCGCCCGCATTGTCTGCGGAAAATTCTGGGGAAAGACCGGCCCGGTGCAGGGAATTGCGGCAGACCCGATTTACCTCGACGTGTCAGTCCCTCCCGGAAAGCGGAAGTCGATCCCCGTTGAAACCGTGCGCCATGCCTTCGCGTATGTTTTCGCCGGGTCCGGGAAGTTCTCTCATGCCTCGGGTCCGCTCTCCGTCCCGACTGAACCGGTAGGCCGGGCTGACACCGCGCCGCCCACCGAGGCAGACAACCGTTCGCTCGTGCTCTTTGACAGCGGGGACGAAGTGGTTGTGCAGGCCGGCGACGAGGGGATTCGCTTCCTCCTGGTGTCCGGCAAGCCGCTCCAGGAGCCCGTCGCCTGGTACGGACCGATTGTGATGAATACTCAGGAGCAGCTCAAGCGGGCCTATGAAGAGCTTCAGGAGGGGACCTTTCTGAATCCGGGCCCGGAGCGATAGGACTCGCAGCGACAGCTCATGCCGGGAGCCTGCCCGTGACACTCTTCGCATCGAACGGTCCTTTTGCGGCGATCAACCCTCGTGCATTGTCCACCTGACTCCAGGTATTCCACAACAACACACCGCGGACACGTTGTTTGCTCAGATAGTACACAACGCCTTCGCGGAACGGCTCCTTCCACTCTTCGACAATTTCCAGTCTGCTATCGAGTTCTCCAACGGCTTCATAGCCGAGCTCAAAGAGATCGGAATAGAAAAAGGGGAAATGGTGATAGGGTGTCTGTTCACCCGCCATATTCCTTCCCGCACACTCCCCCATCGCGGTGGCGTTGTCTTCATGCTCAACGCGCACCCGGGAATTGAGGGCACTGTGAAAGAAGTTCGCAACGTCTCCGGCCGCGTAAATGTCCGGACGAGAGGTCTGCAGATACTCGTTGACGTTGATGCCGTTCCCGACGTCAATGCCGGCGGTTTGCGCGATCTCGACGTTGGGCTGTATGCCGATCCCGGCGATGACCGCGTCTGCCCGGAGTTCTTCCCCGGTCGACGTCTTCACCAGATATTGTCCTCCGTTGTGACGGACATCGGTCACTTCCACCTTCGTTCGAACGTGGACGCCTTTCGAAGCGTAATAGCCGTTGAGGAACGCGGAAAGGGCCGGCGGATATACGCGTGCGCCAATACCGTCTTCGGGGAAGAGCATGGTCACATCCCGTCCGTTCATCGCCAGTGCGGCCGCAACCTCCGACCCGATAAACCCCCCGCCGATGACCACGCACGACCTTCCTTTTTCCGTGAGTTCCTTGAGGCGCGTGTAATCATCGACCGTACGGAAGTAGATGATTCCGGGCGCGTTGAAAGGCAGGGTCCGCACCCGCCCACCGGTCGCAACAAGAAGCCTTTCGTAAGAGTAAATGTCCTGATGGTCGTCAATCACCTGCTTCGCATTGGCGTCGATTCCCGTCGCTGTGCGCGACAAATACATCGTCGCGTGATCCTTGGCGTTGCTCAACCAGACACTTTCGAGGGGGTCCCCCTTCCATAGCCCTTTGGAGAGCGGAGGACGCTTATACGGAAGATGGGCTTCTCCACTGATAATGCCGATTGTCCCGGTTTGGTCACTGTGCCGGATGCCGCGAACGGCCGCGTCCGCAGTCATGCCCCCGCCGATAATGAGATAGTGATGCCGAATCATTGCATTCCTCCCTCGTTTGTCAACTTCTTCGATTTGACGCATCAACGGCGATGTCTACAATACGCCGGGCGCCGGGAACAAAGAATCCCCGCCGCTCTGTTCTTTGTGATAAAGGAGTGAAAGGTATGGAAGATTCCAACGTCTTCGATCATATCAAGCAACTGGTTCATGAGGAGGAAAAGCTCTATACGAAATCCAACCTCACGAACGATGAAATACACCGTCTCCATCGGATGAAGGTGGAGCTCGATCAGTGCTGGGACTACCTCAGGCAACGGCAGGCGTTGCGCGACGCGGGGAGGAACCCCGCGGAGGCGAAGCTGCGCCCGCCCGACATCGTTGAAAACTATGAACAGTGAGCTCTTGAATAGAAGAGCACCGTTATCCTGCTGTTATGCATCTGCTGTTACACTGAGCGTTTTTGTGCACGTCGGAGATGGTCGCGTCGGTCCGGAGCAATGAGGCGTCCGGGCTTCGCTCGCGGTCGGGGCCGGGGTGCAGAGGCGCATCCCAACACTGGAGGAACAATGAAACGCAATGGCTCGGCAATCTGGAATGGTGGTCTCAAGAACGGCAAAGGTCGCATGACAACGGCGAGCGGAGTCCTCAAGGATACGCCGTATTCCTTCAGCACGAGATTTGAAAATGGAATCGGGACAAACCCCGAGGAATTGATTGCCGCTGCCCACGCGGGTTGTTTTTCGATGGCGCTGTCGGGGCAGCTGGAAAACGCCGGCATGACGGCGGACAGCATCGAAACAACAGCAAGCGTCACCCTGGAAAAAACTGATGCCGGTTTCACGATAACGTCCGTCCACCTGGACGTCACCGCCCGGATCCCGCATGCAGACCGGAAGGCGTTTGAAACGGCAGCGAATAATGCAAAAGCCGGGTGCCCGGTTTCGCGCGCGCTCAAAGTCCCAATCACGATGGAGGCCCGGCTCGCGGACTGAAGGCTACCGGGGCAGACGCACGGGGATCAATCGTTCTTCAAGACGTGCCCGGCCGGCTTCGAGCCAGGGCGGAAGCTTCAGGTGCGACCCGAGCTCTTCCTGGGATTCGTCGATCAACATGCCGGGACCATCGGTGGCAATCTCAAACAAAATCCCTCCCGGCTCCCGGAAATAGATCGACCGGAAGTACATGCGGTCCTGCACAGAGGTCACAGAGGTCCCCCCCTGAACGAGTGTCTCCCGCCACGCAAGTTGCCCCTCCGCTGTGGCGACGCGCCATGCAATATGATGGACGGATCCGGCCGACTGCCTCGCCGGATTTCCGTCGGGACGGGAAAGCAGATCGATCTTTGCGGCGGCGGGACCATCTCCGATCAGGTAGCGAGAACGATTTCCTTCACGACCTACGGGTCTCAACCCCAGGGTCTGCGAAAGAAATTCTCCGGCGATTTTATCATGTGATTCGACAAAGGTTGCCCCGTGCAGCGACCGGGGGACATGAGCGACCCCCACGGAAGCATCCTTCCCTCCTGGCAGACGTTCTGCGGCTGCATCCCCGACAAGCTCGATCACCATCCCATCCGGATCCTCAAAAGAGACCACCGGCTCCCCAAAGCGCTGCAGCGGACCATCGAAGTCGATGGCATGACCTGCAAGCCTGTCGACCCAGTAGTCCATCGATCCTGCCGGAACCGAAAAGGCCACTGCGGCAATCTCGCCGACACCCCGCTTCCCCTTCGCCGCATCGGGGAAGGGAAAGAATGTGAGGAGGGTTCCCGGCCTACCCGTCTCATTGCCATAGTAGAAATGATACACGTCCGGCGCGTCGAAATTCACCGTCTTCTTTACCAGTCGCAGGCCCAGGAATCCTGCATAAAAATCAATATTCCTTTGGGGATCGCTC
The DNA here is from genome assembly GCA_963843525.1 of Ignavibacteriota bacterium. GTDB lineage: Bacteria > Bacteroidota > Ignavibacteria > UBA10030 > UBA6906 > DATJPR01. The sequence continues at coordinate 63,412 of CAWJKM010000004.1, read as the reverse complement.
GCAAGCGCAGTGATATGATGGATGCCTCCGAGTGCGGGTTTCATCTTAATTTCCGGTCCTCAAGAGATCGATCATTATGCTGCGAACGACTGCCAGTTCTTCCTCGTTGATGGTGTGATTCATTTCCGGAAAGAGGATCTCCGTCACCTGTCCTCCCTGCAATTGGAGAAGCCTCGCGGAGAGGTCCACCCGTTCACTGGGAATGTGAGGATCAACATCGCTGCACCCCAGAAACACCGGCGTCCCCAACAATGAACCCTCGCCGTACGGTCCGGGCACCGCCCCGATGAGTCCCCCGCTCAGACCGACCACGCCTCCATAGCGCCGGGGATGGCGCGCCGCGAACTCCAGGGCGAGGCAGGCGCCCTGCGAAAAACCAACGATCATGGTCTGCTCCATCGGGATCCCCGCCCCCGAAATTTCCCCCAGCACATGACCGATCACCTCGAGTGCGGATGAAAGCCATGGTTGATTGCGGCTCACCGGCTCGAGAAACCGAAACGGGTACCACTCAGAGTCGGAAGCCTGGGGAGCAAGATACGCGAATCCGCGAATACCGAATTCATCCGCAAGACCAAGAATGTCCTCCGCAGAAGCCCCTCTTCCGTGGAGCAGCACCATTGCCGCGGAGGCTTCGTTCAGCGGCACACCTTTCCTCACGATTGGCTGGCCCTGATGCGGGCTCTCGCGGATTTTATTCAAGCGCATTGGATTATCCCCGAAGGTGGGATGATAAGCTCGACGCACTGGCAAGCCAGAAACTCGCCCTCCTGTGGCGAGCCCTTACCTTCTTCAGCAGAAAAAGCATATTCTGATAGAGTTTTCTGGTCGGCAGTGTGGGTCTGGAAATGAGGGAAGAGGTGAATGCCCTCAGAAATCTCAACAATGCACCAATCCCCATGGTTCCTTGAGAGAAGAGGGGAAGATCCAAACCGCTCTCTGTGGCCGAGAGCTGACTTCCCTGAAGACGGCGACTTCATCACCACGCCGGCCAAGGGTGGTACGGGACTTAGAGCAGCCACACCAGGCCAACGAGGAGGCGATTCATGTACTGGCCCATCGAGAGGATCGGATCGGGTCGATCGGACGCAGCATAACTAAACCAGTACGAACAATGAAGATCCAGGCTGGCTCCGAGAGACTGACGGTACTCACATTCGCCGAGAAGAACCAGGTTTTCCCAGGGGAGTTCCAATCTCCCCTTTGTCAATCCCCTGGAAAAGTTTTGATCAATTGCATTGTTGAATTCGCTGAAATGATGTCCATTGTCGGGCCGGGTGACAATCCGCACAGTCGGCATCGAGAGCTGAACCGAAACACTCCTGCGCTCTTCGAGCCGGTATTCGCCGCGGAGGAGCAGATTCAGAGAGTGAGAGAGGTAGCCGCCGCCGTCCACCGCTGCGAAATTTGTATAGGTGACGAACGTCGACAGTCCCGCACCAAGCCCAAATTCCAACGGACGTCCTCCCACACCAAACCTCTCCACGATACGTACATAAGAGTATGAGAGGGATCCGGCGTATTGCGAGGCGTCTGCTCCCGGCTTCCCCGACTCGATGCCGCCCGTGCTAAAAAACACCTCCGCAGTGTGCCGGTCGTTTTCGTTCTTCAACTCATAGAACACCTTTGATGCAAAGAGCACGCCGCGGAAGGTGAACGGAGAGAGATAGCGATCCCTGATATGAAAGTCACCGATTCCCAGGCACACCCCGAGAGAGCTGACCGAGGATTGTCCTGGAGGACTCCCACTCTCCTGGCAGAAAGCGCGTTCGGAAGAACATGCGACCAGGAGCGACAGAAGAGACACAGAGAACCATTTCATGGGCGGTCTTTCGGCGTTAATGCCCGGACAGATGGAACGTGATCAGACGGTTGATTGCAGGGAGGGTCGGACTATCGTTGCCCACAGCGCCCTGATTCGACATCACGATGACGCCGTAGTGGCGGCCCGGAGCCAGTGCGGCAGTGCAATAGTTATATCCATTGCTTCCGCTGTGCTGGAGCGATTTGCTGCCACACCATTCCTGCGCGGGCCCCACCCCCCACCCGAGGGCATACGAGGATCCGTAGCCCGTGGAAACGACGGGTGTTGTTATTGCCTTCGCAGTCTCCGGCCGCAGTAAAGTCGCGTGGCCGGCTTCACATGCAAGCACCCACTGAACATACTTCCCCCAGTCTCCCACCGACATGTGCAGTATCCCTGCCGGGTTATAGATATCCGGGAGGTGCGCATCGGCCGTGGGCATGATCGCTCCATGGTCAGGCGTGTGTTGAAGCGGCTGGTCTTCCAATCCCGGAGTCCCCATTTGCCCGACGCCTGCTGTCGTGAGGCCGAGTGGGCCGATGACCCGCTCCATGATCAGCTCCTCGTACGTCAGGCCCGTGAGTTTCTCTGCAATCGCTCCTGCAATCACATATCCCAGATTGCTGTAGAGGTACCTGCCCCGGGTTTGGGCGGGGGGTTGCGTGACTGCCCACGCAACCACTTCAACACGCTGCTCCATCGGAGTCTTCGTGTGCAGCGTGAGATTCGGGTCGCGCATGAAGCCGGCACTGTGCGAAAGCAGATCACGCACGGAGACATTCCGGAACTCCGATCGCATGGAAGAAGCATACTCGGGAAAAATCTCCGGGAGCGTCGTGGTCCACGTGACCCGACCTTCGTCCACCAGCGTGCCGAGAAGCACCGCCGTGAACGACTTCGTGCATGAACCCAATTGGAAGCAATCATTGATGGTAACGTTGGCTGCTCCGCCATATCTGCGGCATCCGACAGCCTGGGCATCGACGATGCCCGTATCTGTGACGATGGCCCCTGCGAGCGCAGGAAGATCGAGAGCGTAACGCAATGAGTCGAGCAGCGTCGCAAGTGCCGACTGATGAAGAGTCGGAAGAGGCGGGGCAGCCTCCGGACCGAGAATCACAGTCTCACACGACAGGGAAAACATCAGGAGAATGGCCAGACCAAACGCGTTCATTCGGCTCATGGGAGGTCTTCATCGGTGGAACATGGTAACACGAGAACGGGGAGGGGCGCATGATCCGATAGAGATCATTCCTCGGCGGGCTATACCATTATACGCCGGAATTCCCCTGTTGATTCAGCCATGCCGAAAGAATTGTCCCCGGCCTCTGGCCCGGTCGGCCTTCGACGCGGACACCGGGACGGTAGGTGCTTCAAATGCCCCAATTCAGGGGCATGTAAGTATTTCAAAGAGAGGTACTTTTTTCGCCTTCGGACCCGGTCAATCCATCGAAAATCATCTGTTTTCAGCGGTTCTCTTTTGGCGTTACCTTTGTGTCTCTTCAAGCAGAACCCAAAGAAAAGCATGTAATTGCGGATGCGGCATGATCAAAAAGGTTTTGATCGTGGATGATCATCTCAAAGACCTGTGGTGCATCGGACATCGGAGTGGTAGCGATGCAATGCCGCATGTCGAAAAACCGGAAGACTACCGATGGATTTAGGGGACGCCAACAAGAAAGGCTCTGCCCTGAGCGGCAAAGCCACGGAGGTGACAGTTCTCCTGCGGAACGCCGATCGGCTCGTGAAGGAGAACAACTATGCCGGCGCGCTCGCTGCCATTGCCCAGGCGCGTTCCATAGATCCACAGAATCCGTACGCCGTGGCATATGAAGACCGCGTGCAGTCTCTGCTCAAAGAGCAAACTGAACGCACCCCGGCCGTGGTGACGGAGGCGGATGGAACGCACTCCCCCGCACTCACCGAACAGTCGACGCCCCCGAAACACGTTCTCCCGGAGAGCGATGAAGAACGGCGGAAGCGTGGGTCCGACGACCGACAGCGTGCGATTGAAGAGAAGATCAACAGCCTCCTTGCGACCGCCGAGCAGTACAGGGCGAAGAAAGAGTATCAGCGCGGGATTGAAGATCTCTCCCGCGCCGCTTTGCTCTCTCCCGATAACCAAGCGATCAAGGCCTTGCGCGAGCAGCTTCACGCGGAGATGGAAGCAGATCAGCGTCATCAGGATGAGGAACGAAAACGCCGTCTCGAGGACAACGAGCAACGGAAGCAGCTCCTGGTGAAGCAACAGGCGGACCGCTCCCGGCGTGAAAAAGAAGAACGGGAACTCCGGCAGGACGAAGCCCGAAAGAAGGCACAACAGGACAAAGTCCGTCAGTATCTCGATCGCTGTTCCAACTTCCTTGCCGCGGACAAATTTGACGCCGCACTGAATGAACTGAAATTCATCGGCGTGCTCGACCCGCCGAACGCCGAGGCGGCATCGCTGCATGCGGCAATCCGGCAACGGCAGGAGCAGTTGCGGCAGGAGGAAGAGGAGCGGGTCCGGCAGCGCGAGGAGGAACAGCGCAGACGTCGCGAGGCGCTCGAGCAGGAAATCGAACGGCAGTGCATGGAAGCTCTCAACCTTGCAGAGCAGGGAAAGACCGGAGAAGCCCTGCTGGTGATCACCCGTGCGTATGCGATCGATCCGGTCAGCGAACGGGTGCACCTCTGTGAACAGCAGATCCTGGCCAAACGCGATGAGGCAGTACGGGACGCTGAAGAGCGCAGGAAAGCCGAGGAAGAGGAAGAACGCCGAAAGGCCGAAGAGGAGCTCGAACGGCTTGCAAGAGAAGAGCAGGAGCGGATCGCCCGCGAGCAGGCCGCCGATGAACAGCGACGGCAGTTGCAGAAGGAACAGATCCACGAATATCTTGGATCGGCGCGCTTTGAGTTATCGCAGGGACGCTATGAAAACGCGCTCGGTGAAATCGCCAACGCATTCCTCCTGGATCCGTTTGACGACGACATCAAAGTCCTGGAAGAAGAAATTCTCGCTGCACAGGGTCAGAACAGGCCTGAAGAACAGGACTTCCTGCCGCCCCAGCAGGGGGAGGAAGAAGGAATGGAGGCGGTCGGTCCTCATCTCGAAGAGGCGAAGCGATTGATGCAGCTCGGGGATTTTGATCATGCCATGGAGGAATTGACCCGTGCCTTCATTATCGATCCGCTTGACGAAGGCGTCCGGACTCTCGAACGAGAGCTCGACCAGCTGCGTTTCGGCGCGTCTGCCCCCACCGCCGATCGTTCGCCGGACAGCGAAAGTGCGCCGCAGTCCGCAGCCACCCCTGATGCGCAGCCCGAGGAGAGCCATCTGTTACGCGCGGTCGAACTATGCGAACGGCAACTCTACGAGGAGGCACTTGCGGAAGTAGCCATGGGCCTCATCGAAAAGCCGAATGATCCTGCGCTGACGGGGATGGAACGCACCATCTGGGAGGCGAAAAACACCGCCCGGCCGTCGCCCGTCCCGCAGAAATCCCAGGATGAAATGCGCGCTGAAGAGGAGCGGGTCCGTTTTCTCCAGCTTCACCTGATGGCCGCCGATGAATTTCAGAAACAAAACAATTTTGTCAGAGCGCTCGATGAAATCGCAAAGGCGTATGTCATCGATCCGCTGAGCCCGGATATCAAGAAGCTGGAAGTGCGGATCCGGCAAAATCAATCAAGACAGAGCCCGGCCTCTGCCAACGCGTTAAAACTGGTCTATCCCAATGGAAAAACCGCGAGCGGATCGCGGTAAACGAGTCTGGAGTTGATTATGGCGACACGAACGGTTGAAGACATCGATGTTCCGGCAGTGAACCTGATCCTTGAGGCCTATAATCAGGCTGACGTAGGGAAGTATGCAGAGGCCCTCGCCGCAATCAAAGCGGCAAAAGCCGCAGACGTCCGGAATATTTACGTGATCGCGCTGGAGAAGCAGTTCGCAAAGCTCCTTTCCCTTGCACCCGGTGCAGCGGCGGATGAAGCGCGTGAAACTCTCCCGCCGCTTCTTGACCGTGCCCTGGACAGCGCGCGGAACAACTCTTCAAGTGCCGCTGCCGAATCTTCCACCTTCTCCTCCCTCGAACTCGAAGAGAAGGAAGCCCGCCTGAAGGAGTTGAAGAACCAGTACTTCACCAGGGCGGACGAGTACGTCGAGCGCGGCGACTACCAAAGCGCTCTCGAGGAAATCAAGCGGGTGAGGATCATCGACCCGGCGAACCGCATAGCACGCGAATACGAAACGAAGATCGCGCAACTCGCGACCCCGCCGACTCCTGCCAAAAGCGACACCCTGGAGAACGAGACAACAGTCGACCCTGCCCCGCCGCGGGAAAAACGGGGTGGTTCTCCGTCGAAAGCCACAGTCCCGTCCGTTTCCAAATCGGCCCCGCGGGAGGAGGAAAGGCCTGTCGTGCCGGCATCTCCCGATCAAGCCGAGGTCCGGGCACCGCAGAAAAAGAAATCCAGCGTGGGATTGATTCTCGGACTTGCCGCCCTGGTGATCGCGGGAGGGGCCACGGCATTCTATTTCCTGCGACCATCGGATGCGCCGACGGCTCACGTTGTCCCTCCCCAGCAAACGCAGGTCGCCACGCCCGTGGAACAAACCCCGGCAGATCCGGCGGCCCAACCTTCGGCGACGGCTCAGGAGAATCCGCCGGCAACAGTCGCGGAGAAGCCGGCCGAACAGAATGTGTCGCAGCCATCACCCGCTGTTTCAGAGGAACGAAGCAGTGCAAAGGAGGAGAAGAAGTCCACCCCCTCCCGGGATGAATCTCGCCAGAGGAGCGAATCCTCCACTCGAAGCCAGGTTTCGGAACCCCCGAAGCAGGAGAGTTCAAAACTCGACGTGAAAGCTGAATCGCTTCCACCGGCGCAAAGTCAGCAGATCACCGCCGCATCACCGGCGCAAAACGCCAAGACTGAAACTGCACCACCCCCTGCGCCGTTTCTTGCCATTGAAAGACAACCGAAGGTGGTGAAGATTGCCCAACCTAAGATACCTTCCGCCGCGGAAGAGACGAAACAAACGGGCAAAGTAGTGGTGCGCGTTCAGATTGACCCGCAAGGGAAACCGATCAAGGCCCTCATCGCTTCGAGCACAAACCATCTGTTCGACGATTCAGTCATTGAAGCGGTGATGCATTCGACATTCGAGCCTGGGATGATGTCCACAGGGCCTGTCACGACCTGGATGTCAATCCCCTTCTCTTTCAAGTAACACGGCAGATATCATTCTCTGTCAGACCCCTTCGGCGCAAAGGACTTCATTTTCTTCCCTGACGCGTCGAAGGGGACGACCGCCGGGAGAGATGCCCTCCTCTTTGACGAACTTCCTCTGTAACCGTATCGCTTTTTTTCCGTATATTTGAGATGGCCGGTGGTCCGACTGACATATCCAGGTCCCCGCAATGATCTCGTCCATCCCCCGTCTCAACGGATTCCCTCTTGAGAGAATCGCTCTAAAATCGTCGTTTTGTATTGTTCTCCTCTCCTTCACCTTCACCTTACATTCCCCACTCCCGCCTGGAGCCAACCTGCACTGGAATTTGAGAAGATATCCGTCGAGCAGGGACTTTCCCAGAGTATTGTCGTCAGCATTGTGCAGGATACCAGAGGTCTGCTGTGGTTCGCCACGGAAGATGGACTCAATTTGTATGATGGATACGGCTTCACCGTAGTAAGAAATGATCCGGATGATCCCCGCAGCATCGGTTACAATCATATCACCACAATCTACGAGGACCGTTCAGGCAGCATGTGGATCGGGACGTTCAACGGCGGCCTGAACCGGTACACCCTGCAGCAGCACCAGTTCGCCAGATACCGACACTTCCCTGCAGACACGTCCACCCTCAGCAGCGACATCATCTATTGTGTGATTCAGGATCGCAACGGCACGATCTGGGTGGGTACGGAGAATGGTCTTAACAAATTAATGGTGCGCCCGGACGGAACGAGCGCCTTCGTGCGTCACTTCCACGACGCCAACGACCCGACGAGCCTCACAAACAACCTGATCAGGTCCATGTGTCTTGACAGCACCGGGAATCTCTGGATCGGGACGGATTCAGGATTGAACGTGTTGAGAGCAGAGGAGGTGGACGACGCACAACCTCGATTCCTGCATTACCAGCACGACGCAAGAAACCCTGCAAGCCTGAGTCACGATACGGTGAGGACCCTGTATGTCGATCGTTCAGGGGAAGTCTGGGTTGGGACAGAACATGGATTGAACAGAGTTCTGGGTAGTGCGCAAGATCCGCGGAGTGTCACGTTCAGACGGTTCGTCAGCGATTCCGGCACTCCGGGATCGTTGAGCAACGATGAAGTCTATGCCATTCTGGAGGACAATGCCGGTGTGTTCTGGCTGGGGACTGACGGAGGCGGCCTGAATCGGTTCGACCCGGAAACCGGAAAGTTCAATTCTTATGTCAACGATCCGCACAATCCGAACACCCTCAGCTACAATGAGATCCGGTCCCTTTATCAGGATCGATCAGGGGTCCTGTGGGTGGGAACGTATGGAGGAGGGGTCAACAAGGTCGATGTACGCAAGAGGCAATTTGCGCTCTACAGGAATGATCCGGATGACGCGAACACGCTCAACGAGAACATCGTATGGTCGATCTACGAGGATCGTGACGGCATTCTCTGGATCGGGACGCACGGGGGAGGGCTGAACAGGTTTGACAGGAGGAGCAATCGGTTCACTGCGTACAGAACTGATCGGCGTTCCCCCAACAGCCTGAGCAACGATTTCGTCCGATTAGTCGTTGGCGATCCATCGGGTGACCTGTGGATCGGGACCAACGGCGGCGGGATTTGCCGGTTCAATGTCCGGACACGACAGTTTACCAGATACCGTCACAGTCCGGACGACAGCACGAGCATAAGCCACGATGAGATTCGCGCGATGTACCTTGACCGCAACGGGATATTGTGGATAGGGACAAACGGCGGCGGTTTGAATTCCTTCGACACAAGGGCAAAACAGGGCGCTCGACCTGTATTCAATCACTTCCGTCGTGATCCGGCCAGGAACGGCAGCTTAAGCGACGATTACGTCAGGGCGATTCATGAGGATGCATCGGGTGTTTTCTGGATTGGAACGCAGGGCGGCGGCCTGAACAAGTTCGAGAGATCATCAGGGACATTCACCCATTTCCGCGCTGATCCCGCCCGCCCCGACGCTCTCAATAACGATTTCATCTTCTGCATTCACGAGGATAAGAAGGGAGTATTCTGGCTTGGGACCTGGGGAGGAGGACTGAACAGGTTTGATCCCGCAACCGGCAAATTTGCGCATTTTACGACGCGCGATGGCCTGCCCAGCGACGCCATTTACGGGATACTGGAGGATGATTCCGGCAATCTCTGGTTCAGCACAAACAATGGGCTCGTACGGTTTTCGCCCTTAACAAATCAGATCAGGAACTATACCATCCGGGATGGGCTGCAGAATAACGAGTTTAATGGAGGGTCATTTTACAAGAGTACGGACGGAGAAATGTTTTTCGGCGGAATCAGCGGCTTCAACGCATTTTTCCCCGACCGGATCCGGGATAACCCGTATGTCCCTCCCATCATCATTACCTCTTTCCGAAAGCTGAACAAGGAGATCCGGCTCGACCGGCCTCTCTCGGAGCTGAGCGATCTCACCCTTTCGTATCGCGATTACGTGTTCTCTTTTGAATTCTCGGCTCTTGACTACACTGCGCCGGAGAAAAACCAGTACGCATACAAGATGGAGGGACTTCATGACGATTGGATCTTTACATCTGCAAAAAAGCGATTTGCACAGTATTCCACATTGCCTCCCGGCAGCTATATCTTCCGCGTAAAAGGGTCGAACAATGACGGCGTGTGGAACAACGAAGGTGTCGCCCTGCACATCGTCATTACCCCGCCGTACTGGGAAACATGGTGGTTCCGCATTCTCGTTATTTTCTCAATCCTCGGGCTATCGTTCATCTTCTACCGGAGAAGGCTGAAGAATGTGAGGCTGAAGGCCGAACTGCAGGCAGCCCATGACGTCCAAAAGGCGATCATGCCGGACGACGACCCGAGCGTCCCGGGCCTGGATGTTTCCGGGATCAGCATTCCGGCCAACGAAGTGGGCGGAGACTTCTTCGATTACTCGTGGGTCGGATCAGACCAGGGTCGATTCTGCATCATGATCGGCGACGTTTCAGGGAAGGCTATGCGTGCTGCCATGACCGCAGTCATGGCAAGCGGGGTCATCAATGCGGAAGTGCGAAACGGCACTACGCTCTCCGGCATCATGACAAAGGCAAATCAGATTCTCTTTCCAAAGATTGACCGGAATATGTTTACCGCGGTCTGCCTGGCGTCGTTCGACGCGAATACCAGGGAGGTATCGTTCGCGAATGCAGGGCTCATCAAACCGCTGCTGATGTTTGAAAAGGAATTGCGTTCCATCGACACCGCAGGGGCGCCGTATCCTCTGGGAATTGTCTGTGACCATCAATACGAGGAAAGGCGCATTCCGTATAGACCGGGAGACGTCATTATCCTTCAAACAGACGGCATCCAGGAGGCGCAGAACCGCAAGCGCGAATTCTACGGCGATCAGCGCCTGTCCGACATGCTCCGATCACTGGACGCCGTTCCCCTCTCCGCGCGTCAGATCCGCGACGCGATCATCAGAGATGTGCGTGAGTTCATTGGCACCACGCCGCAATTCGATGATATAACAGTCGTGGTGTCGAAAGTCCTCTGAGAACGATCACCTGCCGCCTGGAATCAGCAAGAACAGTGAAGCCCGAGAGATGTCCCGGGCTTCACTCTTTTGCTCAATGGTGTTCAGCTGTTAAAGCAGCTGGTGTGTACCTCACCTCACCAAAACAAGCTTCCGCGTCTCAGTATAGCTCCCGCTCTGCAACCGGTACAGATACATGCCGGTCGGCAACTTCTCAGGTGCAAAAGTCACCCTGTGGACGCCGGCAGCCATGAACTCAGAGACCAGACTTTCAACTTCCTGACCAAGCATGTTCACTACTTTGAGAGTGACGTACCCGCTCGCGGGAAGTCCGAACCGGATCACAGTCGAAGGGTTGAAGGGGTTCGGATAGTTTTGCGCGAGGAAATAGCGCGCAGGAATTTCCGGGCCGGGCGGATTTGTGCTCGTCAGGGGCTGCACAGTGAGCACAGCGGGATTGCTCGTCACACTCCCTCCGAGGTTCGTCACCACGCACCGATATTCCGCACCATTGTCCCCCGTCGTCGTTGCCGGCGTCGTATACGAAGCCAGTGTCGCTCCTTGAATCGCGACCTGGTTCTTCTGCCACTGATAGGAGAGCGGCGTCACACCCGAGGCGGTCACACTGAAGGTCGCGGTTTCACCTTCCTTGACCGTCAGAGGCGCGGGATGGTTCTGGATGACGGGAAGTGCAAGCAGGCTCGACGGAACCAGCAACACATCGTCGAAATAGTATTCGTCTCCGTTCGCATCGTACGGCGCCATCCAGAACATGAGCCGTCCGTCCGTCTCCGTACCTGTGAACCCCGACGCTGTGAATTGCACCGAGTAGTCGGCCCATGACGTGGTGAGATCGAACACCGCATCCAGGAGACCGTAAGAAGTGTAAGGATCCGTGTTCTTCCTTATGGATACCGAAACGTCATGCCCGCTGGATGAATATGCCCGGAACCGGAGGGTATACAGCGTATCCTGATCCAGGACGATGGCAGTCTGATTCAACTGGACGTTGGTCCCTTCCTGGCTGAGCACAATGTGCGCAGCATGAGGACTTGTCGGCCCCGCGACGTCGGTTTGAAACGTTCCGGACCCATTGGAGAAGAACGCCCAGGGATCCAACCCGGTCTCGAATCCACCGTTCGCCACAATATTCTGGATATCGCTTGAAACACGCAGAACGGCCGATGTACTCGTGTCATGGCCGGCGGCATTACTTACAATACATCGGAACAGGGATCCACTGTCCGCCTGCACAGTAGCGGGAGTCGTGTACGAGTCGCCCGCGGCTCCGTCGATGTCCACTCCGTTTTTCTGCCATTTGTATGTGAGCGGCGCTGTACCGGTGGCGGACACGCTAAACGTCGCAGTCTGACCCAACCGCACCGTCCGCGAAACCGGCTCTGAGGTAATCGACGGCGGGAATGTCCCCACGATGAGGTACGCGACATGGCTGGTGTCCGCGCCCGCATTGTTTGTGACGATGCAACGATAGCCAGAACCGCTGTCTGCTTTCACGACAGCGGGAGTGGTATAGGACGAGGCATTGCCGTTCGTCAGGATGTTCGAACCGTTTTTCTGCCACTGGTATTGGAGTGGTGTGGATCCTGTCGCGCTGATCGTGAATGTCGCTGTCTCGCCTTCCCCGACCTCTTGATTCACCGGTTGCGTGGTCACCGTGGGGGCGGTCGTTGAGACTATGAGGTGCGCGGTATTGCTGGTTGCATCCCCCTCGCTGTTTGACACGATGCAGCGATATCCCGCACCGCTGTCGGCCTTGACCACCGGAGGAGTCGTATAGGTCGGGGAATTTCCGTTCAACGTGATATCCACAGTGTTCTTCTGCCACTGGTACGTTGGAGCCGGTGAACCCGTCGCACTCACGGTGAATGTTGCCGTTTCCCCGACACCGACCGTCTGATCGGTCGGTTGTTGGGTGATCGTTGGTGGTTGATTCGCAGACGCAGCACTGTACCGCACCATGACTGCCGGTCCCGGCCAGGGGAGCTCGACTCCATGAACAAAAGAATTACAGTACGCAGTAACCTGATTGGTGCCGTTCACAAGAGCAGAGGATGGAATACTGAGCACATCCAGCGAATAGTAATGATCATTTCCAAAACTAGGGGCTGTCCACTTGTCGTTCACTCTGATCGACATATCGGTGTTCGGCGACGTAGCACCCCCGTTGATTCCGTTCCATGATCTGACAATAAAGATTGCGCCCGTCGCGTTCGAAAGATTGTCGCCCGCCGGAATCGAAAATGCGCTTGACGCAGATTCCTGGTATTGCTTTACCCAGTAGTCCTGGGGAACATTCGCGGGCTTGTAGAGCTTCACGGAGCTGTTCGGTCGTGAGAGGGTGAGTCCCGATACTTCATCAGTGACAAACCATACACCATTATTGTCGCGTATCCTGGCCAAGAGCTTGATCCCGCCCGGGGCCTGGTCCGCAATCCAGTCGGTATTCCATTGTCACCTGGAACGGGGAACCGGTTGCCGTTCCCACGTGGTTGCGCATGACCACGCTTCCATCGTCCTGATGAATATGGTAGTCGCTGTGATATTCCTGAAAAATTCCATCTCCATCGGTATCATATCCATCGTAATATGCCAGGAAATCGACCCTGTTGACTCCCGCACTGACGCTCGCGGTCACCGTCGGGTTATCTCCAAAGCTGGAGCTCGCGGTGGGAGATGTTATACTCCCCGTCGGGTGCGGCTTGTCCGAGCCATAGTAGATGCGAAGAACGACCGCGTACCAGCCAAACTGCCCCCAGCCCGTCGACGGATTCATGATCTGGCCGGTATTCGTGCCTTCGAACGTGTTATCTCCGACCTGCAGATCGGAAAGCGGAACAGCGACCCCCTCGTCGGGCTCGCTCATGTACATGGTGCCATCGGCTCCATTGGGGATGCCGTTGCTTTGATCAAGCGGATGGATATCGATCCATGAGTTTCCGTTGAATCGCACCTTCTTGCCAAACGTGCCCAGGTGTCCTCCCCACATCGAGAAAACCGCTTCTGCGCGAACGGCTCCGCTCAGATCGTCCACCGTCAGGTGGAGCACAGGATTGGGCAGAAAATCTGCCGCATCAGGCCAACGGCCCAGATCGATATTCGGATCAGTGATGCGCCAATCCTTCAGCCCTCCCATCGTACGCGTGTACTCACGGTAGATTGACCCCGGAGGAGGCTGGTTGAAGACCACCTGGCCGAATAGCTCCTCGCGAACCGGAACCAAGAATGCGATGAGAGCTGCCATGAAGATGAAAACGCGGTACACCAAACGTTGAGACATGGTGAGCTCCGTCGGTATGAGTTCTGAAATTGTGAGCAAATCTTTGGAAACGCTCTGGGTGAGCGAACTAAGCCGTTCCCCTTATGAGTTCGATCCGGCAGAGGGTATCACAAGACGGATGATCTCAAAGTGGCTATGACGGTGCGCGCGGTGGGGAGTACCGCACGAAAAGCCGTCGACAAAAGGATAGTCAGGAGCCGATCCGGCACGAAGGAGAAAAGGCAGATACCCCCAGGAGTACATCAGACTTGGTGGTCTCGCATCGTGATACCAGAGCGACGGCCTATGATACACAAATTCGCGGTCGATTTCCAGCAGTCACGGGGAAAAAGTGACAAAGGTCCCTATCGCATCGCCAGTATCATCATACGGCTGATTGACCATATGTTACGGGGGAAGGACACGAGGGAGGAGAATAACACTCTACATCTTCAACGATTGCAGGGAAAAGAGAAGGCAGGGCGGCTTTGCTTCGTGCGCGCCCTCTCTCACACGGTACTCCGCGATGCGGAGATAATCGCGGGCAGAACTCTGGAAGAGTTGCGCGCCATCCACACCCCGGGACCGCGCAAGAGATCGCGCATCATGATTTGGTGGACGGCGTTTGCCATCGTCACCCTGCGACGGAAACGCCGGTCCCAGAGTCGCGTGTAGACTCTTTCAGCATCCGCATCCTGAACTCTTCCTGCGCGGCGATTCTGAAACAGTTCCGCGATCATTCTGCCACTTTCCATCGCCATCCCAATTCCATCCCCCACCAACGGTGGGATCACCCTTGCCGCGTCTCCAATCATGAACACGCCGTTGTTTACGAGTCTGCGTTCCCCGAAGTACATGCGTCCGGTTCCGTACACTTTGCCGTCAAACCATCCTGACAATCGCGCCGAAGGAAGGAGTTGCTGCAAAGCGCCGTTCGTTCGGAGAAGTTCATCGAAACACTTCCGGGGAGGAGAATGACTGCCTGATCGGTGTTCCAGCAGGCTGATAGTGGCGACATTCCGGTCGACCGCATTAATTCCGCAATACATCCCCGCACCACCAAACAGCGTAATGGTATCCCTCTCCAGGCCGCGGATTTCCGAGACATCAATGTGAATCTTGATTCCCGTACAGGGAGAGAGTGCCGTACTTTTTTCGTCGCGCAGTTGCCGGTCGAGTGCGTTCCATCGACCATACGCGCCGACCACCGATCGGGCACTGATCTTCGACATCAGACCTTCGGCATTGAACGCAAGCGTGAAGACCGAACGATTCTTCACGACTGACTGGACGTCACCCGGCTGTACAACATCGGTACCGGCATTCCGTGCACTGTCGAGGAGGAACCTGTCGAAAACGCCGCGGCGGAGTCCATAGACCGGCGACGGGAGCGGCGCTTCGGCGGCATTCTCCGCACTGTGGAAAAGGCGGAAGTGGCGAAGGGGATTGGGAGAGAGCGCCAGGAATTCTTCGAAGAGCCCGAGGGATTTCAGACATTCCGAGACTTCCGTGGAGAGAAATTCGCCGCAGACCGTCTCACGGGGGAAGAGTGCCTTTTCCAGGAGGCAGACGCTGAACCCGGCGCGGCACAGGTGCAGTGCGGCGCTCGACCCGGCCGGTCCCCCTCCAATAATGGCGACATCATACTCTTGCATGGCGCTACTTCCTGATGAGCACGAGCCATCGAAATGCCCAGTGCCATGACACCGAGAATGACGAACAGCCCAACCGTGAACAGATCCTGATCAGGTCCCCACGCCGGAACGCTCTCCGCACCGAGAGCGGACCATCGTTTCGAACATACGTGCTCCGCGACAACAGTCGGGTGAGGGTCCAGATGCCTGCATACGCTGCGATGGACCTCTGCAGATCGTTGACGACTATCCCGTATCGGGATATGCGAAGAAATCGTGTCAACATCTCCTCAATCGTCCCCTCATCGAAATGATGAAGGAACAGTAACGCATGAACAATGTCGAAGCTCTCGTCGGCGAATGGGTACGTCCGTGCATCGCCGCAAAGGACGTCGTCCGCATTGTTCACCGATCGTTGATAGCGGCACGCCTCTTCGTTGCTA
This sequence comes from Ignavibacteriota bacterium, assembly GCA_963843525.1. Taxonomy (GTDB): domain Bacteria; phylum Bacteroidota; class Ignavibacteria; order UBA10030; family UBA6906; genus DATJPR01. The sequence goes on along the minus strand of CAWJKM010000004.1, from coordinate 47,541 downwards.
TCCAGGGTTGTGATGCGCAGCAGTTGCGCGCCGTTCCTTCTCCCCCGCAGTACATCCGCTCCACCCGCTCCGATATCGAGCACTTCAAGCCGTCGACTGGAACTCTCTGCCGGCGCCAGCATCTGCAGGCCTCTCCTGCTTGTGGACCATCCACCGAGGAATTGATTGATCACGGAAAGCTCTCTGAGCGCGGACCGGACGGCTTCACCCGGCAAATCGGGTTCATCCATCAATTCCCGGGTGTGCGAACGGACACCGAGCATCATACGGCCTTGAGGAGAACAACTTCCATCGTCAGACCGGGCCCGAATGCGACAGCACAGCAGAGATCACCGACCTCCACATCCCCTGAGGCCAGAATATTCTTCAGGACGAAGAGGATCGTTGCAGAGGACATATTGCCAAAACCCTGGAGGATGCATCGCGATGGTGCCATGGCCCGGTCGGCCAACCCGAGGCCGGCCTGCAGTGCATCCAGAATGGCGCGCCCGCCGGGGTGAAGAGCCCAATGGCGGATCTGATCCAGAGAGATACCGATCCGCTCAAGCATGCGGCGGAGAGCCGGGACAGCTTCACTCTCAATAGTTTTCGGCAGATCCTGAGAGAGCATCATCTCGAAGCCGAAATCCCCTATTTTCCATCCCATGAGCGAAGAAGAGCCGTCAAACAATACGGACATCGAGTGGAGGAATTTGAACGCCCTCGGGACATGCGAAGGACGCGAAGCGGACAACAACACAGCCGCGGCGCCGTCGGCAAAGAGAATATTGGCAAGGATATTATCGACAGTCGGTTCCGTTTGAAGATGGAGACTGCAAAGCTCCACGGATACCAGGACGCTGTTGGACCCCTCCGGGCTCCTCTCGTCCAGTTCGAAAATCGATTGCAGCCCGATCAAAGCGGCTGCGCAACCCATGAAACCGATATGCCTCCGGCGGACCGTCCGCGGCAGGTTCAATTCCTGAATGATATGATAATCGATTCCAGGGGCGACGAAGCCCGTACAGGAAATGGTAATCAACCGGTGGATCTGTTCCGCAGAAGTCCCCGTGGCATTCAACAGATCTTGCACCGCTCGCACGCTGAGGTTTTTTGACCATTGTTCATACAATTCCATTCGCGCCTTCGTACCCGGTCGGACATAGCCTCCGTGTTCGCTGAACAGGCCCTCCGATACATGTTCTTCCGCCTCTGGCAGAACGACGTAACGGGAATTGATATCGGAGCGACTCGCCGCCATACGGACCATCCGACCGATGGCCGGACGTCCGCCCATCCTTTTCACGAGCTCTTCAGTCGCGCGTTCCTGGGTGATTTTAAATGGCGGTACAGCGGTGGCTATGTCGATGAGCATAATCGGGAATGAACCCCGTGGAAGAGTGGGCGCACATTGGCGAAAAACGTAGGACTGATCTGTTGAATAAAGCCTCTGCCCGGCAGAAAAGTTCCATCCGTTTAGCCTTCTCACCGCGACCGGCTGTCACCCGAAACCTTCTTTCCCCGTGATGTGTTGGAAAGGAAATGCCATGAGCAGGTGATAAGGTTCTTGAAAAGGGTAGGAGGAATTATGGTGAAGTCGGCAGCAGCTCTTTTCGTCACGTGCATGCTCTTTTTTGCCGGGTGCGCGAGAAGTAACGATTCCGACCAGACAGCGAAGACGGACCCTCCGTCGCCCGGCGAAGCCGGCTCGCTTTCAGGCGCAACATTGATCTCAACGAATGATGCAGACCTGGAGCAGGCAACATTCGCCGGAGGATGCTTCTGGTGCATGGATGCGCCGTTCGAAGGGATCGCGGGCGTGAAGGATATCATATCCGGCTTCACGGGTGGACATGTCAAGAACCCGACCTACGATCAAGTGGGAACAGGGACCACGGGTCACTACGAGGCGATTCAGGTCGTTTTCGATCCGAGAGTGATAAGCTATTCAGAGCTTCTGGAGATCTATTGGAAGCAGTTCGATCCGACCGATGAAGGCGGCTCATTTCATGACCGGGGTCCGGAGTACCGGTCGGCGATTTTCTATCATAACGATACGCAAAAGAAACTGGCGGAGGAGTCGAAGGAGGCCCTTGACAAGGCCGGCGTCTTCGGGAAACCGATAGTGACCAGGATTTTAAGATTTCAGGTGTTCTATCCCGCCGAGGCGTATCATCAGCACTACTGCAAAACGCATCCCGACGATTATCACCGGTACCGAGAAGCGTCCGGTCGCGACGATTATATTCAGAAAATTTGGGGGAAGCTCTCCTGGTCCGGTTTCAAGAAGCCGTCGCAAGAGGAACTGAAGAAGACGTTGACCGCGATCCAGTACAAAGTCACGCAAGAAGGGGGAACGGAAAGACCATTCACGAATCCGTACGCCGAGAATACCAGGAAGGGAATTTACGTCGACGTCGTCTCTGGCGAGCCGTTGTTCAGCTCCACCAACAAGTTCGATTCAGGAACCGGCTGGCCGAGTTTTACGGAGCCGATCGACCCACGATTCGTCGTAAAGAGGATCAAGCAGCCAATTGCGGAAGAAGGGGCGGAGGTCAGAAGCAGATATGCCGATTCCCACCTCGGCGATGTGTTTGACGACGGCCCGGCCCCCAATCACCTGCGATTCTGCATGGACTCCGCGGCGCTGAGGTTCATTCCTCTGGAGGAAATGCAAAAAGAGGGATATGGAAATTTCCTCTATCTCTTCAAGGCCGGTCAGGGGAGCTAACCGCGGCTCCCCCGCTGTTCAGAGACTGTTGTTCACCAAAACCCAGGGTGTCCATGGGACAGACCGTGACGCAAATCCCGCATCCGATGCAGGAACTGGTCTCGTTGTCAAGGACTTCCTGTTTGAGGGCATAGCTCATCACGTCGATTCCCACCTGGCAATTCCTGGAGCATTCGTTGCATCCAATGCACTTGTCGTTCGCCGTAATGCGGAACCGGCTCCACCGAAGTTTGGAGAAAAGGGACGACTGTATTTGCATAAGCTTTGCAAGGGGGCACCAGTACCGGCACCAGACTTTCCCCCCGAGAAACGGGTAGAGCGTAACGGGCAGAATCCCCACGAGCCATACGTCCGCGAAGAGGCGGTAGACTTTCAATCCCACCTCCGCGGGTCCGGCAAAGGCCGTGTAGGTGTCTTTGACAAGAACGAACAGCGTAATGAGTGCCGCCGCGCCCAGGACGACATAGTTCATCGATTCCAATGCAATCGACCGTTTCCCCTTCGGCGCAAGATGCCTCCAACGGTCGCCAAAGGTCTCGGCAAGCCCACCGCAGCCACAAATCCAGGAACAGTACCGTTTGCCGTTGAAGAGGACGAAGATGGGTATGATGACAAACGTCAACAGGATGCCCCAGACCACCCATACCTGGTGCGGATCGTAAAAGAAGGTATAGAAGAACAACGGCCAGGCGTAGACGATACCGTAACTGCGCCAGGCTTGATCGGCGAACGTTGGATCGGAGGCAAGCCGGGCTCCGACCCATTGGTATTTCACGGCAAGCTGGAAGAGGAATTCGGGGATCAGGAAGAAGAAGACCCACTGGAAACTCAGCAGGCTCACGTATCGCCAGACCTGGAATTTGTCCTTCCTCTCGAGCCCCCACCGTTTCAAAGCGCGGATCCCGAAGATCGTCATCAATGACGTGTACAGCACTGTATACCAGAACGACCATGGTCGTCCGAGCAACGAAAGAAACGCATATCCCCAATTCGTATACGGCCAGAGTTCCTCTCCCTTCCCCAGCTTGGCGCCATAGACCGAATACCAGACGAAGAAGGAAAGGCCAAGCCAGGCGAACCGATCGCCGCGCAATCCGAACCTCACGAGACCCGCAAGGGCGAACGCCCAGACCGCGATCCCGACCCATGAAGGAAGGAAGACCGGGTTCACTCCGGGAAAAGTCTGCACCCCGCCTTCGTGCACGCCGAACAGCGAGACACCCACGAACCCCAGAAGCGTCAGTCCGATTGCCCGCAGGATGCTCCCCTCCCATTCATTCTCCATTCTCAGACCGAGCGATTTGAGAAAATCGCGCGGGACCTCAGCCCCCACCAGGATGAATGCATGGTCGTAGGGAATATTGCGTACCGCGGGGGCAGCCCCTTCGCGGATTTCCAGACGGGCATCATGTTCGCCGAATGCCGTGACCCCGGAATGGAAGACCGGCTCGATTCTCCCCTCCTCAATGGCGCTTCGGATCTTCCGCTCATTCTCCTTGAAGAGCCTGTGAAATCCATTCCCGCGATAGGATAGCACAACGTGGTTCTGTTCGCTCAAGGTCAGTGCTGCCTCGGCGGCACTGTTTCCCCCGCCGACGATCAGAATCTTTTCATTCTTGTATTTCCGGGGTGAGTACAGCCGGTGATACACATTGTGACGATCTTCACCTTCCACCGAGAGTTTTCGCGGATTCCCCCGTTGACCTGTGGCGAGGACGACGTATCGCGCCCGGTATTCACCTTTGGGCGTAGTCACGTCAAATCCCGCCTCCCGTCTCTTGCAGGCCGTGACAGGCTCCATGACCCGAACGTCGAGTTGATTGTCGTCGATGATCCGGTGCCACCGCTGAATGAGATCTTCTTTCGTGGCCCCGTCGAGCCAGAGTTTCCCTTTGGGCGGCTGGCTATCAGGTTCCGCGTACACCCATTTCCCCTCAGGGAAATTTTCAATGGTATTTGCGATCTGTTCCTTCTCAAGAACAAGGACATGAAGTCCCTTTTCCTGCGCATGGAGAGCTGCATTCAGTCCGGCAGCGCCTGCGCCGATGACGACCACATCGTAGGGTTCCCTCGCGGAGCCTTTTCCGGCACCGTGCAGGGACGCGATGTGTTCCATCACCTCGTAGCCCTGCGCCATTGCATATTTGATGACGGGGGCGCCGGCAAGATCGCCGATGATAAAGAGTCCCGGGACGCTGCTTTCATTGTGCTTCTTGAGATATGGCCGTTCATTCGCACCGCTCCCCGAGCGGAGGATGCCGATGATCCCCTCCTTCATTTTCGATGCAGACGCCTGAAACAGATTCATCCTGAGAGAGACCTCCCGTCTATCGGTTCAAGGTTCGTGCCGCTTCCGAAGGGGAAACGGGGTTTAGAACGGTGCCGCACATTGCGCAACGCATCGCCGACGGATGAACAGGACTTCCACACGACGGACACGGTATGGGAGAACTTGTCAGCGGTAGTTTGTTCAACCCGCGCGATACCCTCCGTATCCCGGAGGCGCGTAGCGCAACGGAGAGCACGCCGAACACATTGAAGACGAGTCCGACGATAAACCACCTGCCGGCATTCAAGCCATGGGTGAGGGCGACATAGGCAGTGATACCTGCAGAAAGGAGCGCCGTCACGACAACTGCGCCCATGAGAAACCAGCCGGGACTCGTCTCGCCAGGCGTTGTTCCGGCCGGAGCATGAGAGGATTCCTGAAAAAGCGCCCCCCGCGGCTCCTTCAGGGCAAAATAGTGTTCCGAATGGCGGAGGAATTCATCGAGATGTTCCCGATCAAGAGGGAAACGCCGGCCCCTGATGATCAACGCGAATCCGTCCTTACCGAGAGTCGCTCCACAAACAATGCAGTGTTCGCCCGGCAAGGCGGCAACTACCCGTACCCCGGGAGGAATCTGAACTGACGATGTATCGGCTTGCGGGAGAGTGGAAAGGACGGCACCGTGGAAAAGAAGGGTAACGGCAAGATTCAGGAGAGCCACAAACGCGGACATTCTTGCAACCCGTTTGAAAGATCGGAAGAATTCGTTCGCAGAGGGAGAAGTTCCCCCTTGCTTGCCACTATAAGCAAGGTTTTTCAATAAAAAGTTCCTGATGTTTTATCGGAACTCTGCATTTTCTTACGAATCCGAGAACAAGTCTGATAATCCGATTGTTTCCACTAGGAAAGAGGAGGACACTATGCATAGAGCAGTCACTATTCTGTGCGTTATGGTACTGACCTTCGGTGTGTACGGCATCGCGAAAGGATTTCAAGGGAAGGCAGGCCGCGACATGTCCCCTGTCGAAGCTGAGAAGGCTTTGAAGGGGGACTCAACCCTGGTCGTCCTGGACGTCAGGACGAGCGACGAGTTCGGCAGTGAGACCGGACATCTCAGGGGGGCACGGTTGATTCCTGTCCAGGAGCTTGACAAAAGGATTGGGAGAACTGGACCCCGTCAAAGCCAGGACGATCATCGTGTATTGCCGAACCGGACACCGGAGCAAGATAGCGCAGAATATGTTGCTGGCGAAAGGGTTCAACGCCATCAATGTCACGGGCGGGATTGTCCAGTGGAACGCGAAACACCTTCCGGTGGTCAAGGAGCCCCGGGTGCAAAAGAAGTAGTCGCTGGAGGCCGCATCCAATCGTCCTCACAATTTCTTACCTTGCTCTTGCGAGAAATGCTTCCATGCGGCCCCCTGACGGCAGTTCCACAGTGGTCATCATCCCTGCCTTTAACGAAGAGCAATCGATAGGGGAGGTCATCCGCAGCATTCCGCATGAGTGGATCAGAGAGATCATCGTCGTCGATAATGGATCCGTCGATCACACCGCAATCGAGGCGCGATCGGCCGGCGCAGTGGTACTGCACGAGCAGAGGAAAGGATACGGCTACGCGTGCTTGCGCGGCATCGATCGTGCGCTCGCACTCCAGGCGGACATCATCGTCTTCCTCGATGGCGACTTCAGCGACTATCCGGAAGAACTGCCTGACATCGTGCGACCGATTCTGCAGGAAGGCTTCGAAATGGTTGTCGGTTCCCGCATGATGGGGAAGCGCGAACGGGGCGCGATGCTTCCTCACGCGATCTTTGGAAACTGGCTTGCGTCAAGATTGATCCAGCTTTTCTGGGGATACCGGTTCACGGACCTCGGGCCGTTCCGTGCAATCCAGACAAGGGCATTGACTCGCCTGAACATGTCCGACCCGACTTTCGGTTGGACGGTCGAGATGCAGGTCAAAGCGGCCAAGCTCAAGCTCCGTTGCACGGAAGTTCCCGTCCGGTACCGTAAACGCATCGGAAAGTCAAAGGTCTCCGGAACGCTCCGGGGCAGCATCGGCGCATCTCTGAAGATCCTTTCCACGATCGGCAAGCATCTCTTCGTGAATGTGCAGGCGTGATGACGAACTCTCCATCCATGGGCGGCAAGAAGGGACTTTTGATTTTCGCGAAATTCCCGGACGTAGGGAATGTCAAAACACGCCTTGGCAGGACAATAGGAATGCAGAAGGCGGCCTCGGTGTATCAAGAGCTCGCCGGCCACACGTTCGCCCTTGGCGCAGATGTTGCCCGCCGGGGGGTGACCGTGTACATCTTTTTTGAAGCCACCGTCCCTGAAGAGGTGGTCCGGAATTGGGTTCGAAGGCCTTTCTCGTATGCGCCGCAGGTTGGCACTACGCTTGGCGAGCGGATGAGGAATGCTTTCGATCTCACCTTTGCCCGCGGGATGGACGAGGCAGTCATCGTCGGAACCGATATTCCCGGGCTGTCCTCACCGCTGATCGACGCTGCATTCGAGTTCCTCCGGTCAAGAGACGTGATCATTGGTCCCGCCGCGGACGGAGGATACTATCTCCTCGGTATGAAGGCACCGACAAAGGACCTCTTTTCCGGAATCGTATGGAGCACACCCGCCGTTCTCCCGTCGACGATCGATCGAATTGATCAGGCGGGGCTCAGGTATGCCCTTTTGGAACAGCTTGCCGATATCGACACGGAAGAATCGTACAGAGAATATCTTCGCACCAAAACAGGGTGATTTCCACTTCTGAGAGGAGCTGTCATGTCTTCCTATTATGAATCGAAGGACCTCGCAAAATTCTCAACCATCGGCAATAACCGGAAGGTCCTCTGGGACAAATTCATCGACTGGTACACCGAAGCAACCGCTACAGAAGGTGCCCTGACGAAGAGAGAAAAATCGCTGATCGGTCTCGCGGTGGCCCATACGGTCCAGTGTCCTTACTGTATCGATGCCTACACCACGCAATGTCTGGAAAGCGGGGCCAATCTCGACCAGATGACGGAAGCACTGCACGTCACGGCGGCAGTCCGAGGCGGAGCATCGCTGGTTCACGGCGTGCAATGCAGGAACATCGTTGAAAAACTGACCATGGGATAGGATCATGGAATTTGAGGCAGTCCTGAAGGAACATCATCTTGATTTGAGTCCGGTATCGATCGAGACTCTCCAGGTGAACGTGGGGAAGCTTTGCAACCAGGCATGTAAGCATTGTCATGTCGATGCGGGTCCGAAGCGAACGGAAATGATGGACCGGGCGACGATCGACCGGTGCCTGGAGATACTCCGCATCTCCCCATCGATAAAAACTCTTGACATTACCGGTGGTGCCCCGGAACTGAATGAACATTTTGATTACCTCGTCCGGGAGGCGAAGCAGCTTGGCCGGCACGTCATGGTCCGGCACAACCTCACTGTGACGCTTGACCCGCACCCGCTCAGCGGGAAGAGCATGGCGCATCTTCCGGAATTCTTTCGGGACCATCAATGCGAAGTCATTTCGTCCCTCCCCTACTTCCAGGAGCATGAGACGGACGCGCAGCGGGGACACGGGGTGTTTGCGAAGAGTATCGAGTCGCTGGGAAGACTCAACGCTGTCGGGTACGGGAAAGAGGGGTCGGGGTTGTGTCTTGACCTCGTGTACAACCCGGTGGGGGCCTTTCTCCCGCCCTCCCAACCGGCGATTGAACGCCAGTTCAAAGAAGAGCTCTCGAAGCGCCATGGTCTCACGTTCAACAATCTCTTCGTCATCACGAATATGCCGATCAACAGGTTCCGGCATTTTCTCGAGCGGGCGGAACTCTATGAAGAGTATGTAGAACGGCTGATCAACGCCTTCAATCCTGTCGCAGCCGTAGGGGTGATGTGCCGGAATCTGATCAGTGTCGGGTACGACGGGACGCTGTATGATTGCGACTTCAATCAGATGCTGGAGTGGAAGGTGAACCACGGTGCGCCGCACACCATCTGGGATTTCGACGTTGAGCGGCTTCTGAACCGGCAGATCGTATTCGGTTCACACTGCTTTGGATGCACCGCCGGATCGGGGAGCAGTTGCGGCGGAGCGGTGGTTACATTTTAGAGTTTAGATTTTAGATTTTAGATTTTAGACTGGTTTAGGCAGGCGTTATGGGATACACTGTCATAGACATTGGCGTCAGCCGCTCTGATTTAGGCGCATTGTCATTGCCACGACCTTACGACATTTTAGAATTTAGAGTTTAGAGTTTAGATTTTAGACTGGTTTAGGCAGGGGTTATGGGACACACTGCCATGGCCACGACCTTCAGGTCGTGGACAAATTTCAAGGAGCGCTCTCTCACGCTTGAGGGGTTTCAACCCCTTCATTGGTTCGGGTGAGGATGAAGGTTGCAGCTGGTGACAACCGCACTGCACCATCCACTTAAGACGTAAACATTCCCCTCTAGAGAGGGGAACCGAAGGGGTGTGTTACGTTGCTGCGTTTGGGTTCATAGCGTATAGCCGGTTTCTCCGTGCTGGCTCAGGTCGAGGCCTTCCTGTTCGTGCTGGTCTTTCACACGCACGCCCATGGTCTTGTCGATCAGCTTGAGGATAATCCAGCTCACCACGAACGAATAGACAATTGCGGCGGCGACGCTGAGTGCCTGGGTGAAAAAGAGCGAGAAGTTCCCGGACAGTGCGCCGTCTGCCCCTGCAGCGTTGATCGCCTTCGATGCGAAAATCCCTGTTGCAAGTGCACCGAACGTCCCTCCCACCCCATGGACTCCTACGGCGTCCAACGAATCGTCGTATCCGAACCGCCCTTTCAAAGAGATGCCATAGTAGCACACGACGCCAGCGCCCAGGCCGATGACCAGAGCCGCCATGGGCCCGACAAACCCTGACGCGGGCGTGATGGCCACCAACCCGGCAACCGCGCCGGAGACCGCGCCAAGGACCGTCGGTTTGCCGCGGTGCGCCCATTCAACAACCGTCCAGGAGACCGTTGCCGCAGCAGAGGCGATGTGCGTGGCGGCAAACGCCGATACTGCGAGAGCGCCCGACGACAAGGCGCTTCCTGCATTGAACCCGAACCATCCGAACCAGAGGAGTGCCGCACCCAGCACGGTCATGGTCATGTTGTGCGGGGGCGTCAGTTCCTTGAGATAGCCGCGGCGGGTCCCGAGCACAAGCGCGGCCGCGAGGGCGGCAACGCCGGAGGAGATGTGCACCACCAGGCCACCCGCGAAATCCAGAGCCCCCAGAGACCGAATCCATCCGCCCACTCCCCATACCCAGTGCGCCAGCGGAATGTAGACCAGGGTGGACCAGAGCACCAGGAACACCAGATACGCGCTGAATTTCATCCTCTCCGCGACGGCACCGGTAATCAGGGCCGGAGTGATGACGGCAAACATCATCTGAAAGAGCATAAACAACTGATGCGGAATGGTGGCCGCATAGTCGGGGTTCGGATCGAGACCGACATGCCGGAGGCCTATCCAGTCCAGCGATCCGATTATTCCGTTCAATGAGGGGCCGAAGGCAAGACTGTAGCCGTAGAGCACCCAGAGGAGTGTGATGACCCCGAGGGCGATGAAACTCTGCATGAATGTTCCGAGGACGTTTTTCTTCCGGACCATTCCCGCATAGAAGAGGGCGAGCCCCGGCGTCATGAGCATGACAAACGCAGTGGAGACAAGCATCCACGCGGTGTCGCCCGTGTCAATCGTCGGCTTTGTATCCTGCGCCAGCGCAGTGGCACTTATTGTACAGACAAGGAGAAGAAGTGCGAGTGAACGCTTCATCCGCGGGCATCCTTTCCGTTCATGGTTAAAGAGCATCATCGCCGGCCTCCGACGTGCGGACACGAATGGCTTCCTCTACGGGAATGACAAAAATCTTTCCGTCGCCCGTGTCGCCTGTACGCGCATTCGCCGTGATGATGCTCAGCGCAGGTTCCAGCTTCGCGTCCGGACAAACCAATTCTATCTTCACTTTGGGCAAAAAATCTATCCTGTATTCGGAACCCCGGTAAATTTCCGTGTGGCCTTTCTGCCTGCCATACCCCTTTACCTCGGAAACGGTCAATCCAAGATACCCCGCTTCATGCAGAGCATCCCGGACAGCCTCGAGCTTATGCGGCCGGATGATCGCTTCGATTTTTTTCATGGATATTCCTCGATGTGGAGGGGATGTGGGACTGTGGGACTTGGGGACTTGGAGACGGGGAGAAAGGGGGAAGGGGGGAAAGGGAGAAGGGGGGATACGCTGCCATTCCGGCTTTCTTCTTACTTCATTCTTCCTTCTTCTTACTCCTTTTGCCGCTCCTTTCTGTTCCCTGTCCCCTGTTCCCTGTCCCCTTATTTTTGAAGCACCATCTTGCGCGTTACTGCGTTCTCACCGGCGATGAGGCGATAGAAATACACTCCGCTAGCCAGCCCATTCCCGTCAAATGTGAACGAGTACGTTCCCGCCGGATACCTGCCATTTGCCAGCACCGCCACCTCCCGCCCAAGCAGATCATACACCGCAAGTTTCACCCTACTGTCTACTGTTAACTGACTACTGATTACTGTCTTCGGATTAAACGGGTTCGGGTAGTTCTGATTGAGCGAGAATCGGTGCGGGACTTCCTGTCGAAGGGTATTGACGGATGTCGCGGGCGATTGATTGAAAAATCCCGCCACAAACACCAATGGCGCATTCCAGTTAATCGCAATCTCATTCGAAGCGTAGCTTTGCCAGTTATCGAGATAGCAAAGGGCTGGCGGGGTCGCGCTGGTGAACGCGGCCTTGAGAACTGCGTCGTCCAGATACCTGTCCGGCCCACCCGCCAGCAATCCCGGAATCGGGGGAATCACGCCGTCGGAATAGGAAGGTCGATGATGCGGATTCATCGGGGAGACCGTCCCCACGCCCGTCACAAACGTTCTGTTCAGACCATTGCATCCAAGAATGTAGTTCAATTGTTCGAGCGCAGCATTCAAGAATCCCTGGTTTCCGGCGGTGGTAGAGCCGACGATAAGCAACACCGCATTGTTGAGGGCGCCGCTGTTACTTCCCCAGCCATAATCCCCGGTCGCCAACGAGACATTCAGTCCGTCCGCGGCAGCTCTGTTTACCAGGCTCGCACAATAGGTATTCAGACCTGTCTGCAATTGCGATACAATCGTCGAACTGCTCGCAGGCTGGCTTCCGATCAGATACGCAATCTGTGCCATCGGACCGACATTCGGCCATCCCATTGTAGAGGTGAAGATGCCGCGATCGGCATAATGATTCTTGAAATAGGTGTTGAACGAGGCCTCGCCGGTCGTTTCGAAGAGTTCCGCCGCAGCCCAGAGCCGTTCGTCGGAATCGTTCGCGTCGCCGTATTCTCCTGTCGATGTCCCCTGAGGATTAAGGAACCCGGCGCCGTTATTGTAAGGAACGATTGTCGGGTACATCTGGAGAAAATACCAGGCGAGCCGCGCCGCGTCCAGACAGGTCGCAGCGAAGGCACTGTCATAGGGTCGATAGATGCGCGCCGCCTGCGCCATCACCGCGGCAAAGTCGCCTGTGGCGGTGGACGATCTCTCGTAAATGTACCGCGTCGCCAGATCCTTGCTGGGCATTTCGAACGCGTCGAAATTCGCAGTCGTGACCTTGAAGTACACTCCCCCATCGCCCGGCTCCTGCATTTCCAGCAACCACTGCAATTCAAAACGGACCTCATCGAGAAGATCCGGGACCCCGTTGCCGCTCTCGGGGATATTCAGATCGTCGTAACGGAACTTCGCCGGAAACATTTCGTATGCGAGCAGGAGAGTGCCAACGGATATTCCTGCGTTCACGACATACTTTCCATAGTCGCCCGCATCGTGCCATCCACCGGTCGTGACTGCCGAGCCGACCGTTCCTGCCGACGAGTGGAACACGGCATCGTTTGTATGGCAGATTGTCCGTGCGTACACACCTGCATTCGCTGCGAGCAGCGCGGTCCCACAACGCTGGAAATAAAATCCCTTCATGGATTTTCGGTACAGATCCTCGTAAACGTCGTTCGCAACGCGGAAGGTGACTGACGTATCCCCTGAGGAGGTTGATATGTGATACGTCCCTTCCCGGGTGAACGCCGAAAAGTCGCCTCGCGATGTTTGCAGTCCGGTGGCAGGATCTTTCGCGGCAGTCATCACGATCGGCCCCTTGAATTGCACCGATCCGTCGGTTCTGTCGATCACAGAGAAACTGTCAGCCGTCGAGGTGAAATACACATATTTCACATGATCGGGGAGATACCCGACCTGATTCGCCAGTACGTTCTGTGCAACGGCCTCCGGGAGAGCGAAGGCCAGGGCCAGCCCGCTGAATAGAATTACAGAAATCTTCTTCATAGTTGATGTCCATCTCACAGACGGCCCACGGAAGACGCAGGCAATGAGACAAAGCAGGGCGAGCACTGCAAAAGCGCCGGCCTTTGCGGGACTTTGGGACTTGGGGACTTTGAGACTTGGGGATTTGGAGACTAGGAAGCTTGCTCCAACCCACTGTCAACTGTCCACTGTCTACTGTCAGCTATTTTAGCAGCATCATCTTCTTCACCATCGTCTTCCCGCCTGCTTCAAGCCGATAGAAATACGTACCACTGGCCAGTCGGGTCGCATCGAAGGTGAACGAGTATCGCCCGGCGGGGTATCGGCCATCCGCAAGCACCGCGACCTCCCGCCCAAGCAGATCATACACCGCAAGTTTCATTCTACTGTCTACTGTTAACTGACTACTGATTACTGTCTTCGGATTGAACGGGTTCGGGTAGTTCTGCTCCAGCGAGAAGACAGCCGGGACTCCCGTTGCACGATCGGCGACCGAGGTGAGGACATTGGTCGGAACAGAAAGGTAATCAAGATACATCCACCCCCAGGACAATTCCATTTGAATCGTGTTGTCCCCCTGAAGCAAATCGACGTTAATCGATTTGCTCATCCAGGTACTCGTCGAGGTCCCATCGAACTCGACCGTGTCCGTACGGACGCCGTTGACGTTCACATATTGCGTCTTGGGATGGTCATAGCGCAATTCGACTCCGAAGGCGATCGGATAGTTCCCCGCGCCCTGGACATTGTGCACATTCCATGTCACCGTTCCAATCGATGTCGCCATATCCAGATACTTCCCCCCGCTTGCCGTCACGTCGTTTTTCACAGTGATTCCGGTCCCTGACACCGTGGCTAATTCGGCTTCGAGCCGGGTCATCGGAGGTATCCCGACGGTGATGTGGACCAGATTGGATGTTCGCTGGTGTCCCTGGTTGTCCGTCGCGACCGCGCTGAGGACATATTGTCCCTGGGCAGCATTGGACCAGGTGATGGAAAACGGTTCCGACGTTCGTTCCCCGATGAGACTGGAATCGGCGTAGAATTTCACGGAGGTCACGGTCCCGTCGCTGTCGGAGGCTGCGGCGACAATGGGGATGGCAACGCTATCGGCAAAGGTGGTGTCGTTCGGAGGGCTCGTGATGCTGACATTCGGCCAGAAGCCGCCGATGCCGTTGACATCGACATCCGACCGGTAATGGTCCCACATCCATTGCATGCCGGCAAGCATGTCCGCCTGGGACGAGAAGTTCACGTCAGTCCATGACCAGGGGAGGGCGCCGGCATACCCCGCCTGATAGAGAGTGTCAAACAAACTTTCCTTTGCGACGCCAAGAGTATTCTGCATGGCAAATTCCGCCACCACGATCGGCTTGGTCAGGCCCCAGACACTCGCCGGATGATGGAAGGGGGAAATATCCGCCGTGCCGTCGATGGTGGAATAATAATGCACAGAGAAGAAATCCAGATATCCCTTCGGATCTCCGCCCTCCGCGATCAATCGCGCATCAGAATAATAATCGTAGTTGTTCAGCGAGGCCACATAGTTCAAATGCGCGATGATTTCATCCGGTGTGAGAGAGGACCTGTATTTCTCCTTGAGGAGAAGCGCCTGCGCCCGCGTTTCCGCCAGGGTGGGAGGGACCTGGATCGGCCCACCCTTCCCGACGGTTGCCACGGGAACGTCGGTCAATGCCTTGAAACTCCATGCGCCACTTGTGACCAACGCAGTGGAATCCTCCCGATGGATCGCTCCGGCGCAAAGGTTAATGAATCGTTGGATGTCGGACATGGGGACGTGTTGCACGTCGCTCCACCCGAATTGGGTGCTCATGCCTTCCGGTTCATTGAAGATTTCCCACGCGATAATGGCGGGATTGCCCCTGAGCGAATCGACCATGGGAATAAGCGCCGAATCGATGTATGCGCGCGCATACGTCGTATCAGTCAACAGAAGCAGGTTGCGGTTCAGTACCGTGGCGCTGTTCGAAGTGCGAAGCATGTCAAAGGACCAGAGGCAGAGGACCACTCCGACCTCTCGCTGCCACGCGATGTCCAATGCCTGGCGGAGGTTGGAAATTGCGTTGACGCCGGGCCCGCTCACGAAGCCGGAGTCGTTGAACTGCGGCGTGGAGACCCCGTTGGTGTGCAGCCACCAGCGGACCGCATTCCCTCCATGGTCATGCATTTGAAGCAGGGTATTGCCGAATGTCGCGAAGTCGGTCGGCGCAGGGCCGATATCGCCGGCAAAATTAATCCAGGCCAGGTTGGCGCCGCTCAGAAACAGTTGTTGATTGTTATACTTGACCCGGTTCGGCTGCGCTTGAGCAGTGCTGACCGCGAGAGCCAGGGTTAGAACAATGGATAATCGCGAACCAAAACGCATGTTCCCTCCTTCGCCACCATGAGCTTTTGGAAGATAGACTTACTGATACCGATGCATTAAAAGGCCAAGTTCTCGTGAAAATGTCGGAATAGCAAGGGTGGGCGTTCCGCCATCTCCCCTATTTTCCCCCGGGAAACAAATTGAACGACTCCATCGCACCGATTATTTGATCTGCCATCTTCTTGTGTGTGGCAACCGTCGGGTGCCCGTTCGCAACATACCCGCCGGGGAACTCATCGAACGACGTATAGAAGATATCCGTTTTGCCGGATCGCACTTCCTCGTCGACAACCTGTTTTACATTCTCGCGAATCCATTCCGGATAGGCGGCAACCGCCACGATTTTTACGTTGGGATACACCGAACGGACCGTGGCGAGAAATGCATGATACGTAGTTCTAAACAGCAGAGATTTCTCGGCGGAAATCGCTCCGCTGCTGTCCTTGAGACCGGACCGATCGTTGAGGCCAAGACAGATCACGACAACGTCAGGGATCCACCGCGTGAAATCCCATTTGGGTTGGCTGGTATCCATGAGCGTTCGGTCGAACCGTATGGGAATGGATCCGTCGCTCTTCCCCTGCCAGTCACACACCATTCCACTTCCGGAGCGGCAGGTCGTGGTATACTGGGCATGGAAATGCCTCGCGATCAGTGGAGCAAACCCCTTGTCGATGTTCGTGACCGGGAAGCGCGCCTCCCACGCCAGCTGGGGCTCGGTTGCTTCATCGCTTTCCGCAGCGGTGAAGGAGTCGCCGATGAATTCAATCTTTCGCGCGGGCTTCGGCGGAGGCGGAAGAAGTGTCGCACCACTATCCAGGACAAACCCGCCAAATGTATAACTCTCGCCCAGCGTGATATTGCGCCTGCTCAAGAGAACGGTGTGCCGGGTATTTTCCAGACCCTGCGCAAGGATATACGTCGCTTCACCCGGTTGCGAGCCGTGGAAGACGCGGTAAAGGTTGCCATCGATATAGAGGTTATAATAGTTTACATGATCATCAAGCCGGATCCCGATGCTCGTCCCGCTGAACTCCGTGCAGAGATACACACCCGGCCAGGAGAACCTGGGATGGAGCGAATCGCTCATATCCCATCGGCCGAAATACTGTATGTTCGGATCGTTGGCCGGCACCTCATGTGCTGCTGAGGCCAAAGTCGTGAGCCCTGCGATTGGGATCATGGTGAGGAGAATTCGGATCATGAGAGGTTTCATTGGCGACGGTATTTCCTCTTGGAGAGACTGAGAAAGGCGGTATTGCACACACGGTGCCAAAGCATCCGCCTGGAATTGGCCAAATTACGACGGGAAGAACAGATGGATATGGGATAGATCGAATAACCTTATCAATGTAATAAACCTGTGCAAAAATGATAATAGGGGCTTCGCGACACTCCAGCGGCGGGCATGTGTCATTTCATCATGATCTTGGACAGTTCAGGTATTTTTTTGTATTTTCCTTCTCACGCAGTTGCACAGACGAACTCTTCCCCACGATGAACAAACGCGAATTCCTCAGGACACTCGGCCTTGGCGGAGCTGCGCTTGCAGCCCGCGGACTTGTTCCCTCTGTCTCTTCCCTGTTTGCGGGAACAAGTGAAAAGAAGAAAAAATACTGGGCGTGGCTCTCTACCGACCCCTCCCCTTCCCCGGAGGAGTGGAAACGGCGCTTCGCGCTCATGCGGGCTTCCGGTTTGAACGCCGTCCTCCCTGAGATTTATAACAGCAGACAGGCCTACTACCAGAGCCAACACCTCCCTGTCGCAGAGCAGTGGCTGGAAAAAATCCTCCCCCTTGCGAAGGCCGAAGGATTGGAAGTCCACTCCTGGATGTGGTCTGTCCCCTGCAATATCGAGCAGGTGCGCACGAGCCACCCTGAGTGGTTCTGCGTGGACAGAAACGGCGATTCCATTCTCGACAAGACTCCCTATGTTCCCTGGTACAGGTTCATGTGCCCGTCGCATCCCGGTGTCCACGAATTTATCCGTACGACAGTGGAAGAATTGTGCGGGTATCCGGCGCTGGACGGGATCCATTTCGACTATATCCGCTATCCCGACGTGATCCTGCCTGTGAGACTCCAGCCCAAGTACGGACTCACACAGGACCGCGAGGAGCCACAGTTCGACTACTGTTATTGCGACCTGTGCCGGGACGATTTCTTGAAACAGTCCGGCACCGACATCCGCACGGTGACCGATCCCCCGTCGAACGGAGAGTGGAGGCAATTCCGGTACGACCGGATCACGCACCTCGTGAATGACACGCTGATCCCGGTTGTCCACGCCCACAAGAAAATCGCTTCAGCCGCGGTGTTCCCAAACTGGGAAATGGTGCGGCAGGAGTGGTCTGTCTGGAACCTGGACGCCGTGTTGCCGATGCTGTACCATCGATTCTATGATGGAGGGATCGACTGGATCGGCGCACAAACAAAAAAGGGAGTCGAGTCCCTTCAGGGCCGGGTGCCGCTCTACAGCGGACTGATGGTCCCCCAGTTGCGTCTGGAGGAGCTGCCGCTGGCGATCGAAACTTCACTCTCCAACGGCGCGCAGGGAGTGGTCCTCTTCACCGCGCAGTCCATGACGGAAGAACACTGGAAGGTCTTTTCCCGGGCAATTGCGCAGTAGCGGCGGTGTGCACGGTGCAGGCGGTTGGATTTTGGGTTTGGGTGAAGATGAAGGTTGCCGTTTGTGCCAACTGTCGTGATTCCTTTGCCGGTTGACTATCGACTATTGTCCATCAACTATTGTCAATTGATCTTTCTCCGTCCCTTTCTTCGTTATTCATTGATCGCGTCTGTTCCACTGACCAGGAAGACTTATGAACATTGAATACGTTGAACCCCTCTCCCGTGCCTGGAGCCGCATGAAGAAGGCTCTCTTTCAGCCCTTCGATTTGAGGAAATGGTTCGTCGTGGGCTTCACCGCATTCCTCGCGGGCCTCACCGATTTCACCGGCGGC
Organism: Ignavibacteriota bacterium; assembly: GCA_963843525.1. Lineage (GTDB taxonomy): Bacteria > Bacteroidota > Ignavibacteria > UBA10030 > UBA6906 > DATJPR01. The sequence goes on along the minus strand of CAWJKM010000004.1, from coordinate 28,872 downwards.
GGCGGGAATGGCATGCGACGACACGAGAATCTCGACTGGGATGAATTCCTGGAATTCCCTCAGCGGGCTTTTGAATGGCTCGGGGATCACCCCGGCTGGTTGATCCTGATCGTCGCCGGAACCGTGTTCCTTCTCACGCTCTTCGTCGTACTCACCTGGCTGAGTTCCAGGGGAAAGTTCATGTTCCTGGACAATGTGGTTCACGACAGGACCCTCGTTGCCGCCCCCTGGTCGGAATTCCGCCGCGAAGGCAACTCGCTCTTCCTCTGGAGACTGGGCTTCGGGTTCCTTGCGCTTCTTACGGTGGGGTTCTATCTGTACGGAAGCTTCGCGTCTCTTGCGCGCCTCTATCACCGTACGGGAGATGCCGAATTGCTCCTGGCGCCGGCAATCTGGATGCTGCTGGGATTCTTCGGGATTCTTCTCCTCGTGTGTTTCATCGATTTCCTCCTCACGAGTTTCGTGGTGCCGATTATGTATCGACACCGGCTCACGGTGAACCGGGGATGGTCCCGCTTCCTCGAACTCTTCTCTTCACACCCCTGGCCGATTATTGTCTTCGCCCTGTTCGTTCTGGTGTTGATCATCCCCGTGGTGTTCGCAGTGATCGTGGGAGGGTTCATGACCTGCTGCGTGGGATTTGTGATCCTGGCGATTCCCTATATCGGATCGGTGGTGCTGCTTCCCGTACACTACCTGTTCCGCGCCCTGAGCCTCGAATTCCTGGAACAGTTTGGTCCCGAGTATCGGATCTTCCCGGTGACTTCTCCCGTCCCCCCGGGCGGGGAATTGCACGTTCCATAAGCGGAGAATGACGATGAAGAGGGGGACAAAGGCAGTGATTGCAGGCGGACTGCTCGCGGTCCTGGTCGCACTGTTTTTCGTGGACCCGGCCCAACTGAGCATCCTCTCCTGCCCATTCAAGGAAGCCACGGGATGCAGCTGTCTGACATGCGGAATGTCGCGCTCTCTCCATGCGCTCGCCCACGGGGAGGTGCTGAATTCCTTCCGGTTCCATGTCATGGGACCGGTGCTCTTCGTCGGGGTCCTTGCCCTCCTCTTCATCTTTGCTTATGAGTCGATCGCCGGAAAAAGTTTCCCGTTCAGGCCGACAACGATCGTGCGACGCCGGACAACAATGCTCTTCGCACTCACCTGGGGGCTCTTCTGGGTCATCCGGTTGGCGGGAGAGCTGCACTTGTTCTCTTGAGATCCTGTCGGCGCGTTCCGACACTCCGGCGCATCGGTATGAAATCAAAGTCGTAACACACCCCTTCGATTCCCCTCTCGAGAGGGGAATGTTTATGCCGCTCGTGGATGGAGCTGTGTGGTTGTTACCAATGGCGACCCTTTCCACCTCTCGAATTGTTCAGTCTGTGAACTCCACCACATCTGCGCGAATGGTAATCCTCGGCTGCGTGTAGACGATAAGGTTGAGGGCTTCGGCATCGTAGCGGACATTAATCAGGGCGATCTTTCTCCCTTCCACCGGACCGCATGCGGATTCGATGTTTTTCCAGAGATCCTGCATGGCCTCTTTGTACAGCTCTCCGGAACCTGCCACGCGGACGAAGGCGAACGTGTTGGTCGCCATCCCCATCGAAAATGACCCGCCAATCAGGTACCCCGCCTTCGCTTCACCCGATATATCGCGGGCCACAATCTTGAAATTGTTCCTCTGGAGCTGGACATCCGTCACATGACCGGAGGTGAACATCCCGCCGGTTGAACATCCGGAAATCAACAATGTCAGAAGTCCGATCGTCGCATTGAAGAACAGTGATTTCGTTTTCATAGCGATTCCTCCTCAGTTGATGGGTGAGAGTACAGGGGAAAAATCAGTTTGTACGATTCGGGAGAACGGAATGCCGGCGGGCAGTTGATCGATCAGAGGGAAGAAGCGATCGTGCCGGCAGTGGTGCACTTGAACAGTGCGGATGGAATCTACACACGAGACTCCATGAAATCAAGGGCAGAGGGACTTTTGAGCTTGCCGGAGTTGAGAAATTCCGCAGTGTCTCCTGGAACCGACGGGGTGTGATTCCTGTTTTCTGTGTGAGGATCCGCTGGTGATCGCGGAGAAATCCATCTAAAAGGTCATGCCGAAGGAGGTTTCTATGTCCCGCTCTGTTCTCCTGCTCGCTGTTCTGGGGGTCTTTGCTTTCTCATCCTGTGCAAAAAAGCCCGTAGGCATTGTGACAAAGGAATTTACCTACAACGGAGGTGGCGTCTCGATGAAGGGCTACCTCGCCTACAATGGGGACCTCCAGGGGAAGCAACCCGGAGTGCTGGTCGTCCATGAGTGGTGGGGACAAAATGAATATCCCAGGGAACGGGCCCGCATGCTTGCCGGGCTCGGGTATGTCGCGCTTGCCCTGGACATGTACGGGGACGGGAAGATCGCCAACCATCCCGACAACGCCGGGAAGTTCGCCATGGAAGTGATGCAGCACATGGACACTGCCAAAGCGCGCTTCGTCGCTGCGTACGATCTCTTAAAGGCACAGCCGGAGTGCGACTCCACCCGCATCGCCGCGATTGGATATTGCTTCGGTGGCGGCGTGGTCCTGAACATGGCCCTGTTGGGCCTCCCTCTCGACGGGGTCGTGAGCTTTCATGGGAGTCTCCCGACGCAGCCTCCCCCCGGCGAAGAGCCGGTGAAGGCAAAGGTCCTCGTCTGCAACGGCGCGGACGATCCGTTCAACCCGCCTGCGACCGTCGATCAGTTCAAGAAGCTGATGGATAGTGTTCACGCGGACTACAAGGTCATCGATTATCCCGGTGCGAAGCACGCCTTCACGAATCCAGCAGCGGATTCCCTCGGGAAGCTCTTCAACATTCCGATCGCCTACAACGAGGCCGCCGACAAGGGATCGTGGAGTGCGATGGAGGAGTTTTTGAAAGGAGTGTTTGGGAAGTAGACAGATGACAGTTGACAGTAGACAGTAAACAGTAGACAGTAAGCAGTAGACAGTAAGCACGTAGTGTAACAGAAAGCACTAGTTTTCTGTTCACTGTCTGTACTGTCACTGTTACTGTCTACTGTTTACTGTCTACTGTTTACTGTCTACTGTTCACTGTTCCCTGTCCCCTGTCCCTTGTCCCCTTTTTCACCTATTTCAAGAGGAGCATCTTCATTGTTTGGACGGAGCTTCCAGCTTCCAATCGGTAAAAATACACACCGCTTGCGAATCCGCTCCCGTCGAATGTGAACGAGTATCTTCCCGCCGGGTATCGGCCATTTGCCAACACCGCCACCTCCCGCCCAAGCAAATCGTACACCACAAGTTTCATTACTGTCTACTGTCCACTGTCCGTCTCGAACGCCGTTCGAGACGGATCTCGTCCCGCCGAAGGCGGGACGGAACAACTGACTACTGTTTTCGGATTGAACGGGTTCGGATAGTTCTGCTCGAGCCGCATCCGGACAGGCCCGGCCTGGACGGGCAGAACGGACGTCGAAGTGTCTCCTCCATAACGGAAAACTCCGCTGGACCCGGTCGCGGCGTACAGAACGCCGCCGGGACCGGCACAGAGGGAGTTCACCACGGAGTCGGTCAGGCCGCTGTTCATCTGCTTCCATGAGGCATTCCCGGTATAGACGCCGTGTGCACCTGACGCTGCGTAGACGTTGCCGAGACTGTCGAAAGCGATCCAGAGCATTGAGCCCTCATCGACCAACGGCACACCGTTGTCCCGGATCAACCACTGCCCCCCCGAGAGGATATATGCGCCAAACTCATTCTGCGCTGCAAGGATTCCGCCCGAAGGACCGGAGGCAAGACAGAGCACGGGGGCAAACGCCAGGCCATCGGACACATCTTTCCACGCCACTCCGCTATCGGTGGAGACAATGACGTCTCCATAGCTGCCCGCATAGATGAACCCGGAAGGAGAGAGAGCCAATGACTGGAAATTCACGTTTGCCAGTCCCGTGTGAAGGATCTGCCAGCTTTCCCCGGAATTCGTGGACCGATACAGACCATTGCCGCTATCACCCGATGGCGTGCCAAACACCACCTCTCCGCCGGAGCGCGACGCAACACAGAGTGCCGGAAGACCGGGAAGGCGCGGGCCAACTGCTGTCCAGGTCCCTCCCTGATCGGTCGAGCGAAAGAGGTCGATTCCGTCACTGTCCGGGGTGACGCCGGCATAGAACGAACCGTCCTGTGCCGAGGTGAGGCAGTGGATGTTCTTGTTCGCCAATCCTTTCTGCGCTGCAGGGGTCCATGTGAGACCGCGATCCGTCGACCGGTAGATCGCGCCCGCGCCACCCGCAGTGACAATGACCGTTCCGGCGTTATTGCACACAATCGCCCCGCATTCGATTCCCGTGACCCCCGCCGAAGACTCATCCCAGAGAATGCCTCCATTTGTGGATCGGAAGATTGTCGCATATGTCCCGGCGAGAAGAAACCCTTCCGGACTTGAAGCAATCGAATAGACCAGAGGATTCGTCATGCCCTCGCTTTGCGGCACCCAGTGAACGCCATCGTCACTCGAGCGGAAGATTCCACCGGATGTACCGGCAAAGATGCCGGCGAGAGAATCGTCGTCAAACGCGTGGACAACGAGATTCGTCAGTCCTGAATCAGCCGGCTGCCACGTCTGACCTGCGTCCGTCGACCGGAATATCCCTCCTCCGTCGGTGCCTGCAACGATCGTTCCCGTGCGTGTGGTGCGGAGAACCGTCACAGGCGCTCCGGTATACGAAAGCTTCTGATTCCAATGCACCCCGTCGTCCGTGGAAACAAAGAGGCCTTCGGTTTGCGCACTCAGTCCTACGCTCCCGATGACCAGAGTCCCATTTCCCCCGAGACAGATCGAAGAAATCCCGAGAAACGTGAGGTCGCCTGAGATCGGTGTCCAGTGCAGCCCCTGGTCGGTCGATCGAAACACGCCGTCATCACCGAATGAGGAGGAAGAGACACAGAACAGAGTTCCGAGGGAATCCTTTGCGAACGCTGAGGGAAGGAGAGCATTGGTGACGATATCCCACGTTTCTCCATTGTCCGTCGATCGCGCAATCGATGGGAATCGTCCGGTATCAGTCGCCCCACTGAGCACAATCCCACCTCCTTCACAAAACACCGGCCCGACAATTTGGCGCGTTGGACCGAAATCAACCGGATTCCACGTTGTTCCCTGATCGGTCGATCGGAACAACGTGATCGATCCGAAATCGGGATCAGAAACTGCAAATGCGGTATGGGCCCCATCCGTTGCGCAGTATCGTATATGACCACCGAAGGGGCCGTTCGTGCGCACCCAGCTCTGGCCGCATGCTGCGCCGGCGACGAGAGTGGTGGCGAGAATCGCGCTGAGGACGAGTGAACGCCTTCATCGTGCTGATCTTATTTGAGAAGCATCATCTTCGCGTCAGCGTCGTTGTACACTGCCGTCGATGAGTCGATAGAAATACACGCCACTTGCGAGATCCGCTGCCGTCGAACGTGAAAGAGTATCTTCCCGCCGGATATCGGCCATTTGCCAACACCGCCACCTCCCGCCCAAGCAGATCGTACACCGCAAGCCTCATCCTACTGTCCCCTGTCCCCTGTCCCCTGATCACTGTTTTCGGATTGAACGGGTTCGGATAGTTCTGAAACAGCCTGAACTCACCGGGGCTCGATTCCCCGCTTCCCTGCTCTTCGACGGAAGTCAATTGATTACTGAGCAGAAGTGAATCCATGAATAAACCATGGTTTCCCGCGTCGATCAGAATCTTCACTTGCTTGTTGCCCAGGTCACTCCAATCCGGAAGGACGCGGTGGGTCGAGTTGGCTGGAAGTTGAATTTGCGAGTGGGAAAAGAGCACCTCCCCCTGATTCGATGCATCGGTCAGAAGCAGGTTGTAGGAATGAGGGGACCCGTGGGAAATGAGATCGATGGAGGCGTCGCCCCCCATGTGCACCCGAACCGTATCCCGCGAATCCAGGGAGAGTCCGGAAATGTCAAACGCCCGCTCGCGGTCTTGCTGAACCAGAAGAGTGTGAAGGCCGATCTCCCGCGGACTTGTATCGGACGCGGCAAAGGTGAGGCCGCCGTCGTACTGAAGCAGGTCATGCTGATTGGGCGGCGCTGTCTTGCGGTCATAGGAATAGATAACGGAGTCGGTGAACAGAAACATCCGTGCCGTCGTGTCAGGGAATCGACTCAGGTCAACGGTATATTTTCCCGGCGGAAGGGAGCATCCGATCGGCGGATACAGGCCCCCTGTCGGCGGGATGACGATATTTGCGCCAGCAATGCTGTCCACCATCACTGAATCCGCATACTCGATCCGGCCGCCCGTTTCACTTGTGATCCGCACTGATGTCCCGGCAGGGTTGTACACTTCGATCCGGTTTTCCAGCCCTGAAACCGCAATGGGTTTCCGTTGGAGCGGGAGTGCGACTTTGGGAAGCTGCGCAAGAGGAAAGTTTGTACTGACCGGTTTCGAGATCACGAAATGGTTGGTGTTCGCCCAATTCAGCGGAGCAAAGTACCATCCATCGGTCGCGATATCGATCACAACGCGGTTGTCCCGGGCGCCCGGATTATTCGAATCATATAAGTAGAGATACCGCAGGTTCTTCAGGAGAGGATCCTTCTCGATTTTGTAGGGAGCGAGGCTGTGTCCTCCCCCGTTGGCCCAGAAGCTTATTATTCGATCGTCCCTGGTGTCTCCGAGGAAATCCGACCTGAGGGCATCCAGAATGTCGCTGAGGGGGTCACTCGCGTGATTGTCGGATTGGATCTTATTGATCCTCGCTGCGGTATAGATCCAGAGCCGGCTCACTGTATTTTGAAGGTGATGTGCCGCGTTCGTCGCAAGCGGATAGAGATCCACAAAGGGTGGCATTTCCGGTTCGTCGAGGGCGAACGTCGCCGGGGCGTCGAATGCCATAAGACTCGAAACGGCGAATCCATAGCAGGAGCCACCCCACCGACCCTTGAGCGATGCCCAGAACGTGATTGCCGAAGGACGGTAATTCATTCCCGTTGGGCTGGCAAAGTAGCATTGTGCAACTCCGAACGCCGAGACAAACAGCGGCCAATCGGGGAAATCGGCACTCTTCGCGTTGACCGGAAGAGCGGTAAAGGCCGCGGGGTATTGTTTCATCGTCCCCGGATCGATACCGTTGACGTAGTCGAATTGGTTGTACCATGCCGGGGCCCACACGATGTTCGCAGCATTGGCAAAACTCCAGCCATGAACGGCCGGATCAAAAGCTTCGTACGAACTATCCGCGGTGTAGCGGGTCAGCTCAACTCCTTTGACTTTGAAGTAATCACTTTCCCCATTCAATGACGGATCATCGACCGAGGACACGCGGATCCTGCAGCGCGTCGAGCGGGCCTTCTCGACCTCCCATGGGAACTCGCGTGCAGCGCCATCGGTGTCGGCAGTGATGATGTGGTACGTGAACCCGCTGTCGCTGCTAAACTCAATCCGGACATGCCCCGTGTCGGCCGCTTCCCAGCGGATGGTATCCACATCACCCACAACCCAGAGTTTTCCTTGCGGAGGGCTCGTGATCTTATAGTCCCTGCCGATGTCACGGGAAAACTCCGAAGTGTTTCCGTCCGCGTCGATCGCAGTCGCAGTAACCACCTCCCTTGGTGAAACCGCAGCAGGGAGCGACACCGAGAATCGGGCGGTGCCCGGCGGACCGGTTGGAGCCGTGATCGATCCCAGGTATCGATGTCCCTGTCCGTAATGCGAGACATCCCCCGAGTCGGCGAAGAATTCGACCGTGAAATTTCCATCCGGCGCAGTGACCAGATGGCCGTAGACGTCCGTCGACACCCCACGCCTCCTGAGCGAGTCGAGCACCGGATAGTTCTGCATGGCGTTCGCCCCACGTGTCCGCGTCAAGGGTATCGTTCGGGTTCACACCGCCCGGGGCAAGGTCAATCCCGAGGCCGTAGTTGGAATAGATCGCGTTTCTGCTGATCAGGTTCTTTTGCCCGCTTTCGACCGAGATCCCTGCGCCGAAATTCCCGGCAATGGTATTCGCATCACCCGCGTTCGGGCCGCCAATCACATTGTTGGATGCATTCACCAGAACGCCATGGCCGTTGTTGCCGACAAGAATGCCCGCCAGCGGACTGACGCCGATCAGGTTGCCCACGAGGATGTTCCCCGTCGCGCCCTGGTTCCGTATCTCCACTCCATGCAATGTGTTCCCCGTAATGGTGTTGCCGTCAATGCGGTTGCCGGACGACCCATTGATTACGATTCCTTTGCTGTTCGGGAGCGGTGTGAGTCCATTCGGACCCAGGCCGATGCTGTTGCCCAAAATTTGCGTCGAGTCGGCTGTGCTGTCGATGTATATTCCCGGAAATCCGTTGCCGCAAATGATATTCCCTGCACCGAACGCAAGACCTCCTATCACCGTGGAGTCTGCACCGCTGACGAAAATCCCGTTTCCGCTATTGCCAAATGCCTTGAGCCCGGTCGGATCTGTGCCGATGTAATTCCCGAGGACAACATTTCCATGCGTGCCCGGCCCGACGATGCTGATGCCGGAAGCCAGGGACGATCCTGCGATCACATTGCGGGCCCCCGCGACACTTCCACCGATGGTATTGTGCCAGGGACCTGTCTTGAGAATAACCCCTTCGGTCTGTGTCCCGAGTTTGACTGTACCGGTCACGTCTGTTCCAATATAGTTCCCCTCCACACTATTGCCGGTCGCTGCCGACCCGCTGATCGCAATCGCGGGCGATCCGATCCCCGCAAAGTAGTTCCTGTTTTCGGTGAGAGTCCCCCCAACTCTGTTATCCAGCCCAAACATTATGACTCCGTTGAACGCGATGCCCGGCGCATTTGTCCCGGACGGATCCAGTCCGAAATAGTTCCCCGCGATGGTGTTGGCGTCTCCATACAGGACAATCCCCGATCCCGCGGGCACCCGGTCGATGACAAGACCCTTGATGACACAATCATTCGCAAAGACGTCGAGAGCATCAAAGCCGCCGAGATTGACCCCTGACAGTTCTATGAGCGGAGTGCCGTTGAAACCGGGTTGCGAGGTGCCGTCGATGAGTACAGGGTCGGTGATGTTCGGCAGCTTGATGATCGGCTCAATTGTATGTACGCCGGGTCCCGGAATATCGAAGGTGATCAGATCGACGCCGGGAATACTGTCGGCGTCCAGGATCGCTTGTCGAAACGATCCAGCCCCGGTGTCGACGATGGTCGTCACAACAAGAGCCTGTGCGTTTCTCGGAATTTTGCCTGGAGGCAAAGAGACCTTCGACGAAAGGAAACGGAAGTCGGCCCGCTCTTTTGTCCATGGAAGGGCGGCACTGGACCTCGTCACAGAAACTGCAGGAATGAGCGTCCGCGGAGTGACTACGGTTTTCTCCTGAGAGAACATGAGGCTGGTCACAAGGAGAATCAATAAAGAGAGTAAGAGGGCCTTCTTGCGCCAGTGACGAAGAGTTCTAATCACGGTGTTTACGGTCATCGTGGCAAAGGAGAGCGATTCAACCCGCACCGGCCGTCGCGCGAGTCGGAGAACGGGGAATGGGAGAGGGGGAGAAGGGGAGAGGGGGAGTCGTTCATTTCAGAAGCACCATCGCTCGTGTCGACAGGAAGTTTCCGGCGGTCAACCGAACAAAGTATATGCCGCTGGCAAACGCTGTCCCGTCGAATGTGAACGAGTATCTTCCCGCCGGGTACCGGCCATTTGCCAGCACCGCCACCTCCCGCCCAAGCAGATCGTCACACCGCACCTTCCCCCTCATCCTCCACTGTCCACTGTTCACTGGCCACTGATTACTGTCTTCGGATTGAACGGGTTCGGATAGTTCTGAAACAGCTCCGTCTGCAACGGGACTGTCCGGGTGGGAGCCGAGACGGATGTCCCGGACGAGACCCGAATGAGGGCATATTTTCGCTCAGACACGGCGGAGCTGAGGCCGGTCACTGTCAAGCTCACACTATACGTTCCGGGAAGTAGGTAGGAATGGCCCGGGTTCTTTTCCGTGCTTGTCGCCCCGTCGCCAAACTCCCAGAGATAGGCGCGCGCATCTTCCCAGGAACGATTGACAAACGAGACGGCAAGCGGCGCCGGGCCGGCGATGTTGCCCGCGTCAAATGCGACGTGCGGCTGAAGCGTGCCGAGAAAAATATCCCCGCTATCCTGCGCAGGAGGGTTCTGCAACCGCCTCCACTCCACGTACCCCTTGTCGACGTGGGCGTCGTTGAGGTAATACCCCGATCCGTCGTTGAGTTGACTGATGACGCTCCCGTCAAATACGACGACGTTGCCGTTCGACACCCAGGCGATCTTCCCTTCACTCGTCCAGTTCCACGACGTGGTCCGGGACGGGACATGGTGAATTCGTGTGGTGGAGCCGCCGGGCCTGTCCAGATACACCAGATCGGCATCGACATACGTCCCGCTGAAAACCGGATTTTCGTACCAGAGAATTGCCGTCCCGTCCGTGAGAGGGCGGAATTTGTCGCCTCCCCCGGTCGTCAATTGAGTCGTCGATTTGTGAGCGACGTCGTAGGCGAAGATCTGCGACACTCCATTGCGCACCTGTGTCCAGACGATGAGCCCATGGCGGTACGCGTAATCCCCGACAATCGCCGAGTCACTTATCGTGGTGGTCGTCGAACCATCAAAGAAGAGGAGCTGTTCGGTCGTGAGATCCTCCCAGCAGGCGTTCTTCCCGTCACAATACACATTGCCGGCATTGCTGCTGTCCGTGCTGAGCTGGATCAGATGGTCTCCCTGAATGTCGTACAACCACGGGTACTTCACCTGGTCGTTCACGTTGAGTCGAAGGCCGAAAAAGCTGATGAACCCTCCTGCCGTATACGGGTTCTCCGCCTGGACGGTATCCAGGAATTTCACAGGCGGATGGACCCAGTCGGAGTAAAACAATGAATCGGCGTCGAGGCGCCATACGGCATATCCATCATTGGCGATCACGAGGTCTCTCGTCCCCACTGAGTCGCTGAGCTGCGTCACCGCATTCCCATCCCATGCGAACATGCGCATATGGATCGCATTCGCGAAGTTCCCCCAGATCACCCGGTTGCTGTCGATGGTCTTGAACTTGGTCTGTTCCCACCCGTTCATCCCGTCGTTCGTCAGCTGGCGGTAATTGACAAACCTTCTCAGCTCCACCGCATCACCGTAGGTCCATGCGATCATGCCATGGTCGACGACCGGGTTCTCCGCCCCGGCGACATCTTCCACCGTCGCCGATTGAATGGTAGAGGTGTGAAGTCTCCTGTCTACGCCCTTTCCGGATTGCCAGACGACCAGGCCGTTACTGATGTGCGGGCTCCAGACGCCGTTCGAATCTGCGATCGTGGCACTGGTGTGGTGTTCCGCGTCGTAGATATGAATCGTTCCGGCGGAGGTGACAGTATCGGTGAACGCTGCAATTGCAATCCCGTCGCTGAGATCGTAGCCGGTGACAAGATCCGTCGCCCCCTGAGACTCCCCGACAGTGATGAGGGTGTCACCCGTATATTCTTTCACCCGGACCAAACCACTGTCAATTTGAAGCCAGGCGACCTGTCCGTCGCGCACGATCGGTCCCCGGTTCCGGGCACGGGATGTCCCGCTGATTTTGGAGACCGATCTTCCGTCAAAGAGGTAGATGTCTGACGAAGCGACCGCTCCTTCCGAATCGGCCCCCACCCAGGCGATTTCTCCCTGATGGATGCTCGGTTCGGTATTCCAGGGTGCCGCGCTCAATGATGTGTCGCTCCCGTCTGCAAACCGATGGACGATCACTCTGGTGCCCGATCCCGCATTGCGCGTGGCATAGACCGCGACGCCATTGTGGACGCCGATCGGCTGAGTACCATCCGGGTTGTAGGACTCACCCAGCGTGAGAGAAACGCCGTTGCGTAAGTCGTACGCTTTTGCCAGTTCCCCCTGGGAATTCCACACCACTTCGTCGCCGCTGATGGCGAGAGTCACGGCCGTCAGGTTGGAATCGAGGACGGTGATGTCGGCGCCGGAGTAGTACTTCACAAAGTGCAGACCGGTACTGATGTCGTTGTCAATCCATGCCAGTCGGCCACGGTCGATTGCGAGTTCCGAGGGAGATGAGGTGTTGAACGTGATGGTGAAGATGCGGTAGTCTTTTGTTTCCTGCGCCCGAAGCAGGGACGGGAGGGCGAGAAGCACGAGAAGAATGAGAATGTCAGAGAACGGTCTCCTGCGCATACGAGCATCCCCACAGGTTTATAGGAGGGTGAATGAGGGGGAATATAGGCTTTGCGGGAGGGGTGGACAATCGCATAAAGTGCCGGTATTGCTTGTTGGAAAGGCTGAGGAGGGCGGAAACCTGCATAAAGAGGGGGGGGAAGGGGGAAGGGGGGAAGGGGAGAAGGGGGGAAGGGGAAGGGGGAAGGGGGAAGGGGAGACTAGGAGACTCGGAGACTTGAGGACTTGGGGAGGACGTGGAGAGCTGCTTACTGTGAAGCGATCACTGAAAGCTGTACTATGTCTATCTCACTGTCAACAGTCTACTGTCTACTGTTAACTGTCTTTGGGACTCGGAGACGTGGAGAGTGCCTACTGTGAAGCGGTCACTGAAAACTGTACAATGTCTATCCCACTGTCAGCTGTCAACTGTCTACTGTTAACTGTCTTTGGGACTTGGGGACAGTAGGGAACTGTTTTCTTCCTACTGTCTACGTCCTACTTCATACTCCCGGCCGATCTGTGGGCGACTGGGGGACTTGGGGAGCGCGAGAAGCTACTGTGACAGAGTGGAGAAATACATTTCGAGCTCGTGGAGAATTCGCTCTGAGTTTTCGCCGAGTTGTTCGTCTCTCACCACTTTGCCCCCGTTGAGAAGGATGACTCTGGAACAGAGGTCGACCACGTGCGGGAGAGAATGGCTTGAGACCAGGATCGCCGGACGCGTGGTTCTCTGCAAATCCCTCAACATCCGCTTGAATACGATTTGAGAACTCGGGTCGAGATGCGCGAACGGCTCGTCAAGAAGCAGGACGCGCGGGTTCCCCATCATTGCGGCGGCGATCCCGACTTTCTGCATGTTCCCTTTCGAAAGATCCCGGATGTAGCTGCGCCCCCTGCCGGGGATCTCGCCATTGAACAACGGCCCGAATCCGTCCAGCGTCCGACGAACATCATCCCGCGTCATCCCCCGCGTTCTTCCCACAAAGTCAAAGAATTCTTCAGGGGTGAGATAATCGATCAGGAAACTCTCATCAAGGTACGCGCCGGTATCGGGTTTCCATTCCTCGCTCCCGGCGACATGATGTCCGCACACGAGCGCACTCCCCGTATCGGCCTTCACCAGATCGAGCATCAGCCGCAGGAGCGTTGTCTTCCCCGCCCCATTGTTGCCGATAAGGCCGACGATCTCGCCGGGCCCTATGGTCAGTCCGTCAATGGCCAACACGACCTTCCTGTCATAACTCTTTGTCAGTTGCGAAATGGTAATCATCGTCTTCTCCGTCATCGGCGGATATCCAGATACAGACTGCGTTGAACAACCTGTACGAACACTGCCATCGCCGCGGCCGCGATTCCAAGCAAGGGGACAAGAGCCGGAATCTGCCCACGCCGCATCCCATCGAACAGATTTCCCGATCGATTCTTCGAGCCACGTGAAGCCGGGGCTCAGGTTGAGCGCGAGAATGCATGCCACGGCACCGGCGGCAACGAGCACACTGCTTCGGAGGTCGGACAACACAACCCTGAGCACAACGCCGACCGCGATGAACAACAGGTGAAGGCAGCCGAGACCCCCGATCCAGAAGAGCGCGCCCGGGAGCGGCGCCGTGGCAAGAATGTTTTTCCACCAGAACGATGCTGCGATGAAGAGCAACGCAAGATTGATGCGCGTGGTCAGGAGCCCAATGAGCGTGAGCAGAAAGATGCTCCGCTTTCGAACCGGAAGAAGAAGCAACGGGCGAATTTCCAGCGAGGGCGATTTCTCGAGATAATGCCTTGCCACAGTGAGAATGAGAAAAATGACGAGGAGATGGCGGTCCACCAGGGCCACCAAATCGTTCTCCCGCGAGAAGGGCTTGAGGAGTAGATTCAGATAATATCCCAGTGCTATGCAATTGAGCAGGAGATACCCCTCCACGCCCCACCCGAAGAAACGCGCCAGTCTCACGACCTCGCGGTCTCCCCTCCGCGTGATTCTCCGCCAGGTGAAGATCGATTCCAGAAGCAGGAGCCGCCCGGACGACATTGGGTTCCCTCTCATAGGGCGAGATACCGGTGCTTTCTTTTGGCCAGATTGTGTCCGATGATCGCGGTCGACGCCTTCGTCAGGAACAGTCCTCCTGCTCCCAGCAAGAGTGTCAGCCATACCGCCAACTCCTGCACCCCTTCGAAGAAAAAGAGAGGGGTCGTGACGGGCATGACGAACAGGACCTTCCAGAGTGAGACCCCCTGCGCGTTGAATATCGGAGCCGCGCTGAGACGGATCTTGTTCCTGTCGAATGAGGAGACGTACAGCATGAGGATTCCCCCGAACCCCATATAATAGACCACCAGGGCCCAGAAGGTGAAAATCATCCACGGGTCTCCTCTCAGGATGAAGGGGAGAAGCAGGACGGAGCAGCCGAGCGAATAGACGTGCATAAACAGCACCTTGCATCGCGCATAATCGGAGACGAACAGGCGCGTCATATACCCCTGGTAGTACAATCCGTCCTTGGCGAAGCAAAAAGTCGCATAGTTCATCGAGGGGATGGCCGCAAGCAGCGCCATCGCCCACAGAGTCCCCGCCCGGTCCATTGCATGCTCTCTATAGAAGAGGAGATAGACGAGCACACCGGCGAGAATCACATTGCTGGAAAACGACAGTGCCAGGAAGGGATTTCTCGAGACCGCCTTGATCTCCATGGAGAGCATCGGCAGGATGTTCCCCTGGCGCCAGGTACGCGCCAGGGGATTCTGTGGAGTCTTCACGCTGCTTCTCACCCGAAGCAGCCCACCGCGCCGACCACGGCAAGCTGGGCGCCGGCGACGGCAAGCGGGTTGTACCAGTTCAGTACCACCACCGCAACGCCGAACCCGAATGCGAAACAGGATCCGGGAGTCGATCCGCCGATGCAAGCATCCAGATCGTTGAGTTCGAGAGTTTTCATGATCTCTTCCTTTCGTGAATGAAAATGTTTGGGAAAAAATTCAACGGAAGCAACCCCCATCTGCCGCCTGCCAAACGAGGAATATCGCCCCCGCACATCCTACCGGCCCTCCGGCGAGTATGCACATCCCCGTCGCAAAGCCGAGCCCGGCACATTCCGCATTCGAATACTCCCCGCCAACAACGTTGGCGAGCTCGTCGATTGATAGCAGCCTCATTGTTGTGTTCCTTTTTCCCTTGGTGTAACCTCTGCCCCGCGGTCACGAGCTTGAATTTGTCGCCGCTGATCCGACCTTTCCGGACAGGTCAGAGTTCCCAATCACTGACATCACCGTCTCAAATTTCGTTTCTCCCTGAAACCGTTTCCGTACGATCCCCTGGCGATCAATAAAGAGCAGCAACGGGAGGAGATCGTGTCCAAGCAGTTTTCTCGCGTTTCCCCCCTCAATTGTCCCGCACACCACGTGGGCGCTCTCCTGCAGCTCCCGCCATGCCCTCCACGCCGTATCCGGGCGTGCCCACTCTTCCGAGGAGATCAGGACCAACTGCACATCTTTCAGCGCTTCTCCATGGCGGGAAAACATTTCCAACTGTCTGCGGCAATGAAAGCACTGGATGCTGAACAAGACGACGAGCGTTACACGCGCGGTGTCGGGCCTGACCAGGACTGGACCGTTCGTTGCAGAGACCGGCAAAGGTCGAAATGTGGCGCCCACGGGCATCGGTGCCTCCTCTCTCCCTGCAATGATAAGCAGGAGAGGGGCGAGGAGGACGAGAATAATGAGCGCTATGGATTTTGCGTTGGGCATGGCAGAAATGGGTTGAAACCCCTCGAGCGTAAGGAGAGCGCTCGTTGAATTCTGTCCACGACCTAAAGGTCGTGGCAATGACAGTGTGTCCCATAGAATCCGGACTCCCCTCTCGAGAGGAGAATGTGAACGTCATTGTGAGTCCTGGCTATACGCCCGAATCCAATCGCGGATGGTCTTCAGCACTTCATCCATTCGGAATTTCACGTCCAGATCCTTAAAACGCAGAAACCGAATACCGAGATGCTCGAGGCGTTGCTGTCGAATGTCATCAGCTTCTTGTTTGTTGAAATGGCTCACTCCATCGATTTCAATCACCAGAGACAACGTCGGACAGTAGAAATCCACAATGTATTCGTCGATCGGTTTCTGGCGATGGAAGTCGTGGCCCAGCATCTGTTTGCGCTTCAATTCGTTCCACAACAGTACTTCGGACAATGTGCTTCGATTGCGCAATTGTCTCGCCAGCTCCTTGAGACGCGGATTGTATTGGAGAAACGTCGCTTTCATATGCGCATTTACTCATTCCCCTCTTCCAGAGGGGATGTCCGCCGACCTGCCCGCCGATTTCTGGCGGGAGGCGGACAGGGGTGTGTTAATTGGCCATATTACACACCCCTTCGGTTCCCCTCTCTAGAGGGGAATGTTTACGTCTTGGTGGATGGTGCAGTGCTGTTTTTACCGACGGCGATCGGGGCCCCATCCAAATCTAAACTCTAAACTCTAAAATCTAAAATCCGGACTCCCCTCTCTAAAGGGGGAAACGATTGCCAATAGTCGATTGACAATGGACAATTGACAAGTCGTTTGTGATTCACTCCACGGCTCTTCTCTTTCCAAGTCGTAGATCAGCCGGGCCTGTCCGCCGTCTCTTCGGCGGGGGTGTGTCATTTGGGCCGAACGGAATGCTTGTGTCGGTGGTGGCTAGTGCAGTGGTGTTGTCACCCATGCCAAGCCCACCTGTAGCAATACCATCACACCCCACACACCCGCCACCACAACCCCCGCCTCTCCTTTCGGCATGTTGGCAACCCGGGCGACTCCCAGCCACACGAGAACAATCCATGCCGCTTCGAACAGGTTGACGCTCTGCAGTACCACTCTCGCGGGGAGGGCGTAGTTCTCCAGGGAGACCAGCTGTCCCAATGAGAAGGGGATCTCCATGAGCCATACCTGCGTGAGATGGACAGGCGGTGCGATGCTGAACCAGATGGTTTTAACCAGAAGCGTCGCGACTCCCGTCAGCGAAGCGACGGAAAGGACCCTGAAAAGTCCCGCAAATCGTACCTCCCTCCACATCACGAGAAATCCGAATTGCAAAAGCGCACCGACGAATACTATCCGGAGAAAAAGGGTCAGAGGGAGCGTCAGGTACCCGATCAGCGTGAACCTTTGTGCCCCGTTGAGAAGCTCTTCGAGCCTCTCCCCTTCCAGCTGCTCTGCAAACAGTGCGGTGTAGACCTCTTTCGTCCATATCGTCTCCTGATAAAGTGCCGTGGCAGCGAGATGAACGGCAAGGACAACTGCGAACAGTTGCCAGGGTTTCGCGCGGCGGGCGGGGATGGAGGAGGCTGCTGAAATGCGTTTCAAAATCATAGGAAGGGTCATAGTGTGTAGAACACGTTGAGATTTGTGCTATAGCGCTATTATTCCCCTCTTCAGCACTTCATCCATTCGGAATTTCACGTCCAGATCCTTAAAACGCAGAAACCGAATACCGAGATGCTCGAGGCGTTGCTGTCGCATTTCATCAGCTTCTTGTTTGTTGAAATGGCTCACTCCATCGATTTCGATCACCAGAGACAACGTCGGACAGTAGAAATCCACAATGTATTCGTCGATCGGTTTCTGGCGATGGAAGTCGTAGCCCAGCATCTGTTTCCGCTTCAATTCGTTCCACAACAGTACTTCGGACAATGTGCTTCGATTGCGCAATTTTCTCGCCAGCTGCTTGAGACGCGGATTGTATTGGAGAAACGTCGCTTTCATATGCGCATTTACTCATTCCCCTCTTCCAGAGGGGATGTCCGCCGGAGGCGGACAGGGGTGTGTTGCTTGGCCGTATGACACACCCCTTCGATTCCCCTCTCTAGAGGGGAATGTTTATGTCCATGGTGGATGGTGCAGGTCGGTTGTCACCGACGGCGACCCCGCCATCATCCGCGCAATCGCGTCTTCTGAACTCATCGCACGCGACATTCTCCCCGCCGAGAGGAGGTACGCGACGTCCGCTTCCCGTATCCGCTCGAGATCGTGGGTAATGATCAGGACGCCATGGGTTCGGGAAAATCGCCTCAGGAATTCCAGGATCTTGCCCTCCAATGCAAAGTCCAGTCCCGACAACGCCTCATCCACGATCAGGAGGTCCGGGGCATTCACCAACGCTCTGAGAAGGGCAATCACCTGTCGCTCCCCTCCCGACATTCTCTGCCCTTTCTCCCCCACCACCGTGGCCAATCCATGATCGAATCGATCGAAGAAGTGTTCAAGTCCGATATCTGCGAGCACCGCCTGCAAGGATTCTCTTTCCCGTACCTCCCTGCCGAGATAGACATTCTCCACGATCGTCCCGTGAAAGAGCTTCGCGTCCTGCGAGACGACCGCAACCTTCCGGCGGTATTCGGCCAGATCGAATTCCCCCGCAGGGACATCGTCGACCAGGAGCGCACCGGACGCAAGCGACAGCTTCCTGACGAGAATATCGGCAAGTGTGCTCTTCCCCGATCCGCTCGGTCCCCAGAGAGCGGTCAGTGTGCCCTTCGCCACCGTAAAAGAGACATCCGAAAAGAGCTGCGTCCTTCTGCTCCATCCGAATGTCCCCTCACGCATGGTGAGCCCTTCGACGAGCGTAAACGGACGCGTCCCCCGGCACTCCTCGCCCGGCACCTCGAGAATGTCCATGAGACGGCGGAACGCGACCGAGGCGCTGTTGAAATTCACTCCTGCTTCCACCAGCCTCATAACGGACGGAAACGCGAATGCCGCGAGGGAGAAGGCGGCCATCATTTTCCCGATGAGGAGAGTGCCGCTGATGACCAGCCCGGCGCCGACTGTAAGAATGACGAACGAAAGGAGGTTCGAGGATGTCTCTCCAAGGAACGACAGCTTCGCCTGGAGGAGGCCGAGATCCACAATGCTTTCCTGAAACTGTGAAAACCTCTCCTTTGTGGCCCGGGCGAATGCGGGGCCGGAGCTATGGTTCAGGATCTCATCGATCCCCGTCAGCGCGTCGATATATGCCGACTCCACCTGCGCATAGGCACCGAGGGCAGCGTGGTTCTTGATGGAAATTTCCCTTGCACTCCGGGCGACGAGCAGCGCGAACAGGGGAATAATCCCCAGCGTACACCAGAAGAGCGTTGACGAAAAGAAGGCAAGCAGGGCCAGAGATCCGACGAGGATAAAGAGGTCCAAAAACCCTGCCGCAAGCACCCGTATTACCGCCTGCTGTACTTTCGCGGCGTCGCCGATCCGGGAAGTGATGTCGCCGGTCTGCCGGGTGGCAAAAAAGTCCTTGGGGAGATGAAAGATATGATCGAGGAATTCTCCTGCGACGCGTTCAGTGACCCGCCGGCTGAGCACGATAATGAATTTCTGCCGGAAGAATCCGAGTCCGGCTTTGAGAAGGACGACGATCCCCAGAATGAGAGCGATGCGGACAATATCCGGAATATTCCCGGCGGGGATCAGGGTATCGAGGATCAGTTGCACGGACGAGGCGGCAAGGAGTCCCAACCCCGTGGCAAGTAAGCCCGAGGAAGATCAACTGCATCATCCACGGTTCAGTCCCGGCGAGATGGCTGAGCATCCAGGCGAGCGCCGATCGGGTCGGGGTGGTAAAGGGTTGTCCGGTTGTGTCAAAGAGGAGCACGATCTTCGACGTCCAGAGGGCGAGGAATTCTTCTTGCGACATCCTGAGAATCCCCCGTCCCGGATCGCCGAGGAGAACGCCCGACGAATCGATTTTGTAGAGAACGACGAAATGCGCTCCCGTCGGACCGGCCTCAACATACGCGATACAGGGCATCCGTTCGCGGGCGAGGTCCTCGTATTCTCCCATTGCGCCGTGCGCCTGCAGACCGAGCGACTGCGCCGCGAGTACGAGATCGTGCATCGATGAGCCCGACAGAGTTGTGCCGCACAACTGTCTGACGTGCGTGAGCGTGGTATTCCCCCCGAAAATCCGGAGGACGGTCAGGAGGGCCGCCGGGCCACAGTCGGCCCTGTCGAACTGTCGCACGAGCGGGTACCGGGGCTTCCAGAGGGGAAGTTCACTCAGCCTAATAATGAGGTTCTGAATGTTCATCACCTGGTCCCTTTCCCCGGGCTCCTTGTCCGTGCAAGGCCGACCAGGAAGAGCAGAATGAACAGATCGCGCAGGAGGAGAGCAGGACCGATCTTTTCGTCGAAGATGCCCGGCAGGCAGCCGCACTCCCCTTCCCAGCCGCGAACGAGCGCGATACTGACGGCCACAATGAAGAGGAGGACGAGCGAGGCGAGCATTGCTGCGACCTGCCGTTGATGGACGCGCATCATGAGGAGCGCACCGAGGGCGAGTTCGGCAATAACGACAGCGAGGGCGAACGGCGCGGCTGCGGCGTCCGGAAGGAGCGCGATAGCTCTGACCGTCTCCACGAAGCCATTGAATGCAAGCAGTCTTGAGGAGGCCGCTACAGAGCGAATAAGCCCCGAAGACGATGCCTGCCAGCGATCGCAGGCGTCCCGTAGTCTCCATGGCGCGCCCCGTACGATTGAAGAGAAAAGATCTGTCTATTGTATATATGGCGAAAGGGGCGGTTTTACGAAGTGCGGAAGGAATTTATTCGATTCCGATGGAATTGAGTTGAAGAAGAGGGGATGTTCGCCGGACCTGTGACACACTCCTTCGGTTCCCCTCTCCAGAGGGGAATGTTTATGTCCGTGGTGGACGGTGCAGTGCGGTTGTCACCGACGGCGACCGCGCCTCCATCTAAATCTAAACTCTAAACTTTAAAATCTAAAATCCGGACTCCCCTCTCTAGAGGGGAATGTTTACGTCATTTGTGCCTAACGAGCAGTCACTCGCAATGACTGGGAAGCCTTGAGCAGAAGATATCTTTTCAGGGGCGCTATGTGATCGGCGTGCAATTATTCCCCTCTTCCAGAGGGGATGTCCGCCGACCTCCCGCCGATTCTGCGGAGGCGGACGGGGTGTGTTAATCGGCCATATTACACACCCCTTCGGTTCCCCTCTCTAGAGGGGAATGTTTATGTCCGTGGTGGATGGTGCAGCGCGGTTGTCACCGACGGTGACCGAGGAGTCGCTTTTTACGGAGAGATTCCTTCGGCCGCCACAAAACGGCGGCCTCGGAATGACGGATGCGGAAGGATTGAGTGACTTGGGGACTGGGGGACTGGGGGACTGGAGGACTGGGGGACTGTGTCGTCACCCAGGGCCTTCCGCGTAACAGAGCGAGTGTCACGCAGAAGCCCGGAGGTGACAGACTTGTTGCTTACTGAAGTAAGTCTTTCTGCCTACTGCATACTGCCTACTTCTTCCTTCATACTTCCTACATCTTACTTCTTACTTTCTGCTCTCTCCGGCTTGTCAGCATACACCGTAATGCTATAGATGCCCACGTCGGCCTTATTGAACGCCTTCAGCTCGTCTGCGCCCAGCTCGCGCACGATGACCTCGTCGGGGATCTCGTTCCGGCGTTCTTTCTGAACGGTCACGTTCGCGAATCCTGCGGCGCGGATGGCGGCGAGGTAATCTTCGTATTGTTCCGCGCCGGAGATGCAGCCTGCGTAGAGTGCGGCGGCATCCCGTGCGGCTTTGGGAAGTTCGCCGCGGAGCACGATGTCGGAGATGCTGAAGTGCCCTCCCGGTTTGAGAATCCGGTATGTCTCGGCATAGGCCTTCCGCTTGTCAGGGACGAGGTTCATCACGCAGTTGCTCACGACGACGTCCACGGAGTTGCTTGCCACCGGGAGGTTTTCGATCTCACCGGGACGGAACTCGACATTCGAATAGCCGAGCTTTTGCGCATTGGCCCGTGCCTTTTCGATCATTGGCGCGGTCATATCCACGCCGATCACCCTGCCGGCATCGCCGACGATTGCCCGCGCGATGAACGCGTCGTTTCCCGCGCCCGAGCCGAGATCGACGACCGTATCGCCTGGCTTGATCCGGGCGAACTCCGTCGGAAGTCCGCAGCCGAGTCCGAGATCCGCCTCGGGGACGTACCCCTTGAGACGGGTGTAATCCTCGGCGGTCTTCATGGTCTCTTCTCCCCCGCTGCCGCAGCCACAGTTGCACCCGCATCCTGTTTCGTCAGCGAGCTTCGCCTGCAGAGCCACTTCGCCGTACTTCTCCCTGACCATCTGTTTCAACTCTTCGCCGGTTGCCATACTCTCCTCCTGGTTTATATCGTAATATTACGATTTAATCGACAAAAAAGTTTCATCTCAGCAGCACTTCTCGATAGTCGTAAAGAACCCCCCCATCTTCTCCTTCGCTTCGTTCCATGCCTTTTCATTGATACAGTAGCACACCCTTGGCCCCTCGATCTCTCCGCTGATCAGGCCGACGCGTTTGAGCTCTGCCAGGTGTTGCGACACGGTCGCCTGGGAGAGCGGCAGTTCGTCCACGATATCGCCGCAGACGCACACGTTCTTCCGCGCAAGGAACTCCAGGATCGCAATCCGTGCCGGATGCGCAAGCGCCTTTGCGATGTCCGCCAGCCGGTTCTGCGTGGCGCTGTACGATCCCCGTTTGCTTCGTCCCATATCGTAATATTACGATTAGATGAATACAAAAGCAAGAGCCGCTGCAAAAAAAACTCTTCATACCCCGAACTTGTCTCCGACCCTTATTTGGACCATATTTAAATCCATCTCGTCAGGAGGATCCATGAAACTCAGCACTTCCGTGAAACCCATCAGCTATCTTAAGGCGCATGCCTCCCGCCTCATTCGAGAACTCTCCGGGCACCAGGGGACCCTCATCGTCACCCATAACGGGCAGGCGAAGGCTGTCCTGCAGGACATTCACACGTATGAGCGAACGCAGGAGACGTTGGCCTTGCTGAAGATTCTCACCCGAAGCCAGCAGAACGTTCGGCGTGGCAAGGTGAAGTCCGTCGATGCAGCCTTTGTCTCCCTCGAACAGCGCATCCGGGACTTCAAGAATGAAAAAGCATAAAGTTCAACTCGATACAGATGCCGAGGAGGATCTGTTCGAAATCTACAGGTATGTTGCTCTGAACGATTCCATGGAAAATGCCGACCGATTGCTTGATGCCCTCAAACGCGCCTGCAACTCGCTTCGCACGTTGCCCCTGCGCGATCACATTCCACCGGAGCTCCAGAGCATCGGCGTGCACCAATTCAGTGAAATCCGGTTCAAGCCCTACAGGATTTTCTACAGCATTGATGCGACAATCATCACCATCCACTGCGTCCTCGATGGCCGGCGCGACATGCAAACCCTGCTCGAAGAGCGTTTAATGCGATAGGTGCCG
This sequence comes from Ignavibacteriota bacterium, assembly GCA_963843525.1. Lineage (GTDB taxonomy): Bacteria > Bacteroidota > Ignavibacteria > UBA10030 > UBA6906 > DATJPR01. Next base: position 5,462 of record CAWJKM010000004.1, on the reverse strand, counting down.
GTTCGCTCGGTCGACCATTGTCAATTGTCCATCGACTATTGTCCATTAGTTCTTTTATATCCTTCCCCTTCCTTCAAAAACCTCATCACCACCTCGTTAAACCCCTCCGGATCCTCCATGTTGCACATGTGCCCTACGCCTGCCATGATAATCTTCCTTGCGTTGGGGATCTTCACGGCGAGAGTTTCCGCGATGGCGTGGAAGTCGGGGACATCGTTCTCGCCCACGAGCACCAGCGCGGGGACGGCAATTTGTTCCAGCCGGGCGATCGCGGGCGGAGTGAGCGGCCGACCGTTGTCGCGATGCAGCCAGTGGTAGCCTGAATAGGAGCCGACGATCTCTTTCAGCTTCTTCGCGACGCGTTTATTGCGCATGGCATCAACAAAAAAGCCCTCTTTGAGCAGCAGGGCCTTCGCGGGGTCGAGTCCTTTTTTATTGGCGGTGAGGACGAGCAACTCCCCTTCCGTCGCGATCTCGTCCGAGTAGAGAAATCCGCCGAGCGACGAATCGGCAACGACGATCGCGCGCGGAATGCCGGGATGGAGGACGGCGAAATTCACCACCGCTCCGCCGCCCATCGAGAGACCGACGAGGATCGGCTCACGGATCCCCAGCGCTTCGAGGAGCCAGTGGAGATCTTCCGCGTGGGAATAGGGCCGTCCATCGGGAAGGGACGACTGTCCGAATCCGCGAAGGTCGTAGCGTATCACCGTGTACCGCTCAGAGAACAGTTCCGCCTGGTCATCCCACATGCGATGGTCCAGGGGATTCCCATGAAGAAAAACGATCGGCGGTCCGGACCCCTCGATCTTGTAATAGAGCGAAGCCCCGCCGATATCTACGAAGCCTTCCGTTATGAAAGTCTTATGGCGTTGTGCTAAGAGATGGGCGATGAGAGTCTTCGGACTTTGTGGAACAGAACCGGTTTAAGGAAGTTAGGGGGAGGGAGTAGCGCAAACTATGCTCAATAACGGCGAGGGAGGGAAGAAGGTTCCCTGCGGGCGGAAACGGGGAGTAGGAAGTAAGATGTAGGAAGTAGGAAGAAGATGTAGGAAGTAGGAAGAAATGAAGTAGGAAGAAAGAATTAGGAAGAAAGATGGAGAAAGAAAGCGGTACAATTTTTCTTCCTACTTCCTACTTCGTACTTCCTACTCTATGCTGCCTAACACAGCCCTTCGATTATCTCAGCCGTCATCCTCACTCGTCCAATCCTCGGAAAGATCTCCTTCACTGCATGATTATGCCCGTCGGCCGAGCGCGCCGCCATCGCATCTTCCGCGAAGATCTGGTGATAGCCGTACTCATACGCAAAGCGGGCGGTGCTTTCGACGCCGATGTCGGTCGAAATGCCGCAGAGGACGATCGTGTTCACACCGCGTCGCCGGCATTGCAGGTCCAACTCCGTACCGGTGAATGCGCCCCATTGACGTTTCGTCAGGAGGAAATCCGATTCCTGCGGATGCAGCTCCGGGACAAAGTCGGCCCAGTCGGGCGGACGCTGACTGTTGAACGGCGTCGGCGCGTCGGCAACCGGCTGCAGCGCGTCTTTCATATCGCGCGACGGGGTCACGTGCACCAGGAAGACGGGCAACGCGTGCTGTCGGAACGCATCGGCGAGTCGTGCAGCATTCGCGACCACCTGCGCAGCATTGTAAGGCACGGTTGGCATCGCGGCAATGCCGCGCTGTAAGTCGATGACGACGAGGGCAGTGGTTGCAGGTAACAATTCCAGGCTGCTCATGAATTACTTTCTGCTATGTTGATACGGTCTACTGGAGTAGGAAGTAGGATGTAAGAAGTAGGAAGAAGGCGGATACGCTCTTCCGGGGTGCTCATGAATTACTTTCTGCAATGTTGATACGGTCTACTGGAGTAGGAAGTAGGATGTAAGAAGTAGGAAGAAAGCGGATACGCTCTTCCGGGGTGCTCATGAATTACTTTCTGCTATGTTGATACTGTCTACTGGAGTAGGAAGTAGGATGTACGAAGTAGGAAGGAACCAGATACACTCTTTCTTCCTACGTCCTACTTCATACTTCCTACTCCTCGCAGCATTGCGTTTTATTTTTTCAACAGTTTAAATGCATTATTCCAGGAACCACGCACAAATCCTGGTATGCACCACAGCATGCACAGCGGCTCGATCGCACGCGCGGCTTCGACTTTGCCGAAATCCTCGACTTCAAATCCGAACTGCACCAGGATCGCGGAGACCTCTTTTTTTGCTCCGTCGTGGTTGCCGCAGATGAACATGGACGGTTTCACGCCGTTGAAATCCGGGTTCACCATGAAGGCATTGCCGACGCAGCTGAACGCTTTCACAAAATGCGCATCCGGCGCGAGTTTCTGGAGGCGCTCCATGAGGGAGTCTTCAAGCGTGGTGAAGAACGCGATCACCCCGTTCACCGGCGGCCTGTCGGCGATCGGATTGGTCGTATCGATGACCGTCTTCCCTTTCAGGTTTTCGAGTCCCGTCGCTTTCAGGGCTGCTTCGGCGGCACTCCCTTTCGTCGCGAACACCACGATCTCGCCGAACTTCGCTGTATCCGCAAACGAGCCGACCTTCGCCTTCGTTTTCGACTTGAGGTCGGCCACCTTGGCCGGCGTGTTCGTGCCGAGCATGACGGCGTAGCCGTGTTTGAGAAATCCATTTGCGAGCGTCTGGCCGACCTGGCCGGAGCCGATAACGCCGATCGCTTTGCTCATGAATATTGCTCCTCTTTATGAACCTTGGCTAAGCGCGTGAAGAAATTGCTGTCGCTTTTTGTCCACTTTCTTTGGCCCCCAAAGAAAGTGGACAGAAAGAAAAGGGGGCGAAATCGCAACCCACGACATTTGACCGGCAAGCTCAGTTAGGTGCGATTCCGGCCAAACAAGGAGAGGCGAAGAGAGAATCGGCCGGAATCGCAAAGCAACGTTTGTATCTCCAGCCGCACACCGCCTGCGATTTCGCATTCCCACCGCACAAAGGAAAAATCTAAAGCGACGTTTCCTTTTTTCGTCTTTTGAGCGATGGAGATGTCCGCCGAGAAAGATCAATTGACAATAGTTGATGGACAATAGTCGATAGTCAACCGGCAAAGGAACTACGACAGTTGGCACAAACGGCAAGCTTCATCTTCACCCAAATCTAAAATCTAAACTCTAAAATCTAAAATCCGGGCTCCCCTCTATCAGAGGGGATGTCCGCCGAGAAAGATCAATTGACAATAGTTGATGGACAGTGGTCGATGTCAATCAGCCAAATATCTACACACTAACACTGAAATCGGAACTTCCCCTCTTTAGAGGGGAATGTTTACGTCTTAGGTGGATGGTGCAGCGCTGTTTTTTACCGACGGCGATCGCGTCCCCACCCAAATCTAAACTCTAACCGCCTGCACCCGCCTCCACTCCGTTCCGGCAGGTAAAATTCCGTTCCGGCGGTTTCAACTCTAAAATCTAAAATCCGGACTCCCCTCTTTAGAGGGGAATGTTTACGTCTATGGTGGATGGTGCAGCGCGATTGTCACCAGCTGCAAACTTCATCCTCACCCGAACCAATGAAGGGGTTGAAACCCCAAAAGCGTGAGAGAGCGCTCCTTGAAATCTGTCCACGACCTGAAGGTCGTGGCAATGGCAGTGTGTCCCATAACCCCGCCTAAACCAGTCTAAAACAGTGTGTCCCATAACCCCTGCCTAAACCAGTCTAAAATCTAAACTCTAAATTCTAAAATGTCGTAAGGTCGTGGCTATGACAATGCGTCTAAATTTAGAGCGGCTGAAGCCATGTCTATAACGGTGTGTTCTCTTACCCATGCCCATACCAGTCTAAAATCTAACCGCCTGCACTCCGTTCCGGCGGTTTCAACTCTAAAATCTAAAATCCGGGCTCCCCTCTATCAGAGGGAATGCCCGCCGAGAAAGATCAATTGACCTAGTTGATGGACACTAGTCGATAGTCAACCGACGAGGGAACCACGACAGTTGCAACTTGGGGAGCGCGGGGCCCGATATATCTCACTCCATCCATTTCCCCAACGGCGCGGCGAGGAATTCATCGATGGGGATCCCGTCCGATCCGACAAGCAGCACCCTTTTCGGTTTGAATCTCTTCGCAAACTCTTCAATGCCTGATAACGTCTCCTTCTTCATCCCGCTCTTCACTTCAACCGCGGTTATGGATCTCCCTTTCTTCAACACGTAATCCACCTCTTTCTGCCCTTCGCGCCAGTAGAAGACTTCGACGCCTTCCTTGTGCGAGCTGTTGACCATGTGTGCGCCGACAGCCGATTCTACGAGTCTTCCCCAGTACGAGAGGTCTTCCCTCGCGTGTTTGGAGCTGAGTTCCGACTGACACGTGATGAACGCGTTGTTCAGCACCTGGAACTTGGGACTCGAGCCGCGCTGGCGGACCTTCTGGACCGCATACTTGGGGAGTCCCGTTATCACCCCTGCCCCTCCGAGGAGGTTCAAGTAGTGGGCAAGCGTCGTTGTGTTCCCTGCGTCCTGCAGTTGACCGAGCAATTTCGTGTACGAGAGGATCTGTCCGGAGTATGAACATCCGACGTTGAACAGCTGCCGCAGCAGCGCCGGCTTGTCGATGCGCTGGAGCTGGAGAATATCCCGCGAGAGAGTGGTTTCGACCATTGAATCCAGGATGTAGCGCTTCCACCGGTTTTCGTCCCCCACAAGTTCTGATGCTCCAGGAAATCCGCCGAAGAAAATGTATTGATCGAGCGACCAGCCGAAGGCATCCTTCATTTCCGTGTACGACCAATGCGTCGAGCGGACGACCTCGAACCTTCCCGCCAGGCTTTCCGTAAGTCCCTGCTGGATGAGGAGGGGCGCCGACCCGAGCAGAAGGACCTTGAGCGGAACGCGGCGGGCCGTATCTTCATCCCACAGTTTCTTTATTGTTTCCGACCAGCCCGGGACTTTTTGAATCTCATCGAGGACAAGCACCGCGCCCACTTTTCCAGCTTGGCGGGCCGTCAGCCGACCCAATTCCCACTGTTCCAGGATCCAGAGCCGACTCTGTGCCGAGGGATCGTCGGCAGACGCGAATCTCACGGCGACAGGCGACTGTTCCGCGAGCTGTCGGGCAAGCGTCGTTTTCCCCGTTTGGCGCGGTCCGGCGAGCACCTGGATGAACCGGCGCTTTTCAAGCAATCGTGCCCGGAGGTCCCCATACTGCTCTCTCGTATAAGCCATGGCGATCTCATTTACTCAATGTATTGAGTAATATTACTCAATATCATGAGTAAAGTCAAGTCGTGAGGGGAATGTTTATGGCACATCTGGTTTATGCGTTGTCCATCGATGGTTTTTGTACCATTCCCCTCTTCCAGAGGGGATGTCCGCCGTAGGCGGACAGGCCTGCCCGCCATCCTTTTGGCGGGGGTGTGTTAATCGGCCATATTACACACCCCTTCGGTTCCCCTCTCTAGAGGGGAATGTTTATGTCTATGATGGTGTATCAT
>CAWJKM010000003.1:227500-800180 GCA_963843525.1 Ignavibacteriota bacterium | reverse complement strand
ACAGCAACCTACCTGCTCTACTCTGCCACTGAAACCATCTAAAGCTAGGCGCGGAACTGCATCTGAACAACGTGGTTAAACCAGCGGACAACACCTAAGGGCAAGGAGAGAATTACCATTGACTTAACACTTGAGATACTCTCGATCTGGAATGTCCCTGATTGATCCGCGGACTTTTCGACTTATATTCCAGGACGCACGCAGTCTATTTGCCACTGGTATGTCGTAAACCACAAGCACGACAGCACGAGCAATTAGCAGGCCCACTAGGGCGAGCGTGAGGTTGCGAGTCTTACTCACGAACAAAGAGCCAAAAAAGAGAAAACCTAAAAGACCTCTACAGAAGTTGGATCTGCTATGAAGTCCATTCTTTTGTTTTTGGATGACAGAAAGATACAGTTCTCGAAATCTGACATTATTGCGTAACTGAAGCCCATAATAACGATCATAAAGTTCAATGGAGTGTCGTACACTATCAAACCGATCGCCGCAATCGAAATGGCGATTAGGAGCGAACTACCAATTCGCACAGAAAGGTATTGACCGAAGGAAAATTTGTTCTCGGGAATCAGTGACCCTGGATCTCCACAGATTCAGCTTTAGCCCAAAGAAAAGGCTGAGCGGGACGCCGATGGCCTGAGCAACTGCAAATTGTCCGACATTTTCTGGCGAACCCACCTTCGTGAGTATCACAAGCAATAACCAAGAAAAGGCCATTGCGGATACATTTCCAATGAATGCCCATGTGAAATTCCTTCGAAAGGGAAGTCCGTCGTTACGTGACATTGTGCACTAGGTGTAATGGATTAGCCAAATCAGGTTCCGCGAACATATGTTACTCGAGCTTATGCACCATTCACTATTGTCGATCGCCGAAGGAGAAACGTATATAGCGGTCCAAGTTGACCCACCTGCCTCCACACTCCAAGGGCTTATCGAAAGAAATCGATTGCTTCATCACTTGGTGAGACGAAATGATCCCGTAACCAAATTGAAGTGAGACATCCCCGTCTTTGATTGAAAATCATTGCTTCGTTGCCATGCACGAGTATTGTTTCGAGCAGAGGTTAATCTTGTGTGCCCCTGCCATAATGCAAGGTTCATCGGCTGCGATTGAGGTCAGGAAGTTACGACCTTGTTGGACGATTTCTGCAGGCAACTTCACAACTACAAGCTTCATTACTCTATACTCTATGCTCCCGAACGTAGCTTATTCGCTTGCTCGCGCCCTCCACTCTGGCTGCCGGGCAGGGCTCTGAGGGGAAATGGCTCAAAAACGCCAATTGCTAACTTATTCAATCTCTTGGGCTTGCAATGAGCTACTTAGGAGGCGGATCGGGATCGATTCGTGGGCTTAATTCGGGCCTCGTCAACCCTCGCAGAAGCATTGGCGACCTGGTGCGACCCGACCGATATCGAGTGCACGACCTAAAGAATTCTGAAGGCGATTGGTCTTCCTAGCTAAAGCTCCGCCCTTTCAGCCACATTAGCAGCCTAGCAGGGTGTAATTACAGCGCAGTGATGCTGAAAGTATGAAGTAAGAAGAAGGAAGAAAGATGAGGGGACAGGGAACAGGGGTCAGGGAACAGAACAGACCCGAGTAGTCCCAACCAAATTCGACCGACTGAAGGCTTACTTCACTACGCCTATCTGCTGCCGACTTCTTCCTTCGTGTTCTTCATCACTCTTTCGTGCTACATCGTGTTCCGAAATCTCGACAGAAAAAGACTGAGCGATCGAAGACAACGAAACTATAAGTCGTGAACGGCCGCGCGTCTGGACAACATAGCCCTCAAGCCCCAGCAAGGGCCCGGAGATCACTCGCACTTTGTCTCCAGACGCAAAGTACGATTCTCGTTGAACCTGACACGGTTCCCGGGTCGCGATGCGCACCCACTCCAATTGATATTCCGGGATGGCTACCGGCCTCCCGTTGAACTCCACGAACCTGACGACGCCGGAGGTCTGGAGGATCTCCACCTTCCGTTTCAAATGGGTCCTGACGAAGAGATACCCCCGGAAGAGCGGCTCGGTGACATGCTTTTTGCGATCGCTCCAGGTGTGGACCTCTTCGATTAACGGCAGGAATGATTCCACGCCACTCTCTACGAGGCAGGCGTGAGATTTCTTCTCGAACCGCGATCGCAAAACGAGCGCATACCAGAGGCAGGTGGGTTCCGTGGCAGGGGTTATTACATTGTTCGCATGGCCGTAAATTCCTGTAGGGGAGGCCTGAACAACTTGTGTAGGGGGTGAATCTACAGATGCCATTATCCCTTCCTACCCTTCTACGCTTCTGAGCTTCTATCAGCAAATCTGCCAAAGTCTACTCCGACGATATTGCTCCTTTAGCGAGCAAGATAAAAAGCGATGAGCAATGTAACGATGCTGATTGCGACGAGGATGCCCGGCGGCATTTCTCCTTGCCGTAGCTCCGTCCATCCCCCCTTCCACGCCCACCCTTCCTGACCGCATTTGTCGCAGCGGACCCGGTGCACGGGTACCAGAAGACGTACCAATCTGATTTTCAGATTATAGTCGTACGTCCGGTGCATCCGCCCTGCAGGAACGCACCTCTTGCAGAACCCCTCTACGCGTGTCATGGCTTTCCCTTGAAGAATGTCGACGGATCTCTTCCAAATCGAGATTGCCCGTCCCGGCCATAGAACCGGGATAATGGCTCGGCTCAAACGAAGCCCCAGACGGGCTTCGTGGTACCTTGGGGATTCCTGGTAATGACGGTGTTGATCTTTTTGCGTTACCGTGCTATGCATGATGCCTTCTTCTCTTTGTCCGTTTGCCGGCCGTGTATTCGTACGGCCCATAGCCAATCTTATATGCGTAGCGGGAGCTTCCGTACGCCGATTTCGGATCGAACTTGTTCAGCACCAGGCCAAGGAAGTTGTGGCGCTGGCTTTTTAAATGCTCTCCGGCACTTTCAAGCATTTCCGCCGTTGTGCCTCCCGCCTGGACGACCATCAGCACGCCGTCTATTACACGAGCAAGCACACCTGCGTCAGTCACTGCCAGGAGAGGTGAGGTGTCGACAAGCACGACCCGGTACTGCCCGCGGACCTTTTGAATGAGCTCTTTCATCGTTCTCCCACCGAGCAGCTCGGCCGGGTTTTTGACGGCATCTCCTGCAGTGAGAACGTCGAGATTCTCCACCACTTTTCTCTGCACAACCTCTTCAAAGTCCGCCAGGTCAGCAAGCACGTGCGTGAGGCCCGGACCTCTCTGCAATCCGAAAATCTGATGGATGGTCGGACGGCGGAGGTCCGCGTCGATGAGCAGACATCCGCCTTCCATGAGGGCGAACGACACGGCAAGGTTCGCGGCAATGGTGGATTTTCCCTCTTGCGGGTTCGCACTGGTTATCGCTATGACCCCCAGCGGATCCTTATCGACGATGTCTTGAATGGCCGTGCGAAGATGCCGGTATCCTTCGGCGTCAGAAAGAAGCGGATTGTGATATGCCACGAGATGCGGGTCGAAGGCTTTCCCTGCCCCCGTATGCATCACCGATGGGAATCCCTTGCGGACCTTCTTCTGCATGCGCTGGATGATCCCCAGTGGCGTGATGCCGAGCCGCTTCAGATCGTCCGGCGAGCGCAACCGCGTGTCAAGACTTGAACGGACCAGGACTATCCCGACACCCACGCCAGGCCGAGGAGGAGTGCAATCGCCATATTCAGGAGAGGCCGGGGGCTGATGGGGTCAACCGGGACAACGGCCGGGTCGATCACGTCCACCGAACCCAGTTCCGAAGATTCCGTGATCGCCGCCTCGTTGAACTTTTCTTCCACGAGGAGAAACAGTTTTTCGCTGCTGAGCCGGGAACGCTGCAGCTTCGCAAGCTCGATACTTTTCTGCGGGATCTGATTGAATTGCTGTTCATAGCTCAGGATTACATTGTTCAACGCGTCCTTCTTCGCCACGAGTCCATCGAGGTCGATCTGTTCTTCGATAATCCGCTGCTTGAGCTGACCCAATACCGCTCCGGAGCCTTGTGTACTACTCGTCCCACGGCTCTCCGGAACGATTGAGGCAAGAAACGACTCCGTGCGGATGCGGAGTGTTTTCTTCAATTGTGTGATCTGCCGATCCAGGTCGTTCAGCTTCTCTGCCGTGGCGGCTTCTTGCAGCGTCCCCTGTGAATTGTTCTGCGAGACGATCAGATCTCTCTGCACCTCGAGGCGCGCGAGTTGGGACTGGATCAGTTTGATATACGTATCATTCGACTCCCCCATCGCCTTCGCCACGTTGGGTCCCTGCGTCGCCAGCTCGGAACGGAGCGAAGAGAGAGTCTTCTCGTCGGAGGCAATGTCGACCTCGAGCCCGTCGCGACTTGCCTCAAGTTGTGACAACTGCTTCACCACCCGGTCCGTTTCCGCGTCGAGCGAAACCATGCCCGAGCGGGTCATGTACGACTGGAGGGTCCGTTCGGTGCTGTCGAGCTGACGGTGCTTCGCGCCCATCTGCGCTTGAAGGAACTCCCGCACCTGGCGGGACTTTGACCGGCTCGTGGTCATGTCCCGGTCCGCGTAGACCTGCGTGTACGTATTCACGATGAGATACGCTTCTTCCGGGCTATTGCTCCGCGCAGTGATTTTTATGACATCCGATTCCTTCACCGGGGAGAAATCGATCACCTTGTCAAGCCGCTTGGCGATCTCCGGGATAGAACTGAAACGGGACTGCCAGTCGGTCTGGCCCCTATCGTGGATGATCTCTATCGGTCGTTCCTGTTCGTTGTCCAGAAACTTCTTCTCCACCAGGGCCCTGGCCACTGCTTCAGCCATCGAACGAGACCGCAGCGTTTGGAGCTCGTTCGCAATCTTTGTGGTAACTCCTGACTCTGTAAAATTGAAAACGGGGAACGATCCGGCTTTGGACTTTGTGTCGATAAGGACTGAAGCTGACGATTCATACACCGGATGGGAGAGAAACGTATAGAGCCCAACGGCAACGAGGACAACAAGCGTGCTGAGAACAATCGTCCATCTCCCCCTACGGAGCACTACCAGGAGTTCCTGGAAGGTCCACTCGTTGGACTGGTAGTGATGGTGGTGATGGTTGTTGTTCGATGAATCTTGTTGCTGCTCTGAATCCATGGCTTTGCCGTTCAGTGCAAGTGACTGAGGTTGCCGGCGTACTGACGCCGCGCACCTCGTGTGCATGATTTCTTATCGTCGTGATATCGATGTCGAAAGGAAAGGAGCAGGATCTCGTGGGGTAATGGCGCAGCGGGGTACTCAAGAAGTAGTGTAGAACTGCCCCTGGCTTGCTCTCCCGCAACTTACCCGAACTGAGACGGAGTCGGCTGGAGCAGATCTTCCCCCGAAGATCAAGGCGCGACTATGTATATATTCCCAGCAATTGCACGTGCCTGCGGAAAAATGCTGGAGATTATTTTTCACTCACACAGGCACGCGGTATTGCTGCTCTATGCACAACTCATACGCGAGATTGCACGCTTCATCGCGGATGATGGGTGGTGAACGGAAATCGAGACGCTGATACAGCGCGCTGCAAATCAAGAACGCACGGCGCAATGGTAGCGCCGTGAACTGCCAAGGAACAATCACTCTTGAAGTCGAGACTTGTTTTGGAAACTCTCCCGCTGTGGATCAAGCGGAGCTTCCATGCGACGAAGGGCTTCGAGAAGATCGACAACCGTCCGTGCTCTTGCCGAAAGATTCCTGGAGCAAGCACCGGAGAGAGGCATCGCACCCGCACGCATTTGCGTTCAATGCTTGCAAGAAGTGTACGATCAATGTACGAAACTTTCAGTGATGGAGGTCACCCATCGTGCAGAAATCTGCAACTCTTTTTTTTCTTGAGCGCTTCAGTTCACACGCGCGATGATGCATGGCTAATAATAATCAGGAGAAGAAAGTTGCGCACAGAAAGTTGGAGCACGCGTACTATCGTCGCGCTGGACTGATGAGGTCGGTGTGCGGCGCGCTGCATGGGAAGAAATGTGAAGACAAATCTGATAATCGTCGCGGTTTTGTGTTGGCGAGAAACTTTGCTTCGAGAAGAAAAACAAGATCGTCACGCCTGGCTTCCTCTCATCGATCGTCACATATTCAGCATGAGCGTTGCGAGACGCGACAGTTCGCAAAAGTTGATAACGACTGCAGTTCAGTAAAGGGGCTAAAGCCCCTGCAAGGATAGTGGACGCATTCGTGAATTATCTCCACGACCTAAAGGTCGTGGCAATGGCGGGGTGTCTAATTACCCATGCCTACACCAGTCTAAAATCTGAACTCTAAAATCTAAAATCCGGACTCCCCTCTCCAGAGGGGAATGTTTACATCTATGGTGAATGGGGCAGTGCGGTTGTCACCGACGGCGACCACGGTCGCCGCTGTCTGGCGACGGAGTCGCCGCTGTTTGGCGACCGAAGTCGCTTTTTACAGAGAGATTCCTTCGGCCGCCACAAAACGGCGGCCTCGGGAAGATCTTCGGCGTAAGGGCGAGAAGGACGGAAGAAAGTAGGCAGTATGCAGTATGCAGTAGGCAGAAGGATGTAGGCCGCGGTGGGATGTAGGACGTAAGAAGAAGGAAGTAAGAAGAAAGCGCGGCGAGGCTGCTCTGCGGCGCATAAGATCACCCGTCATTGCGAGCGACTGTCTTGCTTAAGTCGTGTGGAGCGAGGCAATCTCGCTTTTTCACAGAGAGATTCCGTCGGCCGCCACAAAACGGCGGCCTCGGAATGACAGAGGGAACAGCTTTACGCTTTACGCTTTGCCGCTTTCTGCTTACTGCATACTGCTTACTGCCTACTGTTTCCTTCCTGCTTCCTTCTTCTTACTTCCTACTCTCCGCCGCTACCTGTCCCCTGTCCCTGTCCCCTGTTCCCTCATTATGCCTTCCGAAGCTTGAGCCTCACCGGGAGGTCGGCCACGGGGAAGAAAATATACGCTTTCCCTTCCTTCCTCTTCTTGAAGAATCCCTTCTTTACCAGTCCAAAGAGATCGGTTCTGGCGGTTTCGTACACGATGCCATGGGTGTTCATGTGCCTGCGAATCATGTAATTGAAGTCCGGGTGGCTCAAGGCGTGTTGAATCAATTCAACCTGACGATGGTTGAGTCCCGGAACTCTCCGCAATTGCGACTGCGCTTGTTTGAATTCCAGATGTTTTCTTGTCAGGTACATTCTTAAATCGTCGATCGCCAGGCGCAGGGCCCGGACGTTGAACGCGAGGAAGTAGGTAAGGTCTCCTCCATCGGTCTCGGAGTAGAGAAACGCTCGCATATACTTTGACGGGGCTTTGAGAATGATCCTGGAAATCGGCAGGAATTCTACAAGCCAATACTTCTGTTTCATGAGAAACCAATAGAAAATTGCTCTTGCAGTCCTCCCGTTCCCATCGACAAACGGGTGTTCGTACGCAAGCCAGAAGTGGAGGACGATTGCCTTGACAACGGGATGGATAAATGATGACTCCGGCGTTTCGTTTGCGAATTTGCACAGAAGATCGAGCCTTCGTTCAAGATCACCTGCCGCCGGCGGAGTATGCACAATCCGGCCGTCTGTCATATCGACAACACGAATTTCTTCGTCGGGCCGTCTGAGTCTCCCACTGGCACTCGGATCATCGAGTGTATTTGCGGTCATAGAAGCCTGAAGCTCACACAGCATTCCAACAGACAACTCGTCGTTCGTTAATCCCGTAATCCTTTTCATTGTGGTGAAATTGTTCAAGACCATGGATTCGGCCTTGCTCCGCGGTTTTCTTTCTTCGCGGAGCATTTCCTTCGCCTTCTTTCGCGTCGTAGCGGCTCCCTCAAGTATACTCGATGCAATGGACTCCTCCATGAGAGAATTCACGAGGTATCGGTCTTTGTCAGAGGAGCTTAATGGCTCATCCGCAAGGATGTGGCCGGCAGCATTTTGGTCGATGAAATGCAATTCACGCTGGATCCCGTCAGGCAGCCAATACCCAAATTTCGTCCCGTCCTCGCCCTTCAGGCCCACGTCCCTCATCTGGCCAAATCTGGACAATTTGACAAGCGTCCAACCTGTAGCGGCGGACATCCCGTCGGGCATGGGACGAAACCGAAAGTCATGCCAGTGGAGGTATTTTTCGTTGGACCGTCGGATGAGATCGTGCGCCTCAATATTCGAGATCCATTTCGTCAATTCATTGGCCTGGCGAGACAAAATGTCGGCGAGGCGAGGAGGGGGCGCGACCGGTTTCATACGATAGTCCTCTTTTATACTAATTTGTACTAAATTAGTATCAAAGTCAATACTTGACTCCCAGCCGCCTGCACCCGCATTCACCCGCCCTCACCCCCGTTGCGCCAGAAAGCGGCGGACAGGTCCGCCAGAAAGCGGCGGACAGGTCCGCCAGAAAGCGGCGGACAAGTCCGGCGAAAAAGACCAATTGACGATAGTCGATGGACAGTAGTCGATAGTCAACCGGGAGGGGAATGTTTATGTCTATGGTGAATGGTGCAGTGCGGTTGTCACCGACGGCGACCGCGCCACCACCCAAATCTCACATCTAAACTGCACGCTTCAAACTCAGCCGGGTCTTGATTATCCTTCTCAACATCCCTACCCTGTTGCAATAAATCGGATGAAGCCTATGCCCCGCAATCCACATGACGAGTCGCTGATGCAGTCGCTTAAAGAATTCAGCGTCCTGCTCAATCAACACGAATTTACGAGGGCGCTCCCGATTGCACGAAGGCTTGTCGCAAAGTATCCGGACGATTTCCTCGCTTACCAGGCTTGTTCGGTGTGCTACCTGGAACTCGGCCGGCATTTGGAAGCGCTGAGAACCCTGAAAAAAGGACTTGCGAGGTTCCCCGACAACTACCACCTTCTCTATTTCATGGGCGAAACACTCGAAAGATTGCAACGGTACGAAGAGGCGGAAGGGACCTACCGGGCGGCGATCGAAAAAACGCCGCCGTCGGATCATCACTCTCTCTCGAATCGTCTAACGGCCTCGGCGTCGTTCTGTGGATGCTCCACCGAAGGGACGAAGCCCTTGAGATGTGGAGAAAAGCCGTCAAGGAAGACCCGTCGAACCGAATGGCGGTGAAGAATATCGAACAGTTCACCAATCCCTACGGCGAACCATCAGCTCCGTCTGGCCTGTTCGACGATCTCTATCACTTTCAGAATCTCCACACAAAAAGATATCTTGACGCCCATAAGAAAGATCAGTTTGACACCCAGAAAGAGGCCATCGCGGTCCTCGAAGCGATTACAACAGCCTGGAATGACCACATCGCGCCGCTGGGCGACAAAGTCGACCGAATGTCGCCTGCCGAGAAGTCCGTGCTGTTCTCTTCTACGGCGGTCAGCTTCGACGCCGTGCTCAAGATACGCCAACCGATGAGCGAAGAAAAACGAAGAGAAGGAAAAGGGGGGGGAAGGGGTGAGGAGGGGAAAGGAGTTCCGTTAGGGACGAAACAGATCGAACTCAGATATCTGGTTCTGCTATCGATTCTGAACTGCGCGGGGCGTGCGACTGGCGGAGGCGGAGAAGGGGGAAAGGGAGAAGGGAAGAGTGTATACTGCCGAACCGATTACTGATACTGAACTTAGTCTTTCCCACTTTCTCTTGGTCAACTGCATACTGTCAACTGTCTTTGGGACGAAAATATCTTTGAAGATCCAGTAAATAGTTCTTATTTTGTTTCGCTCCTATGCTGCTTGCCATCATCTCCGACATTCACTCGAACCTCGAGGCGCTGCAGACGGTCCTCAAGGAAATCGACGCACTTGGCGCCGAGGAGATCTATTGCCTCGGCGATATCGTGGGCTACGGCCCCCACCCGCATGAGTGCATCAGCGTCGTCGAGTCGCGCTGCACGGCGGTCGTCCGCGGCAACCACGACAGCGGCGCGATCGGGAGACTCCCGCTCGAACGGTTCAATAACGACGGCGCAAAGGCCATCCAGTTCACCCGTCGACAAACACATCCCCACTACCTCCGCTACCTCGCGCGCCTTCCGTATGTGTATGTGATCGACGAAATCACCCTTGTCCATTCGTCGCCCGCCGACCCGAAAAAATTCCCGTACGTCGTGCACGAAAAACGCGTGGAGCAGGCCTTTAAAGCGTTCAAAACCGACGTCTGCTTCATCGGCCATACGCATATCCCCTTCCTCTTCGAGGAGTCCCCGGGAGGCGACCAACCGCCGATTGAACAGGAGGTGGCATCCCGCCTGGCTGCGTCGACCGCCGACCTGATCCCCGCATTGGAGGTCGATCTCCCCGACGCGCCACAACCCGCGGAAGAGCCGCCTCAACCGATTGTCGAGACCCCGGGCCGGAAACGCAAGCGCATCATCATGGTCGGCAGCGTCGGCCAGCCGCGCGACGGCAACCCGCGCGCCGCGTTTGGACTGTTCGATACCGCCACGGGCGAGTACTACCACCGGCGGGTGGCGTATGATATACAGAAGACGGCGGACGCGATGACGAGGGCAGGGCTGCCGGCAGGGTTGGCAAAGAGGCTGTTTCAAGGGCTGTGAGCGGGGAGGAACGGAGAGTAGGAAGTAGGATGTAGGATGTAGGAAGAAGGATGTAAGAAGAAAGAATCACCCGCCGCTACTGCTTTCTTCCTTCTTCTTCTTCCTCTTTCTTTCTTCCTTCTTCTTCTTCTTCCTCTTCTTTCTTCCTCCTTCTTCCTCTTTCTTTCTTCCTTCTTCTTCTTCCTCTTTCTTCTTTCTTCTTTCTTCCTTCTTCTTACTTCTTACTTCCTACTTTCTTGTGTTCTGCGTCAACACGTTTGTTCCTGGATTGGATTAGCTTTATGAGGCAGCAAAATGAGCTAACATCCAGGAATCGCCCTTGGGCTCCGCTGATTATACGATCGCTGCTCCACCGCGGCTCGAGCCGACGCATGCAAACAGGGTTCCGCCCATGCGTCCGGGCAGGCTCGCCTCTCTCGCCGAAGCATTTTCTTTTCTGCTCCGGAACGGAGATATCGTCAATCTTGTGCGAATGTGCTGGGAGACACTCTTCGGAAAGGCAAGCCTCGTCCTGCTGAGACTGGACCTCACCTCGTTCTGCACCGAACATCTGCAGAGGTTCTCTCTTCATGCCCGTCCGTTGGAACCAAACGATCTGCCCGTCTTCTTTAATTCCTCCGATCATGGCTTGACGGCCCGTGAACAACGCCAGGTGCTGCAGCGCCTCTTCACGCTCCAGGCCGGCATCAAGACCTGCTATGTCGTCGAAGACTCCCATGGGAACGCTATATTCCTCCAATGGCTGATCCCACCGTCAGAGAACGAGGCACTCCGCAATAGATATGGAGAATGGTATCCTCTGATTGCCCCGGATGAGGCGATGATCGAGCACGCGTATGTCCTGCCGAAATATCGCGGGACCGGTCTCCTGCCCTGCGCCGCGGCAAGGGTCCTTGAGATCGCACGCGAATCCGGCGTGCGCTCTGTCGTCACATTCATTCCCACCTGGAACAAGAACTCCCTGCAGAGCTTCATGAATATGGGATTCAGGCCGTATCAGTACCGCATGGACAGAAAGGTGTTCGGCGTCAGGGTGAGAAGGACTGCAGGTGTTTAAAAGGCGCGGGGAGAAGGGGAGACTCGGGGACTTTGAGACTATGGGACTGGGAGAGAGAAGCCAACCGCTTTCTTCTTACTGTCTACATCTTACTTCATACTCCCGGCCGATCCGTGCGAGGCTTTGAGACTCGGAGACGAGAAGCAGCTTTCTGCCTACTGCATACTGCATACTGCTTACTGCTTACTGCTTTCCGCTTTCTGCCTACTGCATACTGCCTACTGTTTTCTTCCTACTTCCTACTTCTTACTTCTTACTCCCATCTCTCCCTTGCTCCTACTTCCTACTCTTGCCTCTCCCTCAGCCGCGGGCTCACATCCACGCTGACAGTATCATTCCCATCACCAGCAGCGAGATCAGCCAGAAGCCGTTGTCGAGCAGCCACAGTCCCCATGGCTTCTTTTCGTAAAGCTTCGTGCTGAGCGTGACCGGCGCGATGAAGCCCAGCCAACTGTGAAATCCCCCCATGAGCCCTCCCTGAATGCCGCTCACATGCAGAAACGCGTTGCCGAACATGATCATGTGATACAGGATGAAACTCATGACCAGCGATCCAATGAAGACGAGTATGATGTTGACCGGCGCCGGTTTCATGTCGGTGATCCCGGTGAGCTTCATCCAGACTTTGCCGAATATGGCCGCGTACCAGATGGTCGCGATCACGTAGTTCACAATCGCGGCAACCAGAATTGCAAGGTAGTTCATGGATTCGTGCATGCGAGAGCCTTCGGGGACGTGGGACTGTGGGACTGTGACTCGGAGACTTGGAGACTTTGGGACTTGGAGAAAGGCACGCGCCGTCGCTCCGCTACTGTTTTCTTCCTACTTCCTACATCTTACTTCCTACTGCTTTCTTCCTTCCTCTTCGTCCTACTTCTTACTCTCTCCGCCCCTCCCTGTTTCTGCCTACTGCATACTGCCTACTGCTTTCTTCTTTCTTCCTACGTCCTACTTCCTACTCCCCGTCGCTGCCTGTTTCTGCCTACTGCGTACTGCCTACTGCTTACTTGACGAGCACTACCTTCTTCGTCTGCACGAACGACCCGGCCGCCATTCTATAAAAATACACGCCCGAAGCCAGGTTCCTTCCGTCCAGCGTCACCTGATGCTCTCCCGCCGAGGCTTCGCCATCGAAGAGCGTTGCGACCTCCTGTCCGAGACTGTTATACACAGTCAGCGTCACGTGCGACGAGGAAGGAACCTGGAACCGGATCGTCGAGGTCGGATTGAACGGATTGGGGTAGCCCTGCAGTAACGCGTAGTGGCCGGGAACCGCAGCAGGTGTCTGCGCGACGTTGACCAGCGTTTGATTGTTAAATTCCATCCCCCATCCGTAAAGATAGCCGGAAAACCCGTTCACGAGTTGCGTCATCCTCAATCGCCACATCCCGACGGAACTCTTGCCGGCGAAGGCGGCGGTGATGGGGTTGTGCGGTTGGACAGTCGGCGTGAACGAGAGATAGGAATGACTCATGGTGCTGTCCGCCCCATCGTCGAAAATCGTGGCAACACCGTTCGTGTAAGCAAGCTGGTAATCCGCATTCCAGAGCGTGACCGAATCGCCCGTCGGAGCGATGAGCGTCAGATTCAGACTGCTCTCGTTGTAATGATCGAACCCCACAAAGACTTTCAGCTTGTTGATCGCGATGTCTTCGGACACATTGAGCGTGTCGACGATGGACCCGGAGTTCGAGCCGCTCTCAGGAACGCGCTTTTGCGCCGACCGCATGTAGTACCCGTCGGGGAAAGAGCCCGGCGACGCCGGATCCCGCGTGAGGGGAGACATCGGGAAGTCTGCACCGAATGCCAGGTTGGAGAATTGTGCCTGCCCACGGAAGGTCAGGAGCGGCGTCGCATACGTCGTGGGATACGCAGATCCGTCGAACCCGTAAACGAGCTCAACGTTCGAGGTGGATCGCCTGTTCTGATAATCCTCCGACGTGAACATTCCCCGCTTGATCTCATCCTCGCTCTTTGCATAGCTCGACATGCGCACTTCATCGATGTAGCCGCCGAAGTAACGGGTCAGTCCGGCAGATCGACCGATGGTCACTGAGTCGGCCACGGCGGAGATCGGCGATGCGTTGTATGCCCCGCTGGCGCGACCGTTAATATACAGTCTGGTGGTCGCGTAGGTGCCGTCAAACGTGTACGTCACCGCCACATGGGTCCACCGCTCCGAGGGGATATTGTCCTGGCTGGAGCCATAGCTCCCCATGGTCGTGATCGCAAGTTTGCCGGTCGGCAGAAGGTACATTTCATAGCCATTATAGCCCGATGTCTCACGCGAGATGATGGTCTGCTGGGTACCGGTTGCTGAATCGAAGGGGAAGATCCACGCTTCCAGGGTGAACGGACCCTGCGCCGGAAGGCTCGGATCGGCGCCGGCGACGGCGTAGCTGGAAGAGCCGTCGCAAAACAACGATTGGTTCGGCCTGAGATAGGTCGAGGGAGCGTTGCTCATGTCGACACTTGTCGCACCGCGATTCACGCCGTTGTTCCCTTTGCCGGACCGGTCCGTCACATCGACAAAGTAGTCGACGTTGTTTGTGCTCTGGAAGGGAAGGGAAAGGACGAGACCGGAGTACAGACCGGTTCCGACCGCAAGAGGCGAAACAAAGTCCGCCTTTATTCTATACGAGGCCAGGGGCACGTTCCAGATCCGCACCTCATCCAGCATAGCCGGAGCGTTCCCGTAAATACTCATCCCGATGGTCACCGAGTCCGTGCCGACAACCGGGGTCCCCGATATGGTCCCGGACGTGTCGAGGTCGCCGTTCACGTAAAAGTAGATGGTCTTCCCGGGGATGTCAAACACGCAGGCAAGGTGGTTCCACCGGCCGTTGTTGATGTGTGCCTTCCCCATCAACCGCGTGTTGTTGTTCACCTGGATCCTCCCCAGCCCGTCGTCGAGGAGCAATCGATATTCATTGTTTCCCACCACGGATACGGTCCCCGTGGTTGTCGTGTTGACCCAGGCTTCGAGCGTGAAGCTTCCTGTAAGAGCGAGGGATGGTGAGTTGGGGATGGCAATGTAGGTTGAGTCCCCGACTTTCACCGCATGGTTCCACACCATTTGGGCGTACAGGGGAAAAGAGAACGACATGCTGGCCGCCACAAAAGCCGCTATCCTGCAAAGACTGTAGAAACTCTTCATCACGCCTCCTCTATTGGTATGGGCTACCCGGGAATACCGTCATAACGGCAGGAAGAGGCGGGGAGTTCCGCTGGGGTACAATACAGAGCTGAATTCAGATATCAGAGTTCTGATATCAGATATCTGAACCGGGATCGGCAAGGGGGAGGGGAGAAGGGGAGAAGGGAAGGGGAGAAGGGGTGAAGGGGAGAAAGGGAGACTGCTGAGACTTTGGGACTGGGAGACGAGAAGCAGCTTTCTGCCTACTGCTTACTGCCTACTGTTTTCTTCCTACTTCCTTCTTCTTACTTCTTACTCTCAGCTCTTTTCTATCCCACTGTCTACTGTCAACTGACTACTGTAAACTGTCTTTGGGACTGGGAGACTGCGCATCGAGCGGGGAAGACGTTTGAGCGAGTTTGCCGAAACGACTAACCTCCGATCAGTGCATCGCGGCGGAGAGGGCTTTCGCGAAGTCGGCGGGGGTGAGGCCGGGAGAGGCGATGTTCATCGTTCGGTACACTTCGTGCACCCGCCTCTCAACTGATTGCTCGTCGGCTCGAACGCCGCGAAGGGCGGATTCGACCCCTGCCAGCGCGAACGCGGGGAGCATCGTGAAATCGCCGGAAAGCGAAATGTCGTCGATACAGCCGTCGCTCAGACGTGCGGTCACCCGGATCAACCCGCCGGGAGCCTTCCAGGCGCCTTCGACTACGCGAATGTCTTCGTGGATCTTCACCCCCACCTGACGCAAACCGCCCCGCTGGTACAACCATTCGTCCGACGCGAAGCGCTCGTCCAGCTCGACGGCCATCGCCTCTTCACCATCACTCCAGCTCCCCGCGACGATCTCCCGGCCAAGTGCCTTCGCACAATGGCGGATGTACTCTTGCTTGACCTTCTCCTGATCGGGCACTGACCCGAGGAGCTCCGTCATGGTGGTCATGTACTGCTCGAGCCCCTGCACTATCTTGTCGCGCATCTTTTCGGAAGAGACTCTGAGCACCTTCGCCATCGTCTGCTTGTCAAAGCTGAACATCAGGCTGCCGACCACCACCTCGGCGTTTCCGATCTGCGCCGCTCCCGTGCCGCCGATTTTCTTCCCCCCGACGTGCACGTCGTTCACCGGCCTGTGGTACGCCTCGATGCCGAACGCCCGGTAGGTTTCCACCAGCGGTTTGATGTACAAGGAAAACCGTTCGGTCAGGTCGATCGGAAGATGCCCGGGTTGGAAGATCCACTGCGCGAAGACCTGTCCGTCGTCGAGATACACCGCCCCGCCTCCAACCTCGCGACGATAGACCGGCAGTGCATGAGTCCGGCAGTATTCCAGATCGACTTCTTTTTCCAGCTCCTGATGATAGCCGATGCAAACGTACGGATGGGAAGGACTGACCAGAATGATCGTGTCCGCGGTCTGTTGAGTCATCGCGTGCGCGACGGCGTGATACACGGTTTGCGAGCGTAGGGCCGGGACCTGCCGGAGGTCGAGAAGCCGGACAGGGTTCACAGCGAGGGGTCCTGATCGACAGCAGACTTGTCCAACTGCTCGAGCTCGTCGTTCATTTTGAGGAAGGAATAGATCTCCGCCGCCGCCTCTTCATCGATGATGCTCAGCGCGAAGCCGACGTGGACAACGACATACTCCCCCACCTTCACGTCGGGAACATACGCGAGAGAGACGTCCTTCGCTATGCCGCCAAATTCCACCTTGCCGACGGTCATGCCGAGCGGGTTGGTTTCGATGCGGATGACTTTACCGGGAATGCCTAAACACATTTTAGATTTTAGAGTTTAGATTTTAGATTTTAGAGCTTCACCGTTTCCCCCCTTCCCCCCTTCTCCCCTTCCCCCTCTCCCCCCTTCTCACATTCCCCACCGTTTCAACACCCGCTCCACCCTCTTCGCCACCTCCGGCACGAGCGCCTCCACTTCCGGCGTCATCCCGTACCCGACCGAGATGTCCACCGGCTGAACGCCGATGAGGTGCAAATGCGCGGGGAGTTTTTCCCTCATCTGCGCCAGCCCCAGAACTTCCTGGAACGTCACCTGGTGCTGCGACAGCTTCACGCCGGCAAACAACGGAATCTGATCGCGCGAAAGCTCCACCACCGTTGCGGGCGGCTTCCCCGCGTTCACCGCGTCGAGCAACAACAGATGACTGCACTCCTCCACGAGCGGGAGAAGGTTCAGGCCAAGCGTTCCGCCATCCACGAACTCCATGCGCGTCCGGGAGCCCATCTGCCCGCGCAACAGCTCGAGCAGATGGACCCCGACACCCTCATCCCGGTTCAGCGTGTTGCCGAGACCGAGTACGATCTTTCGCCCAGCCGTCATCTCACTCATTGCAGGACAACGTTCAACCCGGTGGAGACGTTCCCCACTTCCTTCCCCTCCGTATCGATCATGTGGATGGCACATGCCATGCACGGGTCGAACGAGTGGATGGTGCGGAGGATTTCCAGCGGCCATTCCGGTTTCGCCATCGGCGTGCCGACCAGGGAGGACTCGTATGCGCCTTCCTGTCCCTTATGGTCGCGCGGCGAGGCGTTCCAGGTGGTGGGGACAACAAGCTGGTAGTTCGCGATCTTCCCGTTCTCGATCACGATCCAGTGTCCGAGCGCGCCGCGGGGAGCTTCCATGAAGCCGAACCCTTCGGCATGCGAGGGCCAGCTGCCTGGATCCCACTTGTCGTTGTTGAACGTCTTCGTGTTCCCCGCCTTGATCTCCGCGATGAGGTCGGCGTAGAACCCGCGCAGCCAGTCCGCGATGACCTTGGTTTCGATCGCCCGTGCGGCTGTGCGGCCGAGGGTCGAGAAAACCGCCGTAACGGGCGCGTCGAGCTTTCTTGAGCGTCAGGTCCACGAGTTCCTTCGTCTGCTCGTGCCCTTTCGCATAGAGAGCGAGCACGCGTGCGAGGGGGCCGACTTCCATCGAGGCTTCGTTCCAGCGGGGGGATTTCAGCCAGGAGTATTTCTGTTCCACTTCGAGGTACTTGAACGGCGATTTCGGTCCGGTGAAGTTCAACTCCGTTTCGCCGCGCCAGGGATGGAGTCCCACCTCGTCCCCGCCGCTGTATTTGTACCAGCTGTGCGCGATGAACTCCTTCATCTTCTCGAAGTCGCGCGGATCGGGCTCGATGATATTCGCCAGGTCTTTGTTCATGATGGCGACGCGCGGGATCAGGTACTTCGACGTGTCTTTCGGGTCAAGACCGGGGAATTCCCCCCAGGTCAGGAAGTTGCCGAGGCCGCCGCCGATCGCCGCGTAATCTTTGTAGAAGGGCGCGATCGCGAGGATGTCCGGGATGTAGACCTGGTCGACGAACTCGACGATCTTGTCGATGGAGTCCGAGATGATCGCCAGCCGTTCCATATTCAGCGCGGTATCGCTGTTCATGTCGATCGGCATCGGGATCCCGCCCACGACGAAGTTGGGGTGGGGGTTCTTTCCGCCGAAGATCGTGTGGATCTTCGTGACATGCGATTGCCAGTCGAGCGCTTCCAGGTAGTGCGCCACCGCGAGCAGGTTGATCTCCGGCGGGAGCTTATAGGCCGGGTGTCCCCAGTACGCGTTCGCAAAGATCGAGAGCTGCCCGCTGGTTGCGATCCCCTGCACTTTCTGCTGGACGCCGGCGAAATACGCCGGCGAGGATTTCGGCCAGGGGGAGATCGACTGCTGGATCTCCGAGGTCTTTTTCGGGTCCGCCTTCAGGGCGTTCACCACGTCCACCCAGTCGAGCGCGTGCAGGTGGTAGAAGTGCATCACGTGGTCGTGGATATACTGCTGCGCGATCATCATGTTGCGGACGATATTCGCCGCCTTCGGGATCCGGATGTCGAGCGCATCCTCGACGGAGCGGATGGACGCGAAGGCATGGACCGTGGTGCAGACCCCGCACGCGCGCTGGGTGAAGGCCCAGGCCTCGCGCGGGTCGCGCCCTTTCAGGATGATTTCGAGCCCGCGCACCATCGTGCCCGAAGAGTACGCCTTCGTGATGGTGTTGGACGCGTCCAGTTCGGCTTCGATCCTGAGGTGTCCCTCGATGCGCGAAATAGGATCAACGACGATTCGATTAGCCATATACGATCTCCTATCAGGTCTGCCAAAAATCGGACCAGTGTGATAAATACTCTCTCAAGATCTGCTCCTGCTGCGACTCTTCTCCCACGAGAGGATCAGCCTCTTGTCCACGTATCTGCCATCTTATGTGCGTTGGCAGTGCGAAATCGCAGGCGGTGTGCGGCTGGATTTACAGACTTAGCTTTGCGATTCCGGCCGATTCTGTCTTTGCCGCTCCATGTTTGGCCGGAATCGCACCTAACTGAGCTTGCCGATATACTGCTGTGCGTTGCGATTTCGCCGCCCTTTCTTTCCGTCCACTTTTCCGCCTTCTGGATCCCGCTCCATTGGCGAGAAGAAAGTGGACGAAATTCCTATTGATTGCGGAGCCAGTCCAGCCCCTCGGCTTCAGTGTCGAAATTGCGCACCTCGTGAGCATAGTAGCTCTGGTCGATGTCGAGCGTGCCGGGCGGCAGCTTCCCGCCGATGATCGCCGCAATGGGCATCATCGGGCGGAGGTGCTTGATGTGCCGTGCACATTCCTCGACGGGCGAGCCCGACAGATCGATGAGCAGCCTGCCCCGGTAATCCCTCAGGAACGTCGCAAGGGATTGTATATCCTCGGGCGAGAACGCGCCCTGATGCCTGCAGCGCATAATCCCCTTTTCCACCGGTGTAAGAGTAAAAGATGCCATTGTCTCATCTCCAGGAGTATGACAGATTGCGCCCTCTGCTATTCCAGCGCCTCAGCCACCATCTGAGAGAGCCCACGGACTTTGAGGTCGAGATGGAAATGTTCCACGCCGTCGGTGTATTGCAGCCTGCAGTTGGAACAGCACATCGTGACGGTCTTCGCGCCGACATCCTTCATCTGCTTCATCTTGAGTTCGAACACGGCATAGCGGTTGGGATCGGCTTCCTTGATCGCGATCACGCCCCCGCCGCCTCCGCAGCAGACCGCCTGCTCTTTGTTCGGCGTCATTTCTTTGAACGCTTTCGGCGCGAGGATGTTCAGGATCTCCCGTGGCTCCCGGAGATGCGATCCCCGGCGCTGGATCTTGCACGCGTCGTGGAAGGTGATCACTCCGTCACTGTCGAAGGCGCCCTGCTTCAGCGTGATCCTCCCCGCACGGATATACTCCGCCGTGACGCCGACGATATGAACGATCTCCAGTCCTTCGGGCACATCCATCATATTCGCCGCCGTCCATCGGAGGGCGTCGTACGCATGACCGCATTCGGTCACCAGGAGACGCTTTGCGCCGAGCTCCTTCGCCGCATCGAACAGGCGCTGCATGAACAGCTTCGTCCGCTCGTTGCTTCCTTCGAAGAACCCGAAGTTCACGACTTCGCGTCCCGCTTTGCTGACCGTCCATTTCTCCCCTGCCTTGTTCAGGATCTTCGCGATGGCGGCGATGTTCTCGGGGAACTTCATGATTTCGATCGAGGTGAAGACCACGAGCGTGTCGGAGCCCTTCACATCGGTGGGGATTTCCACTTCCCATTCGTCGGCAATCCACTCCATCCGCTGTTCCCACACCGATTCGGTCGCGCCCAGCGGGCTCCCTTCGTCGACCTGCTTCCTGACCGCAGTCATCAGGTCGTCCGGCACGACGCCGGCGTTGGACATCGCCGTCCGCACTTCGTGGATCATCGGCCCGAGCTGGATTCCCATGGGGCAGACCATGGCGCACTTGTTGCACAACGTGCACGCCTCATAGACGATCGTGCTCCAGTGTGTCAGGTCCTGGTCGGTGATTTTCCTGTCGATCCCCAGGGCGAGTTTCGCCCTGCCGCCGATCGAGAAACGTTGTTCATACGCGCGCCGCAGAAGCTCGACTTTCCACACCGGCGCATATTCCGGGTTGCCCACCGCCTCGTAGAAGTGGCATGCATCGGCGCAGATGCCGCAACGCGTGCACGCTTCGAGCTGTGAGGCCACCCATCCGCCGGTCTCCTCGATGAACGTATTGAGGGCTTGTTCGGTAACCATGACTGGCCTCCTCGTTACGGTGTGACGGCACGCTTGCCGAACTGCGCGCCGTGAATGGTCCGGGAAAAGAAATAGAACATGAAATGGGAAATTCTGCTGAAGGGGATCCAGATCAGCATCACATCCACCGCCAGCATATGCCACGAAAAGAGCATCTCATAGGGGGAAAAAAGATGGTGCGCCATCATGTATCCCGTGATCATCGGGAGGAAGACCAACAGCCAGTTCAGGACCTCGGCGAAGCCCGTGAGCAGCTTCAGGACGGGGTCCACGAAACGGTTGACCAGGAGGGCCACCATGGCGATGATCGTGACGGCCGCGAGCCAGTCGATGATCGGCATGGGAATCGTCGCCCAGCTGAGGCCGAGCAGGCTCTTCCACACCAGCATGTGGGGCGTGCCGAAGAAGATGATTGCGAAGAGGCCGAGGTGGAACAGTCCGCCGGCAAAATACATCACGGGTTTCTTCGAAAAGGTATTCTTCACCCACGGGATAAACGGCCAGATGAGGATCCCTTTCAGGTAGGTGGTGAGGACGCCCTTGAGCTTGCTCCCTTTCGAAGGCACCTTGTCGCGGCTCCAGCCGAGGAAGAGGACGCGCATCAGCCGGTATGCCATCCCGCCGACGAACACGATGAGCGCTACCTGGAAGAACGATCCCCGTGCGAATTCGAGTATTTCGTTCCAGTTCATGACGATCTCCTATTCTTTGCTGACTGGCTTCTTTGTTCCACGGTTTCCGGCCGCCATGCCTGCTCCGAGGACCGCACCCGCGCCGGCGGCGATGCCGAGAGCGGTGAGTGTCGGCTTGCTGAGCGGGGCCGATTGACCCTGATAGAACCCTCCGCCGTCCCAGAAATTCGGCTCGGAACATCCGAGGCACGGATGACCGGATTGAATCGGGAACGACAGGCCGGCGTCCCATTTAATCGTTGCGCAGGAGTTGTAGGTGGTCGGTCCCTTGCAGCCGAGTTTGTACAGGCACCAGCCCTTGCGCGCGCCTTCGTCGTCGAAGGAGAGGGCGAACTTCCCCGCCTCGTAGAACGGCCGGCGCAGACAACGGTCGTGGATGGTGTTGCCGTAGAAAGTCTTCGGCCGGTGCAGATCGTCGAGCTCGGGCAGCGTCCCGAACACGAGGAACTGGGCCAGCGTGCCGGTGAACACTTCCGGAATGGCCGGACAGCCTGGGATATTCACCACCGGTTTGTCGGTGATGATTTCCGAGATCCCTTTTGCATCGGTCGGATTGGGCTTCGCCTTCGGGATCCCGCCGAACGTCGCGCAGTTGCCCGTCGCCACAATCGCCGCCGCACCCGAGGCCGCTTCGAGGAGCAGGTCTTTCGCGGATCGCCCGCCGATGGTGCAATAGTCTCCGTTGAGGCCGAGCGGGACGGACCCTTCGACCACGAGCACGTACTTCCCCGCGTACTTCTTCATCGTCTCCATCTTGCTTTCTTCGAGCTGGAAGCCCGAAGCGGCGGAGAGAGTTTCATGGTATTCGACGGAGATCTTGGTGAGGACCAGATCGATCAGGGTGGGCGATTGCGAGCGGGTGAGGGCTTCGCTGCAGCCGGCACAGTCCTGGAATTCGAGCCAGATCACCGGCACGCGGGGCCTTGCTGCAAGAGCCTTTTCGACCATGTCGGCTCCGGCCGAAGACTCGCCCGCCATGGCCGCCGGAAAGCCGCTGGCTTTCCACGGAGGGAGAGAATTCAAGCCCATCGCGCCGGCGAGCAGTCCGCAGATTTTCACAAAATCCCGGCGGGTGACCCCCGATCGCCGGAGATGTTGATAGATCGTCTCTTCAGACATAGAACCTCCGGAAGGATTCACTGACATGAGATACCGTCGGCCTCGAGCTTTGCCTGGTATTTCGCCAGGCCATCGGGACCGGTCACAAGCGCACCTTTCTCCCCTTCCCAGTCATTTGCTTTCAGCTCCGCAATCCAGCCTTCGCCGTACGGGTCGGCGACGGCGATGTTCGGGTCCTGGGCGAGCTTGTCGTTGCCGCGTTGCAGGACGCCCGTGACCGGCGCGGGAACCGGTCCCACGAACTTGCTGCTCTCCACCGTGGCCACGCTCTTTCCCTGCTTGATTTCCTGTCCGATGTTCTTGGCCTTCACGGTGACGGCGGCGAGTTTTCCGCCGGACAGTTTTGCCGCGACCGAGGTGATGCCGACACGGATGATCCCGCCGTCCATCGGCTTCGCCCACACATGCTTCTCGATGTTATAGTAGAGCTCTTCGGGTAAGTTGCATCCACGTACTGTCGCCATCGCTTTCCCTTTCTAGAATGTCAGTGTCGTTTTGGCGTCTTCCGACATCTGCCACATTGCGGCACCGCCGACCATCTTAACGCCGTCGATCAGATCGCTCGTCTGGAGATCGTGCAGCTCCATCGAGGCGGTGCAGGCGGTGAATTTCACCCCCGCTTCCATCGCATCCTTCAGGAAATCCGAGACCGGCTTGCCGCCTGCCTTCGGATAGATCGTCTCCGCCATTCCCTTCTTCAGCAGCAGGGTGCCGTCGATCGTGAAGAACATCGTCACGTCATACTCCATGGCGGCCCCCAGGGTGGCGAAGAAAAACGGCGTGGCACACCGGCGCGGCGTGTCGGGCCCGCTGGTCATGATGATGAGGATCTTGTCTTCCATGATAGTGTATCCTTGTATGATCGTGAATCGATGAGATTCCGCCTCGTCGCAATTAGGGGAATGTTTACGTCCATGGTCGATGGGGCAGTGCGTTTCTACCGACGGCGACCGCGCCCCCATCCAAACTGCCAAACTTTGAACAATCAGGACGGGGTCTGTTATTTGGCCGGCTGACACATCGGCCGGATCCGAACGAGATGGTTCGAGAGCAATGAAGTGGGATGGAAAAGAACGGAACAACCCGTGACGCAGCGCGAAGTGAGGCGCGCTCCTGCCGGGCTTTGAGTGCTTAAAACGACAGCGTGATGGCGTTTCGGCTTGCGAACTCGAGGAACGTGGCCGCGCCGCCGATCTGGAGTCCATCCATGAGCTCTTCTTTCTTGATCCCCATGACATCCATGGTCATCTGACAGGCGATGAGCTTCACGCCCGATTCGACGGCGATGTCGAGGAGCTCGCTGAGCTTGGCGACCTTTGCTTTCGACATCCAGCTGTTCATCATCATCGTGGCGGCCGAGGTCATGCCGGGAAGCATCCCGATGATGTTCGGGATGTGCACGGGCATGGCGGGATTGGCGATCGGCGGGACTTTGAGATGATCGGCCTTCCCCTTCTTGATGATTTCGAGTCCGTAGAACGTAAAGAAAATCGCCGCCTCCATGTCCATCGCGGCAGCGGCGGTGGCAAGGATCAACGGCGGGTAGGCTGCATCGAGCGAGCCATGAGCGGCGATGATCGCAATGCGTTTGCTTGATTCTTCAGGCATGGGAGTACTCTCCGGGAAGACGTCGTGGGGTGCTCTCCGGGAGGGGATCACCATACGGAAGTGATCCCTTCCAGGGAGATATCGTTACTTTGTTTTCTTTATATAAAAGGTGAACGTTCCGCTGTTCTCTTCGTGGCTCAGCAATTGATGACCCGTCTTCTGCGACCACGCGGTGACATCGGGGACCGAGCCGGCATCCGTGGCGATCATCTTCAGAACCTGGCCGACCTGCATGCTGTCGACGGCCTTTTTCGTTTTGAGGATCGGCATGGGGCACGCCAAGCCGGTGCAATCAAGTGTCTGGTCTGCGTGAGTGGGCATGTTCTGCTCCGTACGATGGTGGCTTATCTGTTGGGAAGAGTGCTCATGTGGGAGATCGAGCGGAGCCGGTTCATCAGCTCCAACCGTTCGTGGGCGACCTCTTCAAAAGTGTCGGCGACCTTTTGCAGCCAGCCGCCGAGCTGTTGTTCAAAACGATGATCGATCTGACGAATCTCTTTCGCCGCCGCACGCAGCTCCTCCACAGGGATTTCGTGCAACGCAGCGAGTTTCTCGATGCGCGCATCTTCTTCGGCGGGGTCGGGAGGATCTTCGTAAAACTGTCCCGCGATCACCATCGCGACAAGGTCCCCGTTGATCTCGATCCGCGCGCGCGCGTACTGGAGACCGGCATGACAGGAGACGAACTTCGGGTTCTTTTCCGACTGCTGTGCGAGTTTATGCCAGGAAGAAATGCAGGCTTTCTTCCCCGATGGGCTGTTGAGCATCAGAGAACAGAACGCGGCGCAATTGCTGACTTCGGTGAGCGGCTCGCCGTCCGGTGCGGTGGTGAGAGATCCCACCTGGGCGATCTCGGCAAAAACCTGCTGGATGGGGAACACGCAATGAATGGGAAGCGGATCGCCCGGGAGTGCGTCGGGCTCAGAGTCCGAACGGACCGGGTCTCCCAGCAGAGCATCGATATCGTCCTTCGAGAACCTCCACTGCCCTCCTACTCGAACTCCTGTGATGCGACCGTCCTTCAACATCCGGTAGATCGTCGTCCGGTCGACTTTCAGGAGTTCCTGCAGTTCCTTTGTGGTAAGAAGGTTGGCCAAGTTCAATCAGGTTTGGATAAAAATGCACTAATTTGCTATATCATGCTATGGCAAATTATAGAACGGAGATGAAATTGTCAAGCGAAATCGTATGGAAGCTGGCAGGTAGGGTCGGAGGGGGGGAGGAGTGAAGAGGTGGTGACGATTTTGAAATACCACTATTCCCCTCTTCCAGAGGGGATGTCCGCCGACCTGCCCGCATTTCTGGCGGGAGGCGGACAAGGGTGTGTAAATCGGCCAGTTACACACTTCGATTCCTGTCTAGGAACGGCCATGTTCATCTTCACCCAACTCTAAAATCTAAACTCTACAATCTAAATTCCGGACACACCCTTCGATTCCCCTCTCCAGAGGGGAATGTTTATGTCCATCCAAATTTAAACTCTAAACTTTAAAATCTAAAATCCGGACTCCCCTCTCGAGAGGGGAATGTTTATGTCTGGGTTAGTTTCGGTGTTGCACCGAGAAAATGGCTATACACTCCCACAAACCCTGTATCAACCACCTTCCACCCGTGCGATTCGAGGGTTTTCTGGACAGCTTGAACGCTCACACGGTGAGCGGTCGGGGGGCCGGGCGGAGACGGCAGATCTGCGCGCCAATCGACAATGGAGAGTTTTCCGTTGGGCTTGAGGATTCTCTTTACTTCGGAGAGCACTGCAGCAAAATCGTCCAGCTCATGCCAGAGATTTGCCATGAAGACAACGTCGACGCTCTGTTCCGGCAGCGTGGTCGCGGAGGCCGAACCTGAGACAAGCGCGATGTTGTTCCGACTCTTGTCGGCGTCGAGCTTTGCCCCGATCTTCTTGAGCATGTCGGCCTGGAAGTCAACCGCATGGATTTTTCCCGACGGACCGACCACCTCCGAGAAGGGCAGGGTGAAATACCCGGTGCCGGCTCCGACATCCGCCACCGCCATCCCGGGGCGAAGTCCAACCCGTGCGATGATCTGATCGGGCGGCAACCATTTCAACCGCTCGGGATCGTCAAGAATGTGCGCTCTCGTTGGGGAAAATGTACGTTCGTTCATGGCGACGGTCTCTCCGACTTTCTTCTCTGTCCGGGTTCTGGCTTTCTGTATAAGATGCAGAAAAGACCGGAAATGAGTCAGAAAAATCGTCGAAATCCGCCCGAGAGCAACGCCTTGAACGCCTATGCTCGGTGATGTTCCACCAGCTTGCCGTTGGCCCGCACGGCCACCTTCGACTTCGCGATGTGCATGGATGCCTTCGTGGCCCCGCCCGGCTGCAGAATGTCCCTCGCCGCCAAGGTTGAACTTCCCGACCAGCGATTGCAGATTCTCCGTCAACCGGTTCAAATCCTCTGCGGCCCGGGCGATCTGCTGTACTCCCAATGCTGTTTCGCCTGTGACAGCGCTGATCGCTTCAACATTCTTGCTGATCTGCTCGCTGGCACTCGATTGCTGCTCGCTCGCGCTGGCAATCTGCATCACCATGTCCGTCACCTTCTGACTGATCAAGACGATCTCCTCCAGCGACGCTCCCGCCTTGTCCGCCGACAGAATCCCTTCATCCACATTTTTCGTCCCTTCATCCATCGACTCCACTGCACCCTGGGTATCCACCTGGATCTTCTTGATCATCCCGGCAATCTCCTTCGTCGCCTTGGTCGTCCGTTCGGCCAGCTTTCGCACCTCATCGGCCACCACGGCGAATCCCCGGCCCTGTTCCCCTGCCCGGGCGGCCTCGATGGCCGCGTTCAACGCCAGGAGGTTCGTCTGGTCGGCGATGTCATCGATGACGCCGATGATCTCGCCGATCTCGTCGCTGGACTTCCCGAGTTCCTTCACGGCGCGGGCGGACTTCTTCACCACTTCGGCAATCTGTTTCATGCCGTGGACCGTTTCTTCGACCACCTTCCCTCCCTGCTCGGCCGCCTCCCTTGATTGCCTTGCGGTCTCCGCGGTGTCGCTGGCGTTCCTGGAGTTCTCGGCGATCGTTTTGGTCATCTCTTCGACGGCAGAGGCGACCTCACCCGCCTGACTCGTCTGTTCCTGGGCGCCGGCCGCCATTTCCTCCGTGCTCGATGATATCTGTGAACTTGCGCTCGCGACTGCGGCGGCGGCTTCGGCGACCTGGACGAGCGTGCTCTTGATTGACGCAACAAACGTGTCAAACGACCGTTGAAGATCTCCTATCTCGTCAGCGCGTTCCGAATCGAACGCAGTATTCAGATCGGCATCATCCATTTTCGCATTGACCTCTTTCATCGGCCGGAGGACAATGCGCGTCAGCAGTACGTAGAGCACGCTGACCAGCACACCGATGACAAGAATCGCCCCGGCGGCAACAGCGGAGAAGGCTTGCGTCAACTTCTCATCAACATCCGAATCCGGATGTGCCGCTACAATGGAGTATCCCCAGGGTCCGAAAAGCTCTTTGCTGAGGTTCCAGGACTTGCCCGCCTCTTTCTCCCCCGCAAGGACTCGCTGGACCTCTTCTTTGCTGGCGTTTTCCGATCTGAAGACGATTTTCCCCTGCCCATCGAGCAACGCGACGAACCCGTGTTCAAGAATCCGCGATTTGCCGATGGACTCGCCGAGCTGGTCGAGCGTCGAAAGAGGGTAGCCGACGTACCAGATTCCGACCGTCTCTCCGTTTGCACTCTCTGATCGGTTCGTATCCGGTCATATAAGGAGACCCAAGAATGTCGACGACACCGTAGAAGGGCTTGCCGTCGCGGATTGCAGCAATCGCTTTGCCATTGGGATCGAGCACAGTCCCGACGGCGCGCGTCCCGTCGGCCTTTTTGACATTCGTTGACACACGGACAAAATCGCGGCCGCGCCTGACGAAGAGCGTTGCAGTCGCATCCGTCAGAGTTTTCACACGGTCGACGAGGACAAAATTGTTCCCCTGCGGTCTCCCACCGAGCAGCAGGTTCGGCGTTTGCTCCGTACCGATCGAGAACGTCCCGCCAAGCGCAGGGACACCGAACCGGTTTCCCTCGTCGATTAACACATGCATGGCGGTGTGGACTCTACTCAGGCTCAACTCATTCACGACGTTGAGGTTCTCCAGAGTCGCGCGCAAGCGCCCGTGGATCTGTTCATCAGAAAGCGCACGGATCTGCTGCCCCATTTGTCTGGTACTCAGCCAACCGGCAATAATCGTCGTCAGCAGGACAATGGAAGCCATTGGGAGCATCAACTTCCGGATTATTCCCTTCTTCATTGGCATGCCTTTTCGTTTGTCATTGCAGGTTCCCCGCCGGGACATTCCGAATCGCCGGGGTTTCTCCTCCTCCGCTCCCTTCCGGCCCTCCCCTACGACGCAAGGACCGTCAATTCGTCCAGCAGGTTCACGACCTCGTCGGAAAGCCGATACACCGCCTCCCCCACCTCTCTTGCTTCTGCCTTTCTGCCGGAGTTCCAAAGCGTCGCCGTTTTTTTCACGCTGTGGTGCATCTCTTCATGCTTTTTGCCGAGGGCGACAAACACTGCGCCATTGCCGAATTCGGTCTGCCCCATGCTATAATACCATTTGCCCAGAGCACAATCCCGATGGGAAACGACACTGTTCTCGTCGACCGTTTCTTTTCCCTGTAGCAGCCTTTGTACGCGCGACCTCCACACGAGATGGGCCCTTTTTGCGGCTTCAACATCAAACTCCCCTATCAACGTTGCTTGCGGGGCCAATGAACCGTTCTCGCGGACAACGGTCGACGACGCCCCGGATTGCGGGGACGAGCCGTGTGTATTTGCGGAATGGCTTTCACTCAGCTTGAACCTATTCACAAACTGCTGGAGGCTTTCTGTCAATCGATTCAGATCCTCGGCAGCACGGGCGATCTGCTGGGTCCCCTGGGCTGTTTCGTTGGTGACGCTGGAGATGGCTTCCATATTCTTGGCGATCTCGCCGCTCGCACTTGATTGCTCCTCACTCGCCGCGGCAATCTGCGCAACCATATCCGTCACTTTTTCCGATTTCAGCACGATTTCATTGAGCGAATGACCGGCATTCTCCGCGAGGGTGATCCCCTTCTGGACCTCCGTGGTGCCCCCTTCCATCGACGCAACTGCACCCGTCGTCTCGTGCTGAATTCTCTTGATCATGCCGGTGATCTCTTTGGTCGCCTTCGTTGTCCGCTCTGCCAGCTTTCGTACTTCGTCGGCCACCACGGCAAATCCCCGGCCTTGCTCTCCTGCGCGCGCGGCTTCAATCGCCGCGTTCAACGCAAGGAGGTTCGTCTGGTCGGCAATGTCATCGATGACGCCGATGATTTCGCCGATCTGGTCGCTCGACTTGCTCAATGCCTGGACGGTCACGGCGGACTGGCTCACCACCTCGGCGATGCGCTTCATGCCATCGATGGTTTGCTTCACCACCTGGCCGCCTTTTTGGGCCGCTACTTTCGCTTCCCTGGCTGTGTCGGCGGTGGTCGTTGCGTTCTTCGAGTTTTCGCCTATCGTCGACGTCATTTCCTCGACTGCGGAGGCAACCTCGGAAGCCTGCGAGGTCTGTTCCTGTGATCCGGCAGCCAGCTGTTCGGTACTGGAAGAGATCTCCGCGCTGGCACTTGCCACAGCCGACGACACTTCGGAAACCTGCAACAGTGTGCTCTTGATGGTCCCGACAAACCTGTCGAACGAGCGCGTCAGGTCTCCGATTTCGTCTTTCCGCGACGACTGCAAAACGGTGTTGAGATCCGCATTGTCCAGGCGGACCACCATCTCCTTCAACGGTCCGGCGACCATCCTCCCGATCACCACCCCGATGCCGATCGAGACAAGGATGCCGATCAGCAAGCCGCCCATGATCGACCATCGAAGAGCGGCGATCTGGTTCTCAACGTCGTCCACATAAATGCCGCTTCCCACAATCCATCCCCACGGCTTGTAGAGCTTCACGTAGGAGATTTTCGGCACCGGCTTGTCCACTCCCGGCTTGGGCCACATATATTCAACGAACCCCTCACCGTGCTCTTTGCAGACCGACACCATGTCCAGGAACAGGTGCTTGCCGTTCGGGTCCGCGTTGTCGCTGATATCCTTCCCGTCCAACTCGGGTTTGTACGGATGCATGATCATGCGCGGCGTCATGTCGTTGATCCAGAAGTACTCCTTCTCGTCGTACCGCAGGTTCTGGATGCTCGCTGTTGCCCTCCGTTGCGCCTCTTCCACCGTGAATTCCCCCTTCTGTGCGCGGGCGTCGTATTCTGCAAGAATCGAATACGGAACATCGACAATGTTCTTTGTGGCCTGCCGCTTTTCGCTGTAAATGGTCTCTTCGACCTTCGGGAGAACGTAGAACAACACTACCGATGCCAGCAGACCGATCGATACCACCGATCCGCCGATGACCTTGAATGACGTGCTCCAGTCCTGAAACTTTTTTATCCGCACCATGCGAACCTCCGTTGTAGCAATGACCTGTTGAGAGCCGTGGCCTAGTAGGTGAAGTATTGCATCTGGATCGTCAGCTGTCCGTTTGTCGCAGACTCGAATTGCGTCGGGTCCCCCGCGAGACGGTTGCGGGAAACCCACTCATACAGCACTTTCACGTTTGCATTGTGGCCGCTCAGGTAGTAGTTCACACCAACCCCGTAGCGCGCGCTGGACCTGAGCGAGTTCTGCAAATCAAGGGTCGAAACGGTCGCCCCCACCTGCTTCAGGACCGTCGCATGAACCGACTGCGACTCGAACCGGAGGTATGGTTGAAGATTCCAGTCCTTGAAGAAATATCCGCCCTCGGCAAAAATCACACTCTGTTTTGGAACAACCCCGGTAAAATAGGTCGAGTCGTTGTCGCTGCCGCCGCCGTCAAGAAGAGAGAGGCCCAGAGACAATGTGAGCGATCCCGCTTCGCCGAGGGGCTTGTCGACAAATCCGTCCAGTGCGAATGCATGGTAGCTTCCCTGCACATCCACGCCCCCGCCAATGGAGAGGATCTCTCCCTTGCCGAGCGTGGTGCCTGTGTAGTAGAATCCCTTTTCCCTGTCCTTGAACGCATAGTTGAATCGCACGATCGAGCGCAGGGGGGAATACAAATTGGTGTTTCTCCCGCTGAACACGCCTGCCCGGTATTCGAGCCGTTCATCGGCGAGAAAACCACGGAAGTTCACGCCCAGATCTCTGCCCACATTATTATCGAGGGGAGTGCTGGTCGCGAACTGGTACGCTCCGTAGTCAAGCGCCATCAATGATGCAGCGCTTTGCAGTCCATTCCGTGTGATGCCGACCAATTGGAGACCGGCAATCACGCCGAATTCGGGGGCAACCACATGCTGCACCTGCGCATCCTGCACGTACATCTGGACTTTCGAGGCCTTCGCCCCGTTCGACTCCACCTTCCCGATATTCGGTGCGTCAGATTCAAAGAAGAACGTCGTGTTCTTGGCGAGCTCCCCGCCTGCAAGAATTCTCAGACGGCGGACGAACACCTGTCGCTGCCAGTGGCGGTGGTAGAGTGGATTGGCATCCTGGACCGCGGAGGTCTGTTCCTGGACTGCCTGCCCCTGAACCTGCGCGAGGAGTCCCACTTTGATTGATGGCAAAGAAGGAGTCGGCGGGGCCATTTTGGAAACATCCAGGGTCGGGGCCACGGGAGCCGGGCGGGCTTTTGCATCGTCAAGCGTTTTCTTCAGTTCTCCGAGGAGGTTGCCCAGCTGGCCTGTCAGCACCGCGAATTCCTCTGAATGCCGGTCGTTCCCTACCCGCTTTTCAAGGGCTTCAATCCTCTGCACCAGTCCCGCCGTGGATGCAGCGTCGAGATTGGATCCCGACGAGGGATTCGACGGCGCAGAACTCGCCAGGGCAGTGCGAAGGCCGGCAACTTCCGTCTGGAGTGACGCCACTTCGGCCTTCCGCTGACCTTCTTCTTTTGCAATCATCGCTTTCAGCGACGACTCCATCTCCACCACAATGTCTACGACCTTCTTGAACTCCTGGCTCCTTGCGGTGAACGTCGAAACGACGGCTGCGATCAGGAGAACCATGACTCGCTTCATGACCTGACTCCTTACTTAGGATGTACTTCCTGTTGAGTTATGCGTATACACTCCGGCCCGGCGGGGTGTGCGGCATTTGCAGATTACGCCGCGTGCACCGCCGTGTCTTCACTCGAGAGGACTTTTTCAAGATCCAGCAGGATGAGAAGACGATCTTCGAGTTTGCCCACCGCGGTCATATATGCCGCCTCAATGCCGGCAGCAATCGACGGCGGCGGTTCCGTGACGCTCTTCGGGATCCGCAGCACTTCACTCACAGCATCCACGACAAACCCGACCACCTTCCCGCTCAACTCCACCACCACGATGCGCGTGTTTTTGTCGTGCTCTTTCCTCTCCATCCCGAATCGCCGCCGGAGATCGATAATGGGGATGACCTTGCCCCGCAAGTTGATCACCCCGTCCACATACTCCGGGGCATTCGGCACCCGTGTGACGTCGAGCATCCGGTTGATTTCCTGGACTTTCAGGATGTCGACGCCGAACTCCTCCTCACCGATGGTGAAGCTCACGAGTTGCAGCAATTCCTCCGACTTCCCCTGGCTTGAATTCTTGATGTCCGTTGTTGTCTCTGTCATCATATTCTCCCTGATGTCATTTGTTTACGCTTCCTCACCGTGGGGAACGAGCTTCCCGTTTGCTCTGACCGCAATCTTTGACCTCTGTGCTTTCGAGGAGTTGTTGTGCGGCGTGGAAGCCGCATGGGCATGAAATCCTCCGGTTTCACCGCTCAATTTGAACCTGCTTAACAACTGCTGAAGGTTTTCCGTCAGCCGGTTCAGGTCCTCTGCTGCGCGGGCGATCTGTTGCACGCCCTGCGCCGTCTCTGCGGTCACCGTGCTGATCGCTTCCACATTCTTGCTGATCTGCTCGCTCGCACTGGATTGCTCCTCGCTCGCCGCCGCGATCTGCGACACCATGTCCGTCACTTTTTGAGAGACTTCGACAATTTCGTTGAGCGATACTCCGGCTTTGTCTGCAAGCTTGATCCCTTCATCCACTTCCTTTGTCCCTTCAGCCATCGAGGAGACGGCCCCGGTGGTGTCCGCCTGGATCGCTTTGATCATCCCCGCGATCTCTTTGGTCGCCTTCGTCGTTCGTTCGGCGAGTTTCCGCACTTCATCAGCCACCACCGCGAATCCCCGACCCTGTTCACCCGCCCGGGCCGCTTCAATTGCGGCATTCAACGCCAGGAGGTTCGTCTGGTCTGCAATGTCGTCGATAACGCCGATGATCTCGCCGATCTGGTCGCTGGACTTCCCGAGAGCCTTCACTGTGGCCGCAGACTTGTTCACCACTTCGGCGATCCGCTTCATGCCGACGACGGTCTCATCGACTACCTGCCCGCCCAGTTCCGCAGCCTGTTTTGCCTGCTTCGCGGTGTCGGCGGTGGAAGAGGCATTCCGGGAATTTTCGACAATCGTCTTCGTCATCTCTTCAACGGCACTCGCGACCTCACCGGCCTGCGAGGTCTGCTCCTGTGCGCCCGCAGCCATCTGCTCGGTGCTGCTGCTGATCTCGCTGCTCGCGCTGGCGACGGCTGATGACGCTTCACCTACTTTTGCCAGTGTCTCCCGCAAACTGTCGACCATTCTCTTGAACGCCCCGGCGAGCTGTCCAATCTCGTCCTCCGATTGCTGCTCCACGTGAACAGTAAGATCTCCGGATGCCACAATTTCAGCCTGGCCAGCCAGTGCCTTCACAGGCCCGCCGATGACGCGGGCGAGGAACACGCCAAATCCAAGCGCAAGGGCAATCCCGATGGCCATGACGATGATGGAGACCAGGGTTGCCTGGCTCGCCAGTCGCGTGTTGGCTTCAGCGGTCTCCTTTGCACTCGCCTTCTTCATTTCCGCAAGCTTGTCGAGGGCTGCAGCCATTTTCTGTCTGATCGGCGCAGCCTCCGTCCTGGCAAAAGCGTAGGCCTCCTGCTTTTTGTTTGCCATCGCAAGATCGATGACACGCTTCAGCTTCGGAAGGTACTCGCTTCTGCCGGCCTTGAAGTCCTTGAATGCGTCTTTGATCGACTCGGCAAGAATGGTCTTTTCAAAACTCGCAAGGTCCGCCTCGATTTTTGCATTCAGCTGGTTAATGGTTTGTTCGAACTTCTGATCATCCTGTGCATTGGTCGAAAGTAGGAGAGAATACACCTGGGCGGCAGTCGCCTGGATGTTCGACTGAATATCTCCCAACTCCGCCAGGGGGACAGTCATATTCTCGTACATCAATGTGTCTGCAGCGTTCATGCTGCGAATCTGCGCAATTCCCACGATGCCGATGACTGCGGCGACCAACGCGACTGAGACAAATGATGCGAGGAGTTTCGTTCTGAGTCTGAGATCATAGAACCACTTCATTGTTGCGTTCCTTCTGATGGTGATGAAGATGATGATAGTAGCCAGCACAAGTCCACCAATCACCCTTGCCCCGAGGCTCAACCCTGGTCCCGTCGCCACACGCTCCGGATCATGCTTTACAGGATTGATCTGACTTGTTGCTTGGAATCCTGTTTGGGTACTCGTCCTGCTTTCCACCGGGGGCGAACCTTGTTTTGGCGCCGACTTCGCACTGTTCGACGACTTCCCTGGTGCGTTGAAGACCTTGGAATGTTTTTGAGACGACGCGCGCTCGCCTGCCACTGCCTTGTGAGGAGCGGGATTTGCACGTTCCGCCTCCCGCATGAGTTTCATGAGTTTCTCACGCGTCGAAACCTCACCTGCCTGCTGCCGGGGTATGGCGCCAATCGCAGAAGTCGATGGCAAACATAAAACCGTCAGGAGCAATACAACGCCCGCCATTCTTTCCAGATTCGTCCTACTCATAAATGCGCTTATCAAGAGTGTGGATGATTATCCGCGCCCTTCAGGTACGATTACATCTGAAAGGGTTCCGTTGAAAACAGGTACACTGAAGCAGCATACGGAAACACTTCGGTGGCAATTTTGTCATGTTTAGGTCAAACGGTATGCCATGCGAGCGGGAGGAGATGGGTGACGAGAATTATGGGTGAAGTGGAGCGGATTCTGGAACTTCGGAAAATGGAGAGCGCTTCTCCCGGGAAAATGTCGAAAAAAATCTCTCAATGGTGTTGGCGACTAGTGGCCAGATGGTCAGGAAGGTTTTCTGAAAGATGACTACGCATATCACCTTTTCCGTGTCGATTGAGTCTCGTTTCCTTTTTTCAGATCTTCAGTGTGTATCGCCTGGCCCTGGACGCAACGAGCAGGATCGTCCACGCCGGCAAGCCATCGGGATCGGACTCCGCCTATGATCAGTCGTACCTCCATTCTCATCGTCGACGACGAGCCGCCCCAGCGGTCAATCCTCAGCGCGTATCTCCGGAAACAGGGGCACACGGTGTTCGAAGCAGGGTCCGCCGCCGAAGCCATCACCCGGATGCGGCAGTCTTCCGCGGATATCCTCCTCACCGATTTTCAGATGCCGGGAGAATCGGGGATCGAGCTGCTCGGGCAAACGAGGGCCCTTTTTCCCGAAACGACCGTCGTCATCATGACCGCGTACGGCACCATCGAAGGCGCGGTCAAGGCCATCCGTGGCGGCGCGTACGATTACATCAGTAAGCCGATCGACCTCGATGCGCTCGACCTCCTGATCCGCCGTATTGCCGAGCGGAGACAGTTGCTCTCCGAGAACCGGCTCCTGAAGCAACAACTCACCGAACGATTCTCATTCCAGGGGATCATCTCGCAGTCCGCCGCCATGGAAGAGGTGCTGAACACCGCGGGCCGCGTTGCGGAGAGCAAAGCCTCCGTCCTCATCCGCGGGGAGAGCGGAACCGGGAAGGAACTCCTGGCAAAGGCGATCCATTTCACCGGCCCCCGGAAAGACCGGCCGTTCGTCCCGGTGAATTGCGCCGCACTGAATGAAAACCTTCTGGAGAGCGAGCTCTTCGGCCATGAACGCGGTGCATATACGGGGGCGGACAAACAACGGAAAGGAAGATTCGAACTTGCCGACAGCGGGACGCTGTTCCTGGACGAAATCGGCGACGTGCCGCTTGCCACGCAGGTGAAACTTCTCCGTGTCCTTCAGGAGGAAACCTTCGAGCGCGTCGGAGGAACCGAAACCCTGCACGTCGATGTCCGGATCATCGGCGCGACGAACCGGAATCTCGAGCAGCTGATCCGCGAGGGAATATTCCGCGAGGATCTTTTCTACCGGCTGAACGTGGTGACAATCGAGATCCCCCCCTTGCGCGGCCGGAGGGAAGACATCGCGCCGACGATCGAACACTTCCTCGGCCGATTCGTGCGTGATCACCGGAAGAAAAAACTTGCATTCTCCAAAGAAGCCTGGAGCGCCCTCCTTCGTTACGATTATCCGGGAAACGTCCGTGAGCTGGAGAATATCGTCCAGCGCGCGGTCATTCTTTCCCGGCGGGACCTCATCACTCTTGAAGAGCTCCCCGCGCCCGTCCGCGGGATGAAGGAAGAAACGAACATCCCTACGCCTGCCACGCGAGACCTCCGCGGCACATTGGAACGGCTGGAGAAGGAAATCGTCCTCGAGGCTCTCCGCGTGCATGGCGGAAACCAATCCAAAGCCGCGCGCGCACTCGGCCTCTCGGAACGCAACCTGCGCTATCGACTGCAGAAGTGGAAGGTGGGATAGAGAAAAAGAAACGGGCGGCCACTTTGACCGCCCGCTCCCGCGAAGCTGCGTTCGAACCACATACGCCAGAGGCGTACGCCTTCTCTTTGTGCAACTCCTGTGCCATCCGCTGACCCCTGTTTTCTTCGTCCATTCTGCACCCCCGCCCTCTCACCTCGGCTCCCTTCGACACTCCTGCCGCGATGTTCGACAGATTTGTCGAAGTGGAAGAGCCCTCCGGCTCGATGTTCCGGTTTTTGCTGCTCTTTCTGACGTAATGAGCATTGGCATACTCCTTGACCTTAGAGAGTGCGAAGCTCGAACGAACCCGCGAACGATTTCTTCTCATATCAATTCCAGGAGTGTAGCAATGAAACATCTTCTTTCGGTCACCCTGCCCCTTGCGCTCGCGGCACTGCTGTTGGTTCTGACCACCAGCACCGCTTCCGCCCAAACCACCACCACGAAGGGGAAGAGCACCCCGGTCGTGCAACGGGGGGGATTCGATGACGATGCGGACGGCATCCTCAACTGCCAGGATCCCGATTATGTTCGTCCAATGGACGGGACAGGCAAGAAGCTCGGTCGGATGAATGGATTGAACAATGTCAATGGGAAAGCCGGATACGGCCCCGGCGACGGAACCGGAAACCAGGGAACCCGGCCGATGGACGGTACCGGGTACGGCAAGTCAAAGGGTGCAGGACTGAATAACCTCGGCATCTGTGACGGCACGGGTCCGAAAGGCAAAGGCCGCGCTCGGT
This sequence comes from Ignavibacteriota bacterium, assembly GCA_963843525.1. Taxonomy (GTDB): domain Bacteria; phylum Bacteroidota; class Ignavibacteria; order UBA10030; family UBA6906; genus DATJPR01. The sequence goes on along the minus strand of CAWJKM010000003.1, from coordinate 762,566 downwards.
AACTTCTTGGGGGGATCGGGGCCGGTCGTGCACTGGTCCCGGTCCCACTTTCTTCAGGAGAACGTCATGCAGAAAATACTCACCACCCTCGCCTTTCTCCTGCTCCTCGGTGCCAGCCCCGTGATGGCGCAGTCGGTGCAGGACTCAGTCGCATCAGACACAGCCGGCAGACGCGGAGGCCGGATATTCATTGATGAGGACGGCGACGGGATTGCAGACAAGGCCCAGGGAAAAGGACTCCGGAAGCAGCATGGGAAAGACCGGTTCATCGACATGGACGGGGATGGAATCTGCGACAGCCGGGCAAGCGGTCTGGGTTTCCGCCGCGGTCAGGAAAAATCCGGCCAACCCGGGGCTCCCAAGCAACAGGGCAACCGGCGGGGAGGAAAGCAATGAACGCCCGGACCCTGTTGATCCCGGCCGCGATGCTTATCCCTGCACTGGCCTTCAGCCAATGGCATCTCGAGAGTGCGTTTGGCACGATGCTCGACGATAATACGTTCAATAATAGTTATCAGATCGCCGACAGGATTTCCGAGGCAACCCTCAACGCCGGCCATCTCTGGGAGGGGGACATGTCGCTTGTCGATGCGACAGCGGCCGGTGCCTTGAACTACTTTGCCCTCGCACCATCGCGGACGTTCTACTCGTTGATGGGGACAGTCCGTGCGCAAACGCTTCTGGACGCGGAGGGCGGGAATCTCCTCGAGGCGACGGCACAGTACGGCGTGCGCAACAACCGCGACGAGTATACGCTCTTTGACCATCGTCAGTTCGCCGCCTCGCTCGGCGGGAGAGAATATGTCGGAGACTCGTGGACGATAAAAGAAGCCTATACCTTCCGTCTTGCGACATTCCCTTCTCTCGAGAGTCTCAACTACGCGGAACATACCCTGGCCCTGCAGGGAGGAACCACGTGGAGCACCCGCACGACATTCATCGCCCGGGTGGAATACGGCATCAAGACGTACATCACAGCCGATTCCTCCGGACTCCGGACTTCCGGCAGCGGCAGGCACTCGTCGAGCCTTTCTTCGCCGGGCGTCTCGCAACTCGTCGGGTCGTTGAAGATCGCACAGGGAATCACCGGCAAAACAGGAATCAGCCTCCTCGGACAGTACCAGGGGAGCCTCGCCAAGGAGTCGCGGTATGTGAGCTTCGGCGAGGGCACCGTTTCCGACGATGAACTCTTCGACGACCGGTACGGCTACGACGGGCCCCTGTTCAATCTCGGACTGACGCAGATTGCAGGCGACGATGTGCGCCTCCAGGCTGCGGCTTCGTATCAACGCAGGCTGTATACGCTCCGCCCGGCGCTTGCCATGGACGGCATCACGGTGCTTGCACTGCAACGCATCGACGAGCGGACGGCATTCTCCCTCGAAGCGATCATCGACCTTCCTCTTGGCGGCACCACCCTGTCGCTCCTCTACGAGTATATTGTGAACTCCTCTAACGATCCGCTGTATACCTACAGGAACCAAGCGCTTTCAGCAAGAGTCTCTTTCGCCTACTGAGGAAAGTCTGAGGTTGGCGGAGAGAGGAAAAGATGCTACATTGAAACTGGTAGAACGGGGAGTAAGAAGTAGGAAGAAGGAAGTAGGAAGAAAGCGGATGAACTTTCGCGTCCATATCCAACCTCGACTCCTTCTGTTTGCGGTGCTTGCTGTTGCGGTGCTGATGTTCGGCACGGCGACAATCGAACTCCGGCAGACCAGGGATGAGCTCTATCATGTGCTCTCCGAACATGCGCGGTCTCTGGCTTCAACGATCGGGCAGAGCGGGGCGAACAACATCCTTGCCACCGAACAGATGGAGGAAGTACTCACCGAACGCCTGCTCAACAATGCGTACTTCATCGCATATCTGGACAGCGCGGGACTTCTTCGTACCAATGCCGGCCTGGAATCGGTCGCGCGTGCGAATAATTTGTTCCGGGTCAATATTTTCAACCGGCACGGAGTGAAGATCCTCTCCAGCCACGAGGTTTTCCCCGGACACGACACCCTCTCCGCAAAGAGTTCCCCTGCCGGCATGCTACAGCCCATTCTCCGGGGCGAAACGGACCGTTTGATCATCGGGTTGAAAGAAGCGCGGTTCGAAGAAGGACAACGCTATGCCGTTGCGATACGGCGGACGGATCCCCGGGGCGGAGCGATCGTTGTCAATCTCGACGCGGACGACCTCATCAATTTCCGCAGGAAGCTCGGGATCGGCCGTCTTCTGCAGGATATCGGGGACAACCCCGGGATTGCCTACCTCGTCCTGCAGGACCAGCAGGGCATTATCGCCGCAAGCAAGGGGGTGGCGGAAATGAATTCGATGGCAGGCGATGCACTGATCGAACATGCCGATTGCACTCGACTCCGCATTGACCCGCGTCAGCGAATACGGAGGGCAGGAGGTGTTCGAGGTGATCCAGCCCTTTGCTCCCGACGGCCGTCAGATCGGGGTCTTACGGATCGGCCTCGCGATGGATGAAGTCCGGAGTGCCGAAGCACGCCTCTTCCGGCGGCTGGCCATGATCTCCCTTGTCGTGGTTTTCCTGGGAGGGCTGACGTTCTTTTTCCTCTTATCGCAGCAGAGCTATCTGGCCATCGAAAAAGAATACACATCCATCAAGTCCTTCACGGGAAACATCCTTGCGCACATGCGGGAAGGCGTGGTCACGGTGAATTCGGACAAGGTTGTCACCATCTACAACGCCAGCGCAGAGGAGATGGTCGGCGCACGCCGTGAGGAGGTGGAGGGACATTCGCTGGAAATGCTCGGGAAAAACGGTAGCGCTCTTGCCGGATTCTTCGCGGGAGAAGACGGGGGTGCAGAGCACGTTCTCACCCTGTCCGATGGGAGGCAGAGGATCATCGCCTCCTCCCTGTCCACATCCAGGTCGGCAGGGGGAGTGATCGAGGGGCGGACGGTGGTCCTTCGCGACCTGACGGCGTCGCGCCACCTGGAACGTGAGATCCAGCGGAAGGACAAAGTCACCGCCATGGGAGAACTGGCTGCCGGCGTGGCGCACGAGATCCGCAATCCGCTCAATGCCATCGCCATGATTGCACAGCGGTTCCGGAAGGAGTTTTCTCCACGCAAGGGGATCCGGGAGTACCGCAGCCTGACCGGTGTGCTCCAGGATGAAGTCCGCCGCGTGAATCTGATCATCCGGCAGTTCCTTTCCTTCGCGCGTCCGCCCAGGCTTGACAGACAGCCCATCCCGCTCGACGAACTTTTCAGCCATGTCGCGGCGCTCTTTGAGGGGCAGGCTTCGGGAAAAAGTGTGGCGTTCAGCGTATCGGTGGAGAAAAAAGGAACGGTGTTGCTGGACCGCGACCACATGACGCAGGCGCTGCTGAATCTTCTTCAGAACGCTCTGGACGCGACCCCGCCGGGCGGAAGGATCGCACTCAAAGGGAGTATTGATGGGCCGGTGGTGAGGATGCAAATTGCAGATACCGGACGGGGAATCCCTGTCTCAGAGACCGAGAAGGTGTTCAATCTTTACTTCACGACGAAGAAGGATGGCACCGGCCTCGGACTCCCCATCACCCATCAAATCATCGCCGAGCACGGCGGGCGACTGACACTCGAGAGCGAGGTTGGCAAGGGAACAACCGTGACCATAGATATCCCCGTCTCCTAGCCCCAAAGACAGTTAACAGTAGACAGTTGACAGTTGACAGTGGGATAGAAAAGAGCTGAGAGTAAGAAGTAAGAAGAAGGAAGTAGGAAGAAAACAGTAGGCAGTAAGCAGTAGGCAGAAAGCTGCTTCTCGTCTCCGAGTCTCCCAGTCCCCGAGTCTCCCCTTCTCCCCTTCTCCCCTTCTCCCCCTCTCCCTCTCCCTTTCCCCCCTTCTCCCCTTCCCTCTCTCCCCCCCTTCACTCCTTCGCTCCCTGCGAAATCCACCGCATCAACACCTTCAGTTCTTCCGTCGGCAGAGGAGTGACTCCTGACGTATCGGGTGGCATCCGGAAATGCGATTGGGTGGTTGCACAGAGGACATACAGCCGGCTCGCGCTCGGACTTCCCGGCTCAATGAGTGGTTGCCGGCCGGAAACCTTTGCGCGGGTAGTCATCAGATTCGCGTAGGAAGTCAGGTCGATTTTGCCGCTCGGGTGATCGCCTCCATGGCAACGAACACAGTGGGCGTTGAGGATCGGCTGGATCTGCTCCTTGTAGCTGACGGCTTGATCTCGATGGCAGGAGAGGAGCGTGAAAGCGACGAGCACTACGGTGAGGAGACGCATAATTCGTCCTTTCGAAAAAGCAACAACGCCCCTTACTCCTGAGAAAGAGAAAGGGGCATTGAGAGAACGGGACAACAATCGTATGAAACTTACCTCTCACGGAGACGAAAGTCAAATCCGCTCGAAAAGAAAGGTCGCGATCGGTGACAACAGCGCTGCACTATCCGCCACGGAAATAAACATTCCCCTCTCGAGAGGGGAGTCCGGATTTTAGATTTTAAAGTTTAGAGTTTAGATTTGGATGGGGGCGCGGTCGCCGTCGGTGACAACCGAGTTGCACCATTCACCATAGACATAAACATTCCCCTCGGAGAGGGGAACCGAAGGGGTGTGTCGAATGGCCAGGTTACACACCCTGTCCGGATTTTAGATTTTAGAGTTTAGAGTTTAGATTTGGGTGAAGACAAAGCATGAGGTTTGTGACAACCGTCGTGGTTCTTTTGCCGGTTGACTATCGACTATTGTCCATCGACTATTGTCAATTGATCTTTTCCCGCGATTATCTCTTCTGCCTTTTCTTCATATCTTATAGAACGCTGCACATTCTTTTTCCCTCCCGCGGATCACCCTTTTCCCCTTGAGGGTGCCACGGTGCTCCGTAACGACCGTGCATTGGTCCTCACCTTTCCCCTTTGCACTATACACCACGACCCAGTCGTTTGTTTTTTCCAGTTGATGGGCAGTGGCTGTATTGGAGAACATCACCGTGAACTTAAACCCTTTGCTTTCCTTTGCCATGACCGGAAGCCAGGCTTTCTTTTCCGGATTCTGCAGCCGTGGTGCAATCTTCTTCAGTTGCCCGGCGCGCGCCTTGTCGCGATACTCGGCATCTATGGAAAGGATCAGCTCCACGGGAACATCCGCCTTCACCGCGAAGTCATGCTTCGGCGGCGGTTTTTTCTGTCCATCCGGTCGCTTCTCCTTGGGAAGATCCTTCTCCAACGATTTCAGGAGTTCCACCTCTCCTTTCTGCACGTACTCTTCTATAAGGCCGGCGATCTTCTCCCCCACGCCATCGAGCCCCTGAAGACCCGCAACACCCTTCTCCCGGGCAATCCCATCAACCGGGCTTTTCGTGCCCTCGACAGAAGCGGCAGCAGTCCGGTAGCTTCGAACTCTGAAAGCGTTCTCTCCCTTCGCCTCCAGAAGATCGGCAATCTCGCGAAGAACGGCTGCAATTTCTCCGTTCGGTATCGATCGTTGAGCCATGGGAGAATCCTCCAGGAGCTTCCGGAGCATCGTTCGAGTCGCAGACTCATGTCCGCGCCGGGTGGCGTCCCCCTTTTCTAATCCTGGCGCCGGGCGTCCAGCGACTGCAATGCAAAAGCATACGCGCCGATGGAAATCGCCTTGCTCGTCCCCAACTTCGAGATGCCGATCCCGATCCGCATTTCAGGATCATAGCGGACTTTCCGATCGGATCCGTAGACGGTGATTTCCTTTGTCGAGCCTTTCACAAACCTCTCCAGCTCGTTCCTGTTTTCCAGGTTGTACACGTTGGCCACCAGCCGGCGGAAGGTCGAGCCATCCGGTTTGGTGTACATGCCGTTCATCTCGTTCACCACGAAGGGCAGGAAGATCTCCGCCGCGCCGGCGAGTCCGCCGCCGATGACGACAAGACCGTCGATGAGCGTAATGGCATTCGCGATGGCGTCGCCGACCGCTTCACCCATCTCGCGAAAGGCTTCCATAGCAGCGTTCGCGTTCCCTTTCGCCGAGCCCTTGCAGATGTCGAAGATCTCTTTCGGTGTCGGCGCCTCATCCGCCGGGATCCCTGCCTCCCGGGCGTAGATTCTCCGCACGCCGCGAATGCTGGCGTGTTCCTCAATATTCATTTGCGGCACGAGCTTGTTCCGGAGCAGCCAGATCTCACCGGCGATCGAGTTGTCGCCAAGGAAGAGCGTTCCATCGCGCACGATCCCTGCGCCGAACCCTGTGCCGAGCGTCAGTCCCAGAAGATTCTTGTAGCGTTTAGGACTTCCGGCATTTTCCAGCAGCCGGTTGACCTGGGGCAGAAAGCCGGCAATTCCCTCTCCGAATGCGTAGAGGTCTCCGTCGTTGTTGATGAACACGGGGAGATGGAACGTTTCCGACAAAAGCGGTCCCAGCGCCACACCGCCCCTGAATGCCGGGAGATTGCCGAGATCGCCGATGATGCCATTCGGGTAATCAGCGGGCCCCGGGAATGCAAAGCTGATGGCAACGGGAGGACGGGAGAGCTTCGCACGAATCGCGGTGAATCCTTCCACCATCGACGCGATGCACCGGTCAAGATTGTCGGCGTGCGACGGGAGGGTGATCTCTTCCGTGACCTCTTCATTGCCCTGGATCGCCGAAAACACAAAATTCGTCCCTCCGGCGTCGAGGGTCATGACGGTTCTGGCGTCTTTACTGTAGTCCACGAAAGAAGACTCCGAGAGATGGGATAATGAATAGAAAGTAGGCAGTAGGCAGTAGGCAGTAGTGCAGAAAGATGTTAGGCAGCAAACGCGGGAGAGGTTGCAGGGCTCTGGAGTCCAAGGTCCCCATGGTTGATCTATTTGCCTACCGCCTTCTGCCTACTGCTTACTGTGTACTGCATACTGCTTCAAGTTCTGCTCATAATCAGCCCGACAAGCCCCTCGCGCGTGGGGGCATCGAACAGGGCGGCACGAAATTCTTCATGCATCAGGCTTCTGGCCAGAGAGGCGATGATCTTCAGGTGGATCTCTGTCGCACTGTCCTGCGGAACGGCGATGAGAATAACGGTGGACACCGCCGTGTCCCCGTCACTCCACTGGACCGGCTGTTGCAGGCGGGCGATGGCGACGGACGGGGTCAGGACATGCGGAGATTTACAGTGCGGGAGGGCGATCGCATATTCCATTCCAGTGGGGAACGAATCTTCCCGTTGCCAGACGGCCTCGTCCACGGCATCGAGGTCTGTCACCCGTCCCTCGGCTTCGAGCATTCCGAGGAGCTCGCGGATGACTTCGGCTTTCGATTCGGCCGGCGAATCGAGCCTGATAAGGTCCTCGTCGATGAGCGGGAGGACTCCCGGCCGCGCAAGAAATCCCCTGAGAAGCGTTTCGACCTGTTCCGGCGTTTCTGCGTCAAGCGAAGCGCGTGCAACTTCGGCACAACTTGCGCTCCTGTACCGGCGGAGCATTCCTTTCAATTTCGGGACCAGGGCAGGGACGACGCTGATCTCGTCAAACCCGAGCCCCAGGAAGAGGGGAAGCGCGAAATCGATTCCGGCCATCTCTCCGCAAATTCCGACCCAGCGCCGGTGTTTGTGTGCTTCCTCGATAACCATGCGAAACATCCGGAGGAGGGCGGGATGGAAGGAGGCATACAGATGGGCAACCCGTTCATTCCCCCTGTCGACTGCAAGGAGGTACTGCGTGAGATCATTCGAACCGATGCTGAAGAATTCCGCTTCCGCACAGAGATGGTCCATTGCGAGCGCCGCGCTCGGGATTTCCACCATGATGCCGACCGGAACACCGGCGTTGTGCGGTACGCCGGCTTCCGTGAGCGACGCGGAACAGCGCCGGACCTCTTCCTTCCACCTGCGCAGCTCCGAGAGAGAAGCGATCATGGGCAGCATGATCCTTGCCGGGCCGTGGACGGCGGCGCGCAGAATGGCCTTGATCTGTGCCTCGATGAGCCCGGGATAATCGTCATACATGCGAATGGCACGATAGCCGAGGAAAGGGTTTTCTTCCGCGGGGAGGCTGAGCCAGCGCACAGGTTTATCCCCGCCGACGTCGAACGTCCGGAAGATCACCGGCTGTCCGCCCGAATGTTGCAGGACCGAGGTATAGAGATCCGTCTGCGCTTGTTCGTCGGGCGGCTCGTCATTCGCCCCAAAGGCGATTTCTGTCCGGAATACCCCGATGCCGTCGGCCCCGTTGCGGTGGGCGGTTTCAGCATCCGCCACTGAATTACAGTTGGCGCCGACTTCGAGTTTCTTCCCGTCTGCGCTCGTCCCCACGGTGCCTTCGCATCGCGCGGCGCTTGCTTCGCGCCGCTGGGATAATTTTTGCTCGGTCGCGAAAAAATCGCGCACCGCTGCTGCGGGATCGCCAAAGACCAGTCCCCGCCGCGCATCGACAATCAGTGGCTGCCCGGCAGTACATCGATGGACTGCATTCTTCACTCCGGTGACACACGGGATCCCCCCTGCGCGCGCAAGGATCACCAGGTGCGAGGTCGCTTCTCCCCTTTCCAGGACAAGGCCTTTCACATACCGGCGTTCGAGGCCAAGAAATTCCGTCGGCGTGAGACTTTCGGCGACGCACACGACCTCCGATGTGAGCGCCGCCGGGGCACGAACCGCACGCTCACCGTACAAGGCCCTGAGCAACCGGGATGCGATGTCCCGGATATCGGAGGCACGCTCCTGGAGATAGACACTGTCTGACCGATGCAATGTCTCGGCGTACTGTTCTGCGACCTCGCGTACCGCGGCACCTGCACTGGAAGAATGTTCCGTGAGATGGCGGTGCACGCGGGCGGCGAATTCCTGATCGCGGATGAGAGAGAGATGCGCGCGAAGAATATTCGCCCCTGTTTTGAGGCTCATGGTCCGCAGGCGCCCTTCGAGCTCTCCGGCGACCGCTTCGACGGCCGCCGTGAACCTTGCCCATTCCTCGGCCGGCGAAGCCGCGGGTTCTCCATCGGCGGGGTCAGAGAGAGAGACGATTCGAAGAGGAAAGCCGGCCCCATGCCGATTCCGGGACTCACGCCATTCCCGGCGAACGCCGGAGCACCTCTCAACGCCCTCGGGAGGATGGAGGAAGGGTGCCGCTGAACGGAAACCAGCGGCATGCCGTCATCGCAGTGCGGAAGCACTCTCTCAACAAACATCCGCAGACGCTCGAACGTCCTGCGCTCATCCTTTCCCTCGATGCGCAGAAGGCATTGGTCGCCATGCCGTGTCATCGTGGAGAGGAGGGCAAATGTGCTCTTCGCGTCCGCAGTGACGTTGCGTGTACCATTGATAAACTGCACCGACGAGCCGGACCTGCCCGCCTCTTCCTGCAGCAATGCCGCCGGCCGGGCGTGCAACCCTGCAACAAGGGGGAATGTAAAGGCAAATTCCATGGACCAACGTCCTTTCACTGCGCGATCCGGGCAAACACCGCAGCCGGATTCTTGATCGCATCCTGAACGGGAATCTCTATCACCCGCGACCGGGCAAACCGTTCCGGGTTGCGGACAGGGATCCCGGCGGCAAAGATCACGCACTCCGCGCCCGCAATATCCTCCGGGGTGAGCTCATTCTCGATCCCCATGGAACCCTGTGTCTCCACCTTGATGCTATGCCCAAGACGTTTTGCCGTCTTCTCGAGTTGCTCGGCCGCCATGTAGGTGTGGGCAATGCCGGTGGGACAGGATGTTACTGCAACGAGTTTCATGCTCTTCCTCATTTTGGCCGCATCGCGACCCGTTTCAACGTATTGATGATCACGACCACGGTGATGGCACCGAGGACGATCGCCACGATATACATCAGTTTGTTGTCCACCACGGGAAGCACGATCGGACCGCCGTGCGGGGCGTGATCTCCGACCCCCCCAAGGAGAGCAACGACAGCCCCGACCATGGAACCTGCCATGATCGTCGGGATGACACGCAGGGGATCGGCCGCGGCAAAGGGAATCGCTCCCTCGGTAATCCCGATCATCCCCATCACCAGTCCCGCATACCCTGCCTCGCGCTCTTCATCCGTCCAGAGCTTGCGGCCCAGAACAGTCGCCAGTCCCATCCCGATCGGGGGAATGCAGATCGCCGCAGCGCAAGCTCCCATCACCGCGTAATTCCCCTCTTTAATCATCGCTGCGCCGAAGAAGAACGCGACCTTGTTCACAGGCCCCCCCATGTCGAATGCGATCATCCCGCCGATCGCAATCCCCAGGAGGACGACGTTTCCTGTGCCCATCACTTTCAACCAGCCGGTCAGTGCGGTCATCACGTCGCGGATCGGCGCACCGATGAGGTCGTACATGACGAACCCGACCAGAAATGACGAGATCACCGGAATCACGAGGATCGGCATCACCGGGCGGACATAGCGGGGCACTTTCAATTTCTTTAACGCGAGAACGACAACCCCGGCCAACAGGCCTGCAACGATCCCTCCCAGGAATCCCGCCCCGACCTGATTTGCGATATAGCCGCCCACAAAGCCCGCAACGAGTCCCGGCCTGTCGGCGATCCCGAATGCAATGTATCCACCGAGCACCGGGACGAGAAAGGCAAATGCTGCGGTCCCGATATCCAGGATCAGCTTGAGAAATGGTGCGTGCGAAAAATCCGGACCTGCCGGCGTCATCGGAGCGAAACCGATGGCCACGGCAATCATGATCCCTCCGCAGGCAACAAACGGAATGGCGTATGAAACGCCGGAAAGAAGATACTTCCTTACGTTATCGACCGGAGAAGCCATGCTCCATCCTTCAATGGTTTAGCTTGTTGCGGTCCCTTCGACGGTGCCGGGAACCCCGCCGCCTTCGTCCACGATCGGCACGTTGACCGGCACGGAAGAGTATTCCTGATAGAGCGTCGTTTCGGCAGTGAATGAAGCGACACGGAGCAGCACGCGCCCGATGACAAACGCCTGCTGGAAGAAAACAGTGACGATCAGCGCCACCGATCCCGGCGAGTCTGCCAGGGAACTCAAACCCAGAAACAGGGCGAAGAGGATTCCGAGTGCAATCAGAAAGAGAATGCTCAGGAACGTCGTAATGAATTTCGCCGAAAAGAGAAAGACCAGGGCCCGGCGGAATCCCTTCCAGGCGGAAGTCTCCGCCTCGACGACAAGTGCGATTCTCGCATAATCGATGACCAGCGACAGAACGAACATGGCAAGAGCAATCACCAACCCGTCTATCAGGAGGGCCCAGACTGTCGGCCATTCGGACATCTCATGGGTTGTGAGAGCATCGAGGAGAAGGGAGGACCCGACGGTCAATCCTACCATGAGAAGAAGGCCGAGGGCGACGGCGATCACTTCGAGCCGTACAAACCGTCCCGCATAACGGGCGGAATTGCGAAAGAATTCCCGGACGGTCACTTCGCCGCTTTGCGCCGCCGCAATGATTCCTCCCGCAAAAAAGAGATTCACGAACATCGAGAGCAGCATTGTCGGAAAGAGTGCTGCGAGCGATGCCGTGATTTCCTTCCCGTGGTTCCGCATCAGATCGCCGAGGACGGTGAAGTCGAATCCCCGGGCCAGGTCGAGCGTCGCCGCCGACGGGCCGAACGAAGAATTCAGCACCGACCGCAGGCTGAGAGCCGGGAGAAGCGCAAGCGCGGTGGTCGCCAGATAGAGAACGGCGGCGATGGCGCGGAAATTCCACGACGCCGCGCATCCCCGTGCAAAGTATCGAAACGTCGTCATGAAGTCCTCACAGGATCGAAGCGCATTGGAAGAGGTTCTGAATCCAAAAGAGCATCTTCGTCCAGTAGCTGTTTGCCGGAAGCGTCGAAGGCGCAACCGTCCTGCTGTTATTCAGCATATTGACGTCGAGTGCCATCAAATGATCGGGATCCACAATCGCCGTGCGCACACGCGAAGTCCCGGAGAACTTCAGTGCGATGTACCGTCCTTCCCCGTCCCAGTGCTTGCGGGCCGTGGAACCATCCTCATAAATCACCTCTACTTCCACAGGCAGCCGCACTTCTCCGAGCCTGCTGACCCCAACGGTCGCGGTGAAGTGTTTCACCGAATCCGCGCCTCCGTCGGAATTCTCCCTCACGCCGCTCAATTCGTAATCGCAGATCCCCGTTCCGTAGAGGGTCTGGTCGAAAAACCAGTTCATATCTGACCCGAAACGGTTCCGGGTGAGTACGGGCGCCAGTTCATTGAATACCGCGACAAAATCCTTCCCGCAGGGGTGACGGAATTTCCACCGCTGGAAGTATACTTTCATGATGGAATCCATGACCGCAGTGCCGAGAAGCCCCTCCAGGGTCTTCAGCACGACAGCGGTTTTATAATATGTCAATGTCCCCCCATAATTCGGAAATTTCCATGCGGGAGTTGTTATGGGTGCTATGAAAGGATTCGGCATGGTGATGTAATTGAAGCGGTCGAATTCACCATCCCCTGCATGCATCCCCCAGAGGGAAATCGCAGAAGTCGATGGGCCGTAATTCGCATCCATGATGCGCGCCTCATAATACTGTGTGATCCCTTCGTCCAGCCATGCCTCCTCGAATTCATTGCTTGCGACCATCCCGTACCAGTAATTGTGGCCGAATTCGTGAATGGTGACAACTTCGGGAAAGCGCAACCACTCACCGATCCCCATGAGTGTTTCGACCGTCACGAGGGTAGGGTATTCCATTCCGCCCGCCGCTCCGGCGCCAAACGGCGGGTCGACCAGCGTAAACACCGGATACGGATATGCCCCGACGTGTGCATCGAAATACTCCAGGGCATTCTTCAAGGAGCTGATATAGCGCTCTCCCTGGCTGAGATGCGAGGGCTGCACCAGAGCGCGGATCGCGACACCGCGCCAGACGTCGTTCAGGACGACAAAATGGGGCGACGCTGTCCATGCAAAGTCGTGAATGTCTTCGGCATGATAGGAAACAGTTTTTGTCCCGTCGGGATGATCTTCTTCCCGTTCGAGCACTCCTGTTGCCCCGACGATATAGCTCGAAGGAAGAGTGATGGAGACGTCGTAGACGCCGAAATCAGCATAGAATTCCGTCCGCGAATGAAACTGATGGCAGTTCCACGATGGCTGCGTTGCGAACCGTTGCCCCGGCACTTCGTACACGCCGAGTTTGGGAAACCACTGCCCTGCCATGATGAAATCCTCACCGTACCCCGTGCGCGCGATGACCCGGGGGAGACGGGAGCGAAATGCCAGATCCAGAACGATCGTTCCGTGCGCCGGCACCGGACTTGGCAGGGGCACGCGCGCCACGGTACTGTCCTGGGCGTTGTCGTCGTCAGGATGGATGAATTCCATCCCGCCCCGCAAATCGACTCCCTCCGACGTTTTCAGCGAATCCACTTTCACCCACCCCCAGTCGGCATTTTCGATGTCCTGTCCGCGCACGCGGGGACCGGACTCTTTCATGAACGTCGAATTCATCCCGCTGAATGCATTAAGATAGAGGTGAAATTGGAGTTCCGAAACAGGGGCGTCCGATGGATTGTGCCAGGTGATCCGCTCGCTCGCCGTGAGCATCTTCAACGCCGGATCATACCGCACAACAATGGAGTAGTTCGCGATCCTGGGACTTAATGGTCGGGGAAAAATCACCGGCGTTCCGCCTGAAGCGTATCCGGCAAAGAGGGACAGGAGAAGGCAAAGGGAGACTGTTCTCATAGGATTCTCATGGTGTCGCCGACACCGGGGTACGGATCGGAGTGTGTGCCGTTTTGCACCACCAGAAAGGACATAACGTGCTGCACGTGAGGAAAGGAAGGTTATGAAGAACTGAGTGCGCCACCGGGGAGAGTCACGGGTGTGCGATCTCCGCCTCGAACTTTCGCTTGTACTTCTGTGCATCAAGGTGCGTAGGATCGGCCTTCAGCACACTGTCGACCTGGCTGATCGCGAGCTTCCTCTCCCCCAGGGTGTTATACGCGCGCGCGATGAGCAGTCGCGCATCCAGATCGCCGGAGCTCACCGAACCGAGATCAGCGAGTCTTTTCCTGACAACCTCTTTCGCCTGCGTGTTCGCCGGATTCTGTTCTGCCGCAGTCACCGCCTCTTGAAGATCCAGCTCAACCCCGGCAAACTTCACGCTTTTGTATGCAGGGAATCCGATCATGATAATTGCGACGGCAAAAAACGGCAGCAGCCAGGTCATCTTCTTCCCCTTCTGGATCGCCTTCCAGACGCCATAGGAAAGGATGACAAAGAATGCAATGCCCAGGACAAGCATTGCAATTTCGATCGTATCGAGGTGAGCGATCATTGGAAACCCTCTCTGGAGAAGGAGTATCGAAAGCGCAACCGGATGGCGCCGATCCGGCGGCTGAACACCGTGACGGGGGCGGTCCCACCCGGGACAAACCTCCCGGCTTACGCGGGCACCTTCGGCAATTGCTTCATCGCTTCTTCGACGAGATGTTCCGGATAGTCGTAGTCTTCGAGCTTGTTTTGATGAAAGGCCTCATACGCCGCCATGTCGAAATGTCCGTGCCCGGAGAGATTGAAGGCGATCACTTTTTTCTTCCCTTCGGCTTTGCACACCAGCGCTTCATCGATGGCAGCACGAATCGCGTGCGCCGATTCGGGTGCGGGGATCACTCCTTCCGCGCGGGAGAACTCCACCGCCGCCTGGAAGGTCGCGACTTGTCTCACCGCCCGCGCCTCGATGTCACCGTGGTGGACAAGCAGGCTGATGCTCGGGGACATCCCGTGATAGCGCAATCCTCCTGCGTGGATTCCCGGCGGCATGAACGTGTGTCCGAGCGTATACATTTTCATGACGGGGGCCATCGCGGCCGTGTCTCCGTAATCATACGTGTACCTGCCCTTCGTCAGGCTGGGGCACGAGGATGGTTCGACTGCCATGATTCGTGTCTTCTTTCCTTCCGTCAGATTCTTGTGAACAAACGGATAGGCAAATCCGCCGAAGTTCGATCCTCCGCCGGCACACCCGATCACGATATCCGGATACTCCCCGGCCATTTCCATTTGCTCGAGCGCTTCGAGTCCGACCACTGTCTGGTGGAGGAGCACATATCCGAGGACGGATCCTATGCCGTATTTCTTCTTCCCGTTGGAGCTCGCAGCCGCCTCCACCGCCTCGGAAATCGCGATCCCCAATGAGCCGGGTGAATCGGGATCCTTCTCCAGCATGGAACGTCCGTAATTCGTTTGCTTGCTCGGGCTCGCGAACACCGTGCTGCCATAGTTCTCCATAATCATGCGGCGGTACGGCTTCTGGCTGTACGAAACTTTTACCATGAACACTTCCAGGTCGATCTTGAAGAAATTGCATGCCATGGCAAGTGCCGCGCCCCATTGACCGGCTCCCGTCTCCGTGGTCATTGCTTTGGTGCCCGCCTCGCGGTTATAAAAGGCCTGCGGGACGGCGGTGTTCGGCTTGTGAGAACCGACGGGGCTCGCACCTTCATACTTGTAGTAGATATGCGCGGGCGTTCCGAGCGCTTTTTCCAGACGAATCGCCCTGACCATCGGCGTGGGGCGCCAGATGCGATAGATTTCCCGCACAGGCTCGGGAATCTCGATCCATCGCTCCTGACTCACTTCCTGCGCGATCAGGCTCATGGGGAAGAGAACACTGAGAAAATCAGGTGTCACGGGTTGGAGGGTCGTCGGATGCAGAGGTGGCGGCATCGGTACCGGCAAGTCCGCGTTAATATTGTACCACATCTTGGGGATTCTGGACTCATCGAGCATGAAGTGTGTCTTGTCGATCACGGCGGCCCTCCTGACTGGTGATGAGAGAAACGTGCGAGGCTGGGAGAAGAGTTGGACCCTTTAACAAATGAAAAAGCGGGAACTATGTCAAACGGACTGACTGAATATTGCGTTTGAATAACGCAATGTCCCGTCTCGCTTCAACACCCCCGTTCCGTTCCCCACTCGAGAGGGGTCAGGTATAGCCACGACCTTTAGGTCGTGGCAATGGCGGTGTGTCCCATAGTCCCGCCTAAACCAACCTAAAATCTAAACTTCTAAAATCTAAAATGTTATCTCCTGGCTCATCCCGGAAACTCCACCGTGTACTTTGTCCCGCCGGTGTTTTCCATCCGGATGTCGGCATCGAGCTGCTGCGCAAGAGACATGACCAGCGTCATCCCCATCGACGTAACCTTCCGATAATCGATTCCTTCAGGAAATCCCACGCCGTTATCCTCCACAACAAGTTCGATCCTTGAGGCACCCGACCGGCGCATCCGCAGGAATACGCTCCCCTGGCGTCCGCCGGGAAAAGCGTGCTTCAGCGCGTTCGTGAGGATTTCGTTGATGATCAGGCCGCACGGGACCGCACTGCCGATTTCGAGGAGAATCGGCTCCACATCGACCGAGATGCTTACACCGGCTTTGTCGTATGACCGGCGCAGCTCCTTCACCACCGTATCGATGTACTCCTTGAATCGGATACTGGCGAGGTTCTCCGACCGGTACAAGCTTTCGTGGATGAGCGCCATAGAGCGCACCCGTTGACGGCTTTCCCGGAGGGCGGCCCGTGCCTCCGCATCTTTTAATTCCTCCGCCTGCAGACTGATCAGACTGCTGACTACCTGGAGGTTGTTCTTGACGCGGTGGTGCACCTCTTTGAGGAGGACTTCTTTCTCCCGGAGCGAAGCCTTCAGTTTTTCTTCGGCGAACCGGCGGGGCGTCACATCACGGCAGTAGGCGAGGATCCGGTTTTTGTCGAGCGGCACCGCGACGATCGAGACCCATATTTTCTCTCCATCCTTCCGCACCATCCGGTACTCGTCTTCCACTCTGCCGACCGCAAGTAATTTCGTGAAAGATGAAAGCACGCTGGGGCGGTCCTCGCCCGCACTGACATCGCCCACCCGCTTGCCGAGGAGTTCCGATTGGTCATAGCCCAGCATCTTCCCCGCCTCCGGGTTCATGTCGATATACACACCTTCCCTGTTCACGACAAATACTGCCAGGGGAGCCAGTTCAATAAACGAGCGGAACCGTTCTTCACTCGCCCGGATGGCCTCTTCCGCCTTCTTCCGCTCGGTGATATCGACGTGGGTTCCCACAAAGCGGAGGGGTTTCCCGTTTCCATCCCTCAAGACACAGGCACGAGAGAGGATATCCAGGTAGTGTCCCTGCTTGTGCCTTATCCGGAACTCGATTTCGAAATTCGCCGCCCGCCCCTCAAAGAATTCGTGGATGGCGTTCTCCACCCTCGCGAGATCGTCCGGATGCACCAGGGCCTTGAACGTGTCGTAACTGTTTGCCAGCTCGTCATCCGAGTAACCGGGCATGCTCTTCCATCGCGGCGAAAGGTACACTGCCCCCGTCTTCAAATTCCAATCCCAAACACCGTCGTTCGCGCCCTGCATGGCCAGCTGGAAGCGCTCTTCGCTGCTCTTCAACGCTTCCTGATTTTGTCGTAGCTCCTCCTCGGCCTTCTTTCTCCCTTCGAATTCAGCATTCCAGCGGCGAAGCTGCGTCCTTAATGTCAAGTACAATAGCGTGCCGGTCACGAGGACAAAGGCCCACCCCTTGTAAATCGAAATTTCAGCATACACATTGGGGTCCGAACTCAGGGAAATCGCTGCGCGGTCGGAAAAGAGAATCCAGATCCCGCCGAGAATGACATAGGTGAGGCTCGTCCGGAAGGCGATATTCGTCAAATTCGTTCCCATTACAGGGTCTCCTTATCGAAACCAACACGGCGCATTGGGAGTATCAAAAGAGAGCATCGAGCGGGGGAAGTGAGCCCAGGGCGTCTGCCTCTGCGATCCGGAGTGGCTACCGAGAGGCAACAAGGCGTTTCTGGTGCGCCGGTAATGGACTATCGATGGCGCAATTTACACCCCTTCGGGGATGGAAGCAAGGCGGAAACGATGAACGCCCATCCCGCGTAGGTACGCGTTGCGTCGAAGCCGCTAATTCCGTACGATGCGAACGGTCCATCGAGGTTGTCAATCATAGGAGTACTATGCGTCGAAGATCGGCTTCCCTGCTCTCACTCCTCCTTTTGCTCGGGATGATGGCAGGGTTGTTTCTCCCCGCTTCTGCTCTTTCACAGGTGCGGGCGCGGGTGGTCGTTCGCCCGGCTCTCGACTCCCTGATTCGGGATGAAGACACGGACGGGGACAAGAGAATCACCATCGACGACCCCCATATCGCGGGGACGCTGCGGGGTGACAAGCGGTTTTGGTTCCCTTCCGAGAGAGGCGGCCGCTACGAAGTGTCCGGCACCTATCACCTGGCGAATCTTCTTGCCCTGCTGAAACGCGCGGAAGACGCAGGGAAGGACACGATCTCTTTCGGCCTCGATGATCTGTTCGTCCCGCCCGCGGACCACATCGCGCAATCGATCAAAGCGTACTACTGGGCCGGATTGACGAGAAGAATCGACGCCGGCGGATTGGCGACCATGATCAAGGACGAGAAAACGAGGAGTGTCGATGGACTGCACTACGTCTATGTCCCGCCCGACGACTCCCTGGCGGCCGCGTATTTCTCGGGGATCGCCCGGGATAATCCCGCGCTGGCAATGAAGGTAGTCGTGCTCCCCAGGAACGTGACCCCGCAGTACGTCAAAAGCCTCAACGGCAGACACGGGATCCTGAGTCTCAAGCTCCAACGCGAGCCTGACGGGACCATTTCCGGCGTGCCGTTCGTGGTCCCCGGCGGCAGGTTCAATGAGATGTATGGGTGGGACAGTTACTTCATCTCGCTCGGACTGCTGGAGGACGGCAAGGTCAACCTTGCGAAGTCGATGGTCGACAATTTCGTGTATGAGATCGAACAGTACGGGAAGATCCTGAACGCCAATCGCACCTACTACCTTACCCGATCCCAGCCGCCGTTCCTGACGTCAATGGCGTTGGCGGTGTATGAGCGTCTGCCGCAGAACGCGCATTCGAAGCAGTGGCTCGCCCGGGCGATGGAAGCGGCGATTCACGAATACAAAGATGTCTGGACGAACAAGGATCATGAAACATCCATTGGCCTGAGCCGGTATTTCGATCCCGGCCTGGGCCCGCCGCCGGAGGTCGAGCCCGGGAGGTACGATGCCGTGTTCACAGCGTATGCGAAGCGGCACAACATGACTGCCCAAGAGTTTGAACACGCCTATCAGTCCGGGATCATTCATGACGCAGAACTCGACAAGTTCTTCACCGACGACAGGAGCATGCGTGAGTCCGGACATGACGCAAGCTACCGGCTCCTCAACGACTGTGCGGAACTGGCCACGGTCGACCTCAATTCCCTGCTCTACAAGATCGAATCGGATTTGGCGCAGACGATCAGGAGCGTTTTCGGCGGGACATTGACACTGCACGATGGAACAACGGAACGGAGTGCTCCCTGGGAAGCGCGCGCGAAGCAAAGAAAGCAGCTGTTGACGAAGTACCTGTGGAATGAGGAAAGGGGGATGTTCTTTGACTACGATATCGTCCAGCGCAAGCAGATATCATACGTTAGTGCGACTACGCTCTTCCCTCTCTGGGCCAGGGTCGCAACACCGAAGCAAGCAGAACGACTTGTTCGTACAGCGCTCCCTCTCCTTGCCATGCCCGGAGGAATCGTCGGTTCGACCGAATCATCGCGAGGGGCCATTACCGATACTCATCCGCAGACGCAATGGGACTACCCGTTCGGATGGGCGCCACATCAGATGCTGACGTGGAAGGGACTGAGAAACTATGGGTACGATACTCTTGCACGCGATCTCGCGTTTCGCTGGCTGTACACCGTCGCGGTGAACGCTGCGAATTACAATGGTACGATTGCTGAGAAGTACGATGTCGTCGACCGATCGTCGCAGGTATTCGCAGAGTACGGGAACGTCGGGACGAAGTTTTCCTACCTCACCCGCGAAGGGTTCGGATGGACTAACGCGTCGTTCGTGGTGGGACTGACGTATCTGACCGCGGAAGATCGGAGGATGCTCAACAGCCTGATTCCACCGGAGTGGAGATTTAGCGGGCCGAAAGAAAGTAGCCGCTGGAAACCGAATGACGCTCGGGCGGCTCTGAAGAGCCGAATAGTAACGAAGTCTGAGGCGATGTACTGAACCTGTGAACAGAAATCTGCCTCGCTGCACTGTCCACTGACTACTGTCTACTGTCTACTGTTCCCTGTCCCCATCTTTCTTCTTACTTCCTTCTTCTTACTTCTTACTCATAGCATCTTTTCTCTTAAGATCTTGGCCACCGCTTCCGACTTCGAATGCACATGCAGCTTCTCGTAGATCGATCGGATATGAAAACGGACGGTATGGACGCTGAGAAAGAGATGATCGGCAATCGATTTATAACTGTTCCCTTTCACGAGTTCCTCCAGCACATCTTCTTCCCGCTTCGTCAGGATCCCATTCTCGCTCTTCCTGGGAACGAGCGCACGGAACGCGCTCAGGACCCTCATCGCCGTCTCCGACGACATACTCGCACCACCTGAATATACCTCTCGTATCGCGTCAAGGATTCTGGCAGGAGGCTCCTTCTTCAGAATGTACCCCGTTGCGCCGGCACAGATGGACCGGAAAATGCGATCGTCATCTCCGTGGACGGTCAGCATGACAATGGCAGCGGAAGGGAATCTCTCTTTAAAGCGTCTTGCCCCCTCATCTCCCTGCATCCCCGGGAGGCCGATGTCGGAAAGCAGGACGTCCGGCGCCGACGTCAGCGTCGCGAGGGCGTCCTCATAGGATTTGAAGTCGGCGATACAACGGAATCCCTCCGTATGATTGAGGATGAAGGAAAGCCCCTGACGGACCTCCTTTTCATCTTCGATGAGAGCCACGGATATGACATGGGCTGGATTCATGTCCGGAATATAGGGTTCCTTCGTGCACCCCGCAACCGCATATTCAGCCGGTTTTGATTTCCAGAGAGATTCGTGTCCCTTCCCCCTCCCTGCTCTCCACCGAGAAACGGGTTCCGGCGCGTTCGCCCCGCGTTTTCAGGCTCACGAGTCCGTGGCCCGTGCCTTCGGCGTCCCCGGGAATGCCCGAACCATTGTCAAGGAGTTCCAGGACCGCCGTGCCTCTTCCCGGCCGTACCCGGAACCGCGCAATGGTTGCGCCGGAATGTTTGACGATGTTGTTGATCCCCTCCTTGAACACCAGGTAAATGTCTCGTCGCTTTTCCGGCTCCAACCGCGCAGAATCGAACGATCCGCTGAGATCGGTCTCAAAAGCGATTCCCCGCGCTGCACAGACTTCTTCACCGAATTGGACGATCCGGCGGATCACATCTTGCAGATCATCATGGCTTGGATCGACAGTCCACACAATATCACCCAGGCTGTCAATGATACTCCGCGCGATCTCTCCGATATGCGAGAGGTACTCCGTCGTCTCGCCGTCTCCCTCCCCGGCTTTCCGGCGGGCCACCTCGGTCATCACCGAAATGCGTGTCAAGGACGATCCGACATCATCATGGAGGTCCATGGCAATGCGGTTTCTGGTTTGCTGTAGCTGGAGAATTCTGTTCAACCGGTACCGGTATCCTCCGTACAATGACGCACCGATAAGAAGAAGAGTCGCACTCACGAACCACCATCGTGTCCAGAAGGGGGGGAGAATCGCAAACGCATATTCCTCCGGCGCGGGACTCCACACCCCGTCGCCGCTCCGCGCAATCAGGCGAAACCGGTAGTGCCCCGGGGGAAGGTGCGTGTAACGGACCTCCCGGCTTGTCACCGGGGGTGACCAATCCCTGTCAAACCCATCCAGGGAATACCGGTACCGGACGTTCCTTTCGTCCGTGTAGCTCAGCGCCGCAAAACGGAAGATGATGATGGCAGGGTCGGGCCTCAACTCCTGGTCGTGGCGCAGATCAAGGTGAGTTCCGTCAACGGTCACATCGGTGAGAGACAACGAGGGAGGGAGGGTGCTGGCCATGACGTGCGCCGGCCTGAGCTTCTTCACGCCCGGAACGCAGCTCACCCAGAGATCACCTCGTCGATCCGTGAGGAGTCCGTGCATGCCGATCTCGCCGAACCCCTGGGCATAGGTCAGACTCCTGACGCACCGGCCGCTGCAGCAGCTCAATCCCGCCGCGGTCCCCACCCAGACATTCCCGACAGAATCCTCGGCCAGCGCAAAGACGCGATCGCTCACGAGCCCGTCTTCCGTCGTGATCTTTGAATACCTCCCCCGATCAAGGACGATGACGCCACTCCCGTCGGTCCCGAACCAGACCCGTCGACGGGAATCCACAAGGACGGCGTAAACGAATTTCCCGGTCAGTCCCTCAGTTGCGGGAATCGTGACGGGTGCAAGAAGCGAATCCTCCTTCAGGACTCCTTCCCTCACGCCATCGTCCGTTCCGAACCAGAGTGTATCGTCCGTACCTTCCTTGACATCGAAGATGGTTCTCCCCGAGATCTGTGGGTCGTCGAAACGCTTCAGCCTGCTCTGGGTGTCGATCATGCACGCGCCCGCCGCCGTTCCGACGATCACGGTACCCTTCCGGGTTTTCATGACACAATGGACACCGTCGGAAGGGAGCCCGTCCGCTGTCGTGAACGCCCGCCGGTGACCATTCCACAGGTGTACGACGCCGCCACGCCAGAGACCGACCCAGGAATTGTTCCCGCCGTCCGGGGCCACTGCCGTCACCGTCAACGCATGGGTGGGGAGAGGAACAACCGGGGGCAGCACCGTCGCATCGCGATAGGTATAGAGGCCGGTGTTTCTCGAGCCGAAATAGACTGCCCCGTCAGCGTCGTTCTGAATGGGTCCCACGCCTGCGGCGGCAAGGACCTCTTCACCTTTGAACGGGACCACCGTTCCAAGACGGAGGAGCCGCCGGAGTCCGGGCGCGCTGGCAAACCACAAATTCCCTTCCCTGTCCCGGAGCATATCGTAGACGACCGCATCGCCAAAGGAGGGCTCCTTCTCGAACACCACCTTGCCTCCCCCGTCGCGAATCCGATAAAGGCCATTCATCGTCCCGGCAAACAAATTGCCGTTCTCGTCCTGGTTGAAGCACCAGACTCCCCTGTCCGGGATTCCTTCATCGGGTCCGAATCTCTGAAGGCGGCCTTTCTGTATTCGGTATGCGTCATAGTACCCGCCAAACCATAAATCGCCGTCAGTGGTCTCGTAGAAGGAGTACGGCCTGACATGCCAGTTGGAGCCTGATCCGGCGGGTGCTTGATAGAGAGGTATCACGTCATGCCCGCGGAGCAGAGAGAGACCCTGCTTGTCGGCGAAATACAGATCTCCGTTCCGGCTCACAAAGGCTGCGGACACTGCGCTGTCGATGGGTGGACGGATGGTCCACGCGGTCCGGAGAGAATCTTCGAAGCGGATCTCCTGGAAGCCGATATTCGAAGCCACCCAGATGTTTCCGCCGGCATCCTCCACGATCTCGTTCGGCTGCGTTCCGGGAGGGAGATCGATGGTGTCTTTCCGACCGTTCCAGTATCGGGTCAACCCTCCGGAGCGAAAACCGCTGTACGCAAACCAGATCGCGCCGGCATGATCCTGAAGGATCGATCTTCCAAAGATTCCCGGGATCTCGTGTGCCGGACCGAAATTCAGAAATTCATTGCCGTCGTACCGCGTGAGGCCGGCTTGCGTACAGAACCAGAGATATCCTTCCCGGTCCTGGAGAAGCGGAGCAACTCGGCTGTCCGGAAGCCCGTCTTCCGTGCTATAATCTTTCAGGAGAAGTGCTTGCGCAAACAGGACAGGAGAAGAGAAAAGTACCAGGACCATCATGAGAGAAAGAGCGGAGCGATGCGCCGGCCGGTCGACCCGGCGCCGGGAGAAACAACCGAAAGGAAAAGAACAAGCCCGAGCCATTGCGATCCGGGAAAGGGGGAGGGGACTTTGCCATCATTCTGCCTACTGCCTACTGCATACTGCATACCTTGCTTTCTGCTGCCTTCTTCCTCCATCCTACTCAATTGCTTAACCATGTTTCCTCCCCGCTCTCCCACCCACTGCCTCCAGAGGCGTACCTTCTGTCTCGACTGCGGCGATCGCCTGCAGAATACGGAGCGCATCTCCGGTGCCACGGATATTGAACCGGGCGCGT
This sequence comes from Ignavibacteriota bacterium, assembly GCA_963843525.1. Taxonomy (GTDB): domain Bacteria; phylum Bacteroidota; class Ignavibacteria; order UBA10030; family UBA6906; genus DATJPR01. Next base: position 738,641 of record CAWJKM010000003.1, on the reverse strand, counting down.
GTACTGGTGATGCCGACGCGGAGAGACCAGGCATGTTCCGGAAGGACGGCGAAGAGATCTTCGTCGGTCCAGTCGTCACCGATGGCGAGAATGAACCCCGGTGGACCTTCCGCCATCCATTGCAGGGCTGCGGTCCCCTTATTGACCCCGGCAAGCCGGATTTCCACGACTTTGTTCCCCTGTAACACCTGCAGATCGAGGTTCGCCGTGAGGGAGACAAGGTGATCCTTCAGCTCTCCCACGAGCAGTTCGCTCTGTTCCGGATCGGCGGCGCGGTAATGCCAGACAAGCGAGAATTCTTTTTCTTCCACAAACGCACCCGGAAGTCTGTCCACATACCGATCCAGGATGGGGCGGATCTGGAATTTCCATTCGACGGATTGCTTCTTCAGCATGCGCCATGGTTCTCCCGATTCGCGAACCCAGACGCCATGCTCCGCGACGAGGTGAATGGGGAGGGCCCCCAACCACTTGTCGAGCGTCGCGCGGTCCCGTCCGCTGACGATTGCCACGGTATTTTCGGGGACGTTGGCCAGCGTTTCCAGCAGACCGATCACATCTCGCGGAGGGGCAGCCTGCGAGGGTCGCCGGGAAAATGGCACGAGAGTCCCGTCATAATCCAGCAGCAAGAGGCGATTGGTCGCCTGATCGTACTGGGTTAACAGTTTCGGGAGCATTTCTTTCGAAAAGATCTTGGCAAGAAACGTCTTCTGCTCCTGCGCAGTGGTCAGCAGTTGACCGACGATGTCGGACGCCCAGCGGCTGACCGTATACCGCTGCAGGCGGCCCTGCATGATCTGCATCCGCCGCCGCTGTTCTTCCTCCGACATCTCCAGCGCTTCATGCATCGCAGTCGCGATTTCTCCGGGGGTATTCGGATTAATCACCACGGCTTCGCCAAGCTCTTTCACTGCGCCCGCCATCTCACTGAGGATCAGGACTCCATTGCCGTTCCTGCGCGTCGCGACATACTCCTTCGCGACCAGGTTCATGCCGTCCCGCAAGGGCGTCACGAGAGCAACGTCTGCAAGACTGTACAGCGCTACCAGCGGTTCGAACGAGAGCTGCCGGTACTGGTAACTCACGGGGGTCCACCCCAGATTGCCAAAGCGCCCGTTGACCTTCCCCACGTACTCTTCGATCTGCTTCTTCATCTCTTCATACTTGTCGACAACTACCCGCGAGGGGACCACGACCATGGCCATAACCACGTTCTCACGGTATTCAGGGTGTTTCTCCAGCAAGAGCTCGAACGCTTCGAGCCGGCTCAGAATCCCCTTGGTGTAATCAAGGCGATCCACGGAAACGACGAGTTTTCTCCTCCTCAACATCGGTTCAAGTGCCTGCCGCTCTTGTATCGTCCCCGGAGCATCCACCCCCGATGCGAATCGCTCGTAGTCGATCCCCATGGGGAATGTATCGATCTTCACGATCCCCTGGGGGAGAAAGAGTGTCCCGAACTGGTTGTCATGGCCGAGAACGCGCAGGACCGACTGGAGGAAGTGTTGCGTATACTCGAATGTATGGAACCCCACAAGATCGGCTCCGAGCATTCCGGCAAGGATTTCCCGCCGCCATTGCACCGGGAGGAGGCGGAACACCTCGAAGGAGGGGAAGGGAATATGGAGAAAGAAGGAAATCGGCGTGTTCCCGACCACCTCTCGCAACATCCCCGGGAGCAGCATCAGGTGATAGTCGTGGACCCAGATGATATCCCCCTCACGGAGATTCGCCGCGACCGCATCGCAGAACAGTCTGTTCACATGGACGTATTGCTTCCAGAATTCGTCCCGGTACTGCGTGAGGGTGGTGAAATAATGGAAGAGCGGCCAGATGGTCCGGTTGCAGAACCCGTGGTAGAATTTTTCCATCTCATCTCCGGACAGGAATACCGGGATGGAGCGGAATTCCTTCAGGGCGCGCGCGTTCATTTCCTCCCGCATCGTCTCCGGCACGGTTCCTCCCGGCCATCCCACCCACACCCACTCGCCAGGAGCATCGGGGGATTTACCCACTGTCGCAAGGTAGGAAGCCAGACCGGTCACCACCCCGCCCGTGCTTTCCCTCCACTCGTAGCGCTCTTCGTTCTTCACGACTGAGAACGGGAGGCGATTCGCCACGACGAGCAATCGTCGTTTATTAAGGGGTGTTGTTGTCATGCCGTGTCTTCCTTATTCCCCGGATTCAGGTAAGGTGCACAAGGTCGCCCGAATGAATCGTCGAGAGGAACAGCAGCAGATAATCCTTGATATGGCGTGTGATGAGATAGTTGTTCAGGATATTCGCGCGCCCGTTTTCGCCCAATCGGGCGGCAAAGTCGGGCTCATTGATCAGTTGTTTGATCCAGTGTGCTGTCCCGTCGATGGAGTGGGTCAGAATGCCCGAATACCGGTGGGCAATCTGCAGCGGTATTCCGCCGACAGCGCTGGCGATAACCGGACGTCTCTTCCAGAGCGCCTCCGCAACGGTAAGTCCGAACCCTTCGCGCAACGATTTCTGAAGAACGATTGTTGAGCCGCGCTGGAGGGCATTGATCACCAGATCGCTCGACGGCGGGAGGAACAAGACGTGGATGTCGGGGTCTTTCTCCGACTCGGCCTGCACCTGTGCCATGATCGCCGGCCCTTCGGGGTCATCCACCGCCCCGCCGCCTGCGAGGACCAGCTGACAGTCAACCCTGCGCCGGGCCGCGCGGTACGCCTTGATCACGCCCACCGGATCCTTAAGGTAATCGAAGCGGGAGATTTGCGTGACCACCGGCCGCGATCGGTCGATCCCGTACCGCTCGAACACGGCATTGACTTCGGATTCGGGGAGATCGCGGTTCTTTTCGCTCAGCGGGTCGATCGACGGTGAAATCAGCACCTGGGGGATCTTCAGCGCACGGGCAAATGCCGGGGCAGAAAACACTGCGGCCTCGTATTTGCTGACGTATTGTTCGAGGAAGTGCCAGAGTCTCCTGTTCGGCCGGGAGAAATCGATGTGGCACCGCCACGCCCAGTGCCCCCCGGCATGCGGCCGGAATTCAATCAATGCCACAGGCTGCGGATCGTGGACAAAGACCATTTCCGCGAACTCCATTGTGGAGGCGTTGTCCCGGTTCACTTCGAGAAAATAATCGAACTCCTCCTGCGTGATGTCGACCGGAACTCCGTGAAGGGCGTTATGAAATTTCTTCGTGATCACAAAAAACTTCTCATCCCCCTTGATCACATCCCACCGTGCCCTGACGCCGAGCTCCTGCATCAGCGGGATCATCCGGCTCAGGATTTCCGCAACCCCGCCGCCGACGGCGGTGGAATTGATGTTCTGGATTGTCCGGCCCTCCAGGTGTTTCGCCATCAGCCGGAGGTCATCAATGTCACCCTGGCCGACCACTTTCGAGTATTCCTCAATCGGGATCATACTTCCTCACCAGTTTAACGATCGATTTTCGCAGACCTTCGAGGGTATACGTGTAGGGATCCAGATTCTGCAGACTTTCCGCCAGGGCCGGATAGCCATTGTCGCGAAACCAGATCGTGAAATCATTTCGCCCCAGCTCCGGACGAAGACGGGCGTCGAACATATGGTAGTAAAGGGAATCGACGCTTACCTTTTCCATGATACTGCAAAATTCCTTGAGGGATGTCGCAACGTACGGAGTGGGCAGCGTAAACGTCCGGCACGACATGAAATGGAACTCCTCGCCGGGGACGCAGTCGACCAACCGTCTCGCCGAGGAGAGGTACTGGTCGAGAACGCGCTGAAGCTGTTCGCGGATCTCCTCGATCGTCTTGCACTGGATGATGTCGATGCTCGCAAGTTGCTCGCCCAGCAGGTCGTCGTTCAGAACGTTGGTCACCCAGTAGGCGAAGTCATTCGGAGGTTCCGGCGACAGAAAGTTGTGCTGTTCAAGATACCTGTGCGTGTGATAGTAGATCGACATCAGCGGGACTTCGCTGAGGCCATCGGCCAGCTCCGAAGAGTTCCTCGCCTTCCGGCCGAGGAGGAGCGTCTGGTCGTATTTGGTCGTAAAGTAGAATGGCGTCATCCACTTTCCCTCTGGCTGGTATCGGTGATTTCTGCCGGTTCGGTGCGCACGTTGACGGTCTGCGTCGGGAAGGCAAAGTCAATGCCTTCTTTGCGGAACTCGCGCAGGAGTTCCAGGTTGATCTCCTGCTGGATATCCATGTACACATTGTAATCCGGCGAGAGCACATAGTACACAATTTCGAATACAAGGGCGGAAACTGAGAATTCCTTGAAATGTGCACGGTCAAACCGCACGCCTGGGCGATGCTCCACCGCATTCCGGAGAAGCCCGGGAATCCGGACGACCATTTCCGTCGGAGTATCGTAGACGACGCTCACGCTGAAGACCACCCGCCGTTCCGCCATTCTTTTGTAGTTGCGCACTCTGCTCTGGAGGAGATCGGCGTTCGAGAATATGATCTGCTCCCCGCCGAGACTCCTTAGGCGCGTGGTCTTCCATCCGATGTGCTCGACCGCTCCCAGGTGGTCTTCCACGACGATGAAGTCCCCAATCTCGAACGGCTTGTCCAAAATGATGGAGAGCGAAGAGAAGAGGTCGCCGAGGATATTCTGGAGCGCCAGCGCGATCGCGATTCCTCCGATCCCTAACCCGGCGATCAACCCGGTAATGTTGATACCGAGATTTTCCACTGCGATCAGCAGGAGAAGCGTCCAAAGGAGAAGCTTCAGCACGATCCCCGCCGCAATGAGGGCCGGGTCCTTCGCCCTGTTTTCCTCCGCGCCTCCCCTCTTCCAATTCGCCAGTACAAAACCGATTGCAGCATTTCCCCAATGTCCCACCTGAATAATGAGGGCCAAAACAAACAAGCCGTTCAGCACCCGCTCCATGAAGGGGTCGAGGAGAAGCAAATTGGCGCTGGCATAGAGTGAGACGATCAAGAGGAAGAAGGAATGGGTCTTCCGGAGTACCGCTTCAATGCCGTCGTCCACCTTGCTCGCAGTTCGAACGGCGATTGCATGAAGCCGGTTGACCGCGATGGCTTTGGCAAGCCGCAGAACAACAAAGAGGATGATGATCGCGGCGAGGGCCTTGATCCAATCCTCCAGCGGATTCGTAGAGATAATGGATTGAAGTTCGTGGATCATGAGAAGTCAGTAGACAGTAAACAGTTGACAGTAGACAGTGGACAGTGCACAGGGACAGGGCACAGGGCACAGGGCACAGGGCACAGGGACAGGGACAGGGAACAGGGAACAGGGAACAGAGAATTGTCAACCGTTTACTGTTTACTGTTTACTGTCTACTGTCTACTGTCTACTGTCCACCAACGTACCACTTTTATTCCAAAAACACGGTGAACGGAAGGATGATTCCTTAATTGAAGAGACAATCTTGAAAAATGGAGTGCCCGGGGTACTTGCTCCGAGACTTTGCGCAATTAATAGAATTCTGGCAATGCAGGACATCACGACGCATTATGAGAGCGTCGTGATATCAATGAAGTAAGAATCCGAGCTTTTCTCAATGCATCAGCACTTTTTCTGTCGTATATTACTACTTCGCGCTGCATTTCAGGCCCTCCTTCGTGGCTTCTTGCCGGGTGACGATGCTATCGGCACCTTTGTCGTCGATATTGGTCCTTCAACCCGCGAAAACGCTGACGAACTGTTCATACGAAAGGATATCGTGCGCACTATGGTTGGATATCGGATCACATTCTTGATGTGGGTTGTCGTGAGTGGATTTTCTGTCATGGCTGCCCAGAGTCCGGGGACCCAACAGCCGGCTGGAACCCTGGTTCTTACTCTCGACAAGGCCCTCGACCTTGCCCGGGAACAGAACCGGGATGTGTTGATCGCCGATCAGGACCGTTACAAAGCGGGCGCGCAGGTTGCCGAGGCCCGGTCCGGGGCACTCCCGCAGATTTCTTTTTCCGGTTCCTACACGCGCAATATTCAGAAACCCGTGCTGTTTCTCCCCCCCAATTCTGTGATTAACCCGACAAACACCACGGCGAAATTCGAGATCGGATCCGATAACTCCTACGGGGCCGGTGCCTCCCTCTCTCAGACCCTGTACGACCGGAGGGTCGGCGTTGCTCTGCAGATCGCCAATACCTATGAAGAGTTCACGGAGGAAGGATATCAGTCCACTGCGCAGGAAGTGACGCTTCAGGTGAAAAAGGCCTTTTACGGAGTTCTCCTCACCGACCAGTTGGTGAAGGCGAACGCGGAAGGTTTGCAGGTGGTGAAGGCAAATCTCGAAAATGTGCGCGCCCAGTACAAGCACGGGACCGCGGCAGAGTTTGACCTGCTCCGGGCCGAGGTGGAACTCGCGAACACCGAACCTCTCCTGATCTCGGCAGAGAACGATCTGCTGCTCGCCAAGAACGCGCTTAAGAATCTGCTCGCCCTTCCCCTCGAGCAGGATATCCGGGTCGAGGGCGAGTTCGTCTACAAAGAGGTTCCAGCGGAAACGCGTGAACAGGCCAGGAAGGAGGCGTTGACAAAGAATCCGGCGATCCAACAGCTTTCCCTCCAGGAATCGATGCAGGAAATGAACATCAGCATTCAGAATGCCGCCTACTTTCCGTCGCTCAATCTCTTCGGGTCGTACCAGTGGCAGACGCAGGACAACACCTTTCACTTCAAGCAGTACAACTGGGCGCAGTCGTTGAGTGTGGGTCTGCAGATACAGTTCCCCCTGTTTGACGGGCTGCGAACCAGCGCGCTTGCAGAGCAGGCCACGGTAGCGTACAAACAGGTCCAGCTCATGCGCATCAAAGCCGAAGAAGGGCTGCGCATCCAGATCCAGTCCGCAGAGATGAACATGGAAGAAGCGATGAAGAGAATCCAGGGGCAGGAGAAAAGCATCGATCAGGCGCAGAAAGCCGTCAGGATCGCCCAGACGCGGTTTCAGAGCGGCGTCGGGACCCAACTGGAGCTGCTTGACACACAGGTGGCCATGACTCGGACGCGGACCAACTATGCAAAAGCAGTCTACGATTTCCTCGTTGCGAGGGCGGAGTGGGACCGCGCGGTGGGATCCGGGCAGTGAACGGCACGTCGCCGCAGACATCAATCCATTTGAACAGAGTTTTGAACCTAGAGGAGAGCACTCGTGTCTTGCAGATTCCACGTACGTCAATTTCCCGCCGCCCTTGCGGCGGTCATGCTGTTCGGGACAGCATTCCTGGGTTGCAACGCAAAGCGCAACGGAGCAGAAGACTCCGCAAGTGCCGGAAGAAGCGTCCCTATAGCGGTCGCGAGAGCAGCAACACAGCGGCTCTCGGTGGTCAAAACGTATTCCGGACCTCTTGAAGGGGAAGAGCAGGCGCATATCATCGCGCGCGTGTCGGAACGGGTCGCCGGCATCAGCGCCCACGTGGGCGAATACGTTTCGGCCGGACAGCTCGTCGTCGGCCTCGACAAGAACGGCCCGGCGTCGCAATATTATCAGGCCGGCGCAAATTTCAAGAATGCGGAAAAGACGCTCGAGCGCATGAAGTCCCTCTACGGGGAAGGCGCGATTTCCCAACAGACTCTCGACGGTGTGCAGACCCAGTTCGATGTGGCCAGGGCGAATTTCGAGGCGGCCAAGGCGCTCGTCGAGCTGACCTCCCCCATTGCCGGCATCGTCACCGCACTCACGGTAAACGCGGGCGACCTGACAGTCCCGGGGAACGCGCTCGCGACGATCGCCACAATCGGTCGCATGAAAATCATCTTCAACATCAGCGAAACCGATGTCCCGAACCTCTCCATCGGACAAAACGTGAAAGTCTATTCGGATGCAAGGCCGGGGACCAGGATCGACGGAAAGATCGTCCAGCTTTCGAAATCCGCGGACTCGCGTTCCCGGTCGTTTGAGATCAAGGCCCTATTCCCCAATACGCCGGACAAATGGTTCAAGCCGGGGATGTATTGCAGGGTCGATGTTCAGGTTTCCCAGAACCGGGAGGCCCTCGTGATTCCGAATGCCGCGATGCAGAGTGACGGAGTGACCACGACGGTGTTCGTCATCCGCAACGGGCAGGCGTTCCAACGGACCATCGAGCCGGGTGTGACCGACGGACAGGTGACCGCGGTCCTCCAAGGCCTTTCGGCGGGAGACACCGTCGCCACGATCGGGATCAATAACCTCCGGGATAGCATCAACGTGTCGGTCGCACAGTAACGGCGCGCATGCCGGTTCAGAGGACTACCACCCCGAAAGAAGGAATCTTGTGTAATGAAACTCGCCAATGTTTCGATCGAGCGCCCCGTGTTTGCGACGATGATGATTCTTGCCCTCGTCGTCCTCGGTCTCTTCTCTTATCTGCAGTTGAACATCGACCAGTACCCCGATGTGGATATTCCTGCCGTCACCGTCACCACCGTGCTCCGCGGCGCCGGCCCGGAGCAGATTGAGACGGACGTGACCAAGAAGGTCGAAGAAGCCGTCAACTCGGTGGGAGGTATCGACCACATTCAGTCGGTCTCGCAGGAAGGCCTTTCGATTGTGGTCATCATGTTCAAACTCGAGGTGGACGGGAAGACCGCCGCACAGGAGGTGCGCGAGAAGGTCGCCGCCGCACGGGCAAACCTCCCCACGGAAATCGAAGATCCGGTGATCACGAGGTTTGACCCTGCGAGTCAGCCCATTCTCACGCTCACCGTCTCGGGAAGCCGGTCGGTCAAGGAGATCACCACGTACGCAAAGGATGTGGTCAAGAGACGGTTGGAGAACGTCTCGGGAGTGGGTTCGGTGGACCTCGTGGGTGGTGACGAGCGGGAAATCCAGATCGAAGTCGACGCGGCCCGTCTGCAGGCGTACAACCTTTCCATTCAGGATGTCGTCCAGAGTGTTGCCGCTGCGAATCAGGAAATCCCCGCAGGGAGCCTTATCCAGGGCCCACGCCAGATCCTCCTCCGCACGATGGGAAAATTCACCAGTGTTGAGGATTTCAAGAAGGTCATCGTGGCAAATCCGGGAGGAAAGAGTGTGTACCTTTCCGAACTGGCCGAGGTTGTCGACGGAGTCAAAGAGCGAACGAGTTTCGCCAGCGTCAACGGCAAGCAGGCGGTCGCATTGAGTATCCAGAAGCAATCGGGCAGCAACACCGTTCAGGTCGCAGAGGCGATCAATGCACAGCTGGAACGCCTGCGAAAGGAACTGCCCGGCGATCTGCATATCACGATTGCACGCGACAACAGCACGTTCATCCGGGAATCGGTGAACGACGTCCTGTTCGACATTGTGTACGGCGGTTTGCTGGCAGTCATCGTCGTCTACCTGTTCCTGGCGAACTACCGGCCGACGATTATCAGCGCCCTTGCGCTGCCCACCTCGATCATTGCCAGCTTCATCATCATGTTTGCCCTGCGCTTTACATTAAACGTCATGTCGCTGATGGCCCTGTCCCTTGCCGTCGGGCTTCTCATCGACGACGCCATCGTGGTCATCGAGAATATTTACCGGCACATGCACGAAGGCGCGACGCCCATGGAAGCCGCCAAAGCAGCCACCAGCGAGATCGGGCTCGCGGTCATGGCCACGACGTTCACCATCGTCGCAGTATTTATTCCTGTGGCATTCATGCAGGGAATCGTCGGGCGGTTTTTCTACCAGTTCGGCATCACGGTCGCCGTATCGGTTCTCGTGTCGCTGTTCGTGGCCTTCACGCTGACCCCGATGCTCTCTTCCCGGTGGTTGAAACGGGAAGACGAAGAGCTGAAGAACGAAGGCAGCATCCTCCGCCGGGCCCTCTTCTATTTCAACCACTTCTTCGAGATCCTGTCGCAGAAATATCAGCGGGCAATCACCTGGTGCCTCGCCCATCGTAAATCTGTCCTGGGACTCGCCGCCGGGGTGTTTGTCCTCAGTCTGTTCCTGGTACGCTTTCTCGGCACCTCCTTTTTCCCGACAGCGGATCAAAGCGAATTCACGATCGGGATCAACGCTGCTCCCGGCAGTTCGCTGGAACAGACGTCCGCCTTCGCCGCCAGAATCGAGGGCGTACTCCGGAAGCGGAACGACGTGACCGCAACGCTGACGACCATCGGATCCGGGAACGACCCTGTGACCAAAGGGAACATTCTGGTGAAACTGGTGAAGAAGCATGAACGGAGCCAGTCCATCGAACAGATCATGGAAGAGGTCCGCCGCGATCTGAAGAACCTTCCGGGAGCGAACCTCAGCATCCTGGTCTCTTTCGGTCCGGGGGGCGGACAGAAGCCGGTGATCATGAGTGTGCGCGGGGAAGACCTGGCGACGCTTGAATCGATCGCAGGCAAGGTGGAGCACATTGTCCGGACCACTCCCGGGGCCGTCGATGTGGAAAACAGTCTTGAGAGCTCGAAACCGGAAGTGCGGCTGCGGATCGATCGCGATAAAGCCTCCGACCTGGGGTTGAACGTCGGTCTCATTGCCGGCAGCGTCCGGGCAATGGTGGATGGCGCGGTGGCAACGCAGTTCGCCGAAGGCGGTGAGCAATATGACGTGCGTGTGCAGCTGACCAAGAACGACCGGACCTCGCTGGAGAGCATCCGCACCATGACGATCAAGAGCACCAAGGACGGGGCGAACCAGCAGAAAGTCATCATCCCGGTCAGTTTCGTCGCAGATCTTACTCAGGGGTCGGGACCTTCAAAGATCAACCGGTTCGACCGTCAGCGGGAGATACGAATCGATGCAAACATGGCCGGGCGCACCCTCGGGGAAGTGCTCGGCGACATTCAACAACGAACACGGACCATTCCCCTTCCCCCGGGGTATTTCATCAGCGTCACGGGATCGGGGGAACAACAGGCGCAGGGATTTGCCAACATCTTCCTCTCTCTGGGTCTTGCAGTGATGTTTGTCTACATTGTCCTCGCTTCACAGTTTGAAAGCTTCACGTACCCATTCTCCATCATGCTGGCCCTGCCGATGTCGTTGATCGGGGCGATCATGGCATTGCTCGCATTCAAGGGTTCACTCTCCATTATTTCTCTCATCGGTATCATCATGCTGATGGGGCTCGTGACGAAGAACGGAATCCTGCTGGTCGATTATGCCAATGTGTTGCGCGAGCGGGGTCTCGAACGGTCGCGTGCCCTGATCCAGGCGGGCGCAACCCGGCTGCGTCCGATTCTCATGACCACCTTTGCCATGATCTTCGGCATGGCCCCGGTCGCGCTTTCCACGGGTGAAGGAAGCGAAATGCGGGCTCCGATGGGACAGGCCGTGATCGGAGGGCTGATCACATCGACGCTCCTGACCCTGTTCGTCGTACCGGTCGTCTATAGCATTCTGGATGACTTTTCTTTCCGCAAAGCGTTCGGGTTCGTTCCAAGAACGGCTGCGGCATTGTTGCATCTCAAAGCAGGCAACAAAGGGCGGCTTCCCGGAGCCGCGACTGAAGCAAAATAGCCTCTCTCCCGTAAGGAATATCCATCATGAAAATCGCATTCGTGGTCCACACCGATGTCTATGCGCCACGTGTCGCGGAGATTCTTCAACAGGCAGGGATCGATTATTTCACGCGATGGCACCAGGTCGAGGGGAAAGGACACAAGACAGAACCACACCTCGGAACACGGAGTTTTCCGGAGTTGAACTCGGTGTTGATGATTGCGTTTGAGGAGGATGAGAAGCTGGAGACCCTGGTGGCGAAAATCGGGAAAGCGAATGCGGAAATTGTGAGGATCGACGACCGGATCCGGCTTTTCCAGGTCCCCCTGGAACGCATTGTGTGACAATTGTCCATTACGTTATCGCTTTACATTTGCCGTTCAATTCCTGAAGGCCGGACCGCTACTACGGGGGATGAGCTTCGTCCCCGTGCAGTTCAGATATCTGATATCAGAAATCTGATATCTGAATTCAGATCTGTCTCGTACCCCAATGGAACACCCAGTCTTCCAATCCTTCCGTTTCCGTCATTCCGAGGCCGCCGTTTTGTGGCGGCCGAAGGAATCTCTCTGTAAAAAGCGACCTCGGTCGCCAAACAGCGGCGACTTCGTCGCCAGACAACGGCGACCAGGCAATGACGATCGCATTGTTTCGCACGTCTCCCAGTCCGAAAGACAGTTAACAGTAGACAGTGGACAGTTGACAGTGGACAGTGGGATGGGAAAGAGGTGAGAGTAAGAGGTAAGAAGAAGGAAGTAGGAAGAATACAGTAGGCGGAAGGCAGTATGCAGTACGCAGAAAGCGGAATGCAGTAGGCAGAAAGCTGCTTCTCGTGCACCAAGTCTCCAAGTCTCACAGTCCCCCAGTCTCCCGTTCTCCCCTTCCCCCTTTCCCCATCCTATTCATAGCGTAGCGCATCCACCGGGTTCGCCGTGGCCGCTTTGATGGCCTGGAAACTCATCGTGGCAAGTGCAATAACGATCGCAACGCCGCCGGCGAGCAGAAACACACCGATGCCAATGGAGGTCCTGTAGGCAAAGCTCAGAAGCCATGCGTGCATCACATAATACGCCACCGGCCAGGCGATGATATTGGCGAGAAGAACCCAACTCGCGAGGTCCCTGGAAAGCAGGACAATGATCTCGACCACGCTCGCACCGAGGACTTTTCTGATTCCGACTTCCTTGAATCTCCGTTCCGCCTGAAAGGCGGTCAGGCCGAAGAGACCAAGACACGAAATGACGATGGCCAACCCCGCAAAGTAGCGGGAGAGGATCGCCACTCGGTGTTCCGACATGTAGAGCGCTTGATAATCCTGGTCCAGGAAGTTATAGTCGAAGGAAAAGCCCGGGTTGTACGTGTGATAAAACTCCTGGAGGCGTTCAATCGTTTCTACGGTCGTCCCCGCCTTGACGCGGACCATGATCGACAGCGCGTTCTTGTCTTCCGGGATAAAGAAAAATGGTTTCACCGGTTCATGAAGGGATTCGAAGTTGAAGTTTTCGGTGATACCGATAATCTGTCGGTTCTTCCCCCATAAGGTGACATTCTTGCCGATCGGGTCCTGGATTCCCATGATAGCCACGGCCGCCTGATTGAGGATGATCGCCGACGAATCCGCACCAAAATCCCGTGAAAAGGTCCTTCCCGCTTCCATACGGATCCCGAGCGTCTCGAGAAGATCGAACCCGACGAGGGCCTGGGTGAAGACAATGTTGGTCCCGGGCTGCTCCCCCTTCCAACTGAGGCCATACGTGGAGCTCTTGATGCCGAGAATGTTCTCGCTCATGTTCGCTGCGTTGACCACGCCAGGGATCTCCCTCACTGCTGAAAGAAATGCATCCATGTGGTCGGCGATACGTCCCTCCGGCACAAAGGTGAGGAGATTGTCTCTGTCGAACCCGAGATTCTTCGACTCGATATACCGCATTTGCTTGAAGACAACCATGATGCCGACGAGAAGGATGATGGAAAGCGAAAATTGAAAGACCACCAATCCCTTTCGCACCCAGAGCTCGCTGAGCGTGCCCTTGAGTTTCCCCTTCAACACGGAGACCGGCCGGAAGCCGGACAGATAGAGCGCAGGGTAGCTTCCGGCGACGAGGCCGGTGATCAGGGCGATGCCGACAAACCCGACAAACGCTGTCCCCGAAAAACTGATTGTCAGTTGTTTTCCTGTCAGGAGATTGAACTGCGGCAGGGCGAGCTCGATGAAGAACAGCGCCACCACTGAGGCTGCAAAGGCCATCAGGACCGCTTCGCCCAAATACTGGCGGACGAGCGCGCCCCGTGGTGCACCCACCGCTTTCCGTATCCCGACCTCTTTCATCCTCCCCGTGGCCTTCGCCGTTGACAGATTCATAAAATTGATGCACGCAATCAGGAGGATAAACAGCGCGATGAGAGAAAAGAGCCGTACGTATTCAATCCGCCCTCCCACCTGGACGCCATTCTCATAGGCATTCCGGAGATAGTTGTCCGCATACGGCCTCAGGAATAGTGTAACATTGCTGTTTTGATCCTTTGCTTTGAGGAAGCCGGCAATTTTGGCGCTGAGCGCATCGACGTCGACACCCTGCTTGAGCAGAAGATACGTACTCGGTCCGTGGTTCCCCCAAAAGAGGGGTCTGTGGAGCAGGTCACACAGCTCTTTCCATTCGCCAAACGACAGAACAAAGTCGAATTGTTCCGTGGAGTTCGGCGGAAGTCCCGCAAAGACCCCTGACACGACGGCGGGCAGCTTGAATTTGAGGAACTGCCATTCGATCCGCCGCCCAATCACGTCGTCCGCAGTGCCGAAGAGCCTGCGCGCCATTTCTTCGGAAATCACTATGGCATTCTCTCCTGAAAGCACCAGGTCCGCTTTCCCGGCGGAGAGATCGTAGGGGAAGACGCGGAAGAAATCTTTTCCCGCAAATTGTCCAACGGCCTTGAAAGTCTTCCCACCGGCTGACATGGCAAACTTCCCAAACCAGGAAGAAGGGGTCACTGCTGTCGCGTACTGGACTTCAGGAATTTCCTCCGCCATGGTGCTTGCCAGAAGATCCGGCGTGGGAGCTCCGGTGGTGATCCCATCGGCGTTTTTCGCGTTCTCCATGACCTGGTACCGCCGGCTATCGTCCTGATGGAACTTGTCGACATCCAATTCACTCTGGACCCAGAGGGCGATCATCAGGACGCACGCGAGCCCTGTCGACAAGCCAATGAGGTTAATGGCGAAGGTTGTAGGGTTCCGACGGGCATTGCGATAGACAATCAAAAGACTATGGCGCAGCATCGTTCAATTCCTCTATCGATTGTGACTCCTCGTTGGTCGCTTGGGTTATTCCTCACGCAGGGACAAGACGGGGTTTGCCGTCTCCCCCTGCTCGCGTAGGTGCTTACCGATCGGCGTGCGCATGGAACCCAACGTCACTCCGTTCATCATTGACCGCAGGAGAACCGCCCTGCAGCACGCAATGCCGTCTCAGAGACCTCGCTTCATCCGGACCGCCCTACGACGCCGGCATCCCTCTTTGCGAGTCTTGGGACGATGCTCTTCATTCGTATTTCAGTGAGATGACCGGGTTCGCCATTGCTGCTTTGATCGCCTGCGAGCTGACAGTGAAGAAGGCAATCAGCAGCGCAAGGATACCGGCGAGCAGAAATGGCTCAACGCCGATCGTCGTCCTGTAGGCAAAATTCTGCAGCCACCGTTCCATAACGTAATAGGCAATCGGCCATGCGATCACATTCGCCACCAGAACCCAGCGGGCAAATTCCCTGGAAAGGAGAAGCACGATATCGGTGGCCGAGGAACCCAGGACCTTGCGAATGCCGATCTCCTTGGTTCTCTGTCCGGTCACGAAGGCAGCGAGACCCAGCAGCCCGAGACAAGCCACCAGAATGGCGAACAGAGAGAATGCCGCCGCAATCGTATTCGTTCGTTGGTCCGCGACGTAGAGACGCTGCAGGTTGTCGTCAAGAAAACTGTAGCCAAAGGTTTCGGTCCCGGCGTATTTTTTCCACGTGCCTTCCAGGAAGGAAAGCGTCTTGACGTGATTCCCCGGCGCCAAACGGACCGTGAGGAAGTTGCCAACCACGCCCGGTTGCGGGAGAAGACGAAAGATGAGAGGGCGGATCGGCTCGTGAAGCGACTGAAAGTGAAAATCCTTCACTTCGCCGATGACCAGCAATTTCTGAACAGCGCCGGGCATCGGCGCAGGCATGACAAGAGACTTTCCGACGATGTCCTTCACTCCAAAGGCCCTGGCCACTTCTTCGTTGACGACTACCGAAGCCGAGTCGGACGGATGGCCCTTCGCGAAGAATCTCCCTTCCGCCATGTGCAGCCGGTAGGTCTCCGCAAATTGGTCGTCACAAAACAGCTGGCGGAGGCTCTGCAACTGGTCCCAACCGCTGCCTTCGAGCCGGTACCCGCTGTCTCCCCCCTGGCTGCCCGGGATCCCGTTTGAATGCGTGAGGCAGAGGATGTCCGGGTTTCCCCGCAGTTCATTCTCGAAAGACGGGAGCCGCTCGGCCAGATCGTTCGCCCGATTGATCACCAGAGTCTCTTCCTTGTCGAAGCCGAGATCTTTTGATCTGATATACTGCAGCTGACTGTAGATGACGAACGTGCCGACGAACAGGGCGATGGAGATTGTGAACTGGAAGATCACCAGGCCGTGGCGGAGCAGCGAAGATCTTCCCCCCTTGTTAAGACCCGACCGGAGAACATCGACGGGTCGGAAGGATGACAGGTAAAACGCCGGATAGCTTCCGGCCACGAGCGCGACCACCACCGCGAGACAGCACAGGAGGGGAATCACCAGAGGATCGCCGATGGGGTCGAGCGTCAGTTCTTTCCTGGCGAGCGTGTTGAACGCCGGGAGGAGCACTTCCACCAATGCGACAGCCAGGACGACTGCAACAGCGCTCACCACCACCGATTCGGCCATGAATTGTCCGACGAGCGCCCAACGGGTTGAGCCCAGCGTTTTGCGCACTGCGACTTCTTTCGCGCGGTTTACCGACCTCGCCGTGGCAAGATTGACAAAGTTGACGCAGGCGATGAGCAAAATCGCCACGGCGATCGCAGAAAAAATGTAGACATCGGCGATGTCACTGTTCGCCTCGAACTCATAATCAAGGTGCGAATGAAGATGAATCGACGTCAGGGGTTGGAGGAGGTACCCGTACCTGTTCCCGGAGGCCAGAAATTGCTCCAGGGATATGCCGATCAGGGCCTTCACCTGCGGGCCGGCATACCGCGTGAATTCTTCGTTCAGCTTCCGTTCGAAATCCGCCGCCCTGACTCCTTCCCGGAGGAGGAAGTAGGTATAGGAGGTATTACTCCACCATGTGGGGTTTCTGCTGTCCTGTAGCGTCGCGTACGATCCGATGAGATCTGCACGGAAGTGCGAGTTCCGGGGAATATCCCTGATCACCCCCGTGACCATGAGAGTATTCCTATTGTCTACGTCCAGGATTTTGCCGATCGGATTGTCGTCACCGAAGTATTTGCGGGCGGTGGTTTCGGTGACCACGACGGTATTGGGTTGCGTGAGGGCTGTCCTGGGATCCCCCATGACCAACGGAAGCGAGAACACCTCAAACAGGGTTGAATCTGCAAGGATCAACCTGTCATCGTTGAAGGATTTGTCGCGATACCGTATGACCGGATAACTCGCACTCGTCAGTCGGGTATACGCAGCAACGTCCGCGATGTCATGCAACACCGTCGGCCCCATGGCGGCAGGGCTCTTCGCCCCGGTGAGGTCATGACCGTTGATCCTGCCGAAAAATACCGCCCGGAAGATCCTGTCTCCTTTCGTGTTGTAGGTGTCATAACTCAACTCGTCACGCACGTACAAGAGCATCACCAGACAACATGCGACCCCGACGGCAAGCCCGCCGATGTTCGTCACCGTGTAGGCCCGATCCTTCCCAAGGTTTCTGATGGCGACGCGGAGATAGTTCCGGAGCATGATCTAGCCTTTCATCCTTCCATCCTTCAGCTGGACGATCCTGTTCCCGTAGGCAGCGTTGCTGTCGGAGTGTGTGACCTGGATGATCGTTGTCCCTTGCGTGTTCAACCGTTTCAGGAGTTCCATGATTTCCCTGCCCTGGTCCGAGTGAAGATTCCCCGTCGGTTCATCGGCGAGGATCAGGTTCGGGCTCGCGATCACCGCCCGGGCGATCGCGACAAGCTGCTGTTGTCCCCCGGACAATTGGTTCGGGAACAGGTCTCTTTTTGCGACGATGTTGAAGTTGTCCAGCGCTTCCGCAACCCGCCCTTTCCGTTCTCCCGCGGCCACTTTCTGGTAGAGCAAGGGGACTTCCAGGTTTTCATAGACCGTCAGCTCATCGATGAGGTGATAGCTCTGGAAGACGAACCCGATGTGCATTTTATGCAATTCAGAAAGCTTCTTCTCACTCATCCGGTGCACCGGTTCATCGAAAAAAAAGTATTCCCCCCCGGTCGGCGCATCGAGCATCCCGACAATGTTCAACAAGGTCGTCTTCCCCGATCCCGAAGGCCCCATTATCGAAAGAAATTCTCCCTGTCCCACGTCAAGGGTGATGGAGCGGAGGATATAGGTCTTGATGGCGCCGTTTGTATAGGTCTTTTCAATATTGCGCAGCTTGATCATGAGCGATCCCGGGGGATTGTTACACGTGGAATTTGTCCTTGTAGTTTTCCGTCACCACGTGCCCGTCGAACAGATGGATGACCCGGTGGGCATATTCCGAATCGTGGGGGGAATGGGTCACCATCACAATCGTCGTCCCCGCCTCATTCAGCTTCGTCAGGATGTTCATCACCTCTTCCCCGTTCGCAGAATCAAGATTCCCCGTCGGCTCGTCGGCCAGGATGAGCGCCGGTTTGGCCACCACCGCCCGACTGACCGCCACGCGCTGCTGTTGACCACCGGACAGTTGTTGCGGAAAGTGATCCTTCCGATGCATGATCAACATCCTCTCCAGGACCTCGTTGACCATTTTTTGCCTCTCGGCAGTGGCCACGCCAAGATAGAGGAGCGGCAGCTCTACATTCTCGAACACCGTTAATTCATCGATAAGATTGAAGCTCTGGAAGACGAATCCGATGTTTGCTTTCCGCATGCTCGCGCGCTGCCGTTCGGTGTATTTGGAAACCTCCTTGTCGAGAAAGTAGTACTCTCCCCCGCTGGGGTTGTCCAGCAGACCGAAGATGTTCAGCAATGTCGATTTCCCGCACCCGGAGGGGCCCATGATTGCGACAAACTCTTTCGCCTTGATCTCGATCGAGACGCTATCGAGCGCCGTGGTTTCCACTTCCTCGGTGGTGTATATCTTTTTCATGCTTGCGGTGCGTATCATACCCTTGTCCTTGCGTTAATGGTGGAGGACCAGCTGGTCCACATCGCCGAAATTGTCATACGAAGATGTAATGACCTTCTCTCCTTCCGTCAACCCGCCGAGCACCTCGAAGTAATCGGGGTTCTGGCGCCCCAGGGTGATGCTTCGTTTTACGGCGAACGTGCCGGAGGGATTCAGGACATACGCCCATTGTCCGCCCGTCTTCTGGTAAAATCCTCCCCTGGGGAGAAGCAATGCCTTCGTCCGTTCGCTCAATTGAAGACGGATCTGCAGGGTCTGTCCTCTTCGGATTCCCTCGGGGACTGCTCCCGCAAACTCCGCATCCACCTGAAACTTGCCGTCTTTCACTTCGGGATACACCTTGGTGAGGGCAAGGGCATAGTCCTTGCCATCGATCTCCGCCGTCGCCCGGAGGCCCTTGGTCACACGGGCAATGTAGAATTCGTCGATGTTCGCGCGCACTTTGAACCCATCCAGCGCGTCGATCTGACCGAGCTGGTCGCCTGGCGACTTCGATTGACCCGTTTCAGCATTCAGCGATGTCAACTGACCGCTGATCGGTGCCCGCACGGTGAGGTTCTCGATGTTCTCCCGGATTAACTCGAGGTTCTTCTGGAGACGGTCGATGGACGAAGAGATCTGCGTCAGCTGCAACTGTTTGACAAGGGAATCCTGGACGAAGTTCTGACGCGCGAGATTTGCCTGCTGAAGGTCGTGATCGTATTTATTTTCCGCCTGCTCATACTCCTGCTCGGAAACAAGCTTTTTCTCCCAGAGTCGTCGTTCGCGCCTGAGCATCTCGTCCGAATTGACAAGATTGTAATTTGCATCGAGAAGAGCATTGTGAAGCGCGCTGCTGTTCTGCTGCACCTGCAATCGTGTGTTCCTCGCATCATTGATCTGCTGATACGTGAAGGTCTCCTGCTGCAGCGCCTGCAACTGAACGGCGGTATTCGAGAGCTTGAGGATCTTGTCCCCCGCGTGAAGCATCGCACCCTCCTCCACAAACCTTTTCTCCACCGTCCCGCCCAGGATCGCATCGAGATAAAACGTCGTCCTCGGGAGGACCGACCCGGTGATCGGGATGAACTCCTGAAAATCATTCATGGCGACGGTCGAAATGGTGATTTTGTCGGACTCGACGTTCAGTTTCGAGCCTGTATCCAAAAGGATGAGAATAACCAGAAAGAGGAACAGCGCGCCACCGGAAGCGGTAAACCAGAATTTCTTCTGTTGATAGAATGGCTTCTTTTCGATTTTTCTGTCCACGGGAGAACCTGTTGACCTAGACTAATGTGAAGGAGAGCGAGGAAATATCCGCACAGTATCGGTATGACAACAGTCGTGCCTGTTCAGATCGGAAAGCGCGCCCGGCCGGCACGGGGGGAGTCAGGGATCATCTACTCGTAAGTTGTTTATTTCCCGGCTGTTACATCCACGCCTCAACCAGTCCTCCCGGGGCACTTGCTTTCCTTGTTGGTCCTGATTTGTTTACACTGTCCGGAAACGGACGCTGTTGCTCGAAATCGGACGGTAGCCTCCACAGGGGGTGCACAATAACAGGGAAAACGGGATTTCCCTGCAGATTGCCGGGGTACGGGATTTGCTTTGTCAATGACCCAATGAACACAAAACCGGGGAAGATACTCGTCGTCGATGACGATGAAGACATCCTCTACTCCGCACGTCTTCTGCTGAAGCAGCGCTACTCCATTGTCCGCGTTGAAAAGGACCCTGCGCAGATACCCGCCATCCTGAAGGAGGAACACTACGATGTCATCCTTCTGGATATGAACTTCACCGGTAAGCAGACGGAAGGGACGGAGGGATTCCACTGGCTGCAAAGAATTCTCGAGGCAGATCCAGGCGCAGTGGTTGTGCTGATCACTGCGTTTGGAAACATCGAGATGGCGGTCCGCGCCATCAAGGACGGAGCGACAGATTTCGTGCTGAAGCCGTGGCAGAACGAGAAACTCCTGGCCACCGTCTCGGCATCAATGAAGCTGAGCGAGTCGAAGCAGGAGATTACCAGCCTGGTTTCAAAGCAGCGGCAACTCGGCGATGACATTGACCGGCAGTTTCACGACATCATCGGCATTTCCGAGGAGATGCGGAAGATTTACGGGATTGTCCAGAAAGTGGCCGAGACGGATGCCAACATCCTGATCCTGGGAGAAAACGGGACCGGGAAAGAGTTGATAGCGCGGGCGATCCACCGGCAGTCGCCCAGAAGCCAACAGGTTTTCCTGAGTGTCGATATGGGTTCCCTCAGCGAATCCCTGTTTGAAAGCGAGATGTTCGGCTATGTCCGGGGTGCATTCACCGACGCAAAAGAGGATCGCGCCGGACGCTTTGAAGTCGCCTCCGGCGGCACGTTGTTCCTCGATGAGATCGGCAACCTGACCCAAAACCTTCAGGTCAAACTGCTCTCGGTCCTGCAGGAAAGACAAGTTACCCGTTTGGGATCGCATCTCGCAAAACCGATCGACATCCGCTTGATTTCGGCGACAAACCTCCCCATCGAAGAACTGACTCCGGCAAGGGGCTTTCGCCAGGATCTCCTCTACCGCATTAACACGGTGGAAATCGAACTTCCACCGCTGAGAAAACGGCCGGAAGACATACCCCTGCTGGCAAATCATTTTCTTCAGGTATACTGCAGGAAATACCAGCGAACCCGGAAGGGCCTGAGTGAAGACGCCCTGCGCGTGCTTCAACGCTATGCGTGGCCGGGCAATGTCCGGGAATTACAGCACACCATGGAGCGTGCCGTCATCATGAGCGATTCCGAGACTCTGGGTCCGGCCGATCTCCACGTCTCCAACCCGGAGTCACGCGGCGATGGCGTCGTCTTTGGAAGCTTCGACCTCGATGATGCCGAGAAGATGCTGATCATCAAAGCTGTCAGCAAAAACTCAGGCAACCTCACACAGGCGGCAAAAGAACTCGGAATTACCCGGGCGGCGCTCTACCGGAGACTCGAGAAATATGGTCTTTAAGCGATTCAGTGTTATTGTCGCGTCACGAACGGCCCTCCTCTGTTTGTCCATTCTCGCTCTCGTGTACCTTCTGACCGACACCCGCCTTATCGCAACCCCGGTCATTGTCTCGGTCCTGGTTCTTCTCCAGGTGTACTCCCTGCTCAAATATGTTCAGAAGACCAACAGGGAGATCGCACGCTTTTTCGGCGCAATCCGGTATTCCGATTTCTCACAGAATTTTCAGACGACGACGAAAGGCACCGCATTTGAGGAACTGGATGGAGCGTTCACCGAAGTCATCGAGGAGTTCAGGAAAGCGAGGATGGAAAAGGAGGAACAGCACCGCTATCTCCAGACAGTCGTCCAGCACGTGGGGATAGGGTTGCTGGCGTTCACCCCCGACGGCAACGTCGAGTTGCTGAACAGCGCGGCAAAGCGCCTGTTGCGTGTCAACAGTCTGAAAAACATCTCCGACCTGAACAAGGTGAGCCGGCCTCTCCTGGACGCCCTGCAGAAGATCCGGTCGGGAGAAAAGATCCTGGTGAAGTTTGCCGACGCCACAGAACTTTCACAGCTCTCGATCTCGTCGACGGAGTTCAAGCTTCGCGAAAATCATTACACGCTGGTTTCCCTTTCCAACATCCGGAGTGAACTGGAGGAACGGGAAATGGAGGCGTGGCAAAACCTGATCCGGGTCCTCACGCACGAGATCATGAATTCCGTGACGCCGATCATCTCCCTGGCCTCGACCGCAAGCTCACTCCTGGGCGAGTATGAGGAGTCTGTTGCTGAAGGGGGAAAACAGGGAGGTACGGGACTGGACGATGTAAAGGGAGCGCTGCACACCATCACCAAAAGGAGTTCGGGGTTACTTCGTTTCGTGGACGACTATCGGAATCTTGCGAGGATCCCCACACCAAATTTCCAGACCGTTCAGGTCGCCGATCTGTTCGACAGGGTCTACGCCCTCCTGGCGGAGCAAATCACGGGAAAACAGGTCCGCTTTTCGCGGACAATTGAACCGCAGGACCTCGAGATTACCGCGGATCCCGATCTTATCGAACAGGTGCTCATCAACCTTCTTTTGAATTCTCTTGCAGCCGTATCGGCCACCCCCGAACCGGCAATCACGCTCGGCGCCGGCATCGACAACCGGAGCAGGGTGCGGATCTCCGTTTCGGACAACGGGCATGGAGTCCCGAACGACCTTCTCGAGAAAATCTTCATACCGTTTTTCACCACGAAGAAGGACGGTTCAGGGATCGGACTGAGCCTCTCACGCCAGATCCTCACTCTCCATCACGCCGCCATCAGCGTCCATTCCGACCCCGACTTTGAAACGGTATTCACCATCCGCTTCTAGCCCCGAGCGTCTCTCCGAAATCTTTCGTAGCCTCACATCCTTACGGTTATCCATAATCCATCGACAATCGACTATTGTCCATTGTTCTCCCCCCTCCCCCTCTTACACGTTCTCCGTTACCTTCTTCAGCTCCCTCACCATTTCAAAGAATTCCTTCAGCTCCATCTCTTTCAGGTAGATCATCCCGCGGGCGGCACGGAGGCGGGGATGTTCATTCTTGAGGAAGAACTCGGACCCGAGACACGTCTTCACCATTCCGTACTGTTCAACCTGGATATTCTGTGCAAGTTCCGAGAAGGGGCCGTCGTGTTCGTAGCTCGGGAACGACGCGGCACTCTGGGAGCCGAAACAGGTCATGAATGCAGAATGGAGCATGGAAAGAGTATTCAAGGAAACGGGGGGCATGATGTCTGCCTCTGCGATCCGGTAGCGGTACCAGATATTGCGGTATCCCCAGATCTTGATGGAGGAGTCGCCGCTTTCTTTCTCATAGAGCCTGAGGGCTTCGCTCACCGCTTGCAGTGCTTTGTAGTGCGTATCCGGACCGCTTCCTTCGGGATCGAACGCCACAGAGACGACATTGGGTTTCACACGGCGCAGGACATCGAGAATCGGAAGCGCGTCGCGGTTGACTTCGGGTTCCGGCGTGAAAATGTCACCGGTGTAGAAACCGAGCCGCAGCGGGAAGACGCGGTCGCTCTCGATCCCGAAGTATGCCCAGAGCCGCTCCACTTCGAATTCGCGAATTGTCCCTTTCAGGAATTGCACCTGGGGAGGGTCCTTCGCCCCCGGGTACTGCGAATCCACGTAGCGGATGAGTTCCCTCACGTGTTTCTTGAGCACCGCGATGTCCGTGGAGTGATAGTAATCACTCAGATTACGCAGCAACCGTCGCGCGTCCGCCTCATCTCTCCATTCGATTTTCCGTGCGGCATGACCGTCCAGATAGAGGTAGACATCCTGCATCTGCTTGTGACCGTCGCCGGGATCGAAGTACCCCTGCTTCAGCAGCGAGGAGAATTCGCCTCCGACCAGGAACTCTTCGAGCTTCTGAAGAATTGACCGGAAGTAGGAATTGGCGACCGAGGTAAAGCCCGAGGTCAGGTTCGCAAAGTAATGCCGGTTTGAGGGATCACGCACAAGATGATAGATATAGGCGAGATACGCCAGCATGATATCGTCGTGATGCGGTTCGGTATGCAGGAATGTCTTATTCGAGACCATTGCCAATCCCCGCGAGATCTTTGCCACAATGCTTTCGTGCGCATCGCGGGCGAGGAGGTGCGGGGCCTGACCGCTGATTTTCAGGAGCAGTTCGCCGAAACGATCCGTCTGGAAATCGCTGGTGGTCAATTCGAGGAGAGGCTTGTTGAGATTCAATGAAATGGAAACAGCAACGTCTTCCGATTCTCGCGGTTTGATCGTGCTTTTCTTCGAGAACTCTTCGAGCTGACGTTCCACAAGCTCTTTCGCCGCGCCTCTCGTGAGATACAGTCGTGCGTACTCCAATCCCTGCAGTGCGGATGCGGGGTATTGCTGGCTCTTCGGGCTCTGAATCGCTCTGGCGACGACGGTGGACTTCGCTTCCCCTGCGGCGATGATCAGGGCGGTGACCGTTGGATTGAACGTGATCGTGGCAAGGCCGATCGTGATCACGAGCCGTGTGCGCGATACTTCAATCCCTCCCAGGTCTGTCGCTGCGGCAGCCTGCGTTTCATAATTCGTGCCGGTGAGCCTGGTCACGGAATAATGGCTCGACCCGCGCACGTTGAACGCAATATGCCCGTCAGGCCCGATCCCTCCGAGAAAGAACCCGATGCCCCCCATCTCACGGATGCGCGTCTCGTATTCAGCGCAAAATTCATCCACCCGGTTGATCACCTCTCTCTGGAGACACTCCAGCTCGGACCTGGTTTGTCGAACCCGGAGGGTGAGATCGACCTCGCCGTTCGGGAAGAAATCCGCCATAGCCCTGCCGGGCGGCACGCCGAGAGAGGTTGTATCGATAAGGAGCGCATGAGAAGGAGTGAGCCCGAATCCCTTCAGATAGAACTCATTGACATAGTAATGAAAGCTGTTGTGGTGGCTCGCGTCGATGGGATAAAACTCATCGATCTGCACAAAACTCAGACTCTTCATATCCGGGCGCTGCTTCCCCGGGATGCCGTTTTCATCGAGGAGTTTCTGGGTCTCCCGGGAATCCCACTTGGAGAGGATGCGTTGCACCCACTTGATAAAATGCTCGGGCGTCTTCCCTGTCGGAAGCGAAATCACGCCGCCGGGATTCTTCAGAACCCATTCGATGAACCTGAGAGCGGTCAGCTTCCCCAGCATCGGGAAGTTGGCAACTTCGATAACCTTGATGCGCTCTGTCGGTGCATAGATCGCTTTGCGGCCGCTTCGCTGGAGTTCGCGCGCTTCAACTTCGGAACGCCCGTCATACCTTTTTGTCTCCATGTTCTTCTCTGCCTTGTCGGACATGATAGCGTATTGTTCTCCTTAGGTACTATTCCTCGATTCACATTCGTTTTGTGCAACACCACAGATTCACTGCACTTCTTCCCCTCCGGATCTGTTCACCGAATGCCCCACGCCTAGGGTCTTACTGGTTCATGGTCCCAAAGTCTTTTCACGACGGAGATCAGCATGCTCCCACTGAGGACGAACACGGCAGACAGGACCAGAGCATAATCGATTCTTCCGTACAGGAAACTCCCCACTGCAAACAACGCCGACCAGATGACCACACACCCCGAGAACCATCCGAGGAGTGAGAGTGGGATATTATGCGTCATCGAATACGGTTCACCGGTGATCCCCGCTGCCTCCCGAACCTTCTTCCATCCCGGGCCAAAGGGATGCACCTTCCGGTAGAATTCGACAAGGACCGTCATGTCCGTCTCCGGGCCGAGCAACGTCGTTGAGACCCAGCAGAGGGTTGTAAACGCTACGGTGATCAGCAGCGCAACGTGCGTGCTCATGGGGATGCCATTTTTCGAGGCTATCAGGAGTGCTGCTGAAACTACGAACGAACTGACCATGGCCACAACTTCGCTCCAGGCATTTACACGCCACCAGAACCAACGAACGAGATAGAGAAGACCGGTCCCGGCACCGACCTGGAGGATGAGATCGAACGTGTCCTTGGCCGTGTCCAGAAAGAACACCAGTGCGGAAGAAAGAACAAAGAGAAGGACGGTGGCGACCCGACCCGCTCCGACGTAATGCTTCTCATCCTTGTCTTTCCGGAGAAACCGGCGATAAAAATCATGCACAAGGTACGACGCTCCCCAATTCAGGTGTGTCAAAATAGTGGAGGAGTTCGCTGCGATCAAACCACCCACCATCAACCCGAGAAAACCTACGGGGAGGAACTTCAGCATGGCGGGATAGGCAATGTCGTTCCCCAACAAAGCGGGATTCAAATTGGGGAAGGCATGCTGGATGTCGGACAACTGGGGATAGACAATAATGGAACTCAGGCCCACGATGATCCACGGCCAGGGACGAAGGACGTAGTGTGCTAGATTGAAGAACAACACCCCGCCGAGCGCGTCTTTCTCCGATTTCGAAGCCAGCATCCGTTGGGCGATATAACTCCCCCCTCCCGGTTCCGACCCGGGGTACCACACGGACCACCATTGGACCGCAATCGGCATAACGAACACGGCGACCGCGATGTCCCAGGTGTTCGTAAAGTCGGGGAGGAAATTCAGGTAGTTGATTCCCCCCGGCCCCTTGATCGCGGAAAGCTTCGCAACGAGTCCCGAGAGTCCGCCAACCTGAGGAATCTGAACTGCAAAATAGGCGGCGGCAATCACTGCAGTCATCATAATGAAGAACTGGATCATATCGATCACCAGAACTCCCCACAGGCCGGAAAACGTTGCAAAGATCACATTGAGCACGCCCACGGCGATCAGCGTCTCCACGCGGTCGAAGCCAAACATTACGGCGGCGATTTTGCAGGCGGCGAGATTCACCGATGCCATAATCATGCAATTGAAGAAGAGACCGAGGTAGACAGACCGAAACCCCCGCACAAAGCTCGCGGCCTTTCCTGAATACCGGAGCTCATAGAACTCCAGGTCGGTCATGACACCCGAGCGTCGCCAAAGGCGGGCGTAGAAAAACACGGTGGCCACACCGGTAAGGACGAACGCCCACCAAACCCAGTTTCCGGAAACCCCTTGCCGGCGGACAATATCTGTCACAAGATTGGGCGTATCACTGCTGAAGGTGGTAGCCACCATGGAAATCCCCGCAAGCCACCAGGGGACCGAACGTCCGGACACAAAAAACTCGGAGGTGTTTTTTCCGGCACGTTTCCCGAAGAATAGGGCCGGGAAAAAGCAGACGACCAGAGTTCCAACAATGATGGCCCAATCAACCACCTCGAGATGCACAGGCGATTCCTTTCCGTCGCATGAGATCTACACTGGATACAAAAACCTCACCGAAACAATCCTGCAGATGAAAATTGCATTCCCGAAGAGGGAACCACGCCGCCCAGTCGGTTGGGAAGAGTTGTCCGCGCGCTTAAGAGAGTTGCCTCGCCCCCGCCCTCCTGAAAAAAATTGGAATGGTTCAACGTATGATTTTAGGAGCGAAAAAGGAAGAACAAATTGCAGCGCCCGGGAGATCGGCTCCGAAACAGTTTCCGTCTGCGGGAGAGGGGAAACCATTCCAGCGCAGGGTCAAGGCTTTTAGCTCCACGAGAAATCCGGATAGGTTCTCTCAATGTATTGTCGAACGCGATGGATATCATCCCGGCTCGTCAGGTCGGGCACCGCCTCCTTCGCGACAGATGTGCGCATACATTCCGGGAATGCATATACCATCAGCATGACGGCCGCAGGGAGCTCCTTTTCGAGGCGCACGGGGTGCATGGGGACTGCTTCCAGAAAGGGGAAGATCCTGTCGTACTCAAATCGGAAAAGATTCATGCTGACGCCGACGCTCCCGTGGACTTCGGCGATCCGCGCAATTTCCTCCGGCGAAGGCTTCTCGATGATCTCCCGGAGAAATCCATCGGCACTGGTTTTCACCACTGCGAATTGTTCCGCCCGCGCAGGATCCTGGCCCAGAAAGGCCCGGTCGAATGCGACCATCGCGCATTGATTCCCTGCTGACAGCATGGTCCCGAGTGAATCTACAGAATACAGGTTGTCGCTGTTGCAGACCGTGAACGCCCGATGCCTCCATTCGGGTTTCGCCTTCAATCCCTGAAGCAGGGCATCCGCGGTCCCCGCCGGTTTTTCCCTCCCGGAATCGACCTTCTGGACGGCGTAGGAGATCTCAAGCCGATGAAAACGGTTCCCACTGTCCGCCTTTCCGTAGTATTCTCTAAATGGCTGGTCGTCCTCACCGATGACCAGCACAATATCGCGGTAGCCCGCCTGTTCGGCATGATAGAGAAGATAATCCAGAAACGGCCTTCCTTCCTTGCCGATCCCGATCATGGATTTCGATTTCTCTTCAGCGTCGTGGAGAGTGCCGGGGTCAAGGTCCAGGCGCCCCGGCCGTTTCATGCGCGACGAGACCCCGCCTGCGAGCACAACAAGGTGAGGATCGTTCAAGGGTGTGTCTTCTCCGTATGGAATTCCTCAACGTGAACGCCCTCGTCCATGGAAACCACGTACGCCCTTCCGCCTGCCCCTTCCACCGCACGGGCAACGCGATCCGGGTCATCGGGCGCATAGGCGAACATGCAGCCACCGCCTCCCGACCCATTGATCTTTCCGCCATAGGCCCCGGCCGTCATTGCTGCCACGAGCATCCGGTCGATTTTGGGCGTCGAAATCCGCAGGACGTCCCGAAGGATATGCTGATGTTCGTTGAGAAGGATGCCGATGCGCCGGTGATTGAGGGGAGATTTATCCAATTCGGTCCGGGCGATTCTCGTGAGGTCCCGGTTCCTGAGCGTGCCCTGCAGAAGTTCACGTTGTTCCGGCTCCAGGTGTGTGGTGTAGCGCGCAAGGTCATTGGCGGCAACGGTGTGCAGGGAAAACTCCGGGAATCTCCGCTGCAAATCCGTCGAGATTTCCAGCACCTGGTTTTTCACACGCGCAAGGATTTCCGTGGTGTCTTTCGGTTCGCCGGAATCCCCGAGGACAAATGTGCCGAGGGAGGCCTTCAGGCCGGCAAGCGTTACCGTCGGCGAAAACTCGATGGCCAGTACGCCCCCGATCGCCGAGGAGAAATGGTCCATCATGCCCCCCGGCTCACCGAATTCCCTGACTTCGGCTTCATGCGCCAGCAAAGCGATGTCCGCAGGAGGGAGAATTGTATCCTGATCACTCAAGCGCAAAAGGAGGGCGACCCACGCGACGATCAGTGCGGAGGAACTGGAGGTCCCGGCGTTGATGGGGATTTCACCCTTCACCGTTGCTTCTATCCCCGATCGAAACGTGTAGCCGTGCCGCAGGACAATATTCACAGCGCTCCGGAGATAATCACGTTTCTTTGTATAGGCCGAAGGCCTCCCAAGCGGGAAGCTTTCCTCTGCGCCGATGTCGGGGAGATGGAGGAGAGCGTCGTTTCCGTCAGACCGCCATCCCTCGATGGTTATTCGCAGGGAAATCGCACACGGCACGACCGGCAACTGCAGGTAGTCCTGGTGTTCTCCGAAGAGACAGACTCTCCCTGGTGCGGAAACCTGTACGTGCCGGGACGGGGTGTTCATCATGGGAAATGCGGATGGTGAAATAATGTGTGAAGATTTTTAGTGGAAACAAAATCGAAAAAGGCGGGACAAAAAAAGGTTCAAAGCCTCAGGACATGATCCAGACCTGAGACTTTGAACCTTGTTCACAACGACGAGTACGCCGGGTGGCGTCCTCTTATTTCACGAGCATCATCTTTCGCACTGAATTGAAATCTCCCGCCGAGATCCGGTAGAAGTACAATCCACTGGAAAGATTCCGCGCCTCAAACGTATACGTGTAGCGGCCGGCAGCCATCATGCCGTTGGCAAGTGTTGCGACTTCCTGTCCGAGAATATTGTAGACAATCAGCGTCACCTGCGAGGCCTTTGGCAGCGCAAACTCAATCTTCGTTGATGGGTTGAACGGATTGGGATAGTTCTGCGCCAGCCCGTAGCTTGTCGGCAGACCGTTCGAAACCGGTTCCTCCACACTCAAAGGATTCTCAGCAATGTCGCCTTTGAGGATTGCCATCAACTGGTACCCTGCCGCAGAATCGCTGAAGCTGAATTGACCGACCACGCCGGTAAACATAAACGGTCCGGCGGGGACGGTCGTGCTATCAACCTCGCCGTCTGTCGCATTGGGTGTCCGGAGGGCCACGGCGTGAGAACTGTCTGTCGGGTCAACGATACTATAGGTCTTCTTTGCCGCCCATAATGAATCGGTGTTCCCCGTCAGCGTGAGGTTCTTCACCTGGATGAGCCGGGCTTCATACATTTCTCCGTGTGCCTTCACTTCGGCAAGGGTAACGGGGATCGCATGCAGCCAGCCGGTCGTGTCAACTCCGGCGAATCCCCATGCCGTGATTGTCGAACCGGCGACTTCGAGCAGGTAGTTGTACTCGGACGTTGTGCCGGCGATTCCGAGTCCTGTGCCGAATTTGATGCCGCCCTTTGTCATCGTATCACGCAGGGTCCCGGTGGGTGCATAGATGATGATGCCCGCCGAATCGTCCTGCATATAGATGTAATTTCCATAGGCGCGCGTGACCGCGCCAGAAAATACGACTGCGGTTCCGACCGGCGCCCTTCGGACTTCGGGGATGGACATGGAATACCCCTGTCCACTCAGATGGAGCGTATCCGTCCCGACGCCACCACCGTAGGTGAAGACGACCGTTGCGGTGGTCGGGTTGGAGTCTAATGTGCTGAATGACACATAGACCTTCGCGCTGTCGCCGGGATTGATGGACAGAGAATCAGGTGTCACGGTGAAGGACGTGTCCGAAGGAACGCCCGCCACCACGGTCAAGACGGATCCGCCGCCATTGGTGATGGTCGCGCTGTCCGTCTTCGTATGGCTCAGGAGAACCTTGCCAAAGTCGAGCACCTTAGGGTTCAATGTGGCGAGAGCCGGCTCAACCGCTGCGATATCGCCAAGATAGATGGGGGTCAACTGGTAACCGGCCGTCGGGTTCGATGAACTGAACTGGCCGAGGACCCCGGTGAAGTTAAAGAGCTTCACGGGAGTCTTCGTGCTGTCGATTTGCGTATCGCCGGGATTCCCGATGCGAAGAGCGACTGCGTGCGATGAATCTGTTGGATCAATCACGCCGTACGTCTTCGCCTTCAGGAACATGGTGTCCGTCGTCCCGGTCAGCTGCATTTCGTTGACCGCGATCAGGCGCGCCTCATACTTCTCGCCATTTGCCTTGATATCGCTCAGCGTCGTGAGGATGGGGACAACAGGGGTATCAATCCCGACGAATTTCCACAACTTTGTGTCCGCTGCGCTGATCTCCAGCAGCGAGTTGTACGCAGAGGTCTTTCCGACGAGCCCGATCATTCTCCCCGTGGTGACACTTCCATTGGCAACGGAATCGTGGAGTGAACCGGTTGTCTGATAGAGCGTGATGCCGGCGGAATCATCCTGCACGTAGATGTAGTTGCCCAGAGCACGACTCACCACGCCGCCGAAAGCGACAACCGACCCCACGGGAAGAGCACGGACCTGCGAAATCGTCAACACGAAGCCCGTCCCTGTCAGTTTCACCGTGTCCTGCAACTCCGTGGTATTGCTGTTCAGGAGGAGGTCCGCGGAAAATTCGTTTGGATCGAGGGGGGCGAACTTGACGTAGAGCGTTACGCTGTCTCCTGCCGCAACGGTCGTGTCCGTCGGAGTCACGACAAACGTTGTATCGGCAAAGGAAGCAACCGTCAGCGTAAGGTCACTCCCGCCTGTATTTTTCACGACAACACTGTCGGTTTTCACCGCGCCGACCATAACGCTGTCGAAAGCAATGGAAGTCGGTGCGACTTCAATTGTGGTGGTTTGAGCGACTGCCACACCTGCGAGACAAAAAATCGCCAGCAGAACAAAAGAAACATGGATCAACGTTCGCATGCTTATTCCTCTCATTGGATTGTTGGTGCGGAAAGAAGCTACTACCTGGAGAACTTGACTCAGGACTGTATGGAAAGAACTTTTTTCTCGCGCATTGGCTCTCCCTCCATCTTCATAGACGACATCGCTGCCAGCCTTGAACGCGCGCCGTGTCCCGACACGGAAGCCGATCGGGGAAGGGGGACACAACGAAGTGCACATAGAATACGAAGCACAACTGGCAAATGCAAATTATGGAATTGTTATCTCTTCAGGCGAGTCATTCTGGCACGGTAATGGTAACGTCATCGACACGCTCGCATGGCAAAGCCGGCTGAAAGGGCCGGCTTTGCAGAGAGCAGCTGCGGGTCCTACTCCCAATTCTATGCCGTCGCCCGCGCGGTGACCCGTTCCCGGTCGGATTTCGTGATATCAAACACCTCGCGGAACATCGCCACCTCGGCTTCCGTCATCACCCGTTTGCGGCGGGCCATGACGCGCCGGGCAACCTCTATGCTCTTCTCAAGATCGTAGACAGAGAGCGACTGCGCACCGCCCCAGCAAAACGACGGAATGTATTTGGGAGGGAAATCGGAACCGTACACGTTACAGGAAACCCCGACCACCGTCCCCGTATTGAACATCGTATTGATGCCGCTCTTCGAGTGATCCCCCATCGTCAACCCGACAAACATGGAACCGCTGTCAACGGTCTTCCCGTTGATCACCACCCTGATACTTCCATAATCGTTCTTGAGGTCACTATTGTTCGTATCCGCCCCGAGGTTCACCCACTTTGCGAGATACGAGTGTCCGAGAAATCCATCATGTTGCTTGTTGGAATGGGAATGGATGATCGACGCTTCCACCTCACCCCCCACCTTGCACACTTCGCCGATGCTGGTATTCTCGTAGATCTTCGCCCCGGCCTTGATCAGACTCCCTGCACCGACAAAGACCGGTCCTTCCACCATCGCATTGGGGAAGATGGTGGCATATCTGCTGATGAAAATCGGGCCGTTCTCCGCGTCGAGTACTACGCCCGGCTTCACCCTGGCCCCGGCCTCGACAAGAATATCTTTTTTGCCCACCAGGTGTGCTCCCGGATACACCCTGCCTTTGAACCGCTGTCTCTTCCCTGCGAGAATCTTGAAATCCGCAACGAGCTGGTTCCCATTCTCTGTAATCAGGTCCCACGGATACCGGACCAGTTTTTCCTCGACCTCCTCTTTCGGAAGTGAAGCGACGTGGCTGGCAGAGAGGGGGCCGGAGAGGAGTACGCTCTCGAGCATCCCGAGGTTTCGCTCACTCACCCTGACGGCAACCACAGTCTCCCCCTGCATGTATGCGACGTCTCCCCCCTTGAGTGTCAGCTTTTTTGCAAGCGAACCCTCTGCAAGAAGGCGTCCATTGATGTACAGGCAGCGGCGGGAGCCTGCAGTATTCACCGGTACTCCGGGATTCTCCTCCCGGACGAGGTCAGTGAGGGACGAACGGCAGTGCAGCCTGACGGCAACTCCGGGGTATGACCGGACGATCTTTTCCCGCAGAGTCGACATCCCGCAACGGAGATCGTAGACAGGCCGGAAATACACAAGAGGAAGGAGATTGCCAAAGAGGTCGTCTTCGAAAAGGCATATGCTTTCGGCCATGGGTGCCCCGTTATCGTTCGAGTGTGAAAGAAGACTTCCATGTGCCCGGATAGGAACCCCGGAGCTTTTCGCTCGCCTCTCTGTCAACAATGACGAACGTCTTCCGATGCAATTGGATTACCGATGCCGGACATTGGCCGGTGAGCGGTCCCTCCACGGCCGATCGAATCGCCTCGGCCTTGACGGATCCATTGGCAACGAGAACCAGTTCACGGGAATCCATAATCGTCCCCACCCCCATGGTCAGGGCATACTTCGGTACCTCTTCGAACGTCCGGAAAAACCGGGCATTGTCCTTGATGGTCTTCTCCGTCAGGGTCTTCACGCGCGTTCTGGAACCGAGAGAGGATCCGGGCTCATTGAACGCGATGTGCCCGTTCGCTCCAATTCCGAGGATTTGCAGATCGATTCCTCCCATTTCCTCGATTCTCTTTTCATACCATTCGCAAAAGGCATCGATATCATCGGCCATGCCATCGGGAATATGAATATTCGAATCGGGAATATTCAATTTGTCGAAGAGGTTCTTCCGCATGAAGTGGTGGTAACTCTGTTCGTGAGTCGGCAGGAGGCCTACGTATTCATCCAGATTGAAGGTCACGACTTTTGAGAAGTCCAGCCCCTCCTCGATGTGCATACGGATGAGTTCTTTATAAAGACTGATCGGAGTGCTTCCTGTCGCCAGCCCGAGGACGAGGTCGGGCTTTTTTCGCAGCCGGTCCACCACAATCTGCGCAGCTTCCTTTCCCAGTGCGTCATAGCTGTCTTTAATAATGACGAGCATTGCGACCTCCCGGACAAAAAAATAAAAAAAAGCCCCTTTCACCCAACCAGACGAAAGAGGCACCAAGAATGATTCTCAACTGCACGCCCCTGACCGTGGACGTGATTCCGTGGCGAGAAGATACATCAGAAGGCTTCGAAAATCAATATGGATGTATTGGCGGGTCCGGCCCGATGCCGGTTACTGGAGGGGGATCAGGATCTCGCAGGCAAAGAACTCACTGAAAGAAACGGAAAACCAGTTCTGTCGCTCCATTTCCTCCAGAAGGACCATTTCCAGGAATTCTCTTTCGCTGGGCGAAAGTCGGGCAAAACGGCGTCGCGGTCTCATGGCGATCTCCTTTCCGTGTGTTTACCCCTCTCCTTAGTCACGATACGTTTTACGTGCCAGAAAAGTTGCCATATTTTTCCTCTGATTGATTGACTCGCCGGACCGGAGTGACCTCACGGGTTGACACCTGTCTGAAAGAAGTGACACTTGCCTTTGTGGCAGTTCAGATTAAAATATTTTCACTTCTGAACCGGCAGATCAAGCCCTTCAAAGGGAACCGGGAGAAAAGGAATGTGGTTATATATCATTCACGGGAATTTTCTTGCAGATCTTTTTGCCGGACTCAGATATCGTATCCTTAATCAGTCAGTTCCTCTGGCCTCCTCGCACACAGAGCCCTACATCGTATGTCCATCACAGTCAGCAACCTTACAAAACGCTACGGCACGAACGAAGCCATCCGCGGGATTTCCTTCACCGTGAACCGGGGCGAAATCGTGGGATTTCTCGGCCCCAACGGAGCGGGAAAAACCACGACAATGAAAATTATCACGTGTTTCATGCCTCCCACGTCGGGGAACGTCGAGGTGGAGGGGATGGATACCGTTGAACACTCGCTCGACGTTCGCAGAAAGATCGGCTACCTGCCCGAGATGAACCCGCTCTATCTTGATATGCCGGTCACGGACTATCTCGAATACTCCGGGTCCCTCCACGGCCTGAAAGGAGCAAGTGCAAGCCAACGGATCGCCAAGATGATTGACGTCTGCGGGTTGACGACAGTGCGCTATCGCGATATCGGCGAACTCTCGAAGGGTTTCCGGCAGCGTGTGGGTCTGGCCCAGGCGATGCTCCACGATCCCGAAGTATTGATCCTGGACGAACCGACAAGCGGACTGGATCCAAACCAGATTGTTGAAATCCGGGCGCTCATCCGCGAACTCGGACGGGCAAAGACCGTCGTCCTCTCCACTCATATCCTCTCCGAAGTCCAGGCAACCTGCGACCGCGTTCTGATCATCAATGAGGGTGCGATCGTTGCCGACGGAACGCCCGATGCCCTGCAACGGCAGTTTCAGGGAGAAGAACGCATTGTGGTCGAGCTTCGGGTTCCGCAACAGCTCTCCTTCGACGCCGTCCTGGTGCGCCTTCGGAGTCTTCCGGATTTTACGGCGGCCACCCTTCTCTCCCACGCCGACGGCATGCTCACGTTCGATGTCCAGGCGGCACCCCGGGCAGACCTCCGCGAGGCGGTCTTCCGCCTCGCCGTTGCCGAAGGATGGGTGCTCCTCGGTATGCAGCGGCAAACCACAAGCCTTGAAGAAGTGTTCCACAAACTCACAACCTGATCATGAATGTGCAGAATGTTCTACCCGTCTTCCGGCGGGAGATCCGTTCCTACTTCAATTCACCGGTCGCCTATGTCGTCATGATCGTCTTCCTTTCGATCATCGGCTGGTTCTTCGCGAGCAATCTTTTCCTGATGAACCTTGCGACGCTGCGGGTCATGTTCGAACTTGTTCCCCTCGTATTTCTCTTTTTTGTTCCGGCGGTCACGATGCGTTTGCTCGCTGAAGAGAAGAAATCCGGGACGCTGGAACTCCTGATTACGAAGCCGGTCACCGACATGGAGATCGTGCTCGGGAAGTTCCTGGCGGGATGGGTCCTGGTGGCCGCGGCGCTTGTGCCGACGGTGGTGTATCTCATCACCATCATGATCCTCGGCTCGCCCGACATCGGACCGATTATCGCGGGCTATGCAGGATTGCTCCTGATGGGAGGCGTGTACGTCGCGATCGGACTCCTGGCCTCGAGCCTGACCGAGAACCAGATCGTGGCATTTATTATCGGGTTCCTCCTGGTGTTCATTCTCTTCATGCTGGATAAGGTGTTGATCTATTTGCCCAGCTCTTTCGCCTCGACCCTGGAGTTTCTCGCCATCGACACCCATTTTTCCAACATCGCCCGCGGCGTCGTCGACAGTCGCGACATCCTCTATTTTGTCTCCTTACTGGGCTTCTCCCTCATGCTTGCGACAGTCTCTCTTGAACGGAGGAAATGGTGACGCTGCCATGAATACGCGACAACTCAAAACTCAGACTCTTCTCCGCCTCGCGCTCGTTTTCGTTATCCTCATCGTTCTCAATTTCGTGTCCGTCCGTCTGTTCGGCAGGATGGACCTTACCCGCAATCATCTCTACTCACTCTCCGATGCAAGCAAAGCGCTGATGAGGGGGCTTGACGACCGGGTCACCGTGCGCGCGTATTTTACGGAGGACCTCCCCTCCCCGTATAACAACAATCGTCGATTGTTGATCGACGAGCTGAACGAGTACCGGGCCTATTCGCGCGGCAATCTGGACTTCGAATTCATCGACCCCTCGTCGGAGAAGGCCGAACGCGACGCCCAACAGCAGGGCATCGCGCCGGTCCAGGTCCAGGTGATCAACCAGGACAAGATGGAGGTGAAGAAGGCGTACATGGGCCTCGTCTTCCTGTACGAGGACCGGAAGGAAACCATCCCGGTGATGGAACAGACGGGTTCGCTCGAATACGACATCAGCAGCACCATCAAACGACTCATCACCAAGACGCAGAAGAAGATCGGCTTTCTGACGGGACAGGGCGAGCCGCAGCTCGCTGAATTGAGCCAGGCGCAAGCGGCCCTCCAGCGCCAGTACCAGCTCGTGCCGGTGGATGTCAGCAAAGGAAAGGCGGTTCCCGACGACATTGCGGTGCTGATGGTCATTGCCCCCTCCTCGCGCCTCGACGAGCCGGCAAAATTCCAGATCGACCAGTACCTGATGCGCGGCGGGCGGATCGGATTCCTTCTGAACAAGATCGAAGCATCTCTTCAACAACAGTTTGGCCGACCGCTTGACACCGGGCTCGACGATATGCTGGAAAACTACGGTGTGAAGATCAACCCGGATCTCGTCCGGGATGTCCAGTGTGCGAATGTCTCGATCATGCAGCAGCAGGCGGGATTTTCCCTCCGTTCGCAGGTCCCCTTCCCCTATCTCCCCATCGTCAGCGCTTTCAGCAAAGGTAATGCCATGGTGAAGGACCTCCAGGGAATTATCCTCTTCTTCGGCAGTTCGGTCGACACCGTCGGCCTTGCAGGAAAGGGATTGTCGGGAGAGGTGTTGTTTCGATCATCAAAGCAAAGCGGAACACAGACAGGCGTCTTTACCTTTAATCCCCTGGAGCACTGGTCGCGCGATCAGTTTCCGGACAATGGTCTCCCGCTCGGCGTCGTTGTCGACGGGGTGTTTCGCAGCTTCTATGCAGGCAAACCGGTGCCGGCCGACACGGCCGCAGGCGCTCTCCCGCCGACGACCTCGCCGCTGACAAAGAGTCCGCAGACGCGGATCGTTGTTGTGGGCGACGGGGATTTCATGAAGGACAATTCCACGAGCGGGGACAACATTACCTTCTTCGCAAACATGGTGGACTACCTGGCCGATGATGCAGGCCTGATCGCCATCAGGTCGAAGGACGTCGCCCAGCCTCCCCTGGAACCGGTATCCGACGGCTCAAAGCAGGGCTTTAAATACACGAACATGATTCTGCCGCCTCTCATCGTTCTCGGGTACGGTCTCTTCCGGTGGCGGAAACGACGATTCCTCAGCAAGCTACAATGAGCGACCGCCCGGAGCAATGGTCCCTGATTGTCATTTCTTCTCTGATCTTCGCGAGGTAATTCCATGATGTCCCGCTCAACCTGGACACTCATTGCCGTCCTTATCGTTCTTGTCGGAATTGCGGTCTATGTGCTGCAGCGACCGGGAGAGTCAAGCAGCAGCGACACCAGCGGAACGATGCTTCTCTCATTCGATTCGGCTGCTGTGAATCGATTGGAAATCCACTCCCGGGAAGGAGATGTCACTCTCCAGAACGATAATGGTTCGTGGATGCTCGAATCTCCCATCCGCTACCGTGCCGATCAGACTTCTGTCCTGAGCGCCATCGCGAAAGCCCGTTCGATCGCGGTGAAAAATATCGTCTCATCCAACCCGGCGCGTTTTTCACTCTTTCAGGTGGACTCGACGGGAACGTTGGTACGGGTTCTTGCAGGGAACACCCTTCTGGCTTCATTCTTTGTCGGCAAGCCGAGCAGCTCCTATAGCGAAACGTACGCCCGAATTTCGAATTCGAACGATGTCATTCTCGCTGACGGAATGTTCGGGTACATGTTCTCACGATCGGCCCAGGATTGGCGCGACAAGGCAATCCTGCGCGTGCCTCAGAACGAAGTGGCCTCCGTGAAATTCACCTACGGCGACACAACATTTACCCTGGCGCGAGCAGATAGCGGGTGGACACTCGATGGCTCAAGAGTGAAACAGGCATCGGTGGACCAGTTGCTCGGCTCCCTCGGGGGATTCACTGCGGACGGGTTCATCGACACGGCCTACAGCCCGGCATCGCCGCTGGCCGCTACGGTGACCATTAATGGAACGGATATCCGATTCTTCGCAGGGAAGGGGAATTATACTGTCCAGACCTCTACGACCCCGCAATGGTTCGAAGTGCAGGACTGGAAAGTCAAAGGACTGCTGAAGCGGAAGAACGACTTCATGAGCTGATACGGTATGGAGAGATTCATTCCTAAAAAAAGCGAGGCGGGATCATTTCCCGCCTCCTGCATCTTAAGGGCGCACGCAGTTGGAGACCGCCGGAGGCGACCCAATCTTACATCCACGGCTCGTCGCCGGAGGGACCATAGATCGACGGTACTTTCCCCCCGGTCATCCTCAGATATACCGAGAACTGGCCCCGATGATGAATAGTGTCGAAAACCGCCATCCAGCAGATGTCCGCACAACGGAAATCGGCAAATTTGTTTGGCCCAACCATGAACTTCACCTGCTTGTTGTAATCGCCCTCCGATAGGTTCTTCACTTTTTGGACCAGCTCTTTATGGTTTGCCGCGTACGCGGAGAGAACCTCCTTCATCGACGCTGGCGGTTTGGGCATCTTCTCAAATTCGAATTTCCCGGTAATCCCCCCGTTGATCAAGATCGGCTCCTCGGAGACAATCGTCCAGGCCAGATCTCTGGCTGTGCGTGATCGTTCGTGTGGTTTGAAATCCAGTTTGTCCCCCGGGAAGGCGTTAAACAGTTTCAACGTTGTTTCGTACTCGTGGTCCCACCGACCGAGAAACATGTCTTTCTCAGACATAGCGTGCTCCTATGGAAGTATGATTGATAGGGGATGAGGGATTCTGCGAGGGCGTGCATTACCGTAACGCGCCGGCAAGCACGAACGCGATACACCATGAACCAACACGGCGCTGCGGAAGTTCCCCGGAAAGAACGATTCTCGACGGAGGAGTACGGCAGGAACATGAGAAGGGAACGTAAGCTATCAGAGCAGTGAGACGGTGATTGACCCTATCGGAGAACCTTGTACCGAAGGACGATCGGCTCAATCAGACTTTGCGCTTTCTGCTTCAGCGACAGACTCCAATCGGCCGCTGAAGAGATATCGCTGTTTCGGGACCATCCTGCTCCGGCGAAATACACAAAGTTCTCGCCCGCCCGAACCGGGGCCATGATCAGGTACTGCGACGTGTCTTCGCCGAACGCCACGCGTTCGCGCCTGCCCAGGACCACGCCGGTCCCGAGAGATCCGTTCGTCGTATCGGCATTGGTCAAACCCCAGAGCCCCATCCAGCACCATCGCGCATCTGTCGAGAGAGAGGTATTCGCCCGTTTCACGAGTCCGCACACGAGAGTAAGGCTGTCGCGCGGGAGC
The DNA here is from genome assembly GCA_963843525.1 of Ignavibacteriota bacterium. Taxonomy (GTDB): domain Bacteria; phylum Bacteroidota; class Ignavibacteria; order UBA10030; family UBA6906; genus DATJPR01. Next base: position 698,111 of record CAWJKM010000003.1, on the reverse strand, counting down.
ATACCTTCGAATTGGACCTGAATCCTGTTGAGATAATGGCCTGCATCAAGAGAGATCGTCTTCCGTTCGATGAAGGATCCGCCGTCGATTGTCCAACGGTAGGAGAGTTCAAAACTTACCCGGATGGGACCATTTGCGAGCGTCTTCTGCGTGGAGAAGACCCCCGGCTGCAGAACCTTCCCCCCCTGCCAGATGCCCGATCCGCCTGCCCCGAGAGTTCTCCCCACCTCAAAAAAATCCGCTCCCTCACCCCGGTCCTCATGATAGGTATCCTTCCCTGCCGGCGCACTCTCACTTTCCTTGTACCACTTAGCCACGATGAGATACGGAACGCGTTTCGTCCAGACATCGATTCCGTTATTTACTTCCCTGGCGAGGGCGGGCCCGTACATACGGAACGCAATCCTGTCGTTTTCCCAGGCGTAGTCCTCGCGCGGCAATACATACCGGCCATCGACAGAAGAGGGGAAGGCCGGCGGTTGCTTGCCCACTGTGAGATAAAATGTCTTCGTTTCTTTCGGCCTGAAGTCCGTCTGGAAAAGCAAGGCGTCGCCGGTGATTTGCGTCGGCAGCGGATCGGCGGACTTTGCCGGGAGGACGATCAGCCGTGCGGCATCAACGGGTCCGAACATCGTACGGAGTCGTCCGAGCGGGATTTCGATGGTTTCATGCATCCGGGCAAACGCCGAAGGGTTTCCGACGGTGACTCCGACTGTTTTTTCCTTTGCCGGTGCCATCGTGGAGAGCCCCAGGCAAAGGAGTGCGCAGGCAACTCGTCTGATATTCATCGTTGTTCCCAACCTGTATACACGATACGTGACTCGAGACTTCCCGGCGTCAATCCGGGCGGGTCAGATCTGTAGAAGGTGAATTGCGAATCCGCCGATTTCCTTTTCGAGATAGACAGACGACAGCCGTCCGTCCTTTTCGCCTTTCGTCTCCTCACGGATAGCATAACCATGGCCTGACAGATGGGCAATGGCACGTTCGATAAAATGCGTGCCGATCGCCAGATGTCCGTGCGTCCCGAGGTACTGTCGTTTCAAAAATTCAAACTGGCTCCCGACAAATACGGAGGAAGATCCCTCCGTTGCTCCCAGTCGAAGAAGCCGGGCAAGTGCCTGGGCCTCGCGTCCCGCTTCTTCCGCATCGGCGTTGTTGATGCCGACATGCATCAACTGGAAGCCGAGCATCGTCCCCACTGCACTGGCGGCGAGACGCGCGATTTCATCGAATTCCTCGCCGGCAATCAGGTCCGCCCGAACCATCCAGCTCCCGCCGCAGGCAAGTACGGGTGGAAATTTCAGATACATCAACAGGTTCGACTCGTCGATTCCGCCGGTGGGAATAAATCGAACATTCTTGTATGGCGCGCTTATCGCTTTCAAATAGTCCAGGCCTCCGTTCGCCTCCGCCGGGAAGAATTTCACAGTGGAGAGGCCGAGATCCAGTGCAGCCTCGATTTCCGTGGGTGTTGCCACGCCCGGCGTGACCGGGATGGCGTGGGACACACAGTGCTCGACGACCTTTCGGTTCAATCCCGGTGAAACGATGTATTGTGCGCCGGAATCAATTGCAGCCTTCACCTGGTCCACCGTCAGGACGGTTCCCGCACCCATCATCATACCCGGCAGACCTTTTGAAATGAGAGCCATGGCGTTGGACGCGGCCTTCGTGCGAAAGGTAATCTCCATCGTGGTGAGCCCTCCGGCCGTCAGAGCCTTTGCGAGCGGAAGCGCGTGCGCTTCGCTCTCAATCACCACGACGGGGACAATGCCGTTGATCCGGAGTTTCTCCAACACCGTATTCATGCTCTGATATCCTTCGAATGATAATCCACCGGGGGCCTGCCCTGGTCATGCATTGATCCGCCCGCTCGACATTCAATGCCCGGGGGCACTCTTTGTGCTCCTCGTAAAGAGCCAGCGAAACAGGTTCTCCGCAGTCTTCGCGTTGTCATACCCCTCCGGAAGCCTGCGATGGTCCATGTACTCATTATAGAACCAGGGATCTCCCACAGCGAACACCAATCCCCGCCCGATCGCCGCGGTGGCGATAATGATGTCGCCGTGATCTTCCAGGAGAGGATGCGCGGGCCGTTTCACGGCAAGGGTCGAGATCTCCTTGAGATAAATCTCGCGGACGCCTTTGAACATCGGATGCTCTGGCAAGTGGGAGAAGGTCCCCGGTCCATACTCCTTCCCCACCACCTTGTTCCTCGAGTCTTCTTCAAAAGTGATTCCGAACCGGGAGGCCAGGCGGTTCAGGTGCACGAATTCAGCGTTCCCGCTGTCGTTCCCGAAAAGCAGGAGGGTCCCTCCCGAAGAAACCCAGCGGGCAAGTGTTGAAGCGGCAGAATCATCGATGAACGCCGGCCGGTCTGTTTCTTTTGGTGTGTCGGGATCCACGATCAAATAGATGTCCGTCCGGGAAAGCGCCTCCGCCGTGGGGGGACGACAGAGCGTATCCAGTGTTCCACCCAGACCCTCAATCAATCGGCCGAGTTGCGAGTAGCCGGAATCAAGCGTATCAGCCCAGGTATAGTGGTATCGCCACCGGTGTCCCAGAGAATCCTGTTTCCATTCATTGTTGTAGTAACAGTCGAGGGTCACGACGCGGTGCCCGCTCCCGATGTTCCGGGGACCCTCATCTCCGTCTCCGCGTGAACAGATCAGGAGAGCGGCGGCCAGGAGGAGAATATGGTTCATGGGACTGCGTTCCGAATCCGGGCCAGTGAATTCTGGGCCGATGGACTGCCGGTTCCGACACATGTTTCGCGCAGGATGAGTTCTGTCGGAATAATGATATTCCCCGGAACCACGGATTCCGGAGATTCAATCATCTTCATCATGACGTTCACGGACTCCTCCCCCAGCCGCTGCGTGGGTTGTCCCACACAACTCAAGGCAGGCGTGATCAACCTCCCGACATCGCTATCCCCGAAGCAGATCACATCGACATCCGACGGGATGCGGACGCCGTTCGCCTTCGCAGCCTCATACACGCCAAGCGCGACGGGGTACGTTACTGCGAAGATGCAGCGGGGCAAGGCTCCCCTGCTCATCAGTCGCATAAACCCCTCGTATCCTGAATCGGTGCCGTACCCTCCCGGCACGATCAGTTCCTTGTTTATTTCCCTGCCCGCGCTCCGGAGGGCTTCTTCATACCCGCGCAGACGGTCCCGGCCAATATTGATGTTCCTGTCCCCCCCGAGAAAAGCGATGGTTTCGTACCCCAACGAGAGAGCCTGTCGGACGGCACATGTCGCCCCGCCATAATCATCGACGAGGACGGCGACCGAGTTCTTCGGTGCGGGATCCGGCAGCCTGTCCATAAACAGCAACGGTATCCCGACCTTTTTAATCCAATCGAAGACCGAAATATCGCGTGTGCGGGCAGACACGGAAATGATGATCCCGTCCACCCGCATCGAAACCAGTGTTTGGAGATGACGCACTTCCTGCTCCTCATTTTCATGAGAGACCATGAGGATGGTTTCGTACTGGTGATCGAGAGCCCTGTTATACACGGATTCGATGACCGAACCGAAAAAGAAATGTGCAATCTTCGGAACCACCAGACCGAGCAAATGAGATCGACGTGAAGAAAGGTTTCTTGCCATACGGTTTGGACTGTATCCGAGATCTGTTGCCAGTTGCCGGATCTTCTTGGCCATCTCTTCCGAAATATCCGGATGGCCGCGGAGCGCCTTGGAAACAGTGACGCGAGAGACATTCAGGCGTCCTGCGATATCCGCAAGGGTAATGTGAGCGTTCCTTCTCATTGTTTTCGCTCCATGTGTTCAATCTGGATTGCTGCAAGAAGAAACGATCCGAGACCTTTCAGGTCGTTCATCCTCTGCGGTTCCCCGATATAATAAGAATAACTGCCGTCGCGGTACGGGGTTCCCCCCAGACCGGCCCCCTTGCACGTGTGAAGAAGGTCCACGAAGCCTTCAGGGCTGAACGCGACGAGATGAGTCGTGATCCCGCGGAATGCCTTTTTTGCACGTTTGGCGTACGATTGCGGGAGGTACCCCCGCGCGGCCCCCCGGGCAAAGACGTAGGAAAACATCGCGGACGCAGACGCCTCGAGATAGTTCCCTTTTCTGTGCGGCTGATTGATCACCTGGTACCAGAGGCCTGTCGCCGGATCCTGAACCTTCGCAACCGCTGCGGCCACGTCGCGAAGCATCGAGAGGAGATCGGATCGTCCCTGAACGGTATCGGGCAGGATGTCGAGAACCTCGACCAGCGCCATCGAGTACCACCCGATGGAGCGGGCCCAGAAAGTGGGGGAACACCCCGTCTGCTTGTCGGCCCAGCGTTGCGATCGACTCTCATCGTACCCGTGATAGAGCAGCCCCGTCCTTGTGTCACGCGTGTGGAGCGTCACCAGTCGGAACTGCTTCACGATATCCGCAAACGCTGCCGTGTCGCCAAACGAGACCGCGTAACGGGCATAAAACGGTTCGGCCATGAAAAGACCGTCCAGCCACATTTGATACGGATAGATCTTCTTGTGCCAGAAGCCGCCTTCCTGCGTCCTGGGCTGTTCGCGGATCTGCTCCCGGAGGGTGTCCGCGGCACGCAGGTATTTCACATTCTTCGTCTCTGCGTAGAGATCGAGAAGAACACGGCCCGGTCCGATGTTGTCCAGGTTATACTCCGTCCGCCAATACGTCGCTATCGATCCGTCGTCTCCGACAAAATGGTCCATGTTCTCACGCACAAAGTCCCGGTAGCGATTGTCGCGGGTGTGGTCCCACATTCTCTCGAGGGCCACAAGCATCAGGCCCTGCTCATAGTTCCAGGTCCTCTGCGTGAAAATAGAATCGTACGTCACTGCGCCGGGATGTCGTGCCAGAAAACTGTCCGCGATCCTGCCGGACCACGGACCGTGCAGTCCAGCCTTCGGTCCGGCCTCCTGGCCGAAGGAGCCGGCCATGGCACTGCAGGTGAGTCCCAGGACCAGCAGAAGATCCCGGAGGTTGCGGAAGATGATGGTTCGTTTCGTCATGTCACTCTTCAATAACTCTCACGGCGTTCGGAGACGTTTCCGGCGCACGGTGAATATCCGGCTCGATACCCGGGGTCTTCACTATTCGGAGGACGATGCCCCGGGAGTCACTCCCCTCGACAGTGAGGAAGGGATGGATGTCCGGCGGGACCCGGATTCCGGTGAGAGAAACATCCGTGCAGTGGGCCATGTTCACGACGGGATGCTGCCTTGGCGTGACGCTGGTGTGGGAAAACAACAAATCGGTTGCATCAATGATATTCAGCCCCCGGTCTGCCTGCATCGACAGAGAATCGAACGTGAGCTCCCGGACCGGCATTTCGGGGATTCCGCGGATTTCAACAGCGTACCCGGAGCCTGATTCCTCGGTGATGTTCGAAAAGTGAAGTTTCCGGACAATCGGCGTTGCCTCTGTCACGGGTTGCACGGGGAGCCTTTCACCGGAGTACAGCATGTTCACATGGATTGCCTCCAACCCGATCCGGTCCCCGGTGATGTCGCGGAACCACATGTTTTCCACGGCCCCTCCCCTCCCTCTTTGCGTTTTGATGCGTACCATCCGGTCCGTGCCGGAGAAGTGACAATCATACGCAAAAATGTTCCGTATTCCTCCTGCGGTTTCACTGCCAATCACAATTCCTCCATGGCCTTGGCGGCCCCGACAGTGACGGATGACCACGTTTTCGGTCGGTCGACCGACCCTTCTGCCGTCGACATCCCGCCCGGATTTTATCGCAATACAATCGTCGCCCGTGGCGAAATCGCAATACTCGATCAGCACGTTGCGGGAAGACGATGGGTCGATCCCGTCGCCATTCGGTACGTGGCCGTAGTCTCCTTCAGTTTCAATACGGACATGACGGATGATGACATTCTCACAGTACGTGGGGGTGATGGTCCAGAATGCACCATAGAGGAATGTTACTCCCTCCACCAGGACGTTGGTGCAGCGCATCGGCTGGAAAAATGCAGGCCGGAGACCATTGCCGTCGGTTCCATCGAAGACCCTCCCGGTCACCGGCACGCCCGAGTTCCCCATTTCCACCAGTCTGGCCTCGACCGACTGTCTGGTGGTCTTCCACTGCCACCAGGGCTTCCCTTGGCCGTTCAATACTCCCTCCCCGGTCACCGCAATGTCATGCTTCCCGTTCGCGTAGAGAAAGGAGGAGTATTTGTAGCACTCGGTGTCTTCATGGCGCGAGAAAACAACAGGGAGATAGTCTGCAGGGTCCTGACTGAACAGGAGTTCAGCGCCCTTCTCGAGATGCAGTTCGATCCTGTCTTCAAAATGAATCGCCCCCGTCAGCCATGACCCTTCAGGGACGATCACCCGGCCACCTCCGGACACCGCGGCCGCGTGAATTGCCCGGTCGATCGCCTTTGTGATTTTCACTACACCTCCTTCCACCGCCCCGAAATCCCGGATGTTGAACGACCTTTCCGGGATGGTCGGACGGGAGAAGTGAAGCAGCGAAAACGGGGCCTGGATCGAGTCAATCTGCTCTTGAGACTTCGCCACGCTCCCGCAACTGCCGAGGGCTACAACAAGAAGTATGATCGTCGTGCGACGGTACACTGCAATTCCCCTACGGAAATTACAACTCCACTCGCTTCAATTGTGGGACCAGGTATTGTATGATGGCAAGCGCCAGGAGGTAGGCGGATCCACCTATTGCGAACAGCGTCATGTAGCTGCCGGTAAATTCGAGGATGTAACCTGCGGATGCGGAGAAGAGCATCCCTCCAACGGATCCGGCCAACCCTCCAAGACCCACCATCGAGCCGATGGCCTTCTTCGGAAAGAGATCGGAGGTCAGAGTGAACAGATTCGCCGACCACCCCTGATGGGCCGCGGCAGCGAGGCCAATGAGCAGGACTGCGATCCAGAGGTTGGAGATCCCTGCGACGAAAAAGATCGGGAGCACGAGGACGGCGCAGATCAGCAGCACCAGTTTCCGGCTCTTATTGACGGTCCACCCGGAGGCAATGAACCGCGAAGAGAGCCACCCGCCGCCGATGCTGCCGATGGAGGTCATGGTATAGATGACAATCAACGGAAGGCCGAGGTTGGTGATCGTCAATCCATACCGGGTATTTAAGAACAACGGGAGCCAATAGAGATAGAACCACCAGATCGGGTCCGTCATGAACTTTCCGATCACAAAAGCCCATGTTTCCTTGTGGACGAGAAGAACCCGCCACGGAATTTTCTCGGTCGAAACCTCTTCCCGATCGCTCTGAATATACTGGAGCTCCTCAGGACTGAGGCGCTTGCTTTCCTCGGGACGGTCATACAAAATGATCCAGAACGCGATCCACAGAAAACCCAGGGCGCCGGTGGCAATGAACGCGCCGTACCAGCCGAAATGTTCGGCGAGGAAGGGAACGACTGCAGGAGCGACCACTGCGCCGATGTTCGCGCCGGAATTGAATATCCCTGTCGACAGCGCACGTTCCTTGACCGGAAACCATTCCGCGGTGGCTTTGATGGCGGACGGAAAGTTTCCTGCTTCGCTCAAGCCCAGGAGTGTCCGCGCTACTCCAAAGCTGAGCGCGGATGTTGCAAGGGCATGTCCCATCGCCGCGAGACTCCACCCGACGATGGAGATGGTATAGCCGATTTTTGTGCCATACCGGTCGATGAACCTGCCGAAGAGGGGCAGCCCAATGCCGTAGGCGGCCTGAAATGCGACGACGATATATCCGTACTCGATATCGTCCCACCCGATCTCCTTTCGGAGGAGGGGGGCGAGCAACCCGAGAATCTGGCGGTCGATGTAATTGATGGTCGTGGCAGCGAAAAGCAATCCACAGATGGTCCAGCGGTATTTCCCGATCACCCGGGGGATGGTTTGAGCGGCAGTCATAGATTGCATGAAAAACATCTCCTGTTGATGAGAGGGCTGCAGTCCGTACAACTGTGGATGCTAACGGATGTCCTTCATGGGAACTGCGTCCATATCGCCAAACTCCTGGTTTTCTCCCCCCATGGCCCAGACGAACATGTAGTTCCTGGTCGCCGCTGCGCAGTGAATCGACCAGCTCGGCGAAACAATCGCCTGGCGATCCCTCATGATCATGCTGCGCGTGGCCTCCGGCTTTCCCATGAGATGAACAACAATGTCGTCGGGACCGAGCCCGTAATACAGGTACACCTCCATGCGACGCTGATGCGTATGCGGGGGCATGGTATTCCACACGCTTCCGCTCTCGAGCTCGGTCATCCCCATCACGAGCTGGCAGCTCTTGACCCCTCCTGCATGGATATATCTATTGATCGTCCGTTTATTCGACGTTTCGAGAGCACCGAGGTGCGATCGGTCTGCATCTGCGTACGTGATGAGGGCTGAGGGGTAATTCGCGTGGGCGGGATACGAGGCGAAATAAAACACGGCCGGCTCCGACGGATTGCTGCTCCGGAAGTCAATCGTGCGTGTTCCCCTCCCGATGTACGCCATGTCGCGTGGCCGGAGTGTGAACTCTTTCCCATCCGCGCCCACGACCCCGGTGCCGCCCAGGTTGACGATGCCCAGTTCCCTTCGCTCCGCGAAGTAGTCCGCCGACATTTCTTTCTTGCTGGCCTGGAGAGACAACGGCGTGGCGAGCGGGAGAACGCCGCCGAGAATAACGCGGTCGGTTTCACAATACGTCATCCCGATCGAACCGGGGGTGAAGAGCGAATCGACCAGAAAAGCTCTCCGGAGTTCTTCCGTGGTCATTCGTTCGTATGTCCGGTCATCCGGGATATAGCGCACTTCCACAGGCATCTCCTCTCTTTTTAACAGTGTGTGCTCCCCTCACCGTGCAAGCCATCCACCGTCAACGACCAGCACATGGCCGTTGACATAGTCCGACGCCGGAGAAGCGAGAAACACCGCTGCTCCCTGCAGGTCCTCCGGCGTTCCCCAGCGTCCGGCGGGAATCCGGTCAAGAATGGCTCTGCTTCGCGTCGCATCCTCCCGCAGCGCCTTCGTGTTGTTCGTGGCCATGTAGCCCGGTGCGATGGCGTTGACAGTGATCCCGGATGCGGCCCATTCATTTGCGAGGGCTTTGGTGACCTGCGCAACGGCGCCTTTGCTGGCAGCATAGGAAGGCACAATTATTCCCCCCTGAAACGCGAGCAGGGAAGCAATATTGATGATCTTCCCGTACTTCCTCTTCATCATGTCCCGCGCAGCCTTCTGCGCGAGAAAGAACACCGTTTTCGTATTCAAGGCCAACACGTCGTCCCAATCCTTCTCCGTGAAATCGATCGCAGGGGTCCGCCGGATGATCCCGGCGTTGTTGACCAGGATGTCGACTTTGCCGAATTCCTGCACTGCCCGTTCGATCACGCCGTCGATCGACTGCATCTCCATGAGATCAGCGGTGACCACGGTGGCCCTCCTGCCCAGCTGCTTCACCTCCTCGGCCACTGTCGCGGACGATACATGGTCGACCAGCAACAGATCGGCACCCGCGGCTGCAAGGGCCAGCGTCATCCCCCGGCCCAGTCCTGTGCTCGCCCCGGTGACAATTGCGCTTTTGCCTGAAAGGTCAAAAAGGGGATTCATCGGTCAGATCCTTTGCGCGTTTTCGTCGTTGACGCCTGTCCTGCCACACCAGCCGTGGAAGGTAAGTCGAGATATCGGCGGACATTATTGTAACAGATGTCGCGCACCATGGAGCCCACCAACTCCATCTCATCGGGGATCAATCCCCGTTCCATATCCTTCCCGAGGATGTTGCAGAGGAGACGGCGAAAATATTCGTGCCGTGGATAGGAGAGGAAACTTCGGGAATCGGTCACCATGCCGACAAACTGGCTCAAGAGGCCCATCATCGAAAGCGCCTCGATCTGTTTTGTCATCCCGTCCAGTTGGTCAAGGAACCACCACGCCGAACCGAATTGCAGCTTTCCGGCCACCGATCCGCCCTGGAAATTTCCGATCATCGTGGCGATCAGCTCGTTGTCCCGGGGATTCAAATTGTACAGAATCGTCTTGGCGAGCTTTTGACGGTCGTCGAGCCGGTCGAGAAATCGGGCCAGAGGCGCAGCAAGGGAAAAATCACCGATCGAATCAAAACCGGTGTCCGGCCCCAGCGTCCGCAACATTCGTGTGTTGTTGCCGCGCAACGCGCCGAGATGAAATTGTTGCACCCACCCGTGTGCTGCATCCATCATGGAAAGCTCGAAGAGAATGGCCGACTTCAGCGCACGCACGCTCCGCAAGTCCAGGGATTCACGGCGTATGACCCGGTCAAACAATTTTGCGGCTTCTTCGGGAGACGTCGCCTCCGCGTAGATTTCTTCCAGGCCATAATCGGAGAGCCGGCACCCGTGGGCGTGGAAAAAGTCATGGCGTTGCTGCAAGACTTCCATGTACGACGTGAACGAAACCACTTCGATATTCGCGGCGGCGCCGAGTCGTTTCACGTAGGAAATGAACAGATCGGAGCTCTCCACTCCCATCGTCCTGTCCGCCCTGAATGCGGGGTACACCTTTGTCCCGAGCGTCGGATCGGACGCCATGAACGCATGGTGCTCCAGCGAATCGGCGGGATCATCCGTGGTACAGACAGCTTCAACCCCCATCTGATGCAGGATCCCGCGCACACTGAACTGGGGCGTTGCGAGCATTGCGTTGCAGTCGTCCCAGACGGACTGAGCCGTTTCCGGACCCAACAGCCGGTCCGTGATGCCGAATGGTCTCCGCAATTCGAGGTGTGTCCAGTGGTAGAGCGGATTGCGCAGCGTTTTGGGGACGGTTTCGGCCCAGCGCTGAAACTTCTCCCGCGGCGTGGCGTTCCCGGTGATAAACCGTTCATCGACACCGCACGTGCGCATCGCTCTCCATTTGTAATGGTCCCCTTCAAGCCACGGCTCCGTGATCGTCAGGAAGCGACGGTCGGCGGCGATATCTTTGGGAGAGAGGTGACAGTGATAGTCGATGATCGGGAGCGGCTCCGCGAAGCGATGAAACAGCTCACGTGCCTGCCGGGATTCGAGGAGGAAGTCCGGGTGTATAAACGGGGAAGTAGCGGATCTGGTCATGAAGAATAGTCAAGTCGTTGATTGTGCCGGCAGAGTCGCCCATCGGCGTGCGCTCCCTTCGTCCTCCTACTCTCGTTTCCAGGGGGGAGAAGTCGGGAGGGCTCTTTCGAATTCGGCGCAGAGTTCCTCCTCCCTCGCCGCCGGGTACCCTCCCCGGAGGAAATCTTCAATGATCTCGTCACGGAACAGTTGCCAGCTCTCATCTTCCCGGCCGGGGACGATCGGATAGAAACGCGCGTGCACTGCACGTGCCGCCTTCTGATCCCCCAGCGCATCACCGACCATCAGCACTTTTCCCGGGCGGTACTTCCCATCGGTCGTCAGTCCGAGCTGTTCTTCCTTTTTCCCCAGTTCCTGCCCCGCGATGAGCGCGACAAACTTGTTCAACCCGTGCTCTTCCCATTCCCGCCGCAGGGCTTCCGCAGGAGTGGCAGATACCACCATCGTGTCGGCCCTGCCGGCGATCAGCTTCAATGATTCCTTCGCCGCGGGGAACGGCGGCAGTCCTTTCACCATCTCCTCGATGTCGCGGTTCACCGCCTTGCTCCATTCCATGCAGTGTTTCAGGCTCGCATCACCCGTGCTCTCAATCGCCGCTTGCAGCGCCGGATTGCCAAGGGAGGAGGCGGTCCGGATGAACTCTTCCAGCGCCGCGGTATCGGGAAACCGGACGCCACGTGCCAGAACTTCCGGCCGTTCCTTGAGCAGTTCGAACACCTTCACAAGTCCGGGAAATCTATTGACTCCCCGCCAGTGGGAATAGAGATTGACGAATTCAGCCGCCTCGCGGGCGTATTTCGATACCGGCTGGAGGCCGTAATACTTGATGATGTTGGGGATGAAACATTCTTTGTGCTTCAGCTCCATCGAATCGAACACGCACCCGTCCGAATCGAACCCGATAAAATATTCGTGCCGGGGGACGAAGGATTGTAATGTCGCTCTATCCATGCTTCGCTTCCATTTCTGATCGTTCTTCTGGGGAGAAACCGCAGGGTTGCCACGACCATCTCCCGCTCTCAACGTTTGATGCGGGCGCTGCCTCCTCCCATCACGTGCATCACTTCGTCCATCGTCACCATGCTCGTATCGCCCCGGGTGCTCTGGAGCAGGGCACCGTGCGCCGCACCGAGCTCCACACACTCCTGGGGATTCATGCCGTGCAGCAATCCGTAGACAAACCCGGAACAGAAGCCGTCCCCTCCCCCTACACGGTCTTCGACTTCAAGGTTGTCGTACCGTCGTGAGGCGTAGAACTTGCCGTCAAAATACATGATTGCAGACCAGTGATTGACAAGTCCGCTGACCACTTCGCGCAAGGTTGTCCCGACCGCAAGAATGTTCGGGTACGCTTGCACGACTTTTTCGACCATCTTCTTATAGCCCTCCACGGGAAGTTTCTTCAGGGTATCGTCCGTTCCTTCCACCTCGAAACCCAGGACCTTCTGAAAGTCTTCTTCATTCCCGATCAGGACGTCGATGTACGGCACAATTTTCTTCGTCACCTCGATGGCCTTCGCGCTCGACCAGAGCTTGCTGCGGAAATTCAAATCGTAGCTGGTGATGGTCCCCTCCTCGTGCGCGGCCTTCATCGCCTCAATCGTCACCTCGGCGCAGGAATCACTGAGGGCTGCAAAAATGCCCCCCGTATGGAACCAGCGGGCTTTTTTCTTCCCGAACAGATTCTTCCAGTTATACTCTCCCGGCTTCATATGGGCGACGGCGGTGTGACCGCGATCGTACAACGTGACGCTTGCTCGGACTCCCATCCCCACTTCCGTGAAGTTCAGACCGACCCTGTCGGCCCGTCCCGCCCCGTCGTAGGGCACCCAGATGACTTCCTTGAAATCCATACCGCTTGTCTGGGCGTGGTTCCTGATAAAATGGCCGAGCGGATTGTCCACAAGGCGCGAGACAAACGCCGTCCGCATTCCGTACCGTGCAAGAGCGTACGCAACATTATATTCTCCACCCCCTGCATGTGCCTCAAACACTGGGGTGAGTTCTATCCGCTGGTGACCCGGGGGCGACAGGCGGATCATGCATTCGCCCAGGGAGACCAGATCATACGCAACGTCGTTCGCTGTCTTGATGTGAAGAGCCATGAAATTCCCTTTGATAGCACATGGTTACTATTTCAAGGAGACTGCGCTCCCCGGGGCGGGAGCCGACTGCAAGAAATCATCCTTCCCAGTGCGTGTGGAACGTGCCTTCCTTGTCCAAACGCTTGTACGTGTGCGCCCCGAAGAAATCCCGTTGTCCCTGGAGAAGATTTGCGGGCAACCGGGCCGCCCGGTAGCCGTCGTAGTAGCTGAGAGATGCAGCCATCGCAAGAACCGGGACCCCACCCGCTGTCGCCAGTCCCACCGTTGCCCTCCACCCCTTCTCCTTGGCATTGAGCACGGCGGCAAACGCAGGATCGACCATAAGATTCACGAGGGCGGGATTCCTGGAGAAGGCATCCATAATCGGCACGAGAATTTTCGCCCGGATGATGCACCCGCCGCGCCAGAGCGCTGCGATCTCATTCAAATGAAGGTCATACTTGTACTCCAGTGACGCGGCCCGGAGCAATGCCATCCCCTGTGCATAGGAAGCGATCATCGAAGCGTGCAGGGCATCCCGCAGCGCAAGCACCTCGTCCGTTGTTCCCGTGCCGGCTGTGGATGACGGTCCGCGGAGCAACGGCGAAGCCGCTATCCGTTCGGCTTTCAACCCGGAGAGCATACGACTCTCGACGGCGGCATTGATCGTGGGAATCGGCACTCCCAGATCAAAGGCATTCTGCGAGGTCCACTTACCGGTTCCCTTTTGTTCCGCCGTATCGAGAATCACCTCGACGAGCGGTTTCCCGGTCTCCGGATCCATCGCGCGCAGGACCTTCACCGTGATTTCGAAGAGGTACGAATTCAGTTCGGTCGCATTCCACTTTTCGAACTCATCGGCGCACCGTGAGGCCGAAAATCCGAAGCGGGAACGCATGATGTCGTACGTTTCGCAGATCAACTGCATAATGGCGTATTCGATCCCATTGTGCACCATCTTGACATAGTGTCCGGCGCCCCGTGGACCGATATAGGAACAGCAAGGCTGCCCGTCGACGTGGGCCGCGATGGAGGTGAGAACAGGCGCAACCAGATCGTATGCCTCGCGCGCCCCCCCGGGCATCAGGCTCGGCCCCTTGAGAGCACCTTCCTCGCCCCCCGACACGCCGGAACCGATGAAATGCACTCCCATCGCCGAGAGTTCCGCGTTCCGCCGCTCTGTGTCCTGGAAAAACGAATTGCCCCCGTCAATAACGACGTCGCCTTTCGACAAATGCGGCTTCAAGGACGCAAGAACATCGTCCACCGGTTTCCCGGCATTGACGAGCACCACGATTCGGCGGGGGACGGTGAGGAGTGAAACGAACTCTTCCGTCGTCGCCGCGCCGGCGATCTTCTTCCCCTTCGCCTTCCCCGCAAGGAAGTCCGCCACCTTCTTCGTGTCGCGGTCATACACAGCCATCGAATGTCCGTGATGCTCGATATTGAGCGTCAGGTTTTGACCCATTACGCCGACACCGATAAGACCAAAATCTTGCGTTCCCATGGTTTGTCCAGTAAAGTGTAGTAAGGCTTACTTGCGGATTTCTGCCGCCGCTGTCACAAATCGTTCTTTATACGCCCACAGCCCCAGGGCCGGCTGTCCGCAGTAGTAGATCTCTTCACCGTCCGGGAGTCTGTTGAATCCCTCATGGAGCACGGAGGGATCGTACTTCTTCATCGTCGTGCGAAGCTCTCCATAGTTGAAGTTCACCGATTCCACCTCCGTCCGGGTCAGTCCGCCCGGACAGTACGTCACGGAGAAGCGGCCTTCAGAGGAGCCGTGGATCAAATGAGCGGCCGCGCTGAGGTTTTGCTGCAGATCAACTTCGTTCTGCACCAGCTCGAGGACGCGCGGCGTCCCCACATATCCATATTTTCGAATGAGCGCATCGATCCCCTTGTCTTCCCCGAACTTCACCACTCCGGGCGCAAGGACGATGAGCTCGCCTCCGTCCTCGATCGCCATCCTGGTACGGTAAATGCTTTTGTTTCCGAGCCAGGTACTCTTGAATTCGGCGGGATCCAGGTACACGACCACCTTCCGGAGAGGCTTGTCCAGGAGCGTGAAATTCACTTTCAGCGAGAGTTCAGAGGCGAGCAGGAAGCACGTCACATCATCCCCGATGAACAGGCCCCGCGTCACGAGATTGCCTCTCGCGTCGCGCCCCACAACCGTCAGCACGTAGACCACAGGGAGGTCACGGGCAAAATTGTCCGACCCGTAGTTCAGCACCCTCCGCACCGGGTTGTCCGCACGTCCCATGATGCGTTCCATCCCGTAAGCAGCACCGAGAAAGTGCGTACGGTTCAGACAGTCCACGCCACCCGCACCCACGAAAAGGTTCTTATTGTAGTTCGCCATTCCGACCACTTCGTGGGGAACCACCTGTCCGATGGAGAGAATCAAATCGTGTCCGTCATTCGTGACCGATTGATTCACCTGGATCGGGACGGGATAGGTCACCACTCCCTCGGACACCACGCGGACGAAATCGGCGGGAACTTCTCCCAGAGTTGTCAGACCTGTCCGGAAGTCGTGACGGCGAAACAGTTTGCGCGGCAGATCACCGAACATCGACGACATTTCAGTCTCGGTCATGGGATCATGGGTCCCCAGGGCGGGAAGAATCGTCGCGAGCCGGTCGCCGTAAAACTCATGGGTGAGTCTCGTCAGGATTCCCGCCTGCGAATGGAAGCGGGTATAGTCGGGCGGGATCGCCATGACCCGACGGGGCTCTCCCAATTTCGCAAGCCCTTTGAAGAGGCCTTCACGCAAGTCATCCGGTGTGAGGATGTCCGTTGAAGATCCGCGACTGTAATACAACATGTCGATTCCTTCCCCGTGCACTGCAGGAGGTCTTACACCCCCGCATACGCATTAAAGCCGCCGTCCACGGGTATAACGACGCCCGTGATGAACTTCGATAAATCCGAAAGGAGAAAGAGCATTACTCCCTGGAGTTCTTCCGGGAGGCCGAACCTTCCCATCGGTGTTCCGGCAATGATTTTTTTTCCCCGCTCCGTCAGTAGGCCGGTCTTTTCGTCGAACAACAGAAACTTGTTTTGATTGGTGGACAGAAATCCGGGTGCGATCCCGTTGACCCGCACATTGACCTTCGCCAGATGGACGGCAAGCCATTCCGTGAAGTTGTTGATCGAGGCTTTTGCCGCAGAGTAGGCGGGGATCTTGGTGAGAGGACGGAAGGCATTCATTGAAGAAATATTGAGAACCACTCCCTCTCCCGCCGTGACCATGTCGCCGGTGAACACCATGGTGGGGAGGATCGTGCCGAGGAAATTCAAATCGAACACCTTCCGGAATCCTTCAATGCTGAGCCCGTAAAAGGTCCCGGAGAGGTCGCTTACATCTCCTTGTTCAACGAATTCCTTTTTGGTGGTCGCGAGCGGGGAATTTCCCCCCGCACAGTTGATCAGATAATTGATCTGTCCAAGCCTGTCGTTGATCTCTTTCTTTGCATGTTCAAGCGAGGCTTTGTCGAGGACGTTCGCTTCGACCCCGATCGCACGCACACCGTGAGTCTGAACGAGAGAAGCCGCAAGCGTTTCCGCTGCGCCCTTCATCAGGTCCAGGACAGCCACATTAACGCCTGATCGTGCAAGCCCCTCTCCAAGCGCCTGGCCGATGACACCCCCGCCTCCTGTGATAACACAATTTTTCCCTTTAAGGCTTCCCCATGGATCGGTTGTCGTCATTTCTCTGGTCCTTTGTGTACGCCTCAACCCGGCGTGGCCAACCCGTATCAGCTCTTCCCGCCCCCGAAAATGGGCAGAAGATGACGCTGGAAGAGATTCTCAGCCACATTTCTTTCAACGGTTTTTCGATAAGTCTTGAGAAGTTCCATATAGACATCTCCCTGCTCAGCGGCAATCCGGTAGCCCACATGGAGGAGCTGGCGGATGTCCGCGCTGAAATCCTTGCACGCAGGGTCATGGCGGAGTACTGCAGCGAACTTCGCGCCGGTCCAGGTGTTCACTGTCGAAGGCGTGGGGAGACGGGAAGTTTGAATATCGACGACGGCAAGATAAGGTTTCACGAGCAGGTCATAACGGTCTAACGATTCCCGGTACACGCGTTTGGCGAATTCAAGTCCATCGCTTCCTCCTTCGACGAGTCCGATCAATTCTTCCAGCCAGGTCGTCCCCGCGGTCTTTACATGGATCCCTGCTCCGTGCTTTGCCAGACTTTTGTGAATCGAGGGGTAGAGCGAGAACTTGTCGCTGCCGCTGTGAACACTGAGTTTCAGGGAAGCCGGGAGGTCGAATGTCTCCACGGCGCTCCGGATGACCGCCACATCGAGTTCGAATTGTCGCGCGAACGCCGCAACATCGCCGACATAATCCACCCCCTTGAGGAATTTGCCGACGAATTTCGGCGCGATGGTTTGCAGTCGTATTTTTTCCTTCGCGACCGCCGCGAGGATGAGGAAGAGCTCTTCAGGGGTCTGGGAAACCTCCGCCTCATCGAAAGAGATCTCGGCAACGAAGTTTTCCGCCCCTTTTTGGACTGCGATAGCCCGGTACACGCGACCGGCCTCCTGGACAGCCAGCAAATAGTTCTCGGCGAAGGTCTGCAATAGCTCGTCGGTGATAACGACCTGATACTGAACATCAGGCAAAGCGATCCGTCGAACAGAAGATTTCATCGCGGATAGAAATCCGCTCACTGCGGCGGCATCAGCGGGTTTCCCGATGAAATCCGCCACATCGATGGTGAAGAAATCCGACGGTTCCAGGAAGCCATCGACAGTTGCCAGGCCGATGTGGTCCGCATCGACATAATACGAAGAGGTCCAGTGAAATGCACGGACGGCACGATCAGCCTCCCGCCGGGTGTCCCAGGGCGAGGTGCCGATGATGACATGTTCCCTGTTCGATTTGTTCCAGACGGGGACCACATCGATGCCGTGATCGCGCGCTTGTTGGAGAGCCCGGAGCTGTGCCTCCCCTTCCATGCCGAACCGGTCTCCGATCCCGAACGAAAACTTCTCCAATTCCATAGGTTTATCGAATCCTTTCGCATGCGGCGCACCAGGGGTGCCCGCGTGCAAATGCACAAGCGCTCAGCGGGAAATCGTAAAGCTCCAGAGCCGACCTCGGATGGTGTCTTGTGAGGTGATTTCATCCACCCGCCAGTAGTACGTGACCCCGCGTTGAATTTCAGGAGGCGCATACGACGTTGTCGATTGCACTGTCCGTAATGGCGGTGTGATCGTCGGGCCGAAATACACGGCATGGGCGACGGCGTCCAGACCCGGTGTCCAACGCACCGTCGATCCGCTTTGACGATCCACCTGTGCATCAGCGGCAGGATGGGGAAAATAAGCGTAGGGGAGAACCGAAGGGGGGTTCGCTTCCGGGTCCCAGCGTCCGTCAAACGTCCAGCGCGCAGTGATCTGACCTGAAGCGGGGGCACCTTCGGCACTGGGCAAATTGTCGGCGAACCACGCGAAATTCCCGCCGTCCCGATGACAACCGGAATAGTAGTGCCTGTCCCCCCACTTCCACGGGGCGGGACTGGACGGAGGACGATAAAAAGGTTGGTCCGCCATGTTCGCAGAGAAGCGGCAGTGAATCAGGAACACCTGACCATCGCGGTGGTTCCGCCCGAGGGGGAATCCCGACCTGCCGTCGAAGAACGAATTTCGTATGACAAATTTCTGACTGCTGTCCGCGCTGCCGTCGTGCCAGAGACTCGCACTCTTTGTGTTGTGTCCGAAGAACCGGGAGTCGGTAATAAAGCACCACCCCCGGGGACAGACATAGTCAACCCATCCTTCGAAATCACAATCCGCGTGGTAGTACATTCCATCCGTCCGGTCCCACAAGCTGACGGCATCGCCCCCATCAGAGAGCACGGCGCAATGGAGGAGGATGATTCTTGTGCCCATGCCGCGGATCGCGAACTGATGCTTGTTGTATGCGCCGTACAGTCCGCCGTAATCATTGTAGACGGTCAGGTTCGCAAGCGTAATATCGGTCACGCCGGTATCGATATTGACGACTCCTGCCCCCCAGTCGCTGCCTTCGTGCTCATGTTGCCAGGTTTCGCGGAGCACCGGAAAGACGATGCGAGTGCTGTCCTTGTCCTCCCCCACAATGGTCACGCCGCTTCGCCTGATAAACAGTTGTTCGGCGTAAAGGCCATTCTTCACCGTGATGATGGCCGGCGTGGCGTCGTGAGAATCGAGGCTGGCGATTGCATCCTGAATGGAGCGGAACGGCCGAGAGCCATCGCGGGCCACTCCGCGTCGAACGGTCTCACCTCCAAGCGCCGTGCCGGACGACAGCCCAAGGAGAAGTGAGCACCCAGCGATGCAAAGAGAGAGAAGGCGTGTCATGGGTATGAGACAATGGTGATATCCGGCGATCGAAACAGACTCTTCCGCCACCGCTCCCTCCCCCACCATATCGATGGGGGAGAGAGGGAGCGTCGATCAACGATTACTTCAACAACATCATTTTTCTGGTCATCACCTGGTTTGGTGAGGTCAGCCGATAGAAATAGATCCCGGAGGCAAGCTTCCCGGCCTCAAAGCGGACCGTGTGGGATCCCGCTGGAACGACGCCATTCACCAGGGTCGCGACCTGCCTGCCAAGGAGGTCGAACACGTCGATTCTCACGTTGGCACTCTTCGGAACGTCGAATGCGATGACTGTTGAAGGGTTGAACGGATTGGGATAGTTCTGGCTGAGCGAGAATGTTTCTGCGATGCCGGAACCTGCGGGGACCGCGGAAACCGGATCAGCAAGCCACTGGGTCAGCTTTGTCGGGAACCAGTTCAAGTCGCCGACGGGATATCCGCCGCTGCCAGCCGTATAGATCGGGGCGGTGTTCGAGTAGGCGCAGTCCAGGGTATCCCGGAAATACTGAAGGGGACGCCGGTCGAAATCGAACCGTGGCTTCCATGCGCCGGTTCCTTTCGTCTTTCCCGCGCCTGAATCCGGCGGGGCGGCCGGCCGACGATACCATTTCATCATTTCGGTCATGAGATTCGGGACATTCGGAAGGTCCACCGAGGTGGTCTGGAATGCCGTTGTTGAATCTGCGCCGAGCATGCTGTTGATGTGATAGCTCAGCGGGCTGCCTGCAACAAGAGCCGGATTCGCGACGATCGGGAGGATCGAGGCGGAATCATAAAACGCCTGACCGGCCGGTGTAACGCGATAGTAGTTGTTCTTCACACTCCAGGATGTGGAGTCGTTCGGGACCGAAAAGATCCAGGTCATCCTCGGGAAGCCGAATCCGTCGAGCTCGCCGCTGTCGGTAAACTCGGCCTGCCGGACGGCGTCGGTGTCCTGGCCGAGGGCAAATGCGTCAACCAGGAGGTTGTTGTCGATGATGACCCTGGGGCCGACTTTTCCAAGGGACAGGAGACCGTGATACGACATGCCATTGACGAGGGTGTTGTGCTCGAACCGCAGATATTGAATATTCGCGGTGCTCGAGAAATGCCGGATGATACGGTCCTGCCAGTTCACCCACGTATTGTTCACAATGATGGCGGAATCAACTGAACCGGCGCGGAAATCAATACCCTTCCCTGCGCCGAGGTTCGATCGTCCGAGGTACCCCATGTTGCCAAAGATACAGTTGGTGATCTTCACCACTTTGGGAGCCTGATCGGTCCGGACGTGGTTGCCGTTCGTATTCAAGAGAATGCAGTGGTCGAGGGTGATGTTCAGCCCCGCCGCGTTCGTTCTGATCAGCGAGCCCTGGAGCCCGGTGACATCATCGGGGATCGGCTCGAAATACCCTGTGAGGATAATATCCTTCATATCCACATCGCCGCGCATATTGACGAAGTACCCCGGAGGCAGTTGGTTCGTTCCGCCCGGATAGAGGTACACCATCGGATCGCTCACATTGCCTGTCGTGTCATTCGCCCGTAGAATCACGGGCCAGCCGATATTGACGATCGCCGCATTACACAGATAGTTGGATCCTCGCTGCAGCACATACACGGCATTGGAGTCTCTCCGTGCACCGCTGACAAGGGTGTCGCCTGCAATGAAGTTGTTGATGTAGTTCGTTCCGCTGAACGGGGGAACGCGAATTTCATGCTGGGCGCTGGCCCCGTACGGGATGAGGATCAGCAACGCCAGAAGGACAGCGATAGCAAGGTGCATAGTGCGCATAGCAACCTCCTCTAGTGACGTGAACAGTGACTACTGCATGATGGAACGATGATTTGACGCGGACTACGATACAAAGCACTCTCCCATCTAGAGATCGACACGAACGCCGACATCCCCGGTGAGCCCGTATCGCTGGCTGGAGCGCAGAGCCTCCCAGTTGTTGACCCTGTCGATGGTGTGGACATCCTCCACGACGCTGGTGAAGTTATTCAAGTTGAGGAAGACGGAAATATTCTCGGTGAGCTTTTGACGGATGGACAGGTCCCACCGGGAGAAGTCCTGGACAACTGGATCGTTCAAACGCCCCGCGGAATACGATCTGTTGTACGCCCCCTGGAAGAACACGGAGACCCGTCCGGAGAACCCGCCCAGGTCATATCCGAGCGCCACATTCCCGAAGAAGTCCGGCTGTCCTTCGAGCTTCTGCCGCGATTCGATGAGTGTTGTGGAGAACTGCGGGAGCGGCGGGAATCCCGGGATGATGACAAAGGTGGTGTCGATCCGGTAGGAGAGGACGAAGGTCTCAGAACGGACAAGGGAGAAGTTGTAACTCAGGACGATGTTGGAGAGCAGACCGGGCAACCAGGTGAGGTTTGCCTGGTGCTCAACCTCGATTCCCCAGACCTTTGTCGGTTGCGTGCTGTTGACGCTGTATGTCAGACTGACCGGGGAGTTGTTGGGAATTGAGGGATGCCAGGCGATGCCAAGGGTATCCAGGAGCGAGCCGGATCCGGAGCTCTTGTAGACGCCCGGGATGTTGGAAACGGTGTGGAACATATCATCGATGACGCGGTAGAACCCGGAGACGGAAAAGAGCCCCAGTTTGTTCCCGAAGAAGGACGTGTTGATTTCATAGTTCCAAGCCTTTGCATTCTTCAGGTTGGGATTGCCGATCACAAGGAGATCGCGGGGATTTGTCACTCTCGCCACATTCTTCACCAGCCTGGTGTTGAAATCCGGTCGCGCAATGGCCCGGTACGCTGCCAGCCGTACCGTCAAAAAGTCGGTCGGCCGGACCGTGAGATGCAGATTCGGCAGCCACATTGTCTCGCTGTAGCTCGAGAGGGTGTCGAGGAGTTGTCCCGTGGTCGGAAATCCTCCGAGGGGGATGCTGACATATTTTGCCTTGTAGTCGTTGGTTTCCTTCTCCACGCGGACGCCGGCGATGAACGTGACAAGCGGGCCGATATTCAGAGTGTTCATGAGATAGGCCGCCTGCACCCGTTCGATGATATCGTAGTAATCAGCACCGACTTCCGGGTTGTAATAGTATTCGCGCTGTCCCGCAGGACTCATGCCATTCTTATTGAGCTCATACCAGAGCCGCATCGCATCCCTGTTGATGAGCGGGTTTAAGGCATACTTGTCATAGATATTCCGGTTCTCCGGAGGTGAGTCGAGGAAATTCGTAAAAAGAACGTTTCTGCCTGTCAGCATCAGGTTCGCAAACTGGGTTCCCGCAAAATTCTTCCTCGTGATCGTCCCGTCCCCATTCAGCGTATAGTCTTGATAGTATCCGAGATAGTACGGGGCGATCATTTCGCTGGATTCCTTGAATCGGTTCTTGTAGCGGTACTTGCCCCCCGCCTTCACTTCGCCGGAAAAGAGGTCACCCCAGGCATACTTCTTCGCGACATCGAGAAAGAGGGTCCTGTCTTTGTCGAGGTTGCTTTCGTTGTCGAATGCGCCGGTGTCGATGAACGCCTTCTGAAAATTGTTGTAAGCATAGGGAATCAATGCCTGCGGGTCGCCCATTTGCGCAGACCGGGGCACGGGGCGCATGCCTGCGGAATCGTTGATCGAAGGCTCGATGAAGGACATGCGGTAGTCGTACGGGGTCTCCGCCTTTGATTGTGCAAATGAGGCTCCCCAGACAAGGTCGAGACCGATCAGGTTGTTCTCGCCGCGAATTGCGCTCGAGAACGTGTTGATATTCTGTTCCCGGTCGCGCGCGGTGTACGAAACGTAATCTCCGACGGGGTAGTCCCTGTTGTAGACAGTGTAATTCCGGTCCGTCCGGTTGTAAATGTTGTTGATCCTGATGCTCCCGTTGTCGGGAGTGTTGAAGTCCAGGAGGAGGCTCAGCCCGCCGCGTTTCCTGATTTCGTTGGTGTACGCAACCGTGAGGTCGGAGTAAAGGTATCCGATCCCATTGAGTGCATTTTGATTCTCGATGCTTGTGCTGTACGCCTCATTGCTTCTGTTGCGTCGTTCCAGGTTGCCGGTCACCTGCACTCCGAGAAGGTCGCTGAAAAACCTTTCGCCGTACTTGCCGTTGAAGACGTACTGACCGGCATATTTGTCCAGCGCACTGTACGCGCCCTTGGCGTCGAAGCGGATCGTCCGTTCCGACGGGGCCTTCCGGGTCACCAGGTTGATGCTTCCTGCAATGGCATCAGCATCCTTATCGGGAGTGAGCGCATTGAACAGCTCTACCCCTGCCAGCGATCCCTGTGAAATTGTACTCAGATCCACTCCCCGCGAATCAGGATCAGTGGGCGGGATTCTGACCCCGTCGATGGTGAACGAGGTGAACCGGTCGTCCATCCCGCGAAGAATGACCTTGCTCGCCTCTCCGCCCGATCGGATGATCGAGACCCCCGGCAGGCGGCCGATGGCTTCCGCCGCGTTCGCGTCGGGAAGCTCCTGGATCTTCTCCTCCGAGATGACGTTGACAATGGTGGAGGAATTCAGCTGCTGGTTGATTGCCGCGACCTGGCCGCGGACTTGTCCTGTGACGACGACTTCACTCCCTTCGATGATATCCGCCGACAGGGCCGCGTCGAACGTGAGGGTTTCACCGTCACGGATGGTCAGATCCCGCTCTCTACTCTTATACCCTACGTACGATACCTTCACGTGGTACGATCCTGCCGGGATGTTCGTGACGCTGTACTTCCCTTCAAGGTTCGTGATCCCGCCGAACGCGGTCCCCGTCAGATGGACATTTGCTCCAACGAGCATGTCGTGCGTGGTCGAATCAGAGACGCTCCCCCGAATCGATCCCTGCGCCAGCAGGATCGACGGGAATGCGGCAAGAAGAATGACAATGGCGGTCGCAAACGGTTTCATGGACGATTGCCTCCGTGGTTGACTGGGCCGGGGAGCAGTGCGCGTTCAGCCGCGGCCCGGAATAATTGGAACATGACGATCTGTTACTCCACAAGCGCGGCATCCGCCGCCACACCCGCTCCGCGTTCGATCGAGACAGGTTTTCCGTCCGCGTCGACGCGTACCATCCGGATTCCCCGCGATCCACTGCCTTCCACCTTCATGGTGGGGCCGTTCTCCGACCGATACCGGCCTTCGGTCACGACTACGCCGGTTGCTTCGTTGACCGTGATTGCGGGGCCGTCCTTGACGAGATTCCGGCACGCGTTCAGGCGGATATCCTGTGCGTCAATGCAGAGAACGCCAAGGCGTGAGGTCACAAAAACGGAGTCGAACTGAATGTTCTTGATGGGGACCTCCGGGAGACCGTTGACAAGAATCGATCTGGCCGCCCCGTTGCACACCACGTTCTTCACCACGATGTCCTGGAAGCGCGGGGTTCGTGCGGTGATCGGTTCAGCATGCCGGACGGACCGGTCCTTCGTCGCTTCCACCTCCGGAGCTCCGCCGCTGTAATACATGTCGAGAAGAATCGCCTCGTTTTCAATTGCACGCATCTGGATTCCGTCCACATAGACCCGCTCCACCAGACCTCCCCTGCCGCGCGCCGATTTGAAACGAATCCCCACGTCCGTGTCCATGAAGATGCAATTGCGGATGGACACATCGCGCACGCCTCCGTAACTCTCGCTCCCGATAACAAACCCGCCATGCGCGTGGTAGACAACACAATCCGCAATGACGATTTTGCTGCACGCAGGCCCGGGGGACTGGGCGGCGGAGGGCGAGGACGGTTTCAGGCAGATCCCGTCATCCCCAACATCGAGCGTCGAATTGTAGACAATGACGTTCCTGCACGCGCTGAGATCGATGCCGTCCCCGTTCATCGCGTACCAGGGCGTCTGGACCTGCACATTCCGGATAATGATATTCTCGCACTGGATGGGGTGAATATGGTACCGGGGAGAGTTCCGGAAAGTGGGACCGTCAAGGAGGATGCCGTCACAGCGAACGAAACGTATCAAATCCGGACGAAGATAGCGCTTCACTCTCTGGTAGTCTTCCTCGACAGGAGGGCGCTTCGAGGCTTTCAGGTGGGCAAGGTAGCTTTCTCCTTCAAGCGCCTCTTTCGAAGGCCACCACTGTTTGCCGTCGGAGGTGACGACTCCCCCGGAAGAAACCAGCTGGTTCCATTGCCGCTCTGTTTGCTTCTCACGCAGCACATACCGCCAGGCTTCCCCGGCGCCATCGATGATCCCCTCACCCGTAATGGCGATATTGCGTGCATCGCGGGCGGAGATGGGTGAAGCGACGAAATAGGACTGTCCCTCGTTCTCGCCCCGCGGTATCAAAGGAAAATCCTCCAACCGGCTGCTCATCTGAAGAACCGCTCCCCGCTCCAGCCGCAGACAGATATTACTCGACAGCTCTATGGGCCCGGTGAGCCAGGTCCCCGGAGGGACAATGACCGTCCCGCCACCTGCCGCGGCACATGCTTTCAGAGCCGAATCCAGTGCGCGCGTGTTCAGGGTACTTCCGTCCGGCACCGCTCCGAAATGACGGATGTCGAATGTCGTGGCCGGGAATTGCGGAATGTCCACTTGCGGCATCGTGAAGGGGAGGTTCGCACAGCGGACGGCGACTTCTTCAGCAATCGTGGGAGGAGGCTGAGAAAAAGCAGCCGACACGAGAAGAGGTGAAACGGCGCACCACGAAAGAAGATTCCGGATTGCCATCTGTAGAGAGAATTAAGGGATTGAAACGTTCGGTGATGGTTCCCGCCCCGGGAGCAGGCAGGCTATTCGCTTGAGGTGCAGCTTGCATTCAAGACTAGAGAGAGCTGGAAAACAACTGGCGCTACGGCTATGCTACCAACGAATTGCTTCGACGAAGGGGGATTTCGGTCCAGCCTCTCTGAGTGATTTTTAAGAAAGAGCGTTTACTTTACCGCTAACTTTCTCGCGAAAGAAACTACCAAATCTCATTTGATTTGTCAATACTTTCGGAAAAAATAATCTTGTTTTCAGCCAATTCTCAGAAAATTACCCGGCTCGGAGGTGTTTTGAGGAGAGTCGATTTGGGAGGAAAACCAAGACAGACCTGGTTATGACCAGGTCAAGACCAGGTTGTGACCTGGTCATAACCTGGTCAAGCTTCCAGGCAGTGCTTCCAAGAGAAAAATCACTGCGACACGGTCACGTGCACCCTTTGCATGATGCTTGCGGAGGATGAGCCGACCTGAAGCTCATACGTCCCGGGAATGATCTCGAAGTCGTTCTTCTGTTCATTGAAGATATGGAAGCTGTCGACAGGCACGGGAAGTGTGACAGTCTGCTCCTCTCCCGCCGCCAGATGAACCCGCTTGAACGCCCGGAGTGATTTGACCGGATCCAATGCTCCCTGCACTGGCCCTTTTTCGTACACCTGGATCACCTCATCGCCTTCACGTTTCCCCACATTCGACAATGTCACTTTCAGTGCCACGGTGTCCCGCGGGCCGACGGTCGTTTCGAGAGGTGTGACATTCCTATAGGCGAATTGTGTGTACGATAGTCCGTAACCGAACGGATACAACGGATCGCCGGTGAAATACCGGTACGTTCGCCCCTTCATTGCATAGTCCTCAAAGGAGGGCAAATCGTTTACGGTCTTATAGAATGTCACCGGGAGTCGTCCTGCCGGGTTGTAATCGCCGAAGAGGACATCCGCGACGGCGTTGCCTCCCTCTTGTCCCGGATACCAGGCTTCGACGATTGCAGGAACGTTCGCATTCGCCCAATTCACAGCGAGCGCACTGCCGTTGAGGAGTACCAGTACCGTGGGCTTCCCGAGCGCGACAATCTGTTCCATCAAATGTTCCTGTGATGCGGGCAGGTCGATATCGGTCCTGTCTCCCCCGAGGAACCCGGGCAGATTGATATTCATTTCCTCTCCTTCAAGCGAGGGAGAGAGCCCGAGCACAAGCACTATCTGGTCCGCATTCTGTGCTGCGGCAAGCGCTTCCTTCAGCGGGTCTCCCCCTTTCAGGTGCCATCCCAGCTGCATGATGGCGTCCCCCCCGTTTTCATAGTACTCCAGCCGGATCTTGTGCGGTTCGCCGGCGTTTAACGATATCTCCCTGGCATAGGAACGCGCCGATCCATCGTGCCAGTCTTCCAGGAATACCTCCCCATCGATGTACAGCCGAAAACCATCGTCCACCGTCACTCCCACTCGATAGACTCCGGTCGTATCGGCAATAAGTGTCCCCACCCACCGTACAGAGAAACGATCTCCACGAAATCCGGGTGCCGGTGATTGACTTCCCCAGAGGAAGTCAATCGTCCGATCCACCCGCCTCAACACCGGAGTACCTTCCATATTCATGTTGTCGTAGTACAGACCCGCCAATCCCTCCGCGGAGAGATTGTTCTGGACGGTGAGCAGGTTTCGTGACGGGATCGGATCGAGTTTCGCGGGGATTCCTTCCACAAGTTCGGACCCGCGGGAGAGCACCACCTGTGTCCCCGGAGCGACCTTATTTTTGATTCCCTCGAAGATCGTCACCGGGTGTGACGGCGAACCATTGTAATTGCCAAGAAGCACGCCGACATCATCTGCATTGGGCCCGATCACCGCGATGGACTTCAGGTTCTTCCGGAGAGGGAGAGCATTGTCTGCGTTTTTCAAGAGGACAATGCTTTCCTGTGCCACGCGCCGCGAGAGAGTGTCGTGCTCCTTTGTGTCGTTCATGCTGATGGGAATGGACGTATACGGAACCATCGCAGGGGGATCAAACATACCGAGTCTGAATCGTGCAGTCATCAGGCGCCGGACCGACACGTTAATATCCTCCTCCGTGATCAGTCCCCCGGCGACAGCCTGAAGCAGGGACTCATATTCATTCCCGCAAGTCAGGTCACATCCTGCTTTCACGGCCATGGCTGCAGCTTGTGCTTCTGTTTGAACGACTCTGTGCCCGGTGAAAATATCGGTAATGGCGCCGCAGTCCGAAACGACGTATCCGCCGAAAGCCCAGCGGCCTCTCAGGATTGTTCCGAGCAGGAGATCGCTTGCACAGCAAGGTTCACCCATGTAGCGGTTGTACGCGCCCATCACCGACCAGGCTCCCCCCTCGGTGATCGTGGCGGCGAACGCGGGCAGATAGGTTTCAAACAGATCTTTACGAGACGTCTGGGCGTCGAAGGTATGCCGGAGCGGTTCCGGCCCGCTGTGGACCGCAAAATGTTTCGGCGTGGAGATCACTTTAAAATACCGCGGATCGTTACCCTGGAGCCCCCTGACAAACGCCACACCGATCCGGGATGTGAGATAGGGGTCCTCCCCGTACGTTTCCTGTCCACGCCCCCACCGGGGATCACGAAAGATATTGATGTTCGGAGACCAGAATGTGAGGCCGGTATATATTCCCCTGTTCCCTTCCCTGACCGCTTCGTTATGCTTTGCGCGCGCTTCCGTCGAGATCACATCGGCCTCCTGCTGGATTAACGCAGGGTCCCATGTTGCCGACATGCCGATGGCCTGGGGAAAGGACGTTGCGATTCCATTGCGTGCGACCCCATGCAAACACTCGTTCCACCAGTTGTAGGAAGGGATTCCGAGCCTGGTGATCGCCGGAGCATCGTACTGCATCTGGCCGATCTTCTCAGGCAACGTCATTCGCGAAACCAGGTCGTCAACCCGGCTGGCCAGCGGTAACGAAGGATCAAAAAAAGGGAACCGGAGAGAATCCTGTGAGAGAGCCGGAATTGCACCGCAGAGAAGAAAAATCAGGAGCAGTTTGCGCTTCATAGGTGTTCCTACTAAGGTGAGAGAGCTACGAAATCGGTGGCAGCGGCCGTTCAGTCGCAAACGGATCCGCCTGTTGGGAAGGCCTTCGCTGGGAGAAAGTACCGGAAAATGAAGATTCATGCAACCAGGCGGCCCCATGATGCAAATGCGGGAGAGTTGATTATTATTCCCGAAAGCTTGATAATGCCATCCACTCAAGATGCCCATTCCCGCGCCTTGACCTCTAAGGGCGGCCGCATGCCGATGGGACCAGCCGTATATCCAATAACAACCTCCAGGAGCTAGCGTGAAGATCGTCAAGCTTAGCCTGCTTGTTCTCGTTGTTGCCTTCGTGGCCATCCAATTCATCCGACCGGAAAGGAATGATCATCCGCGTTCCCCGCAGACCGGGATATCGGCTCTTTTCCAGGTTCCCGATAGCGTGCAGAATATTCTCCGGACGTCCTGCTATGATTGCCACAGCGACAGCACACGCTACCCGTGGTACTTTTCCGTGCAGCCGGCGGCATGGTTTCTCGGAGGTCATATTCGTGACGGGAAGCGGGGGCTCAATTTTGATGAATATGCTCACTATCGCCCTTTTCAACAGTTCGGCAAACTCGCCCAGATTGAACGCCATGTCACGGAGGGCGACATGCCTCTTTCGTCCTATCTCTTGATCCACCGTGACGCTGTCCTTTCCCAGGATCAGAAGGATGTACTCATCGCGTGGACCAAAGCTATGCGGGACAGCCTGAAATCACGGTATCCTCTGGACAGCCTCGAACGACACAGACCACGGGGGAGAGAAGAGGGAGAGAGAAAGACCAATTGACGATTGTCAACGGACATTGGACAATTGTCAACCGTACGACGTTGTTAACCGTGCTCTGAAGACCGCGGAATAATTGTTCTCACCGCGAACGATCGATCATCGATCGCACGTTGGGTGGCGAGGATGCCGTCGAGATGATCGCATTCATGCTGAAGCAGTTCCGAGAGACTTCCCTCGAGGAGGATCTCCCGGTCGTTCCAGTTCGCATCCTTAAACCTGATCCTGCAGCGGGAATGGCGGCGTACACGCACCAGCAAGTCGGGGAAACTCATACAGTCATCCCACACCTCAAATTTCTCTTCGCTTAAATCATCCAAAGTGGGATTGAGGAAGACGGTTGGTCGTTCAATATCCATGTAGACCAGCCTCTTCTTCACCCCGATTTGCGGTGCTGCGATTGCGCGTCCGATACCGTGCCTGCGGCGGAAGTCCAGAAGGGTGTCGTGCAAATCCTGAATCGTCGCAGCAAGCCCGGGGAGCTCATTCGCCCCGACTTCGTCCGACGGCTTGTACAGATCCGAATCCCCGAGCAAGAGTATGTGTCGCACCGCCATGAGAGGATCCTACCGGAGGATTTTTTCCAGGAACACCTTCGACGGTGGTATTGGGCCCCTGGATAAACCGGGTCCTTCCATCTGCACGCTCAGTTTTTCATCCCCACCGTATTCAAAATACTCGATCCGAATCGCATGGAAGCCGGGTTCCAATTTTACCGTTCCACTCCTCTCGAGGTACGCGTGCAGTCCGTCGTTGCTCACGATAACGTTCGAATCGATCATCAACCGTGAGCCATCATCCGAACCGACCGTGAATTCATAGGTTCCGGAAGTATCAATGCGCAAATAGCCCGAATACCGCAACCCGAAAAAATCGTTTCGGTGAGGAATCTGCTCCAGGTCGAACTCGTACGCCGTCATCTTCGAGGCAACGGTGATGGTGTCAAAATCCGGGAGCTGGATCCAACTCCCCTCGAAATACGAGCAGGCAAGCCCGTTTCTCCCCCGCTCCACGAATGAGTAATGCCGTGAGGCGACAAAACTCGGGAACTTGCCCGGGACAAAGGCGCGCGCGGAAACAGAGGCATCGTGGGTGAGCCGGATTGGGGCCCGGTACACCGGCGACGTGTTCGTGGGCGCCGTCCCATCGAACGTATAGCGGATCAGGGCCTGGGGCTCGCTGCTCTGAAACACAATGTCCACCGCTGAGTCCTGTTCTGCTATGGACCTCACCGGTAGGATGACGGGTTCGGGAACGAGAGCCGACGACATTGTTCGCGCTTCTGCGAGTGCGCGTGCATACCCCAACGGATCTGCGATGCTCCGCACCGGCGAGACTCCGCGCGAGCGCGTCCAGGCTTCTTCGGTGCTGATCAGGGAATCCACGAGGACGGGACGGCCCGGCGGAATTGTCTGGAGGAGGGTGAAAAAGCGTTTCCACCGGACGACATAGAAATCTCTGATCAAGCCGCTCCAGAGCTTCGATGCGTAATCGAACAGATCGGGGCCGCCCCAGAGAGTCACCTGGAGTTTGGCGTTCCACTCGTAATAATTCTTTTCAGCGTCCGTGCCTCCCCATCGCCGCGCATCATCCACCCAGCGTTCCAGTCGGCGGTCCGCCCGCGTGTTCAGGAGCGCATCGATGTCATCCATGATGGAGAATGCTTCCGCTTCGAGCGTATCGCGAAGAGCGGGCAGCCCGGATTCGTGCGCGCGGAGCGCCTCACGCAGGCGCTGATCAGCAATACCGCCCAGGAGTTGTGCGGTGAGCTCAATCGCGTCAGCGATGTACAAAGGCTCCTTCCCCAGTTGGTCGGAACAGGAAAGAAAATCGAGAACGGCCCTGCGGAATGCAGGGGAGGTGTCGACGTTACCGCGGGGATTCATGCGAGGCCGCTCCTGGAAGCCGTGTCTGATATTCCCGGCCCCCTTGCTGTACGCGGAGGCGAGGAGCCCTTCCCACGCTCTCTGCATTGAAGGGGGACAGCTCCCGTAGCGCGCGCGGGCGTACGCGGTCAACCAGGAGGGAAGATCCAGACTGTCCGTCCTCCACATCATGTCGGTCGCGAGCTCATAAATTACATCGTTGTTCTCAATGCCTTCGGGCGCGAGGCCCATCCCCACTCGATGCCCGGCGTCCGGCGATCGGAGCGACTCGATCGGATCCCGGGCGACGATCCGGAGGTTGCCGTTCAACGGGTTGTTTCCACCGTAGTTATGGATCATGCTGTAGATCCACTCCTTGCCGTAGAAGCCATGCTGGACCTTCCATCCGTGGAACGCCTCATTCGCAAGATCCAGGATAATCATCCGATTGTCAGGCACATCGCGAAGCAAAGCCTGCACTGATGCGGTATCCCAGAACCCGGCATCATTATAGAAGAGCCACCCTTGCATGACCCAGACCCCCCGGGGATCGGCATCGGCGATGGGAGAATAGACCCCTTTGCCGAATGCCGCAAGTTCGTCATAGCGTCCCTTTGGGGAGACGGGGACCTGCATTTCATTGAAACTGTCGGCAAGATAATAGCGGACGTGTCCGAATACCTTGTGATACTCTTGAATGAACCGGACGCCGATTTCGTGAAAGTAGGGTAACGTGGGAAAGAGAAGGTGTGTCCGGTGATCCGGGGGAAAGTTGCCCCACGCGGAGAGGTCTTCGACATGCGCTCCTGGATGAATGCGGCGAAAAGCGCCCGGCACAAAGCCGGAGAACGCCGGAACAACCGGGTTCATTCCGAGTTCCCTCATTCGCCCCAGGATTTTTTTCTGGAGCGTTGCCTGCCCGTCGATCCAGCCCTGGGGAAGAGGCCCACCATGCTTGTTGACATTTCCCATTCTGTGCCACGGGAGAAACGCAGGCCCGGTAAAATAGTCGGCAAGTTCGTTGTCGGTGATGCCCATCGACTTCCAGACCTTCTGCCAGATTGCCTCCTCCCCCACCATCGCAAGCGGCATGTTGATGCCATGGAGCGCCATCCAATCGATCTCGCGTTCCCAGCGCGGCCAGTCCCACCATACTGTCGTATAGCCGAAGGTACAGACATTGAAATACTGGCGGAACTCGTTCGGGGAGACTACCCGGGTCCGCGGAAAATCAGGGAGTCGAGCGGGGAGCTCGCAATGGGTACCGCTCCAGGTCACCTCCACGTTGCATGCATTGCGCAGGTAATGGTATGCCCCGCGGCAGATGGCCACCGGGTCAGATCCCTTGACCTGCACGATCCCGTTCGCGGCGGCCACTTCGAATACGTCCCTCCCGCTGTCAGGCGGTACAAGAGAGAGCTGGAAAGCCTGAGCATGAGATCCCAGCAGACGGGTCAAGACCGCCCGCGCGGACGCTACGCTTCCTGTGCGGGAAGGCGCCGCCTGGACCATGACGAGGGATCCGCAGAGGAGCAGCGCAAAGAGCACGGGTACACCGACCCGAGGAAACACAGGAAACAGGGGTTTCAGGGGAGTCCTGAGAGAAGAGTTCATTGGCCAATGCCGCATGTGTGAAACGAGGGGTGATGAGTCAACTGAGGCGCTCAGCGTTTGATTGCCCAATGTAGAGAATTGATCTGAGATTTGCATCTGATCGCGAAAATTCTTGTATTAAAAACGTACACTGCGTTTTCTCATCCGCCAACATTGAACGGGCTTGATTCAAGCGCCTTCACTGCTACCTCTTTGAAGTCCACTCACCGATTTTTTGCTTCGCAGATTCATCAATATTGAAATCATGGTACTCCTCCGCCAGGTAAGATCCGGTTGTCGTAACTCCGGAACCTCCGCCCGGTCTCTTTCAACACTTCGCAATAGGCCGGGAGCCCGGGCCTCATTCGTCTTTTCAGGGTCGAAGCGTGCGAACCGAAACGCCCGCGTAGACAAGCCATCCACTGATCCCCTCCCGGTTTCTTCGCCGGATTCGTCCATTACGTCGACCGCCCCCGCCCCGGTATGTGCTCCTGTGTTCCGGCAAGGGACGAAACGGTCACGAGGCGTGCTTCTCTCCTCGTTGGTGGTCTCGTTTCTGCTGCTTGCTCCCGTGGTGGCGTTTTCACAAATATCGCCGGGGGACCTTTCGCGAGGGCACGCTTCGCTCGAAGGAGTGGAAAACTGTACGAAGTGCCATACCATCGGGAAGACCCTTTCGAACGATCGCTGCCTCGGATGTCACAGCGAGATTTCCGTGCGGATGCAGGCCCGGAAGGGATTCCACGCGACGGTGATCGGGAAACAGTGTGCCGAATGCCACAGCGAGCACCATGGAAGAGATTTCCAGATTGTTCATTTTGATCGTAGGACGTTCGATCATCGGACCACCGGCTATCCGCTTCTGGGCAAGCACGCGGGCGTCCAGTGTGACTCTTGCCACGAGAACAGCCGCGTGACGGCGGCAGACATCCTCAAACTCCTTCCGAAACGGCACACGACATATCTGGGATTGGCATCGACGTGTCTCTCCTGTCATGTCGATCAACACCGGGGGCAATTCACTGAAACGTGCAACCAGTGTCACACGGAAAACGGATGGAAACCCGCGACGAAGTTTTCCCACGATCGGACACGTTTTCCGCTGACGGGCAGGCACGTGAAAGTGGAGTGCGCATCCTGCCACAACAGGAAGGTCGAAAACACACAGGCGGTCCTCTACCGGGGGCTGGCTTTTTCCACTTGCGAGTCATGCCATGCCGATCCGCATCATGGATCATTTCAGAAGGCTTGCACCGGCTGCCATTCCACGGAATCGTGGACGCGAGTTGCGAAGGTGGAGTTCGATCACGGAAGAACCCGTTTCCCCCTTCGGGGCGCGCACGCACGCCTGGCATGTGAGAGCTGCCACGCCCGATCCAACCGCGCAAGGAATGCCAGCGGGGAATTCGGCTTCCACATTACCCGTTTCCAGGCCTGCGCGGATTGCCATGCAGACGCTCATGCCGGGCAGTTCGCTTCGCGACCCGACAAGGGACGATGTGAAACATGCCACACCGAACAGAGTTTCACGCCCGTGACATACACGGTTGATGATCATAACAGGTCATCCTTTCCACTGACAGGAGCCCACCTCGCTACGCCATGCACAGCATGCCACGTGGCAAATGCAGTGAAGGCGAAGAGCACCCGCCGCTTCCGCTGGGACGGGACTCCGACGTGCAGAACCTGTCATAAGGATCCTCATGGGGGACAGTTTGCCGCACGGTCAGGGTCATGCGAGTCCTGTCATACAACGAGCGCCTGGAAGAACCTCCTGTTCGATCATGCGAAAACCAATTTCCCGCTTGAAGGGAAACACGCAGCGGTACCCTGTGAAAAATGCCACGTGAAGGCCACGCCCGTTCGTTATGTTGGGGTGGCAACCGCTTGCGCCAGCTGTCACGAGGAGCCCCACGCCGGGCAATTCGCCGCCAACGGGACGACTCGCTGCGAACCGTGCCATACTGCGGTCTCCTGGAAGAATATCACATTGAACCATTCCAAAACGCGTTTTCCACTCACCGGCCAACACGAATCGGTCCCCTGCGCACAATGTCACAAGCAGGAGCGTATCAATAACAAGAACGTCGTACGGTACAGGCCCCTGGGCATCGCATGCGAGGACTGCCATGCGCCGGGTTCCACCGGCGATGCGAAAATGCATTAAGCGTTCTCTCGACCGGAGCTTTGTCGAAAACATTGAAGAACATTGAAAAAGGTGAGGGCATGCGGGTAACACTGCCTGCCAGGTGTCATCGCACGGGAAAAGCCTTCTTGCTCCTCCTGTCCTGGCCCACTTTGCTGCTTGCACAGGATTCGCCCCACGGACCCCTCGCGATCCCATGCACTGACTGCCATACAACACAAAACTGGCATGAAGTGGCAGTGCCGGCGACATTTGACCATGACACCACAAGCTTTCCTCTGACCGGAGCGCACAGGTCAACGACCTGCGTGTCCTGCCACCGGAACCTCCGATTTCAGGGGACCCAGAGCGAATGCATATCCTGTCATAAGCGGGATTATGATGGTGCGCTCACCGTCAACCATCGCCAAGCCGGGTTTGGAACGGACTGTACACTCTGTCATGATCTTCATGCCACTTCCTGGCTGGCCTCGTTTGATCATGACAAGACGGACTTTCCCACGCGTGGAATTCATGAATCACTCCCCTGTGGAGCTTGCCATGCGAACAACCGCTTCCGGGGAACCCCCGTGGAGTGCGTCGCCTGTCACAGATCACAATACCTCGCGGCGACCAACCCGAATCATCAGCAGGCAGGGTTCTCGCTGGAGTGCGCCACATGCCATCGCGCGTTGACCTGGCAACCTGCGGCGTTTTTCCCGCACGACGGGTATTTCCCGATCAGCGACGGGGCAACTCACCATCCGGGTGTGTGGAACACGTGTGCGGATTGCCACCTCGCTCAACCGAATTACACAACGTTTGAATGCATCGATTGCCACGAGCATTCGAAAGACCGCACCGACGCACGTCATGCCGGACGGTCAGGCTACGAGTACAAGAGCACAGCATGTTATCGCTGTCATTCGAGACCATAAGGACAACTGCGTTGAAACCGTGGCCCGTGATCATCCTCCTGCTCCTATGCGGATCTCCGGTTGTCCGGGCCCAGCATCTTTCCGGCTTGCGGATGAATGTGACGTATGTGACCTCGGCTCAGCTTTATTTCGACGCAGGGAATGAAGAGGGAGTTGCTCCGGGCGATTCCGTCGTCGTCTACCGGGCGGGTGTGCGCATCGCCACCGCCCGCGTCTCCACCGTAGCCCCTCACTCGAGTGCTGCCCGGATTGTTGCGGCGGATTCCCTCTGCCGGCCCGGTGATACCGGCGTGATCCTGACGGAACATGCAGGTACGGCCGGGAAACCGTCACCCCCCGACACATCCCTGGCAGCGCCGGCAGCCCCGGGGACCGAACCGTCATCCCCGTTTCACATTGCGGCTCCCCGGTCAAACGTTGTGCGGGGCCGGCTGGCGTTCCAGTACATCGGTGAGATCGCGGCGGATTCACGACTCAACATCCAGGAGCCTGCACTCCTGGCATACCTCAATGTGACGAACCTGGAGCAGACGGGAATGTCGTTGTCGTTGAACACAAGGTTCTTCTCTGACTTCACGAACGGCTACGTCCGCTATGGGGCGGCAACGAAATCGAGAATCGACGTCTACGATCTTCGCTTGAGTATGGATCGGCCGGCCGATCATTTCGGGTTCACCGTCGGCAGAATGGTCTCGCGCTATGTCAGCGGCCTCGGGTTGTTCGATGGAGGGGAGGTCTTCGCACGCGCAGGGGGAGTGATCGGGGGTGTCGCCGTCGGGAGGGGAATCGAACAAACCGCGCCGGGAATCCAGGGGGCTCAGACCAAGAGCGCGATCTTTGTTGGCTACCAGAACGACAATGGATCACAAAACGATTTTGAAGGGACGGTCGCCTACGCCCGCCAGACGCTTCACGGGAACCTGGACCGGCAATTCATCGCCCTCCAGGGGACGGCCTTTCTTGGTTCATCGTTTCAGGCATTTGGCAGCGCGGAAGTCGGACTGAATGGAATACGCAACGGCGGACAGACTTCCACGGCCAGCCTCTCCAATGCGTCGCTCTTTCTGAATTACTATCCTGCGTGGTGGTTGTCCGGCAGTGTCTCGTACGACGAAACGCGGCCTGTCTATCTCTTTGAGACGATGAAGAGCATTCCCGACAGCCTCTTCGACGACGCCCTGCAACACGGATTTCGTGCGAGCGTCACCACGCGGCTTTCACGGGATGTTTCGTTGACGGGCTCCGCCGGTTATCGCATCCGCCAGGGCGATGTCCGCCCATCACACACTCTCACCGGATCGGGACGCGCGACGGACCTTGCGGGCACAAGAATCAACGCCGGTTTCCGTTATGCGAATTCGGTCGGGCCGTACCTCAACGGCGATGATTTCACGGTTTCGATGGATCGCAGGTTCTTCTCGCGTCTCGACCTGACCCTGCGGTATGATCACTACGCCTTCGGCATCGGGCCGCTCCACCAGGTCTATCTGACGCAGACGTTCACCATGGATGCATACTGGGACCTTTCCCGGACCTTCTACAGTATCCTCCGGGGTGATTACGTGCTGGACAACACGATGAATAGTGTCCAGTTTCAGGTCGAAGTCGGTGTGCGGCTGTAACGGGACCGCGTTCTCCCTCCCGTCCCCCAGCGGGCGGAAGGGTCATTCTGCACAATTCCGAAGATGTTTCCTTCCGTGTCTCTGCAGTATGCGAGCCGCCGCCTGAATCCTATGTTCGTTGGATAGCGACAAGGGTGATATCATCCGACTGTGGCGCGGCTCCGCCATGCGCCTTGACCGCGGAGATGATGGCATCGACGGTTTCTTCGGCGGGTTGGCCCCTCTTCGGAATGACAAGCGGGAGCAGCCTGTCCTTGCCGAACAACTCATCGTCTGCATTCATCGCCTCGGTGACGCCGTCGGTGTACATGATGAGAAGGTCACCCGGCGCAACGTCGAGCGACGCCTCTTCGAAGACAAAATTGTCGAGCATCCCCAGGCCAATCCCGCCCTTGTCCAGCTGCAGGTATTCGCCGCTGGCGCGGACGAGGAGCGGGAATTCATGTCCCGCATTGCTGTAGTGCAGGCGATGGAGCGACGTATCCAGAATCCCGTAGAAGAGCGTCGCAAATTTCTCCGGACTTGTGCTCTCGTGAAGGAGCCGGTTTGCCCTGGTCAGGCATTCGGAAGGCGCAGAGTGCAGCAGGGTCTGCCCGCGCAATGTCGCCTGCAGATTTGCCATCAGCAACGAGGCCGGCAGTCCCTTGCCCGAGACATCGCCGATACAGACGGCCAGCCGTGATCCGTCGATCGGGATGAAATCAAAATAGTCACCTCCCACCGCCTGGGCGGGAATATTCTTTCCCAGAAGCGTGTATCCTTTGATCCGGGGCGCGGACTGGGGCAGAAGTTCCCGCTGAATGTTCGCGGCAAGACGGAATTCCTCCTGCATCCGGGCGAGTTCTCTTCCCTGCTCGTGGAGTCGCGCGTTCTCCATCGAGACGGCAATCTGTGTTGAAAGGAGACGCAACACTTCCACCCGGTCGGGCGTAAACGCACCCGCAGTAAGATTGTTTTCGAGGTACAGAATGCCTGCAAGATTTGCATGGTGAAGGACCGGGACGCAGAGAATGGCCCTGGGACGATTTGTCACAACATAGGAATCGGACGCAAACCTCGAATCCAGTCCCGCATCGTGCACAACCACCTGCTGTTTCGTCCTGGCGACATAACGCACGATCGCCTCGCAGAGCAACGGGCTGTTTTCGAGCGGCTCGGACAATCCCACCCTGGTCCGATCGGCCCGGATGTCCCGTTCCGCCTCCACCACGAGCGTCGTGTTCCGTTCGGTAATCAAGACCCCGCGTTCCGCGCCAGCGTTTTCAAGCACGATACTCAGCATTCGTTCAAGAAGCTTCGGGAGCACAATCTCGCCCGAAAGCGCCTGGGATGCCTTGAGGACGGACAGGAAATCGAGTGAGAGGATGGAAGTATCCGTCACTGTCGGGTGAGTTTCTCCCGTCTTGCGGAGCGATGTCTGCTCTGGCGGCAGGGGGAGGATCGCGGCGAATTCCTGTCGCAACTCCCGCGTTTTGGCCGCTGCTCCCCACTGTGCGAAGAGCCTGCAGGCGAGTGACAGGTATTCGGCTGCGATATGCTCGCGTCCCGCCGAAAGGTGAAACCGGCCGGCGTACTCGTAGGCGATCGCCTCCACGTGTGTGAACTCATGGGCATGCGCCGAACTGATCGCCCGATCGTACAGGGTCATGGCCACTTCCGTCCTTCCTGAGAGGCGGGCGGTTTCCGCGCTGACGAGAAGAGCGCGACATTCAAGGTTTGCAGGAGAATATGCCGCCCAGCGGGCGAGTTTGCTTTCCAGCTGGCGGAGTTTCTTCGCATGCGTCGCTTTGTGCTGTTCCGTGGACGAAGCGCCCGCGAGGGCGAGCGCGTAGAACAATGTGAATTCCCACTCGGCCACCTGACCGATTATCGCATGCTCCAATGGTTTCGACTCCTCGGCGCATGCAACGGCCTCCGCGAAGAACCCATGCAGACAGAGAGTCTGCAATTTGAGAAACCGATAGTACATTCTGGGGGGCGTGTATTTGGTCGAGTCCAGGAGCCGGCGATACTCCGATTCGTGAAACTCCCCGTCGTCGAAGGACCCGGGGCCGAGTGTTTTTCCCTCGAGATTTCGGATGAATTGTATCGGGACCACAAAATAGTGAGCGATGTCGTCGTGGTGGATCGACCGGACGAATTCCAGATACCCCCTGGCTCTCTCGGCAACGATCGAGAGCGGAGTGCCGAGAACGAGTTGGATCATCACCTTCTGGGACATCGCGTACGATGCATAGAGGAGGTCTCCATTTTCAAACGTCAGGCGGTATGCTGTTTCCATGAAGTCGAGGCACGTTCGCGCATGATGGACCCAGTGACCATGGAGGGTTCCCATAACGAAATTGCATCGTCCCCGGAGGAGAGAGTTATTGAATTTCTCGCTCAGCCGCACGCCCAACTCGCCCAGCTGGTAGCCCGATGCGTAGGCTCTGAAGCCCGCCCGGAGGAGCAGACCGTAAATGCCGT
Source organism: Ignavibacteriota bacterium (assembly GCA_963843525.1). Taxonomy (GTDB): domain Bacteria; phylum Bacteroidota; class Ignavibacteria; order UBA10030; family UBA6906; genus DATJPR01. The sequence continues at coordinate 657,492 of CAWJKM010000003.1, read as the reverse complement.
AACTATACGCGGAAACGTCGGCGTTCCCGTACCGGAGTGTGAGATTCAACATTTTCGACACGACGAGGGCGCTGAACTCCTCGCTCTCAGAGTACGCGATGCCGAACAATCGCATGAGAAGGTTGATTGCCAGGCGCGGTTTTTCCGCCTTCATCCCGGGGAGGTCGATGAGATCTTCGATCTTTCGATTTCGAATGCGCAAGCGCGCTTTGACCATTTCTCCGAGGAGAGCCACGCGGGAAGGGCGTCGGGTCAACCGCACGCCGAGTTCGCCCAACGCAATGATTCCGGTGTCGAGCGCGCGGTCGATATCGCTGGTGTGACTGTACAGGTCGATCTTCAGACTGTACGTACGGGTCCGCTCGACCGGTTCTGAAAAGCGGCGGAGACATTCGTCAAAGATCCTGTCGGCCTCCGTGAAATGGCCCAGGAGGTATTCACACTCTCCCCGTTCGAGGAGGAGATCACTGCACAGATCATGGTCCGACGTCCAGTCCTCATCGCGCATCAAATCGATTCCCTGGGAGACATACTTCAGGCCCGGCTCGTATGCGGATGAGCTCTTTGCCCGCTTCCCGGCGAGCAACTGCAGCTTCATGACTTCCCGACGTTCACTGTCGCCGTCGATCCTTTCCCGTCCGAGGGTGAACTGTGCCACAATGGCGAACAACCGTTGGTTGGTTTCTCCGTCCACCCCCTTCTCGAGCATCGTGCGGGCAATGTCATGATGCAGGATTGACCTCCGCTCCGCCGATTCCCTGAGATAGGCCGCCTGTTGCACTCTGTCGTGCGCAAAACGGTATTCCACATCAAGAAAATTGACAGGCGCGAGGTATGCTCCCCCGGTGAGGGCGTCGTGAAATCCTTTTACGAATTTGTAGGAGTCCCCTATCGGCAGGATCATCCCTTCCTGGACCGCGGGCCACAAGGCATCGGCGGCCTGCGATTGCGTCTGACCGTTGACCTGGGCAAATGTGTGAAGGTCGAAACTGCTTCCTATGCAGGCGGCGACCGGCAGCCCTTTCCTGGTCGCCTCCGGAAGTTTATCGATCTTGCCCGTCATGAGCGTGACAACATTGTCCGTGATCCCGCGTTTGCGGATCTCCTCGATATCCCATACCCAAGCGTGGGTCTCCCGGTCAAAGCGGAGGAGGTCTTCCTGATGCAGGGATTTCAGAAATTCGAGGACGAAGTATGGATTTCCTTCGGTCTTTGCAGCGACCATGGTCGCGAGCTCGACGGACTCTTCCTGCCGGCCGTGAAGGCTGTCTGCAATCAGCATCCCGATGTCGGGTTCTGCGAGCTCCCTGAGTTCAATGGTGTCAATCACCAATCCCTGTTGGGCCAGCTCCTGAAAAGCGAGATGTGCAGGATGCGTCGACTCTATCTCGTCCGACCTCAGGGCGGCAATAAGCATGAGCCCTTCTGTATGCTCATCGGAGAGCAGAAGCTGAAGGAGGGCAGTGGATGCGCTGTCGGCCCACTGCATGTCATCGATAAACACGACGAGCGGGCGGTCCCTCCCCGCAATGGTCCGAACGAACCGGACGATGGCACTTTTGAATCGATGCTCCGATTCTGCCGTTGGCAATTCCTCGAGGGGAGGTTGTTCTCCAAGAATCACGGCGGCTTCCGGAATAACCGCCGAGAGCACCGCACCCAGTGTCCCGAGGGCGTCCCGGAGCTCGGTCCGCCACCGGTCAAGCTCCTCGTCTCCCACCACGAGCAGGTGATCGATCAATTCCCGGAAGGCGTGTGCAAACGGGGCATACGGGGTGTCATGGGAGAACTGATCAAACTTGCCGGTGACGAAGAATCCCCGCCGGCGGAGGATGGGCTCCTGGAGTTCCCGTACCAGAGCGGACTTGCCTATGCCGGCAGGACCCCTGACAATAAGGAGTCCTGGCTTCTCCCGGCAGACCCGGTCAAAGGATTCCCGAAGTGCCCTGATCGCATGGTCCCTCCCGTACAATCTCTGCGGCAGATGGAATTGTTCGGAAATATCCTTCGTCCCGAGGACGAACCCCGCGATGGCCCCCCGGGATCCCCATTGGTGCAAGCACTCTTCCAGATCGATCCGGAGCCCGAACGCGTTCTGATACCGGTCGTCAGCGCTTTTCGCGAGGAGCTTCATGACAATATCGGAGACGATCCTCGGAATTCCCGGGTTAAGGTCGGAGGGGGCCGGCGGAATCCGGGCGATGTGCGCGTGAATGAGCTCCATCGGATCCGAAGATTGGAAAGGCAGCCATCCGATCAGGAGTTCATACAATGTCACGCCAAGGGCATAGAAATCGGCCCGATAGTCGATTACCCTGTTCACCCGCCCGGTTTGTTCGGGTGACATGTAGGGAAGGGTCCCCTCCAGCACGAGTGCCCCTCCGGCAGAGGCCATCTCGCCGGGGATTTGCGAAGCGATCCCGAAATCGGTGACCTTGACTTCTTCCGTTGCCGGGTTGATGATGAGATTCGACGGATTGACATCCTTGTGAACAATCCGACGCGCGTGAATCTCACCAAGCGTTGAGACCACCTGAAGGGCGATTCGTAGAACGGCGGCGAGGTCGAGCCGATGCGACCGGAGATGGACTTCCAGGCTTGTCCCGCCGAAATCCTCCAGGATAAGGGCCGGCTCGCCGCGCATTTTCACCAGGCCATGGGCACGGACAACCCCGGGAAGGCCGATGGAACGGAGAAGTTCATACTCATGATACAGCCGCACGCTCTCCTTGAGTGAACCTTTTCCCGGCAAGGGAGTCTTGACGATCACCGGAACGCCATCCGCCGTCTTGACAGCCCGCAGAATCAGCGATGCGGCACCGTGGGTGAGTTCCTCCCGGACATCGTACCCGGGCAGCTCAAACGGGAGACGCGATTGCACTGATCACCGCCCTTCTGAACTTGAAGGAGAGGAAGATATAGATGGAATCAATGAACAGCGACATGAGGCCCAGGGAAAGAAGGAAATACTTGTCGGGATAGTGGTGAAGGAGAAATATGGTGTTCAGTCCGGTTCCGACGGACCGCAACCAGGTGACGGCGTTCGACTCCGTCACGAGCGGCGAACGGCGGAGCAACAGGATGAGATACAGGACGGAGATGAACATTTGTGCGATATAGGCCGATGTCGCGCCGATGGGCGTATCGTAGCCTCCCGATTTGAAGAAGTAGTACAGGACCGCCCATCCGACGACGGAGAGAATGACGAAGGGTTTATAATACGCCTTCAGAGCGGGGGTGGCGATCTGGACATTCCCGTAGCGGTAGACACCGTAGATGATATAGAGGTCAAGAAAGAACCATGCGCGATACGCCCAGACGAGCAACGGTCCCATATCCGTGGAAGGAGGGATTATCCCCCAGACAATCTCCCAGCCAAAATTGCTGCATGCGGCGAAGACCGGCATGCCGATGCTCTCTCCCTTTGCGATCCTCCTGATGTACAGGACATAGACCACGACCCACATGTAACAGCCGACACCGAAGAGGATCAGTTCGAACGGTGTATAGTCCCTCAGATTGACGAGATGCTCCATCCTGGTTCCTTTCGTCGTAACGTCAGTTTCTATCGATCTCCTTGAGATCCCGCATGTCGACAGGCACAGTGAAGGTCACCTGTCCGCCATACGCTGCATTGATCAGTTTCTGAAACAGCAGCATTCCGAGGTGACCGTCGACCGAAGGGGCGAAGCTTTCGAAAGGTCTCAACAGCCGGTGGAGGTTCAGCAGCAACCATTTCAGAAATTTCTTTCCCCGGACCGGATCAATTGCGATCCGCCTGATCCCTTCCTCGCCCATGAGTTCCTGCATGTAGATCCGGGGAAGGATTTTAAACCCGAACAGCCGGAGGAGTTTGGGGATCATCTCCTCGAGCATACGAAGGTTTGCCAGTCCCAGAGCGACGCCGTCGGGATTGTGGTCGGCCTCGACGTAGTGCCTTCGTTCGTACAGTTTGTAGAACGCCTCCGCATCATCGACGTTGTCGGGGATGTAGGAGAGGTTTTCAGGCCTGGACTCCGGGTATATCCCCATCATGCGGGAGAAGACGAGCCACATGTACAGGAAATCGTCTTCCTGCGCGCGTGTCAGGTCGACACGAAGGATCCGGAGGCCACGGATGACGAGAAGGGAGAAACCCAGGATCGTCCCAAGCATATCCTCCTGGTTGACAGGGACGCCGTAGGTTCCGGAATATTCCGGCCTGTATCGATGGGTGAGATGTCGGATCCCGGCATGGAGAAGGCGAAGTTTTTGAGCCGTGATCACCGCCCTCCCGCCGGGTTGAAATCCGTGGCAGGACGAGACGTTGACGACCGTTTGAAGGGTGGCGAGGAGCCTGCGATAAGGATGCGTTCGCAACTGCCCGGAAATATTCAGAATGATTGACAGGTTCGGCGCCGCATATCCTTCAGGGAGGCTCTTCGTCAGAAGGACGAGCGCAGCGAGATAGACGTGTCCGATAAACACATGCTCACCCCGGTGGATGCGGTCGAGATCCACGCCGGGAGGCAGTTCGTTGGTCGCTTCAAAGAAACTTGCAAGACTCGGAAAGATATCGGCCGGGGGGACTTTGTCGTTTGCGTCCATCACACGAAAGAGAGAACTGATGACGCCGGGTTCATCGTTCGGGAGAATCGATTGCAGACTTTCATCGGCAAGGGGATCACCCTGCATCCGCATTTCATTCAGAAGGGTGTCATTCCAACGGGGAGAGCTCATAGATACCTAGCGCGGTAGTGATGGGATGTGAAGTATCACCTGCTCTCTCTCCAGAGAAGAAGAGAGTGGTGTACGACAACGGTATGGATCGGTGTGCATCGGGGCGTTCTGAAGCGAGCCCCGAGGAGCAAAGAAGGATGACGAACAAGAATCGTTCGGTCGGCCATCAAAGGAGGAGGATGAAAAGAACGTGTACCTTTTAGGACTTGGTCAATATATGACTTCGCAGGTAATCATTCAAATCCAAGTGGGGTAGAAGGAGAGAATTTGAGCTTCTTCAGCGGAACGAATATTCGCAAAAACTTGCCAACAATGATTCAGAGCCCCTGCCCCCACAATAAGAAACGGCGACCTCTTTTGAGATCGCCGTGCTTCTCCTTCGAACTCCTGAGAGTCAGGTGCTACTTCAGGCTCCAGGAGAGTGATGCATGGATGATGTTTTCGAGAAGTTGGCTCACCGACCCGTTGTATTCCTGCGCGATAGTACTCGGGTTGCTCGCGGTCTCCTTGCTATTGAGCGCGATTTCATAAGCGACATGGAGGCCGACAAAGCTCGTAATGTTCCATGATGCGCCGACCATGACATGATTCTCCACGATTGCTGGAAACACCGGGAAGACAGTCGATTCCGGGACAGGATTCTTGCCGTATGCGTATCCTCCTCGTACGACCACCGCCGGGATGAGTTCGTACTCCAGACCCAGCCTGACATTGACCGCATCCTTCCAGTTCATCGGGAACTCGAGAGTGAGCGCTCCGCTGTTCCCGAGCATCGTATTGATATTGGCATTCGAACCGTTGGAGAGCGAGAGCGACATCTTGTCGAAGGCAGAGCTCCAGTTCACCCACTCGACATCCATTGCAAGGCGCAACCGGTCGGTGGCTTTAAACGACATTCCGGCGCCGACCGACTGGGGCATCTTTAATTTCGTCTCGAGATCATAATTTGCGACCACGCCTTTGCTCAGGTCGATTCCCATCCCGCCGAATTGCGTCGCGATCGCCTGCTGTGCCTGCACCTGTGTCGCCGACGGGTTGGCGGCCATATATCCCTGGACCGCCTTGCCGAACGCATCGTTCAATTGCGCCGTCATGTCCATCGTCGCCTTCCCGTTCTTGTACGTGAGGGGGGAAGCAGAGGTGTAACTGATGCCGAAGGAGATACGGTCATTGACCTTGTACGCGAGGCCGACCTTTCCGCAGAAGCCGAACGCCGTCAGATCCGTCATTGCCGCCAGGGCAGTGACTTCGGTGTATCCGAAACCGCCCGCCGCCGGGGGAGCGGCAAACATCTGACCGAATGTCATCCCCGGCTGTGCAATTCCTTGCATGATCGAAGGAGCCAGGCTGTAGGGCATTTTGAATTCGAGAGTACTGTAGACGAGATGAGCAGAGAAACCGATGGACAGATTGTCCGTGAACCGGTAGGCTGCGCTGAGCCCGCCTTCCATCACCGCCAGTTTGGAATGATATTCCTGTCCCACGTATGCACCGTTCTGGTCACGGAAAAGAGGATTGTTCAGCGTGAAATCGGCTCCCATCCCGCCCTGCGTGAAGGCGCCGATCCCCCATGCGAAGGGGCTCTCAGCGTCGGCATGGGCATACGCAAGTCCGGGGAGCGGGAAATAGTTCGTCTCGCCTTTCGTCTCTGCGTTCGCACCATTCGAGAATTTCAGTGATGGAATCATCAGCGAGAAGTTGACATCCACCGCAGGCCCATTGAGGAAACCGAGCCCTCCCGGGTTCGTCATCATGAGGACGGTTCCATCGAATGTACCGATCGATGCCCCGCCGACACCGACGGACTTTGCGCTGAAACCGATCATCTTGATCCCGTTCGTCGCCAGTGCGGCCGAAGTCCCGACGACTGCCAGGAGAAGTATTGTAACGATATGTCTCATGGGGGGTGCTCCATTTGGAAGAATGAGGTTTGAGGAACGAGACAAAGGAAAAGAACGGGTGTGATTCGACTTCTTAGTCCGAAGGCAAGAGCTGCAACAGGAGATCCTTGATGCTCCGGCAATCGCCGAATTCACGATAGACCTCGCATGTGCGACACTCTCTGACTCCGCAGTAGTCGTGGTTCTTTCTCATGGTCCAGCAAGGGGAAGAATGCCCTTTGATCGAAGGACACTGCGTCCGGTCATCAGCGGAGCAGTGGATGAGACTCCAGCAGGGAGTAAGCGAGAGTATGCGAAGAATCCCCTGGATGCTGATTTTCTCCTGTGTGATTGCGATGCGCAGGCATCGCAGCCGGTCGATATCTCGCATCGAATATTGTCTCTGACCAGAATCTGCTTTGAACGGGATGAGCAACCCCGACCGCTCATACATGCGTATCGTGTGCACGGAAACTCCGAGCATCCGCGCAACGACGCCGATTGTATAGAGTGGTGTATCCGAGGTGATAGCAGTGGTCATGATTTGCAGGTACCAGTGAACCTGGTATTTATAACTATCAGGTCCTATGCCAACGATTCATCGGTTACAAATCTGATAATTCAGAGAGCCGGCATTTCTGAATTCCGAATACTGAGAAGATATCTGCGGTGATCTTGCGCCTGAGGGGTCATGGCCCTCACGTTTCTGCTCCAGGTGCAGCGAAAGGATAAGCGAGGACCTTTGACGTGACCTGAACGCGGGTGAGAGGTATTCCGGGAGCTCCTCCTGACGGTATAAGCCGGGCGCCGTCACTTCGTACCCGCGCTCTTTGCGCCGTTGTGCGGTTCACCCGGGCGTTCAGTTGAACAAGGTCATCCCTGTGCCTACAGAGATCTTCACTTCATGGCCTCTTCCCATCCGGGTTCGTGCCGCTGTGTCTTGCATCTTGGATTTTCATTATGTAGGTATATAATTCAAGTTTCGACGTCACTTCTCCAGGGACCGGGTATGAAAGCACTTCTTCTTGAAAACATCCACCAGGACGCTCATGCCTATCTTCGCAATAGCGGAGTTCAGGCACAGGCAGAACGGAAGGGGTTGAAGGAGGAAGAACTGATCCAGGCACTCAAGGGGGTCTCGATCCTCGGCATACGTTCCCGCACCAACATCACAAAAAACGTCCTCAAGAACTCGCCCGATCTTCTTGCGATCGGCGCCTATTGCATCGGTACCAATCAGATCGACCTCGAGGCGGCGTCGTTACACGGCGTTCCGGTCTTCAATGCACCATTTAGTAACACGCGGAGTGTGGCAGAACTCGTGATCGCCGAGATAGTGTTCCTGATCCGACGACTCTATGACAAGGTCGTCAAGGCGCACAGCGGCGTATGGGATAAGTCGACGGAGAATGCGCGGGAAGTGCGGGGGAAGAAACTCGGTGTCATCGGGTACGGCAATATCGGCTCACAGGTCTCGATGCTTGCAGAGGGAATGGGGATGAACGTCTACTACTATGACGTCGTCGACAAGCTTACCATCGGGAATGCAACACGCGTCCCCACGCTGGAAGCCCTCCTCTCCATCGCCGATGTTCTCACCATCCATGTCGACGGCAATCCGAGGAATGCGAACCTGATCGGCGAACGGGAGTTTGAAGTGATGAAGGAGGGGGTGATCCTTCTGAATCTCAGCCGCGGACATGTCGTCGATCTGCATGCTCTCGCCGCCGCAGTGTCGGCAGGCAAGGTCGGCGGGGCGGCCATCGATGTGTTCCCCGAGGAACCGCGCGACGGGCAGGAGAAACTCCAGTCCCCTCTTCAGGGACTTCCCAACGTCATCCTCACCCCGCACATCGGGGGGAGCACCGAAGAAGCACAGGAGAACATTGCGGAATTTGTTTCGCAGAAGCTCATCGATTATGTCAACACCGGCACAACCTTCACCAGCGTCAACTTTCCGAAAATCAGCGCGCCGAAGCCCGAAGAGACCCAATCGCACCGTCTCCTTCACGTCCACCAGAACGTGCCCGGCGTCCTGTCACAGATCAACGGCATCTTCGGCAAGAACAACGTCAACGTTATCACGCAATACCTGCGCACCAACGAACTGATCGGGTATGTCATCGCCGATGTCGACCGGGAGTATAACGAATCCCTCTTCGGAGACCTGCAGAAAGTCGGGCACACGATCCGCGTGCGTATCGTGTAATCCGTGCCCTCCGTTTCCTGCCTAGCGCTCTTCCGGTGATCGCAGCATCGTGTGCAGAGAATCGATTCGTCGGACGTAGGCCAGTGTCTCGCGGTACCGCCAGTTACGAACCTTCGGCGCTACAGCCGCGACATTGTCCCAGATGTGCGAATCGAGACTGTCGTCCTCCGCTTTCGATTGCGCCTGGAAGATCCGTGCGGGCCCTGCATTGTAACTCCCGAAAGTGAATTTTATCCGTTCTGTGTGATTCTCCTGCTCGTGAAACTTTGTCCATAATTGCCGGTTGTAGTAAATACCCGCCGCGATGTTCCAATGCGGATCATCGACCCGTTCGAATTCCGGGTTCTTGCTCTGGATCTCCCTGAATGTCGACGGCATCAGTTGCATAATCCCCCTCGCACCGACCCTGCTCGACGCATCAGGGGACAAATTGCTCTCTGCCAGCGCCTGCGCTTTGAACAAACGCCAATCGAAGCCGACTCCGAAATACCGCTTTGAGTATTTCCGGAACTGATCGTCGTATTTCGTGGAGAAAGACTGGCGTTGAGCGTAGGCAAATGCGACGGGGCACAGGAAGAGCACGAGAATGCGCCTCACCCGGCTCACTGAAGTGACTTTCCAATGATGATGGCAATGGAAAGAAACGTCGCCGCGATAAAGATTGCCACGGCAATGTTCCCTTTCTGCAACTCTGTGCCGAATTCAACTTCCGGGGTCAACCAATCAAACACTTTGAATGCAAGGAACATGAGAACAAGTCCAAGAACGGCGTAGAGAAAATTCATCCCGATAATTGTCCATTCCATGAGGTGCCCTCCTATGTGGATGCATGAAGATAAAAAATCGTTTCAACGAAAACTAGAGCAACCTCATCAACTACTTGCATGGCGATGATCCTTTGCGTACTTTCGCACAGCTTCAATCATCCATTCATCTCCTCCTCCTACGATGACCACTGACTTCTGTCATACCACGCTGGGCCGTACCGGATTGAGAGTCCACCGCCTGGGGATCTCGGCCACTTACCGGCCCGGTAAAGCAGCCCTTCACGCAGCCGTGGATTCCGGCATCAACCTTCTCTTTGCGTTCGGCATCGACACACAGATGACGCGCTTCGTCCGCGAGATGTTACCGGGGCAGCGTGATCGCATGGTCCTCGCCACCGGAGCCTACAATTTCGTTTTCGGGTACCAGAACCTGGAGAAGGCACTCCATACCCGCCTGAAGCAGTTCGGCACGGACCGGATCGACCTCTTTCTTTTTCTTGGGGTGATGAAAGAAGGGGAATTCCCTGAGGACGCAAGGGAAAAACTCCGCAGGCTCAAAGATGCCGGGTTGGTGCGCTTCGTCGGTATGTCATGCCACGATCGCGCATTCGCAGGCCGAATGGCCTCAACAGGGTCACTCGATGTTCTAATGGTCCGTTATAATGCGGCACATCCTGGTGCCGAACGGGATGTCTTTCCCTGCCTGCAGCCGCATGACCCCGGTGTCATCGGCTACACCGCAACGCGCTGGCGGTACCTGCTGAAAAGACCGAGAGGCTGGCCGACTGAAGGACGCATACCGACAGCCGGCGACTGCTACCGCTTTACTCTGTCACATCCTTCCGTCCATGCCTGCCTGACAGCCCCCCGATCGCGAAAGGAACTGGTAGAAAACCTTTCCGCGCTGGAGAAGGGACCGCTGGACGAAGGGGAGATGCAATTCATGCGGTCATTCGGGGAGGTGGTCCACCAGCGCAGGAAATGGTTCATGTAGACCGCCCGCAGCCGCTGGCCACCGTAGGGAGCCAGGAACCGCTCCAAGGCCCCACAACTCGCGGGCATCGTCACCGTCCAGCTCTTCAGATGCACATCGATGCCGATGAACACCATTTGAATTTGTGAACGATTTCCGGATCTCACTCATTAGAGCCTCCTGAGGTGTGTTGTGGTGGAATTTGTTGGAACAGCGAATACTCCAACTTGCCACTCACACGCACGAGGCTCAACTACTACCGCCTTCTGCCTTCTGCTTACTGCCTACTGCTTACTGCCTTCTGCCTACTGCCTTCTGCCTACCGCTTACTGCATACTGCCTACTTATCTGTTCTCCTCTCCGCGTCACTCACCACATTCACACGCCGGCCTGCCAGGAACGCTTCGACGTTCGCAGCCGCCGCATCGAGGAGACGTTTGCGTGAGGCGAGCGTCGCCCATGCGATATGCGGGGTAATGAAGCAATTCCGTGCGTGGAGAAGAGGGTCCGTGGAAGGAGGAGGTTCAACGGGGAGAACATCGAGACCGGCTCCTCCGATGACTCCTTCGTTGAGCGCGTCGGCAAGAGCGGCACCATCGATTAATCCCCCTCTGCTCGTGTTGATGAGGAATGCGCCGGGCTTCATGCGCCGGAGGTTCTCCCTGTTGATGAGATGGCGCGATGCATCCGTGAGAGGACAATGGAGCGTCACTATATCACTATCGCGGAGCAGGTCAGGCACCGGAACAAACACCGTGTCCGGATGCGCTTTGATGATATCCCCGTTCGTCTCGTTTGCCAGGACCTTCATCCCGAATGCCCCCGCAATTCTCCCCACCGCCTGTCCTATTCTGCCAAAGCCGACAATCCCGATCGTGAGTCCGGCCAGCTCGATCAGGAGTGTTTCCCGGTAAGACCAGTCCGGCGAGGAGCTCCATCCTCCCTCTCGCACGGATTGGGCATGATGACCGACAGAGGAGACAAGATTCAGGATGTGGCCAAACGCCATCTGGGCCACGGATTCGGTCCCGTACGCCGGCACGTTCGTCACAACTATCCCCCTTTCAGAGGCTGCCGCTACATCAACCACGTTGTAGCCCGTCGCCAGAACGCCGATGTACCGCAGTTCTTTCAGTTGTCCTATCGTCTGACGATCGAGGACCGTCTTGTTCGTCAGCACAATCTCCGCTCCAGTGCACCGGCCCACCACTTCGGATATTGCGCTCCGTTCAAAGATCGTGCATTCTCCCAACCTTGTGAGCGGCGACCAGTCTAAGTCGCCGGGGTTGAGCGTATAGCCGTCAAGGACAACGATGTGCATATTCGGTATGGCTGTGCGCGAGGCTCAGAATATTCTTCTGCCGGGAAGAGGGACCTGTGGATTGATATAGGTACGGACTATATGGATATCACAGTAGAAGAGGTCCTCGGCTACCTTGAACGCCCAGGGGTCCAGGTGAGGATCGACGGTAAGCGACTGCCAGGCGGACTTCGGGTATATCGTTGACCACACGCCTTCGGCCGATGTGACCTTTACCGGCATCTCAAACCCTTCTGTTGTGCCCGCCCAACGATATCGAACAGATACCGAGTCCCCGTGTTTGGTGACGAAGAGGTCAAGCCGCGGCAACGCTGCATGGCGGTAATACTGGTCAAAAAACGGGTGAAGATCTCTCCCTGTCGCTTCTGAAATGTAATTCACCAGCGTGTCGTACGAGACAGTCCTGTACCGATATCGCGATTGGATTCCCCGGAGGACGGCAAACCACAACGAATCATTATCGAGACTGCTCCGGAGGGTGTTCAGCACGAGCTGTCCTTTGTCGTACATATCCCCGGATCCTTCGTCATTCAGACCGTACATTCCCTGCATCGGAGCGGCATTCCGCACGTTTTGTTTCTTGGCATTGATGTATCGGAGAGAAGCTTCCCGTCCCAGTTCTTTTTCCACATACAGCGCTTCCGCATACGCGGCGAAACTTTCATGGATCCACATATCGGCGTTGTCGGAGGCGGTGACACTGTTCCCCCACCATTCATGCGCACTCTCGTGGATGATGATGAAATCGAAAGTCTGTCCTTCTGCGGAGGATGAGATCCCCCGATACCCGTTTGTGTATCCGTTCCCGTACGCGACGCAACTCTGGTGCTCCATCCCGTTATGAGGCGCGTCCACCAGTTTATAGCCGTCGCGCGCGAAGGGATAGGGACCGAAGGAGGATTCGAACGCGGCAAGCATCGTTTTCACCTGCGCGAATTGCCGCTTCGCCCTCTCCAGATTCTGGGGAAGAACATAGTAATCCAACGAGACCGTGTCGATCCCGGTAAATGTATCGGCGAAGTGAGCGAATTTTCCGATGTTCACAGTAACGCAGTAGTTATTGATCGGGTAGCTGACGAACCAATCATAGCGCGTCCAGCCTCTCCCCACTGCCGTTTTCGCCCGGAGCCTCCCGTTGGAAATATCCTCTAGTCCGGACGGAACCGTAATGCTGATGAGCATGCTGTCCGGCTCGTCCGCCGGATGGTCCTTATTGGGCCACCAGAGACTTGCTCCCGTGCCCTCACAGGTGACTGCGACCCAGGGACCGCCTGTACTGTCTTTCGTCCAGATGAACCCGCCATCCCAGGGCGGACGCCGGGCGACGATGGGTTTCCCACCATACGCCAACAGCAGCGAGTGATTCTCCCCTTTCCGGAGGCGGACCGGCGTTGACACAAACACGGCATTGCCGTCACGGACGAACGTGCAGGGTTGACGCCCGTCGAGGCTGACGGAACGCAGGTCCATGTTCTTGAAAAGATCGATCTGCAGTTCAGTGCAGTCCTGGAGGACATTGAACCGGATGTCGTTCGACCCTTCCACCGTCTGCGAGTCGGGATCGATCCGGACGTCCAGATGATAAAACGTGACGTCATAGCACCAGCGGAGGGCAGTCCATGCCCCCCGGAGGGAATCCGCGTGCGTAAATGTTTTTTCAGGTTGGGTGGTCTGTGATCGGGCGATTCCCGACGACAGGAGAGCGGCAGCGAGAATGCCCGCCATGAGAAACCGCATACGTTTCTCCCGTTTTAAACGAGGATGAGTTCTTCCTGAGGGCTGGAGAGGTACTTTGCCCCGTCGGGAGTCACCTGGACCATTTCTTCAATCGTGACCACGCCATACCCGGGAACCGTCAGTCTTGGCTCGAGGGTAAAAACCATTCCCGTCTCAAGCGGTTCGAACGGCTTCCCCGCATACTTCTCCCACGCGGGGCCGAGAAGGGCTGTTCCGTCGTGAGCGAAGCGTCCCACCTGGTGGCCGAGGGCATGAGGAAATTCTTCGTACCCTGCGCCGGTGATCACCGAACGGGCGGCGTTGTCCACTTCGATCCCCTGCACACCCGGACGCATGGTTTTTCGCGCATCCTCGATCGACTTCCGGATGGCATGAAAGCCGCGCATCACCTCCTCAGGAGCGCGACTCTCGCCGCGGCGCTTGACATACCAGGTTCGCTGGAGGTCGGAGCAGTATCCGTTTACACGAAGTCCAAAGTCCATGTTGATGACATGCCCTTCCTGAACAATCCGGTCGGTCGGACCATAGTGTGCTCCGGCGGTGTCCGGCCCGGTGAACACGGACGGGCAGGTCCCTTCGTCCCAGGCAAAACCCACTCCCATTCTCCGAACGCGTTCCTGCATCCACGCGGCCAGTTGTTTTTCCGTCACGCCGGCTTTGATCTGACCGGTGACATCCCGGTAAATGTCGAGCGTGAAACGGATCGCTTCCTTCATCGCGGAGATCTCATCCTCCGTCTTCCGCTGCCGGAGTGCGGAGATGATCTTTTCCGACGACGTGAGCCGGTCTGTCATCCCGATCTCGCCCAGGACATCCTGCAGCGTAAGATACATGCCGTGTGTCAGCCCGTCGCATACTTCGCTGCCTACCGAATAATTAATGGCAATCAAACGCGGGTTCTGTTCGGTCAGGAACTTCTGCAACGGTTCTTTGAAGCTCTTGATGTACCCTTCGACGGAGTCGTATGCGTGGAGGTCATCGACCGCGGCTTTATCGAGAGAGCCCACGATGGCCTTTGTTTTGCCTGCCGCTGTCACGATCAGCGCGGAATGCCACGTGAGATTCGAGTTCACGAGGTATGCAAGGGTCGGATCGCCGTTGAGCGAACTCTCACGCACAAATGTGAGCCAGCAATCCACGCCGAACTCCCGGAGAATGAGCTTGGCTTGTTCGAGTTTTTCCTGGATGAGTGTCATAGGTCCCGCGTCCGATAAATGGTCGTCAGTGTTGAACTGCAAGTTGGACTTCTCCAATTTTCGTTGTCTCGCGGATTTCTCCCCGCGGCCAGGGTTGCGGAGGCAGGAGCCTCTCTGTGCCAGGTACCCTGACATTCATACGGATCTCATGAGTGGACGGGCTGTTCATCCCGATCAGATAGGCGGATGCGGCGCCCTTCCATGGCCCGGAGGATGTTGACACATGCACAACAATCTCGTTCGCCACATTTTCCAGCGGGGCCACAAACCAACGGGACCTCCCTTCTGGGTTTCCTTCAGCGGCCGGAGTCTCTTTGCCGTTCACGGTGATGCGCACCTGCGGGTGAATCGACCCTTGAACGCCGGCGTCGGGTGTCAGAAGAATCGCGAACGTTACCGCCCTGGCCTTCTGCGCAAGGGCGATGTTGCAGTGGATTTGCCCGTTCACTGCATTCAACTGAGCGACGGAAGCGATCGGCGGAAGATGTTCAACCGGGATTCGGATCGGCCCGGAAGAGACGGGAACCTCCTGACTGTCTACACGAAGCGATGTGACCTTGCCGGGGTTCAGAATGCAGGCATCGTCCTGGAACGAATGTGCCTGGAACACCATCGTTCCAGCCGCGCCGGGGATCTCGTCGAAAATCGCTCCGGCGAGGAGCGGCCCGGGCGCTTCTGCCAGGGGGTACAACTCGTAGACCGAGGTTTCGAACGCACCGAGACTGATCCTCAAGGAGTCTCCGGTATGAAAGAGGCGTGGCGATATCCATCGGGTGGGATACACACGTTCCAGCACCATGTCCTTTGCCGGCCGGGCGAGTCCGTCTGCCGTGGAGAGTCCGATCATCAATTGCTGCGGCTCGACCACCGGGTTCCGCACGGCAATGACGCCTTTGCTCCCGTCGAAGTGGGAATAGCCGTATGGTTCGCGCTGCAACGGATTGCCACCCACCATGACCGTGTGCATCAGGGTCGGGAATCTGTCCTTCGCCCACGCGATCGATTGGGCGATACTGGTCCATTCGCCTTCGCTCATGATATCGGGAGAAATGTAGAGCTCGTACATCGACACCCCGCGTGCAACATAGAGCAGCACGTCGTCCGTGAACTTGTCGAGCGGCTCTTCGGGGCTGCCGAGCAGCTCAAGTTTCCCCTTGATGATCCCGTGCGTCATGAGATTCGAGACGGGAAACCAGAGGTCTTTCAGATGGAAGTCTTCGTAGAGAACAAAATCCCTGTACGTGATTGCGGCATCGCGTTTGCTGATCGACGGCACATCGGCATATCCGTAGTCCTGCCCGTCCATCCAGATCGTGTTCGCGTATTTCAGCCACCAGGGACTCAGCCACGTTCCCGAGGTGATATTGAGGAACATGGAGGGATTCACCTCCCGGACGCTCTTGCACATGGCGATGACGGATTGCATCACCGCCCGGCGCGAATAAATGTCGATGGGGTGGCCGTGGTCAGGTTCACTGCACGAGAACTGGATGCCGTCCCACTTGTAATAGGCTACTCCCTCGTTCCGGGCAAAATCCGTCGTTCGCTTTTTCAGAAGCGCGCCGTAGTTCTTCCCGGCCACGCACAATTGATCGCCCACCACTTCATACCCATGCGCCTTCATCCATGCGATCCTGCGGCTGCGGAAGGAGTATCCGCCGGTGGGGCCGAACCAGAGCCCCAGACTCGTATGGGTTTCCGCGAGCTTCTGGGCGAGGGGACGCAGGCCATTGGGCCATTGTTCCGTGCGAAGCACCCAATCGCTGTCATACGTATCCCATCCGTCGTCCAGGACGAACGCATCGAGGGATATCCCGTGCCTCCTGACCATGTTCTCGCGGAGCAGGTCGACCATTTTCATTGCCGACTGCTCGCTCATCACATTTTCCGGAGGGACCCGCGGATATTCCGGTGACCGGAGGTCGTACCAGGAGTTATACAGTGTATACGGCCTGAGCGGAGCGACCCGGATTTCATCGAGATACGAGAAGAACCACTTTTTGACATCCTTATCCGGAGCAAGTCCCTCCGCCACCCAATCGCTGGTTATCCAGTCTGCCTGGATGCGCTCTCCAATTTCCTGTCCGCACCGCAGGGTGGAGGGTGCTTCAAACCTGTTCTCAGCCGCGGGGAATTCCACTCCGAAGAAGACGCCGCCATGTTGAGTTGTGAGCGCGACGGGTTGGCCAAAGTCGCCGGGCTTCAGAACGGATTCCACACCTTCTATCGTCCCACGGCGAGGCCAGAGACAGCGGAGGAAGTGTTTCCCGAACGAAGTATCCCGCACGGCGATGCGAGTCCGGAGCGTGGAGACGTCTTTGTTGAGTCGGTATTCCACTTTGAGATCGATGGAATGGCCGTTCCCTCTGAAGAACAGGGTCAGAGTTTTCCCGCCGTGCGCATCAGTCGATTCTGCGCTGGACACGAAATGGAAATCTGCAGCCCCGAGAATGACCGGGTTGTCGGCGTTATTCTGTTTCCCGGGGGCCCGCCAATCGGTAAACGTTACTTCTACACCAAACCCGGCATCCGTGTTTGACGACACTCCTAACGGTTGTCCAAGGCTTTGTAGCCAGGCGCTCTTTCCTTCGAGGTGGTCGCCGGCCAGGATGCCTTCGGCGACCTGGACTACACACGTGAGTTTCGAATTCGACAGAGCGAACGACTGGCTGGACGGGCCTGCGTTGAGTGCCGTATAACACACGGAGGAACATAGCGAAAGGAAAAATGCTCGTCGAAGAACGGTCATTCGCATGAGACCGGGTTCCTGATACTGTCTCACAACGGTTTGCTTGCTACATCTTTCTTCGTACCTCCTACTTCTTACTTCATACTCTCAGCTCCTACCCGTCAAAACGGCCTTCTCCCCATTCCCGGCTTCGCAAACAGGTCTTCCGGGAACGGTTTGCGGATCAGGTAGCGATAATAGAACCTCATGGTTTCATTCCGCAGGAACGTTGCTTTGGGTCCGCCCCAACCGTGTCGGCCGTTCGGATAGGCCATGAATTCAAAATGTTTCCCGAGATCCTCGAAGGCGTTGATCAATTGAATGCTATTCTGCATATGGACGTTGTCGTCCATCGTTCCGTGGTTGATCAGAAGCACACCTTTGTATTTCGATGCATACGTCAACACCGAACCTTCCTTGTATCCCTCGGGATTCTCGGACGGCTTCTCCATATAGCGTTCCGTGTAATGGGTGTCGTAGAGTTTCCAGTCGGTGACCCAGAAGTCCGCGACGCCGTAGTTGAAGTAGTCCGCCCCGGCTGTCAACGCCATGCAGGTGACGTATCCGCCGTAGCTCCCGCCGGTGATGCAGATTCGTGTGCTATCGACGAACGGTTTGTTCCTCAGCCACTTCACGACGTCGATGTAGTCATTCATCTCCCATTTGCCGAGGCAGCGGTGCATCAGCGCGACGCCCTTCTTCCCGAAATGTCCTGACCCGCGGTGGTCCATCGAGACGAGGATCACCCCCTCTTGTGCAAGCCATTGGTCTCGTATTCCACCCCAACGGTCGTATACCGTTCCCGCATTTGGTCCACCATAGATGGAGATCAGGACGGGGTATTGCTTCGCCTTGTCGAAATGCGTCGGAAGAGTCCAGGTCACGGGAAGGGCGTACCCATCGGGCGTGGTGACCCGGAAGAGCTCGGTTTTGGCGACGTCAAAATCTTCGAACGCCGCGGCTTTGCTGTCCCCAAGCTCCTTCACAACTTTCCCATTCCGGTCGCACAGCGCCTCCCGCGTCGGCGTGGAGACATTGGAGTAGGAGGTGACAAAAAAACTCCCATTCGTCGAGACTTTGAGGCTATTGTAATATTCACCGAAAGTGAGGCGATGCAAATCCGAACCATCCAGCCGGACCCGATAGAGATCCACACGGGTCGAATTTTCCTTTCGTGCGGAGAAGAAGACCTGCCCATGGGCTTCGTCGACGGCATCGAGCGCCGTGACACTCCACTCGCCGGCGGTGATCCTGTTCTTCAGGGAGCCATCCATGTTGTGGAGATAGAGGTGCATCCAGCCGTCTTTATCGGACATCAGGATGAAGCCCTTGTTGTCCTGGAGGAAGGTGATTGTTTCAAACCACTCCACCCAGGCGGGCTGTCGTTCTTCGTAGATCTCCTTTTTCTTTCCGGTTGCGGGATCGACGCCGTAGATTTTGAGGTCATCCTGACTGCGGTTCATCCATTGCACCCAGAGCGATTTTCCGTCGGGGGTCCAGAACGGCGTTCCGAAGTACTGATCGTCCGCGGGATTGAAATCCGACCACCGGATAGTTCCTCCCCCGGGGGCGACGAAGCCTATGCGGACCTCCGGGTTCGGATCGCCCGATTCCGGATAGTGTGTTTTTTCCATCGATCCGTGCTGGCCGTCGGCATCAAAGAGATCGAACACGGGGACTTTCGAGTCGTCGAATCTGTAGAACGCAAGATGCCGGCTGTCGGGCGACCACCAGAACGCGCGGTAGTGCGAAGGCCGGCCGAGGATTTCTTCATAGTAGACCCAGGAAGCCCATCCGTTATAGACGACATCTGTTCCGTCGGTCGTCAGTTGCGTTTCTTTGCCCGTCTCACACTCAATCGTATAGAGGTTGTTATTCCGCGTGAACGCCACCCACTTGCCGTCGGGTGAAAGCGTGGGATTTTTTTCTTCCGCTTCGGTTTTCGTCAGCCGCTTGAAGGATTTCGTCTTCGTATCGAGCAGATAGAGGTCTCCGTCCTTTTCGTATGTCAGCAAATCGTAGCCCTCCGTTGACGAGGCTGGAGAATTCAGGTTGATGGTGGTATCTGCAATCGACTTGTATGCCGAGAGGTCGTGGTACGGTGTCTCATTTCCTGTGGTGGCATCGACAAGCACGCTTCCTTCTCCGCGTCCTTTCGACATAATATAGTGAGTGTCATCCGCCCAGCCGGAGATGAACGGGAGCGGCGTCAAGAGACGTGGCTCGCCATTGCGGTAGATCTGGTCGAAGGTCAGGGGTTTCTTCTCCTGGGCTGATGCCAATCCAGAGAAGACGATAAGAACAACAGCGAAGAGAAAGGACTTGCGGGGGTGAACAAGGAGATTCATGACTGCCGCCGTGGTGGTGAATCGAAAGGGATAGGAAAGGGAATGGCTTCAAAATACCGAAAGAGGAAAGGAGATGCAATCGCGGGAGACCCAATTGTCGATGGTCAATGGACAAGTGACAATTGAAAAGTTTTCGGACAGCTTCGGAAAACAAGACGTTCTCAAGTAGTTCTAATATGGGAACACAACAAAGGGAGAAGTGTCATGGCAAAAGGGGACGATATCCAGAAGAGGTTGATAGAATTCGCAGTCCACGTGATGGACTTATGCGACGCGATCCCGAAATCCACGACGGGGAGCCATATTGCGGGACAACTGATTCGTTCTGCAACGTCGGCGGCGCCGAATTACGCGGAAGCACGGGGCGCCGAAAGCAGGAACGATTTCGTTCACAAGCTCGGGATCACATTCAAGGAACTAAATGAGTCGGAGGTTTGGCTGGCAATCCTCAAGAGAAGAAAGATGCTGCCTGCGGCTCCGTTGGAGGACGTCGAAGAGGAGTGCAAGGCGCTGTGCAGGATTATTGCTGCGAGCCGAAAGACCGCAAGCGGAGTGAGGAGGCCGATTTCTGAAGATCCCGGCCGATCCGATTGACAATAGTCCATTGACCATAGTCTATTGTCAATTGGTTGTGCGCCTGGAGGGACTCCCCAACCATCTGGTCCGCAATCAGCCCGCCAAACACATCCGAAGATCCCGGCCGATCCGATTGACAATAGTCCATTGACCATAGTCTATTGTCAATTGGTTGTGCGCCTGGAGGGACGGCGAACCGCCAACCGTCTGGTCCGCGGTCAGCCCGCCAAACACATCCGAAGACCCCGGCCGATCCGATTGACAATAGTCCATTGACCATAGTCTATTGTCAATTGGTTGTGCGCCTGGAGGGACGGCGAACCGCCAACCGTCTGGTCCGCGGTCAGCCCGCCAAACACATCCGAAGACCCCGGCCGATCCGATTGACAATAGTCCATTGACCATAGTCTATTGTCAATTGGTTGTGCGCCTGGAGGGACTCGAACCCCCAACCGTCTGATCCGTAGTCAGGCACTCTATCCAATTGAGCTACAGGCGCAGAAAATACAGTCTTTAGTATATCAAAAATCTACAGGAATTGCAACGCTCCGAAATCGGCCATTTGAACGGCAGTTCAAGGACTTGTATATTGTAGGGTAGACTTCGGAGGGGAGAGTGTGATGATCATCACAATTGAACAATGGCTGGAGGAACGGTCAAGCTTCACCATTGTCCTTTTGGCTTTCGTGTTATTGACCGTCATCGCACTCATCGACCACTACGCCCCGAAGGAAGTCGCGTTTCTCCTCTTCTATCTCGTCCCCATCTTCCTGATTACCTGGCGGTTCAAGAATCCTTCCGGCTATTTCGCAGCGATCGGATCGGCAATCTTCTGGGGACTGGCGGAGTATTCTGAACTGGGCAGCAGCGTGTGGGTCGCCGGATGGAATCTCCTTATCGAGGTGGGGCTCTTCGTTTCGTTCGCCGGGATCATCGGATCCCTGCACGAACACCTCGTCATCCAGAGAAACCTGAATCACCGGCTTGAAGACGTTCTTGCAGAAGTGAAAACGTTGAGCGGCCTGTTGCCGATTTGCGCCTGGTGCAAAAGAATCCGCGACGGCGACGGGAATTGGCACCCGATGGAAGACTATATCCGCTCACATTCAGATGTGAGCATCACCCACGGCATCTGCCCGGACTGTAAGGCACAGAACCTCCACCACCGGTGATCTTTGCCTTCGTTCAACTCACTTGTCAATTGTCCATTGTCAATCGACAACTTGTCAATTGGTTTCCCCCCTTCCCCCCTCTCCCTAGAAATTCACCCTGAACACCGGCGATATCGCCAGGTAATTGTCGTACTGCCAGACAGGCAATCCGCTCGTGCGAATCGCCTTGAAATAGCGGAGATCGATGCCGATGGTGTTGCTCAGCATAAGCATCGATCGCACAACGAAGAACCCGTAGTTTTCATTGACGCTGTAATTCAACTGTGTGGTGATGGCGTACTGGAGCAGACTGCCATCTTCGGAAATACCGACTTCAAGAAACGGAAGCACGTTGTTGGTCGATGGACCGAGCCGTCGGAGCGGTTCATCGGGCGGGGTATAGTGGTACACATGATGGACGTCGTGCCACGTTATCCCGGCGCCGAAATTAAAGAGGCTGACGTGCTTCAAGTACGCCGCGAGCGTGACGTAGTTGCGCACGCTATAGAAGGAATCCGGAATGCTCCATGCGTACAGTTTCTTCTCCTGGAGCGCGACGGACCCTTCGACGACGAACTGAATCTGCTCCTGAAAGTTCTGCGTGATGATATTCATTCTCGACCAGGGGGTATAGCTCGCCTTCAGGTAGAACCCTGTCCCTGACCCTTCGACCTTCCGCGATTTGAACGGCGAATTGCCGCTCTGCTGCTCCTGGGTTTGCACACTGAAATTAATCGGGGATTCCACGCCGACGGACAATCCGTACAGCGTATAGTCCCGGTCGAGATCGAGGAGCGAGGTGTTGTCGACATACGCAAGACGCAGTCCGCTGACGATCGTCCCTTTGAACCAGAATGGAAGATCGAGGTAGTCGTCACCCAACCTGCCAAATGCGGAGACGCGGTAACAGTGCGAACTATCGGGAGACGTGGACCACAACATGATCTCGGGATTCAATGCATGAAAGTAGAGATCGTAGGCGATCCCCTGCCGGGAATCGAAATGCGTTGTGGGGTTTGTCCTGACCTTGGCGTACGTGGTGGACCCGAGCACCTCCCGGATGTTGGCATAGTCGGAAAGGGACACGAGCGGCTGCCCGGTCCCCCCCATCTCATAGAAGTCCAGGCGCTCGATTTCGTCGTCGTGCGAGCGTTTTATGCACTCGATCCGCAATAAGCCTTCCCGGTTCTTCTTGATGAAGCTTTCGCTCCCCCGGCGGATGGTGTTCAGGTCCCTGTCTCCCTCCCCCTGGAAATTGACAAGTTGAAAAAGCACGTCGCTGATCAGACTCTGATCGCTGATCGTCCAGCGTTCTTTCTCAAACATGTCGGTCCGCTTCTCCAGCCCCTTGTAGATGGCCTGGTAGTCATCGAGAGTCAGTGTGTCCGGACGTTGCGCGAACACGCGCGCGGGAAAGAGTCCGATTGACAGGAACAGCAGTAAGGAGATGGTTTTCATTGGTGCGCCAGAGATGTCCGTCGGAAAATCGGATTAGATCGGTACAAAGAACACACGGCAGCGACCCGGCTTCGCCGGGCGCCGTTACAGCCCATACCTGTACCGCAGAATCATCATGCTTCCTTTTTCCGCCTCCCAGGAGAAAAGCGATCGGCCGATTGGGGGAGTGACGGCACAAAATTCCAGGCGGAGTTCATGACTCCCGCTCTTGAAGATCTTGATCCAGGGATTGACCGTAAGACGGTTGAAAAAGAACCGCATTCGCGCCCCGAACTCCGTTAACGGCAGGTACTGTGTCGGCTCTTCGCTCGAATTGTGAGAGTAATCGAGCGCAAGCAGGACCTGGAGATTGTTGGTCCCCAGCAACTGGATCCCCTCTTCAACATGGTTGAGGGAGTCGTAACTCACATCCCATACATCGTGTGATCCGACACCAAGGTCGAGTTTGAACCTGTTATAGCCCCTGCGGTCCATCTTCCAGAAATAGCTGAGGTAGCCTTCGAGCTGCGTGGTGGTGAAGTATGCCTTCTTACCCGTCGCTCCATCGTAGGTGATCATCGGATTCGAATAGTCTTTTGATCCCCCGCCATAATACAAGGTCACGAACGGGAGACGGCCGTCGAAAAACCTCGTCCCGATCCCCAGTTCGAGGGCAAAACCCGGCTGGACATTCATTTTCGGCGGATCAAGGGCAAAGACCGGATCCGCAGACGAGAGTTTGGAATGCACAATGAATTTTTCCGTGTTCACCTTGGACCGCCCCAGGATGCGAAGATCGAGGAATCCTGCGCTATCCAGGTTGCTCCAGTCGCCCTGAAAGAACATCAGGAGTCTCCCTCCCCAGGAAAGGATCGGGGATTGGTACGCCAGCATGTTCAAGACGCGATTCCCGAACCCCGCCTCAAATCCGAATCCCCTCACGCCAATGGATTCTTTCTCACTGAAGATCGCATCGGAAAAATTCACCTGATACGGAGAAATATCCAGTGAGATTTGTTCGCGCGGCGGGGGACCAAACGGATACCCGCTGTTGACCTCCGCATACCACCGGTAGTCGTCATTCGTCGTGGCAACTTTAAGATTACTGTCGTGGTGGATCTCATGCTGCCAGAGGGGGAAGCCGGGTTTGGCGGTAATCAACCGGACAATCTTTGCGTACGTGTCGGGATCCGATTGATTGAGTGCATGAAAATCTTCCGGAGAATAGTAGCTGACATACACCTCATTGGAAAGCGTCGAGTCGTTGTTCCCGTAGCGGGAACGCACAACCTGACTTACCTCCTCCGTTTGCCTGATGAGAAGGGGCCGGAGGTATGAACGGTACTTCTCCGCCAGATAGATCATCGTATAAGAGTAATCGTGCGACACGGTCCCCTGAGGATTCGTGTGAGCCTTCTGGAATGTGAAATCGCTTCCGTCAGCACGCTTCAAGACTCCGTTGGGGGCGATCTTCGTCCCCATCCGTTGAAGGGTGTCGGTGCTCCAGAGGGTTGTGTACGCACCATCAATCAGGATCTTTTCCTTGATGTGTGAAAAGACCCAATCGAGTGACTGCGCGTGTGCCTCATGCGGCAGGACGGCGAAGGCCAGCGCAATCAGGATGCTGGAGAACATTCGGATCTTTCTCATTTCTCATACTCCGATGAAAATACCCTTGCAGAGTAAGTCTGTCTGAACTGTTGTCCCCATTGATCCAGAAACTCGATGGTCACCAGGACAGTCCCCGGCCTCCGCGACGATTTGTCCCGCAGGTAGAGAGGGTTGACATTCAGCGTGACAATGCGCCAGTCGCCAAGGTTCGTCCAGCTCGAGGGGTTTCCCGGAAGGAGGAAGTCATCCGGGACGCTTCTGACGACTTGTCTGGACGTGCGCGGGCGAACATAGATCGAGCTTGCACCGATGGGTGTTTCAAAGATATAGCGGAACTGACGGCTGGTGAGCCACCCTTCCTGCGGAGCCATGTCCAGAAGATTGAGTCTATCGGACGGCTTGGGTGCGGGGGTCCACAACGTCACGCCGGCTGGAGTCGGGGGAACCGACACGCTCACCCGCCAGCGGGAAGGTTCGATGGAATCAGCGGCAATATCATGGTAGCGGAAGGGCCTGCCATCGTACAGCCCTTCCACGACATAGGCCGTGTCTTGAAGATCCTCGTCAATCCTCCAGAGTGAGTCGACAGTGACGACCGGCCCTCTTCCCCCGAGGACCTGATCGTTGTCGCTCGCCCGGAGCACACGATAGCTATAGTCGGCATAGTTTCCGTGTCCTGCCGCGAAATTCAGAAAGGCAGACTGGCCGTAATCGAGTGACCGCACCGGGGATGTCGCCAGGAACGGCCAGTGGGAGTCGATGATCCAGTATGCCGAGGCTTCTTCGATCACACCCCGTTCATCCGGGCCACGGGCAACACGCAGAAGATAGAAGCGGCCGGATTCCCGGAGGGTGTCGACGATCCGGACATTAAAATCTCCGGGGTTATTCGCGTAGTTTTTGTCCCGTGACCACTTCCATTCCTTCAAGGCAACGCGGAATTTCTCATCCCGGAACAACGTCACGCGATAACGGATCGACGCAAAGTTGGCATTCCAGTTCCGGAGATGATCTTTTACAAACAATGGACTGCCGACGACCGCGTCGATGCTATCCTGAAACACGGGCCGCACCTGCTGGGCAACCCCTGCGGCAGGTCCGGCGAGGAAGAGGATGGCGATCGCCAGACAGATGCATGCGAAACCCCGCGGGCGATGCCCGTCCCGGGGATGAGGAAGATTGAGGGGGGACATGGATCATTCCACTTTGTGGATCGTGCCGGTTGACCTGAAATTGATGAATTCCAGATTGCTGCGGATGACCATCGATTTGCCAAGGTGAGCGTCGTCGCCCAATTTTTGCATGACCATGCTCTTCAGCGTGTCCGGATAATTCGGGGGAGGCTGTCGGATCGTCTCGCATCGGACAAAGACGGTGTCATTGAACGCCAGGTTGCCGTTTCCTTCGATGTGCCGGAGGTAGAAAAATCCGAATGTCCCGGGATCGATGAATACGCTGTCTCGCCCGATCGATCTGCCTGTCTCTCCCCGTCGCAGTGTGGTCGAATCACGCGATCCCCGCACACCCTGCTTGACCCGGATAACCTTCAATTCCAGTGAATCTTTCTCCGCCGCCGACCAGAGGTTGCTTACGGCGACATATGCCTTCATCTGCCCCCGTTCGGATCCGCGGGAAGGGCCCGACTGGACATACGATGGACTGTGAGCGTGGAGTATCAACGGCCGGGAATACTCCACCGAGAGGTTCTGGGCGAGGGTGTCGAGATCCCGTCCTTTCGACGATGCATTCTCGACGGCATCGTCCCGTTCGACAATGAACGTGAGGAGCTCGAGGATCATCGCTATGTAGAAGAGAAAATAAATTCCGATTTTCATGGACGCGAGTCCTTACATAGAACGTGGTGTCTGCGCGGTTGGGAGAGGCTACCGGCTCGATCCGTCGAGCCGATCCAACCCTCCCCGGAGATCTTTCAATCCTTTGTCGATGGAAGTCACATCCGAAGTCAGCTTGTTGTGATCGGAAAGGAGCTTCTCGACGGTGTTCCGGAGTCGGAGCAGTTCTTCCATCGGCGGGATATACCCGGTCTTCCCGTACCCGATGTCGGAATGCTCGGGCTTGAAAAACTTGAGGAGGCCAAGGAGACTGATGATGGAAAACTCGATGAACAGAGCAAGAATAATGGGTTCGGGGTGGTCTTTGGTGATGTAGTTGATTCCCCGAAGACCGACCACGACGATGAGAAGGCCTGCACCAAAATAGGCAAGCGCCTCGACATTATTTTCGTAATGCGGAACGACCTCCGCTGTCATCCAGCTGGAAAAGGGACGTTTAAGAGCAAGGTCGGAGTCATATCCGTGCTCCCGGTAGTGTCCGAGCAAACGGTCTTTGAGGACTACCATGCGTTCTTTCATCCGGTCGGTGACTTCTTCTTCCGGATGCGTTCGAATGCGATCATATTCGTACCACAAAGGCAATGTCTCCGCTGTCGAGACGACGGCAGGGAACCCCCAGAAAAGGACTCTCGCAAATCCAAGGAACACCTTCCCTTCCGCCGCAGAATCGACGATCCGAAGGACAAAGACCAGGAGAATGCCCACGGCCGCGACGGCTGGTACATTTCCACCCGGGAAATGATTCTCGATCACGGGAAATTGCTGGAGAAGCAAGTAGGTTAGATAGCCCATCCCGATAAGCACGACCAGAAGCCACAGTATCCCCAGGGTCGGCCGCGTTCGTTGGATTGAATCTCGCTTCAGATCAGACTGGTGCATGTCCGACGTCATTCTTGTCGACCTCATTGTAGGATCCTCCCGTATCAATACGTTGGTCTTACTGGCTGTTTCACCGTCAGTGCTCACGCAATTCTTGTGTAGGCGCCTTCCCCGTGTGCGAGCGTACCTCGCAGTCCGCAGCCCGTAAGGAACACCCTATGGGATCGGAACCACTTCACTCCAAGAGGAGAAGCACACGGGTGTGTGCAAAGGAAGAACTCCTTGAGAACGGAAAAGGTGACCTGGCGGGTACTGATCCCTGAAGCACCTGTTTTTTCGGCACAACGGGAAAAAGGCCAGGTTACAAAGGGGAAGTGAAGGGTGCGGAAGACAGATGGCACCCAGTTACATGAGGATACCAAACCTCACTGTAAGAAGCAAGATGGGGATAAATTCCTGAGAATACCGCTGTTCGGGCGTTTTTCCCGATGACAAACATCAGAGACTCTTTCTCCCTGGTCGATCAAGCGAAAGAGTCCTGAATGGCCTACCGTGAAAGAATTTCCAACGTCCTCCCAACGAGACCATCGGCACCGGCTGTTACGGTGATGAGGCCGCGCTCACCCTTTTTCGCGCGGACGATCAGCAGGCATTGCCCGTTGAATGCCCTGTAGCGGTCGGCGTGGAACGAGTCATGCTCCGTGGCGTCTCCATTCCCCACCGCAGCCAGCAGGCCTGGTCCTTTAACGGTAAACCGGATGAGATTATCCGCCGTCGGAACTCTCAGACTGTCGCGATCCACCACCCGTACACGAAGGTACGCCAGGTCTGCGCCGTCGGCCGTGAGCGTCGTATCTTCAGGAAGAATCTCGATGCGTGCCGCCGGTCCGGTGGTCTGCATGACGTCCCTCGCCCACTCGCGCCCGTTCTTGTAGGCAACGACTTCCAGTTTCCCCGGCTCGTAGCGAACATCGTCCCAGCGCAATCGGTATTCGTACGGCGCTTTCTTCTTTCGTCCCAGAGATTTTCCGTTCAGGAACAGTTCTGCTTCGTCCCCGGATGTATAGACGTGAACCGGCGTCACTTTACCGACGCGGTCCGGCCAATTCCAGTGCGGAAGAATGTGCGCCATGGGCAGGTCGGGCCGCCACCTGGCCTGGTAGAGATAGAACCGATCCTTCTTGAATCCACAGAGGTCCAGGATCCCGAAATAAGAACTGCGCGATCGGGATGTATCGTCGCCGAACGGCGTGGGTTCGCCGAGATAGTCGAACCCGGTCCAAACGAATTCACCGGCTACAAAGCCATTGCTGTCTTGCGCGGCGAATTCCACATCGGGGATCGTCGCCCACGGAGGGGCCGAGAGATCGTATGAGCTCACCTGATTGTCGAAGGCTCCTTTCGACTTGTCATCGCTGACCGGGAAAAAGTATTCGCCGTAGGAGCTGACACAGGAGGCAGTTTCGCTTCCGAAGAGCGGCTTCGATGGATTCTCTCTATGGAATTTCGCATAGAGCCGGGGCTTGTAATTGTACCCGAAAATATCCACGGAGTCCTGGAAGCCGTCGAATCCCGCCTGGGGATTGTCGCATGCCGCCGTCACCGGCCGTGTGGGGTCTTCTGCGTGGAAGAGCGCGCGCAGTTTCCCCGCCAGCTCCCCGTTTGCCTGTTCGCGAACCTCGTTGCCGCAACTCCACGCGATGACACTCGGGTGGTTCCGGTCCCGGTCGACAAGAGCGCGGATGTCCTTTTTGTGCCACTCCTTGAAGAGCGTGCTGTAATCGTTGGGGGTCTTCCCCTCCACCCAGCAATCGAACGCTTCATCGAGGACCAACATGCCCATCCTGTCACAAAGATCCAGCAGCTCCGGCGCGGGAGGATTGTGCGACGTCCGGATGGCGTTGCCTCCCATCTCCTTGAGAAGCCTGATTTGCCGCGCAAGCGCTTTCACGTTCACCGCAGCGCCCAGCGGACCCAGATCGTGATGGTTGCATGTGCCGTTGATCTGTACTCTCCTGCCGTTCAGGAGAAACCCGTTGTCGGCGGTGAACTCCGCAGTCCGGATGCCAAAAACTGTCTGCGCCGTGTCAATGACCCTGTCGTCCACCATGAGTGTAGTGCGGAGAGTATACAGGTTCGGCGACTCCAGATTCCAGAGCCTCGGAGAGTGCACGAGGGCTTCCGTCTGCCATTGTTGTGTCGCGTGCGGCGGCACGGTGATCGTCGCAGCGGGGATGGAGACGACAGGAGAAGCTTCCCCGGACGCACCAATGGTTGCAACGATAGTGACTTCAGCAGGTGTCTCCGACTCATTCCGGATGCCGGCTTTCACACCCACGGTCGCCCGATCATTCTCAATGCGCGGCGTCGTCACCACGGTGCCCCAATGCGCCAGGTGAACCGGGGCGGATGTTTCGAACCAGACGTTGCGGTAGATTCCCCCACCGGGATACCATCGAGACGAGTTCGGAGGATTGTCAAGCCTGACTGCGAGCACGTTCTCCTCGCCGAACCTGATGTAGGGAGTCAATTCGAAGCGGAACGATGCGTAGCCATAGGGCCACTCGCCGAGGTAGTGTCCGTTGAGCCAGACTTTTGCATGGGACATCGCTCCGTCGAAATCGACGAAGAACAATTTCCCTCTATCGGACCCGGACACGGCGAAATGTTTTCGGTACCAGCCGATTCCCACCCACGGGAGTTTCCCGGTATTGCTGGGAAGGTCGCCCCGGAAGGGGCCTTCAATGCCCCAGTCGTGCGGAAGGTCGAGCCTGCGCCACTGCCCGTCGTCAATGGATCGACCTTCGAGGCCGACCGGTTCCTGTTTCATCGAGCCATCCGGCATCGCGCCGAATCGGGCGAAAAGCCAATCTGCATTGAAGGAAGTCCGCACGCCCGGTCCCTGATCGATTGATGGAGCGTCCGATCCACTGAAGGCAACCGCCTGTCCCAGAACAAGAGGAATCAACATCCTGATGAGGATTCGTTGCATTGGCTCTCTCCGACGATGAGTGCTGACGATGGTGCAATAAGGAAACCACTGGGTGGGGTCGACCTGGATGCTGTGGAGCTCCCTGAGGTCGAGGGCGCCGTTCTCCGCTCCGTCGGGAGAATACGTAGGGACTGCCTCCGGTACGGACACGCCGGGAGTTTATACTCTTGCATCTTCCCCCACATTGAGCACGGCAGTTCCGGACCGAATCGAGGTCACGTAGACGAGCGGCTGAATCCCGAATCGCCGATAATATTTCCCTGCGATTTCCCGGGTGACACGGTCCACCGAGTCGTTTTCTATGAGGTTGATCGTACAGCCCCCGAACCCGCCTCCCATCATCCGGGCCCCGTAGACGTGCGGTTCATTCTCGGTCGCGTCCACGAGAAAATCCAGCTCCCTGCAGCTCACGGCGTAGTCATCGCGGAGACCGGCGTGCGTAAGGTACATGAGGTCACCGAACCGGTGGATGTCCTTTTGTGTGAGGGCAATGCACGCCTCGACCATGCGGCTGTTTTCCCCGACGACATATCTGCAGCGCTTGTAGACGATGGGATCAAGCAGGGTTTGGGAATCATCGAGCATCGCGCGCGAGACATCTCGCAGGCTGTGGATCCCGGGAAACTCTTTCTGTATTGCTTCAACACCTTCCCGGCATTCAGATCGTCTTCTGTTGTACTCGGAGGATGCCAAAGAATGCGATACGCGGGAGTCAACGAGCACAATCGACAGATTGCGGTATTCAAACGGATACAGCGCATGTTCCAGCGATCGGCAGTCAATACGGAGCACCTTCCCCCGTTGACCGAAGATATTGACATACTGGTCCATGATCCCGCACTGAACGCCCACGAATTCATTCTCTGCTTTCTGGGCCAGTTTCACGAGCGTGAGGTTGTCGATGCCGAGGTCAAACAGGGCATTCAAGCCAAATGCAAAGCCGGCTTCAATCGCCGCCGAAGAGGACATCCCCGCACCGATCGGAATGTCCCCTCCATAGACACACCGGAATCCGTGAAGTGGATATCCGGCCTTTTGCAGTTCATGCACAACCCCGAGGAGATAATTCGGCCACGATTTGGGGGACCGGGTGACGGCAGAAAGCTGGAAGAGGTGATCGTCGTTCATGTCAAGCGCGACGATTCTGCACTCCTCCCCGGGCGAGGGACCGACGGCGAAGTAGATGGCTCTGCTGATTGCCGCCGGAAGGACGAAGCCCTCGTTGTAATCCGTGTGTTCACCGAGGAGATTGACCCTCCCCGGCGACCGGATGAGGAGTGGTTTCTCCCCGAACAGTTCGACGTAGGATCTCTCGACAGCTTGCGCGAATTTCATTTTCATCTCGCACGACACTGGCAATTGGTGGTTCTTCGCCGGCAACGATACGAGCCGACTATTTCAACAACACGATCTTCTCCGTCCTGACATACGAGGCCGACGTCATTCTGCAGTAGTAGACACCGCTTGCAGTCACATTCGGAGTCCAGCGGACCGTGCTACGGCCTGCGTACTCGTAGCCATCGACGAGCCGGGTGACTTCTTCGCCGAGCAGATCATAGACAGTGATGGCGATCCTTCCCGATGTGTGCAGATTGTACTCGATTGTCGTACTGGGATTGAAGGGATTGGGATAGATATTCAAGTCGAACCGAAGGGGTGTCTCTTCATTGTCTACGGATGTAGCATAGATACCCAGGAATGCGTCCATGGCGACGGTGGGCCGTTTTGTCACCGGGTCCCAGGCACCGAGATTGTAGCCCATCCAGGAATAACTTTCGGGCTCCCAATAGAAGACGCCAAGCCCACCTGCCGACTGTGTCTTCGCAATGAGGTCAAGGAGAAAGTGGTTGGCGTTTATGGGATCGTTGTACAGGTATCCCGTTTCCACGACCATGACTTTTGTCTGGTACCGACTGATCATGTCGTTCATGGTGATGAGAGCCAGGCTATCATCGGTCGCCCACGGCAAATTGGCCCAGTAGGGATAGACCGACATTCCGATAATATCCCATGTGGCCCCGTTGTTTCTCAGACCATCGAAGATCCGTCGGAACATTGCATCATTGTGTCCGTCGGAAAGATGGACGATGACCTGGATCGTGGTGTCGACTGCTTTCACGGCATTGTAGCCGGCTTTGATCATCGCAGCATAGTTGCTCATGTGGGTCGAGGCTCTCCCGTCCTCCCAGAGCATGCCGTCGTTGGTTTCATTCCCGATCTGCACCCAGGCAGGGGTTACGCCGATGGATTTCAAAGTATCCAGGACTTCGTGAACGTGGTTGTAAACATCCTGGAGCAGCTGGGACAGGGAATCACTTGCCCAGGCCGCAGGTTTCTTTTGGTGCCCGGGATCAGCCCAGGTATCGCTCAAATGAAAATCCAACATCACCTTGAACCCCGCACTATCCGCACGGTGCGCCATATAGGCGACATCTTTTATCCCACAGTATTTTCCGCTCGGATTGACCCAGACACGAAACCGGAGCGCATTGATTCCCTTGGCTTTCAGAATATCCAGGCAGTTCCGTTGAACCCCGGAATCGTCTTTGAACACGTACCCCGAAGCCTCCATTTGCGACAGCCAACCGATGTCGGCACCATTCGCGAATTGCGCCCTCACTGTGTGAGATGCGCAGACAAGCAGTGTCAGAACGATGAGAATGGAACCGCATTCTCGCAGGAATGATACCGGAGAAGTCTTCATGGTTTCCCTTGTGAAAAAAAGATACTCCTGTTGACCCTACGGAACGATGGCCGACGGGACATGACTCTCTGGACGCCTCATGAGAGAGGTCAAGGAATCCAGGACGAAGACAGTCGGACCCGGGCTGCCATCATCATTCCACAACCCACGCTCAGGCGCCCAATACAGAACGCCGAGGCCGTTCGGTGCGCTCTTGACGGTGTTTATTATATCTGCCATGAACTGCAGTCGTCCTTCCGGCGTCACCGGCCACAACATATCCTCGTTGTTCTTCACTCTCGTACTATCGTAGCCCGTTTCAGCGACGAGGAAGTCCTTGTCGTACCGGTTGGCGCATTGTATCATGGTGGCCCGCAATCCCTCCAGCGTACCGTGGTGCCACTCCGGATAGAAGCTCTCGGCAATGATGTCATAGTCGACGCCCGCAGCCTCCAGGTGATCGAAGAACCATTTTGTCACCGGCCAATTGCCCCCCTGGTCGATATGAATCACGATGCGAGGCGGCGTGTCGCCGGCCGCAGATTTCACCCCCCGAATACCCGCCTTGAGTATTCTCGTCAGGTGATCCCACTGTTTTTCTTCGTCGTACGGTTCCGGTGGATTATACCGGTCCGACCCGGGAATCTGGACCTGAGCGAGCGGCCATAATGTACCTCTCGTTATCTCATTGCCAATTTGAACCCATTCGGGCATCGCGCCGGCCTTCTTCAACTTCGTGATGACTTCGCGTGCATACGCCTCCACGCGATTCTCAAGCGCGTCGAAGCTCAACCCTCTCCATGCGACAGGAATATCCTGGTGTTGCGGATCCGCCCACGTGTCGGAGAAATGGAAGTCCAGACCGAACGACGCGCCCGACGCTATGATTCGCTTCGCGAGCGGGATCGTGTCTCTCCAGGGAATTGTCCGGAGCGTCTCTGACGGGCTAACACGAACACGCGCAGGCGAAAAGCATTCCATCCGTGATTGGTCAGGATGCTGAGCTCGTCGCTGGGTTTCCCGTGCTCCTGGTAGGTGAGCATTTGTGCATATCTCCCGCGACCGGGCGCCGCAAGAAAGGAAATATCCGCACCAAGAAGGAACTTCTTTGATTGCGTCAACTTCTTCCGCCCGGTGGACAATGTCACTTCGTACTCCGGCGAAAGCGTGACCAACTTCAGTTCGTCAAGTTGTGAGGCGTTCTTGAAAGAAGGCCGCATGGTCCTCGGGATATAGATGGGCGCGTCCTTCCTGAGCGGAAGGATGCTCAACTCGACTCCTTTCCCCCACACACCGGGCCCAAACCGTTTCAGTCCGACCTCCCACGTCGTTCCATTAAAGAAATTGTCGTCGAGTAGTCGATTCCCCTCATACAACCTGCAGATATCCCCGGCATAGGTGATCCTGAGGAACAAATCACTAAGACCCGAGGGCATGCTTTCGGGCAATGTCAACTTCCAGAGACCCGCCCTCGTAAACGTCGAATCGTCGGGAGAGCTCGCGACGGCACAATTCCTCCACTCAGCGAATTTGCCCATTGTTACAGGTGGGACAATGCCTGCGGCCCGGACCTTCTTCAGACCCACGGAAAGTGTCCTTGCTCGAACGGATGCGGCATAGTGGGTGAATATTCCGTCGCGGCCTGTCATTCGCAGGGCCACGTTCGACGCGATTTTGCCATCCAACATTGGGTACGTCGAGATCTCGAAGGATTTTGCGTCGCGAGAGCGCAAATGCACCGCATCATCCGCCACGAACACGTCTGCCGGAGTGATCAGCATATGTTCACGGCCGTTGAGTCGCAGCTTCCACGAATTGTAGGATTGCTTCCGGGAGAGCAACACGATATGAACTTCTTTCCCCCCGGTCGTCCTGATCCGGATAGCATTTGCAGTCGACGGACTGACGCCACGAACTGCAATGCGCCCTTCGCCGCGGGTGACGTTGCCACCAGTTGTGTGCAGCGCACTGACTGTCGACGCGTCGAAGACGAACTCGGCATTGCCGTTTGGAGATGCGGTGAAGAAGTAGTACGAACCGTTCACGTCGGACATCCGCGCTAATGGTTGTGCTGTCGCGTATTTCAAAAGGGCGCCATGCATATCCATGTTGACCGGCCAGACACACCACGATTGCGTCGGAATAGTGATCGGCTCACCCGGGACTACAATTGTTTCCGAGGGAAGCTTGAGGCGAATCTGTACGTCTCGTTGTTCAGGAAGAGGATAGTTCCGCAGATAGTTGTTGAAGAAGAGGAACCCGTGGTCACCCGCCGTTCGCGCTGAGACCCGGAGCGTCGTCGTGTCGCGGGGACCGGAAGGCACAACGTCGGGTAAAACTGCGCTCATCGGGGCAAGGTCCGCACCGAAGTCGTGCATGAATTGATGCAGCACCTTCAGCTCGCGAAATGTGCGGTTCATCTGTCCGAACTCGCCCAGCGGCGCCTGGAAATCATAGGACTTGACCGGAACATCGTTCGGATAGTCTGTTGCCTGCGATTCCTGTAACGTCGTCAACTTTCCGTCCGGATTCGTGCCTCCGTGGAACATGTAATACCCTACCAGGTTCACTCCTGATCCGAGGGCGGTGAGCGCCATCGATGCAATATCATCGGACGACACGACCACGCGACGGTGGTAGGTGTCTTCCATGCCGCCTCCCAACTCCGCCGTGAATCTTGGATAGTGCGCATGCGCCACTTTCTCGGCCGGAGATACTCTGGCCTGCATGATCCCGGCAGTCCCGACCGGTGTCCCGACGTGAAACTGAAACACCCCTTGCGGATCCGGCGGGAGCTCTGTAATGCTTCCCGACCAGGGTTCATCCGGATAGCCCCCGTACACGGGAAGGAAGGCATGGGGCGGGATCTCCGCATTGTCCCAGCCCGTCACTGTGTAGAGCGGCACATCGAGTCCTGCTTCGATCGCCATGCTTTTCAACTTCAACAGGTAGGCATCGCCCCCGTTTGGCGAACGGTTCGCGTACTCATTCTCGATCTGGATTCCGATAACCGGCCCGCCGTCTTTCCAGAGCAATCCTTTCAGTTGCTTCCCAATCTCGCCGTCGAATATGCGCACGAAAGAGAGGAAGGTGGAATCATTCACGCGCGTCGGTCCTTTCGCCAGCAGCCAGTCCGGGAAACCACCGTTGCGTGCTTCGCCGTGTGCCCACGGGCCAATACGCGGATAGACATAGAGCCCGTGCCTGGCGCACAACTCCACGAAGGTGCGAAGATCCCGCTGTCCCGACCAGTCAAACTGACCTTCGATCTCCTCGTGGTGGATCCAGAAAATGTAGGTGGAGATGATCTGGACTCCGCCCGCCTTCATTTTCGCGATCTCTTCCTCCCAATACTTTTGCGGATAGCGACTAAAGTGGAATTCGCCCATCACCGGGAGCCACGGCTTGCCGTCGAGCACGAGGTACCGGCTGTTCACCGTGAGTGTGCTCCCGTCGGGTGATCTTCCGGCATTATCGCTCCCCATTTCGAGATAGCCCGTCTCGGGTGCCGCCGCTTCCCTGGTCGCATCGATGGTAAAAAGGTGGTCTGCAGACCGGGTCGTCTGTGATGAGACGTGCGAAGCACTGATCAGGAGGGCACACGCGACCATGGCCGCGTACGATCGCATTCCGGGGAGGAAGTCCATGGATTTCATGGGTTTGTCCGTGTTATGGTGCAGCGGTATTCTTGTGCCGGAGGGACAACTCTTGCCACGAGGCCCGCATCTCGTTGCTCTTCATCAGCGATGCCAGGTTCACGAGCCCCCCCTTCCTGCTGGTCATCCACTTCCCGCACCGTGACACGTCATCGCATTGAAACGCCTGCAGCCCGTGAGATGGGCTGCAGGCTTGCCTCTTGCGACGTGACGCGAAAGAACGAAATCCGCCCTACTTCACCAGTGTCATCTTTTTTACCGCCGTGAAAGTACCGGCCGTGATGCGATAGAAATAGATGCCGCTGGAAAGGTTGTGCGCATCGAAGGTGTAGGTATGGCTGCCCGCCGTCATCATCCCGTTCACAAGTGTTGCGACCTGCTGCCCGAGCACATTGTAGATGGAAATGTTGACCTGCGAGGCTCTCGGCAGTTCAAATTGAATCCTCGTCGAGGGGTTGAAGGGATTGGGATAGTTCTGGCTCAGCGTGAATTCTTCCGGCAGCGAGCTGGACGTCGGCTTGACATCGGTCGGGGTCCATTGCGCCAGCTGAGACGGGAACCAGTTCAGATCGCCCAGGGCAAATCCATCGCTCCCGGCGGATTGCAGAGCCGTGTTGGAATAGGCCAGATTCTCAGGCACCGGGTAGCCTTGCGTTGCCGACCAATTGCTCGCCACGCCATCCCACGTCGGAGGATCATAGAGAGGATACACGTAGGGACGAACGCCCGCACCCGCTCCGCCGTGAACCCAGCACGTGTCTATAAAAGTCACCATCCGTTCTGCTGCCAGTTGCACAAGCGCGGCATTGAATCCCGGGTCGACACTGTCATTGTTCGCCACGGTAATGTTGGGCCACGCTGTTTTATCGGTCAGCATTCCTGGTTGTGAATTTATGAAATCCGGCGGACGAAGCGGAATGTACGACGAAGTGCCGGGTATGTTGCCGGCATTAAGCTGTGCCCAGCCGTCCCATATCTGTTGAGGCCAGAAATAGGCATTGTTGGTAATCGTGACGTGCCTGCTCGCCTCCGTCATGTTGTAAGGATCTGCAGCCAGTGAACGCAAGGAGTCGAGCGGGATGATCGAGGATCCCCAGCTGCCGGGGACGTTGTTGTACCATGACGTCGGGTAGGCAGCCGACGAAACGCTATAGAAGATGTTGTTCTTGATGACAGCGTTGTGCATCTGGTACAAGTCGAAGGCTCCTCCCTGCCCGGAGAAGAAGATCGTGTTGTGCTGGAAATCCAGGAACGTGCAACCGTACCCCGCTGAGCCCAATACGTATCCGCCGGTGACAAAGAAGGTGTTATTGTAGAACTTCGCAGTATCACACGGGTATGTTCCCGGATCCACCCAGGCAAAGCCCGGATTCTGTGGATTGTCATCCTGGTTGTTCCTGAATTCGCAGTTGGTCACATAGAAACTGTTGTGATCATGATTCCATGTATCGAACAGGTTCGGTGTGCCGGCACCGGAGATATTTTCGAGAATACAGTGGTCAAAGATGAACACATTGTTGTCCCCGGACGGAGCAACAAAGCGACCGGTGAACGATATGGTGTCCGTTCGCGTACCCATGAAATACAAGCCCCTCAGCGTGAGCGTATCATCCCCCTGCGGGCTGAAGAAATTGCCGATCGACGAATTGTCCTGGGCAATCGATGGTGCGATGACCGGCGGGTGGCCCGTGGTCGGATTGAGGTAGCCGACGATCGTGACGCTTCCCTTCACTGCGATCGGTGCGGTCATCCAATATACGGTGTCGAGAGCGCTGGTGGGTTTCAAGAGAAAGACCGTGTTCGGCTTGACAAATCCTCCTGCGATAGTGTCCGCGGTAATGACATTATTCAGGTTGCCAGGCGGCAAAGCTGCGACGACAACTGTATCGGCGGGCACCGCAAACGACGTCGATGGCGCCAGGGACAGGGCCATCACGGTGATCAACAGCAGCAGCGTAAATGTTGCCTTCATGACTTCTCTCCTTTCGGTGGATGTTACTACCTCTGTCAATGGGGAAGCAAAGTCTTGGTCGGGACAACGTTTCTTTCACCCCCTACCGAGGAACGAAGGGATCGTGAGCGATATCAGGAAGAGACGTCGTCCTCATGGGGATTTCTCCTTCATACTGTTCCTCCTTTCTGTTCTGCTCGATGATTGGTTCGTTATTCAAGTCTCCAGCGGATTCCGATATCTGCCGTCAAGCCATAGTTCGATTCCGACGTCGGAAAGCCGGAACCCCTGATTGCATAGACATCTGCTTCGCTATTAAGGTTATTCAAGTCAAAAAACACCTCAAGGCCGTTCCAGGGTAACCCTTGCTTCACCGAAAGATCCCATCGCAGATATTTGTCCTTGTCCGAGCGAAGTGAATTGTAGAAGTTGGTCCCATTGTACACCTGGGATTGATAGATCATCGACGCCAGTATTGAAAACTTGCCGTAGTCGAATCCTATGGAGAGGTTCACAATGTCGTTGGGCTGCTGGATCAGCCGGTCAGTGTATGTGGTATCGATGTGGATCGTCGGGAATGGATAGACCGGCGAATGCACGGTGAGGTTGTATGGATAGTCGGCACTGGAGAAGATGTGCGTGTAGTTGACATTCAAGACCAATCCGCTGAACGGATCCGGCAGATACCAGAAATGGGTCTGCCATTCAGCTTCAAATCCATAGACGTCAACCCGGTTTGGGTTGTTGATAAACGTCGTGAGCAGGAACGTCTTCGTATAGGAGGGCACTCCGGGATACACCGATGGGTCGGCGATGTACGTTCCCTGACTGAAGAGCTGATCATAAATGCGCTTGAGGAAAGGGCTCACGGAAAACAGTCCAATCGTGTTTTCATGCACCGACACCTGGAAATCATAGTTCTGAGAACGCGCCGGCTTAAGGGCATAATTGTTCCAAATCACGAAGTGGCCACTGTTGCTGGACACATCCATTCTCGGAATGATTTGCGCATAGTCCGGATAGGCAAGGGTGCTGGTGTAGGATCCGCGAAGGCTCAACCACCCGAGAGGGTCATATTTCACACTCACGTCGGGCAGGAAGTATCCGTGGTATTCGTCGTGCGTAACCTCCGTGTGAGCAAGTTCTTGAGGATACGGATTCGTCGCGTCCGCATTGCCGACAAAATGCGGTGCCGTATAGGTGGTTTTGAGACCCTGATACCGAACACCGGTGATCACAGAGATCTGCGGCCCGATATTGAACGTTCCCATGAGATATTCAGCACTTCTGAATTCATTCCCGGAGTAATCACTTGCAGTGCTGCCATATTGATCCGGAAGGTAACTGGGGACAGTGACACTTTGCGTAGTTGCTGCGCCCAGGATCTTTAATTGAGTCATGATTTGGTCGATGACATCCGCATTCACTGCAGAAAACATCGAGTAGTCACCCTTCAGGAATTTTCCAAAATTCATCGCTGGATCATAAAACCCGCGAATCGGAAAGTTTTGCGCGCCGGTAGGATCAAGATTATACGGCGCTCGTGTCAGCCACGGGAGGGCCTGAACGAGCTGTAATCGAAATCCTGAGGCGAAACCACCGAACAGGCTGCCATACCCATCATCAAAATTGTAGTACCGGGTGGTGTATTTATATTGCCCTCCGCCTTTCAGCGTCACCGAGACGTCATCCGACAGCTGGAAACTGGTCTCCAAATCGATCGAGCCTTGCATATCGTTCTGTTTGTTGAAGCTGCTCCAGGTGGAATTGCCCTGCCAGATCATGTTGCTCAGTTTTATCGAGTCCTGCGCAGCGCCGGCGATCTGTATGGGATTCTGATTGTTCGGTATGTTCCCTGTCCCGGCGGAGAGCTGATCAAAGACCAGCCGCCAACCACTCGGGGTACGATTCTCCGAATACGCGTTCGAGAGCTTCACGTCGAGATGATATGCACCGAGAGCTTGTTCACATTCCAGGATATTCGTGACAACGTTGAGCTCATTGGTTGAAAGCTGTGTCCCGAATTGTATGTCGTTCCCAAAGTTCGCGAGATTGTAGGTTTCACTATGGGATTCGCTCGTCGACTTCCCATGGCTCAGCAAACTCACAAGAGCGATCTTGCCGTTTGGCAGCCGGTAATCCAATGTGACGGTCCCATCGTATCGCCGCTGATCGGTCGGAGCAAATGTGAGATTCAGACTTCCAAGAACGATGGAGTCGGGCTTGTCCTGCTTGTTGGGCTGATAATATGATCCTCCGAGCTGGTTGGAGGTGAGGTTCTGTCGTTGTGCAATTCCCTGGACAAATACGCCGAAACGGTCGTCGAAAAATCTTTGCTCCATGCTCGCGACAAACTTGTAGTCGTTGTAGGTGCTCATGAGGTCATTGTATGCTCCTTGAGCGAGGAGAGAGAGCGACGGCGCGCCGGACGGTGTCGCTTTTGCCTCCCTGATGCCGAAGTTGACTGTGCCTCCAAGAACGGCGGCATCCATATCGGGTGTCACCGTCTTGAACACTTCGATCCCTTCGAGCGAGTTTGATGAAATCATACTCAAATCCACCGCCCGGCCGCCGGGACTGTTCGACGGTGCAGCCGTATTGCCGTTGATAGTAACGCTGCCCGCCTCGTTTGCTGGTATCGGTACCCCATCAATCGTGATCGAGTTGTACTGCGGCTGGAGACCGCGGATGACCACCTGTGTCGCCTCACCACCTGAGCGCAGAAGTGAGACTCCGGGCAGTCGTCCGATGGATTCCGCCGCGTTGGCGTCCGGAAGCTCCTGGATGCGCGCCGAGGAGACGACATTGACGATGTTCCGGGAACCCAGCTGCTGTTCGATCGCCGTCTGCTGCCCGCGCGCCTGCGCCGTGACGACCACTTCGTTCCCCTCGATCGTTTGCACTTCCAAACGGAAATCGACCACCACTGCTGAGTCTGCAGCCATGGTGATCTCGCGCGTGGAAGGCGTGTAGCCGATCAGGGACGCCCGAATGGTCCACGTACCGACAGGGACTCCGTGGATCGAGTACTTCCCCTCGATGTCAGCCGCGGTTCCCATGGGTGTGTGCACAACCACAATATTCGCACCCGCGAGCGACTCTCCGGTTTTGCTGTCCTGAATCCGTCCCGTCAGCGTTCCGGAACCCTGTGCGAACGCGGCAGAGGATGAGAACGCAAGCACCAACGACAGCAGAACGAGATACCTGCTGCTGCGGGAAGAGGTAAGAAGACGCATGATTTCCTCCATGAGAAGAGAACCTCGTGAGACCGATCGTGGTCACTACGTCGAGTCCCGGATAATGAGTTCAGTGTCAAGAACGATTGTCTTCGGTTGATCGTCGGAACGATCATTGCTGATGGCGTCGATGAGCACCTCGGCGGCCACCTTTCCCATTTCGAAGGAAGGTTGGTTCACAGTGGTAATTGGTGGATCGACAAGACTCGTAATTCTGTTGTTGGAGAACCCGACGAGAGCGACGTCCCGCGGGATGTTCAATCCGGCCTCCTTGATCTTCTGAAAGGCCCCGATGACCACGGGATCGTTCACCGCAAATATCGCGTCGGGAACCAGAGCTTCGTTGAGCAGTGCACTCATCGACGCATACC
The DNA here is from genome assembly GCA_963843525.1 of Ignavibacteriota bacterium. GTDB lineage: Bacteria > Bacteroidota > Ignavibacteria > UBA10030 > UBA6906 > DATJPR01. Next base: position 615,278 of record CAWJKM010000003.1, on the reverse strand, counting down.
CATCGTCCTCGTGCATGCCGCCATACCGCACAAGCTCATTGCGGACACAGATGTTCGCCTGCTTCAATGCATCGAGGTAGCCATCGCGCCGCTTTCTGCAAATGTCGAGATCTTTCGGTCCGGCGAAATGCGCAATTTGTTTGTATCCTTTCCCGATAAGGTATGCCACGGCATTGAACGCACTCTTGTAGTCATCGATGATGACCTTGCTCGCGGGCACGTCCTCGCAGGCGCGGTCGAAAAAGACCAGCGGGATTTTCCGTTTGAGCAGATCCCGGAAATGACCGCCGCTGACCGTATTCTGGGAAATTGAAACGAGGAGACCGGCGACGCGATGATGCATGAGGAGGTTGGCATGCACCACTTCCCGTTCGGAGCTTTCATTCGATTGACAGAGGATGATGGTGTATCCCAGCTGATACGCGACTTCCTCGATCCCGCTGATGGCAGACGAAAAGAAATCGTGCTTGATCTCGGGGACAATCACGCCAATCGTTCTGGTCTGATTGCTTTTGAGGCTCTGCGCGATGGGATTGGGAAAATACCGCAGCTTCTTCGCGAGGCGCCGGACACGCTCTTTCGTTTCGTTGCGCACATCCGGGTGGTCGATCAATGCACGCGAAACCGTTGACGGCGATATTCCCAGTTCGCGGGCGATGTCAATGATTGTCACATGTTTCGATGGAAGCTTCATGGTCGCGTCCCGTGGGAATGCAGAGTACCCGGCCCGCCGCGGATGCTTTGACGAAAGTGTTTTCGGGAAAGACTCATGACAAGAACTCTCGATCGTTGCGTTGTTCGATGCGTCATGAGAGAGTCCGGGCGGATGAACTCTCGCGGGGTGTTCAGTGTCGAGCTGCTACAGGGGAAGTCGGTGTCGAGCGCAATTGAGGGGAACGATATTCACCCGTTCGGAACGAGGGTCAATCACCTTTCAGTCCTATCAAATACCCAAACCGGGATCCCCCACAATCGTTACCACAATCGTTACCACAATCGTTTGCAATTTACATTTTCAAAGATAAATGTCAATAAGAATCTTTTGCAAACGATTGCAGGGGCAAACCGGCGGGTTGAAGCTGGTTGAAAACCTCGATGTACGGCCTCAGATGTCCAACTCGATGTCCAACTCAAAGGGGATGACGACGAAAGGTGATGGGCAGGGTAACCATTGGGAGATCAGGGCCAGGCTGCAAGAGCCCGGGGATGAGGAATAGTGGAGAACGGTGCGGCTGTGAAAAGGCGCTCTGAGTGAAAGTCGATACGGCTACTGAAAAGAGGAGCCCTACCCCATGTCCTGGAGATGGAACGTCAGACTGTCAATCTCCTCCTTCTTGTCCCATGAGACTCCGTAGGACGTTATGGTCACTTTTGTCCCTTCTACACGAAGTGTGCTGTAACCCCAACCCATGTAGCCGAACTGGTACACCGGGTTTTCGCCCGGTTTTTCCTGTACGGGATCCACCCTTTGACCTCCGTGCCCCCCGCATCCCGAAACGATGTACGGAATCGTCAAGGACTTCCCTACAAATTGAACCTTACGGGAATAGCGCTGAAGAGAATGTGCATGACCGGAGAAAAACGCGTCCGGCATCACCCCGGCCTTTGTGCAGGCATCATCGATGTCTGCCAGCATGTCTGTACTCCCACTGTGACCTCCCCTGCTAAACGGCGGGTGGTGCGTAGCCATGATCAACGCTTTTCGAATCCCCTTCTTCCGCTCCGCTCTGATCTTCCGGAGGGTCTTGACGAGCCACACTTTTTGTCGCTGACCAATCTTTGGCCCGGAGATGAATCCGGGATTCTCCGCGGAATTCGAATAGAGTCCAATGATGTGAATGAACGGGGCATCCATACACCAATACACCCCGGGCTGGGTCATCGTCTGACGAAAGATGCTCCCTGCAATCGGTGGGACGTGCGCGGTGGCAGCACAGAAGTACTTCTGAAAATCCGCGATCTTCTTCGCGGACTCACCATCGTGGTTGCCGGGGATCGCAACAATCTTCCCCGGGTAGTGCATATAGGGCCTGTAGAACTGATCCAGGTAGGAATTCGGGGCTGGACCATAGATGACGTCGCCGAGATGAAGGAAGAATGCCGGGCTCCGTTCGGGCTTCGCCGGATCGTAGTCTTTCGTCATTGCGTCTGCGACCATGACCTGATGCGTTTCACGATCAGTCTCGGGGACCCCTGTGTCCCCTGCGATCTGAATGGTGATCCTGCCTGCCCCTTCGATGGCGTGAACTCCATCGGCCCCGATCACCTCATCGAGCGAAAAGAGACCATTGCGTTTGACCGGGGGGATCGGATGCAGGGTACCCTGGATGAAATCGAGCATCCTGGGTCGCTGCGTGGGTGGAAGGAGAGAGAAGTACGGATGTGCAAAACGGGAAATCCTCTTCACAGCAGTCGAAGGTTCCGACACTCGTCTCGCCTGCGGGGGCCTCTTTCGTTGCTTTCCAGTCACATTCCCTCCGGAGCGGTGGCAATCCGAGCGGACATTGTTGCATCGTGGGATGGGGAAGATACCGCGATTTCTTGGTTGAACCACAGCAGTCAGGGAAGAGTTCCCCGGCGCGTTCGGTTCCCCTCAGGAGGCCTTTCAGACCGGTGCAGCGTTGCGGGAGTCTGTTCACCTCGATGCCGGCATGGATTGCTTCAAATCCGAATGGAGCGGGCCGCTATGAACGGTTGGAGGAAATCACTTTGAGGAGTCCAACCACTGCATCGGAACTCTTTGAGAGGTCGAAATGCTCTTCCACTCGCTTCCGTCCGTTTTCCCCCATGCGACGTCGTAACTGGGGATTAGAAAGGAGAACTTGAATCTTGTGGGAAAGTGTCTTCAGATCTTCGGGCGGTATGAGAAACCCGGTCTCACCATCGACCACAATGTCGCCGATTCCTCCCACATCGCCGACGATAACAGGGAGACCCATGGCCATTGCTTCCAGGCTCGCCCAGGAGTACGTGTCCGCCCGGGTCGGAAGGACAAAGACATCGGCGTCACGATAGGCGGCAATCAGGTCCGGACTGTTCTCCGTATAGTTTCCATGCACAAAGACATTTTTGAGGTGAGGCCCTTCGTAACTGTCCGTCACAAAATGAAATTCTGTTTCCGCGAATTCCTTCATTCCGGCCAACGCCACCAACAGGTCTCCTCCCTTTCGCTTGAAATCCCTTCCGACGTGAAGCACGCGAAGAGGCACCGCGCGCTTCTCCCGCACCTCCATTTCCCGGTCCTGAATACTCCACCGCCGAAGGTCAATCCCCGGCGGGAGAACGGTGATCTTCTCTGGAGGAATCCCGTAGTCACTGATAAGCGAATCCCGCACTCCCGTGGAAAAAGGGAGGAGATGGGATGCGCCGGTGAACACGGACCGGGTGATGGCGTGTTTGAATCGGGAGATCGGGCTGGCCGGATCGAATCGCGGCAGAGCATACCAGAGTGCGTTGCGCGCGGCCCAGAGTGGCGTCAGGTCAAGAGCGAGTGCATAGGGAACGCGCCTTCGAAAACGCCAGAGAAAAGTGACAATGCTGTATCCAAGGTAATATGCGGCATCAAACCGCCCCCCCTTGTTTTCCAGCGGTCTGATCTTCAACCAGGCAGCCGCGGAGTTCCGCCAGACGCCGAGGAAAGAGATGGGGGGGACCCTGGTGATCCAATCATGAGGATACATTTCGATGGGGACCCACGCGCTGTCAATATCCGGCCTTTCACTAATCGTGGATTGAAGGTTGAGCAAAACGGTCTTATTCCCTCCCACCGTCCACACTGCAAAGAGATACCGAGCTTTACGACCAACAGGGGATGCCATGCAATCTCCAGAGTGTTCCTGCGACCGCCTGCCCTGATACGACAATCCTACGAATTCCGCCGTACACCTGCAAGCTTGGCCCCGAGAGCGCCGATGCATTTACCGGAGCTCCGCGCCACGGTGCGCTGTCGCCAGACGATATGCCTCGTCCAGCCTTCCTCCGACGGTTTCCCACCGGTAGAGCGGAAGGAGATCTCTGTATGCAGCCTCGGCAAGGGCATTTCGGAGGGCCGCATCGGAAAAGAGGCTGACCACTGCGGCTGCGAAAGATTCCGGCGTGTCGGCAATCAGCACGTCCGCGCCGTTGGTGAATTTGATCCCTTCACACCCCACCGAAGTGGAGACAATCGGTTTTTTCATAGCCACCGCTTCCAGGGCCTTCAGTCGCGTGCCACCGCCAATCCACAGGGGAATCACCGCCACCTGCGCGCGTGCGAGATACGGCTTGACGTCCTCCACATAACCCGTCACTTCCACTTGCGGGGATGCCCAGCGGGTCACCCGGGGCGACGGCTTTGCCCCGACGATGTACACCCGCGTATCGGGCACTTCCCGCTGGATCAACGGAAACACCTGCTCCATGAAATAGAGCACCCCGTGTTCATTCGGGTAGTACTCCATGAGCCCTGTGAACACTACGGAATGCGGGACGATCCCCCCGGGATCCGGCGTAAACCTGTCGACATCGACGCCGTTGGGAACGACGACGAACCTCTTCTCCGGAAGCTGTTGACGAAACAACGCCGCATCGCGTTCGGATGTCGCCATGATCACATCGCTCTTCCGAAGATTGTGAATCTCATCCCTCCGGATTGTGTGATAGACGAGAAAAAAGAATATCCGGCGCACAACGCCACGGGCCTCACGGTACATGCGTTGCACGTTATCATATTCCACGTTGTGGGTGTCGCATACGACCGTTGTCCCCTTCGGGAATCGATAATAAAACAAGAACGGCGTGCTCAGGTGGATGAGATCAAATCGCTGATCGCGGAGAAGCCTGTCGATGGCCTTCTGCATCCGTCGCATGTGCAGATGCCGTGCCTCGCTCCTTCCCGTCACAAGAAGGAGCACTGACCGAAGTTTGGCGCGCCAACCCGGTCTTCTCGCAGGAATGCGTACACTTTCTTTAAAGAGACGGCCGAAGCGTCGGCAGAACGCATCTTCATCCTGATCTCCCAGTGTGATCACAGAAACCTCGTGCCTCCTCGCCGCCTGGAGGAAGAGGTGATGATTCCGCTTTATCACCCCGGACACCGGCGGGTGAAGAGTGGAATGGAAGATCATGAGGATTTTCATTCCGTGCGCTCCGCCGCTGCCACGGACGTTTCCGGATGCTTCGCCTTCAACACTCCGTCACGCACAAGAGCCTTCCATCTTCGGGAGATGTGTTTGTTCATCGATGCAGAGAAAAGACCGTGCGCGGACCTGGTGTGCTGGAAAAGGGACCACTCCAGTTGGGCCCGCCGCTGCAATGACTTCTGGATCAAGAGCCACTGGTAATTTCTTCGCGCCCGTTCTCCCCCGCGGGAGGTCGCAGTGATCGTCCAACTCGGTATGAAAATCCCCCCGAGATCCTCTTTGTACGACTCGGTCCCCCGGAGGAAATCGTAGACGCGGATCCCCCGTGCAAAAAGGAACTCCATGCAGAGGGTGTGGAGAACCATTCCCGGGGAATGGTGCGTCGTTTTGCCGGGATCGCCCAATCCGCTGAGATAGTACTGAAACTCGTTGCGATGCATGAAGCCGATAATCGCAAGACGTCGTTCGCCTTCAAACTTGTAGAATGCCAGGAGCAATCGATTCTTTCTTTTGAGCTGGGCCACAACATCACGGAAAAAAGCTTCGAACCCCGGATCCGCAAAGAGGCCGGCATGCCCGACCTTCCCCCACCGCTGTTGGTGGAGGCTCGTGAAATCGTCGAGATCCTTTTCGACGGACGTCGAGGCCCCTGTCAGCTCCAGTTCCGCATTGAACCGCGATGCCAGCTGCCTGCGGAATTTCTCCATCTTTCGTGACCGGTTGCAGGGCAGAGACGCGAGGGTTTCGGCCCATGTCGGCTTAAACTCCATGCGCGGGCAGTATTCTGTGATGACCCGTTCAACGTCAAAATCATGCCGTGCAAGTGCCTCATACCACACCATGTTGAGTGGAGACCGTTCCGAGTAGTCTTCAATGACCAGGAGATCGAAATCCTTCCTGTGCGACGAGAGGTATCCGGCAATTGCGTCCAGACACACAGACTCGTGCCCCTTTCTGACAATCAAGTCCAGATAATCGGATTGCCCGCGGCCGACAAGAGACATCCGTCGGATGGAAACAACTCCAAAGACGCGAAGAGACTCAAAGAAGAACGGTGCAATCGCGGCAACCACACCGTCAACACGTACCAGGAGAATCGCGAGACGCATGCCGGAGTGCTGTTCCCCGAAGTGTTTCCACCAGGTCCGCTGCCATTCGAAGGACTGAAAAACGGAGAATCCGTTGTCCTCGAAAAGGGCGTTCCACTGCTCGTGGAGATCGTCGAACCCCTGAGAGGTTTCCACAACTTCTATTGTTGTGGAGGCGGATACTTCACCGTGGTCTCCCGTACTTGGGGCAAGGGGAAGTGCTTCGATTATCGGCGATGATTTCTGCACGGTATCTCCTAAGAAGAAGGTGATTCTGAGGGTTGATGTAATTGTCGCAGGGCCGATGTGCCCCTCCACCAGGCCCAGAGAAGGGCCTTTTCCGCCCCGTTCATTTTTGCTCTCAGTCCCGCGACCCTCGTCCTGTTATCGACATTGAGCCTCCGGATTTCGAATGGGTCCGACCAGATGGCAAGGGGCCCCGTGTTGACTGCGAAGGAGCATGAATACCCGGCCTCACGCACCGCATTCTTCACTCTGGCGTTCGTCGCACTGTACGGGAAGGCGAGTGTCACGACGGGCCGGCAGACCAGGTCTTCGATGATGCCCCTGGAGCGCACGAGTTCGTCCTGAAGGTCGCGATGCGAGAGTTCGGGGAGACGGGGATGATGCACCGTATGCGAACCGAACTCTATCCCCGCCCGTGCCATTTCACCGATGTGCCCGCACTGGAGCAGTTCTGCACGCGGGGTTCCTTCCGGGATATCCCACCAGTTGTACCGGCGGGAAAAATCCGCCACGAGAAATATTGTCGCTGTAAATCCGAATTCCTGGAGGACGGGAAAGGCCTTCGAATAGTTGTCCAGGTAGCCGTCATCCAGCGTAAGGAGAAATGGCATTTTCCCGTCCCGTCGATCCGTTGCAGCCCCTTCGAGTATGGCCGACAGGCCGGGAGTGTAGAACCCTGACTCAGAGAGATACCGCATTTGGAGCCGGAACACCGACTGCGTGACAACATACGGTGAGGGATACCACTCTTCGTCCGCGCATACACGGTGATAAACGAGCGTTTGGATGTTCATGCTCCGCTTCATCGTATTCCTCCCGGCTCGCGGGCCGTTCGAACCCAAGCGCGACTTCTTCCCCCCCGTGCGATTTTCAAGTAGAGCGCAATTTTCCAGACCGCATACCGTGGAGCGAGCCAGAGCAAGGAGATGAGCGATCTCGCTGACCCGGCAACAAGCAGACCGATCACACCGTGCAAGACACCCAGCACCACGGCCCCTCCCCAGAGTTCGGCGAAGATCAGCATCGATGAATCTCCTGCGAGGAACTGGACTAGGGCAACGATCCCCAGCAACAATGCAAGACCGACGAGGTTGACCAGTGCAGGGGTAAGGAGGTCGATCAGCGTATCAGCCATCACCAATGAATGATGGCGGAACGAAGCAATCAGCAATTTCACTGCGTATTTGCGCATCAGCGGGAATCTGCCCATCTCCCACCGCGTACGCTGACTCTCCGCGAGCCGCGGATCCTGCGTCATGGTCGCAAGAACCGTTGCCTCCGGCGCAAATGCGACGCGAACCCCCCGCAGGGCAAGGCGCAAGCTGTGCTCAAGGTCTTCCGCCTGAGAGTAGGACTCCCAGGGAATTCTCCGCAGGACGCCCATGGAGAATGCCATGCCATTGCCCCGGAGCCCCGCCGAACATCCTATTGTCTTTCGTCCCAGCGGCCGGACGTAATTATTGAGTGCGAAACCAAGACGGATCGCCTCGGGACTCCAGGCACCATGGTGCGGCCGTACCTGATCGTTGCATTGGATCACTTCAGAACCGGAAGCGAAGTACATGTTCAGGACGCTCAGGAAATTGGGCGACACCACCGTATCGGCATCCACCACAGCCACCGCCTCACAATCGGTTCCCTGTAATCTGTCGAAGCACCAGCGCAAGGCGTGCCCTTTACTGCGCTCACCGGTCGTCGTCCGGGTCAACACCTGTGCCCCTTCGCGGAGAGCGATTTCTCCGGTCGCATCGTCACAATTGTCGGCGACGACGATCACCTGGAAAAACTCAGGGGGATAGTAAATATCACGGACGTTGCGTACAGTCTCGGCGATGGTGAGCTCCTCGTTATGTGCGGGGATGACCACCGCGATCTTCCTCAACCGTCCGGCCGGATGTACCGTCCGCGTTCGCGCGAACGCTGCAAGGACGCTCAGCAGAAAGAGGTGGAGCAGAAATCCGCCGATGACACAGAGCGTGACAGTATGGAAGAAGATGAGTATCATCAGCCCGTCTCCCTCCCCGTGCTGAGCGCTCTCTTGAGCCCTTTCACTGTCAGGAAGTCGCGGAGGAATTCGCGCTCGTGAACCTCGAGAACCCGGAGTCCCCAGAGTGTACTGACATACGTCGCGAGGGACAGCGGGGCGACGACGAACCACGGGAGAAGTGTCTGCTGGAGCACCCAGATTGCCCCGCCCATCACCCCGCCCGCAGCGATTGCCTTGAGGGGCACTCGATACCCGTCTCCACGGATCACGCCCTTTGGCATGAGGATCACCGCCGATACCATGATGAAGAGTTCGACGATATTGGTGGCTAGGGCCGATCCTATTCCGCCGTTGCCCATGCCGGACTGAAAGAGAGGGATGAGCACATAGTTGAGGGCGATGCTCAACGGGATCGCGAGCAACGCGATGATCGACCATTGCCGTTGACGATCGAAAGCCACCAGGGCGGTGACAAGGATAAAATCGACATAGACCAGGAGAAGACCCGGAGAGAGGACTTGCAGGATCGGAAGAGATTCCGCGTACTGCTCAAGACCGAAGAGGGTGCGGATGATCCCTTCTGCAAAGGCATAGGTCCCCAGGCATATCGGGATTCCTGCGAGAAGAATGACGTCAAGACTTTTCCTCGTCGTGCGGGAAACATTTCTCTGTTCTCCCCCGATGCGGGCGAGTACAGGAAACACGGCAAGGGAGAGGATATTGGGAAGAAACATGAGGATATCGAAAAATCGAAATGCTGCGCCGAACCAGCCGACCACCGACTCGGTGGCCAGGAGAGAAAGCATGATTGCATTGATGCGGTAGTAGATCACCGCGAAAATCGCCATGAGGAGGTACGGAACACCCGCTTTTGCCAGCCCCCACGCCAGGTTCCAGGAGATGCGGGGAAGTCGATGAACCAGCCGACGGAGAAATCTGAACCCCACCAAGAAACTCACGAGCGTACTGAGAGACATGATAACGGCGATCGCGGCCGAGTCTCCGCCGAGGAGCAGGACCGGGACGGCCACGGCAGTCAGGAAAACGCGTTCTGTAATGGAGGAAAGTGACCGGTACTCCATCCGTTCGAATCCCTGAAAGGTACTCGTGAAGACCGCAAGGATCCCTTCCCACAGCTTCGCAGCGCCAAGGATCAGGACGAGGATCTTCACCTGAAGCGGATACCCTCCGACCACCGTAAACAGGAACAGGAGGAGAAGGGAAACCAGGGTGAGCACGACTCTCAGGCCAATGGAATTTGCAATGAGCGGCGCGGCCTGCGACGGATCGCGCGCGATCTCTTTCGCAATGTAATACGAGCCGCCAAAATCAATAAACACCTGCGCCATCAGGGCCAGGGAGGTCGCAAGATACAATTGCCCGTAATCCTCGCTCCCGAGGTAACGGGGCAAAAAGATCATGAGTATAAACGAGGACACCCAGGTCACTCCCTGCGCCCCGAGCATGACGGTCGCATTGCGCGAAACGGTTCTTGCTGTCTCATGACTCATCAGATCCTCGTCGACTTGTATTCGTGCTTCCGGGCGTCAACTGCCGGCCCCCCACAGGGCGCGTGCGACCTGAGGAGCCCGGACGGTGAGTCCGAGTTCGAATGATCCCATGCCTCCCCGAACGGTCAGTCGGCGGATTTCCAATGGATCAGCATCGAATCGCAACGAACCGGAAGACCAACAACAGGCGAAGGCGTAGCGCGCTTCTGCAACGGTCTTTTTCAAGGCATCGGTTACCTTTCCATAGGGGTAGGAAAATGTCAGGACCGGCGCATCAAGGATCCGTTCGAGGTTGTCTTTCGAACGGACGATCTCCTCCCGCACACGTGCCGGCGGGAGAGAGAGAAGGTTGGGGTATGTCAAAGAGAGAGATCCGATTTCCATTCCCTCGGCGGACATTTCCCTGAGTTGATCGAAGGACATTTGTGATGACGCAGGATGATCCGCTGCTCTTCCGGTATAGGCTTCGGGTGTTCCCGCAAGCGCGAACACCACGGCATGCGACCCGCTTTCCAGCAGCGCCGGAAAGGCTACCCGGTACGTATCGGCGTGACCACCTTCAAGCGTGAGGATGACCGGCTTTTTCGGGAGATGCAGGTTTCCCTGCTGGAACAGGCGATAGTCTCGAAAAGTGATCGTCGTAAAACCCCAGCGATCCAGCAGATCAAGATGTCGCCGGAACACTGACTCGTAGACGCAACGTGGATTCTCTCTGGCAATCAGAAGGTTGTCAGTGATCCGGTGATACACCAGTGTCCTGATGTTCTGGGTGGCCCCTTCGCACACGTCCTGTCCGGGGAAGTGATCAGAATCCTGCATTGCGAGCTCCGTGATGGTCTGCAGAGAACTGCGGTTCGGTCGTCAACATCGGCTGCCTCAGCAGCCGTGCCCTCAAGAGCCTCGCGACGTACGCGGGGATCTCCACGAGCACCCGCTCCCATTTCGCGGCCGGGTCCGAGAGAAAGCGATAGACCCATTCGAGCCCGGCCCGGCGGATCCAGAGCGGAGCCCGGCGCCTCTCCCCTGCGAGAAAATCAAAGAGGCCCCCGACCCCGAAGCACATCCCAACCGCCAGCGAGTGGACGTGCTCCATAATCCATTTTTCCTGAATCGGTGAGCCCATGGCGACGAACAGAATGTCCGGTTTCACGCGGTTGATCTCGGCGATTATGGAGGTCTCCTCCTCGGGGGAGAAATGACCGTGGCGTGTCCCCACAATCCTCAAGCCGGGAATCCTGGCAGCCAGAACTTCCCCGCAGCGCTCCGCGATGCCCGCTTTCCCCCCAAGCAGGAAGGCCGACCAACCGTGGTCGCGGGCAAGCTGAAGAACACGAGGCGAGAAGTCGGTCCCGTTCAAATTCTCTCCGATCGGATGTCCGAGCAACTTCCCCGCCAACGCAAGTCCCGATCCATCCGGGAGCACCAGGTTCGCCCCCCTGAGACATTGCATCATCTCCCTGTCGCGTCGGGCAAGGTGGAGGCTGTGCACATTGATGAAGAGAACCGTCCTGGGCTTGCGTCCATCGACCCGGGCAGCGTTCATTTCGACAAAGCCCAACGCGGTGGACCCATCGATGTTGTCGAGGGGAACATCCTCTATATAGAGTCGGTTTGCTCCAGGGACTTTCTGTGGAGAGAGCTGTCGTCCACCCCCACGGGACAGGCTCGCTGCGGACGGTTCACGTGCGGCCATAGAGCCCTTGCCCTGTTGGCGCCGGGAGAGGTTCCCGCGCAATTCTTTCAATGGTCGGAAAGAGCCCCATCAAGGTCCCCATATACAGGTTGGTGCGATATCGCACCAGGTGCAGGTCAAAATATGCCGCCACAAGTTGGTTGATGACCGCAACGATGATCAGAATCGTCACGGCCCGGAGGAATGGATCGTCCAGTCTGGCAAGCAATGCGGTGGCCCGAAGAGCAAAGCCATCAATAAACAGCCAGAAGAGAAAGAAGCCGATTCCCCCCACCTTGACCATCAGCCAGAGGATATTATTGTGCGCCATATAGTCGCGGAGAGAGTAATTGATCGCCACCAGAGCGAGGGGTTGATCGTACTTCGTGCCGAATCCAATGCCCATGAGGGGTGAAGACCGGATGGTAAATGCGAGATTATAATCTTCCAGCTTCCTATAGAGGTTCGAATAGAAGTTCCGCTCGCCGATCGTTGCCTCATCCTCGACGAACCCGGACCGAATCTGGTTGATCGGGGCGGCGAGACGGCTGTTGCTCCCCCAGAACGCCACCGCATACACCCCTGCAACGAAGCCCCCGATGGCGGCATATTTCAGGACGCGGAGGAGAACGGGCCGTGGAAGCAACGCCGCAAAGGTCAACAGGGACACGGCGAGCGAGGCATACGCTGCGCGGCGATTTGCGGCATAGTACCCGATGAGAAGAATCGGAAGGACCCAGAGCAAGGTGGTCCGCTGACGGGATCGGAGTCCAAAGGTCAGGAAACAGAGAAGCAGAATGATGAGCGTCACTATAAACACCGGATCCTCGTGATTCAGCAGGGCATCATGGCCCCCCAGGCTGAATCCCATGCTGACCATCCGGTAGGTGCCCTCGAGGGCTTTGTAGGTGATCCCCGCGATGGCGACCCAGAGAACATTCCGGATCTGTTCCGCCGTTTGAATAATTTGCGGGACAAAGAAGTACATGATCAGGAGATAAAAGAGGCCCCGCAATTCCCAGAGGGCGACCACACCGTTCCCGCCCGTTCCGCTCCCGTACAGGTATCCGATCAGCAGCCAGGTGAAGAAGAGGAGGCCGAGCGGCCACACCGTCGCCCGCTGCAACGGCTTGTGGGTCCGAAAGATGATTGTCAGAACCCAGACTACCACCAGGAAAATCAGATGCAGCTCCATGGGACTGATTGAAGCCGCTTCGATTTTCGGCAGGTACTTGATGATGTTGATATTGTTGAAGTACTCGGTTCGGTAGGTTAAGGACACAAAGTCCGGAACCTCAAATTGGTCTATGACGAGCACGATTCCGAGGAACGCGTAAAACCCCCATTCGATTTTGACGACCGTGACAAACAGGACGATCAGGAGTCCGAGGAGCGCGATTGCGTCGATCAACGTGTCTCCGCCAGCGACAACGGCGGCCCCAACAAGGCAGGAGAGAGAGAGTATGGCTGCCAGACCGGCGATTCCCCGGCTTTTTCCTCCACTCCACGCCATGCGTCACTGTACTCCTTTCATGATGCTGGGGGGATTCATCAGGAACATGGCAAGGAGAACGACCGCCGCCTGGACGAGTGCAATGAGGACAAGCAAGGTATACGTCCGCAATCCGCGACCTCCTGAGAACTTCCCCACGAGGACCGCGCACAAATAGAAGAAGATGACCGAGACGAGAGAACTCATTTCTTCCTCCCGTTTTGCCTGTAGCTACGCTCGACTCGGTTATACACGAATCCGAGGACTTTGTGTTCGTTGAGCAACTGGAGTGACCGATCAACATCCATCTGTTTCGTCTTTCCCCCCTGCACTACGTACAGTACTCCGTCAAGCTGGTTGGTAAATAGGAGCGGCAAATTATGGTCGTTCAGCGAGGGCAGATCGACAATGACCAAATCGAAATACTCTTTGAGAGAGAAGATCACGTTCCGGAATGCCGCAATCTGTGCCAGCTGAAGCGACGTTTCCAGGGGCGTCAACCGGGTTCCATTGTTCTTCCTCCGGAATCCCTGGTCCGTCATCATATGGCCTGCCGAGGCGCCGGCAGTGAGGAGGTACAGGCCCTTCACCGAAGTGGCTGCCACCTGGACTGTCGTATCGTCCATTGCTTCAAGCAACCCCGGCCCGGGGTCAACTCCGAATATCTTGTGTATCTGGGGTTCACGCAGGTTGAGATCGACGATGATGGTGCGCTTCTGGTATGCCACCGTCAGGGAGACCGCCAGGTTGCAGGCAACAAGAGTCTTGCCTTCCTTCGGGCTTGCACTGGTCACGCCGATTGCGACATTCATGGCACCCGAGGAATCCGTAAGAAGGGAGTAGTTGAAGCAATCGTAATAGTGCGGGGCGACATATCCTCCGTCGATGCGCGTTCCCTGTTCCGGTCGCTCGAGAAGGGACTTCCGGAGCTGCATGAGCTCGTTCGAAGTTAGGACGGAGCGCGGGTCGACCTCAGGATTTTCTGTCCTATCGTTTGATTCTTCTTCAACGTCCAACGTGTTTTCCTTTTGTTCAATTGAAGGCATAGACTCAAGAGTTTCGTGAACTGACTTCGGGGAGCAATGCGACGATGGGCTTGCGATAGACTTCGATCTCCCTCGGAGATCGTATGGTGGTGTCCAGCAGCTCTGCGGCGATGGCGGAAAGGAATCCGAGGAAGATTCCCATCGCCAATCCGCCGAGAACGATCAACTTCCTGTTGGGCTTTGTGGGCTTTAAAGGCACCCGGGCAGGATCGATGATGATGAAGGCATTCTCCGCGTTCTTGCCGAGCTCCTGCGCTATCCGCGCCTGTTCCAACTTGACCCGCATCTCATTATAGAGTTGCCGGTAGAAGTTGAAATTCGATTCCGTCTCCTGGTCCGCCTGCTTCGAGACCGACGATTCCGTAATGGATCGAATCATCTCCGCACGACTCGTTTGGAGGTCCGAGAGGCGGTCGGTCAACAGCGTCAACTGGGACCGGATCGCCACACCCATCCGATCAAGCAGAAAGTTGATCTGATTTTCGTACTTCAGCACTTCGGGGAATTGGGAGGTGTATCTGGTGGATACACTGTCATAACTGATTATGAGCGCACGCAAATCCGCATGATAGGGAACCTCCGTATTGGCCAGTTCAGCCAGGATCATACGTCCCTTGTCCGTTTTCAGGGCAGCCGGGAAAAGAGAGAGATTATCGAGCGCCCGCTGAAAAATCCTTACCTCCTCGCTGCTTTCCCTGATTTTGTCGGTCACCGACTCAAATCTGGAGGTCAATGAGGTCCCCCCTCCCGGCATCTCCTGAGACCGCTGGCGGAGCAGGTTCAAGACTGATTGCTGAGACTGGTCGTATTCTCCCTCATATTCCCTCAGTTTTCCTTCAAAGAACTTCACCGTGTATTCGTTCCTTCTGAACTCGGCTTTCAGCCGGGTCTGGATGAAGAGATCTGCGAGTAATTGCACGGCTCGCTGGGCCCGAACTGGATCGGAGTCGACAAAAAGGATCGTGAAGGAATTCGTTCCATTTTTGTCGGTATGGATGTTGGCCTTCGTCTTGTCCACGAGTTCGTCCCACGCCGCCGTATTGCTCGCGGGGAGACGCATGTGGAGACTATCGAGCAAGGCTTCAATAGTACTCCTGCTGTACACAATCTCTTCAAATGTCTGGAGACGGTCCTCGGAAGCCAATTGCACCGCCATGGTAAAACTGACGAGAGGATTGAGGATCTCATCCTTCTGCACCCAGATCGTGGTCGAGGACTCGTATCGACGGGGCAGATAGATCGCTCCGACAATACAGATGATGGTCACAAGGATCGGGGGGAGGATGAGAAAGCGCCTCCGGCGCTTGAGGACGGCAAAGATTTGATGGAGGGTAAACTGTGTTGACCGCAAGGCGCGTTTCCTTTTCTGACGATGACAGGCATGCTCTCACAAGGTCTATGCCAGACCCATACTCGTGAGAGCCCGCCCGGGAATTGCCATTCTGCCCCTACGCACATCCCTTAGTGTATCCATTGGAACCATCGAGCCAGCTGAGTGTATCCGGGGAAGCCAATCCCGCGCCCGTTGCACGGAGGGCGAAGGCCTTTTCATGGCCAATCTGCCGTCGGGACGATCGGCACAATTCTTGATTGAGTGGGTTCCGTTTCCAATACCACGCACAACTTCCAACGAGACTCATTGATCTCCATTCGTTTTACACACGCCACATGGTTTTTCATCTTCGGTGTAATCCCGTTTCTCTCCGGCTGTAGCGGCGGAGAATTGACGAAAGACCAGGTGCTGTCGACCCTCACCACCCGCGGGAGACGGCTCACCGTGGAATCCGAGAACTATGTCCTCCAGAAAGGCGACCAGATTGAAGTTACGGTCCCCGGGTATTCTGATTTCCACACCACGTCGAACGTCGACGAAAGCGGATCCATTAACATCCCGACCATCGGCATCATTCACGCCGGCGGGGAAACGAAGGCCCAGCTGAGAGAGCAGGTGAAAAAGAAACTGTCCGTTTACCTGAAGGATGCTCCGGTCCCCATCATCAAAATCAAGGGGGAGATGGAACAAAAAGTGATTGTGCTGGGGTCGGTGACAACCCAGGGCAGCTACACGATCCCCGGAGCCGTCTCACCCCTTCAGGTTCTGGCCCTCGCCGGTGGCCCGGTGTCGACCGCGGATTTGCGTCACGTGAAGATTTTCCGCGGTGATGATGAAACGACCGAAGAAATAGATATCTCGAACTCCCTCGCGACGTTTACGGCAACCGTGGAAACTCTCCCCAACGTCAATCCGGGTGACCTTGTGTACGTCCCGAAAGAAGAAAACGTGGTTCGCGATTTCGCCGATCTGCTCCGCGACGTTATCGTCCTGTTCGGCATTTTCTCGGTGGTGCGATGACCGGACGACCGAACCTCCAACGGGCTGTCATCCTCACGGCTTTCCTGCTCGTGATAGTGGCTCTCCGGCTCCACGCGCAAACGTACGTGTACTTTGCGCAACCTTCGGGGGTCAGCGTCCGGGGAGATGCCTTCGCCGGGGCATACTGCGCGGATGCGTTCGATGTGACCGCCATGTATTCGAATCCCGCATCCCTTTCGTTTTTGAGGACCCGATCCGTGGTTGTTTCCGACCTCTCTGATTGGACCCTGAAGTTACAGACGGTCAGCGCAGCTGCCCCCCTTCTGATCGATCAGGATCTCCGATTCGGGATAGGGGCCTCATACTCGGGCGGCGGCACGGTCTTCGCAGAAACCGGTGAAGGCGTCCCGGTGCAATCATATGAATTCGACGTGGCCTCCTCGACACGTCTGATCCCGACGCTCAGTGCCGGCGTTCTCATCGGGATACGGTCGTTCAAATTCGCAAACCTCTCAAGATCATCTGAATGGGCTCAGCTGGGGGTGTATTACAACCCTCTCCCCGGCATCGCGTATGGTCTGGTCTATCGCTATCGACGAGGGCTTGTCTTTGCGAAAGCAGGTCAGGATTTGAGTCTCTCGCTGTACCCGAACACCCCCGCCGACCTGGAACTCGGCGCGGCGATGATGTATCCTGCAAATTCTAATTCGCCGATCGTCAGCCTCTCCCTGACGACCGTGCGGGCGTTTCCCAGCGCCGAGCGATTCAATATCAAAGGTGGGCTGGAAGTGTATCCCATCAGCTTTCTCGCCCTGCGCCTGGGCTATAAGGTCGGTTCGACGATCAATCTTCCGCGCTACGGAATTGGTGTCCATGTTATGAATTTCCGCTGTGACTTCGGAATCGGGCCGAGTCAGGCTGATGACCGTTTCCACGGGTTTTCTCTTTCATATTCTTTTTGAACCATCCCATGAGCAAATCGCTTCCGACTGATTTCGCTTTTGAGCGTTCGTCCAACGCCGCTATGCAGGACGCCATCCACACCATGAAAAGGGTGGCAGAGAAGAACGTGAACCTTCTCATCAAAGGGGAGACCGGCACCGGGAAGGAGTGGGCCGCAAGAATGATCCATTCCGTCAGCCAGCGGCGTAACGGTCCGTTTGTTCTAGTGGAGTGTGCCGCCATTGCTCCGGATGCCATGGAACAGGAATTCTTCGGCTATGAGTCGATTACCTGGGATGGCGTTGATATGAAGAAGGGATTGTTCGAAGAAGCCTCAGGGGGGACACTGTTCTTGAGCGGCATAGGGAGTCTTCCCACACCATTTCTCCCAAAACTCTCGCAGGCCATTGAATATCAGACTGTCCGGAGAGTGCTCGGGAGGGTCGAGATCCAGGTGGATACCAGGGTGATCGCCTCCCTCGTTCCGTCCAACGACGGCGGAGCGTCGAGCCTGTTGAACCGGGATCTCATCCAGAGGATCAGCCCGATTCACATCGAGCTTCCTCCCCTGCGAGAACGGCGGGAGGATATCCCGATGTTGATCGAGGGATTCCTCGATGATCTGGGTCATCGGGCCGGATCACCCTTGAAAAAGATCTCTTCTTCCGCGCTCCAGGCATTTATCTCGTTTGACTGGTCGGGAAACGTCCGACATCTGAAGAATGCTGTGGAGTATTCTTCCATTCTGTGTGACGACGAGGTCATTTTACCGGAACATCTTCCTTCGTACCTCCGTCCGGTCACGGAGGGAAGTTGAGGTCTCACGCGTCGCCGAAAGACGGTCGACCCGGCTGGGTCGCAGTCTCTCCTCGGGTCCGGTCAGATCGCTTCTGTGCTTCTCAACTGTGATTCAAAGGTCAAATGATGTTTGGTATCCATATTGACTATATATTGGCCTTTCTGATTCCACTGGCCCTTTCGCTCGCCCTCACTCCCGTCGTTCTCCGGCTGGCGATGGTTGTGGGAGCGATTGACAAGCCCGGCGGACGCAAAGCCCATGCTGCGCCCACTCCTCGACTCGGTGGAGTTGCGGTATTCGTCAGTTTCTGCATCTCCCTGATCGTTCTCGTCGAGTTCGATCGAAGCCTTTACTTCCCGGCATGGATGACGGGGACACAGGGCACTCTTCTTTTCGGGTCACTGGCCATCATCGTCCTCCTGGGGATCTGGGACGATCTCCACGAGTTGCGGCCGTCGCAGAAATTCCTCGTGCAACTGTTCCTCGCCGTGCTCGTCGCCTCTGCCGGCTTCCGCATTACCAATATTACCGATCCGATCACGTTCGGGAAGTTGAACCTCGGAATCTTTGATTTTGTCGTGACCGTAATCTGGATCATCGGCGTCACCAACGCCATCAACCTGATTGACGGCCTCGACGGTCTCGCCTCCGGAATCTCGGCAATCGCGCTCCTCACGATGTTCCCCATCGCGATCCTTCAACACGACATGGGGACGGCCCTCGTCGCTCTTGTCCTCGCCGGCTCCGTCCTTGGATTCCTCCGCTATAATTTCAACCCCGCAAGGATCTTCCTTGGAGACTCCGGCAGCCTGTTCCTGGGGTTCATGCTGGCCATTCTCTCCACCCAGAGCTCAACGAAGAGCACAACGGCGTTCTCCATTCTCGTGTCCGTACTGGCGCTGGGGCTCCCCATTATGGACACACTCCTTTCGATGGCGCGCAGACTCCTGCAGTCGTTCCTTCCCGGCGAATCGGACGGCCAGAAACGCGGCTCCCCGATCGGGGCGATGTTTGTTCCCGACCGGAGACACATCCATCATCAACTCCTTGCCCTCGGGTTGTCGCACCGTCGGACCGTGCTGATTCTCTATATCGTCTCCTGCGTTCTTGGTTTTTGTGCGTTTGCCATCACCATGGTCCAGAATGTCGAAGGCTCGTTCGTTCTCCTGGTAGTCGGCCTGGCAATCATCGTAGGGATCCGACAGCTCCGGTACCAGGAGATCGCCGTTCTGCGGAATGGAGTTCTCTTATCCATTTTCCACCTCCGGCTTCTCAACAGAAACGTCTTCCAGGTATTTCTCGACATCGTCTGCATCATCGCTTCGTTCGGCCTCGCGCTCTTGATTGATCCCTTCACCCATGCAGGGATGCATTTGACCCCCGAGATGATCCTGATTCTCTCTCTGGTCTGTTTTGTCCAGTTTGTGGTCTTCTGGCTGCACGGCATTTACCGGTTCACTCTGCGCGTGTTTGGACTCGCGGACGTACTTCTCGTGACGCGGGCGACTTTTGTCGCGGTTGCCCTCAGCGGGGTCGTACTCCTTCTTTTTCCCTCACACCTGGAACCGCGGCTGCGGACTCTCGTCCTTGACTTCTATTTCCTCCTGACGTTCGCCCTCGGCTCCCGGTATTCGTTCCGTGTGCTGATGCACATGTTCCAGCGCCACTCCTCCCATGGCAGGAGCGTCCTGATCTACGGGGCGGACCGCAGTGGGGCCACGGTTCTTCAGCGGCTGCTGGAGAGCGAGCATTTCAATCTTCGCCCGACAGGCTTCCTCGATGACCGTCCGAGCCTGGAAGGGAAACAAATGAACGGCTATCCGATCTTCGGAGGACACTGGAAACTCGATCGGCTGGTCAAAAGAATCGATGTCGACGAGATCCTGCTCTCGAGCAATAACATCAAGCCGGAAGTTCTCCGCCGTCTTACGCGCAAAGCACAGTCGCTCGGGTTGGCGTTGCGCAGGTTTCAGGAGCACCTCGAGGACATTACCCCCGGCGAGACCGATGGGGCACACCGTCAGGAAGAGCTTGTGCTGGCCCGCAAGGCTTCCGGTATCGAATCGCTGCACTAACCATTCATCGTGAGAGGAGCTGCAATGTATATTCTTGGCATCTCGTGTTTCTATCATGACGCTGCCGCCGCGCTGATCAAGGACGGCGAGATCATCGCTGCGGCGCAGGAGGAACGCTTCACGCGAAAGAAGCACGATTCCGACTTCCCTACGAATGCCGTCGCCTATTGTCTCGCCACGGCCGGGATCGCATCAAAAGACCTGGCGTACGTGGTGTTCTACGACAAGCCACTCGTCAAATTCGAACGCATTGTGGAAACGTATCTCTCGACGACACCCGCAGGCATCTCGTCGTTCCTGATGGCGCTCCCGCTCTGGCTGAAGGAAAAACTGTGGATGCCGTCGCTGATCCGCGAGAAGGTGGGGCCTGACATCCCGATCCTCTACACCGACCACCACGAATCGCATGCGGCATCGGCGTTCTACCCCTCGCCGTTTCACGATGCTGCATTCCTGACGATGGACGGCGTCGGAGAATGGGCGACAACTAGTTATGGTCTGGGAGCAGGGAGCAAGATCACCATGATGGGTGAACTGAAGTTCCCCCATTCGCTGGGATTGCTCTATTCGGCGTTCACGTATTTCACGGGATTCAAAGTGAATTCCGCCGAATACAAAGTGATGGGACTTGCACCCTACGGGGAACCCAAGTATGTCCAGACGATCTATGACCATCTGATCGATCTCAAAGAAGACGGATCGTTCAGGATGAACATGGAGTACTTCGACTATTGTGCGGGCCTCCGGATGACAAACGGCAAATTTGCGAAGCTGTTCGGGGGGCCGGCCCGCGAAGGAGAGTCCACGGCTGACACAGCGTGAAATGGACCTCGCCCGATCATTACAGGACGTGACCGAGGAGATCATGCTTCGCATGGCCCGCCACGTCCATCGTGAAACCGGCCAGAAGAACCTGGTGCTGGCGGGCGGCGTTGCACTGAACTGCGTCGGGAATGGAAGAGTCCTCCGGGAAGGTCCCTTTGACGATATTTGGATTCAGCCCGCGGCGGGAGACGCAGGCGGGGCACTGGGTGCGGCTCTCTTCACCTGGTATGCCTACCTGAACAACCCGCGCACGGTCAAGGGAGACGGGACAGATTCCCAGAAGGGCTCGTACCTTGGCCCCTGCTACACCGATGAGGAGATCGAGCATTACCTGCTGATGAACGAAATCGTGTACCGGAAAGTCCCGGCGGGCGAACTCGCTTCGACGGTGGCGGAACTCATCGCCCAGGAAAATGTCATCGGCTGGTTCCAGGGGCGGATGGAATTCGGACCCCGCGCGCTGGGCGCCCGCAGCATCATCGGAGACGCCCGATCACCGAAGATGCAGTCGATCATGAACCTGAAGATCAAGTTCCGCGAATCGTTCCGCCCCTTCGCTCCTTCGGTGCTCGTGGAGAAAGTATCGGAATATTTCCAGATCGACCGCCCGAGTCCCGTATATGCTGCTGGTCGCGCCGGTCACGGAATCGCGGAAGATCTCGATGACGCAGGAGCAGGAGCAGCTGTTCGGGATCGACAAACTCAACGTCTCGCGTTCAGATATTCCCGCCGTCACGCACATTGACTACTCAGCCCGAATTCAGACGGTCAGCAGAGATACGAACCCGCTCTACTACGACCTCATCCAGGCCTTCTACCAGAAAACAGGATGTCCTGTCATCATCAACACCTCGTTCAACGTCCGCGGGGAGCCGATCGTCTGCCGACCGGCAGAAGCCTACAAATGCTTCATGCGCACTGAAATGGATTACCTGGTCATGGGGAATTTCATCCTCGCGAAAAAGGATCAGGCTCAACTCGAATCTGATGTAGACTGGAGAAAGGAGTTCCAACTTGACTAACATGCATATCGATTCCTCGGATGCGAAGATCCGAAATTTCGGAATTCTCTTTTGCGTGGTGATGGTCGGACTGGCGGGCCTCTCCCTTTACAGGGGACATGCCGGGTGGCCCTGGCTCACAGCGGCGTCCGTTCTGTTCCTTCTCGCGGGTTTCTTTGCGAAGCCGCTCCTCCGCCCGGTCTATATCGGGTGGATGATGTTTGCGTTCGCCCTTGGCTGGGTCAACACCCGCCTGATACTGGGCGTGTTCTTCTACGGGATCCTCTTCCCTGTCGGACTCGTCCTCAGGATCATCGGCAAGGATCCCCTCTCACGAAAGATCGACCGGAGGCAGCAGACGTACTGGATCAAGAGCGAACAAACCGCGATTGAACGTCAGCGGTACGAACGCCCCTTTTGAGATGAGAGACAGGACATCGGGATCAGTAATCGCATTCATGAATTGTCGCAACTATCACTATTGCATACACCAAGGAGACTCACGTTATGGGATCTTCACTCGATAAACTCTCGATCCTGGGCGACCTGTGGGCGTTCATGCGCGTCCGCAAGAAATGGTGGCTCGGACCGATCGTCGCCATGTTGCTCATGCTCGGACTACTTCTTGTGTTCACGCAAGGGTCTGCCCTCGCGCCGTTCATTTATACACTCTTTTAGCCTGGAGTTTCAAGTGACGGCAGCAGGCAGCGACGTGGCACCCCCACGCCTTCTTCGATAGCGTGATCAATGAAAGGAATGGGTATGAAGGCAGAGATTGTCCTTCAAGACGGATTCAGGTGCGAAGGAGAACATTTCGGAGCGCCGGTGTCGGTTGCCGGGGAGGTGGTATTCAACACCGGGATGGTCGGCTACCCGGAATCCATGACGGACCCTTCGTATGCCGGACAGATCCTCGTCCTCACCTATCCTCTGATAGGGAATTACGGGATCCCTGTAAACGGTGATGTGCCGGATCGCTCCCTGGCTCCACCCCTGTCCCCGCATTTCGAAAGCGGCAGGATTCACATACGCGCCCTGGTCATCTCCCGGCTGTCGGATCAGTATAGTCATTGGTCTGCGCGCAGTTCCCTGGAATCATGGATGGCACGGAACAATGTCCCCGGTGTGTGCGGTGTGGATACACGCGCTCTGACCAAACGTCTCCGGACGGAGGGCTGCCTCCTCGGAAAACTCCTCGTCCGGAATGAAGACCTGGCGTGGGATGATCCGAACGAGCGGAATATTGTCGCCGAGGTGAGCGCCGGCCAACCTGAACTCTTTCGGGGGACCGGCGACAAACGCGTGATCCTGGTCGATATGGGAAGCAAGGACAATATCGCGAGGAGCCTTCTGAGCAGGGGGCTGACAGTACTCAAAGTCCCCTGGGATTACGATTGGTCCCACGAGGAAGCCGACGGTGTGGTCATCTCCAACGGGCCGGGAGACCCCAAAAGATGCACAAAGACGATCCAGGTCATTCGCAAAGGCTTTGACCGTGATATCCCGCTTTTCGGGATCTGTCTCGGGCACCAGCTCATTGCACTCGCCGCGGGAGGTGATACCTACAAATTGCGGTTCGGGCACCGGGGACAGAACCAGCCGTGCATCGAGGTAGGTTCCAAACGCTGCTTCATCACCTCACAAAATCACGGTTTCGCCGTCGATGAACGGTCGCTTCCGGAAGATTGGGTTCCCTGGTTCTTCAATGCCAATGACGGTACTAATGAGGGGATCCGTCACAGAACACGGCCGATCTCCTCTGTGCAGTTCCACCCGGAAGCAAGACCGGGGCCGTCCGATACAGACCATCTTTTCGATAATTTCGTGGACTCATTGAACCATGCAGTCATCAGTGCGTAAAGTCCTTGTTCTCGGAAGCGGCGCCCTCAAAATCGGCGAGGCCGGAGAATTCGATTACTCGGGGAGCCAGGCGCTCAAAGCGTTGAAAGAGGAAGGTGTCGCTACCGTTCTGGTGAACCCGAATATCGCGACCATCCAGACTTCGGAGGGGCAGGCGGACAAGATTTATCTCCTGCCGGTGAGCCCGGACTTCGTCGAGCGGGTAATCGCAAAGGAGAAACCTGACGGTATCATGATCGGGTTCGGGGGGCAGACGGCGTTGAACTGCGGCATGGCATTGGCCGACCGCTGTGCCCTCACGACGCACGGAGTTCGGGTGCTCGGAACTCCCATTCAGACGGTGAAAGATACCGAAGACCGGGAGCTGTTCGTCCAGCGGCTGAATGAGATTGAAGTCAAGACCCCGCGCTCACAGGCTGTCTCGACTGTCGACGATGCCCTTCGGATTGCCGACCAGATCGGGTACCCGGTGATGCTGCGGATCGCGTACGCGCTCGGAGGGCTCGGTTCGGGGATGTGCGCGAACAGAAACGAGCTGGAAGACCGGGCGAAGAAAGCACTTGCACATTCGACCCAGATCCTCATTGAAGAATACCTCAAGGGGTGGAAAGAAGTCGAATACGAAGTGGTGCGTGATTCGTACGACAATTGCATCACCGTGTGCAATATGGAAAACATCGATCCCCTCGGGATCCACACGGGCGAAAGCATTGTGGTCGCACCGAGCCAGACGCTCAGCAACGACGAGTATCACCACCTGCGGGAAATCTCCATCCGTGTCATCCGCCATTTGAAAGTGGTGGGGGAATGCAACATTCAGTACGCGCTCGATCCACATTCGAGCGACTACAGGGTTATCGAGGTGAATGCCCGCCTCAGCCGCAGCTCCGCGTTGGCTTCCAAGGCAACCGGGTATCCTCTCGCCTACGTCGCTGCAAAGCTCGCCCTCGGGCACAGTCTGACCGACCTCAAGAACGCGGTAACCTTGTCGACGACAGCATGCTTCGAA
Organism: Ignavibacteriota bacterium; assembly: GCA_963843525.1. Lineage (GTDB taxonomy): Bacteria > Bacteroidota > Ignavibacteria > UBA10030 > UBA6906 > DATJPR01. Next base: position 590,291 of record CAWJKM010000003.1, on the reverse strand, counting down.
CCGGCACTGGACTACGTCGTGGTCAAAATGCCGCGCTGGGATCTGAAGAAATTCAAGAATGTCTCCACCCAGCTCGGATCGGCCATGAAGTCCGTGGGGGAAGTCATGGCTATCGGGAGGACGTTTGAAGAGGCGATGCAAAAGGCCCTCCGCATGCTGGAGATTGGTGTTGATGGGCTCGTCGCCACCCGGGGACCGAAATTCGATGATATCCCGACCGCGCTCTCCCACCCGGGGACGGAACGGGTGTTTGCCATCCCTGAGGCATTCCGCCGAGGGTTCAGCGTAGATCGGGTGCACGATCTCACAAATATTGACCGGTGGTTTCTTCACCGGGTCCAGCATCTGGTCAACGTGGAGCGCAGACTGGAGATTTATGCCGGCGGCCCCTGCCCCCGGGACCTGCTCCTTGAGGCAAAGCGAAGCGGGTTTTCCGACATCCAGATCGGACGGGTGCTCCATGCCGAGGAAGAGTCGATCCGCCGTATGCGAAAGAACAGCGGGATAGCGCCCCATGGAAAACAGATAGATACCCTTGCAGGAGAATACCCGGCAAAGACCAACTATCTCTACCTCACGTACGACGGAAGTGAAGACGACGTTGAGTTCGAAGAAGGGAGCAAGAATATCCTCCTTCTTGGATCGGGATCCTACCGGATCGGCAGTTCGGTCGAGTTTGACTGGTGTTGCGTCAACGCCTCGAAGACGCTCAGGAAACTCGGATTCAAATCCATTCTGGTGAACTACAACCCGGAAACGGTGAGCACCGATTACGACGTGTGTGATCGACTGTATTTCGATACGATCGATCTGGAAACACTTCTGCATATCTATGAGCGCGAACGATGTCTGGGCGTGATTGTTTCGGTGGGAGGGCAGATCCCCAATAACCTCGCCCTGAAACTGCACGAAGCAGGCATGCGCGTCCTGGGGACGTCTCCTCTGGACATCGACCGGGCGGAGGACCGGCACAAGTTCTCGACCCTGTTGGATGCCATTGAAGTGGATCAACCCCCCTGGAGCGAGCTCAGTTCGTTCGAAGCGGCGGAAGAGTTTGCTGAAAAGATCGGGTATCCTGTCCTTATCCGCCCATCGTACGTGCTCAGCGGAGCCGCAATGGGGGTGGCAACAACTCCTGAAGAATTGCACCTCTTTCTCGGAAAGGCTGCAGAGGTGTCATCGGTCCATCCGGTCGTCATTTCGAAATTCTTCGAGAATACACGGGAAATCGAAGTCGACGCGGTTGCAGCCGGAGGCCGGATCGTGACCATGGCGGTTATCGAACATGTGGAAAATGCCGGCGTGCACTCTGGAGATGCAACGCTGGTCCTCCCGCCCCAGCGGACAAACCTGGAGACAATACGGCGGATCCGGAAGATTACCGGGAGGATCGCGCATGCGTTGTCCATCACCGGCCCCTTTAATGTTCAATACCTCTCGAAGGGAACCGATGTACGGGTCATCGAATGCAACCTGCGCGCATCGCGGAGCTTCCCGTTTGTTTCCAAAATCTACAAACGCAATTTCATTGACCTGGCAATCGCCGCAATGCTTGGTGAAACCACCACGCGTGAGGAGGAACCTCTTTTCGACCTTGACTATGTCGGAGTGAAGGCGCCACAGTTTTCCTTTACGCGGCTTCAGGGGGCCGACCCCACGCTCGGCGTTGAAATGGCATCCACAGGAGAGGTCGGCTGCCTCGGAGATGATTTCGAGGAGAGTTTCCTGAAGGCACTCATCTCCGTCGGTTTCCGGTTTCCTTTGAAAAGTGTCCTGCTCTCGACCGGTCCGCTGGTCGACAAGGTGGCCTTTCTGGAGAGTGCCAAACTTCTCCAGGGGCTGGGGATCAGGTTTTATGCGACCCCCGGGACTACCGAATTCCTGGACACCTATGGCATTCCCGCGACAACGGTTCACTGGCCGTCCGAAAAGACGTCACCCAACGCCGACGAAATCCTGGAACGTAAGCTCGTGGACCTGGTAATCAACATTCCCAAGAACTACCAGGAGAAGGAATTGACAAACGATTATCTCATTCGTCGCAAGGCTGTGGATTACGGGATTCCCCTGCTGACGAATATCCAGCTCGCAAATCGGCTTGCCGAGGCCCTCTCGAGAAAGACCATCGACGATCTCAAAATCAAGGAACTTCAGGCCTACTCATGATCCGTCTTCGTGCTGTCGCCAAAAATCTTTTGCTTCTTGTTTCGAGCCTCATCATCTTCACAGGCCTTCTGGAGGGCGCCGTCCGGCTGATCGAGCCCCGGGAAGTCATGCGTTACTTCTTCATGACGGCAGATACCACCGTCGACCACCGTTTTATCCCCGGAGCAAGGGGACGATACGAAACGACGGAATTCAATGTCCCCTACAACATCGATTCCTGGGGGCTTCGGGACGGCGAGTTCCCGATGGAAAAACCTCGCGGAACGCGGCGGATTCTCATGCTGGGGGATTCGTTCACCGAGGGTGACGGGGTCCGGGAGGAGGACACGTTCTCCCATCGCCTTCAGGTACTGCTCGACAGCGCGTACACTCCGGGTTCATGGCAGGTCATCAACGCAGGTGTCGGCAGTTACTCGCCTCTTCTCGAGTACATCTATCTCACCCGCAAAGGCCTGGCGTTTACTCCGGACCTGGTCATCCTCAATTTTGACCTCTCCGACATCTATGACGACATCAATTATACGAGTCGGGCCCGTTTTGATAGTCGCGGGCTGCCGGTCGGCGTCGAGGCAGAGGCTCCTGAAGCTCCCAAAGAGGGGATTGAGGCGGGGCTGATCGGGGTGAAGGACTTCTTCAAGGATCACACCCGCCTGTACAATTTTATCCGACTGCGAATCGATCGATACCTCGAAGGTGCAAGAAGGAAAATGAACGTGTCCGGCGACGTCCGGTATGATAAATACGCGTTCCTCCGCGAGAACTATGTTCCCCGGGACTCCGACTGGGCTCTCTCCTTCCGTTATGTCCGCTTGATCCGCGACACGTTGAAGGCCAGAGGGATCGATTTCTGGCTCACGGTCTATCCCTATGGGTTGCAGGTAAACCCGAAGGAGTGGGATAGCGGCCGTCAATTCTGGGGATTCAAGCCTGATACCCTCTACTCCACCCGCCCACAAGACTTCATGGAGCAGTTTTGCAGGCACAACGGAATTCCCGTGATCAACCTGTGCAGCGATTTCCGAACAGCGACGCGCGCGGTCTACCCGTTGTACTATGACTATAACGGTCACTGGCGGCCTGAAGGGCATGCCATCGTCGCGCACAGACTCTTTCAATCCATCACGTCGTACGTTGCAGGAGTGCATCACCAATGAAGAAGCATCTGAAGAACATCGCCAGCATCCTGATCCTCCTCCTTGTCGGACTGACCGTCGGCGTGCTGGCCAGCGAAGCGATAGTCCGGCGCGTTGCGCCTCAGCGTCTGGACTCCTTCCGGCCGATTTACGATCCCGACCCCTATCTCGTGTACAAACTCAAGAAGCACTACCACGCAACATACTCCCAGCCGGAATTTCAAATCGTCGAGACCACGAACAGCATCGGGATCCGGGACCATGAAGTCGGCCCCAAGATCGCGGGGGGGGTGCGGATCCTCGGTCTCGGCGATTCCTTCAGCTACTCGAATTCCGTGAACCTCGAGAATACGTTTTTCAAACAAATCGAGCGATCCCTCTCTTCCTCGACCCCGGTCGAGGTCCTCGATGCCGCTGTGCCGGCATACAGCACCATTCAGGAGTTGCGGTACCTGGAGAAGTACGGGGTGAACCTCGATCCGGATATCGTTCTCCTCGGATTCTATGTCGGAAACGATTTCCAGGATTCCTGGGAGCTGTTCGACACGACCGGCGTACCGACGGTTGATGTCGTCAACGGGGTCCTGCGTGCGAATGACCGGTTTCCGGGTGCCATGTACGAAAAGCAGGAACGGCCATTCCGGACGGCCACGGCCGGACTGCGGTCAATGCTCGCCTCCAACAGTGAACTGTATGTGTTTCTTCGGGAGCGGTTTTCCGAAACTCTCTGGCGGCTGGGGCTTCGCAACAATCCGCCTCCGGCGGACTTCTGCGCGAAATCATTCTCTCCCGAAATGCAGAAGGGCTGGGCTCTGGAACAGAAGCTTCTCCTGGAATTCAAGAATTTCACAACGAGCCACCATGAACGATTCATTCTTCTGGCCCTGCCGACCCAGTATCAAGTGCACGAGGAGTTGTGGCACCACCATTTCACCACGTTCCATCTCGACCCGGACAAGTACGATCTGGAAAAACCTCAGAAAATGCTGTCGGAATACTGCAGGCGGAACGGGATTGAGTACATCGATGTCCTGCCTGCAATGCGCGACGCCGGGAAACGGGAGTCACTCTTCTATCCTATCGCCTCCTACATGAACCCCAACGGACACCGGCTGGTCGGCACCATCGTCAGCGAGTATCTGCGACAACATCCCTGAAGATTTCCCATGACCCACTTTGAGTCCGGTGCGCCTGCCCCCGGGTCTGACAGGATCCGGGGGGGAAGACCTGCGTGGCGGCGGTTTATTCAGACCGTCTCTCTTTTTCTCGCTTCATGCGTGTTCACCGTGGCATCGGGCGAATTGTTCGTGCGTTTCTTTGTGCCCGTTCGCAACCTTGGGCCCACATTTTCAGAGTACGACCCGTATTATGGAAAGGTCCTGAAGAAAAACTTCCGGTGCGTCCGGATCGCCCCGGAATTCACCATGAGATTTTCAACCAACTCCTACGGATTCCGCGGGCCGGAACCGACACAATTTCCAAAGAATGGGATCCTCTTCCTCGGCGACTCCTTCACCAGCGGGTATGGAGTGAATGACGGGGAGGAATTTCCCGATCTCGTTCGAGCCGCGCTGCATCATACTCTGGGGGGCGCTTCCCCGGCGGTGGTCAACGCCGGCTTAGGGAACACCGGTAATGGTTACTGGCTCCACTTTCTTGAAAAAGAAGGAAAGCAGTATGAGCCCCGCATCATCGTTCTCGCCTTCTGCGAGAATGATTTCGCCGACAATTTGCGGGAACAATTCTACTTCATCGATTCGTTGGGGAACCTGAGGGAGAACCCGGCGCCGGCCACACAGGAAGGTGCCCGTGTTGTCCAGCGGATCATTGAAGCGATTCCAGGACTCCCCTATTCCCATCTTGTCGGCCTGGCGCGAGAATTCTTCTCCGAGGGAGTAGCGACGTCGACTCCTCCCATTCCGAACCCCGAGGCGATTTCTCTGCCGACTGACGAACTCACGTTCCGAATCGTCGGAGAAGTTTTCCGTCTGTGCCGACGCCAGGGGTGGCCCACGATTCTCCTGACCATCGACACCAGGGGAAGTCGACTCGACCGTCTTCGGCGACTGGCCGCCATGACCGATACACCGGTCCTCGTTGCTCCTCTGAAAAAAGAGCGCCCGGATCTATTCTTTCACATCGACGGCCACTGGAATGCCGCCGGTCATAAATTCGTGAGTGCGATGTTGTTGGATACTCTCTCACGGTATCTTCCCCTTGTCACCAACGAGGATCATCAATGAAAGTGTTCACGTTTTGTTTCTTCGTTCTGCTCGCAACGCACTGCGGCGAAGCGGGCCAGCCTTCACCCTGGATTACGGCATACTATGCCGGCTGGATGCAGGGGAATCAATGGAGCCACTATCTGACCCCGCAAGAGATCGATTTCAGCGCGTTGACCCATGTGGTACACTTTTCCTTGCTCCCGCGTCCCGACGGATCGATCGATGACCAATCAAACGGGCTGAACCTGGAAAACGCGAAGGCGCTGACAAGTGCCGCGCATGGGGCGGGAAAAAAGGTCCTTGCCTGCATCGGCGGGTGGAATACAGAATCCGGGTTTGCCGGTGCGACGAATCGGAACGGGCGACGGGCCTTTATCAGGAATCTCCTCGATCTCTTGCAGGCCCGGGGATACGACGGGGTGGACATCGACTGGGAACCGGTGAGCACGGAATATGCCGATCAATACGTTGCCTTCATTACGGACCTCCGGGAGGCCATGCAGAAAAGAGACCGCACCATGCTCCTCACAGTCGCCTGCATGGGAGACCCACAGCTCTATGCGCAGATCGCTCCGTTCGTTGATCAGCTGAATATCATGACGTACGATTTCTCTGGCGCATGGCCGGGATGGTTGTCATGGCATAATGCCGCTCTCTTCGCCGGGGGAAAGAGGTTCCCGGGGACCGGTGAGCCTTTGCCTTCGGTGGACGGACGCGTAAGCTTGTTCCTGGCAGCAGGGATTCCGCCGGAGAAGATCGGGATAGGCATCGACTTCTATGGGTATGTGTGGAATGGGGGAAGCGGAACGAGTACGGGAGGGGTGACGGCGCCAGGACAGAGTTGGGGCTCTCCACCGTGGGTGAAAGACAATGTTCCCTACTATCTGATCATGGACAGTTTGTATCGCCCGGAGTACTATCATTGGGACACCGCAGCTCAGGCGGCCTATTTGAGCATCGATACGGAAGGAAGCGACCGCGACAAGTTTGTTTCATACGACAATGAGGTGAGCTGTCAGGCAAAACTCACATATGTGGTCCAGCGACAACTGGGCGGCGTCATCATTTGGGAACTTGGAGGAGGGTGGCGACCCTCATCGAATCCCCGCGACCCGCTTCTGAAGTCCGTAAAAGACTGGCTGAAAAACCGCGAAAGTGAGCTTAGTTTGAAGGGTGGACGATAAGAGATCGTAGAATATGCGTTTTTTTGCGAATACACTTGCTACTTACGATGAATTGGTAGATAATGGATGCGAAGGGGCTTTCCTCCGTCGGATAGCAACAAGACGGAATAGGGTTATCCCCGGTTCCAGAACGGATCAGAAAGGACGTCATGAAGAGAACTCTGGCTACCGCATTCGCATTGTGTCTCCTCCCGTTGTCTCTGGTAGGACAGTCAAAACCCTGGGTCAGCGGGTACTATGCCGGTTGGATGCAGGATTACTTGCCTCCTTCCGAAATTGCCTTCGACGCTGTCACCCACATCATGCATTTTTCCATCGAGCCGAACGGTGCCAATGTAAGCGGCACCGGAAACGGTATCGATGCCAATTCGGCGAAAGCCGTTATCGACCCTGCACACGCCGCAGGAGTGAAGGTCCTTATCACCTGTGGCGGGGCCGGCGACGACGGCGCATTCGTCACTGCAACGAACTCGAGCAACAGGGCGAAGTTCATTGCCAACCTTGTGAACTTCGCCGTGAATAATGGTTACGATGGGATCGACATTGACTGGGAACCAATCACCAACACCTCGCAATTCAGGCTCTTCATTCCACAACTGCGCGCGGCAATGGATTCCGTAAACCCCGCTTTGCTCCTCACGATCGCGCTTCTCGACGGAGACTACTCTATACTGAACCCGGTGAAAGACAACTTCGACCAGATCAATATCATGACTTATGATTTGTCCGGTGCCTGGGAGGGATGGGTCACCTGGCATAATTCCGCAACCTATGATGGGGGATATAGATTTCCATCCACCGGTGCGCTCCTCCCATCTGCGGACGGTTGCGTCGACGCCGGAGTCGCCGCGGGGATTCCAAAAGCAAAGCTCGGGATCGGAACCGATTTCTACGGGTACGTCTGGACCGGCGTTTCTCAACCCCGTCAATCGTGGAATTCGGCACCTGACGTCACGGGCAACATACCCTACTATCAGCTCATGAAGACTTATGCCAGCACTCCCATTCTCTGGGATTCCAGTGCGGGTGCGGCGTATATGAGCATCACCAGCGGCGGGCAGAAATTCGTCTCGCTTGATGATGCAAAGACGATGTCTGCGAAGGCCCAATACGTGCGCGAGAAAGGGATCGGTGGGATCATCATCTGGGAGCTGGGTGGAGGCTACCAGGCAAGCCTTCCGGCAGGGCAACGCGACAATCTTCTGCAGGCGGTGAAGCAGGCGTTTATGGTCACAGGCGTGACCGCCGCCAACTCTGCGCCCGCCCAGTTCAGGCTCGAGCAGAACTTTCCCAATCCTTTCAACCCGACGACCAACGTGGAATTCAGTATCGCCAAAACTGCGCTCGTCTCCTTGCGGGTCTATGACATGCTGGGACGGGAGGTCGCCGTTCTGGTGCAGGGTGTGAAGGGACCGGGCGTGCATACTGCGACATTCGACGGGAAAGGGCTGGCTAGCGGTGTGTATTTCTACAGGCTCACTGCGGGGAATTCTGTGGAGACAAAAAGGATGATGCTGGTGAAATAATCTGGAAGATCCCGTACCACCGTAGTGCGACCCGACGCGTCTATGAGATGCGTCGGGTCTATTGTTTGAAGGCGTGTCAGGTCCCCGGTTTTTCCTTGTCGCTTTCCATCTTGTATTCGTTGAGTTTCGCATACAGATATTTTCTGCTCACTCCGAGGATGCGGGCCGCCTCGGATTTGTTCTGCTTGAGCTCTTCCAGCGTCCTGAGGATTACCAATCGCTCCATCTCAGCGAGATTCGTCCCGAGGGGGACTTCGAGAACGTTATTCGGATCAGGTCGCGACTGCCCGGAGCGGAATTGTCTCGGTAGATACTCCACGCCTACCACTTCATGCGGACAGGTGAGAACGACACTTTCCACGGCATTGCGCACTTCACGGACATTCCCGGGCCACGGATACGCTTTCAGCGTTTCGAGTGCTTCAGAGGAGAATTCCTTGCACGCCTTCCCGTATTTCTCGCACAGCTGACAGGTGAAGAAGCTGACAAGGAGCGGAACATCGCTCTTTCGCTCGCGAAGAGGCGGAAGTGCGATCTCTACAACTCCCAGCCGGTAGTACAGGTCCTCCCGGAGTTGACCGGTCTTGAGCGCCTCAGGAACACTCCGGTTCGTCGCTGCGATGATCCGTACATCGACTTCTATCTCCTTGGTTCCTCCGACCCGACGGAACGATCGAAGCTCGATGGCCCGCAGGAGCTTTGCCTGAACCTGCGGGTGCATCTCGCCGATTTCATCCAAAAACAGTGTCCCCCCATTCGCGAGCTCAAAACAGCCCTGCCGATCGGAGACCGCCCCGGTAAACGCTTCCTTTTCATGTCCGAACAACTCGTTGTCAATAACATCACGCGGCAGGGCTGCACAGTTGATGGCAACCCAGGGTTTATTCGCCCGTTCGCTCTTCTTGTGGATGTACCGAGCGATTACTTCCTTCCCGGTTCCGCTTTCCCCGGTGATGAAGACCGAGGCTCCAGTCCTGGCCACGAGATCTGTCTTCGCGACGATCTCCTGGATTGAAGGGTGTTCGCTCACCAGCAGGTCCCATCGACCTGCCGACTTGAACTCGCAAGCACAGTCCGACGTCCTGTTCGTCCGTGTCGCAACCTGATTTTGTTCAGGAACGATCATGGCTTCTCCAAAGGCTCTTTCATTCACTGCAAAGACAATAGAATAGAAGAGAAAAAGAATTGAACCACAGAAAACTACAGAATACACCCTCACACTGCTGAAGTGCGCTGGAATGTCTTAGTTGTGCGTGGGGGTGTGACTTCGAGGGAGCAGATTTCTGATCTGGCGAATATGGAGCGCTGCTCCGCCCCAATTTCTATCGGGCATGCGAACGATGCTGTCCGCACATGCAACAGGGAACGGGGAATTGCCATGGCACGTACCATAGATTTCCAAAATGTCTCTCAGGAAAACCTCCGCGTGAGAGACATGAGCCTTAGCAAGGGTGCTTCGTTAGGAAGAACAGTGACTCTGGTTTCACTGCAATTAGTAAGTGAATCGCCGGGGAAAGTCAAGATAAATTCTGATAATTTTAAAAATCTGTGTGATGGAAAACAAATGATGTGATGTTTCTCACAGTGCAGTCAGCGGACGACACGAAGCAAGATACTCCTCTGTCGTTAAGAGAATGTGAGTGATATGTGATGAGTGTGTTAACTCGAAAGGATGGTGAGGGTGAATACTCTACGTGAACGAACGATCGTTGTATCCGCTGCAGCCAATCGCCGCATGCTTCCTGCACGAACTCCCCTGTGCTTCCTACAGTGAAAAAGAAGGAGCGTTCTCGATAAATATCATGTGCATCGCACAATTTCACGATCGAACGACCACCTCATGAAAATTGAGCACCCGTATAACAAACATGCCCCTCACATCAGTTCACTTATGGAAGAACAAATCCGTGCCGCCAGAATCCAGATTGCTCCTCTTACGTTTGGTTGCCTTGCCAAACAATTAGACGAAGAGAAATCCGGGTGTCCTTCGTTCTGCAGGGGCGGGGTCGAGTTGGCTTGAGTGTAATATATTCCAACCGGCTGAAGGGTTTTCGTGGAGTGGAAGCACGGAGCTTGGCCGGGAACCATTCGTTGGAGTCCGCATATTCCCGGAGATTACTATCTTGCGTTCCCTGTCTGGCGTGGGCTGGGAACCGGATCAAACAAGGACAGAAAAGAAGATCGGTGAAATGGATCCTGGCGCTCACGAAACCAGGGGGGTGAGATAGCACGTTGAGTCTTCGAACTAAACGCGATTCTCAACGAACGAAGAGATCAGTGGTGAGATAATCGGAAGCTATGCCGAAACGCGCTGCGAATGGCTGCTGCTCTCCCGAGGTCTGGAGTCCATACATCGCTTCGATCGTCCGCAGCAGATTTACGTGCGTCACGCCTCTCCCCTCCCCGAAATTGCCCTGCCGTATGCGGGCACCGGCAATGACGGTCGGGATCCTGTTCCTGATATCCTCATTCTCGCTCGATGGGTCCGTGAGCCCAACGTAGCCCGTAGAGTCCGCATTTTCGTCGAACGTCACAATGAGGAGACTGTTGTGTGTTTTGGCCCACTGGTAATAGGGACCGATATTCTCCGCGAGCCACCCGTCCCCGGTCTTGACGCTCAGGGCAATGTCTCCTGGCGGATCGTGCATGTCATGAACCAGGTTCGGGATCACGAACGAAACGGTTGGAAGTTGTGTGAAGTCGCGCGGGAATTGCCTGAACTGCAGGTTGCAGGAAGAATCTGCACGTGTTCCGTTCGGAAGGTTTCCAAAACTAATCCACGGAACATGTTTACGGGCGTAGTACCCGGCGTGGGAAACAGTGCTGCCCATTTCTGGCAGGTCCTCGGAATACCCCTTAAAGGTCAAGCCCTTCAGGAGGAGTTGCACCCCGAGGTTGCCGGACACAAAGGGATACCTCCTCGAATTCTCCGCGTTGGGAATCACATCGTTGAACCCGACCCCCTGGTTGCTGCCGGAGAAGAGCCAGAAATAATTCCCTTCGCTGTTGTGCTCCTCTGCGTACATTTGCGTCAGGTTTGCCCCCTCCGCGATCAACACATCATTGAAAAAGGGCGCCGCGACATTTCCCACGATCTGGTGGTAATACTTATTCTCTTCGACGACAATGACGATGTGGTCGTAGACCGGGAGGTCCTGCGCCCAGCGGGGAGACTGCGGGCTATCGCCGGGTTGATTACAAGAGAATGTGAAGATCCATAAACCGAGCAGGATCGCTCTCATAGTGATTCCCCTGTTCTCGTTGGGTGGAAAGTCCTCTGCGCCTCATGCCGCTTTTCCTCCCGACGAGAGGGAGTGAAGCCCGGCCGGGACGCATCCGATCCACCACTCCTTTTAGATCGTAAGCTGATAGCCGAGATAACCGGCGAATGATGGGTCCCTGGAAAAATTGCGTCCGCAGGAAAACAGGACATGGTGGTGCTCGCCGAAATTGAGGTAGCCACCCAGATCAAATCCGCCGGTCGGTTCACTCTCGACGGCATCGGCGGTCTGATAGAAAACTTCGCCGCCGAGCGTGAGAGTCTCGGAAAGGTCGTATTGAGCCTCCCACCCAGTGAACATCCAGTTCCGCCGGTTTTCTCCCGGATTGTACCACACTCCCCCGCCGGCATAGGTGGTGAACTTTCCCCAGCTTTTTTGTATCCAGACGGGGAGATATGCCTGCACTTTCCCGGCGCCCAGATCCTTGTTCGCGTCTCCGGTCGGAATCTCAATCAACGGGAAAATTCCTATTTGGGGGATGGTGGGAGTTTCTTCAATGAACCGGTATTTCACGCCGACTTCCGTGTCGGAATACCCGTAGTGCCTCGCCTGATCCGTGCGGACGTAGGCAAGAGGGGCCACCAGGTGAAGCTGCATGTTCGGGATAACACCGTAATTGAGTTCGAAGTGGGGGGCCGTGGCATCGACCTCGGTGCCTGCGAAAGATTGCTGGGACGCAATGTAGAATTCCCAGTGGCGGTAGTCCACCGGTTGAGGATCATCAGTCTTGAAAGGAGGTCCCGCCGCACTCTCCCGTGGAGCCAGAAGGCAGACCCCCAGGACGAAGATCAACGCCCGCATGTTCAAAGCTCTTTCCTCTTCATCGGGCATTACTCCTCCAGCGTCGAAAGATCTCCCTCATCCATTCCGAGTGCCCGGGCTTTGAGAACCCTGCGCATGATCTTTCCCGAGCGGGTCTTGGGCAACGATGCCACAAATTCGATTTTCTCCGGCTTGGCAATCGGCCCGATTTCGTGCGCGATGTGCTGCCGCAGCTCTTCCGCAAGGCTTTCGCTTTTTTCGATATTGGCCTTCAGGATCACATACGCGTGGATCGCGATCCCTTTGATTTCATGCGGCAAGCCGATCACCGCGGCCTCGGCGACCGATGGATGACTGACAAAGGCGGACTCGAGTTCTGCAGTCCCCAGTCGGTAACCGCTGACTTTGATCACATCGTCCACTCTTCCGATGATCCAGAAGTATCCGTCTTCGTCCTTCCGTGCCGAATCGCCGGCTGTATAGAGTCCCGGGAATCTGCTCCAGTACGTCTGAACATACCGTTCAGGATCTTTGTACACCGTTCGGAGCATTGCGGGCCAGGGCTTCTTCAGCACCAGCAGACCTTCTTCTCCCGGCTTCACAGGCTTTCCCGACTCATCGACGACGTCGGCTTCGATGCCGGGAACCGGCCGGGTACCGGAACCAGGTTTGAGGGGCATTGCCGGCATCGGGGCGATCATGAACATCCCCGTCTCCGTCTGCCACCAGGTATCCATGATCGGGCAGCGTTCCTTCCCGACGTTTTTGTAGAACCACCGCCAGGCTTCCGGATTGATCGGTTCGCCGACCGAACCCAGGAGGCGAAGAGAGGTGAGGTCGTGACGGTTCACCCAGGCCGTCCCGAACCGCATCAACCCGCGAATGGCTGTCGGCGTGGTGTACATGACATTAACGCCGTACTTCTCTACGATGGCCCACCAGCGATCGGGGAAAGGATACGTGGGAGCTCCCTCATACATCACCGAGGTCGCCCCGGCGATGAGGGGTGCATAGACGATATACGAATGGCCGGTGACCCAACCCGGATCGGCGGTGCACCACCAGCGGTCCCCTTCCTTGATGTCGAACACATCTTTGAACGTTGCATGGACGCCGACAGAGTATCCTCCATGCGTGTGGAGGATGGCTTTCGGTTTCCCGGTCGTCCCCGAAGTGTAGAGAATGTAGAGCGGGTCCTCGGCATCCATGATTTCCGTTTCACAGTGATGATTATTGCGCATCAGCGGCATGGCCATTAATTCATGGTACCAGTAGTCCCGGCCCTGCTCCATGGCGACATCATTGCCGGCATGTTTGACAACCACGACATTCTCCGGCGCGCCTGTCCGTTGCAGCGCCTCGTCGACAATCTTCTTCAACTGGACGATCTTGCCGTTCATATTGCCGCCATCCGCGGTCACAATGACTTTCGATTCGCTGTCTTCAATCCGGCCGTGGAGGGCTTCAACGGAAAATCCGCCATAGACCACCGAATGAATGGCGCCGATCTTTGCGGTCGCCAGCATTGCGATGACCGTTTCCGGGATTCTCGGCATATAAATCGTCACCCGGTCCCCCTTGCCGACACCCATGCTCTTCAGGACATTGGCAAACTTGCAGACCTCCCGTGCGAGGGCATGGTAAGAAAAAGTCCTCAGTGCCCCCTTTTCGCCTTCCCAGATGAGAGCAAGCTTGTTCCTCCTCCACGAGGCTACATGACGGTCGATCGCATTCAACACGATATTCGTCTTGCCGCCGACGAACCACTTGTAAAACGGTTTGTTGGAGTCGTCAAGGACTTTGTCCCATTTTTTGTACCAGGAGAGCTCTTCTGCGCGTCGGGCCCAGTACGAAATGTAATCCTCGTTCGCTTCCCTGCGGAACGCTTCAGGGTCTCTGACATTCGCCTGGTCCACGATTTCCTGCGAGGGATTGTACACCTCAACTTTTGGCACAACGGTGCCTTCAGCGGCGGACATTATGAGCCCTCCTCGATGATAATTGAAAATAGTTGAGTGAATGGACAAGTCAACTTGCGGTCAACGCCCACGTATGTCAGCCCACCGGATCCGGCCAAGCAGGCCCTGTCGATAGTGATCGGACAGTCCATACTCCAACATTGAACGGTCGATAAGAGTTCATAAAGCGTTTGCGAGCGAGGAATAACAATACGAAGTGAAGATAGCGACTGACGAATCAGAAATCAAGGGTAGCCACAGGCAGGTGAATATCGTGGATGGAGGTCGCTCGTGCGCTATCAATGTAACGTAGATTCCGGGAAAGAGCAGAGAACAACCTTTTCCTTCGCTGGCCGGGTCAAGGGGAAGTTCACCGCATCAGTCGGAATGTCGGACCCCCGACCGCATCTCATGTTGCCATAGGCGAAAACGCCTGTGCCCGGAAGGCCAACGAGACTCTGGTTCCTTTTCCCCCCTCAAAAACCATTCTTGCATTCAGCTGTTCCGCAAGAATTGTGACGAGTTCCAGGCCGAAAGTTGCCCCCCCCTTCACGGAGAAATCCCGCGGAACTCCAACCCCGTCGTCGGGTCACGATAAGTGTATACTCATTCTCTCCGGTCCACCGAACCTGAATCCGGATGGTTCCCGGCTGCCCTTCATTGAAAGCATGTTTCAGGGCATTCGAGACCAGTTCGTTGACGATGAGACCGCACGGAATGGCGACATCAACCTCCAGCCATACATTTGTCGCATCAACCACGATGGCAATGCCGCTCCTGCTATAGGCATGTTGCAGGGCCGAGGAGAGTTCGAGGAGATACCTGCCGAAATCGACCGTCGCCAGAGAATCCGACTGATATAGCCTCTCGTGAATCAGCGCCATTGACCGTACCCGTTGCTGCGTATCCCGAAAGATTTCAAGGTCACGAGCATCGTGGACGTAGCTCCCCTGGAGGTTCAAGAGGCTGATGATGACCTGCATGTTATTCTTCACCCGGTGGTGGACTTCCCTCAGGAGGATTTCCTTTTCTCTCAGTGCGGTCTTTATCCTGTCTTCGGTTTCCTTTTGTGCGGTGATATCATGGTAGGTGCCGAGGACACCGGTGACCTCGCCGTTGCCGTCGACCATCGGAATCCTGTTTGTCTCAATCCACGCGTCCTTCCCGCTCGCCTGGCGCTGTGACTCCACCACCCGAAGCATCGGTTGGTTGGACTCCATGACCATCCTGTCGATTTCCCGGAAGAGGTCCGATTCTTCCCGCTTCCACGGCAGGTCGTAGTCACTCCTCCCCACAATATTTTCGGGGAGATCCACGCCGGCGCTGAGTGCGAAGTTCCTGTTACAGCCCTGATACACGGAGGCGTTGTCCTTCCAAAAAATGCAGTCCGGGATGTAGTTCATGACGCTCTGCAGCATCTGTTCCCGCTTCTTCAATTCCTCCGCGATTTGTTTGCGCTCGGCTATCTCATGGCGCAGTTCTTCTTCAACACGAAGCAAATTGGTAAGATCACGGGTGATCGTGAGGATGCAATCTTCCTGATTGATCCTCAGAACCCTCGCCGACATCAGACCAAAGAGGACGGAGCCGTCTTTGCGCCGGAAGGGAGCCTTGAACCCGATGACCTCTCCATTGTCCTTGAGGGTTTGCACGAGATTCTCGCGATCCTCGTTGTGGACCCAGATGCCCAGGTCTCCATCCCGGGATGACCGACCGATCACATCCGACGCGGTATACCCTGTCACCTTCGTGAATCCTTCGTTGACATCGATGTAGACACCATCACTGAGCCTGTTGATATTGATGGAATCCGGACTGATCCGAAACGCCCTCGAGAATTTCTCCTCCGACACCCGGAGGGCCTCCTCCTTCTGTCTGCGTTCCGTGATGTCGCGCGCAACACCGATAATTTCGACCGGGTGTCCCTGGGGATCCACCCGAAGGCTTGCGGTGACTTCCGCCCAAACCGTGGAACCCTTCTTATGGCGGAATGCTAGCTCGGCGGAAGCAGACGGACTTCGCTCCCCCTTCTCGGCAAGGGAATAGAGCGTCGCCGAAAGCGCCCGGGCATCATCGACACTTTGGAGGAGGTCTTCGGGCGATCGCATCAAGAATTCCTCTACAGTGAATCCCAGGGAGCGGGTCACCGAAGGGCTTACGTAGCTGAAGCGGCGATTCGTGTCAAGCGCGAAGATTACATCGCTGATGTTCTCTGCAAGCATTCGATAACGAGCTTCACTGACCCTGAGTTTCCGTTCAAGACCAGCACGGTAAAGAGCGATATCAACAGACAGTCGCAGGTCGTTTGGGCGAAAGGGCTTCAGGAGGATTGAAAACGGCTCGGCGAGCTCTGCGCGTTGAAGAATGGCGGCATCTGCCTGCGTTGCCAGGCACACGACCGGGATTCCATTTTCCTCATTGATCTGCCTCGAGGCAGAAAGTCCATCGACCGGTCCGGCCAATGCAAAATCCACAAGGAGGAGGTCGGGAAGCGTGGACCTGGCTCTTTCGACGGCCGCTTCTCCACTCTGCACGATATCGACAATTGTATGCCCGGACATGAAAAGAGGATCCTTCAAAGTCGTCTCCGCCAATTGCTTGTCGGCGGCAATCAGGATTCTCTTCTCCTCTCCTGGATGGGCTCCCTTGAAGACAAGCGGGAGGTTATCCGGTTCGGGATTAGTCATAGCTTTTGGACTTTTTTCTACACTCAGAGTCGAAGCCCACGTGAGGTGGTGGACATGCCTAGCAGAATATGTCAACTCTTGTGCCATCTATGGAAAATGTGCCATTCTGACGAGTTTCCGTTGTAATGCGGATCGCGTTGGGTGACTACCACAGCGAATCGTGCAGATGTATATCAGGAAATCAGTTACGGAGGAAGAGAAGCAAAGGCTTTCGGGGGTAAGGAGGAATGTGGACCCGCACCCGGGGCTTCAATCGCAGGAATGATTGACAGTTTCGATGACAACACTACGATGCATCGGTCCTCATTGCGGGAATCCGAGCACATGGCCAATATTGTGACTGGCCCCTCTCCTCACCCTTGTCGGGTCGAGTTTCTCAGACATGACCTCTCAATCTGGGGCTGTTTCGCGGTGGCTTTCTGGCTCCCCCTTGCCCGGAGGAATGTTCAGTTTCCTCTGTCCCGTTCGTTATAGAGTAGGAGGCTCCTCCTCCAACTTGGAAAGATTTATTCTCAAGTTATCAGTCATTCTCGCAATGCACCCACTGTTCATGGAGGCGTTTTATGGCCAAGACCATTATTCAGACCGTGACATTCGATGCCCGACCTGAAATCCTCTTTTCACTCTACACCAATTCCAGAAACCATTCGGCCGCAACCGGAGCGAAAGCTCACATCAGCACCAGGGTAGGCGGAAGATGCGAAGCGTACGATGGGAGCTTGAGAGGCACGACACTGGGATTCATCCGGAATAGAGTTTTCGTTCAGTCATGGCGGGCGGACGACTGGACCTCCGAGCAGGCAGACTCCGTCCTCACTCTATATTTTGAAAAGGACGGGAAGGGGTGCAAGTTAACGTTGGTTCATGCGAACATCCCTGATGAGCACTATCCCGGCATCAAGACAGGCTGGACAACATACTATTGGAAGCCTTGGAAACGCTTCCTTGCGAACAAAAGAAAGCGATAGAAGAGTTCGTAATAACGGAATTCAGCATCCTGTTTTTCCTGCCGGACCTTTCAGATACAAGTTTAGTTCGCAGGGCGCTCTGGCACACCGCGTTCGCCTGAAGCTCACAGTCGTGGCCACGACCCGCTCCCGGACTGGCAACGTTGCGCGCAGATAATCAGCGTCTGGAAGATCTGCTGACGTCCTCTGCCGGCTTCAGTAGTTCTGAATTTCGCCGAAGGAAGACGCAGTCAATCTGTAGCAGGATCCCCCTCTGGTGATCATACGTCACCGGATCGATCAGCGCCATCATGAAGCCATGCTGTTCGAGCAGCGAGATCATTTCTGATATAGAAGCCTCCCCTTCGTATAGGGGTTGGAGCGATAGCTCGAGCTGAATTCCCCAGATGGAGGCCAGCGAGCCTGCGGCTCCGAGCACCACTTCCTTTTCATATCCCTGCGTGTCGATTTTAAGAAATACTTTTTCGTTCGAATGAACGAACAACGGAAACTGAGAATCAAGAGTCGTCAGCGTGAATTGCTCCTGGCCGACTGATTCGATATCGTTATACGCAAACTCCTTCAGGGAGGGAAGGGGTTGAAGAATGGAACTGAACACCGACCGACGCGCCTTGCTGATTGTTGCAAGGCCGTCTGCCCGGCCGAGGCCCGCGTTGACTGCTTCCCAGTGCGGGTCCCGGAGTGTCTGTGCCCTCAAAGCTTCAAACGCCTCTCGCAACGGCTCAAACGATACGATCCTGCCTCTGTAGCCTGCGGATCGAAGGTACCGGGCATAGAGTCCATCGTTCGCTCCCACGTCAAGGACAACGGCGACCTTGTTAGAGAGAAGTAGGTCCTCAACGTGGGCCCGTGTCCTAATGAGTTCAAAACCCACGTGTTTGAGAAGGTGTTTGACGAACTCCTTCATGGTGAAGCTCCGACAGTGGTGGGAGAAGAAGAAGTCGGGTAGCTCTTGCCCGACTCAGGCTGGAAATAGGAACAATAGTGTCGGCTTTGCAGTTCACCTTCGACGGGGGTGGTGTGTGGCTTCTGCAGTGAAGACATATTGAGAATAACGGAAGCAGTGTGAGGGGGGAGAGCAGAAGTTCGATATATCAAGTCTCGCATGTCGATCGCAGTTTCTCCCGGGTGCGGCCGCGTCCATCTTCTGTCGGATTCATACACTGCCGCGCTCCATGAGGTGAATTGAGGTTGTCAATAGGGACACGTTCACGAAGAGGGAGAGCCACTATCGCACGAGGATGAGATCGCCTCTTGTGCCGGATACTGCCGTTTCTTTCTGAGTTGTCAGGGCGATGTGATGGAGGTGACCGCAACCATGACTTTTTTGAGGATTCGGTCCGATTCTCCCTATGCTTCTTGAATGTCATTCGCGCACTCGTTACATTTCTGCCATTGGTGATCAATCGTTTTTCTACGCACCCGTAGCGCAACTGGATAGAGCATCAGACTTCGGATCTGAGGGTTGGGGGTTCAAATCCCTCCGGGTGCACGAAGAAAGTATCCCTTATCAAGTGTCAATTGAAACGTGAGATGGAACTTGAAAATCCACAATGAACCCGGCTTCCCCAGGGCCGGGTTTTGTGTTTTACAGATAGGCTCGGAGAGCTAAATACTATGAAGATTAAATAAAGTTTTGCGAAGTTTTCCTTGAACTAGTCATTTGGCTCATTTGATATTCTGACGTCCGAGCGGTTGTCCAAAAATCCTCTGTACATATTCCTCTTTTCAGAACTTTCTCCAGGGATTACACGTTTGTGATCTAAATACCTCTCCATTGCCTCTTGAGACTGTAGGAAAGACCCGGGACACCCCGGACTCTGTGCGCTGCACGATTGCCCCGCGCAATCACCAACTTATCCAAAACTACTCGTGGCTTTGATCCTGCCACAGGCGTCATGTACTCCAAACCGTTGGTCTGAGAACTGATCGATGAGCGGATTGCATAACCAATGGGGACAAGAGTGGGCGCCGCCCGTTGTAGCGGCTCTCGACGTTGACACTCCCATCACTCTTGTAATCTCGCACTCTGAGGTCCCAACGCTGATCCTCCTCCACCGGGAGCCCGTGTGAACGAACCGAAATTGGCAGTCTCCGAAACGGCTCAGAAGAGCGAGTCTCTCTTTTATTCACTGTATGAGTGGTGCCTCAACCCCATCCTTACTGTGCGAGATCTCTTTGTTCACCTTCAGGAGGAGATCGGGCGGTACAGCATCCTGCCGCTGCGATGGGAGCGGGAGGAATCCATGATCTGCATCTACTTGTTTGTATGCGCGATCGTCTGCTGCATGGACGACTACATCTCGTGGCGTCCGTGGATTCTCGACCCCATTGGAGATGACTTTCCCCAGATCGCTTTTCTCCTCCCGATCGCTCAAGGGATCGTGAACCTCCCCTACCTTCTCAGGTCCTTCGGTAATCTGCGGAGGGTGCGCAAATGGAGAAAAGAGTGGACCGACTACGTGGGGCGCGTCTGCGGCCTCCTGCTGGAAGATCGTGAAATCACCCCGGAGGAGATTTCCGGTCTCGGGGACGGTCTTTCCGTGATGCTGAGAGAATCGTTGCCCGACCACTTCATGTCCCGAAGAATGAAACTCAATGAAGGATATCGATGCCAGGATTTGACGCACTTCGACATTCTCACGCTGGTAGACCGGTTCATTGAAACACACCCGTCGAAGGAGACGACCATCGTCGTCATCGGTCCGCGAACGGCAGGTGCATATTTCGCCCCGGTGGTCAAGGAGCATTTATCGAATCGGGGATTCCGGAATGTGTCATGGATCACTCTCCGTCCGAAAAGAGGCATATCGCGGGAGGAAAACGATGCTCTTCGTCGTCTCCTGACGAAAGGGGTTCATGTGGTTCTTACGGATGATTACTCGAACACAGGAAAAACATTTCGAACCCTCCAGAAGAAACTGTTCGAATTTGGGGTACCGGCAAGCCGCATCACCATTCTGGCACCGATACATCCCACCAAGCCCCAAGTGCCGCTCACTCTTTCACCCGAAACAAGGACGATCACTCTCGAGCACTCCGATCTTCGCAAGGAGGAATTTCTGGAGCCGTCAAACATCGAGCCGTTGCTGCAGGAGTATCTCGGAGAAGAGGACTGCGAGGCAATCGCCGTCCATCCCAATCCGGAGGTCGACGAAATCAATGCCAGACTGCGGCTACAGTATCCCGACAGTTTTCAGGTCCGCCTGAAGAGAGTCTACGAGGTGGATCTCCACTACGCGGACCGCCCTCCTGTCAGAAAGCGCGTCCTCATTAAAAGTGCCGGATGGGGATGGCTTGGATACCATGCGTACATCGCAGGGATGCGGCTCGGTGGAAGCATCCCAACAGTATTCGGACTTCGCCATGGTCTTCTGTTTACCGAGTGGCTGGAAGGGAGCGCATGGAATACGCAGGAAGGGCCCGGCGAGAGAATCGCAATCCTTTCCTCATACATCATCCGGCGGACTAAACACCTGCGACTCATTGAAGACCCTCGCTCCCAGCCGCCGGACCTGGCCTGGGGATGGTTGGAAATCCTCCGCATCTTACGCCGGGTGTATGGAGTCCGTTTCGGGTATGTGAAGCAAAACGCATTGATCAGCCGGTTGAAAAGCAGTATCTGCCCTGTGCCGTCCCTCATTGACGGTCGGATGCGCCCAGGTGAGTGGTTGGTAACAGATCGGGGTATCGTCAAGTTGGACTTCGAACAACATGCTTTTGGAGCGCCTGAGTTTGATATTGTCGATCCTGCCTATGATCTTGCGGGAACATCATTTGAATTCCACCTGTCCCCCGCGGAGCAGAATACGCTGGTCGAAGCATATGTTGCCGAGACCGGGGATGGAACGGTTTCCGATCGCATCCTTCTCTATAAACTTCTCTACGCAGTACTGGCAATGAGATTCGCACTGGAAAAACTTCAGCTGCACAACCCTGCGGCCATTGCCGAGGCCCTGAATCAACGCTATCGATGGTGTTGGAATTTCCTTGTCTACACGATGAACAGCTTCTCTTCGACTCTGATCGGGCATCGCGGACAACCGCAACCAAACGGCACACTTCTCTTTCTCGATCTCGATGGGGTTTTTGACAGTGAGGTGTTCGGATTTCCGCATACCACTGTCAGCGGACTTACAGCTCTGGCACTCCTGAGGTCCGGAGGCGTCACTGTTACCCCCAATACCGGTCGCAGCATCGATCACGTCAGAAATTACTGCATGGCGTATGGGTTTCCGGCTGGAGTGGCCGAATACGGGAGCGTAATCTTCGACACCCGTCAACAGAGAGAAGTGCCCCTTATCGACGACGCCGTCTCCGATCAACTCCGCCGATGCCGGGAGGTGCTTGAAAGTGTCCCCGGTGTGTTCATCGACCGCGACTACCGGTACTCTGTCCGTGCCTACCGGTTCGATGCAAGAGGCACTGCAGGCCTCAATGTCCACGAGGCAACTGATGTACTGAAAGACCATTCCCTCGACAAACTCAAGTGCATCACACGCGCAGCAGACACGTACTTTGTCGGTGCGGATACCGGAAAAGGTAACGCAATTCCATGGATTAAGGACTCCCTTCGCCTCGGCCCTGGCCGCGTCATTGCCATCGGAGATTCCGATGAAGATCTCCCAATGCTCACAGGAGCGGACATTGCTTACGCACCGAGCAATTGCTCGGCCGGGATTCGACGCCTGGCAAAGCAAAAGAGATGTCGCATCGCTTCCCATCCGCGTCAGCGGGGATTACTCGAGATATGCGGGGAAATTCTCGGGAGGAACGGTCATACCGGACAGCGCAGCATCCTGGACGCGGGGAAAGAAAACACGGTGCATAACCTCATGTTTTCGCTCCTGAGAAGAGCAGAGCAGTCCCGTCCGCGAAGATTTATCGCCCTCCTCAATCGCCGTCAACTTTGATCGCGATCCTGTCGGTGCGCACCGTCGGAGGGGAGCTTTCGATGTTTTGCCGAGAAGATGTCCCGCAGGACCCAACCCACAATTTGCGGCCGGGTGCGTGCCTGCCAGATACTGTAGGGAAGCGAAGGATAACCGTACGGAATGTAAAGACGGACCGGGACGCGAAGAGACTTCGCAAGCGAGGCACAGTTTTGCGGAAGACTGGAAAGCTGTTCCATTTCACAGGATGTCCCCGTGCTACGCAGTTGCCGAAGTGCTTCGCGCGCCACAGGCCGATCATGAGTGGCAACAGCCACGTGTGAAGCTCCTTCGGAAAGTCGACGAATCACTTCCAGGTACTGCACGGCCGCATGCAGGCGCGGTTTCAGAGGGTCAGCCCACTGTCCTTTGACTACCCGCACGGGGATCCCCCACTCGATCACCCGCGCTGTATCGTCCAGACTCCGTTCCCACCGGGCAGGCAGGGTGCAACCCACATTCCGGTGGACCTTGAGCACCCGTTCCAGGAGGGCAAAGGTGGGAGCAGCAGAATCGGGTGCCATCGCATCACAGTGTACCCGCACACCCATCTCCTCCGCCCGATCGAGCAAGGCCGTCATAAGTCCCTGATCAAACTTGAAACCCGTCACTTTGATTGACAGGTAGCAATCAAGTGACCTCCCCCCGATAAAGTCCGCTGCCTCTGCATAGATTCTCGCGAATGTCTCCGGTGTGTCGCCCGGCGCACTCCAATACCCGAAGGTCGCTGACCAACCCAGCGATCTGGCCTGCGTATAGACATGGAGGGCGTCCGTTAATGCCGGACCGGCGAGATGACTTGCAGTCATCCTTTGAACAACACCATTCTTAAAAGCCCGGAGAGGGGAGCCCATGAGGGTTCTTTATGAAATCAGTGTTCCATGGGTTGTCGCGCGCGACGAATGCGCGATACAACCTTCCTGGCAATCGACCTCAAGACACCTTTGTTCTTGTCTTTCCGTGCGATCGTTTGTACTCTCTTGAAAACGTCAACCGAGAATTCCAGCCCGTGGCTGACGATTGGTCCCGGAGATATGGGATAGCGGCGGAGCGTCTCGTGAGTGTGGAGCTGCGGTCTCCAGATATCCATCCATGATTCATTCGCACCGAGGAGTTCGAATCCCTCATGTCCCTGTTCAAAAGATTTCTGGATTACCCGGTGCATCAAAAGAATGCCCGGGGAACATCGGGAGTACGCCTCATCATATCCCACCTTCAACACCCAGAGGCGATTCGCATACTCAACGAGTAATTGCGCTGCCACTGCCTTGCCATCGATACGAAGGAATGCGAGCCGCAGAGTTCCCAGCGTCGCAGCAGACTTTGTATACGCGATGAAAAACTTTCTGAGCGACGCGATGGATTCCAGCGCCGTTTGCGTTCGCGATTTCCATCCTGCGGACTCTACATGAAAAACCTCCTGCACAAGGGTTTCGACCGATTCTGCCTGCGGCACGACAAATTCAAACTGCACCGCCCCAAACTCCTCGGCACGTCGCTGCGCGCGCCGCAGGTTCGAACGCCACGACGACGAAATGCCGGAAGAAAACTTTTCCCAGGACGTCTCAATGGGTATCCACGGAGACGCGGAGCGTAGTGATCGCGAATATGCAAGCCGGGGGCGTCGGGTCTCTCTCAAGTAGCGCAATTCGGGCGAATCCGAGAAAAGACCTTTGAAGTAGATGGGCTTCCGCAACCTCAGGATTGAGTCCAGCATATCGTTCAGCGCACCGGACGATCGATACAGCAGGCCACTCGGCTCACTCAGAATGGCAGTCCCGAGCAATTCAAACCTGGCGGACCCGAAGCTCGGATTCAGCACCAGTGGAGCAATGGCGACGATGGTTCCCTGATCGTGTCCGATCATAACCGAAAGCTTCCCCGGCGGGCAGAAGGCCTCCGCACATGCCACAAACCATTCATGGCGGAGAAGAGGCGTCTTAAAGAGTGAGGCCATGTCATTCCAAGGGCCTGCTAAAGAGTATAGGCCGGGGAGGTCGGAAACGACTTCAATTCTCACAGACAAGGGTACTCTTCAGTTGTTTGGACGGTTGAGTTGGTATACCAGAATGGGTGTACGATGGAAGCTTGAAAGAACCAGGTATGCTGCGTGGGCTACCACTTTGACGGTCCCTGGGGATTTGAATCATCTCCGTAATGCCTGCGCGGCAACTATCTCGAAGGCCAGTGCAATCTTGGTACTAGCCCTCGAATGCTCGCCTTTCCATGATATGCGTACAGCAGACAAATGTCAAGCTTAGATTGGGAGGGGCTTTTGACTGTCGGAGGCCCGTTCACACATGAAGTTGGCGGACTGACCCATCAAGATGGGGCTTTTTGAAGTAGAGATACCCCGAAAATGGGAAAGTCGATCGGCAAGGCACTCCTTTAGGGGAACGAATTCACCGCGTGACGCAGGGGGGAGTAAAAATGGTGGACCATCGTGGATGTGATACCGACGAACCGCGATTGACGGACTTACCGTATAACCAGGAAGAACGCCAGGAGAGCAGCAATAGACAACACAGTGATTCCTGCCGGGAGAACTACAGACATGAGTGAGGATGTTCTGTCTGGGTACGGACACTCATCATATTCCGGACAGACCGCGCAATCGATGGCGTAATTATGCATGCAAAGGTGATAGCTTCCCGACGTCGACAAAGCGGGAATCTGTAATGAGGAATTCCTCATCAGCTCGGACGGATTTCGGTCGTCTGCATGTTCCATGGTCGCCATCGCAGCCTCTGCCAAAAAGAAGTAACAAAAATCTCCGTCGAATCGTACTATTCGCTGTCCATAATATTAGGAAAATGATCGAATGACGCAAGTCATTTCGAAGAAATTCGCAATTTCCATCGATTCTAGCAAGATTTGCGCAATCTTTCCCTCAGTCGACCTATGAAAAGCCTTCCCATCACTCTCCTTTTTGCTTGTTTGCTGGTCTCATCCTCGGCATGCTCACAATCGCCGCCCAGGATCCCAGATCTGTATACGAAGCGTGAGTATATGGTTCCAATGCGGGATGGATGCAAACTTTTTACTTCGGTGTATAGCCCACGCGATACTCTGCACGACTATCCCTTCCTCATATTTCGGACCCCCTATGGTGTCGGCCCCTACGGAGAAGACAAATATCCTGAGAGTCTTGGTCCCTCTCCCCGGTTCGTCCAGGATGGATTTATATTCGTCGAGCAGGACGTTCGGGGACAATATATGTCAGAAGGGTCGTTCGTCAATATGACCCCGCACATATCGCACAAGTCATCGTCAAAAGACGTAGACGAGAGCACAGACGCTTACGACACCATTGAATGGTTGCTCAAAAACGTCCGGCACAACAATGGCCGCGCAGGGATGTGGGGTGTATCGTACCCCGGGTTCTACACTTCGGCAGGTTCAATCGATGCCCATCCGGCATTGAAAGCGATCTCTCCCCAGGCGCCCATCGCCGACTGGTTTACGGGCGACGACGTCCATCATAACGGGGCTTTTTTTCTGATCGACAATTTTCGTTTTTCGTCGGGCTTTGATCGGGTTCGCACACATCGGACGACGGTCGCATCGGAGGGTTACGCATTCCACACGCCGGATGCCTACGCGTTTTTCCTGAACGCAGGCCCGGCATCGTCCTTCAACAAGCGCTACTTTGGCGGCCAGGTCCCATTCTGGGACTCGATGATGGTGCATTCAACAGACGACTACTACTGGAAAGCTCGCAATATCCTCCCCCACCTTCACCATATGCCGCCGGCGGTGCTCGTGGTCGGCGGGTGGTTCGACGCTGAGGATCTCTACGGGACTCTTCATACCTACGAAACCATTGCTCACTTAAATCCGCGTTCGAGCGTGTCCTACGTCATGGGTCCCTGGCAACATGGAGGATGGGAGTATCGGGATGGCGAGACACTCGGCGACATCGATTTCGGTCAGAAATCCGCTGTCTTCTTCAGAGACAGCATTGAGTTCCCCTTCTTCGAACAGACACTCAAAGGAGATGGCGCTCCGCCGGCGCCAGAGAAATGGATGTTTGAGACAGGCTCAAACGCCTGGCGGACCTATCAGGAATGGCCGCCCCTGCATACCGCAGAAGCGATATTTTCCCTTTCCGGCGAGGGCACCCTCACCAACTCCCCCGAGCGTAACACAGAGGGATTCGATGAATTCATCAGTGACCCTTCAAAACCCGTTCCGTATATTCCCGACATTGTGAACTGGAGACCGGCGGAATACATGGACGCCGATCAGCGTTTTGCCGCACGCCGTACGGATGTCCTGGTGTATCAGACTCCTCCTCTCGATCACGCGTTGACGGCCGTCGGGCCGGTGAAAGTCCACCTCTCTGTGAGCACTTCCGGGACAGACTGCGATTGGGTCGTGAAACTGATCGACGTTTTCCCGGATTCCAGTGCAACCACAGACGACAAATCACCGGAATTCCGCCTGGCAGGATACCAGATGCTCGTCCGCGGCGATATCATGCCTTCGCGATTTCGCAACGGATTCGATCATCCGGAGCCCATGATTCCCGGTAAGGTCACACAGATCGACTTCACAATGGCCGATATCAACCATTGCTTCCTCCCGGGTCACCGGATGATGATTCAAGTTCAAAGCTCCTGGTTTCCCCTGGTCGAGAGGAATCCCCAGACATTCACGCCTCCACACGAGGCAGATGCCGCATCCTTCCGCAAAAGCGTACAGCGCGTGTTTCATTCCGCGCTTCATCCTTCACGTATCATCATCCACACTCTCCAACAAAGGTAACCTCATGCAGCCCTGGACAACTCTCGGACGGGAAGTAGTGTTCCGACACAGTAAATGGCTGACGGTGGAGAACCACACGATTCGCCTGCCGGACGGAAAGACAATAGATCAGTGGCCCTGGATCATCAGCCCGGATTACGTCAACATCGCGGTCGTGACACCGGATCGGAAATTCCTCTGCTTCCGGCAGACAAAGTACGCGGTGGAAGGGATTTCTTTTGCACCGATCGGTGGGTATGTGGACCCGGGCGAAGATCCACTCACAGCGGCACGTCGTGAACTTGACGAAGAAACCGGGTATTCGGCGCGTGAATGGATCGATCTGGGGGTTTTTCCGGCGGACGGGAATCATGGCGCCGGTCACGCTCATTTATTCCTTGCAATGGGCGCGGAGAAAAACCGTGACGCGGAGAGCGATGACCTGGAAGACCAGGAACTGATAACTCTATCGACGGGCGAGGTCGCGCATGCCGTCGCCCATGGGGAATTCAAAGTTCTCAGCTGGACAGCGGTGATGGCACTGGCGTTGCTCCGGTTGAACAGCCCCTCCAGCGCTCAATAATCCACCCCCACCGAGAACCAGAACCAGCCATCGGCAATCTGCCTGCTTTCGGCGGGATAACGGAGGGAACGGGTCATGATCTCAGCGCGCACAAAGTACTGACGGATCGGCTGCCAAGTGACATACACGTCGGCGATAGTCCGGTTCACACGTCGCCCTTCCAGGAAGACATTGGGATGGACAAGGTGGTCTTGCCCGAGAAGAATATTGCTTCCGGCATCGTAGACCACGTTCCCATTGGCATCCAGAATATTCTCTCCGCTCCGCTGGAACCTCACATTCGCGCGAACCGAGAGCCGGTGCGTGATCGCGTATTCTGCCTGGAACAGCCACTCGTCGGAGTTGGGAGGAAGAGAGGGGCCCAATGAGAGCCCCCAGTTTGTATAGGAATTGAAATTCGTCCAGTGTGTAAGCACGAATGGATTGATCCTGGTGTATTCAGTCGTGAGGACCAGCGTGGGAAGCCCGAATGCATCATTCCAGAGTATCCCTCCCTGCCAACCGAATTTATTACTGTTCCCACTGATGTCGTTCTTTCCAATCGTGCTGAACTTCAGGTCGTCGACCAACAATGAGCCGAAGGTGCGAAGATCCTTCATCGGGGTCACTTCCACATCCAGCCACATCAAGGTATTGTGGGCGTTGTCCTCCTTCTGAGGCATCTCGGTGGAAAGCTCGGCACTGGTGAGAAAAGTGAAGGGGTTCATGAGCGCAAAGTTGACCGGTTGGTTGCTGTAGAGGACGGCTTCACTGAGCCCAATTCTCACGCGGGAGCCGACATTGAATTCCACCCGGTGCGAAGCAATATACTTCGACGAAAGCGTATGGCCGGTGGAATCCGCCCCCACAAGACTCCCATGAAGGAAGGCGTAGCGGAAGCCCCCGCTGCGAAGATCGATGCGAAAGTAATCGAAGGGCACAGTATTATCCGAAAACACCGCCCGGTCCGCATACCCTGCTCCCCAGAGAATTTGTTCTCTCCCCGCCATGACGCTCAGCCAATCGATATCGTACCGGAGGTATCCCTTGGTAAAGTCGAAAAACGATGCTTCCGGCGAGTTGAATTTATTGTTCGCCCGCAGCCGATTATCGATTAACGCGATTGAGTGTGATCCGTTCAGCAGACTTCCGTTCGTTGCCTGGAGATAGAATCCCAATCGGTCGTGCAGCGTCCCTCGAAACCTGATCCCGACCTCTCCCAGCGTAGCATGTCCCTTCCCGAGCGAGTCGCCCCATGTGTCCCGCCTGCTGAGGTCCGCGAGAAGATCGATCACCAGACTCGTCGTCGAGTCCCGATATGTGTACAGCGACTTCTGCTGCTCGTCCGAGAAGATTCCCGTCACATCCCATTCGGGAATGAATGGCTGAAGGTGTTCTGATGTATTGTCGAGATCTTGCGAGAATTCCACACAATAATCCGCGAGGATTTGGTTGTCTGTGGGAGAAAGGGTCGCGCGGATACTGTCGCGGCGAAGTGTTTCAAGAAACCGGGCAACATCGACCCGGGGCAAGGGGAGCATTTCCCACGTGAAGGCCTGAATGTGGCCTTCAAGCTGTTGACGGAGAAGGAAATTGTAGATCGGATGGTCTACCGGGACCAACTCTCGTTGTGTAAACGCGGGATGAGGGAACACGCACGAAAGAACGAGAAACGCAAGGAATCCAGAAAAGAGGCGAAAGAGAGGCGACATGGATATGAAACCAGATAGTGCTGGTGGTGGTCTAAGAAATGTATGAATATAGTGAAATCGCGAATGAAAAAGCCATTTCTCTTTGTTTTTCTGCGATTTCTTCTTACGTTTTGAAGCTGACCTGCCAGAAAAGGTGCAGCGCCCCCACTATGCGAATCGCGATCCTCTCCGATATTCATTCCAACCTTCAAGCCCTTCAGAGCACCTTGGAATACGTGAGCTCGATGAATCTCGACGCACTCTACTGCCTCGGCGACATTGTGGGTTACGGCGCGAATCCGAACGAGTGTATCGAACTCATCAGGCGCCACGCGACGCATGTGGTGCGCGGGAACCACGACCAGGCAATGTATGATTCAGCGCTGCTTGCGACTTTCAGCAAGCCGGGGAGGATTGCTTCTGAGTGGAATCGTCGACAGTTGGTAAAGGAGAACCTCGACTACCTTGCAGCACTCCCTCTCAAGATCGAGACCGATTGCTGCACCCTTGCGCATTCCGCACCCACAAACCCGGAAGCGTGGGAATATGTCGCTTCTCTCGATTCAGCAGAGCGACAGTTCGCAGCATTCTCTACGCAGATATGCTTCATCGGCCACACCCATCAGCCGATCGTCTGTGGGGAGGATCTTGAGACGTTCGATTTCAAGGCCGGTGTTCGATTCCTTATCAACGTGGGAAGCGTCGGCCAACCGCGGGACCATAACCCGCAATCAAGTTTTGGATATCTCGATACCGGCAGCTGGGAATACCGGAACTTCCGTCTCGATTATGAAATCGAGAAGGCAGCGAAGGCGATTAAGGTGGCAGGCTTGCCGCGTTTTCTTGGCAAGCGTTTGTCCGTCGGAATGTGAAGAATTCATCAGACGAGGGAGCTATCGCGGTGGGGGCACGGGGACACAGGCGATTCTGGAAGACGGGACATCTTTCATGACGATTGATGAACGATGGATGGAATCCGCCCTGAGGGAAGCGGAGCAGGCGTTTCTGAGGAAGGAAGTGCCGATTGGAGCGGTGATTGTGAAGGAAGGCCGGATCATCGGAAAAGGTTACAACCAGACCGAGACGCTTCAGGATCCCACTGCTCATGCAGAGATCATTGCGATTACCGCCGCCGCTTCGTGGCTGGGAAGTCGTCGGCTTGAGGAGTGTACGTTGTACGTCACACTGGAACCGTGCGCCATGTGCGCAGGCGCGATTATCCAGGCCCGCATTCCACGTCTTGTATTTGGCGCGCCGGATCCCAAAGCGGGCGCGTGCGGGACGCTGTACAACCTGGTTCAGGATCAACGGTTGAATCACAGAGCCGTCCTGCTTCCCGGCATCCTGGAAGCCCGTTCTTCAGCGATGCTCTCAAAGTTCTTTTCGAAAGTGAGGAGTGGTGAACTCGGAAAACCCGGGGTCTCGCGCTAGGCGAGAGCGGTCCACCGCCTTACAGCGTGGTGACGAGTTCTTCTCGTCAATCGACACCGGGGTTGCACTTCTTGACACAAAACTGTAATTTCTACAGCAAATTGCCGGATCCTCCAGTGCCACGTACTTCGCTGAAATCCATTGCCGAACACCTTCATCTTTCCCCCCTCTACGGTGTCCCGAGCCTTGAGCGATCATCCTGAGGTAGGTCCGCACGCTGATGGTACAACGGATTGCAGGTGGTTCTGATCACTTGCCGCAGTCTCACATCAAACCCGTCGTTGAAGTCCTCGGCAACATAATCATTATTCGGAAATCGACCTGACTATGATCACACTCGGTCTCGATATCGGAAGTTCTTCCATCAAGGCAGCCCTCGTCGACAGCGAAACGGGTAACACCATCGCCCATGCAACAGTCCCGGACACGGAGCTTCTCATATCGTCTCCCCGGTTCGGGTATGCCGAACAGGACCCCGACGTCTGGTGGGAATGCGTTGTCGAAGCAATCCATCTGCTTCGCGGAAAGGCCCAGGGAGCGCTGCATTCTCTCGGAGCGATTGGGATTTCTTATCAGATGCACGGCCTTGTGCTTATCGGGAGGGAAGGCAAGCCGCTGCTGCCATCAATTATCTGGTGCGACAGCAGGGCGACGGAAATTGGCCGAGAAGCTTTCGACGCGCTCGGACACCAGTGGTGTCTCGACCATCTGCTGAATTCTCCGGGGAATTTCACCGCCTCCAAGCTACGCTGGGTTCTGCAGCACCGCCCGGCGGAAGGATCCATGGCGACGAAGTTTCTGCTCCCCGGCGATTATATCGCCTACCGATTGACGGGAGAGGCGACTTCGAGCATTCCCGGCCTGTCTGAAGGGATGTTCTGGGATTTTGTCTCAGCCAGCCCTTCCGAAACACTGCTTCATCACTACGGAATTCGTCCGGATCTTCTCCCTCGTCTTGTCCCGACGTTCGGAGATCAGGGGCATATTACCAAAGAAGCGGCATCCCTGCTTGGCATCCCAAAAGGCATCCCTGTATCGTACAGGGCAGGTGATCAACCGAACAATGCCTTCTCACTCAATGTGCTCGAGCCGGGAGAGGTCGCAGCAACGGCAGGAACCTCGGGAGTGGTCTATGCCATCGGCGATGGTCTGCGATCCGATCCGCGTTCCCGTGTGAATGCTTTTGCACATGTAAACTATCGGGTGGATCATCCGCGAATCGGAATCCTTCTCTGTGTGAACGGGACAGGCATTGCCAACACGTGGATACGGCGAATGACGGGAAATACGTCCGTTCCCTACAAAGCTCTCGATGGTCTTGCCGCGCAATCACCCGTCGGGTCAAAAGGCGTGATGGCGTTCCCTTTCGGAAACGGAGCAGAACGCCTGTTCGGCGACAAACTGCTGGGTGCGACATTCTCCGGAATCGACTTCACACGGCATGAGACACCCGATCTCCTTCGTGCTGTCCAGGAGGGGATCGCCTTTGCCCTCCACCGGGGACTCCAGATCATGCCCTCACTGGGTATCACCCCGAAAGTGATTCGGGCGGGCTTGGCAAATATGTTCCTGAGCCCTATATTCTGTGATACCCTGGCGACCGTGACGGGAACACCTCTGGAGCTGTACAATACCGATGGAGCAGGCGGAGCTGCGCGCGGCGCAGCGGTCGGAGCTGGAGCCTATGCTTCCCCCGCAGAAGCCTTCCGTGGTCTGCAGGTACAACGAACGGTGGAGCCGTCAAGAGCATCGGCGCCGTACTATGAGGCAGTCGAACGATGGTCGAAAGTGCTGGACCAGATTCTCTCAGGCGTGAAATAGACGAGAAGGAGTCGAGCCGCTCCATCTTCGTTCAATCATGCAGGCATTTGACATTGGGAGGAGTCCCGTTATGAAGACGTATCTATTTCTTCTCGTCGCATCCATGGCCCTGGCTGTATTCCAGGGGTGTTCGAAGAAGCCTGCAGAGGAGGCGCCTTCGCGCCCCACCGTGGGGTTCCTGATGGAGACGTATGATCTCGACCGATGGCAGAGGGACGAATCCTACTTCAGCCAGAAGGTCAGGAGCCTCGGGTACGATGTGCTTCGCGCGGTGGCAGACGGCGATCAGGACCGTCAAAACAAGCAGGCTGATGGATTCCTCACGCAAGGGGTGAAGGCACTCATTGTTGTTCCCAAGAACCTGAACACCGCCTCGCGGATCGTCCAGAGCGCGCACGAGAAGGGGGTTCCCGTCCTTTCGTATGACCGGCTCATCAGGGATGCCGACGTGGATTTGTACGTCACCTTTGATAATGAGAAAGTCGGCTACCTGCAGGCAAAGGGGATTCTGGAAAAAGTCCCTGAAGGCAACTACATCCTCCTCGGCGGGGCCTCCTCCGATAACAATGCACGGCTGCTGCGTGAGGGGCAACTCAGGGCAATTCATGAATATGAAACAACGACCGGAAAGCATATTACGATCCTCGCCGACCCGTTCATGGACGACTGGGATCGGGACGAAGCGAGGCGCAGGATCAGCAATCTGCTCACCAAGTTCAAGGCCGAAGGGAAAACTGTGCAGGCCATCATTGCATCCAATGATGCGACGGCGGGCGGAGTCGTTGCCGCGCTGCAAGCAGAACGCCTTGCGGGCAAGGTGGCGGTTTCCGGTCAGGACGCGGAACTGCAGGCCTGTCAGCGAATTGCCGAGGGGACACAAACGCTGACCATCTATAAGCCGGTCCGGATGCTTGCTGAAGTCTCCGCAGAAGCGGCGGTGAAGCTGGCCAAAGGAGAACGGGCTGAAGATATCATCAAGGACCTTGGATATCCGGTCCAGTACCTCGACAATGGATCCAAGAAGGTTCCTTCCGTGTTTCTCGAGCCGGTATTCGTGACCAGGGACAATATGGCTTCCACGGTCATCAAAGACGGGTGGCAGAGTCTGGAAAAGGTGTACGCAAATGTCCCGCGTTCACAGTGGCCGCAACAGTAGGCAGAGAATGGACGATCAGAAAGATACGGGCGCCGTGACACATCTCCTCGAAATGAGGAATATTGTAAAAGAATTCTCCGGCGTCCGCGCACTGGACGGTGTTTCTTTCACTCTTCAACCGGGGGAGATCCACGCACTCGTCGGCGAAAATGGCGCAGGCAAATCCACCCTGATGAAAGTCCTGAGCGGAGTCTATCCATCGGGCAATTATGAGGGCGAAATCCTGCTCGGTGGTTCCCCCTGCCAGTTCCATTCAGCGCGGGACGCGGAGCATGCCGGGATCGGGGTCATTTACCAGGAGCTCGCTCTCGTTCCCGAAATGAACGCGGCAGAAAATATCTTCCTCGGCTCGGAACCCTCGCATGCGGGGATTGTCGATCATCCGGAAATGCTCCGGCAAGCGCGGGACCTTCTCTCCTCCCTCGAATTCAGCATCCCCTGGTCACTGCCGGTGGGCACCATGAGTGTCGGCCAGCAGCAGATGGTGGAAATTGCGAAGGCCTGCAGACGGCGGACACGCATCCTGGTGTTCGATGAACCCACCGCCTCCCTCACGATGGAAGATACGAAGAACCTGTTGACCCTTGTTCGCTCCATGGCAACGAAGGGGACCGGGGTGATATATATCTCCCACAAACTTGAAGAGGTGTTTGCTCTTGCAGACCGAATCACTGTGCTCCGCGACGGCAAATCCATCGAAACGAGACCCACTTCCGGGTGGGACAAGGCATCACTGATCGGTGCAATGGTCGGCAGACCCATGAAGGAAATGTATACCAAGGCCCCGGGGAAACAGGTCCGGGAACGGCTGACCGTTCGCAATCTGTCCGTTCGCCATCCACGCAGGGATGCAGCGATTCTGGAAGAGATTAGCTTTTCCGCGCATGGGGGTGAAACACTGTGCATCGCGGGACTCATGGGATCCGGCCGGACAGAATTGCTCCTTTCTCTCTTCGGCGCACCTCCCGGCCCGATTGCCGGCGGGTCGGTGGCAATTGACGGCGTGGAGGTCCGGGTCTCTTCCCCTTCTCACGCCGTAAGCCTTGGCATGGGACTCGTGCCGGAAGACCGAAAACATCAGGGACTCATCCTCCCTCTTTCGGTTCTTGACAACTTGGCGCTCGTGCGGTTGCCCCGCTTCAGCAAAGCCGGAATCGTCGATTCGGCCGGCCTTGAAGCACTTCTTTATTCATTGAAGGATCAGCTCGGAGTCCGCGCTCAATCGCTCGAGATGCCCGTGGAGAGCCTTTCGGGGGGAAATCAGCAAAAGGTGGTGTTCGGAAAGTGGCTCGGAGAGCGGCTCTCGGTGATGTTTCTGGATGAGCCCACGAGGGGTGTGGATGTCGGCGCAAAGGCGGAATTGTACCGGCTGATCACGAAAATCAAGGAGGAGGGGATCGCGGTCGTCGTCGTATCGAGCGATCTCCTGGAAGTGGTCGGCATCGCCGACAGAGTTCTTGTGATGCGGGAAGGTCGATTGACCGGAGAACTCACCGGTGATAATATTACCCAGGAACGAATCATGGAGCTCGCAGCGTGACAACCGTTATTCCGAAGAGAAAGATCAATGTCAGGCTCTTCTCGATGATCGGCATCCTCGTCATCATGTGGGTGCTGTTCAGGATACAGGTGGGAGACTTCTACTTCAGCGGCGAGAGCATGGCAAAACTTGTCCGGGACATGGCGAGCTGGACCATCCTCGCGGCAGGTGTCACTCTCGTCATCGTGACGGGCAACATTGACCTCTCCATCGGCTCTCTCCTTGCGCTCGTCGCCGCAACGGGTGCGCTCCTGATGAATCCGGAGTATGGTCCCGGCCTCTCGCCTGAGATTTCCGTGGCGATCGCCGTTGCGACCGGCGTTGCCGCAGGGTTCCTCCAGGGAGTGCTCGTCGCCTATGGTCGGATCCCGTCCTTCATCGTCACGCTGGGCGGGTTTTTCATCTTTCGCGGGCTCACGCAGAAGGTAAGCGCATTCGACCCTCGGATCGAGCCAAATATCTGGGTGGCACGACTTGGCTACGACTATGTCGCTCCGTCGACCGGACTTCTCCTTGCGGGCGGGGCGAGTGCACTGTTGATTCTTGTCATGATAATTTCTCATCGCCGCCGTGCCCGGCTGGGACTCCCCACTTCTTCGCTCCTTACAAACCTCGTCGGGACGGGGCTCATCGTCTTCGTCGTATTTGCATTTGTGTTCAAAGTCAATGAATATCGCGGGATTCCCCTCCAGGTCGTCGTCATGGCAGTCGTTCTTCTCGGCACATGGTTCATCGCATCGCGGACGGTATTGGGAAAGCACCTCTATGCGATCGGGGGCAACATCGAAGCGGCGAGGCTCTCGGGCATCCGGACAGAGCGTTCGATCGTGGCGGCGTTTACCATCATGGGTCTCCTCGCGGGGGTGGCGGGCATTGTCTGGATGGCGCAGAATCAGGGATCGACGAAGAACGCCGGGCAGTACTACGAATTGTACGCGATCGCCGCTGCGGTGATCGGCGGGACAAGCCTCATGGGCGGACGGGGAGCCGTTGGGGGAACGTTTCTGGGCGGGCTCGTCATGGCAACCGTGATTCAGGGAATGGACTACTCAAGTCTTGAAAACTGGATCCAGCTTGTCGTTCGAGGAGCGGTCCTTGTCATTGCAGTGGGAGTCGACATCATGGCCAAGAACCCGCCTGCCTGGGTGAGCAGAATCCGCTCGATGGTTAAGAGAGCCTGACAGAGTCGAGTCGATCGGCCTCATTCCAGCCCCTCCAATTTTCGATTTTCGAACTTCACTTTTCCATTCCGTCTTTCCTACTCTTTCACCCCGCCGGCCATGATCCCTCTGATGTAGTATTTCTGCATTGCCACAAAAAGCAGGAGCACGGGGAGCACGGTCAACACCGACCCCGCCATCATGAGCTCCGTGTCCTGTACGTGTTCCCCCGAGAGTCCGGCAAGGGCAACTGGAAGCGTGTACATGGAATCGTCCGTCATGACGATCAACGGCCAGAGGAAATCATTCCACGTGCTCATGAACGTGAAGATGGCCAGGGTGATCAACACGGGTTTGCTCAACGGCAGGATGATCGTCCGATATATCCTGAATTCGGTGGCTCCATCCATGCGTGCCGCTTCAAGCAGACTGTCCGGAATGGATTGCACAAATTGCCGGATGAGGAAGATGCCGAAGATGCTCGCAATTCCCGGAATGATGACCCCGGGAAAGGTGTTGATCAAACCCACCTTCTTGAGCATGAGAAACAGCGGAAGCATGGTGACCTGGGCCGGGATGACCATGGACGCAATCAGAATCCTGAAAAGCGCATCGCGTCCCTTGAACCGGAATTTTGCAAATGCGTACCCCGCCATAGAATTGACGACCGTGGAAATGATGGTCACACAC
Organism: Ignavibacteriota bacterium; assembly: GCA_963843525.1. Taxonomy (GTDB): domain Bacteria; phylum Bacteroidota; class Ignavibacteria; order UBA10030; family UBA6906; genus DATJPR01. The sequence goes on along the minus strand of CAWJKM010000003.1, from coordinate 552,673 downwards.
GTGGCGATGAAAATGCTATTCAGGAGGTAGCGTCCCAGGTTTAACCGGGTGAACAGGGCGGCGTACTGCTCCAGCGTTGCCGGGTGGGGGATAAACGAGGGTGGAAAGGTACTTGCCTGACCGGTCGGCATGAACGAAGCGGAAATCATCCACGCCAAAGGAGCTATCGTGACCACCGCCACGAGTGCCGCTGCAGTCATGGCAAGGAACCGTTTCATGCCGTTTCCCCTTTCCGCAGGCGGGTCTGGATCAGGGAACCGGCAAGGATGATCACAAACAGCACGAAGGCGATTGCCGCGGCATACCCCATACTCCACCAGCGGAACCCTTGCTGGTACATCAACAGCACGATGCTCAGCGTGGAATTCGTCGGACCTCCCTGCGTCATCACGTACGGTTCCGCAAACAATTGAAAGTATCCAATCATCGTGATGATACCGACGAAGAGAGTTGTGGGCGCAAGCTGGGGAAGGGTAATATCGGTGAATTGCTGCCACGTCCCGGCACCGTCGATCGATGCCGCTTCATACAGGGACTGCGGGATATTCTGAAGGCCTGCAATGAAAATGATCATGTTATAGCCGAAATTCTTCCACACGGCCATGAGAATGATTGCAGGCATGGCCCAATGGGGATCCCCCAGCCAGTCGATCTGACCAATTCCCAGGAAACCCAAAGCGTAGTTGAGCAGTCCGAACCGCGGATGGTAGAGGAATCGCCACACGACCGCAACCGCCACCAGTGTTGTGACAACGGGGGCAAAGTACAGGAATCGAAAAAGTGATTGATACCGCACCAGGCGGGAATTCAGAAGAAGCGCCGTCGCCAATGAGGCGGCGACGGAGAGCGGTCCACCCACCAGGAGAAAATAAAATGTATTCTTGAGGGCGAGCCAGAAGAGCGGGTCTTCAACGAGCTTGATGTAATTGCCGAATCCTACAAATCGCGCATTGGCAAAGGATCCGAGCGCGTAGATATCAAAATCGGAGAAGCTCAGTACCAATGCGGCGATGACCGGGATGAAAAAAAAGAGCCCGATGGCAACCAGTGCAGGCGAGAGAAAGAGCAGGGCCGCCCGGGTTTTAGTCTTTTCGTTCATTGAGCATCCACCGGCGTTTTTCGAGGATGATGTTCACATCCCGGTCAAGGGACGCAAGCGCGTCATGGACTGACACCATGCCACGAGACGCAAGATCTGCGTAATCCTGCACCTTCACTGCAATTTGTTCCCATTCGGGAACCTTGGGGGGCGAAGCGACACGCTCAAGTTGAATACGGAATGCACGGATATACTTGTTTCCGGACAACGAGGAGTCTTCCCAGGCTTCGACACTCGCAGGGAGGTCACCCGTTTCCCGATAAAAATGGAGTTGTTGTTCAGGTTCTGAGAGGTATTCGATAAGGCGCCATGCGGCCTCCTTGTGGCGGGAGGCCCGGAAGAGGACCAGGCTGCTTCCCCCCGCGAGAGACGCCCCGGGGTAGATCGAATCTGGCGAGGGCAAAGGCGCAGTCATCCACTCATCCTGGAGGGAATCGGGCATGCGCCTCCGGAACTCGCCGATATTCCACGGACCGGAAATATACATGGAGAAGAACCCGTCGGTCATGCCCTGGTAGATGTTTGTTACCTGTGTCACGCCAACCGGAGCCAGATGTTCCCGAAAGAACGAGATATAGAAATTGAAAGCCCGGGTGAACCGTTTTCCGCTAAAATCACCCCTTGTCCCGCGGTCAGAAAGGAGCTGCGCCCCGCACTGAAGACCAAGGATGACCGGGGGAGCCCATTCCGTTGTTGGCAGGAGCACAGCGTATTTTTCCTCCCCCGTCCGGGATGCAACGATTGCCTGTGAAGCTTTCTCCCACTCATCCCACGTTTTCGGCGGCTGGCGATATCCGGCCCGCGCGAGGAGATCCTTCCTGTAAAAAAGAACGCGGGTGTCGACATACCAGGGAATTCCGTACAGCACGCTGTCGATTCTGTTTGTTTCCCATATCCCGGGGAAATACCCACCCCGGTGAATGACCTTCGACACGCTCACCCGGCTGTCGAGCGGCTCGATCGCTTCGAGCAAGTGCATTTCGGGGATCCAGGTATTCCCCCACTGGCAGAGATCCGGCGTCGAGTCTCCTGCGTACGCCGTAAGGACCTTCTCGTGCGCGGCTGTCCACGGAATCATCTGAAGCCGGACGTGGATATCAGGATTCCGTGCTTCAAATCCCGGAATGAGGCTCTGAACATGTTCTCCTTCTGCGCCGAACGCCCAGAAGACAATTTCCGTCGGCGAATCGGAGGGCCGGCTGCAGCTATGCAGTGTAAGGCAGGCCGCGATACAGATTGCCAAGGGGGACCGCAAAAGCCGCCAGGACTCCGGTTCGGGGCCGCGGACTTTTGCTACTCGATTCTCATCAGCATGAGGTCGAAACCTAGGGGTCCTAATCATGGGCGGAGAACGCCTCAATAAGATTCAGAAAGTATTGCATGGCAACAGGGTCCGGCCGCCGGTCGTAGAGCCCTTCACCCCCGGTCAATCCCAAACGTCCTCTCACCTGCAACCGGGACACAACAACGCGCCCTTTCCCGTAGGGGATTTCCATGAGTGCCGCGGTCTTCAGAGAAAGGCCGGACCGCGCGTGCACCGTGGCCGGCAGCGAACTTGTCACATCATGCTGGGAGACTATCTCTCCACCCAGACTGCCGTTAAAAAACTTCAACTGGTCGACACCGATCCCGTTCCAGACAGGATGCTCCTTATCCACAGGAAAGACTGCGGAGTCATACCCCCCACGGTCCGCATCTTCACGGTAACGTATGGTTAATTCAAGGCCTTCGAGAATCTCGACGGTAAGGAGCTCGTGCACGCCAAACTCAGGTTCCAGGAGGATGAGCGCGCCCCCTCCGGATACATACTCCGTCAATGTGTCCCGATTTCGTAGCAATGCAAACTCCTCCACTGTCCCCTCCGCGACGATCGCAGCCTTGCATGAAGAAGAGACAGATCCCATCGGACTGCATGAAAAACCCGAACGGGCCAGGAAATCGGCAGGCGGATTGCCGTCTCCGGTGGGGAACAACGCAACAATATTTCCCTTCCCGGTCCTTTCTGGTTGAGGCCAAACGAATCCAGTTTTCTTACTCTGCGACAATTGAATGCGATTGGCCGAGAGGAGTCGGGCCATCACCGTCACCTCGCCGGGACTCCGGGGCATTTCAAAAACCTGAGAGACGATAGTCCTCGAGACGGGATCAGCTTTTACCGCCGCCGATGACCTGGACACCCAGGTGCCATCAGGGTTCAGCACTCCCCACTCGAGGATCCCGGAGAACGGCCTTGTCCGATCGTTGAAAACAAACACTCTTGCCCGGCGCTTTTCGTTTTCGAAGAAATGACGATCCCAGAGTTCGATGCTCACCCCCTCAGGGACGAACGCGTTTCTCAAGTCAGCAAGAAGAGGCTTGGGTTTGAGATCCCGGATGTTGCGCTGGAACCAGTGTGCCGTCGGGCCCGCGTTGTTGCTAAGATACACAAACGGTTGGATGGCATCCACTCCCATGCGACGGAACAATTCCACAAGCTCGCCGGCCAGAAACCCCTGATACGTGATAAGCTCATCGCTTGTCCAATCGGGCCCGAGCCATCGTTCGACCACCCCCTCCATGAGGGATGTTGGATTGCCGTCGCGGTCGATCCACCACCAGAGGAATTCGTTGACCATTGTGGGGTTCACATCGGCGGCAATATCCTGCAACGCGCGCGTAAACCCGAACTTGCGGTCGTTCAGAACAGGTCCGAGAGAATAGATGTACGGGTGTTCCTCGGTGAAATCGACAGATTCCCACGGGCGCGTGGGGTCAATCGCTTTCATCAACGGAACAATTTCGTTCTGAACCACGCTGTCGGTCGACTCGTTGATCGGATCCCAGATCACGATGCTGGGATGGTTGACATTATCTTCAATCCAGCGGGTAAATTCCTTCGTCGTTTGCTCCCTGCTGCCACTGGTCTTCCAGAATTGCCATTCATTTTGCAGGAGCATGCCGAATTCGTCGGCAACATCGTACCACCGGTTGTACATCTGTCCGATATGTGCGCGGAACAGATTGAAATTGTGTTCCTTCGGGATGTCGATCAACACCCTCTTGACCCACTCCAAGTCCCAGGGAAGTTCAGCGCGCTCGTCGTCCGACAGGAACCTATGAAATGCGATATTCCCTCCACGCAGCAAAATCTTCTCCCCATTCAGGACAAAATTGCCCCCTTCAATCTTGAATTCTCGCATCCCGAATACAGTGGATCGACAGTCTGCCGGAAGACTGTCGCGGAACACTTCGACCGTACAGACATAGAGAAATGGATCATCGGGTGTCCAGCAGTGAAGCGCTGCTACCGGGACGTGCACGACAACAGTTCGCTCCGTATGGAGGGGAACGACTTCAATTTCCACCTCCCGTTTCCCCACAAGATTCCCTGATCGCTTCTCAGCGACTCCCACCGTCACATGCGCGTCAAGCGCATTGGCGGAGGGGTTAAGGAGTCTGAGCCGTACCTCCGCAGTTGCGTCATCGATGTGGGGAATGACCTGAATCAGACTGATGCGCGGAATACCCGATCGCTCCAGGCGTACATCCCCCCAGATCCCCGGAATGAAGACCTTGCGTTCCTGATCATTGCCGACAGCACTTTCCGCCGGCAATGTGGAACGATTGCCCACTCTGACAAGGAGATGATTCTCCCCTTCTCTCAGGAACGGTGTTACATCGTACTCCTGTGACGTGTAACAGGCGATATCTTCTCCGACGTAGGAACCATTGAGCCATATCGCTGTCCCGAACATCGACTGCTCCAGCACAAGGCAGGAATGTTTTGCATCATCGTCACGGGAGATCGTGAATGAACGTCTGTACCAATGATACTCCGACTGGCTCCATTCATAGGACGGAGAGGCAAGATCAACGAGGCCGGGCACCGGCACCGAACTTGCGGAGGATCCCGCCGAGTTGCGGTCGCCGGGACTGATGAGCCAGGACCCATTCAGGGAGAGGGAGGTATGTGAAGAGGACGAATTCAACCGGGCCCTTTAATAGCCAAAATCGAGTTTTGCCGGTAATTTCCGAAGGACCACTTCACCGCTCTTCGCGACGGGTAGTGGATATTGAGTTTCTTGATCCAGAAGAGGTTTCCTTGTTCGTCGATCAATTTGAATTCACAGTTGTTAACCGGTGCGTCGGCCCGCAGGTCGAACGTGCATTGATAGTCGGCGGGCAGGTCCAGGGCAAAATCCTTCTGTGCGATGACATAGCCGGAGACCCTGCTGAGGTCAAAGTCCATGACGAGAGCTCTTCCCTTCTTCGTTCAGCGGGGTCAACTTCGCTCCCTCCGAGACGATCGACCTCCAGCCCTCCAGCGATTCAAAGTCGTTAAGTAGTCTGGACTGACAATACGACGTGCAACGGCGCAAGAGGGCGATCGTGGTCACCCAAGCGAGGAGGCTCACAAAGTGAACGAGTTCCAGCGCAGCCATAGGAACTCTGTTTGAATTCGCAGCTCGAGGGTGTTGAGAAAACGGGGGAGATCCACCGGGAGTTAATCGCGTGCCGATACGCAGCCTGGGTTGTTTCCGATGCACGATACACTCTCACCGAGGCGAGGAAGAATCCAGCCAGCCACCGGTAAATCCAGCGCGACGAAGTCCCGCAATGATATAGGGATTTCTTTTCATGACATTCCAGACAAATCCGGACCGATAGTTTTCAATCATGAGAACGATCGGTCCCTGGTCGATGCCGAGATAGTCCACGTCGATCCAACCGTGAGGGGTCGCAGGAGTGATGAACGACGGGTCGAAGGCGTCGGCGAATCCATACGGCCTGAAAAGGGCGGAACCGTATTTTGCAATCAGGGACTTGACCGCCGGCACGCATATTTCCGGCGCAAAAGGAATGGAAGAGGTCACTGCCGTCGGAGCGATCGTACCGTCGTCGAGCGCCCAATCGACCGAGACTCCCCGAGCGCTGTAGGAATGGAATGTCCGCTCCACTCCGTCGACCTGCATCGTGGTGTCCCCGGGACCGTCGCATGCCGTGAGTCCCCAGATCGAATCGGAGTAATCGCGCCAGTGATCCGGGTTCTGCGTGGCATAAGCCCATTGCGTGTACGTCGCACGGCGTGAATTCTCAAAATAGTCGATTCCTTTTTGCCGCATGTACTGGTCTTGAATTCCCCGGAAATCGATCCAGCAATGGGAATACTGATGACCGAAGAGAGGACCGAAATTCACGAACGGGAGCCCATAGTACTCAGCCCACACATAGCGTGATGTCCAGTGATCCCACCCTTTGGGGGAAGCGGGATGCGTCGGTGAGCCGAACCCAAGGATGTACATGATCATCGACTCGCAGTACCCGTACCAGGAGTCCTTCGAGAACCCCCGGTCGGGTTCCCAGGCGAACGCGATCCCTTCTCTCCCTTCGCTCGCCCATTGCCAATCCACGCGCCGGTACAGCGAATCCGCAAGAGCTCGGATCCTGCCCTCGGTGGCATCCTGCCGATCGAAATACGATTGAACAAAGAGGATCCCTGCCATCATGAGTCCCGTATCGATGGTCGAGAGTTCACATTTTGAAACGCGGGCATTGTCTGACAGCCGGAGGAAATGGAAGAAGAACCCCCGATATCCGGCGCCGAACGTGCCGCTACTATCTTCGGGAAGGCCCATGAAGTGCTGTAACGCCATAACGGTTCGTCGTGCGGCCTGCTCGCGGCTCAGTACCCCCCTCTCCACGGCGATGGGATACACTGTAAAGGCAAATCCGACTGAGGCAACGCTGGTAAACGAAGGCGTGGGATACCGATCGAGTGCCATGCCCGTCGTAGAATCCGTCGTCTCCAGGAAATATCTGATCGTCCGTACTTCAACGGTGTCAAGGAGGGGGTCCCAGACCCGCGTGTACGGACGCATTTCAACCGGCGGGTTTGTCTGACCCTTGCAGCTTCCGAGGAGCGAGGGAAGAAGAAGGAGAAGGGAGAATGTGCGCATGGGAGGCTTTCCACGATGCGTGGTTCGGTTCACCATTGAAGGGATTATTTCACCAGCAACATCTGCTTCGTCTGCACAAAACCCCCCGCTTCCAATCGGTAGAAATACACTCCGCTTGTCCCCAAATGACTGGAGTTAGCGGGTCTTGCTAACTCCACGTCATTTTGAGGATCCCGCACGTTTTCTGTGCGGGACCGCTACCCAACTCTTCACCGCACCAAGAGCATCTTCCGAACGGCGGTATACGACCCTGCTGTCAGACGATACAAGTACACACCGCTGGACAGGTTCGTCGCATCGAAGGTGAAGGAAAACACCCCCGCCGGATACCTGCCATTTGCCAACACCGCCACCTCCCGCCCAAGCAGATCGTACACCGCAAGTTTCATCCTACTGTCTACTGTTAACTGTCCGTCTCGAACGCCGTTCGAGACGAGATCTCGTCCCGCCGAAGGCGGGACGGAACAACTGATTACTGTTTTCGGATTGAACGGGTTTGGATAGTTCTGACTCAGGGCGAACTCCGTCGGTTGCGAGGGCATTGGTTCCACCGCCGACGGAGTCTGTACAAAGCCTGCGACCTGAAGTCCGCGCTGCACGTCGGGGTTTTTCATAAACCGGTTCCAGACGCGTCCGGTCCGGTAGTTCTCGATCATCATGATGATCGGGCCCTCGTCGATGCCGATAACGTCGGTATCCCACCAGTTTTTCGAGATATTGAAGGCATCGCGAAACCCGTATCGGGTCCACATCTGGGTTTGATAGTTCGTATAAAGATTTCGAATGCAGGGTATGACTGCATCCGGGGCGAACGCGATGGAGCCGATTGGTGCGGTGGGGGCAAGTGTGCCGTTGTCGCTTTGCGCAGGAGGTGCCCCGTGTGCTTGATAGCCCACATCCGGATCGTCGCAGGCAGTAATTCCCCAGAGAGAATCGGAATACCCGGCGAAACCTCCTGGGTTGGCGGCGCAATAGGCACGCTGGGCAAGTGTCGCCCTTCGGGAATTTTCGAAGTAGTCGATCCCGTGGTCCCTCATAAACGCATCCTGAATGCCACGGAAATCTATCCAGCAATGGGAATATTGATGGCCGAAGAGTGGCGGGAAAATAACGTACTGGTATCCATACTGGTTTTGCCATTGATAACCCTGGACCCATTTCACCCAGCCGAGGGAATCGACCGGATAGGTTGGCGACCCCATGGCCAGGATGTACATGATCATCGCTTCGCAATAGCCGGTCCACTCGCCGTAGGTTTGGAATCCGGTCACTGGCATCCACCCGAAGAAGATCCCGTTATGAGAGTTCCGCATGAGATCCCAGTTCATGCGACGATAGATTGAGTCTGCGTAGGCTCTGATCGATACCTCAGCCGGATCGCCGGTCTCGAAGAACTGTTGCGCGTCGATGATGCCTGCGAGGAGGAGCCCGGTATCAATTGTCGACAACTCACTGCTCCATGTCCGCTTTGCAGTTGTCATGTCCAGGAAGTGATAGAAGAGACCGAAGTTGCCAATGTACCCGTCTCCGCTCCCCTGCGGCCCATTCCAGAAGGTCTTGAGTGTTATGAGGACCCTGCTTGCAGCGTCCGCGCGGGTCACCCACCCGTGGTCCACCCCGATGCAGATGGCACTCAGGCCAAACCCCACCGACGCGATGCTGCAAGGGATGCCGGAAGGGGATGAGCCCAGAACCGGCGCACGATCTCTGATGAGCCCGTTGCCTGGGTTTGCTTCATTCCAAAAGAAATTGAACGCTGTATGCTGGAGGGAGTCGAGAATCGAATCGATCGCCGGCTGGCCAAGCGCGGAGTTGCCGGTGAACAGACACAGCAGGGTGAGAATCCAGAGCGGGCGTCTCACTTTCGAATTCCCAAAGTTACGACAATAGAATGTGTCGAGCCGCCGGCAAACACCGGAATAAGGGTGCCGCGGGGCCCTGCGGGAAGAGAGAGGGAAGTTCCATCGATGGTCATTTCCTTGACGCCACTCTCGACGTGTGCCGGATTCTTCACTTCTATCAGATACGAGGCCCCTCGAAAGAGCCTCCGGACGCGAAACCCCTTCCAGTCGGACGGAATACACGGGTCAATCAGGAGACCTTCGAATGTTGGGCGGACTCCCAAGATCCATTCGATGCCCACCTTGAACAGCCATAATGCAGAGCCCGAATACCAGGTCCATCCCCCCCGACCAAAAAAATCAGAATCCGGGCCCTCAATATTTCCCGCCGTGACATAGGGCTCTGCGACATATCGATCGGGCTGTTCCGCGCGATTGGGAGGGTTCAACTTCGAATAGATCCTGAACGCCGCTTCTCCTTTCCCAAGCATTGCCGCGGCGATGACCGCCCACGTCGCCCCGTGGGTATAGACGCCACCGTTCTCTCGCATCCCGGGAGCATAGCGCGTCAGGTACCCGACATACTTGTCGGGGGTCTTGTAGGCGGGCGCAAGCAAGAGGGGACCGATTTCAGTTTCAAGTTTTGATTCCACGATGCCAAACACGGCGCATGCTCGTGCACCGTCTGCAACACCTCCGATGATGGCCCACGTCTGCGGGTTCAGCCAGACTGTTCCTTCGGTATTGTGCGCGCTTCCGATCCTTTCGCCGGAATCTTTGGTGGCACCGAAGTACCAGTCGCCGTCCCAGGCGAAGGAATTCAGAGCTTCCCGAAGTTTCCGGGCGCGCGCCCGATAGTCCAGGGCGCGGTTCGTGTCGGAATACTGCTGAGCGATTTCGGCAAAATCATTCAAAACCCTGTGAAGAAAATGACCGAGCCATGTGGATTCCCCCTTCATATCGAGACCCACTCCACTCAAGCCGTCGTTCCAGTCGCCGCTCCCGATAAGAGGCAAGCCCCGGGTACTGAACCGCCCAAGCACCTTGTCAATTGCTCTTGTACAATGATCGTACAATGATGAGGGGGTACCATCGTCGACGAAGCCAACCCGCTCGTCCAACACGGAAAAATCGACCGTCTCGTCAAGGTACGATTTCAAAACAAAAGGGAGCCAGAGGAGATTGTCCGATATTTGGTTACGCAGACCGGTTTCAGTGAGTGGATGCCACCAGTGATAGACGGTTCCATCAGCGAATTGGTGCGCAGCGTGCAGCAGAAGCTGGTCCTTTGTTCTGGTGGGATCGATCGGGAGCCAGATCTGGCTGTCCTGCAACTGGTCTCTGAACCCGAACGCTCCTCCGGTTTGATAGTACGCCGATCTCCCCCACAGCCGTCCGGAAATCGCCTGGTATTTCAACCAGATGTTCTCCATCAGGTTCATGGCCGAGTCGGGTGTGTCGACCTCAGTTGTAGAAATCAGACTCTCCCACCGGGCTTCAACGTCCGACAGCGCTTTCCGAACAGCGATGTCGTTATCATACTTTGCGGTAAGAATTTCGACATGTTCTCGAGAGTCAGCTGCGCCGAGTGTAAAGATGACAGTCTTCTCCTCGTCTGGTTTCAGCCTCACCTTCACGAGGAGACTTCCCACAGGGTCGAGCCAATTGCCCTCATGCTTGCCCAGGATTCCTTCTTTGACGGCGGCCGGTGAACGAATATCGCCGTACATCCCCAAGAATGCTTCCTTGTCGGTTTCGAAAGACGCTGGACGGGAATTCGATGAATGGAAAGCGACGTAGGGCCACTCGGCGTTCCAATGGCCGCGATTCGTCGGGATCTCCCATAGGCGTTTCACGGCCACGATTCCCTGAATAGCGGGGTCAAACGAAGTTTCGATGAACGACTTGTGGAATTCACGGTGCCAGTCGGGTGACGCACCGAGTCCCCATTCCAGATAGGTGTACAGGTTCAGGCGACGTTCGCGGCGTGATTTGTTATGGAGGGTAACATGCCAAATCTCAAGTGGATCTTCGTTGGGAACGAACATGACAAGACGGGATTCAATGCCATGCTGGAGCGCTTCGATGGTCGTACGACCCAATCCGTGCACGCAAGAGTAAGTGTCGGGTTCTGCGCATACCGGCTTCCACCCGGCCGACCAGATTCTGTCCTTTTCATCTTTGACATAAAGGTACTTGCCCCATTCATCCTTGATCAAATCCTGTTCCCAGCGGGTTATCCTGTTCAGCTGGGCGTGGGATCGCCAGCTGTACCCGCTGCCGGTTTGAGATATCGTGAACCCATAGTCGCCGTTGCTAATAACGTTGATCCAGGGTCGCGGGGTCCGTGGAGTCGTGATGTGATACTCACGACCCCCTGAGGTGAAGTGACCGTATTTGTGCGAGTGATGTCGTTTCGTCATGGATGATTGGTGCTAGAGACCGACGCCAAGCGTCACGCGCTGCACGCTTCCCAAGAGTTTATGTTGAGCCCAGGCGTAGTCAAACCTCACGAGATACCCGAGCCCGTCCCACGCCAATCCTCCCCCTGCTGTCAATCCGAATTCGTTGTCCTGCTGAAAGAGCCCCGCATAGCCTACTCGAATTGCCACCGTCTTTTGAAACTCCCACTCCGCCCCTATGTTGACGCCCTCGCTGTTGTCACTGGGGTGAAGCGCGTCGATCGCAGCGGTAATGGTGTTCGCTCCATCGAGAACGATCGGAAGACCAAGTCCGACACGGAAGACAATTGGAAGCGAGAATTCATCCGTAAGGATTTCTCCCGGGACGCTGCTGTTGTCCCCATAGCGCGTCGGATCGATATCGTAGCGTATTCGAATGTCGGTGCCGTCGAAGCGCCCCTTGAATCCAAAATTGGTGAGACTGGCACCAATCCGAAGGCCATTGGGGGAGAGTTGATACAGCGTCCCGATATTGAATCCAAAGGTAGAAATACTGCTATGCCAGATTCTTTCGCTCACATAGTTGACCTGGAGCCCGCAGGTAAATCGATCGCTGATCCTTATTCCATACCCTAAACCAATGAGAAGGTCATTGACCGAATACTTTTCCCCGGTGCCGAGAGGTTGTTCCACGGTGGTGACGTTGATGTCTCCTGAATTCAGACTGGTCACCATGACAGACGTATTCCCCCAACTTCCCAGAGAAAATGCGGCGGCGGCGTAGTTTAGGTTGATTCCCGCGAACCATGCATTGTAAGAAAACTGAAGGTCGGTGGACGTCAATGCACCCAGGGCACCGGGGTTATAGAAGGAAGCAAATGCTTCAGTTGAGGAGGTCACCCCTGCACCACCCATGGCGGCACTTCTCGCGCTCGGATCGATGAGCGTGAATTGTCCGATGGTCGTCCCCGTCTTCGTTTGCGCCAGGAGGTCACCCTTCAATGGGGTCAGCAACGTCGCCCAGAGAGCAACGACAAGCCCGAGCCGGACATGACGCACCGACGGGCTCTTGCACTGAGGACCATGCATAATACGTTTTCCCATGGCTATTTGATGATGGCAAACTTTCCGATGAATGCTGTGAAGCCCGGAGCCTCCACCTGGTAGATATACAATCCGGGCGCGACATCAAGATTGTCCTTGGTCCTGAGATCCCAAGGTACCGTCCCGCTTGTCGATCCGTCCTGGTGCAGGGTCTGCACAAGGTCTCCGCGAACTGAAAGGATGTGCACGGTGGCTCCCACCGGCAAATTCCGGAATTCCATCCTCCGGTCGCCCCGTCCCGTAATCGCGAATCGTTCGGGTTCAAAACTCGCTGCTCCGACGTAAGGATTCGGCACAACGTAGGGTCCGTTCACGTATTGACTCCTCGCAAGGCCTGTTGACACGGATTGCCCTGTGGTAACGTAACTGAAGACGTCATCGTAACTGACGGGGATTGCCAATCCGACGGAGAAGACATCACCGTCTGTCGGCAACACCAGAGGCCCGCGTGAAGACTGACCGGACGTATCGACTTCGACGCGCCACGTGACTCTTGCCTGCCTGCTCCCCGGCGTGTACGTGACAATATCGATAAAATCACCGAACACACTCATTGTGCTGTCGCCGTTCGCGTCGTGAAAATAGAACGGCAGCCTCATTGTCCCGCTGGAAGTCTGCGCCGTGATACGGAATTTGACCGGGACCGCGTCACTGACTATGGACAGAAGGCTTGTGTCGAGAACGTCGTGCGAAAATGTAATGGAAAAATCGGCGGGATATCCGGGGCGACGGATGTCGATCGAGTCTCGATCCTTGTTCGTTACTAGCAGCCCGAGCGTAACGTGGCTGCCCGCCTCAAAACCTGTCCTCGCGCTGTCCGCGTATGTGGAATCCGGAGTGCTGATAATCGGAAGAATGCCTAGTCCTACCGGTCCACGTCCTTCTCCGTGGAAATCCGCACCAAAGCTGAAGATGTCTTTTCCGCTGGAGCTGTCGACCATGCGGTACCGCACCGCGTGAATGTGGCCGGGGTTGTCCGTATCAAATTTGATCTGGACCGTCTTGCCGTCCGGAACCTTCTGGGACTCGAGGACTTTGAGTTGGACTGCTGCTGTCCCCGGTCCTGCCGTATGGCGGACGTTGTCGGTGCGCGCTGCCGTGAACCCGGGCACTGAAGGCTCCGGCCGTGCAAGAACGACATTTGTGGGCAGGATTGTCCCCCCCCGGAGCGTTCGCGACACGGCAATGGAATTCTCCGAAGGGAAGAACCCGAGCGAGTCGGAGCCATGGTCATACGCACAAACAGCATAGTAGTAATCCTGGCCGTTATTCACCAGGCTGTCGGTATAGGAGTGCATGAGTCCCGTGTCGTTCCCCAGATCGTATGCCACTCCTTCTATCTGTTGCTTGGAGAATCCGTAGATGCCGTTCTTCAGATCAAACTGCGCGATAGGTTTCCCATTGCCGAATGGCCCGGTTCCCTTTGCATTCGTAATGACTTTGGGATCGCGGAACTCGGGATCGGTCGAGCGGTAGATCCGATACCCTTCGAACTCATTGTTCCGTGTTATGGGATTGATGGCCCGTTCGGAGAAATCGGACCACGTGAGTCGCACATAGTGATCGCCGGCCTCAGCATTCACGACTGGCGCAGGCGGCGGCACGGCGAACTGGTAGTTAGCGTTGTAGATCTGTTGCACAGTCTTCACCTGCGTCCTGAGTTCGTTCAAATCGGCTCCGTACGCCAGTGCCAGACTGAAACGTTCATGCGCTCCGGCCGGAAGACGGAAGGTGCCTGAGGCGAAAAGAAAAGCGATGTTGTAGTTCAAGACAACGGGCGAGTCATACCGATTTGCCTCGACCGGATCCGTAAACTGATTGTACAGTTTCGGCGGCCACAGACCATAGAAGACGATATCGTCCACGGGATCGTTCTTGGAAGGCCCTTTGATCCTGTTCATTTTGAACCCGGTCAGACCGATCTGATCCGATTCATCTTTGTCCCTGCTGTCGAAATCCGGCTCGCCGTCGGTCGGGATGCCGTCGCCTTCGCCGGCATCATGGGTTCCTGCTACTCCGTCTGCGCCGACATCATCGTAGTCCGCGACCCAGTCCATGTCCTCGTCTCCAGTCCACCACCGACCAGCCTTGAACGCGGGACGGTTCTCAAGCTTTCCGTAGAATGCTTCGAAGTTGGTCATATTGTAGTGAGCTTGAACGTAGGCCCGGATGTTTTCCTGCCCGACGATGAATTGTCCGGGTCCGCTATCCCGCCTCTCGTTGGTAATCCCATCGTCATCGTTATCGACCTGGTCATAGGGATTCCCCGGGGTTTCAAGGTAGGCATAGCCAAGATAGCCAGTCGGTGCACAGGCGCTTTGCAGATCGACTCCGTGACCATATTTATCCCACGTATAGGTGAGGTTCAATCCGGGTGATCGCTCGAAAAAGGCGTTGTCATCGTCGGACTCCGCCACGCCATCACAGGAATATGCGGAGCCTCCCACGCCGGAGTCCATGTAGAGCCCGAAAATGATGTCATCAGCGTAGTCGGTGGTCGATTCGTTCGTGATGTCGTAGTGCCAGAAGATCACGTTGGTTGCTTGAGGGTTCGCCCACTGAAAACCGCGGACTTCGACCCGGAGGCCGAGACCTCGGCGCGTCGCGTCACGCGTATCGGGAGAGAAATTCCATTTGTCGTAATAGTCATCATCCATGACCGAGAAACTTTCCTGGTCTGCATTCGGACGCTTCCCGAAGTATCCGTTCCAACTTCCTGCCCATCCCGGGTCAGTCGAATCCGAGAGTTTGTCAGGCCATGAGTCGGGCCAGGTTCGAGGATCGTTGCTGATCGCAACAGATCGTCCGACATTGATCGTCGGGTCGGCCCGAAAGAAACCCGGTCGCGGCTCGAACCTCATGGTTTTTCCAGTAACGGGACTGGGTTCCTGCCGTTCGCGAAAGCCCGTTTCCATGATAAACACGGAGTCGCCTCTCGCGTCGCGGATGCCGGCGAGGACGAATGGCGTGATTCCGTCCGTGTAGTTCATCCCCGATCCCTTCGGCACCTCCGCCGAATGAAAGATCGAGAGATCGACGTTGATCGGATCGGAGGGATAGTCCCCCACCATCCCGTAATTATAGAAAATCGTGCGGATGTTGCCGGCGTCATGGGTACCGGAGCGTTCTGCATCGTTCCGTCCACGCTGATCCTTGGGGACCACCGGAGCCAGGGGAAGTTGTGCGGCCGCCGTTGCACAGATCATCACCAGCATTGCAGAAATGAAAGTTCGTGTCGCCATGCCTTTACCTTCCTACAGCGTTACGCCGAGGCCAAGTTCAATCCTTCGAGGGGCAGCGAATCGGGACGGATCGAGGAGCTGTCCGGCATCGGATTGAGGAGTCAACGAAGAGTATGGGGTTCCGGTTGTGCTGAAGACAAATCCGTTTTCGTAGCGGGCATCGAAGAGGTTGACGACCCGGAAGAATGCATTCAAGGTCACCGGGCCGTAGGAGAATGACTTCTCAGCGCGCAGATCGACGTCCACCCATGCCGGTTTGGAGGAGGAATTCCGTTCCAGCGATGCACCGTATCCTGACCCGATGGATGGTGTGTACGGGCTTCCGCTGCCGTACCGCAGAATTGCGGTCACGCTGAAGTCCCCTTCGATCGCATATGTGGCGGCAATATTGAGCGTATGCCGCTGATCCCAGTCGAACGGTTCTTCGCGCGGGCGCGAATCTTGACCCGCGGCGGCACGATCCGCCGTCTCACGCGGGTCGCTCGAGTTGCCAACCGCGTTCTGATAGGTGTAATCCACAGACACAAGAAACGATGGGGTGAACCGCTGATCGATTGAGAGTTTGAATCCGACCACCGACCCGAAATCCACATTCGTAAATCTCGCGTACCGTGAATCGGCATACGTATCGATGAACTCCACGCCCAGAAGATCCCGGATGTCCTTGTAGAAAGTCGAGAGGTCGACACCGAGGAAACCCCCAAACTGCTCTTTGAAGCCGAACTCGTATTGGGTCGTGAACTCCGGTTTGATGTCGGGGTTTCCCATTACGCCGTAGGATGTGCTCCCCGACTGAAGGTTGCGGAGGATGTAGTAATCCGAATTCGAGTAGAGATTCCCAAGTCCGGGCATTTGATAGAAATGGCCATAGGAAAAATAAAGCGCGCCGGTTGCGGTGATGGGATACGAAACGCCGAGGCGTGGAGCCAGCGCATATTTCTTCGTTGTCCTTTTCGGCGGCGGAGCGGGGGCTCCGGCAATGGTGTTGGCTGGATTTGCGAGGTCCCCGGGGATCTGCGAATTTGCATCGTAGTATTCAAATCGCACCCCGGCACGCACAAGGATATCGGCCACTTCCATGCGGTCCTGCGCATACACCGCGAAGGCTCGCGGGTAGAATGTTCGCGTATTTTGCGAGAGCGAATCGGGAAGCTCGTACACGCGCGATTGAGTCGGACCGGTGATTTCCGAAGTCAGCGTGCCGGGCGAGCCAAACGAGATCAACGATGATTCCCCCTCTGCCCCAAATTTCAACAGGTGGTCGGGTGTGACCTGACGCGTTAACGAGGCCTTGACCAGGAAGGCGTTCGTCTTCTGTTCGAACCGCCCGAGATCGTACCCCTGGATGACGGCTCCGAGTTCGTAGTTGGGGTCGCCACGCGGCGCCCCCGCCGCCTGGTAGTGGGGATCGTCGACGGAGGCGAACGCGTAATCCGTATAGTGAAAATAGTTCTGACGGACGCTCACCGTATAGAACGACTTTTCTGAAAGCGTCTGTGTAACATCAAAACCATGGACAAACGACTGATTTTTCTGGGTTCTGCTCCCGTCAGGATTGAACCTGTATCCAAAATTGTACCCTTTGCTCTGTATCGTCGCCCCGATCGCCTGATAGGAAAGCTGGACTTCCGGAATCGAGCGATTGCTGATCTTGAACTGGCCTGACCATTCATGGTGAAAGCTCATCGAGGTGGCATTGTTGTCCCCGGAGGGCAGAAAGATACGCTGCGAATAGTCCGACTGGTCCGTGGGGACGAATCGACGCGTGCCCCAGAGATAGCCTTCGTCCACGAACCGGCGGAGGTTCAGCAGGAATGACGTATGAGGAATGCCGGCAGGTCCGCTGATCGAACCCGTGAAGCTCTGGATTGCAGGAGGAAATGACGGCGACGAGTGGGGGAACGTCTCGGTCCCGCCCGGGCCCGCCGCGTAAGCACCTCCATAGACTTCCAACGATGTCGCATAGTGGTCTTCGGATCCACTGCGCAGCACAGCGTTGACGACGCCGCTCATTGCCTGGCCGTACTCCGCGTCAAACGTTCCGCTAATGACCTGCACCTCCTGTAAAACTGACCTGTCAAGCTGGAGGATGGAAGAGTTATCGTACGGATTGTTGACGGAGACTCCGTCGACCTGATATTGAACCTCTCCGGCCCTACCGCCACGAAAATGGCCGTCCACGACTCCCGCCTGGAGATTCACAATATCGGCGAGGGTTTGCACAGGGAGTGCCTGAATATCCTCCCGGTCAAGGATCGCCACGGAGCTCGTCTGCCGTGTATCCACCAACGGCCGCTCAGCGACTGTGACGATTTCAGCCGTCTCGATGGCGGATTCCTTTAGTGTGAAGTTGATCGTCGTCGTTTGGCCGGAACTGACCACGACCTCACGCACCGCGCTTCCCTGGTACCCGACGGCGCTGCTGCGTACTTCGTATACGCCGGGGGGCACATTGAGGATGACGTAGCGGCCATTGATATCCGCAGTCACTCCCAACTGAGTCCCTACGATCACGATATTCGCCCCCACCACCGGATTCCCCTGTTGGTCGACCGCCTTCCCGGCCAGCTTCCCCCGGGTATCCGCCAGCCCCGGCGACGTCGAGGCAACGAACACGACGAAGATCGCAACGAGGGAGAGCCAGGGCCTGCGAAACAATTCTGCGAGTGGATTCATGAAGGACATCATTAATGTCAGGAACCGATAGCCGGAATCGAGCCCCCCGACGCCTGCCAGCTGGACAGGCGCCAGGAAGTCGATACGGTAGCGTGGTTACTTCAACAGCGTCATTATCTTCGCTTCTGAGGTCAGCGTCGTCCCCGATGCGGTCTGGAATGCCACCCGGTAATAATAGACGCCGCTTGCAAGAGTACTGGCATTGAACACGACCTCATTCTGACCCGGCGTCGCCGCAGCGGTCATTTCCCGCACTTTCTGCCCGAGAACATCGTATACGATCAGTCTCGCTGTGCCTTTGTCGCGGGCATTGAAGCGGATTGTCGTCGACGGATTGAACGGGTTCGGATAGTTGCCGAGAAGACTGAAGGAAGTCGCCGTCGTGGTCGGTTGGCTGCCGATAGCGGTCAGGAGTGTGTCATTCGCAAGCACGCAGAACGCGGGAGACGCGGCCCACGGCCATTCACGGAACCACCAGACACGGTACGCAGAGGTGTCGGTGGCAATGTCGTAGTCATGATAATCGACACCGATGGCAACCACCTTGTTCTGCGCGCCGGCAGGGTAGCCGAGCTTCGAGAGATCCACCGCCATTTCAACCGTATAGCCGGCGTCCACGTCAGAGTTGTCGTCGACCGTTGAGCCCGGCTTCAGGCTCGCCGCATACGTGACCGCTGCGGCAAAGGTGGAGTCCGTGAGATCCCACAAACCGCGCGTATGACTGGCCGATGAATCGATGGCGACGCCGAACCTTTTGCCAGCCATCTGGTGGACGTTCTTGTCGTAGAGTGTGTCGGTCGGGACATTGATATTCAATTGAACTGCATCCAGGAAGTCATCGCCCACGTAGGAGTTGAGTGACTTATCCGCGATATCGGCGCCAAGATAGAGCACGTCGCCCTTGAAGAAGAATTTGATTTTCGCGATGCCAGCATCGAACGCTGTGGCGCCTTTCGCTTTGAAGTTGCCGCTCCGGTCCTTTCCAATTGTGGGATAGGTAGCACGGAGAGCAGCATCCCCATAATGGATGTTGAAGCCCGGAATCTTCGACCAAACGGTATCCTGCAGGCTCCCATCAATTGTTGGTGTCGCATAGTTTGCCCCGTTGGGGATCACGAGATCGTAGGGGTAGTACGGCAGTGGACCGGAATTCACGGTCACGTCGTTCCGAAGGAGCACCCGCGCTGCAAGTCCCTGACCATTATTGCCCCACTCGTTCCCCCACCACGCCTTGGTCGCAATACCAGACTTGCCACCATGCACCCAGTCTGCATCCCAGATGTCCATGCACATTTGGACTTCATCAGTGGTCGCGGTGTTGGCATTGTAGCCGAGGCTGTCCAGCGACACGGCCATTTCAAGGGTCCAACTCTTGTCATACGTTGCAACGCCGGATGCATTTGTATCGATGTTGGCCGTCCCATCGATCGTTCCGGCGGCCGTGATGACTCCGCGGCTCGGGAGGTTCCCGCCTTTGAAATTGAACGTGGCGTTCGGCGCTGAGGAGTCCACGAAGGATATGAAAATATCGCGCTGGAGCGTGATACCGAGATTCGGTTCGCGTGCCGCACGCTCGTAAATGCCGCCAAGTATTCCGTCGCTGTTCTCCCACCCGGCTCCGCCGATCGAGCTGTCCTCGGCGATCACCGCAATGTACAGGGTGTTCGTGGTCTTGTCCACCAGGAACTTGAGCACGGCCCTTGTGGAGTCCGTCGGCGTTCCGGTGCCATTCGTAATCTTGTAGCCACTTCCCGGATTGCCATCGATGGCGCCGTACGTGACGAGAACGGATTCCGCCTGCGCCCACACGGCTTCTGAGAGCATTCCATCAACGGTGATCGTCGGACTTGCGGCGGCAGAGATATCCCTTGCCCACACGTAGTCCTTTCGCGGTGTGAACTGTGCGAAGAGGCTTGTGGTCGCCACCACGCACACAGCGAAGAGAAGAAATAGTCTGCGATTACTCATAGAACCCTCCATAAATACGTAATGAGATTGACACTGCATGGAATTGAATGTACCACACCACTACAGCCTTGGTTTCACCAACCAGCGGGGCACGACACAGGCATCGTCATATGACGGAAGGGCAACCGCAAGATTCCCGGAGCCTCAAGGTCGTTGGGAGAATTGCCTGTCGGGTTTGAAACGATTCCCCGAGCTTGATCGCGTCGATCGCACGGCTGATTGCAAGCACGCCGAGATTATGAATTCCCACCTGGACGGACGTCAACGGGGGGGAGAGGAAGGACGCGACAGGGACATCATCGAACCCTGCCAGGGCCATCTGTTCGGGGATTTGCACCCCCCGGTGATGGAACGCCCCGAGAACTCCTATCGCCATCGAATCGTTGGAGGCGAAGACCGCAGTCGGGACGGGATTGAGTGCGAGGATCTGCTCCACGGCCCGTACCCCGCATGATTCCGAAAAATCTCCGCGGATCACCAGAGCATCGTCCAGGGGGCAACCTCCCTGGGCCATCGCATCCCGGTAGCCACGAAGCCGCTCTTCCGCATCGATGTTACCGGGTGTCCCGGTCACGATGGCAATACTCCGGTGTCCATGTTCGATGAGGTGTCCCACCATGCTGTACGCGCCGCCATAGTTGTCGATGTTCAGTGAATCGAACGAGGTGTCCTCCACCTGGCAGTTCAAAAGCTCCACGGGATGATTCCGCGGAAGGTTGGCGTTCAGTGTCTGGGCGTCGATATGCGGCGACATGATCACGAGAGCATCGACACGTCCCCGCATCATTTTCAGAGCAGCTTCGATCTCCTGCCGGTTGCTGTGCGAGCTGGACACCAGGAGATGGTATCCCTGACTTTGCGCCGTTTCGTCAGCGCCGCGAATGACTTCCGAGAAGAATTCCCCAAAGAGGTCCGGCAGCAGGAGTCCAATTGCGTCGGTGCGTCGACGGCTCAGGTTTCGACCAAGGGCATTCGGGACATAGCGCAATTCCAACGCGGAGGCACGGACCCGCGCGCGGGTATTTATTTCGACGGGGCCGGTATTGTTAAAGACGCGTGAGACCGTCGCGATAGACACACCGGCATGCCGGGCGACTTCTTTGATGGTGGTGCTCAACGTACCCTGGGGATGGTTGAAAGGTTATGAAAACGTTTACATAAGAAGAGAAAAAAAATGTTGACCCACTGTAAACGTTTTCATAAAGATAAAGGCGCAAGTCTCAATTGTCAAGAGGGAGAAAAAATAAAGTTACAAGTTTCTGCGAGTTGGTTGGCAAAGGCGACTATTAGCAGAGTGCACAAAAAAGACCAAGGCTTTCACTTCCCGGACGTCAAGAGCGACACGGCTCCAGAAAACACCCTTCCCCTGAGAGCGTGCCGTCAGCCCCCCCGCAGCTTCTCCGCACGGTCAGCGATCTTGAGCTGCTCAACAAGATCGTCGAGGTGACCGTCGATGATTTCAGAGAGATTGTAGAGCGTGACTCCGATCCGATGATCGGTCACCCGGTTTTGTGGAAAATTGTATGTCCGGATCTTGTCGCTCCTGTCTCCGCTCTTCACCATTTGCTTGCGCTGTGCTGCAACATCACCGGTTTGCGCTTCAATCTTTGATTCGTAGAGCTTCGCCCGCAACATCTTCATCGCGCGCTCCCTGTTCTGGAACTGCGAACGCTCCTGCCGGCAGGCGACCACAATCCCCGAGGGTTTGTGCGTGATCCGGACCGCGGTCTCAACTTTGTTGACGTTCTGTCCGCCCTTCCCTCCCGAACGAAAGGTGTCGATCATGAGATCGGCGGGATTGATCTCCACTTCCACCTGCTCCACCTCCGGGAGAACAGCGACGGTGGCGGCAGACGTATGCACGCGGCCTTGCGCCTCCGTTTCCGGAACACGCTGCACGCGGTGGACACCGCTTTCGAATTTCATGGAACCGTAGACGTCCTCACCGATCATCGAAAAGGAAATCTCTTTGATCCCTCCCATCCCGGTATCGGAGAGATCAAGGACTTCAACCTTCCACCCCCGTTTTTCCGCATAGCGCGAGTACATCCTAAAGAGATCCGATCCGAAGAGCGCGGCTTCATCCCCGCCCGTCCCTGCACGGATTTCCACGATCACATTCCTGCTGTCGTTGGGATCCCTGGGGATCAGAAGAACTTTCAATTCTTCTTCAAGTTCAGCCATCCGCGCCCTCGCCCCCTCCAGCTCGCCATATGCCATCTGACGAAGCTCGGGGTCCTGAGAGTTCTCCGCAAGTTCCTTTGTCTCCTCGAGATCGGTTTTGGCCTTTCGATATCGATCGTATGCCTTGATCACCGGAGTCAGCTGACTGTGTTCCCTGCTCAGATTCCGGAAGCGCTCCTGATTCGCCACGACGCCCGGCTCGCTCAGGAGTGCAGTGAGTTCTTCGTACCGCTCCCGTACTTTTTCAAGTCTATCCAGCATGATATTTGCCCACGTTCAAGAAGATGTCGTTTAACCCAGCGCCGCAACCCGCAAGCTCTCACCGCTCCCGGCTTCTGCCTGCGCGACAGGAAGATCCTGTGTTTGTTCAAGGGCGGCTTGCAGTGCCGCCACCGCCACCTCGAGCTGGTCTTCTGTTGGAACTCTGGTTGTCAGCCGTTGAAGCAGAAGTCCGGGCTTCATAATAAGACGGCCGAGGAAAGTCTCTGCATGCCTCGCGGAGAAGCGGATCACCTCATAGGAACTCCCTGCCACGAGCGGCAGGAGGAGCAGGTGCCAGAGGAGTCTCAGCGGAAGGGTGATACTGCCCGTGGAGTACAGGATCACGGCATCCACCAAAGAGAAGAGGACGATTGATGCAAACACGACTATGAGCAGGAAGCTCGTTCCACACCGCGGATGAAACCGCGATTGGCGCGACGCCGCTTCCGCCGTGACAGTCTTTTCACGCTCGAAGGCGAACACCGTCATATGTTCTGCCCCGTGATACATGAAGAGACGTCGTACGTCGGGGATTCTGGCTATCAGTGCAAGATAGCTGAGGAAGATTAAGAGGCGTATCGAGCCCGCGGCGAAATTGAACACGAGGGGATCCTGGGAGACACTGAACAACGTGGTCGCAAGCAGAATGGGGACTACAAAGAATAACCCTACGGCGACAGTAAGCGACACCAGAACGGCCAGGGCAAGGCTCCACCCCCCCGCCCCCTTTCCGTGTTTCTCTCCGACCTTCGCCTCCTCCCCCTCCGGTTCCCCGTCATGTATCGCTACGTCTGCCGAGAAATTGAGCATCCGGATTCCGAGCACGGTCATTTCAAAAAATCCAGCCACCCCGCGGAGGATAGGGAATCGCCAGATACGATACCGCCGCGTGAGAGGAATGAACGCCTCCTTGTGAACCACGATGACACCGTCTCGCCGTCGGACGGCCGTGGCAATCGACTGCGGCCCCCGCATCATCACTCCTTCTATCACCGCCTGGCCGCCAAGCAGAATCTGGTCGGACGATAGCGCCTTGTTGCTTTGTTGCTCCTTCGATGACATCTATCCTCTGCGTCTGTTATTGTGTGAAATCCCTAATCCCGACTATTTATTTTCGATCTGTAGGTCGGGTCGCTGACCCGACCCTCTCAGCGACGGGACTGGCGTCCCGTCCTACATGGCTCACATCTCCTACGATCTGTAGGTCGGGTCGCTGACCCGACCTCTCAGGGACGGGACTGGCGTCCCGTCCTACAGTGGCTCACATCTCCTACGATCTGTAGGTCGGGTCGCTGACCCGACCCTCTCAGGGACGGGACTGGCGTCCCGTCCTACAATGCCTCACATCTCCCACGATCTGTAGGTCGGGTCGCTGACCCGACCCTCTCAGCGACGGGACTGGCGTCCCGTCCTACAGTGGCTCACATCTCCTACGATCTGTAGGTCGGGTCGCTGACCTGACCCTCTCAGGGACGGGACTGGCGTCCCGTCCTACAATGGCTCACATCTCCTACGATCTGTAGGTCGGGTCGCTGACCCGACCCTCTCAGGGACGGGACTGGCGTCCCGTCCTACAGTGCCTCCATCTCCTACGATCTGTAGGTCGGGTCGCTCACCCGACCCTTTCAGGGACGGGACTGGCGTCCCGTCCTACAGTGGCTCACATCTCCTACGATCTGTAGGTCGGGTCGCTGACCCGACCCTCTCAGGGACGGGACTGGCGTCCCGTCCTACAATGCCTCACATCTCCCACGATCTGTAGGTCGGGTCGCTGACCCGACCCTCTCAGGGACGGGACTGGCGTCCCGTCCTACAGTTCCTTACATCTCACCTGCCTTCCCGAACGATCTCAATCCACTGAGACGAACCGCCCTAAAAAGAATGAGCGAGCCACCGAAAAGCGCCACCAGAAGAGTTTTCCAGAGGATCGGCGTAAAGACCGGGGGAACAAGCCTGTACAGTATGTAGCAGACGCATCCACAAGAGAGGATCACCCCAATCCGGCCCCATTCGTACGGAACCGGGTAGAATCTCCGCACTACAATATACAATGTCAGCGCCATAGCTGCGTAGGCTGCCAGGGTGGCAATCGCAGCCCCCATCATTCCCAGTGGCGGGATGAGAAGAATATTGACAATGACATTCACTCCTGCCCCCGCAAAGGTAATGGCCGGGAGATATCGGGACTTCTCCTTAATATAGATGCCGGCTATGAGATTATTGTAAACCCCAAGGAAGAGATATGCCAGAAGGACCACGGGGACAATTGGCAGTCCCGGCCAATACTCCTGGTTGATGAGGCTGTGCCCGAAGACCCGAATCTTCACGAAATCATCCATGAACAGCGAGAGGATGACCGTTATGGATGAGCCGACAAGGACGAAATAGGTCAGAATACGCGAAAAGAGTGCCTTCGCGTCCGGATCATTTGCATGGGAGAGAAAAAACGGTCTCCACGCATAGTCGTACATCGAAACCACAAGCATCATGAAGATGCCGAGGCGGTAGTTCGCCTGATAGATGCCTACCGTGGCATCGTCGGTCATAGCCCTGAGGATCGGTCGGTCGACCACCTGGATCATCATGCTCGCCAGGCCTGCAGGAACATAGGGAAGGCCGAAACGCAGCATGGTCCTGAATAAGGGTGGCGTAAACCGGAGTTCAAACCGACGGATGATAACAGGCAGCAGGAGTGCAAGAGTCGCCCCGGACGCTATCAATCCGCTGAGGAAAATTCCTTCCACGCCTGCATGATAGATCAGGAGGAGGACAAGATTGGCTCCGACGTTCACAACGATGTTGACCGTCTTGATGAGCGCGAAAAGGCGCGGACGCCGTTCGAGACGGAGAGCCGCGAACGGGACGGCCGCCACGGTGTCAAGACACAGGATCCATGCCGCGTACGAAATAATCGAAACATGCTCGCCGGGGACGGCCACAAGTCCGCCGATGGGCGACGCAAACAGGGTGATGAGGGAAGAGAGCGCGACCGAGCTCACCAGCAGGGCCAGGAGCGGCGTCGAGAAGTTTTCACGGTCCGTCCCGTGTTCCTTTGTGGAGGCATACTTGAAGTACGCCGATTCCATCCCGAATCCGTAGAGGATCGTGAGGAATGCCACCAGCGAATAGACGTAGGCCACGATGCCGTAATCACCGGGCTGGAGGACGTTGGTGTAGAAGAAGACAAGGAGGAAATTGAGGAACCTGCCGACGATGGTGCTGATGCCGTAGATCGCAGTGTCGGCCCCCAGACTTCGTATCTGATCACGCATGGGGGGCATGGGTTCCCGACGTGAACTCCAGAGAGATGTCAAGAGCATGAACCGAGTGGGTGATGGCGCCGACGGAAATGAAATCCACCCCGGTCATCGCGACCTCCTTCACGCTCTCCAGCGTAATACCGCCCGATGCTTCCACCTCCACGCGTCCGCCAATCAGAAGGACCGCCTCACGCATTGCGGCAACAGAAAAATTGTCAAGCATGATGCGCTGCAGCCCTTTGAGCGACAGCGACTCTCTGACCTCTTTCAGTGAGGTTGTTTCCACTTCAATGCCGACCTTGATGTTGTGCTCGCGAAGGTAATCCTGGCAGCGATGGACGGCCGCGGTGATCCCGCCCGCGGCGACGATGTGATTATCCTTGATCAGGACCATATCATCGAGTCCATAGCGATGATTGACACCGCCTCCGATGCGCACGGCGAGTTTGTCGATCGCGCGGAGCCCGGGGGCGGTCTTTCGCGTATCCGTGATTTTCGCTTTCGTTCCGCGCACCGCATCGACGTATGTCCGCGTCATCGTCGCGATCCCGCCCATTCGTTGCAGAAAATTGAGCGCGACCCGCTCCGCCCTCAGGATTCCTCGCGCGTTCCCTTCAACCAGTGCAATCACCGTCCCGGACTTCACGCCCGTCCCGTCGCTCACCACAGGCCGGTACACCACCTCTTCATCGGTGAGGTGAAAGACCGCTCCCGCCACTTCGATGCCGGCAATGACCCCATCAGCCTTTGCGAGGAATTCACCGCCCGTCCGCGCGTCTGCATCCAGCGTGGAGTCACCGGTGATATCCCCCATCCCGATGTCTTCCCTCAAGGCATTCTCTATCGCCCCGAGAATCCGGCCGTCGAACGGAACCTCCCGTTCAGCCCTCCCGTATGGTTCATCGCCATTGGCCACGGTCAATCACCGGATCCTTTCCTGTACATTTCAAGGGCCTCCAGAAACTGAGCCGGCGCCCTGGACGGCCTCCCCGTTCTGGCATTGATGAAACTGTGGATGGTATAGCCTTCCGCCACCAGGTCAGGGTCATCGTTGCTGCGCACTTCATAATCAATTCGCACCCGCGCCACAGGCATGTCCCGGAGAATCGTCACGACGTGCAGGAGATCATCGAAGCGGGCCGGGCGCTTATAGACTGCGTGCGCTTCGATGACCGGCAGGTAGAACCCGAGCTCTTCGACAGCGCTGTACGGGAGTCCGGCAGCCCGGAGAAGGTCCGACCTTCCCTGTTCGAAATACTCGAAAAACCTCCCGTAATACACGAACTTCATCTGGTCCGTGTCCGCATACCGGACACGGATGTCGGACGTATTTTTGATCATTTTTGCGTCATCCTACCCACACACCCATTTTCGAAAATTTCTCGATCCTTCGTTCCACCAGCTTGTCAGGCTTGAGGCGCGACAGTTGCTTGAGCTCA
The DNA here is from genome assembly GCA_963843525.1 of Ignavibacteriota bacterium. Lineage (GTDB taxonomy): Bacteria > Bacteroidota > Ignavibacteria > UBA10030 > UBA6906 > DATJPR01. The sequence goes on along the minus strand of CAWJKM010000003.1, from coordinate 525,261 downwards.
TCCAGCAACGTCTCCTTAAGGATATCCGCCATCTGTTGTGGTGCCTTGTGGGCTCCTCCCAGCGGCTCCGGGATGATCATATCAATCACTCCCTGTTTCTTGAGATCTGCGGCCGTGAGTTGGAGCGCCTCCGCCGCCTGTTCCTTGTAGTCCCAGCTTCGCCACAGGATACTCGAGCACGATTCGGGTGATATCACAGAGTACCAGGCGTTCTCCAGCATCAGGATCCTGTCACCCACGCCGATCCCGAGCGCTCCTCCCGATGCTCCTTCCCCGATGATGCACACGACGATCGGTGTCTTCAGTCGCGCCATCTCCAGAAGGTTGCGCGCGATTGCTTCGGCCTGGCCGCGTTCCTCGGCCTCGAGGCCCGGGAACGCTCCCGGCGTATCAAGAAGAGTCACGACAGGAATCCGGAATTTTTCCGCCAGCTTCATGAGGCGGAGTGCTTTCCGGTATCCCTCCGGATTCGCCATCCCGAAATTCCGGTAGACGTTCGACTTCGTGTCGCGCCCCTTTTGATGCCCGATAATCATCACCTTCACGCTGTCGATCATGGCGAGTCCGCCGACGATTGCATGATCGTCGCGCACCGATCGATCGCCGTGCAACTCCTGGAACCCTTTCGTCATCATCTGGAGGTAGTCCAGCGTATACGGCCGCTCCGGGTGGCGCGCAAGCTGGACCCGTTGCCAGCGGGTGAGACGGGAGTAGATGCTCTGTTGCAGCTGATTCACCCGCTTTTCAATCTTGACAATCTCCTGGGCGATATCAGGATTCCCTGCATAGCGACGCATCTCCTCGACCTTCTGCTCGAGCTCGACGATCGGTTTCTCGAAATCCAGTATAACCTTAGCCATCGAAGTCCTCACTGTAGTGTCAATCTACGAAGAGTAAGAAGTACGAAGTAAGATGTAGGAAGAAAGAAGGGAACGGTAGATAGTCATGACAATACAGTAGACAGATGACAGTTAAAAAAAGTAATTACAGTATATTGTTCATTATTCACTGTTCACTGTTCACTGTTCACTGTTCACTGTCCACTGTCCACTGTCCACTGTCCACTGTCCACTGTTTTCTTCCTTCTTCCTTCTTCTTACTTCTTACTCATGGCCCCCCTGCCTTATCCCCGCTCAAAAACCTATCGCCTTCATCAGTATTTCAACATCCAGCCCGAAGGAGTGGTTCTTCGCGTAAAAAAGAGCGTAGCGTTCCATCTCTTCCTCCGTCATTCCCGGGTGGCTATTCACCTGAATCAGCCCGGTGAGCCCGATCGGGCCGAGATCCGCCCCGCCGCAGCGCCGGGAAAGAGCAGCCGCAACCGCGCCGTCAGCCGAAAACGGCAGACCGACAAGGCTGCGTTTCCCGATGAAGACCAGGGGGATCACGCGCACCAGGCCGTCCGGTTTCGACCATCCCTTCAGCAGTCGGAGAGGCAGATATAAAAGGAGGAGAATAATGGACGAAACAATCAGGTCGACGATGCGCTTCAGGAATCGATGAGAGGGCAAATGCAGGTTGTACTCAATGTCCACAAGCGGGATCGTATCGAGCTGATCGATCCGTGTTTTCCCGATGATCGCTTCGAGGCTATTCGGGACAAGGCGGAAATTGATCGCGCTATTATTGCTCCTGGTGATCACCGAGAGCACTTCACCGTAGGAAAGTCCGTCCGTGGAAAAAATGACATCGCTGACGCGCAGCTGGTCCACGACCTTCCCCACATTTTCCAGGTTGCCCACGATTTCCACGCCGTCGAGGACTTCTCCCACATGGCGACCGCTGGTATCCACAAACCCCACGACGTCGTATGCCCCGTCCACGCGGCTTCGGAGACGCCGGAGCAACTCCCGGGCCGATTCTCCCACGCCCACGATGAGAGTCCGGCCGCCGAACAGCGTCCTCCGCTGGCCCGCGTGCGATCTTCCCGCGATAATCTTGTAGAGGACCACCCTCCACACGGGGATCATCACCAGGCTCACCAGGCCGGAGATCGCCACCACGGCCCTGCTGTATGCGAGGTTCTTGAAAAAGAACACGGCGGCAGAGATCAGGACATAGCCGCCGATGACACCGATCGCGGCACGGGAGGGAGAGTGCCGGTTGGAGTGATACGAGCCCGATCCTGCCAGTCCCAGGACGACGATGATCGCCGGGGCAAACCAGACAACCGGACTCGCGCCATTGATGAATTTGTACGGGTCCTGGAAATAGGCGAACGCACTCAGGAACAATGCGGCATCGACGAGGGAAAAGTCCACCGCAATCAGCAACGTCGGAGTTACGAGGCGTCGGCTCCACGCGAAGAATTCGCGAATGGAGATCCCGAGGGAAAGGATAAACCGTTGCAGCGTCGATCGCCGGAAGTGCTTCGCAACAAAGAGCTCCATCGCCTGGTAGAAGAGGCGGACCTCATTGATCTCGCTCCGCCGCGTGCTCTCACCCTTGAAGTGGATGATGGACGTCTCGTGGACATAGTACACCGCAAACCCCGCCTCCCGAACGCGGAAACACCAATCGAGATCCTCGCCGTACATGAAGAACGACTCGTCCAATCCGCCGATCTTTCTGTACACTTCGGCGCGCACCATCATGAACGATCCACTCACGGCGTCGACAGGGTAGCTCTCGTCCGGATTGAGGTACGTAAGGTTGTACTTCCCGAAGATCCGGGACTGCGGGAAGAGTGAAGAGAGGCCGAACATTTTGGTGAACGCGACCCACGGTGTCGGAAAACTCCTCCTGCAGGGAAGCTGAAACGTCCCATCCGGATTGAGAACCTTGCACCCGGCGAGGCCGACGTCAGGATGTGCATCGAGGAACCGGAGCATGACCTTGAACGTATCCTCCTGCACGATCGCGTCGGGGTTGATGAGAAGGACGTACCGGCCCTTCGCCTCCCTGAGTGCAGAGTTATTGGCCCGTGCGAACCCGTCATTGCTGGCATTGGCGATCACCCGGACCCACGGGAAGGACTTCCGTACCATCGCGACGCTTTCATCGCGTGAGGCATTATCCACGACAATGACTTCACCCTCGATCCCTTCGAGCGCCCGGCCGATGGAGGTCAGCGCGTTCTCCAGGAACTGGCGAACGTTGTAGTTGACGATGATGACGGTGAGATCCATATCAGTTTACAGACGACAGTTGACAGTAGACAGTGGCGATAGCCTAATGCTTGACGGAGGACTGGTTCTCAAGACTCGCAATGAGGCCATAGAGCATCTTTCGCATATCGCAAATGTCTGATTGGAGTTGCCGGAGGCCTTCACCGGATGTGTATCCGAGCTCACCCGCGACAACCAGTTGCGTGTCGATTTCGGCCAGGGAGCCAAGGGCGATGGAGAGGTATCTTTTGAAATCATTCACCGATCTTCTCTGCTGACCTTCAGCAATGTTGGACGGCACAGAGACTGCAGCCCGACGTAGTTGACTCGAAAGTCCAAATAGTTCATCCTTTGGAAACCCCCTCGTGAGGGCATAGATGTCCTTCACCAGGTGAATCCCCTTCTGCCATACAAGTAAATCACGGTAATCACGGGTTTGGCGGGTAACTTGATCATTTTCTATCTGGAGATTTGTATTCACAATCGAATGTCCGTGCTCACTTACTTGCGATATACTGTCTACTGTCAACTGTTTACTGTCAACTGGCTAAAGCCGATTCATCCACGCTCTCACCCTCAGCCGGAAAAGCATGAACAACGCTTCATACACAATCTGCTTCGACATCTTTGACGATCCATGGCGACGGTCGAGAAAAGTAATCGGGATCTCTTCGACGTGGAATCCCTTCTTCCACGCCTTGAACGTCATTTCGATTTGAAACGCATAGCCGTTCGAGCGGATGGTGTTCAGGTTAATGGACTCCAACACGGATCGACGGAAGCACTTAAAACCCCCTGTTGCATCCGTGATGGGGAGCCCGGTCATAATCCTTGAATACACATTCGCGAAATAGCTGAGCAGAAGCCGGTGGATCGGCCAGTTCAAAACCCGGACACCGTTCGCATACCGGGAACCGAGCACCAGGTCTGCGTTTTTCGCCGCGGCACAGAAAGTCGGAATTTCGTGTGGATCGTGCGAAAAATCGGCGTCCATTTGTATAACAAAGCCATAGTGGTGTTCCAGAGCGTATTTGAATCCGAGGACGTAGGCACTCCCGAGTCCCATTTTCCCCGGTCGCTCGAGGAGATGGATCCGGGATTCCCTCTTTGCCATCTCCTTCACCACCCCCGCGGTGCCGTCGGGGGAATTGTCGTCGACGACGAGAATTTCGATCTCGCCGGCAAGTCCCAGCAATACCGGTATGAGCCGCGCGATGTTATCTGCTTCGTTATACGTCGGGACCACGACGAGAATCGTCGTGTCCGCCGGTCTGGAAGAGTCCATAAACCTTTTCGAAAGATGGATGAATAATGATCATTGCCGGTAGAACTCTGCAATCGCAGAAGCGACATGTTCCTGCTGATCCGCCGTGAGTTCGGTATGCATAGGCAAAGAAAGCACCTCCGCCGCTGCCTTTTCGGCCACAGGAAAGTCGCCCGGTTTCCCCCCCGACATTGCAAACGCTTTTTGCAGATGAAGTGGAACAGGATAGTACACCGCATGGGGAATCCCTTTTCCCTTCAAGAAGTTCGCAAGATCATCCCGCCGGGGGACACGGAGGGTAAACTGGTGGAAGATATGCTGGGCGTAAGGCGCAACCGCAGGAACGGTGACTGGGGTGCCCCGGAAGAGTTCTTCATATCTTGCGGCGGCACGCTGGCGCGTGGTGTTGTATTCCTCGAGGTGACGGATTTTCACCCCGAGAATTGCGGCCTGGAGAGTATCAAGCCTGCTGTTCACGCCGAGGAGATCGTGGTAGTAGCGGACCCGCGAGCCATGGGCGGCGATCACCTTCATCTGTTCTGCGAGTACTTTATCGTCGGTCACAATCATGCCGCCGTCACCAAAACATCCGAGATTCTTGCTGGGAAAGAACGAGATACATCCGATCAATCCTATTCCTCCCACTTTTTTCGCCTTATACGATGCTCCCATCGCCTGCGCACAATCCTCAATCACCGGTATCTTCTTCTCCCGGGCGATTTGCATGATCGGGTCCATGTCGGCAGGCTGTCCGTACAGGTGGACAGGGATAATGGCTTTCGTCCGGGGGGTGATGGCCGATGCGAGTTTGGCCGGATCGATGTTGAACGTTTCGGGTTCGATGTCCACATACACCGGTTTTGCGCCAAGGATGGCGATCGTTTCCGCTGTCGCCACGAACGTGAACGGCGTCGTTACCACTTCGTCGCCCGGTCCGATTCCAAGCGCCATCATTGCAATCTGGAGGGCATCCGTGCCCGAGGCGCATCCGAGTGCGTATTTAGTCCCGAGGTAGCCCGCGACGGAGCATTCAAATTCGCCGACTTCCTTGCCGTTGATGAATTGTCCGGAATCGAGGACCCGGTGGATTGCGGCATCGACTTCCGGCTTGATTTTGTTGTACTGTCCAACGACGTCGACCATTTGAATGTTCATTACGACACCTTTGCGGTTTTGTTGGCTCATTCCCTACCGCCCTTTGCCAAGGATCACGTGAAAAACGGTATAGAGGATGATCTTGAGATCCATCATCAGAGACATGTTTTCTATATAGAACAGATCATATTGCACCTTCAGTCGCACGTCATCGATGGTTTCATCGTACCGGTGCTTCACCTGGGCCCAGCCGGTGACGCCGGGGCGCACCTTCAAGCGCCGGGAGTAGAGCGGGATCTCTTTCGTGAGTTTCTCGACGAAGACCGGTCGTTCCGGCCGCGGCCCAATCAGCGTCATTTCACCTTTGAGGACATTCAAGACCTGTGGTATCTCATCGAGGTGCAGCTGGCGCAGAAGCCTGCCCACCAGCGTGACCCTCGGATCCTTTTTCTTTGCCCACCGGGGACCATGCCGTTCGGCATCGTTGAGCATCGAGCGGAACTTGATCATGTTGAAGTGAACGCCGTCTTTGCCTACCCGTTCCTGGCGATAGAGAGCCGGCCCGGGAGATTCCAGGCGGATGGCGACACCTATCAGGATCCAGAACGGGAATCCCAGGACCAGAATAATGAGTGCAACGATCACATCGAGGCCACGCTTCACCGCCTCCTCCCACGGCTTCATCAGCTGTGGCGAGATCGCAATGAGCGGGAACCCGTAGATCTGGTTGGTTCTTGCCTGTCCGCTGATCACGTCATACATGTCAGGCATGATTTTCAGGCTGACGTCATTCCCGTTGCAGAGCGAGAGGATTTCCAGGAGTCGATCGTGGTCGGTACTGTCGAGGGCCACGAGGACTTCTTTCACCCTCTCCTTTTCAAGAATCGCAGGCAGTTCTTCAACCACCCCGACGACAGGAACATCTCGATAGGGGACATTCTTTCGCCGGGACAACCCCACAAATCCGACGACATTGAACCCGAGTGCCGGAAATCGCCTGACCATGTCGTACAGTGATCTTGCCTTCGTCATGCTGCCGATTATCAATGTTCGGTGAACACCGATTCCTTTAATCAGCAGTCTGCGGTGGACACTCCTCACAACCGCCCGTCCGGTCCCTGCAAACGTGAGGAGTAGAATCCAGTAAACCGCCATAAGAAACCTTGCCTTCGGGGCTCCGCTTGACGAGGACGCATCGTCAACATAGATCAGAAAAAACAGGACAAGGCACCCGACTGCAGTGGCCTTGAACACCTTTGCCAGTTCGTCGATCCGCGACCCTGCATAGAGAGGCTGATAGAGTCCTGTGAAGGCAAAAATCGCCGACCAGTAGACATAAAGCACGACCATCGGGGCAACAAAGTCTGGCGTTCCGACCACCGTCAACCAACCTGTCTGGGTGCGCAGATAGAAGTACAATGACCCCGCAAGGTTAATCGACAAAAAATCAACGAATAGACAGGTGACGAATTGTATGCGCTTGTCCAAAATGGTGCCAAGTGAAGATTGGCGAATGTTAGACTATCTCCCCGTCGAATTCTTGCAGGTCATGGAAACCGCTTTCTCTCTGGCTGGCGGTACGGGTGTCTCTCACTTTTCATTCAGCAAACAGATCTTGCGATCAGATCAATCAGCCCACCTGAACCTTTCTGATTTCGGTGACTCGCACAGCATAGCAAAGTACACGCGATCAATCCCTTCAACCATCCCTCTTTTTGTCCAGTCATGGGCAACCATATTGTAGCCAGCTTCCCCCATCTTTCGCGCCCTTCCGACGTCCTTTAGAACTGCGATGATTTTTTCAGCCAACTGCTGGGAGTCCCCTGGCGATACCAAATACCCTGTCGTTCCAGAAGCAATGACTTCATGTGCTCCGTCTATATCGAAAGAAATCACCGGTTTCCGCATGGAGAGCGCTTGTGGCAAGACACGAGCGAGACCTTCGAGAAGCGAGGTATGCACGACTACGTCCATAGTGGAAATCATGGCGGGGATATGCTCTTGTTCGACAAGTCCCGCAAAGACAATATAGGGTGACAAGCCGCGTTGCTGGACCTGGGTTCGCACCATTGCCTCGAGTTCTCCGCTGCCCACGAGGAGAAATTTCGCATTCGGAACTTGCTCGATGACCCGGGGAATGGCCTCAAGCAGATAATTATGCCCTTTAAGCTTTGAGAACCGGGCAATCTTGCCGACGACAAGGTCATCCCGAGAAAGCCCCAGAGATGATCGTACGACGGCCGTCTGCTCCGGTGTTACTGCAAAAGACTCCATCTCGAACCCGCTCCGGACCACGACAAATTTTTCCCGCTTGCCGACCCCGGCAGCGATTGCCTTGTCCACAATGGTATGGGTTACCGCAACGACCTTGTTCGACAGTGTCATGCCGATCTTTTCTGCCAGTACGAATACCGATCGAAGCACCGGATTCTGGTATTCGTGAAACGGCAATCCGTGGATCGTATGAGTAACGACCGGAACTCCCGCCAGCCGTGCTGCGAGGCGTCCGAGGAAGCCCGCCTTGGAACTATGAGTATGGACAATCGCATAATCATCATGGCGCAGGTAGCTCCATATTTTCAGGAACGCGAGGAAATCGTGAAATGGGTGGATGCTTCGCTGGAGATCACGGATCACCACCACCCGTATCCCATTTCGTCGCGCCCGTTCAAAAAGGCTCCCCTCCGACGTGTTTGGCGGACCGGTCAGGATCGACACATCGTACCCCAGGTCCCGCAGCCCCTCCACCGAAAGGAGGGTATTCTCAGTTGCGCCACCCAGACTAAAGGTCGTGATAACATGAAGCACCTTTATCTTTGAGCGAGGATTAGGATGATCTGTCATTGACTCTAGATTCATGATAAGGGGGTCCAGCGACCGCAACTATTCTTTCGCTCTCCCATTACCCCCGGGAATGAGTGTCGAACGCTTCTGTTTCGCGAAGTGCTCCAGAGGAAAGGAATCGGAAATTTGTTTGGCCAAGGGTTCCACAAGGCGGGGGAATCCACCGGTCTTCTTCTTGAGGCGGTAGGTCTGCCGTTTCAAATTTTCTCACAGGTCTTCAAACGGTTTGGTCAATGTACAGCCTGTTCCAGATCTCAAAATTCAACAGCAGCCAGAGGGGAACGTCAAAGACTTCCTCGCCATCACGGTGCTTCTTATACAGCTTTTCAATATAAGCAAAATTGAAGTAACCTCTACGTCTTGTTCTTTCATCCATGAGTGTCTCAAAAACGTACTCTTTGAGTGGACCACGAAACCATGGATCCGTCGGGACAGCAAAGCCGTGCTTTCTTTTTGTCAAGACTTCCTTGGGAACAAGATCTCTGACCGCCCGTTTGAGGATCCGCTTTGTCGATATCCCGCGGATTTTGAACGAACCAGGAATTCGGTAGGCGAGTTCGACAAGACGGTGATCCAGAATGGGAAGTCTACCCTCAAGGCTGCATGCCATCGTCGCTTTGTCAACCTTCTCCATGAATGTATCGGGGAGCCATGTTTTGAAATCCACGTACATGATTCGGTTCAAATGATCGGGAACGGTCCCCCCAGAAAGATTTCGATAGTAGTACCGAGAATATTGCCATCGGGGGTCATAACTCCCAAGCTCATTGATAATACTCGGGACGAGGAGGTTGTGTAACATCTCTTGGTTGAATACTTCGAGCCATGCGGAGTAGCGCAACGCCGGATCCTTGATCGGCAGAGTGCGGAGGATCCGCTTGATACGTCGGAGACGCGGGATGGAGCCGGCGAGCTGTGGAAGCACGGCGGAAACGAAGGCGGGAAGATGTTGATACCAAGGCGCGAGACCGTCTGCGACATATCGACGATACCCACCGAAGAGTTCGTCCCCTCCCTCCCCTGCCAGAACCACCGTCACGTGCTTCCTCGCAAAAGCGCTGAGCAGATAGAGAGGAAAGTTAGCGGCGTCGCCAAACGGCTCATCGTACGAATACACGAGTTTCTCCAACGTCCCGATCATGTCTACATGGTCAACTTCCAATTCGTGGTGTTCGGTCCCCAGGTACGTCGCAGCGCGACGTGCATCTGAGAGCTCGTTGTACGCTCCGCCGATCTTAAACCCCAGAGAAAACGTTTTGACGGGCCCCGTGGCATGGCTTCGCATCAACGCGACAACTGCAGTCGAGTCAACGCCGCCACTTAGAAACGCTCCAACCGGTACATCGGCTATCATTCGTCGACGGACAGCATCATCGAGAAGATCACGAATCTGGCGGATGTAATCATCTTCCCGGACGTTCGAACGCATTTCCCCCGTTGTCTCGTCACCGACGTCCCAATATTGAACCGTATGGACCTTCCCGTTCTCCAGACTGAGAAAATGTCCTGGGAGAAGCTTGAAGATATGATTGAACATTGTATCGGGACCGATCCCGTGACCATACGTAAAGAAATTCGCGATACCGCGTGGGTTAACCTGCCGCGCGACGGAGGGGTCCGCAACAATCGACTTAATCTCGGAGGCGAATACAAATCGATGAGGGTCTGAGAAATAGTAGAGCGGTTTCTCCCCTACGCGATCCCGTGCAATAAACAGTCGTCTTCTTTCGGTATCCCAAATAGCAAATGCAAACATTCCGTTGAACCGCCGGAGACATTCGTCTCCCCACTCCTCAAAGGCGTGGAGAATGACCTCTGTGTCTGAACGCGTGCGGAAGACATGCCCCAGGGAAATCAACTCCGGGCGCAAATCCAGAAAATTATACAGCTCACCATTGTAAACAATGCAGAGAGTGGAGTCTTCGTTAAATATAGGCTGATTGCCTCCTTTGAGATCAATGATGCTCAGTCGCCGACTCCCCAGGAAGACTCCATCGCCTCTCCATTTGCCTTCCTCATCGGGACCCCGATGGGTAATCATGTCAAGCTGCCGGTCAACGTAAAGAAAATGATCCGGATTTCGCGAAACCACTCCAAACACTCCGCACATGGTCACATTCCGTTCGATCTGATAATAAGTTTAGGAGGCCGCCTCGGTGAGCACGCCAAATAGTCGGGGACCTGTGACTGCCGTACAATACTTCTCTTCGACGATTCTCCTTCCCTCCAACCCCATTGTATTCCTGAGCGAGGAGTCCTGCTTCAACGTCATGAGCGCAGCGCTCCATTCTTCGCTGGTCCCTGCCAGGATGCCGTTTCTCCCGTTAGAAACGATTTCGCCGTTGACACCGACCGGGGAAGCGACAACAGGCAGTGCACATGCCATGTACTTGATCAGTTTGTGCCCGCACTTCCCACGTTCCCATTCCGAATCGATTAACGGCATGATCCCGACGTCAAACTGCTGCAGTTCGTGAAGTTCTTCCGCCGCACTCCAAGGCCGCACCGTGACTGCTGCAGGGAGTCCGGGTGTCGACCGTGCCCCGATGGCAACGACACGCGTGAGCGGATCCCGGCATATGTCGTCGAGGGCGAGTTGGATCCCCGTCAAATAATGCTGCGTGGACGGACTGCCAATCCACCCTATGGTAAATCCGGATCGATCTTCCTTCGGTGAGAGCGGGTAGCAATCAAGATCGACGACCGAAGGGATAATCTCTATTCTGCTCGCCCCCGCAGAGAATGCACGATCGGCTAGATAACGGTTGCCAGCAATCACGACGCGTGCCTTCCGCATGACGGAGTCGATCTTCCTCTTGAGAAGTGCCCGCACAACGATCGAACGATGAAGGTCATACCGGTGAAAGACTGCATCATCGTAGTCGACAACATAGGGGATATCCGTCCCCACGACCAATGATTCCACAATCGATGGCAACCACGGAAGCGCTTCATACTCGATCCAGATAAGCTGGTGGCGCGCTCTCCTGCGGAGTCTGACTATCCGACGACCGTAGGAGGAGACGATATCACGGATATCCAAGCTCTCTCCGTTGTAGAGGCGTCTCAGGTATTCATTCCCGAGGAGGGGGGCAACCGTGATCTCCAATCCGCGCGACCGAAGATAAGGCAGGTATTGGTAGCTCCGATACCGGCTGCTTGCACCGAGTGAACCGTACCGGCTGAGGAGGAGAATCTTCATGGTCGCATCGGACGGGCAAGAATGCTTCGGTAGACGGAAAGTGTCTTTTCCGCCGTATTCTTCCAGGAGAACGCTTGCACCCGGCGAAGTCCTTTTTCACGCAGCACACGTCGTTCTTCATCGTTGTGCAGAAGTCGTCCCATTGCCTCCGTCCATCCATCCTGTTTGTCAGCGTCGAGCAGGATGCCTGCGTCACCGATGACCTCAGGGAACGATGATACATTCGCGGCAAGGACAGGAGTTCCGCACGCCATTGCTTCGAGAAGTGGAATCCCGAACCCTTCGTACTTCGACGGCATCGCAACCATGGTTGCGTGAGTATAAAAGGATCGGAGCTTCTGCTCGGTTACATACCCCTCCAAGTGAATGCGATCCGCAAATGGTCCCTGGCGTGCCTCACGTTCGATGGGTTCCCAGAGCCAACCTCGTTGGCCCACGATGACAAGATCAATTCGCTTATGCTCCCGGCTGCACAGGTTGTTGAACGCTCGGATAAGCATGATATAGTTCTTCCGAGGCTGGAGCGCGCCGACGCTCAAAATATACTGGACTTTCGTGCGCGGAGATTCTGGCCCCGGGAAAAACACTGTAGGATCGACACCATGAGGCACGACGGATATTTTCTCCGATTCCACTTCCAACAACTCGAGCAAATCCTTGCGGGTGGCATCTGACACCGCGATAATATGGTCAGCCCGTCTCACAGAATCTCGCGTAAACCACAGCAGTCGTCGCAAATGCGCCGGTGAGAAGGTTTCAGGAAACCTCATGAAGGCCAAATCATGGACCGTGATCACTGCACGGCACGGAACCAAGCGAGGGAGTTTGTGGTCCGGCATATGCAAGAGATCGTACCGATGACCGACGAGATGGAGAGGAAGTCGAAACTGGGACCAGAGTGTCCGGATTTGCGACGAGCGCAGCAGCAATCGCGACTCCGGAACTACATGGTTCGTTTCATTCCCTGCAGAACGGATCCCGAGAACAGTGAAGTCGAAGCCGGAATTCATCGCGAGCAGTTCACGGACAAACCCCCGGACGTACACACCGGTTCCCGTCAGCTGTGACAGGTAGCCCTCTGTTCCATCGATTGCCACCTTCACTCCGGCACCTCCCCGAGACGGGCCTCCCGTTTCGTCGAACCCTGAACGAAACGAATAATGACGATCATTCCTGCGACCGTGTACATGAACCAGAGAAAGGAGAGTGGATTATTAAAGAACGAGAACAGGATTGCGAACACCGCCAAGCCATAGAGTCCCAGATTATATAGGGTCGGAGTCCGGCGAAGAGCGTAGTAGAGCCAGCCGGCGCCTAGTCCGAGAAGAACCGGAATGAAGACGACACCGAGGATGCCAAAATCTCTTTCGTACACCCAGAAACCTGAATAGGTGTTATATCCGCTGATAAGGAAGGGAGTGTCATCCAGTCCAAAATATGTCGCGAGTGGGTGTTTGAGACCCGTGACCGCGAGGAGGAAATCAAAAGAATAGTACCCGAACGTGTGGCTTTGTATCTTCTCAACTCCTCGCGCAAAATTCTCCAGATTCATGGCAATGTACATGTACGGCTCCGTGAGAATGGCAAACTTTGGGGGGAACCGCATTCGCGAATCTTGATAGAGGTAGTAGATAAACAGACCCAATCCCGACCGGAGGGTCGAGACCCAATAAAACAGGAGCACGATGAAGGACGAATACAAGACTACAACTCTTGGACGTAAACGATGAGTTGCATAGTGCAGCAGGACTGTGCAGGCGACGATGGTAAGGAACAGTTCGAAGCGTTGCAGCAAGAAGAAATACAGAATGACCGATACCCCTGACAGGATCTTTAGAATCCACTTTCTCGAATTGTTCCCCCGCACCAGGAGGTGATAGGTCACCGTGAAGAACAGTATGATAACCACGTTGTGAAGAAACAGCCCCAGACCGAAAACCGTAAACTCGGCCCTGGTAATCCCTGGAGTTTTGCTGAAGAGCGGAGCTGGCACGCCTTTGACGTAACGAATGAACAGGAAGGCGCCGACGAACAACAAGAAAGCGACAACGACGCTCACAAAGAGTCGCGGCTCAATGACAATCTGGTTTCTCCAGGTGTTCCGCATTTCCCGCACTGTCAGCAGGGGCTTATTCATGTGAACAACATAAGCGATGAAAATGCCCAGGAGGAAGGAACATGGCCCGAGAAGGACATAGACCCATGCCTCAGCACTCCACTCATGTTGAAAGCGACTCAACTTCAAATCGGTCAAGCCGATTACCAGAAACCAGAGAACGGAAAAGAGCCGGCCGGGTGAGAGGAGATCCCTGCGAAGGACGAAAGTTTCGGTGAGGATCAGACCTCCCGCCAGAAAGCAGGCCCAGGATGCCATCGTCATATTCCGCTCCTGCTTTTTAGGCGCTCACACGAGGGAAGAGCGACGTTTGCCAGTGAGGAAAAGTGACCATTCATCGCGAGTGAATCCGACGAAATACAGAAGACCGCCATAGAACGCAACCAGCACGGGAACGGTATAGAACATCGAGATGTTCCGCACTTGCCAAAGCCCCGCAGCAGCGCACAATCCAAATCCAGAGACGACAAGAATCCGGGGATTGAAGGTCCATTCAAGAACAGATTGCTTAGAGGTCACGACGTAGCCAATCCCCACCAGCAGATTGGTGAAGAGGGAGACGAATGCGGCTCCAATCGGACCGTACGCTGGTATTGCGAACACGTTCAGAGCGATATTTGTCAAGGTACCAATGATGACGACCATGAGCCGTGACGCCTGTCGATGCGACGTGGTCAGCGTCAGAGCGTACGCTTCCACCTCGAAGCGAATGAGGATCGTGCAGGCGAAGATCCGCAGAATTGGGATCGATTGGCGAAATGCTGTCGGACCGTAGATCAAATTGACGAGCTGATCAGGAAAGATAAACAGCACGAGAGCGATCGGCAGGGCAAGGAGTGAGAGCGTTTTATTCAGCAGTCGTCCGACACGATTCCATGTCTCTCGATCCTGGGAATGAAGACGGGAAAGGACCGGCGCCATCGTATTGACCAGAATGTCTGGTATCACCAGGGTCAAAATCACGAGTTTAAAGACAGCTTGATAGACCCCCACGTCACGATCACCGCGTAAGAACGCCAGCAGGATGGTATCAAGCTGAAAGAAAAGGTTTCCGAACACGAACTGCAGCCCGAATACAACGACATGCCTCCACACTTCTCCCCAGCCTTCGGTGCTGAACCGCCACGAAAAGCCACCGAGAAGACGTTTCGCAATAGAGAAGCAGGAGACGATGCCAATCAAGCGTGTGCCGACAAAAGCCAGCGCAATGACGTACAGCGGGGCGTGAACAATGCCCAGCACGACCAGAAGTGTGAGAAGGACAACATTGACTGCCAAGCTGATACGCGTTTCATGCTGAAACTCCTCGAACCCTTTAAAGAGTGCGAAAAAGAAGTTGTTGAGAGAAGAGAGAAGAACATAGAATGAAAAAATCTCAACGAGGGTTCTTGTCGATGGCGACATTGCCTGCGCCAGCGGCAGGGCCATCATACCGACTGTAGCGAGCAGCGCAAAGAGAATCTTGAATGAAAAGTACTTCCGGGCCATGGCGGCGGCGGCGTGCCGGTTTCGAGATATCTCCGTCGGGAGGAGCATATCGAACCCGAAATCGGCAAACAGGAGGAACACTGCCGACAACGTGTGTGCAGTCGTAAATTGCCCGAACGCCTCCTCACCGTAGTACCGTGCAATCCCTACGAAAAGGAGAAAATTCGTCAGCAAACGAATAAGTTGCGAGGAGAGTGCAAAGAAAGAATTCTTCCTGATCCGAGCGCCTTCGGACATTGCCTCACACTCTTTCCCGGCGGCGCAACTTGAATCCGAACCAGTCTGATCGGAGCACCTCCACGATGTTCCGCATCTGATCGGGGTAGGCTGCCTGAAGTTTTTTGTATGCCTCAATGAGGTAAATGATCAGGAGGGAAAGTAGCGTGGATCCAACAAAACCAAGCAACGCGAAAAGAGATATCTTGGGTTTGGCCTTTCGCTCTGCCGGTCCTGCCTTGTCCAGGACGAGCACCGATGGCGTTTGCCGACGCTCCTCCACCTTCGCTTGTTCATAGAGCGGTGAGATGAATTGCAGGATCTTATATTGAATTTCAACATCCCGAAAACGACGCACGTACCCCACTCCAAGAGAAGGAATCTTCTTGAAAGGAACGAAGACGGCCTTTTCACCCCCAGACATTCCCTCCCCCGTATTCATTTCCTGAAGCTTGTGACGGATTCCGTCAATCTCATCCTGCAATGCCTGGACCCCGGGATTGTCGTTGGTTTGTGTGCGAAGAAGAACACTCAGCTGAACCTCCTTGATGGCAAGTTGCGCACTGATTTCTGCAGCCGCTTTTACCGCGGCCTCTGTCTGTTCGGGCAATGCAATGACCCCGTATTTCTCCTGGAAGGCCCTCAGTGAATCTTCCGCAGCAGCCAGATCGACAACATTCTTCTTGTACCGTTGCTCAATGAACTCCCGGTTTCCCCGGGCGTTCTGCACCTGAAGTTCGGTATTCGTCTTGTTGAGCATCTCGACGAAATAGTTGGCCATGTCCGCTGCTCTCTGCGGACTCTTGTCATAGACTACTATTGTAAGGTTCCCTTCACTCTCGACGGTGAATTCCACGTTGGAAAGAAGTTCCTTCATCGTCTGTTCACCGGGGAAGGATGTGATATCATACACATGAACCAGGTCAAACTTCTGTATTACAGCGGTGAGAACCGTGCCGCTTTTCAGGATCGCGAGGTAACGATCAGTCTCGGGATTGCCACCAAGAGCCGATAGGGCTTTCGCCGGAGAGATTGACTTTGCAATCGACGCGATACCCTCCAATCCTCCGAAGAGATCGGCTTTCTCTGCCGGGAAAACGGAGGCAGAAGACTTGTACCATTTCGGCAGGAAAAGGGCAATTACAATTATCAGAAGAGTGGAGCCCACGACCGTGCGGACAAGGAATCTCCGGTAGCGTGTCAATACACTCAGAAGCTGGATGAGCATTGCCGAAGGGGTTTCTGTTTTTTCCACCTGTTGTTCCATCAGTCCGAATTCGATAAACGGTCAATGAGAGTGTGACACCGTTGCGAGTTTCGTAGCTCTGCGACACGGCCGAGAACGCACGGAACTGCGTCAAAAGACCAATTACAAAGATTTGACCAGGAGAGCAACTGTTGCGATCGCGGCAACAATACTGGCTAATTGGGCGTAGATGGTCATATAATACGAAAATGGCCGAATGGGCTCTCTCGGAACCCAGATGAAATCCCCGTCATCGACTGTGGTTTCTGAAGGGTCAAGCCAGCGGCGCGTCGATGCTTTGATCACCTTCACATGACCGGTCCGGGCCTCATCGGTAAACCCCCCAGCCATTGCGATGTAGTCGTCTGCACTCGAGCCGTTCACAAACGGGATATGGCCCGGCAGTCGCACTTGTCCAAACACATACACGGTGCGCGTCGCAGCCGGAATAACGATACGATCACCATTCCGTAGAATCGCATCCTGGGTGCTGTCGCCGTTGGTGAGTAATCTCTTGAAATCCAGCGAAACAACCTCGTCAGAGAGCCTGAGGCTGGACTCCACTCTGTACGATGCCGTGTCCTCGACATCCAGATTCGTCCGCTGGCTGAGGAGCAATTCCCGATTGATTGCATCCGTGGAATTGCTCGTGGCATAGCTGTGGCGATATAACACCGCAGCTCCAAGGTTTGCATCATCTGTTATCCCTCCCGCAAGCGCAATAATGCCGGATACGCGGGTCCCGTTGCGGGAGATCGGGTACGACCCGGGGGAGCGAACCTCTCCTTGGACCGATACCCGGAAGTCCTGCAGCCTCGGAGGATAGGTCGGAATGACGACTCGATCTCCCGGCCGGAGTGCGATGTCGGGGGAATGGTGGGCCATAACAGCTTTCAGATTCACCCGCACGGTGTCCATGGTCTTCCCATCTGCATTGAGCCTTGTCAGAATAGCGCGTTCGGGATCAGAATCCTGTCTGAATCCCAGACACATCGCAACAAGGGTTGTAAGGCTGTCCCCCTCAACATACTCAAAGTTCGCAGATTCCATCACGCTACCAAAGACACCGATGGAAAGATCCGTTTCCGTGCGTTCAGGAACGTAGATCACGTCACCCTCGCGGAGATAGGGATCGAGAGCGCCCATCCCGGTCCCGCGGTAGAGCGGGATATCCGCTCGACGAGTCGTTCCATCCCTGCTCCTGATAATGATCCGCCGTTCAGAGGCTGCCTGCCGCAAGCGGAGAATTTCGTGTGAATAGTCCTCGTACGTCATGCGATCCTGCGGCAAGGCATTACACTCTGCGATCAGCTGATCGACTCGTTCTACGGCGCTCACTTCCTTCTTCCCCTCATTCAAAACAAATCCCGAGATGTCCACCATGACTTTGCGTGGAGTCTGCAAAGTAACGGTCACCGTCGAATTGACAAACTTCCGAACCAGCGTTTCTCTGACTTTAACCTTCGCGGCCGCGAGGGAGAGATTCCTAACATCTACAACTCCCACATTAGGGAGAAGCAATGTCCCTTCAGGTGATATCGTAAGGAGATAATCAACAGGGGAGCTCGACCAGACGTTGATCGCAACTTGGTCCCCCGGCCCGACGATATATTCGTTGGGGTCCACAGGAGAATCCACTGGAACAGCCGGCTTCGTTTCCAAAGTGCGCGAAGGGAGTTTCGTCCCCTGGGTTAGCGACTGAAGGTCAGGAATCGTAATAGGCTGTTTCGTTTGCGAGTACGTAGAAGGTATTACCCAGGAACCGGTAAAGAAGACGACTGCTACCAAGCATCGCCACCGGGAAAAAAAGATTTGATCCATGTATTTAGCTCAACTGTACTGTTTGGCGTAGTACTGGAGATACTCACCGGTCATCACCCGCTTCCACCAGGATACATGCTTTTTGTACCACTCGATCGTACTATCGATGGCTTTCTCAAATGTCTGTTGTGGCTTCCAGCCGAGTTCACTTCTTATCTTTGCCGCGTCAATTGCGTACCTTTGGTCATGCCCAGGCCGGTCCTTAACATAAGTGATCAACGATTCAGACTTTCCCAATCGCTCCAGAATCAACCTGACGATATCGATATTCTTCCACTCATTCTCCCCGCCTATATTATAGACCTCCCCTACCCGACCCCGATGAAGCACTGCATCAATTCCTGTACAATGATCGCTCACGTGCAACCAGTCTCGAACGTTCAAGCCGTTCCCATACACCGGCAATGGTTTGTCGTTCAACGCATTCGTGATCATCAGGGGGATCATCTTTTCAGGGAACTGGTATGGGCCGTAATTGTTCGAACAGCGGGTCACCACAACCGGTAGTCCGAAGGTGTGATAATAGGCTAGCGCCAGTAAATCAGATCCAGCTTTGCTTGCGGAATAAGGACTGTTCGCGTGCAACGGAGTGTTTTCCGTGAATTTGCCCGTCGGACCGAGAGATCCGTACACCTCATCCGTTGAGACGTGGACAAACCGCTCGATTGCATGCGCCCTGGCTGCGTCCAGGAGAATTTGCGAACCCAGAACGTTTGTCTTCACAAACACCGCGGGTCCAAGAATGCTCCGGTCGACGTGGGACTCTGCTGCGAAGTGCACAATCGTATCGATCGAGAATTTCTGCAATGTAGAGTTGACCGTCTCCTGATCGCAAATGTCTCCGTGGACGAACTGATACTGTGGATGGGTGGCCACGTCCTTCAGGTTTTCCAGATTTCCTGCGTACGTCAGAGCGTCGAAATTGACAAGAGACCACTCCGGATGATTCTCAAGGGCATGATGAATGAAATTCGAGCCTATAAATCCGGCCCCCCCAGTAATGAGAATGCTCTTCATAGGCAGTCGAGATTGTAGGGTGAGGAGGAGTCGCCTTCATGGCGAATGAGATTCGGAGGTGAGAATTTGCGGCCGTCTCGGAAACAGTATTCGGAATCCGACGGACCGGTAGAACAAATTGGATCGGCCTTCGCGACATGCTCATGCGTTCCCCGCGCGGTCCCGGGGGTTGTCCTCGATATGGAACTCATAACCGGAAGGTGCTGCTGTTCGACCTCGCCCTTCCGATGCACTTCCCGCAACCATCCGCGGTGATCACAATGTATGAGAAGACCGCCACCGACCGCACCCATAATGGGCCCGTCAGTAGACATTCTCGTTGACTCTCAGAATTCTTGCCCGGCTCAATTGACATCTTGGATCACACGAGGAGATATGCTTCGAAATATAAGAGAATACGGGGAAGGTTTCGACGAATACGGATGCCCATCGTTCCTGAAGACCTTATCCTTCAACCTCATCCTGCCCGGTCCCAAACGCCTGCTTTGTAAAATACGCACTCCCCCGTGCAAAAGCAATTGAATCAGTCGTCAGGCGAAGGTGGAAAGTTGAAGGAAACGGCTCCGATGAGGCTCAAAAGCTCAAAGACCGATTCCCTGATGCAAAGGGTTGAACGAACTGGGAGAGCGGCTGAATTTCGTTTGCCGCCACTTCAAAGCAGCATTAATTCACCAGACCGGGTACGCCAGGACAAGGGACACTCGATCTCTCGCGATCTGAAGGTCTGTCTCCATTTCGATCCGGTCACGAAGATTCCGCTTGGGATCACCACACTCATTCATTGTGCATAGTGATGACACCTATCGCCGGACGAACACGTAAGCCACCAGATTGTGAAAGGGGGGCACATTCAATTCGGGACGAGTAAGCTCGTCGGCGCCGACAGAACAGAGGTGGAGATGAGGTTCCCCCGGTACGTCCGCGCACAATCCAATTCAAAATCGATCGAGGACGTCCCGGAGCTCGTGCAAATTGGACAAACAAGTAGCCGTGACACGTCCATAAAGGCAGTTCGCCCGCCCTCCGAGTTGTACACTCGTGCTCCACAGGGCTCGCTGCACGGGCTGGCAATTGTTCGCGAACACCTTTTCTCGTTGATCCGAAGGCGAGCATCTACTTCGCAAGTCGCAGATAATGTTTACACGTCAATTCGAGCCCTAAGCGAAAGTCAATCGACGGAGAGAATCCGAGTACGTTTTTCATCATTTCGATATCGGCGAAGGAGTGCTTGATGTCTCCGGGCCGCTCGTCCGAGAATTCGGGTTGGATAGTCTTCCCGAGAATGGAATTGATGGCAGCAACAAGTTCCAGCAGGGTTACTTGACCGTGACAGGCACAATTCATTACGATCCCGGTCTCACACGAAACGGTCGCCGCCCGGATGTTTGCTTCGACAACATTGGCTACATAAGTAAAATCGCGACTTTGTGTTCCATCACCATAAATCACCGGGGAACGATCCTGAAGGATCGCATTGATAAATTTCGGAATTACCGCCGAATATTGTGAGGTCGGATCTTGACGAGGCCCGAAGACATTGAAATACCGAAGGGCGATCGTCTCGAGACCGAAAACTCCATGGAACACACGGGAATACGTCTCCCCGGCCAGTTTGCTGACTGCGTAAGGAGAGAGGGGCTTGGGCGCCATCGCTTCATGCTTCGGAAGGCTCGGAGTGTCGCCGTAGATTGAGGAGGACGAGGCAGAGATAACGCGCTTGACTTTTGCGTCTTTTGCAGCGTAAAGGATGTTGAGTGTCCCGTCGACATTCACCTGGTTGGTGGTGATCGGATCCTTCACGGAGCGTGGGACTGACGGGAGTGCGGCTTGATGAAGGATTACGTCTATGCCATCTGTGGCCTCCCTCACAACATGGTAGTTGCGAATATCCCCTTCAATCAACTCAATACGGCCTGCAAATTCATTGAGGTTTTCCCTTTTCCCTGTAGCCAGGTTGTCGAGGACACGCACCTTTTCCCCGCGTCGTAGAAGTTCCTCCACGATATTCGATCCGATGAACCCTGCGCCGCCGGTGACAAGATAACGCATGGTCAGGCCTGAAAGTAAAGATGATTCCGTTTGACCACGATGTTTCTGGTATCGAGAATCGGGAGGTCATACAACGAGAAATCAAGGGAACGGTATTTCTCATGCGGGGTCGCAACAATTATCAAATCATACTGCGGAGACACTTCGACGGACTTCCTCCCGGCATATCGCGAAAACTCCCTCGAGGGCCGAATCACTGGAATGAACGGATCGTTGTAGCTCACCGTTGCCCCCCGCGCCTCAAGCTTCTCGATCAAGTGATAGGACGGAGATTCCCTGTCATCATCCACGTTCGCCTTGTAGGCAAGACCCAGCAACAGCACCCGTGCCCCCTTCAACGGCTTGCCAAGGTCGTTCATCACTTCCATGGCCCGTTGGATGACGAAGTCAGGCATACCCGTGTTGATTTCACCGGCAAGCTCGATGAACTTTGTGGTCACACCATACTCCCGCGCTTTCCACGTCAGATAGAACGGGTCAATTGGAATACAATGCCCGCCCAGGCCGGGGCCGGGATAGAACGGCATGAACCCAAATGGCTTCGACTTAGCGGCTTCGATCACCTCCCAAACGTCGATCCCCATCTTCGTAAAAGTCATTTTGAGTTCGTTGACAAGCGCTATGTTGACTGCGCGGAACGTATTTTCGAGAAGTTTCGTCGCTTCAGCCACGCGTGTGGAGGACACAGGAACAGTGTTCACTACTATCTGCTGATAGACCTTCTCGGCGATCGCGAGCCCTTCAGACGTTGTGGACCCGACCACCTTCGGAATTGTCTCGGTTGTGAAATCCGTTCGACTCGGGTCCTCACGTTCGGGGGAAAAGGCAACAAAGAAGTCCCTATCCGCTTTCAGACCGCTCCTTTCCAGGATGGGAACCATCTCCTCTTCAGTCGTGCCTGGATACGTCGTCGACTCAAGAACGATGAGTTGCCCCTCACGGATGTGCGGAATAAGAGCCTCACAGGTCGCTACGATGAACGACATGTCCGGTTCACGGTTCTTATTGAGCGGGGTGGGCACTGCGATGAGAATTGCATCACAAGTTCGGGCGTGCGAGAAATCAGTTGTCGTGAGAAGACGACCCGACCGAGCGGCTCCTGCAACGCGATCTTTGCTTATGTGTCTTATGTACGACTCCCCCTTGGTCAATAAAGCGGTCTTTTTCTCATCGATGTCCAACCCGACAACCTGAAATCCTTTTTCGATGAAGCAAAGCAGCAAGGGAAGGCCGACGTAACCGAGCCCAACAACGCCGATGATAGCTTGTTTAGATTCGATTTTCCGGAGAATCGCCTGAGTATTCATATATCAGAAAAGTGTTCTATGGACGGCAACAAGTTAAACTTGAGATGGCAGAGCGAGGAAGACATGGCACGTGATAATCGCGATGGTACCGCGAAGCCGACTCATTAACAACAATTCGAGGGAATGTGATCGCCTATTCCCCTTCTCTCTCAACCGTAACGGTTCGTCCTTCCGTGCATTCACTATCATCAATGGAATCACATTTTCAAGAAACCGACGATCGTCCGTAGTTGATTAAACAACAGCTGAGAACGATCGGCAGGTTGAATGCATGGTGAAAGGCAAGAGCAAGCAGGTCCGATCCCGCCTTGCTCGCAGAGTACGGGCTGTTGGCATGGAGCGGGGTGTTCTCGGTGAATTTCCCGGTCGGACCGAGAGAACCGTAGACTTCGTCCGTCGAAACATGCACAAACCGTTCGATCCCGGTCTCTCTTGCAGCATCGAGCAGGACCTGCGTCCCGAGCACGTTGGTCTTCACAAATATCGCTGCACCAAGGATGCTCCGGTCGACATGCGACTCAGCGGCGAAGTGGACTATGGTGTCGACGGAAAACTTTTTCAGGGTTGCGAGGACGCTCGCGGAGTCGCAGATGTCGCCACGCACAAAATGGTACCGTGGATCCGCAGCGATGTCCTGAAGATTCTCGAGATTGCCCGCGTAGGTCAGGGCATCGAAATTAACGATGGTCCAATCCCGGTCGTTCCGGAGCAAACGATGGATAAAATTGGAGCCTATGAACCCAGCCCCGCCCGTCACCAGTATTACTTTCATGTCAATCCAGGAGGAAAGGAGAGTTGGGGTCGCTTTCGTGGCGGATTTCATCAACAGGGGATCGTTTCTTCTCGCCGGCGTACAGGCGATTGGGCAGGTTCACCACCATCCCGGGTTTCCCCCCGACGTTCTTGTAGGCGTGGACTACTCCCGGGGGAATGATGAGAGACCGGGGAGCATTTTCCCCCGCGAAAAACGTCTGCCGAATCTTGTAGGTGGGGGAGGTGGGGCGATTGTCCCAGAGGTAGATCTTAAAATCCGATGGCCCGATGAACGCAAAATTGTCCGCCTGATCGACGTGCTCATGGGGTCCCCGCGGGACGCCGGGGAGAGTAATGGAAATGTAGCCCATGACCGGGTGATAGGAGGCATCGAGGTCATCTGCCCGATAGAGCTCTGTGAGCCATCCTCGATCATCAATGAACTTCACAAGATCGTGCACGACGATGTCGTGGATCTTCCCTTTGGAGAACATCGCGCTGTTACCTTCTGGATGTTGGCGGATAAGGTGAGAGGGCTCTTCGCGGTTCTTCTGCCCCCTGTGCCCCTGAAGCGAGGGTGAGGAGGCTCATTGCTCGCAGCCAAACTGTTAAAGATACAGATTTCGGTGGGAATAATCAATGAATTGGCTACGGTTTATGGTGCCGCAGCCTTCGAAAACGCCATCGCACATCCAGGGGTTCCAGATACTCTTTCCAGAGACTGCTCTGTCGAAAAACGACGACTGCGATATAGGTCATGAGAACAATACTGGTGAAACGCCGGCGCGTGATGGATATCCTGCCAAAACCCAGGTCTTTTGCCCCCATCGTGAATTTATAAGCGGTTCCTCCTTCAACGAAATCGACAGATCTGCACCCGCGACGGATCGCCTCTTTGATCGCAAGGTTCATGAGAACGATCCCCGGGCCCAATCGCGACAGTTCATGAATGGGATCCCGCCCGCTCAGGTAAAAGCAACATGCGTCCTGTGTATAAAAGACCAGAAGCGCTGCGAATCGGTCGTCGCCTTTCTTCAAAAAGAACCACCGCGACATCTCCGGGTCGGTTGCCCCAAAAGTGACCATTTTCAGAAAATCACCATACCGCTCCTTGGAAACGAAATGCCCTCCAATGGATCGCGCCGCCATTGCTTTGGTATGCAGTTGCGCGAAATCATTGAATGCTTGCTCGTTACCGGCACAGGGGATCATTTCGAGTACCGCGCCATTCCTGAACAGCGCCCGTTCGTGCTTCTCACGGTTTCGACGGTCATGTCTGGCGAGCAAATCCAGGTACCTTGGCCAATCCGGAGGAGTCTCCAGAACGAGGCGAACAGCGCTTCGAGCCTCGTGACGAACGTAGAGCCCCCCGGCCCTGAGATTCTGCACGATCTGCTCAAAAACGGATGACACTGAAGAGAAATGGTGGAAGTCGATGACGTCGATTTCTTTGCGCAAAAGGAGTTGTGCGTAAAATTCCGACGACGCCGCGGCGACATCCTTCATGTACTGCGGAAGGTAGAGCGGCTCGTATTCTCCGGAGGTCTCATATTCACCCATCATGCGAAGGCGACGAAGGCGGAAGAGGCCGAACTTCATTACCTCAATAAAGCAGGGCACCAGTCCGACAAGGCGTCCTCCGTCGCGGACAACCAGCAGCTGCATTTGGACCTTGTCATGGTAGACCTGCCACCACGTGGAAAGCCAGAAAAACGATTGGTAGAGAGTTCCCCCTGCTTCTGCCCAAAGACTCTCCCACTCAGGACGAAGCGCCATGAGTTGATCAACACTTGATAGAACAGTTGAGTCCACAGGGTTCAATCCCCTTTTTCCGGAGTCAAGGTGAGACAAAAGAGGAAGTCATCCAGGTACTGATAGTCATCGCGTAAGGTAGGATTCCAGCGAGTGGGAGACTGTGACGGGCGTCAACAGTCTCCTCGGAGCGGAAAGGGCGGGAGGCGATTATTTCACAAGAATCAGCCGACGCACCTGGGTGAACAGACCGGCCTTGAGCCAGCAGAAATACATCCCGCTGGCGAGGTCCCCGGCGTCAAGAACCACCTGGTAGGATCCGGGTTTCTGTACTTCGTCAACAAGACTCCGCACCTGTTGCCCCAACACATTGAACACGGTGAGGCTTACTGCAGCGACGATGGGAAGATGATACCGGATGGTCGTTTGGGGGTTAAACGGATTGGGGAAGTTTTGCTCAAGGGCGAAGACCGCCGGCGAAGTTGAATTCGGATCCGCGGGGGTAGTGAACGAGACTACCGGGGTGAACGGGCTTTTGCCATCAGCCCCGACAGCGCGTACGCGAACGAAATAACGTGTCTGGGGAGCCAACCCCGTGAGCTCGCGAGTTGTATCCGTGAGGGACGTATCGTTCACGACCACCGAGACGAACAGGGAATCCATTGCCGATTGGAACTGATACCGTATCGCCCCTTGCACTCGTGCCCATGACACATCTTGTTTCAGCCCCTGCGGGCTTGCAGCAATCCCGCCGAGCTGAACCTCCGGTACAGGCAGCACGGCCGCTTGCGTATTGAAAAATCGGATTTCACTGGCGAGTCCTGCTGTCGTCCCGTTCGAGGCACGGATTCTCCAGTAGTACAAGGTCTGATTGTCAGGCAGTGTCACCGTTTTGCTGCCCGCCGTCGCTGAATCGTACAACACCCGGTCAGAAAAGCCCTCGTCCCTTGCGACATCGAGATAGTATTTGCTTGCTCCAATGACCTCCTCCCAGACAAACATGATGGTCCGCGGAAGGTCCTTCGCCCCAGCGGGAGGAGCTGTCAGGAGAGGTGCAGCGAGGGTGCCGGAAGGGGGAGCCGGGATCGTTAGAAAGCTCGCCGTGGATCCGTAGGCACTGACTCCCGCCGGACTGAGGGCACGGAGCCGAAGATAGTACCGAGTGGAATATGCCAGTTCCCGGACTTGCCGCACTGTGTCGGAGACAGTCGAATCATTCACAACGAACCGTGTGAACAACGAATCGAGCGCCAGTTGCACTTGATAGGCCGTCGCCCCTTGCACCGGGTGCCAGACAAAGTCCACCACCTGCGAGAGATTCGATGTTCCTGTTGCAGGGAACAATAGTCGGGGGACGGAGAGGGTAACCGGGAGAGGATTCGCCGAGGACCTCTTTTTCAACGAGATATTGTCGATCCAGTATTGATCGCCGGCCTTTGCATGCGCCTCAAATGAGAATCGAAGTCGCGCATTGGAAACAATATCGGTGAAGTTCTTCGTGGTGAAATCGATGGTATACACCGCCCACGAGTTCGTCAATTTCACCGGCTGCGATGCCAGGCCATAGTTCGTGAATGGCGCATCATGTCTCCCGAGGGACACGTCCATAGAATCACCCGAATTGCACTTGGCGGCAAAGGTCAATTCGTATGCCGTCGCCGGTTCCAGGGAAAGATTATACTGATAGATCTGGATGTTTGTTCCGGTCGAGGTCACGGACAAGTTCCCCGCATTCGATCCATCGATGCTCGGACTTGCGATGGTAAAGGAGGCGGACCCGCCGGAAAATGAGAGCCAGTCCGTCGTTCCATCTTCAAAACCCGGGTTGGAAATAAGGTTTCCGGAAAGATCCGCAGGTTTGCTTCCCACGGAGACGGACGCAACGTATTGGATGCTCCCTCCGGAACCGGCTAATGTCAGTACGTATGAGGTCGAAGAACTGACGTTGAGCTTCACACTATCCGCGAGGGGTACGGAACCGACGCCGTTGTTTATCGTTGCAGAAGTTGCATGCGACGAAGTCCACGAGAGGGATACCGTCCCCCCTCCTGCAGGAAGCACGGTGGGGTCCACACTAAACGTCCCTGTCGGTGGAAACACGATTTGTCCGGCATGGCTTGCCAATGAATCGGCAAGTTGGCGACGTACCTGTTCGAAAATGTAGCCATGCTCTGCATACACAGGTTGCTGGTCGAACCCGCCGGCGCTGGTATAGGAACCTCCCCAATCATCGAGAGCATGAGGAACGATTTTATCAACCATCGCCGAGACATCAATCCCTGCCTGTTTCGCCAGCCAGAGGTATTCATAGTCCTGTTGACCGCGCCGGTAGTTGTTCAGTCGAATGCATCCGATGGGCCCCTGGAGGCCGCGGGAATCCGCCGGGTAGAGGACATCGATACCGGGATAGAAGACCATCCCTGCGCCCCACGCTTTATTCGATCCATAGGGGGTTCCCCCAGGGATGTAGTTGTCATCCCAGACGTTCTTTGCGTTGGGGCTGGGTGGCAGATTCTCTGCGTAAAACGAAGTTATCCAGAAGAAGAAAAGATCAACGCCGTACTTCCACGAGATCCAGGGGTTCACCCGGCTGTCCGTCGCATAATTGTCGAGGAGCTCCATATTGCCCCACATCGGCCGGGTGCCGTTGTACATACTGAAGAGGTTACCGGCCGGCTTGCGTGCACTCAGGTCGCTGAGCCGTATTCCCGGTTGCGCTGACAATGACCATATGTCGATGTAGTCGTAGAATCCCTGATAGACAAATTCTTTCGTAAAGAATCGATGCAGGTTTTTCCCCGGGCCGGGACTCGACTTGATCCATGAACACTTGTCTTTGATCAGCTGCACGACGGCCGGATTTTTCACATCCCCTTCGTCATCCATATACTTGAACCGGAGAACGTCGGGTGCATTGCTCTGGAACCATCCTTCCCACGCGTCGGCTGCAGATTGCCACGCGGATGCAGTGGCAGGAGCAAACCCGGAGACATCTCCATGGTTCGGCTGGTCATAGGTGCCAATCGAATAGACTTTGTTCCCCACGCCCACACCGGGGCCATCATAGCCGTGTTGCGCCGTATAAGCAGTGCCCGTATAGTACTCCGCGAGATGGGATTCAAAACCATCGAGCGATTCCCGGCCATCCACCAGATCAATGCGATGCCGGTGCGAAAAATTCATGAACTTACGGAACATGTCCCAGTAGCCGGGGCTCCCGTATGTTATTCCGTATCGTGCGGTCAGAAGGTCAAGATCCCAGTTGAAAAAAGATTTTGCATGGTTTTCGTCGGGCAGACTGAAGTTGTACACTGAGAGTGCCAGCGGGATGGTGAAGGTCGTGCTTCCGCCTTCTGTGACGCGCACCGTGGCTGCGTACGTCCCCGCCACAGCATCCTTCGGGATGTAGATATCCACCCAGACTGCCTGCGTCTTTCCGGCAAGGATGGGGAACGGGGCACCGCCCTGTCCGTGCGCCGGTGACTTTACGGGAGCTTCAAAGGGGACGAGTGCATCAGGAATCCACCCGAGGAAATCATCATCAGGCAGAGCGCGTGCGTTCGAGAATCCATACCCGCCCGTGTACGGTGAACGCTGCGTCACATTTGTATAGTGCTCGACAAAAAGATCGATCCGGCGTCCGACGTAGTAAAAGGGTCCAGCCGACCCGGTGTTCGTGATAACGGCAGTGCCGTTCACCAGACTGTCGAGTACGACATTGACATTACTTGCACCCGTTCCGGACGCTTCGAGGATCAACTGAAACGCAACAGTCTCATTCTTGGCTCCAAACAACGTAATGCGACTGCCGTCCCAAACGGGGTTGTTCACCCCTGTCTTCGCGGGGTTGGTAAGATCATCCTGCTTGACTTTTTCTCCGTCGTCAATGGCCCAGACTCGTGTCACCCCAGGCTGAGCAACTGTCTTCGCGCAGGAACAAAAAAGCAGAAGAATGGGCACAGTATACCAGACTAAACGCATAGGGGATTCCACAGATCGGGGTTTAAAGGGACAGAACATTTTTGACTTCACACAAATTATATTTTTCGAGAGAAAAAGCAAGTGATTATAGTTTTTGCGAATAATATATTTTTGGTTTATCATAAAATCTGATAATTCTGCCTATTAGTGAGCCTGCTGTTCGATTTGGGAGACATGTGGGACAGGAGCTGAGCTCCCAGACGGTATGAATCAATGAAAAGGTCCTTCAAAAAAAGGAGCCTCACACCAGCATGAGGCTCCTTTTTCGATTCAATGGGATTCCTGGAAAGCAGATTTCGCGCTATCGAACTAACATCATCCTCATCGTCTGGGCGTAATGCGGAGTTATCAGGCGGCAAAAATATGCGCCGCTCGAGAGGTGCGCGCCATCGAACTGCACGCTGTGCATCCCCGGTCGTTGTTCCTCGCTGTCAACCAAGGTCGCGATCTCACGGCCGAGCGGATCGAAGACTTTCAATGTCACGGGTTCTGCAGCAGCAAGGGTGTACGTCACCTGCGTCGTCGGATTGAAAGGATTGGGATAGTTTTGATTCAGCCCAAACTTGGAGGGACCTGACTTTCCGCCGCTCTGCGCAGAAACGCCGCTGGCTGTTTCCGCTTCCTGGAGCATGACATTGTCAATCCAGTATTCGTCCCCGCTCTGCGCGTAGGGCGCAAACGAGAATCGTAGGCGTCCATCGTCGACCGGTGCCGAAAAATTCCTGGTGGTAAACTCGATGGTGTAGTCCTGCCACCCCGTGCCCAACTCGACTGAGGAGGCCGAGAGACCGTAGTCCGCATAGGGAGCAACATGTTGGATGAGCGATACATCCATATTGTCTCCCGAGTTGGAATACGCGGAGAACGCAAGACGGTATGCCGTATTCGGCTCGAGGACAAGCTCGTACTGGTACAGCTGTTCGTTTGATCCGGGCTGCGCGATGCTGAGATGCGCGGCGAGATGGCCATCCCGCCCGGGACCCTTCGCCTCGAATGAAGCATTGCCGTTCGAATAGGAAACCCACGGTGAAGTACCGCTTTCGAACGACGGGTTCGACACAATATTCGCGGTGTCCGGAGCACCGGACTCCACATTCACGGTGCTTGCAACGCGCAAGGAATCCGTTCCGTTGGAGGCGGTGAGGGTAAACGTCGTCGTATTCGACACCTGCAGCGACCTCGTTCCGCTCGCCCCGACAATTCCGATTCCATTGTCAATCTGGGCGGTGGACACTCCACTCGCAGACCAGGAGATCGTCACGGTTCCACCACCTGTGGGGAGAACGCCAGGAGTCACGGAGATCGTACCGGCCGGAGTAGTCCCCCCCTCCGATTCGGCATCAAGCATTTGCGCGATCGCCCGACGGGCATTTTCGAAAAGGTATCCCTTCTGAGCATACGTTGGCTGTTGGTTGAAACCCGCACTGCTCGTATAGCTATCTCCCCAGTCGTCGAGAGCGTGAGGGACGATCTGGTTTACGATACCGGAGACGTCGATCCCCATCTTTTTGGCAAGCCAGAGGTACTCATAGTCTTGCTGCCCCCTGCGGAAATTCTTGATCCTGACACAGCCGATGGGACCCTGAACACCGCGGGAGTCGTCCGGATAGAGCACGTCCACGCCGGGGTAGAACAACATTCCCGCTCCCCACGCCTTGATCGATCCATAGGGTGAACCACTGGGGAGGAAGTTGTCGTTCCACACATTCTTTGCATTCGGACTCGGAGGCAGGTTCTCCGCATAGAAGGATGTCGTCCAGTAAAACAGGAGGTCCACGCCGTATTTCCAACAGATCCATGGATTGACCCGATTGTCCGTGGCATACACGTCGATCAACTCCATGTTCCCCCACATCGGCCGTGTTCCATTGTAACTGCTAAAGAGATCGCCGCTGGGCCGCCGTGTTCGCATGTCGTTGAGCAGCAAGCCCGGCTGGGCAGACAACGACCAGATATCGATGTAATCATAGAAGCCCTTGTAAACGAACTCCTTCGTGAAGAACCGATGAAGGTTCTTCCCCGGGCCCGGACTCGATTTGATCCACGTGCATTTGTCCTGGATCGATTGGACGACCGTCGGGTTCGTCACATCGCCCTCGTCATCAAAATATTTGAACCGAAGGGTCTGAGGGGCGTTGTCGAGAAACCACTGCTCCCAGGCGTCCGCCGAAGCCTGCCAGACTTCTTTGGTGTTGGGAGAAAAGCCCGAAATGAATCCATTGTTCGGCTGATCATAGGTCCCGATGGAATAGGTCCTGTCCCCTACCCCCATCCCTGGGCCTTCGTAGCCATGTTGCGCGGTATATGCTGCACCGGTATAGTACTCGCCGAGGTGGGATTCAAACGTCGCGAGGTTTTCTCGCCCATCCACCAGGGTCATCCGGTGGCGGTGAGCCATGTTCATGAACTTGCGGTACATATCCCAGTACCCGGGCGTGTTGCACGCAATGCCATAACGATTCGTCAACAGGTCCGAATCCCAGGAAAAGAAACTCCGCTGGTGGGTTTCGTCGGGCAGAGTGAAATTGTACACTCTCAATGTCAGTGGGAGCCGATAGGTGGTTACCCCTCCTTCGACGACTCGCACGGTCCCCGCATAGACGCCCGCGACGGCATCTTTGGGAATATAAATGTCAACCCACACTCCCTGGTTCTTCCCCGCACCAATCCCGAATGGCGCCCCTCCCTGACCATGTGCAGGCGATTTCACCGGGGCATCAAAGGGAACAAGGGCATCAGGCATCATGCCCAGAAAATCCGCATCGGGGAGTGGGCGTGAATTGGGAAGTCCGTATCCCGCGGTGAACGGAGATCTCTGCGTGACGTTTGTATAATGTTCGACAAACAGTTCAACGTGTTTGCCGACAAAGTCCGATGGGTCTCCCACAACGCCGGAATTTGTGATAACAGCGCTTCCATTCACCAGCGAATCGAGTGCAACGGTGACATTGCTGGCCGGGGATCCGGCAGCCTCCAGGATCACCTGGAACGCCACGACTTCGTTTATCGCCCCAAAGAGACTGATGCTGCTGCCATTCCAGACCTCGTTGTTCGCGCTGCTCTTTGCCCAGTGCTGCAAATCGTCCTGCCGAACTTTCTCTCCATCATCTACTGCCCAGACTGCTGAAAGATGTGACTGCCCGAAACCGTTTTCTGTATTCACAACCATCAGTACGATGACCGCTATCCAGAGTAATCCTCTCATTGGAGTCTCTGCCCCCTTCTGTTGCTGATGTAATCCGTGTGCTTTGGGTCACATCCTATGCCATGAAGCAAGCGAAGGCGGAAAAGAAGGATTCCGGCTTGTATTCCACGATCGAGAGCAGGAAGGAACGAGGAGTAGACAGTGGAAACACAAACATCTACATGGTTGTTCTCCAGATTTCTACAAAGGATCGCCTGTAAGAGGGCGCACGGGGCCACGTTGCGATATTTCGGTCACCCGCCTCTGTTCACCGGTGACGACTTTCGCGGGTTGCATCTTCCATGCCACCCTGCTACTTTGAGACTTCAGAAGCCCGAGTCGTGCGGCACACACATCAGTAACGCAGAGACATTCATGAATGATGTAAGCATCGTTATTATTACGAAGAACGAGAGTGCCAATATCGGTCCTTGCCTCGAATCGATTCTCTCTACCAGGGGAGATCTTCAGGTCGAACTCATCCTCGTCGATTCCGCATCAACGGACCAGACAGTGGCAATAGCTTCCCGCTACCCGGTAACGATTGTCCGATTGGACCCGTCTCCATTGTTGTCCCCGAGTGTCGGCAGGTACGCGGGATCGCCCTATGCCACGGCACCCTTCGTCCAATTTCTTGACGGGGACATGATTATGCTCCCCGGGTGGATAGCGTCCGCATTGCAGAGGATGACTGATGAGAAGATCGGCGGTGTCGCAGGGTTTCTTCATCGTTCCCTGCCGGGTGAACCGGAACCTTTCGTCCGCAAGGACACAGCGCCCACCGGCGAAGTGGAGTGCTTCGGGGGGGCGGCCCTGTATCGGTCGACGGCGCTCGCACGTGCCGGGACTTTCAATCCCTACATGCTGGGGGAAGAAGAACGGGAACTCGGGTTTCGAATCCGGAGCGCCGGCTACCGGCTTGAGAAGATCCCGGTCGACATGGCAATGCACGTGGAAAAGGTCCAGGACCACGGGGAAGTGAACGAGAAGTCACGGTACTTCAGGGGGGTCGGACAGCTGATACGCGGTTATCCGTTTACATCGCTTTGCTGGCGGATCATACGGCTGCAAACCGGCGAGCTCATGAAACAATTGGGGCTCTGGGGAATTCCTGCTCTCCTCATCGTTCTCGCAGCAACTGGATTCCCTGTCGCCGCGTTGGTGGGCGCGACCTTGATCGGGTTCTTCGTGGTTTTCCTTCTGCTCTGGAAAGGATCCCGAAAGGTCCTGCTTTATGCAAAGCGACGCGTGCTTATCCCCTGGAATATTGCGAAGGGGATCTTCATCGGGATTCGTCCAGCAGAACAGTTTCACATCTCCGCAACCGTTGTGAAGCCGGAGAGGCCGGCGGTCATCAAGTGAAAGACCGGGGAAGGACACTGCTCACACTGTCAGTCGGAGAGATTCGAGAAGGAGATTCGATACATTTTCAAGACTGTGTTGGCGGAGACTCTGAAGTCCGCCCATTTGCAGCCTCTTCCACAGAAGAGGATCCTGGCGGAGACGTTTGATGCTTGCAACGAATTCCTGCGGGCTGCGGGCGATCAGGCAATTCTGCTCTGGAACGAGATCAAAATGCGGTGAGCGGGAAATCACCGGGGTCCCGGTCGCCCACGCATCCAGAATGAGACCCCATCCGAATGTTTTTCCGGGGGAGAAAACGAACAGCGCCCTGCGGATGCGTTCCATAGCCTCCTCACGGTCGCAATGCAGAACCATTTCGATCCTCCCACCCTCCGCCAACGCTTGAAATTCCTCCCTCGCCGCTCGACCCACTGCGTCCACGGGCGTCCCGATGACGGAGAGCTTGAAATCCGGCAGTTCCGTCAAGGCATGCCTCCAATAGAGCGCCAGATCCCCTGCTCCTTTTATTTTGCTCAGGGACCCTATGTACGTCGAGGCCGACTTGTCCCGCTCTGCATACCCCACGGGGAGCACGGGGCCGAAGAACGGCCATGGAAGATAGCGCAGGGACGGGTATCGCGGGGAAGGTCCATCGCGAAATTCCTGCGGATCGGAAGAAAGGATCAAACGCACAGCGCCGGCAAGATATCGCCGATACAGGTTGGCCTCGACGCGTCGAATCGCCCGGGATCCGAAGTGATACCGCCTTCGGATCAGATACCCGTCGTCGAGGAAAAACTCCGTGTGGAGAACGATTGGCTTTCTGATCTCGCGAGCCACCGCCAGGGCGACCGGGAGATTATGAGCAACCGCACAGAAAATGACATCAGGGTTCGCCGATCGGGCAATCGAAAGGAGCGCCTGATCAGCTTGAATTTTCGTGAACCGGTGAATTGAGAGATGTCCATCGAGCTCGTTTCCATCAGCGGAGGAAAACCCCTTAAGGACATCACGCGTTTTGGCAACGACGGTGCAGTGAACAGCACCGACCGCCGCAAGGTGATGCCAGACGATCGCCATCTCGTTCATCAGTGGATCAAACGATGGGTAGATCGCAAACACTCGGAGCATGGAACTGGTCTCGAAGGAATGAATTCGTTCTGGCGACTCCGGGGACACCGGACCGCGGATCGATTATTGGCGGCCCGTGATCCGTGAAAGAACGGCGCGCGTGCGGATGGCAACGTTTTCCAATGCCAGGGAAGACCGTGATTCCCTCCGACGGGGAATGATCTTCACCGCATCGAAACCATGTCCGATGCTGTCCAATGAGACTCTGCGCGCTTCGGCGGTGCTGTTGCTGACGTTGCGCCCATGGACCACCTGGAACCACATCGGTTCCGTTTCCACCTGTCGGACCGGACCAATCCTGGAGAATTCGGGATGAGGGGCGCACCAGACGGTTTTTGAGTTCTCCAGCCTCTCCAGGAGACTGGCGAAAGGATTGGAGTGATGCCTTCTCAAATACAGCCTCTCCCGTTCCCTGTCGAACACATATCCATTGGTGAAGTTCACAAATTCGAAATCCTGGCCCGAGAACTCCTTTTGCACCGTCTCGACGTATCGAGCGTGAAGTGCATCGTCATTGTCAAGATTCGTGGAAATCAAATGCGTCGTCCCCGGTGAAACGCGGGGGAAGAGCAGTGACTTCTTCATTCCGGCGAACGACTCGACCGACATCACTTCGCTGACAAAACAGGGAACAAAGGGTTTCCACTTTGCCAGTTGTGCAATCCGGTCCTTGTATTCCGGCGGCGTGGAGGTGTCGAAGAAAGCCAGCCAGGTGAAATCGCTCGTGGTTTGCGCCCGGACAGAGGGATAACAGAACTCTTCAAACAGGCGGAACCGATGTTCGAGCCACGCACTGTCGGGGGAAGTCTCGCCGCCGTGGCTTAACCGCACATTGAACACCGTCAATATGAAATGGGCAAACTTCGTCATCAAGCGACCATGATATTGACTGAAATTCCCAACTGGTCGACCTGGGTCATGATCTCCTCCCGGTAAATCGGATTCATCACGATAATCGTGTCCAGGTCCATACCCGCAAGTCGATCAGGACCCACGACGGGATACCCTGTTCCCGCAACGAACATCCCCTGCTTTCGCGGGTTGATATCTACCATACACGCGACGGACTCCCCGGGTTTGAGCGTGTTCAGGAACATCGTCCCTTTTGACCCCCCGCCCCACACCGCCGCCCGTTTCCCTTTTTCTTTCAACTGTGAAAACACCTTCTGCCAGTGTTGCACTTTCTGCTGGTAATGCCTGGCAAATGAATTCACTTCCTCCGGCATCGATCCGAGTTGCACGGGGGATGACGGTCTCCGGGTTTCCGGCACGGGTTTGAGATCGATGCCCAGGAACTGGCTCTCGTAAAGCTCTTCCTCGGCGATCACCTGGAACCGTTCCTCCGAAAAGACCCTGGCCAGAGACCAGCGTGAGAAGTAGGAGCAGTGCTCATAGATGAGATCCCAGATCCCGAGATCGCGGAGCGTATAGAGGACATTGGGAACCTCGAAAAACACAATACTCTGTGTGCGGTCACCCACAGCGTCCCGGACATTCCGGACGAAATCGCGCGGTGCCTGGATGTGCTCAAGCACATGCCTGCATGTGAGAAGATCGGCGGAATATTTCGTATAGCGCGGAGAATAGAAATCACGCACAATTTCCATTCTTGCGGCGGCATTCGCCTCCATATATTCCGGCACATAGCTTGGGTCGAAACCCACTCCCCTGTTTTCCCCCTGCAGACAGAGCATGGCGAGGAAATCTCCTTTGCCACAGCCGATGTCGATCACGTCCTTCCCCGTAATCGCGTACGTCGATATGAGCCGGTCGGCCAGCGCTTTCGCATAGGCCTGGAAACGCGGGGAGAAATGCAGCGAATTCTCATAGGACTGCGTATACTCCATCAAAGCGGGGTCGAACGCCATGTTGTAGACATGGCCGCACGAAGAACAGAACCCCAATCTGAGGTCGCCGCGGGGAGCAGCCAGGGCCTTCTCTGCCGTCTGCCACAGGACATTGCAGTGCACCGGCACACCTGTGAGACTCATAAATTCCTTCAACGGTCCGGTGCCGCATACAGGACAGGACATTGCTTGCGGGTTCGCAGCGGCCATCACGTTTTCCCTCCATGAACTTGCCCATCTTCGACAATCGGAATCACCGTTGGAGAAAGCCCCAGTTTGAGGAGATCCTGCCCGATTTCCGTCACATAGATGGGATTCATGACGATCACCACATCCGGCCGATAGGTAGTCAAAAAGTCAGGAAGGACAATCTCCTGCCCTGTTCCCGCCATAAACGTCCCCTTCTTGTAAGGATTGACATCGACGGCATACTGGATCTGGTCCCGGATATCCAACTTCGTCAGGAAAGCGACGCCCTTTGAGCCACCGCCCCAGATGACGACGCGTTTGTTTTCTCGTTTGTATTCGCGCAACCGGTCCTGCCAGCCGTCAAGGGTCCGCTTGATGGACGCGGTGAATTCGCGCACCGATTCCGCTGTCGCGCTGAGATCATTTTCCTTGGGGAGCAACGGTGTGCCATGACCGGTACCCGGTCTCGCTTCGATGGTCAGGTATTGACCGTCGTATTCGGTTCCGAGATCCACGACATCAAATCCCGTCTTCCTGAAGAGCCTGGCCAACGACCCTTGCGTGAAATAGGAGCAGTGCTCGTAATAAATATCCCAGAACGCGCATTCATGGAGGATCCGGCTCATCTCCGGGATCTGGAAAAACACCACAGTTTCACGACGATCCCCGATTGACCGGCGCACGGTGCTCATGAAGTCCGCTACCTGGTGGATATGTTCAAGCGTCATCTTGCAGCAGAGGAAATCGCCGTGATACGAAGTATATTTTTCCGAATACAGATCTTTAATGAACTTGATACGGTCTCGCGCCGGGCTGGTATTCCGCTCACTCACATATGCCGGATCGAATCCCACGCCCGTATTGTTCCCCATTTCACAGAGCATCGTGAGAAACTCGCCTTTGCCGCACCCTATTTCGATCAGGGCTTTTCCGTGCAGGTCATAGCGATCTACCAGCCGTTGCGCAAGTCCGTGGTGAAAATCCTGGAAGGTGGTGGAGAAGCCCTGTGTTTCTTCGTACTTCGAGGAATACTCATGGACAGTAGGGTCGAACACAACGTTCGAGATGAACCCGCACGAAGGACAGAACCCGAGCTTGATATCCCTCTTCGGATACGTGAGCGCCTGTTCCCTGGTCTCCATGAGCAATACGCTGTGGACCGGCACCTGATTGATATCATAGAAAATCTGCATTGCCGCATGGCCACAGGCCGGACAACTGTCTTGGCGCTTCTGTTCCACGGTGAACTCCTCTCAATAAGTTCGTTTTGCTAAGAACGCCTGTGCATCGATTGGATTGAACTCATACTTCCTGCGACCGGAACCTTTTGAATGCGATGCCAGCGACCTCGGTAACAAGTGGCCGCTGGATCAACAAGAGGAGCGAACCATAGACAACAGCTCCGACCGCGACCATGGAGACCAGAGTGCCGATCGTTGGCCGCCCGCCGGCCCAGGCCAGGAGCGGCTGCTTGACCAGAAATACCGCCGCAACCATCGCACCACCGCAGAGCAGGGCCGGGATAAGCGCGACGACCATGTCCTTCGACTTCCCCGGCAACAGATATCGAAGTTGAACCATGTTCACACCGAAACCAACGACATGGGAGATGACGACGGCCGCGGCAACTCCGACGATCCCGAAACCCAGGTGAAGAAACAGAAGGATAAGCGGGACCAGGACCAACGTAATGATAATACCGGCGCGGAGGTTAAACGACGGATGACCGGTGGAGGCAAAGAGTGCCCCGGTCGTTCCTGACAGCGGTTTCACCACGCCGACGAATGTCAGCACTTGAAACGGGACAATCATCGGGATCCATTTTTCACCGAGGAGCTTTGCGATCATCTCGGGAGCTGTCGCAAACATCCCGAGGGCAATGGGAACCGTGAAGAACGAGAGAAAACGAAGGCTCTTCAAATAGGCCCGGGCCAGTCGATCTTTATCTTCCTGAATTTGTGCATACGATGGGAACAAGACGACCCCGATGAAGTTGATAATGCCGTCGACCGTCCGAAGACTGAAATCGTACGCTTTGGCATATAACCCGAGGGCCACGGTCCCCAGGATTCTCCCGACAAGGAGGTTGTCGATTATCGAATAGAAGAACGAAACGAGTCCGCCCCCGGTGGTCTGTGAGCCAAAGGAGAGCATGCTTTTCGTCAGTTTCCTATCCCACGGCCTGGGTCGCAGCCAATCCCAACCAGGTGCAAGAATCCATACAAGCGCGACGTAGACGACCCCTTTGGCAAGCGGGCCGAAGACCAGGCTCCAAAGTCCAAACCCGGCGACAGCAAGCCCCACGGAAAGTCCGATATTGACAATATCCGAGGCGACCACAGCAATGCTCTGCCGGCCAAACAACATATCCTTTTGCAGAAGACCTTCCGGCACCGTAGCCATGGACCCGAGCAGGACGAGCAACGACATCCACCGGAGAACCGGCACTACCGATGGGCTCCCGAGAAAGTGCGCGAAAAAGTCCGCTCCTGCGAGAACCAGAAGAAAAAGAACAATCCCTGAAATCGAACTGATAACAAACCCATGAAAGGCAACACTCCCTCGCTCCAGCCGGCTCTGAACCACAGCCATATTCATACCCAAGCCGGAAAACAGGCTGGTCGTCGACAAAACCACTCCGGCTAACGCAACAATGCCAAAATCCTGGGGATTGAGCAATCTTGCCAGGATGACACCGGAGACGATCGAGAGGACCCGGAGCGCGATGGTCGCTCCCCCCATGACGATACTCCCCTTAAACGTCCGTGTCTTCAGATCGCTGATAAAATACTCCGTCTGTCTTGGTGTGGAGAAAATCGTGTCGGCGCAGGTCGCAGCCGTTGTAAGACAATTCCCTGTTGGGTTCAGCGTAACTCGGGAAGACCGATCATTGACGAGACCAGGCTCTGCGGGCAAGAACCACGGGCAACGATGGTTGGATGGTGACAGCCTTGACTGCCGACCATATGCCAGCAAACACCTTCCCGTGCGCGAGGTCATGCCTTGCAATACGCCATCGTGCGTTCGAGGATCGATAACGTGCAATCGCTGTCCAGTCAGGCGCATTACTCGCCGCATGATTCATCACGTCGTCCCAGAGGATCGAAGACTCCACCCAGTATGCTCTTGTCTTACTTCCATGAGTTTGCGTCAACCGCGTGCCCTGGGCTGCATCGTCGGAAGTCTGGATGGTTCCAAAGCCAGCCACGGCACACGCCGGTCCCCCGAGGCAGAGTTTCAGAAACAGATGTGTATCATGAGTAAGCCAGAGTTGTTTCCAAAGCCCGCCGGTTTCAAGGTAACGGGATTTCCGGAACACGCTGCACTGGAGCATCGTCGGCTGACGATCCATCATCACCCAGGCAGAGGCATCGTCGACCAGCTCGTGGGGCGGATGAATGTGAAAACCGATCGAATCCCAAAGGCTTCCCCCGCCATCCTCTGTTGTCTGTTCCATATCTGAGAAGTACACCGGTGCCCGGCCCGCTGTCGCGGTAATCGCAGCAGCCATGCGTTCGAGGTGAGTATTCACCCAGATATCGTCGGAGTCCAGGAACGCGATCCACTCAGTCGTAGCCGATTGTACACCGTGATTTCGCGCTTCGGAGGCACCGGCGTTTTCCTGCCGGATATATCGTACCCGCGAACCGAATTTTGCCACCTGGGCAGCCGAGTCGTCTTTCGAGCCGTCATCAATCACAATCACTTCTCGCGCAGCATAGGTTTGCGAGAGGACACTTTCAATCGCCCGGGCGAGCAGTGGCCCCCTGTTATACGTCGGAATAACTGCGCTGATGGGAATCATGGTGTAATGCCGGAGAAAGATATTACGAAAGTGCTCCGCGATGCATCATAAGCTGGAAACCCTTTTGTATCTCGATGCGGAGGTGCCCATTATGTCTCCGCAGCCAATTTGCCATATACAAAAAACAATACAA
Source organism: Ignavibacteriota bacterium (assembly GCA_963843525.1). Taxonomy (GTDB): domain Bacteria; phylum Bacteroidota; class Ignavibacteria; order UBA10030; family UBA6906; genus DATJPR01. The sequence goes on along the minus strand of CAWJKM010000003.1, from coordinate 484,370 downwards.
TTTGTCCTTGAGCGCCGCGGGTGAACGCACAATGGCAGCAAGATACTCCCTGTACTGTCGCCAAAGAGGGAAAACGACTTTCCCTGCTTTTGTCGGATCAAACCACGCCGTTCTGCTCTGCCAATCGGTAAACGCCTGAGTCGACATTCCTTTGTGGACCCGGTGGTAGAACAACTGTTCCGGAATCTCTTCCAGTCGGCCATGGAGAGAGAGTTCGGCAAGGAGCGTTCGATCAGAGTCGGTGTAACTCTGAATCAGTCGTGTTTTTCTCAGCACATCGCTCCGGATGACGCCGAAGACTTCTTCGCAGGTATACCCGAGTCGTACGAGATACCGAAACCTTGTGTGGGCAACCGGAGAGGAACCCCGCTCTCCCCGCGGCATATCACTGATCGGTTTGCCCTCAATGGGCGTCCCCTTTTCATCGATATCCACCATGCGAGGGAAGGCGAGCACCACATCCGGGCGTTCCTCAAGAACCTTGAGGCAGCGTTCAACGAATTCAGGGGCACAAACGTCGTCATGGGCAGCCCATTTAAAAAACTTCCCACGCGAGAGTTCAAATACGCGGTTGTAGTTCCTGCCTGCCCCCACGTTGACGTCATTTCGATAATACCGGATCCTTTGATCCGAGGCAGCATATCGGCGACAGATTTCTTCCGTTCGGTCGGTCGAAGCGTTGTCAGAAATAATGATTTCGAGGTCGGTCCAGGTCTGACCGATCAGGGAATCAAGCGCCTGTTCGACGAAATTTTCCGCATTGTACAGCGGTACACCAATCGATACAACAGGAAGTGGGTTCATACAAGGTTTGGCACCTGCAGTCCTACCGCGATCCGTTTGTCATGGTACAGAGAGCTTCAGTAATTTTCCGTCGACCCGACGAACGGCCGGGTGAACGCAGGAAGGCTGCAGGACTCGGTTTGCGCCCCCCTCCAGCCCGAAGAGGGCCCGCATTGGCGATAACGGGTGCTCCCCCCCCCGACAATGCGGCATGACGGACAGCCTCGCCGGTTCACGCCACGATGTCTGAACTGCGGTTTCTGCTCCTCTAAGTCAGCGTTCGATTTCTTCAACCCGTACCATAGAGCGCAAAACGGCCCAGTCTCGCTGTGCCCGAAATCACAAAAACGCCGATCCAGGGACACACGGTTTTCCACAAAAGGACGGCGCTTCTGAGCGATTGACTTCCAATATAGCCATTCGTGTTCCGAAAAGAAACGTTGTGTGATCATCGTCACAGGCGAAGTCCGATACCAGAGTTTTTCTTGGGGCCATGCTTCCCCGTCCTGAGGCAAAGGGGTGGTTAGAAAAGAAAACTCCGTCTGTCAGCGACAGTACGGAGCTTTCTGGATCTGAATTCCTGCTATCGTGCCATATCAGCTGACATCAATGCCAGTCAACATGTTCCCGATCGCCAAGGGGACGGATGGGCTGCCTTTTCCTCCTACCGCTCGCTGCGTAAGGTCGCTTTTGGTGCTCTCTCACTTTGGCTCGCCACAGCAGAGCCACAGACTTATTCCCGGATGACAGGATCGGGGATCGGTATGATGAATTTCCCCCCTGCATTTCGATAGACCTGAAGTTGCTTCATAATTTCGTCGGCGAAATTCCAGGCCAGTATCAAGACATAGTCGGGTTTGTCTTCTCCTATGCGGGACGGAGGGACAATGAGGAGGTGATTGCCCCCCATGTACCGGCCATGCTTAAACTTGTTGAGATCTGCGACGTAGTCCAGAAGCGTCCGGTCGATGCCGACAAACGCCAGCATCGTTGCTGCCTTTGCAGCAGCACCGTACCCCACAATGCTCTTTCCCTGCGACTTCAGCTCTCGCAACATCTTTTGAAGCGCATTTTTGATTTCCTGCACCCGGTGCGCAAACCCCTTGTAATAGGTCAGGGTATCCACTCCGAGTGTACTTTCCTCCTTGAGCAGGTTCTTGACGGTTGTGCCAACGTTTTCCACTGGCTCAACAAACAAGCGGAGAGAGCCGCCATGGATACCCGTCTGTTTGATATCATTCAAAAACAGACCATGGCGTCGGAACAAACGGTCAAGAGCCGTTACGGAGAAGTAACAGAGATGTTGATGGTAGATCGTGTCAAATTCGCAGTGGTTGATCAAGTCCACAAGGTACGGGGCCTCAATCACCGCCACCCCGGTTGGCTTCAGCAGTTCCCGTATGCCTTTCACGAACCCGTTCAAGTCGGGAACATGGGCGAGGACGTTGTTTGCCAGGAAGACATCTGCCGCCTTTCCTTCTTTTTGTTTCAAGTCCTTCGCAAGCTGTTCGGTGAAAAAGGTGTTGAGGGTTGGGATCCCTGCTTCCACCGCCAGTTTCGCGGGCCCATCGGCGGGGTCAATACCGAGCACCGGGATCCCGCGTTCCGCAAAATTCTTGAGCATGTATCCGTCGTTACTCGCCGCTTCGATCACGAGGCTGGAAGAGTTGAGCCGGCGCCGCTCGATGATATCCAGAGCACTGTCGCGGAAGTGGCGGAGCAGTGAAGTGGAGACCGAGGAGAAATACGGATAGTCGCGGCAGAAGAGGATTTCGGGATCGACAGATTCGGTGATCTGCACCAGTGCGCAATCGGGACAGAACGCCAGGTCGAGCTGGGCAAATATCTCCGGTTTACTGAGGTCTTTCTCCCATACAAGCGCATCCGCCAGCGGTGTTTTCCCGAAGGAGATAATCAGTTGCAGATTTGTACTCCCGCACGAACGGCAGGGAGGCAGTGGTGTCTGGCTCATAGATCTTCCTTGCTCAGCCTCGTTGTTGTGTCGTAGCTTCCGCGGCTCTCCCGGCCCACCGTAGATCTGCATTCAACCGGCCGGAGCTCAGAAGTTGTTTGATATGGTCAATCCTCTTGTACTTTGGCCCCTCAAAGTCCTCCAGTTTGAGCCCGATGCGCTTGTACGCTTCATGCAGTTCCTGGGCGCCTTTGCGGGCGTTCCAGACAGGCTTGAACGACGGGAGAGTGCGAAGTATCTTGCTGCTATCCACACGATAGCATCGTTTGTCCGGACCAGCGTCTTTGGCGTATTCGATCGTACAGTTGGGGACCGTCTCTTTCACAATGTCGGCCAGCTCGCGGATGCGATAGTTGTCCTCGTTCCTTGCAACGTTGAAGGCGGCGTTATGCACCACGTCCCGCGGTGCCGTGAGAACAGCGATGAAGGCCCTGGAAATATCCGCGATGTGGACGATCGGCCGCCACGGTGTTCCATCGCTTTTGATGAAGACTTTTCCCGTCGTGAAAGCCCAGGCAACCAGATTGTTGAGCACCAGATCGAACCTCAGGCGCGGAGAAACACCGAAGGCGGTGGCGTTCCGCAGAAACGTCGGACTGAACTCCCGCGAAGCCAGTTTCGCCACGTCCTGTTCGACTCTGACCTTGGAGATGCCGTAGGGGGTCACGGGGTTGAACGCGGAGTTTTCATTCAGGAGATCTTCTCCTCCTGCGCCGTAATTGCTGCAGGACGAAGAGAAGATGAATCTGGCCACCCCGGCCTCCTTCGCAAGAGTGGCGAGACGAACGGACGCAAGGTGGTTGATCTCGTAGGTCAAATTTGGATTCAGGTCACCCAGGGGATCATTGGAGAGACCGGCAAGATGGATAATCGCATCGAAGCCTTTTACATCGTCGAGCGTTGCGTCGCGGATATCTTTCCTCGCAGACGGGACCTGTACGATGCCATTACCGAACGTCGAATTCTCGAAAAGATCGCTGTCGTATCCGGCAACCTCGTGTCCCTCAGCCAGAAGCATCGGGACCATGACCGTCCCGATATATCCACTATGTCCCGTGACGAGAACGCGCATATCAATCCTCCCAGATTTTCCAGGGTGCTTTCCCCCCCTGCCAGAGCTCTTCCAGCAGGTGTTTGTCGCGTAATGTATCCATGCACTGCCAGAACGATGTATGACGGTACGCCATCAGCTGTCCGTCGGCCGCCAGTCGCTCCATGGGTTCACGCTCCCATTGTGTCTGGTCGCCGTCGATGTAATCGAACACCTTCGGTTCCAGCACAAAGAACGCCCCGTTGATCCATCCCTCCATGGTCTGCGGCTTCTCCGAAAATTGCGAGACTTGATCGCCTTCGAACACCAGATGCCCAAATCGGGCAGAGGGTCTCACAGCCGTGAGGGTTGCGATTTTCCCGTGACGTCGGTGAAAGGCGAGCAAGTCATTCAGATTCACGTCGGACACCCCGTCTCCCCACGTGAGCATGAACGTCTCCTTCCCGATGTACGGGGCGAGGCGTTTGATCCTCCCCCCGGTCAGGGTGGTGGTCCCCGTATCAATCAGTTCCACAGTCCAGTCCGGTCGAAACCCGCCATGGGAAGTGACCTTTCCCGAGCCGATGTTGACAGTGAGGTTGCTGTTCAGGTTCGCATAGTCCACCATGTATTTCTTGATGACCTCGCCTTTATAGCCGAGCGCAATGATAAAATTCTTGAAGTCGTAGTGTGCATAGTGGCGCATGATGTGCCAGAGAATCGGTCGACCACCGATTTCTACCATGGGTTTCGGCTTCACTTCGGTCTCTTCGACCAGACGCGTGCCAACACCGCCAGCGAGGATCGCTACTTTCATGAGGTGGATTCCTGTTGTTGCCCTGGATGGAATTGCGGGAACATGGCATGCCGATACCGTATGACGGCATGCGGCTCAGTGCGTGAGGGTAGTCCGAAGTAATGGCACAATGTCTACCGCGCACCCCTTCCAAACACCATGACAGGGATGGTTTTGAGAAGTAGCCAGAGGTCCAGATGGAACGACACGCTTTGGCTGTAGAAGAGATCGAGGATGACCATATCCTGGAAGCTCACTTTGCTCCGGCCGACAACCTGCCACATGCCGGTGCAACCCGGGGTCACGCTCAGGCGTTTTTTGTGCCAATCTTCGTAGTGCTTCCATTCGTACGGCAGGCAGGGCCTGGGGCCCACAAGACTCATATCGCCTTTCAGCACGTTGAACAACTGCGGAAGCTCATCGAGACTCGTAAGGCGGAGAAATCGTCCGACTTTCGTCACCCGGGAATCGTCAATAATTTTCAGAGGCGCGCTGGAATCATCCTTCGCTTTGTACTCGCCCCTGATCAGCTCCGCATACTTCTTCTCCCGGTTGGGGTCGGAATCACTTCCTACCGTCATGGAACGGAATTTGTAGAAGTCGAAGGGAGTTCCGTCCTTGCCGATTCTCACCTGTCTGAAAAACACCGGTCCCCGCGAGGTGATTTTGACCGCAAGAGCGATCGCCGCAAAAACGGGGAGAAGAAGGAGAAGGCCGAACACCGCAAACACCGCATCAAAAATTCTCTTGTAGGCAATGAATACCGGACTGGGCCCGAACCGCGACACTGCGACGACAGCCACTTCGCCGTACTTCTCCATGTCCAGCCGCGAAGGGACGACATCGTAGAGCGGAGAGGAGATCTTCACACTGCGTTCGGTCTTAATGCTCTCCTCCATCACTTCGAACAGTCTCGCCTGTGAGACGTTTTCCAGGCAGATCAGGATCTCATCGACATCAAAGATCTCGACGATCTGTCGCAGCTCTGACACGGACCCGATGACTTTCGCGCCATCATAGACGACCGTTCCCGGCGAAAGTTGATCATCCAGAAAGCCGACCACGGAGAGGCCGAGGTAGTCGTGGACGTCGATATTGGCAACCAGGTTCCTGCCGCTCGTCCCGGCGCCTACGACCAGCACGGACCGCTTGAACAGGCGCGTTCGAGTGAGGAAAAGCAGAACCGTGCGGAAGATCACGACGCGGCCGACAAGCATCATCGAAAACGACGATGCAGTGAAATACAGGATTGCGAGACGACTATCAACAATGAACGATGCGCGCGTGAAAAACGAGAGGATCGCAATGGCGAGAACAACAAAGGACAATGCTTTGACGATCCGGATGGTTTGATCGGCAACGCTCACAATAACGTTGATCTTGTAGAGATTAAAATAATGGAAAATGAAGGTGCTGCACGCGGCGAAGAAGAACAGGAATATTTTCTCGCCGTCGAGAGGCTCGCCAATAAAGGTGAATTCGCCCGCGAAGGATCGACCTCTCAGGATGATGGCAAATATCAAACATGCCATGATCGTGAGTCCGTCAAGGACAGGCAGAATAGATGCGTACGGTGGATATTTCTTGAGAGATCTCATGTCTGCGTACCCCCAGGCATCGCAAAGAACTTCATGAACACCGCCGGACGACCGATCCGAGAAAGAAGGTTCGGAATCGCCCCAAGATACCACTAATCGAAAATAGAAACAACTTCAGTCTTTGATTGCAGTGCCGGCTGAACAGCCGGGATATTGAATTTCTTCTTTCGATCGAATCCAGGCCCGCAGAAGAACCCCTGTGCGGTCGAAGCCTCCGGGACTTTGAAATGGACGGAGGTGGAGTGCCCTGTCCCGGGGAAGGCTTTCACTAGACGCTCACATAATATACGCATCAGCCCGGGAAAAACGGTGTCGTACGTCACAAACGTTTCTTCAATTTTCTTATCCTCGGCCCCGTCCTTGCACAATTAGTTCACTCGAAAAACCAATTCCTCCACTGCCGAGTTCCGTCGTTCCGCAGGGAATCGCAATGTAGTGACTTGGGTCACAGAGGCCGCCGGTGCAGAAGCGTAAGGGGGGGAGAGTTACTTCGCTAAAAGTTTGCGAATAAATTCTCGTACGACTGCAGAAGGACTTTGGCTGAGTATTCCCAGGCCAGCTCGTTTTCCACGCGCTCTTTTCCTATTTGGCCCATGTGCGCGCGACGTGTCGGATCGGCGAGAAGCTCGAGGATTTTTTCTGCAAAATCCACAGGATCATTCCGATCGGCGTAGAGCGAAGCCTCATCGGCCGAGCGCCGGCCTTCCGTCAGATCAAACTGCACAATCGGTTTTCCCAGCGCCATGTATTCCATGATCTTGTTCATGGTGGACTTATCGTTCATCTCTGTCGCGACATCGGGGTTCACACACACCTCCGCAGTCGAAAGATAGGAGAGCAGTTCCGCGTCCGAGATTCGACCGGTGAATTGCACATAGTCTGCAACGCCAAGATCCTTTGCGTAGGTCTGAAGGGAACTGAATTCCGTCCCGCTGCCAATCAGGACAAACAGAACATCTTTCCTTCCCCGCTCCTGCACGATTGTGTGAACAGTCCGCAGCAGGTAGTCAAGTCCCTCCTGTTTCCCCATCACCCCGACATACCCGACGAGGTAGCTGAAACCCCGTTTGAGCTCAGCGCACGGAGCCACAGGACGGAATTTCGATACATTGGGGCCGCTCCTGACGATATAGACCTTTCCGGGATCCATCCCACCCCTGGCAACGGCAATTTCTTTGTATGACTGGTTCGTTGCGATCGAGATGTCGGCGGTTCGAAAGGTGAGTCGTTCACACAGGACGATCAGCCGGTAGAGGAGATCTTTTCGTCCGAACTTGGCCTCGTAAAGCTCCGGATTGATGTCGTGATGGTCAAAAAGGAATCGCTTCCCGAAGAGCTTGTAGAACGCCCCAATCAGAAAAATCAGGTCAGGGGGATTACATGCATGAATTGCATCGAACCCTCTCTCCCGGAGAACCCGCACCGAAAGAACGAACTCCCACCAGAGGGCTGCAGAGTATTCCCGGAGATATCCCATGGCCCCGTTACCCTCGGGAGGAAGGGGGTGGCGGTAAATTGCAACACCTTCGAGAATCTCGTGCCGGGATTCATATCCCTTTCCCGTGGGGCAAATAACGGAAACCGTGTAACCCGCCCTGGTCAGCGTTGTTGCCTCATTCCAAACCCGCTTATCAAACGGAACGGGGAGATTTTCGACAATAATCAGTACGCGCTTACCAGGCGAGGCCAATGTAGTTTCCTTTGGTAATCCAATCTTTGTCCAATCGCACCAGATCGAGGACAAGCTTGTTTGGAGGGACGCCGGCGACGATCTCCCGGAACTCCTCTCCTTTGTTGCCGACCACGATCACATCGCTGACCGCGACAACATCCGCAGGCACGTCCTTCATCAGCGCGGCAACATGGGGGATGTGCTGCTCCACGTACGACTGGTTCGCACCCATGAGACGGGCAATCTGAACATTCCGGTCGTAGAGAGCGATGGAATACCCCTTCCCGACAAGGGTCTCGATGACCTGGACCGTCGGGCTTCCGCGCAAATCATCGGTCCCTGCTTTAAAGCTGAATCCCAGGAAGCCGATACGTTTCTTTCCCAACGCGGTAATTCTCGCCACCACGTTGTCCACCTGCTTCTGGTTACTGAGCATCAGGGACTGAATCAGTGGAACATCGATGTCCAATCGCTTGGCCTGGTACATGAGGGCGTTCACATCTTTCGGCAAACAGGATCCCCCGAAGGCAAAGCCCGGCTTCAGATAGTACGACGATATATTCAGTTTCCGATCCTGACAGAAGACGTCCATGACTTTGTGGCTGTCGATGCCGAGAGATTTGCACAACAGCCCGATTTCATTGGCGAAGGTGATCTTGACCGCGTGGAAATTATTGTCGGCATATTTCACCATTTCGCTGACCTCGATCGACGTCTCGAAGAAAGGTCCCGGCAAACCGGCGTAAATGTCCCGTACGAGCGCCGCGCTTCGGGCTTCATCGGACCCGATGACAGTCTTGGGGGGATTGAAGAAGTCATAGACCGACGTCCCCTCTCTCAGAAATTCCGGATTAAAGCACACACCGAAGTCCTTCCCCGCTTTCCGGCCGGAGTATTCTTCCAGGGTTGGGATCACCAATCCGCGCATGCTCCCGGGGAGCATCGTGCTCCGGGCAACGATCAGATGATATCCATCTTTCTTTTTCAGAGCCTGACCGATTTCCACACAGACCTGCCGCACGTAGCGAAGTTCGATACTCCCGTTTGCCTGTGATGGCGTCCCCACCGAAATAAACGAGACGTCGCTCTCTCTGAGTGCGGTGTATGCGTCCGTGACAGCCCGGATCTTGCCCGAGGCCACCCCCTCCTGCATGAGGTCGTCTATTTCGGGTTCCACCACCGGCGAGTGACCCGCATTGATCAGATCCACCTTGATTTGTGCAACATCGACACCGATTACCGTATGTCCCTGCTTTGCGAGGCAGCCGCATGAAACGGCCCCGACATAACCAAGTCCAAAAACAGAAATGTTCATTGCATACCTATGGGCGTGTTGGTTCGAGTTGTAACCTTGTGACAATGCGCGTATCGCCGTCCATTGTTCCCTTCCACCATATAGTCGTTGTGGGCTCCTTCCGATCGAGACCGGGCGAATACCAGCCGCCGATGGGATTTTCGGATCCCATCAACAAGCGTGGCGTTCCGAGCACGGGGTCTCCCTGGATGGTCACTCCCGCATCGCCGTTCAGGACGGACAGCCGCGATTCTTCGCCACGAATCTGACATTCGGGCGAGAGTGTGAAAGTGAGATCAAAGGTGTGGTGTCCGGTCCCGGACAAACGATCCATGATCACGAACGTTTTCGTCGCACGCTCAAACCTGATCTCGCGTTCGTGGCGCACCGGATCAGAGAGCCGCAGGTAGCCGTCATGCCATCCTGCGAGCCCGTTCTCCTCGTTCTTGAGAATGCTTGCGTTCGCCTTGTGCAGCCACATGAAGTTCCCCCCAATCTCCGATTGGTCCTGCCCATCGACGCGCACGGTGTTGTGGGCAAAGGTCCCCCGGAAATGGTCTCTCCACACTCGCTGTGTGTGATAGGCATAGGTCCCGGGGTCAACGAAGATCGGCTTCCCTCTGTACGAGAGGACAATGCTGAGAGCATCTGCATGCCCGTGCGCCGCGAGGGAGAGGTATCCCAGTGGACCACAGTCGAAGAGAAGAATCGCTTCCTCGCCCGTGAGGAGGTAGATCCCTCCATTGGGAAACCCGAGCCGGGGTTCCCCATCGACGGCTTCCCGGGGGACCATTGACGGCCCGGGGCCGAGGAGCAGGTACGCCTGTTCGGACAGGTGGCCGGCCGCAAGTGCGAAATCGTCCCGCCCGAAGAGGCGCGCCGCCTCCCCCAGCATTGTCCTGTAAGAGTCCTGTAACCCATCCAGTGCCACCACCCTGCCATCATCGTCATCCCCGAGGACAGGCATCTCTCCGCAAAGGAGGAGGGAGCGGACATACTCTGCCGATCGCTCGAGGGTGGTCCAGTACTCGCCGCTGAAGGAATAGCCGTTGACAGTCCCCAGCACGCCCGAGAGCAGAAGGAAATCGAACACAAACGCCTGATAGCGTACCGCCTGTTCTTTATTGACGCCGTCGGGCCAATGCTGACGTTGAGCCTCCCGCTCAAGAAGGTCGTGCGTTTCTTCGATCCATCGCTCGGAGCCAGGGAGGGAGAAACAGATTGACCCGATATACAGACCTGCCAGTTCGCCGATGAGGTGGTTATTTGCGGAGGAGTAGCGGGATCGATGACGCCGGAGAAAACGAAGATGATCTCCAATCGATCTCATCCACCGCTGGTACACCTCCCCGTGACGCCTGGAGATGTCTCCCGGTGCAAGGGCGATGAATTCATGCGTGATGCACCAATTGATCAGTCGAATTGCAATTTCCAGACTGCTTGCCCAGTTGACCCCTTTCGGGTAGGGACAGGTCTCCATCCACGAGTCGAGCTGTCGGAAGACCTCCTCGCCGTATTCCTCGGTACCCGTCAGGTAGTAGGCTTTGGCAAGTTCAGGCAAATGGAGAAACCGGTTGGGCTCCCAGACATATTTGATGTCACCGCAGAGCGATTCGTCCCTGTAGTCAAGAGCGGGACCGTACGTGAGAGGCGAGGCCACATTATTCTTCTGGTCCACATCCCATCTGATTTTCGGACCGAAGTCCTTTTCGGAGAATGCAAAAAAAGTGAACCGGTGCGCAAGGAGCGCGTCGGCTCGCCCGGGTGTCCAACCGTATTCTCTTTTCAACGTCGCGACAGCCTGCTCCCTGTTCTCCAGCGCGGTGAGCCAGCGATGTGGCTTCGCAGTGGCAGGCCGTTGGTGAGGATGCGCCAGTCCGGATTCATACGCAATCCGTCCGGCGGCCGTCCGGATTGTGGAGAAAGCCCGAAATACAATCTCCTGCGGAGACATGAGGGAGAGACGGCGGAGATACCAGTGCACGTCCATGGGCCGTGAAGCTGTCCTGCCTTTCAGTCATGATTATGAAGAACGCTTTGATACACGGAATCCATCGAGGCCATGATATGAGCCCGGGTGAGCCGTGACTGGAACACTGCCCTTGCTGCTCCGCCGAGGCGTTCGCGACGTCCACCCTCAGCGGTGAGAGAACCGAGAGCGTGAGCCATGACGTCGATCTCCCCCACCGGGGCAAAAAGCACCGACTCCCCATCATGGAAAAATTCCGGAAGAGCCCCTACAGGGGTCGAAACGATTGGAATGCCCGCCGCGGCCGCCTCAATCGCCACCAGCGGGAAGTTCTCGAAGTGGCTGGGAAGGAAAAAAATCGAAGCCCGGCGGAACAATTCGATCTTGTCCTGCCCCCAGGCACCTTTGAGAAGTTCCACCCGGTCGGCAATCCCGAGGGTTTCTGTGAGCCGGGCTGCAGTATCAAATCCCCGCGGTTCACGCTCCGGGCCGGCGAGCACAAGTTTCCATTCCGGCCCATCCTGAATGCGCGCAAAAGCCTCAATTGCATCGAACATCCCCTTGGGGCGGGAATATGCACCGATGGAGAGAATCTCATGCGTGCACCTCCCGATCGGCATGTTCAATGCCGCAGATTCGAACTCTTCCTCAATGGGATTATTGACGATATGAATTCTGCTCTGATCGATCCCTACTTCACAGTGCACCCTTTCTTTCCACCCTTCGCTGAGGACGACGACCGCCGAGAGGGCAGATAATTCCCGTCGCGCCAGCCGTTTCCGCCAGCCGGGCGCGGATTTCCAGAAATTTACAAACGCTCCGGAATGGAGGTGTCCGACCGTACTGGCGCCACACCAGCGAGCCAACTTGAAAAACAGCAGACTCTTCTCCAGGTTCCAAAACGATCCCAATGGATAGTGGGCAATCGCGGGGCGGTACAGGAGATTCCGGCCTACCCAGAGAAGAAAATGTTTCGCGAAGTACAGCACGTTCACCGGGTTGATGACGGACTGGCGGGTGCCTCCGTACTTCCGATTGGCGTAGTGGACGATGAACCGGTATTTGTTCCCCAGCCCATTGATGAACGACTGAGTGATGGTCGCAATGGATCCCGGCGTGGTACTGGACAAGGAACCGATAAGCACCCGGGGGCGTCTGAGGTCTGTAGAAGACTTCCTGTGTAACATCGCTCCCCCATTGAGAACCACCTTCATCGAGATCGAGCCCGTAGAAAATTCGCCTATGCAAATAACAAAGAGATCACCCCAGGATCAAATCCGCGACCTCATTTCCGCTGTATTCTCTACACATGGAACAGGAATTGCCCGTTCCTGAGTTCCTTCCACATCCAGTGACTGTGCGAACCCTCCCAGAATCACGATTGCGCTTCTCAAGCGCCAGCGCAGGTTCGATTTCAATAACCATTGTGAATTGTCGATACCACCCACCGGAGTTTCGGCTGTCCATGATTGTCGATTGCATCAACAGTCTCGACATCGATGCGTACGCGATCGCCGACACAAGTGCGAAGGTTCTGTACAATAGTCCTGTCATCGATACCAGCTTCGCGATTTTCCTTGATCACACGGATGGTCAGGTGATCCACCGCATCCTGTACGATCTGTGTCCGGGCGACGTTTTCGATGCCATGGAGGGCGATCATGACACCGTTCCCGGGAATAATCCGCCCTTCCGGTGTAACGATGAGATCCGCACTCCTCCCCTCGACATATTTGAGAAGTGTCGATGCCCGGCCACAGGCGCACCCACTTTCGGCGAGCGTGGCAACGTCGCCCGTTCTGTATCTGATGAGCGGCATGGCAAAATTGTTTAATCCTGTGCCGATGATTTCTCCGGACTCGCCCGGTGCTACGTCCTCTCCCTTGTGGAGGAGTTCCAGTACCCCATATTCGGGATTGACATGAAGTCCGGCATGAGCTTCGCACTCCGTTGCCAGGACAACCCGTTCAGACTGTCCGTAGAGGTCAAACACTTTCGCCTGGAAACTCTCCTCGATGACAGCCCGGTGCACGTCGTACAGACGTTCGGAAGAGGTGAATACGGCTCTGAGCGGAATAACGATTCCCCGCTTCTTCATGAACTCAGCAAGGACAAGGATTGTCGACGGGAACCCTTCGATGAATGTCGGGCGAAAGGTTTTGAGGCGGTCCACATACAGCTGCAACGTCTCCTCCGACATATGGTAATACGAGAAGAGAAGTTGTCTGTCGGCGGCGTTGTACCGCCAATACGGCGGCCGGTCCTGGGATGAGGACACAATGGTGTCGTTCCAAATTGTCCCCCAGACCGCCACCTTGCGATCCCGCGGCGTTACCCCTGCCACGCTTCGTTGGCGCCAGATCGACGAGCTTTCAAACACTATCGATCGCCTGTCGCGGAGCGCGTTGATCGGCATCCCGGTTGACCCTGTCGTCCATCCCGACGCGAGCGCAGCCTTCGGTATGTTCCGCGCAATGAACATCTCGCTCTGGGCCCGAAGGACCTCTTTCGTCAGAATGGGAATCTTCTTCAAGTCCTTCACCGTCCGAATGTCCGCCGGTGTGAGATGCAGGCTCTCAAAGAGATGTTGATAGTACGGGACATTAGCAACTGCATGTTCAATGAGCCTGCGCAGTTTTTTCTCCTGGAGCGCGTGGAGCTCATCAGCATTCATTCTTTCACTCTGTTCCAGTTCAATTCCTCTGGCCCGGTACTCCCTGCCGTATTTCACCCGATTCACTGCGAACGCTTTCGCAGAAAAATAGGCGCTATGAGTGAGGAACGAGAGGATGCTTCCGATGGAGCGTGACGAGTGGTGATCCATGGCCTGGTTCTTCATGGTAGGATTACGAAAGAAACGTGTCGATCGATTGGTCCCGTTCGGCCCCCCGCTCAAAATAGACCGGAGCCATCAATCGGAGAACGCCTTCGGGCAGCCAACCCTGACGGACGACATGCAGTCCCGCACTATAGAGGCGTGACATTCCGGAGAACCGCTCGGCATTGAGCTTGGTTTCGGCGAAACGCCGCATGGCATAATCTTCTGCAAGAACGCTCATCGGCACATTTGTCGCCGCGGAACGCTGGATCAGTTGTCGAATTCTTCCGGCGTTGCGAACCTGGAAGTATTTTTCAATGTACCGATCGGTTACCCCCAGCACCTCCATCCTATTGCCAATTACTCCGCCGCAGTTCGCGGCGAAATACGGTACGGAGAGTATCCCGCGACGGAGGAGGACGAACTCAGCCTCGGAAGTCACGGGGTTATTCGCACCCGGAACAACGATCGGGGCAGAGATTTTGCCGGCGTTCTGACTATTGATCGCATAGGGGCGTGCACACGGCGAGAGTACCTGGACATCCAGGGTAAGAAGATCCTCCAACGGGATGCGTTCGCCGCCCTTGTATTGGTCGATGACAGCGCTTCCATGTTCGGCGACGAGGGCAAACAGACCCCCGATATCGAGGCCGTTGGAGTCATAGAGCGCCCCTCTGGTCGTCGACACCGCGACCACCTTGGACCCATATTTATGACCCATCAGCCACGCGAGGGAACTCCCCACCGATCCAAATCCCTCGATTGCTATTCGAGACTTCGCAAGATCAATCCCTTTCTCCTGCGCAGTTGCTTCGATTGCGACCATGACTCCCATGGCGGTGAAAAAGCCGGATTTCTTCCCTTTCGTCCGGCGCCCGCGAGGAACCTTCAACCGCGCCGCTCCCAGGAGCGTGTCAATATCATTGTGCGTGATACTCATGTCGGGGCCGGAGATATAATACCCGCTCCTCAACAGGGGACCCAGCAATTCGCCGAACCGCTTCAACAAGGTGCGTTTACGGTCCCCGGGCATATCAGGATTGCCGACGATTCCCGCCTTTGCCCCTCCCTGCCCAATCCCACTGAAACCGTATTTGAGGGTCATGCCGTGCGCGAGATCCGCTACCAGATCACGCGAGACATCGAGTGAAAGACGCAGTCCCCCACACGCATGGCCGTTGACATTCGTGTCGACGACCACGTATCCGAGGAGGTCAATCGCGGGGTCTGCTATTTCTGCCACAAACTGGGGAGTATGCCTTCTCTCAGCCAATGACGCTCCCACAGAGTCGATTGCCTCGGTTGGTCTATTGCTGCCGGGTTTGTCCATAAGAGACACCGAAGAGCCCTTCCTTTTGCGATTCATTTGCAGGATAAGACTTGGTTATAAACGGCAAGATACTCATCAACGACATGTTCAGGTGAAAACGCTCTGGCAAGTCTGCGGTTATTCTCCGACATCTGCGCACGAAGTTTGGGGTTTCCTATGACCTCGATGATTCTGCCGGCAAGTTTTTCTTCGCTCCCCGGTGCGATCCATAAACAGTTGTCGGGCTCGGCAAGATAATCTGCCGCTGCGCGAATTCGGGTCGTTAAGACAGGGAGTCCGGAAGCCACCGCCTGGAAAATCGTCATCGAAAAACCTTCACTGCGGGTTGGCATGACAAGCATCGTGGCCGAGAGGTAGTACGGGGTCGTGTCCGGTTCAGGGACATATCCCCCGAAGGTCACCACGTCAGAAAGGTTCAGAGACTCCACCAGATTTTTGGCTGACTGCATTTCCATGCCGTCGCCGATGCAGGTGAGTGTCGCGGAAAACCCGCGATCGCAAACAATCCGCATGGCTTTGATGACTTCCAGCAGCCCCTTTGATGGAATGAAGCGTCCGATAAAGAGGAGCCGGGCTGCCCCCAGGGGTTCCTCGCGAGGAGCCGCAAACCTTTCAACATTCACAGCATTTTTCACCACGATCACTTTTTCCTCCGAATGTCCGGCCTGGAGGAAGTTCGCCCGCTCTTCCGAGGAGAGGACTCCAATGCGGAAAGAACTGCGAAACACGAAATCCGTCATCATACGCCTGAGTCCGGACCGGTTCCGGGCCAGGCCTGCGTTCGATCCATGGTATTTCACAAAAAGTTTGGCCCGCAGAACTGACGCAACCAGAGCATACCCAGTATCACGAATGAGCGCGCGATGATCGAACGCCGAGTTCAGGTGGACAATATCCGGCCGTTCACGAAGAAAGGCAGATGCAAAGCGAAAGAGATCCGAGATCAGTCGAAAGGTCTTTTGCAGTTTTGGTTCGTACCCTGACAATCCGCCGTATGGAAAGGTCGCAATACTGACACCCTCGCGACGGCGGAGTTCATCAAGAAATGGATGCTCCGTGGCAAATATGCCCCCCGCACGTTGCGGGTTTACGACACCGACGAGAATTCGTATTTTCGACTGCGATCGCTTTGATTGGTAAGCCTGGTTCAAATGATCTCCATGAATTCGCGGAGAGTCGGTTCTGAGAACTTCGGTCTCAACGGGTGAAATGGCCAGGTGTTTTCGAACACTGGGCTCCTCGTCGGAGTCGGCTTCAAAAAGCGATCGCACAGCTTGCCTCCTCCAACAGCTTGCAGTTTCGATGTGCAGGAGTCGTCTTCAAAGAACCTGACGAGGCACCCTTGAGAATTGAAATCAGATATGACCTTACACTAATGCGAAATGCCCGGATGAGGCGCTATGAGCTTCCTCACAAGAGGAAAAACGGCAACATTTGATCGTTTTAGGCACAAAAATCTTTTAGTGGCTGACCGGACGACTACACGCGGAAGGATGCCCCGCCGCTCTTCACCCGCTCTTCCCTTCGGCAGAGACCTGTGCGATTGAGGCGTGACGCTCGATTTCAGGGCTGCTCCTGGAGCCGGTGTACGAAATAATCGCCCTGTGTTCGGGCGTCATCCATTGTGAGGCTCCTGGGAATGCAGCTCCCGGCTTTGGTTTGTAGCTCCGTTGTTGGTTTGGACGATTCCGAGAGCCTGGACTCTTTCCACCAGATCGCGCATCGTAAGGATTTCAATAAGTCCTCGATCTCTGAGCTTCGCGCAATACGAAAGGAGCGGGGGGAGGAGGTCCCGGAGGTCCCTGGGATCCATCGACGGGTGGTACCAGAAGTGGGCAGCGAGTTTCTCCTCTGCGGCGACATCGACAAAGCGATGTAACCTTGAAAGTCGCTGGCCAATGGTCCACCCCGCTCCCCGTTCAAGCGCAGAAGAAGAGTGCACCGCCCACAGACCCTCGGAACGGCGAACGGGGAGAGTGACTCCTACAGAAGGATCGGGAAAGGAACGGATAATACGGACACCCCCATCGAACAAGTCATGGTAGTGCCCTTCGGAATTTCCCGGGAACACAAGCGTAGACGGAGCCAGTCCGTACGGCTTCATTGCCTGTGCGCATGCGCGGATTTCTGCCTGTACCACTTCTGTCGGGCAGTAGGGCCCGAGTCCAATATGCGAGAATCCGTGACATCCGACTTCATGCCGGACCTTCGAATGCAGGATGTCTTCGATCAAATCGGGCGCGTACCACGCGGGCCCTTTGTGGTAATCAGTGCAAGGATCATTTCGGAACCAATCCCCACCGTCGTAGACCCAGTTTTCGGTTCTAAACCGGGGGACAGGCGGAATTTCCGGGTGTGCGCGCCCCGCGCTGTCCCGACTGCAACTATGAAGGAACAAATGACCTACGGTTGCCCACGTGGAGGGGATTTCATATTCTTCAAGCAAATTCAGGATGACCGGGACCTGGGCCCGTTCTCTCAGGCCCAGAGAAACGTGATCAATATCGGTACGCCGGGCATATTGCCATGCCCAGGCAAGCTCAAAATCCAGAGAAAACGTCACGACCCCGTGCGACAGGCCTTCCACGGGGTGCTGAAGAGGATCCCGATATATTTTTATCCGGTTGGTCCGTACATAGTCCGCCAGGCCGACTGCACGGCGAAGCGGGGAGGGAAGGTTTCGCATCACCTTCTTGTACCCTGTCTTCAACCTGGTGGAGAGATCGGCGTGCATAGGAAACTCAGGGATTGGAGAGATGTCGGATTTCTTCATTGGTTGTATGCGGTCCGCCCACCCCCGCGGTCCCGGCTGATCCATTGGGTTTCAATTCGTCCAGCCTGGGAGCAAGGATATTCGTGACAATTTCCTGCCACGCATACTGCTGACTTGATGCCGCAATCTGTCGGGAATCATATTCCTGCAGCCGCCGGGAGATCTCGTCAACCCCGTGCGCGAACCCATCTATCGTATCCTCGGTGAGCACGCCATTGGCCCTTGTGATGACGAGTGCGTTCTCGGAAGTACTGGTCGCAATGACCGGCATTCCCGCAAGGAGATATTCAAACACTTTTGTCGAAGGTTGACAATCGTAGTACCATGTCTTCGGAACGTACGCGACTCCGACGTTACAGCGTTCCAGAAATGGAATGATCTCGGGATTCGGTTTCCTGCCGTGGAATCGGATTGACGATCGGAGCGGACTTTCCTGGATGGCTTTGGTCAGCGCCGCTTCTTCTTCCTCGCGCCCGCTGCCAACGATATCGTACGACACCGTCACCGAAGGCTTCCGGGTCGTCCACCATTGATCGAGGCCGAGTACTGTTTCATGGATGCTCCTGTATTCCAGGGTCCCGACGTAGAACAAACGGATGCTCTCGAACTTTTTCGGCGGCAACATCATCTTTTCGCCGCCGAGGGGGAGAACCGTAAACTCCGCCCGGCCGAGCGACAGGGTTTTTTGAAGGCTCTCCGAAACGATCGTTCGTTCTTTATACAGAAGGCATTCAACGCGCAGGAGGAGATTTTCGAAGGTCCGCTGTAGCGTGCCGGGTTGATCTGATCCCGTCCGGATATCAACAATCGTCGTGGATCGGTTGACCCATGGCAGGAGAAGCGAGGCACCACGAAAGTAGACAACGATGACCGCATCAAAATGTTCTCGCCGAAGCCTGGCAATGGCCGCGCGGATGTATCTGAACAACCGGAGAGGCTTGCTTCCGCGTCGCGACACATACTCCACCTGCACCCCCTCAACTTCAACTCGCTTACCTCCATGATCCCAGCCGAGATAGGTAATCGCCCAATCGTTCCGGAGGTATTTGCACCAGGCATACGAGTCCGTGAGATAGCCGAACTGATGTTGATTGACAATAAGGAGTCTTTTCATACTTCTTGCGTTACCCTTGGGAGAAACGATGTGTACCGATTGCTACTCTGCGGTGGACAGATCCGGGGAGTCAGCATCGCTGAACCTGCCGCCGGTCTCAGTCCAGACGATGAGATATGCAATCATCGGCGCAAACGCGCGGTCGAACAAGGCTTCGTTATAGAGCCAGGAGAGCGCGATGCTAAAGAGAAGGAAATACCGAAAACGGCGCACCGTAAAGACTTTGACAAACGGAGAGCGTATGAAGATCGTCGACGCGAAGCCCAGGACGAGGACGGCGAGGATCCCTCCCTGGATCCATGAGGTAAAGAGGAGAATCCTTGAACCCTGCAAATAGGTCAAGCTTCGACTGAGGCGTGTCACGCCGAGAATATCGTTACCCAGGAAGAGACCATAGCCAAGGCCGATGGTCTCAAGCAACGGATCATAGTCCATAATCCGGAACATGATGGGAATCCTGGCAAATCGCGGAAGGTCATCCTCCTGGGTGTTATAGTAGAGATATTTCTCCGCGAATCGAACATCGAGGATCTTGGATGTATCTTCAGACGTCTTGCTATAATAGAAGTTGAGGAGATAGATCAGCGCCCCACCCACAATCAGGAAAGGAACAGTTTTGTACCAGTGTTTGCGTGTCACCGAAAGAAGGATAACAAACACCGGAAGGAGGACAAATGCGACCTTCGTCTCGTTTAATGCACAGGGAATCAGGAGAGCGAGAAACGGCAGCGCCCGGCGAATGACAAACGTGGACCCATCGCGGGACGAAGCCGTATAACTGATCAGATAGAAGCTGATGAGGAACGCCTGCTGCGTAATGAGTCCACTCCCCCCCGTCAGTCCGTACGTTCCTCCCACAGGATCACCCGCCCCATATTTCAAGAACTGCCAGACGGATACCGGGATTTGCAGCAGCGCGTATCCCAGAAGGTACCGCGTGAAGAGTTTAGAAAACGAAGGCCAGTACTTCGAATTGGCGATGTCATGGACAAAGACAAGCGCCGCCAGGAATGGAAGCGGCTGGCGCAAACCGTTAAGTTGAGAGACGACGCCGAGACTATCGACATGGTAGAGTACGGTGACAAACGAGATAAAGGCAAAGATGAGGAAGGCCTTCGAACCGTAGTAGGATCTATTGCGGAAAAGAACCAGCACGCCCAGAAGGATAATCGTCGCGTCGCCCGCGAGTCCCAGTATGCGGAAGGGGTACTCGAACGAAGGAAGGAATTCCGTCCCCACGAGGCCAGATACCGAGTTGAAGCAGAGGACAGCAAAGAGAAGCAGGATCTTAAACCGCATTGGTCGGGAAAGGTAATAGGACGAATGTTGTCTGTGCCTTCACATGCTGTATCGCCCGCCGACATTCGGCCCGCCGCCATCGGAGCTGCAAGATGAGGGGAACGGCGAATCGCTCAACGACGGTCCCGCAGATCCGCGCACGGGCACGAGCTGCGTTGCAGATCAATGTCGCGACGCGTAGATCACACTCGCGATGGAGCCGGTGATAATCGCCGCTGTGGTAATAATGTTCACTATGTCTCGTATCTGAAAGGACATTGTATCGATGAAAATCGTGTCCCCCGCTTCGAGGGAGAGCGACATCGCATCGAGACGATCGAGATGGTTGAGGTTAACCGTGTACTCCACTTTTCTGATCTGATTGTCCCGCTGAATGACCCGCGTGATCTTCACTGATCCCAGGTCCGCATCTGCTAGCGGTCCACCGGCGTAGGAAAGCAGCTGGACGAGATCGGTCGAGATCGGAATCTCGTACCGCCCGGGGTTCTTTACGTAGCCCCAGAGGTTGATCGGCATGGTAATTTCACCCGACTTCGAGATCAGATAGTAAGCCGCCGTCGACGACCCGGAGAGACCCAATCCGGATCCAAGGCTGTTTTCCAGTTGTGCGTTGGCAACTCCCCCGGTGAGGACAACGAGGGAAATCACCGCCGCTACTACACTTCCTTTCGTGAATCGCATGATATGCCTACCTCTCAGGGATGAGTGAAGTTCAACTTCTGACCATCAAAGTCCGGTTTTTCGTTTCGAGGAGTGGCTCTGTATTCTTTCGCGAATTGACCGCCATGATGAACCAGGGAAACGGATGTTCATTTGGCCTTACCATTGCCACCGGATTTTTCATTTTCGGTCCCGGTTCCCTTTCTTGCGTAGACGGCCGTTTGGTATCCGTACCGTTGAGCGTACGAACTGCGATAATCGGAGCCGTAGGCGCGCTTCACATCCACATTGTTCAGCACCACGCCGATCAACTGAGCGCCGACACTGGAGAGGATTTCACTCGCATGGTCAAGATTCTGAGCACGGGATGTTCCTGCCGACACAACGAGTATGACGCCATCGCCCAGGGTCGCCAAAATCGCCGGATCGGTGACTGCAAGAACAGGCGAGGAGTCGAACAGCACAATGTCGTATTTCTGTTTGAACTCGGCGACATATTGACGCATTTTGTCGGAGCCCAGGATTTCCGAAGGATTGGGGGGGATGACGCCACAGGGAAGAATGCTGAGATTTTCGACAACTGTCGATTGAACCGCCGACTGGAGCGGGGTCGTTCCAGCCAGAACGTCGGAAAGGCCTGGCTCCCGCCTCAGACCAAACAGATGATCGACGGTAGGCTTGCGCAAATCACCATCAACGAGCAGGACCTTCCGCCCGGTTTGCGCGAACGAAATAGCCAGGTTAGCCGCCGTGGTGGATTTGCCCTCCCCGGGCATGGGACTCGAGATGACCAGAACCTTTGGGGCGACCGACTCGTGAGTAAATTGGAGACTCGTCCGCAACTGGCGATACGATTCGGCAACAGACGAGAAGGGGTAGTAATGCATGATGATATGAGGATCGAGCCCCTTCTTCCCCCCCTTCTCTTTGGCAATTGCATCGAAACGATCCACACTTGTATCCATTGCGGCGACTGCGGCAATCGGTTTGAATCCGCGGCGCTTCAAGTCGTCGGGCGATTGAATGCGGACATCGGTATACTCCTTGAGGAAAATGTATCCCATGCCGATCGCCACCCCAAAAACGGCTCCGAGCAGCAGATTGATCAGCTGCTTCGGACTCGAAGGACGGATCGGGATCCCCGCCCGTTCGATGATTTCGATGTATCCGATGTTTGATTGTTCTGTGATGTTCGCTTCGTTGTACTTTTCCTGAAGCATCAAGTACAACTTCTCGTCGCTTTGCCTGGACCTTTGCAGTCTGGCCAATTCCATGCTCGTTTGCGGAATGCGGTCAAACTGCGTTTCGTACTGCCGGATGACTTCGTCCAAAGCCTTTTTCTTCGCCTGGAGCGACTGCAGTTGCACCCCGGTCTCGACTATTTTCTGTTTGATGTTCTTCAAGTAGCTCGCCGCGTCCATCCCTCCCCCTGTTTGCGAAGGGGTGAGGTTTCTCAAGAACGCGTCGGTACGCTTTTGCAGTTTTGATGTCAGAGCCTGGATCTGGAGGTCAATCTCCTTCACCCTTTCGTTCAGGATGTCGCGACCCATGGAAGAGGGGTTCTGGGCGACCGTGACGTCCCGCTGCACTTCGAGTTTTGCGATCTGTTCCTGCAGCAGCTTGATATACGGATCGTTCGCTTCTCCCATCACGCGGGCAACGTTTGTCTCCTGTTGCGGAAGCTGATCTTCATAGGAAGAGAGTTCCTTCGTGAGCTCCTGCACCTGGATGTTCGTGGCATCCCGGGTGGCTTCCAGTTGCGAAAGCTTCTCGATGACATTCTTGGATTCTTCATCTAACGAAACGATCCCTTTTTTCTCCATGAACGCCTGGAGATTCGATTCGGTCTGATTGAGTTCCCGTTTCTTCTCGTTGGCCTGTTCGTCCAGGAATTCCCTGAACGAGCGCGTCTTCGTCCGGCTCAGATAGATGTTGCGATCCCGGTAGGCCTCTGCATAAGTGTTCGCAATGAGTGACGCCTCGACGGCGACCTTGCTTTTGGCCGAAATGGTGATGACGTCTGATTCCCGCACCGGATCGAAGTCCACCTCCCCACTCAGGCGAGCTGAAATCTCTCGCAGCGAGGCAACCGAGTCCGGAAATTCTTCTGGCTTACCATATTGAATGATGGGGAGAAGCTTCTTTTTCTCCCTGTCGAAATACCGGACGGAAAGAAGGCGTTCCGCCACCGTGTCGGCGAGAGAGGTCGAATTCATCAACGCCAGTTCGTTCTGGATGATGTTCTTCATCCCGTCCGTCCGGACTGCGTCGACGAAAAGCGTGGATTGGAGCTCCCGGGTATTGATGAGCACCTGGGCGCTCGCCCGGTACACAGGATCCACTACCTTATTGACGACGAAGGCAAGCAACACTCCGACACCCAGTGCCCCAAGGATGATCCATCGTCCCCGGACAATGATGGCAAGATAATCCTGAAGCTTTCGTTCCTGCGATGGCTGCTGGGACGAGCGTGAGCGAATGCCGAGATCCATATCGATACCTTTTCAAATACACTCAATTTGGACAGTTCCCCGATGAGAAGAGTCCTGCACCACGATATTGCGCGCATCCTCACATCGGCTGCGGCGCCGGACTTGACAGGAAGAAACAGCTTTTGTATGTTTGAGTCAACCGCCAACCCTATCCCCTAGTGTGCGGAGTATGCAGCGTGACGCTCTTTGTGGCCGTTATAGTGTATTTCCTGATCGTGGCCTGTTTTCTCCGATTTTTCCGGGCACTTGCGGCAATTGACAGACAGGTCCGGGCTCTTTCCTCTGAGTTGTTTTTCCCCTCCTCCCCCGGCCAACCTGCAGACAACTACTGACGCCGAGCTTTCGTTTCAAAAGTGAGAAGTCTCGGGTCCGGTTCCTGCCCTACTTGCTGATGCACTTCGACGCCGATGGTCACCACTTGATCCGGCACACTCTCGGAAGTATTAAGATAAAAAATCGCGTACTGGCTTTGCCCGGGAGGAATATCCCCCACCATGATCGAGTCATTGAACGTGACGCCGATGGGTCTGTCGATCGGGACCAGTTTTGCGAGGACGTTGCGGACAACAACTTCACTTGTATTGGTGATGGAAAGTCTGAGCCTTCCCGTCTCCCTCGACGTCAGAAATTTTTCTCCGGAAGGGGTCGTAAATTGCATGTCATACACCAATGCCCGTGTCTTGAGCACATTTGCTATGTGAGCACTATCCGACGGTGCTGTGGGCAGCGACCCCGGAGGGCTCTGGGCGGAAGATTTTTGTGCCCACGTCAGCATTGCACTGCAGGCTAGTGCCATTGTGACAGCGACTATGCGTCTCACAATCGGATTCATCAGTTGCTCCGCACGTCGTGAATGTTACGGCCTTTCGGGAGGAGTAGGAAAATTGTCAGGCGGAATGGGAGGCGTGGTGGTTCCCCCCTTCGCAAGCAATGCGATCAGTCCTCCCAGCACAAAGGCGCCGCCTCCGACCCACACCCAGGGGCTCAACCCCTCCGACGGCGGGCCTTCGGCTTCGACAACAAAATAGTAATCATTCCCCTGGAGACCCGCGGGAAAATCCTTGAGAAAATCCCACGTGACCCGCCGCTTTTCTCCCGGCAACACGATGCTTCCCAGGTCGCCCGACACATGAGTAGGAGTTGCCGAGAATTGCGGGTCGCTCTGCCGTTTCAACGTGATGGACACCCGGTACAGCTTGTCGGATGCGCCATCAAGATCATAGTAGACGCGAACAAGTTCACCCGCGATTTCAAACCTCACGTTCCGGACAGCCAGATCACCCTGCGCGAACACCAGCGCAGGGAAGCATTCGACAACAAGCACGCCGACCAGGATGTAACACGCGGCAATAAATGTCTTAGAGCCATTCCTCATTGCTGTTACCCGACCTTATTTAATGAGCAACATTTTTCGCGTGAATGCAGGTCCACCCAGAACGCTCATCCTGCAGAAATAGACGCCTGTTCCAACCGTCGCCCCCATCCCAT
The DNA here is from genome assembly GCA_963843525.1 of Ignavibacteriota bacterium. GTDB lineage: Bacteria > Bacteroidota > Ignavibacteria > UBA10030 > UBA6906 > DATJPR01. The sequence goes on along the minus strand of CAWJKM010000003.1, from coordinate 459,282 downwards.
TCGTCCCTTCCCACCGGAAGAAGTGTTTCCCCGGCTCCAGGACGCCGTCATTGATAACCTTCACCCGTTCGCCAAGGATATTGTAAATCGATACCGAGATGTTCGCCTTCACCGGGACGGTGAGTGCAATCGTCGTGCTGGGATTGAACGGGTTGGGATAATTCTGGTCCAGACTGAACTCCTTCGGACCGACCTGTTCAAGGCGGTTTTGCACATCGCTTTCCGTACCAATAATGACGGTGAATTTGCTTACCGGACCCACCGGCGCAAACTGATAGGAATCCTTCTTCCGGAGATCCTGGTACACCTCTCTTGCCTGATCGATCAAATATACTGAATAAGAACCTGGGACTCCATTGATTCCGTTGAAGCGAATTGTGTGTGTCGCTTTTCGCGTGGACGGATCGGGCGTCACCGCATTGAATTCCCAGCTTTCAATCCGGGTGATGCGGGGACGGATATCACAGGCGAAATTCGGCGCCGTACTATCCCACTGTGGTCGATCGAACACCAACTGGCTTGACGGGGCGATGGAGCGGGGTTTGAGGAAATCATGCCGGTCGCATCCCACCTGAGCGTCCGGCGCAACCCCGAACCAGGTAGAACGATCGACGATGGTCCCTCCCCGTTCGAGCATCATACCCACTGACCACCCCGAATCCGTTGCTGCCATCGCAACGCCTGGCTTGGTCAACGCGGTTCCGCCCGGGATGGCCAGAGATTTGAGGCCGGATTTGTTCTGGTAATAGTACCCCACATACGGTTCGAAACTTTGCACCACAAACATCGAGGAGCCATCGTATGTCCAGATGCTGTCGCCGATCCCCCCGTTCACTGACTGGACTTTCGGCCAGGGGATGGTAAGCGTCGTGGGGTTTGAAATGATGTTCCAGCCCGTGTGCAGGGGGATGCGGAGCAAACCCGTAGAATCGGGCATCATTCCGTTCACCTGCCCGCTTACTGTCCACGGGCCACGATGAATGATCCAGAAAGCACGGCCGCGTGAAAAAGTAAACGTGGAATCGCCCTGCGCAAATTGTCGGAAGTAGCTCGTATCGGCGCCGTTATCATAGTAGGCCATCCAGTCAGTCCCCAGCGACGTGGCACCCAGATATTTCGAGATGAGGCTGTTATCGGCTCCTGGAAGCCCGAGAAGGCGGTAGTCGCTCGATTTGTAGTTCCCGGGCGAACCGTAGGTCGGAAATGTCGTCATCGAGGCGAGAGTGATCTGAGAGGGGAAGGTATTGAACGACCAACGCGAACTGTACCTGGTTTTGACACCGCTCTTCAGTCTCGCCTGGACATGCCAATAGTAGACCGAATACGTCGTGAGCGATCCGATTTGCTTTGTGGTGGAGGTCACCGTGGAATCATCAACCACCAGCGTCGAAAACGCCGTGTCGCTCGCCACCTGAACGCGATATGTCGACACCGAATCGATGGCCGGAGGACTCCACTGGAGCGTCACAATGGACGACTGCACCGAAATGCCATTGGACGGTGAGGCAAGCGCCGGGGGAGTGGTCGGGTCGGCCGCTATCGCAAACAGGACTCCCCCTGAAGTTCCGCCTCCGGGCGGGCTGTTGACGACAGTCACTGTCCGATCGCCTGTTTGTGCCTGCAGGGAAACGGTGATGTTCGCAGTTATGTGTCTTGCGCTATCGACCTTGACCGTGTTCACGGAAATGTTATTCCCAAAATCCACCGTCGACGAACCCGGGAGGAAACTCGACCCGGTGAGTCCAACATTCAGCGTCTGTCCGAGAACCGCTGCGTTGGGAGAGACTGCGGTAAGTATGGGGACCGGATTATTACCGACCGTAAAGCCGTTCTGGATAACAATGGTCCCCCCTCCCGGTTGAATGTTTGCCACCGTGACGTTCTTGGGGCCCGTGGTGATCGACGAGTCAATCTGCACGGTCACCGTCAACTGAGTGAACGAATCGATATGCGGGCTGAACGTTCTGATTTTCGGGTCAGAGAAGAGGACAAACGTCACACCGGAAATGAACCCTGTCCCCTTGATCGTGAGGTTGATCGTTGAACCTGCCAGCCCGTTCGTCGGCAAAATTGAGGTCACTGTGGGAGGGGGATTGTCGACGCGTATAGAATCGCTTATCCCTGATTCCGAACCCCCGGTCCTTTTTACCGTAAGAACGAAGGTCCCGGCCGAATCGAACATCACCGGATAGGATGCGAGGATCCCCTCGACAAAATTGGGTGTGACGCCGCCCCCGGCTGAGAGCAACCCCGTGCTGCCCACATCGGCTGTTCCGGTAAATCCTGTCGCGACGTTCCCGAAGGAATCCCTCGCGGCAACCTTCACCGGAAACTCCACGTGGGCGAATTGCGTTCCGATCTGGCCGCCATTGGTGGAGGTAATGCTGAAACCCGCGATCCCTGTCGAAGTATTGGTGAGGGAAAACAGTGCCGGTGTGGCCCCGCGAACGAGGGCCGTGTCCGCATAATTGCCGGCGACATCGTTCGCCAGCATCACGGGTGCAGTGGCAATCCCGGAAGCGTTCGACGTGAGACTCGTGTCCTGACGAATTCCGAACACACTCGAGGGACCCGACAGGGGCGATGAAAAACGGACTACCGAACCTGCAACAGGATTTCCCGAAGAATCGACGACCTGGGCGGCGAGGGGGATGGCGAAGGGCGATCCTACATGGGCGCTCTGCGGAGTTGTTCCCGAAACAGGGAGAACCGACGCCGGGGTCCCGAAGACGACCGTGAGGGTATCAGAACGCACTCCTGACAGGGTACCGGTGCTGGCAAGAATTTGCGCTCTCCCCACCCGGTGCCCCGTGAAGACTGCGCTTCTGCCATCACCGCTCGAAACGAGATCCGAATCAGCGACTCCCCCACCCTGCTTAATGACAAGCCAATCCGCCGAAATATTGCCGACAAAATTGTCCGAGCCGTCCCTTGCAATCGCATACATTTTGATCGAGCGACCTGATTGTATCGACTGCGATGGAATGCGCTGACCGGTGCCGTTGTCCGCCGTTTCCACAACCACCTTGGTAGGAGAACCAGCCTGGACCACAGTAAGAGTATCCGATGGGACCGAGGTAAGACCCGCCACCGCAACATTAATGCGTGCACTCCCGACCACATGCCCCGAAAACACCGCACTCCTTCGGGTCACCGCTGGGCACGAGATCTCCCGCAACGACCCCGCCGGAGAATATGTTCAGGGACCAGCCGCCCGGATCGGCGCCGATATTTGCTACATAGTTGTCGTAGGCGTCTCGGGAGACCGCGTAGACGGTGATGGAAGTCCCCGACGAGACGTTCTGTTTCCCGAGGAGTATACCCGTGCCATCGGCAAGTGTCTCCACACGGACTTTCTTCGCCGCCCCGGGGTTAATGGCAAACGTATCACTGAGAGCTTCACCCGGGAGCGTCGCAACAGTGGAACCTGTGGCGGTGAGCGTGTAGCCTTTTCCGGCCTTGTCGATCGAAGTCCCGCTGAACGTTGCACGCCCGGTTGAGGGGTCAACGTTCGCCGTGAGCGGAGCGTTGAGGAGCGAGGCGCCGCGTGTTGCGGTGTCTTTGATGGCAAGGGTAATTGTCTGTGCCGCGCCCGTCACGACGTTGTTGTATTTATCCTGCATTGTCACAACAGGTTGTCGGGATAGTGCTGCACCTGCAATCCCGTCACCCGGCTGGGTTGTGAAGACCAGTTTCGAAGCCGTGCCAGGGTAAACGACAAAGAGAGAGCTCGTGGCCGAGGTGAGACCCTGTGCTGATGCAAGCAGACTCTTCCCAGGGCCCGCCGTGGTTATGACAACGCTATCGAATTCTGCGATCCCGTTCGACGCTTGCTTCGGCCCTCCCCCGAGAAGTGCGCCACCACCTGCAAGCGCCAACGTGATTGAATCCGTCGACGTTATGACGGGGTTCCCAAAGGTGTCCTGCACTGCCACTTGGATTCCCGGGCTAATAATGACGCCGGCAGTGTCGCTCGTGGGCTGCCGGATGAAAGCAAGTTTCTCCGGTGATGCCGCTGTAATGCCGAACGAAGCGCTGAGACCTGACTTCGGGACCGAACCTGAAGTCGCAGTCAGCTGGTATGTCCCCACGCGATTTATCGAAAGTCCGGGAAACGTCGCCTGTCCGGTCTCGGGGGTGAGCCCCACCGTCGTTGTTCCACTCAATACTCCGTCCACGGGACCACCTGGTGCAAGGCCTACCGTCACAGATAAGGCGGAATTCTTGACCGTGTTCCCGTAAAGGTCTCTTGCCTCGACGACAGGAGAGGTGCCAAATATCTCCCCAGCGACATTCTGCGAAGGGTTTGCGATGAACACGAGGGTGTCCGGTGATGCCGCCGCCACCGTAAGCGAGTCCGTAATCACTTTCTGGAGCACGCCCGATGGACTGGAATTGAACTGGAGGCGGCGTCCGCCCGTGGCGTTGAAGTGCAGATCTGAAAATGTTGCGACCCCGGAAGAGTTTGTATTTTTCGTCAGGGTGCCAAGAAGACCCGTGGTGCCCGATGCGACGGAGACAACAATCGGCCTTCCCGAGGTGGTCACTACGTTTCCAGACCGGTCAAGCAACTGGACAGTCAATGCCGGTGTAATCGTCGCCCCGGCGGTTACTGTGGCCGGGGGCTGCTGGAGAATGGAAAGCTGATACGCAGTGTCTGCCGAAACCGTGAGGAGAGGCGTTTGATCTGCCGTCAAGCCTCCGGCCGTAAAATTGATGCGAATTTGCTCCGCCTTGGGATAGCTGAGTGACGTGAACGTTGCGACGCCACCCGACACCTTGACCGAGGTGCTGCCCTGGAGGGTCCCGGTCCCCACCGACAGATTTGCGACAACAATAGTGCTCGTGTCGGAGGAGATGATATTTCCATTGTTATCCTCGACCGCGACATTCGGGAAGGGGCTGATGGTCCGTCCGGCAATTTGCGTTGTCGATGGCTGTTGGATGACGATCAGTTTGTTGGCAACACCGGCCGTCGCCGTCGCGGTGAATGTGATTGGACTTCCGGGTCACCGGTGTCGAAGAGGTTGCCGTGACTTTATATTGACCTGTGAGACTCCCAAGTTTCAAAACGCTGCTGGCAGTACCGTCAATCAGTGACTGGGGTGCGGCGGGTGTAACAGTGGCCCCCGACGCGCCCGGCGGCACGAGCGACACTGCAAAGTTCACCGTCGCGCTGTCGACGGGATTCCCACCCGCATCCAGCAGTCGGACAACCATCGGGTTCAACGATGTCGACACCGCCCCGCTCTGGTTGTCGCCGCCGACCAGGGCCATCGATGCCGGCGCACCGTGGTTAACGTTGGCGTGGAAGAGCACAGGGCTTCCCACCAGTCCTGTCAGCTCTGGCCCCGACAACGTATCGTCCCATTTTCGATCCGGGGGTCAGGGTCGCCGACGCCCGGCCATCGGTTCCGGTGGCGGGAGAGGCGGGATTCAACGAGGACCCCGTGGCTCCGCTGGGGATGGAATCAAGAGAATAGTTGACCGTGACACCGGACACCGGATTCGCTCCGGAATCTGTCACCGTCACAACGAACGGAGTGCTGAGTGGCGTGGACACCACTCCCGAAGCATTGTCGCCCGACGTCAGTGAGAGAAACGCGGCTGCTCCGGTGGTGGCTGTTGCGCCAAAGAAGACCGGACTTCCTGCAAGTCCCGTGGACCGTGCTCCCACGGCATATCGTCCCACCTTGTTTCCCAGGTGCAGACTTGTACTGGCCAGCCCGTTCACATCCGTCACAGCGGAAAGTGGAGAAACTGACTGACCCGTGGCGCCGGCGGGGATTGAATCAACAGAAAACACGACGGTCACGCCCGACACAGGATTTGCACCTGCATCAGTGACTTTCACCACCAGGGCGGAACTGAGAGACCGATTGATCGGGGCGGACTGACCGTCCCCCGAAACGAGGGCGATAGTCGACGCTGACGCAGTCGTGATGGTGAATGCGGCACTCGTATCGCCGTGGGGGGCGACACCGCCGGAAGAAATGAGTGTATATCCAACCCCCACCTTGTTGATGCTGAGGTTTGTATAGACAGCCTGAGCCGTTGCAGTATTCAGGGGCAACGTCTTCGTTCCCGTGAGTGATCCCCCTCCCGGGTTGGTTCCTATAGCCACTGTCACATTCCCAGACTGGTTGGTCACGGCATTCCCAAATTGATCCTGCAACTCGACGATTGGCTGCGGGGTCAGGAGAGAGCTCGCGATACTGTTGCTGGGACTCTGAACGAAAACAAGGGCGTACGCCGCAGCGGGCGTAATATTGAACGAGGCACTGGTCCCCGAACTGGGCGCAACTGCACTTGAGGCGGTAAGGGTGTAGGCCGTCCCGGTTTTATCCAGGCTCAGGTTGGTAAAAGTCGCCCGTGCGGTCGAAGTGTTCAGCGGTCTGGTTGCCGTGCCACTCAGGGTGGCACCGCCGGCATTGTTCCCAATCGCAATGGTGACATTTCCCGACAATCCCGTGACCGGATTGGCATATTGATCCCTGACCTCTACAACCGGCTGGGGTGACAACAACGCACCTGCAACGCTATTGCCCGGGCTTTGCACAAATACCAGAGAGCTCGCCGCGCCGGGATTAACGGTAAAATTTCCTGATGCGTTGCTCGTTACCGTGATTCCATCACTTGCGGAGATCGTCCGATCGCCCGAGCCCGCAATGGTCGGTGTCACGCTGACAAGGTCTACGAATCCGCCTGTGCTGATCGATGCAGGAATCGTTGCGCCGAAAGCGTTTGATGTAAGGCTAACGGACCCTGTGTAGCCAGTCACGGTGTTGCCGTTGACATCCTGTGCGGTCACTCGGACCTGGAATGGAGTCCCCGCCGTTTTCGCTGCTGCCGACAGCAGAGTCGTGCCACCGGACATTGTGACAGAGAATTTGTTGATCCCCCCTGCGATGAACGCCACCGACGCATTATCCGTGATGGTCGCAGAATTGACCGTCGCAGTCACCGTGGCGGTTCCGGTTGTCGCCGACGAGGTCAACGTCGCCTTATAGGTCCCATCGCCGTTGTTGGTCGTCGAACTCATGGTGCCGAAGTTCGTCAACACTACCACGGGCCCGCCGCTCCCGGTGAGATTATTCCCGTAGGTGTCTTTCAACTGCACCTTGATACCCGTGGTGTCGATGCCGTTTGCGTTAATGGAAGCTCGATTTGCCGTGACTGTTGAAGTAGAAGTCGAGGCACTGGCAGGCGTTCACCACCACCGTGTTGGAAGTTGCCGAGGTCAGACTGCCGCTGGTAAAATCCAGCGTGATGGATTCCGCCTTCGTGTAGAAGAGGTTTGAAAATGTGGCGATACCGCCGGCTGCGGTCGCTGTCAACGTTCCCTGAAGTGTCGCCGTCCCCGTTCCCCTCGACGCAGTAACCACAGTGGAGTTATCCGTGCTCCGGAGATTTCCAAATGCGTCTTCCACTCGGATCGCGGGCTGCAGATTAAACGCGACGCCCGCGACGGTTGGCGTGCCGGGTTGGGTGCCCACTGTGAGCACACTCGCCGGACCCGGGTCCACAGTGAATGGCGAGCTGTTGTCCGAGCTGAGGGCATCCCCCGAGGTGGCGGTCGCCCTAATCTCTATCCCCGATTCCGCCTTCGTGTACGTCACTCCGGTAATGACCACGGAATCAAACCCTGCGGGAATTATTCCGGAGAGGGTGCCCCCTAAGGTGCCCGTGCCAAAGCCCGGTCTCAGCGCTAATTGGACCGTTGTCGAGGAAACGACGTTCGCGGGAGTATTGAAATCATCATTCGCGAACACAATGACGGTGAACCCCGTTCCAGCCGTGGGGTTGCTTCCTCCGTTCACTGACGTGACGACGAGCTTTGTCGCCTGGGCCAGACCAATCGATGGAAGGCAGCCGAGGAGAAGGACGTAAACTAAATTCCGATGGATTCGCTTCATAGAATTCAACACCACAGGATTCTTGAAGTTGAACACGTGATCTTCATTCCCTTTTTCATCGGGGGATAATTCGCAAGGTATCTTCATTTCAACAACTGGTCTTCCGCTAGAGCGGTTCGAAGTGACACGGGATCACTCAGCTCCGGCTCCCCTTGTTGGTGTGCCGCCGTCGTTCGCTTCACCGAATTCTTTGACTGCGATAACTCTGCTTCAGGTATGACAGCCGTTCACACACGGGCGTGCGCGACGATACTTCGCTGTACCGGCGTCTCAGTGGTTGGAGGATGTGCGGCAAAGACTCGATGAACCCACTTTACCGACTGCCGTCTACTGATGAATATATGGAGAGCGGATGGACTATTGGTGTGAGACAAATCACATCGGAGGGTCCCTGTCGCAACGAAGTCCTTCTTGAGAGCCGCACGAGCAGCTCGAAGTTCTGCGATTTTCCCCCCTGGTATCGCATTTCAGTCCAGGTCCGACCTGGCACCAATGACACGTCCTCCGAACGCTCTCTCAGGCAGTTCGCCTCTCATAGCAGCCCACGGGTTTGGACGGTTGCTTCATTCCATTGCTTCTTCAGAAGAAATCCGGTGCATTGCATCGGGGGCAGAGATTCCCAGCATTGTGAGCCCATTCTGAAGGACGATTTTCGTGGCCCGACACAGCGCAAGCCTGGCCTGCGTCAGGGCTTTGTCTTCGGTCAAGACGTCGCATACATGATAAAAACGATGAAAGACACCTGCAAGGTCATAAAGATACTCAGTCAGACGGTGAGGTTCAAATGTCGCCGCGCACATCTCCACCGCATCTGGTAGTTGTAACAACGATTTCATCAGGTCGAGTTCAGCAGGGGTCGAAAGCAGGGAAAAATCGAAGGAATGAGGCTCTTCCTCCTTTTCCAATGATTTCGCCTTCGAGAAAATACTGCTAATTCTTGCATGTGCGTACTGGACATAGTACACAGGGTTATCGATCGATTGTTTTCTCGCAAGATCGAGGTCAAAATTAAGGTGACTTGTAACAGTTCGCATCAGGAAGAACCAACGGACGACGTCAGCGCCCACATCTTCGATCAACTCGTCGAGAGTGATGAAGTTGGCCTTCCGGGTCGACATTTTCACCACCTCGCCCTGTTGAAGGATCGTCACAAATTGGTGAATGAGGACCTTTGTTTTTGCCACGTCGTAGTCGAGCGCCTTGAGTGCGGCAAGGACATCAGGGTAGGTTGCCACATGATCTGCCCCGAAAACATCGATCATCAGATCAAATCCTCTTGCATACTTCTCGCGATGATATGCGATGTCGGGCAAGCGATAGGTCGGCTCCCCCGTATTCTTAATGATCACCTTGTCCTTCTCGCCGCCGAGTTGCGAGGTTTTGAGCCAGACCGCGCCGTCCTGTTCATACACCAGGCCACGCTCCCGGAGGTCCCGCACCACCAGATCGATTTTCCCGCTCTCGTAAAGCGAGTTTTCGTTGAAGAACGTCGTGAACTCGATTCCCAGACAGCCGAGCGTTCTTTTGATGTCGCCGAAGATCTCTTCTTCTGCACGTTCCTTGAAAATCCCCGTCGCAGGAACGTTCCGAAGGTCTCCGCCATGCTCTTCGACGAGGTGCCTCGCGATATCCTTGATGTACTCTCCCTGGTAGTACTCTTCAGGAAAGGTGACCTGATCGCCCAGAAGTTCGAGATAGCGGAGGCGGACCGAATCTCCGAGTATGCGCATCTGTCGGCCCGCATTGTTGAAATAGTACTCCCTTTCCACGACGTGACCGGTCCATTCCATCAGCCGTGCAATCGAGTCTCCGAAAACCGCCCCGCGGCCGTGACCGACGGTCAGGGGACCCGTCGGGTTGGCACTGACGAATTCCACCTGGACGCGCCTGCCCGCACCGACAGAGGACCTCCCGAATGTCCCGCCCGTCCCCAGGATTCCCTTGAGTTGTTCCTGGTAGAAAAGTTCCGTAAAGGAAAAATTGATGAAGCCCGCACCCGCACACTCCACACGCCGGACGAGGCGGGGATCAACTTCGAGGGTATCCACAATCTGTCGTGCAAGATCGCGAGGGTTGCGGTGCAATCTCTTAGCGAGCGCGAGAGCAACGGTGGTCGTGACATCGCCGTGCTCCTTCTGCCTCGGCGTTTCAAACCCCGGCACGATGTCCGTAGGGAGTCCAAGGCGGGCGAACGCCGCAGTAAGTTGGGAGAGGAGATACTGTTTCATCAGGAAGCGAGTTTGCGCCGCGTAGCCGATCGGGTGCCTTTTCCGGCGGACCGGCGCCGTTCTTTGACGGGCAGGGCTGCCGGTTTGTCCACAACGCGATGAATTTTTGCGTCGCCCCAGAGCTTCTCGAGGCTGTAAAAGGAACGCGTGTTCTTGTGAAACACGTGGAGCACGACATCGACAAAATCAAGCACCACCCAGTTGGGACTCCCTGCTTCACGATGCCAGGGGGCATTCAACGCTTTCTCCATCCCTTCTTCCACCGCGTCTCCGATTGCTTTCACGTGGGTGTCGGAGTCTCCGGAACAGAGGACGAAGAAATCCGTCATCGTCGTCAATCCGCGCAGGTCGAGGATTGTGACTTCCTGCGCTTTCTTCGCGATCGCCAGTGCAGCGATCTTCTTTGCCAAGCCCGGTGCTCTCAATGCGATCCTCCTATTGTGAAGGTTTCAGTGTGTGATAATCCTTCCCGATAACGACAGTCACGTCCACGTAGTAGTCAGGATTGATCTGCTGAAGAATATTGTCCTTCCCGACCCCCAATGCATAGGCGACCCGTTCGGCGTTCTCTTTGTTGCCTGTACGGTCGATCACCAGGGTCTCATGCACATCGAAGGTTTTGTAGTTGCGGAGATCGACCACATCGTAGCCGCGTGCGCGCAGGTAGGTGGTGATTTCCGATCCGGCCCCCGCACTTCCGCATCCGTTCAGCACATCGAGCTGAATCGCCGTTCCTGCACCGCGCACTGCTGCTCCGGCCCGGGAGGATTCAACCGGGGGGCGGATAATCGTTCGTGCGACAAAGGAGTAGGTGAGGGCGAGCACGAGCAGAGCAAGGGACCCGATCGCCACATTCAGGAGAGACCGACGGACCTGTCTGTTCCGCGGCGAACGCTGGGGCACAGGAGAATGAAGGGAAGATTCACCTCGCGTAAAAATCATGGCCTCCTGGGACAAAACAATAACCGGACGTACTCTGCACCACATGGCAGGTCGCCCGGTCTGTACCTACGGCAACGACGATTAGCAACAGGAGCACCACAGGGTGTCAGTAGCCTCCGACCGTGTACCACGGATCATAGTAGGGTGAAAAGTAGTTTCCCCCGTAGGGGATCTGGCGAAATTGAACCTGAAGAAAAACGTTGTCCCATGGTTTGTAATTGACCTCGGCCCTGCTCAGGAAGATTTGGCTGAGATCGGTCTTCCCTTTCGTCCCGAGTCCCGACAGTGTGTTGTAAGGACTGTACATGAAACTGACATCGGCCCGCGCGTTCAGCTTGTCTGTAAAATCGTACGTCATGCTGTTGGTATAGGTACCCAGGCTCATGCCTTCACCACCCATCGTCTGGTACGACAGGCTGAACGTATGGTGCATATGGAACTTCTCGGGATCGAAGAATCCGAGGATCATGGAAGGGGTGGATGCTGACGACATGCCGTCAGAAACACGGTCTTCCACTTCTCTTTGGGATTTGAACTGTGCGTCTGCCCTGCCCAAACCTGCCAGGAAGAGCACGACCAGGAGTATGACACCGTCCTTCCGCATGACACTCCCCTCGAAATATCAGTTTGTTGAATGGATTATACCGAAAGGAAGACTGAGAATCAACTCCCCCGTGCCGCAAGGGCCTGCCGGGCTTCCTCCAGCTGCACTGCAGTGTTGATACCCCGCACTTCAAGCGGATCGTGACAGACAACCGCCGAAACGGGCAATTTATGCTTCCAATAATAGCCGAAAACATCCGTGAGATAGTACTCTTTTTGCGCATTGTCAGGGGTTATGTGTGCCAAACCGTCAACGAGATGCTTACTTTTGAACACATAAATCCCGGAATTGATTTCACAGATCTTGCGCTGCTCATCGCTCGCATCGCGCTGCTCGACAATTCCCGTGACACTCCCCCCGGCGTCACGGACGATCCTTCCGTATCCCGAAGGATCATCAAGAATCGTGGTCAGCACGGTAGCGGCTGCGCCCGAACTGCCATGGGCGTCAATCAACGCTTGCACTGTCTCAGGGCGCAATAACGGCACATCGCCGGAGAGAACCAGAACATCCCCTTCAAAACTCACAAGGAGAGGTTCTGCCTGCATAACGGCATGGCCCGTCCCCAGCTGGGGATTCTGCTCTATGCAGACCGCCTCCGGAACCGTCCGGGCGAGATGGTCGATCACCGAATCCTTCTGCCATCCGACGATGACAAGGGTCTTGACCGCACGCAGATGGAGGGCAAGTCGCACGACATGCTCGATCATGGGCATGTCGCCGACCGGATACATGACCTTCGCAACGTCCGGATTCTTCATCCGGGTTCCTTTTCCGGCGGCCATGACGATAACGGCGAGAGAAACCATAGACATTTTAGAATTTAGATTTTAGATTTTAGATTTATGTTTCACGGCACCGGGACAATCACATTGTCGATGAGGCGCGTGGTGCCGAAGCGCACGGCGAGGGAGACCATCACCCGCGTTCGGGACTGCAGTATCACTTGTTCATCGAGCGTCCCGGCATCGGCGATCGAAACATAGTCGACTGCGCCGGTGGAACCCCGGGTGATCATGTCATGCACTCTCTCCAGAACGGCGGCACACGATCGTTCCCCGCCGGAAATGAGATCTTCACCCAGGCGAAGCGCCCGGTACAGGATGGGTGCCTGATTCCGCTGCTCCGGCGTGAGATAGGCATTTCGTGAACTCAGCGCGAGTCCGTCAGTTTCCCTGATCGTTGGTCCGATAAGAATCTCAACGGGAAGATTCAAATCCACAGTCATTCGTTTGATGACTGCCACCTGCTGTCCATCCTTCTGGCCGAACACCGCCAGATCGGGCTGCGTGCAGAGGAGCAGCTTGGTCACGATGGTTGTCACTCCCCGGAAGTGCGTCGGCCGGGAAGCGCCCTCGAGGACAGCGGTCAAATGATCGACCATCACGCTGGTTTCGAATCCGGGCGGGTACATCTCCCCCACGGCCGGCGCAAAGATGCAATGACTCCCTGCCCCTCCTGCCAGTTCGACGTCTTTCTCAAAGGGGCGGGGATATCGTTCGAGGTCTTCCTGCGGACTGAACTGCGTCGGGTTCACAAAGATCGTCGTAATGACATAGTCGGCATGGTGGCAGGCGAGGCGGATGAGCGAGAGATGCCCCTGATGGAGGGCCCCCATGGTAGGCACAACACCGATGCGTTTCCCCTTCAGCCGGACCTCGCGGGCGGTCTCCTGCATCGCTTTCACTTCTCGAATGACGGGCGGGATCACGGCAATCAGGAAAGAAATGTAATCATCTGGGCGATGGTCGCCTTGAGCTCTTTACGATGGACAATCATATCCACGAAGCCATGTTCGAGGAGAAATTCGGACCGCTGAAACCCGGGCGGGAGATCCCGGCCAATGGTCTGCTTGATCACGCGCGGACCCGCAAAGCCGATCAACGCGCCCGGCTCCGCAATGTTCACATCACCCAGCATGGCAAAGCTTGCAGTCACTCCTCCTGTGGTGGGATCGGTCAGGACAGAGAGATAGGCGACCCTGGCATCGGCAAGCCGGGCGAGCTTCGCCCCCGTCTTCGCCATTTGCATCAGGGAGAGGGCACCCTCCATCATTCGGGCGCCCCCGCTCGCGGACACGATGACCAGGGGAGCTTTGGTTTTCCACGAACGATCGATGGCGCGTCCAATCTTTTCCCCGACCACCGATCCCATGCTCCCGCCGATAAATCGAAAATCCATTGCCGCAAGAACCACCGGCTTCCCGTCAATCTTCCCTGTCCCCCACCGTACCGCGTCATACAATCCGGTCTTCTTGATCGCTTCAGTGGTGCGGTCCCGATAACGCTTCGAGTCGGTGAACTTGAGCGGATCGCTGGAGCGCATCCGGCGGTCGAATTCATGAAAGCTCCCCTCGTCCAGAAGAATCTGGATGTATTCCTGGCTCCCGATGCGGAAATGTGCGTTGCACTTCGTGCAGGTATACAGGGCCTTTTCGAGCTCCATTTTGTGGATGATCTCTCCACAACTCTCGCACTTCGTCCACAGCCCGTCCGGCATCTCCTTCTTCTGCGTCTCGGAAGCGATATTCTCTTTGGATCGTCGGAACCAGGACATTGGATCAGGTCCTTTCCATCATGTCAACTCTTAAAAAGAATTCCAGCAGATAGCGCGGCTCGAGGGTTTCTATATCATCCCTCCGGCCCTCGAGGAACATCCGCTCGCCAATGTATGCAACACTCGATGCACTGCAGCGGCGAAGATGGTCCTCCACCTCCGGAATGTCCGCTGCCCCTTCAGCAGTGAGGTTCAGTCCCCCGGTATCACCGGTCAGCACAAGGGCGTTTCGTCTGCACTCGTCGACGACACTTTCGCCCCGGACAACGCGGACCTCTCCGGTCGACTCGCGCATCATGAAATATTCCCCGCGCCGTGCGGGAAGCACCGCAGCCAGTTCATGTGCCCGTCCGCCGACAGGGCTTTCCCGGCGCGCCCGTTCAATGAGCGCCTGGAGGGTTGGGACCCCAATCAGCAACTTATCACCGCCGAATGCAAGCCCCTTGGCAATACTCGCCCCGATGCGCAACCCTGTGAACGACCCGGGACCGATTGACACGGCGATGCCTTCCACCGCTTCCAGGCGCCCGTGGTCTGCGGTCACTCCCTGGATGAGCTCCATCAGTCGTTCCGCGTGGACATTCCGCTCGTCCACGAAACGCTCGGCGAGGAGGTTCCCCCTCCGGACCAGCGCTGCTCCGCACAGGTGTGTTGCGGTCTCGATCCCGAGAACAGTCATGAGATGCCTCGATCGATCGAGATCACCCTGGTCAGCGACGTCGAACCGTGACGAATGGAAACCGTATGGTGGTCCTGCGGCAGCAACGGAAGGACCATTTCAGGCCATTCCACAAGACAGATGTGTCCTTCGTCGAAATACTCCAGCAGCCCGAGTTCCTGCAGCTCTTTCCCTTTTCTCAGGCGATACAGATCGATATGCACAACCGTGCAGCTCGCTCCCGGATATTCGTTGATAAGAGTAAATGTCGGGCTCCCAACATGGGCCTGTACACCGAGTGACTCGCAGACGCCCTTCACAAAGCAGGTTTTTCCCGTTCCCAGCGTCCCGGAAATCGCGACAACGTCACCGCAGAGAAGGGTTGAACCCAACTCCTTCCCGAGAGCGATAGTCTCCTCAGGCGATGTCGTCGTGCGCTCGGTCATCCTTTCGGGGTCAACTTCAGAACAGGAAGGATCATTTCTTCCATCGACACCCCTCCGTGCTGGAAACTGTCGCGATAGTAGTTCAGGTACTTATGATAGTCCGTGGGATAGACAAAATAGTAATCCTCCTTCGCGATGATATAGTTTGCCGTCACACCGCGTTTCGGAAGTCTGAAATCGCTGGGGTTCTTGACAAAAATGGCGGTCTTTTCCTCACACTTCAGATTCCTCCCATATTTGTACCGGAGATTCGTCGAGGCTTCGCGGTCTCCCAGAACCTTTGCGCCCCGGAGACACCGGATGCTTCCGTGATCAGTCGTGATCAGGACGGTGACATTCTGCATGCGCGAGAGAGTCTTCAACATGCCGAACAACGACGAATGGAGGAACCACGACCTTGTGAGGGAGCGATACGCCGATTCATCCGGAGCAATTTCCTTCAGGAGCGAAGAATCCGACCGGCCGTGTGCAAGCATGTCCACGAAATTGACGACGATCGAGGTGAGTTTGGATTGGGCGTACGAACTGATATTGCTTTCCACTCCCCTTCCAAACTCGGCATCGAGGATCTTGATATACTTTGCCTCCGGCTTGAGGGTGATACGTCGCCGTTCCAGGAGCTTGTCCAGAAACTGCCGTTCATAACGGTTCCGGCTGTTCTCATCGTCCTCGCTTTTTTCCCAGAGTTCGGGGAACCGCAGCTCCAGATCGCTCGGGTAAGAACCGCTGAAAATGGCATTCCGCGAATAGGGGGTCGCAGTGGGGAGGATACTATAATAGAAGCGCCTGGACACTTCGAAGGAGTCGCTGAGAGCGCTTTCCATCATCAGCCACTGATCGAACCGCAGACAATCGATCACGAAAAAAAAGACTGACCGCCCTTCCTGCAGTTCCGGGATCACGAAGTTGTCGACGACCTCCGGTGAGAGGATAGGCCGGCCTGCAGTCTGTTCGACCCAGTTGCGATAGTTTTTCTCTATGAATTTCCCGAATGCAAGATTGCATTCCCGAAACTGGTCCTGAAGTGTCTGGTGGAGTCCGAGTTCGGGATGTTCGTCGAGTTCCACACCCCAGTTGACCATCCTCGTGTAAATGTCAATCCATCCTTCATGGTCAGGTTTCCCGGATAAATCCGCCGCGATTTGATTGAACTCCTGGATATAGTCTTTCGAAACCGCTGCACTCCTGATGGTCCGGGTTTCGAGGAACTTCTTGCAGGCGGCGAGGACCTGCGAAGGATTGACCGGCTTGATAAGATAATCGCTGATTTTGCTTCCAATGGCATCTTCCATCAACGATTCTGCCTCGTTCTTCGTCACCATAACGACGGGAAGATTCGGCCGCAAATCCTTGATTTCACCGAGAGTTTCGAGTCCTCCCCTCCCGGGCATCATCTCATCCAGGAAAATCAGGTCGAAAGCCCGTTGCCGTACCAGCGTGACCGCATCTTCGCCGTTCGAGGCGGTCTCGACGGTGTAGCCTCGCTCGGTCAGCAGCCGGATGTGCGAGCGGAGCATTTCTATTTCATCATCCACCCAGAGGATATGTCCCTTGGGATCATCCATACTTCCCCCTCTCAGAAAAAAAGGATAGCAATTCCGCTCTTGATAATCAAACCGCAGGCGCGGTCACTGGATGCTGATGTGGACATCGAGCCCCGCCTCATTGGTCGTCGATCCCGGGATCCGTGATCCTGAGGCATCCGGCTCGATTTTGGTGTAGCGGTAGTAAACGGAAGCGGTGACACGCGAGCTGAGGACATACTTGATGCGCGGTTCAAGAGTCGTTCGCGTGCTGCCCTCGAGAGGCGTGCCCGTGACATCGGTTTCGAGGGTCGAGACATCGTACGTGGTCCGGGAGTTCTTCGAGATCGAATAGGAAGCACTGAGATCGATGTCGTTATTCAGGGCGAGCCCAAAGAATGGGATCTCGAAACCCTTCCGGGTATAGTTTGCGCTCACGGAGATTTCCTGTGTGAAGGACTCCACAATATTGCGGGAGGAGGTGGTGAGATCGTACGCGGTATTGGTGTTGTACCGCATCGTCGCCCCGAAGCTTCCCTTTGCCAGCTCTTTAAAGGTGAAGTTTAATCCCAACAATGGAGAGAACCCGTACCCCACATGCTGTCCCGTCGTCTGCTCGCCGTTCCCGAGGGGGAGAGTCTGATACTGCCGGGTGTAATTCGACGTGTATGCATGATCAAGCGACAACCGGCTCACAAACGTCTGGAACATCGGCAGCTTTTCCAGTCCGTCCCACCGGAACGACCAGTTGACCCGCGGATAAAACTGACCGAACAACTTCGTGAAGAGCGGCAGGGCCTCGAACCCCTGCTCGAACGCCTGGCTGAGTTTTTCGTCATCCGTGGCGGTGGGATCGCTGTTCCCCTTCAGATCCGCATATTTCTTGCTCACTTCCTTCAGGCTGGTCTTAAACATCCCGAGGAAGAGCACGTCGGGCATGGTGAAGAACGACCGGTCGACACTCCCCGTGGTCGTGCTGTTGAGGATTTGTGGAATTCCCCCCAGGGAATCGGTGACGATATTCTGCGTACGGTTGTAGGACCAGCCGACATTCCAGTTCAGGTCGAGGTGGGCGCCTTCCCACAGGGCGCGGGAAGTCTTGAAGGTGAGCCGGTTGGTCTGGCGATAGGTATTGACGAGCACACCGTTCGTCGCTCTGATCCCCGGTTCAACATCCCAGGCAACAAACGGCGGGGTTCCGGTGAAACGGAAATTCGTCAGACGGCCTGAGGGATCGGAAATAAGGCCGAGCTGATAGAGTCGCGATGGGCCGTAACGCGGGTCCGAATCCTGAAGGAACGGCACTCGCCCCCAGAAGTTGATGAACCCTTCCCCTCCGACAACTCCGCTATTCTGGGCGCTGTTTGACTGGGTAAAATTCACCGAAACATTGTCATAATCCAGCAGGGGAATTTTGATGAATACTTTCACGAGATTCTTCAACTGGTCGACAAGCTTTTTCGATCCCTTCCCCGCCGCCGAAGTGTCCGGATGCGCCATCGTTGTATCCTTCGCGGGTTCAGCCTCCTCGCGTTCCCGTCTGCCCCGAGCTTGCGGGTTGAAAATCGGTTGCGATTTCTGCTCCGCGCTTTCGAAAAGCGGATCGAACATCTGCTTCAGCCGGATGGTCAGCCCGAGATTGATGGTGTTGTTGAACCCGACAGACTTCCCGAGATCTCCCTTTGTGAGCGCGTTCTGCCATGCATAATCGACGCCATACCCGAACGTGACATCGAAGAATTTCTTTATGCCGAAGATATTCGGCACGACGGGGTGCGTGTTGAACTGGTTGTGCTGGCTGTAGCGGGTGTCCTGTCCGAAGTTGATGACCCGGTCATTGAAGAAAATGCTGTTGAGAATTCTGGAGAACGGACGCTGCTGGTTGAACTGATCGAGTTCCATATTGAGGAGGCTGGATTCCACCGAAACGCTATAGTCGCCTGAGGGATTCAGTATTCCGCCTTCGGTCAGCTTCCAGGAAAAACCCATCTGCCGCGACGCGCTGAAGTTGCGGGAGATGATCTCCTGCGCACCAATGGTTCGCTGGAGTGATCGATCCCGCGAACGGACGGCGGAGATCGACCAGCTGAAGTTCGACGGAGTAAAGTATAATTTCCAGTCTTTGAAATCATCAAGCAACCAGAGACCGGCGAACAGGCCCTTGAGGGGCTGGATGTAATAGTCGGGAGAAAACGATACGGCGTACTGGAAGCGGGCATTCCAGGACCAGGCGGTGCGATACACCGTGGACGGGCTCCGATCGTTCGATTTATTGTAGGAGAATCCGAAGGAGAGCTTGTTGATGATATCCCGAACATACCAGGCCGTTGATGGCACTGCGACGCGGAGAGACGGTGCCGCCCATGTGTCGGCCGTATGCCGGGTTTCCGATTGAAATGTCAACGCAGTCGCAGCGTCTGCGGCTTCCTGCTCCGTCCCCCCCCGGCTCAGAACCTGCTGTCGTGCCCGGTCCGCAGCCTCGGAGACGAGCACATCGGAATTGGGAAGGTATTTCGGCTGGGCGAGGCCTTCCGAATGAGAGTAGGAGATGGGCAATGACGTCCCGGCCCACGCCGGGGGCAGAAATTTGGAGAGCTCAACGGATGTGCTCACTCCCCAACTGGTGTTTGTTTGCCGGGAGCCGAATCGCTGCTCGAGCGTATGGAAATTCGGGTCCACCCGCGTGTAGTTGAACGCCACCGAACCGAGATCGGCAAGTTTCAACTGGGAATCGAACCGGTACGCCCAACCCTTGGCATTGTCGACGGATATGACGCGCAGTTCGTTGAACCACACCTGGCCGACAAGGGGCTGGCCTGTGCCGACACCCGGTGGATTCACCACGCCCACCGCCAGATAGGCGACCTGCGTCAACGACGGGTTTCCGAGCACACGGTATGTGGACCCCGGCGGGCCATTATTCACCGGGACCGGAGCCGTCGGAACATTCGTGGAATCCCGCCCCTGTTTCAGTGCGGTCACGTCTGCAAATGTGATGACGACATCGTTCTGCGGATCCCAACCCGGCCGGATCGGCTCACGGTATTCATAGTAGTTCAAACTGTCGGTGCCGAACCGGAAGTAAATCTCGGCGTCATAGCGAGTCGGACTGCCGTAGATGAACTTGTCGTCGCCATGCACGAACATCTTCATCGTCTTATAATTGAATAAATCCAGCGGCTTGAAGGTATAAAACCGTGCCGCCTCGGCACTGTGACCGACCTGGAGTCCGTCCAGGAACAGGGCCAGCGATTGCTCGTTCGCCTGCACGTTCTGGTCGGGCTGAGTCTTGTCGCGCTCACGGATCACACCGGGGGGCGACGAGTAGGCCGGCCAGTTGTCCTCTATGCTCACCACGCCGACCGAAAACGACGAGTCTCCCGTCGTGGTCCTATCCACTTTCTGCCATTGGTTCCCTACGAGGTTGAAATCCTCAATCCTCACGAACGTGGTGTCGCTGGCGTCGACGAACGCGACGCGAATGTATTCAACGTTTTCCGCGGAAGGATTGCCGATCGTTCTCACCCAGTCCTTGATCGGAATCCGGTACTGGTACCAGCCGTTGCTTCCGCCGCCGGATACATACGGGTTGGTGATGTTCGAAGAATCGAGCGGCAGTTCATATTCGAAGTAGGCATTGGCAAGATCGCAAATCCCGTTCGAGTTCAGGTCTTCGGTATCGGGAATACGGCCGCCGGGGCCGTTTTCATTCCCTTCGGTCCCGTTGATATGCGTGTAGTCTTCCGCCGCCGAGTTGACGGTCGAGTTGTTGAAGTAGTAATCATCGCCGCTCGGATCCGCCTGAAGGGCGGCATCGCCCTGGTTGGCTGCCAGCATCGCCTGATGTTCCGCCCGCTCCTGGTTATCGTCGCGCATGTCGAGTCCGATATCCTCCCCCACCTGCAGCGTACCGTTCGGGTAGGTACTCAACACCAGGTCTTCCGAATTCGGCGTCGTGCTTCCCTGGACGCGCGAATTCGCGCCGCCGGGGATCACCCGCTCGGATATCGCTCCGAGATCGATGATCATCTTCCCCGATCGATCGCTCGGCATCTTATCGATCTTCATCCAGATTTCAATGAAGTTGATGTTCTCCTGGAGGAGGTTTACCGCCGAGACCGACAGCGGTTTCATCACGCCGCCCCAATTCCTGGCGGGAGTCAGCGTGCTGGCAAGGTTGGGGCTGTAGTTGAATTGGCCCCGGGTGAAGGGGTAATAGCGAAAATCAAGAACCGTGGCCATGTTGTTCGCGGGATTCGTCCCCACCTGTTTCTGCGGGTAGATATCCGTCAGGCGAACATCGCTCGGCAGGCGGTTGAACCACACCATTTTTCCTTTTGAGAACATCTTCGTCGTATCGTTCGCATCGCCAAACCAGTATCCTCCGGCCGGAGGGCTCGATTGCGTCCAGGCAGTATAGTTGATGCCGATCGGAACGGTGCGGCGTGAACCTTCGAAATCATCGATGTATGCGATCGCTTCGCCGTTGTCCGCGGCGATTGTGCTTTTGCTGGTATTGGGGTCGGGCATCATGTACGCTGCCTCCCCGCTCACTTTCAACATGGAAGGTTCCCGGGTCTGCAACATCGGCAATGCATCCAGGGCGCGCGTCAGGAAGGGAAGGTCGAACGATGTCGCCCCGTCGACTCCCAGAATGGTATTGTTGCTGGGCTCCTCTCCCAGCCGGACCTTGTCGGACAAGGTCTGCTGGTTCAGGTTCATGATCGTGAACCCGAGTTTGCTGTCCGTCCCGATCGCCAGCTCTCCGCGCGCACCGAGGAGCGTTTTGGACGCAAGCTGGAAAAGGTCGTTCTGTTCGAATTTGATCTGAAGATTTGCCCCGGGGACCAGGGCCCGTTCATTCTTGATGTCGACTTCTCCGAGGATATAATCGACCGTATAGTCCACATTCGGTGTGAGCGGCGTTCCATCCAGGAGAACTTGAACGCTCCCCTCCACGACGTTAAACCCGAGGGAAAACCGTGAAGTTGCTTCGCCGGTCGCAGTCCCTTTGATCACGTAGCGGTTGTTGAGACTTTGCTGGGCGAACGTTTGAGTGGTATCGTAGACCTGCGGGAACAGATAGGTCGAGTCCAGGCTGATCTGCTTCGAAGTGAAAAAGCTGTCGATCCCCGTGTCGAAGGGACGCAAATAGGGAAAGATCAGCTCCGCTCGAGCCTGGTTAATGGTCCTCCCGGGACGAAAATCGAATTGGCCATCCGGGGTCGGGGTCTGCGCGTTGTCTCCTGAATATTTATCCAATCCAAAGGCCTGGAGAAGCGGAATGTTCTGGACATTGTTCACATCCGACTGGCCAGGGACATTCCGGTAGATGTCCAGCTTGAATCCCTGTTGTTTCAGATTCCTGCCGATCCCTGCGATGGGATAAATATTCTTGAGAAGCATGTTCCAGGCGATGGGATAGGCCGGACCGGTGGAGAGAAGGTTCTTGGGCTTCACCATCTTCAGGATGATTCTTTTCCCGCCGGACGTATCGGGGAAATCCCGGGCAAACTCGCCGAACTGTTGACCGGTGGCGGTTCGATAGGCCAGGGCGACAACCTGTGATTCTCCGACATTGACGTTGAGGGAAAGCACGCCGAGATAGCCGTCGCCGTCAAGCTCGTACTGTGTCGGATCAAGTCGAATGAACGGTGCAGTTTCCACGATCCCGGGAACGGCATCCGCCTTGCGCATCGAACTGTCGTACCCTGCTCCCTTCTCGGGCAATGTAATGTATGCCAGCCCCTGCCGCTCGTTGGGGTCGGGGATCGAGCCTTGGCGCTGCACCCACACCTCCGATTCCACGATTTGGGTTTGTTGCATGTCGGAAGTGATCGTCGGGGGCTCGTTCTTATAGTAGTCCTCGTAATACTTCCTGTACGAGAGGTCCACAAAGTAGTGGTTAGTGGCGTACTCATACGGACGCATCTGGAAGTCCTGTTCCTGAGAACCGCCGGACACGTTGACTTCTTTGATCTGGCCTTTCTTCTGGGATGCGAGAGTCGTCAGAGTCAGAGGACCAAGCTGCAGTTTCGCCTTGATGCCAAACAGGGCCTGACTGCTGCCGATGAACGATGACGGCGTCTGCAGTGAGACGTTTCCGGCCTCCACACTCTGCACGATCTCGTCGTCGTAGCCGGTATATTTGATCTTCAGCTGATTTTCATATTCGAACTGCCGCTGGGTGTTCCAGTCCGCGTTAATGTTCAACTTGTCGCCGATCATCCCATTGACGGTGACCTGCACCTCCTGACTGAAATCCGGCTCGTTCCTCGTCTGATCAAGCGCCGAGAGCGTCGTCTGATCCGATTTGGTGTTCCGGAAACCTGCTTTGATGTCCACCGACCCGCTGATGTTCAGGTTGATGATATTCTTCCCGAATATGCTGAACAGCGGATTGGGAGGGACGGGAATGCTGATCTTCGTGAACGTACTGAGAAGTTCACCCAGATCATTCTTCGCTTCAACCTGTTTTGTTTTTCGCGCCTCGTCGGCAAGCATCCTGTGGAGTTCGTACTTCCGGCGTTCGGCGATGTAATCGTGCAGAGAGAGGGTGACCGGCATTTTCATCGGGACTCCCCCCACCGATTCGGTCGCCGTCACCATCGTTCCTGATGTATCAATCACCAGCTCACGTCGATAGACGGTGGAATGATTCGCGCCGAAGAGCGGGTAGGTCCGTTCCGGGAAGAGCTCTACCTGGGGAGAGTCGACTCGATTGTAGGTGAACTCGCGGAGACGAGCGGTTGAATCCAGATACACGACATAGGTCGTGTCGGTAATAATCGATCGACGGCCGCCCAGAGAATCCTGGCGTAATGAGTCCAGTCGGAGGGAGTCAAGACGCATCGAATCGAGCATTTTCCGTGCGAGCGAATCAGACTTCGTGGAATCGCCGCCGAAGAATTGGCTCCCCGGACGTCCCGCTTCCTGTGGTGAGATCTGCAGTTCCGGAAACGGCGGGGAGGTGAACGCAAGAAGGAAGGGGGGGCCGGCCGTGAGATTACCTTTTGCCTGATCCGGCTTCTCAAGAGAAGCGGAGTCCTGAACATTCGGCAAAAGAGGGGCGCTCGATCTGTTGGAACAGATGTCCAGGGAATCAAGCGGTCGGGGGGAAGACCGGTATAAAGGAGAGATCCGCTGATCGTGGCTTCCGCCGAGTCCGAAAAGGCTCGAAGAAATCACGAACAGCGCGAAACCAAGGCCGGGGACGGCGAGCCACAACATACCGCTCCGCCGAATCCCGCCCGAGGCGGACCATCGCCTGTAGAGAGAGGAGCCCAACGTCAGGTTCTATTCTTCCCAAATGATGCGGACGCTCGAACGCATTTTAGCAGATGGCGTCTCGCAAAACCATAGCGAACAGAACGATATCGGACTCCTTCAATGATGAGGGTTGCACAAAAGTAGGGATTGGCATGCACAATTGCAAGCCAATGGTAGCTGGCGTACAATTATCATGCCACCAAGTACACGCTATTTTGCCAGAGTCATCATACGCGTGTCGGCGGAATTTCCGGCCGTCAAACGGCAAAAGTAGACTCCGCTGGCGAGCCCGCTCCCGTCGAACACGAACGAGTGAACGCCTGCCGGAAATCGACCATCCGCAAGTACTGCCACTTCCCGCCCCAACAAATCGTAGACCGCCAACTTCACCCTACTGTCTACTGTCCACTGTCCACTGATAACTGTCGACGGATTGAACGGGTTGGGATAGACTCCTACGAGCCCAAAGCGCAGCGGTAAGGCGATGGCGCCGCTTTCCCCGCCGACCGCGGCACTCACCGGAGAAGTGGGCACGATAGACACGTTCGACCATGATGAAAATCTTCCCTGACGGTTACTCACCCTTACGCGATACGAAACCAGCTCTGTCCCGAGTGAATCATAGGCAAACGCACTGTCCGTCCAGCCTGTTGAAGGTCCCAGGTAAACCCGTTCCCATACTCCCCCTCTTCCAATTTGCCGATCGAGTTCGGATTCGCTCATGTCGGGTTCCAACGGCTGCCCTCCGGGCCACTGATCACCCCATGCAAGCGAAACCGATGCCCCCCCGGTTCGAGAGTGGGAAGGATTTTGTCCCAGGTACCTGCGGGCGGGTGAAGAAGAAAGGGAATCGGAAAACGTTTGGACAGTCAGTACGCCGTTGATTTCTCCTGTCACCTCGAGGGTCAGATCGGTGCGTAGCCTACTCCAGGTGCTGCTGGGTGGGTTACTATAGTGAGAGAAGACATTGCCTCCCCCTTGATTGAAGGCCCCGCTGAAGGAATCCCCCGCAAAGAACTGTCCGCAGATCGTCCCGGCGAACGGATCATTCATGACTGAAATCCAGTTGACATCGCTGGTGGTTGTCGGGATCATGTCGCGATGTGACTGGCCCGTCTGGACGTCGGGCCATCCTTTGACAAACATGGGAAGTACAGCACCGTAGCAGGAAGAGACAACTCCCGGGCTTTCCCACTTCCAATCTCCGTCTGCCGGCTCGATCCGCAGGTTGTCGAGCTCCATATACGGTCCCTGCTGGTGAAGGACCCAGAGGCCGCGGTCGCCACGATTTGTCGTGACGTCGTCGAACTCCGAATGCATTTGATGATTCTCAAAGTAGAAATATTCGTATGGGCTCCCGTTCTGAGGATGGTATTTCAAAGCCTCCCCCGTCGTCACATAATCCGAAAGCGTATAGGTGGAATCGGGCCGGACCATCGGGACGGTGATCCATCCCAGTTTCTCGCGTTCATAGGTATTGACGCATGATGAGATCCGGTGACCACTGCAAAGCATTCCCCAGAATTCATGTTTCCCCGAAAGCGTACCGTCATTGTAGGGATGCGGGCCCCCGAGGAGCCAGTGGCCGATTTCATGAGCAATCGTACGCATGACCTTTTGCGGGGTATCGTCATACAGGTACTCGCAGGTCACCCCGGAACCAACGGGGTGCGCCAGGTCTTCGGGAAAACCCATGCCGACACGTTCGCCGTCAAGGATGAAGGTGGAGAGGCGTCCGAGCGACGCTTCTCCGACGGATGGGAAAATTTGTGTTCTCCACACCATCACGATCATATCCACCAGACTGTCGGAAACGTTTTGATTCGCATAGTCCCCGAGGTTCGTCCAGGCGTCAAATCGCGAGAAATCGACCAGGGAGTCGACCTGTTCTTTGAGGAGGGCTGAATTTGCCCGGCCATAGGAACCATTGGTGCTGTATTCCAGCTGGGAGTGGCGCGACTCGACCCAGATCGCGTCGCCGATCAGATGAAACTGGTCGAGCGACATCCGTCGAAAGTAATTGGTGAGGTTGAACGACCCCTGCGCCTGTGTCAGCGTGTCGGAATCGATGAACTGATTCATGAACAGAGGAGGATGGTGTGCCGGCCAGTCGGGGTTCGGCGTTTCGTCGTCAGGGAAGCTCGCGAACACGATGAGGATGCGGAGTGTCCCCTTTGCGGTGAGATGCCTCCCTCCCGTCTCGCCGTCCGCCTCCGCCAGAACAGCTCGTGGTGTGGCGGTGGTCCCACAGGCGCGCAAATCCGGCGGCAAGGTCTGGGCGTGCAGGGGCAGAGAAATGCCGAGCAGGAGGAGTATGGAGATGAACCGACACCGCATATGCCGTGACCAGGAAAAAAGAAGGCAGGCAGCTTCACGCCGCCCGCCTTCGATTGTTACGATTTGCGTCTTCGTTACTTCAGAAGAAGCATCTTCCTTGTGGCGACGAAGCTCGCAGATTCCAGACGATAGAGATACATGCCGCTGGCAACCTTCACTCCAGTTTCGTTCGTCCCATCCCACACGACTTCCTTGTTGCCCGCGCGGACACCTTCATCCAGGAGTGTTTTCACCAGTGATCCGGTGATGTCGAACACCTGGAGTTTTACCGCGCCTTCTTTGGGCAGCGAGAAGCGGATGACGGTTGACGGGTTGAACGGGTTCGGGTAGTTCTGATCAAGCGCATAGCTCATCGGGACTGAACCCGGAACGTCCTTCACCCAGAGCGGAGTCCAGCCGAGCGTCTTGTAGAGCAGACGGGCAGCGTATTGGGCATTGTGCACGCCCATGCTTCCATCCGCCGTCACAAAACGGTAGTTCCAGATCCCTGCGACGAGGTCGGGACGATTTTTGATTTTCGCCGAGTCAATCGCTTTAACCGATCCGGAGCCGATGACGTTAATGACACCTTTGACCGTATCGTGCGGCAGGATATTGAAGACCTGGGTGAGCAGACCCTGGATTTCTGTCTGCACTCCCTCGATCTTGCCGTTACGGTCGAAGTCGTAGAAGGCCCTCACATCATTGAAATCTTCAATCTCGCCATGGCAGCTCTTGCAGACTGTCGTGGCTTTGAAGCCAAACGTCGTGTCCGTCATGGACATGCTGTGGTTGGCTTGCGGGTTGTTGTTGGACTTACCGGTCACGGGATCAATCCGGACGCGATCCTGCATATGGCACGTCACGCAGCCATCTTCAAGGCCCATGTGCGTGTTCACGCCCGTGAAGGATTCATCGCCAAACTGGTAGCCGTTGGATCCCACGAACATATCGTACTGGGGATTCTCGTGCGGTCCGAACCGGCCCTGGAACCCGTAATACGGTGGGGCGTCAGGAATGACACGGCTTGTAACGCTGTACCGGGATGTATGGCAATACGAGCACACTTCGCTCATCCCGACCGGTGTGAATTTGTAACCGTTGCGGAGAGAATCGACGGACACCTGACGAAGACCCGGGTCAAGCGTGCCATCGGCATTGATGGTCGCCGCCTTGTGCGGATCGTGGCAGGCAACGCAGGTAATTGACGTATAGAGCTGGTCGTTGGTCAACGTCGAAGCCCAGCCGGTGGTATCCTTACCATGGGTAGCCCAGTAGACAAAGGAGTAGCCCTGATGGCACGGCGCGCATGTCGACCGCGGTTCGGCCGGCGGGTACGCAGCATGCAGGGACATATCGAAGTAGGCACCAATGGTATGGCGGGTAGAGCCATTGTGGCACTGATTGCAGACTGCCGCGGAAATACTTGCAGTCGCCGTCGCAGGTTGACCTGCGAATCCGCTGGTCAGAGTTGCATGCTCGTTGAGCGGACCGTGACAGCTTTCGCAGCCGATCGTTCCGAGGGCCTGCAACTTTGCGGGCATGGCGTTAAACCGTGCTCGCGTGGGGTCGCTCGGGATGAAGAAATCGCCGCTGCCGTCAGGAGCCAGGGGCAATCCTGCAAACCATGTCGAATCCCAACCATTTTGATTCGGATTCGTCACGTGACTCGTGTCTGTTACCGTCCAGTGGGCAACGTAACCGAAGTTGCCGTTATTCTTCGCCGGCTCCCAGCCGACGGTGTGGCACTGGATACAGCTGCCTTTGTACAGTCCCGATCCTACCAGTTCATCAACCTCAAGCTGTCCGGAGATCCCCTGGGCAAAAATCTGGGCATGCCCGGTGTTCTGCCAGTCATTGAACTTGTCAGTCAAATTTGGCGGAACCGGTCCGCTGGAATGGCAGGCGCAGGCTGCTGTCGACACATCGGAAACTCCCATGAATGTCCCGACAAAAATCGTGTCAATCGCGCTCTGCGAGCCGATGGTCCCAGTGAGGTAATAGCGGCCAACGCTATCCGCGGTGAACGAAGTGATGAGTTTGTCGGAGCTATCCAGCACTGCATTCGATGTTGCGGGTTTGGAAAGAACCCAGGAAGGCGTACCGGTCTGGTTGCTCCCCACGGTGTCAAGCAAAACATAGACTTTGTTCCCACGTGGAACGACTTTCAGTCCATTGATGATGGACCATTTCATTCCGGGGTTGTCATTCAGCGCTTTGCCCAGGTTCCTCACACGCACTACTGCGCCGGCGTCATTCGCCCCAACGCAAAGCACCATGAAGACGAGGACAAGAAATGCAGAAACAAGGCGCTTCATATTACTGTGCCCTTTCTGTAGATGAGGTGATTCTCCGTGCCCGGCCGTTCTCTTCAACTTGACCGGTCCACTTTACTGTTTGTTGAGGAAGCAATACTCGAGAAGCGTGCCGGAAACAACTCTTGGCGCTTCATGGAAAGATCTGTCAACGCTCAACTTTTCGCCCTCTGCGAGTGCAGAGGGATCCCGACTCTTCGGGACAGGGAAAAAGACCCAACAGTTGTGCCAATCGGCGGGACCGACCGCCGTTTCCTCGATGAGGATGGCACAGGAAAAAGTGTGGAAAATTGATACAGAACGTGCATTTCGACAGGATAGATGATGTTTTTTATCACTTATCATTCATTGAAATACGAGATTCCTTATCAATACTGCGAAGGTGCATTCAAGATTGGGAATCCCGGAATGGTTGAGGAACTGAGTAAAAATCCATGCCGAGGAGGGACAATTCGAAAGGAGAGGTGAACTTGCGAAGAAAGGTCGAAACGGTGTTAGTTTGCTAGAGTGAAGTTCGCGGGTGTGGGAATTTTGGAGTGGTGATGCTGCCTGGAGACGTGGGAGCCGCACGTAGTGTCTCCCGACGTCGACCGATCCCCGGCTTTGCGTTCGTGAGGAGACATCACGCTGCAGAAAACGTAACGCGATTGCTACTGACCGTTTCTCCTCATTCTCGCTGCGCGTATTGCTTCCCGCAGCTCTCCCTCGAAGCGACGCTCAAACAGCATCAGCTTTGCGCGTTGCTCAACCGTCAGGATATCTTTGAGGCCGGTAATGAAGTTTTGCCCTTCCTGGGCAAGTTTCTGGTCGATTGCGGCGATTTCGGCAAATGGTTGTTCGTATTCCTGATCCGGAGCGTGGTTTCGTACAAGACGCTCGATCCGGTCGAGGACCTCATTCCGTTCCCCCCGGAGTTCATGCCGGGTTTGATCATGCTCCTTCAGTCGGGCAAAAAACCGGACTGACTGGTCCTCCTTCAGATCGAGCATCTCCACCATCCGGAGGTTGCGCAAGCGCTCAAGGCGTTCAATGGGTCTCCCCCCCTGGTCGCTCTCAGGCGGTTGGGAAAAAGCCGGTCCATTGCTGATGACCAGGAGGCAGAAAAGCGAAATCAAGAGCTTCATGAGTGGTTTCAGCTCCACAGGATATTACGGATGCGATAGGGCATTAAGAAACGCATTCGCCTGTTGATCATCCAACAACTCGACAAGTTGCGTCTCCCTGCCATTGTCAATGAAGTACTCAGCGATCTGTTCCTTCGAAACCTGGAGCATGTCGTCGCTCAGCCCCACCGTTTGAAGCGCCCCTTCTTCCCGCCCGGCTCCCGCCACGAAAATGGAATCCACATCACGGTCCGGCAATGAGCGGACCACGGACGCCAGGCTCATCGCATCACGGGGTTGCACGGGGGCATAGTAGTGCAGCGCGACCACAAACGAAAGCACGGCGACGACTCCCGGGATGGCCACCCGGGCAGCCCAGCTAATCGAAAGCGCCTTGGGGCTCGTCGCATCGTCGATCCGGCGGTTCGTGCGCACCAGAAGATTCGCCCAGTAGCGCTCAGGCAACACATCATTCTCCCTTCCCGGAGTCTCGCCGGCCAGGGTCCGGATTTCCTCCGCGAGGGTCCGTTCGTCCCGTTCCTCGGGGACTATTTTCTCAGGTCGAAGTTTCATTTCTCAGGAACTCCTGCACTTTCCGCAACGCATGGAAGTAGTTTGCTTTCAGTCCGCCGATCGATGTTTTCAGAATTTCCGAAATTTCCTCGTACGACAACTCATCGTAATATCTCAGCACAAAGACCGCTCTTTGCTTCTCGGGCAAGGTGGCGACAGCCCGTTCAACGAGAGACTCAGTTTCCTTCAACTCCACTTCCGAAGAAGGATCTTCGGCGGCTGGGAAGAAGCGATTGATAATATCGCTCTCTCTCAGATAATTCACGAGCTGCCGCTTCCGCACGACGTTGAGGGACAGGTTCACCGCGATTCTGTAGAGCCAGGTGAAGAGACTCGAATCGCCGCGAAAGTCTCCCAGGGCCGTATAGGCCTTGACGAATGTCTCCTGCGCAACATCGTCGGCATCCTCATGAGTGCCGACAATCCGCCGGGCGACCCAGTAGACACGGCTCTGATATCGCCGCATCAACTCAGTGAATGCCTGACGATTGCCGTTCCGCACTTCCTCTATGAGTTCAAGATCTGAAGGCGGTCCCATGCAACCGTTCAGGGCTGTGCATATTGGACATTACCTGCAGACAAACGTTTAATCGTTGAATAATCAATGATTTGGGCCCATTTTTGCCTACCGGGCTTCCTTTCTCTGTCCAATTTCCCGGAATGCGTTCCTCAGCTTCTGAAGGGTGTCCTTCATGTCTTCCGAGATGACTTTGGTGTCCGCGATAACGGGCATGAAATTCGTGTCCCCGTTCCACCGGGGGACGATATGGAAGTGAACGTGATTATCGACACCGGCGCCTCCCACCTTTCCAAGATTCGCGCCGATATTAAAGCCTTCCGGGTGAACAGTCTCCGTGAGGACCTGAACCCCGAGCTGAAGCGTCTGCATGACATCGGAACGTTCTTTCTCCGACAGATCGAGAAAATCGTCTGTCTGGCGGTTCGGAACAACCATGACGTGTCCGCTATTGTACGGGTACCGGTTCATGATGACGAAGCAGTACGTCGAACGCCAGACGATGAGCGCTGCGTCGTCGTCCCCGGCGTTCAGAGCCTCCGTGAAAATACTGTTCTCATCGTGCCCGCGTTTTTTGGGCTCATGAAACGTGGCAATGTACTGGGAACGCCACGGGGACCACATCCGGTCCATAGCTGCTCCTTTCCTGCAAAAATACCACGAGCAGGGAGCGGGTAGGAGGTGCGGGGAGTACTGTACGGCTCCCTCCCGCCGTGTGCTACGCGCTACCTGCTCGATGACTGGAAGCGAAAATGTGACGACGACTTCCGTCGTTCCCGCCGTCCGCCTATGCTTCGACTTCTTTGTTCCTGTTCTTCTCTG
Source organism: Ignavibacteriota bacterium (assembly GCA_963843525.1). Lineage (GTDB taxonomy): Bacteria > Bacteroidota > Ignavibacteria > UBA10030 > UBA6906 > DATJPR01. The sequence goes on along the minus strand of CAWJKM010000003.1, from coordinate 427,494 downwards.
AAGCGGCGATCACCTTGTCGGCCTGATCCTTCGGCATCTCCTCGTAATGAGAGAATGTCGCCTTGAACACCCCGCGCCCGCCGGTTTTCGACCGGAGGATCGTCGCATATTTGTGGAGCTCCGCTGCAGGGACGGTTGCCCGGATGATCTGATACTTTCCGACGGATTCCATACCGGCGATCTTGCCGCGGCGTGATGAGATATCGCCCATCACGTCTCCCATCGCATCTTCCGGGACCTTCACCTCGATCAAGAAGATCGGCTCCAGAAGAATCGGCTTTGCCTCCAGAAATCCTTTTTTGAAGGCCTGCGACCCGGCAATCTTGAATGCCATTTCCGACGAGTCAACATCGTGATACGATCCGTAGTGCAGGGCGACGCGGACATCGACCACCGCGTAACCGGCGATCACTCCCTCCTTCATCGTCTCGATCACGCCTTTCTCGACTGCCGGGATGAATTTGCCCGGCACCACGCCTCCGACGATTTCATCGAGGAATTCAAACCCCTGCCCCCGTTTCAACGGCTCAAGACGGAGGTGGACATGACCGTACTGTCCGTGACCACCGGTCTGTTTCTTATGTTTGTATTCTGAGTCCTTGACGACTGCTTTGATCGTTTCGCGATAGGCGACCTTCGGCTCGATCAGGTCCACATCGACATTGTAGCGCTGCTTCAGGCGCTTGACGACGATATCCAGGTGCAGCTCGCCCTGACCGCTCAGCACCGTTTGATGGAGTTCGCCATCGACGTGCATCATGAACGTGGGATCTTCTTCATGCAGCGTATGCAGGCCGGTCGCAATCTTGTCTTCGTCACCCTTCGCCTTCGCGACGATTGCGGCGTGGAACACCGGATCCGGAAATTCTATCCGGGGGAACGCGACGTTCAGACCCTTGGCGCTGAGCGTATCGCTGGTGTGGGTGTCTTTCAACTTGACCACCGCGCCAAGGTCGCCGGCCATGAGCTTTCCGATTTCTTTCCGGTCCTTCCCGTTCATCACGTACAACTGTGCGAGCCGTTCCGACTTCCCGTTCGACCCGTTGACGAGATCCAGCCCCGGCGCGATTGTTCCGCTGTATACCCTGAAATAGGAGAGCTCGCCGACATGCGATTCCGAGACTGTCTTAAAGATGAACATGGACGGCTGTGCCGCAGGGTCCATCGGGAGGTCCACGGTCTGCCCATTCCCCCCTCCGGCAACGTGCGCGATGGTGACCCCCCGCTCCGTCGGTGCCGTGGAGTAATCCACGAGAAAATCCAGGAGCCCGGAGACACCCACATTCTGTGTCGCCGAAACACAGAGCAATGGGAAGAGTCTCCGTTCGCGAATCCCCTTCTTGAGCCCTGCCCGGAGGTTGTCCTCGGAGAGCGTGCCTTCTTCCAGGTATTTGTTCAGCAGGGCTTCATCCGTTTCTGCCACGGTTTCGAGCAGCGCCTGGCGGAGCGTATCGGCCCGTCCCTTTGCTTCCGCAGGAATGTCCAGTTCGGCCGCTTTGCCATTTCCGCCGGCGGGATACTTGTACGCTTTCATCCGCACAACATCGATGACCGTATCAAATCCCAGTCCCTGCTTCAACGGGAACTGGACCGGCACAATGTCGTGGCTCAGCGACTCGCGCGCGAGTTCTACCGTCCTGTCGAAATCGGCGTTCTCCTGGTCGGTCTTGTTGACAACGTAGATGCACCCGCATCCATACTCCGCAGCATACCGGGCGACAATTTCCGTTCCCACTTCGGGTCCCTCGACCGCTTTCAGGACGACGATGGCCGTCTCCACGACGCGCAGCGCCTCTTTCACTTCGCCGGTGAAATCCAGATATCCCGGAGTATCGAGGATGTTGACTTTGGTGTTCTTCCATTCGGAGAAGAGGAATGAGGTATTGATGGATATCTGGCGGGATGTTTCGTCGGCGTGATAGTCGGAGAGGGTATTCCCCTCCTCAACCTTGCCGAGGCGGGTTGTACCTCCGGCGGAGAAGATCATTGCCTCGGTGAGAGATGTCTTCCCCGCCCCTCCGTGGCCGATGAGGGCCACGTTGCGGACATGGTCAGGCGTATATTCCTTCATAGCAGTGTCAAATCCTCCGTCGTTTTCACCCGCGGATGCACGCAGGATGGTTCATGGGATCAGAGTTGCGAGGCCGTGTGCCCGGAGGACGAGAAGGAGTGTGCGCTCTTCGAACCTTCAGCGAGCACGATACAACGGCGCTCAGGAACGAATGCGTTCAAGGAATGTCCGGATGCCACGGACGACAGCGGACGCGAACGAAATCCCTTCCAGCAGCGGCCCTTCAACCCGATCTTGTACGCGACGTTCGAGCTCGACGATGTTGTCGGCAACCTGACGGATGGACGCAATGGAGTCACGGACGGTAAGAACCTGATCGTCGATGCTCTCGGCGATGCTCTTCAGCCGCGTCGTAACATATTCAGTATTTTCAAGGATGGGCAACGCCCTGGTACTGATCTCCTTCACATCCCTTTCCACCTCTCCAAGAACCTTTTTGAAACGCACCAACACCGGGATGAGATAGACACAAAGAGCAGTGAGGGAGAGAAGGGCGATGATTTCGACAACTGTCAGGAGATCATTCACAAGCGGCTCCAGGAAGAAGGGGGAATCTGGTGGCGCGGATTGAGGATACCCGCCCTGTCTACAGTCCGGCAGAGCGGGTCACTGAGCTGGTGTTACGAACGACGCCGCTCCTCTTTGAATGCATCGACGCCGGACTTGACCGCGTCCTTGATCTTCTGCCCCTCTTCGATCAGCGGGCCCACCTTCGTGCGCGCGTCCGATAACACCTTGTCGGCATCGACGAGAAGTGTATCCGCTCGTTTCTTCGCCTCGTTCATCAACTGCTCCGAGCGGCGCTTCGCTTCACTCACGATATCGCCGGCGCGGCTCCGTGCGTCCTGCAACGCTTGTTCGGCGTTGTCAGCGAGATCACCGGCTTTGACCTTGATATCAGCCCGGAGTTCTTTGCCGCTCTTGGGTGCATACAGGAGGGCCACAATGGCACCTGCCGCACCACCCGCAAGGAGCCCGATCACCAGGCCTTTGAGCAATCCATTATTTTCGGCCATACCTGCTCCATGAGAAAGTACGTTGTTTTTAAGTATATCAACTTCATCCGAAAGAAGCAACGACGATCCGGGAGGTCATTTCCGGTTCAAAAACCGCACATCCCGCCGTGAAGCGGGATGCGGGGGTGTTAGCGTATCTTCTTCTTATGACGCATTTTCCTCAGGCGCTTCTTCCGTTTGTGCGTCGCCATTTTGTGGCGTTTGCGTTTCTTACCACTCGGCATGGAACCTCCTTTCTGTGTTCGTTAATCAGACTCATCGATCCTGGTAGCGGCATTCAACTTCGGAAGGCGGACTTCTCTACTGAAGACCGCTGTGCTGTTCCAGAATCTTCTTTGCCCTGCTGCCAAGGTCTGTGTTCGCATTGATGGCCACCGTCCGGCGGAACCAGGAATTGGAAGAATCCAATTCCCCCATTTGCAGAAAGACGATCCCGAGATTGAACGCAGCAGGTTGATGCACGGGATTTCGCTGGGTGGCGATCCGCATCTCTTTCACGGCGGACGAGAAATGCGCCATCGCATGGGTGGAGTCCGTCAGCCCCAGATTATAATAGCAGACACCAAGATCGACGCGTGCATCAGCGTTATCCGGTTCGGTCTTGAGGTATTTTGTGTAATTGTCCACAGCAGGCGAGAAGAGCCCGGCATCTTGTTGAAGGTTTGCCAGGCGCAGGCGCAGGGTAGCATCCCGGGGGTTTGCGTCTGCCGCTTCCCTCGCGCGCTCAATTTCCTGCGGCGTGGCTGTTGTGCTCGCGGGCAGAGTCTTTTGTGTCTGGACCGTCGTCGTCGAACTCGCTGGGGAAGAAGGATGGGAATCCCATTCAGTGTACACCACAACTGCAACGAGTACGATGATTGCCGCCAGTGCCACGAACGGCCAGGGATCCCTGGGCCGGGCGCCGTTCTGGACTTTCGTCGGAGGCTTGGGCGATTTCTGCTGTTTCGACCGCACCGCCGGGCCGGATCCCAACCGCACACCGCAGGATTGACAGTATTCGGCCTCCGGGGCGTTCCTCTGACCGCACGATTTGCAGATGATCGGATCCTTTGGCTCCGGCGTGGAGAAGTCAACCGGACTCTTGCACTGAGGACACACGGTGTCACGAAGCGATAGCCGATGACCACATTGACCGCAGGTAATAACCGCTTGCGCCATAATCCCGCTTCCCTTCCTATTCCTTTGTCGCTGTGCTTCCGTCCGCCGCGGCCAGTTTTTTCATGTTGTCATTGACGAGGCTCTTCACTTCTTTCGATACTTTGAACAGTGGCACCCAGTGTTCACCCACCATCACCTGTTGCCCGGTCCGCGGGTTGCGCGCAACGCGTCCTTTTCGTTTCTTCACTTTGTAGCTCCCGAACCCGCGGATCTCAATATTCCTCCCCTCTTTCATCGCGTTGATAACGGTGGAAATGAACCCGTCCACAACCGCCTCCGTCTCCACTTTGGTGAGACCGGTTGCGCTGGCAATCGTGTCAACGATGTCCGCCTTGGTCAACGTGAACCTCCGTGGGATGTTTGAAGTAAGAGAATTACGGCTCGACAAACTGATACGACATCACAGGACGATCCACGATGTCTTGCTTGATCCTTTTGATCGCGCTTTCCGTCTCGCCGAGCACGGACTGGAAGAATCCTACCCGTTGTCGTTCCCGGACAAGAGAAGGCTCCCCGTGAATGCCCGCCAGTGTCGCAGCGATTTTTATCGCATCCTCATACGTGCCGATCGTATCCACCAGACCGAGTTTCACGGCTTGCTCCCCCGTAAAGACACGGCCGTCTGCCAGGCTTTCCACTGTATCATGCGGCATTTTGCGTTCCGTGGCCACCACGGAAATAAACTGCTGGTACACATCGTTCATGAGCGATTGGAAATACGCTATGTCTTGATCGTTCATCGGCCGATTGGGCGTGCCGGCGTCTTTGAGCTTCCCCGTCTTGATGGTCTTGATGTCGAGACCAAGCTTATCCATGGCCCCGTAATAGTGAAGGAACTCCGAAATCACGCCGATACTCCCGGTGAGCGTCGCCTTGTTCGCCACCAGTCTCGTAGCGCCACAGGCGACGTAATATCCCCCGCTTGCCGCCAGCGAGCCCATTGAGACGACAACGGGTTTTCCACTGTCGCGTGTCTTTTTCACCTCCTCATACATCTCCTGGCTGGGCACGACCGCCCCGCCCGGGGAATCTATCCGGAGCAGGATCGCCTTGATGCTGCGTTGTTCCCGATACCTCTTCAGCTGCCGGACAACATCTTCCGATGAGGTGATGACGCCCCGCAGTTCGACGATGGCAATCTTGTCCCCCGATCCGCTCACAACAGTCTCCGTCGCGTCTCCGCTTCCACTCACCAGCGTGAAGAAGAGGAGCACGAATCCGAGTGCAATCACTGCCAGTATTGCGAGGATGGCGAGAAACCACTTCGTGGATTTTGACATACGGTTAATCGTGTCTCCATACTATGATCTGGTTGGGAGAACAGCGGGAAACCATGGGTTCAAAGTCGAGTTTTGTGGAGGGCTGTAACTTATTGATTTGAAGTGAATTATATGAAATCGGCCGATAAATGTCAACGCATCTTCGTATTTGAATGGCAAAACGAGGATGGCGCCCGGGATTAACGTCCTCAGGACTCAGGATGGCCGTTTCCTGGCGGCGTTCTGCGAGCCCCTGTCCAGAAACAAGAACGCCCCGCTGGTATCGACCGACGGGGCACTCTTGAATCACGGGCCCTGTGACCCTGTGCTTCCAGTCCGCTTCTCAGTTTGCTGCCGCTGGATGCAACTCGAGACCGGCAATCGACATCTGTCGTTTCGATTCTTCCTGGGACAGGAGCGCGATTTCGAGTACCCCCGTCATCTCCTTCACAAAATGGAATTGCAGGGGGTCAGGCCCATGGAGAGCCGACTTCGGGACGTCGTCCAGATCGAGTCTGTTCCGTTCCGGAAGAATGATGGTCTTCACCCCGGCACGGTGCGCGGCGAGCACTTTTTCCTTGACCCCTCCGATCGGCAGGACGGCCCCGCGGAGAGTGATTTCACCGGTCATCGCCAGGTCGTTTCTGACAAGCCTCCCTGTGAGAAGCGAGGACAGCGCTGTAAGCATGGTGACGCCTGCGGATGGTCCATCCTTCGGAATCGAACCCGCCGGCACGTGAATGTGGATATCCCACTGGGCGCGAAAGTCCTCCGCAATACCCAGCTCCAGTGCGTTGGCAGCGATGAAGCTCAACGCCGTTTGGGCGGACTCTTTCATGACATCACCGAGTTGGCCGGTGAGAATCAGCTTCCCGGTCCCTTTCATTTTCGTGGCTTCAACGAACAGGATATCCCCGCCAACCGGCGTCCACGCAAGTCCAACGGCGATACCCGGCTTGTTGATCCGCTCCGCAACATCCGGGAAAAACTTCTGTTGCCCGAGATACTTTGTGAGGGAATCACGCGTGACGCCGACGGCATCCGTTGAACCTTCCGCAATTTCTTTCACTACTCCCCGGGCGACGGCCGCGATTGTCCGTTCAAGTGTGCGGACGCCCGCTTCCCGCGTATACCCGGTGATCATCTGACGCAGCGCATCGTCGGTCACGGTAAACTGCTCAGACCGTAGTCCGTGTTCTCCTGTCTGCTTGGGGAGAAGGAACCGCTTCGCGATGTAGAGCTTTTCTTCTTCCACATAGCTCGGGATTTCAATGATCTCCATCCGGTCGCGCAACGGCGGCGGAATATTCTCCATCATGTTCGCGGTCGCGATGAACATGACCTTGGAGAGATCGAAGGGAATCTCAAGGTAGTGATCGCTGAAGGAGAAATTCTGTTCAGGGTCCAGGACTTCAAGGAGCGCTGACGACGGATCACCCCGGAAATCCTGTCCGATCTTGTCGATTTCATCCAGCATGAACACCGGGTTGTTGGAACCGGCCTTTTTCAATCCCTGAATGATCCTGCCGGGAAGGGCGCCGATGTAGGTTCTGCGATGGCCGCGAATCTCCGCCTCGTCGTGAACGCCGCCAAGGGAAATTCTTACGAACTTCCTGCCCAGAGCATTTGCAATCGATCGCCCCAGGGAGGTCTTCCCGACGCCGGGAGGTCCGACAAACACCAGAATCGGACCCCGCATATCGTTTTTCAATTTTCGCACCGCCAGATATTCCAGGATGCGTTTTTTCACCTTCTCGAGGCCGTAATGGTCGTGTTCGAGAATTGTCTCGGCATGCGGGATCTCCAGGGTATCCTGGGTCGCTGTACCCCAGGGAAGGTCCAGAATCCATTCGACGTAATTCCTTGAGACGGAGTATTCCGGTGAAGCCTGGTTCATCTGCGACAGCTTGCGCATTTCCTTTTCCACGACGGACTTGGCCTCGTCGGAGAGTTTCGCCTCCTCGATCCGTTTTTTCAAGTCGCTCAGACCGACGTTCTGGTCCCCTTCGCCAAGCTCCTTCTGGATGGCCTTCATCTGCTCGCGCAGGTAGTACTCGCGCTGGGATTTGCCGATCTCTTCCTGAACCTCCGATTGAATTTTGGTGCCCAGTTCCAATTTCTGCAGGAATTTGGTCTGGACCAGCATGACCTTTTCCACCCTCACGCCGAGATCGGCCAGCTCGAGGATTTCCTGCTTCTCCTCCACGCTTACCGGGAGGAACGCCGCGATCATATCGGCGACCGCATCCGGCTCTTCCATGTTCAGTATCAGGGTGAGCTGATCTTCGGAAAGCTGCGGGGAGAGCTCGACGGCTTTCTTGAACTCTTTTTTCAGATTTGAGGCAATGGCCTCGATTTCAGGTCCACCGGAGTTCTTCTCTTCGACGTCGCGCACGACGCCCCGCAGGAACGGCTCGGTATGAAGCACCGAGAGGAGCCGGACACGGCGCAACCCCTGAACGAGGACGCTTCTTGTGCCGTCTGCAAGGGTGAATGTCTTCAGGACCTTGGCCAGCGTCCCGACCCAGTAGATATCCTTCTCCGTGGGGTTTTCCACTTCCCCATCGGCCTGGGCGACGATCACGATGGCCCCGTCGTCCTTCAACGCTTCTTCAACAGCCTTGATGCTGCTCTCCCGTCCCACCGTGAGTGGAGTCACCTGACGCGGGAAGAATACCGCATTGCGCAGCGGCAACACTGCAACGGCACGCGGAACACCGGATGGTGACAGGCTCTTTTCATTCTCTGCATTGCGGTCCATATCGTTCTCGTCTTGTCTTTCGATGAATAGCACGGCAGGGTGCCGATCCCACCATCCGGCACCCTGCTGGAAAAAATGTTCGCTGTCTCTTAATGGACTTTCACTTCAATCTGCCTGGTCTTTGACTCCTCTGCTTTCGGGAGGCGGATCGTGAGAATGCCGTCTTTGTACTCGGCATCGATTTTGTCGGTTTTCACTCTCCCGGGAAGCTCAAAACTTCGCTGGAAGGAACCGGAGAAACGCTCGATATGATGATAGTTCGTACTCTCTTCCTTCTTCTCCTGCGTTTTCTCCCCGCGGATCGTCAAAACGTTTTCCATCAACGACACTTTCACGTCATCTTTGTTCACGCCGGGGATTTCCACTTTGGCGAGGTATTCCCCGTCTTTCTCAACGATGTCGACTGCAGGGCGCCAGGACGATGACGGCAGACCCAGATCATCCTCTTCCCCGCGGAAGAACTCCTCGAACATCCTGTTGATTTCCTTCTGCATCCCGAGGATATCTGACGGGAAAGCGGGTAAGTTGCGAACGGGTCTCCAACGTACGAGTGTCATGGCCTTGTCTCCTTTCTTCACTATTTCCTTTTCGTTACCGGACGGTTATTTCGCGTGCTTTGATCTTTTCGCTTTTCAGGAGCTTCAACGTCAACACACCATCTTCATAGTGCGCATCGATGCTGTCGGTGTCCACGTTTTCTCCCAGAGAGAACACGCGGTCGTATCCATCAGCGACGTGCTCCCGGAGAATGACGCTTGCATCGCTGCCGGCGATCTGAACGACTTCAGCCCGGACCAGCAGCTCCCCTTTCTCCACCTGCACGAGAATATTCTCTTTCCGGACGCCGGGAAGATCGAGCATGAGCACGTAGGCATCGGGCGTTTCAAAGATGTCCGCGGCCGGCAACCGGTACTGCCGCTCCCCGGACCGTCGCGCCCCACCTGTCTCCTGTGCTTGTTTTGTGGTCAATTCTTTGTCGTTGGTAGTCATCTTCTCATCTCCAATAACTAAACGCTGTGGCTGGATTGTTCGCTGCATCCTTTTAGCGGACCGCTATTTCCCGGGGCTTTGCGTCTTCCATTTTGGGAAGCACGATGCGCAGGACGCCGTCGTGAAGCTCGGCAGAGATCTGCTCACCGTTGACCCTGCTGGGAAGTTCCAGCGTCCTTGTGAAGATCCCGGCTGTCGTTTCATTACGCAGCCATTTCGCGCCGTCAGGCACCGATGCCCTTTTCCTCTCGCCGCTAATGGTCAGGAGATTGTCCCTTTTTGAGATTTTCACATCTTCCTTCTTCACACCTGGGAGATCCAGCGTAACAGTTACTTCGTTCCCACTATCGGCGATGTTCATCGCCGGTACCGAAGGACCTTCGACATATCGGACGGGTGAAGGGAATCCAAGGAAAAGATTCTCGATTTCCTGTTCCAGGCCAAGAAGGTCGCCATAAAATGTGTTCTGCATGACCAGCTCCTCAACTTTTGTTTCTTGCTTTGTGTGTTGTTTGATTTGCCTATCATGAATTCAAGAGGTGTGCCAACGGACTACTCATATGTGGTAACGTATTCATGTGTAACGTCTTACTTGAATTTGCCTCTTCCAACGAACTCAAAGCTTGTAGCACCGTAAGACAGAATGACAAGCAACTATGCCAAACAGACGCACACCCATGGACAACAAGTCATATGTGTATGCCATAGAGTCTCGCAACATGACAATTATTCCGACGTTGAAAAACGAATCGACCCACTTGTTGTGGGTCGATTGTTCATCTGCGAAAGTGAAGACTGATGTTAGTCGTGAGTGCTCTCGAGCCAGCGTTCCGCATCGATCGCTGCCATGCAGCCGGACCCCGCAGCCGTCACTGCTTGCCGGTACACGCTGTCTGCAACATCGCCCGCGGCAAATACTCCGGGGATGTTGGTGAAGGTGCTGGTTTTTTCCGTTTTGAGGTATCCTACCTGGTCCATCGTGAGCTGCCCGGTAAAGAGATCGGTATTCGGCTTGTGACCGATCCCCATGAATACGCCGTCGGCCTTGAGGATCTGTTCCGCATTGGTGCGAACGTTACGGAGCCGGACACCGGTCACTGTTTTCTTGCCGTTCTGCATCGATCCCAGGATTTCCTCAACCACAGAGTCCCACACGAACTGAATCCTAGGATTCTTCTCGGCCTTTGCCTGCATGATCTTCGAGGCACGGAGGGATTCCCGCCGGTGAACGATGGTCACCTTGCTGGCAAACTTCGTGAGAAAAGTGGCCTCCTCGATCGCCGTGTCCCCACCTCCCACAACGATCACTTCGAGGCCCCGGAAGAAGAACCCGTCACAGGTGGCGCAGGCGGACACGCCGTACCCCATGTACTCCTTTTCGGAAGGGAGACCGAGCAACTTCGCCGACGCACCGGTCGAGATGATAATCGCGTCCCCTGTGAATTCGTCGGCGTCGCTCCAAATGTGGAACGGCCGTCTGCTGAAGTCGACTTTCGTCACATTCTTGAACATCGTCCGGGCACCGAATTTTTCAGCCTGCTTCCTCATTAAATCCATAAGTTCGGGGCCCATGATCCCATCAGGGAATCCCGGGTAATTTTCCACTTCAGTCGTGATCGTCAGTTGTCCGCCGGGCTGAATCCCTTCAAAAACCACAGGATGCAGATTTGCGCGGGCAGTATACAGCGCTGCGGTGAGGCCGGCCGGGCCGGAGCCAATGATAATCAGCTTGTGATGTTCTGCCATAGGGTTCCCACGTTTCTAAGGTTCTGCATATTGGATGAGGAAAAGGGGAAAAGAGGGTCAAACCGCCGGACCTGACTTCTGGTCTGCTCCAAGAGCAATCCGGATATTGCGGAGAAGTCCTTCCCACTTCGTCCTGCGGATCGGGCTTGCGGCGAACCGACTCTTGAACTCTTCCCGGGTCATGCGGGACCATTCCGCGAGCTAACCGGTGCTTCATTCCCGGGATGTGGGCCCAGCCGGGATTCCCCGGACGGTTGAGCGAATTTCTGGTTCCAGGGGCAGACATCCTGGCAGATATCGCACCCAAAAATCCAATTCTTGAAATTCTCTTTCTCCTTTCCCGAGATTTCGCCCCGATGTTCGATCGTGAGATAGGAGATACATTTCCCGGCATCCACGACGTATGGTTCAACGATCGCCTGCGTCGGACATGCATCAATGCAGAGCCTGCACGAACCACAATGATCGACAGCAGGCTCGTCGGGAGGCAGCGCAAGCGTGGTGACGATTTCCCCGAGGAACAGCCACGACCCATACTCCCGGGTGATGATATTGGCGTGTTTTCCCTCCCAGCCGATGCCTGCCCGGGCGGCCAGCGCCTTTTCCATGAGCGGGCCGGTGTCGACATAGGCGAGCGCTGTGGTACCGGGGAAGGTCTCGCGGATCCACGCGCTGAAGAGTTCGAGTTTCTCGAGAACGACCTTGTGGTAGTCATCTCCCCAGGCGTAGCGGGAGATTTTCCCGACCGCGGCGTCTTCGGCGTGCACGACCGGATGGTAGTAATTCAACGCGGTCACAATCACCGACCGGGCACCCTCCAGCACCTTCCGGGGATCCATCCGTTTCTCCGCTGTCCTTTCCATCCACCCCATCGTCGCCTGGTAGCCCCGGTCAAGCCAGCCCCTCAGGTGGAGACTCTCCGCCTGAAGGGGATCGGCCGGCGCTATCCCGACTGAAAGGAATCCGATACGTCCGGCCATAGGATTTAATGCGTTGTGCCGCTGCCCTTGACTCTTCCTCCTTCATCCCCTCGGCTCCTTCGAAACAAACACATCTTCCCCGTCGATTCTGACATCGTACACCGGGATACGCCCGCTGCCGGACTGCACCTCCCCGGTGGCAAGCGAGTATTGCCACCCGTGCATCGGGCACCGGACCGTCAGCCCCTCGAGGGTTCCTTCGTGCATCCGGGAAAAATGTTGATGGGCACACACATTGCCGACCGCGAACAGGGTGCCGTCCACGAGCCAGAGTGATACCTCGGCATCGCCGATGACGACTCTTCCGCCCGCGTCTCTCTTTGAAACCCGACAGCTTTCCCACCGCGACATATCCGGAGTCCATCGATTATTCCAATCGAATCTCGGTTGCCTTTTCGATCCCTTTTCTGTCCATGCTTCACCGTTACCCCTTCCACCCTGGGATCGTGCTCGAGGAGCAGAGTCCATTCCTGGTCGGCCGCCGATTCAAGAACTGTCCGCTTTTCTTCAAGCGTTACGAGAGGGCGGAGATCGTAGCCCATGATCCATGGGAGCTGGACATGCGGAGCCATCGGGATCAGATCAGCACAGAACAAAAGAGTCTTCCTGTCATCGGAGATGATCGGACTCTGAAGCGCTGCGGTATGGCCGTGGAAGAGCCGGAGCCGGATCCCGGGGAACAGCTCCCCCTCGCCATCGAGAAGCTCCAGGACTCCATGCTGTTGGAGGGGGAGAAAGTCGTCGGCGAAATAGCTCGCACGATCGCGATCGGTAGGATGGTTCGCCGCATTCCACTGGTCCTGCTGGACATAGAATTTCGCGTGCGGAAAGGCGGGGACGGGACCATCGGCGGTCCGTACTGTCGCTCCGCCCGCATGGTCGAAATGCAGGTGGGTGAGGATGACATCCGTAATGTCCGCCGGGGTGAGCCCAAACCTGGAAAGTTCATGCTCCATGGTCGACGGTGTGACGTTCATCTTGTAGATGTCCGCAAGTTTTTTCTCGAATTTCGAACCGTTCCCCGTGTCGACCAGGATCCGGCGGCCTTCGCCGAGGATCAGGAGCGAACGTGTCGTCATCGCGATGCGATTGCGTTCGTCAGGAGGGGCCAGGCGCTCCCACAACGGCCGCGGCACTACCCCGAACATCGCCCCGCCGTCGAGGGCGAAATCCCCGGCATTGATTGAGTGAATTTCGTAGTTGCCGATGCGCATGAGCGACCTTCATGGAAAAGAACAAGGTCGGCCCCTTCCGGAACCGACCTTCGCTGTGAAGTCCTGTTGACAGCCTTTATGCTTTCTGGAAATGAGAGGTCGCTGGAGAAAGTGGTCCGAACTCGCGTTCCGGGTGCATTTCTTTTGCACGTGCAAGAAGGACTTCTTCGCTTTCGACCCGGTCTTGATCCGGAACGCAGCAATCCACCGGACATACCGCTGCGCATTGCTCTTTGTCAAAATGACCTACACACTCTGTGCACTTCTCAGGAACGATGTAGTAGAAGTCATTGGAAACCGCATCGAACATCTGGCCTTTGTACTCATACTGCACCCCGCCCGCATAAATCGCGGTATTCGGGCACTCCGGCTCACATGCGCCACAGTTGATGCATTCTTCCGTTATTTTCGTTGCCATTCTCAAAGTCTCCTTGTTGAATACTCACACTTACTGCTGATTCTTCTCGCAAATCCGGCAAAAGCTGGGAGTTTTGTTGAAATATACTCAACGTCCTCAGGAATAGCAAGCTAGTGCTTAAGAATCCTACAATGTTACTTTATGTTGAAATATCGGGCTTCCGGATGGTGTACGACAATGGCATTCGTACTCTGTTCAGGGTCAAGAGAGTACCCTTCCGTCAGTCGAACGCCGATGCGTCCCCCATCGAGAAGTTCGAAGAGCTTCGTCTGGTCCTCCAGGTTCGGGCAGGCGGGGTATCCGAAGCTGTAGCGTGATCCCTGGTAGCCCTGGGAGAAAAGACGCCGGATCTCCCCGGCATCTTTCCCGGCGATCCCCAGCTCTTCCCTGATCTTCTTGTGCCAGAACTCTGCCAGTGCCTCCGTCGACTCAACGCTCAACCCGTGGAAGTACAGGTAATCCTTGTAGTTGTTCTCTGCGAAAAGTTTCGCCGAGTATTCCGACGCAACGTGGCCCATCGTGACCAGGTGAAACGCCGCAACATCCCTCCTGCCGGAGTCAAGGGGCGCAAAGTAGTCTGCGAGACAGAGATGACGATCGTCCCTCTGGCGGGGAAAAGTGAAACGCAGGCGTTCGGTCTTCCCGTCGTCCTGAAAAATCACCAGGTCTTCTCCCACCGATCCGCACGGGAAGTACCCGTAGACCACTTTCGGCTGAAGCAATTTTTCCTTCTTTACCTTTTCCTTCAGCGCGTTGTATTCAGGGTACACCTTTTCGTCCAGGAATGAGCGATACTGCTCCTCGCTCATCTTCCCTTTCCGGACCTGCCATTGCCCGCGGATCAATGCGACATCGTTGATGAAATGAAAAATCTCGTCGAGATCGACTTCCGGCACCACACGGGTTCCCCAGAACGGCGGTGTGGGGACGGGGACGTCTGTTTTCACCTTTGACCGTTGAGGCGCGGCTGTTCCCGCGGCCGCGTACCGTCCGTCTTCGCTGTACGCAAGCGCGATTTTGGCCTCTGCGCCCGTGAAGATTTCCTCTTCCCTGGAACCCGTCCGACCCTCGGGATAGACAAGGTCGTCCTTCTTGACTTTCTCCATAAGGTGGAGTCCGTCAAAGGCATCGTTGGCGTAGAAGACCTTGCCTTTGTAGACCGAACGGAGATCGTCCTCCACATAGCGGCGCGTCAAGGCGGCTCCGCCGAGGACCACAGGCAGTGTGATGCCCTGCTCGTTCAGGACCTCCAGGTTTTCCTTCATTACCAGTGTCGATTTCACGAGGAGACCGCTCATCCCGAGGGCATCCGCATTATTATCGTGGACGGCGTGGATCATGGTCTCGACGGGGCACTTGATCCCGAGGTTGACAACGCGGTAGCCGTTGTTGGTCAGAATGATGTCGACAAGGTTCTTGCCGATATCGTGCACGTCTCCCTTCACGGTCGCCAGGACGAGGGTCCCTTTGTTCACGGATTCCGCTTTGTCCATGAATTGCTCGAGAGAGGCGACGGCCGCCTTCATGACCTCCGCCGATTGCAGCACGAATGGAAGCTGCATTTGCCCGCTGCCAAAGAGTTCTCCGACCACTTTCATCCCGTCGAGGAGGATGGTGTTGATAATGTCGAGTGGAGAGTAGGATTGCCGGGCTTCGTCCAGGTCTGCGTTCATTCCCACACGGTTGCCGTCGATGATCCTGCGTTTGAGGCGTTCTTCGACCGTCCCCGCCGGGGCAGCCGCGTCCGCCTTCTCGGCCGACGGGCCGGCGTAGAATGCCATCAGCTCGGTGAGCGGATCGTAGACGGTTCTCCTGATGGTGTCGCCCGGCGTCATGCCGCCACCTCTTCGAATTTTCGTTCGTCATAGACCAGCTCACGGGCCAGGTCCCGTCCCTTCGGATCGACCTTGTATAACGGCATGATCTTCGAGGCGTGCACAATTGCCATATCCAATCCCGCCTCGATCGCGTAGTGGAGGAACACGCTGTTCAGCACATGGCGAACCCGTGGAGACAGGCCGAAGGAAATATTACTCACGCCGAGCAGAGTGTGGACCCCGGGGAGTTCCTTTTTGATCCGCTTGATCGCTTCCATGGTGTCGACGCCTGCCCTCCGGAATTCCTCATCCCCGGATCCGAGGGTGAACGTCAATGCGTCGAGGATCAAATCGTGCGAACGGAGTCCCTGTTGGATCACGAGATCGTGGAGCCGGTGGGCGACTGCGACTTTCGCGTCGGCACTCTTCGCCATCCCTTTTTCGTCGATGGTCAGGCCGATCACCGCGGCCCCGTACCTCTTGCACAGGTCGAGGATCCGCAATGCCCGCTCTTCACCGTCTTCGAGGTTAATCGAGTTGATGACCGGGCGGCCGCCGATCAACCGGAGGGCCGCTTCGAGCACCGGGGGTTCGGTGGAATCGATGACAATGGGCAGGGGGACCTGGGTGTTGAAGCGGAAGATGACCTCGTACATATCTTCGATTTCTTTTCGCCCGACGTATGCAGCACACACATCCACCATGTGCGCGCCCTCCTTCACCGCCTCTTTGCCCATCGCGGTGATTCCCTCCCAGTCCTCTTTTGCGAGAAGATCCCGGAAGAGTTTGCTGCCGTTGGCATTGGTCCTTTCGCCGATAAGGACGGGCGCGGGGTCGATATGGAAGGGAGCGGTCTGATAGAGACTCGCCGCGCTGGGGATGAAATCAATCGTCCGTTCCTTCGGCTGCAACGAACCGACGGCATTGACGAGCCGGCGAATATGCTCCGGCGTGGTCCCGCAACACCCGCCGACGATCCCGACACCGAGGTCTTTGACAAAGTGCCCGAGTGTCGAAGCAAAGTCGTCCGGCGTCAGCTTGTAGTGGGCATGTCCACCGACGTTTTCAGGAATGCCTGCGTTCGGCATGATAAACACGGGTTTGGGACTTGAGGAGGCGAGGACGCGGACATGTTCCGACATTTCCTGCGGCCCCGTGGCGCAATTCATGCCAATCGCTGCGAGGTCGAACGGTTCGAGCGAAGTGAGGGCCGCCGAGATCTCAGTCCCCAGAAGCATTGTGCCCATCGTTTCAATGGTCACGGAGGCGATAACCGGGACCTGTTTCTTCGCCTGCCGGAAGAAAGAGAAGATGCCGTAAAGCGCCGCCTTGATCTGGAGAACGTCCTGGCATGTTTCAACACACAGGAGGTCGACACCGCCGTCCACCAATCCCCTGGCCTGTTCTTCGTAGGCGCCGGCCATCGCGGCGAATGCAATATGGCCCAACGACGGAAGTTTGGTGGTTGGGCCCATTGAACCGGCCACGAACCGCGGGTGATCGGGGGTTGAAAACCCCTGGGCGACTTCTTTCGCAAGTTCGGCGGCGCGCCGGTTGAGTTCGTAGGCTTGACCTGCGAGATCGTACTCCGCCAGGACGATGGAAGTCGAACCGAACGAATCCGTTTCCACGACATCACAACCGGCAGCAAGATAGTCGCGATGGACGTTCTGAACGGCGGAGGGTTTGGAGACGACCAGATATTCATTGCACCCGTTCAGACGCTCCCCGCCGAAATCTTCGGCTGAGAGATTCTGCCCCTGAAGATGTGTCCCTGTGGCCCCGTCAAACACCAGGATCTTCTGACGGAGGATCTCCACCAACGATGTGTTTGGCATTATCTTGACCAAGCCTTGTGTGTGGCAACTACGGCAATTGCGATTTCACAGTGATGTAGCCGGCCATCATTCGCCGGACGACTTCCCCGGCCGGAAGGATTTCGTTCACCAGGCCGGCACTCTGGCCCGCCTCGAACTCTCCTTCTTCGAGGTTTCCTTCAAATATTCCCGCGCGTTCTCTCTTCGATCCGAGCAACGCGGTCTGCTCTTCTTTTGTCGCCCCCCGCCGATCACTCTCCAGGGCCCTCATGGCGAACGGGGTTTTAATCATCCGTACCGGCGCCAGCTTTTTCAGCGTGAACACAGTGTCCGCATCGCCCGATTTCACCACGAGACCCTTGTATTCCGGATGTGCCGAGGATTCCTCAGTCGCAGCAAACCGTGTCCCCACCTGAACGCCTTCCGCGCCCAGCGCAAATGCCGCCGCCATTCCTCTGCCGTCGGCAATCCCCCCGGCGGCGATGACAGGAAGAGGAACAGCGTCAACAACCTGGGGAACGAGCGTCAGTGTCGTAATCTCATCAATCCCGTTATGGCCGCCCGCTTCAAATCCTTCCGCCACAACGGCATCGCATCCGGCGTCGAACGCCTTCCGGGCGTGCTTGACCGCCGCGATGACATGCACTACCACGCAGCCCGCCTTCTTCAGCGCGTCGGTGTGGAGCATCGGGTAACCGGAAGACAGGAAAAACACCTTCACTCCCTCGTCGAGCGCAATGTGAATCAACTCGGGGGTGTCCCCCCGCGACAGGGGGATGTTGATCCCGAACGGAGCACGCGTCGCACGATTCGCTTTTTGCAGGTGCTCCTTCAGGACCTCCTGGCTCATCGATCCCGCGCCGATGAGCCCCAACCCTCCGGCTTCCGATACTGCAACCGCAAGCCGCCACCCGGCCGCCCATACCATCCCGGCCTGAATAATGGGATACCTGGTCCCGAGCAGATGGGTAATACGCGTGTGATAAACCTTCGGAAGATCCTGAGGCGGCATACCGCTCGGACGTTCAATTCGTGGAGATCATGTCCGGAACGAGCGAGGTTCCGAATGAGATTGAGTACACAGAGAGCTTCCCACCGGAAGCTGAAAGGCGGAGAAGATGCTCACCGAAATCCTTGTTCCGTACGATGCTGTACAGTCGCGGCTCGCCGACGAGAATGCTGCTTGACCCGTCTTCGCCCAGGGTGATATCGTCTCCCCTGTTTGCCGAGGTCAAAGACTCATCGTCCTGGCGGACGGAAACTTGCACCGACAATCCATCCTCCGCCGCGAGGACGCCCGTCACGTCGGACCCCTGGTAGGAAACGATGATCTGACCTTCGTGGTCGGCAGGCATGGCAAGACGGAGACATTCACGACCGTTCAGCCAGGTTCCGTCTGCATAGAATTTCCCATCAATGTAGATACGCGGATCTTCATAGTCGACCATCGATTCGGGCAGATACCCCTCGACATTCCCCAGCGATCCCCGAAGATACCCGGTCTGCAACTCGGGAGTCGCATGGTAACACACCGACCCTTCCCGGTCTATTTCGCGAACCGGATCCATGTAATCCGGCATCTGGCCGATCAACCCTACTTCGTAGAGATACCCCTGTAACGATCGCTCCGCGGAACTGAAGCTGCTGTCCCCATGGATCATCGCCCGTATGAATCCGTATTTGTCGATAACGGCGCCCATCGGCCAGACACGCATCCCATAATTCGCCGCGATGATCCCTTCATTGTCCATTGCAACCGGAAATGTCACGTTCAGCCGGTCGAGTGCCCTCTGGACAACTTCCGGATTCTTCGCAAACGGAAACCGCGGTGTATGTATGCCAACAGTCACCAATCCCGACTGACGGTACCTTTTGTCCCATTCTCTCACATAGGGCAGGAATCGCAGAGACTGGGCGCAGGAGGAATCCCAGAAAAAGAGAAATACCACGGACCCCTGGAGGGTGGAAAGGAGAACAGGCTCCCCGTTGAACCAGTAATCTGCATACAGAGCCGGAGCCCTGTTCGACCGCGGCAGCAATTCGGTGAGTGCCATAGGAAATCGCCCCCTTGATATCCTCAAAAATATATCCAGAAGGCGGAAGAATTGCAATGAATGGGTGGAAGGCCTGTCACTGCGGGAAAGTGAACACCGGGGAGCGGCTATGATGGAAACGAGGCGTTTTGTGGGGAATAAGGACTTGTTCTGTCGGTCTGAAATCCAGCGACGGCGATTGACCTCAGGGGCTGATCCTGTTATAGAGAAGTTTGAGCGTTGTCAGTATGACAATGGTAACGAAAATCGGCCTGATCAACCTCACCCCTCGCCGGACGACCATCCCCGCCCCGATTCTGGCGCCGAGGATTTGACCGGCCGCCATGGAAATGGCCGGTGCGAAGTACACATTCCCGCCGATCAGGAAGACGACGAATGAAATGATGTTACTTGTGAAGTTCATGACCTTGGTGTAGCCCGTCGCGCGCAAAAAATTGAACCCCATCAACGAGACAAACGCGATCGCCCAGAACGACCCGACACCGGGTCCAAAGAATCCATCGTAGAACCCGAGCGTCAGGCCAAGCACGAGATAGAACCACCCGCGGGCGAAACGTGGCCTGTCTTCATGCAAACCGGCTGCGGGGGTGAAAAGCATGTAAAGGGCGATGGCGAGAAGCAGAAAGGGAATGATCCACCCGAGCGCCTCGGGGTGTACCTGCTGGACGGCAAATGTCCCGATTGCCGAGCCGATGAATGTAAACACGATTCCAGGAATCACATCGCCCAGCGGAACGACGCCTTTGTCGGCGTAGTGATATGCTGCAGTGAAACTTCCAAAACTTGCCTGGAATTTATTTGTTCCCAGAGCCGCCTGAGGGGGCATCCCCGTGGAGAGCAGGACGGGGATGGTGATCAATCCCCCTCCACCTGCAATCGAGTCAACCCAGCCTGCAACGAGGCCCGTGACAAAAAAGAGCGGGTACCACCAGACGGGTAAATTCACAGACATGGTCTGAATAATGCAGAGTTCTCCATCGTCACCCGCTTCACCTGATGAGCATCATCGTCTTCGACGCGGCGAGGCGACCAGCGGTGAGCCGATACGTGTACATCCCGCTCGCCAATCCCTTTGCGTCGAACGTGAAGGAATACCTTCCGGCAGGGAACCGACCGTTGGCCAACGTTGCCACCACCCTGCCCAAGACATCGTACACCTCGAGTTTTGCCCAACTGTCCACTGTCAACTGTCCGCTGATAACTGTCGTCGGATTGAACGGGTTGGGAAAGTTCTGGGAAAGTCCGAATTGGAGGGGGAGCTCCGGGGAGGAGGTTACACCCGAAGACATGAGAATGAAATCGATCCTGCTCAGATTGTACCCTCCGCTCACTTCGTTGAACTCAATGCTGTGAGTCCCGGCGGGGATCTCCCAATTGCCAAGGTCGGTCGTTTGCCAGGTTTGCCAGCCTCCGGTCCCTGCAAGCATCAGGTCGGGAGTCAACCTCACTCCATCCACTCCAAGAAAGCATTTCCCGCCGGCCCCGCTTGCCGCCGCTCTGACCTTGATATCGTATGTTCCGGCCGTCGGAACATCGACGGTGAACGCAAGGAATTCTCCCGCCTGCGTCCATCCGACGTCAAATCCGTTTCCGAGCGGGTCCGTCGAAGCTTCGATATCCACGCCATCGTTGCGGTACGACCATCCTGAGTTGTAGGTCCCGCCTCCGCTCCCGCCCGTGTTCTCGAAATCGATATCACGATACGCCAGGCCATTCTTCCCCATGTCATAGTTCACCAGATAAATCGGACCGGGAAGAACAGTCTTCACATACGGCTTCCGGTCATCCGTGAACGGGAGCCGGAACAACGCATCCAGGAAATCCGGGCGTACGCGGCATCGACCGGCATCGAACATCGAGAGCTGATCGTTTAACGCCTTCAGGGCGACGTCGACCGACGGTTTCAGTGCCTGCCCGTTCCAATATTTGAGGAGCCCTGCATATCCCGGAAGTTGGGTGACAGAGAGCGGGCAGGAGATGCTTTCAATTTTCTTCAGTGTCCACCATGACCAGCCGATAGTGAAACTCTCCGCGTAGAACAGACAGTCGGAACACCACGGATTGGAATTCTCTCCGGACTCGCCAAGCCATAACGGCGCGTTGGTGCTTGAACGCAATTGGAGGAAATTCAAAAACGCGCTCACATCGTTGGAGTTCCAGTACTTGTGAAAACTCCAGGCCATGTTGTTGTCCCATGTCGGAGTGAGGCCGCTGAAGTCGGTTGCATACCAATTTCCCTCGACAAAAATCAGGTGATTCTTATCGACTGTCCGGATGCTGTCGGTAATCCTCACGCTCAGATCGCGAAGGGGCTTGTTCCCGCCCGAGAAGGCAAACGCCGTTTCATTGAGCAGGTCGTAGCCTCCGATCCATTCCCGCGAAGCGTAGCGTTGAGCGATGACCTTCCAGAGTTCGGCCGTCCACGTTTGATACGAGGGCTCTTCCCAGAGTGAGGGCCAGCCCTGGTAGTCGCTGATGTTGATGGTGTTTTGCCCTCCCGGCGCACAGTGCATATCGAGGATCAGGTAGATATGGTCGGCCTCGCACCAGGCAAGAAGGCTATCAATGAGAGCGAACCCGTCCTCGGAATATGTTCCCTGTGCCGGCGAGAGAAGTGCGTAGTGAAACGGGAGGCGCACAGAATTGAATCCCCAACGGGCGAGGCTGTCGATGTCCTTTCTCTGGACAAAGATTCTCCGGTAGTCGGCGAAGAATTGATCCGCGTTTGCGGCACCCACCAGGTCCGATATTTTGTTCTTGATTTCCGTGGGCGAATTGGCGAAACCGGAAGTCCCGAGCATGTATCCTTCCGGTACAAGCCATCCTCCAAGTCCCATTCCACGGAGCTGAATATGGGTGTTGTTCCCATCATCGATATACACTCCCTCGGCGTGGAGGAAACCCTGGGAGGATGATTGAGACGGATAGGCGACAACAATTGCCGCAATAAGAAGAAGGAGCAGGCCGGGTGAGTGGATTTTCATAGAGGGCGCGAGATCGGAAAGTCAGGGAAACGGTTTCCCAAAAATCTGCAAACGCGATGCCAAGAGCTTTTCCCGGGCAAGCATCACGCTGTGCACTCTAACCGAGGCGAGAAGCAGACGAGGTTATTAATTCAAGAATGTCGTCGCAATGCTGGGAAGCGGCAACGCACGCTACCGCCTTCTTCCCGGCCGTGAATCTTTTTTGGGGACCGATTTCACCGTATCCGCGACAGGAGGTTTTTCCTGCCGGATTACCGGTACTCGCTTATTCACTTTTACTCCGCCCGTCGGTTGCTGCCCACTTCCAGAAGGACCGGAAGGATGCACAGGACGTTTTGGTTGGGTCCGGACAGGAGGAGTTGGCGTCGGCGTAGGTGCAGGTGGAGGTGTAGGCGTAGGTGTGGGTGTAGGTGCAGGTGGATGCTGTACTCCTCCTCGTTGGCGTCCAATGGGTAAATTTGTCGGCGGCGGTATCGGAGCGGGAGTGCTTGGCGGCTGACTGACCCCAACCGGCTGCTCACGCCGCGTACCGACACGCAAGAGGTTCCGTCCATGCCTCTGGACGGTCTGAGATTCCGTGCGCAACCGCGGAATTTCTCCACCGCTCATTCTCGCAATTTCGTCCACATCCGGTGGGCGATCCCTCCCCGTACCACCGAATTGAGGAGATCCATGATGGCGAAAGCCATTGACTCCGGAGTGAGCAAAATATCGGGGCTCGACGAATGACCACCAACGCCCCGGGGCGTCATCCTGGGGTCGCGGGACCATCATGCCTGAAGGGGGAAGCGGGGCCCAGCCGACAAACTGATCAGTCACGAACCACGTGACACGCGCTGGAGACCATTCGTATCCGGGAATCCACACCCACCCCAGGCCCTCCTGATACTCCCACGACCCATAATGGTATACCACCCATCCAAATTCTTCATCGCTCATCCACATCCACCCTCGATCGGTCCATTCCCAATTGCCGTACCTGTAGGGCGACCAATCGTACGGGACACGGGGTTTCCAGACGTCCCCCAACCCGGGCACCTGGATCCAATCCCCGTAGGGGTCAAGCATATCGAAATCCTGCGCAACGGTTGGCGGAGGGGCAGGCATACGCGAACTCCGCTGTACCTCGTTCGAGCAACCGAACAGGACTGCGGCAAGGGTGAGGACACTCAGGAACTTGAGAGCTGACAGCATGGCATACCTCAACGACGTCGTTTGGAACCCGGGGGCGGCTGGGAAGTGGATCCGTTCACGCCCGCGGGATGTGACCAATGTATCAAAAGAGATCCTCGATTGAAAGGTACCGTTCACCGGTATCGTAGCAAAACGTGAGTACCCGGGAACCCTTCGGTATCTCGGGGAGCTTTTTCGCCACGGCGGCAAGGGCGGCGCCCGAAGAGATCCCGACAAAAATTCCTTCCTCCTTCGCGGCGCGGGCGGTGTAAGAGAACGCCTCTTCTTTGGTAATTTGAATCGTTCCGTCGAGCAATGGCGTATGAAGATTCTTCGGGATGAATCCGGCACCCAATCCCTGCAGCGGATGCGGCCCGGGCGCTCCCCCGCTAATCACCGGGGATGCAGCAGGCTCAACAGCAAACACTTTCATCGAAGGAAATTTCTTCTTCAACACTTCGGCGCAGCCGGTGATGTAACCCCCTGTGCCGACTCCGGTGATGAGATAGTCCAATCCCTCCGGAAAATCATCGAGGATTTCCTGCGCCGTCGTCCGCTTGTGGATCTCGATGTTTGCAGGATTATCGAACTGGCTCGGCATCCAGGCCTTCGGGTTTTGTTTCACCATCTCCTCCGCCCTCGCGATCGCCCCCTTCATCCCCTTCTCCCGGGGAGTAAGCTCAAAGGTCGCGCCGTACGCCGCCATGATTTTCCGTCGTTCGACCGACATGGATTCCGGCATGACAAGGACGAGAGTGTATCCTTTGACCGAACAGACCATGGCCAGGCCGACGCCGGTATTGCCGGAAGTCGGTTCGATGATCACGCTGTCTTTCTTGAGAATCCCTTTCCGCTCGGCATCTTCGATCATGCTCAGCCCGATGCGGTCCTTGATGCTTCCCCCGGGGTTAGCGCGTTCCAGCTTCATCCATACCTCTGCCGTGCCACCAAACAGCCGGTTGATTCGCACATGGGGCGTGCGTCCGATGGTGTCAAGGATCGTATTCGCTCTCATAACTGCCCTCCCGGATGGTGAAAAATTAAATGGTGAAATTAATGCCGACGTGTGTCTCGCGGGCGTCGCGCACGCGGACTTCACTCTTGTGATATACGACAGAATACGCCGGGACGCTTTCCGTTAACCACACGTTGCCTCCGATGACGCTATCGTGTCCGATCACGGTCTCTCCGCCAAGAATCGTTGCGTTCGAATAGATGACGGTGTTATTCTCGATCGTCGGATGCCGCTTCCGCGATGCGAAGGATTTGTCCACACTCAATGCTCCAAGAGTGACACCCTGGTAGATTTTCACGTTGTTCCCGATGACGCTTGTTTCACCGATCACAATTCCTGTCCCATGGTCGATAAAAAACGAGTGCCCGACGGCCGCCCCGGGGTGGATGTCAATGCCTGTCCGCTGGTGCGCGCTCTCCGTGATAATCCGCGGGAAGATAGGGACACCAAGGGCATAAAACTCGTGGGCGATGCGATAGACGGCGATCGCGTAGAAGCCCGGATAGGCGGAAATCACCTCATCGACGCTCTCCGCAGCCGGGTCCCCGCGAAGAATGGCTTCTGCATCAAGCAAGAGCTCTTCATAGATCGAGGGAACAACCCTGGAAAACCGCTCGGCCACTTCCGATACCTGGCACTGCAACTGAGGTTCGAGCGGCTGGAGCACCGACTGAAGATCCCGAAGGAGGAGCCTGAACTGCCCTTCGATCTCCTCCTCGGAATAGAAAATCTCATCCGAGAAATGCGGAAACAGAAGCTGGAGCAGAGCTTCCACAAAGCCGGCGACCTTGGTTTTCACCGGCAGCGTCACCAGATGTGAAGTCCGCAGCAGCTCTTTGATGAATTGTTCATGTGTCATGGTATGCCTGGGTTCCTCTGTTAAACAGACGGGCGTGACCCGGAGTTCTTCCCCTCGACGACAATGACAAATTCCCCCTTGATTTCCTTCTGGCCGAGGTCTTTAAAAAGCTCCTCTGCCGTACCATGATAAATGCGCTCGTCCGGAAGGGTGAGATTGTACGCTATGCAAATGCGCCGGTGGGCGAACGCCTCCGCCAGGTCACGGAGAAGAGCCATGAGCCGATACGGAGTATCCATGAGGATGACCGTGCGACGTTCGGCCACCAGCTGGCGCAATTCCGCCCGCCGCCGTTCCTTCTTCGGAGAAAGCCACCCGTAGAAGAGAAACTGATCAAGGGGGAATCCGGAGACAATGAGCGCCGGAAGGAGCGAAGACGCGCCGGGCACAGGAACGGTCCTGATCCCGTTGGCGATGGCACGTTCCACCAGCAGGCGGCCCGGATCAGAAAATACCGGTGTCCCGCCGTCGGACACCAAAGCCACGGAACGGCCGTTTTTCAAATGTTCGACGATGTGAAACGTCGCAGCAGCTTCATTATGCTCGTTGAGTTCCTCCGTCGGTCGTTCGATCTTGAAATGCCGCAGGAGCCGCTCCCCTTCGCGCCGTTCCTCATAGACGACAACGTCCGCACTGCGAAGCGTCTGGAGAGCACGAATGGTCATGTCGTCATAGTTGCCGATGGGAGTGGCAACGAGGTACAATATGCCGGCTGTGTTGTTTTCGTTGTTCATCGCGGTTGAGAAAGAGATCAGAGCTTCGTTCCCGTTCCACTGTGTCCGAACCCTCCGTCGCCGCGCAGCGTGTCATCGAGGGACGACTCCTCCTGCCAGGAGACCCGTGAATAGGGAGCGACGATCATTTGCGCAATCCTGTCCCCCCGCCGTACGGTAAAATCCGTCTTCCCAAAATTCGTCAGGATGATTTTCACTTCGCCCCTGTAATCCGCGTCGATTGTCCCGGGGGCATTCAGGATTCCGATCTGATGCTTCAAGGCAAGGCCGCTGCGGGGACGGATCTGCGCTTCGAACCCTGGCGGGAGAGCGATCGCGAATCCGGTGGGGATCAGAGAGGTCTCTCCTGCTTTGAGCGTCATCTCCTCCGAAACAGCCGCACAAAGATCCATGCCGGCCGATCCTTCAGTAGCGTAGACAGGGAGGGGAAGGCCGTTTGCGGCGGGACCAACGCGGGTAATCTGAACATTCACCGTTTGAGGCATGGTGCGAGAGTAACCCCTTTTTGGTATGAGAACATGGGTGAAACAACAAAGCCTCACACGGGTGTGAGGCTTGTGCAGGAAAAGGTCGTTCGCGGACTGCTCAAGCGACCATGTCAGCGCTCACACGAGACTCGGTGGGCAGTAGACACTTCTCGAATTCATCACGGAACCGCTTCACCATGCTCTGGACGGGCCATGCCGCGGCATCGCCGAGGGCGCAGATCGTGTTTCCTTCAATGTTATTTGCGACGTCCAGAAGAAGATCAAGGTCTGCCGCGGTGGCGTTATGTTCTTCGAATCGCTTCAGGATCTTCGACATCCATCCTGTTCCTTCCCGGCATGGCGTGCACTGACCGCACGATTCGTGGTGATAGAAGTCCGTGATCCTCCGGATGACCCTGATCAGATCCGTGGTTTCATCCATCACAATCAGGCCCGCCGTTCCCACGGCAGATCCCGCGGCTTTCAGCCCTTCGGCGTCCATCGTGACTCCCTCGATCTGTTCACCGCGGAGAATCATCGTGGATGACCCGCCGGGGATCACGGCCTTGATCCTCTTTCCCCCGGTAACGCCGCCCGCATATTTCTCGATGATCGTCGTCAGGAGTTCGCCAGTGGCCATTTCGTAGACGCCGGGCCTGTTCACATGCCCGCTGACGCCGACGAGGATCGGCCCGGGGTGTTTTGCCGCCCCGATTTTTGCATATGCCTCCCACCCCAGACGAAGTATAATCGGGACGTTTGCAAGCGTTTCGACATTGTTGATCGTCGTCGGGCACCCCCACAGGCCGTTCTGCGCCGGGAAAGGAGGCTTCACCCGGGGGTATCCCCTCAACCCTTCGAGGGAATTCATCAGCGACGATTCCTCGCCGCAGATATATGCACCTGCTCCGCGGTGAAGAAACAGGTCGGTGGAGAATCCCGAGCCAAGAATGTTCTGACCGATATACCCCTTCGCATAGGCGTCGTCGACGGCTTTCTGGACCATTTTGATCCAGGCATTATATTCGCCGCGAATGTACAAATACGCGGTCTTCACGCCCATCGCATAGCACGCAATGATGATCCCTTCGATCATCAGGTGCGGATTGAACTCGAAGATCTTCCGGTCTTTAAATGTTCCCGGCTCGCTCTCGTCACCGTTGACGCAAAGATACTTGGGCTTTGTCGTCTGCTTCGGCATGAAGGTCCACTTCAGACCGGTGGGAAAACAGGCCCCACCCCTGCCGCGGAGGTTTGATTTCTTCACCTCATCCGTGACCTCCTCGGGTTTCATCCCGAGGGCTTTGCGGAGCATTGCGTACCCGCCATGCTGCTCGTACACGTCAAGCTGATGAAGGTTGGAGATATCCGGAAGAAGAAGCGGTTCCATGTTACGTCAACTCTTTGAGAATGGAATTGACCTTCGTGGGGTCAAGATTTTCATAGTATGCATCACCCACCTGCATTGCAGGCGCTCCCCCGCACGCTCCCAGGCACTCCGCCTCGACGAGCGTGAAACGGTTGTCGGGGGTGGTTTCGCCAACTCCGATGTGCAGGGTTTCTTCGATATGCTTCATGATCCGGTCGCTGTTCTTGAGCATGCACGAGACATTCGTGCAGACTTCGATTTTGTGCCTCCCGACCGGCTGTCTGTTGAACATGGTGTAGAACGAAACCACGCCATACACGTGGTGATACGGGAGACCGAGCAGATCGGCGACTTCTTTCATCCCCTCTTCAGAAATCCATCCGTGTTCCTCCTGCCACATCCAGAGTGCAGCGAGGACCACGGACTGGGGTTGTTGATAGCGCTTCTTCAGCTCTTCGATCTTCTTCTTGCTGTTTTCTGAAAGCATAGTGGCATCTGTTAGTAAGACCCGTAGTGTCCCATCCCCCCTTTCCCCCCTTCCCCCCTTCTCCCCCTCTCCCGTTCCCCCCCCCTCTCATTTATCTGCTTCCCCCATAACCGGATCCAGACTTCCGATAATGGCGACGATATCGGAGATCATCCCGCCTTTGAGCATCGCGGGGAGTGCCTGCAGGTTCGTCATGGAAGGAGAGCGGATTTTCATTCTCCACGGCTGACCGGTTCCGTCGCTCACGATATAGAATCCAAGTTCACCTTTGGCCGATTCTACGGACGAATACACCTCCCCCACCGGAGGATCGACGCCGATGTTGATCAGCATGAAATCCTGGATCAGCTCTTCCATTTTGGTATAGGTGCGTTCCTTCTCCGGAAGGACGCGCTTCGGCGCATCCGAACGGAACGGTCCATTCGGAAGCTTCTCCAATGCCTGTCGCAGGATCCCGGCACTCTCCCGCATCTCCGCGATACGGATGTAGAATCGCGCGAGCGCATCGCTCTCGGTGGCGGTGATCACATTGAAATCAAGATCGGAATACACAAGGTACGGGTTGTCTCTCCGCAGATCGCGCGGCACTCCCGCGGCGCGAAGGATCGGACCGGTAACACCGAGGGCGATGAGATTTTCCTTCGAGAGATACCCGACGCCTTCGCACCGGTCGATAAAAATCCTGTTGTTCCGCAGCAATCGTTCTACTTCGTCCAGGTCTTTATCGAATTCCGCGAGAAAATTCTTCAGCATCAGAGAACATTGCTGCGTCCAGTCCTGCGACGTCCCTCCGATGCGCGTATAGCTCGTGGTGAACCGGGCGCCGGTGAGCACGTCATACACATCCAGAATCTTTTCGCGTTCGCGGAAGGTCCACAGGAGCACCGTCAACGCCCCGACATCCATTGCCATGCTTCCCGCAGCGACAAGATGGGAAGCGACGCGGGCCATTTCGCAGCACAGGACCCGGATATACTGGGCACGGACCGGAACCTCCATCCCGAGGAGCTTCTCGACTGCCAGAACGTAAGCGACATTGTTCGAAATCGGTGACAGGTAGTCGAGCCGGTCGGTATGGGGGATGAATTCGTGATACGAAGCATTCTCGGCGATCTTCTCATAGCCACGGTGCAAATAGCCAAGTTCGGGGACTGCAGCGACGACGGTTTCGCCATCCAGTTTCAGAAGGATCCGGAGCACACCATGGGTGGCCGGATGTTGCGGGCCCATGTTAAGCACCATCGAGTTCTCGAGGGGATCGTCAACATGGATTGTCGTATCCTGATCTTCGAGCGCCGTGAGGATCTTGCTTTTGTGGGATTCGTCTGGTCGTGGAGACATTTCGTTCTCAATTTCCTGAGAGGCGAGTCGGAGACTTCGTCCTCTCCTCATGCTTGGTCGAATGTACCGAGTGCCCGGTGTTCCAGCTTCCATCGGAGTGGGGTTAACGACGGGGCAACGGGATGGAATCCGGTATCCCGAGCAGCGGGAACTCCTTCCGCAGAGGGAAGTACTCGAACTCCTCCGGCATATACAGGCGGCGAAGATCGGGGTGACCGTCGAACCGGATGCCGAACATGTCGTACGTCTCACGTTCGTGCCAGTTCGCACCCGGCCAGACTCCCGTGACGCTGGAGACGACCGGATGCTCCTCGTCGACCCTCACTTTCAATCGAAGGTAGCGTTTGTGTTTGAGCGAGTACAGGATATAGACAACTTCAAACCGGTGGACCGGCCTGTTCATGTCAACACCCAGAACGTCGATCACCAGATCGTACGCGAGGCTTTCGTCGTCGCGGACGGAGGTGGCGACGCTGACGATGTCACTCTTCCGGACGACGACGGTCAGATCGCCGCGAAATTCTTCATGGTGTTCCACGCTGTCGGGACGGAGCGCCTGGAGCCGCGCGAGAACTTCTTCGTTGGTCATGAAGCGGACACCTCGGGAATGTACAATTGTTCGCCGTGGAGGAGCTTGCCAATGGTCCGGTCCTTCCCGATTTTCTTTTGCAGCTCCATGAGAGCGTACAGAAGCGCTTCAGGCCGGGGGGGACATCCCGCGACAAACACATCCACCGGCACGAACTGGTCGATCCCCTGAACCACCGAGTACGACCGGAACATTCCGCCCGACGACGCACAGGCTCCCATGGAAATCACCCATTTCGGATCGGGCATCTGGTCGTAGATTTTCCGTACCACCCTGGCCATCTTATATGTTACCGTCCCGGCAACGATCATGACATCGCACTGGCGCGGAGTGAAGCGCATCACTTCCGAACCGAAACGGGAAATGTCAAACCGGGGGGATGCCGTGGCCATCATCTCGATGGCGCAGCAGGAAATTCCCATGGGCATCGGCCAGAGCGAATTCTTCCTGGCCCAGTTGATCACCTCGTCCAGCCGGGTTGTCAAAAAGCCATCCTGCTGCACAGAGTCTATCGCCATTCCAACGCTCCCTTCTTCAGAATATAGACGTACCCCACGAGGAGGACGGCAATGAAGACCATCATATCGATGAAGCCCGGCACCCCGAGGTTTCGGAACTGCACCGCCCACGGGTACATAAACGTGACTTCGATATCAAAGACGATGAACAGCATGGCTACGAGATAGAACTTCACCGAAAATCGTTCGCGGGCGGTCCGCACCGGCTCCATGCCGCTCTCGTACGTCGAAAGTTTCTCTTCCGTCGGATGGTGGGGCCCCAGCATCCTGCTCAGGTTCACAAAAACGATACCGGCCGTGACACCGAGGAAGATCATCAACCCGATGGGAATGTATTGTTCCATCGTCCACCTTTATAAACACCTGTTGGAGGGAAGAAGTTTGGAAATGTTCAAAAATGTACCGAAAAGCGGTCTGAATGTCAAAGTCCGGTGCATTTACATCTTGTACATTCCTTCGATCAAATGCGCATAGCGTTCCTCCACCACTTTTCTCCGCACCTTCTGGCTCGGCGTAAGCTCGCCATCCTCGATGGAAAACGGTTTGTCCAGGAGAGTGAACTTGCGGACCCGTTCGTAGCTGGACAGCTCTTTCTGGAGCGTTGCGATGTCCCGGTCGATCAGCGCATTGATTTCCGCGTGCTCGGCCAGATCACGATTGGTCGTGTACGTGATGTTGTTCGCATCGGCATAGTCCCGGAGTGCCTCATAGTCGGGGACGATCAGTGCCGTGAGATATGTCCGCCTGTCTCCGATCAGCATGAATTGTTCGATGAACCGGCTGGACATGAAGAGGTTTTCAATGGGCTGGGGCGCGATATTCTTCCCACCCGAACTGACAAAGAGGTTCTTCTTGCGGTCAGTAATATAGAGGAAGCCTGCCTCGTCGAGCACCCCGATATCACCCGTATGCAGCCAGTGATCCCTGTCGATCATTTGCGCTGTGGCGTCCGGTTGTTTCCAGTATCCCTGCATGATGTTGGGGCCCCGTGCGAGGATTTCTCCATCCTCCGCGATTTTCACTTCGACTCCGGGGATGGGCTGTCCGACGCTGCCGAATTTGTAGTGGGCCAGCCGGCTGACCGCGATAACGGGTGACGATTCCGTCAGACCATATCCTTCAAGAATGATGAGGCCGGCCGCCTCAAAGAACTCGCCGAACTCGCGCGAGAGTGCAGCACCTCCCGAGACGAAGTAGCGGATCCTGCCCCCCGTCCGCTCACGCAGTTTGGAAAACACCAGGGCGTCTGCGATCGCAAGTTGCGCCGTGAGCACCGGGCTCACAAATCCCCGCCGGCGCGCGGCGGCGGCTTCACGTCCCTTGTTGACCGCCCAATGGAAGATCCGGCGGCGCCACGCGGGCCCGCTCTCCGCCTGCTTCAGGACTTTTGCGTGAATGCGCTCGAACAATCGCGGGACCGTGGTGATGATGGTCGGCCGCACCAACACCATATCATCGCGGACCGTTTCGACACTCTCAGCGTAAGCGATCGTTCCCCCGCACGCCATGGCCGTATAGTATCCCGCCATCCTCTCGAAGGAGTGACTCAGAGGGAGAAAGGACAGGATGACATCGGTCGGACCAAAATCGATGACGGACGCCGCGCTGATGATGTTCGTGACGAGGTTCGTATGCGAGAGCATCACGCCTTTTGGCTCGCCGGTCGTCCCCGATGTATAAATGATCGTGAGAAGATCGGATCCCCGGACCATCTTTCGCGAGAGGTCAAGGTAGTCAGGATTGTTTTCGCCAAAAAGCAACCCGCGTTCTTTCAGCGACGGGAGGGTCGTCGTCCGGGGTTCCTCCACCGAACCGCGGTCGGCCATGAGGATCACCAATTCCAGCGACCGGATGGAGTCGCGGAACCGTGCCACCTTGCTGTATTGAAACTGGTTTGAGACGATCGCAAAACGGACACCGGCGTCCCGGAAGATGAACTCTGTTTGTTTTGCGTTCATCGTGGGATACACCGGGACGCTCACCGCCCCCAGAACCGCGACGGCCTGATCGGCGATCACCCATTCGGGTCGATTCTCTCCAATGATGGCGACGCGATCTCCGCGCTTCAAGCCGGCGGACGCCAGCCCGAGGGCGAAATTCTTGACGTCCTCGCGCAGTTGCGCATAGGAAATCCCGACGTACTTCCCTTCTTTTTTCACCATGAGGCTCGGCCGTTCCCCCCCTGACAGCTTCTCCGTCAAACGGTCAAACATCTCGGGAATAGTAGAAAATGGTACGAGAACAGACATGCGGCGTCCCCGAAGATATGTGGAGCAGTGCAATGCCCTGCAAAATACGCCCCGCAAAATGGAAAATCAATGGATTTCGACCGGGATTGTCACCGATTTGTGAGCGTCCCGGACAGGGAAAATCACACACTAACCTGTTGAAATCACAGGAGTAAGCACATTCATGAAAAATTTTACTTGACTTCATTTGAGCCTCATGGTATATTCTTCGGCGTCTTCTGCCGAACCCTGAAGGTAGAGGCGAAATCCGATCGCGATAAACGTTTACTTCCTGGCTTCTTTCAATTCTCCCTCTCGTCTTCTAGTAGTCTGGTGGTATCAGGCGACACCGAAGGATCGTGAAGAGTACTGTGGGTGAGGAGTTGCCGCCTGAAGTCGACTGTTCTTTGATTCAGCGGTCCAGCACTGTGCTGTTACCGTGAGAATGCCTGTGTGCTCAAGAGCCAATCGCGTCGCTATGTTCGAACATCCGCCGGCTCTTTTTCTTTGCTCATTTCAGATCATAGTACCTGCGAGCACCGTTACCTGACGGCTCTCGCCCACCATCGTCAAGTATTCCAGAAGGATATGTGCCATGGCCCAGAAGGACACGACGCGGAATCGTTCCAATGTCGTCCCGGGATCCGACGCTCAGGGCGAAGGATCCCTCAACGAGCAGATCATGGATCTTGCTCTCGATTGCCGGGATTACTACGGCGACAATGAACTTGCGGCGGATGTTCTCCGCTCGAAATACCTCGCGCCGTCCGAGAAGGGGCCGGTCCATCTCTGGAATCGCGTTGCGCGTGCAATCGCTTCGGTCGAAACCGACCAGGAGTTCTGGTATCAGAAGTTTCTCGCCCTGCTCTTCGATTTCAAGTTTGTCCCCGGCGGAAGGGTGATGCATGGTGGAGGGAGAGAGGATGCCCGCCGCAGGCCGACGCTCTCGAACTGCTACGTCATCCCCATCAATGAAGACAGCCTTGAAGGCATCTATCAGTGTATCACAGAATCGGCCCTGGTGTACCGGACCGGCGGCGGCGTGGGCACGGATCTTTCAGTTCTCCGGCCGGAAGGGGCTGCGGTCAACGCAACCATCGACCACTCGCCGGGTGGGACGGCTTTCATGAACCTGTTCAGCGAAAGCACGAACACGGTTTCCCAGGCGGGACGACGCGGGGCTCTGATGCTCACGATGCGGGTGGATCATCCCGATATCGAAAAGTTCATCACGATCAAGAACGACGCGAGGAAGATCAAAGTCCAGTACGCCAATATCAGCGTCCTTATTACACACGAGTTCATGCAGGCGGTCATGCAGGATGCCGATTTCCCCCTCCGCTGGGGAGGCAAGGTATACCGGACGGTCAAGGCGAAGGAACTCTGGTTCAAAATCATCAAGAACGCCCATGCGTCCGCTGAGCCCGGGATCATTTTCTGGGATACCATGCGTGACTATCACAATGTGGAATATGCAAATCCTCTGACCAGCACGAACCCCTGTGGAGAGCAGCCGCTTGCCTCCTACACCGCGTGCAATCTCGGGAACATCAACCTGAGCAAGTTTGTCGACGGGGAAGGCCGGTTCAATTTTGATGACCTGACATCCGTCGTCCACACCGCAACACGGTTTATGGACGACATCATCGACTATAATATGGACAACCACGCGCTCGAGAAGATCCGCAAGGCGGTTGCTTCCGACCGGCGTATCGGGCTGGGCATCACCGGCCTGGCGGATGCCCTGGTGATGATGAAAATCCGTTACGATACGGAAGAGGCGCTGCAGGCCGTGGACCATATCATGAAGGTCATCCGGGACGAGGCTTATAAGACCTCAGTCGATATCGCGAAGGAAAAGGGCGCGTTTCCGCTCTTCAACTGGGAAGGATACTCGAAGAGCAGATTCGTGCAGGGGTTGCCCGAAGAGTTGCGCCAGAGCATTGCACAGTACGGCGTTCGTAACAGCACTGTCTTGACCGTGGCGCCTGTGGGAACGGGATCGATCGTGGCACAAACCAGCTCCGGGATAGAGCCGATTTTCTGCACAAGCTACCGGCGGCGGGTGAAAAACCACGACGGCGAGACTTTTTCCGAGTATAAGGTCTATCATCCGCTGGTCAAGCGCCTCTTCGGCGACGATGAACAGCTTCCGGAATATATAGTGACGGCGCACCAGATCGACCCGTACTTCCGCGTCCGCATGCAGGGGGTCATCCAGAAGTATGTCGACAGCAGCATCTCCTCCACAGTGAATCTTGCGGAAGACGTCAGCGTGGACACGGTCGCCGACATCTACATGACGGCGTACAAAGCGGGGCTGAAGGGCATCACCGTGTACCGGGAGGGAAGCCGGGAGGGAATCCTCCAGACTGAAGAATACGCGAAGAAGAAGGAGGCCGAGCCGGTCAAGGCGCCGTCCGCCGACCCCGGATTCGTCAAGGGACCCCGACGACGTTCACAACGGACATTCGGAGTCACAGAGCGGGTCCGTACAGGAGAGGGAAACCTCTACGTGACCATCAATGAGGACGACAACGGTCTCTGCGAAGTGTTTACGACAATCGGGAAGGCCGGCGGAAACGCCGCAGCACAATCCGAAGCAATCAGCAGGCTTATTTCGCTCGCCCTGCGTTCCGGGATCGAACCCCGTGAGATCATCAAACAATTGAAAGGGATCTCGGGCCCCACGCCGGTATGGGATGGACACGGCGGACAAATCCTCAGTACTCCCGATGCCATCGGGAAGGTGTTGGAACATTATATCGAACACCGGGAGGAAGTGTGGGCCAGCCGGATTTCGGAGACATCCAACCCACCGGCACCTGCGGCAGACGGCGTTGCAGCTGCCCCGGCGAAGTCGACTGCTGAAAGTCAGGTCGAAGGCGTTGTGGTAGGCCAGACGACGTGCCCTGAGTGCGGGTCTACCGTTGATCATGTCAGCGGTTGCGTTCTCTGCCACAACTGCGGCTGGAGTAAGTGCTAAGGCGGGACCGAACCCGGCTGTGGAAATCAGCATGAAAAACCCCGTGTGATCTAAAGATCAGACGGGGTTTTTTCTTTGATTCGTCTTACGGCTGAGTGCAAGGCTCAGCCCGTGGTGTCTGTCGCGACGGTCAGAGAAGAGACTTGATTTTCTTCTCGAAATCCACTTTGTCCATGTATCCGACATGTTTGTCGACAATGTTTCCCTTTTTGTCGACAAAGAAAGTGGTGGGGATTGCATCGATCCTTCCGTACCCGGAGTTGAGGGTCTCATCGGGGAGAACCACCGGGTAGTTGATGCTCACTTTGCTCATGTACGGCTTCACCACTTCCCACCCCTTCTGATCCAACGAAACACCGACGATTTCCAGACCTTTGGACTTGTACACCTTATAGACGTCAATAAAACCGGGAATTTCCTGTCGGCAGGGCGGGCACCAGGTGGCCCAGAAATTCACCACGACGACCTTTCCTTTGAGCTTGTCGAGTTCGATCGTCGTCCCGTCCGAAGCTTTCGCCTTAAAATTCGGGGCTTTGGTAGATTGTGCAACGCCCACCGCGGCAACGGTGAGCAAGAGCACGAAGAACGCAAAAAGTCTGCTGCGCATGAAATTCACTCCCTAAGCGTGACACTGCTCTACGAATTTTCATAAAATACGGATTTCCGTGTCAGAATCCAAACACGACGGAGGCGAACCAGGAGTTGTCTCCGATGAGTTGATCATAGGCATACGCGCCATCAATCCGGACGAACTTCCAGAAACTGATCCCCAGTCCGCCGGTGAACCGCTTGTCGGCAAGCCCGAGACGGCCTGCCACTGCAAATCCCCCGGGAGAGGTCTCCAACGTGTACTCGGCTCCGATCCGAAATCGTTCAATATAGGCTTCATATTCCTGATTCTGCGCAGCGACATCGACCCAATCAACGGACACCAGCAGCCCTTTGATGACGGGTTGTGAAGCTCCGAGATTGATGAGAAGCGGAGTCTTCAACGCAAAGGGGACGGTCGCAAGGACTTTGTGAATCGCGCCCGCGTCATCCCGGATGTAGACGCCGAATTCGGCACTGGACGAGAGAACAGGCATCGGGATGATGTTCTGGATGGAAATTCCGAGAAGAGTATTGGAAGGAGTGAGCCGGTACTGCCCGCCCAGATCAATGGTCACGCTCGTCACGGAAGAGTTGAAGTCGCTCTGGACCTCTTTCAATATCCCATCGTAATGATCCGGATCAATGATTTTTGTGGAAAACCTCCTGTTGATCACCTTCAGTGTCGCCCCCACATTCAGACCGGGATTGACGGCATACCCGTAGCCGACCGCCCCCACGATATCCACGTACGCTGTGGCGAAGGTGGTGGGAATCACTGCAAGGTAGTTGACCTCATTGGTGATCGGGTCGATGATACTATTGAACACCTCCAGAAGTGCGGCCGCTTCAGCGGCGAGTTGATCATGGCTGAGGGTCGCGAGGTCTGCGGGAAGCTGGAGCTTGTAAATCTGGTCCAGTTGCGGCGTCAATTGTGACGAAAACCCAAACTTCATGTTGCCGTACAATGCAAAACCGATGTTGCCGATCTGTCCCTGGATCGCGGGGATGACGTCGATCCCGTGAACCTTCGGATCAGTGGTGGATCCGAGGACGTTGTCGTGCAATTGACCGGCAAAATCCAGGCCGCTGTTTATTTCTGCAATCGAACCCGGATCGGGATTTTGTCCGTTGTTCACCTCATTAATGATATTGGTGGCCCCGTCACGGATTTTCTTCACAAAAGAGGCCGTCTTGAATTCGTTGATTGTCGATGTGGCACTGAGGAAATGGAGAGCGTTGAACGTGCTTAGCGGCAGTCCTGCACTCATCCCGAATACTTGTACGGTCGTTCTCCGTGTTCCGAGCACCGCCGGGTTAAAGAGCATCCCATCGGATCCCGTGCTCCCCGCCAGGCCGGTTTTCCCCATACCCAGCGAACGAACATCAAGTGGGTTCAGCGGCACAGTGAGGACCCGCTCATCGGTCCTGATATGAATGGTCTCCTGCGCGACTGCCATCCTCCCGGTATCGAGCAAAAGAAGAAATCCTGCCATGGTGCACACGATGGCGGAAAAGGAACAACGCATTCGGTCTCTCCTGAACTTGCCTCCGGAACCGTGCTTCTGCCGGCATATTCGGCAGCGCAAGCTCCCCCGGGAAACAATCCTGGGGGCTGCCCGCAAAATGCAGGGGTTGCGTGGAATGGGGCTCCCGAGGTCATATCTCAGAGTCCCGCATTTCGTCAACGCCCGGTATACAACGAGGGGTACTGTCCTGCTACTCCGACCACTTCTTCAGAAACGCAAGGACTTTTGCCGGATCGTGACCTTTGCCCGATTCAAGGGCGCCGGTGTCCTGGGAATGCAAAAGTTCTCCATTGCTCTTGAGGACAAAGTAGTGTGGGTAGCCGGGGATTTTAGGATACTTCGAGAGGAGTAACTCGTTCTTGTTTTCCTTGCTGTAGTTGACTTTCACGACCACGTAATGGGCGGTCAGAAAATCGGCAAGGTTTTTGTGGCTGGCATAGAGCGAGTCAAGGCGCCGGCACCAGATGCACCATTCCCCTCCGACATCGAGGAGGATCCTCCGGTGTGTGTGGGTTGCTTCGGTGATTGCGGTTTGAATATCTGCAGCAGCATCACGGGTGGGGTCAAACTTCTGGAAGGCGGGTGAAGCGGGCTGTTCCCCTTGTTCCTGAGCGGTAATGAATGGCGGGAACAGCAAGGCAACAATGAATACCACCAGGCCAGGCAAGGTACGCTGCGACATGGAAGACCCCCCCATAGAGTATGAAAAGAACGCTCCATGAAGGTACGAACTTGGGCCTTTCATATGCAAGAGCTATTCGTACCGAAGCGATTCCACCGGGTCCAGGTTCGCAGCCCGACGCGCCGGAAAAAGGCCGGCCATGAGGCCGATTCCAGCAAGGATTCCCGCCGTAATGAACATGATGCCGGCGGACAGGGTCGGCCTGCCAAGGAACTGCATCACGCCACTATCCGATGGGAAGAGGTGCACCAGACTGACGACCCCCCAGGAGAAGAGAATGCCCGCCCCCCCGCCGATGAAGGCCAGGATCAACGCCTCGAAAATGAATTGCGCAAGGATATAACTCCTGCGTGCCCCGAGGGCCATCTTCACTCCGATTTCCCGCGTCCGTTCTTTCACCACGACGTACATGACATTGGCAACGCCCACTCCGGCGATAAGCAGGGTCAGGAAGCCCACCGACCCCAGGAACACCGAGATGCCAAAGGTCACTTTGCTGATCATCTTCTCCCCTTCTATGAAATCCCAGATGAACAGCGTACGATCGTCGGTGGGATCAAAATGATACTTCCGCGCAAGGACCCGGAAGATTTCCGCCTTGAGTTCTGCCTGTTTGGATGGATCGACCGGATTGACCACGATTTCATTGACATGTTCAGGGCCGTACATGGTCCGGTAGGTGGTATAGGGCATGATCGCGCGGTAAGAATCAGGACCGTTGTTCATGCTGGTTTGAATCTTGTCCTGGATGATCCCCACCACGGTAAACGGGATGCCGTCGGCAAGGACCGTATTCCCCACCGGTTCTACGTCGCCGAACACATCTTTGGCGATTTTTGTCCCGAGGACGAGCACGCGCCGTTCCTGTGCCACATCGAGATCGTCGAGGAATCTTCCGCGCGCTGCGGGATACATGCGTCGCATTTCTTCAAACGAGGGATTGACCCCCTCGACCGTGGTTGAGGAGGTCCTCTTGTCGAAGGTCAGTGCGACATCACCCATATACCCGGGGCTTATTTCGGCGATCATCGGAATGGCCCGCTTGAGCATGTCCGCGTCTTCTTCCACCATGCGGATCTTCCGCCCTTTGGGTACGCCCTCCCAGGGTTTGCCGGTTTCCCCGCCGTAGAGAATCATGATACGGTTCCCTGCATTGAGAAAGCCGTTCAACAACTGTGTGTTGAGCCCTTCGCCGAATGCCAGGAGCAACACGACCGCGGTGGTTCCCCAGGTGATCGCCACCAGGGTGAGAATCGCCCGCGTACGGTGCGTCTTCATGTCGAAGATAAAATCGCGAAACAGTTCAATCCACATGGTGGCGGGTCCTGTCAGGTGCGGAGACAATCGACGACGTTGAGGTTGGCTGCCCGGCGCGCCGGGAACAAACCGGCCGAGAGACCGACAATGGCGAGCACCGCCGCGGTGGCCACCATCACCTCCCAGGAAATCTGCGGCGTCCCGACTTCATCTTTGATGGGCATGTACTGAAGAAGTTTGGTCAAGCCGACGGCGATTAACGACCCGATAGACGAGCCGATGAGGATGATAAAAAACGATTCAGCAAAGAACTGGGCCATGATCTCATGTTTCCGGGCGCCCACGGCCCGCTTTACCCCGATCTCTTTGATCCGTTCCTGAACAACAATGTACATGATGTTGGCGACACCAATCCCGGCAACGCCAAGGGTGAAGCTCCCTATCAGGCCCATGAATATATTGAAGGCGAGGAAAAAGTAAAAAAGGAACTTGTCAAATTCCGACGTGTCCCAGATCCAGACCGCATCCTTGTCTTCAGGATCGAATTTGTAGCGTCTGCCGAGGACTTCCCGTACCTGGCTGCTTGTTTCTTCGGCGCGCGTCGGGTTTGCCGGTGTGAAAATGATGTTGCGCAGGTGCGTGGCGCCGAATACCGAGGCAAATGTCGACGCAGGAATAAACACCCTGTCCTGATCCCGACGGTTGTACGATGAGTTCTGTCGTTTCTTCACCATGACACCCACGACCTGGAACGGGACCCGGCCGATATAGATCGTTTTTCCCAATGCCTCGCTTTCGCCAAAGAGGAGCTTTTTCACTTCGTCACCGATGAGCGTAACCCGCCGCCGCTCCCGCATGTCCAGATCATCGATGAATCTCCCTCCCGGTTGCGGGACGACATTGCGCATCTCACTATAGATCGGGTAGACGCCTCCCACCGAGGTGTTGATGATGTTATCCCCGACGCGGATGGCTGTTCCGCTGGACGCGTATTCCGGACTGATCATCCCGATGTCTTTTATCTGCGCCTGCAAGAGGCGCGCATCATCTTCAATGAAGGTGATCGGCCTGCCCACCCCGAATCCCTCGAAGGCTTTCGATGTTCGACCCGGAAACATGATGGCCACCCGTTCACCTATCCCGTGCATATTGATGGCAAGCTGCTTCTTGAATCCCATGCCGAAGGCCAGGAGCACAATGATTGCCACGGTCCCCCAGATGATGCCGAAGACGGTAAGGAATGTTCTCAGTTTCTGGGCGCGCAGATCTCTGAGGAATTCTTCGAGTGTTGTGCGTAACGATTCCACGGATGGGTCCTGTGTTCAGTGTGCGGTGTTATTCGATTTTCTTCACCGGCTTCTCAAGGATTTCGTCGCCTTCCTTGAGACCCGACGAGACCTCGATGTTCACCGCGTCGCTGAGACCGGTTTTAATAAGGCGCTCTTCACTCTTCTCTTTTCCCAGCGCGACCTTGACGAATGCGGAATCGTTCCGGAACGTGACTACGCGCTCCGGTATGATCAACACACTGTCTTTCTTCTGAATGATCACATTGGCGTTCGCCGAGTATCCCGCCCTCAGCGTTGCGTCGTCTTTTCCGGGAACC
This sequence comes from Ignavibacteriota bacterium, assembly GCA_963843525.1. GTDB lineage: Bacteria > Bacteroidota > Ignavibacteria > UBA10030 > UBA6906 > DATJPR01. The sequence goes on along the minus strand of CAWJKM010000003.1, from coordinate 385,781 downwards.
GAGATTTCAATCGGAAACACCGTCGCGTTTTCTTTTTTCTCCGCTTTGAGCGAAATTTTTGTCAGCTTCCCGGTGATCTTGTCGGTCGGCAGGGCACCTACTTTGAGCTCTGCAGTCTGCCCCTCTTTCAGCTTCCCAACATCGATTTCGTCGACGGTTCCCTTGAAAATAAGCCGGCTCATATTCGCCAGCTTCATCAGCACCGTTCCCTCCTGGTATGATGTGAGCGGGGTGACCGGGTCCCCGACTTCGACGGCCTTGCTTAATACGTACCCACTGATCGGTGCCTTGACAATCGATTCGATTTCCGTATTTTCGATGGTGACCTTGCCGCTTTCCATGAGGGCCAGCTTCTCCTTCGCAATTTTCATGCGGAGGTCCGACGACTGGTAGTTTCTTTGAAAATCGTCATATTCTTTCGCGGAGATAAGCTGCTTGCTAAGGAGGGAGTCCTGCCGTGCCTTGTCTTTCTCAAGACTCGCAAGATCAACATCTGCCAGCTGCAGCTGCCGTTTGGCATCGGCGAGCTCAAGCGGCGCGGGATCGGGTCGTACCTCAAGAAGCGGTTGCCCCGCCTTCACATATGCCCCCGCGTCGGCAAAGATCCGCCCTACGACGCCCGAAACCTTCGACTTGATGGAGATTTCGTTTTCCGGTTCGATCGTCCCGACGGCGAGAGCGCGTTCCACGATCTCTCCACGGGTAACCTTGACGGACGAAAGCCCATTCTCATCGTTCTTCTTGGAACCCCCGAGGATGAGAAATGCACCGACGATGACAACGCATGCTCCCGCAACAGGAATAACCACCTTTTTTTTCATGACTTCACTCCGGAGAAGAAGCTCGAGGCTTGAGAGAACGACCGATGATTGGATACAGCGTTCGACGTGTCTCCGTATCTTTACGGGCGAGCGCCGGAAATGTTCCAGAAGTTCCCTATGAAAATGGCCTAACCTCCTTGATGACAAACTTTTACACTCCCCGTCCAACGGAACCGGCCCCGTAGGGGCAATGTTGAATGGGGGATTGGGAAAAACAGGCTCACTGTTGGACCGAAAGTTCCTGAATTTGACTCTGCTCTGGTGTTTCCCCACCCTGGCGTCCCCGCGGAAATTAAAGGATTTAGTGAAATATTCCAATAGGTTTCCTCGCCCGACAGGATCAGGTGCGGGCGACAGACATTGTCGATCCTGAGGGATCGTCCGATGGGTCAACGTACTGATCTTGATGCCGGTTGAAGGGTGGAGGAGACATTTCGGGTACTGGAGGCCCACCAGACGCGCGAGTCATGCCCCTGCAACGTCCCCGGTCCGCGTGTACGCTTCTTTTGATTTCTTTGTATCTTAGGCATGGCGAATTGACGCTCGTAGTGACTTCAGGCGGACTTTCCGCCATTCTTTCAGAGATCACCCATGGCGTCTGGTGACATCCTTAATGATTTTCATCCTGTAGTCCGGGCATGGTTCCGGAGGACGTACTCCGGCCCGACACCGCCGCAAGAACTGGGGTGGCCTCCTATCGGGGCGGGAAAGAACACGCTCATCCTCGCGCCGACGGGGTCCGGCAAAACACTTGCCGCCTTCCTCTGGGCAATCAATCACCTTGTCGATCAACACGCCCGTGAACAGCTCAGCCAGGGTGTGCGAATCCTCTACGTTTCCCCCCTCAAGGCCCTGAATAACGACATCGAACGAAACCTCCGTGCCCCTCTGACGGGGATCCATGAAGAGGCCGTTCGGCACAACGTTGCCATCCCCGAAATCCGGGCTGCCGTTCGCACCGGCGACACACCCCCGTCGGAACGCCAGGCGATGGTCCGTCATCCGCCTGACATCCTTATTACCACGCCGGAATCGCTCTATTTGATGTTGACATCGACCAAGCAGAGAGGGATCTTCCGTTCGGTCCAGTACGTGATCGTCGATGAAATCCACTCGGTCTGCAGCAACAAGCGCGGGGTGCATCTCTCTCTGTCTCTCGAACGACTCCAGGCTCTTGCGGACCAGGAATTCATCCGCATCGGCCTCTCCGCAACACAACGCCCTCTGGACGCGATAGCAGCGTTCCTCGGCGGCCGGTCGCGGAACACTGACGGGAGCTACACCAACCGTCCGGTGGTCATCGTTGACGCCGGACGGAAGAAATCGATGGACATACGCGTCTCCTGTCCTCTCCCCGATTTTTCGCTCTTGCCCGACGAGGGAGCCTGGCCGTCGATTTTTGAATTCCTCTTCCGCGAGATTCAACGCCATACGACGACATTGATTTTCGTCAACAACCGCCGTCTCGCCGAACGGATCGCGACCAAGCTCAACCAGATGGCCGCGGGGATCCCCGAAAATGATCCTGCGGCTGCAGTGAATCTTCACGCAGTCCCGGCTCTGACCGGTGGAGGGTTCGCCGGCGCCGGGGCGACAGGTGGAGGATCGTACGCCGACGGGTCCGAAGTGTTTGTCCAGGCGTATCATGGAAGCATGGCAAGAGAAGCCCGGGAGTCCATGGAGCGTGCCTTGAAGGAGGGCAACCTCCGTGCGCTTGTCGCAACTTCGTCGCTGGAACTGGGGATCGACATCGGAAGCATCGATCTCGTGGTCCAGGTGGAGTCCCCGAAGAGCGTTTCCCGGGGGCTCCAACGGATCGGACGTTCCGGACACCTTGTCCATGCCACCAGCAAGGGCCGGATAGTCCCGACACACCGGGAAGATCTCGTGGAATCCGCGGTAGTCGCTGCGGGGATCAGGGACCATGAGGTCGAGGCCACCTCGATACCGGAGAATTGCCTTGACGTCCTGGCGCAACAGATCGTCGCGATGGTTGCGGTCGATCCATGGGACGTCGACGCGTTGTACGATCTTGTCCTCCAATCTTCCTGTTATCGCAATCTGACTCGACCCCTTTTCGAAAGCGTCGTGGGGATGCTCGCCGGCCGATACAGCAGCCAGGCGTTTGGCGACCTGCGAGCCCGTATCTCCTGGGACATCATCAACGGGACGCTCCATCCCCTTCCCGGAACCAGCCATCTGGCAATTACAGGCGGAGGGACGATCGCGGACCGGGGGTACTATGGAGTCTACCTGGAGGATGCACGGACGAAGGTGGGAGAGGTGGATGAAGAATTCGTCTATGAGAGCAGACCCGGAGACACTTTCATCCTTGGCAGCTCCGTCTGGCGCATGACCTCCATCGATGCGAACAGGGTCTACGTATCGCCCGCGCCGGGCCAACCTGCACGCATGCCTTTCTGGAAGGGCGAGGGGATCGGCCGCAGCTTCGACCTCGGTGAACAGGTGGGCGCTTTCCGAAGGCTGGTTTCGAACCGGCTCGACGACCCGGGAACCCTGGAATGGCTTCAAGAAGCATACCCCCTCGATGCCGACGGGGCGTGGAATATCCTGGACTATTTCCGCAGACAAAGGGATGCCACGGGCGTGTTGCCTGACGACAGGACCCTTCTGGTGGAGAACACCCGTGACGAGATCGGTGATCCCCGGATCATTGTCCACTCCTCCTACGGACGACGCGTCAACGGCCTCATAGGCTTGCTCCTCGCCCGGCGTGTCGCAGAGGCAGCCGGGGCGAGACCGGAGATGTTGTACAATGATGACGGGATTCTGCTGAGGGTACCTGAAGGCACAGACCTTGCGCGCACCGCTTTCTCCAACACCGCTCTTCAGGGTGCACGGGAGACGGTCGTCGAAGAGGTGTTGTCATCCCCGCTCTTTGCGGGCCAGTTCCGCCAGAACGCAGCGCGTGCCCTCTTGATGCCGAAGCCCAGACCGGGAAAGCGATTGCCGTTATGGGTACAGCGAATACGGGCCGGCGATCTCTTCCAAGCCGTCCGACAGCACGAAGACTTTCCGATCGTGCTCGAAACAATCCGTGAAGTATTTCATGATGTGCTGGATCTTTCCCGGTTCCTTCCGCTCGTCGACAACATTGCGTCGGGCCGGATTCGCGTGGAAACCGTCGTCACCGAGACTCCCTCGCCTTTTGCGGCCGGCCTATTATTCGCGTTTCTGGGGGCGTCGATGTATGCAGGCGATTCTGTCCCTGGTGGCAGCGGATCACCAACACTCCACGTCAATGCCGGACTCCTGGATGATATCATCGCCGGTCCTGACCGTCGCGCCGCATTTCGCCCCGAGGCCGTGGCCGCGGTAGAGGCACGGCTCCAGCATGCAGCCCCGGGGTACCAGGCGAGGTCTGCAGAAGAACTCATGCAGGTGTTGTTGCGAATAGGCGATCTGGATGAGAACGAGATCGTAGCACGATGTGCAGGGGACACCGCACAGTTTGTGCGCGTCCTGGAAGAAGCAAAGAGAATTGCAAAGATTCCGGTCGGAAATGCCGAGAAATGGGTACCGGCGGAGTACGCCGGAATGTACTCCTCTCCCCATTCGCTTTCCAACGCGGAACTGATAGTCCGACGCTACTTGCAGGGGCACGGACCTGTCAGGCCGTCGGAACTTGTCCAACGGTACGGATTCGTCGAAGAGCGGATCGCCGCATTGCGGTCGAGACTTGTCGACGGCAGGCAGATCATCCACGGCAGGTTTGGCCCCGGAGAGGAGGAAGAGTGGTGCTTCAAACGGAATGTGGAACAGATCCACCGTCAGTCGATCTCTCTCCTCCGCAAGGAAATCACTCCTGTTCCGTTGCGCCAGTTTGCTCACTTTCTTCAGCGATGGACCGGATTCGCGCGGGAACAGAACGGCGGAAACGCGCTGGCATGCATCGAGCAGATGCAGGGGCTACCACTCCCGGCCGACTGCTGGGAGCGGGACATCCTCCGGCCACGCAATGAGACCATCACCGGAGATTCGGTCGGGGCGTTGACACGGAACGGGACAATAATCTGGACAGGGCTCTCCGGGGGACGGATGCGCGTCACGCTCCGGGGAAACGGCGCCCTCTTCCTATCCGGCGCGGGTGAATCGATGGAAGCCGGATCCGCCGCAGGGAGAGTCGTCGAGTACCTTTCCGGACATGGCGCTTCATTTTTCTCGGACATCCGGTCGGGCACCGGTCTCTCTCTGGAAGCCCTGAACAATGCGCTCGCTGAGTTATTCTGGAATGCGAAGGTGTCAAACGACATCTTCCACGAACTCTTGAATCTGAAGCGTGCTGTTCGTGAGAGTGAAAATCCGATGGAACCCATCCAGATCGTCGATCCGATACACAACCCCTCGCGGTCGGCGCTCCTGGGGAGAGCCCGGAAATCTCTGCGCCAGGTCCCGGGATGGTCGGGGCGGTGGTTTCTGACGAACAACAGCGCCATTCTCGGTGAGACGATGGATAAGGAGGAGCAGGCGTTCGGGCAGGCACGACAGTTGCTTGCACGCTACGGCGTTTTCGCGCGTGAGTTCCTCCCCCGTGAAGAATGTCTCACATGGTCCACCCTCGGGCCGGCGTTCCAGGTCATGGAGTTGCGCGGGGAGATCCGGCGGGGGTACTTTGTTGAAGGACTCTCGGGAATGCAATACGCGCTCCCTGACGCTGCAGACGAAATCCGGGCAATCTCGTCACGCCCCGTGGGATCAAAACCTTCCCGGGTCGTCCTCCTCGCAGCATGCGATCCGGCCAATCCATTCGGGCCGGGTGTTAACCTTCCGTGTGCTTCCGGGGCCGGACCGATTCGGATCTCCCGGTCATCAGGGAATTACCTTGCGTTTCTCGATGGAAGCCCGATATTGTTGATGGAAGGGTGCGCTTCTCGACTCTACACCATCGGGGATGCGGACGAGTCCTCCCTCGAGTCGGCCCTGCGCCAGTTTCTCGAGCTGTTGAAACTGCCCGATGGAATACGGCCGGCGAAGGAGATTACCATAGAATACTGGGATGACCTGAGGCCGGCAACCACTCCGTCCGCCGCGATACTGCAGCGGCTTGGTTTTCAACGGGATCGAAACCAGACATACCACATCGACGCGTACTCCTTTTGAAGCTTCACTGAAGTGTGCAGCGAGGTCACTCATGGACAAGTTCAGGGGTAATCCCGGCGTTGAACGGGTTCGTTACAACGTCCTTACCGAGACTCTTTCTGACGAGGAATTCGCAAAGCTGTTCCCTCTCCTGAAAGAGCACCATTTTACGTCGGGCTCGACGATCTGCGATGAAGACGCGATCGGCAACGAATTGTACCTTGTAGCGGCCGGGCGGGTCAACGTCCTCCGACGGACCGCCGATGGGTGCACGATTCGCCTCGCAGTCCTTCATCCGGGGGATTTTTTCGGGGAACTGGGTCTTCTCGACGGCCGTCCCCGTTCAGCCCGCGTGGTCGCCGAAGATGATTGCACGGTCTATTCGCTCGACAAGGTCTCGTTTGAACGCCTCCTCCACGAGAGTCACCCTTTTACGCTGAGAATGCTCCAGGTGATAAGCGTCAGGTTGCGCGCAATGAACAATCATGTGGTGAAAGAACTCTCCCGGTGCAGGCAGCTGAGCCTGCTGGAGATTTCGAAAAAGGAACAGCTCGTGGAGGTGTCCCGGTATCTGAACTCCACGCTCGATCTCAGCGAAGTCCTGGACCGCATCCTCGCCACCGCCCTTCGCCTTGTGAACGGCGACCGGGGCACCGTCTACCTGCTGGACGAGAAGCAGCAGGAACTCTGGTCACGCGTCCTCACCGGCTCCCAGCGACTGGAAATCAGGCTTCCATTTGGGAAGGGCATCGCCGGCTATGTGGCGGCGACCGGCGATACGCTGAACATCGCCGACGCGTATCTTGACCCGAGGTTTAATCCGGATGTTGACCGTCAGAGCGGATACCATACTCAGTCGATGCTCTGTATGCCGATGAGGAACAATGAAGAGAAGGTTATCGGGGTCTTCCAGCTGCTGAATAAGAATGAAGGGCTCTTCACATCGGATGACGAACAGATCATCGATGCGATGTCGGTCCACGCGGCGATCGCCGTGGAAAACGCGAGGTTGTATGAACAGGAGCAGGAAAAACTGAGATTGGAAAAGTACCTTCACGCGGCACGGGAGGTGCAACAGGCCCTCCTCCCCTTGCACCTTCCTTCGATCCCCGGACTTGAGCTCTCGGCTTCGATGGTCCCGGCGGAAGAGGTGGGTGGGGATTCCTACGACTTCATTACGATGGAGAATGGCCGGCTGGCCGTGTGTCTCGCCGATGTCTCCGGCAAAGGTTTGCCCGCCTCCCTCCTGATGGCCAACCTGCAGGCCGCAGTTCGATCACAATCCATGATCACCTCCTCCCCGACCGCCTGCCTCTCCCGCACGAACCGGTTGCTCTATCACAGCACCGCATCGGACAAATTTGTCACCGCCTTCTATGGAATCATCGACCCGGCTGCCGGGACGCTGGCGTACTGCAATGCCGGGCACGAATCACCGCTCCTTGTGTATGCCGACGGGTCGGTCCATTCTCTTTCGACCGGCGGCATCATGCTTGGCGTCCTGGATGATTTTGAATTCGGTGAGGAATCCGTGCCGTTCCCTGAAGGGGCGGTTCTGGTCGTGTTCAGCGACGGGATTACGGAGGCGCTGAATGAGACGGGAGAGATGTACGGAGGGGAAAAGGTCCGGGAGGTCGTTCTCCGATCACTAAGCCTCACGGCATCCGAGATCTTGGGGACTGTATTGCGGGAACTGCGTGAATTCACCGGACTGGCCCGTCAATCAGACGACATCACGATCGTCGTCGTCAAGCGGCCCGTGCCACCCACCAGGTCTTGAGCTTTCCGGCTCCGGGGGCTGAAGGAAAAGCGAAATCTTCCACTTCCAGGACATCGAAGCCCACCGCATCCAGGGCGGAACGGATCTCCTTTTCCTGAAAATACTTCTGCACGATCGTCTCTTCGAGAACCTCCCTTCCATCGTTGAACGTAACCCGGACATGAGAAACTGCACGCCGAAGGGATGCATCATACGTGTTGTCCAGGACCATGGTAAAATCCTGATGACGGAGAGTCTCCTGGTCCCGCCAGAGCCGGTGATATCCACGGGCGTTATTGACATCAAAAATGAGAAGGCCGCCTTTCAAGAGAACGCGGTGAACACCCGAGAATGCCGAAGAGAGGTCTTCCGTCGCTCCGAGATGATTGAAGACATCGTAGAGTGAAATGGCGGCATTGAAACCGCGCGCCGGAGAGAGTGCACGGAGGTCTTCTTCGACGAAAAGAATCTCCAGCCCCGCAGCGGCTGCTTTCCGACGCGCTTCAGCGATCATCCCTTTCGACACATCGACTCCTACGACAGTCCACCCTTCCCGGGCCAGAAGAATCGCGACCGTTCCCGTGCCGCATCCGAGATCAAGGATGTGTGAGGGAAGGAGTTGATAACGGCGGAAGGTCTGGTTCAGTTTTGGAAAGATGCTCTTCCCGTACTCTATGCTGTATGTCTCCTGCCACCGGTCATACACTGCCGCGAGAGAAGTGTACGCCGGAGCATTCGGAGGAATGGTCATCCGTTGGTCGGCGAGAACTGTACCGGTCCGCCTGTCTCCATCATCGAAACGAATTCGCGAAACAGGTATTCGCTATCATGGGGACCGGGAGATGCTTCCGGATGGTACTGAACGGAAAAGAGGGGGAGACGTCTGTGGCGGATTCCTTCGTTGGTCTGATCGTTCAGATTTACATGCGTCACCTCGATGTCGCCGGGAGGGAGAGTTGTGGGATCGAGGGCAAAACCGTGGTTTTGCGAAGTGATCTCAATCCGGCCGGTAAGGATATTCTTCACGGGATGGTTCCCGCCCCGATGACCGAATTTGAGTTTGAACGTTTTCCCCCCCAATGCGAGACCGATGAGCTGATGGCCGAGGCAGATTCCGAACACCGGTATGCGGCCGATAAGGTGTTTGATGTTTTCGATGGCGACGGTGACCGCCGCGGGATCACCGGGGCCGTTCGAGAGAAAGACCCCATCGGGGTTCAAGGCAAGAAGATCGGCCGCAGGATAGGAAGCGGGAACGACCGTGACGTCGCAGCCGTACCGGGTCAACCTTCTCAGGATATTCTGCTTGATACCGTAGTCGTATGCGACAACATGATGCGTCTTCCCATCAGGGCCGGTAGTCTGCGCGGGGAGGGCGAACGGCGTGGTGTCAATGGAATTCCAGGTGTACGAAGCTCCGCACGTGACCTCTGTGGCAAGGTCGAGATTCAACATCTGTTGTGAGGCCTTGACCCGGGAAAGGAGTTCCTCGCCGGGGAGATCACCGGTGGTAAGGATACCCCGCATCGCCCCATCGGTGCGGAGCAGTTTTGTAAGCATCCTGGTGTCGATCCCCTGGATCGCCACAATACCGTGTATCCTCAGCCAGTCCCCCAGGCTTGCTGTCGCCCGGAAATTACTGTAGTCTTCGATATACTCTCGAACAACCAGCCCTGCTACTTTCGGCGAAGAAGACTCAACATCCTCCTCATTGATCCCATAATTGCCAATGAGAGGGTATGTCATTGTCACAATCTGTCCGGTGTACGAAGGATCGGTCAGGATCTCTTGATACCCGGAGAGTGAGGTATTGAACACGACCTCCCCTGTGACCTCCCCGTCGGCACCAAATGCTTCGCCTGTAAATTCCGTGCCGTTTTCAAGAACAAGTCGAGCTTTTCTGATCATAGATGCCGCTGAAAAATTATCCACATTTCGTCCACAAAGAGGGATTTCCGCATCGAATTGCGGGCTGCCCCTTCACGCTAAGTCATCATCATATAGAGACTTACGCGATCTTTCTCAATTTCTCCCGCACCCAGATCGCCAAGGGATAAGTTGTTGAGAAGTCTGTGAATATCTAGAAAGGAAGGTCGTCGTCCACGCCGGCTTCCGGCTTCACAGCGCCGGGAGTTTCGGAACCGGTCCCAGTCCCTTCGGATGGCGTGCTCGTGGATTGACGGTTGTAGCCTCCTGACTGCTGGCCATACGATGCGGCCCCCCCTTCGCCCGTGGGGCGCGGATCGAGGACAATGATATTGTCTGAGACAATTTCGGTGAATGTCTTTTTCTGACCCGTATTCTTGTCGTCGTATGATCGCGTTTGAATCCTCCCCTCAACGTACACCTTCCTCCCTTTCTTGAGCCACTCGCCACAAAACTCCGCAAGGCGGCGCCATGCGACAATGTTATGCCATTCGGTCCGTTCCTGAAGATTTCCTTCTTTGTCCTTCCAGGCCTCGTTCGTCGCGAGCGTAAAGGTGGCTACCGGATCGCCTCCGGGAGTATAGCGAACCTCAGGATCCTTACCGAGATTCCCGATCAACATGACTTTATTGAGGCTTTTTGCCATTACGTTCTCCTGGATTTTGCACCATCTTAATGAGAATTCCGTTCTTTATCAAGCAGACCCTCCAGAGGGAATACTTCCAGCCCGGCAGCGCCGATGAGATAGATCTTGTGTGCTGTCACTGCACAACCGCTGATTTCCCCCGATTGGCTGCTCACTGGCAGCGGAGCTTGACCAACAATCTGCTGGCGATCGTCAAATAGATACATCCCCACAGTGTCGACAACAAGAATGTGCGACTGGTCGGCGGACAGGGCAATGGGGTCACGGAACATGCCGGGGGCAAGTTCACCGACATAGTTCCCGAATGCATCGAAGATGACGATGTGCGGAGGGTCGAGCACATACACATCATCGTTTGGACCACAATCCAACTGTAAAGGATGGGTCAGGCGCCCTGAGCCCGCCCCGAACCCACCGAAGGTCAGTTCGACTTGATTTGTCGATCCCACCTTCGCAATCCTGTTATTTTCGCCGTCACAAATAAAAAGATCTCCCAGCCTCGAAAGCGTGACCCCCGTGGGGTATCCAAACCGCTTTGCCGGATCGTTGTTATCTCTCGTGAAGAGCGTTGAAACAAATGCGAGCGCATTATCGAACCGTTGAATGCGATGGTTCCCGAAGTCTGCGACGAACACATCGATTCCGTTTTTCGCCCAGACTCCGGCGGGCCGGTCGAATTGATCATTTCCCCACCCCTGCCCACCAATCTCCCTGAGACGCGTCCCGTCAGGAGCATATTGCCGGAGGGTACTGGAGTGGTTGTCAAGCACCGTCATCACTCCCGAGAGATCGACACTCACTGCCGAGCCCGTGATGGCCGTGATCTGTGCCGTCGCGATGGACACACCAGCAGCCAGCGACACAACGAGGAGATCCCGGATTCTTCGAAACGTATGGCTCATGGAGATTACCTCTGTGCGATGATGTTCGCCAGGAGACGGTATGCACCGGGATGGTAGTTCACCAGTTGCGAAAGAATATCCGCAGCGACAAGGGTGACCGAACCCTTCCCGGAAGGTATTTCGCTCATGAGAAGGTGCATCCCACTGTGGAGTTCTGCCCGGGTTTTCTCCGCCGCGTTGGACCGTGTGATCTCTTCGAACGCCCGGCTCTCAACCCATCCCTCCCAGTCCTTCCCGGTGATGTCGTTTGGAATCCTGAACACAGCCGATGAGTCGGTCTCGATCGCCGCCCCCGGTGGGAGGGGATCGATCCTCTCGAACGTTGCGCCCGTCAGTTCCTGTACGGCTGCGAGACCTCTCCCGTGCTGGGGAAAGATCAGCGCATGCCCGCCGTTCCGCACCCACTCTTCAATCGAGCGGATATCGGCGTCGGAGTACCGTGAATCGGAAAGCACGTCCCGGTCGAGCAGAATCGTCTTCCGGTTCCTGAGCGCATCCCGGACGCTGCCTTCCCGAACCAGTGTAGAGGGCTGACGCAGCACGCGCAGTGCGTCGACGAGAGGAGAGCTGTCAATCGTCGACAGGACGCCGACCGATACCGTCGAATCAATCAAGGCTTCGAATCGTTTCGCGGTAATTGACCGGCGTCCCCCCCGCCCCGACAATTCGAGTGTCAATAGCCGGCTCCTTCTTCCCGCAGGCGGATCGTCGACAAGATAGAGGGTGTCGGTGTGAACCTCATCTTTTCGAGTAAACGCAACAGGCCATTGAACGAAATGACGGGTTGAGTCCGAGAGGGTCACCATTCCTTTAAAGGCGTCCCGCGAGAAGTTCTGCATTTCAAAAATCACCGGGGAGGAGCGATCGTCGTAGATCAACGGCGTGCGTAACGCAAATGTCCGCCGCGGTCCGATGGAGAACGAGAGCACGCCGCGAAGAATGAAATTCCGTTCCCGGTCCGGATCCTTGTGGACAATGAGGTAGGGAAACGTCGTTTTCATCTGCGGTTGTCTCAGGCCGTACATGTCGACGGGGATCACGTAAGGCAGTTCCGCCGGAGTGAGAATTTCGAATCGCGCGGGGGTTTTCAGGGGGAAATGGTAGGTCATTGTCTCGTTCACCGTCCATTCTCCATTCATCGCGCGCGGGAAGATGATGTCCGTTGAACCTTTCGCGTTCCCGGGCTTCAAACTCTTGACATCCAGGTACCAGAGTTGACTCCCGGTAAGCAGGCTCTCGCTCTGGACCACCGTGGCAGAGACTCCAAGGAGACTGCACCGGAGAGCCTCGAGTCCGTTCTTCCACGTCACCATCAGCCTTTCTTCGGGCGTGGTCAGGCTCTTTTGGTACGTTGCGAGCACGTGTTCTGTATTGTCGATCGCCGCCGCGACCGACGAGAGGGTGGCCGATCGTATCCCCTGCCGGTTTGTTTTTATGGCGTTCTTCAATGCCAGGGCGGTGCTTTTAAGCTTCGGTGATACGAGAGGCAGTCCGCTGACCAGGAGCTCCGGCGGAACCGGTTTCCCTGCCTTCCCGTCAGGCTCGATCCGGTCGTATTCCCGCCCGGCCGCCAACCATTCCCCGATCTGCAGCCGGAGAGTATGGTAGTACCTTGCCGCCGACCTGGCCATTGCATCCGGACTCATCTTCAGCACAGGGCTCATCTCCAGGAACGCTCGCGGGAGATGCTCGGATGGCTTCTCGGCGAAGAGACGGGAAACCGACCAGGGGAACAGACCCTCGCTCACGGAGGTATCCGCGGCTGTGGCAGACACCTTTATGGCCCGTCTGATCGCATCGAGGGCGACGCCCTCACGAATGGAGGGATGCTTCCCGGCCCGGCGGTCGTAGGAGAACACAATAGCATCGGGCCTGTAGGTCCGTATGGCCCTGAGAAGGATTTGTTGAATACCCACGGTGTCCCAGAGAGATTGGAGCGTTTGAGCGCTTTCAATCCCGGGGACATCGGGAACGTTGGCAAACCACGCCTCCGAGCCCAGCAAGGATGCGACGCGATCGGCTTCCTCTTTGCGTACGCCGGTGACCCACAACGGGTACCTGCTGAGCGAGTCGCCCGGAGTTCCTTCCCCGTTGGTGAGGAAGAGTGCCACCGTCTTCACGCCGAGGTGCGTGCGCAGGAATGCCAGCAGGGGAAGATCCTCGTACCCGGGTTGCAGTGCCACCACCATAACAACGGCGGGGTGTTCCAGATCCAGGCATTGCTGATGAATTGCCGCTTTCCCCCCCTGGGGAAACCAGTTCTCTCCACAGTAGGTGATCGAGACCCCGGCGAAGAGGAGGAAGAGTAAAATTCTCAACCGGCTCGGGGACTGTATCACTTTCCGCACTGCGCCTCTGCGGCATACCACCTGTTGTACCGTTGTCGAAGTGAAGCGTGATTGAACCATAGGCCGACCGGTTACCGTGTTGTAGTTCAGGATATCTCCTTTCTCCCCTTTCTCTGCAGGGCAGAAAGGTCAGGCGAAGGGTGAGTCAGTAAGATAAAAAAAAGGCCGGCATGTTTCCATGCCGACCTCGTGGAACTTCTCTTCAGGTACTGTGGGATCCGGTTAGAATCCGACCTTCAACGTCACCACATTGTTCGCGTCAAAGTACTTCATATGACGGTAGGCGTAGTCGAAGGACAGATCGATACCGCTGACATTGTAGTGCAATCCCGCGCCGACGGTGAAATCGTAGATGTAGCCACGTTCACCGAGGACGTCCTTATTCGCCTGCGGGGCAAAGGTATATCCACCGCGGACAAAGAAGAGATTGTCGAAATTGTATTCACCGCCGAGGTTGTACTCGTCGTCCTGGTAGTTGTTATTCCGGAACATTCCTCCGATGCTTGCCGAGTTCTTTTCATCGAATTTGCGGGTGTAGCCAACTCCGATTTCCAGGCTCGACGGCATTTCATTGGAAGCGGCGTCAACGAGGTAGGGCTGGGTTCCCCGTATTCCGGTGGACGCATCGGCGTTCACGAGAAGATTGGCCCCTGAAAACTTCATATTGGTTCCAATATTCTTCACCGTGATGCCCAGGTCCAACCCCTCGACAGCCAAGTTGTGGTACTGGATCCCGAAGTTGAACGCCATACCGGTGGCGCTCATCTCAAGGATCCGCTCAGTCACCAGGTTGGCTGTCACGCCGACTGCGATGCGGTCGGTAATGGCCTTCGCAAAGGTCGCGCCCAACGTGATGTACGACGGAGAATACTGCTCCCCGGTCCCGTCCGGGAACGAAGATGTGGTGACAGGGATATTGCCGAAGTTGATCGACTTCACGGAGAATCCCAATGTTCCGAAGTCTCCGGCCTGAACGCCGATTGCTCCGTACACAATGTTGATGTCCGCAAAGTACGACATTGATGATACCATGCCCTCGACAGAATTCGACATTCTGCCGAGACCGGCGGGATTCCAATAGATGGCATCCACACCGTTGGCAAAGATCATGCTTGATCCCCCGATCGCAATGCCGCGTGCACCGACCGGGATCAGGAGTTCCTGCGCGCCAGCCGTGCCGACACGGCTCTGGTTGGCGGCGTCAGAGACAGCAACGACGCTAACCACAAGCAGTAGGCACAAGACCGACCGCATCAGTGTGTTCTTCATAGATACTCTCCTTTAAATTCCGATTTCGCGTTGGAGATGTTTCCCTTCCCCTCTGCCCGTCAACTGACGGGCGGGGGAAAGGTGTGGAGTCTTACCAGCGATCGAGGTACTGCTGTTCGGGTATGATACCCAGTTTCAGCGTCTTGGTCACTCCAAGATCCGGCATGTCGATATATGCGACATACATGCCTGCTGATACCGGGAACCCGGCCTCGTTATTGAGATCCCACTGGACGAACTGTGTCTTCGGGTCACCCTTCACAATCGTCCGGACGAGCACACCCGCAAGGTTGAAGATGCGGATATTTGCCTTCGCCGGCAGATGGTTGAAGGTCACGAACCGGGCGTACTTGTTGATTTCCTGAGGATTGAAACCAAGGTACGGGTTCGGGAAGACGTTGATCGCTTTTACGTCATCCTTCGCGAGGTCTGTGCTTTGCGTAACACCGGGCGCAACGATCGTGAATTGATCGGCCGGCGTGTTCGGCTTTGTCGTGATAATGCGGAAAACAGTTCCCGCTTCCGGTACGGCTTGGGGATACACGCCGGCAGTGACGTCGCCGAAATTCCAGCCGACAAGCACTAGACGCCGTAAGACGTCAGTGCCTGCAGTTCCCGCTCCAAGATATGGATCTTCGGGAACGGCAATCGCTGCCTGGGTGGCTGCCACAATGGCATCATATCCCGCATGACCCGGAGCGGTATTTTCCGGCTCGACCCAGTAAATCCAATCTGTAAACGGGTCGTTGGCGGCTCCCGAGACGCTATGGTCGGCTCCGCCGCCGCCAAGGTCGGCGGTGTCGGTCCCGGCTTTGGTCAGAAGGTTGAATTGAGCGTTGTTATCGACGTCCAGGATGTACGGGAACAACTGATAGTCGTCGCTGGCGTCGTTCGGGGTACCGCTGCCGATGTTCCAGAGCTGGAACGGAACATCGATCAAGACGTCTTTCGTCGCACCGAAATCGGCGACGATCAGGGCCTTGCCCGGTGTGAACCGAATTTCAAAATCATTCGGGATAATCAATGGCCATCGGGCTCCACCTTGCGTGACGCGCGACACGAACCATGGGTATGTCGGATCCATGCCCGCGGCATTCATGCCGGTGGCAATCGTCCATCCCTGGCTCGCGCTCAACCCCGTGGATTGCTGCTTTGTGCCGTCCGGAGTGCCATCGTTAAGCAGATGGGGATACCCATAGGCATCGGAGTTAATCGTTGCAGCCTGTTCCGGAGAAACCGGTCCTGCTGCGTTTGCCACCACGCCAAAGTCCTTAAAGTCGTTCGGCGCACCAGTCACGCGGATCTCGAGTCCATCCACCACCAACGCACCGCCGGCTTCACCTGTCTGGTCCGTCATATTCCTTGCGACAGTGTCAACCTTGCCGTTCAGAGTACGGACGACACCCCAGATCGGGTTGCCATTCACCGTCGAGAAGAACACCTTGTACGTACCGCCGGTGAGAGCCTGGGGATTGACGATCCTTGCCAGAACGGATCCATCGCTCCCGCCGGCGCTGTGGGTCACATTGACCAGCGTGTCGCCGTAATTCCCGGCATACCGCGTCCCCGGGTCGGCAGAATGCGGAAGGACCTGTTTGATTGCACCCGACGGGCTGTCTTCGAGGCTATGAGAACCTGCCGCGGCCGGAGGATTTGCATTGTAACTGTACGCG
Source organism: Ignavibacteriota bacterium (assembly GCA_963843525.1). GTDB lineage: Bacteria > Bacteroidota > Ignavibacteria > UBA10030 > UBA6906 > DATJPR01. Next base: position 369,337 of record CAWJKM010000003.1, on the reverse strand, counting down.
GTCACACCAAAGTAGTAGGGGGTCCCATTCACCAGCGGACCGCCTGTTATTTTGCTTTCGCTCAGCTTCATACTCCGGATGATGCCGTTATCGGTCCCCTTCTGGAGGACGGTCGGCATATTGAGGCCTGTGGTCGCATCGAACACCGTGTCAGAAATGACCGTAATGCCGTCTTTCAGGTCGAAGGTCCCCAGGAGAATCGGATTTCCCGGAACCGAGGGAGGGGGATACTCGTACACGTTGTACCCTTCGAAGGTGAAACCCTGGTCGACAGTTCCTTCGGTCCTTCTGATCGTTGCCGTGTCACCCCAGCTGAGAACCACCTGGCCATCGAGGTTGGCGATCGAAACGATCGGCTCGGGTGGAGGACTGGGAATGGAGAACAGGTTGTCGTACGCTGCCTGTGCTTTATCGTCAATCGCCCGCATCTGCGTGATGCTGGAGAGACGATCGGCACCGAGTCCGGCGAGGTTGGCAACCACCAGTTCCTGTGTGTCTCCTGCGGCCATGGTGAACGGGCCGGTCACAAGACAGATACGACGGTCTTGCGCGGAGAGCCCGCCCAGCCCGTCAACCCAGCCGGCCGATCCATCCGTGGCCTTCACCGGGTCGCCTGCCAGGCAGAACTTTGTCGGCGCATCACCGTTCGTGGGATCTGTAAAGGGCACGCCGTTGGGTGCCGTGAGGGCGTTCATCAGGCGATACCACTGAATGTCGCCGTTCGGGCCCTGAGCAGGATCCTGGAATGCCACGTTCCCTTGCGTGAAGAACACGAACGTTGTCATCGGGAGGTTCTTGTACCCGTACCGGCGCTGCAGGCGGAAGATCGCCGAATCGCCGGGGGCCGGAACAAGAGGACCCTGGAAGAAGTCGAACCCGCCTGCGGGGACGGCTACTCCATACGTCGCATCCGTCTGTCCTCCGTTGTAGATATACCCCAGGCTCCGGCTCGTATCGCAACCCGCGAAGTCGTCGCCGGCATCGCCAAGATCCGGATCTGCCCATTGCACCAGGAACATGCTGTCGATGGGAGCACCGCTCTTGTTGATGATGAGTGAGCTGGCGAAAATGGTGTTGCCCAGTGCGCCGGCGCGTTTGTACCCCCAGATCGTCCGCTGCATCTCGATACCGATCGGCGGGCAACCTGCAAGGTTTTCTGTGCGCGCATCGCTCATGTCATTGGCAACATACCACAACGTCTGGTCTGCTCCGGGCTGTCCCGGGATGTCCACCGTGGGATCGTACTTCCCATCGTGGTTGACATCCTTATACGGTGCGCCTTCGTCCGCAGGCCATTCGTTCCAGTCTTTGATGTACTGGTTGTAAATCTCCTGAGCCGACAGAGACTCGTAGCGACCGATGAGGGCAACTTCATCAGAGTTGATCTTATTCTCCACGCTGGCGAAGTCGACGCTCGGATTGATATCAGGGCGAACGCGGTAGACACGGTACTTCCCGCTGCTCGCATCATCCGCGACCGGATCCGTCGTTGCAGTCCCGTAGGTCAGGATTTTCCCTGCCTGCAGTCCATGACGATAGACCGATCCGCCCACTTTCGGGGTAGCACGACCCTTATGGTATCCTCCCCACACTACGCCGTCTTCAAAGATAATGGTCTTGCCTGACCCCTTATAGAATTCGAAGCCTTCATTGTTCGTTGAAAACTTGTTGTAGGAACCGTCCCCGTTGTTTCCGTAGTAATTGAACACATTGTTGATGAGGAACGGAGCATACACATCGTTGTCACTTGTCTTCTCCAGTTTCGCGCCTTTGTCCTTGCCGGGAAGGCCGGCCATGGCCAGGGAGGCTACGAACGCTAGGAGAACAGCGACGGAACGAATCACTGTCCACACACGTGGTTGTTTCATCATCGAAAATCCTCCTAGGAATTAGTAGTCCAATTTCAGGCCAAATCGGATCTGCCGTGGCGGTCCGTAGTTGCCGGAATTCTCGCCAAGGGCCACAGCGCGGTAGAAGTCGACGTACTGCTGACCATTCGATACGGCATCAGCACGTCCACCTGCCGTGGAGAACCATCCATCGTCGGACGGATCACCCGTGCGGAAGAACGCGCCAACCGGGTTGTCAGTGCCGAGGAGATTGATCACATACACGTACACATTGAGATCAAGCGGACCGACACTGAAGGTCTTATCCAACCGTGCATCAAGCTGGAAAAACCATGGTGAAGTGGAGGACCCGATCGGTTCAACAGGGATGCGGAACCGCGGATCTGTCGGTTGCGCGTTCCCTGAAATCCGCTGCTGTGCTATCAGGCGCGTGAAATTGTGTCCGCTGTTGAAAGTCAGAAGGACATCCAGGCCGAGTTGCTCGAGCACCGGACCACCGTCGTTTTTCGCAAAGCGGTAGTCGAACAGCACGGTCCCGCGGTGTGTCTGGTTCCAGTCTGCCGGGAACGTATAGTGCGGCAGGGCGACAACCGAGCCGGCGGACCAGAGGCCCGCGGCGCTGGCGGTATTGGAACCCGTCGTCGTCACCGACGAGAAGGTATAACCGAGAGAAGCGCTGATGCGATTCGTCCGCCGCATGGTGAACTTGAATTCCACACCCTGCGAGGTGGAGAAGTCGCGGTTGACCAGGGCTGCGTAGTTCTGCCCACCGGTTCCCGGGGCAGGCGCAATGTTCGCCCAGTCGATCTGATCCTGGATATCCTTGAAGAACGCGTTGATATCGAAGGATGCAAAATCGGAAACCTGCTGGGAGAAGCCCGCCTCGTATTGCGTCGTGCGCGTGGGCTTCAGGCCCCATCCCCAGGTACCCGTGACGAAGAAGCCTCCCTTGATGATGCCCGCCATCGACGAGGCGCCAAGATAGGAATCGCTCAGCTTCGTCTGTTGGATGAATTTGCCGAATTGCGCGTGGAAGACGGTGCGATCGGTCACCGGGAAAGAGAGGCCGATGCGCGGGCTGATCTGATTCGTCTTCCCCGTGGCAATGATGTTGTCGGAGACGATCAGATCCTGGCCGGTGAATGTCAGGCTGGAGGGATCCTTCACGTCCTTGCTGTCCGGGTTGATGTAGTCATACCGGAGGCCGATATTCAGGATGATGTCGCTGAGCTCGATCTTGTCCTGAATGTAGGCAGCGCCGAATCCGGGGTGGCGGGGACCCATATAGTAGAAGGCACCGTTCTTGATCACGTCGCCGTTAATCTGGTTCCCGAATACGTCGTACCCGTAGGTGTTCGATCCGGTTCCACCGATCTTCATGAGCTCGAGCTCGAGTTGATCCGCACTGGTCGCTTCTTTCTGCAACCGGTACCAACTTAGCTCGCTGCTCGGATTGTACTCGCGAATCGTGTACCGCTGGTACGATCCGCCGACCTTCACTTCATGCTGCTTCAGCTGCATCGTGAAGTCCACACGACCACCGATGGAAGTCTGACTGCGTTTCTCGAATCCCGCAATCTGCGTTCCCGGCTGGTTGACGCCAAACGCGCCGCCCCACAACGAGTATGCCCCGTAGTTGAGCGAGTTGGCGAGCAGGTGGTACCCGAGCGCTGCGTTGGCCGCGGAATCTCCGTACGCAAAAACGTTCGAGCCGAAGTCCGGATCTTCTGTCTGGAAAGTCTGATTATAATAGTCGAAGTTCGCCTCGTAGAACATCGTCGGCGAGATCACGTGCGAAATCTTCACGTTCCCAAAACCGTCTCTTGTGGTGTTCAGCCCCAAGCGGCCCTGGTTCAGAAGGTTTGCGAGAGTTGTCTGGTTCTTGTTCCGGTCATAGGCATACGAACCGGCCAAGCGGACCTGCACAGGAGAGAGGTCGATCAGCAGTGTACCGGAACCGATCAACGTCCGTTCGTACCCACCCAGCGCATTGCCACCCGGCAACACAAGATTCAATGTGTCGGGCAGTGCACTGGAATGTCCAAACGTGATGGCAGGGTCGGCAACAATTGCATTGGCGCCGCTGAAATCGTACGGTGCCCGGGTCCCACCCGCCTGGTTGCGTACAGACTGGTCGCCGTAGTACGTTCCCTGGAGGCTTCCGAAGAAACGGAACTTATTGCTTACGATAGGACCACCGGCAGTCGCGGTCAGATCGCCATAGCCATAGGAATAGCCGCCGAGTTTCGAAGGTTTATTCAAACCCATATAGCGGTCGGTCTCACCAAGGAGGGATGCCTTCCACTTGTCGGGGCTCCCGGTACGAAGCTGAGTCTGAACGAGACCCGCATTCGCTCCGCCGTATTCGGCGGTGAAGCCGCCGGCCTGGACCTGAATCTGTTCCACCGCCTCGGCAGTGATATTGACCGCACGTCCGCCGTTGACGATGTCATTCACTCCGACGCCTTCAAGTTGATAGCCCACCTCATCGGCGCGGCCACCGCGGATATAGATGTTTCCGCCCTGATACACGACACCGGGGGCAGTCTGAATTGCAGCGTTGATTCCGCGAGCGGGGACATTGGTAAAGAAGTCCGCGTCAATAATGCGCACCGCGTTCGTGGCATTCTTGTTCACGAGTGGGCGTTCCGCCACGATCTCCACCGTCCCGACGGTCACGCCTTCGCTCGGAAGCTGGAAATTCGCTTCCGTGGTCAGGTCGTTGTTGACCATGAGGTTGGTAATCGTGATGGTTTGATACCCCACATACGTTGACCTAATGGTGTAGGTCCCGGTTGGAACGTTCAGGATTACGTACTCGCCGGATACGTTGGTCGCCGCGCCCATCTGGGTGCCGACGACAACAACGTTTGCTCCCACAAGTGGTTCTCCTGTCCCCGCGTCCGTTACCTTCCCGCTGATCTTGCCCGAAGCGAAGACCAGGACTGGAACGAAGGCCGCGACGAATAGAGCCAGGAAGAGCTTACGTTGCATGTTGTGCCTCCTTTGTGTGTTGGCTAGGTTGAATCAGACAACTTCGAACCCCTCGACAAAATACTCGTAGGCTCCGAATCTTTTTTCTGGACGATTCGTATAAGTGTACTGGGAGACTACATATTTTTTTTGTCAAGGAGCTGCGGCGCATGAACTTCTCGAAATGAATGGAGATGTTCAGCGCCGGTGGTGTTCTACACGTCCCGCGCGAATCAGATTGCGCAACGCCGATGTGACGGCCATCATTGCGGAGCGAGATAGGAAACCGCAGGAGCGGGGGTGTTAGGGATGATGATAGGAATGCCGTAGCAATTACACCAGGCTAATTTCACCTCCTCTGGGGAAGAACTGTGAGACTTTCAATCAGATACTCGGACTGATCTGGAAGGTCATTGATGGTGCTTGGAATATAAACAGGCCATTTTTCTTTGTCAAGTATTACTCCAAGTTTTCTACGCTTTTGGGCATCAACCTCGCTCTGACCTTTCAAGAATCCGCCGAAACCCTTCCGCATCATACTTTTCTCGAATCATCGCCGTGCCAAAAGGCTCGAATTCACCCATCCTTCGTAAATCTTTTCCCCCTACTCTATACTAAGCGACCTCCCTCCCTCAGAATTACCCCTGTCAGCTCAGAAAGGCGCGGGCCGCCCCGAGGGCAAATCCCTGGCCCGGGATCCGCCGAAGACCCGCCAGTGCCCTCTCAATTCCATCGATGACCCCAAGAATATCTGCATCGTCGTGATAACCCAAATTGGAAACCCGGAAAATTTTCCCGGTGAAATCGCCCTGCCCGCCAGCCACCCAATAGCCAAAGTCCTTCCGCAGAATGTCCCTGAAAGCCTCCCATGGGACGCTTTCGGGGAGCCAGGCTGCGGTTACTGCAGGGGAAGGCCGCTCGGAAAAAAGCCTCAGACCGATCGCCTCAAGCCCCGCCCGGATCGCCGCAGAGTGTCTCTCGTGCCTCTTCCAAACCGCAGGGAGTCCTTCAACCTCGATCATCTCCAACGCTTCATCAAGCCCGATGAGAAGGCTGATTGCGGGCGTCCACGGCGTATCGTTCCTCTCGTGCGCCGCAAGTGCGCGACGGAAATCCAGGTAGAAGCGCGGTGTCACACTTGCATTGACGGCATCGATCGCCCGCTTGCTCAGTGCAACGAACCCCAGGCCGGGAGGAATCATGAGCCCCTTTTGCGACGCGGTAATGCACGCGTCAATGCCCCAGCTGTCGAAAAGGAACTCCATTGCGCCAACGGAACTGATGCCATCAACGCATACCAGCGCTTCCGATTCGTCGTGAATGGCAGCGGCTATATTGCGGAGATCGATCGCCGTTCCGGAGGACGTCTCGCTGTGCGTGAGGAGAACGCCGCGTGCCTGCCGGTGAAGGCGAAGTGCATCGCGAATCTGAATGGGGTCCACCGCGTGCCCCCAGGGGACCGTAATCTCGACCGGAATCATGCCGAACATGTTAAGGAGTTCGGTCCACCGCGCGCCGAATTTCCCGCCGTTCACTGCGATAACAGTGTCCCCGGGGGAAAACAGGTTGGTGACGAGTGCTTCCATCACCCCTGTCCCCGAACAGGTAAGCGCTAAAACAGGTCCAGAAGTCTGAAAGTATGACCGGAGGCGGGTGTGAACGCGCGCGAGGACAGCCCTGAACTCGTCTGAGCGGTGATGCGGGAGAGGTGCGGCCATCCGCAACGCGACGCGTTCCGGAACCGGTGTTGGGCCGGGGGTGAAGAGACGGATTTTCATAGGAAAAATCAATTGACAATAGTCTATGGACTATGGACTATTGTCAATCGATTTCATTCAGTCACACAGCACGCCGGTGATGGCGTGCAGAAGCTCGGTTTTGCCGTTGCCATTGACCGCAGAGAAGGGGATGATCTCTTTGCAGCGTTCGAACTTTCCGAATACCTGGCGCGCGTCCTCGATATAGCGCGGCATCTTGCTCACCGGGAGCTTGTCGGCCTTGGTGAGCGCAACCAGAAAATCGATTTCGTAGTAATCGAGCCAGCCGACCATCATCATGTCGAGTTCGGAAGGCTCATGGCGGGCATCGACGAGTTGGACAACAAGGCTGAGCGACTCGCGGGATTTGAGATACTGCTCGATGAGTTTGCCCCAGCTCGAGCGGACCTGTGCAGGTACGCGCGCATACCCGTACCCCGGGAGATCAACAAAATAGAATTCCTTGTTGATCAGATAATAGTTCATTTCGCGGGTTTTGCCGGGGTCGCCGCTCTGGCGGGCGAGGGATTTCCGGCCGCACAGTCTGTTGATCAGGGAGGATTTGCCGACGTTGGACCGGCCCAGAAAGGCAACTTCCTTCATGCCATCGCGAGGGATCTGCCGGAGATCGGCGGCTCCAATGACGAATTCAGCCGAGTTAATCTTCATGCGCGTGGCGGTGGCTATTGTTGTGGAAGACATCATACCGACGAGGAAGCAGAAGCTGTGACTGCCTCGTCCTTTTTCGCGGCTGGTTTCTCTTTCCGCGTGGTGCCCGACTTCTTGAATTTCTTCGGCTGGGAAGATTTCTTCTCGGCTTCCACCCGGCCCGTGAGTTCGGATCCGGTGTTGAAATCCACCAGCTCAATCACCGCCAGCTCCGCGCCGTCTCCCGGTCGTTGACCGAGCCGGACGATCCGCGTGTAGCCGCCGGGCCGTGTGCCGATCTTTTCAACAATGGTCGAGAAGAGCTCGGTAATCACCTTCCGGTCCTTGATCATCCGCCCGACTTCCCGCCGCGCATGGATCGCCGCAGCCGGTGCATCCGCGGATTTCGCCATGGCATTCCGGGCCCGGGTGATGATTTTTTCCACCACCATGCGGGTTTCCTTCGCCTTGGCCACGGTGGTGGTAATCCGCTTGTGGCGCAGGAGCGATGTGGAGAGCGATCGCAGCAAAGCGCTACGGTGACTTGCGGTGCGTTTGAGTTTTCGTCCTGATTTTCGGTGTCGCATAATCTCTATCCCGGAGAAACGTTCGTGTACCTGGGCTTACTCGCCGTCTTTGATATACTTGTCCACGTCCATGCCGAACTTGAGTCCCTGCTCGTCGATGATTTCCGACAGCTCTGCGAGGGATTTCCGGCCGAAGTTGCGGAACTTCAATAATTCCGCCTCGTCCCGCCGGACAAGATCGGCGATCGTCTTGATGTTCGCAGCACGAAGACAATTGTGCGAACGGACCGACAGCTCGAGATCATCCACCGATGTCAGGAGGATCTTGCGAATCCGTTCCATTTCTGCATCCTGCGGAGACTCGTCTTTCATCGACTCCGGCTCTGAATCGAAATTGATGAAGAGCTGGATATGGTCGCGGAGAATTTTCGCGGCGTACGTCAGCGCCTCTTCCGGCGTGATGGAGCCGTCGGTATCGACTTCAATCGTCAGCTTCTCATAGTCCGTCTGCTGTCCCACACGCGTGGTTTCAACAAAATAGCGCACGTTGGTAATGGGGGTGAAAATCGTATCGATGGCGATCACCTCCGGGACGTGCTCGGGGGATTTGTTTTCCTCCGCGACAACGTACCCCACACCCCTCCCGATCCACAACTGGAGTTCAAACTCTGCCTCATCATTCAGCGTGGCGATATGCAGCTCAGGATTCAGGATCTCGATATCCGGGGAGGCTTTCTGGAACTCCCCCGCCTTGAGATCCATGGGTCCTTTCAGCGAGACGGTGACCCGGTTCGTTTTCTTATTGACCATCTTGAACCGGACCTGCTTGAGATTCAAGACGATATCCGGCACATCTTCCACCACGCCGGGGATCGTGGAGAACTCATGCTGCAGCCCCTCCACCCGGAAAGCGGTGATGGCGAACCCGGGAAGGGACGACAGGAGAACCCGACGCATCGAGTTGCCCAGTGTGACGCCGAATCCTTTTTCCAGCGGTTGAACGATGAATCGTCCCGACCTGTCGGTATGGGTCGCCTCATCGAGCTGGATCTTCTCCGGCATTTGAATCGTTCCGATTGTCATGGTCCTCTCCGCGGTTACTTGGAATACAGCTCGACGACCAGTTGCTCGTCGGCATTGAGCGGGATATCTGCACGGCCCGGTACATCGAGGAAGGTCCCGACCATTCCTGCCTTGTCAAGGCTCAGCCAGGGAAGCATTGCGTTGTCTTTCATCCGCTTCATCGAGGCGTGAACGATGTCGATATTCCTGCTCTTCTCACGAACCCCCACCAGATCCCCCGGCCGGAGTTGATACGACGGAATGTCCACCGGCTTCTTGTTGACCTGGAAATGTCCGTGGGTGATGAGCTGACGGGCGGTCTTCCGCGACGGGGCAAACCCGAGGCGATAGACGACGTTGTCGAGACGTCGCTCGAGCAGCTTCACGAGATTTTCCCCGGTGCGGCCCGTTTGCTTCAGGGCTTTCTCGAAGTAATTGTGAAATTGCCCCTCCATCAGCCCGTACATCCGGCGGATCTTCTGTTTCTCACGGAGCTGAACACCATATTCTGAAATCTTTGTCCGGCGCGATTGTCCGTGCTGCCCCGGGGGGAACGCCCGCCGTTCGACGGGGCATTTCTCGGTGAAGCACTTCGTGCCTTTCAAAAAGAGCTTTTGCCGCTCACGCCGGCAGAGCCGGCAGCTTGGAGCAGTGTACCTGGCCATGAACGAATGTCCTTTGCTTTCAACGTTGCTTTAAACTCTACGGCGCTTCGGAGGACGGCAGCCGTTGTGGGGAATCGGGGTCGCATCGCGTATGCTGGAAATCTCCAATCCTGACGTCTGCAAGGCGCGGATGGCAGCTTCGCGTCCCGAACCCGGGCCCTTCACGAATACCTCCACCTTCCGGAGCCCGAGGGCGTGGGCGGCCTTTGCCGCCGCTTCCGCCGATACCTGGGCCGCGAAAGGCGTATTCTTGCGCGAGCCTTTGAAGCCGTTTTTCCCTGCCGATGACCAGCTGATCGTATTGCCATACACATCGGTAATGGTCACGATCACATTGTTAAACGTCGCCTTGACAAACACCTTCCCGCTGACGTCAACCTGAATCTTCTTGCGCCGTTTTGTTGTATCGGTTGCCTGGCTCTGGGTCGTTTTTGCCACGATTCCTCCGTTTTCATGCACCCCAATTCACATCTTCACCTGACGATCAGGTCTTTGCCGCAGCCTTCTTCTTGCCGGCAACAGTCTTGCGACGGCCCTTTCTCGTCCTGGAATTCGTCCGGGTTCGCTGGCCCCGCACCGGGAGCCCCCGGCGATGCCGGATTCCGCGGTAGCACCCGATATCCATCAACCGTTTGATGTTCATCTGGGTGTCGCTCCGGAGCGCACCTTCCACCTTGTATTCGGAGGTGATGATGCTCCTGATTTTCGAAACTTCATCGTCGTTCAGATCGCCGACCTTCTTGTCGAACGATATCCCGGCTTTTGTCAGAATGGTCCGGGCGGTGTGCCGGCCGATGCCGAAGATATACGTGAGGCCGATTTCCGAACGCTTCTTTTTGGGTAAATCTATTCCTGCAATGCGAGCCACGCAGAACCCTCCTTGATCTTAACCTTGACGCTGTTTGTGTTTCGGGTTCTTGCAGATCACGCGCACCTGTCCCTTGCGCCGGATGATCTTGCAATTGATGCACATCTTCTTCACCGATGATCGGACTTTCATTGCCGCTCCCGTCTGCTGTCTGCTTACTTGTATCGGTACGTAATTCGCCCCTTGTTCAGATCGTAGGGCGAGAGTTCAACCGTCACCCTGTCGCCGACGAGAATTTTGATGAAGTTCATTCTCATCTTGCCCGAGATATGCGCCAGAACGCTGTGACCACTTTCAAGGCTGACCTTAAACATGGCGTTCGGCAATGTCTCGGTAATGACGCCGTCTACTTTGATCGGGCCTTGTTTCCCCATATGCTTCCGTGTTGTCGCTGTGTTACCGGGTGAGAATCTCTGCTTCGCCCGGTCGAATGACCACTGTGTGTTCGAAGTGTGCGGAGGGCCGGCCGTCCGACGTCCGGACTGTCCATCCGTCCGCATCTACCATGACTCTATACGATCCGGCATTCACCATCGGCTCGATCGCCAGCGTCATCCCCGCCTGAAGGACGAGCCCGGTGCCCGGACTCCCGAAATTCGGCACGGCCGGTTCTTCGTGGAGGTTCTTCCCGATCCCGTGTCCCACAAGGTCACGCACTACCGAAAAGCCCGCTTCCTCCACATGGTGTTGCACTGCCGCGGAAATGTCGTGCAGCCGCGCCCCTTCTTTCGCACTCCCGATCCCCTTGTAGAGCGCTTCCTCCGTCACTTTCATCAGTCGTGCCTTCTCTTCCGACACGTGCCCGACGGCGAATGTCCGTGCGCCGTCGCCGTAATATCCGTTCTTTTTCACCCCGACATCGACCGACACGATCTGGCCTTCTTCGATCTGGACTCCACCCGGGATCCCATGGACCACGACATCGTCGATCGAGATGCACAACGTCGCGGGAAAAAGATTCCGCTTGTCGCTTCCGTAGCCCTTGAACGCGGGGATCGCGTCCTGTGCCCGGATGTACTCTTCCGCAAGCCGGTCAAGTTCTTCCGTTGTCACCCCCGGACGGACATGAGAGCCGATCAGGCTGAGCACATCCGCGACAATCTTCCCGCTCTCCTTCATGAGCGCAATATCGCGCTCGGACTTGATCCCGACTTTTGCCATGGGGTTTCGGTTAGCGCGAACGCCCTTTCATCTTGCCCGACTTCATGAACCCGTCGTAGTGTCTCATCAGCAGATGCGATTCCACCTGTTGCAGGGTATCGAGCGCGACACCGACCATGATCAGCAGGCTCGTTCCGCCGAAAAATTGCGCAAAACTCACGGTAACCCCGAATCGCATGATGAACGCCGGGAGAATCGCTATGATGGCCAGGAAGATCGATCCCGGAAGCGTGATCTTCGTGAGAATATTGTCGATGAAATCCGAGGTATGCTTGCCCGGACGAATTCCCGGGATGAATCCCCCCTGCTTCTGCATGTTTTCCGACACATCCTTCGGATTGAACGCAATCGCCGTATAGAAGTAGGTGAAGAAAATGATCATCAACCCGTAGAAGAAGGAGTACGTCATCGAGGTATACTGGAAGTACCCCGAGAGACTCTGCATGAATTCGCTCTCCGGGAAGAACGTCAGGATCGTGCTCGGGATGAACATGATCGACTGGGCGAAGATGATCGGCATGACGCCCGCGGTATTGACCCGGAGCGGAATATACTGGGTGACCCCGCCGTACACTTTTCGCCCGACAACCCTTTTGGCATACTGGACAGGGATGCGGCGCGTTCCCTGCGTGACCAGGACGACTCCCGCGATGATGGCGATCATGACCGCCAGGATGAGAAGCGTGATCACGAGGTTCTGACTTACCTGGAACTGTTCGATAATCGAATGCGGGAACCGCGCGATGATGCCGATAAAAATGATCAACGAGATGCCGTTCCCGATCCCCCGTTCCGTGATCTGCTCTCCGAGCCACATCATGAACATCGTTCCTGTGGTGAGGAAGATGACCGTGCTGAGCGTAAATGCGAGCCCCTGCACCTCTGCCGGGACAATCGGGAGCCCTTCGAGATTGAGACTGGTCAGCCGCACACTGACACCCCAACCCTGCAATGCCGCAACGAGGACCGTTCCGTACCGTGTCAGTTGCGTCAGTTTTTTCCGTCCCTCTTCCCCTTCCTTCGAGAGCTTCTGGAAATACGGGACGACTGCGCCGAGCAGCTGGAGGATGATCGACGAGCTGATATAGGGCATGATCCCCAGCGCGAAGATAGCCGCGTTTTTGAACGCACCCCCGACAAACAGATCGTACAGGCCGAAGAGGGTATTCGACGACTGGCTGGCCTCCGCGCGCGCGAGGAGCGAGGCGTCCACGCCGGGGAGTGTAACGTGTGCTCCGATGCGCACCACCACCAGCAGGGCTGCGGTGAACAGAATGCGCGTCCGGAGTTCCTGGATTTTGAAAACGTTGCGAAGACTTTCGCCGAGATTTGCCATTACGATTTCGCGCTTGCGGGAATGGATTGTACCTTGCCGCCGGCCTTTTCAATTTTCGCCACTGCGGATTTGCTGAATGCATGGGCGGTGACGTCGAGCTTCGCCGTCAGTTCGCCGTTGCCGAGAACCTTGACCATCACTTCCGCCTTGCGCACCGTGCCCAGCTTCGCGAGGACCTCGGGCGTGACCATGCCCCCCTGCAACCGGCCGTCCTCTGCGAGTTTGTTCAACACTTCGACGTTGACCACCTGGTACTCGGTACGGAACGGATGATAAAAGCCGCGTTTGGGAACACGCCGGACGAGCGGCATCTGGCCGCCTTCGAACCATGCCGGGCGACTGCTCCCGGAGCGTGAACCCGCGCCCTTGTGCCCGCGCGTTGAAGTGCCGCCGTGCCCCGACCCCTGTCCGCGTCCGATGCGTTTCGGTTTTCTGGTCGACCCGGGGGCCGGTTTCAGTGAACTGAGAATATCCTTCGCCATGATCTGCCTTCGATGCTGAACCGGTTACTCGACTTCCTCCACCTCGACGAGGTGGAAGACTTTCTGGATCATGCCGCGAATTTGCGGCGTGTCTTGCTTGATGACCGACCGGTTGGGCCGGCCGAGACCGAGCGCTTCGATGGTTCTCTTCTGCGGTTCAATCTGGTCGATCACGCTGCGGATCTGTGTAATCTTTATTCTCTTTGCCATGGGGTGCCCCTCTTCAGTTGGACGCCACGGGCTTCGCGGCGATGCCAAACAGCTCCGTGATTGTCAGTCCGCGGCGTTCGGCCATTGCTTTCGCATTGATCAGACTCTGCAGAGCGGCCATGGTGGCCTTCACGGCATTATGCGGATTCGATGAGCCGATCGATTTCGTCAGAACGTCGTGAACGCCCGCCGACTCGAGGACGGCACGGACGCCTCCGCCCGCGATCAATCCGGTCCCGGGCGAGGCAGGCTTCAACATCACCTTGCCTGCGCCGTACTTCCCCATGACCGCATGGGGAATCGTCCCCTTGACAATCGGGACGGTGACCACGTTCTTCTTCGCGTCGTCGACACCCTTGGAGATGGCGTCCGCCACCTCGTTGGCCTTCCCGAGACCGACGCCGACATGGCCGTTGCCGTCACCGACAACGACAATGGCGTTGAAACTGAACCGCCGTCCACCCTTTACCACTTTTGCCACGCGGTTGATGTGGACGAGCTTGTCCTTTAATTCAAGTTCGCTTGCCTTGATCCGTGCCACGAGTGTTCCTCATGTTGCGTTTATCGTTGCTTCACTGCTTCGCTGTCGGGAGAGGAGTCGAACCTCTACTAACGGCTCCAAAGGCCGCTGTCCTGCCATTAGACGACCCGACAAGGAAATCTTCGGGTGGGACCCGCCCAGCGTCTGTGCTCAGAACTTCAATCCGCCTTCGCGCGCCCCGTCCGCCACGGCCTTGACCACCCCGTGATAGAGATAACCGTTCCGGTCGAAGACCACCGCCTTGATACCCTTCTCCGATGCCGCGGCCGCGACCAGGTTCCCTACCCGTTTGCCGATCGCGATCTGTCCCTTCTTCTCCTGAAACTCCGCCCGCACGCCTTTGGAGATGTCGGATATCGACACCAATGTCTTCCCCGATTCATCGTCCACAATCTGCGCATAGACATGCTTCAGGCTCCGGTACACCGACAGCCGGGGGCGGTCGGGCGTTCCAGCCATCTCGAGGCGAATGTGGGTTTTAATGCGTTTTCTGCTTGCGACCCGGTTCTTCGTAATCATATCGTTTGCTCACCCATCAAAAGTTAGGCTTTTGCTCCGCTCGCCGCTGCCGCCTTTCCTGCCTTGCGGCGGACCACTTCGCCTTCATACTTGACGCCTTTCCCCTTGTAGGGCTCGGGCGGGCGGAAGGATCGGATTTTCGCGGCAACCTGTCCAACCAATTGCTTGTCAATCCCACTTACGGTGATGTTGGTCTGCGTCGGGGCTTCAATCTTGATCCCCTCTGGCGGGACAAACAGGATGGGATGAGAGAACCCCAATGCAAGCTGAAGTCTCTTTCCTTTCATCTCCGCGCGATACCCCACTCCCACCAGCTCCAGTTTCCTGTCGTACCCGGTGGTCACCCCTTTGACCATGTTCTGGATCAGCGCTCTCCAGAGTCCGTGAAGGGATCGTTCTTCCTTCTCATCGGTGGAGCGGCTGAGAACAATCTGGTTATCCTTCATTTCAAGGTGGATCGCCTGATGCACTCCCGCGCTCAGTTCGCCTTTCGGTCCGGTGACCTTGATGGCGTTGCCCTTGATTTCGATCTTGACCCCCTTCTCGATGGGGATCGGTTTCCTGCCGACTCGTGACACGGCAATTAGTCTCCTTCTAAATTCCCGGTTACCAGATTTCGCACATGACTTCCCCGCCCACGTGAGCTTCCCGTGCCTGACGGTCGCTCATCAATCCCCGGGATGTGGATATGATCGCAATTCCCAGTCCTCCCAGAACCCGCGGGATGTCTGTCGAGTTGACGTATTTCCGGAGTCCGGGAGTGCTGATCCGACGCAGTCCGGTGATGACGGACTGGCCGTTGTGATACTTCAATTGAACTCTCAGCGTTCCCTGGGGAGCTTCCTTCACCTCGGTGAACCCGGTGACGAACTTCTGGTCCACCAGCAGCTTGGTGATTTCCCGTTTGAGATTCGAAGTCGGAACCTCGAATTTCTTGTGTCCTGCCTGGACTGCATTCCGTAGCCGCGTCAAGTAGTCGGCGACGGGATCGGTCATTGTCATACGATCTCCTGGTTCTGCGATCAAAAAAACTCTGTTCTTACCAGCTGGCTTTGGTCACGCCCGGAATTTTGCCGTCGAGGGCAAGCTCGCGAAAGGCAATCCGTGAGAGGCCGAACTTGCGCATGTACCCCCGGGGCCTGCCGCTCATTTCGCAGCGGTTATGGAGGCGACTCGGGCTGCTGTTCCTCGGGAGTTTCTGGAGGCCTTCGTAATCACCCTTCTCCTTCAACTCTTTACGGATCGCCGCATATTTGGCAACGAGCTTCACGCGTTTCCGCTGGCGGGCTTTCGAACTGGTTTTTGCCATAACAACTTCCTCGTAATGAATCTGTTCCACGGCCTCACTCAACGCCCCAACCCTGCACGGCAGACGTTATGCCTGTGCTTTCGGCGTTTCAAGAACTTCCTGACGCTTGACGAACGGCATCCCGAAGGCTTTCAGGAGCTCATAGGCTTCCTGGTCGGTCTTCGCCGTGGTCACAAAGGTGATATCCATGCCGAAAATCTTTGTAATCTTATCCACATCGATCTCCGGGAACACCGTATGTTCCTTGATTCCGAGCGTGTAGTTGCCGCGACCATCGAAGGACTTATCCGACAGTCCGCGAAAGTCACGAATCCGGGGAACGGAGATGCTGATGAATCTGTCGAGAAATTCGTACATGAACGTCCGCCGGAGTGTCACCCGGCACCCGATCGGCATTTTTTCCCGCAGATGGAAATTCGATATCGATTTCTTGGCACGGGTGATGACGACCTTCTGTCCGACGATCGACTCGAGATCGCGCGCCGCGGCCTCGACGAGTTTCGGATCCTGTGTCGCCTGACCGACCCCGATATTGATGCAGATCTTCTCCAGACGGGGGACCTGCATGACGTTCTTATAGCTGAAGCGCTTCATCATCGCGGGAATCACTTCGCGAGGATAGGTGAGGGCGAGGCGGGCAACCACCTTTTCCCGTTTCCCGCTCTGTCGCGGCGCCTGTGCGGCGGGGGCATCCCCCTTCTTCCCTGCGCCAGATCCTTTAGGCTTCGCTGGCGCGGGTGCCTGCTTCTTGGGTTTCTCTTCGCTCATGCCAGATTCGTCCGTGCTTTGAGGTTAAACCGTTTCACCACTGCTCTTTGCTACGCGCAGACGGCGTGTACGCCCTGTGGTTTCGTCCTTCACCACCTTCGCGCCGATGCGCGTGGGCTCGCTTGATTTCGGGTCGATCAGCATCACGTTGGAGACGTTGATGCTCTCTTCGCGCTGGACGATTCCGCCCTGGGGGTTCCGTTGGTTCGGACGCGTATGCCGCTTGATGATATTGACCCCCTCGACGATAATCCGTTCGCGCTCGGGGAATACTTTCAACACCTTCCCCTTTTTTCCACGCGCGTTACCGGCGATCACAATTACGGTATCATTTTTCCGGATCTTCATTGCCGTTCCTGCAGATTAGAGCACTTCCGGTGCAAGTGAAACGATTTTCATGTATTGCTTTTCGCGGAGCTCGCGCGCAACCGGTCCGAAGATGCGGCTCCCGCGGGGCTCTCCTGCATCATTGATCAGGACTGCGGCATTTTCGTCGAACCGGATGAACGATCCGTCTTTCCGCAGGGTTTCCTTTTTCGTCCGGACGATCACCGCTCTCGCGACATCGCCCTTCTTCACCGCCGCACCGGGAATGGCAGACTTCACCGCGACGATGACAAGGTCGCCGAGGCCGGCGTACCGCCGGTCGGACCCGCCGAGAACGCGGATGCACCGCACTTTCTTCGCGCCGGAATTATCGGCGACTACGAGATTCGTTTCTTCCTGGATCATAGGTCACTCCATCGTCGACGATATTACTTCGCCTTTTCCACGATTTCCACAAGGCGCCAGCGCTTCATTTTGCTCATCGGTCGGGTCTCCATCACGCGCACCCGGTCGCCGATTCCCGCTTCGCCCTTTGCATCGTGGACCATCAGCCGTGACGTGCGCCGGAAATATTTCTTGTAGATCGGGTGGGGAACGCGGCGTTCCACCGCCACCACGATGCTCTTGTTCATCTTGTTGCTAACGACCTTGCCGATACGCGTCTTCCGTAGGGTGGTCCGCCCGGGGTGGGCTTGAACGGCTGCGTCAGTCATGATGCTTGTGTCTCCGTCTTCTCGGGTGTCTTCGCTTCCACGACGGCGGGAGCTTGTGGTTCCCGCAGGTGAATCAGTGTCTTGAGCCGCGCGATGTCCCGGCGAACCGTCCGCACGCGAATCGGGCTGTCCAGCTGCCTGGTGGCGAGCTGGAACTGGAGGTTGGACAGGTTTTCTTCTTCGTCCAACAGTCGTTTCTTCAATTCATCCAGCGCAAGCTGGCGCAATTCAGTGGTCTTCATTCCTGGTAGTCCTTGTCATTGGCAATTTCCAATGCCCAATCGGCAATTCTCAAATCCCATTTGCCAACCGCCAATTACTTTTTTACACTTCGTAGTCCGGCCGGGTACTCACCTTGGTCTTGATGGGAAGTTTGTGCGACGCAAGCCGGAGCGCTTCGAGCGCAGTCGCCTTGACCGTTCCTCCCACCTCGAACATCACCCGTCCGGGTTTCACGACGGCCACCCAGTACTCCGGAGCGCCTTTCCCCTTTCCCATGCGGGTTTCGGCAGGCTTCTTGGTGACCGGTTTGTCCGGGAAAATGCGGATCCAGATGCGTCCCTCGCGTTTCATCATCCGCGTCAGCGTCACACGGGCCGCCTCGATCTGTCGCTGGGTGATCCAGCCCGGCTCGAGCGCTTTCAATCCAAAGTCTCCGAACGCGATACTGGCACCGCGTGTCGCCTTTCCACGCATGCGTCCGCGCTGGGCTTTGCGGTACTTCACTCTTTTGGGCATCAACATGGCGAATCTTCCTCGATCGAATTATGAAGCGCGCCTGCTCGGCTGGCTTTGGTGTTGCTGCAATGCTGCCTTCGTATCAAGCACTTCCCCCTTGCAGATCCACACCTTCACCCCAATCGCTCCGTAGACTGTCCGCGCGGTGGAAGCCGCATAATCAATATCGGCTCTCAGCGTATGGAGAGGGATCCGCCCCTCCTTGTACTGTTCGCGTCGTGCAATTTCTGCTCCCCCGAGGCGGCCGCTCGTCATGACACGGACACCCTCGGCACCCATGCGCATCGCCGCGGTGATCGCGTTCTTCATCGCGCGCCGGAATGCGATCCGTCCTTCAAGCTGCTGCGCAATATTCTCTGCAACGAGGTACGCGTCCAGCTCCGGGCGTTTGATCTCGTTGATCATGATCTTCACATCCGTATTGGTGATCTTCTTCAACTCCTCCTCGAGGAGCGAGATCTCCTTCCCGCTTCTGCCGATCACAATCCCCGGCCGGGAGGTATTGATGGTGATCACCACGCGCTTGGGAGTCCGCTCGACGACAATCCGGGAGATGCCCGCCTTCTTCAACCGGCTGCGCACATACCTGCGGATGGTCATGTCTTCCGACAATTTGACCGCGAACGCTTTTTCGTCATACCAGTTCGAATCCCACGAACGGATGATGCCAAGGCGAAGGCCGACCGGATGCGTTTTTTGTCCCAAAGTTCCTCCTTACGGATGCAATTACTTCTTTTTTTCACTCGTTGAGTCGGCGGGAGTCTTTTCCGCCGGCGCTTGTTTCGTTGGAGCGGACGTCGCAGCAGCTTTGGTACGGGTTCGGGGAGCGCGAGCCGCCGCGTGCCGCTGCTTCCCTTCCACGGCCTCCACCACGATGGTAATATGGTTCGAGCGTTTGCGAATCCGGAACGCACGTCCCATCGGTGCCGCACTGATGCGTTTCATGACCAGCCCGCCGTCCACCTGGACACGCTTC
Source organism: Ignavibacteriota bacterium (assembly GCA_963843525.1). Lineage (GTDB taxonomy): Bacteria > Bacteroidota > Ignavibacteria > UBA10030 > UBA6906 > DATJPR01. The sequence continues at coordinate 349,907 of CAWJKM010000003.1, read as the reverse complement.
ACCACCATATCCTCGGGATCCACACGTCCGCCTTCGTCCTGATTTTGCAAGTTGGAGACAGCCGACCGGAGGACCTTCTCCGCCACCTTCGAGGCAGCCTTCGGCGAGAAATGCAGGATGTGCAGCGCCGCATCGACGCGCTTGCCACGGATCAAATCGATCACCAGGCGCATTTTCCGCGGCGAGGTGCCGATATACCTGTTGATTGCTCGAGCTTCCATATCGTTCGTCCTTCGAATGCGCGGGTCAAGCCGCAGTCGTGCTTTCTTCTTTCTTGATGCCGGGGTGTGTGCGGAAGTTGCGTGTCGGCGCAAACTCCCCGAGTTTGTGTCCGACCATGCCTTCATGCACGTACACGGGAACAAACTTGTTGCCGTTGTGCACGGCGAACGTATGCCCCACGAATTCCGGCGTGATCGTCGAGGCGCGCGACCAGGTCTTGATGACTTTTTTCTGATTCGATTTGTTGAGCTGGGTCACTTTCTCCACGAGCTTGACGCTGACAAAGGGACCTTTCTTGAGGGAACGTGCCATGGCCTAGGACCTTCTCCGTTTCACGATGAACTTGCTTGACGGCTTTTTGTGCGAACGGGTCTTCTTCCCCTTCGTGTGCCATCCCCACGGCGAAACCGGATGCGGATTCCCCTGGGGTGATTTTCCTTCGCCGCCGCCGTGCGGATGATCGACCGGATTCATCACGACGCCGCGCGATTGCGGCCGGATGCCCAGCCAGCGCGAGCGGCCGGCCTTGCCGATGCTGATGTTTTCATGGTCGCTGTTCCCCACCGTGCCGATGGTGGCCCGGCATTCCACCGGAAAATTGCGGATCTCGCCGGAAGGAAGCCGCAGCTGCGCGAACTTCCCTTCTTTCGCCATCAGCTGCACACCCATCCCCGCGCTGCGCGCAATCTGTGCACCCTTGCCGGGCCGCATCTCGATCGCATGGATAAACGTGCCGGCGGGAATATTGCCCAGCGGCATGGTGTTTCCGGGCTTGATTTCTGCATCCGATCCGGAACGGAGAACGTCGCCTACCGTCACACCCGTCGGGGCGATGATATAGCGGCGCTCACCGTCGACGTATTGCAGCAGTGCGATCCGGCACGTCCTGTTCGGGTCATACTCGATGGCCGCAACGCGCGCATCCATTCCGTCTTTGTTCCGCTTGAAATCGACGATGCGGTAGAAACGCTTGTGTCCGCCGCCGCGGTGGCGGGACGTCACCCGGCCCGTGTTGTTCCGTCCGCCGGACTTGTGGAGCGGCTCAAGCAGGTTTTTCTCCGGCTTGCCTTTCGTGATCTCGTCAAAGGCCGACACGGACATCCACCGTGTTCCGGGTGTGGTTGGTTTGAATTTTCGAATCGCCATGATCGTTCTATCCTGAGCTCTTTGGTGGCCGGCTGGTATCAGACATTCTCGAAGAACTGGATCTGATCGCCCTCTTTCAGACGGACGATCGCCTTCTTCCACGACGCCGTCCGTCCGGGAAACCGCCCCTTCTTCGTCATCTGGGACTTCGTCTTTCCCTTCTGCCGGAGCGTGCGCACATCAAGCACGGTCACGTTGAACTTCTTCTCGACAGCTTTCGCAATGTCGATCTTGTTGGCAGCCGCGGCAACTTCGAACGCGTACTGTCCCTTTTCCTGAAGCAGGGTCATCTTTTCGGTGACAATCGGACGCCGCAAAATGCCGGTCATGATCGCATCCCATCGATGGTATTCTTAAAGGTGTTCTCCAGCACTTCCACCGCACTCTTCTGGATCAGCAGCATACCGTTGTTCAGGAAGTCGTAGGTCGACGCCTTATCGGCGACAATGACCGCCAGCACGGGGATGTTGCGTCCGGACTTCACGACATTCGGCTCGCTCTTCGGCATCAGCAGGAGCGTTTTCGTGGACTCCAGCCCCAGCGCCTGCAGCACGGTGGCCATTTCCCTGGTCTTCGGCGACTCGAATGTGAAGTCCTCGACGATCTTGATCTGTCCTTCCTTCGCCTTTGCGGAGAGGGCGGATTTCCGTGCAAGACGGTGCATGCTCGCAGGAAGCGTCGAGTGATAGTCGCGGGGCTTGGGACCGAAGATGGATCCGCCGCCGGTCATCACGGGTGAACGGCTCGAGCCCTGACGGGCCATGCCCGTATGCTTCTGCTTGAAGGGCTTCTTTCCGCCGCCGCGCACTTCCTCACGGGTTTTCACCTTCGCCGTCCCCTGCCTCTGGTTGTCGAGGAAGACACGGACTGCGCGGTGGAGGATGTGTTCGTTCGGCTCTATGCCGAAGATGTCGGCGGACAGTTTCACCGTCTCGCCGCTTTTCGTACCGTCTTTCCGATAGACTTCGAGTTCCATCGCCGCGTTCTCTGGTTATTACGCTTTCAGTTTATGGATTTCGAGGAATCCGTTGATCGCCCCGGGGACTGACCCCCGGACGAGCAGGAGATTGGAATCCGCGATCACGCCCACCACCTTGAGATTCCGGACCGTGATGCGCGTTCCGCCCATCCGCCCGGCCATCCGCATGCCTTTGAACACGCGGGACGGGTAGGAGGACGAACCGATCGACCCCGGTGCGCGCTCGCGATCGCTCTGCCCGTGCGTGCGGAACCCTCCGCCAAAATGGTGGCGCTTCACGACGCCCTGGAATCCGCGGCCCTTGGAGGTGCCGACGACGGCGACGGTGTCGCCCTTCGCGAAGACCGAATCGACGCGAAATTCCTGACCGGGTTGCACTTCGGCTCCGCCGTCGGCACGGAACTCCCGCACAAACCGGAGGGGTTTCGTTGCAGCCTTTTTGAAGTGCCCTTGCAGCGGTTTCGCGACCAGTCGTTCCTTCTTCTCGTCGAAGCCGAGCTGGACCGCCGTGTACCCGTCGCGGTCACGCGTCTTCACCTGCGTGACGAAGCAGGGACCCGCCTCGATGACGGTGCAGGGGATGACTTGACCAGATTCATCAAAGATGCTGGTCATCCCAATCTTTTTCCCGAGTAGTCCTGTCATACCATCGTCCATGTAAGAATACAATTCATCATGCGACGCCGCTCACGGCCGCATGCACCCGATGCCGTTTTATCTTCCCGGCCGGAGACACGATCTCCCGACCAGGGCATCCGCCCGAATCAGAGGTATGGATTAGACCTTGATTTCGACGTCGACACCCGCGGGGAGATCGAGTTTCATCAGGGAGTCGATCGTCCTGTTCGTCGAATTGAGGATGTCGATCAGCCGCTTGTGGGCGCGCGTCTCGAATTGTTCCCTCGACTTCTTATCGACGTGAGGAGAACGAAGCACAGTATAGACCGTACGCTTCGTGGGCAACGGAATCGGGCCGGAAACCACAGCGCCTGTCGACTTGACAGTCTTGATGATTTTTTCCGCGGACTTGTCGATCAGGTTGTGATCGTACGATTTCAGCTTGATACGTATCTTCTGTCCGGCCACGTGTAGAGTTACTCCGATTAGTCGAAAACGATGTGCAGCGGGATGCCGTCGGGCATCCCCCTGCAGTTGTGCTGTCCTATTCCAGAATCTTGGTCACCACACCGGAACCGACGGTACGGCCCCCTTCGCGGATGGCGAAGCGCAACTTCTCTTCCATTGCGATGTTGGTGATCAATTCCACCGTCAGCCCGTCCACATTGTCACCGGGCATGACCATATCCACACCCTGCGGAAGGTGTGCGACGCCGGTCACGTCGGTGGTGCGGAAGTAGAATTGCGGCCGGTAACCGTTGATGAACGGTGTATGCCGTCCGCCTTCTTCTTTCTTCAGCACGTACACCTGCGCGGTGAACTTCTTGTGCGGTGTGATGCTTCCGGGTTTCGCGATCACCATGCCGCGCTCGAGCTCATTCTTGTCGACACCGCGCAGCAACAGCCCCGCGTTGTCTCCGGCCTGCACCTCGTCGAGTTCCTTGCGGAACATCTCGGCGCCGGTGATGACCGTCTTCTTGTGCGCACCAAGACCGATGACTTCCACTTCGTCTCCGACTTTTGCCTTCCCGCGTTCGACACGGCCGGTGCCGACCGTACCGCGCCCGGTGATCGAGAACACGTCTTCCACCGGCATCAGGAACGGTTTTTCCACCTCGCGTTGCGGGATCGGGAAATACTCGTCAATGGCATCCATCAATTCATAAATGCACTTGAACGCCGGATCATCGGGGGAAACATCCGGTTTGACGGCCTGTTCCATGGCTTTGAGCGCGCTGCCGCGAATGATCGGCGTCTCGTTTCCGGGGAAGTCGTACTTCGTGAGCAACTCACGCAGCTCGAGTTCCACCAGATCAAGAAGTTCCGGATCATCCACCGCGTCGACTTTGTTCATAAAGACGACGATCTTCGGCACACCGACCTGGCGGGCAAGAAGAATGTGTTCGCGCGTCTGGGGCATCGGGCCGTCCGTTGCCGCAACGACCAGGATCGCACCGTCCATCTGGGCGGCCCCGGTGATCATGTTTTTCACATAGTCCGCGTGGCCCGGGCAGTCAACGTGTGCATAGTGCCGCTTTGCCGTCGAATACTCGACGTGGGCCGTGGCAATGGTAATTCCGCGTTCCCGCTCTTCCGGTGCATTATCGATACTGTCGAAGGTACGGATGGCGGACAGACCCTTCTTCGCAAGCACCATGGTGATGGCTGCGGTGAGGGTTGTCTTACCATGATCGACGTGGCCGATGGTGCCGACGTTGAGGTGAGGTTTATCACGCGTGAATTTCTCTTTTGCCATTGGTCTGCTCCTCTCAATTCAATACGGGGATGTTGTGAACACCACAGGGAAACCGTTACGCCGCGCCGGCCTGTTTCCCTTTGACCTTTTCAATGATCTGGTCCGCGACACTCCGCGGTACTTCATCATAATGCGAGAGCTCCATGCTGTAAATCGCGCGTCCCTGCGTCATGGAACGGAGAACGGTCGAGTACCCGAACATCTCCGAAAGGGGAACGCCCGCTTTAATGACCTGCGCATCCTTGCGCGGGTTCATCCCTTCAATGCGACCTCTCCGGGAATTCAGGTCTCCCATGACATCGCCCATGTACTCTTCGGGCGTCACCACTTCGACCGCCATAATGGGTTCGAGCAGCACCGGATTCGCCTTGCGGGCCGCGTCTTTGAACGCGATGGACCCTGCCACTTTGAACGCCATTTCGGAGGAATCAACCTCGTGGAACGATCCATCAAAGAGACGCACCTTGACATCCTCCACGGGATACCCCGCAAGAACGCCGTTCCGCATGGCCTCGACGATTCCTTCCTCGACGGGTTTGATGTACTCCCGGGGAATCACGCCGCCCACAATGTCGTTCTCGAAGACGAATCCTTTTCCCTTCTCGTTCGGCTCGAGCTCAATCCAGACGTGGCCGTACTGGCCGTGTCCGCCCGACTGACGGACGAACTTTCCTTCCTGTTCCACCTTCTTCCGGATGGTCTCTTTGTAGGCCACCTGCGGCTTGCCGATGTTCGCTTCCACCCTGAATTCACGCTTCATCCGGTCGACGATGATCTCCAGATGCAATTCTCCCATCCCGCTGATGATGGTCTGACCGGTTTCTTCGTTTGTCGATATGCGCAGCGTCGGATCTTCTTCGGAGAGCTTCGCCAGCGCCTCCGACATCTTCTCCTCATCCGCCTTGGTTTTCGGCTCGATCGCGACGTGGATCACCGGTTCGGGGAAGGTCATCTTCTCGAGGATTATCGGATCCTTCTCGTCGCACAGGGTGTCGCCGGTGCGGGTGCTCTTCAAACCCACCACCGCCACGATATCCCCTGAATTCGCTTCTTCCACATCTTCCCGCATATTCGCATGCATGCGGAGAATCCTGCTGATGCGTTCCTTCTTGTCCGACACCGCGTTGTACGCGTAGGACCCTTTCTGCAGCGTCCCCGAGTAGATCCGCAGGTAGGTCAGGCGGCCGACAAACGGGTCGGTCACAATCTTGAAGGCGAGAGAGGCGAACGCCTGGGTGTCGTCGGCCATCCGGAACACCTGGTCCTTCATGTTCTGATGATGGCCGCTGATCTTCCCGTCATTCAGGTCGAGGGGGGAAGGGAGAAAATCGATCACCGAGTCCAGCAGCATCTGGACGCCCTTGTTCTTGAACGAAGAGCCGCAGAGGACCGGGATGATGCTCACCTTCAGGCACGCCCTGCGGAGGACGACCATGATCTCCTTCGGGGTGATTTCTTTTCCTTCAAGATACTTTTCGAGCAGCGAGTCGTCCTCATCGGCGACCGCTTCGAGCATCTTGGTCCGGTATTCACGGGCCTTGGCCTGCATGTCGTGCGGGATTTCGAGTTCGTCCCACTCGATCCCCAGCGTTGACTCACGGTACATATAGGACTTCATCGTGACCAGGTCGATGATGCCGGTGAACAGGTCGCCCTCGCCCACCGGGAGCTGCACCGGCACCGCGTTGGCGGAAAGCCGGTCCTTCATCATCTGGACAACGCCCAGGAAATCCGCGCCGATCCGGTCCATCTTATTGACGAACGCAATGCGCGGAACGCCGTATTTGTCCATCTGGCGCCATACCGTTTCGGACTGGGGCTCCACGCCGCCGACGGAGCAGAACAGCGCGATCGCGCCGTCCAGGACCCGCAGCGAACGCTCCACCTCGGCGGTGAAGTCCACATGCCCCGGGGTGTCAATAATATTGATGCGGTGGTTCTTCCAGAAACAGGTGGTTGCAGCCGAGGTGATCGTAATCCCGCGCTCTTTCTCCTGCTCCATCCAATCCATCGTTGCAGCGCCTTCATGGACTTCACCCATGCGGTGCAGGACGCCCGTATAAAACAATATGCGCTCCGTCGTCGTCGTTTTTCCGGCGTCGATGTGCGCGCTGATACCGATATTCCGCGTTCGTTCGAGTGGATACTGTCTAGCCATACGTCCTTTGTCTTCTCTTCTCTCTGCACGTGCCGCCCTGCTCAATCCGGTCGCCGCATGCGGGGGGCACAGTGCCTGCAGCGACGGCGATACCTTTGCCTGCAACTGTCAGACAGCTGCAGCGGACTTCCTACCAGCGGAAGTGGGCGAACGCCTTGTTGGCTTCCGCCATACGGTGTGTGTCTTCTTTCTTCTTGATCGCGTTCCCTTCGCCACTTGCCGCGGCGATGAATTCCGATGCGAGCTTCTCGGACATCGACCGCTCTTTCCGGTCGTTGGCGTACGTCAGAAGCCACCGGATCGCAAGCGCAGTGCTCCGGTCCCCCCGGACTTCTGTGGGAACCTGGTACGTTGCTCCGCCGACACGCCGGGCCTTGACCTCAAGCATCGGTCGGGTGTTCTGAACGGCTTTCTTGAAGACCTCCAGGCCATTGGGTTTTCCGCGCTCTTCGATGAGCGCAATGGCATCGTAGAGAATCTTCCGGGCGCGGTGCTTCTTGCCGCGCTTCAGGATGTTATTGACGAATTCCGACACCATCACGTCGCCGAATTTCGGGTCGGGCAGCGTCGGACGTTGGGAAGCTCGTTTCTTTCTCACGGAGACCTTTGCGAAGAATTATGACTTTGCCTTCTTTGCGCCGTATTTGGAGCGCCCCTGCTTCCGATCCGCCACGCCCGCAGTATCCAGGGTGCCGCGAATGATGTGGTAGCGGACGCCCGGAAGATCTTTGACACGACCTCCCCGGATCATCACAATGGAGTGCTCCTGCAAATTGTGTCCCTCTCCGGGAATATAGGCGGTCACTTCGATGCCATTGGTCAGGCGGACACGCGCAACTTTGCGCAGGGCCGAATTCGGCTTCTTCGGTGTCGTCGTGTACACGCGCGTGCAGACGCCACGCTTCTGAGGACATCCCGCCATCGCAGGGGCCTTGCTCTTGTAGGTCACCGCGCGGCGGCTTTTCCGGACCAGTTGATTAATCGTTGGCACGTAGTGCTTCCTTACGCTGGAGGTTTTGGAAAGTCTCAAAAAGCCTTTAAATGTACGTAAAAAAAACTTTAATGTCAAGGAAATCGACCTGCCTGGAGCGAATGGTCGGGTACTGCGCACAGGATGGGGCCGGCCTGGGAGGAACAACGGCCGGCCCACAGCGCCTGTGGAATGTCAGCGTGTGCAGCGGTTCAATCGTTTACATCTTCTGCAGCACGGACTGCTTTCCGGATTCCGATTCCTTCGACTTCTTCCTTCACGACCGCCGCCGTTGGCTCGGCGGGAATGAGCGTGATATTGCGGAAGTGCTTGAGACCGGTACCCGCGGGGATTAAATGCCCCATGATGACGTTTTCTTTCAGGCCGAGCAGCGAATCCATTTTGGCTTCGATGGCTGCATCGGTCAGAACCTTCGTGGTTTCCTGGAACGATGCCGCCGAGATCCAGCTCTCCGTGGACAATGCCGCCGTGGTGATGCCGAGAAGCACGGGTTCGGACGTTGCCGCCTTTGCATCACGGAAAATCACCCGTTTCTTTCCGCGCTTATTGAGATCGGAATCGACTTCGGTCACTCTCCGTCGGGGAACAACGGCGTTGTTCTTGAACTTGGAATCTCCCTTGTTCTCGACAAACACCTTGTCCCGCAACGTCTCGTTCTCCTCTTCGAGGTGCAGCTTGTCCACATAGTCCCCCTCGAGGAAACGGGTGTCACCGGAGTCGACGATCTTGACCTTCTGCATCATCTGACGGACGATGATCTCGATGTGCTTGTCGTTGATCTTCACCCCCTGGATGCGGTAGACCTCCTGGATCTCGTTCACGAGGTACTCCTGCACCGCGCCCACGCCTTTGATGCGAAGGACGTCATGGGGATTGATCGCACCGTCGGAAAGGCGCTCGCCCGCCCTGACGGTATCATTTTCCTGCGCCAGGACGTGCTTGCCGAGCGGAATAGGATAGTGCTTCTCGAACGATTCATCGTGACTCTTCACAATGACGTCGCGGTGTCCGCGGCGCGGGGCGCCAAACCGGACCACGCCGTCGATCTCCGAGACCACGGCCGGATCAGCCGGGCTGCGTGCTTCAAACAGCTCGGTCACCCTCGGGAGGCCTCCGGTGATGTCACGCGTACGACCGGTGTCGCGCGGAATACGCGCAACAACGGTGCCCGACTCGATATGCTGTCCATCGTTGACCGCGATGTGCGCCCGGGTGGGGATAATATAGGACCCGACCTTGCCGCCCTTCTTGTCGTACACCTCGATCGACGGTGCACGCGTGCGGTCGCGTGAATCAACGACAACCTTCTGGATGTGGCCGGTCTGTTCGTCGTCGATTTCCCGGTAGGTGTTGTTCTCGATAAGGTCGAGGTAGCGGACCGTCCCGGCACGTTCGGAAATGATGACCGCATTGTACGGATCCCATTCGTAAATGGTCGCACCCTTGGCAATCATCTCCTTGTCCTTCACCATCAGCGTCGCGCCGTACGGTACGTCGTACCGGGTGAGCACCCGGTTGTCCTGGTCAAGGATATTGATCACGCCGCTGCGGCCGGAGACGAGGATCTTCGTCCCGTCGTCCGTGGAGACGTCGAGCGTCTTCAGGTTTTCATACTGCGCCTTCCCGTCGAACTTCGCCCGGACGTCGGACTGCGACGCGATACGGCTTGCCGTGCCGCCGGTGTGGAACGTCCGCAACGTCAGCTGCGTCCCCGGTTCCCCGATGGACTGTGCAGCGATGATCCCGACGGTCTCACCCGGCTGGATGAGTTTGCCCGTCGTCAGATTCCTTCCGTAGCAGAGCGCACAGACGCCGCGCTTGGCTTCGCAGGTGAGCACGGACCGGATTTCGACGGTCTCGATGGAGGTCTCGGCGATACGTTCCGCCTTGTCTTCCTCGATCAGCTCTCCCGCTTCGACGATCACCTTCCCGCTCACCGGATCGACGACATCGTGAACGCTCACGCGTCCGGCGATGCGTTCCGACAGCGGTTCCTTCACATCTTCTCCTTCTTTCAACGCGCCGGTCACGACTCCGCGGATAGTCCCGCAGTCCTGCATCGTGATAATGGCGTCCTGCGCCACATCCACCAGCCTGCGCGTGAGGTATCCCGCATCGGCTGTTTTCAGAGCCGTATCGGCAAGGCCCTTCCGTGCGCCGTGCGTCGAGATGAAGTACTCGAGGATCGAAAGCCCTTCGCGGAAGTTTGCTATGATCGGGTTTTCGATCAACTCACCGGTCGCACCCGACAGGCTCTTCTGCGGTTTCGCCATCAGGCCGCGCATGCCGGCAAGTTGACGCACCTGCTCGCGGGATCCGCGGGCGCCGGAATCAACCATCATGAAGAGCGAATTGAACCCGTCTTTTGACCGCTGCAGGGTATCCATCAGCCGGTCGGCCACCTTGTTGCTCGTGGAGGTCCAGAGGTCGATGACCTTGTTGTACCGTTCGCCCTGCGTGATGATCCCGTTGAGATACTGGTTCTCCACTTTGTCCACTTCCGCCTGGGCGGCCTGGATTAACGTCTCTTTTTCCCGGGGGACAATGACGTCGTCGAGGCCGACCGACAGCCCGCCGTACGTGGCATAGCGGAATCCGATCTCCTTGAGGCTGTCGAGAAACTCGGCCGTCTGGAGATTGCCGACCTTGCGGAACACCGTGGAGATGATCTGGACAAGACGCTTCTTGTTCATCAGCTCGTTGAAGTATCCCGCGGTTTTCGGCACGATCTGATTGAAGATCACGCGGCCCGTCGTGGTCTCCACGATCTGCGACCCGATGCGCACCTTGATGCGCGCATGCAACCCGACTTTGCCGTGATTGAATGCAATCAAGGCTTCATTGGGGGTGGCAAACTGCATCCCTTCTCCCTGGTCGCCCAGTTTGGACTTCGTCAGGTAATAGCAACCCAGCACCTGATCCTGTGTCGGTGTCACAATCGGCGCGCCGCTTGCCGGCGAAAGGATATTGTGACTGGAGAGCATCAGGATCCGTGCTTCCATCTGCGCGTCGAAGGAGAGGGGCACGTGCACGGCCATCTGGTCGCCGTCAAAGTCGGCGTTAAATGCCGTACACACCATGGGATGGATGCGAATCGCCTTCCCTTCCACCAGGACCGGCTGGAATGCCTGGATGCCGAGGCGGTGAAGCGTCGGAGCGCGGTTCAGCAGCACCGGATGACCGTCGATGATGTGCTCAAGAATTTCCCACACCTCCGGGCCTTTCTTGTCCACCATCTTCTTTGCGCTCTTTACCGTCTTCACGACGCCGCGTTCGATAAGCTTGCGGATGATGAACGGCTTGAACAATTCGACGGCCATGTCCTTCGGGAGCCCGCACTCGTGGAGCTTGAGCTCGGGGCCGACGACAATGACCGACCGGCCGGAGTAGTCGACGCGCTTTCCGAGCAGGTTCTGGCGGAACCGTCCCTGTTTTCCCTTCAGCATGTCGGACAGCGATTTCAGCGCGCGGTTATTGTCGCTCCGTACGGCGTTCACTCTCCGGGAGTTGTCGAACAACGAATCGACCGCTTCCTGGAGCATCCGCTTCTCGTTGCGGAGAATCACGTCCGGCGCCTTGATATCGATCAGGCGCTTGAGACGGTTGTTCCTGATGATGACGCGCCGGTAGAGGTCATTCAGGTCGGATGTTGCAAACCGTCCGCCTTCCAGCGGCACGAGGGGACGCAGCTCGGGTGGAATGACCGGGATGATGTCGAGCACCATCCACTCGGGCCGATTCACCGTGCCTTCTTCCTGTTCGCGGAACGCCTCGATGACCCGGAGCCTCTTGAGCGCCTCGAGCTTCTTCTGTGCGGACTTTTCGACCTTGATGACTTCCCGGAGTTCTTCAGCCGTCTTGTTGATGTCGGTCGCCTTCAGCAGGCTCTTGACAGCCTCCCCGCCGATCTGCGCGATGAATTTGCGCGCGTCCGACGATTCAAGCTCATCGTGGTTCTCCGGCAGCGTTGCGAGGATCTCGAAATACTGATCCTCGGAGATCAACGAACCGGTCTTCAGCCCGCTCGTTCCCGGTTGAATGACGACATAGGATTCGTAATAGATGATCCGTTCGAGGTCCTTCGTCGTCACCCCGAGGATGTAGCCGATTTTCGAGGGCAGAGAGCGGAAATACCAGATATGCACAATAGGGACAGCGAGAGCGATATGGCCCATGCGTTCCCGGCGCACACTCTTCTGGGTGACCTCCACGCCGCACCGATCGCAGATAATGCCGCGGTAGCGGATTCTCTTGTATTTCCCGCAGTGACATTCCCAATCGCGAGTCGGCCCGAAGATCTTCTCGCAGAACAATCCGTCCTTTTCCGGCCGGAACGATCGGTAGTTGATCGTCTCCGGCTTCGTGACTTCACCGTGCGAACGCGCAAGAATCATGTCCGACGACGCCAGACTGATCTTGATCTTGGTGAAGTTCTTTTTCTGATCTTTGGGTTGATGGAACAAAGCCATTGTACTCCTCCCGAAACGTGCTACGTTAGTCCAACTTCACGTCCAGCCCGAGGCCCATAAGTTCGCGGATCAACACATTGAACGATTCCGGAACGTTGGACTCGGGGAGATTATCTCCTTTGACGATCGCCTCGTAGACCTTTGCCCGTCCGGAGACGTCATCGCTCTTGACGGTGAGGATTTCCTGCAGCACATGCGCCGCGCCATACGCTTCCAGCGCCCACACTTCCATTTCTCCGAATCGCTGGCCGCCGAACTGTGCTTTCCCACCCAGGGGTTGTTGCGTGATCAACGAATACGGCCCGATGGACCGCGCGTGAATCTTATCGTCGACCAGATGCGACAGCTTCAGCATGTAAATCACTCCCACGGTGACTTCCTGGTCGAACCGTTCGCCGGTGCGTCCGTCGTAGAGAATCGAGCGCGAATGCAGATTGAGTCCGGCCTTCTCGAGCTCTCCCTGAACGTCTTCCCAGGTCGCGCCGTCGAAAATCGGGGACGCATATTTCACGCCCAGTTTCTCCGCGGCCCAGCCGAGAGCGGTCTCATAGAGCTGGCCGATGTTCATACGGGAAGGCACGCCAAGGGGGTTGAGCACGATGTCGACCGGAGTTCCATCCGGGAGGAACGGCATATCCGCCACCGGGACAACCCGCGACACCACGCCCTTGTTGCCGTGCCGGCCGGCCATCTTATCGCCGACGGAAAGCTTGCGCTTCTTTGCCACGTACACCTTTGCGAGCTGCACGACGCCGGGGGGAAGTTCGTCCCCCAGCTGCACCTTGTTCTTTTCGTGCTTGAATTCCTCCTCCACCGCATCCACTTTTGCACTGTAGGCCAGGAAGATCTTTACCAGGAGCGCGTTCTTCCGCTTGTCATCGACCCAGTCGTTCGCGGTGTCGAGCTTCTCGAGCACCTCGCATCCTTCGAACAGTTCGGCTCTGAAGGTCGTGCCGGCCCGGAATACCACATTGCCGTCCACGTCACGCACTCCGGCGGACTTCTCGTCGTCCAGAAGAAGCGTGAGTTTTCTGACCAGGCGCTCCCGAAGGTCCGCCATGATCTTGCGTCGTTGCCGGTCCAGCGCGTCGGTCCTGCGCTTGTCTTCCCGCTTCGATTCCGCATCCTTCTTCTTGCGGCTGAAAAGCTTGGTCGAGATGACGACGCCCTTCATTCCCGGAGGCGCCTTGAGCGACGCGTCTTTGACGTCGCCGGCTTTTTCCCCGAAGATGGCCTTGAGCAGCTTCTCTTCCGGCGTGGGATCCGATTCCCCCTTCGGGGTGATCTTGCCGATGAGGATGTCGCCTTCGACAACTTCCGCACCGATCCGGATGATGCCGTTCTCGTCGAGGTCCTTCGTGGCTTCCTCCGAGACGTTCGGAATTTCCCGCGTCAGCTCCTCTTCGCCGCGTTTCGTGTCGCGGACCTGGAGCTCGAACTCCTCGATATGGATCGACGTGAAGACATCCTGCGAAACGATGCGCTCACTCAGAATGATGGCATCTTCGAAGTTGTATCCGTTCCACGGCATGAAAGCAACGAGAACGTTCCTGCCGAGCGCCAGCTCTCCGCTGTCGGTCGCGGCACCGTCGGCCAGCACGTCGCCTTTCCGCAGCTTGTCGCCCGGCTTCACCACGGCCTTCTGATTGATGCAGGTGTCCTGGTTCGTCCGGAAGAACTTCGTGAGGCGGTATTCCACCCGGCGCTTGTCCTCGAAGGATACGAGCGCCTCGGCGCTGCTCTCATCGATATCGTAGACCACGACGATGCGGTCGGCGTCAACGTACTCCACGACACCGTTCCGTTCGGCCACGATCAGAGTTCGCGCGTCGCGCGCGATCTTCTCTTCAAGTCCTGTCCCCACCACCGGAGCTTCCGGCCGGAGGAGCGGCACCGACTGGCGCTGCATGTTGGAGCCCATCAGGGCACGGTTGGCATCGTCGTGCTCGAGGAACGGGATCAGGCCGGCGGCCGGACTCACGATCTGGTTCGGCGCGACGTCCATATACTGGACCTGGTCCGGCTTCACCACCGGGAACTCACCCTTCTCGCGCGCCTTCACGCGGTCCGTCTGGAACCCCCCGCGTGCGTCGAGCGGGGCATTCGCCTGGGCGATCGTGTAATTGTCTTCCTGCTCTGCGGTCAGGTACTCGATATCGTCGAGGACCTTTCCGTTGCGCACCTTGCGGTACGGCGTTTCGATGAACCCGAACTCGTTGACCCGGGCATGGATGCACAGGGACGAGATGAGGCCGATGTTCGGACCTTCCGGGGTCTCGATGGGGCACAACCGCCCGTAATGGGTATAGTGCACGTCGCGCACTTCAAACCCTGCGCGTTCACGGGTCAGACCCCCCGGCCCGAGGGCCGACATGCGCCGTTTGTTCGTGAGCTCGGCCAGCGGGTTTGTCTGGTCCATGAACTGGGAGAGCGGGTTCGTGCCGAAGAAGGCATTGATGACACTGCTGATCGTGCGGGCGTTCACGAGATCCTGGGGCGTGAGGTTCTCATTGTCCCGGATGTTCATCCGCTCCCGGATCGTGCGCGCCATTCTCGCCAGCCCGATGTTGAACTGCTGGGCGATCTGTTCACCCACGGTTCGGACACGCCGGTTTCCGAGATGATCGATGTCGTCCACAGATCGTTTCTTCTGCTGGAGATCGATCAGGTAATTGATGATGGCAATGATATCCGTCTTCGTCAGGGTCGTCGTCGTCACCGGGACATCCAGGCCGAGTTTGCTGTTCAGCCGGTAGCGGCCGACA
Source organism: Ignavibacteriota bacterium (assembly GCA_963843525.1). Classification (GTDB taxonomy): domain Bacteria; phylum Bacteroidota; class Ignavibacteria; order UBA10030; family UBA6906; genus DATJPR01. The sequence goes on along the minus strand of CAWJKM010000003.1, from coordinate 334,803 downwards.
TCACCGAGGTCATACCGTTTCTCATTGAAGAACAGCCTGTCGATCAGGGTCTTGGCGGTCTCGAGATCGGGCGCATCACCGGAGCGGAGCTGTTTGTAGATCGCCGTCAGCGCGTCTTCTTCGGACCGGACCTGGTCCTTGGAGATGGTTTTCGCGATGACGGACTCTTCGTTGCCGGTGGTCATGAGAAGCCGGAGCTTCTTCACATTCTTCTTCTTGAGGAGCTTCAGATGCTCCTCATCAAGGACGGTGTCCTTATTGAGGAAGATCTCCCCCGTCTTCCGGTCCACCACGTCGCTGCACACAACCCGGCCGATGTACTCATCGAGATCAACCTTGGTGCTGTCGATTTCTTCCACGAGGTTGAACAGCTCGAGAATTTCATCATCGGAAGAGTACCCGAGGGCACGCAAAAGCGTGGTGACGGGGAATTTCTTCTTCCGATCGATATAGGCGTACATCACGTTGTTGATATCGGTCGAGAACTCGACCCACGACCCGCGGAACGGAATGATACGCGCGGAATAAATCGGCGTCCCGTTCGGGTGGATGGACTCGCTGAAGAACACCCCCGGGGAACGGTGCAGCTGACTGACGACGACGCGCTCGGCCCCGTTGATGATAAACGTCCCCCGGTGCGTCATCGTGGGGAGGTTGCCGAGGTAGACATCCTGTTCGATCGTATTGACGTATTCTTTCCCGTTCTCGGCCTTCTGTGACAGCCGCAGTTTGGCTTTCACCGGCACGGCGTACGTCAGGCCGCGCTCCTCGCATTCGGGCACCGAGTATTTCGGTTTCTCGATGTAGTACTCGACAAACTCGAGCAGGAAATTCTCGCGCGTGTCGGTAATGGGAAAGTTCATCTTGAAGACCGCCTGCAGTCCCTTGTTCTTGCGGCGGGAAGCCGGTCCATCATTCTGGAGAAAGCTTTCCCACGACTCGAGCTGGATATTGAGGAGATCTGGTGCATCGATGATGTCGGGAATCTTCCCGAACGAAATCCGCTTGGATTGGTTCTTCAAACCCCACTCCTTCACATGACGGATGATACAAGACAGCTTCCGGGCCGGTGCACGGCCCTTTACAGCACGTTGCCGCGATACAAACGGCAAGCCGATAACGTCTCCCGATTCGGGAACGCATTATCGGCCTGCCGTCTCAGCAAAGAAAAGGTCATAACGAACGCTTCTTGATGCCCAAATGAACAACGTGGCCCGCTGTTTCCGGAAACCGACAGGAGCAGCTTACTTCAGCTCGACCTTCGCTCCTGCATCTTCCAGCTCCTTCTTCAGCTTCTCCGCTTCGTCCTTCTGAATCGCCTCTTTCACCGGCTTCGGGGCGCCATCGACGAGGTCTTTGGCTTCCTTGAGGCCGAGTCCGGTGGCGGCGCGGACGACCTTGATGACGTTGATTTTCTGGGCGCCCGCTTCCTTGAGCATGACGGTGAACTCGGTCTTCTCCTCGACCACCGGGGCGGCTCCGCCGCCTGCGGGGGCCATGCCACCGGCCATCATCATTGGTGCGGCTGCGGTGACCCCGAATTTTTCTTCGAGGGCCTTCTTGAGCTCCACTGCTTCGAGCAGGGACAGCTTTTCGATCTTTTCGACAATTTCAGCGACGGCAGACATTGTACTCTCCTGTCAATAAATGTTCAAATTTTTTGAGTTGACCCGCCTCCGGGGCGGGACCTCTTGAAGAATCGCAGCGAGGAAATCACGCCGCTTTCTTCTTTCCAACCTCGTCGATGACGCTGACAAGATCACGCATGAGCGCATGGAGCACGTTCGGGACGCCTGCAAGCGGCGACTGGACACTACCCAGAATCGACGCCATCAGTTCCTTGCGCGACGGCATCCTGGCCAATTCTTCCAGCCGGGACCCCTCGAACACCTGCTTTTCAATCACGCAGATCTTCAGGGAAAGCTTTTTGTGCTTGTCCGAAAATTTCTGGATGATTCTGGCAGGAGCGACGGGATCGTCGAACGCGAATGCCACACCGGTCGGTCCTTCGAGTGAAGGGTAGACCGGCTCATACCCGCTCACCTTCTCGAGGGCCTTCCGGATGAAGGTGTTCTTGACGACTCTGTACTGGACTCCCACTTTGCGGAACTCGCGACGGAGCTCTGTCGCTTCCTCCACGGTAAGTCCACTGAAGTCGGTGAAGAACAAACCCTGCGCGCGGCTGGTGATCTCAGCGACTTCCGCGACGATCTGTTCTTTTTGGGACCGTTCCATTGTTCTTTCTTGATTGATGCGTCCAGGGAGAAGCCCCGGTCGACTGGAAAACGCCGCCGGGCGATGGACACTGATCGTGTGTTGAGTGCGTAAACTTGTTTGGCAATTTCCTGGCGATGCAGAACCACGCTTCAGTGATCGCGAAGGGTGGCTGCATGTTCCCAACGCCTGCTAGTGCGCCATGGTGGCAATCTGCGCTTTGTCAATCCGTACGCCCGGCCCCATGGTGCTGGACAGGGCGATCGTTTTGATATACAATCCTTTCGCCGTTGTCGGTTTCAGCCGGACGACGGTCGCCAGGAAGGCATGAGCGTTTTCAACGAGCTGTTTCGCTTCAAAATTCGACTTCCCGATCGAAGCATGGACGATTCCCGCCTTGTCCACGCGAAACTCGATTTTTCCGCCTTTTACTTCTTTCACGGCTTTCGCCACGTCGGCGGTCACTGTCCCGCTTTTCGGATTCGGCATGAGTCCGCGCGGACCGAGCACCTTCCCGAGCTTTCCGACTTCCCCCATCACATCCGGGGTGGCAATAATCACATCCACGTCCGCCCAACCGGCTTGAATTTTTTGCACATATTCCGCAAGGCCGGCGTGTTCAGCGCCTGCAGCCTTCGCTTCCTCGTCACGCGGTGGTTTCGCAAGGACCAGGACGCGGACCTGCTTCCCCGTTCCGTGTGGAAGGGCAACTGTCCCGCGGACCGCCTGATCGGCTTTTTTCGGGTCAACTCCCAACGCGACGGCAATGTCCACCGATTCCGTGAACTTGGCAGTCGAGAGTTCTTTCACCTTCGCGACCGCCTCCTCTATAGTGTATGTCTTCTTGGGGTCGACCTTCCCGGCGATACCCTTGAATCGCTTGCTCTGTTTCATACGGCGTCCTTTGTCTGGTGGTCCATGCGACCGGCGTGCTGAAAATCGAGAGTATGCAGTACGCAGTAGGCAGAAACCATTGAACGCGAAACTTGTGCTTTTACCGCTTTCTGCTTACTGCCTACTGCTTACTGCCTACTCTTCTCCCTACTCTCTCCCCGTCAGTCTCCCACGGAATAGAGATCTTAGTTTTCTACAGTGATGCCCATGCTCCGGGCTGTCCCTGCGACCATCCGCATTGCGCCCTCGAGGTCGTTGGCGTTGAGGTCGGGCATTTTGAGCTCGGCAATTTCCTGGACCTGTTTTCTGGTGACCTTCGCCACTTTGGTCCTGTTCGGTTCGCCGGAACCTTTCTCCACTTTCGCCGCCTTTGCCAGGAGGACGGCGGCGGGCGGTGTTTTCGTGATGAAGGTGAACGACTTGTCCGAGAACACCGTGATCACCACAGGAATAATCATCCCCGGTTGCGCCTGGGTCCGGGCATTGAACTGCTTGCAGAATTCCATGATGTTGACGCCCTTCTGGCCGAGCGCGGGGCCGACCGGCGGCGCCGGGTTGGCCTGACCTGCGGGAATCTGGAGCTTGATGAAGCCGACGACTTTTTTCATACGATGTTCTCTTTCCAGCTGAATCCAATACGGTTATTTTTCGAGCTCCACCTGGCTGAAGTCCAGTTCCACCGGAGTCTTCCTGCCGAAGATGGAGACCATCACTTTCAATTTCATCTTCTCTTCATTGACTTCCTGAACGAAGCCGCTGAAGTTGTTGAACGGTCCGTCGGTCACTTTTACCGCGTCGCCGAGCTTGAAGGGAACCTCGATGACTTCCACGTCCTTTCGTTCTTCGATCTTGCCGATGAGCCGCCGCACCTCAGCCGGCTGGAGAGGAGCCGGAGCATTCTTGGGCCCGACAAAGCTCAGGACCGAAGGGGTATTCAGGATCAAATGGGTGATCACCTTGTCAAGAATCGCCTCGACAAGGATGTACCCCGGAAAGAATGTCCGTGTCCGGCTCTTTTTCTTCCCGTCTTTCACTTCGAAGACCTTCTCCGACGGGACGATCACGGCGCCGACGCGGTCCACGAGTCCTCCCTGGGCCACCTCGTTCTCGATGTAGGCTTTCACTTTATTTTCATGGCCGGAATACGTCCGGACCACATACCATTTCTTCTCCACATCTCACCTTTGTTAGAGGATCTGCTGCAGCACGCCGCTGACAATCATATCGACGAGATACACAAACGCGCCGATGATCAGACACGATATTAGGACGATGATCGTCGATTCGCGAAGTTCTTCTTTTTTCGGCCAGGTGACCTTGTTCATCTCTTTGACCACATCAGAGAAGAAATTGATGATCTTGTCTTTCATACGGAGTGTACTCCCAGTAATCGAACTCAGCTCTCCTGCGTGTCCATTGTCCATTGTCCGTTGACAATGAACAATTGGTCTTTGCACGTCAGGAGGGACTCGAACCCCCAACCTGCGGTTTTGGAGACCGCTGCTCTACCAATTGAGCTACTGACGTATCATCAGTCTTGTCACACGACCCTGCCCTCCGGCGTACCGGGGACACAGGACACCACTGACGCACCAAAGACAGGCAGGACCTTCCCCGGCCCTGCTCCACCCTTACCGGGTTTCCTTGTGTGTCGTGTGTTTGTTGCAGCGGCGGCAAAACTTTTTGTATTCGACCCGGCCGGTTTGCTTCTTCTTGTTCTTCGTGGTCGTGTAGTTACGGTTCTTGCAGTCGGTACATTCGAGTGTGATGATGTCGCGCATGGCCAGCGTCCGAAGTCTTGTTGAACGGTGAGAGCTTGCGACCGGGATTGAACCGGTGACCTCTTCCTTACCAAGGAAGTGCTCTACCAACTGAGCTACGCAAGCAAACCTCTTTTCATTTTAGATTTTAGAATTTAGATTTTAGATTGTCGAAAAGAGCCAGACGAGATTCTTGGTATCGGCGAATCGTCAACTCCTCCTGGTGTATACCAGCCACTCCAAAAATCTAAAATCTAAAATCTAAATTCTAAAATGTCGTTGAGCGGGAGACGGGACTCGAACCCGCGACCAACAGCTTGGAAGGCTGTGACTCTACCAACTGAGTTACTCCCGCATACCGATGGTCAATAGTCCATTGACTATTGACAATAGTCAATTGGTTGTGGACAGGGGAGGATTCGAACCTCCGAAGGCCGGAGCCGACAGATTTACAGTCTGTTGCGTTTGACCGCTTCGCTACCTGTCCGCAGTCCGCCATGATGCGTGACATCCCCCTCTCCTCCACCCCAGCACCAACAGGGAAGAGCTGGCGATGGGACTCGAACCCGCAACCTGCTGATTACAAATCAGCTGCTCTACCGATTGAGCTACGCCAGCAAGCACAATAAAGCCGTGTGGAGCCGTTTTGGCTTCACAGGCGGATGAAGTGCGGAGCATATAAATTTAACAAAAATCAGAAAAGAGTCAACAGGAGAGAGGAAAAAATACGGGAAGGGCACAGGAGGTGCACAAGAGGTTCTTTGAAATATGTATAAATCGGCGGTTTATCGCATTTTATCTGACCGAAGAAAGGCGAGCCGACGTGCAATAAGTCCCTCGCCGGGCTCGAAGCGATAGGCTTCTTCATAATCGTGAATTGCTTCCTTCCTGTCCCCCGCCTTCCCGAAGTAGTAGTCACCCCGAGATAACCATGCATCCGCGTACATTTTCCTCACCTGATCTTCCCATCGGCCGGTCCGATCGAGGGGCCTGTAGAAAAAGACAGGCTCGTTCGTCGGATGGTACAGTGTGTCCGCATACAACCGGAACGCCAGCCCCTGCGGCACCCGCTGAAGTCCGGCGGTATATTGGACCTCCACCTCCGGCCCCACATAGACGGGATGGTCGGCCATGCTCGCCTCGATGAAGCTCCTGATCACGGCCGTGTAACGCGCCTCGATGACCAGGGGATTGTATGGCCGGCCGTGTTCGAATTTGTCCGCTTCACGGAGAAACGCCTCAACCTCTGTTCGTGAACGGGCAATGAGCCAGGGCGAGCGCTCCTCCAGTTGATGGTAATACCACGACCTCCTCAGGAGCTCCTTATCGATGACGACGACATCCGGCCGGATCCCCCGCACAAGCTGAAGGTAGTTCGCCGCGGATACCCAGTAGTCCCACTGAAAACTGAACACCACGGCATTCGAGTCGAAGGAGGCGAACATGTTCCTGGCATAGTCTTCAACAAGGTGGTTGTCGTGTTCATTCTCCCGGGAATAATGCACGGAGAGCGGGACCATCCCGGCTGCAAGACCAAGGAACACTATCACGATGCCCGGCAGACGCCAGGAGCGGGAAAGCCAGAAGATGACGCGATTCGCCCCCCACCCTGCCCAGAGAGCGGTGACGATGTATGCAAGAAGGAAGTACGAATCAATGTCGTGGATATCGTAATTGATGGAGTAGGCGACGCAACCGGCAAACAAGAGCACGCTCAGCATCCACAGTTTCCGGTTTGCGAACCAGAGAGCAACCATCCCGACAAGGGCAAGAGCGCCGCCGGTAAATGCAAACTCCGCCGGATAACTGGAGAGAAAGTAGGAGAACTGTTTTCCTGCAACAGCCATCGAGGAAAAAATCCAGGAGCGGTATTGCTCGCCACTCCAGTGCCAGAGGAAGCGCTCAAGCGTGACGGGGTTTCCCCAGTTCATCGGCGGGTTCTCCGACGCTCGCAGCGGAAGATAGAGGTACAGGGAAAGCGCGAGAAGAAACGGAAGCGCAAGGGAGAGAATGCGTCGCCAGGAAGACTTTGAAAACCCCTGGCGGGCAAAATAATAGTAAAGAAAGCCCGGGGCCAGAAGAATCGTCGTCATATGGTTCGCAAAACCCAACCCCACGAGAAATGCGAAAAGCATCCATTGAGACGAGCGGGCACTCTCGTGCGCGAGGAGGAAAGAATACAGGACACTTATCACGAGAAACACGTGGAGGGAATACACCTCTACGGATGTCGCCTGACCCCAGTAGGTTTCGGAGAAGGCAAGCAGGAGCCCTGCTGTCGCGGCAGCGAGCGTGTGATGCCAGCGTTCGCCCCGGACAACGTCGTACCGATCAAGCAGGAAGAAGATCAATCGGACAAAGACCACCACGCCCGATGCACAGAAGACGGCGGCCATGAAATTGAGCCGGACGATCGGCTCACTCGCAAGGGGGAGATGGGCGAACAGAAACCCGATCATGGTGAAGAGCGGATAGCCGGTCGGATGGGCGATTCCGAGGGTCGTGGCCACCGCCGCGAGTTCTCCGGAATCGATGAAATTCAGGCCCGGCGCGAGCGTGGCGGCATAGACGCCGAGGGCGGCAGCGCCCACCGCGAAGGATACCACCCTCGGGCTTCCCATGATCGAGCGGGAGAGGTTCATGAGGTTTCTCCCGAGAGCCGGTCGCAGATGCTCAAGTAGAGCGTTCTCACCTCATTCATCCGAACGAGCATGGCGGAATGGAATTCTTCTCCATCGAGATGTGCCGAACACTGGGCAAGGGTCTCGAGGGGGGGCCCCGAAGGGAGGACCGCCGATCGCCCTTCCAGTGCAAGTCGGATCATCGCCTCGGTCCGCCGGAAGTAGGCGTAATGTCCCGCAAGAGTCTTTCGCTCCCCGGCGGTAAGAACCGGGCATGCATCCGCCGCCAACAATCGGAACAGGGGCATCGATCTGAACTCCGGGATGCGGGCGCCGAACCGGAGCTGGATCATCTGGACGATGAATTCGACATCGACCATTCCCCCACTCCCGCGCTTGAAGTCCAGTACGGCCTTTCCGGAAGTCCGGATTTTTGATTCCATTTTCTTTCGCATTGCGGAGACCTGGCCCACCCAGTCGCGCGGGAGAGGGAGTTCGTACACAAAACGCGCGGCCATGCTCATGGCCTGCGCCCCCACGGAGGCATCACCGCAAAGCCATCGCATCCTGGTCATTGATTGTCGTTCCCAGAATGAAGCGCGGATGCGAAGATAGTGCTCATAGGACCTGATGTCGAGGGTGAGGATGCCGCTCCTCCCTTCCGGGCGTAACCGGGAATCCACTTCATACAGAAGACCATGTTCGGAAACCGTTCCCAGCTCGCGCAGAAAACGCTCCGCGAATTGTTCTACCCCCGCGTTGCGTCCCCCGGGGTTTTCCCCGGCGATGAACACCAGGTCGACGTCCGCGTCGATCATCAGCTCCCGGGTGCCCAGTTTTCCCATTGCGAAGACTGCGAGGGGAATCTCCACTCCGCTCTCCTGCAAGAGGCGGTCGAACACTTCCGCGATTATCCCGTCGGCGAGCGTGCTCAGTTCCGTCGTCAGTTCTTCAAGAGAGGCGAAGCCCAGGAGGTACCGAATCGCCGACCGGACTTCCTGGCGTTGTTTGTAGATGTGGAGGTTCGGCGGCAGGGGCGGATGCGACGACGAGGGCAGACGAAGCGCATGTGGACTGCCGATGATCTCTTCGAGCACGAACGGATCAGAGGCCAGACGCCTCGTGACCCAGGGGCTCACGCGGGCAATATCGATGATGAGAGCGCGAAGGTGCGGATCGCGCAAGGCGTTGATCATCAGACCCGGCGAAGGATGGGTGGCGAGGAGGTGCGCGACATTCTTCAGCGTAAGGTCGGGATCAGGCGTATGGGCAAGGGCATCGAAGAGCGACGGGGCAAGGTCGCGAAGCGCCGATCGCACCCGGATGTCAAATCGTTCCCGGCCCGCCAATCCTTCCCCGGCGATGCCGCGGATTGCACGGAGGGCGGCATGCGGATCGCGGAGGCGATATTTCTTGAACACCCCGGCGGTGGCCTCCTCTCCCAACTCCCCGTCGATCACCGCCGCAATGTCATTCTCTCCACCCCCCGCAGGCACGGTCATGATCTTGTTGAACAGCGCCCTCACCGCGACGAGATAATGATCCAGCCTGCGCTGGAGTGCGCGCGAATCTTTCATGTTCATCCGGAGGGCGAGGCTGTGGAGTTTTGCCCTGTCCTCCGGGAGAGTGTGCGTTTGGGAGTTCTGCATCAGCTGGAGCCGGTGTTCGAGGTTCCGGTAAAACGCATAGGCCTTGGAAAGCAGTCCTGACTCGCGCGATGAAAGGAGGCCGGCGCCGGTCAGCAGCGCAATGGCCCTCAAGGTGTTCCGCTCCCGCAGCTCTTTTCGTTTCCCGCCGTTGAGAAGCTGCAGGCCCTGGACGATGAACTCAATATCGCGGATTCCTCCTGCCCGAAGCTTGACATTGGCGCGGTCTCCGACCTTCTGCTCGATCCTCGCCTTCATTCTGACTATGGCATCGGCCGGATGCTGGAGAAACGTCCTCGGATAGACAAAGGGACCGAGGGTGCCCAGAAATGCGGAACCCAATTCCCGGTTCCCCGCCATGGGCCGCGCTTTGAGCAGCATTTGCCGCTCCCACAGATCTCCGCGGGCTTCGTAATATCCGAGGTACCCCTGAACCGATCGCGCAAGCGGACCGGCGTTCCCTTCCGGACGCAGCCGGGCATCAACGCGATACAGACGTCCTTCCGATGTCGGGGCGGACATGGTGCGGATGAAGAGCGAGGAGAGAAGGTTGTAATACTCCAGATGCGAAGTCTCTCTCCCCGACGCGTCTTTCCACTCGCCGTCCGACCCGTAGACAAACAGGACGTCGATGTCGGAACTGTAATTGAGTTCCTGCCCGCCCACTTTCCCCAGTCCGATCACTGCGAACGGCGTCGCCTCCTTCCCGGGAGATCGGGAGGTAAGCTGATGGGAGCAAATCTGCAGGACTGCGTCAGATACCGTGTCGGCGAGATCCGAGAGTTGCAGGGTGACGGAGGCAAGATCGGCAGTGCGCATAATGTCCTGCGCACTGATCCGCAGGTATTCTCTCCGATGAACGCGCTTCACGGCATCGAGCCGGCGTTCGTCCGAGGAAAAGATCCCCGCCAGGTCCCGGAATTCCGCCGCGAGGTCTTCCGGCTGGACAGGGTGCAGCAGCCCTTCGCCTTCAGCAAGCCATGGGAAGAGAGCGGGTTCCCTGATCAGAATGTCTGCCAGGTATTGGGAGTGCCCGAACAGGCCCAGCAACAGGTCGAGCGACGACGGATAATCCGTCAGGTTTGTGAAGAGCGCGGCGGTGCCGAACGACGCCTCAATGAACCGGAGGAAATGGGTGAGCACCCTGTCCGGATCAGGGGACTTGCGCAGTCGCGTCTCCACGCGCGACATGAACCGGGGAAGGGATTTCGAAGTGGCAGACAGGGCAAATGTTTCGGCGAGGACGCGAAGGTTTCTCGCTCCAAGGGCCGGGTCGCAGAATGGTATCTCACCTGAAGGTTGACGGGGCATACTGCAAAGTCCGGGTTTTCTATTTCAGGACTCAATCCGGTCGCGACGATCTCCGCAGGCGTACTCTCCTCCGGGGCATACCGCAGGACTCTTCCGGGGACTGTGCGCTCAGCAGCCGGAGGCATAGTATAGTAAGAAAGAATTCACAGACTTCACAGGCCGGCGCCGGAACGGCGTGTTGCATTTCGCACCCTGCATTTCTATATTTCCCCACTAGTTCAACGAGGAATGACCGGCCTCCCGCATCGACATGGTGCATCACAGGTTGTCTCCTCCTCCGGCATCCGATCTTTCCGCCAATCACGCTACAGCCATGGTCAAGCTGGTTGCTCTTTACAAGAAACCTCCCGACCCAGAAGAGTTCGACCGTCATTACTTCACCATTCACACCCCCCTTGTCGAAAATTATCCGGGATTGCGCAAGCTCGAAATAACGCGTATCAGCGGAGCCCCGCTGGGAGACGCCAGATATCATCTCATGGCCGAGATGTATTTTGACTCGACCGGCGCCCTGGAACGGGCCATGGCATCTCCGGAAGGAAAAGCGGTGGCAAAAGACCTGTTGAGTTTCGCCGCTCAGTTCGTGACGGTGTTCATTGGCGAAGTCGGAGAGTGACGATTTTTCACCATCCCCCGAGAATATGGCATACGCCGGAAAAGCTGCCTCGGAGTTTTCATTCCGTACAATCCTCTATGCAAAGGGAGATTGGCGCGCGACAATCACTCTGAACCGCCCGGAGGTCCTCAACTGTCTGAATCTGGAAACCCTCCGGGAATTCTCGGAGGCGATTCAGGACGCCGCGTGGGACGACGACGTTGCCGTTGTTGTCGTCACGGGAGCAGGGACCCAGGCGTTCTGCACGGGGGCGGACATGAAGGAGTGGAGTGAAGAATTCCTCGATGCTCCCGGGAATTTCTATAAGTGGATGGGGGTGTTCATCGAGACGTTTGAACGGTTGCGGAATCTGGGCAAGCCGACCATAGCCCGGCTGAATGGCATGGTGGTGGGCGGAGGAAACGAACTCCAGATGTTGTGCGATCTCGCAGTGGCCGCCGACGATGTTGTCATCCGGCATGCGGGCACTTCCCGCGGGAGCGTGGCTGCAGCAGGGGCCACACAGTGGCTCCCACTCATTGTGGGTGAACGCCGGGCCCGAGAGATCCTTCTGTTGAATGAGGAAATTCCCGCCGCAAAGGCCCTCGAATGGGGCCTCGTGAACCGCGTTGTCCCGCGGAGCAGACTTGATGCAGAAGTCGACGGACTCGTGGAGCAACTCATTAACAAACTTCCCGAGAGCACCCGCTACACCAAACAGCAACTCAATTTCTGGCGTGACTTTTCCTGGTCACTGACTATCGGACATTTGCGTGATTGGCTCACGGTCCACACGGACTCCCCCGAGGTGCGGGAAGGAATCAGGGCTTTCATTGAGAAGCGTCCAATCGACTACAAGAGACTCCGCCGCAACAAGGGCGGATCGAGCAGGGAGGGACAGTCATGATCCAGAGAGTCTTCCTCTTGTCCTTGAACGTTACTTTTTTCCTGTTTTCAGGCTGCAGTTCTTCTCCCGGAACCGGTGATTCCTGGCAATCGCTCGGGGGGCCCTACGCCCGGGATGTCGCAACGGTGATGGCCGATCCCTCCCGTCCGGGTATTGTGTATGCCGCGCTGACCACGGGGGAAATCCTCCGGTCGGCGAACAACGGCACCACCTGGGATCCGCTGGCTTCGTTTGGCCGTGGCGTTCTTCCCTACCGGTTCCTCGCTTCCGTCGATACGCCCGTCGTGTTTCTTGGAGCCACCGACGCCGGGTTGTTTGTCGCGTCGGCAAACAGAAGGCAGTGGAAAAAGCTCCTCCTCGGCGATCTCCCCCCGAACACCGGAGCACACACTGTGGCAATCGATCCCTGGAAGCCCTCCACCTGGTACGCCGGCACAGACGGACATGGGATCTACAAGTCAACGGATGCGGGCACGACGTGGTCCGCCTCGAATGGAACATCGACCGACCTTTCCGTGTCCACGGTCGTGGATCTTGCGATCGACGTCTCCCGCCCCAACCGCGTCGTGGCGGCAGTCAACGGCCTGGGACTTGTGGAATCGCCCGACGGGGGAACTCAATGGACCCGTTTGACCGAGGAGTTCACGCCGACGGGTTCACAGATCGTCCGCGTCCTCCTTGACAAGAATATCGTCGTGTACGCGACCGGCTCCGGGAGCGTCCAACGCTCCATCGATGACGGGCGGTCCTGGAGCCCGACAAGAATCGCCCGCGAGACGGGGAGGATCTTCAGCTTCGAGAGGTCTCCGAATCAGCCGGAAGTCCTGCTGGCGGGCACGTCGGAGGGACCGCTGGTCTCCACGGATTTCGGTCTCACATGGAGTGACGTATCAGGCTCGCTCCCCCATGTTTCATGTTCCACGGCTTTTGGCTCCGAGAAAAGAACCGGAGTGTATTACGCCTACGGCGAGGCAATCGGACTGCAACGAACCACGGACAATGGGTTCAATTGGGAATCGGCCGACCAGGCGCTCGGCGGCTCCACCATCCGTCTCCTGGCAACGGATGAGCAGGGAGACCGCGTGTATACGGTCCTCACACGCTCGATCCTGAACTATGATATGTCATCCGGACAATGGGCTCCTGCCGGGATTGGACTGGAAGGCGACACCGTCCAGGCACTGTCGGTCTCAACGGAATCGTCTCTTTCAGCCATCTCGTCGACAACGCTCGGGGTCTTCAAGACTACGGACGGCGGTCGATTGTGGTCTCCTCTCTCCACCCGGCTCCCCCTCATCCCGCGCGTCCTGGATATTCAGCCTCGCGTCAAGATGCGGGTGCTTGCGTCAGGCGACCAGGGCCTGTTCATTTCGACCGATGCGGGCGAGACATGGGTTCATTCCCTTCCTGTCGCGGATCGTTATGATGTCCGATCGTTCACCTTTATGCCGACAGACGCGAGTGTTGTCTATGCCGCAACGGGGAATACCGCCTCGGTAATCAGCCATGACGGCGGAATCACCTGGGAACCCTCCCGATACGGAATCTCCTCTCGATCGATCAATGTCATCACACTGGATGACCAGGACCCCTCGATCGCGTATGCGTGGACACCCGAAGGGGAGTCCTTCCGATCGACGAACGCAGGGCTCGAATGGAACCGGTATGCTCCACCCTGGAATCCCGGAGACTCCGTCGTCCTCGCGGTAGACCGCTTCATGCCCTCCAGCGCCGTCGCGATGGTAAAGAACCGGCAGTTGTACTACACCCGGGACGGCGGTGGAATCTGGTCTCCCCTTCCCGGTCAGGACATTCACGGGGAGGTCACGGCATTGTTGTGGAACCAGAAGAGCGAGGTCCTCTTCGCGGCGGTCCGGCATCGTGGACTCTTCATGCTCTCTCTGCGTCCTGTGATCACCCGGATCCTGGGAGGATGAACCCGATGGACGGAGAACCAATCGTTGCAACAACTGACGGACCGGTGGCACTGGTACGCCTGAACCGGCCTGAGGTCCTGAACGCGATCAATCGTGATTTGATGGACAGGCTCGTCGTCACCCTTGAAGCGTTCGACCAGGACGCAACCATCCGTTGCATCGTCCTTACCGGAAATGAACGGGCTTTTGCGGCGGGAGCGGACATCAAAGAAATGGCTGATGCGACGGCCGTGGAGATGCTGCTTCGTGACCAGTTCGCAAAATGGGACCGGATCAAGAAACTCCGTAAACCGGTTATTGCCGCCGTCAACGGATTTGCGCTTGGAGGCGGCTGCGAGCTCGCGATGTCCTGCGACATCATCATTGCCGGCGATACCGCACAATTCGGGCAACCGGAGATATCCATCGGCGTCATGCCCGGCGCGGGGGGGACGCAGCGACTGACAAGAGCAGTGGGGAAAGTGAAAGCGATGGAGATGGTTCTCACGGGGAGAATGATGACTGCTGACGAAGCACTCAAGAGAGGATTGATCAACGTTGTCGTTCCGCCCGAACGCGTGGTCGAAGAATCCCTCGCCCTGGCAAGGGAGATCGCCTCGAAATCGCCCCTGGCGATCCGCCTGGCAAAAGAGGCTGTCTTGAAATCGCTGGAAACGCCGCTGCTGGAAGGGCTGGAATTCGAGCGCAAGAATTTCTATCTCCTGTTCGCTTCTGCGGATCAGAAAGAGGGGATGCGTGCGTTCCTCGAGAAACGAAAACCGGTTTGGAAAGGCGTATGACCGCACAGGCCGAACACCCCGCGTCCTCCTCCTACGAAGCCCTGGCCGTCACCGACGAGCACGGCGTCCGCGTGATCACCCTGAATCGCCCCGAGCGATTGAATGCGATGAACGAAACGATGAAGAAAGAGCTCAAAACCGCCTTGCGGGAGAGTGCGAAAGATGAATCCGTGCGGTGCCTGGTTCTCCGGGGGGCAGGAGAGAGAGCTTTTTGCTCTGGCCAGGATCTGAAAGAACACGCGGGCACCGGAAGGTCGCTCAAGGAGTCGCTGCGGCTGTATTACAATCCCATCGTCCTGTCGATCAGGACGATGCAAAAACCCGTGGTGGCCATGATCAACGGCGTTGCGGCGGGCGCGGGATGCAGCCTTGCACTTGCCTGTGACATGAGAATCATGGCGTCCACGGCAACACTGATCGAGGTGTTTATTCGCATTGGCCTTGTCCCGGATTCCGGTTCACACTGGTTTCTCCCCCGTCTCGTGGGAATGGCCAGAGCATTCGAGTACGCTGCCACCGGGCGGGACATACCGGCGGCGGAGGCGGAACGTTGCGGCCTCGTCAACCGTGTCGTGGATCCGGGCGCGCTGGAGCACGAGACCCTTGTGCTTGCGCGGTCACTTGCAGAAATGCCCACGCGCGCGATCGGCCTGATCAAGAAAACCCTGAACAGGGCACTTTCGATTGATCTGGAAGCGTTGCTAGAGTACGAGGCACAGATGCAACAGACTGCATCAGAGACGAGAGATCACCGGGAGGGGCTCTCGGCGTTTCTCGAAAAACGCGCGGCACGATTTGAAGGAAAGTAGGAAAAGGAGGATGATGCCATGACCGCACCACCAACCGCAAAGCGCCCGGCGGCAGAACGGGAGGCGCTCATGAACGAGAAGCTCTCCCGCGGGGAATCGATAGAGCATCCCGATGAAATGAGCGACGAATACTTCGGGCTGTTGACCAATCTCATGACACAACAGGCGGACTCCGAACTCGCGGGCGGGTTCGGCTATGTCCCGTGGATCATGAAGGCTCCATCCACAGAGGAAAAACTGGTGGTCTCGCAAATCGTCCGCGATGAAGTGCGGCATGGAAGAGCGATGTACAGGCTGCTCGAGGATGTCGGCATCCCGGTCGACGACTATGTCGAGCAATTCGATTTTACCTACCGTGTGGAAGGCAAAACCGATCTCGGCGCCACACGCGCCGGCACCGACAAGCGCGTCAACATTTTTTACTACTCGATCGACTCGTGGGCCGATTTTGTGATGTTCAACTTCCTCATGGACCGCGGCGCCGGCCACCAGTTGGAAGATGTCCGCGACTCCTCCTATGGGCCATGGCGGCGGGAAATCGAGAGGATTTTTAAGGAAGAACTGACACACGTCGCGCACGGGGACTACTGGGTGAAACGCCTGGCGCTCAATCCAAAGACGCATCCCGAGATCCAGGCTGCGTTGGACCGCTGGTGGCCGCGGGTCATGGCGATATTTGGAAGACCGGGTTCCCGGAAGAATATACGATACCGGGCCTTCCGTCTGAAACTCCGCGACAACGACGAAGTGCGCAAGACATTTGAACGGGAAGTCCGCGAAAAGGCAGAGGCCTGGGGACTGGTGATTCCCGGATGGATTCCGGACTGGGAACGCCTACCGGAAGATGCCGTCATCAGCGGATAAAGGAATTTGCACCATGGACACTTTCCAGCGCGTCGGCATCATCGGCGCCGGTACAATGGGGAGCGGCATCGCACAGCTGGTCGCGTCTGCCGGCAAAGAAGTCCTCCTCTATGATATGGATTCTGCAGCGCTAGAGCGCGGCATCGCCCGCATACGGGAGGTTATCCAATCGCTGGAGGAGAGGGGGAAGCTCGCCGGTCCGGAAGCCCGGGCGATTTTGGAGCGGGTTCTCCCGCAACGTTCGCTCGACGAGCTTGGGGCTGCAGAGATGATCCTGGAGGCCACGATTGAGGATCTTCAGGTGAAGAAAAAACTGATGGCCGAGGTGGCGAAATTCAAAAGACCCCAGACGATTCTTGCCACGAACACTTCCTCCCTTTCCGTTTCGGCCATTGCGGCTGCCACACCCACGCCAGCCCTCGTGGTCGGGCTGCATTTTTTCAACCCTGCGCCGGTGATGCGGCTCGTGGAAGTCGTGCGCGGGAGGGCCACAAGTGATACCACCATAAATCGGGCCGTCGCATTCTGCCGGGAACTGGGGAAAACCACAGTGGTCTGCGCGGATACGCCGGGGTTCATTGTCAACAGGGTCGCCCGGGCGTTCTACGGCGAAGCAATCCGCATGCTCGGGGAAGGACTTGCCCCCGTCGAAGAGATCGATCGCATCATGACCCTTTCCGGGGGATTCAGGATGGGACCGTTCGAACTGATGGATTTTATCGGGATCGATGTGAGCTATGCAGTGACTTGTTCGGTGTACGAACAGTTTTTCCAGGAACCGCGTTTTCGTCCTCACCCTCTTCAACGCCAGATGGTGGAGGCCGGGACTCTCGGCCGGAAGACCGGCAGGGGTTTTTACACCTACGATACGGAACCGCAATCGTGAGCACCGAACCCGGGACAACCGCATCCCCCCGCCGTTATCGCGTCGGTGTACTGGGCGAACCTGTTCTTCTCAAAGAGTTCACGACAACTTTTGGAGAACGATTGGACGTTCTCCAGAATCTTCCGCGTCTTCCGCAAGGACCGACGAACCGCCAGGTCAAGAAACCGCCGATTCCCCTGGTGGACCTCGGGATCGAGCTCACCATCGGAGAGAAGACCCGGAAGCGCGAGAATCTTGCCGAGCTCGACTGGGCGCTCCCCCCTTCGGCTCCCCTCCTCACCAACGTTCTCACCTACACGCTTTCAGAACAGTCCACCTGGGTGAAGACTCCGCGACGGCTGATCGGGTTCGGGATACTTCCCTCCACCCTCACCGGGAAACTGATCGAGTGCGTGAAACTGCCGGCTTCGGATGAGGAAGCCGTAAAGAGTGTCAGAACGTTTTTCGAAAGTCTCGGCAAGGAGGCGACATTTGTCGGAGATGCTCCCGGGCTTGTCCTGCCGAGGATTCGCTGCATGCTCCTCAATGAGGCATGCTTTGCGCTCGCTGAACGCGTCGCGGCCCCGCGAGACATCGACCTCGCCATGCGTCTCGGAACCAACTATCCGACAGGCCCTTTTGAGTGGGGAGAGAAGGTGGGGTTGCAGAATGTTCTCGCCATTCTCGAAGCGTTAAGAGACTACTACGGTGAAGAACGCTATCGGCCAGCACCCCTTCTCCGCAAGAGTGCGATGGCAGGGAAGGTCCCGGTGGAGTGATCTCCATTCCGGCGGCGCTGATGGATGTGTCGTTGCGAAAATTGGAGAGATTTTGTTCATTGATACGACGAAGTCTGAGGTGACAGCCATGCGTGTAATCCTTTCTTCTTGTCTGTTGACGTGTCTTCTTTCCAACGCCTTGTTTGCCCAGGCGAAGATCAATATCCTGGAAGGAACGACCTTTTCCATCGGAACCGTTGCGCGGGGACAGGTGGTGAATCACGACCTGACGATTCAAAACCCGGGCAAGGATACCTTGATCATCAGCAGGGTCGACGTGTCATGCGGGTGTACGGGGTCCATGCTCTCTACGGATCATATCCCTCCGGGCGGAAGCGGGTCGCTCCAGATCACCTTCAACTCCAAGAACTTTCGCGGCCCAATTCACAAAACAGTCACGGTAAATTCCAACGCCCCGGGAGAGCAGGCGGTACAGATATCCTTTGATGGAACGGTCACCGAAGAAATTTCCATCTCTCCGGAGTACTTGTGGTTTCAGGATGCCACAGTCGGCGTACGCAGCGAGAAATCTGTCACCATAAAGAACGAAGGAAAGACGGCATTTCAGCTCACCGGGTACTCCACGGGCCTGGCAGGCGTCAATATCAATCTCCCGACCGGAGAGATCAAGTCCGGAGACTCTGTCATAGTCCCTATCGAGTTCATCCCTGAAAAACCAGTCCCTGTCGTTGCCGATCGGATCGTGATCCGGACCTCGCATCCGACACAGACCGAACTGCCGATCGGGATTTACGGCAATATTAAATCCGGCAAGGAGAAATGACTCCCCCCGCCGGCCGTCCCGACGCGTGGATTGTGGACGCCATCCGGACTCCCATCGGCAGATACGGGGGGGTCCTGAAAACGGTCCGACCGGACGACCTCTCCGCCCTGATCATCAAAAAACTGATTGAGCGAACATCCGTTGACCCGGCGGGGATCGATGATGTTCTCTGGGGGTGCGCGAATCAGGCTGGCGAGGACAACCGCAACATCGGCCGTATGGCCTCTCTCCTTGCAGGACTGCCCTTCACTGTTCCCGGGAGTACCATCAACCGGCTGTGCGGATCGAGCCTGGACGCCATTATACAGGGTGCCCGAGCTGTGTGGTGCGGCGAAGCCCGCGTACTCATCGCCGGAGGGGTTGAGAGCATGAGTCGCGCACCGTACTCGATGCCGAAGAACCTGACCGGTGCCTACGGGAACAGCATCGCCTATGATACCGCGCTGGGGTGGCGCTATCCCAACTCGCTGATGGAGAAGCTCTTTCCCCTCGAGGCCATGGGAGAGACCGCAGAGAATGTCGCGGAACAATATCGCATCGAACGTCAGGAACAAGACCTGTTCGCTCTTGCCAGTCACACCAAAGCCCTTGAAGCCCAGCGTGCGGGGAAATTTTCCGCGGAGATCGTCGCCGTGCCCGTTGTCGATCCACGCGGCGGGGAAAAGCTTGTGGACCGCGACGAGGGACCGCGGCCGGACACGTCTCTTGAGAAGCTCGCTTCGCTCCGGCCGGCCTTCCGCAAAGGCGGCACAGTGACAGCCGGGAACTCATCGTCCCTCAATGACGGGGCTGCGGGAGTCTTGATTGTTGAGGCTGAGGCGGCACGGGCGATGCATCTTTCGCCGCTTGCGCGGATCGTCGCGACGGGGATCGCCGGGGTTGATCCCCGCGTCATGGGGATCGGGCCGGTTCCCGCCACCCGCCATGCCCTGAGATCTGCGTCGCTTCACATCGACGACCTCGATGTGATAGAACTGAATGAGGCGTTCGCCGCGCAATCGATCGCGGTCATGCGCGACCTCGCCCTCCCTCCCGGGAAGACAAATCCGAACGGCGGAGCAATCGCCCTGGGGCATCCACTCGGGTGCACAGGAGCCCGCATCATGACCACGCTCCTGCATGAGCTGCGCCGGAGGGACGGACGATTCGGCCTGGCGACGATGTGCATCGGGGTTGGACAGGGGATTGCCGTCATCGTCGAACGGGAAAGGACCATGGGATGACCCCACGCGAAGCGGCACTGGCGTTCATCGATGCGATTAACAAACACAGCATCGGGGCGATCAGCGAACTTATCAGCGATGATCACGTCCTCGTCGACTCTCTCGGGGTTTCCCTGGAGGGGCGGGAGGCTATCAGGAACGCATGGATCAGCTATTTCTATCTTGTTCCGGATTTCTCGATTCAGTGCGACCAGGTCTTCGACCAGGACAACCTCGTCGCTCTCTTTGGCACAGCCCAGGGAACCTGTCGCGTCGGAATGAAGCTGGACCCCGCCAACCACTGGACCATGCCGTCGGCCTGGCTTGTGTCCGTCCGTCGGGGAAAGGTGACGCGCTGGCAGATTTATGCCGACAATGAGCCCGTACGAAAGATCCTGGGCCCGGCTTGAAAAACCGGAAGAACGCTTTTCCATGGGCAATTCTGTTAAACCCCTCCGCCCGGCGATTGTCCAATACGTTCAGGGCAGACGCTGACATTCCCCCTCACATACATATTCCCATACACGATCATGAAGCTTCCGTGGAAAATTGTTGTCCCCGTCGTTGTACTCATTGGACTCCTCTCCGTCATCGCGTATCGTTTTGTAGCGAGTTCCTCGGGAGATGACACTCGTCGTGCCCAGATTCCGCTGGTGAAAGTGGAACCGCCGGTGCAGCAGCGCGTTGTCTATGAACTCCAATTCACCGGCGACGTGGTCGCCATCCAGCAGGCAGGAGTCTATGCGAAAGTGACCGGAACGCTGGAACATGTCTCCGTGGACATGGGAACGCTTGTCACGAGGGGTCAATTGCTTGCGCGGATCGACACCACCGAGCTCGCCCAGCAGGAGGAACAGGCAAAAGCGACGTATGAGAATGCCCGCCTGCTCTATCGGCGCAATAAAGATCTGTTCGACCAAAATCTTGTCGCGCGACAGGATTTCGACAACGCTGAAGCCGCCCTCAAGATTGCGAGCGCTGGGTACGACGCGGCGAAAACGCGGCTCAGCTACGCCTATATCACTGCACCGTTCGCCGGGTACATCACAAAGCGCTACCTCGATCCTGGCGCAGTCGTGTCGCAAAACAACGCTACGCTCTTCACCCTCCAGGACATCGACAGATTGAAGATCATCATCAACATCCTCGAGAAGGATATCCCGCGGGTGAAGCTCGGGATGAGGGCGGTCATAACGGTCGACGCATTTCCGGGAAGGACGTTCACCGGAACCGTCTCACGATTTGCCCAGGCCGTCGATCAGGCGACCCGCACAATGGCAGTGGAGATCGATATCGACAACCGGGATCATCTGTTGAAACCCGGTATGTTTTCCAACGTTGCCATCGGGGTGGAAGAGCATCCCCACGCGATTACCGTCCCCAGCATGGCCATCCTGAAGGACGACCAGGGCCAGTATGTGTTCACGGTGGAACGGGACACCGCTTATAAGGTCCCGGTCCAGACCGGCCTTGAACTCAACGGTCGAACGGAGATCCTGTCGGCACTCGGAGTCGACCGCCCGGTGATCACCTCCGGACAACAGTTTGCCAGAGATCATGCCCCTGTGAAACCACAGCGGTAAGGAGGAGATCGTTCTATGTGGCTTACCCGTCTTGCGTTGCGCTATCCCATCTCGACGTTTCTTTTTGCGGCGACGATCCTCATCTTCGGCTATGTTTCGTTTTCGCAGCTCCCGGTCGACCTCCTGCCCAACATTACCATCCCGAGAGTCAGCGTGATCACCTATTACAACGGTGCGAGCCCGCTGGATATGGAACAAACGGTGACTCGATTGATCGAGCGCACCGTTGCCTCCGTCAACGACGCGGAATATGTCGAGTCGAATACGAGAGAGGGAATTTCCGCGGTTCGCGTGAGCTTCAATTGGAACGCGAACCTGGATGCCGGGCTGGTGGACGTTGTCCAGCGCATCAACAGGATCATGTCACAGTTGCCTGTCGGTATCGTTCAACCCTCGGCGTTGCGCTTCGACATCACGCAGTTGCCGGTGTGTGTCATCGCCATCTCGGGTGACATGGATGAACGCGACCTCTATGACCTGGCTTTCAACACGATCGAACCGCAGATTGAGCATCTTGAAGGCGTCGCTTCGGCACAGGTCATCGGCGGAAGAATCCGTGAGATCCATATTACGCTCGACAGAAACAGGCTCGATGCCCTGCAGTTGCCGGTCTCAACGGTAATGACCGCAGTCGCCAATTCGAACATTATCATTCCATCCGGTGATTTGAAAACCGGTCAGTTCGACTACACCCTGAAAACCGAGAGCCAGTTCAACGTTGTGCGACCCATGCAGGACATCGTGATCAAGACGGTCAACGGTGTCCCGATCAGGGTGAGGGATGTGGGAACCGTCAAGGACAGTTACCAGGAAGAGACGGAGTTGATCCGTGTCAATGGGCGGCCCGGCCTCAACATGCGCGTGCAGAAACTCGCGAACGCCAATACCGTCGAGGTGGTCAACAATGTCGTCCATGCCCTCCCGACCCTGAACGGCATCCCCCCCAACGTCCACCTGAGCATCTCGTTTGATCAGTCCGTGTATATCCGGCAGACCATATCCGGTCTGCAACGCGAAGCGCTCCTGGGGGCCACGCTCGCGATGATTGTCATCCTGCTCTTCCTGCGCAACGTCCGCGGGACCCTTATCGTGCTCGTGGCTATTCCCCTCTCCATTCTCATCACCTTCGTCTGGTTCCGATTCGGCGGATCGACCCTGAACATCATGACCTTCGGCGGTCTTGCCCTCGCGGTCGGCAGACTTGTCGACGATTCCATTGTGGAGCTCGAAGCGATTTCCCGCCACTACAATGAACGGAAGAAAGGACAATCGAAAATTGAGGCAACGCTGGAAGCGGCAAAAGAAGTCGCTTCCCCCATTTTCGTCTCCACCCTGACGACGGTGATCGTGTTTCTGCCGATCGTATTTCTGAGCGGCATTGCCAAGCTGCTGTTCATCCCTCTCACGATCACCATTGCAGTCGCCCTTTTCGGGTCGTTTTTTGTTTCCAGAACGGTCACCCCGCTCATGTGCCTCCGGTTCCTACCACCGGAAAAGCATCTGGACCGGACCTCGACGACGTTTGCCGACCGGGTGCGGGTCTTCGCCCATGATGCACTTGACCGGATCGACGGCTGGTACGAGGCGGGATTGGAGTGGGTGCTCCACCATCGCAGACTGCTCATCCTCGGCACCTTCGCCCTCGCGGTGGCGTCTCTCGGACTTCTCAAATTCATCGGCACGGAGTTTTTCCCCGATCAGGATGAAGGCCAGTTTTCTGTCACGGTGAAGCTTCCGGTGGGGACAAGGGTTGAGGAGACCGAGAAGGCGGTGCTCTCCCTCGAAAAGATCATCCAGGCAAATGTCCCCGAAATGCAAACGATGATCTCGGACGTTGGCGTCCCCTCCGCCAAATCGGGGAATCTGATCGGGAGGAATTCCGGGAGCCACGCGGCGAACATACAAGTCGCACTTGTGCCCGTGGACCAACGCAAACGCAGCGTCTTTCAGATTGTCAAGGACATTCGCCCCAAGCTGGCCTCGCTTCCCGGGGTCGGCACGTTCCTTAACCCGGGCGGCTTCCTGCGGTTCTTGCTGAACTTCGGATCCAACGCGCCCATTGACGTCGAGATCAGAGGGTACGACCTCGCCACCGGCTCGGCAATTGCCCGGCAGGTCTATACTGCGGTGCATTCTACTGCGGGAGCAACGGATGTGCAGATCAGCCGTGAGGACAATCTTCCGGAACTTCGCGTGCAGATCGACCGGGAGAAAGCAGGAACGCTCGGGGTCAACGTGGCGGACATTTCGAACACCATCAACACCTGCATCAACGGCTCCGTGGCATCACTGTTCACGGATCCCGTGTCCGGGAACCAGTACAATATTCTGGTCCGGCTGAGCGAAGCCGACCGCACCAATATCGACGACATTCGCAACCTCCTCGTCCCCTCGTCCAGCGGCCAGCAGATCAAACTCGGGAATATCGCGCGGGTCGAGAAGGCGTCTTCGCCGGTGCAGATCGACAGAAAGTACCAACAACGGATCGTCGATGTGACCGCGAACGTCACCGGTCGTGACCTCGGAAGCGTGGCAAGCGATATCAATGCAAAGCTTGCCGGGATCCCCATCCCGCCAGGGTTTGAGGTGAAACAAACAGGAAACGTCGAGCAGCAGCGGCAGACCTTCCATGATCTCGCACTGGCATTCGGCCTCGCCATTATCCTGGTCTACGTGGTGATGGCATCCCAGTTCCAGTCGTTGATGGATCCCTTCATCATCATGTTTACTGTCCCCCTTGGCATTATCGGCGTGTTCTGGATGCTGGCGCTGACCGGGACGACGCTTTCCGTGACTTCGTTCCAGGGGGTCATCGTGATGGTCGGCATTGTCGTGAGCAACGGGATATTGCTGGTTGATTACACCAACCGCATGCGGATGCGGGGGATCGAGCTGCACGAGGCGGTCATGCGGGCAAGCCGGACACGCCTGAAACCGATCCTGATGACATCGCTCGCCACAATCCTCGGGTTGATTCCCATGGCCGCAGGCATCGGCGGTGAGTCGACCCAGGCACCGCTTGCCATTGCGGTCATCGGTGGATTGACCGTTTCGACCGGTCTCACGCTGTTCTTTATACCGGTCTTGTACACGGTGTTCGAGGAACGATTCAAGCGGGTGATGAATCGGGATGAAGGTGACCAGGCAGCCCCGGAATCATTGGAAATCGAACCCGCGAAGTAAGTTCACAGAAAATGGAACACACACGGTGAAGAATCTCTGCATTGCGCATCTCGTTTTATCAGGTCTCCTCTGTTTCCATGGCACGAGTCTCGCACAAAACGAAGCTCTCAGCATCGATACGTTGACCGTTGAATCAGCCATTGACATTGCCCTCAGTCATCAACCGCTTCTGCAGGCGGCGGACGCAGGCGTTGCGGCGAGTGAAGCCGGAAAACGTCTCGCCCTGTCGACCTACTGGCCCCAGATCTCGTTTTCGGCTTCGGGCACCCACACGGAAGGGACATTTGTCTTCAATCCCTCCATCCCTGCCCGGAACCAGATCTACAGCACGTACACCACCGGACTCACGGCAAATCAAATGATCTATGATTTCGGGAAGACTGCCTCCCGGGTCGGTGCCACTACGGACCTTGTGACAGCCTCGAAACAAGATTATCGTCTGACTCGTGATGCCGTTGCGACAAATGCCGAAGTGGCCTTCTACGCGGCAATGCAGGCAGGCGAATTGAAGACTGTCAATGAAGAGACAGTGAAACAGACGGAGGATCATCTGCGGAGCGCCAGGGCATTCTACAGCGTCGGGACGAGACCTCTCCTCGATGTCACCCGTGCCGAAGTGGACGTCGCAAATGCGAACGTGGGACTGATTCAGGCGCGAAACGCACAACGGGTGGCTTTGCTGCAACTCGAAAACGCCATGGGGGTTCACCTGAAAGCCGGCTACGTCCTGAAGGGGCACGTCAATATATCGCCGGTGACCTTCCCTCTCGATTCGGCACGTACCGTCGCCATGTCCAACAGGCCCGACATCCTCAGTGCCCGGGCACATTACGAAGCGCTTTCGTCCTTTGCGAGCGCCGCCTGGGGACTCCACCTCCCAACGCTGTCTGCCACGGGCACGTACAACTGGAGCGGATTCGACGTCAACCTCTACGGTCGATGGACCGCAGGGCTGACATTTTCCCTTCCCATCTTCCAGGGGTTCGGTATTAATGCACAGGTCGATCAGGCCGATGCCGCCGCACAGGCCCAGATGGCCCAGGTGCGATCTATCATCGAGAACGCAATGCTCGATGTGGAACAGAACTACCTGTCGGTGCAGGAAGCGGCCGAACGGATTGCGGCGACGAGCAAACTCGTGGAGCAGGCCGATGAAAGCCTCCGCCTTGCGGAAAAACAATATGCGGCAGGCGTCGGAACAGCTATCGAAGTGACAGATGCCCAGGTCGTGCGTGCCAATGCCCGGATTACCGCCATTCAGGCGATTTACGATCACACAATTGCTCTGACCCGATTGAAGCAATCGATGGGAACAATGAACGCAGAGAAGAACAATGGACAATAGTCCATGGTCCGTTGACTATTGTCCATCGATCTCACGCACCGCGCCGCTCCCCCTGAAACATTCTCCCGCATCGCCTCGTTTATCGCATTAGGGTTGATTTTCCCGATGAACTGTTGTCAACCAACCTGCCTGTTCACTGTCTAACCATTAAAGCCCATCCACTTGAGGCTTCGAAATGCCTGATGTAGACGAGCGGGAACTCGTCCTCGAGGCCCGTAAGGGCAAGCACGAGGCATTTCGGTGCCTCGTGGAACGCCATATGCGCCGCGCATACACCGTTGCCTACCGCTTTGTGAACGATCACCACGACGCTGAGGAGATTGCCCAGGAGGCGTTCGTGCGGGCGTACGAATCGCTGGACCGGTTCCGCGGAGAAGCGGAATTCGGCACCTGGTTGTACCGGATTGTGACGAATATTGCTCTCAACCGCTTGAAGCAGGACAAGCGGCGAAAAGAAGAAGCCCTGGAGAATGCGGTAGAGACATCCGATGCGGAAGATCCGGTGAATGCGGCCTCACACAACGATGACCTCACGGTGCATATTGAAAGAGCCCTGCATGAACTGCCGACCCTCCAGCGGGCCGTGGTCATCCTCCGCCATCTGAATGGACTGTCGACAAAAGAGGTGAGTCAGATTCTTCATTGCACAGAAGGAACCGTCAAGACGCATCTTTTCCGCGGAATGGAGAAAATGCGCGTCAAGCTGAACTTCCTCCGGGAGGAGGTCCGATGAATCGGCATCAGGAAGTGCGCGGTTCACTCTACGAATACCTCGGCGGCGAATTGTCTCGCGTGGAACGTGAGGGAATAGAGAGCCACCTCGCAACGTGTCCGTCATGCAGGCACGACCTCGCCCTGTTGCAGGAGGCCCTCGCCCTGCTCCCCCGCCCCGATGACAATCCCGCGGCTGAACGCCCGCAGGATTTCTGGGACGCCTTTCCCGTGCGGACGATAGAACGCCTCCATCGCACTTCTCCCACGCGTCGGCAGCAGGTGTATGCTCATCTCCGGGACAGCGTCCTTTCCTTTGCCGTCATGCGCAAAGGCCAGATCGCTCTCGCAGGCGCAGGCACTGCTCTCGCCGCACTGGCGCTTGTCCTCCTCATGCGACCGCCTGCAAACGATGCTCCGGTCGATGTCCCGCAATCACAGGTCGGCGTCATCCCCGGCAGGGTGGTGGCTCCGCCGGTGGATTCCGCGGAGAAGGCGACGCAAACCGCTCCCGTGACGCCGAACCTTCCTTCGCCGTCTGTGCATTTCGCGTCGGACCGCGTCTCCGACTATCTGCGGAGGTCGAAGATCCTTCTGATCGGCATCGCAAACCTCAAGGAAGATCCCCAGGCGGCACCCGATATGAGCAACGAAGGACGGGTATCACGGGCATTGGTGAAAGAGGCCCGCTATCTCAAACAGGATCAAAAGCTTGACCCACGGGCGAGAGCGCTGATTGAAGAACTGAACCGTGTACTGATCCAGCTTGCCAGCCTCGCGGAGCGCAACGATGTCTCCGGCATCGAAATCGTGCGTGGAGGAATCAGGCAGGAAAATCTTCTTTTCAAAATCCGGATGGCTGAAACGGCGATGGACGCTTCGCACCGAACGACTCATTACAGACCGAAGGAGGTTTCACCGTTATGACGAAATATATTGTGCTTCTGTTCGCTGCCGCCATCCCGTTCTCTCTCGCCTCTTCCGACACGTTCTCAACGGCCGGCGAAGGGAGAGCCACGGGGGAACGGGCGGGTCTCATGGTCCTCGCGGATGAAGGCGACCCCGGCCAGACGCTTTACAAGGAAGCGTACAATCTTGTCCTCGCCGGGAAATGGCCTCAGGCACGGGAGACCTTTGCCCAGCTTCTCAAACTCTACCCCAAAAGCTCCTATGCCGACGACGCCCGCTACTGGTCCGCCTACGCCGAGATGCACCTGGACCGGAAGAAGGCACTGGTCGAGTACAAGGAATTCATTAACCGTCATCCCCGCAGCACCTATCTCGACGATGCGGTCGCGGATCTCGGTAACCTCGAGAGCGAGATTGCCACAGAAAATGTTCGTACCCAGCTGGAGCAGGAAATGAAGACGCGCTTCCGGAGCGACTCGGTACGGGTCCGCATTCCCTCGCCCGCTGGCTTCGCCAGCCCCTCCCCCTTTCCCCACATGGATATGCGGGGTTTCAACCTGGGCATGAAGCGATTCGGATGGCAGATGAAACGCTGGCTCGGCCCTCAGACTGTCGCTGAGAATGTCGACAAAGCGACGCAGTTACGTATCGAGGCCCTCGCGGCACTGGGTCAGGGGAATGAGGACGACCATGGATTCCAGACACTGAAATCAGTCGCGCTCGACCGGTCGCAGCCGGTGCCTCTGCGCATTGAGGCGATGAACCAACTTTCGGATTTCAAGAAGCATGACCCTGCGCCAGTGTTTGTCGAACTGGCACAAAGTGACACGAACGAGGAAATTCAATCGGCTTCGCTGGACTATCTCCGGCAATCCGTCAGTGATGACAATAAGTCCGTTCTGATCTTTCGCGGTCTCTTCGAGAAGGTTCCCTCATCACGCGCCGATCAGCGCTCGATGATTTTGTATGAGATCGCCGATATCGGCAATGACGGCGCCGTTGATTTCCTCAGCAACGTGGCACGACACGATTCAAGCTACGATCTCCGGTCCGAGGCCGTGTACTACCTGGGAAACATCGGCGGTGAAAAGGCCAGGACCGTGTTGTACGATATGATTTTGAACAAGTAGAGCTCAGCCTCGATCAATCAGTGCATGTCTATCTTCGGAGGAGCTATGAAATTGACCACGGTAGTGCTTCTCGTTTTTTTGCTCTCCCTCACAGGGATTTCCTGTTCATCCGCCCAATCGCATGAGGAAAAGAATGGGCGAACCCTGGCCCCCGTCTCCGAGGATCCCGGGCGCGGCTGGCTGGGGGTCTCCATTCAAGACATGACCGCGCGGCGAGCAAAAGAGCTCAAATCCAAAACGGAGGAAGGGGCGCGCGTCATGGAGGTTGTGGAGGACAGCCCGGCAGAGAAGGCGGGACTCAGAGAGGATGACATTGTGGTCGAAGTCGACGGGCATCGGATTGAAGATGCGTCGGACCTCCGCGAGCAGATCCGATCGAAGAAACCGGGTCAATCGGTGACCCTCACGGTCATCCGGAACGACGGTCGTCAACAAGTGAAAGCGGTCCTGGACGAAGAGCCGGAGCGCGCAGAACGATTCCCCCCGATGCCGGAGATCCCGCCGCCGGTCCTTTACTTCTCTGAGAGCGGAACAAACGGATTGCGCCTCATGGAACTCAACGATCAGCTCGGGGCATTCTTCGGAGCCCCCGACAACCGGGGCGTCCTTGTGGAGGAGGTCCGGTCCGGGAGCACCGCAGACAAAGCCGGATTCAAGGCAGGCGACGTTATCACGCGCATCGGAAAGGATCGCATAGAAGATCTGCGGGATGTCCGGACAGCGATGCGGGACTATGACAATGGCGACTCGGCACAAGTGGAAGTCATCCGGAAATCTGCACAGGTGACCTTAACCTTGAACGTGAAGCAGCTCGGGTTGAACCGGTTCGAATTCCGCTCAAGGGGATTCGGACCGTCCTGGCAGGACAGACATTTCGATTGGAATTCAAGAGACTTCGAAGATCGAATGCAGGAATTCGGCAGGAAGATGGACAGGTTTGGAAAGGATTTGGAGCATCGGCTCAAAGGCCTGGGTGAGAAGATCAAGATTGAGTTGCGGCACATCGAAATCTGAGAACTCTCTCTTCACCCGTGCCTCGGAACGTCATGGCCCCGACCTTTCTTGACGAGAGGTCGGGGCCGTGTATTTTATCCCATTACCCGGCAACGGCTTTTGCCGTCAAACAACCATATATTTGCAGGGTCTCTGCTTTCCAGCCGACTGCCTCTCCTCCATATTTTTTGGGAACTTCCCCGCGCCTTTCCCCCCTTTTTGTGTTGAGGAATTACCCTTTTTTCTCTATCTTCATCGTATCCTTTCAGGACCCCCCTCATGTACCCAATTCATATCTCTTTGGTCGTCCATTTTGTCGGCATCGGGATGCTGTTCACCGCCCTGTTCGGCGGTTGGATCGTCAACGGACAATATCGTTCCGCCCCCGATTGGCCGACAAAAATGCTGCATCTCAAGACTCTCCGGCGTGTAGGGTTGATGAGCCCGCTGGGCGTCCTTGTGATGTTATTGAGCGGAATAGGAAATATGACGCTCGGGCCGCACCAGTACACCGTGTTTTCCGATGGATGGTTGAGCGCCAAGCTCGCACTCTTTCTCGTGGCTATTCTCGTCGGCGCCCTCTCTTCGTTTCAAAGCGTGCGAAGATCACGAATGGTGGGAAAGCTCTCCGCAGGTGAGACAGAAAAGGTGAATGAAGGCACCTTGCACTCCATCGAAAAACAACTGCGGCTCTCTTCATTGCTGCAGTTCGTCCTTATCCTTGGCATCATCATCCTTTCGGTTACTCGACCTCTGGGGTGACCTATCGCAGGACGGAGAACAGTGAACGAGTACAAGCTCTTTAGCGGCGGCGAATTCATCGATGCCATCGATGGCCGGCGTTTCACTTCGATCAATCCCGCGAATCAGGCGTCCGTCGCCAGCGCAGCGCGGGCCTCCGCCGGGGACGTCCAGCGTGCGGTGACCTCTGCCCGGGAGGCGGCGGAGCGCGGTCCATGGCCACGGATGAGCCGGGAAGAGCGTTCGGGATTCCTGAAGGCCATCGCCGACCGGATTGCACAGGAGTCCAAAGACCTCGTCTCATTGGAAGTCGCCGATTCCGGCTCGACCGTCCGGAAGGCAAAAGAAGATGTCTATCTCAGCAGCCGCAACCTCAGCGGATTTGCCAGACTTGCCGTTGCCGATCTTCGCGATTCTCTTGATGGAGTATCCAGACCTGGACTGAGCCACAATCTGCTTGTGCGCGAACCAATCGGTGTTGTCGGGGCGATCATCCCATGGAATTTCCCGCTCAAGATGGCGGTTTGGAAACTCGGTCCCGCACTTGCGGCCGGCAATACAGTGGTCCTCAAGCCGTCGGAAGAGACTCCGGTCACGGCGATGGAACTGGCCCGCATCATTCATGAGGTCGGTCTCCCTCCCGGTGTCGTGAATATTCTGACCGGATATGGCCCTGAAGCCGGCGCAGCGCTCGTGCAGGACCCCCGGGTCGGAAAAATCGCTTTTACCGGTTCCACTGTCGTGGGCCGTCAGATTATGCGGGACGCGGCCGCGACCCTCAAAAAAGTCACGCTCGAATGCGGCGGGAAATCAGCCAATATCGTCCTCGACGATGCGGATCTCTCCATCGCTGTCGATGGGGCGCTCTACGCTGCATTCTATCACCAGGGACAATGCTGTGAAGCGGGAACAAGACTCCTGCTTCCCGATGCGATAGCCGACCGGTTCGTTGAAGCCATGGTCGAGAAGGCCAGAAGGTTTACGATCGGCGACCCCTGCAACGTATCAACGGACATCGGTCCTCTTATATCCAGGAAACAGCAGGAGAAGGTTCTCCGGTATATCGCTCTCGGGAAGTCTCAGGGTGCGCGCCTTCTCATCGGCGGCGGCATTCCCTCATCGCCCGGACTCTCACAGGGATTCTTCGTCGAACCCACAATATTCGACCATGTCGAGAACGGCTGGACGATCGCACAGGAGGAGATTTTTGGACCCGTTCTCTGTATCATCCGGTATCGCACCGACGAGGAGGCCGTCGCGATCGCGAACGACACCATGTACGGCCTGGCAGGCGGAGTGTGGTCCCGCGACCCGGAACGCGCAATGTCCGTTGCCTCCGCACTCCGCGCCGGCACCGTGTGGATCAACGAATGGCATCTCCTGAACGAATGGGCTCCGTTCGGCGGTTACAAACAGAGCGGGATCGGCAGAGAGTTTGGGATTGACGGCCTGAAAGAGTATACCGAGGCGAAACATATCCACGTTGATGAGGCCGTGCAACGGGAGAAGAAACCCTGGTACGACACGATTGTGAAAAGACAATAGCTCACCCATCCTTCACCACATCGATAGGTATGATCATGCGAAATCGCTCTCTCTTCAAACTCGCACTTCTCGCAGGGCTGATGCTCCTGTCTCTCGTCGGGTGCGGAAAGAAGGAAGTGGTCCCCTTGCCCGTCCCGGAACTGACAGACTATCGGGATCCGGGCTACGGGTTCCATATCTCCTATCCGTCGACCTGGATGACCAATGCCGAAGTGGGCCGGGCGCTCTTTTTCAGTACGCAGGACGTCGACAAGCGCTTCCTCGATCCCGATGGTTCCTATCCCGACGGGGCAATCATTGAGATTACCCTTGTCAAGACGCCGAATCCCGCAACCCTGACCGACAGCATCATCTCGCAGATGAAATCCATCGGATTCCAAATCAGTCCGGTCCAGGAAATCACCGTAGCGGGCAAAAAAGCCCAACGGTATCCCTACACTGCGCGATACAACAGCGGTAGCTCTGAAGGGGAGCATGTGTACATCGACGCCGACTCCATTCTCTATGACATCTGGTTTGCGGGTTTCGGGGACTATTACAAATCGTACAAGAATGTCTTCGAAGCGGCGCTGACTTCCTTCCAGTTGCCGAAACCCAAGCTTGTGGGTGTCGACGCAACACTCCCTTCCGAAACGTACGAAAAAGGGGATACGAAGTATTTTACCTATGAGTATCCCGACAATTTCAATTTCAACTCTGATGTCAAGAAAGGGACATTTGAGTATTCCATGGAGCTTCATGGCTATCGCGAGGACTGCTCCATCCGTTTCGATGTTTTCGACGCAAAGGGTCAGGCAATCGACAAAGTCTTCGATCAGAACAAGGGGAAGTACAGGGCGACGGGGACGGGCAAGGAGACGATTGGCGGCGAACAAGCCATGTATGTCAGCTATGCCGCCACGCGCGACGTGAACAGCCGGGCATTTTTCCTCGTCCACAACGGGAAAGCATTCCGGATTACCACAAACTGGTACAAGCCGCAGGAAAAAGAGTACTCGACGGCGTTTTCGAAAATTCTCGGTTCCATCAAGTTCAAATGACCTCAGAGGAATCTATCATGTCTCCAGTTGACCTTTCCATGGTTACCACGGCGTTTACGTTGGACGGGTACCGGATCGTGAAGAATCTCGGCATAGTCCGGGGAATCACCGTGAGATCACGATCCATCGTTGGCAATATTGGCGCAGGCCTTCAGACGATTTTCGGTGGAAATATTTCCATCCTGCAGGAGCTGTGCGAGCGGACGCGGTCCGATGCGTATGCTCTCCTCGCCCAGCACGCCGCTGAACTCGGAGCAAATGCGGTGATCGGCATGCGGTACGATGCGAATGATGTCATGGCCGGCGTGACAGAAGTGCTCGCATACGGCACTGCGGTGGTCGTCGAAAAGGACCGGTAGTCGTGCCGCTCTCCCCTTCTGTTCTTTCACATTCTGGAGTCTGTCATGGTTAGTCGTCTTCTTTGTTCTCTTCTTTTTCTCATCGGAGTCAACGCAACGGCTCAGGAAAGAACGATCCTGAGCCCGCGCGATTCCGTGCTCCTCACTTTCGGCAACGATTCCATTTCGGTGAACTATGGCCGTCCCTCAATGCGGGGACGGGTCATTATGGGAAAGCTTGTTCCGTGGAATGAGGTTTGGCGCACAGGCGCAAACGAGGCGACACATCTCCGGACAAATTTTGCCTGCCTTATCGGCGGCGTTCCCCTGCCGAAAGGGACATACACCCTCTGGACGCTCCCTTCTCCCACCGGCTGGAAGATCATCATCAACAAGCAAACCGGTCAATGGGGGACGCGCTACGACGAACGACAGGACCTTGCCCGGTTCGATGCATCCGTTGAACATCCGACGGCCGTGGTCGACACCTTCACCGTCTCCCTCACCGCAACGGGCAAGTCGAGCGGACGTCTCGTCCTCTCCTGGGAAAACACCCGGGTGTGGACTCCTTTTAAAAAGAACGACCAGGTTCGTCCGCTCAGCCCGCTTGACTCCTCAAGCATTTCCGTCGGCGGTACCCAGGCGAAGATTGTCTACTCAACTCCGTTTGCCAGGGGGAGGCACATCTGGGGAGTTGTTGTGCCTTACGATTCAGTCTGGCGCACGGGAGCCAACGCGGCGACCATGTTGACGATTGACGGCCCGCTGCAACTCGGGAATGCAAGCCTTGCCGCGGGGAGTTATGTCCTCCGAACGGTACCGGGCGAGCAACAACTGACCCTTCTCGTCAGCAAGAAGCCGTCGGCGCCCGGCCCGATCCCCGACAACCTGATCGTAGGACGTGTGACGATGAAGGCCGGCAAACCGGCTCAAACCATCGATCCATTCAAGATTTGGTTCACAGTCGTCGACAACGGCACTTCCATGCTCAAATTGGGCTGGGCAGACCGGGAATATTCCGTCGGGGTGAAACGGTAGTCCAAAAGAAGCGTGAGCCCTGGAGCATCCTCCTCCGGCAGCGCGCGCCGGCGGTTTGGTCTTCCCGCCCGGGGCGCACAGTCGCTTCCGCTCTGTGAAAGAGCCGCGGACTCCGGTCTCCATGACACCGGAGCTCCGCGGGCCTGTTCCCGCATCCTTCTGAAACTCCCTCCACCACAAACCTTCGGGCGATCCAATGGATATCCACGGTAAGACAGTTCTTGTTCTCGGCGGCTGGGGACTGGTCGGGTCCGCAATCTGTCGGAAGTTCATGGAAGAACGGCCGAAGAGAATCATTGTCACGTCGCTCAGAAAAAGCGAGGCTGAAGAGGCTGTCGCGGCATTGCGGAACGATTTCCCCCGCGTCAGGCCGGATTTTTTTGTCCCCTGGTGGGGAAACATTTTCGTTCGCGAGGAACTGAAAGACAAGCCCAGGGAGGAAATCCTCGGGAAAGCCAGAAACCGGGCGATGATGATCGAGGACATCGTTGAAGAACTCACTGCCCCGGTCCTCAGACGTTCGAGTCTGAACAGACTCTTGATGAAGTACAAACCGGATGTGGTTGTCGACTGCGTGAACTCGGCCACCGGCATTGCATACCAGGACATCTTCCAGGTGTCCGCCGAGGTCATCCGGAAGGTCCGCGCAGTCAGAAAACGGAAAGGGAGGGGCAGGGAAGAAGCTCTCCTGGAAGCTACCGAGAGACTTCTTTGTACGTTGTACATCCCCCAGCTGATTCGGCATGTGCAGATCATGTATCGATCGATGAAAGATGCCGGAACAAAGATCTATGTAAAGATCGGGACCAGCGGCACAGGCGGGATGGG
This sequence comes from Ignavibacteriota bacterium, assembly GCA_963843525.1. Taxonomy (GTDB): domain Bacteria; phylum Bacteroidota; class Ignavibacteria; order UBA10030; family UBA6906; genus DATJPR01. The sequence continues at coordinate 299,452 of CAWJKM010000003.1, read as the reverse complement.
ATTGAACATTCCGTATACCCACAGCGAAGAGCGGCCGTCACGCGTCCTGCTCTCCAAATCGGCGGTGGCGGGAGCACACACCCTTCTTCTTTTTCTGATGGGGAGAACTCCGGATGCGCCGATTACCAAAGAGATCAAGCCGACCGCCGCGATTGCCTGGAAGCGCGTTGGCTACGGGGAGATCAAGAAGCAGGGCCAACCGATCGCGCTCTTCGATTGCCCGCCGACCAGGCCCGTCCGGCTCAAAAAGACGCTCCAGCTCCGCCACAAGGGAGCTGCATTATCCACCGGAGATACCCTCCGCTCTGTTTTCATCGACACCGGCGAAAACGGCTTCTTTTCACGCGGCGAGTTCGAGGCGATCTCGACACCCGGACAAATGGAATTTGTCACCCCGGAGGAGATCGCTGAAAACGCGGTGTTCGAAATCAGGGCGGGGAACACGGGGCATGACATTATCAACGCCCTGGACAATGCGACTCTTGCGCCGACGTATCGTGCCGGGTTCATGTTCACCGGTGCGATGACTGCGATGAAGAAACTGGAAATGAAACACGGCGTGGATTCCGTGGCATTCGAAATGCTCGGTCCTCCCCGTCTGTCCAAGCTCCTCTATGAAGCGTACCTTCTCCAGACCTCTTTCGGCGACATCCGGAGCGCAGCGTCGGCCTCACCGGCAGTGCTCAGCCAACGGTTGCTCGCTCTGATCCGTGAAGACCCGGCTTTGCGTTCCCGGATCATCTCGATCGGCATCCCCATTCTTCTTCCCGACGGAGAGTCACTTCTTCGCGCGGAGAGGATCAAAATCCCCCCCTTCCGCGGTGAGACGGAGTTGCCGGTAACACCCGAGAGCGTCAACCGGTGGGCTCACGATGGATGGGTAGATCTGCGGGAAGCGAACATGCGTGTCTGGAAGAGACGCCTTACCGAAATCATCGCCATGGTCGAAAACCTTCCTCCCGACGAAACCAGTTCGCGAACGATGCACAGCAAGGAATACTGGGAGAACCTGACGGCGATCGACCCGGGGAAGGTCTGCGGGTGGATCTTTACCTATGAGGAGAAGGGAAAGAGGATGAAAGCGTAGACTGGGTTCTAGTAAGCGGTGGCGACTTTGAATTCTTTCCCGTCCGGACGGATATCGTCGTACATACGTCTCAGAGCCCGGAATGCATCCTGGCTGCCCCGCGACGCCGCCAGGCGATAGTACGAGGCAGCCTCGCCGGGTTCCTTATGGGTGCCGATGCCCTGTTCATAGGCATAGCCAAGGGCGAACTCTGCGAGCAAGCTTCCTTCGTTCGCCGCAGTGCGCAGCAACGCGACCTGAGCGGAGTGCATCTGGGGGTCGGTGGAATCCCGCAACGCCGTCACGGCGAGGCGGATCGATGCTTCGAGACTACCGAGTGAAGCTGCTTTGTACCACAGGTTTTTTGCTTGCGTCTTGCTCTCCTCCACCCACCGTCCCGAATAGTGCCAGAGGCCCAGCTCTACAATTGCCGGAACGTAACCGGCATCGGCGGAACGGCGGAGAAGCTGAACTGCACGGGTCTCGGAGACCCCGGCCTCGATACCCAGTCCGGCCAGGCCCGCGGTGACAAATTCGGCGGTATGGTCCCCGCGTTCGGTGCGTGCCTTGAGCTTGGCAGCAAATGTGTTGCTGTTGAGGAGGGCCAGAATAAGCTCCAGCGCACGAGGAGAGTCCAGTCGCAGAGCGCGGACATACAACGCTTCGGCTTCCACCGAGTCGATCCCCACTTCTATCCCTCGTTCGTAGCATCGCCCGAGGACCATCAGGGCTTCCGGACTCCCATAGCGTGCCGCGCGACGGACGACGTCGAGTTCGACGGAATCGACGCGGGTGCTGTCATCGACCATTTGGGAGATTCCCAATGCACGGCGCAGTTCACCAGCCCCATGAAAAACATCCTTCAGCAACCGCGGACTGGAAGGAGATCGCGCCGTGTCCGCCATGTCCGCGATAAACGGCAGCGGAGGGTCCTTCTCTTTGGAGGACGCTGCGGTCAAATGCACGGCGAATTCAGGAAGCGCTTTCTTCGCAGGCCCAAAATCGGCATCAGCCGCTTTCTTTGCCCAGTCGTACGCCTGTTTCCAGTCACGGGGAACAACGAGGTCTTCTGTAAGGACAGCGGCAAGGAAGTACTCCGCCTCGGGCATTTCCGCTTCCGCACACTGCTTGATCAACTTATACGATTCGAACGGATCCCAGCGGACGCCCCAGCCATGATAGGCGAGGATGGCAAGGTTGAAGGTGGATGCAGTGAGTCCCTGTTCCGAAGCTTTCTGAAACCAGTAGCCGGCTTTCGCGGTATCGCGCTCTACGCCTCTCCCGGTGATATAGCGTAGGCCGAGCTCATGCTGGGCAAATTTGTCACCCGCCTGTGCCTTTCGTGCAACGACAAAAGCCTGCCAGATCTGATCGAGGGCATCGGATTCGGGGACCTGCGGGACCACAAGGGGAGGACGCTTGTTCTTGAAGACCGGACTGTTCGGTTCGTCTTTTTGCGACTGCGGGAGTGCGGTGGGAGCAACAGTGAAAAGCAACGCCAATGCTGCTGCAACAATAAACGCTGAAGGCACTTTCATGGAGAAGGATGCTCACCAAAATGTATCACCGACGAACCGATACCAGAACAAGTAACGGAATTGTAGGTAACTAAGCAATCGGTGATTCCACCTGTGCGCTGTCCATGGATTCTTCCTGCTTCCTCCTTCCTACATCCTACTTCTTACATCCTACTTCTTGCTCCAATCTCTCACTCGTACCGGAGCGACTCGATCGGATCGAGGGCCGATGCCTTCCAGGCAGGATACACGCCGAACACCAGGCCGACGATCGAACACACCGCGATGCCGATTCCGGCCCAATCCCACGGGATCACCGCAGGGGCGCTCACCAGAAGGCCCACCACATTGCCTCCCAGGATCCCCAGGACGATTCCGACCAGGCCGCCGATTTCACACAGCACTACCGCCTCAATGATGAATTGCGTGAGGATATCCCGTTTGAGCGCGCCGACGGATTTCCGGATCCCGATTTCGCGCGTCCGCTCCGTCACCGACACAAGCATGATGTTCATGATCCCGACCCCGGCCGCGAGCAGGGCGATCGAGCTGACGAGGAGCACCCCCAGCCTGAGGTAGAGGGTAAACTCGTTAAACTGGGTGACCAACGAGTCGTTGGAGAAGTAGCCAAAATCATCATCCGCGCCCGGCTCAACCTTGCGGGCGGTCCGGAGAGCCATTCGTGCCTGCTCGATGCAATCGTCGAGTGATTCACGATTCCTGGCCTTCACCATGATGTGCAGATCTGTGGACTCTTTTCCATATGCATTGAAAAAGGTGGTGAGCGGTATGATCATGAAGTTATCCTGATTCCCGCCGAGCGATCCCCCTTTTTTCTGCAGGACCCCGATCACCTGATAGATATTCCCATCAACGCGGATCTTCTCTCCGATGGGATTGATGTTCGGGGGGAACAACTTCTCTGTCAGCGTATTGCCGAGGATGGCGACCTTCGATGCCAGCTCCAGATCCTGCGGTCCCAAGGTGCGTCCATTGACCACCGTCCAATCGTTCGTCGGAATCCCTTCGACATCCTCGCCGGCCACCTGCACATTGGGATTCGTTTTCTGGCCATTCCACACAACGACTCTTCCGAATCTCCACCCCTCGATACCGACTATCTCTGCAAGAGTGGTCTTCTCCTTTACCTTCAGGGCCTGTTCATAGGAGATGTTCTTCCTGTTCCGGTATTTCCTCCACATCGTATGATGATCCTCGCCCATGACGACGGGAAATTTCTGCATCTGGAAGGTGTTCGCTCCGAGTTGCGATATTCCCTCCTCGATCGAATTCCGGAGAACGGTCACCGCGGTCATCACGGCGATAATGGAAAACACGCCAACGGCAATTCCCAGAAGGGTGAGAATGGAGCGCAGTTTCGACGACTTCACGGCAGAGAGGGCCATCATGAGGCTCTCTCGAAATTGAGACCAGTGATGGGCAAGTCTACTCATGAGGGCACGCCTCCACTGAAACCATGATGGTCACATCGCGAAGAGCCGTTCATTCGTACCGGAGCGACTCGATCGGATCGAGGGCCGATGCCTTCCAGGCAGGATACACGCCGAACACCAGGCCGACGATCGAACACACCGCGATGCCGATTCCGGCCCAATCCCACGGGATCACCGCAGGGGCGCTCACCAGAAGGCCCACCACATTGCCTCCCAGGATCCCCAGGACGATTCCGACCAGGCCGCCGATTTCACACAGCACTACCGCCTCAATGATGAATTGCGTGAGGATATCCCGTTTGAGCGCGCCGACGGATTTCCGGATCCCGATTTCGCGCGTCCGCTCCGTCACCGACACAAGCATGATGTTCATGATCCCGACCCCGGCCGCGAGCAGGGCGATCGAGCTGACGAGGAGCACCCCCAGCCTGAGGTAGAGGGTAAACTCGTTAAACTGGGTGACCAACGAGTCGTTGGAGAAGTAGCCAAAATCGTCATCCGCGCCCGGCTCAACTTTGCGGGCGGTCCGGAGAACCATTCGTGCCTGCTCGATGCAATCGTCAAGTGATTCACGATTCCTGGCTTTCACCATGATGTGCAGGTCGACATTTTCTTTCCCGTATGCGTTGAAAAACGCCGTCAGGGGAATAATCAGGAAATTGTCCTGGTTGCCGCCCAGCGACCCGCCCTTCTTTTGCAGAATCCCGATCACCTGATAGATACTCCCATCGACGCGGATCTTCTCTCCGATGGGATTGATGTTCGGGGGGAACAGCTTCTCTGTCAGCGTACTGCCGAGAATGGCGACCTTCGATGCCAGCTCCAGGTCCTGCGGTCCCAATGCGCGTCCACTGGCAATCGTCCAATCGTTCGTGGGGATTCCCTCGACATTCTCCCCCACCACGCCGATGTTCGGATTGGTCTTCTGTCCGTTCCAGACAACCATCCGTCCGCCCCGCCACCCTTCGATGCCGACCATTTCAGCCAGAGTGGTTTTCTCCTTCACGGCCAGAGCCTGTTCATACGAAATATTCTTCCTGTTGCGATACTTATGACGCATCGCGTGGTCATTCCCCATCACGACAGGATATTTCTGCATCTGGAAGGTGTTCGCTCCGAGTTGCGATATTCCCTCCTCGATCGAATTCCGGAGAACGGTCACCGCGGTCATCACGGCGATAATGGAAAACACGCCAACGGCAATTCCCAGAAGGGTGAGAATGGAGCGCAGTTTCGACGACTTCACGGCAGAGAGGGCCATCATGAGGCTCTCTCGAAATTGAGACCAGTGATGGGCAAGTCTACTCATAGCGCAGTGCTTCCACAGGATCCATCTTCGCCGCACGGTAGGCTGGCAGGAAACCGGACACAACGCCGACAGCGAGGGAGATGAGAATTGACACAAACACCACCGACATGGGCATGGCGGTGGGGAGAAATTGGTCGACGATGAGGCTTAGCGGGAAGGCGATGGCGAGACCGATCAGACCGCCGATGAGGCAAATCGACGCAGACTCCGCGAGGAACTGCATCAATATGGTTCTTCGCTTCGCCCCGATCGCTTTCCGGATTCCGATCTCTTTTGTCCTTTCCGTGACCGATACAAACATGATATTCATGATCCCGATACCGCCGACAAACAATGAAAGGCCCGTGATAAACAATCCGATCGTTGCGATGACGGCACTGATCGGCCCGAATGTTTCGACGAGGATTTCCTGAGCGTTGATATTGAAGTCATCCGGTTTTCCCGGGGGGAGATCCCGGACCTGACGCATGATCCCCTGCAGCTCAATCTTCGCGTCTTCCATCTGCTTCATGTCAGCAACGTGGACCTGAATGGTCACGTTGCGCCTCGATCCGAAATGGTTCTCGAACGAGGCCAGAGGGATAAACACGCGCGAATCTGAGGTGAACGAGCCGAACATGCCGCCCTGTTTTTCAAAGACCCCCACAATGGTATAGGGGTACCCGGCAACTCTAATGGTTTTCCCGATGGGGTCCTCGGTCGGGAACAGAGTTTCGACGATACTCGCCCCCACCGTACATACCGGCCGTCCGCCCGCCGATTCTTGTGCCGTGAAGAACCGGCCATCAGCGATTTCGCCCCCGGAGGCGGTCAGGTATTGATTGGTGGTCCCGCTGATGAAGGCGGATTCCACCGAATTGTCCCTGTACGACACACGCCGCGTCGTCCCGATAACGGGCGCAACGGCGTCAATCAGCGTGGCCTGGCGTTCGATCTTCGGCGCATACTGGACCTGTATGTTGCGCCGGTTACGGATTGTCGACCAGTCCTCATTCGAAACCCAGGGGAACTTCTGGACATAGAGCACATCTGTGCCGAAGGCGGCCGCGCTCCGGTCAAATGCCCGGTTGATCCCTTCGATGGCAGTCGCCATGACGGTCACGGATACAATCCCGATGACAATGCCAAGGGTGGTAAGGATCGATCGCATCTTGTTTGCGCGGATTGCGACAAACGAGATCGAAAGACCCTCCTTGAGCTCCTGAAAGAAATACATCGGATCACCGTTTTATGATGCCATTGCAGGCTTTTCGCCGTACAGGCGACGTTTTGAAATCAGCTCATCGGATTCAATGTGGCCGTCACGTAAACGTATCACCCGGATGGCATGTTCCGCGATGTCCGCTTCATGGGTCACCAGGATGATCGTGTTGCCCTGCCGGTGCAGTTCTTCGAAGAGCATCATGATTTCGTCGCCGGTGCGTGAATCGAGATTCCCCGTCGGTTCGTCCGCGAGGATGATTGAAGGGTTGGTCACCAGAGCCCGCGCGACCGCGACCCGCTGGCGCTGCCCGCCCGAGAGTTCGTTCGGCTTGTGATGCACCCGGTCGCCCAGCTGAACGTGCTCCAGCGTTTCATGCGCGCGCCGCCGACGTTCAGCGGAAGACACCCCGGCATAGATCAAAGGCAGTTCAACGTTGTGCAACGCGTCGGACCTCGGGAGAAGGTTGAATGTCTGGAAGACAAAACCAATCTCCTTGTTCCGGATTTTCGCCAGTTCGTTGTCATCCATTTCACTGACGTTGACGCCGTTGAACAGGTACTGACCGGAGGTGGGTGTATCCAGACACCCGATGATGTTCATCAGGGTGGATTTCCCTGAACCCGAAGGTCCCATGATCGCGACGTATTCGTTCTTCGCGATGGAGAGCGAGACTCCGCGGAGCGCCTGGACTTCCTGCGCCCCGCCCATATCGTAGTTCTTGACAATACTCTTGAATTCGATGACATTCATGACACGTTCCCTCTCTTAACTACCCGAAGGTTTATTGGCCACCTGGCCGGGTTTCTTCGACTCTTCAACACGGACCTTTGTGCCGTCCTCGAGCTCCCTGTTGATGGCTTTGTAGCTCCCCGACACCACTTCCGTCCCTTCCGACGGACCCTGCACCAATTCCACATACGTATCGTTGCTGATCCCGCGCTTCACCGGAACAGCCTTCACCACGCCCTTTTCGACCACAAAAACGATTTCCTTGGGTTTGTTCTCCGCCTTCGAGCGGACGCTGGTGGGTGCGTTTGCGGCAACGACCTGACCGGACTGTTGGTCGCCCTGGCCTTCTTTCATTTCCACCTTCGGCACGCGTGTCGTCACGCTCTGAATCGGCACCGTGAGGACATTCTGTTTCGTCTCCGTCTCGACATCCGCCGTCATCGACATCCCCGGGCGCAACGGTACGTCCTTGTCCACGATCCGCATCTTGACCTGGAAGTTGGTGACCTCTTCCTGAGATCCGGCGCCGGTCGTCGTTCCGGTGTTGGCGATCTCATACACCAGCGCATTGATCTTCCGGTCCGGAATGGCATCCACGGCAATTCGCGCAGTGTCACCGACATGCACCAGAATGACATCATTCTCACTCACGTCCACCCTGGCTTCCATCCTCTTCAGATCAGCGATCGTCATCACGTCGGTGCCCTGGAACTGCTGGGTCCCCAGGACCCGTTCTCCGAGCTCGGAATTCAGCTGGCTGACCGTTCCATCCATCGGCGATGTGACGGTGGTCTTTCTGAGACTCTCTTCCGCCTGGTCCAATGATGCTTTCGCCTGCGCGTAGCTTGCCTGCGCGGATTCGAAGGAAGCGCGCGACTGGTCAAAATCAGATTCCGAGACGAGGCCCTTCTTGTAGAGGGTCTGGAACCGCTGGAAGTCCGGCTCCGCCTTCCCAAGGTTCGCCTTCGCCTGGAGCAGCGCGGCGGCGTACTGGGCCCGCTGTGCAACATACACGTCCGGCTTGATCTTCAGGAGAACGTCCCCCTTCCTGACGCGATCACCTTCCTTGACCGGAAGAGCAACAATCTCTCCGCTCACCTCCGGGGAGATCTGCACCTGGACTTCCGGCTGGATCTTTCCCGTGGCAGTGACAACCTGGGTGATGGTACGGGATGTCACCTTCTCCACCTGGATCGCAACGATCGGTTCTTTCTTGCTTCCCATGAACACGATGATCACGAGCGCGATGACCACCACGCCGAGGATGGAGAAGATCAGGATCTTCTTTTTCTTGGACTTCTTGCCGTTGCTCGCCATAACGTATGCTCCTTGCGAATTAAGTGGGACGCAGCGATTAGTACTGGCGTTCCCCGATCACATACTCGACATTCTTCTTTGCGATAATGAAATTGTATGAAGCGTTCACAACGTTTGCCTGGGCATTCACCAGGTTGGCACTTGCAACCAGAAGGTCCAGCAACGTGCCCGCCCCCAGGTTATATTTCTCCTCGGCGATCTTCCGGTCCTCTGTTGCAGAAATCAATCCCTTCTGACTGACCTCGTATTGTTTCCGTGCAGCATCGAGATCGAGCAGAGCCTTTTTCACATCGACCGTGATGTTCAACTGCGTCTGCGCGACGTTGACCTGGGCATTCCGCTCCTGAGATATGGCACTCTGGAGGGATTGGTTCGTCTGAAACGCATCAAAGATGTTCCACCGGAGGCTTATCCCCCAGTTCAGGCTCTTGTTATCGGAGATCCTGGAAAGTTCCGTCCCGTTCAGGCCATAGCCGGCGGACGCACTGATGGAGGGGAAGTAGCCGCTCCGTGCGGAAGTCACCCCGGATTCGGCGGCATTCAATTGCTCGTTCGCGCTCAGGTAGTCCGGCCGGGCATTCATCGCCCGTTCATTGAGTTGCCCGATATTCGCGTAAAGGGATATCGTGGAATCCATGTCCGCTGTGGTCACGGTTGTGGAGACCGTCGAATCTGCGATGGCGTAGTCATCGGCGGCATTCAAGCCGACCAGCGCAAGCAGGTCTGCTTTCGCCTTGTCGTAGTCGTTCTGCGCTGTGATGACAGTCAGTTCATCCGAAGCGACAGCCGATTGTTGCCGGTAGACATCGGCAATGGCGGACGCACCGACCTTGTTCGATTCGACGATGCGTTCGAGTTGACGGTTGTCGCGTTTCAGGTTCTCTTCGTCCACCTTCACCAGCTGCTCGGTCCTGAGAACGTTCAGGTAGCTGCTTTCCACCTGGTAGATGATGCTCTGTCGTGTCCGCTGGGCCGTGTGTTCAACCGAAACGGCATTCATCTTCGCACGGCTGTACGCTCCTTCTCGATTGAACCCGTCGAAGAGGGTATAATTGAGGTTGAGGCCGGTATTAAACTGATTTTGGACAGTAAGGCCGCTCGACCCGGAAGTGATAGGAATACCGTTAAAATAAATTGGTTGACTCGCCGGTCGTTCTGACTGGTAGCGAAATGCGCTGGCACTCGCTGAAAGCGTCGGGAGATAGCTGCCATACGCCGCCAGAACAGTGCCCTGGGCGGAATTGATATTGTTGGCTGCCTGGACGACGCTCAAGTTTTTTTCGAGTGCAATTGCCTTGGCTTCACTCAGGGACAGGCTCTTCTGCTGCCCGAAGAGGGCTGCAGGAATGGCTAGGGTTATCGCAAGCGCCAGGGCGCCGATCAAACGCATCATCGTGGGCTCCAGGAAAAGATAGAAATGACGGAAATACTGCCGGCCCCTCCTAGGGTGGCATGCAGGCGGACATCCGGAAGGGCTGGATTGCTCTATAAACCGCCTTTCCGAGGTCAAATCTCTAATACTTAGACGACTCAAAACCTCGAAAGTTTCATCAGATTGGCGAGAAATCATCAGCACCCATCATTCTGCACGTCCTTTATTGAAAGAAGGTAGGACAGGGCCGCATCGTGTTCATTGGGGATCCTGCCGTCCAGAATGGCTTCCTCAATCGCCTTCTTCAGCACTCCCACCTTCTTGCCGGGCTCCAACCCGCAGACCCGCATAATTTCTTCCCCCCGTACCGGGGGCTGCCAGTTCCGCAAACGGTCCTTTTCCTCCACTTCAACAATCTTCTTCATCACCAGGTCGTAATTCCGAAGATACCGCTGCACCAAGGCAGGGTTCTTCGATGTGATGTCTGCCCGGCAGAGCTTCATGAGGTCGTCAATATCATTCCCGGTCTCAAAAACCAGCCGCCGGACGGCGGAATCTGTCACCGCATCGTCGACAAGAACCATCGGTCGGAGATGGAACCGGACCAATTTTTCCACATAGGCAAGGTGATCCAGTGGGAGCCGCAATTTCTTGAAGACCTTCCGCATCATGCGAGCCCCGACCTCCTCATGGCCATGAAACGTCCAGCCGGTCCCTTCTTTGTACGCCTTTGTCCGGGGCTTCGCAATATCATGGACGAGTGCGGCGAACCGGAGCCAGAGATCGTCGGTGGTTCCGGCGATATTGTCGACCACGGTGCAGGTGTGCAGGAACACGTCCTTGTGATGGTGGTCTCTCCGTTGATCGACCCCTGCCATCTGCGCGATTTCAGGAAAGACAATGTCCAGGATGCCCGTCTCGAACATCAGCACGAGACCGGTCGATGGCTTCGGGCAGCGGAGGATTTTCAGAAACTCATCCGTCATCCGTTCCTGCGAGACGACGCTGAGACGATCCTTCATTGCTTTCATCGCCTCGAGTGCCGCCGGGTCGAGGTGGAACTGCAACTGCGCGACAAACCTGATCGCCCGCATGATCCGCAGCGGGTCATCTTCGAAGGTCTTCACGGGATCGAGGGGTGTCCGGAGCAACTGCAGGCGGAGATCCTCCCTGCCACCCAGGGGGTCGGACAGCGAACCGTAGTGCCCGGCATTGAGTGACGCCGCCATCGCGTTCACCGTGAAGTCGCGTCGGAGAAGATCGTCGCGGAGACTTCCCGCGCTGACGTCCGGCTTTCGGGTTTCCGGCTGGTACTCTTCCTTCCGTGCCCCGACGAATTCCACCTTGCCGGCCCGGAAAGGGATCATCGCGGTCCCGAATCGTTCGAAGGTCACGAGCGTATCCTGGCCGAGGCGTTCCGCCACAGCGCGCGCAAAGAGAATGCCGTCACCCACGACCACGATATCGAGATCCCCCACGGGGCGCGCCATCAGGAGATCACGGACATATCCGCCGACGACATACGCCTCTATTCCCATACTGTCCGCAACCGATCCGATATCGCGGAGCAGGGGGTGGTCAAGTACAAGAATATCGTCTCTGGATTCCATCTACAGCACGAATCGTTGTTCTGCGATTTTCTGAAGAATCGTGTTCGCCACTTCAAGGGCCCGACGGCCGTCTTCCCCGTTCACCACAGGCCGCTCACCGTTCCGAATGCACCGGACAAACATTTCGAGTTCATATTGCAGTGCGTTCACCTCGCGGACTTCCGGCTGTTCATACACAATTTTGCGCCGGTGCTTCCCGGAACCGAGCTCACCGAGCATGAGCGTGCCTTCGACATCCTGTTCTCCCTCTCCCACGAGGCGGAAGACTTCCGCAATCCCCTGGGAGAAGTCGATGGAGATATATCCGTTCGGCTGGAAGAGACGCATCTTGCGCATCTTTTTCTGGGATATCCTGCTCGCCGTCACGTTTGCCACACAGCCGTTTTCGAACTGGAGTCGTGCGTTCGCTATGTCGACGCTGTCGGACACCACGGCCACTCCGCTGGCGTCGACTTGCTTCACCGGAGATTGGACGAAGCTGAGGATCAGGTCGATGTCGTGGATCATCAGGTCGAGGACAACCGCGACATCCGTGCCACGCGGGTTGAACTGCGCGAGCCGATGAGACTCGACAAACATGGGACGGATCTTGTACGATTCAAGCGCGAGAATCGCTGCGTTGAACCGTTCAATATGCCCCACCTGAAGCGTCACCTTTTTCGCAGCCGCGATTGCACAGAGTTCTTCCGCCTCCCGGACTGACTCCGTGATCGGTTTCTCGATGAATACGTGCTTCCCCGCAGCCAGTGCCCGGCGCCCGATGTCGTGATGCGCACTCGTCGGAGTGGCAATGGTCACCGCATCCACGCGTTCGAGAAGCGAGTCGATGGAATCAAGCGATTCCGTCCGGAGGTCTGCTGCAACCGCGGCCGCCCGCGCTGGATCCGCATCGGTCACCCCCGCCAGACGGACGTCCTTGATCCCCGCGATGAATTTCGCATGCAGGGTCCCCAGGCGCCCCACCCCAATGACACCGACGGATATCATCGGCATTCCTTTCTGATCAGACTTGACTGTGCAGCCACTCGTTGAATTGCGTAACGGTCTCGAAACAATACTCCGGCCCTGCAGCCATGAGGCGCTCCCGATCGTACGAGTCCCACAGGACCGCGGCCATGGAAACTCCCGCACCCCGCGAGGCACGCAAATCCCCGACTGTATCCCCCACCATGAGCGATCGCCCGGGATCGAGAGAAAAAGTCTGCAGGATCTGCCGGATTCCTTCCGGGTCGGGCTTATGCTTCTCCACATCGTTGCCGGACACAATCAGATCGAAACTCGCAAAGAGTCCCAGTTTCCGGAGAGTGATCTCCGTCGTCCGCCTTCCTTTTCCCGTGAACACCGCGGTCTTCCCGCCGTGCCTCCTGATGAACTCGACGGCCTTTTCCATCCCCGGATGAATCGAAGCCAGCGCATCGTGATGCTCCGCATAGAATGCGCACAGTTCATCTGTCGCGCGTTCTACGAGCTCCGGAGGGAAGATCCGAGCGAGCGCCCCTTCTTCCGGAGGACCGAACAACGGGATGATTTCCTCCGGGGTAAACTCCCTCGCCAGGTATTTTCGGGTAACATGGTTGAAACTCGCGAAGATAAGAGCGTTGGTGCGGGTGAGGGTACCGTCAATATCGAAAATCACGCAGTCAAACAACTTCATAGGGTAAGGCGTCTCAAATTGTGCCAAGATTAAAAATATATTCACTCCGGGCTGCAATTGCAATCACACCGGCACTCTTCTTGCAATTCCTTTTCGTTCTTCCTACTTTTTCTTCATGAATACTCTCCATCTCCCCCGTCAGGTCATCCTGAAAAAGAACGAAGACCGCCGCATTGTTCGTGGCCACCCATGGATTTTCAGCAATGAAATCAGGGATATTGTCGGACAACCGGTGATCGGTGACGTCGTTGAAGCACTGAGTGCCGGAGGGAAACTGATTGGGGTGGGATTTTTCAATCCGCACTCGTTGATCGCCGTGCGCATCCTCTCCTCCAGAGTCGAGGATATCACTGCGGAGTTTCTGAGAACGCGGCTGGAGCGCGCCGTCCTTCTGCGTCGGATTCTCTATCCGACGGCTGCGGCGTACCGTGTCGTCCACGGCGAAGCAGATTTTCTCCCCGGTCTTGTCGTCGATCGATTCAACGATCATATTGCGATCCAGACGCTGTCGTATGGAATGGATTTGCGGCTGCCGGTGATTTGCGACATCCTGGAAGACCTGCTTCACCCTGCCGCGATCATCGAGAGAAACGAGACTCCTCTCAGAACGATGGAAGGTCTTCCGTCCCGTCGCGGTGCTCTCCGTGGGACCGCCGCTTCGAAAATCATCATTGAAGAGAACGGGATCTCGTTTGAAATTGACCCGATGGCGGGGCAAAAGACAGGGTTTTTTCTTGACCAGAAGGAAAACCGTGCACTGATCGGACGGTGGAGCAAGAATGCCCGAGTGCTGGATTGCTTCTGCAATGAAGGCGGGTTCGCACTCAATGCAGCAAAAGGAGGGGCGACGTCGGTTCTTGGCATCGATAGTTCCGACGACGCTGTTCATGCTGCGGCCGCCAACGGCAAGAGAAACAGCATTCAAAACGTGGCGTTCGAGCGGGAGGATGCCTTTGCTGCTCTGGACCGACTGTTGGCGCAGGGCAGAAACTTTGATATGGTGGTACTCGACCCTCCTTCCTTCTCGAGAAACAAGAAGTCGGTCCCCGCTGCTCGCCATGGGTACCGGGATTTGAACTCGCGCGCGCTCCGCTTGATACCCTCGGGAGGCTTTCTCGCAACCGCATCATGCTCCCATCATATCGAAGCAGGCGCGTTTCTCGACGATGTCATGGCCGCCGCATTGAAGACAGGCCGCCGACTTCAGATGCTCGAATGGCGTGGAGCTTCCCCGGACCATCCTACTCTCCCCTCGGTCCCCGAAACCGCCTATCTGAAATTCGGACTCTTCCGCGTTTTTGAAACATAGATACGGGGGAATTGGAGTGAAGACGCGGGAGAAGAAGGCGCCCATCGGGGAGCGCAAAAGTGAACACCGAGAAACGATTCCAGGGAAGAAAGCGTTATTACTTACGGAAATAGAGGGTTAAGGCCATGAAAACGCACTTGTGGCTGGGCGTTGTCGCTTGCGTACTGATGCTTGTGCCGGGTGGTGGCTCGAGGGCACAAACGAATGAACCGAAAAGCGGTGAGAAGACGAAAAGCACTTCGACCACCGTTGCAAGGGAACCCCTTGCCGATGGTGAAGAACCGTTCAAAAATGTTTGGGGGGTTGACGTCCTCATCTCGAACGATGGGTTCGGCCTGGGAACCTACTATCGCCGTGCGCTTACACCGGACTTGTCGGGTGTTGTTGCATTCTCCATATCGGAGTCGAAGGATAGCAGAGAAGTAGAACAGTACGATCCGTACTATCAGCAGACCTACACCCCTGGCAAGTTGAACCGGTTCCTCGTCTTCCCCCTCACTGTAGGAGTGCAATACCGCCTTTTCCGGGAGGACATCGTTGACACCTTCCGTCCTTTTGTCACTGCTGGTTTCGGACCGGTCATGATCTACGAAATGCCTTTTGTCACTCTCGATAAATCCGTCTACCCAGTCAATGCCAATCAGGTGGATTTCTTCAAGGCGATCGGAAGAGGACACTCCAATTACACGGGGACGGCGTTCATCGGAGCAGGAGCGAATTTCGGGGCCAATCAGTCGAATGTGTTTGGAGTGAACTTCCGGTATTATTTCACCTATCTCTTTTCCGGGAGCCTCCCGTCGATGTACAACCTGTACACCGGCGATGTCGCGGGGACAAAAAACAGCTTCGGGGGGTTCTTCATTATGCTCAATATCGGCATGGGTTACTAGGCGGGGGGGGTTGAGCGAAGGTAGGATCAGTAGGGAGTAAGTAAGCAGTAAGCAGTAGGCAGTAGGCAGAAAGCGCTACTGTCCCCTGTTCCCTGCCTTAAAAAGAAAGGGCAACGGCCCGCTTCAGGACCTCCCCTGAATCCATCCACGAGCATATGCCCTTTGAATTTTCTAATTCAATATACCTCGTGGACGGGCTGCGCGCGGTGATCAAAGTCACCTTACCGATGAATGGACACAGGTAACACTGTGCACCTTTGTGATACGATCAGGCAGGTTTTCGTAACAGCGGCTTCAGGTATCGGCCCGTATGAGAGCCTGTTGAGGCGGCAATTTTCTCCGGCGGTCCCACAGCAACAATCTTCCCACCTCCTGCACCCGCCTCCGGCCCCAGGTCGATAACCCAGTCGGCGGATTTGACAACATCGAGGTTGTGCTCGATGAGCAACACCGAATTCCCCGCCTCGATCAGAGCGTTGAAACACTGAAGGAGGCGCGCAATGTCGTCGAAGTGCAGACCCGTCGTCGGTTCGTCGAGGATGAACAACGTGTGCCGGCCGTTCCGGGATCCGTCAAGGTGCGCGGCGAGTTTCACCCGTTGGGCCTCGCCTCCCGACAGCGTCGTCGCGGCCTGACCGAGCCGGACATATCCCAATCCCACCTCCTCCAGGACTGTGAGCTTCCGTGCGATCTTCCTCCCCTGGGCTTCCGCTCCAAAAAACGCAATGGCCTCCGTGACGGTCATGCGGAGGACGTCGTCGATATTTTTCTCGCGATAGCGGACCTCAAGGACCTCGGCCTTGTACCTCTTTCCCTTGCACACGTCGCAGGGAAGGTACAGATCTGCGAGGAACTGCATTTCCACCTTCACGACGCCATCCCCTTCACATGCTTCGCACCTGCCCCCTGGCACGTTGAACGAAAATGCGCCGGGTTGGAAACCCTGAATTTTCGCCGCCTGCGTCGAGGCATAGAGGGCGCGGACCGCATCGAAGGCGCCAATGTAGGTCACCGGGTTTGATCGGGGCGTCCTCCCGATCGGGGACTGGTCCACCAGTTCGACTGCGCTCAGCGTCTCATACCCCTCTATACTGCGGAAGGTTCCCGGGCGAGCGCTGAAATCTCCCAGGGCGCGTTTCAAACCATCGGCTACGATTGTGTGCACCAGCGTGCTCTTCCCGCTTCCGCTCACCCCGGTCACGCACACGAGCATATGAAGCGGGATTACGAGATCAAGATCCTGAAGATTGTGCATCGAAGCACCTTTGATGCGTATCTGTTCACCCGACGGGTGTCGACGGACGGACGGGATCCGAATGCTCTTCGCGCCGCTCAGATACGCTCCGGTGAGCGAGTCCGGATTTCGTTTAACCTCTTCGACGGGGCCACACGCGACGATTTCGCCGCCCCGTTCTCCTGCAAACGGCCCCATGTCGACAAGGATATCCGAGGCGAGCATCATGTCCGCGTCATGTTCAACGACCATGACCGTATTTCCAATGTCACGCAGCTTCTGCAGGATTGCGATCAATCTCCCGTTGTCCCGGGGGTGAAGACCGATGCTGGGTTCATCGAGAACATACAGAGCCCCGACAAGGGATGACCCGAGCGACGTCGCGAGGTTGATCCTCTGGGATTCGCCCCCGGACAACGTGGTCGAAAGCCGGTCGAGCGTCAGGTACCCGATCCCGACATCGTCAAGGTAGGAGAGCCGCCGTTTGAGTTCGGCGAGGATCCGCCGGGCAATTTCCATTTCGTGGGAAGTCAGGCTCAGCGATTCGATGAATCTGCGCGCATCACCGATGGTCATTCCTGTCACTTCAGCCATATTCCGCCCCTGGACTTTCACCAGCAGGGCCGCGGGACGCAACCGGGCGCCATTGCACATCGGGCAGGTCGTGTATCCCCGGTAGCGCGACAGAAGAACTCTATAATAGATCTTGTAAGCCTTCTTCTCGAGGAATGCGAAGAAGCCTTTGAGGCCCTCATATTGACCGTGACCGTCCATGATGATGGTCACTTCTCTTGCGCTGAGATCCTTGAACGGGACGTTGAGACGAAGGGATGCCCCGGGCGCTGCGCGGGCGAGATCCTGATACCATTCCCTGAATTTTGGCGTTGTCCAGGGTTGAATTGCCCCCTCATCGAGAGATTTCGTGGTGTCGGGGACAATCTTGTCCATATCGATTCCTATCGCCCGGCCGAACCCCTGGCATTCGGGGCAGGCTCCGACCGGATTATTGAACGAAAACATGCGCGGATCCGGCTCCTCATACACGATATGACAATCGGGACAGGCGAAGATCTGATTGAATCGGAGGGTCCGCGATTTGTCGAGAAGCACCACTTCCGCATGCCCGTTGCCGGAGGCAAACGCCGTCTCCAGTGAATCCGTCAGGCGGGGGTCGACTTCCCCGGGATGGTAAACGAGCCGATCCACCAGGACGAGGACATCTGCGGTCTTCGTCGATCGAGGAACTTCCTGCTCATTGATGTCCAGGATTTCCCCTCCCACGATCACCCTGAAGAATCCTTCCTTTTTGAGATTGCCCAGCGCAATCGCAAGCTTCTCCCCGGCGTGCACGGCGAGGGGGAATGTGACGAGGATGCGAAGGGAAGCATCGCCGTCCGCAATCCCCGCGAGGGCCGTGAGGATGGACTCCACCGAATCCTTGGTCACGAGCCGGCCGCATTTTTTGCAGAACGTTTTCCCGATCCGTGCAAAGAGAAGACGGAGATAATCGTTCACTTCCGTCGATGTGCCGACCGTGGACCGGGGGTTTCTCGTCGTCGTCCGCTGCTCGATCGCCATGGCGGGACTGATCCCCTGAATCAGGTCGACGTCCGGCTTGTCCATGCGTTCCAGAAACTGCCGCGCGTAGGAAGAGAGACTCTCGACGTACCGGCGCTGACCTTCGGCATAGATAGTATCGAAGGCGAGGCTGGATTTCCCCGAGCCGCTGACTCCGGTCACAACAATGAGAGTGTTCCGCGGGAGAGTGAGGCTGATGTTCTTGAGGTTGTGGACGCGGGCGCCGCGAATGATGATATCGGTGGTCACGCTGATCAGTGAGATTGAACCGGGGTGAGCTGGATGTCCATTGAAACTACAAGAAACGGGTCCGAAAATCAAACGGGCGCATTTCCCGGGGCTGGGATACCCATAAGAATGCCCGATCGCCGCGCGTGAGCGCGGCGATCGGGCAGAGAGGGAAGGAAATTCCGGCAGTCCCTTCGGCTAGTGAATGACGCCGCTGATGGTCACGGCAATCGGATTCGCCGTGTTCGGTCCCGTGACGGTGATCGTGACATTTGTCGGTGTACCGGCGGAATCGACGATTCCCCACGATCCATCCTGAACAGTCATGGTGAAACTCGTGTGACCCGGTCCGGGGAACAGGAGATCCGGAAGTACGAGCCGGCCGTCTGTCCCGAAGGTCAGAAACGCCTTGTTCTGATACGCCCCATCTGTTGGCGGCGGCGGTATCGTCGCGACCACGTCGATGGCAGTCCCTGAAGCGAGAGGGTGTCCGAGGACGTCCTCCACCCGGAACGTGATCACCTGCGATCCGGCGTTCGGGATGTTGAAGGTCGTCGGTGCGATGCCTGTAATCAGCGCACCGCCGCTCCACACGAGGAGGATGCTATCCTGCACCACCGCCCCGTTCTGGCCGAGGGTTTGCGCCACCACATAGTGATAACCGTCGCCGAAGGCGGGGGCGCTATAGCTCCCGTACGGTGCCGGGTTGCCGCTGATCAGATCTACCGTTCCCTCGCCGTCCACTGTGGTGATTGCCTGCCCGACGGTTCCCTGTATCACTCCGGCGGACGAGCGGAAATAGACGGCTGACGGTGCAGCCGGATTGCTGTACTTGTCTCCCACCAGAACGGACACTTGGTGCCGCAGTCCGGCAATTCCGAGCGCAGGGAAATTAAAAGTCGGGGAGGCAATGGTAAAGTGTGCCTGATCCGGGAATCCACCATGGATCACCACGCGGACAGGAGATGAACTCACCGACTTCGTTCCGACGGTCGTGGAGGCAACGACCTGGATGACGCCAGCGCGGGTTCCGGAATTGAATGTGATGGCCGCCCTCCCCGATGCATCCGTTGTGAGGACCGATGGCGAGAGGTATTCGCCGCCACCGAGCTGCCCGACGATTGAGAAGGATATCGATGCAGGGTGCTGATCGTCGACGGGATTGCCCAGACTGTCCCTGACCTCCCAATTCAGCACTGCTGTCTCTTTCCCTCCAACGCCATAGACCGACAGTTCCTGCGGAACGGCACTCAGGAAGGCGATCGTTTGTGGCAGACCTGACCCGCCGGACACCGCTTGCACGGACGTCATCTTCACGGTCAGAGCAGTGGTCGAACCTGCAAGGACCTTCAGCGCAAACGTCGTGTCGCGATAACGATCGCGTGCCATGTCAATGGTCACCGTGATCACGCTATCCACCGAAAATTTCACGTCAAACTTCCCCTGGTCGTCGGTCTGCGTCGTGGGCGAGTCTCCGGACACGCCGTGGATTGTGATACTGACTCCCTGGAGGGCTGAACCCGAGGAGGCGTCCACGACCGTTCCAGAGATTGCACCTTCGCCGGGAAGGGGTTCGGTTGAATCGCTGCTCCCGCATGACCAGAATACCACTGCCATGACGGCGAGAAGCGGAACGAGCAATCGATTTTTCATGCCATCCATCCTTTCGTTTCCACGTTCGCCGTTATCGTTGATTGTTGTCTGGAATGATGTGCTGCTTCATCCGTTCCTGCTGCTGCAGCCACTTGTTGAACACACCGTCCTCTTTCTTCTTCTGCGCAACCCGCTCCTGAATGGTCGGGACAAGCTCGGCCTTCATGAGGATAATGAGCTCCTTTTTCTGGATCTCATCCCGATTGTAGCCGAAGAGGTACCGGAGACCCAGGACATACCACGGAAGGTCCTTCAGGAACGGGATCCCGCTCCGGGTGGTATTGATGGTATGACTGTACAGACCGCCGATAATGGTCTCTTCTCCATCGAGCAACAAGAGATTCGTGTTCGCTTTTGTTCTGTTGACGATCGTACTGATGGCACCCGGCGTAGCATCACTCCGCTCCACCTCGACTCTCAGATGGATGAAGCTCACGCCCTGCTCCGTGATGACCTGCGGGGTGACTGTGATAATCGTGCCCGCGCTGTAGAACTTGTCGATCAGATTCCCTGCAAAATCCCGTTCCCGGATCGAAAAATCCTGCCCGACCTGAATACGGCCTTCTTCGCCCGACCGGACGATGACCTGAGGACCGGAAAGGATTTCTCCCAGGTTGTAGTTTGAGAAAACCTTGGCCAGGAGATCGATATTTGCGAAGCTGACTTTCGGGGTAACCGATGTGGAGAAGATGTTGTCGGAGACTTTGTCCGCACCCCCGAAACTCGAAGCGACAGAGACGTCCTTCGTACTCTTCATGAAGTTCCAGTTGAGCCCCACCTCGTCGAGTTTGGACAGGTTCACTTCCAGGAAATACGCATAGATCTTGACTTCCCGGCTGCTCAAATTTGCGGGCTCCTGGTGAAATCCGATGCCGCCACCCGGAAGGAGGGCACCCTGCCCTCCCCGCGCATCGTTCGTCGGTGACGAGATCTGGATATAGTTTTCATACTCATTATACCACAGGTCGTTCTTCCGGCAGATGGCCTCCAGTGCGTCGTGCCACTGCATCCCCTGGATGTCGAGCTTTATGGGGAATGTCCTGTGTTCACTGTCGATCACGATCTTGCCGGTGAAACGCTTGCTCACTTCACTGATGATCGTCAGCGCCCTGTCGAATGGGGTTGTGGGTGCGATGGAGACAAGCTCTTGCGGCGAGGTATACCCCTTGATACCCCGACGATCGGCGGGACTTCCGCCCTGTTGCGCATTCATACTGGCCGGTCCCACACACAGTGCCACGAAAGCGATGATGACGAAGAATGTTGTTTTCATGTCGACCTCAATGTCCGTTGTTTTCCTTAGTTCTGTGTTGGACCGTAGTTGATCTTTAGTTCCACATTGTCAATGATCCCTCCCTTATTGAGGGTGCACTCGACCTTTCCGTTCTGCGGATCGATGCGCGTGAACATACCCCAGATAGATCTCATCGCCTTCCTGCAGCGTCCGGATCGATTTCGCCTGGTCCTCAACAAATGCTTTTCCGGGGATGACCGCCTTGAGTGTCGACCGTTCGACCTCAACCAGCCCGCGCAGGTTCGGGGGAATCCCGCTGGAAATTCCCGGCGTGAACGGGTCGACAAACAGCGGATTCGGAGAGAACACACGGTCGATCAGCGAACTCGAGAGCTCCGCGACAGAAGAATAGTAGGCCTGCACGGTCATATCGAAGGTGACGAGAACCTCTCCCATTTTCTTGTCGGTGGGTGCCACCTCGACTCCCCGCAGGGCCATGTTCGCCACCTTGTAAAGGCGCCGGTTGTTTTCGAGGTACCAGAGGAACCTGTAGAAATTATCGAAGGTGGCTTCACCTTTGAGGGTATACAGATTATACCCGTAATTTCCTTTGTTCTGGTTCCCGGCGTAGGTGACGTCGAGTTTGATCGGTCCGCTGATGTCGATGAGATGGCTGAAGTACGCGTAGCTCTCTGCGGTGACGTCGGTGGGCGGTATGATCTTGCTCCTCGCGTCCCAGCGCTTCTGCGTGTCGTTCAACGTGGCACTGAGATCGTTGAACTCGTTGATCAGGTTCGGCGTATTCTGGAGCTCATCGTCGATCTTCTTGATTGCCACCTGGATTTGTTTCGCTTTCCGCGGTTGATTGAATGCGCGGATATAGGATCCGACGGCGACAATCAGGAACAGCAGGATCCCGAGAGCGATGCTGTTACGAATCTTGTACGACACGGGGGTTCTCCTTCTTCTGTTCCGTCATTGACCCGCTGGCGGCGCGGGAATCTCAATGGAATAGTGATACACTTCTTGATTGCGTATTGCCTGGACTGTGACTTCCCTGAGCACGGCGTTGTCGAACAATGCTGTGAAATGGGGAATCCGCATGCGGTATTCAGCATACCCGGTGAGTGCGACCTTCGACTCTTTCCCTGCGCTCAAGTCACTCACCCAAATGGAGTTGATGTCTTCAACGCCGTGACTGAGCCGCGTGAGAAGCCGGCTCCACCGTTCGGTACCCGGGACAAGCGTATCATAGAGGGCAAGTGAATTCTTATACCTGTTGAGTTGCTGCTGAAGCGATTCGATGGAGTTGGCAAGTTGCAGGTTTTCCGCCTGCTGGCTCTCCTTCAGGGTGAGAGATTCCTTGAGATCCCTCAGTTCCCTCGACTTCCCGGAAATCTGCCACGTGAAGAACAGAGTTGACAGGAACAGCACGGCGAGGAGCATATACCCATGCCAGGCCAGTTTGAATACGCGTTGACCTTCACGGATCACATCAGGGAGCAGGTTGACACTGTAGAATGAATCATTCTTCTGCTCCAGGATTCGCCAGGCAGCGCCGATCGGCACAGAGAACGCCGAAATCTCCGCCTGTTGCTCGGGAGGCAACGGCGACGTATCAATCAGGGGCATCAGGAGATAGTCCACCTCCTGGCCCGGAAGCTGTTGGAGGAGGAAGTCCTTGAAATCGATCCGGTGGCTTTCCCCGGCAAGGATGATCCTGTTGATCCGTGGTATACCCAGATTGTCCTGTTCGAGCAGAAGCCTGCTGTACACGGTGTTGTGCAGATTTGGCGAATCGTACCCTTCGCCGAGAATCGGTGCGAATTGATAGAACCGTTCGCCACGCATGAAAATCAGGCGGGTAAACTCTACACCGACGTACACGATGACCGAGACTTCGTTCGGGCTCAATTCGTAGTTGCGGCGGACCAGGTTCATCAGTGAGACGTCCGCGCTGTCGATCCCTGCAATCAACGGGATGCGCCCGCCCAGGAATGTCTTGATCCCTTCCAGGGAGTTTACCAGGCTGAGTCCGTCTTCGCGGACAATGGAGAGCAGCCCTCCTTCTTCCGTCGCGATCATGTCGACAGCATCGATCGCAGGCTGGAAAGCACGGATATTCCGCAACTCCTCGAGAATCCGCTGCTTGAGCTTCAGCCCTTTGAGGCCGAAGTCGCTTTCGATGTTGTGATAATAGATCGCCGGTTCCGCCAGACTGTAGACCAGCGAATACTTGCTGACCGGGTAGGAGGCGAGGAGACTCAGCAGGACGGAGTTATTGTCGTCACTCTGGATCTCCGACGCGGGGCTCTCGTTGACGGGCGTCGGAGAGAGGGAGAACCCCTCGCTCACGTCCACCGTGGACGGAATACCCATGTCCATGGTCTTGTGCTCCGCCATCTTTGTCGCCAGCGTGGCGGTACGCAGTTCTTCGACCACCACTCGTCTTCCCCGGAGAGAAAGATGAGCCAGTTTGATATCGAGGCCGTCGACAAACAACCCGACGACATTGTTCTTACGACCTTTCATTTTCGCCATACGTTTCACCTTGAGATATCGTAGGACTTCATCGCTCCCGCCGCATCAGTCCGCCATGCTGCTCGCCATGTTCAGAATCTGCTGCAACCGGCGCTTGTTGTTGGCGGCGACCATTGCGTTTTCCAGAGAAATTCTTTTTGCGAAGTACATCCGTTTCAGATCCTGTTCGAGTGTCATCATCCCCAAATCCGACGACTCCGACATCATCTGATAGATTTCACCCGTGTTGTTGTTCTTGATCGCGGCGCGCACGGAAGGCGTCATAACCATGATCTCTTTCGCCAGGAGCCGTTTTCCATCGAGGCTCGGGACGAGTTTCTGGGAAATCACGCAGCTGAGGGTGTCGGCAAGCCGGAGCCGCACGCGTTCCTGCTCGATCGGGGGCATCTCACCGATGATTCTGTCGATGGTTTCGACCGCCGAAGCGGTGTGCAACGTCGAGAAGACCTTATGTCCGCTGTCCGTGATTTCCAGGGCGGTGATAATGGTGTCGGGATCGCGCATTTCGCCGATGACGATGATATCAGGATCCTGGCGCAGGGCCTGCACCGCGCCATCCTTGAATGAAAGTACGTCACGTCCGACTTCGCGGTGCCGGACGATGCACCGGTCCGGTTTGTGCACATATTCGACAGGGGAGGAAATGATGATCACGTGGCCATCGACCGTATGATTGTTTGCGTCGATGATGCTGTCCAGCGTCGTGCTTTTGCCGGAGCCGGTGATCCCGGTGATGAGCGTCAATCCCTGTTCCGTGTAGGCGAGACTGAGGACTTTCGTGACATTCGCGTGAAGGTCGAGCCCCTTGTAGGGACGGATAATATTGTTGATCGCACGCATATTCAGCGCGAGATGGTCGAGATCAAAGGCAGCATTCGCACGGAACCGGTACATCGTGTCACCGTCGACGATGCTATAGGAGAAGTCGAGGTTTCGGTTCTCATAGAGGAAGAGGCGCTGCCGCTCGATGAGAATGGCCTGAATGAGAATGTTGAATTCGTCCAGAGTGAATTGCCCGAGCTCCCGGGCCGGCTTTTTGTCGCCGAAGATACGGTACCAGATACTGCCCGAACATCCATATCCGCCGATGTCAATGTCGGAGGCATTGACACGCGCCATGTTCCGCAAGTAGCTATCCATCAGGAGCCTCAGCGTCGTTCGCTCCGCCGGCGAGAGCTTGCCGACGAGGTCACCGATGAGCATCTGGCGTTCCATTCCCGGAACCGAATCCGGAACCGTCCCGGAGATTTCCTTGAGAACCTTGATCGCAGTGTCTATCATCAGAGAAACCAGTGTAAAAGTTTTTGACCAAGCAGAATCATCATCCAGAAGCGTGGGTGTGATCCGGCGTAGTATTGCAGGGCAAGACCTGTGCCACTGATCACATGGCAAAAAATGCCCGATCTTCGAGGATTCGGGCATCTCAGTCCGGGCGGATCCGCCAGGGGTGATGACTATTCGCCAAAGTTCCGTATTTGTCCAGCGTGACCTGCGTTACAAAAACGGCTCGTTTGAGGAGGGGAGGGGGAAAAAAACTAAAAGCCCCGGAATCCGCGCTGTTTCCACGGCTCCGGGGCTTCTTGAAATTTTTGGATGAGCGAAAAGGGTATTGGCCCCTATTCGTACCACGCGAGAATTTCGTACGTCTTCGTGGTCGGATAGAACGGGGGAGATCGTGTCCGGAGACGATCATCGTAGATAATCCTGACAGAAAGTCCCCTGGTGATCGAGCTGTTCGTCGTTGCATCCAGATCCTGAACCGTCCACCCACCGAGCGTAGTCAGGATGCCCAGGGGGCGCCCATCCCTGTTTTCGATGGCAATGGTCTTGCTGTAGCTGAACAGTGAGGCCATGACGTTAAAATTGGGTGTTCCTGCGCTGACGTGGTTGTCAGCAATGACAATGGAGTCGTACGCGACGATCCCGAGCATGTCGGTCGAAGTCCCATTGATCCGCGGATCCGTATTGTAGAGGATATCATTGTCAATTCTCACTTTACCGCGACCGGCTCCTGTGGTGTCGACTGCGCCGACGGTAAACTGTCCCTTCACGGTTCCCTGGACATGCATCACCCCCGTGCTATTCTTCAAGACAACCGCCCCGTTGTTGCTAAAAACCGAGGCAAGGACGGTGGTATCGGGTACCGCAGCTGCGCCCTGATGGTACGCGACCGAATCACCGTGGAATTTTATGTAGACATCCCCGGGTCCAGTGAAGGTCTTCCCGCCGCTCGCGGCAGCGTTTATCAGTTTGGAGAAATCCTTATTGATGGGAACGCTCACCCCGTTTTCGACGCCTGCCATGAAAATCGGGTGACCACCCCAGGAGGTGCTGTCGACTCCGTTCTTTGTCGTTACCTTTCCACCGAAATACGGATACCCGTGGGTTTTGAGGGTGCCTTCAACGTGCACCGGCCCTCCCAACGTGGAGTCTCCTGTTGCCCAATACACCGCTGCGGCGGAGGTGCCCGCATACAGCGCGAATTTCGAGAAACTGCTGGGACGCAAGATGGCTCTGACCCGGTAGGTACTATCTCTATAGGTGCTTGTACATATCATGGTGAGTCTTTTCTCATGCGTCAAAGGATCGACACTCGAAGTGGAATCAACCGAAACCATGAACGTGCCTGAGCTTGAAACACCATTCACCATCTTGATGGGGCTGTTGTACCCCGTCCACCACGGATTGCCGTTCATCAGCGGCGGGTACAAAAAAATGTAGTTGGCGGCCATGTTGGCGCCGCAGATTGCGATGTTCCGGGCGACCCCGCCTTCATAATAATCCAGGGCATTGTCATAGGCGACAACACTGGTATCGGAGAGATCTTTTCCGGTCCTCAGAAAGAGAAGAATTGTCCCGCAAACGAGAAGCAACGCTGTTTTGCCCATACGCCGTCCCCCTTACCGGTTTCTGTAATTGCGTGTCGACATTCGCATTTGCTGCCAAACCGCTGAAGTATACTGCTTGTTGAAGGTTGTGTCGACGATCGATGCCGCATACACATTTTCCACCCTCACGGTGATCTGTATCGTTTGAATGCGCTGGAGGTTCGGCCCTGAAACAGGAGTGGTTATGGGATTGCCCACAGCGTCAAAATACTTCAACGTAAACTGTGTGATTCCGAGATTCGCCCCTTTCGGAAGGTCGTTGTCAACGACACGGTAGAGAAACCTGTCCCTCGGGTTTGGCGTGGCTGAGAGCTCAGTGGTGGGCCCGAGGTAGTAGTAGATACTATCGAGAACCCCGTTGGGTCCGCCTCCATTGTCCACATCCGTGAGAAATTTTATACTGCTCGTGTCTGCCAACAGAATCGCTTTTGTTGGGTCGGGCAGGTTATTCGGCTCTGCACAGTAGCCGATTTTCCGAAAGTCATATTCCAGAAGCTGGGTGACTTCGACCAGGTCTTGCTGGACGAGAAGATCACCTTTCAGTGTCTGCACATTCTCGCTGTTGTCGAGATTTCCCTGCAATGTCATCAGGAACAACCACCCGAAGACCACTGCCGAGCCGATGATATCGATGATCGTCTGACTGCCCATAGCATGCCTTTACCGGAAGTACCAGTAGCTATAGATCGTTTGATAACTCACTGTGTCTCTCATGCTCTCGCTCCATACCCAAACCGTCAATCGCTTATGATAGGTCCTGACCGATGACGAATCGATATGGTCGCCAACAATAGCGACGTACTGTACTCTCGATCTTATATGAAAGTTGGCCGTCCCCCCCACCGCCAGGGTGTCGCCGCTTACATCCTTTTTGAAATTGTTGTAGTCATCGAAGTCGTTGAACCTCGCCTCACGATACGGCCCGACGGTTTCCGCTGCCCCCTCTCCTCCCAGCGAGGGGACGGGGGTGAGGGAGTTCGGGGAAGAGACGTCGCTTGATACCGTATTCTGGTCGAATGCGAGCCCCGTGGCTCTTTCGACGAGGGACGTGGCGAGCGACGACGCCAGGATTTCCCATTCTGCACTCTCGATAGACTCTCGTTGGTCGAGGGTGTTCCTGTTGTTCGTCAGGAACAGCATCCCGAGCAACGCGAGAGCGAAAATCGTCAACATTGTCTGACCGGTACCCATAAGGGCCTTCCTGGATCAATCATCCGTGGTGGCTGAAGCAATTTCTTCGAGTGTCGTGGTGCCTTCTTTCATTCGTTCGATACCCGCCCGGCGAAGTGTCCACATCCCGTCCTTCGTCGCCTGGGTCCGGACGGATTCTTCGTCAACTTCCTTCCCGGAGCGAATGATGAGGTTTCTGATTTCCCGCGAAAAATACAATGCCTCATGAATCGCCGCCCTGCCCTTGTACCCCCCGCTGCACCGGTCACATCCCGCGGCTTCGTAAAAGGTATGCGTGTCCAGGTCCTCTTCGGTGAGGCCGAATTTTATGAACGCTTCCCGGTCCAGTTCTTCGCGAGGAATCTCGCGTTTGCAGGACTTGCACAGAGTACGGATCAATCGCTGTGCCACGATAATATTGATCGCGTACGCAATCAGGAAGGGTTCAATGCCCATTTTGTACAATCGTGATACCGCACTGGGTGCGTCATTGGTGTGCAACGTAGAGAATGTCAGGTGACCGGTGTTTGCGAGTTTAATGGCGATTTCGGCCGTAATCTTGTCACGCATCTCTCCCACCAGCACGATATCGGGGTCATGACGCAGGATCCCCCGAATGGCCTCGTCAAAACTCATCTTCGGCCCGATCTTGAGTTGCCGGGCCCCTTTGATGATGTATTCCACCGGATCTTCCACCGTCAACACATTCACCGTTGGATCGATCACCTGGTGGAGCGCCGCCACCAGGGTGGTGCTTTTGCCGCTCCCTGTCGGACCGGTGAGGATCACAATTCCCTGAGGCTTGTTGATCGCCTTGTTGAAGAAATCGCGAGCCGGGCCACTCAGCCCGAGCTTGTTCAAATCCGTGATGACTTTCCGGTCATCAAGCACACGAATGACGATGCTCTCAAATTTGTGCCGGAATTCAATTCCCACGGTCGGTAGAATCGACACACGAAAACGGATCATGTGATCGTCGATCGAGCGCTGAATAAACCCGTCTTGCGACATCTCCCGTTCGAACCGGTCGACGTTTTTCGACCGGTCCTTCACCACCGCCGCCACTGCTTCCGGCGTTGTCCGTTCCTGCACGTGCCACATCTTCAACGAGCCGTCCACCCGGAACCAGAACTCCGTCCGATTCCCCTCCTTGGCGATAATGTGGATATCGCTCGCTCCCTGTCGGACGGCCTCGACAAGCGCTCCTTCCACCAGATTGATGAGGGCGCTCTTCGTAATTTCCGCTTCGAGCGCTTCCTCGTCGACGTTCCCTTCATCGTCTTCCTTGACCTGGATCCCGACGTCCGACGATTCCAGCTGCTTGAGGAACTCGTTTTCGGGAGGCAGCACCTGCTCGATGAGGCTCAGAACCTCCTTCATCCGGCAGTAGGCGACTTCGTACTTCTTCGCGCCGAAGTTCCTCGCGATCAGGGGGATCTGACGATCGGTCGGGTCCGCCGCGACGATGATCAGCTTATCGGGCTGCTTCTCATCGAACCGGAGCGGCAGCATGCGTGTCTGCACCATCATGTCGCGCACGTTCTGCGGCAGCGCTTCAACGAAGCGCCTGATGAAATCGATGCGCGATTGATCGATCTTTTCGTCTGCGAGATAGATCTCGCGGAAAGCGTACAGGTCGGCCACTTCACGGAACACCGCGTCGTGGTCCGCGCTGAAATCATTGACCAGTATCTGACCGAGATTGCGCCTGTTTTTCTTCTCTTCCGAGTCCTTCACCCGGAGAGATTTCTCCAGCGTCTCGTAGTCGATAATGCCCTTCTTCAGGAGGGCAAAACCTATCTTGTCTGTAATGTCCAGGTTCGCCATGCGTGCAACGTACTCATGTGGGGGATAAGCGTTTCGCAGAGCGCCTCACGTGAGGCGCTCTATCTCCACGACTCGTGTAGCCGGCGCATTTGCTCCCATACCCGGGTTCTTCGGCCTGATCGTCGCCGTCTCCGAGGAAACGATGGTGAGCGCGGTCAATACCACCATGATGATCATCGAAATAATCAGCTGGATGAAATCGATGGCGTTGCGCATCTTATACGTTGTCTCCTTTTCATAGTACTCCGCAAGCTGCAGGGCGGTGTTCTTCACCGTTCCGGTTTCCGCACCGGAATGGAACCGGGAGATGGCCGTCTTCGTGAAGACCCCCGTCGCTTCAAATGCCTCGGTGATGCCGGCTCCCTTTTCAATCATCAGCGGGAGCGCAACGTCCTTGATCCGTTTCTCCATGAACTTGTTTCCGCAGGCCTCTGCCGCCAGCCGGATCACCTCGATGTTTTCACCGGCGCCGCTGTACAATGCATAGAACACCCGACAGAATATCTCGATCGATTGCTTGTGGAGCAGGTTGCCAATCACCGGGACGCTCCAGATATACTTGTCTAGCATGAACCTTCCGCGGTCCGTGGTGAAATACCGGATCAGGAAGATCGTCGGAATGATCGTGGCGAAGAGGAGAATGACAATGTTCGCCGTCAGGAAATCGCTGATCGCGAGGGTCGCCTTGGTCATCGGCGGGAGATCGATCCCGAACTTGCGGAACAGTCCCGCAGTGGCGGGGAAGATATACCCGACGTAGTACACGACGGCGCCAAACAGGACCACGAGGGTGACCACCGGGGTGATCAGGGCGGATTTCAGATTCTTCCTGAACTCGGACTGGCGTTCCAGGAAGCGGGCGGTGCTGTCGTAAATCTCGGCCATATTCCCGCTCTTGGAAGCAAGGCCCAGCATGTGCGCCGTGAACCGGCCCAGCACGCCTTCATGCTTGATGAAGGCTTTCTCGCTGTCTTTCCCCTGTTTCAACTCCGTGTTGATGTCCTTGATGGACTCCCGCAACGTCCGGTTCTCGATATCGTTCACCAGGAGTTGCATGATTTCGTTGAAGGGCAGCTTCTGCCGGATCAGGTCGGCGCTGACGCGCACGAACGTCACGATCTCCGCTGCCGGAGGTTTCATTTTGAAATCGACGAATCTCTTCTGAACGGAGATGACGCGGTAGCCCATTTTCACCAGGGCGTCCTGAACTTCCGCCCGGGTAAAGGCCTTCTGTTCGCCGGTGAACGGTTTCTCTGTCCCGCGCTGGACCTTGTACAGGAAGGTCGAGCGCTTGAGAATGTGGACGAGCTTGAATTTCCTTTGCACGGAGAGCAGCTGGGCTTTTTTCCTTGCCTGTCGGCTGTTCTCCGCTTCGATCAGACCCTGGACCGGTTTTCCGGCGAGAGAGATTCCTTCGATCCTGAATTCCATGTTACCTTCTCGTTCAGTTGGGGGACCCGTGAACCGAAATACGCACAGGGTGACACTCCGAATGACGCACGGCCTTGAAAATCGGCCAGATCCCCCACCCAGCCGAACGGTCGCACCTCATTTCGCAGTGCCCCCCTGTAGCACTAGTTGTGCACCTGCCTGCGCCTGGCAGGCAGCCCATCAATTCCCTTCTGCGTCCACTGTGAACATGCTGTCTGGATACACCTGCATGACGACTTTGACCGGATTACCATCGGTTGAAGCTTCCGTTCCCACGCCGGTAATCTTGATGAACAGCGCACTGGTCGGGACGGGGTCCGGAGAGACGGTGTACGATCCATTGAGATTCGTCGTTCTGCTGGTCAGCGAGGTCATGGTCAACCCACCGAAGGTGCCTCCCCCGCCGCCCAGGGTTGTCGGCCGGCGGTAGAACGCCTGGGCTCTGACAGCCAGCTGCGAAAGATCCATTTCAAGTTCATCCCGGTTGCTCGACGCCGCCTGATCCCGGAACATCGTGATCCCGACTGCGACTGCAACGGCGAGGACGACTGCCGCGATTGCGATGACCAACAACTGTTGACTACCCATGGAACGCCGCCTTCAGCTTGAATACAGAGACGGGTCCCCTTGTCAGGAGACCCGTCCGGAACGTCGGGATTAGTGGAGAACCACAAGGCTGTCTGACCGACCGGCATCACGGCAGAAAATGTCCATGGTGACTTTTTCGCCATCAGGTGCAGTCTCTGTTCCGACACCTTCGACAACGACCTGGTTCACTGTTCCGGCTGTCTTGATGGAATACGTGCCGTTGGCGTTCTTTCCACTCGCCATGTTCGTCAGTTTGGCAAGACCCGCTGCATCAGCACTCAGACCTGAAAAGCTGTTGCCACCGCCACCAAGGGCAACCGGGCGACGATAGAACTGCTGGGCGCGCGCTGCAAGATTCACGAGATCGTTCGATACTGCATCCCGATTGGCATTCACCGCGTTGTCTGAGAACATCGTAATACCGACGGCAACCGCAATACCGACCACGATGACACCGAGGATGATGAGGAGAAGTTGCTGTTGTCCCATGACGGACTCCTGTGTTTATGTGAGTGAGCTGTTGTTTGAAGAGGTTTCTAACGAGTTCTGTTTTTGGGTTCTAGAACTCTCTCTTCAAGAGCTGTGCCATTCCTCGCCTTTCGTTGCTGACTGGCGTGCTTGCCGAAAACTCACGGAAATCGAGGATTTCCTGCGAGGCCCTGGACGCACAGGTCATTTTTTCCTCGGAAAGTTTTTCCGCTTCCTCTTCTGAATCTCACCAACAGACCGGCAAGAACGCCCTCGCGCGTCAATCCTCCTGGAGCGGCCGCACCTTATGAAAGGGCGGACCAGAGCTCATCGACCGTCGTAAGTCCGGACTTCACCAAATCCGCGCCCACCTCAACAAGTGTAGCCCCGCCACTGGCACGAATGACCGCACGGAACCGATCTTCCGTCGATTCGGCATCCTGGAAAATGATCTCCTGCACCTGAGGCGTTATCGGGAGTGTCTCGTGGATTGGCACGCGCCCGTCAAAGCCATCGCCACATTCCGCGCAGCCAACACTACGGTACACAGACGTTGAAGGAATAGTCACGCCCAGGCGGGTGAGACGCCCGGATTCAACAGACGCCGGCATCTTGCAATGCGGGCAGAGCTTGCGAACGAGCCGTTGCGCATGAACGAGAACAAGACCGTGCGCAATGAGGTACGGATCGACGCCCATCTTTCTGAGCCAGACAACCGCGCCGGCGGCGTCCCTGGCCTGCATCGTGGCTATGACCTGGCGCCCATCGAGCGAGAGCCGGAGTGCTTTCGTCGCCGTCTCACGGTCGACGAGATCGCCAAGAATCATGATGTCGGCATCGGTACTGTCCAGGATGTCCAGCGAATTCCGGAAATGGAGTTTCTGGGTGAAGCGAACGTGATTGACACCTTCAATCATCCAGGTGTTTGCCGCTTCCAGCGCAATGGCACTCGTCCCGGGTGAGGCGATGAGACGCATGAGTGTGGCAATCGTCGTCCGCCTTCCTGATCCGGACGGACCGGCAAGAAGCATCATCCCCCGGTGAAACGCGAAAGCATCACGGAATGCCTGGACGGAACTCCCGGACATCCCCAACGCGACGGTGGTAGCAAATGCCTCCGGTTCCCGGCTGATCCGGATCACGATCAGTTCGAATTTGCCCGGGTACTCATGGACCGATATGGGCACGCTCGAGACAATCAGGTGAATCGGTTTCCCGTCGGCTTGTTTTGCGAGGTGCCCCTCCTGCGCCGCCAACCGCTCGTAGCGGTCCATGCCCGGCGTCCTCGCCTTGATGTACGCAGCCACGGCTTCCGGACGCACGTCCTCGATGGAAAGTGACAGGGTCAGACTCCCCTCCACGCGGAAATAGACTTCGGTCTTCCGGGCGGCTTTCGGCACGATGCGGACCGACGAAGCATTCGCCCTGATCGCATCGACGAGGATCTTTTCGACAACCGCCCCGATCTGGGAGCGCGTGATCTCGCGGTCAAGGACGGCGTCGAGGTCCGACTCATCCACTTCCGGAGCAACATCGGTGATGACCGGGACCGGCTTGACGGGCGATTTATCGGATGAGACCACTCTGTAAAATTCATCCCACTCCCGTTCCTTCATGTAACAGATTTCGAACTTCTTGTAGGGGAACGATCGTGCCACTTCGGTCACTTCCCGATCGGACGGATTCGGGGTGACGATGATGAGTTTATCGGGCTGGTTCTCAGGGATATCAAACGGAAAAATCTTGTGGCGGATGGCGAGCGCCCGGACGTTTTCGGGAAGACTTCTGAACAGTCTCATCGCGTCCGGGTTCGACATCTTCCGTCCGGCCCGGTCGTTCGTCTCGATAACGCGAAATGCGTAGAACTGCGCTATTTGAAACTGCACGACATCCCGGGCTACTTTGAATTCTTCCTGCAGGATATCGGTGACGCTTCTCCGCTCAGCGGGATTTTGCTGCTTCAAGGCAACAGCCTTCCGCGCCACGTCGGCGGTGACGATGCCGTTCCGGACAAGGTGATCGATGAATGACGCCATGAACGGACGTGCGCCGTTCCCGCCAGGTTTGACCCCTCGATCCTCGATCGTCTTCCCTCCTGCCGCCGTTTCCAAACTTGACATTAGAGCCTCCTCAAAACGCGAGGTGCGTTATCGTTTATCTCACTTTGGGTCATGTGGAGCGCATGCGCTGTGACCGATCCAATGATTCCAGCAATTGCAGAATCGTATCCACCGGCGTAGTCTTGGAGAAAAAATAGTCCCTGGCGGGATCCACCACGAGCGACCGCGTACGATCGTCATCGAATCCCGAGATGAAAATGAACGGTACGTCGGCATTCCGACTGAACTCCCGGACATAACTGTGAAATCGTGCGCCATCAAGAGTCGGCATGAAGACATCCGAAATGACCGCGTCAACTTTCTCCACTTCGAGCAACTCACGGGCGGCTTTCCCATCTTGTGCGATGGTAATGGAGTGTCCCGCATCCCGAAGGACGTCTCCCATGATGCCGAGAAATCCCTCTTCGTCGTCGACCAACAGAATTCTCATAAGCCTCCCTACTTAGAAATGGCATTATTCTGCGAAATGAAGACGCACAAAGAGTACGCCAGAAGTTGAGAGGGCGATTCTCGCTTAAAGAAGGGTAAAATCGGTGGAAATGGAGGAAACGCGGTGCTGTTTATCGGTAGGGTACAGTGTCAATCGCCATCTGGCCAAGGACAGCCACCCTGGGGGAGGAACAATTGGCAATTGA
Source organism: Ignavibacteriota bacterium (assembly GCA_963843525.1). GTDB lineage: Bacteria > Bacteroidota > Ignavibacteria > UBA10030 > UBA6906 > DATJPR01. The sequence continues at coordinate 264,426 of CAWJKM010000003.1, read as the reverse complement.
CAATTGACAACTGGCAATTGACAAGTGGGTTGGAATTGGGGACTGGGAGACTGGGAGACTGGGGGACTGGGGGACTGGGGGACGGAGGAGAAGGCAGGAGAGGTGAGCCATTTTTTTGTCGAGAAGCACACTATGGAGGATCGTGGAGAGAGAAGAGAGTGAGGAATGGGCAAACCCTGTTGTCGGGCCGGGAGGAAAAGCGGTGGGCCCTGCAGGACTTGAACCTGCGACCGACGGATTATGAGTCCGCTGCTCTAACCAACTGAGCTAAGGGCCCAAAAAACGGGTACAAGGGATAGAAGATAGTCATCAGACAATTGAAGCGCAAGACCCATCTTGACTCTCACCCACAGGGTTCGTACATTTAAATGAATTCAGCGTCTCCCCGTTCATCCCCCGGACCCGAGATTCCGTCGACTGGCTTCTATACACCATGGAGGTAAGGATGGCAAAGGGAAAGAGTATTCTCCATCATTGTTCTCATTGTGACCGCACAACAAAGATGGAGAGTGTAGGATCGGTTGATAATCAACCGACGAAAATCTGGTACCGATGCACCCGGTGCAGACATGCGATGTTGATCGACCAGACGTCGCTCCAGCACGAAATAGAGGAATCTCGCAAGAAACTCGACCGGGCTACTTGCGCAGAATATCGTCCTGAGAAGACCTACAGTGTGGGCGATGCCATTTTCCATTCTGAACTGGACGATATCGGCAAGATCGTTTCCAAGGAGCGGACGTCAGGAGGAGGAAGGGCGATTGTTGTCATGTTTGAGCGAGAAGGAGAACGGCGCCTGCTGGAAAGCGTGGTCGCGGATCCTCAGGAAAGAGCGGGGAGTGGGCCTGGCACAATACTTTGATACAACCGTTAGCACATGGAAGGAGGTGGATTGAATGGTCGGCATCATGGTCGCTGAAGGCGAACCCATCGATCGCGCGATAAAGCGTTTCAAGAAGAAGTATGAACGCTCCGGCGTCTTGAAGGAGTTCAAGAAGCGTGCGTACTTCACCAAACCTTCTGTGAAGAAACGTATGAAAAAGCTGAAGGCAATTCGCCGCGCGCAACGCACGATTGCAGAACAGATGTAGGATTACAGAAGAAACCCACCGATCGGTGGGTTTCTTCTTTTTTCTGCTGGCTTCTCGCCGACGCCGTTGACCAACCCCTACTCTTTGGTGTCCGAGTCGTCAGACCCTTCCGGCCCACCCTCCATTTTCGCCTTGATTTCCTGCACTTCTTTCCGGATTTCCTGGGCTTTCCGTTTGAGCTCGTTCATATGCTTCCGAACGCGCGTTCCCGCGGACTTATTCCCCTTCTCGTAGAACTTTGTAAAGTCCTTCTCAAATGTTGCCAGCAAATCCCTCAATTCCTGCAATTTGTTCATTGCAACCTCCTTTGATTTGTGGGGTGGCTTGTCAACCTCTTACATTTCTCCAGACCCGGTTATGGTGATGCTCCCCGGGCGGTCCATCCTGAAAACTCTCCGAAGGAGCCTAACGATTTCTGGATCTGGCTTTTTCATACTCGTTCCGGAGCTTTTCGACAAGCTCCTCACGACGGTGGTACAGCCTTCGGAGTTTTCGCGGCTTGCGCCGGCCTAACGCATACGATGTCAAGATCGGCATGGCAATTGTCGAATCAAGATAGGCAACCACCGTGTCTGGCAGTTGATCCGGATTTATCTTCCCCCAGCTCACGGCCTCCGACGGCGTTGCGCCGGATAGTCCACCCGTGTCCGGCCGGGCATCGGTAATCTGAATGAAGAAGTCATGCCCCTTTTCATCAATTTTCAAGACCTCCTGGATCTGAGGCTCGGTCTGGAGCACAAAGTTCTTCGGGGATCCACCACCGAAAATGAGGACGCCGCTTTTCCCTTTGGATCTCTTCGCGTCTAGAACAATCGCCGCGGTCTCATTAACGTCCAGGAGAACGTCAATCCGGGTCTTGAAGCCCGCGAGTGCGGTCTCGGCAATGTTCATTCCAATGGAACTGTCGCCCGGAGAGGAGGTATAGACGGGGACGCCGCACTTGTAAGCGGTCGCGATGAGAGAGCTGTGCTTGATCTTCAAGACTCTCTCTCTCTGTGCAACATAGCGCCCCAGTCGATAATGCAGCTCCGCCGTGCCCATCTCCTTCTGGAATTCTTCTTTTCGAAGGAGAGATCGGAAGAATTCGTCAGTATCAAGAAGTACGGAATAGTCAAACAGAATGTCGTAAATCCGGATGACACCATTTCTCCGGAGGATTCTGTCGTCAACAAACGGGCTCCCCTGGTGGAGGGCATGCCCGATCGCGAAATGGGTGTCGTGGTAGAGATTTGCGCCCGTGCTGACAATCCAATCGATGAACCCATTCTTCATCAACGGCACGATGCAGGAGCCACCCAGCCCGGCCGGCGTAAGGGCCCCTGTGAAGCTTGCTCCGATGGTAACATCAGGCTCCAGCATTCTTTCAGCGAACAACTGGCAAGCTTCGCGAAGCCGGGCCGCATTGTAAGCCTGAAAATAGCTGTCGACTAGTGAATCAATGCGAATGTTCTTTACAATCGGGGCTGGAACGATGCTTTTCCCGGCCAGATACGAATTCCTGGGAGATCTCATGGAGCTCTGGTGGATGATGCCTGCTGATCTATGATTGGAAAGGACGCGAAATCCATACAAAAAAGCAAGGTATTCAGAGCAGATGGCGGCTCCGAAATATTCCTCCCTCCTCTTGACAACCCACCTTCCATCTGCTATATTGATTTAGACTAAATCTAAATAAGGAAGGCTATGAACGGCGAAGCTGCGCGTGAGACTCTTGCAAAGTATTTGAAGAGCACGGGTAAAAAGCGTGCCACGCAGGAGCGCAACGCAATCCTCGATGAGGTCATGGTTATCCAAGGGCACTTTGATGCAGAGGGGTTGTACTACCGGCTCATTTCCAATGGCGTCAAAGTCTCTCGCGCGACCGTGTACAACACGCTTGACCTTCTCCAGGACTGCGGACTTGTATCAAAATACCGGTTCACCGAAAACAGTTCCCGATATGAGCGATCCTTCGGCCGTCCGCATCACCACCATATGATTTGTCTTGAATGCGGTGATATCATTGAATTCGTGAATGAACGGCTGGAACGGCTCCAGAACGATGTCTGCGCCGAGAAAAGCTTTTCGCCGCAGAGTTCAACAGTGCAGATTTTTGGGACATGCGCAAAATGCAGAAAAAAGGATTAGCCCTAGTGCCCCGTCCGGAGGATTTTTCCTCCCTCGGAGAAGTGCCACTCGGCTGTGACGTAACGATCCGGCATCTTCACTATCCTGGCCGGGAGGTCTCGACACGCATGCGCGAGCTCGGGATACGGGAGAATGCCACCATTCGTCTCCTCCTTCGCGGGAACGGCAATATGATTTGCCTCGTCAATAACATGAGAATCGGTTTAGACGAGACGCTGGCCGACTCGATTTTCGTCGACTATGCAGCGGAAAGCGAAGCGTCATGAGCAGCCTGCTTCCTGAATTCCGAACCTCGACGGGACGGTGGAGACGTCACCGCCATCGTGGCGGCATCCCCCCGCGGACCGTAGCCCTGGTGGGCAACCCCAATTCCGGGAAGACCACCCTGTTCAACGCGCTTACCGGACTGCGCCAGAAAGTGGGGAACTACCCCGGAGTCACCGTGGAGAAGAAAGAAGGCCGCGTTCTTCTCTCCGACGGTTCATGGTTCACACTCATCGACCTCCCGGGGACCTACAGTCTCTCAGCCAACTCTCCTGATGAACACATCGCCGTCGACATCTTACTCGGCCGGTACGATCATACCCCAAGACCGGACGTCGTCGTGTGCGTCGTCGACGCCGCGAATGTCGAACGCAGCCTGTACCTCGTGAGCCAGCTGATCGACAAAAAACTTCCGCTCGTCATTGCGCTCAATATGGTGGATGCGGCGGAAGGGCTGGGCATCACGGTGAGTGCGAAGACACTGGAGAGAGAGCTCGGAGTCCGCGTCGTGCCGACGGTGGCGAACAAGCGCACGGGTATGCTCGAATTGAAGAGTGCCGTCGAAGAAACCCGGAATGCGACGGGACGGAGTCATCAGTGGCGACTCCCGGAACCGGTGGAACGGGAATGCCAGGAATTGATGGAGCTGCTTCGCCAGCATCATGATCTTCACGGCGATGAAGCCTACGATGCCGCAGTGACCTTGCTCTCGGCGGAGAGCGCGCACCTTGACCGTTTCACACCCTATGCGGAGGAGATCCGCAGCCATGTGCGACGCGATCACGAAAAGCTGGACTTCCTGGGATTCAACAGAAATTCCGTTTTCGTGGACTCCCGCTATCAGTGGATACGCAGGGTGTGCCACGACGCCGTCGCCAATCGGGGAACCAAAGGAGTCAACTTCAGCGACAGGATCGACAGGATCGTCACGCACCGCGTGTGGGGGTTGCTCCTCTTCATGGCTGTTATGGCCATTCTCTTTCAATCCATTTTCACGTGGGCGGAAGCTCCCATGCAATGGATTCATGAAGGGTTTGATCTTCTTGGAAGAGAAGTCGCGACTGCTCTTCCGCCCGGAGATCTGCAGGATCTCATCATCAAGGGTGCCATCAGTGGAGTGTCTGCAGTGGTGACCTTCCTCCCCCAAATCTTCCTCCTCTTCTTCTTCATCGGCATTCTGGAAGATACCGGGTACATGTCGCGCGCCGCATTCATTATGGACCGGGTGATGGGCAAAGTGGGCCTTCACGGGAAATCGTTTATTCCCCTCCTGAGTTCTTTTGCCTGCGCCATCCCGGGGATCATGGCAACGAGAACGATCGAAAACCCGAAAGACAGGCTTGCGACGATGCTGGTCGCCCCGTTGATGAGTTGCAGCGCCCGCCTTCCGGTGTACACTCTCATGATCGGTGCATTCATTCCCGGGAAGAGGGTCTTGGGATTTTTTTCGCTTGCCGGGATTACCCTCCTCTCCATGTATCTCCTCGGCTTGATAGCGGCTCTGGCGAGCGCATGGTTGTTCAAGAAGACTTTTTTGAAAAGCCCGGCCCCGGTTTTTCTTCTGGAGCTTCCGCAGTACAAAATCCCGTCTCTCCGTTCAGTGCTTCTGCAAACGGTGGAACGGGCGACGGCATTCCTTCAGAGAGCAGGCACGATAATCCTGGGCGCCTCGATCATCCTCTGGTTCCTCGCATCATACCCGAAGAGCGCGACAGGGACCCCCTCGGAACGCCTGCAGCACAGTTTTGCGGGCATGACCGCCCAGGCGATTGCTCCGGTCATCAAACCGCTCGGGTTCGACTGGAAAATAGGCATAGGGCTGGTCAGCTCCCTCCTCCAGCGGGAAGTCTTTGTGAGCACGATGGGGACGATTTACGACATCAATGCCGGCCGGGGAGAACAGGAGCAAACGTATCTCGGCGACCGTATGCGCAACGACCGCGATCCTGCAACAGGGAAGCCCGTCTTCACCATCTTGACTGCGATCTGCATCATGGTATATTACGTCCTGGCGATGCAGTGCCTCTCGACGGTGGCGGTGATGCGCCGGGAAACCAACGGATGGCGATGGCCACTTTTTCAGATCGGATACATGACCGTGCTGGCGTATGTTGTAACCTTTGCGGTGTATCAGGGAGGTCTGTTGTTGGGATTGGGAGGGTAGTCATGAACTGGCAATCGATTGCTTCGCTGTGCATCGTCGCGGCCACCGCGGTCCTGATGGTCCGGGGAGCCTTCCGCAAGAGTTCGCACAAAGGTTCCTGTTGCGACGCGTGTTCAAAATCGGACCACGCAGCTTCATGCGGGCAGACAACTGACTGGCCGAAGCTGCCCGTGCATATTGAAAAACTCTAAAGCCCCATCGGAGAGATTATGGAAAGTCAAAACGCAACTACGATCACGGAAGAGCAGGTCTACACCGCACTCCGGAATTGCTACGACCCCGAAATCCCGGTCAACGTGGTGGAACTCGGTCTGATTTACGACGTGAAGATCATCGACGATTGGGTGGGAGTAAAGATGACACTGACCACGCCGGGGTGTGGGATGAGCGGAATGATTTCACGAAGCATTCGGGACCAGCTCCTCGCGATTCCGGGAGTGAAGGATGCCGACGTGAGAATCGTGTGGGATCCTGCGTGGACGCCGGCGATGATGACCGAGGATGCCCGGAAGAGGCTGGGCGTCAAAGCCTGAATTTCACCAGGATGACGTCGCCATCCTGGACCGTGTATTCCCTGCCTTCAATACGAAGTTGACCCGATTCACGGAGAGCATGATCGGATCCTGCCCGGAGAAGGTCGCCGCACCGTGCGACCTCGGCACAGATAAACCCGTGCTCAAAATCGGAATGAATGTGCCCCGCGGCTGAGACCACGGGGGTCCCCTTCTTTACCGTCCAGGCACGGACTTCCTTTTCCCCCACCGTAAAAAATGTGACCAGGTCAAGGAGCGAATAGCCTGCGAGGATTATCCGGTCCAGTTCCGAATTCTTCAATCCAAGGCCCCGACTGAATTCCTCCCGTTCGACCGGATCCAGACCCGCGATTTCCGCTTCGATTGCCGCGCTGACAGTCACGACGGGCGCTCCGAAAGGTCCGGCAATCGTCCGGACCTGATCGACAAACGCATTCCCGCGAGCGACATCTCCTTCGGACACGTTGCAGACGTACATCACCGGCTTGACTGTCAGAAGATGGAGCCCCCCTCTCCATGCGCTTTCCTCGGCATTCCGTGAAGGCAAGGCGCGGGCAAGGTGTCCTCCCGCAAGATGTCCCCGCATACAAATCCAGAAGTCTGCCTCGGCCTTCGCGTTTTTCTCTCCGGCCTTCGCCCTCCGCTGCACGTCAGCGAGCCGTCGCTCAACCGATTCCAAATCCTTAAGCAGGAGCTCCGTTTCGACGATCTCGATGTCCCGCTTCGGATCGATGGTTCCATCGACATGCACTATCGCGGCATCTTCAAAGCAACGGACGACGTGAGCTATCGCATCGACTTCGCGGATATGAGAAAGGAACTGATTCCCGAGGCCCTCCCCCCGGCTGGCTCCCCGGACCAACCCGGCGATATCAAAGAATTCCAGGACAGAGGGCACAACCTTTTCGGGATGGTACAGCTGGACGAGCCCACCCAGTCGTTCGTCCGGAACGGGGACAACGCCGACATTGGGCTCGATGGTACAAAACGGATAGTTGGAACAATCGGCGTGACCCGCCGTGAGGGCGTTGAAGAGCGTGGACTTGCCGACGTTGGGCAGTCCGACGATCCCACAGAGGAAACCCATTGAAAATTCCGTTGTGGAAGGCGGCTACGAGGGCTGGTGTTTCACGAGGCGGAGGACTTCCTTCCGTGGCGCGAAATCAGGATCAGCGTTCTTCCAGAATTCGAGGAGCCTTCCGCCGATCTCCGCACCCATGCGACGATCACCGTTGGCGGCGTAGATCCTCTCGAGTGTGAGGAGGATATCCGGAGAATTGGGACTGCTGGCGAGGGCTTCTTCGCATGCACTGAGGCCGTCGTCAAACGCTCGCTGCCGGAGGTTGACCTCTGCCATCTGACGGTAGATTGCCGCTCGGGCCTGTGTTGTCGAGTACGCGAAGCCGCTATCGCAAAGCACCAGGGCCTGGACCAAGTCGCCGGCATGCATCTTGACAATGGAACTCGCGAGGAAGAATCCCGCCATGGCGGGGGAGGAGAGAAGTTCCCGTCGTTCGAATTCGAAGCGGATCCGTTCGAGGACGCGCTGCGCTTCCTGAATTTGATTGCTCCGTGCAAGCGCCTGCACAAGGCCGTATGCCGCGTCGATGTTCATCGTATCGATACTGAGCGACTTCTCAAAGAGCGTCGCGGCGTCTCCCGGATTTCCCCGCAGGAGGGCCAGTCTCCCTTCCACCGATGCCTCCGTCGCTTCTAACTGGCGATTATGGGGAAGATACCGGAAGGACTGGTGGAACTGTTCTTCGGCTTCTTTCAACCTTCCTTTGATTGCATAAATGTTGCCGATTTCCCTGATGGAATACCAGTAATCCGGCTTGATGACAAGCGATTTCCGGTATTGCTCGAGTGCTTCATCGTATCGCCCTGCCCGCATGAGGATATCGGCGTAACTTGCCAGAGGATCCGGCTCTTTCGGAGCCAGCTGGATGTACCGCTGCATTTCGAATATCGACTTGTCCAGGTCGCCGATATTGGAGTACGCGTAACCGAGAGTCATGACGGCGAGGGCGTATCCAGTGTCGGCCTGGACTGCGCGCTGATAGGATCGGATCGCTGCGTCGAAGTTCTTCGCCTGTTCGTACAGGTTTCCGCGGAAGAGATAGGCTTCTTTCTCGTCGGGATAGAATGCGATGAGAGAGTCCGCAGTCGATGCCGCGGCGCGGGCATTGTAGTGCATCCGGTAGTACCACATGCGGATGAACAGCTGCTCGCGTTGGCTTGCCCGGGAGGCAAGGTCCATTGCGCGCTGAACACACGAGTCGGCCTGCGGCTCGTCGCGAATTGAAAGTTGCACGACCGCCAGGCGCAACCACGCCATGGCAAAGAGGGAGTCCGAAGTGATCGCCGACTCGAATGAGGTTTTGGCTTCGGAGAAATTAAACTGTTCGTACTGGGTCACCCCCCGTTTGTAGGCCTCGATCGCCTGAGGGGAATCCGAGGAGAGCTGGTGTTCTTTCCTACACCCTGCAATGAGGGTGAGGGCGAGGAGAATAATCGGGGCGGGCTTCATGGGCAATCTGATCACCGGGCAACGTCGGGTTGATCCTCCCGTTCGACCGAAGGCGATGCGGCCAACACACGGAGTCGTCGGACCATCCCCTCGATCCGATCGATATTGTTCGTCATCATCGTCAAGTACTCCCCCTGCTTGCTTTCGTCCGGCTTCACTGTCTCGAGGTAGTACACGGCCATGCGGAGGGTGCCCAGGGGATTGCTGATATCGTGGGCGATCTGCCGGATATCGAGCCTTATGGCGTCGATGACCGTGACGGAATCATTCGGGGAGTCGATCTTCTTCGATGTGATTTCAGGATCCATGAGGGATTCCTCAGCCGGGGGTTCGATGCTGCACATTACTCTGCCCCCAATATACGAGTTTTGAGGGCGGGATCAAAGGCGCGTGCGGGGGGTGAGGTATCTCTCCCCGCTACCGCCAGCGGGCGTTTTCGATGTTCCCGATTTCCCGGAGAAGGTCTCGTTTCGTAAAGGCGGATTTGCTCATGAGCCCCGTAACGTATTCGCTCAATTGCTCCTGCGTCTCCTCGTCCAGATCCATCGAGGTGAGAATAATGATGGGAATTCCCCGGGTCGCGGGGATCTGTTTTAATTGATGGGCCACATGGAAGCCCGAAGTTTCCGGCATGATGAGGTCAAGAATGATCAGATCCGGCCTTTCCCGTGCGGCCAGTTCCACACCGGCAGCGCCTTCGTAAGCCTTCAAAACCCTGTATCCCTCATTTTCCAGGATCACCTGGACCAGATCGGTTGCTGCACGATCGTCGTCAATGACCAGGACGCATGGTTTTCGATCGCTTGATCGCCGGATCAGGTGAACGCGATCAAGAGCCTGGATGAGCTCGTCCTTGTTTACCGGTTTGACAAAATAGTCCACCGCACCGAGACTGAAACCCAGGTTTTTCTCATCCGCGATTGACACGATGATGACAGGGATGTTCTTGCACAATGGATGGCGCTTGAGGTCTTTCAACACCTGCCAGCCATCCTTCATGGGGAGCATGAGGTCCAGGGTGATGACGCTCGGCCGGAGCCGCTTCGCCATATCGACTGCATCGACGCCATTCGATGCCACGGCGGTACGGTATCCTGCCGATTCAATATGCATCCGCAGCAGCTCGCCTGCCTGCGGGGAGTCTTCCACAATAAGGGCGAGGGGTTTCTCCCCGAGTTCCTTCGAACGATGCTGTCGTTCCAGCGCCTCCAGCAGCATCCCTGCCTGGCTGGCGCGCTCCGAGGCGGTATCCACAATCAGCGGGATGCGGAACGCCACCATGGTCCCTTTTCCCACCTCACTCTCCACCCAGATCGTGCCTCCGTGAAGCTCAATCAATTTCTTCGTAATGGCAAGGCCGAGGCCTATCCCCTCCCGATTCATTTCTTTCCCGAGGGAGGCTTGCCGGAACGGTTTAAAGAGATTGGCCTGCTCATTGTGCGGGATACCCACACCGTCATCCCGGACTTCGAACTGGAGGTCGTTGCCGACTCGTTGGGACGAGATGCGAACCTTTCCCCCCGGGTGGCTGAATTTCACGGCGTTTGATGCGAGGTTGATGAGCACCTGTTTGAACCGCGTCTGGTCGACCACGAAGCTCTCGATCTCCGGGCTGAAAGAAAAGTCAAGCCCGACGTTCTTTGCTGCCAGGGCAGCAGCAAGGACCCTGCGGACGGTCTCTTCGAAATAGGATGCGGGATAGGTCGCAAAATGCAGATCGAGCGTTCCCGACTCGATCTTCGAAAGATCGAGGATGTCGTTGATGATCTGTTGGAGGTGCCGTCCGCTGGTGTTGATGTTCTTCATGAACTCGTTCACCGTTTCGGGGGGGAGACCTTCGAATTGCCTGGTAAGGAGATCCGAAAACCCGATGATGGAATTCAGCGGGGATCGCAATTCATGGCTGAACGTGGCGAGGAATTTCTTCAGAGTGTCGCTCGCTTCGAGAGTCTTCTGGGTCTGGGCTTCAAGCTCCAGATTTTTCGCCCGCAGCTCATCGATCAACCGTTTGCGGTTCATGCCATTGGCAAGATCGTCGGCCGCCGCTGCAAGAATCTCCAACTCCGTTGCAACGAACTCCGTCCGTTTCATCGAAAGCACTTCGAGGACGCCCTGGACTTCCCCCTGCACGGTGAGGGGGATTGCAATGACGGTTTTGAGATCGTGCTGGCGCACATCTCCGGGATAAACCGTTGCCAGGGTGCTCCGTGAAAGGTCCCCGCAGGTTTGCGTCGTTTTCGTGAACGCCGCAATGGCCGCCGGCGTTGAGCAGCCCTCGACAATCTGCTGATGTACTACGTCGGTCGGAAATTCCACGTCGGCCAGGGCCGGCGCCACAAGCCGGATTTCATTCCCCCGTGCGTCGTACAAAAAGATCGCGACGAGACGGGATGGGATGCCGAGGAGCAGGGAAATCTTCTCTCCCGCCCTTACACACAGCTCGTCCAGATGCCGCGAGCTGTTCACTGCGTCCGAGATCTCGGCAAGTATTTCCTTTTGTCGTTGTTCGTGCTTCTTCTCAGTGATGTCCTGGAAAAAAACCGACAGGCCCGACCGGGAAGGATAGATGCGCACGTCAAACCAGCGCTCAAACCGGTCATCGTTGTAGGAGGTTTCACAACTCTGGAATGTATTCGATTCCATCGCCGCACGATAACGCTCCCCTAATTCGGCACCACGCGCGTTGGGGAAGACATCGAAAACGTGTTTCCCAAGGACCTCTTCTTCTGTGAGTCGGGTCCCCTCCGCTGCGGCTTTGTTCCAGTAAGTGATCCTGTAGTCGGTGTCGACAGCGAAGAACCCTCCGCTGAAACTCTCCAAGATGCTCTCGTAGTCGAATTCTATGGACATGGCAAAGTTCGCTTTCGCTCGATCTTTCGATTGGCCGTGGACGAGTGACTTAAAAACCGGGGGTCGTTGCGTGCTAAATAGTCAATTCTCAAATGAAATGCAACATTTACCGGAATCTCCACTTGAGAGTCAGGTCAGAACTCTCATCTCCGATTGCTGATGGCTCATTACAAATAAGAGATCACTTGCAGGAATGCTTCTATCTTACAACTTCGCGTAAGGCAATTCAACGTTCACTGAGGGGGAGACAACAATTCGGCAGCAGGCGGGAGAAGTCCGCGCACTGCAGAAAGGGGGATTGGGGGAGGTTGAAAAACCGGTGCTGCATGCCCTGAAAAGGGCGTTGGAACCATTCACGTAGAGAGCGGGCGGCTCTCCAGAACAGATTACTGTTTGAGACGGTCGCCTGTAAGGAGTTCCAGGGCTTCTTCGTACTTTCTTGCTGTGGTGGTGACCACTTCCGGGGGAAGTTTCGGGGCCGGCGGCTTCTTGTCCCACTTGATGGACAGGAGGTAGTCGCGAACGAATTGCTTGTCAAAACTCGGTTGTGCTCCCCCCGGGGCATAGCTCGCCATGGGCCAGAATCGTGAGGAATCGGGTGTCAGGGCTTCGTCAATCCACACAACGTTTTGATTGTCGTCGAGGCCGAATTCGAACTTCGTGTCTGCGATGATTATTCCGCGCGTCGCCGCATACTCTGCGCCGCGGCGATAGAGCTCCACCGTAAGATCGCGGATCTGTTCGGCGACTCGCCGTCCAACCAGATTCACAACCTGGTCATACGAGATGTTCTCATCGTGAAGGCCTTGCTCCGCTTTTGTGGACGGAGTGAAAAGGGGCGACAGAAGTTTTTCCGATTCTCTCAGACCCGTTGGCAACGCGAGTCCGCATACCCTGCCGGTCTTTCCGTAATCGTTCCATCCTGATCCGGCCAGATACCCGCGTACCACGCATTCAACAGGTAAAGGCTGCGTTTTTTTCACCAGCATGCTCCGGCCTTCAAAGACTTCCGGTCTTGAGCGGAACGGTTCCGGGAAATCCGCAAGGGAAACACTGAGGAGATGGTTCGGCACGATAGACGACATTCGACGGAACCAGAAAGCGGAAATCTTTGTAAGGACTTCCCCTTTGCCCGGGATTCCATCGGGCAGGATTACGTCGAACGCGGAAAGACGATCTGTCGCAACAATCAGAAGACGGTCGCCGAGATCATAGATATCACGCACTTTGCCCTGGCGTGAAGGGAGCAGGTCTTTCGACCCTGAGCTGGTAAGAACGGGAAAGGACATGGGCTTCCTCAAGACTCAGTACAGGGGTGGAATAATACAGAAAAGGAGGACAAAGTGCCACACCGACCTGCTGCACTGAGGGGTCACTTCGGGACTGGGGGAGGTTCACCACAACGGAGCATCTGCTGCAAAATTACATCGGCTTCTCTTCATACAGGCCTGACAGGAGCATTGTTGCTCTTCTCGAAGCCGACCGTGATACGCGCGGAAAGTTTCCTTCCGCAGAGGAGTTGCGACTATCGTACCAACTTTGTTCCGAGCATCTCCTCAATTGTTCCCCGGATGAAGGTTTTGTGCGGCGGGGTGGCACTCGTCGGGCGGCTCACGCTGCCGAGCTTCAGCCCTTTCCATTCCGATGAAATCTTGTGTTGGACGAAATTCTCCACCAGGGCCATAGTGTTTTTGATTGCGGAGGGGAGTTTTCCCTGATGTTCCACAAAGAAATCGATGAGGACCTCCCTGCTGGAGATCCTTTTCGGCACAATCATGTATCGCATATGGCTGGACCGCCGCCACTCATACGAACGATTGATGGTGCTGAACGTCGTCGGGACGTTTTCATAGCTGTGTTCTTCAGCAGTCGGGAACAGGGTAATGGTAACCCGTTCGACTTTATGACCCCCTCGAGGCACAGGCATAGAGAACTCCTTTGATCTTTGCCACATTGGAACGATCGCAGAGGGTGTAGATGGATGGCGCATGATATCCTACGAGAAACTTGTCTCTTTTTCCAGTGCAGCTGACAATATTCGGAGATATTCGTCCCGTGGAACCTCCACGGCACCGAACTGCCGGATGTGATCATTCATGAGCTGTGAATCAAGGAGCGAAAACTTGCGGTCGATGAGATGCCTGACGAGGAATGCCAAACATACCTTGGAGGCATCTGTCATCTTCGTGAACATCGACTCACCAAAGAACGCCCCCCGAATAGCCACACCATAGAGCCCACCTACCAACACACCCCGAGACCACGCCTCGACACTGTGTGAAAACCCCATCTTGTGAAGAAGTGTGTATGCGTTGACAATCTCGTTCGAGATCCACGTGTCCGGACGATCAGCGCATGACGCAATTACGGCAGGAAAGGATTTATCCACTGTGATAGAGAACACAGATCGGTTGATTTTCTGGCGCAGGCTCCGGGATACGTGAAATCTGTCAAAAGGGAGGATACACCGCGGATCTGGAGAATACCATGAAATTGGCCCATTTTTCGAGTCCGCCATCGGGAATAAACCTGCCATATAGGCCCCAATCAAGACCTCAGGAGTCAGATCCGGGTTGGCAGTGGTGGACACATTCTCCTCTGGTTAACGAGAGTGGACCCTCTACCAGTTCCGGAGTCGCTCCGGAACATACGCGTCGTAGAGATCCTTCAGTCGTTGTCGGGAACGGATGTCGAGGTCTTCGTCGTCTTTGTCCCGTTTGACATACATCTCAAATTCCTCCTGGTCGTGCCGCTTCATTTTCCGGGCATAGTCCATGAGCTCCAGGATCATCTTATGCTGGTCGGTGTGCGTCATTGGAACCCCACCTGATCGCTTCTGAAGAATATCCCACGAGGTGTTCTGACAAGCATGGTACTACCCCGTAAGCCGGTCTGAGAACGAAGCAAGAGGAGCAGCGGGATTTTGAATAATACAGAAACGCATCAATTACCACAAGAGCGACCGCCGTTTTTGTCGTCAGGGGCTATTCTTTTTTGATGGGGAGGCCGGAACCATTTGCTTTTTCTCATTGCTTTTCTATACAATAGGAGAGAGCCATATGAAGAGCCCTTCGGCGATTACCTATATCCGCTTGATGCGACCACGTCAGTGGGCGAAAAACATGTTTGTCTTCGCCCCTCTCATCTTTGCCCGGGAGCTCTTCTTCGTCCATCAAGCGCTCCTTGCCCTCCAGGGATTTATCGCGTTCAGTCTCGCTGCGAGTGTTGTTTACGTCATCAACGATATTGTTGATGCGCCGGCCGACAGGCTTCATCCGGAAAAACGGAAACGGCCGATAGCCGCCGGAGCCGTGACCGTTCCCCGGGCACTGGTATTTGCAGGCCTTCTCCTCCTCCTCCTCGTCGCCGCCACTCTCGGTCTTGACGTCCGGTTCGTCGCGGTCGTCGGCATGTACATTTTGATGAATGTCTTCTATACCTACTGGCTCAAACGGGTGGTCCTCCTCGACGTGTTCGTCATTGCGGCGGGGTTCATGCTGCGCGTCGTTGGAGGCGCATTTGTGATTCAAGTGGGAATGTCCAGCTGGCTGGTTCTTTGTTCCCTCTTTATCTCGCTCTTCCTGGGCTTTGCGAAGCGCCGCGCGGAGATACTTAGAGTACACAACGATGAAGTGGAAATTCAACGTCAGGTGCTTACCGGGTACAGTGTTTCCTTCCTCGATCAAATGATCACCATTACGGGAGCGGGGGCGGTCATCTCGTATGCCCTTTACACCGTCGCTCCGAGAACGGTCGAAATATTCGGAACCGAGAAACTCATCTACACGACGATCTTCGTTTGTTACGGAGTCTTCCGGTACCTTTTCCTGACCCACCGGTCCGTTCAAACCGAGAACCCCACGAATCTCATTACCTCCGATCGGGTCATTCTCATCACCGGGTTGCTCTGGATAGTCTCGTGCATTCTTATCATCTATCAGGGCGGGAAAATCCGGCTGACGTGAAACCCGCCTTCTACGCCTCCATCTGCAGACGGACTTTGTTGCCCCTGTTGTAACGCCAGGGCCGGGCTATTCTGTCGCGCTGAAGACGGACCATTGCTGAACCGGTGGGGCCCCTCCCGTTGACACAACGCCCGATAATCCTTGAAAAGCGACGATTCTGCCCTCTTTTCATCATTTGACATGGGTCCGGGGATTCTCTATATTTCGAGTGAGCAGGGGCGCGGACTTATCTCGCATCGTCATAGATCCCCCGGGATATTGCAGTATTCCGGTTTCTTCACTTCTTGCAGGAAGGAACCGGCGCGGAACCGGAAGGTGTTTATTCTGTAGAAGCCTGCATTGAATCGTTTGCACATATATGAAATAGGGAACCCAGGATGGAAGGGAATTTCTCCAACAGAGTTCAGGAAGTCATCCGTCTGAGTCGTGAAGAGGCACTCCGGTTGGGACACGACTACATCGGAACGGAACACCTACTTCTTGGGGTCATCCGGGAAGGAGAGGGGATCGCTGTGAAGATCCTCCGGAATCTCGGCGTCGACCTGTACAAGCTCAAGAAATCGATTGAAGACACCGTTCGCACATCGGGCGGGACGCTGACGATTGGCAACATTCCTTTGACGAAGCAGGCCGAGAAGGTCTTGAAAATCACCTACCTCGAAGCCAAGCTGTACAAGTCTGAAGTCATCGGCACGGAGCATCTCTTATTGTCCTTATTGCGCGACGACGACAATATCGCAGCTCAGATTCTCCACCAGTTTAACATCCATTACGATACAGTAAAAGGGGAGCTGGACAATATCATCAGCGGAAAGCCTTCGAACCCTGCTCATACGCCGACTCCGGAAAAGAAGCCCGAGAAATCGAAGACCCCGGTCCTGGACAACTTCGGGCACGACCTCACACGTCTGGCGACAGAAGATAAACTCGATCCGATAGTCGGGAGAGAAAAGGAAATTGAGCGCGTCGCGCAGGTCCTCAGCCGACGGAAAAAGAACAATCCCGTCCTGATCGGCGAACCAGGCGTTGGAAAGACCGCGATTGCAGAGGGTCTTGCTATGCGCATCGTGCAAAAGAAAGTCTCGCGGGTATTGCACGGGAAGCGAGTGGTCACGCTCGATCTGGCCGCGTTGGTTGCGGGCACAAAGTACCGCGGCCAATTCGAAGAGCGGATGAAGGCGGTCATGAATGAGCTGGAGAAGGCGAAAGATGTCATTCTCTTCATCGACGAGCTGCACACGATCGTCGGAGCGGGCGGCGCTTCCGGGTCACTTGACGCTTCAAACATGTTCAAGCCTGCGCTCTCCCGCGGTGAACTCCAGTGTATCGGGGCGACGACGCTCGACGAATACCGGCAGTACATTGAAAAGGACGGCGCACTCGATCGCCGATTCCAGAAGATCATGGTGGACGCCACGACCGTCGATGAAACGATACAGATTCTGGTGAATATCAAGCACAAGTACGAGGATCATCACGGCGTGCGTTATTCCACCAAGGCGATTGATGCAGCGGTGCGTCTGAGTGACCGCTACATCACCGACCGGTATCTCCCGGACAAGGCCATCGACGTCATGGACGAAGCCGGCGCACGGGTGCACCTGGCGAATATCCACGTTCCCAAAGAGATTGTCACGCTCGAAGGCGAAGTGGAAAAAATCAAGCAATCCAAGAACCAGGTTGTCAAGACGCAGAACTATGAAGAAGCCGCCCGGTTGCGCGATCTGGAGAAGAAACTGCTGAACGACCTGGAGATCGCAAAACGGGAGTGGGAACATCAGGCGGACAAGGCGATCCACGATGTCACAGAAGAGCACATGGCCGACGTCGTCGGTATGATGACGGGCATCCCCGTCAGCAAGATTGCACAATCAGAGTCCGAAAAGCTCCTGCAAATGGAAAAAGCGCTCAAAGGCCAGGTCATCGGTCAGGATGAAGCCATTGAGAAGCTCTCCAAAGCGATCCGGCGAACGCGCGCCGGTCTGAAGGATCCAAGGCGACCGATCGGCTCGTTCATTTTTCTCGGCCCCACGGGGGTCGGCAAGACCGAAATGGCGAAAGCGCTTGCGCGCTACCTGTTCGATACGGAAGACTCGCTGATTCGGATTGATATGAGCGAGTATATGGAGAAGTTTTCCGTTTCCCGCCTGGTCGGTGCACCTCCCGGGTATGTTGGCTATGAAGAGGGCGGCCAACTTACCGAAAAGATCCGGCGTAAACCGTATTCGGTGGTTTTGCTGGATGAGATCGAGAAGGCGCATCCGGACGTGTTTAACATTCTGCTCCAGGTCCTGGATGACGGCGTGTTGACCGACAGTCTCGGCCGCAAAGTCGACTTTAAGAATACCATCCTGATCATGACTTCGAACATCGGGACGCGCGACTTAAAACGCGGGGGCGGGATCGGTTTTGGCACCTCGTCGCCGTCTGCCGACCACGGGTCGATGAAGACAACGATCGAAGACGCAATGAAACGGGTATTCAACCCGGAATTCCTGAACCGTATTGATGACACGATCGTCTTCCATTCCCTGGAAAAGAAGCACATCCTCGAGATCATCGATATTCAGATGCGCGAATTGGTGAAGCGTGTGAGCGCAATGGGCGTCTCCGTGAGCCTCGACAAACAGGCCCGGGAGTTCCTTGCGGACAAAGGCTTCGATCCTACCTATGGAGCACGTCCTCTGCGCAGGGCGATTCAGCGGTACGTGGAGGATTCAATCGCCGAGGAGATCCTCAAGGGCAAATATCCCGAAGGGACGAAGATCCGGGCTCACGTGAACAAGAAGAAGGATGAGCTCAAGTTCAGCGCTGTTGTCCCCGAATCGAAGGGGGACGAGAAACAGGAAGAGAAGCCGGCCGGCGTCTCCTGACCCGCCCCGGGGCCCCATTCGAGAGCCCGGAATGAATGATTTACGGCGCATCCGATGTGGGGTGCGCCTTTTTTTGTTCAACACCGTTGCTTCCGCCCGGGCCGGATCACGATTGCAGCTCATCGCATCACCCCCTTTCCCCGCCAGGGTTATGCAACTTCCCCGAACGCTCCTGCGTTCAGGAAGTATGGCGCACACCCCTCCGCAAGAGCATGACTGATTGGGAAAAGAACATCCTGCACACACTTCTTTACTTTGACCTCTGGCAGTATCCCCTGTCTGAGGAAGAGCTCTTTGCGTTCTTCCCCGCCCCATGCAGCTCACTCAGTGCGTTTCGCGAACAGCTGAGGGAGCACGGCC
Source organism: Ignavibacteriota bacterium (assembly GCA_963843525.1). Taxonomy (GTDB): domain Bacteria; phylum Bacteroidota; class Ignavibacteria; order UBA10030; family UBA6906; genus DATJPR01. The sequence goes on along the minus strand of CAWJKM010000003.1, from coordinate 245,669 downwards.
CCGGGCAGAACGTGTCCGAGCGGTACGGGTACTACTATCTCTCCTGGAACGATGACGAAATCGTCGAACGGAGGAAGCGCAACGAACGACATGCCCGGGGGATGTGGAGGATCGCCCGCGTGGCCGCACACATTATCAAGCGCTTCCCGTTTGTCCGGGGAGTGTTTGTTTCGGGTAACCTCTCGAAGAATGTCACTACCCGGAAGAGCGATGTGGATTTTTACATCGTCACTGCGCCCGGCCGCCTCTGGATCGCGCGCGCATTGCTTATCGCATTCAAGAAGGTATTCCTCTTCAACAGGAAGAAATTCTTCTGCCTGAATACATTTTCGAGCTCTTCGCGCCTGGACATTGACGAACGGAATGTGTATGCGGCAACAGAAGTGGCAACGCTCAAACCGCTCTTCAATTCCACGCTCTTCCTGGAATTCCTCAGGGTCAACGGCTGGATTCTCCAATTCTTCCCCAACTTCGACATCGGGCTTCTGCCCCAGCCCCGATGCAGCGAACGGCGCAGCGTACTCCAGAGGATCCTGGAAGCACCGTTTGCCTACCTCCCGTCCGATCGCCTGGATGGCTTCCTCATGCATTCCATGAAACGCGTGTGGGCACGCCGGTATCCTGAATTCGATGCAAGAGCACAAGAGAGACAATTCCATTCCACGAAGGACGTCTCGCGTGCTTATCCGAAGGATGTGCAGGCGGAGATCCTCACCGTTTATGCAGAACGCTTGAGGACGGTCTCTCCTCGATTGTCGCCAGTAAAGTCTCCGGTTTCACTCTAGCATGCGGAGAAGTCGTTCGACCAGACGGATCACCCGGCAGAGTGATCCCCCCGGATCAACCCGAAGTGCAACGGCAGCAAACATTCCGGGAAGGCAATGAAGCGATTCCTCATCCGGATCGAGACATGACAGACATTCTCTTTACCCACTCATACTTCCTGCGTTTTGACCCGAAAGAGCACCGGGCAATGATGCCCTATCCGCCCCTCGGGACCCTTTACGCCGCCGGCCTGGCGAGAAGCCTGGGGTTTTCCGTCGCCCTGTTCGACAGCATGCTCGGGGAAAGCGAAGACGAGTTTCAGGCGGCAGTACTCCGCCATCACCCCCGTATCGTGGTGATCTATGACGATGACTTCAATTATCTCACGAAGATGTGCCTCAGCCGAATGCGCACGGCTGCGTTTTCGATGGCGGGATTTGCAAAAGCTGCCGGATGCATCGTGGTCGCCCATGGGTCCGACTCGGTGGATCACCTTCCCGAGTACTTTGGCAACAATGTTGACTTCGTCCTCTGCGGCGAAGGGGAAAGAACTCTTGCCGAACTTCTTCAGGCGTTACTTGGCCCTGGAGAAGACCCCGGAACCATACCGGGGCTCGCCTACATGGCGGACGGAGTCCTGAAACGAACGGCGCCACGCACAGTGTTGCGAGAGCTTGACGCGCTTCCTCTCCCGGCGCGGGATCTTGTCGACTTTGAGCGCTACAGAAAACTCTGGACCAGGCACCATGGGTATTTCTCCGTCAATATTGTGACAACAAGAGGCTGTCCGTATCACTGCAGCTGGTGTGCCAAGCCGCTGTACGGGCAGGTGTACAACAGTCGCAGCCCTCGGAATGTCGTTGAGGAAATGGCCCTTCTCAAGAAAACCTATTCGCCGGACCATCTCTGGTTTTGCGATGACATTTTCGGTCTGAAACCCGGGTGGATCGCCGAATTCAGTGAGCTGGTTGTCGCCCATGATGCCATGATTCCCTTCAAGTGCCTTGCCCGCGTTGATCTTCTTCTCAAGGGAGATACTGTTGACCATCTCCGGAAAGCTGGATGCAGGTCTGTCTGGGTTGGCGCCGAATCGGGTTCTCAGAAGATCCTCGATGCCATGGAAAAAGGAACCACCGTCGAACAGATCTACGCTGCATCGAAAAGGCTCAAGCGTGCCGGCATTCAGGTTGGATTCTTCCTGCAGTACGGTTTTCCAGGCGAATCACGCGAGGATATCGCTCTCACCTGGAAGATGCTCAAGGAGTGCAAACCCGACGAGATCGGAATCTCGGTCTCGTATCCCCTTCCGGGCACGAAGTTCTACAATGACGTTCGGGAACAACTCGGCGTCAAACATAACTGGGAAGACAGTCAGGACCTTGCCCTGCTCTTCCAGGGGACCTATGTGCCGGACTTTTACCGGGCGCTGCACCGGGTCACGCATAAGAAATTCCGGCTATGGCAGGGGTTGGATATCCTCCGGGACGCAGCCATCCATCCATGGCATTTGACCCCGTGGAGATTCCGGCGACTGGCGGCAACTGCCTATCATTGGGCCACGCTTCCCCGTTCTGAAGCGCGACTCAACGCCCTTGCAAAACATCGTCTTTCGACCGATTGACAGAACTCATGAATTTGACCGATACGGAGCAGACTCGAAAGGCATTCGACGCGGCAGCCCCGGTGTATGATGCCCTCTACGAAAGCCTCCCCGGTATCCGTCGCTTTCGCGCGGTCACCGCCCGTCTGTACCTCAAGTATTTCCCCCGGGGTAGCCGCCTCCTCGAAATCAACTGCGGGACGGGCAACGATGCAGTTTCTCTCGCCGGGCTGGGATATACGATTTTCGCGACTGATATATCGCCATCCATGGTGCACCTCGCAAGGGAAAAAGCCACGGCAATGGGCCTGGAAGACTCCGTCGAAGTGCAGGTCCTGCCTTTCGACCGGTTATCCGCGCTCAGGGGAAGCACGTTCGATGGAGCGTACTCCAACCTCGGCGGCCTGAATTGCACGAACGACCTGCAACCGATCGCCAGCGGACTTGCAGACCTCCTCCGGCCGGATGGAATTTTCATAGGTGTGGTGATGCCCCCTTTCTGCCTCTGGGAGACATCCGCATTCTTGCTGCGGGGAAAGTGGCGGCTCGCGTTCCGGAGGACTGCGCGGGGAGGCACTCCGGCCAATGTTCACGGGGGAACTGTAAGGACGTTCTACTATTCGCCCCGAAGGTTTGCAGCTGCATTCGCCGATCATTTCGACCATGTGGCAACCGTGGGTCTCGCCGTTTTTCTTCCCCCTCCCAACTTTGGGAGAACGTATTCGTTGCTCGGCAAACGGATCGGATTGTTTGAGCGCCTGGATGATACGGTTGCGGCCTGGCCACTCTTCCGTTCAATCGGCGACCATTACGCAATCGTGTTGCGCAGGAAACACTTTGATACTGAGCGCTAGATGAAACAACGGGAAGCAGAACGTCAATCGTTTTCCCCATGGGAACAGAACACCGACCCCCGGCGCATACTGATTATCCGTTTCCATGCGTTGGGTGATGTCGCGGTCACGCTCCCTGCGTCCCGTGGATTGCGCCGCTGCTTCCCGGAATCGGAAATCGATTTTCTCACACTCGAACCCCATGCCCCCTTCCTGCGTTCGCTCGATCTCTTCGACCGCGTTCTGACCATGCCCGCCGGCATGGACAGGGTGGAACGCCTTTCGCATGCCGTTCGAACGGGGGCCGCGGCCCGGATGCGCAGATACGATGCCATCATCGATCTCCAACGGAACTGGGTGTCGCGCACGATCCGTCTCATGGCCCATCCCACTGCCTGGGGAGAGTTCAATCGCTTTGCTCCCCGGACTGCGTCGGATCGTGTCCTTGAGACGATTCATCGGACAGGGTTCGACAGGGTCGCCCCATCCTTTTCCTTCATCCTGCCCTTATCCCTCCGTGAGAATGCCCGGGACCTGCTTCACTCCGGTGGGTGCAACCCGGAGGAACAATTCATCGTTCTCAATCCTGCGGGTCTCTGGAAAACGCGACACTGGCCGATTCAATCATATGCTTCCCTCGCCCGAATCTGGCTCGAGCGCGAACCCATTCGCTTTGTGATTCTGGGGACCGATCGGATCAGAGAATCGGCCGTTAGTCTTGAGTCAGGAATCGGACCCTCAGTGATCAACCTTGTCGGCAAAACGAACGTTGAAACAGCGATTGCCATTCTCCAGCAATCTGCCTGCGTTATCTCCGAGGATTCCGGGCTGATGCATCTTGCGTGGGCTGCGGGGGCCCCGGTGGTTGCGCTGTTCGGATCGAGCAAACATGTCTGGTCGTCTCCGACCGGACCACTCGTTCGGGTCCTCCATTCAGGGGATCTCTCCTGCGGCCAATGTATGCAGCCGGAATGCAGGTTCGGTGACGTGCATTGTCTGACGCGATACACGCCTGAGAGCGTGTTGCATGCGGCGAAACTACTGATGCCAACACCGGCTTTCGGGAACGGTAAACCATGGAACGCATAGGGATCATCATCCATGGGGGTATTGCTCCCGCGTGGTCGAGCCATTCGGTTCCGGCCATTACCGGGCTGATCGAGCGTCTGGCCGAGACGTTCAATATCACCGTGTATACCTGCATCACGACCGATAATACCCGGACACCGTTTTCAGCCGGGAAGGCCAGAGTTGAGTTCCTTCCTGTGCATTTCGGGAGTTCTCCGCTCGCCATTGTGGCGCAAGCAGTGAGAGCATTTACGAACGATCACCAGATTCATCCCTATGCACTTGTGCATGGCTTCTGGGGATTGCCCGGAGGACTTGCGGCGACCATCGCAGGCCGGGTGACGGGAGTGCCAAGCATGGTAACTCTCCTCGGGGGCGAAGCGGCGAACCTCCCGCATATTCAGTATGGCAACATGCGCAAGCGCGCATCGCGCCTGGCAACCCTCTGGACATCGAACAGGGCCGGGACTCTGACATTTCTTACCCGTTACCAGCTCCGTGAGCTGCAGAAGTTCGGATTTACAAGAACGGAGAACATCCACACCATCCCCCTGGGAGCCGATCCCGCTCTCTTCTCGCATGCAGGCGAAAGACCTCAACCTCCGCCCTTCCACCTTCTTCACGTTGGTCATCTGAATCGCGTGAAGGATCAAATTACCCTCCTGAAAGCGTTCAAGCGAATAGTCCAATCGCTCGATTGCCGGCTTAGAATTGTGGGAGAAGGACCACTGGAGAACACGCTCCGCCGGCTGGCCTTTGACCTCAGAATCGAAGACCGGGTTTCGTTCGAAGGGTATGTCCGGCATGCCGACCTTCCGCAACATTTTGCATGGGCCCACCTTCTTCTCCACTCCTCCGTTTATGAAGGTCAGGGCGTGGTCTTCGCGGAAGCTGCTGCGTCAGGGATCCCCGTTTGCGGTACCAGGGTCGGGTTGCTGGAGGATTTTGAGAATTCCTTTGCCGTCACCGCGCCGTCCGGGGACCCGAATAAGCTTGCGGAATCTGCAATACGATTGCTTGAGAACCCGGAATTGATGAACCGGATGAGCTCCCGCGCGGTTGAATGGGCTCTCCAACATTCTCTCGATTGGAGCACTGCGCAATTTTCTGAACTGTATTGTGGTTTGGTCAACAGGAACTGAAGAACGATGATCTGCCTCGTCAATCCCCGTGCTACGCGCTGGAGGTGCAGAATCCCGCTTTCGATTCTGAGCATCGGCGCATCACTCGAAGGGCATTACCCCTACGAAATCCTTGACGGAAACCTCGACGCCTCGATAGGCACGACGTTGCTGGATCTCGTCAGGGAGAAGAAGATAAAATACGTGGGATTCACGGTCATGCCCGGCCCCCAACTCGGCCAGGCGATTCTCCTTTCCAAACGACTCAGGAACGAGATTCCATCGGTAAAAATCATTTGGGGAGGGTACTTCCCTTCCCTCCATGCTGACATCGTGCTCAAGGCGACGTACGTCGATTACGTTGTGCGTGATCAGGGTGACTTCGCATTCCGGCGACTCATCGATTGCCTGGAATCCGGAGGGTCGCCTGCTTCGATCACCGGATTGTCCTACAAAGAAGACGGCATACACCACAACGAGAAGCAGACCCTCATTGATCCCAACGGGCTTCTCCCGCTTCCATATCACAAAGTCGATGTTCCACGGTATATCGGCCGGACATACGTCGGGAGCAGGACGGTGAACTATCATTCCAGCGTTGGTTGTCCGTTTCTCTGTGGGTTCTGCGCCGTCGCAGTATCCTATAAGGCGAGGTGGATGGGGTTACATCCGGAGCGAATGGAGCGGGACCTGCTCTGGTTCAAAAAGAATTTCAATGTCGACGCGGTGGAATTCCATGACAACAACTTCTTTACATCGGAGAGACGAACGCTGGAATTTTCCGAACGGATGAGAAATCACGGCATGACATGGTGGGGAGAAGCCCGACCGGACACGCTGCTGGCGTATGACGACCGCACCTGGCAGGCAATGCGTGCAGCAGGATGCAAAATGATCTTTATGGGCGCCGAATCCGGATCGCAGCATGTGTTGAGTCTTATGGACAAGGGCGGCACCCAGACGCCTGCTACGATACTGGAACTTGCGGACAAAATGCGGGGTGTTGGCATCATCCCTGAATTCTCCTTCGTCCTCGGGAGCCCCACCCCCACCGTGGACGAGGATATCGAACATGATATCCAGTTCATCAAGCGCATAAAAGAAATCAACCCGCTTACAGAGATCGTGATCTATGTCTACTCCCCCGTCCATTTTTCGGAATCCGACCTCTACCAGGAGGCGCAACGGCAGAATTTCCGCTTCCCGGAACAACTTGACGACTGGCTCCTTCCGGAATGGCAGCTCCACGACCTGCATAAGCACCCGGTAACGCCCTGGCTTTCAAGCAATCAGATCAATCGAATCCGTAATTTTGAACGCGTGCTGAATGCGGCGTTCCCGACGCTCTCAGATTTGAAGTTACGCGACGTTGACCGATTCACCTTGAGAATGGTCGGTGGCTGGCGATACAAATCCTCGCTCTATGGCGCACCGTATGAAGTCATTCTGACGCAAAGGGTTCTGCGCTACCGGCAGCCGGAAATTGAAGGATTCTGAAAGTGAATGAGCGAACAATTGCCGTTCCACCCCCCCGGAGGACCAGCTCGGACATGAACGGATACAGTCAAGGGAGCGTCACAGCGACGCCGGACCGGGCCTACCTTTCGCCTTTCCAGCGATGGGTTCGACGGGTCATCCATGCCTTTCTCTATCATCTCTGGGTTAAACCGGCGATCACCAGGGTAGATACCTGTTCAATGCTTGGTCTGAAACTTACTGTTCCTCCTTCCGTCTTCCACCCGAAATTCTACCGCACAAGCCGATTCTTCGCCGGCTATTTGTCGACCCTGCAACTGGAGGGGAGAGAAATACTCGAAATAGGTTCAGGGTCCGGCATCCTGTCCCTCATCGCCGCACGAAAGGGTGCTGTTGTGACAGCAGTCGATATCAATCCCCACGCCGTCCAGTGCACGAGGCGCAATGCTGAATCGAACGGCCTGCAAAACAGGATTTCCGTGGTTGAAAGCGATCTGTTCAAGCAGATCGGGGAAGGCACTCGGTTCGACTATATCATCTGGAGTCCGCCGTTCTATCCCCGGGAAGCCGCAAGCGACGAAAGTTTCGCATGGAACGCCGGCCCGGGGTACTCTGCGATTTCAAGGTTCGCGAAGAGCGCAGGCGGATTCCTCCGGGAGAATGGATGCATCCTGTTCCTGCTCTCTTCGGAAATAGAAATCCCCGTCATCCTTTCTTTTTTCCGGGAAGCTGGTCTGACGGCGATTCCGGCGGCGCAAAAGAAACTCCCGTTCGAGATGCTGACCATCTACGCAATCCGGCCTTCCCAGCACGATGAACATTAATGCTCTGCTCAATACTCTCGGGACACAGTGCAGAACCCTCCCGATCGTGATCCTTTACGTCACCGAAGGCTGCAACCTGCGGTGTGTCACATGTTCCTACAGGCATCCCCGTCCGGACGAGCTATCCTTTGAAGATATTGTCCGGCTCTCCCGCGCCCTGAAGGATTTCGGCCTCCGCCACATCGTCTATTCCGGCGGCGAACCCCTTCTTCGGAGGGACCTCCCGGCGATTTGCAGAGAGTTTTCCTCCCTTGGAGTACGGCAGACACTGCTTACCAACGGAGTCCTCCTTGAGAAACGTTCCGCCGAGATCCTCCCTTTTCTGCAGGAGATTATCGTATCAATTGACGGGCCTGACGAGGGGATTCACGACGGTATCCGCGGCGGCAAAGCATTCCATCAAATCATCGAAGGGATACGCAGTGTGAGAGGAATACCGAACCGGCCCGCGATCTCCATCCGGACGGTTGTGCAAAAGCAGAACTACCGGTCGATCATCGACATGGTTCGCTTCGCGCGAAACATCGGGACCGATCGGATCTCGTTCCTTGCAGCGGATGTCCTGACGGACAGTTTCGGGCGGGACAGGCCGGGTTCCACGGTGATGCGCGATGTCATCGCCCTGGACAGAGAGGAGGTCGTTGAACTCAAGGCTTTGATCGATCGCATGGGCAGCGATCTTCGGGAGGAGTTTGCATCGGGGTTCATCGCTGAACCCGTTGCGAAACTACGGTTTATCGCGCGTTACTATGAAGCCCTTCTTGGCGATTGTGATTATCCACCGAACGTGTGCAATGCACCCGGGGTGTCTGCCGTGATTACGTCCAACGGGGATTTGCTGCCATGCTTCTTTCTCCCGTCGTACGCGAACCTCCGCGACGGGTCTCTTCCGGATCTCCTGAACCTCGGACGCATCCGTGAAACACGAAGGAAAGTGCAGAATGGCGACATCGATCGTTGCCGGACCTGTGTCTGCACACTGCACGTCTCCCCTGCCGCTGCTCTCCGCGATCATTTTTAGCGTTCCACGTCGGAATCCCATCCCTTTTTCCCCGTCCCCCGTCATCGGACATGATTCACGCCGACGGAGCGTATGACGGAGTCAGGAACTCAGGTGACGTTCGACAACGGCAGCGGGCTGCCAGTTCCTGCAGGAGATTCCGGCAGATCTGACCGTGCGATGAGAAGTGCAAGGAAGGCCAGCAGGATCCGGAACGTGATACCGACAATGGTATCGAGTATCCCTCCAATGACAAACATGACGCTGACCGACGCAAGGAGAGTCAAAACAAGTCCCCGGCGGTACGGGGAGCCAAGACCTGAGCGGATCCACCGAACACTATGATAGTAGGTCGCAACAATAAGCCAGAGCAGGGGTCCGAGTCCGAGGAGTCCACTCTCCATATACACCTGCAGAAAGTCGTTGTGCCAGCTCCCCACGCCGCGGACGGGTATCTGTTCGAACAGGGGAAAGATATAGGGGAATGACCTGGGGCCGAATCCCGTGATCGGGTGCTCTGTGAAGATCATCGCGGCACCCCGCCACAGAACGTCCCGGCCATTCATGTTTTCGCCCAGATCGAAGATTTGCATAAAACGTCCCCAGACAGACGGGATCGTCAAAAGTGCGAGCAGCGCGACGGCGGTAACGATGAACGGCATGCGCTTCCGGGAGAGGAGGGCCGCAACAAAAAGAATTGATCCCATCGCGGCCCAGTGGAGTCTGTCGAAGGTGAGGAGAATCCCTATGGAGAAGAGTAGCGGAACAGCCCAGGACCAGTGCTTCAGGAGATTGCGATTGGATTCGAGCGAGAAGAACACTGCGAGCGGGAGGACCAGAGCGAGGTACGCCCCGAGCGTATAGGTGCCCGCTGTCGTGGACGATGCGCGTTTCTCGATCTCAAGCACAACTTTGAGGATTCCGATGATCGCCCCGATGACGCCGGCCGCAACGATACCCACCATCACCACCCGGGATGCGTCCTCCTCCTCCTGTCGGACTGCCTGTGTGGCGAGAAAAAATACGCCATAGAACAGAAACTCGATCCGCAACGCCGAAATGCTCCTCCACGGGTATTGCGAGAATGCGATCGAGAGAACCCTTCCCGCAATGAATGCGAAAAAGGGGATATCAAGGGGGGTCCGTCGCCAGGAGCCGCGGTACTCGAAGAGTGTGCAACTCGTGACAACGATCATCAGGCACACGACAAGAGTCTGAACCAGTGCTGTAGAAAAGATTGTGACAAGGGAGACAGCGATCAGAAGGGAAACCATCGCCCGTTCACAACGCGTTTGCGTTGACCCCCACCACACGCGTAACGACGGCAGAAGGTTCTGTCCAGGATTGTTCAGCGTCACTATGCCCCCTCATGTGCCACTACAATCCGATATCCACCTGGATAAACGGCGCAAACCAGCTCTGCGTGGGCATCGACGAACCATCCTCATTCATCATGTCCGGAGCGAACGACCACCGTGCGCCAATGAGCACCCGCTGGGATGGTCCGACCGGGATGGAGACCCCGGGAGAAAGCAGCACCAGAACCGCCGAGGCCTCCGCACGGGAATCTACAGAGGAATTCTGGTATGCGTCCGTAGTGCCAAAGGCAAAATAGTTCGAGGGCTGATAGGAAAAGAATCGCTCCTTGGAGAGAGTGATGTTCACAAATGTCTGGATCGGCCATTCAGGGAGACGGGTATTAAGGGTAAAACCCGCGTACCATCCAAACGGGGCATCCTTGCCCTGATCGCGATAAAACGCGACGATCGTCTCCCGGCTGGAGGAAAACATATACTCATATTGTGTTACCACTGCGGTTTCAACGCTGTAATAAATCGGCGTCCATTGAATCCCGCCGCTCAATCTGAATCCAAACACATCTCCTTCGGACATCAGGCCCAGTCCGACGTGTCCTCCCCAGATGTCTGCTCCGGTATTGGATGCGTAACAAATCCCTCCTTCGAGCGCCAACGATTTGCTGAGCGTGTAATCGAGGGAAAGCATCGCGGTGAATGCCGGAGTGTTCCAGTGCATATTTGTGCCGACATACTGAAGTGCGTTGTTCCCGGGACGAAACGACACTCGTCCACCGCTGTCGGTCAACGTATCGACGGCATAGACTCCCGCCGGATTGACCGGGCTGTGTGTCGGGACCTTTGCGTCAGTTGTCGTCCGCGGACCGACCGCGATCGACGGCGAGACAGTGAGGACGCCCGGCCGGACATCCTGTGCGGTGCGGACCGGCAGGTGACCGGCAGGGGCTGTCACCGTCGCGTTCTGAACGTATACCGTTTCGGAGGCGACGAGGGCGCACCCCGTGTCCAGCAGGGCCAGCAACGGCAAGAGGAGCACAAGGCAAGCAATTCTGTTCATGGCAAGCACCCAGTGGAAGTGAGAATTTGCCCTTGATGTTCGGTGTTACCCGGTGACGCGGACAACCACAATGGTCTGATCATCATGTTGAGGGGCTCTCCCCGCAAATTCCCGGACGGCGTCCAGGATGCTGTCCCGAACATGCTCCGCGCTCTCCGAGGAGTGGTTCCTGATCACCTGTTCCAACAACTGCGGACTGATTTCCTCGCCCTGGAGATTCCGTGCCTCCGTAATCCCGTCCGTCAGGAGGATAAACAGATCGTTCCGGTGATACGTTGCAGTGAATTCTTCAAGCTCATGCGCGAATTTTTCGCCGGGATCGAGTCCAAGGCCCAATCCCTTCGGGAGAATCTGTCGGAGTTTTCCGTTCCCCGCGTCAAAAACGTACAATGGGAGATGCCCCGCACGTGAGACCGTAATCGTGCAGCCGGCGGGTTGGAATTTGACACCCATGGCGGTGACATACGAGCTCCTCTCCATTCCTTCGCGCAGCAATTGGTTGGCGCGGACAAAGAGCTCGGACGGGGATTGAATAAACGAGTGCAGCGAGCGTAACACTCCCTGGACCTTGGACATATAGAGCGCGGCAGAAGTCCCTTTTCCGCTCACATCGCCGATGACGACGGTGATGTCTCCGCCGGTTCCCAGGAGATAGTCAAAAAAATCGCCACCGACCTCAAGGGCGGGGACCGAACGGCCGGAGATATCGAGACCGTTGATCACCGGTGTCTCCTGGGGAAGTGATGCCAGCTGAATGCGCCGGGCAATTTCAAGTTCGTGCTTCAGGCGTTCCTGCTCGGCGAGTTCCTCGTACAGGAATGCGTTTTCAATCGCCACGGACGATTGCAGCGCCACGCTCATGAGAAAATCGATGTCTTCCGCCGTGTACGGGGCCTCGGAGAGCTTCTCCCCGAGCACCAGCACAGCGATGAGTTTGTCCTTGGACCTGACGGGAATGACGTGCGGGAATTCATTGGTCCTGAAATCCTCACTGACCGCGGGGGGAAGGAGGTCAGAAGTTACCGGCCCGGAGAACTTCCCTGCAGCGAGCGCGAGAAGGCCTTCCTTCTCGCGGCAGAAGTCTGCCCACCGCGTCTCTGCGATACCATGAGCCTCTCTGCAGCAACAGACCTTTTCGTCCTTGAAGAAGAACACTCCGGCGCGCCGGAGTTTCATCAGATCGACAAGCTTGGTGACGATCCCGCTTCCCAGAGCCGACATGCTGAGTGTCGTAGAGAGCACGCTCGAGATCTCCGCGAGCGCCCGGCGATAGTCGTATTGGGCCCGGTCGAAATAGTGATTGATTGCCCCCTGGCCGAATTTTCGTACTTTGGAAATCCCAACCCATGCCAGGAGCCCGAGCCCGACAAAAACCAGCCGCTCCGTTCCATTTGCCTGACCGGCGAATACGGCGGCATCCCGGATTTCAATCGACGTCCCATGAATGCTGACTGAGGGGAAATTCATCGGCATCGACAATACAACAGTAAGGAGAGTCACGCCGAGACTCACCACCAGCATCCCCCAGAAGATGCTGCTCAGGACATACTGGATGGTGCGTCGAACGCGGAGGTTCATATCCAGCAGCCGGTACCGGCCGATGGTATACAGAGTCGAAAGCGGGAGAAGAATCAGGGGGATTCCGACGAAGCCCCACAGGTCAAAGTGATTCGAGAAAACGAAATAGACAAGGAGTGCAGTACTGACGATCCCGACCCCGATGCTCGTATACTTTATAATCCCATGTCTGGCACGGGACACCGGGTCCGGATGATACCGATAGACCAGCCGGACTATTGAGCCATAGAGGATAATGAGCACCACACCCGCGGCAAACAGGAAGAGCTCCAGATTGCCCTGCGCTTCTCCCCTGGCGCCGAGCACAATCATCAGGGCACTCAGCAGGAGCCCGATGATGTATTCGAACCTGATGAGCCAGGGACGCCGGAGGATTTCAGTGTTCTCTGAGGGAAACCGTAATGATGCGTGCCAGGACACGGCGGCCCCAAAAAAGATGGCAAAGACCAGGGCAATCCACCGGAGAGCGACAAACAAGTCTACCACAGGTTCCCTGCGATTTCCGACGACAGCGACAGCAAACCCCGTGAGAATATAGCCGAGCCCGAGCAGCCTTGCCGGCAGGAGTTCGGGTCTCTTGAGGGCAATAAAACTGCCCACTGCAAGGAAAAGGAGTCCGCTCAGACTGAAGGTCAAGGACGAGAGCGGGAATCCGAACCGAGCAAGAGTGACGGTAAGAGGCAGCGGTTGAAGGTCGCGCAAGACATTGTAGACAATCGGGTGTCCGCTTTGCGCGCGACGGAGCAAAACATCGCCCGCCTGGGCGTTGGCAAATTCCTTACCGTTGATTCGAACGATAATATCGCCAACGAGCATCCCTGCCAGGTCGGATGCCCCCCCCGGGGTCACGCCGATGACAAGGGCGCCCCGCGGGATTTCTTCGAACAGGCTGTCGGGGATGTCCGACCGCGAGAGCCTCACTTTTGCCAGCCAACGTTGGGAAGGACGGAGGAGGTACGCCGAAGCGAGCGAGTCTTTTCCCACTGCGGAAAAAATCTCGTTCAATCTGGATAACCCGGATACACTCTTGTTATTGAGTGTGATCAGCAAATCCCCTTTCCGGACATTGTCGGAATGGGTTTGGGCCGACTGCATGCTCTTGCTTGTCATCTCATTCCATTCAGCAGCCAGTGACGGCTGAGCATGCTTGAACGCCAGATGTCCGGGAAGATCGCTGAAGAGATTCTCGTCTGTCGGAGAACCGGCGAAATCATAGAATGTGACGAGAGCGGCGGCGAAAAGGGCAGCAGCGAGTGTTCCGATGACAATTCTTGTGAGCATTGCCGGTCCGGGTTTCCCCTTATATACGAAGAATCCTGCGGAAAGTCACGCGGAGACGGGGAACGGGTGATCGGGTACTGGGGGACTCAGTAAGGAGCGTTATGCGGCGAGACGTGCCATCAGCTTTCGTTTCGCGACGGGCAACATTGTTTCCTGATAGGGGAAATCAATATCGACTTCACAACGGAAGGTTGCAGGGTTCGGCAAATCCGAATATTTCTCCAGGAGCTGAAGTTTCACGGATTCCGGAGAATGCTTCACTGAATTTTCCTGGAGCGAGTCCAGATGCACTGTTTTCAGGGTACGGTACTTCTCTGCAGGTGAAGAATAGAGCGACATTTCGTAACGCAACAGGTGAAGAACCTCGTTGTGCAGATCGGGGACGAACCAGTACCCTTCCTGATTGTACATGGGCATGATCCCGACTTCCTCAATCGCAATATGCTCTCCGACGAAATTGAAAATCGTCGCCCCTTCTTCGATGGCACGACGAATCAGCGGAAGAGACCAGGAAATGAGATCGATTACTGCAGTGAGTTCCGGAAGTGGGGTTTCGACGGGCTCGAGGACAATTTTCCTTTTTTCCACATCGATTTCGGCGATCGATTGCGGGAGGTGCGCGCGTAAATCGCCGTGGGAGGCCAGAAGACTGCTCAAGGCTTCCGCCAGTCGGATCAATTCCGCCAGATCGGGGTAGAGCAGATTATGCGAAAAGCGGTCGTAGGACCCCTTCAGCGCATGAAGAATCCTATATTGTTTTGCTTCGGTGTCTTCGCCGGCACTCAAGCACATATCAAGCGTCAGGGTGCTCATAATACCCTCCCCTCATAGCATCATGAGTAAGGGTATCCAATCTTCGTGCCAGAAACAATTCCCCCCCTGGGCCGATTTTCATGACGTGCGGTGACCAACCAAGGGACGACTGTCTACATTCCTCCACTCTCTCTGGTGGAATGCCGTACGAGTATGACCATTCCACCTGGTGAAAAAGAGCTAAGATGGCTCAACATGCGTCTGCACCTTCTCGGGCAGCCATTTGGAGATCATCGAGAAGAGATCTGGATACTTGACGGGTTTCGGGATGTAGTCATCCATACCGGAATCGATACAGCGCTCGCGGTCTCCGGCCAATGCGTTGGCTGTCATGGCAATGATGGGAGGAAGCATCTGTGCGTCCCGCAATCTTTTGATTTCTCTCGTCGCTTCAAATCCGTCCATGTCTGGCATTTGACAATCCATGAACACCAGATCATAGGGAAGTACGCCAACCACCTCGACCGCCTCAATCCCATTGGCGACAAGATCCACACGGCAACCCATCTTTTCCAGCATCCGCTTTGCCACCTTCTGATTAACTGCATTATCCTCCACGACGAGGACGCGGACGTTCTGGGCCCGAAGCTGATCAGGAGATACTTGTTCGGGATGGGAGAGGCCTTTTTTCTGATCAATGGAATCCTGAGTGCCCATGAGACTGGCAATACAATCGAGGAGGGCGCTCTGCCGCACCGGTTTCTTGAGATATGCATCCAGCCCTGCACCGGTCACCATTTCGCGGGTGGCCTCGCCGCTCGAAGAGAGCATGAGAAGTTTCATCGGGGGGAGCGTTTTGTCGGCCCGAATCATTCTCGCCAGCATGACACCGTCGATATCAGGCATCTGCATATCAAGGATTGCAAGAGTGAAAGGTTGCCCGTTCTTCACGGCGGCCTTCAGGCAATTCAACCCCTCGTTGGCCGATCCCGCAAGGGTATGGTGAAATCTCCACGACAGAAGCTGATGGTCAAGGATCGTGCGCGATGTCTCGTTGTCATCGACAACGAGAATGTTCAATCCGCGTGAGTCCGGAATGCATTCTTCCTGATTTCTCCCGTGCTGCTTCTCCATGAACACGGTTGTCCAGAACGTGCTTCCCTTCCCCTCCTCACTTTCGATGCCCATCGTCCCGCCCATGACCTCTGCCAGGCGTTTTGAGATCGTCAGGCCGAGTCCCGTCCCTCCAAATCTCCTTGTGGTCATTCCGTCAGCTTGCGTGAACGGCTGGAAGAGCTTTGCCTGATTCTCAGGGGAGACACCGATCCCTGAGTCGCGGACCGACAATTTCAGCCGGACGTGGGACTCGGTTTCCTCCAGCGCGGAGGCCTCGATGTGAACCCCCCCTTCGAGGGTGAATTTGATGGCGTTCCCGAGAAGGTTCGAGACGATCTGGCGGATCCGTCCGGCGTCCCCGAACAGCGATGTTGGCACATTCGGCTCTATATAGCAGGTAAGTTCGAGATTCTTTATCGACGCGGATTGGGCGTGGAGGTCGACGGTCTCTTCGATGACTTCACGCAGATCGAACGGCAGATGTTCCATGTTTAGCTTGCCCGCTTCGATCTTCGAGAAATCCAGTATGTCGTTGATGATGTTGAGGAGCATTTCCCCTGACTTGTGGATCACCTCGGTGTATTCAAGCTGTTCCGGAGTAAGGCGGGTCCCCATCAGGAGTCCGGTCATTCCGATGACGCCGTTCATCGGTGTCCGGATCTCGTGGCTCATGTTCGCCACAAACTCGGATTTGTAGCGTGAAGCCTCGAGGGCAGCTTCGCGGGCCTTCCGCAACTCGTCCGCCTGAATCTCCAGCTCACGCGCCTGTTCCTCGGCGATAAGTTTTGCCCGTTCAAGTTCTTCGTTGCGACGCGCGAGTGCCTCCTCGGCCACCTTTCGTTGCGTGATATCGATGCCTATCCCGACGAGCCCGGTGATCTGCCCTTGTTCGTTGCGAAGGGGCAACTTGTTTGTGAGAAGCCACCGCTTTGCTCCCCTATCATCAAGCATGTATTCCTCCCGGTTGATGACCGGATTCCCCGTCTTGAGAACGACCTGGTCGTCATCGTAGAATCGTCCGGCAATCTCCGCAGGGAAAAAGTCGAAGTCGTCCTTTCCCAGCACTTCTCCCTCTGATGTGCATCCCAGGTTGTGGACGTCTCCGAGATTGGCAACAGTCTTCTTGCAGGCGAGGTCTTTCACGTAGATCGCATCGGGAAGATTATCGATCAGGGTTCGCAGGAGGATCCTGTCGTTTTGGACCAATTGTTCGGCCCGTTTCCGATCGGTGATATCCCTCATCATTCCATCGATGCGCGTGATATTGCCATCGACGATAACCGGGAACCAGCGGTCCTCTAAACAAATCAGGTTTCCGTCCTTCCGGCGGAACCACCATTCATCACACTGCACTTGTGGATCAGAAGGCGTTTTCCATTTTTCGACAATCCTGGCATACACGCCACCATCAGATTCTGCAATGGTGTTGAGGAGAAACGCCTTTCTCCCGCCCATCGCCCGCAATTCATCAGCACTGTATCCAAAGACCTGAACGCAATTGGGGCTGGCAAAAAGGTATTCATCCGTATCGGGATCAAAGCTGTAGATGATATCGCCAACGTTGAAGAACAACTTGTGGAAATCGATATTCGTTGGACCGGGTGCACCCGTGGTGCTCCCGTCGTGAGATGCTTGTGTGAAGTATGGGTCTTCTTGCATGAAAAGTCATTGCTCCAGTACGATGCAATTTCTTCGAAGCTGCATGTGCAGCTCTATTCCATGAATTTCACCGCGGAGAAAAGGGCTTTGCTAATGGATTCAACAAAGATGCCATGGAAAGGCCAGCAAATGAGGTCAGATTTGCGCGGATTAACGGATTTCTAGAGAGATGGCTGGAGTGCCTGGTTCAAAGAAGGGTGAGAAAAAGGTAACTTGGCCACCTTTGGCCACTAGGTTAAAACTGCGCCAATGCAAATACACGCATAAGCCGGGCCGGGGCAACCTGGTCATGACCAGGTTCCCTTCAGAACAACATCATTTCTCCAACACCATCGCTCGTGTCGAGACGAAGTTCCCGGCGGTCAATCGGTAGAAATACACACCGCTCGACAGGTTTTTTGCATCGAACGTGAAGGAGAACTTTCCCGCCGGATATCTGCCATTGGCCAAGACCGCCACCTCCCGCCCAAGCAGATCATACACCACAAGCCGTACCTTACTGTCTACTGTCCACTGTCCACTGACTACTGTTTTCGGATTGAACGGGTTCGGATAGTTCTGATCGAGTTCGGCGGTGAAGGGGACGGAAGGTTCCCTCACCCCGTTCGGACCAGATGAAAGCACGAAGTGATACACGCTCATCGGCGCGAGAGAGTAGGCAAATTGATTACCTTGAATCGCACTAAGGGCCGGCAGGGCAACAATCTGTGTACTTCCACCCT
>CAWJKM010000003.1:0-222500 GCA_963843525.1 Ignavibacteriota bacterium | reverse complement strand
TGCGCGGAACCCACTACTGGCGCCGACACCATCAACGCTCATCCTAATTGTCAAAGAACAAACCGAGAGTCAATCGTCAATAGACTATCGACTATTGTCAATCGGTTGTGGAGCTAACCGGGATCGAACCGGTAACCTCCTGGTTGCAAACCAGGCGCTCTCCCAATTGAGCTATAGCCCCCAACGATATCTGATATCAGATTTCTGAATTCAGAATTCGCTTGGGGTCGTCGTGGACCCTGCACAACCTGGAGTGGGCCTGACTAGAGTTGAACTAGTGACCTCACGCTTATCAGGCGTGCGCTCTAACCACCTGAGCTACAGGCCCATCGACATTTTAGATTTTAGAATTTAGATTTTAGATTTTGGATTTCAAAGCCCCGAAGGACCTCAATTTCTCAATCTAAATTCTAGAATCTAAAATACTAAAATTATAAAGTGTGTGCATAACCACAGTGGCACTCTTAACGAGTCGTCGTCTCATGCAGTCCTTCCGGTCACCCGGAAGAGGACTCCATAGAAAGGAGGTGATCCAGCCGCACCTTCCGATACGGCTACCTTGTTACGACTTAGCCCCAGTCACTGGTTTTACCTTAGTCGGCTGCCCCCCTTGCGGGTTGGCGCACCGGTTTCGGGTACCCCCAGCTTCCATGGCTTGACGGGCGGTGTGTACAAGGCCCGGGAACGTATTCACCGCGTCGTGCTGATACGCGATTACTAGCAATTCCAGCTTCATGGAGTCGAGTTGCAGACTCCAATCCGAACTGAGACCGCGTTTTTGGGATTAGCTTCACCTTGCGGCTCTGCAACCCTTTGTCGCGGCCATTGTAGCACGTGTGTGGCCCTGGGTGTAAGGGCCATGAGGACTTGACGTCATCCCCGCCTTCCTCACTACTTGCGTAGGCAGTCCACTTAGAGTGCCCAGCTTGACCTGATGGCAACTAAGTGCAGGGGTTGCGCTCGTTGCGGGACTTAACCCAACACCTCACGGCACGAGCTGACGACAGCCATGCAGCACCTGTACCAGTGCGTATTGCTACGAGGCCGACTTTCATCGGATGTCACTGGCCTTTCAAACCCAGGTAAGGTTCTTCGCGTTGCATCGAATTGAACCACATGCTCCACTGCTTGTGCGGGCCCCCGTCAATTCCTTTGAGTTTCAACCTTGCGATCGTACTCCCCAGGTGGGGTACTTAATGCGTTAGCTTTGGCACTGAACCTTGCGGCCCAGCACCGAGTACCCATCGTTTAAGGCGTGGACTACCAGGGTATCTAATCCTGTTTGCTCCCCACGCTTTCGCGCCTCAGTGTCAGTAACGGACCAGGAGACCGCCTTCGCTACCGGTATTCTTCATGATATCTACACATTTCACCGCTACACCATGAATTCTATCTCCCTCTGCCGTACTCAAGACTTCCAGTATCGGAAGCAATTCTGCAGTTAAGCTGCAGGATTTCACCACCGACTTAAAAGCCCACCTACACGCCCTTTACACCCAGTAATTCCGGACAACGCTCGGATCCTACGTATTACCGCGGCTGCTGGCACGTAGTTAGCCGATCCTTATTCGCAGGGTACGGTCAATTCCCTGAAAGGGAGTATTCATCCCCTGCAAAAGGAGTTTACATCCTAACGGACTTCATCCTCCACGCGGCGTCGCTGCGTCAGCCTTTCGGCCATTGCGCAATATTCCTCACTGCTGCCTCCCGTAGGAGTCTGGACCGTGTCTCAGTTCCAGTGTGGCTGATCATCCTCTCAGACCAGCTACCCATCGCAGGCTTGGTGGGCTATTACCCCGCCAACTACCTAATGGGACACAGGCTCATCTCTAGGCGCCTTACGGCCTTTAACAACATCACCATGCGGTGCCGCTGCATTATCGGGTATTAGTCACGCTTTCGCGTGATTATCCCCGTCCTAAAGGCAGATTGCCTATGTGTTACTCACCCGTGCGCCGGTTTACTCGGGATATTGCTACCCCTTTCTCCCTGACTTGCATGTGTTAGGCACGCCGCCAGCGTTCGTCCTGAGCCAGGATCAAACTCTCCGTTGTAAGTTTATTACAATGTTGAGTCTGATGAGTGGCATTTCACCCTTCACAAGATCGCTCTTGCAAAGAGGGATTGCCAGGTTGACAACTCGCTCAGAGTTGACTATGGCTATGCACACTACTTTTCAAAGAACATTCGCCTTTACAGGCTGCCGCTCCATTTCGAAGCGGGCTCTTAATATACCTACACTTTACGCCGAAGTCAAGACCTCGGAGAGACTTTCTTGAACTTTTCAGCAGGAAAACTGCAGTCTCAAAGCAGGATTAACAATATAGCAGTCCGGAGTTTTAATGTCAACATCCTCCGTGAAGAAAATACCGGTCATGAAGAATTCACTGTAAAATCAATCCCCTCTGCAATCCGTTGCCTGTCCCCCCTTTCAATCCCCCCCTCACTCTCCACTCCGCAAGCCATTGAACTCCTTGCACCTCTCCCGGCGACACGGTATTTTGTTCTCTCTGCCGATGAAAGGAGCTTCCCGATGCGCTTTCCCCTTCGAACGGCACGCGTCGCTACACTTTCCATCTGTCTCGCACTCGTCGCCACACCGCTTCGTGGAATCGCCCAGTCCGAACTTCACGCTCCGGCGGACAACTCTGCACAACAGCCTTCATTCCCTGCCGCATGGCCCTACCGCCCGGCCACGACGACCGCCTCGTCTCGTTCCGGGATGGTTGCGTGCGACGACTCGCTGGCCACCGATGTCGGCTGTCAGATCCTCCGCGAGGGAGGAAATGCCGTTGATGCCGCCGTCGCAACGGCATTCGCCCTCGCGGTCGTTTTCCCCGCCGCAGGCAACATCGGCGGCGGCGGATTCCTCGTCGCACACTTCGCCGATGGAACCACCGCCACACTCGATTTCCGGGAAACCGCCCCGGCACGTGCAACACATGATATGTTTCTGGATTCACTGGGAAACCTGACCGGGAAGTCGATCACCGGTCCGCTCTCTGTCGGTGTTCCAGGCAGCGTCGCAGGTCTGTGGGAAGCTCATGCGCGATACGGAACGCTCCCCTGGCCGCAACTCCTCGCTCCCGCCATCCGCCTCGCCGAACTGGGGTTCATCGTCGACAAGCGTTTCTTCCTGACTGTTCGTGAGGACTCCGCACGGCTGAGCCGGTATGCGGCATCGAGAATGCTCTTCCTCCCAGGAGGCGTTCCACTCCGGGAGGGAACGCGCTGGAGCAATCCCGATCTCGCCCAGGTTCTCAGGAGGATAGCAGAACAGGGACCTGCCGGATTCTACGCCGGCGTGACAGCCGACAGCATCGCAAGTTCTATGATCGAGACCGGCGGGCTGGTGACTAAGAATGATCTTGCGCGCTACAGAGCGGTGTGGCGCACGCCGATCACATTTACCTATCGCGCGCACCAAATCGTGACGATGCCTCCACCCTCCTCCGGAGGAATCACGCTCGCACTGATAGGGAACATCCTCGGCGGATTCGATCTCGGCCACAAACCCTGGCACTCCCCCCTTTCGCTCCATCTCCTTGTTGAGTCAATGCGACGGGCATTTGTCAACCGCAATGATCTACTCGCTGATCCGGACTTCGTTCATGTTCCGCAGGATTCTCTGCTCTCTCAATCCTATGCAGCGCATCTCCGATCGACAATCTCGCCTGCGCGGGCGACCGCCCCCGCGGAAATCACCCCCATGCACGAGGGAGTCCACACGACGCACCTTTCTGTTGTCGACAAGGAGGGCAATGCCGTGGCTCTCACCACGACCCTTAACCTTCTCTACGGCTCCGCAGTCACCGTCGCCGGCGCCGGATTTCTCTTGAATGATGAGATGGACGATTTCGCCTCCAAACCCGGAACCCCGAATGTCTTCGGGCTTGTACAGGGTGAGGTCAACGCCATCGCCCCCGGGAAACGGATGGCTTCGTCGATGACGCCGACGATCGTTCTGGGGGACGACGGACGGCCGCTTCTTGTTACCGGCGCGAGCGGAGGCCCTAGAATTATCTCTGCAGTATTCCAGGTAATCTCCAATGTCCTGGACTATCATTTCGACATCGCTGCCGCCGTGAATGCCCCGCGCATTCATCACCAGGATTTCCCGGACACACTCTACTTCGAAGATCACGGGTTCTCTCCTGGCTGCCTCGACAGTCTGAAGCAAATGGGGTACAACGTGAAAGAGACTTCGCACGTCGGCGTAGCTCCTTCGATCTTGAGGGCCGATGGCTTGTGGTGGGGAATGGCTGATCCGCGGTCGGGAGGAAGCGCGCGGGGGGAGTGAAGGGGAAGGGAGAAGGGGGGAAGGGGGGAAGGGGGGACTGAGAGACGCGGAGACTCTGAGACGCAACATCAACCGCCAGTGGTATCTGCCTACTGCTTTCTGTCTACTGCATACTGCCTACTGCTTACTCTTCACGAGCTTTTTCAACAACTGTATCTGTCCTGCATGATAAAGATCGTGCGCCGCGATACCCATGACCATTACTTTTGTGGACCGGCGGCTTCCCCTGGGGATGTCCTCCAGCGTCTGGGCATCACAGGATGCGATCGCTTCGCGGAGACTCCGGTGAACTTCCTCGAGTAGTTTCAGGTCGTCCTTCCATATCTTTTCATTCACGCTCTTCCCCGCGGGCCGGATGAACCAATTGGATCCTTTCAGCGGAAAACTTCCCCTGGGTTCACCCAAGATTCGGCGGCGAACGATGTATTTCCAGTAGGCACAATGGATGGCGACTTCCCAGACGTTATGTCTCCCCGGGGAAGGCCGTTGCGAGGCGAGTTGAGCAGTGACTCCTTTCAGTGACCCGCGCAGATTTGGTCCATGCCAGGAGGTGAGGTTATATGCCCGATCGAGAGATTCGAGCAGGAGGGCGATTTCTGAGTGCATGGAAGGCTCCTCGCGAAAAAGTGGCGAAGTTGTGCAACGGGCTGGCAAAACGAGTCTGTTACGTAACAGGCCCCGCACGAAAAAAATGTCTGTAACGTAACAGACTCACTTCGGAAAACTCGCCTCTGGACCGTATTACGATAGAGCCCATACGCATCGAGGAACTCAATGTCCAGAAAATCCAAGCATCTCCAGAGCACTGATTGTGATTTCCATGTCTATAACCGGGGCGTCGACCGCCAGACAATCTTTTTCCGTGCGGAGGACTATCAATACTTCACCGCCCGCATGTGCGAGTCGCTGGAGCTATGCGCCGTGGCGTTGCTCTCGTACTGCCTCCTCCCGAATCACTTCCATCTCGTGCTCCGACAAAAACAGCCGTACGAAATTTCGCGATACATGAAGGCCCTCTGCGAGGGGTACGCGAAAGCCATAAACAGCAGGAGAACACGGACAGGCCACCTGTTCGGCAGCCGCTTCAAAATGGCCCGGGTCAAGGATCCTCCCTCACTACTCAGACTCTCCCACTATGTCCATTGCAACCCGGTGAAAGCGGGACTGGTGAAGAACCCCCTTGAATGGGACTTCTCCAGCGGGCGAAACTACGTCTCGAGCGAGACAACAGGATTCGTCGATTGCACCCCGATTCTGGACCTCGTGGGGGGACCGTCTCAGTACCTGCGATTCATGAACGAATACGATCCTTCGATGCCGAATTCCGCCAGGAAGTTCATCCTTGGAGAAACGCCACCTCCCTGCGGTTGGCCTCACTCATCATGATTTCTCCAACCCCCATAACCTCATCCGATCCACCATCGTCTGGTCCGTCAGATCGTAGTGGATCGGGGTGACGGAAATGTAGTTCTCCCGAATCGCCACCTGATCGGTATCCGGATCAGTGTCCGTAATGTTCATTTTTCCAGTCAGCCAGTAATATTCGCGGTTTGCCGGGTCACGACGAACGTCGAACGTGTCGTTCCACGATGACCGGCCCTGCTTCGTGATCTTCACGCCCCGGATCTGCTCTTCGGGAACGGCGGGGACGTTCACATTGAGCAGCGTCCCCCGCGGCAATCCATTCTCGCGGACCATCAACGCCAGCTCCCGTGCGAAACGTGCGGCCACTCCGAAATCCGCTTCTTCATATGTCGTCAGCGAAATGGCAAGGGAAGGAATGCCCAAAATTGTCCCTTCCGTCGCGGCCGAAACCGTTCCTGAGTAGATAATATTGATCGCCGTGTTCGAGCCATGATTGATACCGGAGATCAGCAAATCCACCGGCTCTTTGACGAGGCATTTCACGGCCAGCTTCACCGCGTCGGCAGGCGTTCCCTTGACGGCGAAACCAAAGAATTCGCCGTTCTTATGAAACGGCACTGCTCGGAGAGGGTACTGCATGGTGATGGCGTGTCCCACAGCGCTCTGTTGACGGTCCGGGGCAACGACTGTGACCTTCCCGATCGTCTTCAGCTCCTGGGTGAGAGCGAAAATGCCTTTTGCATCAATACCATCATCGTTGGAAACTAAGATGTGCATGGAATTCCGCGCAACAAGTTCTGGAAAAAAACGACCGCCCGACAACGACGTTATTTCTGCCCGTAAAGATCACAGAGGGTCAGCACATAGGCCCCCGCCCCGAACCCAACCATGGGAATTGAACCGTCATATCTGCCGGTCACGCGGTTGAGCAGCTCAGGGACAAGGTTATAGTTCAGAGACGCATGCTCGGTAACCCAATTCAACAGCCATCGGGCATCCTTCCGGTTACCGAAACTTTGCAGCGTTGTCGCGGTGCGCAAGTCGAGGAGAAGCCATTCTCCGGTTTCGTATGCATCTCCAAGGTTGATCCGCGCCCATCCCCGGTGAGGACTGTCGATCCGGAGAGCTTTCTCATAGGCAGCGAGGTCCGACCGGAACAGATCCCTGTCTGTAAGAATCTTCAGAGCAAACGCCTCGATCGTACCCCCGTCGAAATAGTCGTATTTGTCCGGGTCCCGGGCTTCTGCATTTCCCTTCACCACTCGTCCATCCACGACGAAGGTCCGTTGAATTCCCTCCACCAATCTTCTGTGGGCGAGAAGGTACTGCTCCCCTTCTTTCCTCCCCAACCGCTGGGACAGCTCGCCAAAGTCACGCAGGCCGGCTGCGCATGTGATGGACGGGTACGCGAAAACTTTCCCCGGAAGATGCCTCTCCCAGGGACCCGAATCGATCCGGATTACTCCATCCGGTGTAATGCAATGGACGATGGCGTCGGCGACCTTGCGGGAGACCTGATCGAAATGACTGCGGAAGAATGCCGTATCACCGCTCCTCGACACATAGTCGGCGAAGGATGAAAGGAACATCCCGAACCCGTCGAGTTCAATATTCGGGCCGTCATCATTGAAATCCGATTCTTCCCTGCCTGATCCGAAGTACCTGCATACGGAGACCTGATAGGGCACCCCCACACCGTAATCCTTGCCGTCACGATAGACATAGCGGACGTACTGACCGGAAGGAGCGTCCAGCATGAACTGAAGATACCGGCGGGCCTCCTGAAACATCCTCAATCTGTTCAGTGCCCGGACAGCATACATACCGTCCCTCACCCACGCGATGTTCCATTCCCCGGGCGGCAGGGATGCAAGAATCTCTCCCCGTCCGCCCGCGGGAACTTCATTCTCTCCCACCTGGGCCATCTTCAGGACGGCAATGGACTGTTCCGCAACGTTTCGTTCTTTCCGTGTTATTCCGTGAGGAACCTGCGCATGGTCGATGACACCCCGCATAAAGGCTACTTCACGCTCAATGAGATTGCCGTGCTTCTCCTGAAGGCTTTGCCTGGCGTGTTCCACGCTCCGCTTGTCCTGCTGAAGCGAGTCGACAAATCCAAAGAGAAAATACTTCCGCACCCTCCCGCCGGGCTGTCGAACGACGAGAGAATCCACCAGGAGCTCGGTGTCGGTCCGGAGCCACGAAAGGGAGGATTGCGCAACTTCCGCCATCGGGCCTGTCACCGCAGCATAGAAGATTTTTTCCCGCGTGGTAAACGGGGCCACAAATGTCACTTCCAGGTTCTTTCCACGCGAGACTATCACATGGGTATTCCGGTCGTACGAAGTGTTCGTCAGAGGCTCCGGAAGAACGGGCGTGATCCGCCGGACGAAGGGACGCACATAGAGGGCTGAATCATAAGCCTGGAAAATGTGGGGCCGAACCGATTCAATGTATCCCCGTCGTTCGTCATACACCGCGGCGATCAATCCGTTGCTCGTCGTCAGCCGGTGCCACGTTTGGCGCGGAACGGAGGGGGACTCAAAATCGCGCTTATAGTCCTCCACCGTTGAGAGTCCGATCGGGCCGGCGACAATCCCCCCCGGCCCCATCATGTCGTTGACGCGGACCGCGAGCACATTGTCGCGCTTGAGCAACCCGGGAGGAACGGTGTAGATCCTTTGTGCGCTATAGGCAGTGACCGCATGGGGAGGGAATTCCCCCATGCCACCGATGCGTTTCCCGTTCAGATATGTTTCATCGGCATCGTCGATCCGCCCGAGGAGAAGGATCATCTCTCTTCCGACATACCGGTCCGCCACCTGAAAATGGACTCTGTACCAGGCTACTCCGTCGTACCCGTCGTACCCTTCCTGTTCCCACCAATCGGGGACGTCGAGCATCCCCCATCCGGCTTCGCTCGTAGCGGTGAGTGCAAAGGACGAATCGTCTCCGGTCCGGAAATGCCATCGTTCCGGGAGCAGAATGGTCTGCGAATGAACGGGGAGAGCGAAGAGAAGAGAACACACGAACGAGACAAGCAGACTTGTTCGCCGCGGGAGGAAGCGTTGTCCACCTGGATGGGACGGCATACACGTCACCTCCTCTCTGGTCAATAACTTTCCTTTTTGGTGGGGAACTCTTTCTTTTTCACGTCATCGATATACCGTGTAAACGCACCCCGCAGATCATCGGCAAGATGCGCGTACCGTCGGAGAAACCGCGGATTGAATTCTTCGGTCAACCCGAGCATATCATAGACCACCAGGACCTGGCCGTCGCAATGAGGACCTGCTCCGATACCGATTGTGGGCACGGGAATGGCCTCGGTGACCTCCTTGGCAAGCGGTGCCGGAATCTTCTCGAGAACGATCGCAAACACCCCTGCCTCGGAAAGCATGCGCGCATCGTCGATCAGCTGTCGCGCCTCATCGGTTTCCTGCGCCCGGACTTCGTATGTCCCGAACCGGTTGATTGATTGGGGGGTGAGTCCAAGATGCCCCATGACGGGAATTCCGATGGTGACAAGGTGCCGGACTATCTCGGCGAGGTACGCTCCCCCCTCCAGTTTCACCGCGCCCACACCGACTTCTTTCATGAGCCGGCCACAATTCCGGACTGCGTCGTCGACACTTGTCTGGTACGACATGAACGGCATGTCGACGACGATCAGGGCATTACGGACGGCCCTCTTCACGGCCTTCGCGTGGTAGATCATGTCGTCCACGGTCACCGGGAGAGTTGTTTCGTGTCCCTGGACAACGTTGCCGAGAGAGTCGCCGACGAGAATCACATCGATCCCCACTTCGTCGAGGTACTTCGCCACGAGGAAATCGTAAGCGGTGAGCATGGCGATTTTTTCGCCCGTGCCCTTCATGAGCTGGACTCTTTTGGTTGTCATCACGCGCGGTTTTCCGGCAGCGCGTTGTTCGGGATCGGCACTATAGGAATCAGACATGGGCAGGCCGTAGGTCGTTGATCAATGACGTATCCGATTGAAAGGAGACATCCCACTCGGCTTCGAATCCGGCGCGGATGCAGGCCGCCAGCGCCCGGACGTCGATCTTCCGATTGAGCAGCGTGGAGAGGTCGGTGGTATGATCCCGCAGAATGCGTGCGACTTCCGCTCCTGCCGCGGGATCATCAACGCGAAGATAGCCGGGAAGTTGCAGGTGGGCCGGACCACAGAGGATGGAGCCGTGTTGAAGGACAATGTCGCGCTCACCGCCGCTGAAACGTCGCTGGGCGCTGCCAACGAGTTTTTTCCCCTCCCATTCAATCTCGTAGCGCGCGGAACTGGCAAAGCAGGGGATGGAGGCGGTCTTACGGTATTCGGCCCGGAAATCGGGCTGTGACTTCTGCAGCGAGACCCCCGCACCAAAAAGCGAGAGTCCCTTCACGAGTGCGCGACTGATATCGTTGTAAACATCCAGCACGCTTCGCCGGCCCGCCGGCATGATCACGCTGTAGGTGAGCTCTTCCGCATGCAGAATGGCACGCCCCCCCGTCGGCCTCCGGACAACGTCAATGCCATCTTCCCGGCATCGCTCGAGGTTAATGTCACTCTCTCTCTGATGATGACCGAGCGAAATAGCCCACGGCGACCAGCCGTAGAGACGGAGGACGGGAGACGCGTCAACAGCGTCCTGCATCGCCGACGCAATTTTCTCATCCAGCGCCATATTCATGGCGCCGGTTCGAACTTCATACTCGAACAGATTCCACACGCGCGAAGCCATGATGCACCGCGATGGATAACGGCATTCGGATGGGGACTATCCCCTCGACCGCGGAGCGCCGATTACCCCGCGCTTGCTGGCGGCAATGAACTCGATCACTTGCCGCACCTCCTTATATTGCACGAGACTCTCCGATTCACGAATGCGCGCGAGTGCCTGGGAGACATTGAGCCGGGATCGGTAGATGAGCGTGTACGTCTCGTCGAGCGCCCGGATTGCCTCCGGCGAAAACCCCCGACGGCGCAGCCCGATGGAATTGAGTCCTTCGAAGCACAGCGGGGCCCCCCCGGCAAGTATGAACGGAGGCACATCTTTCGGGACACGCAATCCCCCGCCGATCATCGCGTGGCGACCGATATTGACGAACTGGTGCACGGGAGTAATGCCGCCGATGATGACCCAATCTTCCACGGTAATATGACCTGCGAGCATGGAGGCATTCGACATGATGATATGATTGCCCAGGACGCAATCATGGGCAACATGCGTGTACGCCATGAAATAGTTGTCACTTCCAATGATCGTCCTGCCCGTGTCTCCCGTTCCCCTGTGCAGCACGGCGTACTCGCGGATCTCCGTCCGGTCGCCGATTTCGCACGTCGTAGGTTCGTCATTGTACTTGAGGTCCTGCGGGATGTGCCCCACCACCGCCCCGTGGTGAATTTTGCACTGTTTCCCGATGCGCGCCCCGCGGGCGATGAGCGCATTTGCGGCGATTGAAGTATTCTCCCCGACAACGGCGCCTGCTTCGATGGTGGTAAATGGCCCGACGGTCACTCCGGCGGCAAGCTCTGCTTTTGGACTGACATTTGCTCTTGGATCGATTGATGTCATATTCGGTCGATATGGGTATGAGCGTCCCGCCACGCTTCTCAACCATCACGCTCTCAACGGTCAACTGTTTACTGTTTACTGTTTACTGTTTACTGTCTACTGTCTACTGTCCTGTCCCCTGCCCACTGTTCACTGTCTACTGTTCACTGTCTACTGTCTACTGTCTACAGTCTACTGTCCACCGTCTGCTCTCTCTCGATAATCGATGCCATCATATCGGCTTCTGCCACCAGGATTCCATCCACAAATGCCTTCCCCGACATGGTGCAAATCTTGCTCTTGCGCTGCTTCATTTTCATTTCGAAGACCAGCTGGTCCCCTGGAGTCACGGGCTTTCTGAATTTTGCGTTGTTGATCGCCATGAAATACACGAGCTTCCCTTCCGGGTTCTCGATGCCGTTCAACAGCATGATCCCGCCCGTTTGCGCCATCGCCTCGAGAATGAGCACGCCCGGCATGACCGGTTGTCCGGGGAAATGTCCCTCGAAGAACGGTTCGTTGGCGGTAACATTTTTCACCCCGACAATGGTTTCGTCCATTTTGAATTCGACGATCCTATCGATCAGGAGGAAGGGATAGCGGTGCGGGAGAATACGCTTGATCGCATTGATATCAAAGACAACGCCGGCCTTTCGCTCATGCTGGTACTTCCTCACGAGCTTTTTCTGTTCGTACAGACGGCGGATTTTTCTTGCAAATTCGATATTGCTCGCATGGCCGGGGCGCGCTGCCAGAATTTGCGCCTTCAGCGGCACGCCGATGAGGGCCAGATCACCCATGACGTCAAGGAGTTTGTGTCGGGCGGGTTCATTCGGAAAATGCAGAGTGCGGTTGTTGATCACCCCGTTTGAGCCGAGGATGACGGAGGAGCCGATCCCCAGTTTGTCACCGATCCGCTTCAGTTCTGATTCTCCGAGATCGCGGTCGACGATGACGATGGCGTTATTGAGATTCCCACCCCGGATCAGGCCCGCGCTGTGAAGCATTTCCACTTCATGGAGGAAACAGAATGTCCGGCACGGGGCGAATTCCGTTATGAACTCCTTTTCGAGATCGAACAGGCCGGTGTGCTGGCTCCCCAGGGCCGGATTGTTGTAGTCCACCATGACGGTGATCCGGTAATCGTCGGTGGGGAGAGCGACGATGTCCACCTTCTTCTCTTCGTTGTGATAGTGGACCGTCTGGTCGATGATGAGATAATCCTTCGGCGCATCCTGAATCTCAAAGTCGGCCTGAAGCAGGCACTCCACATACGGCTTCGCACTTCCGTCTCCCACCGGTGGCTCGCTGTTGTCAAGCTCGATGAGAATATTGTCGATCTGCAGCCCCACGAGTGCAGCCATGACATGCTCCACGGTGTGCACGCGGGCGGCTCCCAGTTCGATCGTTGTTCCGCGGGAGATATCCACGACGTGGTCGACATCGGCCGGAACCTCTGGTTCGCCTGCGAGATCGATCCTGCGCCACCGGACGCCATAATTCTCGGGTGCGGGCTTGAACGTCATCGTGCAGGAGTTGCCCGTGTGCAGTCCGACTCCGGTCATGGATACGGATTGCTTGATCGTGCGTTGTTGGACGAGCATGCGGAAGATGAAAGAAGTGAGAGTGTCGAAAGAAAGTCGTTTAAGGCTTCTGCCCCGTGTTTCCCCGGGATGCCTCGTTTTCGAGGCGGCGCTTCAACTCATCAAGGTCGTTCTGGAGAGTACGGACCGTTCGCAGAAGGTCGGGCAGCTGGGTGATCGCCCCCTGGACGCGGAACGCCTCCCGCTGGGGCATGGCGGGAGTCCCAAAAATGACCGTGTTCGGGGTCTGAACCGAGCGATGAATGCCTGATTGTGCCCCCACCTTTGTCCCGTCAGCGATCTCGAGGTGCCCGGTGAATCCGACCTGTCCCCCGATCATGACGTTTTTGCCGATTTTCGTGCTCCCGGAAATCCCTGCCTGTGCCGCGCTCACGGTATTCTCCCCGATCACGACGTTGTGCGCCACCTGGATGAGATTGTCGAGCTTCGTTCCCCGTTTGACCCGCGTTTCTCCGAGCGTTGCCCGGTCGATGGTGGTGTTCGCGCCGATTTCGACGTCGTCTTCGAGGACAACGATGCCGATCTGCGGAATTTTTTCATAGGACCCGTCGGCCTGGGGAGCGAATCCGAATCCGTCGCCTCCGATCACCGTTCCCGGTTGAAGGATGACCCTGTTGCCGAGCACGCAGTGTTCGCGAATCGTCACGTTTGCATAGATAATGCAATCCTGGCCAACGGATACGCCTTCGCCGAGAACTGCTCCGGGCCCGATCATGGTCCGGGACCCGATCTCACAGCGGGGCCCGATGACGACGCAGGGGGATATTCGCACTCCATCACCAAGCCGGGCGGTGGGGTCGATCACCGCGGAACCATGGATGCCCGGTGGGACCGGTGGCGTGGGGGGGTGAAAAGCCGCCACGGCATGCACGAACGCAGCGTAGGGGTCAGACACGCGCAGCAGGGCCAGATCGTCCGCGGTTCGTCCCTCCGGAAGCACGACAGACTTTCCCACGATGACCGCGGTAGCCCGTGTTTCTGAAAGATACCGGGCATATTTTGGATTGGCCAGGAACGTGAGATCGCCGTCTCCGGCCTCTTCGATCTTGGCAACTCTCGAGATTTCCCGCTCCCCGTTCCCGAGAAGTTCAGCCTTCAACAGCCCGGCGATGTCGTGCAGTTTCACGCTGTGTGCTCTGGCTCCATCCCGAACACCTATTTCCCGAATGCCTGCATCCGCTGAATAACTTTCGGAGTCAGGTCGTTCTTTTCATTTGCATACACCAGAAGGATCTGTCCGCTCTTGTCGAAGATGTAGTCGTACCCGTCCTCTTTCGCGATATCCTCAAGAACCTGGAAAATCTTGTTCTGAATCGGCTTCATGATATCGTTTTGCTTTTGAAAGAGTTCGCCGTTCTGACCGAACTTCTTATTGCGGTAGTCCTGAATCGACTGATCAAGATTGCGCAGATCCTTCTCCTGATCAGCCCTCGCCTGGTCCGTAAGGATCAGCTTTTTTTTGTCGTACTCATCATATTTTTTCTTCCAATCAGCCTGCATCTTCTGCAATTCCGACTCCCACTGCGAGACGAGACCGTCGAGCGTCTTCTGCGCGTCGATGGCTTCGGGGAGCGTTTTCATGATCGATTCGGAATTGATATATCCGATCTTCGATTGCGCGGTACTCGAGTACAAAGCCGGCAAGAACAGCATGACCACTACGGCTAAGCGTTTCATTGCATTCTCCAATGGAGCGACAGACCTGCGGGCGCGCGGACACGAATGGCCACGATTGCCCCCCGTCACTTCCGGTTCATCTTACTTTCCGCGCTTGAGATTGTCAAGAACGCGGTTTGTTAAATCATCTTTCGGATCTGCATACAGAACGATGTTGACCTGATCATTCTGATCCAGGACAAAACTGTACCTCTCCGCTTTGGCGATTTTCTCGATGGCTTTCAGGATCTTATCCTTCACCGGGGTGAACACCTTCTCGCGTTGACGCGCAAGTTCCTGATCCTTCCCCTGCGCGTAGTCGCGGGCCCTCTGCTGAAGTTCCTGAATTTCCTGCTGTGCAGAAGCCTTCGACGCTTCGGTCATGATCGCCTGCTTCTTCTGGTAATCGTCATACTTGTCCTGAATTTCCTTCTGCATCATCTGGAGGGAATCCTGGATGGGTTTCGCATACGTCTCAAGTCTCTTTGCCGCATCGCGCGCCTCCGGAAGCTCGTCAAGGATCTTCGACGAGTTCACATAGGCGATCTTCTGAGTCTGGCCAAAAGCCATTGCGCCGGCGAGTGTCAATACTATCAATGAAAGGAAGGTGTTCTTCACGATGACCTCGAATAGAATAAATGGATATTTGAAGGGAAGTTTCTTGTCTAGAATCCGCGACCGAAGACAAAGTGGAAATGCCAACCGTCCGGTTTCCCATCCCTGGGAGAAACATCGTCGAATCCGTACCCTTCGTCGAACCCGATAAGGCCGATGGGGTTGATCTGCACCCGCGCACCCAAACCGGCCGAGCGTTTCAGATTGAAGAAATTCGCTGTTGCGGGAGATTCAAAGACATTTCCGCCCTCCGCGAATCCCAGGATATAAATCGGAATGGGATTGATGGATACCGCAAAACGGAGCTCCATAGTCTGTTTCGTCATCGCCCGTCCCGCGACGATGGAGCTGCCCGCGAGCGCCGGGCCGACCGACTGGTCTTCATAGCCGCGGAGCGGAGTGGTGTTCACATATCCCAGGCCGGTTCCGCCCATTGAATAGTAATCGATCGGCGAGATGTTGCCGGTGCCGCTTCCGAGCGGGGTGATCGCACCGTAAATCGAACTCACGTACAGGGCGAATTTTCTGCTGTTGAACACGGGAATATACCAGTCCGCCTGGAAACCCCACTTCACGAATTCGACGTTCCCGGGAAGAAATGGTCCCCCCGAGAGCTGGGTCGACAGCGAGACGTTGGACCCCTCGGTGGGAAAAATCGGATTGTCGGTGCTGTTGCGGGAGATGATCTGCGTGATGCTCACCTGCGAGGTGATCCCCTCGGGATAATACCCGAGTCCGTTGCGCACGTCGTTCCTCTGGGCGCTGAGGATCCAGTCTCCTCTGAAGTAATCGTCCGGCCAGCGGAAACGGCGCCCGACGCGGATCGATCCACCCATCATTTCGAGATCGAATGTGTAAATCTGACGCGTATCGAACAGGCTCACCCCGAAAAGCGTGGGGGTATTGAACAGCCACGGTTCCGTAAATCCGAGACTGAACGTCCGGTAGCGCGAAGCCTCGCCGAATTCCCACTGGAAATTCAGAATCTGTCCGGCGCCTCCCGAGAGCGGGCTGGCGAGGGAGAAGTTATTGATGGTGAATCCAAGCGCTCCGGTCACACCGAATGCGCCGCTGTACCCGACGGAGGCGTTGATATTGTCGCTGGACTTCTCTTCCACGTCATAGGCGAGGTCGACTGTCTTGTCGTCGACCATTTGATAATCCGGCTTGAGTTTCTCGGGGTTGAAGTAATTCAGCTGTTGCAGTTGTCGGAGACTTCGCATGATTGCGGCGCGGCTGAAGTAATCCCCCGGCCTGGTATAGAGTTCCCGGCGGATGACTTTTTCCTGCGTCTTGGTGTTCCCCCTGATGGCGACGTGGCCGATACGGAACTGATTCATCTCGTACACGTTGACCTGGATGTCGACGCTGTCCGAGCCGACGCGGGTTTCGACCGGCTCGAGATTGAAACGCAGGTAGCCGTTGTCCAGGTACAGCGAGGCGACATCGGTCTGCGAATCATTGCCCCGCAGGTTTTTCTCGAGCTTTTCCGCGTTGTACACCTCACCCGGCCTCACTCCCAGCCGTTCGTTCAGGATGTTGCTCGAATACACCGTGTTGCCCTGCCAGGTGATATTGCGGATGAAGTACTGGACGCCCTCCCTCACCTTGATCAGGATATTCATGTCTTTCTTGTTGTCGGCATACCAGATCGAATCGCCCAGGATTTCTGCATCCCGGTACCCGTTCTTCCGGTAGAATTGAAGAATCAGGTCCTTATCCTCGTCATATTTTTTCCGGTCGAATTTTGCAGACGACCAGAACTTCCACCAGTGTTTCTCCGAGGTATTGTCCATCGCCCCCCGAAGTTCGCCGTCAGGGAAAGCCTGGTTCCCGCTGAAAAAAATGTTGTCGACCTGCACCTCCGGGCCTTCGTCGATGTCGACCATCACGATTTCCCGGCTCTTCGTGCTGTCAGAGGGCTCCGTGGTCACCTTTACGTCGGCAAGGAGATAGCCCTCCTTTTCGTAGAGTTTGAGGATCTCCCTCCGGATGAAGACCAGCTCATCGGCGGGCAACACCTGTCCCCGGACCAGGTTGAGCTTCTTCATGATGTCGTCTTCGCTGACTTCGTGGCGGCCGGAGTATTCGATCCGCTCGTAGCGCGGGAGCTCGTGGACTTTGATGACCAGGTACACACCATCCCCAACCCGGCGTTCGATGCCGACCTGGATGTCATCAAAAATCTTGAGCGACCAGAGCTTGTGGATGGCCTGTCCGACCTGATCTCCGGGGATGGTGATGTTGTCGCTCACCCTCAGACCCGAATTGGCAATAATCGCCGCCGGGTCGGCCAGAGTGTTCCCCTCGATGGAGATACCGAGAATCTTGAGGACTTCTTGTTGAGGTTGCGTGCGTTGCGCGTCCGCTCTGGAAAGGGTGCACAGTGCCAGCCCTGAAGCGAGCAGCACGAGCAGAAGCTTTTTCATGTTAAGGTCCCGTTACGCTCTTGATTATCCGTTTCAGCACGCCTTCGCTTTTTGCCGGGGCGTGAAGTTGTTCGCTGACCATGCCGAAGCGCCGCTCGCGTTTCCGGTAGTCCTTGATCGCAGCGTACAGTTCGTCTCTCCGGAAACTCGGCCAGTATTTTTGCGTGATAAAGATTTCCGTGTACGCCAGCTGCCAAAGCAGGAAATTGCTGATGCGGAATTCTCCGCTGGTTCGTATCAAGAGATCGGGATCAGGTACTCCAGTTGTTGAAAGATAGGTGGTAATCGTCGAGTCCGTGATGTCTGCCGGACGCATCTTCCCCGCCGCGACATCGTCTGCCAGCCGCCGGAACGCTCTGGTGAGGTCCCACCGGCCGCTGTAGCTCAACGCGAGGATCAGCGTCAACCCCGTGTTGTTTCTCGTTTTTTCAATGTCCTCGAGGAGCTCCCGCCGGACTTCCTCCGGCAGCGCGTCGATATCCCCAATGGTCTGAATACGGACGTTATTCGTGTGCAGACGGTCTGTCTCGTCCTGGAGAGCCTTGAGGAGGAGACGCATCAGCAGCGAAACCTCTTCCTTCGGGCGTTTCCAATTTTCCGTGGAAAAAGCGTAGAGCGTGAGATAGTGCACGCCGAGCTGGCCGCACGCCTCAACGATGTCCCGGACCGACTCCACCCCTTCCGTGTGCCCTGCGATACGGGGAAGGCCCCGGTGCTTTGCCCACCGTCCATTCCCATCCATGATAATGGCGATATGCCCCGGGATTTCTCCCGATGCCTTCAACGCATCCTGAATGCTTTTGTCGTCGGTCACGGCAAGCTCGGACAGCTTTCCCACAGGCAGGGATCTCCCCTCTATCCGTTGATACCAGGAAAATTGGCCACGGATTATCCATATTAAGCCATTTTGCCCAGAAAGTCAAGGTATACGGTTTTCCCTTCCGTTGACAATCCAGGCACAAAAGACTATATTTTATTTCATTTCCTGTGAACTTCTCCGGTCGGGGTGCGGTAGGTCGAAATGTCTCCCACGACCGGGACATTCCAATTCTTCACTGAGAGGCCTTTCTATGGGCGGCGTTCCAAATATGGCGGGCATGATGAAGCAGGTGCAGAAGATGCAGGAAAAAATCGCTCAGGTGCAGGCATCGCTCGAGGGGAAGACCGTCGTCGGCGAATCCGGGGGCGGTATGGTGAAAGCGACCGTGAACGGGAAGCAACAGATCACGCACCTTCATATAG
This sequence comes from Ignavibacteriota bacterium, assembly GCA_963843525.1. GTDB lineage: Bacteria > Bacteroidota > Ignavibacteria > UBA10030 > UBA6906 > DATJPR01. The sequence continues at coordinate 203,737 of CAWJKM010000003.1, read as the reverse complement.
AGAAGGAGGTCGTGAACGCCGAGGATGTCGAGATGCTCGAGGACCTTATCATTGCCGCAGTCAACAAAGGGATTGATGATTCAAACAAGATGGCGCAGGAGGAGATGGCAAAGGTCACGAACGGCATCCTCCCGAATATCCCCGGGTTGAATTTCGGGCCTTGATCGGGAGGAGATTCGACACTGAGGTACCCTCACCCATATCTGTCCGCTTCCATCGTCAGGTTCCGCCCTCATCGGTTACGACATCCCTATGCTCCATACATCGGAATCACTCCAACAGCTTATTGATGAATTTGCGGGGTTCCCCGGTATCGGCCGGAAAACGGCCCAGCGTCTTGCCCTTCATGTGCTGAAACTCCCCCGCGAAGAGGTACTCCGCATGGCAGATGCGCTGGTGGGAGTGAAGGACCGAATCCGGCATTGCTCTGTCTGCTCAAATATCACCGAACAAGACCCCTGCGCGATTTGCGCCAGTCCCAAGCGGGACCGCACCATTATCTGCGTGGTGGAAGAGCCGAACGACGTCATGGCGCTTGAGAAAACCAACGAGTACCGGGGACTGTATCATGTTCTCGGGGGATCCTTATCGCCGCTCGACGGCGTCGGCCCCGAACAACTCCGTATCAAGGAGCTCCTTGTCCGCATCAACACCGAGGTGGGAGAAACCATCCTGGCGATGAATCCCAATGTCGAGGGTGAAGCGACGACGATTTACCTTTCCCGGTTGCTGAAACCGCTCGGCGTCAAGGTGTCGCGCCTGGCCCGAGGAATCCCGGTTGGCGGAGATCTGGAATTCTCCGACGAGGCCACCCTGACTCGCGCACTGGAGGGACGAATAGTTCTGTGACCAATACGCGTTTTACCGGCCCCCTGTGGCGCGCCACGGTCACCCTGAGTCTGGCAATCGGTCTCCCCGCGTGCGGACTTTTCCAAACTCGGACGCCGGACGCCCCGACGCAGCCCAGCGATTCCTTCATCCCCGCAACCGACCCCGATGCCGTTGTCCAGAACCTGCAAAGTGCAATCGCCGAGAAGAGCTCGGTCAATTACGTACGGTGCCTCGCCGACCCGTCCCATGCGAAGCAACCCTACCAGTTCATACCGTCGGCAACTGCGGCAGCGACCTATTCCGGGGTGTTCGCCCAATGGAACGTCGACGATGAACGGCAGTACTTTCAGAACCTGGTGGCGCGCACGGCGGGAAAACCGACGGCGTTTTCCAATCTCGTGCTGGCCCACAAGACGATTCTTCTCTCCGGTGACTCGACGGTGGTTTCATACGATTACACCTTCACCTTCGATCACAACGACCCAAGCTTTCCGACGGTGGCCTCGGGGACCATGCAGTTGGTCCTCGGCCCCGACAACACCAATGCATGGGTGATCTACCGCTGGACGGATTTCAAGACCACGAACGACATCACGTGGAGCCATTTCAAAGGAAGGTTCTCAAACTGAATGAACGCGTTGGCGGACACCGGCAGCCGGCCCTTCCGGGGAAATCTCCTTTTCTCCGTGGGTCTGCTGATCGTCATGCTCCCCGCCTTCGTGTTCATTGCGTGTGTGAACCCTTTTGCCCCGGGGATCGATACCTCCCCGCCGCAATCCACCTGCGACCCGAAGTCCATCGACGGCATCTTCCGCTGTTTCCAGGCGGCGTACACCTTCCGCGACACGACGGTGTACGGTCAATTGCTGGACGCGGATTTCGTCTTCGTCTACCGGGACTATGATCTCGGCGTGGACGTAACCTGGGGACGGGAGGAAGAAATGCGCTCGACATACGGACTTTTTCAGAATGCGCAAAAGCTGGACCTCATCTGGAATAACATCGTTTCTTCCACAGACGACTCCAACCAGGTAAGCGTTGTCCGGGGATTCAACCTGACCATTGTGTTCAATCCAAGCGATATTGAGCGTGTTGACGGCTATGCGAGCCTGACATTCCAGCGGGAACGCGTCACCGATCCCTGGCGAATCGTCCGCTGGAGGGATGAGTCCAATTACTGATGGACAACCTGACCCCAAATACTCAAGTCCGGAAACGTCGATGAGTCTTTCGTATACGCTTCGTGAGAGTTTTTCCGGCTTCCGGCGTGCGCGCCTCTCCATGGGATTTGCCGTCGTCACCCTCTGGATCGCCCTCGTCCTGCTCGGGCTCTTTGCGATCGTCAGTTTCAACACGCAGAAGCTCGTCCAATCCCTCCGGGACCGCGTAGAAATGGAGGCGTTCCTGCGGGAACCCGTCACCACCCAGGACCTCCACCGGATCGAGCGCACCATCAGGTCCGACCCCGGAGTCGACACGATCCAGTATGTCTCGAAGGACGAGGCCGCGCGGGTCTTCGAACGGGAATTCGGAGACAACGTGTACCGTGTCATGAATTCCAACCCTCTCCCGCCGTCCATCAAGATCTTTCTCAAGAGCGGTTACAAGACTCCCGACCGTGCGAAGGAGCTGAACACCCGCATCTCCACGATCGCCGGAGTCGATACCGTCGTCTACCGCAAACGGTTGCTGGAGATCATCGACACCAGGGTGAGCGCCCTGAATAACGTCACGCTCGGCCTCGGGGTTTTCATCATGGTCTCGGCAATCCTCCTCGTTGCCAACACCATCCGGCTTGCCATTTATGCGAAGAGACATATCATCCGGACCATGGAGCTCGTGGGCGCCACGGCGATGTTCATTCGCTGGCCGTTTCTCATCGAGGGAATGGTTCAGGGTCTCCTGGGAGGCGGTCTCGCTGCCGGCTCACTGTACCTCGCGGTGGAGCGCGCGACACACCTGATCTCCGAAGACCTTGCGGCGTTTGTGCATATGCCCGCATGGTTCTATGCCGGCATGGTCGGCGGGGGGATCGTCCTCGGCCTCCTCGGAAGCATCATCTCCGTATCCCGTTTCCTGAGATCGAGCTTGAATCGCTAAGAATCTTTTCGTAGATTGTGATGTCACCTCCAGCGTTCTTCCTTCATCGTCGTGATTACCTCCATTTCCCAGACGGATCCCATGAGAAAGACTCAGTCCTTCTTCACCTCATCGGTCGGGCGTAAACTCATCGTCGGCCTCACAGGTTTTTTTCTCTGCCTGTTTCTGGTGTTTCATCTCACGGCCAACCTCTTTCTGTTCAAGGCCGACCAGGGGAGGCTCTTTAATTCGTATGCGGAGTTTCTCGCAACGTATCCTCTCCTCCGCCCGGTGGAAATCGTCCTCTTCGCGCTCTTCCTGATCCATGGCTTCTATGCCCTGTGGCTCTGGCTCATCAACCGGCAGGCGCGGCCGGAACGCTATGCCGTGAAACACGGTGAGGAGGTGAGCACTCTGAGCGCCCGTATCATGATTATTTCCGCGCTTGCGGTGCTGGCGTTCCTGGTGATCCACATCAACACATTTTTCATCCAATCGCGATTCTTCACCGGGGATAACGGTCCAACGATGTATGAACGGGTGGAATCCGCGTTCGCTGAACCGGTCACCTCCCTGTTGTACGTTGTCGCCCTCGTCTTCCTGGCCCTCCATTTACGGCATGGTTTCCAGTCCGCCTTCCAGACCTACGGCATTCGCAACCTGAAGTACGTGAAGCTCATCGAAGGAGTCGCGGTCATTTTCTGGCTGCTGATCCCTCTTGGCTTTGCCCTCATGCCGCTGTACTTCCTCTTCCGTGCTCATTAAGCGGAGCTACCAATGGCACTCGATTCAAAAATTCCAGCTGGACCGATTGAAAAAAAGTGGGATGAACATCGCTTCGCCATGAAGCTTGTGAACCCTTCAAACCGAAGGAAGTTCACGGTGATTGTGGTGGGAACCGGGCTTGCAGGAGCCTCCGCTGCAGCGTCGCTCGCCGAACTCGGCTATAATGTCATTTCCCTGAGCTATCACGAATCTCCCCGGCGGGCACACAGCATCGCTGCCCAGGGAGGTATCAACGCTCCGAAGAACTACACGAACGACGGCGACAGCATCTATCGCCTGTTCTACGACACCGTGAAGGGGGGAGATTATCGGGCGCGTGAGGCCAATGTGTACCGCCTCGCCCAGGTTTCCGGAAACATCATCGACCAGTGCGTCGCTCAGGGTGTGCCGTTCGCCAGGGAATACGGCGGACTCCTCGATAACCGTTCTTTCGGCGGCGCCCAGGTCTCACGGACGTTCTATGCAAGAGGCCAGACCGGACAGCAATTGCTCCTCGGCGCCTACTCCGCACTTTCCCGGCAAATGGGGCTCGAGACGGTGAAGTTCTTCCCTCGACGCGAGATGCTCGACCTTGTCGTCGTCAACGGTCAGGCCCGGGGAGTGGTCGCGAGGAACCTGGTGAACGGAGAGATCGAGACGTATGTCGGACAGGCGGTCGTTCTTGCGACCGGCGGCTACGCGAATACCTTTTATCTCTCCACGATGGCGAAAGCCAGCAATGCGACCGCCATCTGGCGTGCCCACAAGCGCGGAGCGTTTTTTGCGAATCCCTGCTTCACCCAGATCCACCCCACCTGCATCCCGCAGGGCGGAAGCTATCAGTCCAAACTCACCCTGATGAGCGAATCCCTGCGCAACGACGGCAGGATCTGGGTCCCGAAAACTGCAGGCGACACACGGCGGCCGGAAGAGATCCCGGAGTCGGAGCGCGACTATTATCTCGAACGCATGTATCCCTCCTTCGGCAACCTCGTGCCGCGCGATGTTGCATCGCGGCGGGCAAAAGAAATGTGCGATAAGGGCCTGGGAGTCGGACCCACGCAAATGGCGGTGTACCTCGATTTTTCCGATGCAATCCAACGCAGCGGACAGGATGTCATTGAAGAAAAATACGGCAACCTCTTCGAGATGTACAAGGAAATCACTGCCGAAGATCCCTACCGGACACCCATGCGGATCTATCCCGCCGTCCACTATACGATGGGCGGACTCTGGGTCGACTACAACCTTATGAGCACGATTCCCGGCTTATTTGTCCTCGGAGAGGCCAATTTCTCGGACCATGGGGCAAATCGCCTGGGCGCAAGCGCTCTGATGCAGGGACTGGCGGACGGATATTTCATCGCACCCTACACGATCGGTAACTATCTCGGCGCGACTCCCCTGCCCGCCGTGACGGGTAATGAGCAGCCGTTTGTTGACGCAAGGAAAGAGACCGAGGAACGTGTCCGGAAACTGCTTGCGATCGACGGGAAAAGGACCGTGGACGAGTTCCACCGCGCCCTCGGGAAGATCATGTGGGACAATGTGGGCATGGCGCGGAACGCGACGGGCCTGAAGAAGGCGATCGCGTCCATCCAGGCACTGCGGGAGGAATACTGGCAGGACCTGAAGGTGGTGGGATCGGATGAGACCCTGAACAACGATCTGGAACGAGCGGGCCGCGTTGCAGATTTCATGGAGGTCGGAGAACTCATCGCCCGCGACGCGCTGAATCGCGACGAATCGTGCGGCGGACATTTCCGTGAGGAACATCAAACCGAAGAGGGAGAGGCGAAGCGCAACGACAAGAAATTCTCGTACGTCGCGGCGTGGGAATACAAGGGCGCGGTCAGCAAGGCTGCGCTCCACAAGGAACCCCTCACCTTTGAATTCGTGAAACCTTCGCAGAGGAGCTACAAGTAATGAACTTCACACTGAAGGTGTGGCGCCAGTTGAGCCGCGAGGCAAAAGGGGAATTCAGTATGTACCAGGCCGCCGAAATTCCTCCGGATGCGTCGTTTCTTGAAATGCTGGATGTCGTCAATGAAGACCTCATCAAGCAGGGACAGGAACCGATAGCCTTTGACCATGACTGCAGAGAGGGGATTTGCGGCAGTTGCGGGCTGATGATCAACGGCCGTGCGCACGGGCCGGTGAGAGGTGTTGCCACCTGCGAGCTGCGCATGCGGAATTTCCACGACGGCGCAACCATCGTCGTGGAGCCCTGGCGGGCGAAAGCGTTCCCGATTCTCAAGGACCTTGTCGTCGACCGGACTGCGTTCGACCGGATCATTCAGGCGGGCGGGTTCATTACTGTCAAGACCGGTTCGGCGCCGGATGCGAATTCCATTCCCATACCCAAAGAAAAGTCAGAGGAGGCGTTCGATGCCGCCGCGTGCATCGGGTGCGGCGCGTGCGTCGCCACCTGCAAGAATGCCTCTGCCATGCTATTCGTCGCCGCAAAGGTTTCTCACCTCGCCCTCTTGCCGCAGGGGGAGCCCGAACGAAAGGATCGCGTTGAGCACATGCTTGACCAGATGGATGCGGAGGGATTCGGTGCCTGCTCGAACACGTATGCTTGCGAAGCCGAATGCCCGAAACAGATTTCCGTTTCTCATATCGCCCGTTTGAACCGCGAGTACATCAGAGCGACCCTGGTGTAACGGAAAGCTCAAGAACTCCGGGCGGGTATGCGTCGTTTCCACAGACGCTACCCGCCTGTTTCTTTTCGCCCCGTTCTCCCCTTCTCCCCTTCTCCAGGTCTCCCAGTCCCAAAGTCCCCAAGTCTCCCCTTCCCCCCTTCTCCCCCTCTCCCTCCCCCCCTCAATTTGCCTCCCACCCCAATATCCAGTACCTTTAGCCATTATTCTTCAGTGTCAACTCATTTTCGCACTTCTATGCAGATGCGCCCAATTTGCCTTTTTCTCCTGATTATCGCTACTCTCCTCCCCGGGACAGGCCTTGCCCAGGATTCCAAGGAGAACGCCGACTTCAAGCTCGCGATCAACCTGTTCAATGACGGGCTCTACGATCTTGCTGCGGAGCAGTTGCGACAGTTTGTCGGCGCCTTCCCCAATACTTCCCAGGGGATCGAAGCCCGATTCTATCTGGGATTGACCCAGATGAAACTCAAGCGATTCGAGGACGCCCGAATCACGTTCCAGACATTCGCATTGACGTATCAGGACAATCCTCGTGCGCCCGAGGCATGGTATAACACCGGCGAGGCATACGCGTCGCTGAAAAACTTCAAAGAAGCAGCGCAGGCGTTCGAACGGGTGAAAGTCTTCCATCCAAAGAGCAAATCCGCCCCTGATGCGCTGCTCCAGGCGGCAAAGTACTTCATCCTTGCAAACGATCGTGAGGATGCCCGGCGGGACCTCCGCGTTGTTCTCCAGGAATATCCTGCGAGCCCTGCCGTCCTCAGCGCGCGCACCCAGCTCGGCAAGATGTATTTTGAGGACGGAAATCTCGAACAGGCCCAAAACGAACTCAAGCGGGTCATCGACGGCGATCCCTCTGCCGACGCTCGCGCCCAGGCCCTCCTGATCCTCGGAAATATCAATGCGGCTACCCGCAAGTCGGACCAGGCCCAGGCAAATTATCAGGAGATCATCAAGACGTACAAGAATTCCACTGCTGTGCAGGGAGCATACGTAAATCTCGCGAAACTTTTTGCGGATAACGGCCGGTACCAGGACGCCGAAGAGAATTACAGGAAGGCGCTTTCGATCAAATCCCCCACCGATTCCACCCTTCTCCGCGATGCAATGATGGGGGTCGCGAAAAGTGAAGCCAGGCAGAAGGATTATAAATCGGCGGTCGTCTCCTATCAACGATTTCTCGCTGCATTCCCGGACGAAGAAAAGACCCCCGAGGCCCTCTGGGCTCTCGCCCTGACAGCAAGCCGGGCAAAACAGTACGAAGTGTCGAATGACGCATGTCAGAAACTCCTGCATTCTGAGAAAGCGGAGCTCTTCCGCAATCGTGCCATGATCCGTCTGGCCCGCAACGCCGAAGACCAGCAGAATCTCCAGTCGGCCGTACAGGCCTATCAAACGTTCCTTGACAAGAATGCCGACAGTCCCTCCGCCCCCCGGGTGCTCTATCATATTGCGACCATCTATGACAAGCACCTGAAGGATTTCAGAAAGGCATCCGCGGAATTCGAGAACCTGCCCTCACGATATCCGCAGTCGCGGCTTGCCGATGATGCGTTGTGGGCGGCAGGAAGATGTTATGAACAGATGAAGGACTACAATCGCGCGCTCACCTTGTATCGCGATCTCCTGGAACGCTTCCCCGCGTCGGACTACTATGCGAGGGCCGACAGTGAGATTGCTTCCATAGAGATTTTCGAAGCAAAAGACAAAGACGCAGGCCTGGAACGACTTGCCCTCCTGGTGGGCGATGTTGTCGGAGCGAAGGACCGGATCGGACTTTCCTATAAGCTTGGCGACATCTATTTCAGCGATCTCAAGAACTATCAGGCTGCGGCCGCACAGTTTACCGATGCGATAAACAGCGGGATGACCGATGATCGGTTCGTGAACGCCCTGTATATGCGTGCGCGGTCGTACGAGTTTCTCGCGCAAAAGGACGAAAAATATCGTGCGCGCGCGATCGATGCCTATCAGACCTTCCTGCAGACCTACAATACCGACCCGCGCGCGAAAGCTGCAACGCTTGCCTTGTTCTTCCTGCGGGCAACATCTCCCGCCAATGCACGTGCGGCGTTGACCGCTGCGGGAGAGTCGCCGTTCCGCGACACAATGCTCTTCCATACCGGGGAACTCCTGGAAGACGCCGACAGTAACCAGTCGGCACTGGATGTTTTCCGCGATATCATTGGATCATCAACCCGGTCGCCCTCCGCGAGGGAGGCATTGTACCATTCGGCGGTCATTTACGAGAGCGCCGGGCTGGCCGATTCCATGATCGCGGCGGGGGAACAGTACCTGGCACTCGATCCTGAAGGACGCCATGCCGCAGTCCTGCTCCATGACCTTGGGGCTGCTGAACTCCAGCGCGGGAAATTCTCCCGGGCCGCCGACCTGTTCGGCCGGCTCGAAGAGCAATTCGCGTATGCAACGGTTGCAGACGACGCATCATCGAGCCTCGCCGCATCCCTCATGTCCGCCGGGAAGCCGGACGAGGCGCTTCGCTTTTACACCGGGCTGGTCCGCAAGGAGGAAGCGGACCCTCTCAATGATGGGGGACCGGACCCCGCCCTGCTCCTCGGTCTGGCACGGGCTGAGCAAGCGACAGGCAGGATCGCCGAGGCAAAGGCCCATCTGTTTGAGATTCTGGCCGGCGGTCCGCAACAAACACTCGCGGGTCAGGCATACATGCTTCTGGGGATGATCGCAAAGGGAGAGGGAGCGACGGAGACGGCAACAGCATATTTCAAGGAGGCGGAGAAGGCATCTCCGGGGATAGCCGCCACGCGTGATGTAGCAATGTTGCTCTTCGAAAATGCAAGCTATGCCGACGCAATCCGCCAGTTTCAAGCCCTGGCGCAAAAAACTCAGGATGAAGCAGACAGGAGGTTCTACGACTCGCATGTTATCCTCGCGCGCTTCAGGAATAATGACGTTGCCGGAGCGGACCGGGATATCGCGCTGTTCAAGTCGAAGTATGACAAAACTGACGAGGAGGAAGGCTCCTTTGAGCTGGAGCGCGGCAGCTACTTCTACAGGAAAGAGAACTACGCAAACGCATTGAAAGCCTTCAAGGATGTTGCCAACAAGTTCGGCGACACGCCTTCGGCCCCGACGGCCCAGTACTGGATCGCGAAATCGCTTCAGTCACTCGGGAAGAGAGAAGAAGCCACGAAGACGCTCGAAGAACTGATCAAAGATCATCCCGATGCGGAAATCATCCCACGGGCGCATTTTGCCCTCGGGACCCTGTATTACGATGCGGAGAAATGGCCGTTGGCAATCCAACACTTTCGTGTCGTTGTCGACGACCCCAAGCCGGATCCTTCCCTTCTCCCGTTCGCGATGAACAATCTCATCGAGACGTATCAGGCGGCGGGGGTGTATGACGCCGCGCTCGCCCTCACCCGAAAATATCTCGAGCTCTATCCGAACAACGACGACAGCTTCGATAAGAAGATCGATATCGGCATTCTCTACGATCGCCTTGGCTTTTATGACCAGGCCGTACTCCACCTTCAGGGACTTCTGGACCAGGCCGGCAGCGACCTCGAGGGAGAAATCCGCTACTATATCGCCGAAGCAAACTACAACAAGGGAGACTATCAACAGGCGATTCTCGATTTTCTGAAGGTCCCGTACCTCGTCACGAAGAAGGGAAAAATCGATTGGACGGCCAACTCCCTGTATATGTCGGGCCAATCGTATGAAAAGATGGGCCGCTACGATCAGGCCCTGCTCATGTACAAACAGATTATCGACCGGTCGGGAATCGACGAAACCTTCAAGGCTGCAGCAAAGAAGGAAATTGACCGTGTAAAACTCGTCTTGAAGAAGACCCCAAACGCACAATGATCGAAGAATTCATTGAACGAAAATGCTCTTCAGCTCTTGAATCCCTCCTCGGCCGGAAGAGCATCATGGTGCATGAACTTGCGGCCTTCCTCTCGCCGGCTGCTCTTGCATGGTGCAAGGCGGAAGCACTGGAAAGAGTCGTCCAGGAGTGGAAAACCACGAACCTGACGTCGCAGACGATTTCTCCGTCCGCGCAAGGGAATCGAATCGTCCGCGGAACCGTGAAATCTGTACTTCCCTTCGTGGTCTTCGAAGGGGGGACCCTGGAGAAAACCGTGCGGGATGCAGTGCAGTTCGAGGGACGATATGTGTGCCGGCCGCGCCGCACGCTCACCGGGCAGGTGTTCAGAGGTTCGACATCGGTCTCTGTTGATATCCTCGAAATACGATTGTCGGCGGCCACTGAATACCGGTATCTCCCCAGCCTCCTGATGCGTGCATTACGGGGCACCGATACGATCACCCTCCCCCGGTTCCAGAACGCCATCGACATGATCGACGATGCGGCAATTCGCCAGCATGATCCCGATGAATTTGCCCGGCTCATGGCCCCCATGGCAAGATGGTTCGCTCAACCCGGAGATCAGGGGCACACCGTTCCTGTAGAGGCGATCCTTGCTTTTCTCGAAGACAAGGACAAAACAGTCCTCCGGGATTACATAAAATCCATTGCGAGGATTCGTTCCAAGACTGCATTGGATTTCGCTGAAATCGCGACTCTCGTAAGAGACCTCCAGGTCAGCGAGACCGCCATATTGACTCCGACTCCGCTGCCGGAGAGCATTCCGCAGATTGACACCTTCGAAACTCCCCAGCTTCCAGGCGAAGAGCTCCCGCCCGCTGTGCCTCCGGCCACCGGAAGCCAGCAGGAAAATGCCCTGGAGGAGAGTTTACCTCCGGCGACGACCGCTACGGAGTCTGAAACGTCCGTACCCCCTGCCGAAGAAGAACAACTGGCGACTGTTCCCGTGACACTTGAGGTAGAAGAACCGGGATCACCGGACGAACCCGACGTCGTTGAGCAATTTCCGGAAGGGGTTGAGGCCGGTGGGCCTCCGCCGACTGTAGAGGCTGAACCAATAGAGGAGGTACACTCAGATATCCCCGCGATACCCCCGACCGATGTTCAGCTCCCCGGAGGCCCAACGATCGAACAGGAGACAACAACGGAATCTCCGGCTCCTGTCGTCGAGGATGAAGAACGCCCCTCTCTCCTTCTCGACTTCCCCACGCAACAGAAGCATCCGGGGAGAAGTCGCCGATATTTGACCTGCCTCCGGCCGAAGAGACGATTTCAGAAGCTGGAGAATCAATACCGCCCGCGGAGCAAGAAGATCAAGCTCCTCACGCCGATCAACCGGAGGAGGTTCTTCTGCCGGGCCCCATTGCGGCCCAACCTCCGACGATTGTGGAATCACTCTCCTTTCCCCCCGATGTGCGAACGAGTCTGGCGAATTCCTTATTCCACGGAAATGTCGCTTACTTCGACGCTACGGTGCAGGAGGTCAATAGGCTCTCCACGTGGCGTGAAGCCGCAGTTTACCTCAGCGACTTACTGGAAATCAACCGTCTCAACCCTTATGCGGCGGATGTCATGCAGTTTACAGACACCATCCGTCGATGGTTTGTCCGGGAAGATGAGGAGCAAGCAGAATGAAATTCATCGATACCGCCCAGATTACGGTCAAAGCCGGCGACGGCGGCGTTGGTTGTGTGAGCTTTCGAAGGGAGAAGTTTGTCCCCAAGGGCGGCCCGGACGGGGGAGACGGAGGGCGCGGAGGTTCGATCATCATCAGGGCCAACCGCCAGCTCACGACTCTTCTCGACTTTCATTATAAAAGAGACTACAAAGCGAATCGCGGCGAGCATGGACTTGGTTCGAAGAGAACCGGAAAGAGCGCAGAAGACATTGTGCTTCAGGTCCCGGTGGGGACGACAGTCCGGGATTCTGCAACAGGAGAGATTCGCGCCGATCTGGTTAGCGACCGGGAGGAGTTCGTGATCGTTCGCGGTGGACGGGGTGGACGGGGAAATGCTGCTTTTGCCACGGCGATAAACCAGGCGCCTCGACAGTACGAACTGGGCGGCGAAGGCGAAGAAGCGGAGCTTGAACTCGAACTCAAACTCCTCGCGGATGTCGGTCTCGTCGGTCTTCCGAACGCGGGGAAATCCACGCTGATTTCCGTCATATCAGCTGCACGGCCAAAAATCGCCGACTATCCGTTTACTACTCTCGTTCCCAACCTCGGGATCGTCAAAGTGGGTGAGGGAGCAAGTTTTGTTGTCGCGGACATACCCGGCCTGATTGCAGGCGCTCACAGCGGGAAAGGGCTCGGGGTCCAATTCCTGCGGCATGTTGAGCGGACACGGATCCTCCTCTTCCTCCTCGATGCAACCAACCCTGATCCGAAGGCCGATTACGAAGTCCTCTTGAGTGAACTCAAAGCCTTCAACAAGACACTGATAAAGAAACCGCGACTGGTGGCCCTGACAAAAATGGACGCCGTCGATGAGGCCGGGCGGAAGCGCCTCTCCTCTCTCCGATTCGGCCGGACCACCCTGCATCGCATCTCCGCTCCGACCGGGGAAGGAATCAGCGATCTCATCGCTGCGCTGGGCGCAAGACTTTCGGTGGAAAAGTCCCACGCGAAGGTTTCATCCCAGTAATACCCTTCCAGAGGAACGCCAGGCACGTCAGTAAAGTCCTTTTCATGTGATCTTCATATTGGAGACGTACATTATCCTGGACATGAGGATCCTGCTCATAGAGGACGACGAGCGCGTTGCGAAAGCAATCGCGAAGAACCTGAAGGCGGAGACGTATGCCGTCGATTTCGCGCCTGATGGGATTGCCGGCGAAGAGCTTGCGAAGATCAATCCGTATGACGTGATCGTTCTGGACCGGATGCTGCCGCGTCAAAACGGGCTGACGACATGCTCTCATCTTCGCCGTGACGGCGTCCTGACCCCGATCCTGATGCTGACAGCGCTGGGCGAGGTGGAAGACCGAATCGAAGGACTGGACAGCGGGGCCGACGATTATCTCCCGAAGCCGTTTCACAGCGGGGAACTACTGGCCCGCATCCGGTCACTCGCCCGACGCCAGACCGACGTCCGCTCCGCCGTCATCGAACGCTTCGGGCTTCGGCTCGATACCAACACACACGAAGTCCGGCGGGACGGCGTCGAAGTCTCTCTCACCGCAAAAGAGTTCTCCCTCCTCGAGCTGTTCATGATGAATCCCGGCCGCATCCTCTCCCGTGAAACCATCTCCGAACACGTCTGGGACATGAATTTCGAGCCCCGGAGCAACGTCATCGAAACTTTCGTGAAGTTCCTGCGACAGAAGATCGACCGCGAATTCGATGTCCCGCTGATCCACACCGTCCGGGGGGCCGGATACATCTTCTCTGATCGTCGACCCTGAATCCATGCTCACCATCAAGATCCGCATCATCCTGGCCTACACAGTACTCTTCGGCGTGGTCCTCGGGCTGTTCGGGTGGGTGATTTATCGTGCGGTGCGTGACGAACAGATGTCGAACCTCCGGGCCCGCCTCGAGAGTCACGTGGGGAAACTCCACTCGGAAATCGAAGAACAACGCACGGAGCATCTCTTCCCGGTACGGAGGGACCTGGACGATATCCGCACGGAAGGTCTGACGCGGGTGCGCTATCGGGTGCTTGACACGATAGGGAGGGCGGTTCTCGATGATTCTTTGCTGGCTTTGTCTTCTGCCCATCCGTCTTCCGGGTTACCAGCGGGACGCGCACGAAGTGTGGTGTTCTCTCTCGGCGGGTCTGAATACCTCTGCCTCTGGGTCCCGCTCGACGTCGAAGACCGATTCACCTACATCCTGGAAATCGCAGCCCCACTCGATGGGATCGAACAAGATCTCGCTCGCCTTCGTCTGCTCCTTTTCACCGCGATCCCTTTCCTGCTCGCGGTGACCGGGTTCGCCGCGTACCTCATCACCCGATCGGCCTTCCGGCCCCTAACCACCATGGTGGACACAGCCAGGAGGATCACCGCCAGTACGCTGCACCGGCGGCTTGACGTCCCCCGCGCCCACGACGAGGTCCAGGAGCTCGCGCTCACCTTCAACACCATGATTGAACGTCTCGACGTCGCATTCCGGGCGCAGCGACAATTTGTGGCCGACGCCTCGCACGAGTTTCAGACCCCGCTCACGGTCATGCGCAGCGAACTCGAGTTCGCCCAACGATCCACCGACCACGACCTCGTCCAGGAAAGTGTCGCCACCTGTCTCACCGAAGTGGAACACCTTTCCTCGATGGCGGCAAACCTGTTGATCCTCGCACGGCTGGATGCCGCCGCGATTCAACTGCAATGCGTGCCGGTCCGGCTTGACGAGCTCCTGATCGAGTGCATGCACCTCCTGAAGGGCGCCGCGGAACGGAAACATCTCCGGTTCGATGTGCACATCGAACATCCCGTGGAAATCCCTGCAGACCCGGCACGCATGAAGAGTGTTCTGCTCAACGTCCTCGACAACGCCGTCAAGTACTCCCGGGACGGCGGCGGAGTCACCTGCACGCTGACAAGTGCCGATAACGCAGCGATCCTCGAGGTGACCGACTGCGGCATCGGCATTGCCACCGAAAACCTTCCGCGGGTGTTTCAACGATTTTACCAATCGGATGAGGCGCGCACGCTCGGGCGCGGAACCGGCCTGGGGCTCGCGATCGTGGAGGGGATCATGAGACTCCACGGAGGATCGGCCTCCATTGCCAGTCAGCAGGGTGCCGGAACAACCGTCACCCTCCGCCTCCCCGTTCCCGCCGTCCCTTCCCGGTAACTCACGAGATCATTTTCATCGTCATTCCACATTCAATCGGTACCTTGAGGACGAAGCAGCTATCCTCAATCACCTCAAGGAGCACCAGTATGAAAACCCGCCAAAACCTCAGCGTCGCCATTGTGTTCCTCGTCCTTGCGTCGGGAGCCAGGGGACAGGGAGAACAAACGATCGGTCGCAAGGATGTCCCCGCGGCGGTTCTCTCAGCGTTTCAGTCGTCGTATCCTCACGCCGTCATCAGGGGTTTCGCGCGCGAGACCGAGAACGGCACACGCTTCTTCGAGATTCAGAGTGTGGAAGGGTCCATCCACCGCGATCTCTTGTACACGGGCGCGGGGAACATTGTGGAGATCGAAGAAACGGTCCTACCCGACCAGATCCCCCCGGCTGTCCAAAAGACCCTGAAGGAGAATTTCGCCGGCACCCCGGTACGACGAATCGAACGAGTGACCCGAGGGCCGAACACGACGTATGAAGCGACGATTGGGAAGGGCAAGATCCGGCGGGAGATCGTGATGAATGCAGACGGGGCCATCCAACGAAAGGGCATGAAGACCCGGTAAGCCGGATCGCGAATCGGTGCCTCTGCCCCTGGACGCTACTTGATTCTCTTCAGGAATACATAGAGTGTCGGTAGCTCGAAGAGCAACAGGAAGCTCGAGAGCAGGAAACCGCCGATGACGGCGACGGCCAACGGCTGCTGCATCTGCGCCCCTGCGCCAATGCCGAGCGCCAGGGGCATTAATGCGAAAACTGCGGCAAAGGTCGTCATCAGGATCGGCCGTGCCCTCACCCTGCATGCCTCGATGATCGCATCAACCGTGAAGCCCTTCTTCGTGCCGATTTCTTGGATCATGTGGACGATAAAGACGCCGTTTTCGTGCACGATCCCCACCATCATAATCATGCCTACGAAGCTGGAGATGTTGAAGGTGATCCCGGTGATCACCAGCGCAAGGAGAACGCCGAAGAGAGAGGTGAGGTTTGTCGCAAATACGGCAACGGGGATAGAGAAGCTCTCGAACTCGATGATCATAAGCGCAATCACGAGGAGGGAAGCTGCGATCAGCACATAAAGCAGACTCAGGAATGATTCCTGCTGACTCTGATACTGTCCGCCGAAGGTATACGTGACACCTTGCGACATCACCAGATTGGCCTGGAGGGTTTTCTTGATATCGGTGATCGTTGTCCCGAGATCTCTTCCGGTAATCCTCGCACTCACCGGAACCATGAGCTTGAGGTTTTCCCTGTCCACCTCGCTCTGACCCTTCAGCACTTCCACGTGCGCGACGGTGTTCAGGGGGACGTAGAAACCATTCGCAGATTTCAGACGCACTCCCTCGATGTCCTCAAGCATGCTGTGGAACTGGTCCGGGTAGCGGACCCGCACTCCGATCAGTTTCTCCCCCTTCAGCACATACGTGTCCGCACTTCCCTCCATGACCGTCCGCAGCTGGGATTGCACGTCCGCCATCGTAAGACCGGCACGAGCCGTTAAGACCGGATCGGGATGGACGACGATCGAAGGGCCGCTGATCACGATGCCGTTGAACACGTCCACAACGCCGGGGATGGTTTGAATGAGGCCGGCAATTTCGCGCGCCTTCCCCTCGATCACATCCTGGTTCGGCCCGAACACTTTGATGACAATCGGTGCGGGCTCGGTGGTGAGATCGCCGATAAGATCCTGCATGGCCTGCATGAAATCAATCCGGAGCGCCGGCTCGGTGGATTCCACTTTCTGCCGCACATCGTCGATGATGTCGAACACGGAACGCGCGCGCTTGTCCTTCAGGCGGATAAGGAAGTCGCCGGTGTTCGGCTCAGTGATGAAAAACCCCATCTGTGTCCCGGTCCTGCGGGAATACGAATCGACTTCGGGGATCGACATGATGATCTTCTCGACGTGCGCCAGCATCCTGTTGGTTTCGTCCAGAGACGTCCCCGGGGGAGATGTGTAGTCCAGGACGAACGAACCTTCATCCATTCTTGGCATGAAATCACTACCGATGTTCGAATACAGGAGAAGCGTGCCCACGAGGACGACCAGGACCAGAACCGGTCCGAGATAACTGCGTTTCAGGAGAACCCTCAGGACCGCATCGTATATTCTCGCGATGGTGTGTTTAGACCGTTCCTCTCGGGCGATCTCCAGCGCCACGTCGCGTTCACGGATGAACAACTCGGAAAGCAGCGGCACAAACGTCAACGAATAGACCATGGAGACGGCGAGTGATATTGCCATCGTGACCGCCAGGGGTTTGAAGAACGCCCCCGCTGACGCCATAGAGAAAGGCGAAGGGCACGAAGACGATGATTGAAGCAAAGCTTGAGCCGAAAATCGCCGGAAGAAGTTCTCTCATCGATTCTGCAATCGCGCGCCGTATGTTCTCCCGTTCATAGCGCATGTTCCTGAAGATGTTCTCGATCATGACCACGTTGTCGTCGATGACGAGCCCGACGCCGGCGGCGATGCCTCCCAGGGTCATAATATTCAGGGAGTAACCGATCGCGTAGAGCAGGAGGGTCGTGGTGGCGAAGACCGCCGGGACCGTGATAACGGCGACCGATCCGATATGCACGCTCCGGAGGAACACGAAAATCACCAGAATCGCAAGGAAAATCCCTATCACAATCGAATCTCTGGCACTGCCAATCGCACTGCTGATGAAATCTCCCTGGTCGTAGAAATACTTGATCCGGACTCCTGTAGGGATGACCTGTTGCAGATTGGCCAGCTCAGCCCGCACTTGTTCACCGATTGCCACCGTGTTCCCCCCCGGCTGACGGATCACGTTGATGAGCACCGATTGCTTTCCGTCAGCGGTCACGCGAATATACTCGATCTTCTCCGAAGGTTGCACGGTTGCCACATCGTTGACCGTAATCGGGGTGCCATTCTTAAAATCCACGACCGTGTTCCGGATCGCATCAAGTCCGGGGTAGAGACCATCGACAAGGGTCAGGTAGATCTGATAATTCCGTTCGACAAGGCCCGTGGACGATACGAAATTCGTTTTGGTGATTGCGGAGGAGACGTCGTCGACACTCAGCCCATAGCCTTGAAGCTTCTGCGGGTCGACCGTCACAAGGAATTCCCGTTGTTTTCCCCCCACGACCGTGACTTCCGCGATGCCACTGATCCTGACCAATGCCGGGCGGATCGTGTAGTACGCGAGATCACGCAGCTGGACCAGGTCCAGCGAATCGGAGGTCAGGCTGAACCCCTCAACGGGGAACACCGTTGCGTTCATTCGCTCGATGTCGATGGAGACTGTCGCGGGCAGTTGGTTCCGGATGCTCGCCACTTTTCCCTGGATAAGCTGGAGGGCCTGAATAATGTCCGTGCCCCAGGCGAGATTGACGGAGATTTCCGAGGAGCCTCGGCTCGTTGCGGATTGGACTCTGACGACGCCGGGTATTGCACGGGCAGCTTCTTCCAGCGGACGTGTTACTTCAATCATCATCCGGTCTGCCGGTTCTTCCCCGTTGTCTGCGATCATGACGATGCGCGGGAAATCGATGTTTGGAAAGAGGGCGATCGGCATCTGGAAGAGGGCGACGATCCCCCCGATGCTCAGGACGGCAGCAAGGAAGAACACCGCTTTTCTATGCGCGGAAATGATTTCGAAGAGCTTCATTTATTCGGCGGATTCTTGCTGGTGAGTGACGGTGACCTGGGTCGAATCCGGCAGGCCGTACCCGCCGACCGTCGCGACAATATCGCCCGGCCGGAGCCCAGAGGTAATCGCCCAACGTGAGGAGTCTGAGACGCCCACGGACACCTTGGTGATGAGGGCGAGCGAATCACCCAGGATCCGCCACACTTCATACCGGTCCAATTCGTCATCGTGATACACGGCCGAACGCGGCACCAGAAGCACGCCATGATACCGGGCGGTTGTGATGTGTACATTGCCGAACGTCCCGGCGGTCACAAGCGAGGGAGTCGCCTTGAGACTGATCCGGACCTGCACGCTCTGGCTGTTGGGATCCGTCGTGGGGTTGATCGCCTGAACGATTCCACGCACTGGGGGGACATGCAAGGCAGGGATCGTCACGATTGCCTGCTGGCCGGGCTTAATCGAACCAACAGTGTTGACGGGAATCGTCGCAATGAAATACTCCGTCTTCGGGTCGATAATTTCGACAAGATCGCTCCCCTGGGGGATGAGTTCTCCTTCGCTCACAAAACGGTGCACAATCGCACCGTCAAAGGGGGCGGAGATCCGTGCCACCGCCGCCGTCGCTCGTGCCAAGCGAAGAGCGGCGTCGGCTCGGGTTCGCCCGGCCTCCGTCGTTGCCTGGTTGAGCAACTGCTCGGCCCCCGCGATGGCAGCATTCGATTCCTGCGATAGGATGGTCACCAACGTCTGCCCTTTGTGGACCGCGTCTCCTTCAAGGACGAAGACTTGCTCGATCTTTCCCGCGATCGTGGACTTCACCCGTTCGTCGCGCAAGACCTGGAACGACCCCGTCGCGCGAACGAGGTCGTCGATGCTGCCAACGGTCGCCGGAGCGACCTCCACTTCCGCACGGGGCCGGACATCGGCTTCGCTCTCATCACTGTTGGACTTGCAGCCGTTGAGGAAGAAGGCACACACGAGACAGCTCAGGAGAAGGGTATGTTCGATCGTCATTCTTGATGGACTCCGGTATAATTGAGTCTGCTCAACTTGAAAGCACTTGTCGCCAGTTGATATCTCGCCTCCTCGATCGCAAGTCTGATCTGATTTACCATCCGGAGGGCATCGAGGACTTCGAGGCTCAAACCGCTCCCCCCGGCGTAACGCGCTTTCGAAAGAAGGAGGCTTTGCTCTGCGACCTGGAGGTTCTTCTGCAACGCGTCAATTTCGGAGCCCGCGCGTTCGACGTTGTTCCTGGTCGCGGAGAAGTCGTGCTCGAGTGCGCTCCGAGCAAAGTCGTTTTGCAGGGAAATGCTCCTGGCAGTGGCTTCAGCCGCATGGTACATGTTTTCGATGGAACCGAACGTAAAGAGTGGAAGTGTCAGGGAGAGTCCCAAAGAGGCACCGAAGACGTGTGGAAGTCCTGGTTGCAGATTGGGCAGAGAGGTCAACGCCCCCGCATCAGCCCCGATGGAGATGTTGGGTCGCAATTTCGCGCCGGCGATTTGCGCATCGAGCTCCGCCTGTCTGAGCGCGAGGCCCTGCGTCGTCAGATCGATGTTCCGGGATCCCGCAAATGTCGTGTCATATGATAGCAGTTGCACTGCGGTATCGACATCCGTCACCTCCACTGTCGATAATCCCGCCACCTGGGCCAGCGCCATCAGTGAATTCGCGTAGGTGGTCTTCCGGGCCTCCATGTCAATCGTCACGTTGTTCAGCTCGACCGTCGTCTTGAGTACGTCAGTTTCATCCCCCTGTCCCGCGGCGTGGAGTTGTGTGACCAATTGCAGGTATTCGCCCAATTGACGGTAATCCTGCTCCACCACCTCCAGCTCCCGCTTTTCCTTCACCGCCGCGGCAAAAGCGGCCGATACGGAGTAAATGATATCCGCCCTGGTGCGGTCCTGGTTCAGCGAGCCCTGATCCACTCCGATGCCGGCTTTTTGGATTTCGTACGATCGGGCTCCCCCGTCGTAGAGCTGATAGGAAGCGGTAATCTGCGCTCCAATTTCGCCGCCGTTGGTGACGGCCTCGTCGTATCCTGGAGCGGCAACTACGTGAGAAGCAACACCAATCTGCGGATAGTAGCCTTGCCGGACGGCTTCGCTGCCGTACAGGGCGGATGCCTTGACCTGTTCCGCAGAACTTAGGAGCGGGTGATGCTGGAGTGCGGCGTTGAGGTATCCTGAGAGTGAGAACGGCTTGACCTGTGCGTAGATCTGAACGCTCCCAAGGACGATGACAATCAACAAGAGCGTTCTGCGGTTCCGCGTAAAGTCCATAAGCGTTGTTCAATCCGGGCGATAGTGGAGTTTTGACGTGAGGTATCAGCCTGCGGAAGGCGCGGGGATAGACCCGCGCCTACGCCGGCCATGGGGAGCGGTGGGCACAGTATAGGCCAATATTCTATTGCTTTCAAGAGGCCGGGAACTGTGGAGACCGGCACGTTGGACCGCAGCACGCTCTGGTTATTTCTGCAATTCCAGAAGAACGAACGTATTCGGCACCATGGGCGGTCGCGGCCGTGGATGTTCCGTGGTGGGCTTTGGGGCTTCGCCAAATTGCGCCGTGACCGTAAACAACGCATGTGTTTTTGTGTCAATCTCCATAGTCCGCGCCCGTTGCTCCGTTTTCGCATTTTCCACGACAACGAATTTGGTCGGAGACTCTTCATGGATCACCGTGATGGTCCCTTCACCATTGGAGCTGAAGACCATATGAGTCTCCGGGTCGAATTTGCACGCGTCGGGGCCCTCCCCAATCGGCACCGTGGTCACGACTTTTTGGCTCTCTGGATCGGAGACGACCATCATACCATTTTCGCATACTGAGAACAGGAGATGATTGGCCACATCCATAGCCAAACCGGAGGGTGATTCTCCGGGAGCAATGGACCACCGGGCGACGACTCGCTGCCCTTTTGTATCGATACAGACGATTTCGCTCTTGTCTTCGATGTTGACATAGACGTGCCCCCGCAGGTCTGTTACGGCAAATTCAGGTTTCCCGCCCAGAGCGATGGTCGCCACTGTATCCCCCGTCGTGGGGTCCAGTACAGTCGCATCCGCGCTGCGTCCGTTGAACGTGAACACTTTCTTCGATGCCGGATCGTAGAGAATGGCATCAGGATTTTTGCCGGTCACAGGAACTTCCTTGATGACCTTTAGCGACTTCAGATCGAAGATCGTCACGGTCGATGAGCGTCCGTTGCTCGTGAACCCATGGTTGAACTCGGGCGCAATCGCGACGCCGTGCACGCCGTCGGTGTGGGGGATCTCACCAACGACTTTCAAATCATCCATGTTGACCACGACGACATGATCGCCATGCGACAGAAACAACAGGCGGGCCGGACTGTCCGCATAAAGATAGTCCCAGAATCCTTCGCCCCCGATCATGGTCTTCTTGACAACGTGGTAGCCGGTGTTCTCTTGTGCCCAGACAATCGCAGTCGCGACCATAAGAAGCATTACGACAGTACACAGGGCCTTCATTTGGATCTCCTTGACGGTGGTGGACGATCAGCACGGACCACGATCAGGACGCCGGGATGAGAACGATGTTCCTGGGCCAGTGATCCGTAAGCAATCTGAGCGGACTCTTGTCCCCCCCCGTGAAAGAGTCTGCTTTGTAAGTTAGGAGGAAAAGATGAAGGGAAAGTGAAAATCTCGCAATGAGGATCTCGATTCGACCCTCCAATTCCGCGTGGTTTGGAGGGTATTGAGGGGATGACAACGCTCTGGAAGGCCCGGGCGCTTCGCGACACTACCCGGGCCCCTCAAGTTCAGTGAGGGTGCTTGTGCCGCAGAATGTGTGGTCGTTCCAGGCCGTGGGCAAGCATCAATTCCTCATCGTTCAGCAAGCTCGTTGTGGAACCGTCGGCGACAATCTTCCCTTCGTCGATGACGATGACTCGCGGACACAGCTCGACGACCAGTTCGAGGTCGTGCGTGGCGATAACCTTCGTGGCGGGCAAGGTCCGGAGCAGGGCTTTGAGTTCCCTCTTCCCCTTCGGATCGAGGTTCACTCGTGGGTTCGTCAAGGACAAGAATATCGGGTTGACAGGCGAGCACGCCTGCCAGGCACACGCGGCGTCGTTCTCCGCCGCTCAGGTGATGCGGGGCCCGGGAGGAAACATTCTCGAGGCCCGCCTTCCTCAACGATTCAGCGACCACCGTATCCAGCTGCTCCCCCGAATATCCCAGTTGCATCGGACCGAAGGCGACATCCTCGTACACGGTCGGACAGAAGAGTTGATCGTCGGGATCCTGAAACAACAATCCCACCCGCCTTCGCAGCTCGCTCACATTCGCGGGTGAAAGAGAGACTCCGTAGACCCTGACTGCCGCGGTATCCGGGAAGACCTCTGGCAGCAACCCGTTCAAATGCAAAAGCAAGGTGGACTTTCCGGCACCATTCGGGCCGATGAGGCCGACGCATTCTCCTTCCTGGATGGAAAAAGAAATGCCCCGCAGGGCGATTCGTCCGTCGGGATAGGAGTACTGCAGGTTGAGAATGTCCAGCGCGGGAATCATTGCCACCCCCTCGCGCGCATGGCGTCATACACCCGTTCCGCACGTTCAATACTCCGGACGGCTAACATGCCGATCACGCCACTGTGCAATACCCAGATCCGACTCCGCCCCGGCGTAAAAGTCCGGCTCGCCCGGGCCCTGGTCATTTTCCCGGCCTGATCGGTCAGCACAAAGAGGTAGCGATAGAGGAGCGCTATCGTCGTGACAAACAGCTTCGGCAGCCGCATCGTGCGCAGGAGACTGAGGAGTTCGACGAAGGCAGTCGACAAGGAGAACAGGACCGCCACCGTCAACGAAAGCGTGGCTTTCGCGAGGAGGAGCCAGAACACGTGCCAGCCATCCGGCCGGAAAAGGGCGAGAAGCGAAGTCGTGACGGCAAGAACCTCAAAAACAATCATCCGCCGGATGACAAGGAGTGGAGAAACATGGCCGAAGGCCAGGGCCGCGAGGACGACCGCTGCAGGGAGCAGGAGTCCTTCCGGAAACGAAAATGGCGTCGCGGCGATCCAGAGAAGAAGGGCCACGGCCAGTCCGGCCTTGAGGCCACCAGGCAATAGCGCGAGCCGGTTCTGCGATCCTGCTGGGATACGGGCAAGGGGAGAAATCATCGTTCATTCGCCCCGGGAATGAATGTGGCGATTCGCGGCCCGCTGACGCGGGACTATCAATGAGGCAAAAAGGAAAACAACCCCCGCCACTGCCGCCGCACCGAGGAGTCCCGCGATACCTGTGGCGAGGAGGGTTGATTCGATCCCGGGAATCTGGTAGTCCGCGATGAGCGACGGGAGTGCCGGCTGAGCCAGGGCGCGTGATGAGAAGCCGAGCATGGAAGCAACCCGCTCAAGTCCGTCCGGCCATGTAGAAGCAAACGGAGCGATAAAAAGAGTCACCACTCCCACCAGGAGAATCCCGTAGAGGAAAAGAGCGGATCTCGCTATCTCCGGCTCCTTCCCCCTCTCGATGAGCTCCGGCTTCACACGCGCGATCGCAGCAATGACCAGCATCGTGATCAGTGCCTCGCCGACCCCGATGACTGCGTGGATACCGGCCATAGCTGGAAAGACAACGCGCCAGGCAACGGTCCCTGACCATGAGAGCTCACCGGAACAGAGTATGGCGGCAAACATGACGGAGCACCACGAAGCAATGCCTGCGGAGAACAGCTGCCCCTTTCCGCCGTGCAACACTTTTCTCAAGAGCCAGTACACTGCGTAGCCTGAAAGCGGCGCAACGACAGCCATGTTCAGCGTGTTTGCGCCAAGGGCAAGGATCCCGCCGTCCGCAAACAGGAACGCCTGCACAAGGAGTACCGCAGTGAGCGCGACCACAGCACCGGATGGACCGAGCAACACTGCTGCAAGGACGGACCCGACCAAATGACCGGACGTCCCTCCCAACACAGGAAAGTTTACCATCTGTGCGGCAAAAATGAACGCTGCGGACAAACCCAGGAGCGGGACGCGGGACGGTGGAAGAGTGTTTCGGGATCGTGCAAGGGCGACTGCCACGCCGGCCGAGGCAAACACAGCCGTCGCCGCGAGTGTCTTTGTATCGAGGAAGCCGTCAGGGATATGCATGGACCACGACGAATGGAAGAGAAAGGGACATCACTGCTTCTCGTTCCCGCCGAGGAAAGCCAGGCGGAGATCCTGGAGTTGATCGTCGGAGAGGCCCTCGGGAGTGCGTCCGGTGCTCTTCACTCTGAAAAAGATCCGTGCGGATTTTTCCAGGGTGTCGATCATATCGAACGTATCGCTCAAATTGTTGCCAACCGCAAAACAGCCGTGCTTCTCCAGGAGAACCACCGCGTTCGTCGTCAACGCGCGCACCGTCGCATCGACAAGTTCCGGTGTCCCTGCACGGAGGTAGCGGACGAGCCCCACGCCATTCGGCACAACGTGCAAGGACTGAGGGTGCATTCCCCAGAGAACTGAATTGACCCGGAACTCATCTTTGAACTCGGCCATCTGCGTCATCGCGATCAGTGACTCGGGATGGGTATGGAGAACCACCCTGAGTTCCGGATGGCTGACGCGAAGCAGGTTCTGAATTCTCAAATGCATGACCACGGAGGCCGTCGCCGAGAGCCGCCGGGGATCCCCCCAGACGACCCTGTATCCGGACGAGTCCTCGTTGATCCGGATGATGCCTGCATGATTTCCGGGGCGACGGGCCAGATCGCGCATGCGCGAAGCCGGCACGGTCAACAGGATCGACCGGCGGGCAAGCCCGGCGACATCGAGTCCGTCGAGTCCTATGGACGAGGTTTTGACCTCCCGCGTATTCTTTATCTGGTCCGTGACATCGATCGAAATTCCCCCCGCATTGCGCTCTGCCCACCTGCGATCCCAGAGATAGCCTGCGATTTCTGCGACTTCGTCGAGGACGGACTCAGTCCCCTGAGGTGGAGATGTTGATTCCTTTGCCATACCTACACAATCGGGAACTTCGGGGTGAAATTCAAGCAATCCTCCGCCCACCGGTGTGTCTGGAAACCAGGAGGAAAGTCTTGGCGTGAAGGAGTTCCGGAGCTTCCTGCATCGCTTCTGACAGAGTGATTCCCTCGCCGACCAACTCCTCCACATCAACAAATCCCAATTCGCTCGACAAAACCCCGTCCGGCAAAGAGATGGAGCCAACCACCGCCATAACAGGAATGCTTTGGGCGCGGGCTCTCTTCAGCACGCCCTGCATCACTTTCCCCTGCAATGTCTGGGTGTCCAATCTCCCTTCCCCCGTGATAATGACGTCGACTCCCGCGATGCGTTCGTCAAAGCGAACAGCGTCGAGAACCGTTTCGATTCCGCGTTTCAATTTCCCCTTGAGGAACGCTATGACTCCCCCGCCCAATCCGCCTGCCGCTCCTGCGCCGGGGACATTCTTGATTACACACGCGCAATCCCTTTCTGCAATCCCGGCAAAATGGGCAAGAGCTTCATCAAGATCGAGGAGAGCTTCTCTGCTTCCCCCCTTCTGCATCCCGTACACCAGCGCAGCACCTTGCGGGCCTGTCAGGATGTTGACAACGTCGCACGGTGCGACTACGGACACACGATCCAACCGGGCATCCCGGCCCGACACGTCAATTCGATGAAGTCTCCTGAGCGCACTTCCCCCGGGTGGGAGTGGATGGCCATCGTCATCGAGAAATCGATACCCGAGTGCCTGCGCCATCCCTGCCCCTCCGTCGTTCGTGGCGCTCCCGCCGAGCCCAACGACGAGTTTTGAGACCCCCGCATTCAGCGCCTCGACGATGAGTTCGCCGACACCGTAGGTGGAAGTGACCCCCGGATCCCTTCGTTCCGGAGGCACAAGCGCCAAACCTGCCGCGGAAGCCATCTCGATGATTGCCGTCGTCCCATCGTTCGTGAGAGCCCATTCCGCCTGAACCTGGAGGTCCTCGAGAGGCCCATGAACAAGGGAGGTCCGAAGGCTTGCGTCCATTGCCGTTGCCAGGACCCGGACTAATCCTTCTCCGCCATCAGAGAGCGGAACAGCCTCTGCCTGTGCTCCGGGGAGGGCGTCGTGAATTCCCTGCATCATCGATTCTGCGGCCCGGGGAGCCGACAGGGACCCCTTGAAAGATGCAGGAGCGACGATGATTTTTGAGTTGTCAGCAAGAAGGTTCATCGATGGCCAATCTCACCGCACAGCAGTTCGATCGCGCGGCCGGATTGTAGCAGCCGCAGGGGCACACGGGCGACATTGATTTCTTCCCCGCCTGAGTCGGCGTTGTAGTGACAGAGGTCATCCCTGTCCGGAAGCGGGTGAAGGATGAAGAAAACCTCGGGAGATCTCGCCAGGGAGGAACAATGTGAGTCGACTTTATTCTTCTTTCGCCGGCTTGGCCTCATTGAAGGACTCGACCGGGACGGGGGATTTGATTTTTACAAGACCGTTTTCGATTGCATAGCGTACGAGCCGAGCGGTATCATGGATATCGAGTTTCTGCATCAGGTTCGTCCGATGGGTGTTCACGGTCCTGATGCTGAGGTAGAGCATTCCCGCGATTTCCCGGTTGGTGAAACCCCGGGAGATGTATTGCAGCACCTCGATTTCCCTTTTTGTGAGCTGTGAAGGCGGAGAGGAGTCTTCCTCTTCTGCTGGCCGTGAGCGGCCTTGTTCCTTATCATCACGGTGTATAAAGCCATCAATGATCAGGCGCGATACGCCGGGACTGAAAAACCGCTCCCCGCTCAACGCGGAGTCGATGGCGGCGAAGATTTCTTTCTTCCCCGCACTCTTGAGAACGTAGCCACTCGCTCCGGCCTTCAACATCTGGTAGACGTATTCCTCGTCTTCATGAACGGTGAGAATGATAATTCTCGCCCCTGAGACCTCTTTGCGCAATACCCGCGTCGCCTCAATTCCGTTCATTTTCGGCATGGAGATATCCATCATGACGATGTCCGGTGCATGGCGCTTCGCCAGGGCGATCGCTTCCTCGCCATCTGCCGCCTCGGCGACGACGCGGTATTCGGACGAACTCTGAAGAAGAGCGCGTACCCCGCTCCGCACTACTCCATGGTCATCCGCGATGAGAATCCGCGTTTTCTTCATGATGAAATGATCCTTCAAGCGGAATTGCGACATGGACCGTGGTCCCGTCGTGCTGAGTCGAAGTCACCAGGCATTTTCCACCCAACAGCTCTGCGCGCTCGCGCATGCTGATCAGGCCCATGCCGTGCCCCACTTCTTTTGCGTTCGACACTTCTGCCTCATTGAAGCCCTGTCCGTTGTCTTTGACCACGAGTTCCGCCAGACGATCGCGACACTGGAGCTGGATGGTCACGCTGGTCGCACGCGCATGCTGGGCAATATTCGCGAGGCTTTCCTGGGCGATCCGGTAGAGCGCGATTTCCACCTGTGGATCAAGATGGCGTGCAGAAAGGTGCTTGCTTTCGAGCTGCACATTCACACCGTGAGTTTTCTCGAACTCTCTGACCAGCAGGTTCATGGCAATGGTCAGGCCGAAGTCGTCAAGCACGGTGGGACGCAGATTCGAGGACAGACGACGGACCTCGGAGATGGTGTGTTCCAATTGTTTCCGGAACCCTCTGAGTACCCGCGACGTTTTGCGGTCCGAGCCATGAATCTCGTCTTCGAGGACTTCCATGTTGAGTTTCATGCCGCTGAGCCGTTGACAGATATCGTCATGGAGATCCCGGGCAATTCTTTGTCGCTCTTCCTCCTGCGCCTTCTGGACGCTTATCGCAAACCTGCGCAGGTCTTCGGATCGCCGTCGCTCGGTTTCCGCAAGCATATGGTGCAGTCGCTTCTGCTCCGTTATGTCGCGCGCAATTCCAACGAGGGCAATCGGATTTCCGTGTTCATCCCGGACGACAGACGTGCTCAGCAGGATGGGAAACATCGCGCCCCCCTTCCGGAGCACCGATAACTCTCCTGTCCATCCACCCCGCAGGGTTCCTTCAATGAGATCCTTAATTCTGGCACGCCGCGAGGCTCTGCCCACAAGGACTCCCACGTTCTGGGACCTGACTTCTTCCTGTTCAAAACCAAACGTCCTGGTAAATGCCTTGTTGACAGTCAGAATTCGGTAGGCCGCATCGGTGATGATCACGCATTCATTCATGCTTGTGACGGTGTGCGCCAGCATGTGAATCTGTTGTTCCGTTTCTTTCTTCTGGGTGATATCTTCAACGATCCGCAAACAATAGAGAAAATCTCCGTTGTCCGCGAGGACAGCCGTCCCGTTCAGATTTCCCCATGCCATCGTGCCGTCGCTTCGTATATACCGTTTTTCAAGATGATAGCGGGTACATCTTCCTTCGACCATTTCGCGGAGCTTCTGCCGGTCTTCCTCAAGGTCGGCTGGATGGACGATGTCTGCGAGCGACATCCCGTCGAGTTTTCCAGGGGGATACCGGAGCATTTCGTTTAGAGCCTGATTGGTACGTACATACCGTCCATTCGCATCCAGGAGAGCAATGCCGATCGGAGCCTCTTCGAAAACAGTCCGGAATTGGTCCTCACTCCGCCTCAACTCCTCCTCCATGACCTTGCGCTCGGTGACATCTTTGATCATGACGATGGTGAAGTCGGGCTCGTGCCCACCCAGGGTTACCGAAGACGAGCTTACCGATCCCCAGACGATATCGGCATCGGTCCGCATGAATCTTACTTCGACCCTGTCTTGTCCGGGCTCGATCTCCTGGCTATTGTGAAGCAGATCTTTCACTTTTTCCCGGTCTTCGGTGACGACCAGCATCTCAAATCTGGCACTGAACAGTCCACCCTCGGCATACCCCAGCATGCGTTCGAGGCTCTGGTTCCGCTCTGTGATAACCCCTTCATTATTCAGAAGAACGATGCCCAGCGGTGCACTCTCAATCATCGTCCGGAAACGCTGTTCACTGTTTGAAAGCGCTTTCAGGGCATTCGCCAGTTGTTCGGTTCGCTGATGGACCTTTTCTTCAAGTTCCTCTGCTGCCTTGCGCAACGATTCTTCTGCAGCACGCCGTTGCCGATAGTTGCCGATCTGGTGCCCGATCGCTTCCATCGTCTCGGCAAGATCCGCACGTCGCTGCCTTTTCTCGTGGCTGAAACATTCTATCACTGCGGTCAGATCGTTACCCGCCCTGACGGGAAACGCAACCAGGGTCTGAAAGCCTGCTGCGTGGATGGAATGGTCCTCCCCCGCACCCAGAATACGCCATTCAAGACGCTTGTCTCGAAGCACCTGCTCCGGAACCCCGGTTTTGGGAACAGTGAGGCTTCTCGCCGCGTGCTGTGGACGGCAAAGGAGTTCGAGCCTGGTGGCTTCCCGTCCCCCCTCGCGTGTCCATAGAGCCACAAGATCCCATTCAAACCGTGTCGACAGGGATTCTAGAACCTTTCTCATTGCCCCGGCTACGGTCGACGGCTCTGCAAGCACAGAGGTGATCTCATACTGCGCCGCCAAAAGTTGTTCGGCATTCTTCTTTTCGGTAATGTCTCTGCCTGCTGACTGAAACTCCACAAGGGTGCCGGTCTCGTTGTACAGCGCATGAATCGTCCACTGTACCCAGCGTGTCTCCCCGTCCCCCCGGACGACCCTGTTTTCGATTGTCACCGACGGCTGCACGGGAGTAAGATTGCCAATCTGCGTCTGGACCATTGAATAGTCATCGGGATAGACCAGGGCAGTATATGCCCTCCCGACACAGTCGATGCCGGACAAACCGAAAAATGCACAATAGGCTTCGTTGACAAACGAAATGGTTCCGTCTGATTTGAACCGGCACACCAGATCCATCTGATCTTCAACGATCGCACGATAACGAATCTCACTTTCCTGAAGCGCCCGCTGAACTTCCCTGCGTTGATTGATCTCCCACTGGAGTTCGTAGTTTGCGCGCGTGAGGTCCTCGATGAACGACTTGCGGTCGGTGATATCCCGTAGTGAGCCGACGATCGCGACGGGGTTCCCTCCGGCATCGCGGATGACACTGCGGGTATCACTTAACCAGCGGTATTGTCCGTTCGCGTGTCGCCAGCGGTATTCAATATTGTCAGGCACTCCGCCCGGGATCAAAGAGACCGCCGCCGCCATGCTTTTCTCGTACAGCGGAAGGTCGTCGGGATGCACCTGGTCCCGTCCACCCCGAAATGCAGCGTCCATGCATTCCCCGGGTGAAAAACCAAGGACCGATGTCGAAGAGGGACTGATATACTCATACCGCCGGGTAGCGACATTCACCCGATAGACAACGTCACGGGTATTGTCCAGCAGAGTCCTGTAACGTTCTTCGCTTTCGCGCAGACTCTTTTCGACTGAAGAGCGGTTCCCCATTGCAGGCACATGATCCAGGTTTCGCCGAGACGCTTCAAGGTCAATAGCCCAGTCCCTGAGATGTGCTTCAGAGGGACTCTTCAAAGATCCAGGGAAGCCATTGCCGGATGGGGGATTGAGGACAACGAGCACCATTAATTCTCGTTCCTCCGAGACCACCCTCCCCACAGAGAGGGTGAGGGATTTCCCTTCGCCGGGGAAGAGAAGACAGCGCAAGGTTCTGGACCCCGGCGTGGAAGACTCGCGCCAGAGAATCGTCCACTCTTCATCGCTTAGCTGGAAGATCGAACTCAGACGGGGGGAGGAACTGCGACTATGGGAGACCGGGAACAGATTGTGAAAGGCGCCGTTGAAGTGGAGGACATTGCCGACGCCGTCGACAAGGACCACCCCGAGGGGAATCGCATCGGCAAGATTTGAACACACTTCAAGGAACGGGGATTGATCACGTACGCTGGAATCGGCCAGATGGCGGTCAAGGGGTTTCATACTGGGAGACCCTCTCTTCATCCTCAATCAGATGTAAATTTAGGGAGCCTCGCACTCAATTGCCAACGAGGTGGCGGATCGATCGAAAAGGTTGGAATGGCTTGAGAAACGTTGAAAAAAGGGGGGAAATTGCGCGATGAGGGCTCTGGCGTGAACAGCGGAGGGGTTCGATGTTCATCGAAAAAACCGGATTCCCCGGCGGCGACTGAGACTGCGCTTCCCTCTCCATGCAGCGACAATCCAGCGCCGTCGGGTGTGGCGATCCGGTATTATCTTTCCCCTCTGGGCTGCCGGGACGGGATGTCAAACCCCAGTCTCTTCAGCACGCGAGGGATTTCTCTCTTTGCGGAGCTCTTGCAGACAAACCCATCCGCATTCAGATATTCGGAGAGAACATCGTACGTCTGCTTCTCGTGAATTGTGGTGAACACCACCTTGGCCCGGGGAAGCAGGTTCTTGATCTGTCTCGTGGCTTCGAATCCACTCATCCCCGGCATATTCACGTCGATCAGGACGAGGTCGGGAGACATCTCACGCGTGAGAGCAAGAGCCTCATCGCCGTTTTTCGCCTCCCCAACAACGCGGATCCATTTCTGTTTCTGCAGAAACTCGACAAGGTCTGACCGGTAGCTCTCGTTATCGTCAGCAACCAATACTGCCATCGGCTGAGTTCTGCGCGGAGGCGACTCCTGCTTTGCCTGAATTTTCTCCTGCCGTCGCCATCCGTACAACACCACCTCAGCCCGATCACTCGCAATCACGCTCATCCCTTCCCACTTACCGTCAGGATCTTATCGAAGAGCCGATATACCCATGCTCCCTTGCATAGGAGGTGAGTTTGGTCTGAAGAAGTTTCCTTCCCCTGTGAAGTCTTGATCTCACCGTTCCCAGCGGCCGGTCAACGAACTCGGCGATTTCCTCATACGTGAGTCCCTCGATGTCACACAGGATGACCACTGTGCGGAAATCTTCCGGCAAGTTCAGCACTGCCGAGGAGACCACATCGTCGAGCATCCGATCGAACGCAACGTCCGGCGATTCTTCTGCTCCCACGTTCGTAGGAATGGAGGAGTAGAAGTTCTGCACGTCGTCGTAGTCAACCTTGCTCGGCTCTTTTGATTCCTTCCTGTACCGGTTGATGTATGAGTTTTTCAGAATTCGAAACAGCCACGCACGAATGTTTGTTCCCTGCTCGTACCGATCCCAAAAGCGGTAGGCTTTGAGAAATGTCTCCTGTACAAGGTCGTCGGCGTCTGCCGGATTCCCCGTCATCCGTAACGCATAGTTATACAGCAAATCCGCGTGCTCCAGGGCCTCCCCTTCGAAAGCCTTCTGTTTGTCCGATTTGTAGACTTTCATCGTCCCCTCCCTGGATTTAAAGTGAACGTAGACGAGCGCCTCCCTCCGCTGTCTGCCGGGGGGCCAAGGAGTCTTCCTCCGAGCCTTAGCTCCCCCTTCTCCCTGGTTCCCCCGGTAGTAGCAACGGTTATTTTCGTCACGCAATTTGATTGTACAAAAGCACACGCGGAATGCCAATACAGGAATAGCAGTAATTTTCTGCGTTCGATCAACCGGGCTTACTAGAGTGAATACTGTATATCCCTTTTTCACAATCTCAGTCAGAACGTGGGGAAAAACCACTTGAATGGGTGGTTCCGTGGGGTAAAGTCGCGTGAAAGGGTTCCTCGAAGGGAAACGGGGGGGAGAACTACTGGGGAATTTGTGCCGGAGAGGATAGATGTCGAGACAACGGGCACCGGGATCAGGGGCAAGCGCGGTAACCACCCGCTCCCCGACGGCCCGGTTCAGACCGTTCTTGAGAAGATCGGCTTTTCCTTGTTCATCTGTTCCAGGTAGGCATCGAACGGCATCGCAATATTCCGAAGGAGGAGCCGGCCGGCACCGACGATGCGGATCATATCATCCGAGCGGGCGACAAGACCGTCCTGTTCGAGAGGCTCGAGAGCAGCGAGTGACGAGGCGAAGTAATCCCCGAAATCGATGTCAAATTTTCTCTCGACGGCCCTGATATCGAGCTCAAGGTCGCACATCAGGCGCATGATGACATGTTTGCGGATCACATCGTCATCGGTCATCCGGTAACCCAGATGCGTGGCAAATTCATTTCTGTCAATGGCACGATAGTACTCGGGAAGAATCTTCAGGTTCTGAGCGTAGGTGCGACCAAAATGCCCGATGGAGGACATCCCGAATCCCAGCAAGTCTGCCCCGGAGCGTGTTGAGTACCCCTGGAAATTCCGGTAGAGCGTCTTTTCCCGCTGAGCCCGGGCAAGTTCGTCGTCGGGTTTCGCAAAATGATCCATTCCAATGTAATCGTAACCTTGCGCTGTCAGGAATTCGATGGTCATTTTGAGGATTTCGAGCTTCTCTTCCGGCGAGGGGAGATCTTCGGGCTGAATCAGCTTCTGGTGCGGCTTGAGCCAAGGGACATGGGCATAGTTGAAGACTGCAAAGCGATCCGGGTCAAAGGTGACGATGTGCCTGAGCGTCTCCTCAAATGTCGCCATCGTCTGAAAAGGCAGCCCATAAATCAGGTCAATATTTACGCTATGGAAGCCCAGTTCTCTCGCCCATTGAAGAACCGCACGGCTCATCGATTCGGGCTGGAGCCTGTTGACCGCCACCTGGACTTCTTCATTCAGGTCCTGCACGCCCATACTCATACGGTTAAATCCGCCGTCGGCGAGGGCCTCCATGTGGGATCTGGTCAATTCGCGGGGATCGATTTCAACACTTTTTTCCGCATCGGGCGCGATCGAGAATCGGGAGTTTATGTACGCGGCAATATCCCTGATCTGATCAGGTGACAGATGCGTGGGGGTGCCACCCCCCCAGTGCACTTGAACCACCTTTCGGTCCGGCGCAATCAGCGCCGCGACCATATCGATTTCCCTTTTGAGGTACTTCTGATACTCTTCTATCCGGGCCCGATCCCGAGTGACGAGCATTGTGCAGCCGCAGAAGTAGCAAAGTGTATCACAGAACGGGAAGTGGAAGTACAGCGACAAATCGTTGGCGCTTCCGGGCTGATTTGATGCTACCAGGGCATCCCTGTCGTCACCCGCCGAAAACGAAGGGCTGAACAGGGGGGCAGTCGGATAGCTGGTGTACCGGGGACCGGGACGGTCGTATTTCTTGAGGAGGGATAAATCGATCGAAGAGAACGGTGTTGCCATAGAGCTCCTTACCTCACCCGCCTAATTCATTCAAGTCGTTGAACTTCCTCCCCGAGCGTTGGTGAATCGACGCGAACAAAACCACGTTCGGAGCATCCCCGCCGCCTCCTCCTTCGGTTGCGGGTGGAGTTGCTTCGGGGGATATTTCGTTCAACAACCGCCAGGGGCGGATCCTCACTCCTGCAATTCATACATAAGGAGAAAACGGCCGAATTGCAAGCAGCGTCACTGCACCATGATGATGGGATTGATTTCCACAATCGAGGCGATCGAATTCGTCACGAGACAATGTCGCGAAGTCTCATTCAGGAGAGCGTGTACCTCATTTTCATATTGGCCCGGGGGGACTACGACCGTGGGGAAGATCACGATGCGGGTAAACCGATAGTCCCCATCGACATACTCGAGGACTCCGTTCGCATGACTCCGGTAGGAAATTATCGGGACATCCGATCTCGCCGCAAATGCCATGAATGTGGACATGTGACAGATCTCAACGGCGGCGACGAACATATCCTCCGGCGTCCAGGCACCCGGTTCACCGCTGAATTCCACAGGACTGGAGACACGCAGCGTCGGTTTCCCTTCTGAAGACAGAAGCCCGCTACGGCCTTCGAGCCACGACGTGGCTGTGCGGAACGTGAACGAGCGGCGCTTGAGAGAATCTGATTTCAATGCGTCCAAGGGAGGGTATTGGGATGTTCGTGTGTGAAATACAAGGATAACCTCAAGAGAGACCCGCTCGCTCCAGCATAAGTTTTCTGGTAAAGGGGATAAGGCCCCCGGCATCGATAATCGACTGCCTTGCCGCCGGCAACTTCACTACCTGGTAGGAAGTCTTGCGCGCCGGACATTCGACCGTCTCATCGTTGATCACAAGCTCATCGCCGGGGGTCGCGACGACGCCGGGGGCAGTCACCAGCCGGAGACCCAGGTTGATCGCATTTTGCATGAAGATGCGCGCAAAACTCTCTGCCACGATCACGAGATCGTACCCCTTGAGCGCCGACACCGCTTGTTCCCGGGACGATCCGCATCCAAAATTCTTTCCGGCCACCACGATGCTGCCGGCTTTGATTTCGCCCGCACGCAGTTTCGCGTTGAATTCCGTATTATCGGCAAATGCATATTGCGGCGTCTCCTGCGGAAGGACAGTCGCCATGTAACGACCGGGGTAAATGACATCCGTGGATATGTCGTCTTCGCACACCAATACGACTCTGGCCATTCTTACGCTCCTTTTCTCGGATCGGTAATTACGCCGGTCACAGCCGAGGCCGCTGCCACAGCCGGGGAACAGAGATACACGCTCGCCGTGGGATTCCCCATGCGACCCTTGAAATTGCGATTCGTTGTCGAGAGGGCCGTTTCATTGTCACCAAGCGCACCCTGGTGCACTCCGAGGCACGGCCCGCACCCCGGATTCATGACCACCGCCCCTGCGCTGAGAAGATCGGCAATGTAGCCCTTCTCCAGAGCCTGCTGGTAAATTCTCCCCGAAGCCGGGAAGACAAGCATGCGTGTTCCGTGGGAAACTTTCCGGCCCCGCAAGATTCTCGCTGCCACCTCAAGATCGTCCAATCGTCCGTTCGTGCAGGAGCCGATCACGATCTGGTCAACCTTCGTCCCCACCACGAGTTCGAGATCTTTCACGTTGTCGACCGTATGGGGACAGGCGATCTGCGGGTGAAGCTCCGCCGCGTCGATTTCGACGACACGTTCATAGCGTGCATCGAGATCCGGGAGGACGAATTCGATAACGTCCCGTACTCCCGCTTCATTCCGGAGATAACGAATCGTCTCTTGATCCGACGGAACAATCCCCGAAGTCGCGCCGGCCTCGACGGACATATTGCAGAGGGTCAGCCGCCCCGACATCGGCATACGCCGGATCGTCTCACCGTGAAACTCCAGCACTTTGAACGTGGCTCCGTTCGCTGTGAGCTTTCCAATGAGGTACAGGATGAGGTCTTTGGGTCCAACGAACGATGGGAGTGTGCCGTTCACGACAACTTTGATCGTCCCAGGAACCTCGATGTTCACTGCGGTTCCCAGAGTCCACACGCTTGCCATTTCCGTCGCTCCGATGCCAAAGGCAAACGCCCCCAACGCACCATGGCTCGTCGTGTGCGAATCCGTCCCGACCACAATCGCTCCGGGCCGCACATAGCCGTTCTCCGGCAGAATCTGGTGGCAAATGCCGCCCTGGTCGCCCCGGATGTCGTGAAACCTCTTGATCCCCTGAGCGGCAACGAATTCGCGGATCTTCTTCTGATTTGTCGCCGTCTTCGCCGACTCCGCGGGGACCCGGTGATCGAAGATAATGGCGATCTTGCCCGGGTCCCATACGCTGGGCTCCTTCCCGGTGCCGGAGAAGATCTCCCTGAGCTGATTGATGACCAGCGCGGCGTTCTCATGCGACATCGCAAGATCAACGTGGGGCTCGACGACCTCCCCTACGGTCACTGATGCTTTCCCGGCGGCACGCGCAAGGATTTTTTCGACGACGGTCATTCCCATAAAGACTCCAACGTTAAGCAATGGTGCGTAGGCAGTAGGGAGTATGCAGTAGGCAGAAAGCTGCTACGCCACTCCGTTCTGTTTCAGCTCCGCGATCCCTTCTTCAGAAAACCCCAGCTCTGCGAGCAAAGCGTCCGTATGTTGCGCGAGGGTCGGGGGCGGCGCTTCAATTGCGGCCGGCGTCTTGCTGAATTTCGCAGTGAGAGCGAACAACTGCAGTTCGCCTATTCCTTCCACGGGGACTGACTTCAGGACTTCACGATGCCGGATCTGCGGTGCGCTGAGGGCATCTTCGAGCCCGAGGATCTCCCCGGAGGGGACTCCTTTCGCGTTCAGAACATCCACCCAGTACGACGTCGGTCTCTCTTTCAATTTTGCCTCGAGGAGGGGCGTCAGCTCTTTCCGGTTCTTCTTTCGTGCATCCCGCTGTTGGAACCGGGGATCCGATTTCAGCGCAGGAACGCCAAGGATGTCCGCAACCGATTCCCACTGTTCTTGTTTGTTGGCGGCGATATTGACGTATCCATCCTGCGTCTCAAAGGTTCCCGAGGGGGCTGCGGTAAAATTATCATTCCCCATGAGAGTCGGTTGTTGTCCCCCGATCAGGAGATTCGCCGCGACCCATCCCATCAGAGGCATGATGGAGTCGAGAAGAGCAATGTCGATGAACTGTCCCTCTCCTGTCTTTTCGCGCGAGTAGAGCGCCGCCATCACGGCGAACGCCGCGTTCAGACCGCCCACCGTATCGCAGACCGGAAAGCCGCAACGGAGGGGATTCAGCCGCTCGTCACCGTTGATGGCCATGACGCCGCTGAGTCCCTGGATAATCTGATCGTATGCGGGCTTGAGGGCGTCCGGTCCCGTTTGTCCGAATCCCGATATTGCGCAGTAGATCAGCCGCGGATTGATTCTCCCCAGTGCATCATAGGACAGTCCCAACCTCTCCATGACGCCGGGCCGGAAGTTTTCCACCACCACGTCGGAGCGTTCTGCCAGACGACGGAAGATTTCCTGTCCCTTCGGGTCCTTCAGGTTGAGGGTCAGCGACTTCTTATTCGCGTTTTGCGCAAGGAAGCTGGTCCCCATCAGCTTTTCATTGAGCTGCGGGACATTCCCCAGCTTTCGGGCGAGATCGCCTTCTGCCGGATTCTCAATCTTGATCACCTCCGCCCCCAGAAGGGCGAGGTGGAGCGTGGCGAACGGACCGGAGAGGACGTTCGTCAGATCGAGGATCCTAATTCCATCAAGAAGCTTGTGAGCCATACGGGCGATTCTTTCCTTCACCCACCCAGCGAGAATGCATGCTCTTCCCCGAGGATGATCGGCAGCTTGAGGTAGAGCCCGATATCGTTCAGGTCGTCGTGCCCCTCCCCTCTGAACACATGCGTGTATTCCGGCATCGCGAACATGAACTCGAATGTCTCCAGCCTCACCCCGATGTCGCCTCGGCCTTCTTCCTTGATAAGCGCGGGGCCCATACCCAGTCCCAACAGTCCGGGGCCTGTCACTTGCAGCGATGCGTAGTAGACTTCTCTTCCGTGACAACTGTAGATCCCCAGTGCCAGCCCGGGGATGAGAATCGGCATATCGTCCGCGTACGTCGTCAGACTCACCTCCCACCCCATCGTGAATCCGCCGCCTGCCCCGAAGCTGTAGGCCATTTTGACCCCGGGACTCACGAACCACAATCGTTCGTCTGCGGGGCATTCCGAGGAGATCGCGACGATGAGGGCGGCGATTCCCAGGGCTCGCCTCCCCATGTCGAGGATCAGAGCCTTATGCGATCGCATTGGGGATCTGTCCTACGCGATGGATCGTCCCCGGCAGCTCCCGCTGAAAGTACGATTCGACATCGGATGCAAGAGCGAGCAGCTGCGCCAGGTCCACATCCGGCCGCCGCCCCATGTGTTGCACCATATGCACCAGATCTTCGGTGCAGACATTCCCGCCGGCGATTTTTGTGAAGGGACATCCCCCCAGCCCGGCAATGGAGGATTCGAAGTACTGTACGCCGACCCTGAGCGCTGCAAAACAATTTGCGAGTCCAACGCCGTACGTGTTGTGAAAATGACAGGCGAATTCCGCGGCGTCGTTCGTTGACTTCAGCCCTTCAAACAACGCTTCGACCGCATCGGGCATCGCGTGGCCGGCAGTGTCGGCAAGGCTGATGGTCGTGAAACCGGCATCCATGAACCTGCGCGCGATGGCAAGCACTCTTTCGCGTGGAACGGGACCCTCATACCCGCATCCGAAGGCCGACTGCACGGACATCTGGACCTTCACCCCGGCATTCACCGCCGATCTCCCGATCGCGATGATTCGCTCCGTCGCCTCGGCGATCGACATCCCGGTGTTTTTGCGACTGTGCGTCTCACTGGCCGAAACGCCCATGCACAACATTGATACACCCGCGATCAGCCCCCGGTCAAGTCCCTTCTCGTTGAGCACCAGCGCCGAGAAGATCGTCCGTTCACTGCGGATGTTTCTTGACGAGAGCTCGCGGAAGAGCTGATCGGTGTCCGCCATTTGCGGCACCTTCCCCGGGTGAACAAAGGAGCCGACCTGAACAATATCGGTCCCGGCCGCAATCAGCCTCTCGATCCAGGATATCTTTGTCTCGAGCGGTACAACCTGACCTTCCATTTGCAGGCCGTCCCGAAGTCCGACCTCGTGGATATAAAGACTGTCCATGGGATTTTAGTCGGCGATCTTCCCAGCGATCGCGTTTGCCATTTCCAGAGTTGAGGCGGACCCACCCATATCGTAGGTTCGCACTTTCCCTTCCCTGATCACTGCCGCCGTTGCTTCTTCGACGGCCCTGCCCTTCTCCGTTTCGCCAAGCCAGTCGAGCATCATCTTGCCGGCGAGAATGGTCGCGATGGGGTTCACTTTGTATTGGCCGGCGTATTTCGGCGCCGAACCATGCGATGGTTCAAACACAGCGAGGTGATCTCCAATGTTGCCCGAACATCCGAACCCGAGTCCGCCGACCATTTGCGCCGCGAGGTCCGAGATGATGTCGCCGTACAAATTCGGCGCAACAAGGACATCGTAATTGTGCGGGTTTTTCAGCAGCCACATACAGATCGCATCGACATTCGCTTCGTCAACGGCAATCTCCGGAAATTCCGCAGCCACGTTCCGCGCTGCCTCGAGAAACAGCCCGTCCGTTGCCCGCACAACATTGGCTTTATGAACGATGGTGACTTTCTTCCGTCCGAATTCCCGGGCAAACATGAACGCCGCGCGCGCAATCCGTTCGGAGCCTTTTCTCGTGTTCACCTTGCAGGACACGGCAATCTCGTCGAGGGGAACGCGCCCGAAGGCAGCAAAGGGGCGGGAGAGTTGTATCAACGTGTCCGCAAGTTCACGGGGAAGCGGACTGAATTCCACGCCTGCATAGAGGTCCTCCGTGTTCTCCCTGAACACCACCAGATCGATCGCCTCTTTGTAATTCAGCGGATTCCCCGGGTAACCTTTGCACGGCCGATGACAAACATAAAGATCAAACAGCTGCCGCATGCGGACAATGGGGGATCGATAGACCAGTCCTTTCCCCTGCAAACCCGGGATGAGCTCTGCCTCGGCAGCCTTTGCCGGCTTCGACGTAATGGCGCCGAACATCGCCGCGTCGACGTTCTTCAAGAGGTCGACCGTCCGTTGAGGGAATGCCTCACCTTCCTTGCACCAGAATTCCCAGCCAATGTCCCCATGGATGTAGCTTGCGTCCAGATGGACCTTGTCGAATACGATCTTCGCTGCATCCATGACGTCCTTCCCGATACCGTCTCCGGGAAGCCACGCGATTTTGTATTTACTCATGGGGGTTTTGCACCTTTTGCGTTAATCGGCCATTGCCGTCTCGCACTCCCGTTGTGCATCCATCTCGCTGATTTCAGCACGGAGGGCCTCGGCATGCCCCTTCTCCATCTCCGCGAGCCTTTCGAGCACCAGTTTCGTGTGAGGGGTCACGGCAAGCTGCGCTGCATGACGGTAGTACTCCCGCGCCTCTTCTTCATCAGCAATCGCAAACTCCAGGATGTCCCGAATCGACATCGTATCCCAGTTCAAAGATCGATCACGGCTCATGGCATGGATTTCCTTTCGTGCATCGCTTGACCGGCGATTCGGGGGATGCCGTCTAGGCAAAGTTGTCGCTGATCCGGTCGATGGTTGCGAACCGTTCTTCCAGCATCGCGCGTGCGTCCCGGAGAGCCTGCACCGCTTGCTGCCGCTGCGCAATGAGCCGTTCCAGGAGCACCTTCACATCGGGGTAATCGCACTCCCCCACATACCTCCGGTATTCGTCGATCGCCTCCTGTTCCCGGCGTTCAGCCACGGTCAGGGCGTTGCACAAACCCTTGCACGAATGAATGCATTTCGTTTCCATGATTACCCTT
The DNA here is from genome assembly GCA_963843525.1 of Ignavibacteriota bacterium. Taxonomy (GTDB): domain Bacteria; phylum Bacteroidota; class Ignavibacteria; order UBA10030; family UBA6906; genus DATJPR01. The sequence continues at coordinate 162,159 of CAWJKM010000003.1, read as the reverse complement.
CCATCGATTCTTCGCAATCAAGCCGGTTGCAGCTCCGCCAGTTCCATCCCCCGTCGGAGAGCATCTCCATTCAACGGCAGGAGGTTATGGTACCGTTCCGGGAGAACTTTTCGCAACGCCTCCATGACGGCATTGACACTGACCACGGGAGCGCGGGCGAGGAACGCACCCAGGACAATCATGTTCATGATGCGGCTGTTCTTCAGCTTGACCGCTTCGACGCTCGCATCAATGGGAATGATCGCGATATCGGTCCTCGTCGGAACCTTGACGATGTTTGTCGAGTCATAGATCAACATCCCCCCCGGCCGCACGGCATTCTCGAATTTGTCGAGTGATGGCTGGTTCAATGCGATGACGGTATCAAACACCGTAATGATGGGCGAGCTGATTTTCTTATCGGACACAATCACGATGCAGTTCGCTGTCCCCCCGCGCATTTCCGGGCCGTACGACGGCATCCAGGTGATCTCTTTCCCTTCCACCACACCGGCATAGGCCAGGGTCATCCCCATCGAGAGCACACCCTGCCCGCCAAATCCTGCTATAAGAAGTTCATGCTTCATATCGATCCTCATTTCTACGATGGCAAATCATTTGGGGACTTTGAGATCTCCCGGAGGATATAAGGCGAACATGTTCTCTTCGAGCCATTTGTTCGCCTGAAGAGGAGTCATTTTCCACCCCGACGGACAGTTTGAAACCACCTCAATGAAGCAGGTCCCGCGATGTTCTTTCTGATACTGGAACGATCGTGTGATGGCTTTCTTCAAATGCCGTACGGCGGTCGCAGTATGCACCGATGTCCGCGTGACATAATAGGTTCCCGGGAGGAGGGCAACGATATCTGCCATCTTGATCGGGAAGCCCGAGGTTTCAACGTTTCTTCCCGTCGGCGAGGTTGTGGTTTTCATCCCGAGGAGCGTGGTCGGTGCCATCTGTCCCCCTGTCATCCCGTAGATCGCGTTGTTGATGAAGACGACGAGGATGTTTTCTCCGCGGTTGCAGGTGTGAATCGTTTCAGCAGTCCCGATGGCAGCGAGATCGCCGTCACCCTGGTACGAGAACACCATTTTCGAAGGCAGCATGCGCTTGATTGCCGTGGCTACGGCAGAAGCTCTGCCATGAGCCGCTTCCTGCATATCGATATCCAGGTAGTTGTAGGCGAACACCGAGCAGCCTACCGGCGCGACTCCGATCGTGTCTTGCTGAATCCCCATTTCTTGCACGACTTCCATCAGAACACGGTGGACGACACCGTGGCCGCATCCCGGACAGTAATGAAAGCGCGTGTCGGTGAGTGTCGAGGGACGTTCATAGACCACCTCCAGCAGATCGGTCGCCTGGGCATTGAGGGTCTGTTCCATTTCAACACGCCTCCGCTGGTTGTGCAACATCGTGGGTAATCATGTTCTTGAGAGCCCCGACAACTTCGTCCGGAGAGGGAATGACTCCTCCCATCCGTCCATAGAAGGAGACGGGGACCTTCCCGTTTACCGCGAGGCGGACATCTTCCACCATCTGGCCCGCGTTCATTTCCACTGTCAGTATCCCGTGAACACGGCCGGCGAGGGTCTCGATCGCCCGGGACGGGTAGGGGAACAGCGTAATGGGTCGAAGCAGACCCGCTTTGATCCCCTGCTCTCGTGCAATTTCCACGGCACGATGGCCGATGCGTGCCGCCAGGCCGTACCCGACTATCAACCACTCTGCATCATCCGTCTCCACTTCCTCCCAGCGGGTTTCGGTTTCTGCGATCTGACGGTACTTTTTCTGGAGGCGGAGATTGATTTGTTCCATCTTCTCCGGTTCAATGTGAAGCGACGTTATGATATTCCGTTCCCGGTCGGGGGTCTTTCCTGTCGTTGCCCAGGGTTTCGGGACGACGTGATCCTTAGGGTTGTAGTCGGGGAAGTGGACCTTTTCCATCATCTGCCCCAGCGCGCCGTCCGCCAGGATCATGACCGGATTGCGCCACTTGTCCGCAAGGTCGAATGCCTTGAACACAAAGTCAGCCATCTCCTGAACGCTGGAGGGGGCCAGGACAATCAGCCGGTAGTCTCCGTGCCCGCCGCCCTTGACGGATTGGAAGTAGTCTCCCTGTGAGGGCTGGATCGTGCCCAGACCGGGCCCGCCGCGATTCACATTGACGATGAGACAGGGAAGCTCGGCACACGCGATGTAGGATATTCCTTCCTGCATTAAACTCACGCCCGGACTGGACGACGAGGTCATTACCCGTGCGCCTGCTCCCGCGGCGCCGTAGACCATATTGATGGAGGCAACCTCACTTTCCGCCTGCAACACGATCATCCCCCGTTCCCTCCCTTCCTCGGCAAGATATTCGAGGATTTCGGATTGCGGCGTGATGGGATATCCAAAATATCCGTTGCACCCTGCCCGGATGGCAGCCTCGGCGAGTGCTTCGTTCCCTTTCATAATCTGGAGGTCAGACACAACAAGTCCCTTTCATTGAATTATCGGGTTCGCCCGGCAATCTCCCATGTTCCTTTGTCGTTCCGATCACCTGCGTACGATGGTGGACATGGGCACCGTACAACGTCCTACTGATTTGCCGGGTCGATGGTCAGCGTGATGTCGTTCGCCACGTTGCTGAGTTGGGCGACAGGCACACGTTGTTTTTTCTTGTTCTCCCGGTAGACGGTAATCACCGCGTCCGGACAGACCAACGCGCAGTTGACGCACCCTGTGCAATTGTCCTTCACGAGAACAGCGTAGTGGTAGCCCTGGCCATTAATGCGCTGAGAGAGCGCAAGACTTTCCTGTGGACAGGCAGCGATGCACAGCTCACATCCTTTGCAGTTTTCGATTTCAAACGTGACGTTTCCTCGTATCATCGGGATCTCCTTACAAATAGTGATGATCCTTTGCGAACATCTCAAGGTCCTCGCGGAACTTTGGATGGGCAATACTGATAAGCAATTCAACCCGTTTCTTAATGGTCATACCATGCAGATTCACCACGCCGAACTCGGTGGCAACGTAGTGGACATCGCCCCGGGAAGTAGTGACCCCGGCTCCCTCCCTGATCCGCGGCACGATGCGCGAGATGCTTCCATCTTTTGCAGTCGAGGGGAGGGCAATGATGGGCTTGCCGCCTTCCGATTTGGCGGCGCCCCGGATGAAATCCACCTGACCGCCGAAGCCACTGTAGAAATTGTACCCCATGGAGTCCGCAACCACCTGGCCCGACAGATCGATCTCGATCGCGGAATTGATTGCCACCATCTTCCGGTTTCGGGAAATCGTGAACGGATCATTCGTGAACTGCGTCGGGCGGAACTCCATGGCGGGATTGTTGTCAACAAAGTCAAACAAGGCATGTGACCCGAGCACAAACGAGGTGACAATTTTCCCCGGCAAGAGGGTTTTCTGCTGGCCGGTAATGACGCCCATTTCCACCAGCGGGATGATGCCGTCGGAGACCATTTCGGAATGGATGCCAAGGTGTTTCCTGTCTTCCAGGAATTTGACCACGGAATCCGGAATCCTCCCGATGCCCAGTTGCAGCGTCGCTCCATCTTCGACCAGACCTGCAACGTGTGCGCCGATGCGGCGGTAGACCTCGATTTCTTCGGGGGTCTCGTCGCCTTCCATTTGGGGAAGTTCTTTCAGCGACTCGTTCGCTTCCACACAGTAGTCAATCTTGCTGATGTGGATGAACGAATCTCCGAGCGTCCGCGGATTGTTCGGGTTGATCTGCGCAATGACGATCCGGGCAACGTCGGTGGCTGCTTTGGTGCATTCCACCCCCACGCCGAAGCTGCAATATCCGTGTTCATCGGGGGGAGAAACCTGGATAAGTGCGACGTCCACAGGGTAGCGGCGACTATACAAGAGGTCGGGGATGTCGGAAAGGAAGATCGGCGTGAAATCGGCTCTTCCTTCGCAGACCGCTTTCCGCACATTCTTCCCGATGAAAAATGCGTTATGCCTGAAATGACCTTCCATTTCCGGCCGGACATACTCCGCCTCTCCGACGCCGAGCAGATGACATACTTCGACATTGTGCAGTTGTTCGTACCGGTCGACCATCGCGTCGACAAGAACCTGCGGAACAGCACAACCGGGATGGATATACACCCGGTCCCCGGATCTGATGACCGAGACCGCTTCGGACGCGGTCACAAATTTCCAGTCGAATTTCTTTTTTACGGTTTCAGAGATTCTGTTGTAATGCATGAAGAAGCCGCCTCTTCTGGTGCTTGGAATTTCCTGAATGATGCATTGAGATCCCGGATCACATCATCAGGGCTGTCAAGCCCCAGAGACAATCGGATCCCTCCGGGATCGAGCCCTTTGGCAATCTGGTCCTCCGCAGGAATTGCGGAGTGCGTCATCGACCCCGGATGTTCAATGAGCGTGCGGATATTGCCCAGGCTTACGGCAAGGGTGATGCAGTAGGAGTTTTTTGCGACATAGTTGATGAAACGCTCTGCGGTCTTCAAGGATTCTTCCGGCGTTTCTCCCTTCATCACAAAATAGACCATGCAGCCGGGGGCAAAATTGCCGTCGTAATCCACCATCTGCCGGAGGGCGAGTTCCCGCTGAGGAAAATCCGGGAGGCCCGGATAGGAGACACGCTGAATTTCCTCCCTCGTTGTCAGGAATTGGGCAATCTTGCGTGCGCTTTCCTGCATCTGCCGCATCCTGACCGCCAGGGAGGGAAGACCCTGGACAAGAACCGGCCAGGCACTTTTCGGGGAGAGAACTCCGCCGAAATCTTTCCGGAACAGCATGAGCATGTCGCGGCTCCATCGCGGACCGATGACCACCCCTCCGATGTCGGTGCCGAAACCCCCGATGGCTTTCGTCAGCGAGTGAACGACGAAATCGATGCCGAGGGTGATCGGTCGCTGGCAATACGGCGTGGCAAAGGTGCTGTCCACGACGGTGTACATCCGTTCGTCTTTGTCACGGGTCGCGTTTACCTCGGCTGCAATCTTCGCAACGGCGGCCAGATCGATGAGACGGAGGGTCGGATTCACGGGCGACTCCATGTACAACACCCGCGTCCGGGGAGTGATGGCCTTACGGACCGCATGCAAATCGCTGAAATCCACAAAGGACGTGGAGATCTTCAGCCGGGGGTACCAATTGGTCAGCAACGAATAAGTGCAACCGTAGAGCGTCTGTTCGGCGACGATTTCGCTCCCGCTTCCGGTCAGGATGCCCAGGACACCGGAGATTGCCGCCATGCCGCTTGCGAAAGAGACGGCGATGTCACCGCATTCGGCGAACGCGAGGTTCTCTTCCAGCATGTCCTTGTTCGGTTCGCCCAACCGGTCGTAAATATAGATCGGTGCACGGCTCGTCACCGTGAGTTCCTCGCTCGAGTGCGCAAATTCCATAAAGCCCTGGGCTCCGCGCTGAGCGGAATCGAGACGATAGGTGGCGGACGAGGAGATGGGAGGAAGCAAATGGTGGCTGTAGTCCCACCGGGGGTCATCCATCTTCCCATAGATGAGGCGGGTTTCAGCCGAATAGTCGCTCTCTGCTTCCCGATGCGGGTGTTCCGGTTTACTCGACATAGCGATCTCCCGAGAAAAAGAATTACATCATGACGTCTTCAAGCGGTCGCCTGGGTGTCGGCGCCGGAGTGGCCAGACAGTAACCGATGCGAAGGATCAGCTGGGGCCATTGACGGCACCCCAGAAGTGATTTCAACTGCATCCTGAATTGCGGTATCTGCACGGGCATATTGAAATAGCTGTATTGCAGACCCTCGTGAATGATGCTCAGACAGAGTCGCTGATGGACCTCCCCCGCCTCCAGCCAGTATTGCGGGGCATCTTCGGCCGCAATGACAGCCAGGCCCGGGGATTCCACACAGAGATTCCGATCACGGGCGGCACGGAGTCGTCCCTGGTCGATGGACTTCACGGCGTAGGATCCGAGCGTGGCAATCGAACCCGACCAGCCATAGGCAGAGGCAGGAATGCCGTCCCATCGGGTTGTCGAATCGTTCGTGATCCACTCGGCGACATCTCTGCGGAATTCCGTGTCTGCCCATTGCAGAAGCGATGCCTCCGAGACCATCTCACCGATTTTCTCGATTGTCACGCCGTCCGTCGAGAGGACGAGCCCCACCTGAGTGCCTTCCGAAGCCATCGCCAGGCGCGCCATGAGCGACGCCGGAACACGGGAGAGGAGGAATGGACTGCGGTTTGTGTGCCGGGCGAGCAGACTGGGGAAAAGCGCTTCATGGACGGGACTCACCGGAAGGTGAGGGTCAATCTCTCCGATGCGCACGACGGCAATCGGTCCTTCACTGTCACCGGACAAATTGTACTCCACCTCGCAGGGCATCCGGTAATGGGCCGCGGCAACGCGCAGGGTGTACAATGCCCCGCCGATGCTCATGATCAACTCCCGATTTCCCGGATCGACGACGGTCATCCTTCGCCGGTAGTCTGCGAAGATCTCGATCCCGTCCGGGGTCAGGGCAAACCGCCAGGGCTGGGTATTGTGCGTCGACGGTGCCAGGATTGCATAGCGGAGCAGAAACCGCATTTGTTCCTCTGCTCCCCCCGTTGCCGGGAATTCCGTTTCGGCGAGTTCATAGGGAGATCGCACGGGATCGTAACTCCCCTGCTCCCTCGACGGTAGATCGTCGAACTGGAGTTCCATCCCGTCAAAATTGGCTTTCACCGGGGCTCTCCTATTGTGAAACGCAAAAAGTGCCTGTCGACACGGATCGCATCAAGCGGGCAGTCATCCGAGGCTTCCCGCAGAAGATCCTCCTCCAGGGCAGTGGCCGGCTGCCGGCAGACAAAATACTGGTTTGTCGATTTTTCGTAATCGAAGTTAGCCGGGGCGACCGACGCGCAGTATGCACATCCATCGCAGTCTTCCGTCGTGAAGAACTTTCCCGACGCGTTGTTGGGGATACGTTTCACGACCCGATTTTCCTTCATCGCACACCCTCCTTCATCCGTCTCACCATGGCAAGTCCAAATCCGGAAAACATGACGACCGTTCCGACCCAGAGGAAGAGTATGAACGGCTTGATGCTCGCTTCAACAATCAGTACACCTGTGGAAGATGCAGTTCCACCCCGCTCAACGTCAAGCTCCACCGATGCCGGTCCGCTGTCCCCGATATCGATTCCTGTCAGCTGGATATCGGCGTCGAGCAGACGTGACCGTACCTTTGTGTATGTCGGCCTCCGTCCCGGTTCGACCATCGCCACGGGGGTGAGCCGTTCCCGTTCATTTCCCTGTTCAACTTCAAGCAACGCCCCCACGGTGACACCGCCCCCGGGGGTCTTCGACATTGCACTGTGGTCCCGGGTCATTTCGAAGTCGGTAAACCGGATCGCCACCTTGCCGACAGCAACACTCTGTCCCTTCAACACCCTGTAGGATTCGGGAGGACCCGGCGCCTCTTCGAAGGAGAGGGGGGAGAGATACAGATCACGGGTGAGGAACGAAGCGATATCGGGGTTCTTCATGATTCCCTGTTCGCCAGCATCGAACATCACGGGCTCAAGCGTCAGTTCTTTGCCTCCGTCGACGACCTTTACGACGAACGCGGATTTTCCATCCGGACGTCTGCGCTCTCCTTCGAACGTCATCGTGCTGCCCAGGACCTGCTGGGGCCTGTGAAGAAGAAGTGCAACGCGTTCACTCCTGGCGTAACGGCCCGTGGTGATAGCGCCAATGAGGAACAATGCAAGGCCAATGTGCGCGAGCTTTCCTCCCAAAAATCGCCAGTTCCCCCGGGCTACGCCGACGGCGACTTCGAGATTGACGATCAATGCAAACACGGAGGCGATGGCAAGGGCGAGGAAGCGCAATTCCCGGATCCCTGCGAGGTAGAGACCGATGCCCGCGATGACGCTGAATGCCAACCCGCGGAAAGCGCTGCGAACCATCTCCCTCCCCTCCTGGTATTCCCACTGCACGAGGAGGGAAAATCCGATGAGCAGAACCATGACGGCGGCCAGGGGAAGGTTTGCCGTATCGTAGAACGCAGGTTCGACGCGCGTGGTGGAGAAGATCGGGAGGCTCGTGCCGAAGAGCACGACGACAGCGGACAGGAGAACCGCGATCGCGCCGTAGCCGAGAAACGATTCACGGGTGAAAATCGAAGAGGCCGATTCTTCCGGCCGGAAGCTCCTCCATCGCAACGCGAGAGCCGCCACGCTGATTCCCGCAATCACCGCGAGCAGGCTCAGCAGTACCCAGTAGATCGCGGCCCCCGGGTCGGTAAACGCATGGACCGATGCATCACCAAGGATTCCGCTCCTGGTCAGAAACGTGCTATAGATCACCAGAAAGAATGTGACAAGCGCGAGGCTGAAATTCGTCCTGACGTATTTCCCTGTCCTCGATTGCGCGATCAGGGTGTGGAGCAACGCGACACCGGTCAACCAGGGAACAAGGGAGGAATTCTCGACGGGGTCCCATCCCCAGTAGCCTCCCCAACCCAGAACACCGTATGCCCAGTAGGCGCCAAGCATGATTCCGAGTCCGAGGATCAACGTCGCAGAAAGCACAAACGGCAGTCCGCGTTGGATCAATGCTCTCGGGTCGCCTTTGAAGAGTCCTCCGAGCGCCAGACTGAACGGCGCAGCCATTCCTGCGAACCCGAGGAAGAGCACCGGCGGATGGATCACCATCCAGAAATTCTGGAGCAGCGGATTCAAGCCTCTTCCATCCCCGGGGATGTGGCTCCCGATTGCTTGCGGGAACATTTCCCAGAGTGAACGGAAGGGAGACTTCACGAGGACCAGCAGGAGGAGAGCGGTTTGCACCGTCATGTAGACTCCCAACGCCCACGGGGCGATGTCGGAGTTCCGCAATGCACGAGCAACGACCAGCGCGATCACCGCCGAGCAGAGAGCCCAGAAAAGAAAGCTTCCTTCCTGACCCGCATAGAACGACGAGATCAGATAAAACGTCGAGAGGGATCGGTCGCTGTAGCTGAAGACATACCCGCTGGAGAAATCGTGGAGGAGTAATTGGGTAAGAAGAACCGCTGAAGCGAGGATGACAAAAAGTGCGCTCAAAGAGGCAAACAGTCCTGGTCGAAGAAGCCTCTGGTGCGAGCCGCGCGCCATCACCCAATATCCGATCGCCGATACTGCACTCGTCGCCAAAGCAACGACCATCATCCAATGTCCAAGAACAGTCATCACACCTCCAACTGGAATAAAGCTGCCTTTCAAGGGTCAAGATGTGTGCCATGAGAGGGGGTTTCACTCTGGGGAATAGAATGAATAGGCGCCATTTCCCCTGAAAATCCTCTCAAAGTGGGCAAAAACCTTCCAATCTCTGAGAATGCTTTCGCACTTTTCGAAAGAAATGGGGAGTCCAATGACTGGGATCAAATATGAATGAAACCCGGTCCTGGCAGGGGGGGAACGGATATGCGGCGAAACAGAAAGCCCTCGCGAGTACGTTCGTTGCGTACGTTGCGAGGGCCCGGGCAGAGCTGCGCGCGCTAGCCGCGCTATCTGTTCAGAGGAAATTCCTGGGAGAACACGTCAATCATTCCATTCATGTGTTTTTCCTTGTCCACAATTGTGCCGTTGACATCGACAACTCCGGCATGGCAGGCGTAGCACTGTGTGATGGGATACGCGGCGTGCCCCTGGGGCGGAAGCCCGTGACATGTTCCACACGCAGCGTCCGCTGATCCCCCGTTCCACTGAGGAGCGGCAAAGCCACCGACCATGACTGAATCCGTGTAGAATGTGGTTCCGAATGGGGATGTTGACCTCTGCAGCTTCCATGCGCCGTGACAGTACGTATTGGAGCACTTCTGCGTTGAGGGATCGTATCTGGGAACCGGCGTCTCTCCGCCGCTCGGAGTGGAGGCGAGGGCAACGGTGATGGCAACTTCTGCCGGTCCCGGCGTGTCCAGATGTCCTTTTGCTTCCACCGCTGAAGGGACGACGTGACAGCCGTTGCATGGCACTGCGAACGAACTGTAGCTCCCGGACCCACGGAGGTGGAGCTGATGCGCCCCGACTCCGCGGTACGAGGCCGAGGTATCTCCGTTGACGGCAGTGGGCGGCGCCCATGAGAGGGTATCGTTTGCCGCCGCGCGGAAATTTCCGTGACAGGTGTTGCATGCTTCCGGCGATTTGGCAATACCTGCGGCAGTGGCATGGCACTGCGCACTCGAACAGGTTACATCGACCGTCCCGCCACTATAGTCAGTCCCGTGACACGCCTGGCATTGCTGGAGAGGATACCCGTTGGCCTGGAAATAGGCGACATGCTTCCCCGTCGGCTGATCGAACTTGACAGAATGCGGGTAGGCATCGTGACATTTGAAACAAGAGACACTCACGGCGCCTCCGCCATACGTCGCGCCATGGCACTGCTGGCATTCGGTATCGTTGTAGCCTTTTTCCCGCAGGTACGCCATATGTCCGCCTGCCGACTGGGCGAACTTGATCTCGTGCGGAAATGCACTGTGGCAGGTAAAGCAGGAGACGGAAACCCCTCCGCCGGTGTAGCTCTGTCCGTGACAGAGCTTGCATTCCGTTGTCGTATAGTGCTCTGCTTTCAGATAGACGCCGTGACCGGCAATTGTCTGCCCGAATTTCACGTCGTGCGGTGACGAAGGATGGCAGGTATAACAGGAAACCTGGCTGCTTCCCCCGCCATAGCTTCCCCCGTGGCAGGACTTGCAGGAGGTGGCATCCCAATTCACCTTTTGCAGTGCCGCACCATGGGTCGCTCCGTGACCGGTCGAGTCGTTCCAACTTGTCGGATGCACAAGGGAGCCGGGGACGACGGGGTTGGGACCCGGAGTATTGAGCTCCGAGCAACCGCTCAGGAAGAATACCCCTGCAAGCGGGAGAGATGCAAGCAACAGAATATGGATTCTCATGACGAAGACTCTTGACGTATGAAGAATGATCGTTGGTTAGCGCACGGAGCCATCGGCGTTATGGCACGTGAGGCAAATGGGATCCTGCCCGGGGACATCGTGACATCCGACGCAGCTTTCCATATCCCGGCGCGCTTCTTCCGCATGCACCCCGCCGCCTGAACCTTTGCCAAGGGTGGTGAAGCCCGGAACATTGTGCGACGGCGGCTTGAATTTGAACTGGTTGATATTGCCTCCGGTCTGGTGACACGGCACGCAGAACTCCTGCGTGTCATGGCACGATGCGCAATTCGAGGCCCGTGAACGGGCATCGATGCCGTGGGTCAGGCGGTAATTCAGATCGTGCACGCGTTGCACGGTCGTTTGCGCAGGCTGATCTTTCGGCGAAGTGCGGGGCCGGGGATCAGCATTCAGGTCCTTTTTCCCGAACGCCTTCAACTGCACAGGGTCGTGGCATTCCTGACAGAAACTCTCGCTATGGCAGCTCGCGCACTCGACGTTTAACGTTCCCAACCGGACGGTTTCCCCGTGGAACCGGCGGAAGTCCGACTGGAGATGGTCGGGCGGGAGAAGCGTCGCGAGGTTCGTGTGGCACGTCTCACACACATTCCCTGCCGTCACATTGTTGTGGCAGGTCGTGCACTTGTCCATTGCCGGAAGGTGTGTTGCGCTCGAGGTCGTGTCTGCCTCAATGCCCGCGTGACATGTTGTGCATTGCACGTCCTTCATCGCAACATGCTTCTCATGGGAAAAGACCAGTTCCCGGACCGGGACGGTCCGCGGCTCGATATTGTCAGGATTCAGATGGCAGTACCCGCAGGTATTGGCAAGCTGATCTTCATGACACTGCTGGCACTGGTCGTGGCCCGGGTGCAGGTTGTCCGTCACACTCTTGCTCTTCCCGGCCGCGACATGGCAATCGGTGCAGGCCAGACCCGCCTCGGTGACGTGGAATTTGTGATTGAACTTTACGATCGGTTTTTCCGGCGCGGGTGTTGCACCCTGGACGCCACGAGCGCTAAGCACGTTCGGGCGGAGGAGAATCACGAGAGCCACCGCCAGAAGAAAGACGAGGGACACAATAATGTACCGGCGTTTCATGGGGAGCACCTTAATCGAAGAGATTCAGACGTTCGGAGAACCAGAAGTAGAGTCTTCCGACGAACCGGAAGTCACTCTTCACAATGAAGTTGTTCAGCCACTGTCCCTGCAGGTCCAGTGAAACGGCGCTGACGGGCCGTAATGTTGCGCCGAGCACTGCGGAGGTCGCGGTATAACGCGGCGCTTCTGCATCGACTTTGTAGCTCATGTACGAAAGGCCGGCGTTCGGCACCACGTGATTGTCGAACAGCGGGTACTCGCCCTGCAACGAGACGGAGGCCAGTTCTCCCGCATACCCGGTGTTCCCCCGAACAACGAGCTGGAGATCATTCCGGCCGATCCCCGCACTGTACCGGAAGCTGTTGTCTCCGTCATACCCCACATACGCGCCGCGAAGGAACGTCCTCACACCCGGCAGGATAAAATAATCCGCCCCCGCTTCGACCTCTGTCACTCCTTTCAAGGTGAACTGGGAAAAGAAGGAACCCGCCGCGATATGGGGTTCACGCCTGGATGCGTTCAGCGTGATTGTTACATCGGGATTCAGCTGGTACCGTGCATCGATCTGTCCCCGGAGGGTTTTGCTCGTCTCGAAATCATAATCGTACCTGCCATAGAGTGAGAGGGCCTTACAGCCGTACGAAAGGTCAACACCGCCGAGTTGCTCCCGCTCGGGTCCGGGGACGATGAGCATGGTCGCCGCATCAAGGGTCTGGGGATCGACCCGCACGCCGTAGTACGACGGCAGAGGCTGCCGCCGGTTCATGTAGCTCAGCCCTCCCCGCAGCCCGGCAATCGGGTTGAAGAGCACTTGCCCGCCGATGGCAAACTTGTCCTTCACCGTCCCGATGTGTGAAATGCCAAAATCGAAAGGAGTGGAGACACCCCCGTAGAGGGTCACCCTGTACTGGTTCGCCTTGCCGTGGACCGACGCGACAGCTCCGTCGAGCGTCCCGAGACCGACGCCGTAGAAATAAGGGACGCGGCCGAAGGAGACGTCGCCGATGCCGCCGATTTCTTTTACTTTGACATACAGATTGTACAGCCGGTAATCGGATTCATCGGTGATTTCGTTGGCAAGGGTCGTTGCCGCCTGCATGTTGGTATAGACACTGACGTTTCCCTGGCCGATGGAGAAGATGGCGGACTGATACCCCCGGAACACCTTATGGGACACTCCGATAGTATCAAATTTCTCCCAGGTGTCGAAGGAAGTGATGAACCGTCCGTTGATCAGCTGGCCGGAGGCCGTCGGAGGGGCGAGGACAGACGCTGCGACCGCCAGTCCGCAGACGAGGACCGGCGCGAATCGCAGGAACCGAAGCAGTGAGTTCATAAGCGAATGAGGGATAAGTGGAACCAATGTATGGCACGCATCGTGGCGTCAAATCCCTGGCCGCCCTCATGCCATAACAGAACGACGAACTGCCGAACATGCGCTTGATTTCCCCTCCATGCCGCCGCACAAACATCACCAAATCGAGCTTGTTGAATTACTTTTTTTGCACCCTCCCATCGTATCAGAAAGGGTCTACTGACCGGTGTGGCACTCTTTGCACTGAGTAGTCATCCAGGCGTCACCGACATCTTCGGGGTGTCTGAACGCTTCCCCCTGGGAGGAAAGCGTCCCGGGCACAGGATCCGTCCCCTGGTAAAGAATCGTATGGCACGTATTGCAGTCTTTGGGGATGACTTTGCCTGTGGAGCTGACATGATTTCCGTCGTGACAGCGGAAACAGCCGAGATCTGTCATGTGCCCGATGTTGTTTGGATACGACCGCCAGTCCGCGTGCATGTACGGAAAGAAGTTTCGATGATATTCGCCGACCAGCGCGGTGGAAGCCGAAGCGATGAGCGGCCTGAGCGTATCGGGTATTGTTCCAAGCTTATCCGAGAGCGCCGCTTGCACGACAATGGGAATGCTATCGGTCGCGGCGGCAGCTGTGGTGAACGGTTGAACCAACGCGTTGACCGCAATTGCCCTGATCCCGGGAATCGACGGACTCATCTGGTTCGTCGCGAGCAGTTCGTCGACAATGCGCACGGGCGGACGATACACATGCGACGGCCGGTTGTGGCAGTCGATGCAATCCATGGTGTTCTTCGGGAGTTTCTGGATCTCTTCTTCCGAGAGACTCGCGTCCTTCGCCGTATACTCCATTTCCTCGCCTGTTGTCCGATTCCGCATCCGGACCCAGGGGATGTTCTGACGCAGAGAATCCGTGGCGACAAAGGTGATTTCATTGGCAATATTCATGTGCCAGTGGATGCCCCTCCCCTGCCCGACTTCGGTATTTCCGCCGCCGATCTTCATCAGAAGAGCGATCGTCCAACGGGTATTCTTGTCGTCCGATCGAAAGTAGGTGTTGACAATCTCCTTATCGCCCGAGAAGTGCGACGGCCAATGGCATTGTTCGCACGTTTCCTGCGCTGGCCGGAGGTTGTGGATCGGCGTGGGGATAGGCCTGGGATACACGTTTGCGAGGACTGCGTACACTTGATACGCACCCGACAATTTCGACCGGACGTACCAGCTCGCCCCTGATCCCACATGACAATCCACGCACTTCACGCGCGCATGCGGTGAATGCTGGTAGGCCGTGTATTCAGGTTCCATGACGGTATGGCACGTGGTCCCGCAAAACTGGACGGATTCGGTCCATTCGAATGCACGGTAGCTTCCGTAGGAAGAGAACAGAAGCAGGATCGCGGCGGTTGTCGCGATAAGCAGGACCGCCGAACGCTGACGGGGGGAAGTGAGATCGAGACTGTATTGCAGGCGGCTTGCGGCCTTGCCGCGCCGTACCCTGCGTCGTTCGCGGACCACACCCATAGCCACGACAAAGAGCCCAAACAGCAGGGGTATCGGGAGGATCACGTAAGAAATGATGCCGATATATGCCGGCGGCCTTGCTTCGACCTGGTCAACGACTGTCAGGAAGACGATTGTCAGAAAGCTGACGCCCGAGAGAATTGCCCCGCCAATACTCAGTGGATTGTAGAAAGCATCGGGGAGTCGTCGTTTCATATCTGTTCCTGGGAGATCACGGCCGAATGAGACTGGAGAGCGTAGCGATCCTGCGGGTAAGCGATTCCCCCGGGCGGCAGATGGCACTTGGCCTAACCGCCGCCCACAGGGATGGAGTCGGAAGCTCGAGGTTATTTCTTGGGCATTTTGTGTTCGATCTTCGCCCACGCCTCGGCAAACTTAAATCCTTTGAAGGTCGGGCTCTGGGAATTGTGGCACACTTCGCAGGCCTTCCCGCCTTTTGCATCCATGACGAAACCCGCCTCTTTTGCCTTCGCCTTGGAGGCATCGTCCTTCTTGTTGTGAATCATCAAATACTTCTCTGCTGCACCATGGCAAGCTTCGCACGTTACTCCTTCTTCCTTGACCGCACCGGCAGCCGCTCCGCCGCCAGTCACATGGCACTTCAGGCATTCCGGGCTATCCGCCGCAGACGTCTTCAGACCCTTCTTTTTCGCGATCTCGTCTGCAGCCTTGCTCTTCAGAATCTCAAAGGCTTTCGCATGGGGTGTCTTTTCCCACACGAGATATGCAGCACCGGTATTTGCCGCACGGTGGCACATTGCGCATTTTTTCACTCCCACATATTTGTTGTCGGCAGAGGCACTGCCTGAAACAAGGAGCGAGACAAGACACAGAGCCAAGGCAACGCTGAAGGTACGCATAGAACTTTTCTCCTTTGAGTCGATCAACATAGACATCATGTCTTTGGGGCCTCACGATCCACTGTGAGGTCTACCCGCCTGTCAGAAGGACCTTGTGTGCAGCTCCCCGTCGCCTTCTTCACCGGTCTTCGGGGACGCAGGACTTTTCCAGTCTGACACTTGGATTTTTAATGACAGGATGCGTGAATTTACTAAGCGTTAGGGACATAATCCACACTAATTCAAGAAACAGGAGGAAATTATTCTCCGAATATTTTATTCCCTTTCGGCGGATTCCGCGGCTTTTTCCGCCAGGAGCTGGGCTTTTTCCTGCTCCTTGATTTGCTCCAATTCCAGCGGATGCTCATCCGCCATTTCCTTCTCGGTCAGCGTCCCCTTCCAGAATGCCAGATTCAGAGGATAACTGTCGGGATTGAATATGACAAAGTAAAAATGCCAGACCAGGATCGCGAGGGTGGCAAGCCACGCTTCGTAGTAGTGAATGGTCCTTGCGACATCCCACCAGAGCTTGGTCAGAATTCCGAGAAACGTGTTGTCGAACCAGAGGATCACTCCCGTCACCGTCATCACCGCAGTCCCCCACACCAGAGCCCAGTACTCCGATTTTTCCACGTAACAGAACCTGCCGAGTCTGGGTTTCTCGTCACGGATCCCGAGGTTGTAGAGAACGACCCCCACGGCATCTTTCACATCTTGCGAAACGGGCACAAGGTCCCGCAAGAGCTGTTTTCCCCGGGGGACATACAACACGTAGTAGATATGATAGAGGCTGGCAGCAACCATCATCACGGCGGCGATCCGGTGAATGATGCCGCGAATCTCGAACATCAGCGGACTAATGTTCCTGAGAGGCACCACCCACCAGGCATCCGGAAATCGCAAGGCGAACCCGGTGGTGACCAGCGTCAGGAAACTCAGCAGCAGCGCGCCGTGCTGGAACCTTTCGTTCAGGGACATCCGGAGATACAGCCGATGCGGGACCTTTTCGAATGGAATATCCCCGCGACGGATTGCCAGAATGTGCCGGGACTTCCTGAGGAAGTCGACAATATTGTGAAACAGCATCCCACCAATTGTTACGATGATCAGGATGATATATGTCGACGAAACGAAGTAGAGGATCTCCTCTTTGCTGTCCGATGCCATCACATGCACGGCGCCCTTGGCAAAATTCTTATTCGCACCGGGGTGGCATTTCCCGCATGTCTTGGCAAGGTTGCCCGGATACACGGTTGACGTCGAATCGGTGGACGGCTTGATGTTGTGCACACCGTGGCAACTGGCGCAATTCGCAACCACGACGGAACCCGCTTCGTTCGCAAGTCCGTGGTAGCTGTCCGCAAAACTCTTGAACCGGTCAGTGGCCAGTCCGAACTTCGAAGTGAGTTTTACCGATGAGTGGCACGGGGAGCACACCTGAGCGGAAACATTCTTCGGAGCCACGGGGGCGTTCGCGTCCTTCGGCGAGAGGATGTTATGTTCACCATGACAATCCGTGCAGGTTGCGGCGGCATTCACTCCGTTCGCAAGCGCTTTCCCGTGGATACTCGACTCGTATTCGTCCTTGATCTCACCGTGACAGGTACCGCACGTCCCGGCAATGTTTCTCCTCGAGACGCGGGAAGTCGGATCGGAACCTTTCTTGAGATCGTGCGTGCCGTGGCAGTCGGTGCACGTCGCGGCCTCCTCGTGTCCGTTCTTCATCGCCCGACCATGGACGCTGTTTTCGTACCCGCCGATAAAGGCGGTCGAGAGTCCGACCTTCGCGCGCACTGCCGGATCATCCATGTGACAGTTCAGGCACATCGCGGCGACATTCTTCCGGTATGTCATCGAAGCAGTGTCGGACGATGCCCTGACGTTATGGTCATCATGACAATCGATGCACGTCGGTGCTCCCATCACTCCCTCGGCCACAGCCATTCCGTGTTCCGAAGTACGATAGGTGGAGTCCACATCGGGATGACATCGCGCGCAAGTCTCTTCGGCGAAGGCTTTCTTCTGGACGGCCGAAGCATTGGTCAGATCCCGGATTTCATGTTTTGAGTGGCAGTCCGCGCAGGTGGCATTTGCCTTTCCGTGCTTCATTTGCGCGTGAACGCTCTGCTTGTAGTGCTCGAATTGTTCATCGGTGTGACAGGTCAGGCAATTGACCGGCTTCAGCTTCTTCACATGTGGAATTTCGGCGGGATTAAAACCTTCATGACAGGATACGCAGTCCAGAGAGCCGTGAACCGACGCCGAGTATCGCTTTGCATCCACATACAGCGAAACAGTCTTCCCCTTCTTCACCGTTGTCAACGACGGCTCGTTGTGGCAGCTCAGACATTCCCCGGCGCTTTGCGCATTCGCCTCCTGGAATCCCGCAAGGAGAAAGCAAAGAACGAATCCGGTGAGAGCGCTACGAAGGTGGTTCCTCTTGATCATTACATGACTCGATTGCAATTCATTGGTAACCCGGGTCCGGGTTCGCGGTAAGGACTCCCCCGGGCTGAAAAATGATGACCGCTCGAAGGCGGAGAGATCATTCCTGCGCACTACTTTCAAAGGTTATGCCAAGAAAGTGGAGTGGAATTGTTGAGAAATGCCACAGAATGAGACGGTGGACTTCAGAATATTCCTAATAGTGCGACAGAATGAGGGAAAAGGTTTGCACAGGTAGGAAAGAGGGACTGGGAGGACTGGGAGACTGGGGGACTGGGGGACTGGGGGACTGGGGGAATGGGAGAAAGGGGGAAAGGGGGAGGCGCGGTTATACGAGCAGTTCTTCGATCCGTTTCGAGACTGCGTTTACTTCGAAGGGCTTGTAAAAGACCGAGTCAACATGCTTCCGGATCGATTGGTCCAACTGCACATCTTTGGCGTTGTACACGTAGAGCATGATGATTGGGAGATTATCTTTCAATTCCCGCAGCAAGTTCAGCCGATCAATGATCCTGGCGGAAGGAACTGCATCGATGATAATCAGATCGACGGCATAATTGGCGACAAACGTCTCGAGCATGCTCAGGTTCGTTGTCGTGCTCACCGCATACCTGTCCTGGAAGAGCATGGAGAGGCTGAAGCAGAAGTTCAAATCCGGACTATAAATCAGGATACTCTTTTTCTTCCCGTCTTCTTCAGGAAGAAAAGTTGCGTGGTCCTTGGTTTTATTTGTTTCAGCCGAGCGTGACATGACCGTAGATATCGTAGACCGCGATGCGGGACGCCCCATGTGCACGACCGGCTGCAACTGCAACGCCGGCATCTTCATCATCATTTCGAATTAACCCTCGATACATCCGTCGCCGTATCCGGAACACCGGGGCCTGAGGTTTTCCGTCGGGCGATCGCACATGGCAAGCGCTTTCAAGATACGTGCCAATGACGTGGGGGAAGGTGGGGGTTGTGAGGGCGAGAAATCGGGAATGCTTCGACCAAAACGTCGATTGCATTCCAATTTGTAGGAATCCGCTCGGTGAATTTCCTAACCCTGCAAAGGGATCGTCAGCTCCTCAATTTTCCGGTAGAGTGAGGAGAGGGAGATCTTGAGGGCTTTTGCCGTCGCTTCTTTGTTGTAATTGTTCGATCGAAGAACGTGCGTAAGATACTGCCTTTCGAATTCATCAACTGCTTCCTTCAACGACCGGCGGGAATCGAAGGCATAGACAGCCTCCTGCCTTTGTTCGAACAAGCCCGGGAGTTCGTTTTTGGATATGAGGGAACCCTCTGAGAATATCACCGCACGTTCGATCACGTTCTGAAGCTCCCGGATTTCGCCTTTCCACGAGTGAGCAAGGAGACTCTTCATGACTTCATTGTCGACTCCCCGGACATCCTTGCCCATTTCCCGGGCATACTTCTGCACAAAATGCTCCACAAGCATGGGAAGGTCGTCTCCCCGCTCGGAGAGGGACGGCAGGTTCATTTCAACGATATTCAACCGGTAGAACAGATCTTCCCTGTACCTGCCTGCCTCGACCTCTTTGATGAGGTTCTTGTTGGTGGAGGCAATGATGCGGACATCAACGGAGATCGGGAGGGCCGTCCCCACCGCGGTAATCTCTTTCAGTTCGATGGCGCGGAGGAGCTTCACCTGGAGTGGGTACGGGATTTCACTCACTTCATCGAGGAACAACGTCCCACCGTCCGCGGCCTTGAAGAACCCTTCCTTGTCCGCCGTCGCCCCGGTGAACGATCCCCGTTTGTGTCCAAACAACTCGCTCTCGAAGAGGTTCTCGACCACCGCACCACAGTT
Organism: Ignavibacteriota bacterium; assembly: GCA_963843525.1. GTDB lineage: Bacteria > Bacteroidota > Ignavibacteria > UBA10030 > UBA6906 > DATJPR01. The sequence continues at coordinate 142,259 of CAWJKM010000003.1, read as the reverse complement.
CACCGCGACGAACGGCTTCTGACTGCGTTTGCTGTTAAAGTGAATCGCACGGGCCACCAGTTCCTTCCCCGTACCGCTCTTGCCGTAGATGAGAACGGTCCCGTCCGTCTGCGCCACCTTCTTAATCGTATCGAAGACTTTCTGCATCGCCGGACTCTGACCGATAATATTGGTGAAGTCGAATCGCCGGTTCAGTTCCCCGCGCAGAAGTTTGTTCTCGACGTTCGTCCGCCTGCTGTCGAGCAACCGGCCGACTTTGACCAACAACTCGTCGAATTCGACAGGTTTCAGAATGTAATCCACCGCACCTTTGCGAAGGGCCTGAATGGCCGTATCGATCGATCCGTACGCCGTGATGATCACGACCAGAGTCTCGGGGTACATCCTGGAGACCTGATCGAGCAATTCGATCCCTTTCATCTCGGGCATCTCAAGGTCTGTGAGAATGAGATCAATGCTCTCATTCTTCAGGATGTCGACCGCAACGCGGCCGTTCGCCGCCTCTTTGACGCGGTATCCTTCTTTCGAGAGAACAAACGAGAGGGACTCGCGAATGATCTCCTCATCGTCGACGATCAAAATGGAATCTGCCATGCGGCCTGACGTGGTAGTGATTGAAAAAGCGATTCACAGCTGATTCATGAAGGATGAAGCTGGTACCCCTCCGAGTTGAGGGGAAGGACGATCGAGAACTTTGTCCCCTTCCCCCATTCGCTCTCGACCGTGATATCTCCGCCGAAGCTCTTGACAATTCCGTAACTCACCCATAACCCGAGCCCTGTGCCTTCCCCTACCCTTTTGGTGGTAAAAAAAGGTTCGAAGATCTTCGGAAGATTGTCTTCCTGAATGCCATGCCCGTCGTCTGAAATCGAAATGAGCACATGTTCTCCGTCCCGCTCCACCTCGGAGACGATCGTCCCCCGTTTTCCCTGTAACGCGTCGACCGCGTTCAGGAGGATATTGATGAAGACCTGGGAGACCTGGTCGGGCACCAATCGCAGGAGGGGGATTTGCATGCGTATTCTGGTCAAGAACGTCACCTCCCGCCCTTTTTTCCCCATCTTCACGATCTCGACTGCCTCGGACAAATTCCTGACGATATCCGTGGGGATGACCTGGTAGTTCGAAGGGCGGGAGAAGTCCACCAGATCGCGGATGATCTTCGTGATCCTGTGGACCTGTGATTCAACGAGCCCCAGTTTATCCTTCGCGAAATCGTCGTTGATGGTCCGGAGGAGAACCTGCACGATCGAAGAAATTGAAGCCAGCGGGTTCCCCACTTCATGGGCGATTCCCGCGGCCAGCGTCCCGATACTCTCCATCTTTTGGGAGTGCATGAGCTGCTGCTCGAGGGCCTTTTGCTCCGTGATATCCCGGTGCGACCCGAGATACCCGACCACCTGCCCGTCGTTGCCGATGATCGGCGAGATCAGCAGTTGCGTGTAGAGCGATTCGCCGTTCTTCCGCTTGTTCTCAACCTCTCCCTGCCACACCTTTCCGGAACTGATGATCTTCCAGATCCGCGTCCAGAACTCCTTGGGATATTTCCTGCTGGAAAGTATATTCGGATTCCGGCCGATAAGCTCCTCTTTCGCAAACCCGGAAGCCCGCTCGAACGCCGGGTTGACGTAGACCATGGCCCCGTGACTATCCGTGATCTGAATCGGATTGACCGTGTAATGAACAACGTTCGAGAATCTGAGAAGTTCGAGCTCTTTCTGTTTGGATACTGAGACATCCTGGGCGAACACATACCAACACTCTTCGTTCTTCTCCTGCGATTGTCCAATCGTCAGCACTGCGTCGATCATCGAACCGTCAGCGGCGATGAACTGCACTTCTAGAGGAGGTTCGGGACCTGCTTCCGAATGCTGCAACCGCGGCCGGGGAGAGTCGGGGGCGAGGAGCCGCGTGAAAGGGACTACGCCGAACGTATCGGCGTTCAGGTCAAGGAGTTCACATGCACGGCGGTTCCCAAAGAGGACAGTCTGCTTCGACGAAATCACGAAGCACATCTCCGGGATCACGTCCAAAAGCCGCTGGGCTATGTGTGGGGATAGGGACATCAAAGATCGGATAAAGTACAACATACCAAAAACGGCCTCGAAATTCAATGAATCAACGACGGACCAGGTGGCTTCGAAATTGCCTATATTGAAGAGAGGAACCTCAATCCGATCCGACCATGGAAGATCACTCGTTTCGCACCATACTTGGGCATCAACTGAAGAAGAAGGCGGTTGCTCCTCACCTGATGCCGACGGAATGCCGCGCGTCTGACAGGAGGTTGTGCACCGCGTGTCATGGATCGACTATTGACTACGAATCAGAGATCTCTCTCAAGAATGATGCGCTTCAGGAGTTCTGGAGTGTCCATCGACCCGGACCCGTTTCTCTGGCCCCGCTGGTGAGATCGCCACGGGGCAGACGGTACCGGTCCACATCCAAAAGAAAAGTACTTCCCGTTTCGAAGACATACTCGTTCTCGCTCCTCGCACCCGATGAGGGAGGAGGCATCACACCGCTCCAGGTGTTCGACTGCTTGATTGAGCAGCCGGAGCATGGAACAATTTACCGGCACCTCCATGAGACGTTGTCGGCGCCCTGGGCCCAACCGCTTCTTCAGGCCCTCAACTACATCATCGTGAAAGGCAACTACACCGAGCACACGGTCATATTGAATGTTCGCACAGTCTCCGGAGTCACCATCAAAAGCGCTAATGCCGTTTCACGCTCCCTGACGAAGGCCGTACCGTCAGTCCACGGGGTATTCCTTTTCGAGGGCGAACCGGAGGATCACTACTACCTCGGATCGAAAAAGGCGGGTCAACCCGCAAATCTTCGCAAACTCTTCGGGAAGGATAAGATTTACGAAAAAGTACGCGGAAGAAGCTTCCTGTTCAATCCGATTTCCTTTTCACAGGTGAACCCCGCGATTCTGGATGAACTCATCATGCTGGTGGGAAAACACCTCGATCTCCGGGGAGATGAAAACCTCTACGATCTGTATAGCGGATACGGCCTCTTCGCAATCTCGTTTGCGGACCAAGTGACCCGCGCCTTCGGGGCGGAATGGTCACATGACTCCGTTGAAGATGCCTCTCAGAATGCCGCAAGGAACGGTGTGAAGAACGCTCGTTTTGCCGCGATGAGTATCTCGATAGAGAGCCTGGAACGATTGTTCTCCCGATCGCATCCCCGGGATGTCGCGATCCTTGATCCACCACGGAACGGGACTGCTCCCGGGGTGATAGAAACCGTGGCTTCCCGGCAGATTCGAAAAGTCGTCCATCTTTTTTGCAACATCGATCTTCTCCCCACCGAGATCACGCGGTGGGAACAATCCGGTTATTCGCTTGATACCGCAATTCCCGTCGATATGTTTCCGGGAACCGACAGCGTGGAAGTCATCACCTCACTCTCACCGCGTTGAATCCTTCCCGATCTCCTCGAAGGGGATGTTGAGAATTCCGTATGCTGACCAATCCTTGTAGTCAAAGTGCCACCACTCGCCGCTGTTCACTTTAAAACCTTCGGCCTGCATTGCCTTGCGAAGGAGTTCGCGGTGCGCCCGCTCCACCGGTGTGCCGCCGCGATACACCGGAGAAGCACGAGGTGTGAAGTCATCGTAGGGGCTCGGCATGGATACCTCCTGACCTGACTTCAGGTCGTACAGTGTGAGGTCGACCGCGCACCCGCGGTTGTGGACGGAGCCCTTCCGGGGATTGGCGACATACTTCCGTTTGTCCGGAGGTGTACCGTCCCAGAACTTTTTTGAGACACTCCACGGGCGATACCCGTCGAAGATCGTCAGGCCATATCCTTTGGACCGGAGCGCGTGCACGACGCGAAGCAGTGCTTCTGCAGCCGGTCTCTGCAGGAAGGCTCTCGCCTCGGTGTACATCGGTTTTCGCATGAAGTTGTTCGCCGTGGCGTAGTGGATGTCCAGATGAATGGTGGAGTCCAGCTTCGCCAATTCGACTAGGTCCGGTTCCCTGAAATGGCGCCCGGGGTCATGAGGCGGAAAATCCAGGGAATCCAGCGGACCCTGGGCAAGGGCAATCGAACAGAATAGTATGATCGGGGCGGTGACCCGAAGGAATCTTCGATGAACGGTCGAAAAACCCATGAGAGTGAGCCTGTTTCTTGAGGGAAGTTGATGAGGCCGGACTTGATGTTGAATCTTGATCCCCGGCTGCCTATGTTTCAAAACCTGTATGCAAGTCGAAGGTTCCGTGTCTGGTCAGGGACAGGAGTCGACCATTGGCGATACCGCAATTCACGAAAAATTCGAGGATTCTGCAACATGTCTCAGCCTGACCAGATATCTCCCCCCTCCCCCGCACCTCGGGAGATCCCGCGTCCGCTTTCGAAGCGGGCAATGCGTCCTCGAAAGAAGCGGAAATCTGAGGAGCAGCACTCTGAATCGGCGGCAGCCATCCCACTTTCTCTCGACCCGGCGCTCTATATAAACCGTGAACTGAGCTGGCTTGAATTCAATCAGCGGGTGCTTGACGAGGCAATGGATCAAAGGAACCCATTGCTGGAGCGGGTGAAATTCCTCTCGATCGTTGGCTCGAACCTCGACGAATTCTTTATGATCCGGGTCGCCGTGATCAGGGAGCAAGTGTCCGCCGATATCGTTGAGTACACCCCTGACCACCGCACGCCGCAGCAGCAGCTGCACGCGATTCACGATCGGGTGGCCGCGATGCTGCACGAGATGAGCAGCTGTTTCTGGAACGACATCCATCCCCGTCTTGCGGAAGCAGGAATACAGTTGTTGCGGATGACGGAACTCTCGGAGGAAGACAAGAAGCTCCTCACGGATCTCTTCGCGCGGGAAATCTTCCCGGTCCTGACGCCGCTTGCCTTCGACCCGGGTCACCCGTTTCCCTACATCTCGAACCTCAGTCTGAATCTCGCCGTCGTGGTCGCAACGTCGCAGGGCGAGGAGCGGTTTGCGCGTGTCAAAGTGCCCGATGTTCTCCCTCGTCTGATCGAAATCCCCGGTGGGGACCAGCAGAAGTTCCGCTTTGTATGGCTTGAAGATCTTCTCGCGTCAAACCTGGGACCGCTTTTCCCCGGATTGACTGTCCTTGAGTCTCACCCGTTCCGCGTTACCCGGAATGCTGATCTCGAGATTCAGGAAGACGAGGCAGAAGATCTGATCAGCTCAATTGAGGAGTCGATCCGTCAACGACGGTTTGGCAATGTGGTCCATGTGGGTGTGACCGACACGATGCCGGCGAGGATTCAGGAGATCCTGGTTGAGAACCTCGAAGTGACGGCAGATGACGTTTATCAAATCGTCCCCCCCATGGGGCTCAGTCATCTCATGTCGTTGTTGCGTCTTCCTCTCCCCGAGGTAAAGGATCCGCCGTTACATCCTGCGGTCCCCTTTCCTGAAGACGAGTCTGAGGACCTCTTCACCCGGATACGCCAGGGGGACATCATCCTCCATCACCCGTACGATTCCTTCGGACCGGTCGTTCAGTTCATCCGTCAGGCGGCGAAGGATCCTAGTGTCCTGGCAATCAAGCAGACGCTTTACCGCATCGGAAAAGAGTCGCCGCTCATTCCTTTATTCATCGAGGCGGCGGAAGCCGGGAAGCAGGTGGCGGTACTGGTGGAGCTTAAGGCGCGCTTCGACGAGGAAAACAACATCGGATGGGCAAAGCAACTTGAGCGCGCGGGGATTCATGTGGTGTATGGACTGGTGGGTCTCAAGACGCATGCAAAGCTCGCGCTTGTCGTCCGGAAGGAACCCGAAGGCCTGCGTCGCTATGTGCACCTCGGCACCGGCAATTATAATTCCGTGACGGCGAGAGTGTACACCGATCTGAGCTTCTTCACCTCCCGCGAAGACATCACCGCAGATGCAACCGAGGTCTTCAACTACCTGACAGGATATTCCACTCACGAATCGTACCGAAAGCTCGCGGTCGCACCGGTGACTCTGCGCGAAAAGATGGTGCGGCTCATCGAACGGGAAATCGAACACGCCAGGAACGGGCATGAAGCGCGGATGATCCTCAAGATGAATGCACTGACGGATGTGCAGATCATCGAGAGGCTGTACGCGGCGTCGCGCGCCGGGGTGCAGGTGGACATGATCATTCGGGGGATTTGTTGTCTGCGTCCGGGTTTGAAAGAGACGAGCGAGAAGATCCGCGTGGTGAGCATTGTCGGCAGGTTTCTGGAACACAGCCGGATGTTCTATTTCCATAACAACGGCAAGCCGGAACTCTATCTCAGCAGCGCCGACATGATGGTCCGCAACCTGGACCGCCGTGTCGAGCTCATGTTCCCCGTCGAAGATGCGGCGCAGGTTGATGGGCTGCGGAGTCAGATTCTTGACCTGGCCTTGCGCGACAACCAGCAAGCGCGGATCCTTCGAGCCGACGGCTCCTACGAACGTCTCGCGCCGGGCCCCGGCGAGCAGACGGTGAACAGTCAGCTGGAACTGCTCCAGTCCCGCATTGTCCCTGCTGCCTCCAAGAAGGCAACGCCGAGGGAGGCGCCGGCGGCGTGAGACGGTGGGACTGGGGGACTTTGAGACTGGGAGATGGGGAGACGAGCCAGGTCAGGACCAGGTTATGAGGCCTCACTTCACCAAAGTCATCTTCTTCACCTGGACGAATCCAGCTGCTTCCAGTTGGTAGAAATACACTCCAGTTGCCAGGTTCGTCCCATCGAAGTTGAAAGAAAACACCCCCGCCGGATACCTCCCGTTCGCCAATATTGCCACCTCCCGCCCCAGCACATCATACACTACCAGCTTCACCCAACTGTCCCCTGTCCACTGTCCCCTGATCACTGTCTTCGGATTGAACGGGTTCGGATAGTTCTGCTCAAGCCCGAACGACAACGGCCCCGCCTGAGTCTGAGACGAGACGCCGACCGTCACCAGGTCCTGCCCACCGAATTCCTGATACCGCTGCGCGAACTCCTGCAGGTACTGGTTGGCAATAACGGGATCGTGCAGAATCAAGAGGTTCTCGTTGTTGGAGTTCTCTGCCGACGAGGTCCAATTGTGCGAACCGGTCATGACTGTGCCGTTCCAGTGCCGGTCCTCCCCGTCCACAATGCCGTACTTGTGATGAAACAGGACGGTAATGTTGGATGGCTTCAACAGGAGATCCACACCGTTGTTCTTAAGATAGTCTGCCTGTGACCCCTGGTCGGTATTGTTGTCCACGATGACCCTGGCTTTCTTCCCTGCATTCTTTGCGGCAAGGATGGTGCTCGCAATGTCCGACCGCGTGAGGGTCAACAACGATGCCGCGATCGAATGTTCTGCACCTCCCAGCGTTCCAATGATGTGCGAAGTCGTACGGTCGCTCGGGCTGAAGTAACATTCTACGTCCCGTCCCCCGATCACAAAGCGGTGCGGCGTGTTGTCCATCTTCCGGGCACCGAACCGCGAGAAGGATGCGTTCGGCACGTCACCGTCGCTTCCCCACATCTCGTCGAACTCGATCGTGTAGGCCCCGGCGAGCGCGGGATCCTGGATTTCAATGGAGTTCTGGTAGTCGCCGGTCGTCCCCGGATCGGTGGGATTCCACGACCCCGTCCACACCCAGATACTGTCCGCGGCCCCTCCCCTTCCGTCGATCACGAAGAACTTGTTGTGCATCAGGCCTGCGCCGGCGTTGATCGGATCGAATGTGTCATTGATTACCGGAATGCCCACGCTCCGCAACTGATTGAACACGGTCCCTGTCGACGGACCGTCGTTGTCCGCTTCGCAGATCATTCGCACGTGCAACCCCCGGTTCTTCGCGCGGATCAACGCATCCCGGATCGCGATGCCGACGTTTCCACTCAGACTGTAGAGCGCTGCATCAATGGACCGGTGCGCGCTGTCGATCCGTGCGATGATGTGCTTGAGAAGGTCCTGATTGCCGTTCGCCGGCGTCGGCCACGCGAGCGCGGTATTCACGGACTTGTTGAAATAGATGTTGACCGCCTCTGTTGCGGAAGAGGAAGACGCGGTGCTCACCACCAGCGTCGGGCCGTAACTTGTGTCACTTCCGGCAGTGGAAAACGCCAGAACGTAATACACGGTTGCCGGGTCGAGACCGCCCACGGCGATGGCATGTGTCGTCGTCGACGAATCGTTGTCGAGAGATCCCAGCTCGAACGACGAAGTCGTCCCGAACCGGAGATGCGCTGTGCCGGGATTCACGGTGGACCAGGTGATGGTGAACCCCTGGGAGGTGATGTCGCTTTCGACCGGGAGCGTGGCGATGATGGGCCCGGACGAAATGATGTCCGTGGACCCCCGCGGCATGATCTGATAACCCCCGATAAACGGCGAGCCGGTCACGTATTGTCCCACCACCCCGACGAGGTCGAATGCCCCCGCCGGGATCGGCCTGCCGGCAAGACCGGTCGCATCGTCGATGCGGAGTTGACCCGACCCCGAGGCATCCACAATTGTGTAGTTGGAGTTCGCGGTCCATGCCCCCGATCCCGTAACAGTGACTCGGTTGATCCGGATGAGCGACCCCTCGTACATCTCCACGCCCTGCACTCCGTCTGATGTAACCTGCTGAATGTCCACGACTGTGGGCGTGACGGAATTTCCGGTGCCGACAGTACTAATGAGGAGCGGATTGACGATTTCCGCGAGCCCATTGAAGGGCTGGAGGAGGCCGGCGACAATGACTTCGTCGCCCGGCCGGACAGACTGCGAAAAGCCGGCGCCATACACTGCAATCCCGCCCGAGTTGTCCTGTATGTAAGACGGGCTGCCGAATTCGTTCGCCGCCGTCACGATACCGCGAACGGTCACCATGGTATTGACGCGAAGCGGGACGCCGAACTGATCGTTCTCTTTCGCACTGGCGATGGGGAGCGGCGTGCTGTAGACGAACACTGTCGGCTGTTCACCGATCAACCCCAGGGAATCGGCTGCAGCGCCGGTTTGCGTCAGAAGCGTGAATGTCGCTGTCGTGTCGGGCGGTGCGCAATCGATCGAAACCACCATGCTGTCCGAGCCGGAAACGGCCGCCCCGCTTACGCTGATGGTGTCGCCATGCACTGCGACCGCCGGCGAACCCGGACCCATGACGCGCACCGCTGTGGTATCTTTCGTCCAACTCCACGACGTCGGGAGAAGTATGGAACACACAGTCAGAGTCGACTTCTGATCGCTTCTCACGGTCGTGCGGAGAGTCGAAGACTGTCCGCCATGAAGAATTGAAGGGGAAACCACGACATTGCCAATTCCCCCTGTCGCCGGAGCGGTTGACGCGTCGGTCTCCTGCCCCGCGGTGATAATCCATGGACCTGCGAAGAGCTGATCACGGGAACCATCGTCATTGTAAGAAACGAGAGAGTCGATGAGCCCCGCAGGCGCCGCGATCTTGAAACCCCCTGCGGAATACGAATACCCCTCCGTGATCCCGTTGTCTTCCGAACGGTAGGTCCCGACGACAATCCCCCCGCTGTAAGCAGCGATCGGCTTATTGGCCGTGGACGAGGAAGGACGGATGATCCAACCTCCGGTACCTCCCGCACTCAGATTCAGGACGTTGAGGGAGAAACTCGCACTGGTCTTGTTCGTACTCGTCGCGCCAACCTTCGCCGCCCGCACGGCACATGATGTGCCCAGGGCGTCGTTGTGCTTCGCGTACACCCATCCGGTCCAGTTCCCGCCTGCATCAATGGACACGACAGGCTGATTGGATGCGTTGTACGTCGTGGTATTGCTCCACCCTCCACCCGTCCACATGAATTCATTGTTGGAGCTGTTGTAGACCTTCACATATGCCTGCGAGCCAGCGCAGGCCGTCCACCCCTGGATTTTCACAAGGAATGCATACGGATACCCCGTCGTACCCGAGCCGCCCGCAGGAGCGACGGACGACGGAAAGTATTGCGCAGTGATTGTGCCCTGGGCAAGGAGAGAGATCGGAGAGAAGACCAGCACCGCGAGAAGAGAACGAAGAAATGAACGCAACGACATTACGAATGATCCCCCATCGAAAGAATTGTTTTGTAAGATACCGAAGGAGATCGGGAAGAGCAAGGAACAGTAAACAGTAGACAGTAGACAGTAACCAGTAGACAGTGAGCAGTGAACAGTGAAGGGTGACGGGGGGACTCGAGGCAACACATTTTCTGCTTGCAGGTTACTCGCCGCTGCTCCCTCGTCACAACACACAACGGCCCTGCCGACGTTGTCGACAGGGCCAGTGCAAGACGCATCCATCTTTCTGCATACTGCATACAGCCTACTGCCTACTGCATACTGCTTACTTCCTACTCTTCACGCTCCTTAGAACGAGTACCGTAGCCCCAGCTGCGCCTGCCAGCGGGAGTTCAGGTCGTTGTACTGCCACGCGACGCCGCTCGCGGGTGCGGTGAAGGAGAAGGTGCGTTGACCGTTGACGATTCCTTCGTACTTCACCAGACTGAGGTTCTGGTTGACGACGTACCGCTCCCGGCCCCAGTTCTTGTTGAGGAGGTTATTGAAGTTCAACACGTCAATAGTGATCTCCACCCTGTGCGACTCGAGAATGGGGAGAACCTGGCCGACGTGAAGATCCAGATGGCCGATCCAGGGATTCCGCGAGCCGTTGCGTTCCATGATTTGTCCGCGATGCGTGTTCAGATAGTCGTCGCTCTTAATGAACGCATCCAGTGCCGCCCATTGCTGATCCGCCGTCGCATTCGGAAGAGCCTTGAAATTGATCTGGCTCTTGTCACGCGGGATGAAGATCAGGTCGTTGCTTGTTTCACCGTCTCCATTGAAGTCGCCGATGTATGTGTAGGAAAACGGTTCACCGGAAAAGCCGCCGTACGCCAGCGTGATCGTCGTCGGGGCGTCGATCTCATTAATCTGGAACCAGGCATGCTGGTACGAGAGGGCAATGCTCACCTTGTGCGGCCGATCGTAATTCGAGTACGCAAGCGGCGCATTGTTGGGGTCGCCCGGGACCGGGTTGTAGCGCCATTGTGAATATGCCTGACTCGACACCACGCTGTTGCGATCCTTCGACCTTCCGTACGTGTACGCAGCGGAACCGAAGAAGCCTTCCGACAGGGGTTTCTGCAACTGGACGGTGAAATTCCATTGATAGCCGTCGCTGTTGTTTTTCATCAGGATCACGTTCGTGAACGCATTATTGATCTTGCGGTTGGCGCCACGGAAGATGGGACGACCGTCATAGTAGGTTGTGGAATCGGCCAAACGAAGGTTGACGTCGGCATAGTTGACATCGTTGAGCGTCTGTGAATAGATGAATTCGACCGTCCCGATCACGCCGTAGGGAAGTTGCCGGTCCACGCCGATATTCCACCGGAGCAGCTGCGGCATCTTGAAATTCGGGTCCGTCACGTCGATTTCCGATGTCGTGACAGGTGCAAATCCTGTGCGGCGCTGGTTGTACGGATCGGGCGAGAAGACCCCCCGGATCAGATTGGTGTCCCGGACATCCAGCCTGGCGAGCTCGATTCCAGTGTTGCCATATTGGTTGGAGACCCACACGTACGGCACGCGACCGGTAAAGACACCCACACCCCCACGGACCTGCGTGGTCTTGTCACCCATGACGTCCCAGTTGAATCCTAAACGGGGGGACCAGAGGACCTTTCCCGTCGGGACTTTGTCGGTACTAATGCCGATCCCGGAGAAGGTGGAGTCCACGGATTTATTATAGGAGGGCTTGTCCGGCAGCGTGGGAACGTCGAACCGGACGCCCGCAGTCAGTTTCACGTTCGGAAGGACCTGCGATTCCACCTGACCGTACAGTCCCCACTGGAGCGCACTGAACTTCGCCGCCCAGTTCGGATCGGCGACCTGGGACCAGCTGAGTTGATAGTCCGTCGGCTTGTTCTGATCGAATGCAGCGACGCTCGGAAACTCGTAGTACCCGAAGAGATTCCGGATGAAGAGATTGGTGAAGTTGAAGAACTCATTGTGGGTCCCGAAGGTGAACACGTTCGACCCCGCAAACCAGGTGAAGTTGTCCGTGACTTCGAAGATATCCTGGTCCAGCTTGTTCGCCTGCGAGAAATTCTCCGAGCCTGCTCCAAGCACCAGGGACGAGTTGTTATCGTAATTGATCCGGACGAATGGAAACGCCTTTCCGGGGTAGTCACGAGAGTCGCGAATGCTGGTATAGCCCAGGATCAACTCGTTCGCGAAATGGGTCCCGAGCGTGCTGGACAACTGCAGCACCGTCTGGTTCGTGGTGCTGTTGAACACATAATTTGTATTTTCAAAATAGTAGGATGCTGTCGTCCGCTGCAAGTTATCATCGAACGCATCGACATAATTATGACGCAGCGTGAGCCGGTTCTCCTCGTTGATGTTCCAGTCGATGCGCGCGAAGATCTTGTTGCTCTGCCTGCGGGCCGTCAGCGCGTCGAAGGAGCCCGGGTCATAGCCATACCGCGACCGCAGGATGCTTGCGAGCCTCGCCGCCGTATCCGCCGGAATCCTCACGACGTTCGGGCCGGCGACGCCCGGAGCGGAGAGGACGACATCCGATGGCGCACGACGCCTCGTGATCTCGCCGTTTGCAAAGAAGAACAATTTGTCCTGAAGTATCGGTCCACCGACGCGAAACCCGGACTGGACGTCACTGAAGTCGGCGACCTTCTTTGCCGGAATAGTGGGACCGAGACCGACCTGATTCTGATTCCGGCCGTAAAAGTATGCGGAGCCTGTGTACTGATTCGTTCCGCTGCGCGTAATCGCGTTCACCCCGCCGCCGGTGAATCCACCCTGCCGCACATCGTACGGGGCGATGACGATCTGAAACTCCTGCAGCGCATCGAGACTGATCGGATTCGTGTTCGCCTGGCCACCCGGAGTTCCGCTGGCACCGAGGCCGAACAGGTCGTTGACGTTCGCGCCATCGATTTGAATGTTATTGAAGCGATTGCTCCTGCCTGCGGCAGAGCTGCCGACAAAAAGAGGGGAGATCCGCTCGAAGTCCTGGAAGCTGCGGGTCACCGTGGGGAGCCGCTCAATCGCTTCCTTCGATACGTTCGTTGAGGCTCCGGTGCGGGACGCGCTGATGATCGCAGAACGTTCCGCGGTAACATTGATTTCTCCAAGCTCCACCGCTTCCGAAACCAGCTTGAAGTTGATTTCGAAATTCTGGCCAAGTTGAAGTTCGATGTTCTGTTCCTTCTGCGGACGGTACCCGACCAGGCTTGCCGTGATGGTGTACGGTCCCCCGGCACGGAGACCGAGAAGGTTGAAGTGCCCGTCCGTCCGCGTGCTGATCCCGTACACGGTCCCGCTGGGAACATGCACGGCAACGACATTCGCTGCTGGTAACACTTCCCCGTTCTGATCAGTGACCACGCCGTTGATGGCCGCAGTGGTAAGACCCTGCGCGAAGAGCGCCAAAGGCATCGCGAGAGTCAACGCCACAAGCAGACATAACACACCGATAGCATTTCGCATTATGCGCCTCTGTTATAGATGGATTGAATAATTCTCGATGTAAAATAATACTGGGATGCTCCGGCTGGATCGCCGTACAATGAGGACCGATGATCTGTTTCACTCATCGCCCGGGCGGGCGATTGATGCGCCAACTTACGGAATGATTTTTCGAAACACAAGAGGAGAAAATATTATGAAATCGTTATGAATCATCTTTCGTCGACCCGAGTCCACAAGGCTCCTTCCGTTAGAAAAAAGACATCGGGAAAATGGGACGACACGCGAAGATCAGGAGCAGCAACAACATAGATGCGACCTTGCACTCCGAGCGCCCTCCCCCTTTATCTATTCAAAGAGTTTCATTAGATTGCAGTACCGTTCTCCCTCCCTGCCGGAGGCCATCATCCGACTATCCTCAATCGAGGTCGATATGCATAAGAAGCTCTTCATCCCGGGACCCACAGAAGTGGCTCCGGACGTGCTGGCGAAACTTGCGACACCAATGATCGGGCACCGCTCCAAGGATGCCTCGAAGCTCCAACGCGAAATCAGTGAAAAGATGCAGCAGGTGATGTTCACGAAGAATCCGATTATTCTTTCAACATCCTCGGGGTCCGGATTGATGGAAGGCTCGATCCGATCCTTGACCGCAAAACGGGCCATAGTTTTTTCTGTTGGCGCTTTTGGCAATCGATGGTTTAAAATGGCTGAAGCCAACGGGGTGGGCGCAGATAAATGCGAAAGCGAGTGGGGACATCCGACAACGGCGGAAATGGTGGACAAGTACCTCTCCACCGGAAAATATGACGTCATGACCGTTACACACAATGAGACAAGCACCGGCATCATGAACCCCGTGGAAGAGATCGCGGAAGTGAAAAAGAAGTACCCTGACGTTCTCTGGCTGCTGGATGCGGTGAGCTCCATGGCCGGAACAAAAATCGATGTCGATGCCCTCGGGGTGGATGTGTGCATTACCTCGACACAAAAGGCGCTGGCACTCCCCCCCGGGATGGCGATCGCCTCGGTCAGTAAGAAGGCCTTGGATCACGGCAAGCTGGTGAAGAACCGCGGCTGGTACCTCGATATCCTCGAGATCTATAAATATGTGGAAACCAAGGATTTCCAGTACTCCGCCACTCCGTCACTGCCGCACATGTTTGCCATGAATTACCAGCTTGACCGCATTCTCGCCGAAGGCCTGGAGAATCGCTTCAAACGGCACAGGGAGATGGCGGAGTATACCCGGGCCTGGGCAAAGGAGCATTTCGCCCTCTTCCCTGAGGAGCGATACGCATCGGTGACCCTGACCACGATTACGAACACGAAATCCATCTCCGTGAAAAATCTGAACGATGAACTCGCCAAGCTGGGGATGCAAATCTCCAACGGCTACGGGGACCTCAAAGAGAAGACCTTCCGCATCGCACATATGGGTGAATTGACCATGGCAGATGTGAAGGAAGTCACTTCCGCGATACAGAAGATTCTCCCTACCCTCAAAAACTAACTACGGAGAGCCCGGGGAATGACGCAACGGAAACGGGATGAATGTGCGGCCGGAGAATCAGGAGCGGCCTGCAGAAGAAGTCCCGATGGATCTTCCCCCCGCTGAACATCTTATGGCTATCGTACGACCGTTCAAGGGCTATCGCCCCAACCCGGAACTTGTTGCCCGGGTTGCCGCGCGCCCTTATGATGTCCTGAATTCAGCAGAAGCCCGGGTCGAGGCTGAAGGCAATCCTTATTCGTTTCTCCATGTCGGCAAACCCGAGATCGATCTGCCGACATCAGTTGACCCCTACGACAATGGTGTCTACCTCAAAGCAAAGGAGAACCTTGATCGATTTATCAGGGACGGGGTGCTCCGACAGGATCCCAACCCTTCGTTCTATTTATATTCCCAAACGATGGATGGCCATACCCAATACGGGCTCGTCGGATGCGCTTCTGTACAGGAGTACCTCGACAATACCATCAAGAAACATGAACTGACGCGAAAAGACAAAGAAGATGACCGGACGAAGCATGTGAAGGTGACGAATGCCCACTCCGGTCCGATCTTTCTTACGTACCGGGCCGACGAAGAGCTCGACAGCATCACGAATTCCATACGGATGCTCAACCCGGATATCGACTTCCTCGCATCGGATCTGATCCGTCACGAACTCTGGGTTATCGATTCCCCTGGTCTCGTCAAGAGAATTCGTGCCGCGTTTGCAAAAGTCCCTTCCCTGTATGTCGCGGACGGCCATCACCGTTCAGCCGCGGCCGCTCGCGTCGGGAAAGAGCTGGCGGATGCCAATCCCCACCACGATGGGAGTGAAGAATACAACTTCTTCCTTGCGGTCCTCTTTCCTCATAACCAGCTGCGCATTATGGACTATAATCGCGCCGTGAAGGATCTGAACGGAAAGACGACCGAGCAATTCTTCAAAGAGCTTTCCGCCGGGTTTTCGATTTCGGACTCGGCGCAGCAGGTCAAGCCGTCGGTGAAGGGTGACTATGGTATGTACTTCCAGGGTCGGTGGTATGCCTTACGCGCGCACCAGAACGTTCTTGCGACCACGGATCCCGTGGAACGTCTGGATGTCTCTCTCCTCCAGAACCATGTCCTCGGGCCGATCCTTGGCATCAATGATCCGAGGACGAGCAATCGGATTGACTTCATTGGGGGGATCCGGGGATTGCAGGAACTGGAGCAGAAAGTGGATTCGGGACAGATGGCTATCGCTTTCGCGTTGTTCCCCACTTCGATCGACGAGCTCCTCGCGATCGCCGACGCAGGAAAAATCATGCCTCCCAAATCGACCTGGTTCGAACCGAAACTCCGCGACGGGGTCGTCGTTCATATGGTGACCGGATAAGCACCCGCGGTCAGAGAAAAAAGAAACGCAGGAAGCCCGCGTGAGCGGGCTTTTCTGTTCCTCCCAATTGCCGAGTGGTCATGCGTTGATTTCTTCTTTCCTCTTCCGGACGCTGGAGGCTAATATGGACTGGAAAACAGGCGGGGAGGGTGAGGAGATTTTGCGGCGGCTCTCACCTGCTAAAGCTGCTTGATGAGTTTCACGACCTTCCAGACGAAGTTGACATCCTTCTTCTTCACGGTCATCGGTTCGAAGTCGGGATTCAAAGGAATCAGATGAATGTAGAGACCTTCGAATTTCACCTTTTTCAACGTGTCCTCGCCGTCCACGCGGACAACGCAAATATCGCCTGACCGCGGCTCCTGCTGGGGGCTGACAATGACAACATCGCCGTCCTCGATCCTGGGAGACATCGATTGCCCCTTCACCTTAAGGGCAAATGCCCCGGGGTCCTTGATGTCGTCTACCGTAACGTAGTCGTCGGCATAGTCCGGATGAAAAATCGTCGCCACTTTTCCCGCCGGGACGGCGGAGATCAGGGGGAGGTCGACCAGCCGAGTGCGTCGACGGTTTGAACCGGGCAACGGATAGACATTTTCCGGCCGGGTGAGCATCGGATACATTTCGCCGTCTCCCGTGAGAAGCCAGCTCGGCTGCACGCCGGTCAGTTTTGCGAGACTGGTCAAGGCGACCCCGTCCGGCGTCTGCTCCCCCTTTTCCCACCGTTGCAGAGTCCGGGTCGCGACACCGACCTTTGCCGACAGACTGTTTTGATCGAGTCCCTTGTTCTCGCGTGCTTCCCGTATCCTGTCACCGATTGTCGACTTCATACCACCTCCATGACACATTTGTCAAATTTCCACTTGACAAGACGACAAAAATGTCGTATGTTGCACTTGGATGGTACGTATGAAAAAGCAAAAAGTCAAGAGCACAACCGGGACGGACCGCACATGGTAACCGGTTCGGGGTGGGTTCTTCATTGAAACGAAGCGGAGGAGACATGGAACAGCAGCAGGTGCACTACTTCATCGGCATTGGCGGTTGGGAGCATGAAATTCTCGACAACTGCTTTTATCCCCGCACCGGGATGACCACAGCGGAGAAGCTGGCATACTACTCCGACTACTTTTCGGCTGTGGAAGTGCGCGCAACATTCTGGGATGAAACCCTGACTGCAACAGATGTACGGCCGTGGATCGCGGCCGTCCAGGGAAGAAAATCCTTCCAGTTCTCCGTGAAACTCCATCGTTCGTTCACGCATGACCGGACGATTCGTCCCGCCCAGGTGAAAACCATGCAGAGTCTTCTCCGAGAGCTGGCCCGTCACAACCGGCTTGGCGCTTTGCTCATGCAGTTCCCGTATGGATTCACCAACACCGGTGCAAACCGTCACTATCTCACCACACTGGCGGAGGTGTTCAGGGAGTTTCCGATGTATGTGGAGCTCCGTCATTCGTCCTGGGATACGTCATCCCTCCTCCCCTTTCTGACGGAACACGCGATGCGGTCGGTGAGCGCCGACCTTCCGAAGGTGCGGCAATACATGCCCTTCCTGACCGGCGTGGTGGGAGACACGGCGTATTTGCGGCTGCATGGAAGGAATGAAAAGGGGTGGTTGCTCAATGGGTACGACACCCGCTACGACTATCTCTATAATGGGCGCGAACTCATGGAACTTCGCCGGAGGCTGGATGCGCTCGCCGGGCGTTGTTCACAGGCCGTGATCGTCTGTAATAACACGACCGGTGGAAAGGCCGTGGCAAATGCATTTCAATTGACCGCCGCGCTCAGACAGGGTGCCCCGGTTGCGGTTCCTCCCGCCACGTTCCGGGCTTTCCCTCTTCTGCAAGACCTCTGTTTTCCGCGCGAGGCGGGGCAGACCCTGTTCGACCAAACCGGTTTGCGAACAGCCATCTAATGACAGGATTACGATCGATGAGGTCGGCGCGGTCCGCCGCCACCCTGGGTGCGTCCCCGTTGGAATTCCTTCCGGGTTGCTCCCGGCCGTCCCCGGGGGGTTGACCTGCGCTGAGGCGGTGCTGAGGATTCACCCAGAATCTTCGCCATGGGCACGGCAATGGATCCTAAAAAAGGATAATCGGAGAGCGACTTGACCAACCCTTTGCGCACGGGAGTCATGAAGAGATCGCGTGCAACCGTTTTCGTGTCTTCGCTCTTCCGGAGGACGCGTTCAATGTACTTCTTGCTCCACAGGGGATGACCGAGAAGCGGGGTCATCGAGTCATTGGTCGTGACCCGGAAGTTTCTGAGGAACGACTTCATATCCGAGATTTCATCCTTCCCCCGGATGATCAGAAGGAGGCGATCAGGGAGAAAACAATAGGCATACACGTCGAACTTCTCCCTCGCCGCCATTTCGCGGAGAGTGCCCAGGAGGGAAAAAATCAACGCTTGATCGGTGAAGTGCGTTTTTTCCCGAAACGTCGGAAGGGTCAGGATGTACCGATGGAGGCCTTTGTAATCAAATCGGTGGCCTCCCTCTTCACGCCCGGCACTGGGAAGACGCATGACATCAGTTGTTGTCATCGGTTAGAAAAGTCCACGTGAAGCTCCCCCATCCACGGCAATGAGTGTTCCCGTCACATAGCTTGCCCTTTCAGACGCCAGGAACACAATCACGCTGGCAAGTTCTTCGGGGTCCCCCAGCCGACCGACGGGAGCGTCTTTGGCGAGTTCCGCAAGGTACGATTCCAGCGGGATCCCCTTTGCTTTTGCGCGTGCAATGCTGATGTCTTTCTGTCGCGCCGTCAGGAAATAGCCCGGAGCCACGGTGTTGATCAAAATCCCGTCCCGGCCGAGCTGCTGCGAGAGGACTTTCGAGAGGCCGAGAATTCCCGGCCGTACCGTCGAGCTGATAATGAGGTCGCCGATCGGCTGCTTCACCGAGAGCGATGTAATATTGATTATACGTCCCCACTGTTTCTTCTGCATCTCGGGGAGAACGGCGCGGATGAGACGAATCGTGCTGAAAAGGTTCAACGAAATTCCCGTTTCCCAATCCGCATCGCTCAGCGTCGGGAACATCCCTGCGGGAGGTCCGCCGGCATTTGTGACGAGCACATCAATCCTGCCAAATTCTGTCAGCGTTTTCGCCACAAGTGTCTGAATCTGCTCCGGCGAGGTCACGTCGGCAACAACAGGCAGGACAGAGGATCCATCGACGACCCGGCGGAGTTCGTCCGCGGCCGCCTCGAGTCTTTTTTCGTTACGGGAGCAGATCACGACATGTGCCCCTTCGCGTGCGAACCCGGCGGCCGTGGCTTTTCCAAGCCCCTGGCTCGCCGCACACACGATGGCTACCCGGTTGTGCAAGCCCAGTTCCATGCCTATCCTTTCACATCACACGACCATTCCGCGTCACGCCCACGCGTACCATCGCCTCTCCCCTCGAGGAGGACCGTTGCGTTGGGCGCGGTTAGAGTGAGACTCCGCTTTGCCGGAGCCGTTCCTCGATGATTTTCATCGCTTCCTCGTGGCTGATGGTTAAACGGACATTCGCACTTCGAACAGCCTGCTCGAGCGAATCCCGTCGTGTGGTAAGCCACATCCACACGCTGTATCCGAGGCGGTCACGATCATGCGGTTCGACGGTGGGGATCCCTTCGACCGCGGAGTACGCTATGGCTTCCGGTGCTGACGCATTTGTGGGACGGACTTTTGATGGTGCTTTCGTGGTCATACACTATTCCTGATGAGGTATCGCATAATATACGAAATTTGACCGTGTGATTTCGGATCCTACAACTGATACCCGATGAGAAAGTACCACACGAGCGGCCCTTGTTGTATCGGGTTCTGTGGAAGGTCCTTGCCCAGGTAAAAACTCTTCCCCACACCGATGACGGCAGGCCCGACCGGGGTCTTCCAGGCCAGCTCTGCTCCAACCCCGTGGCGGAGCGCTGAGAATTTGATTTCTTCAGGCAACGCGGAGATCTGTCCGAGGTCATAACGGACGAGGAAATACGTGTCGAAAAGCATCCGGACCGGCAGAAAGTAGCGGTATTCGAGATTGAACAGGATCAATTGCCTGCCCCGCCGGTCATCTTCACGCACACCGAAAAAATTGTCCAGCCCGCCGAGGCGAAATTGCTGACTCAACGGCAACGTTTTGTCCGCGAAGTCCATCGTGAACCGCGGATGAATCGTGTGACGCTCGCTCCATGTCGTGTACCATTCATACATGAGCTGCATGGAATTGTAACCGATTTCGCTCCCGAGCCCCTGGACTGCGAATTCGTACGAGAGATCAAGAGCGACGCCCTTCGTGGCAAAAGGATACGCGTCCTTTGAGTCGACAACCGTCCCGGCGCGAATCATCACAAGACGGTAACGCTCTTCGATGTTTGACGCGTTCTCGAGATTCTTCAGTCGGATGTTCTGGACAATGAGGTCAACATTCATGTTCCCCAGGCGTTCGAATTGCCCGCTGAACCCCACCGAGGCGCCGTAACGAATGTCACGATATTCACCCACCTGCACTCGTTCCCACCAGTTTGGTCTTGTCACGACCCCGTCCGCAAAGAGATAGGAATCGTAGGTTCGGTAAAAGACATTTGCACTGAACGTGAAGTACTCGCCGAAAAGCCGGGGTATCTTGTATTCCAGGGTTGCATCGGTATTTCTGTCACCGCCGGCAAAGGTCAGACCCAACTCTACTCCGGATCCATGGAAGTTGTCGTCACGGATGTCCACCAGCCCCTGAAGATGACGTTCATTGTCCGCCCGGACACCCAATCGCACAAGCTGGCTGGGCCGCTCCCGCAGACGGATCGTCAACGTCGTCTGGTAACCTGAAGAGGATGCTTCAAGGTACACGTACTCGAAGAGCGTGGTACTGAGAATATTGGACACTCCTCGATTTGCATCTTCGATGCGGAATACTTCCCCTGGGGTCATCTGGAATTCCTTCAAGATGAACGAATCCTCCGTCCGCACGCCTCCCTGGACTTCAATTCTGTCTATCGCGCCCTCATTAATGGTCACAACCAGATCACCCGTCCACTTGTCGAACACCATCGTGTCGATGCGAGCGAGAGAGTACCCGCCGGCACGGTATTTCCGGAGGATCTGTTCATACAAGGTGCGACCCTCTCCGCGCCGGATGATCTTTCCCAGATATGGTCGCACAATCGGCAGGAGGGAATCACGCGGGATCTGACGGCACCCTATCAACTCCACAGACCGTACGGTTGGACAAGGAGTGACGTTGTACGTTATGGTGGTAAAAGTCGAATCGGGAGTAATGACGGCGGCAACGCTGTCAAAGATCCCTACTGCATCGATTCGCCGCAGCGCCTGGCGGATATCAGTCCCGGTCACCACCAGAGAATCTTTGAAATCGATTGACCCGAACACACTATCGGGGAGCTCACCACCCGCGACATGGACGGCGAACGGGGCATGAAACCGGACGGTATCCCGGTCAAGGAGGGCCTCTTTCGCGGCAAGCATCGCCTTGATCACAGGCATTTTTTCCTCTGCCGCCTGATCCCCCCGGACAATGAGCGAATCCAATCCATGAAGGTCAAACGTCAGGTGACGGCCGATGTCAGGGGTAATGACGACATCCGCGTCCTTCAACTGTTGGGAGTTCAACAACTGCATGCTGATGCTCATGATCTGATCAACGGTCTCCCACGGTGCCTTCATTTCATCCGCTTTCCGGAGACCGCTGGTGGTGTTGACCGCGATGACGGATCCGTATCCTTTTTCTCTTGCAACGTCGACAGGCACATTGGCGAGGATGCCGCCATCGATGAGCTGCATGGAATCCCGTTCAATCGGATCGAACAACAGCGGAGTCGTTGCGCTTGCACGGATCGCTTCCGCCAGCGACCCGTCGCCGATAACCACACGCCGGCCGGAGATCAGATCGGTCGCGATGGCCCTGAAAGGGATTTTCAAATGATCGAAATCGGGGTTCGGATGGTATAATGCCTGGAGCGTCTCGTTATTCAGCCAGTCGGTGAGAGGCTGTCCGCTCGAGACGGCGGAGGGGATCACAGGAGTCAACCCCTGAAACCGGACTGCAATAAAGGTGCGATCGCGGGCGAGCTTTTGATCGACCACAAGATCCCGGCGCCGGGTCTCGTCTTTGAGGGAAAGAACCTCATTCCAGTCGGTGTGGATGGCAATGGATTCGATCTCTGCCACCGAATATCCGGAAGCGTAGAGTCCGCCGATAATGGCTCCCATACTTGTCGCAGAGATGAAATCGATGGGGATATGATGTCGTTCGAAAGCCTTGAAAACGCCGATCTGTGCGGCACCGCGCGCCCCGCCACCGCTGAGAACGAGCGCTATGGTCGGCCGGCGGGGTTCATGAACGGCAAGACAGGCAAACGGTCCGGCTGCAACTGTGTCGTATGCGAGAGTAATCGTGGTCGACGGACCCGGGTGAGGGAAGGGGGCCTGTTGCGAGAGGGCAAACGGAACCATGCCCATAAAAGGGAAAAGGAATGCTATCAGGACGGACAGGCGCATAGTGAGAGTCAGGGCAAATCATGTAATCTTACCAATCATTGGCAGGAAATGCAATGATGAAGCGGTTGGGAGGATTACCGGGGAATGTCCGTCGATAAGCGGAATCGGTACACGATGCCCAGATCCCCATCAAGGACGTAGAGATAGGTGTCGTAGAATGCAATCCCTGTGGGGCGCACCATCCGTCCATTGGTGAGCGTGCGCCCGAACGACTCGCTTTTGAACACCCCCCTGCTATTGAATTTGATCACGCTGTCGAGATCCGCATCGGCGACAAAGATGTCCCTTCGGGAGCGATCAATAGCCACGCCTTCAGGATCAAGATACCGGTACGGCCGGACAAAATCCGACGACCTGTCCAGGGGATTCGCGGGGTCAAATTTCGGCAGCCATCCGACAAAGTCGACGGTGCTCGAGTAGGTCATCCACAAAGCGCCGTACGCCGTTCCCTGGGCGGACTGCGTGAGAACAAAGTCAAACGTATTCGGGAAGGCGGTAATTCCTGTGATCTGATTAATGTTCGAAATGCCTGTCCCGGTGCCACTCACGAGACCGGAGACCGGCGCGACGAAGTGATCGTGACTGTTGAAAATGAGAACCCGGGAATCCGGATCGATGAAGCTCGAATTGTCGGGTCCGTTCCGCACGGCAAGATATGTATTGTCGGACAGCACGGCGATCCCGGGGAACCTGCGGTTGGGGTGTGCTGATTCGCGCCACACGGTATCCACGGGCGCCATGTCAAGCCGGTGTGCCGAATCGGGTGTAGCGGACACAAGATGGATACGGAAAATCGCTCCGACGGTATCGCCGCTCGTGCTGACGATTTCTCCTCCGACCAGAAGGTCGAGTCTGCTGTCCTGCGACACGGACCGCGGGTGGAGGAGCGTACGGGCACTCATGAACTGCCCGGCACGGTTGAGCATCACCAGGCGGTTGGCTTTCGTGTCGGCCACGTACAGGAGCTCATCATTGCCGACAATGATGTCTTCCGGCCCCGAAAATCCGGTGATCGGAGGATCAATAAGCACGTACGATGTGTCTACAGTGACGTCCACCGCCCGCGGCAGAGTGCCCAGGTCCAGTTTATGGTCGCACCCCGACATCAGGGCGAGGATCGCGGCGCCTGTGAGAGCGCAAACAACGTTGAGACGTCGGGCACGCCGTTGAGAGAAGGCAGCAGAGTCATTGCGAGGCCCGACGGCGCTGAGCAATCCATCAAATGCAGCCCGCACAAGCAGGAGGGATTGGTTCGCTCCGCCCGAAATGACTCGGCGTATTTTGATTTTCAACCGCATGCTAATGCCGTTCATCGTTCATTCAAGAGCCCCGGTCCCGGTGGCCTCACGGAATCCGGTTCATCAATACGTGAGCGTGACCGATATTCGATGCACTGACCCGAGGACATTGAAGTTCGCATATGCGTAGTCAGCTTCAATCGTCGTGATGCTCGTCTGGAGCCGGAATCCGGCGCCGAGGGTGAAACTTTCTTCCGAGGTCTCGTCGGCCCCCAAAAACCGCTGGCCAATGGTGCGCTTCAACCCGCCGCGCAGGAAGAGGGTATTCTGCCACCCGTACTCCGCGCCAAGCCGCAGGTTCTCCGCGTTGTCGTTCGGATGGGTAAGCTGAATTGATGTTGTCAGGCGTTGCTCGTCGTTGAGAACCGGGTCAATCGCAAAGCCGAGTTTGAAGACCGTCGGGAGAGTAAATGATTGGAACGAGCTCACCGGAGTCCCGTTGAACTGCGTGACCGTCCCCTTGGGGGCGACATCAGACCCGAAATTCGAGATGACCACGGCAAATCGCGCAGAGCCCAGACCCGTCCAGTAGTAGGTCCCAAGATCAACCATGACCGAACGCATTTTCAGCACATCCAGGGTTTCCTCTACGTACCGCACGGTTGCTCCGAATGAGAACTGATCGGTCATTTTTCTGGCATACGTCAACCCCAGTGCGATGTCGCCGAATGCAAAATACCGCCCCGTGCCGAACGGCTGGGCTTCAGTGGTGATTTCCATATCCTCCATGTGCAGGGAGGAGAATGCAATCCCCAGCGCGTCGCTGGACGTCAGGTGAAACGTCGCGCCGAGGTAATCGTGCTTGATGTCGACGACATATTCGGTGTGTGACGCGAGAAGCTCGTTGTCCGGGAATTGCACAAGACCGGCGGGGTTCCAATATAGGGCGGACGCATCATTCGCCACCGCCACAAATGATTCCCCCATTGCCACGGCACGCGCGCCGACGCCAATTTTCAGGAATTGAAATGCCGAGATCCCGGCGCGCTGCCCCCCCAGGTTCGGGACGAGCTGCGCGCACACAGGAACCGTGAGGAACAAGCCTGCAACAGCCGAGAGGAGTATGTGACGAACGCTCATGCGTGAGTTCTTGTTCATATTCAAAATCGGACCGCGAGCCCGGCTCGAATGGTTCTCGGGTGGAGGTATCGGGCCGGGTTGTACGGGAACGGTGAAATGCTTCCCGTCAGCTGCGGATACAAAGGATCGTTGTAGCTGCTCGGCGTGGGATCACCGTATTCGTAGGCCCGCCCTGTCACGGGATCGACGATTTGCGAGTTCTGATTGTCGAAAAGATTCTGAATCTCCAGCGACGCCACAATGCTGGCAAAGCCCAGATCAATCGTCTTATCCAGGTTCAGATCAATGTAGAACCAGGGTGTTCCGATGGAGCCGTTGATGTTGTTGATATCACTGATGTACAAGGGACGACCGGTCAAGGGATCATACCCCGAAAGAATCTGCGGTGTGTATCGCCTTCCGGATTCATAGAAGACCCGCACAAACAGATTCCAGTTGTCCAGGACGCCGTTCCACATGTCGAAGAGCGGTTCATTCCGGGCGACGGAGAAGTTCAGATTCAGCGACAGCTGCAGAGGCCGGTCCCAATCGAGGTAGTTCTCCTTGATGTTCTCCGGCTGCCCCTGCTGGAGACGGACCAGGTTTTCATCCGGGGTGGAGCTCTTTCCCGTCGCGATGGAATACGATCCCGAAACGCCGCCACGCAGCCAATTGCCGACCCGTTTTTTGTATTCGACTTCAATCCCCCGAACGCGGCCATAGTCGGAATTGAGATACGTGGTGTAGTACTGCGTCCCTCCCGTGGTATTAATCCTCTGCACTGTCTGCGCGGTGATGTAATCGAAGATGTCCTTGTAGAACGCGGTGATCGTCAGGACATCGTTCCCGGACAACTGGTTCCGGAGCCCGAGCTCGTAGGCGACGGTGGTCTCAGGGTTGAGATCCGGATTCCCGACCGGCAACGTCGAGCGGACATTGGTTCGTCCCAATTTTGAATACACGAATTGCGGACGGGGAAACTTGGAGAAGTGGCCGTAGGAAAAAAACAACGTCTGGTTATCCGAGACGGGGTGTGAAATGCCGAGGCGGGGACTCAGCCGCATTTTGAAGCGATGCCCGAAAAGAGAAATCGTGTGGTCCAGATACGATTGGCGGAGTGCCCGGGAGATGATGAGAGCGGAGGAAGTATCCTCCGCCACGGCGTCGACTTCCGATCCGGGCATCCAGTAATCCAACCGGAGGCCGAAATTGAGGAGCATCCCGCTGAGCGTGATATTGTCCTGCGCGTAGAGAGCCCCCTGTGCAGTGTGAACATTGTAGATATCGTAGTCATATCCGAGGGGCTTGACCCAGGGATCGACAAGATCGACCATCTGCATGTCCTGGAACCGCATTTCCAACCCGGTCTTGAATTTGTTCGTCTCCGTAAAGAAATTTGTGAGATCAACCTTGAATGTGTATTCGGTCAGAAAATGATCGCGGTAGGCCGTCGGAGAGCCGATATCATAGAAACCGTCGCCGGGGATCACTCCGACCGTGTCGTGACCGAGGTTGTAATATTCTATCGGATACGTTGTAATGTCCTGCGGTTCCCGATAGGAGCTGAATGGTTTGCCGTTCGCATCGCCGCGGACGTGCGCAGTGTACTGACTGAGCTTGACCTCGTAGAACGTCTGTTTGCTCAGCGTATGCGTCCACGAGAGCGAATGCTGGATATTGATTTGCGTGAAGGTGTTTGCGCTGTCGGGGATGTACTGGAACAGATACTGATACCCGGGGTTTGGTTCCTGATGCTCGAGTGTCGTCTGGATGGCCTGGGTATTCTGATCGATCGTGACCGATTGGTTATAGGCGTAGGCCAGCTTCATCGTGGGACCCGGCTTCCAGGTCAGTTTTGTCAACCACGAATAATCGTTGCTGCGCCGGGGCGCCCAGCGCGTGCCGTGGAAAATGCTCGAGAATAATCCGCCGGGCGCCTCCACTGCCCAGGCCGTCGGCCGGTTATCCTGGCCGACATTCTGCACCCACCGTGTGTACCCATCACTCAGGTTCGCATACAGCGTTCCGAAAAAGGTGACAGTCCCGGGGATCTGCAGGCCGAGCGATGGAAGGACGTAACTCGTCAACGGTTCCGGTCCGCTGAGGCTGAGGTCATAGATGTCCGTATTCCAGTTCGAGCGTGAATTCGTGTTGAATCCGAAGTGATCGGTCTTATAGCCAATCCCCCCCGAATAACGATCGCTCCCTTCACGGGTGGTAATATTCACGATGCCGGATGTCGCCTGACCGTATTCGGCGTTATACCCGCCGGTAATGACTTCCACCTCCTGGATGGAATTCGGACTGAGCTGCAGTCCAAATCCCTGACCTGCAAGGGGATCCTGAACTGAAATTCCATCCAGCAAATACGCGTTCTCATAGGAACGGCCGCCACGGATATGGATCTCGTTGTCGGCCATCACGACTCCCGGCTGCATGGAGACGATCGACTGCACATTTTCCAGTGCAGCGGCCTGGATGTCCTGCTGCCCGATGTTCCGCCTGCTTGCGGTTTCTTCGATGTTGAACATCGGTTTCGCGCCGACGACGACGATGTCCTGGCCGAGCGTGAGGACCGTTTCCTCCATTTTCGCGTCGATCGTCGTTGCCTTCTCCGGAGTGACTTTCACATTGGTGTACTGGACGAGTTTGTAGCCGAGGAGGGAGACTTCGATGGTGTAGGTGCCGGGATTCACCTTATCGATCGCGAAGCTGCCGTCGATTTTGCTCGATGCGCCGTAGTACGTCCCTTTCACCGTGATGTTGGCCCCCGGGAGACCGTCCCCGGTTTTCGCCTCTACCACGGTGCCCTGGATCCGTCCGGTAGATTGAGAAGATGCGTTTGACCAGGCCACACACATTCCGAGGACAACGGAGAATATGCCTGCCTGTCGACGTAGAAACGATGTCATGCAACGCCTGCCAAATGTCCTAAAACACCGACCGGTTGATGCGCTGGGTCGGTTTGAATTCAAAGAGCGCTTTTGAGAAGAACGAGACCAATCCGCTTCCCTTCGTCGTATTGTTCAACAGGTGGAGCGGAAGCCCGACAAAGATGATGGTATTCTGTCCGTCGATCACCGCAATGTTCGGTTCACCGATATACCGGTTCCGCGTGTCCGGCTGCAAGTGATAGAGATACCGCGCGTCGGCCCGGCGGTAGATCGGGCGCATGAAAAGAATATGGTTCGAAGGCGTGCTATTAAACTGGAGCTGGGGATAGATGTCTGTCGAGATACTACTGTCAGCATAGACAAGAAAACTCGCCGGGATGCGTGTATCTCCGGCAACCGCGGGCGGAACTGTGGGACGGGTCGTGCCGAGATCGACACTGCTCACGCTATCGATCGGCGCAAAGTCTCTCAACGCACCGCGCGGGTCGATCGTATTCACGAACGAGGTCGAGAAGAGTACTTTCCCGCCGTTCTGGATATACGGGAAGATCGTCAACTGTGCCGTTCCGAGGCTTGGTTGCTGATCGGTGTACCACACGACGTAGTCATACAGCAAGAAGGTCTGGATCAGGGCCGGGTCAGCGTAGGGCGGAACGAGAGTCCCGGTTTTTCCGCCGCTCTTGTCCGCCAACGTGACCCCGAGATCGATATTGAGAATGTCGATGGACGCCGGATCGGTGAACCCGGGGACGGCATGAATCGAGGTGTAATAGGTCGAGAGTGCAAGAGCCTGGTCGGAATTCAGGTAATCCGACACGAGCAGGAGCTTCCCGCGCGGTCGCTTCACAAACCAATGGTCGTTTCCTGACGGCATGGTGATCGCCGTGCTGTATTCGCCCGCAACATCTTTCACCTGCAGGTAGAGCCTGTTCAGGTCATCGAGCTTCATGTTCGGCAGCGTTCCGATGAGCTGCCTCCCAAGAAACGCTCCTGCATACACATCGGCCGTCACTGTCGGGCCTGCAGCATCGCTCCGGAGACGGGGAACAACGAGTGTGACGACCGAATCGCGGAGTGGAAGGGTGAGCCAATGCGACGGATCCAGCGTGTCGTTCAGGGCGATCCGGTAAGACACCAGGGTATTGTTCCCATCGGGGTCCGAGGCGGTCCATCCGAAGGTGACAGCCGTGAAGGTTGTGTCCGGCTGCCTGAGGGTAACCGTCGGGTCGTTCGGATTCTGCAGGAAAGTGACAGTCGGTGGAGTATTGCGAATCGGGAAGGTCAGAGCCGCCCCCGTTGGATCCATCGACGGGTCAAGCGTCGGGAGGGATACATCATCGCCGTCGAACAGCCCGTCTCCATTTTTGTCCCAGAACGCAAGCGGGGAAAGCCGGACGATGGATCCCTGGGGCAGTCCGGTGAACTTTTCGTCCACTGCCCGCACCACGACCAGATACCTTCTGAACAGCGTGTCGAGGGGAAACGCAATGCTGGTGTCGTTCGCCGTCGTCCACCAGTACCGGATGGTGTCCGGTTGGGGCGGCGACGAGATGGTGCTATTCACCTTCATGTACCCCAGCAGGTATCCGCGCACCAATCCGTCGGGATCGTCGCCGAACCAATGGAGATGCTGTTTACTGACCCCGATCCCCACGGTGGAATCCGGGTCGAGCCACAGGTGAGTGGTGGGCGCCTGGTTTCCCAGCGGCGTGTCGGCGATGCGCTGTTGACAGGAAGGGATCAACAGGATAAGTGCACAGAGCGCAGCAAGTTTTACCAATGAAGACAAAGAGTCACCACCAAGAATGAACGAAGAACGATTCAGATTCGTACAGCAGGAGAACGTGCGCGGAGAGAGACGTACGTCGGGAAGGACGCGACAAAAGTCCGGAAGAACGTTTCCGCGATCGATGACCTCTCCCTGGCAGGACGGTGCCGTCCGGCCCCGCCTGTCAGGAAGATGTCACTCGTCTTGTTACTTCACCAAAAGCATTTTTTTCACGGCCACAAATTTGGATGTCTGCAACCGGTAGAAGTAGACGCCAGTGGCAAGCGGGGCACCGTTCAGGCGGACCGAATAGTGTCCTGCCGTCTGGACCCCATCAACCAGCGTCGCGACTTCCTGACCCAGAAGGTTGTAGACCCTGAGGCTGACTTGTCCGGCCGCCGCCAATTCGTAGCGGATCGTCGTCGTGGGATTGAACGGGTTCGGGTAATTCTGCAAGAGTGAAAATGTCAACGGCCCGGCGTTGAAAGGCTGTTGCTCTACGCCCGTGACCGATCCGAAGTCCGCATCCGTGCGGGGGACCACCTTGTACTGGTTGAAACTGTAGTGAATGATACCCGTCAACGATGATATTCTATCGCCGACGCGGAGGATCGTCTTCCCGAACGCCGCATCCACCGCCTGATTGGAATACTTGTTTTTGCCGTCGCGCCGGACGATGACGGCTCCGGTACCGTCGTTAACGGAGTACTCGGTCTGGTCGGAGAATGTGGGATTGGTATCGGACACCGCGACATTGGTGAACCGGACAAGCATCCCCTCATACGGCTCTGCACTGGGATTTCCATTGCCAACGTTGAAAGCCCCGGTGGTCAAGGGAACAGGTGCGGGTACCGCATTGCCGCTCGAAACCTTTGTCACTGCACTAATGGCCCCCAGTCTGGTGACGTCAAAGTTCTCCTGGACCGTTCCTGTGACCAGCACACTGTCTCCGTTGCGCAATGCCCCCATGAGCTGTTGTCCCGTGGTATCCGCGGTCGTGAGCCAGATTCCGCTCCAGGGCAGATTCGATGATTGCATGTACCACGCATTCGTTCCTCCGCTTCCCGTAGGCGTGAGGATCAGATTACTGGTATCCGCAGTAATAATTCCGCCCAGTTGTGTAATGGCGCCGAGATACGCGCTCCGTCCGTTCACGTACGGTGTGTATTGTACGTCATGGATGCTCAACGGACCATTCACCACCGCATAAAAGAAGAAGCCTTTTGACGTATCGGAAGCGGCTCCCGTGGTCGCCGAGTTGGCGTAGAGGACCGTCTGGTTCAACGAGTCCTTGGCCTGGAAAAAGTACCGCATGACGCTTCCGGCCGGCTCTTTCGGAATTTGCGCGATGTAGGTTGTATCACTCGCCTGGAAGCTCATGGCCAGGGACACAAAGGGCGCAAAATCTTTGCTGTAGTACAACGTCACGGTCTTCGCAGGTGTCCCTTCATTCTGTTGCGTCACTTTCACACTGATATTCGCCGTTGTATCGGGCGTCACGACGACCGGATTCCGGCGATGTGTTGTCACCAGCGGTGGCGTCGGGAGCGGTGAGAGCACAAGGTCACTATAATAAATGGGTGAAATACGGTATCCGCGTGGCCCTTCGCTGCCGGAAGCCGTCGAAATAATCCCCCGGAGCGTGTCAATCCGCATCCCGATAGCCAGCGTGGGGAAGATGCGCTGCCATGCCGTGTCCGCAATCGACCAACCACTTTGGGTGCCTAAGGCGAAATAACGTGACCAGTCATATTCGCTGATTTCGTTGCCGCTTGCATCAACGGCACTAAACGTCCCGCGCGTCGCATTGACGCTGTTGTTATCGATGGTGAGATTGTGCAACTCCACATACATCCCTTCGAATGGCTCCCCGGTGGAGTATTGTATTGTCCCTGCCGAGAATATCCCCTTGTAGAAGTCTGCCACCTGCTTGACAACAGGCTGCGGCACCGGACCCGGGGCGCTGCCGATTTCCATCGGCTGGCTTGCGATCGGCTGAATTTGCGTCGCGCTGAACCCGCGCGAGGCAGGGAATTCGCTGATGACACCCGTCATCGTTATGGTGTCACCGGGCGAAACACTCAGGAACCCTGCCTGGACCAGTGCGGTCGAATCCGCGATATTCGCACGGACAAGTATCCCTCCCCATTCCTGTTGACCGGCCGCAGAGGTATCGTACAAGACCATTGTCCAGCCGCTGGCAGTATAGGAGATCACCATCGGAGGGACAAGAACGATGCCCGTCACAATAACCGTATCGCCGTTATAAGGAGAGGTCTGCAGCGTCCAACGGGCTTGCGCACTGTTTGCACTGAACCCGGACAGGGTGTCGGCGATCAACAGGGAGTCCATCGGGACTTGCTGGATCTGTGAGATCGTCACGTGCGGGTATTGAGCCAGGGCTGTCCCGACCCACACGGAAAGCACAACTATTGCGAGTAGCGTTTTCTTCATGAGGTCCTCCGTGAATGATAAGTGATCCTGACGCCACCATTATTTAATAATCAAAAACTTCCCGGTCTGGACGTTCCCTGTGCTGAGGTCTTTCACCGAGAACAGGTATAATCCTGTTGCAAGCGCCTGGTCATACTTTGTGACAAGATCCCAGGCATGTTCTCCGCCCGCAAACTGGATGTTGCCACCCGTTCCGCCGAACCGCTTGAACCAGTCGATATCGGTTCCGTGGTACGTCGCTCCGTCATGGGTAAATTCCGCGACAACGTCGCCGGCGAGCGTATAGATCCGTATCTCGGAATGGCCGGGGAGATTATAGAAATAGATCTTGCGGTCCCGTTCTCCAGGGGCATCCCATACGGCATTGGCATAATAGGGATTCGGGTAAACGCCCACTTTTTTCGATCCATCGTTCGGGGGCGTTCCCGGAACAACCCGTGCGAGGACCGTCGCGCTCTGCAACGATGCAACACCCGATGCCGAATCGCCCTTGTCATATGCCGCGACACCGTATACGTACTGCCAGCCGTTCAGGCCCGGGATATTCTCTCCGGCCGGAGGGAACCTGTACCAGTATTGGACGGTGTCTCCGGGAAAGGTTTTCGGCCGGTCAAGAAGGATCTTGCTCAAACCGGTATTGTAACCGATGTTGTCGTTTGCGAGATCGAAGTCGCCCACCACCGAAAGGTTCAGCAGGAGATTTGCGGGATCGGCGAAGTCTGCTCCCGCGTTGGACCGGTAAATCCTGTAGCCTTCAAAGTCCTTTGTGCGCGAGATGGGATCGAGCGTCTCCTCCGAAGTCGACTTGTCCCAATAAATCGCAACGTTCTGGTTCGAGACATCTGCATGGACTTTCGGGGGACGTGGGGGTTGCGGAAGCTGATAGTGGTCGAGAATGCCGTTGCCGTTCAGGTCCTCGCCCGGTTCAAGGATGTTGTCCCCATTGGTGTCTTCACCGTCATACGCCTGCTGGCAAAGCGCAGCGTTGGCAGACAGATTCTTACGCTGATCTCTTGTGTCGAGACTGGCGGGTTGGACGCCGTTCTTCCGTGCACAGATAACCCCGATCGTCACCACCAAGGAATCGCCCGGGGCGAGCGAAGAGAAGGGTCCGCAAGAAAGCAACTGCGTCATGTTGGAAGGGCGCGGGGTGGCGAATTTGGCGACGGGCATCGACGCGGCGAGTCGGTCGTATTTGCTCCTTGCACCGCCCACCGATGCCGCGTCATCCGATGGTGAGAAATAGTCTGCATCACCGCTCGAACTCTGATAGCCCCACGCGTTGTAAAATGTGTGCGAGGACAGATTCCCGAGAGAATCCACTCCGTGCGGGAACGGGTAGGTGCCCAATAATTTGATGCCGATGTAACTGTCGGCGGGCGGAGGCGTCGGAATCCCATCATAGTCGAACGCGTACACCATCCTCAGCGAATCAAGATATCCGAGTGCCCCGTGATTGAAGAACCCCGGAGTTCCCGGCCGGACATTGTTCGTGTTGCGGACGACGGCATTGTCCCAGAGGCCGACGTACACGGAGTCCAGCGTGTCGGCGGCACCGTTGTAAATCGTGTACTTGAGGATGACGAAGAAATCCGCAAACGGATAGTTCCAGGCGTAACTCTCCTGTTTGACATTCAGTCCCAGCGGTTCATGATTGACGATCGTGTCCCCGGTCGTCGGATTGACCTTGTTCATATCCGTGTACCATGCGACAAAGTCCTGGTGACTGACGGCCTGCTCGGAGAAATAGGGTGATTCGGAGAGGGTGGAAAGCTGCTCGATCGTGGAGCCGGGATTGGACGTAAACTCAAAATCGTTGCGCGGCGTGAATGCGACGCGATCGGAAGAGCCGGTGCTCACGTGCTCCTGGTGGGTATTGCGAGAAACGGCGCCAACCCAGAGGCCGGCCTGGTAGAGATGCTCGATGCGGGAACCGCGGGGGTACTCACATGACGGCTGGTTCGGCCAATAGGCATTGCGATCGCCAATTGCTCCGAAATTGGTGATCGTCAGCCCGACGCTGCCGACAGTGGTGTAGTTCTGATCGGTATCGTCGGATGGTTTTTCGAGTCGTCGTCCGACATCCTGCCCATCAACCACCCCACTGGTGAACACGGAAAGGGAGGAGACACACAGGGTGAGAACAGCAAAGCGCTGCCAAACAAGCATTCAAGAAGCGGGAAGAACTGGTGGAGAAGAAATAAGGGTCTGTTATTCCTCAATATACCGCTGCCCGCATGGAAAGTCAATACAGCGCCTTTCTTATAACAGTTTCTTCACATTCGCTTCTCCGCCCCTCCTTCTGCTCCCCATTCTCGATCCTCTCCAAGTCTCCCAGTCCCCTCGTCCCCAAGTCCGACCCAATTGTCAATTGTCAGTTGTCAATCGACGCGTGACCATTGTCCTCCCTTTCCCCCCTTCTCACATTCCCCCCTTCCTCCCACCCCCCTTCTCCTTTTGCGTCTTTCTCCGAATCTCCCTACCATACCACGATCAGATATGGATACTTCAACTCCCCGATGACTTTTCTTAATCCTTTCATGCTGTTCGGCCTGGCGGCCGCAAGTGTTCCCCTTCTCATCCATCTCCTGAGTATACGCAAGCTTCGCACGATCGAATTCAGTTCTCTTCGCTTCCTGAAGGAGCTGCAACGATCGTCGCTGCGCCGCGTGAAAATCAAGCAGTGGCTTCTCCTCGCCCTGCGCACTCTGATGATCATTGCGCTCGTCTTCGCCTTCGCGCGACCGGCTCTGCGCGGATCATTTGCGGGATTCGTCGGCGGCCGTGCCGCGACGGCGATGGTCGTCCTCCTGGATGACTCGCCCAGTACAGCAACGAGAAATGAACGGGGAGAGATTTTCGCGCAAATCAAGGAAGCGGCAGTGCGCGTGGGCGGCGTCCTGCGCAATGGCGATGAACTCTACCTGTCGCGCACGTCCGACGCGGGTGGAAGAACGGGGTTCGTCCCGATCAGGACGGAGGACGATCTGTCGAAGCTCCTTTCGCCGGTCGAACCGAGTCAGGTGCGGCCTGACTTTCGCGACGCGGTCGTGCGTGCAGCCCGGATTCTTTCAGGAACAACGGCAGCCAATCGCGAGCTGTACCTCCTCACCGATGCACAGGCAAATCAATTCGAAGAGAATCCTGCCAAAGACTCGTCCACCGCGCTGCAGGGACTTCACGTTTTCGTCGTGCATCCCTCTCCTGCGCAGGGAATCAATGGGGGCGTAACCTCGGCGGGAATAACTACCGGCGTCGTTTCCCGCATGAGACCGGTGGATCTCCAGGCAACCGTCCGGACACCTGACGGGGGAGGCCCCCTGACCGGAATCGCCAGTGTCTATTTTGGAGGTGCGCGAGTCGCGCAACACAGCATTGACATTCCCCCCGGAGGGATGACAACATTTCATTCGCGTTTCGTCCCGCGAAAGAGCGGCATTGAATCGGGGTATGTCCAGCTCCAGGATGACGCGCTCGACATCGACAACCGTCGTTTCTTCACTTTGACCGTTCCGGGAGAGGTCCGTGTCCTCCTCGCGGGCAATGCGCCCCTGGATACCCGATTCGTGCGCCTCGGCCTCACCCTTGGTGGAGACAGCACCCTCGCGGGGGTATTTTCCGTCGAATCGATCGGCGAAAGCGGACTCTCTTCTGTGGATCTCAATTCCTATGACGTCGTCTGCCTGTGCGACATTTCTGCGTTTACGGCGACGACTTCGGAATCAATTGCACGGTTCGTCCGGTCCGGCGGCGGCTTATTGATGTTCATGAGTGAGAATGCCGACCTCGGCAACTACAACGCGACCCTCCTGCCGAAGCTGGGTATCCCGCCTTCGCAGCCCGCCGCCGGAGCTCCCCCTGCGAATGCGAAAACCGATCACGGATTCACCTTCCGGCATATTGACATGGACCACCCTTTGTTTGAAGGGATGTTTGAAGCGAACCCCGGGAAACCGAAAACCATGATCGAGTCTCCCGTCATCAATCGGGTAGTCCCGGTGAACGCAGGAGAGACAGGGAGATCCGTGATCTCTCTTTCGGATGGAGAGCCGTTTCTCGTGGAGTTCGCGTCGGGACAGGGCAGGACTCTTCTCTGTGCCGTCGATGCGGCGGGAGGGATGTCGAACTTTCCGACCTCTGCGCTCTTCGCCCCGCTCTTGTATCGATCGATGATCTACCTTGCAGACGCCACACGCAACTTCCCTCCGGTGACAGTCGGGCAACCGATAGACGTGCATCTCAGGCTCGGGACGAACGATGGACATTCTGCGTTTGCCTTCATTTCACCCTCCGGGATGACGGAAAAAGTCGTTCCAGAATATCGATCCACGGCAGGCGCGGCAACATTTCAAAGCCACCCGACGTCAGAAACCGGAATCTATACACTGAACCGGCTGGCAACGTTTTCCCCACAACCCGGGGAATCCGCTCCGGGCGCTCCATTGGGGGCGATCGCTGTGAACGTCGACACGGCGGAATCGGACCTGCGTCAGGCTGACCCGTCGGCGATCGAAAAGTTCTTCCGGTCCTTCGGCGTGGCTGCGACTGACGTCAAAGACCTTCCCGCGGACCGGCAACTGTCGACCGAGATCGAGCAATCGCGGTACGGCGTGGAGCTCTGGCGTCTTTTTGTGGGCGCGGCACTCCTCTTCGGCTTGCTGGAAGTAGGGATCGGGAACGCCCTGCGACGACAGGATACTTCCGGACCGTCTCAACGGACGTGAAGCCGTCCGTTCGATGTTCACCATAGGAGCACATCGACTTCGTTGATGTGACACCGATGCCCCGAAATGATACTCTCACCACACTCAAGCCCGAACGGGCGATACTTGTCGGCCTTGCGACGCGTATGACGCGCCGCGAACATGTCGAGGACAATCTCGACGAGCTCCAGCTTCTCGTGGAGTCCGCTGGCGCCGTTGTCGTCGGACGTGTTGTCCAGGAGCGAACGGGTCCCGACGCGGCGACATTCATTGGAAGCGGCAAGGTGGAACAACTCGCATCAATGTGCGAAGAGACAGGGACGGACCTGGTGGTATTCGACGACGATCTCGCCTCCGTTCAGGTCCGGAACCTCGAGCGCTCGATCAAATGCAAAATCGTCGACCGGAGTGGAATCATCCTCGACATCTTCGCTTCGCGTGCAAGGACAAGCGAAGCGAAGACGCAGGTCGAACTGGCGCAACTCGAGTACATGCTTCCGCGGTTGACGCGCGCGTGGACACATCTCTCCCGCGTTGTCGGCGGAATCGGGACGAAAGGACCGGGTGAAACGCAGATTGAAACCGACCGGCGGGTCATCCGGACAAGAATCGGCACCCTCCGGGCCAGGCTCAAAGAAATCGGGAAGGAACGTGATCTCCAGCGGAAGGGTCGGGAGAGATTTCCCCGCGTTGCACTGGTGGGCTACACGAACGCCGGAAAGTCCACCCTCCTGAATTGGTTTGCAAATGCCGGCGTTCTCGTCGAAGACCGCCTGTTCGCGACGCTGGACAGTACCGCACGCCTGGTGGAACTCTCCCCGGCGTACAAGGTGATTCTGTCCGATACCGTCGGGTTCATCCGGAAGCTTCCGCACCAGCTGATTGCATCGTTCAAGAGCACCCTTGAGGAGGCAACCGAAGCCGATCTCCTCCTCCATGTCGTCGACGTGAGCCATCCTCTCTTTGAGGAACAAATCGCCGTCGTCAATGAGACGCTCAGCGAGATCGGAGCGGGCGGGAAGCCTGTCGTCACGGTTTTCAACAAGATCGACCGGATGCCGGAGAGGTCCCTCATTCAGCCGCTTGCCGCCCGACATCCGAACGCCGTGTTTATCAGTGCGTGGCGGGGGATCAATTTGAATGGACTCCGGGATCAGATCATTGCACTGCTGCTCGACACCACCGTCGAAGAGGAGGTGATGTTAGGACAGGATCAATACGACCTTCTGTCCCACATCCACGATGTTGCCGAAATCCTGGAAAAGAAGTACACCGGGAAACGGATAAAGGTCCGTTTCCGGGCGCCGAAAACCGAAGCGGAAAAGATCCTGAAGAAGTTGAAGCCGCGAAAGTAACACCGTCTCTGCCCCCACTCCATCCTCACATCAGAACGCTTGCCATGGAAGCCCTCGACACCGCAATTGAAGCAGCCCGGGAAGCAGGAACCTTCCTGATGGAAAGCCTCGGGAAAGTCCGCTCCATTGAAGTCAAGGAGGGACAGGCACGGAACCTCGTCTCCGAGATCGACAAGGGCTCAGAGGAGCGGATCATCAAGCGCATCAGGGGAACTTTCCCGGGCCACGACATCCTGGCGGAGGAAAGCGGGGACCACGGCCGGTCGAGCGACTTCCGGTGGATCATTGATCCGCTCGACGGGACAACAAACTTCCTTCACGGCGTACCGATCTTTGCCGTTACCATCGCCGTGGAACAGCGGGGGGAATTGGTGGCCGGCGTGACCTTCGACCCTAACCGCAATGAACTCTTCACGACGGAGAAGGGTGCGGGGACATTCCTGAACGGCCGGAGGATATCCGTCACCCATGCGGGAACGCTGATCGAAAGTCTCATTGTGACGGGCTTCCCCTACGATCTCGCCGAGCGCGCCGATCGCCCTCTTGATCATTTCAACAATTTCGCTCTCGAAGCCCAGGGAATCAGAAGATTGGGATCTGCAGCGCTTGACCTGGCCTACGTGGCGGCGGGAAGGTTTGACGGCTATTGGGAAGTGTCGCTGAATCCATGGGACATTGCGGCGGGAGCACTGATGGTGGAGGAAGCGGGGGGACGGACCTCCGATCTTTCAGGGCGCCCGCTCAGCGTGTACCAACGACAGATCGTCGCGACGAACGGAAAGATCCATGAAGCCTGCCTGGAGGTGCTGGCCAGGGGCCTCAGAAAATAACGTCTCCCAGGGGATCCCAGGCTTTCACTCCTGTCTGATCCACCAACGCCCTGATTCTCTTCGGCATGACGGCGGGCGCGTCGCTAATGGTCATCAGGGGAAGATATCGTCGGGAAGCTGCTTCCACTTTCCCACGATCGGCGCCGTACATCGTGGCAACAATTTCACCTGCCTGAACCCGGTCGCCCAGCTTCTTGCGCAGCGTTATCCCCGCAGACATATCCAGGTCATCATCGACTTTCATCCGTCCCGCGCCCATTTCTGCCGCGAGCACGCCGATATCCCTTGTCGCAAAGGCTGTCGCGTAACCGTCCCGGTCCGCTTTGACCTCGAAGGTAAATTCCGGCGGGGGAACCCGGGAAGGGGTTTCGATGATTGCCGGATCTCCCCCCTGGAAGCGTACCAGATCAAGAAACTTCTCATACGCTCTTCCAGACCAGATGGCCTCCTCACCCATTCTGATCCCCGCGGATATGGACTCCACCTTCTTCCCTACCAAAAGCATCAACGCACCGAGAGCGTAGGTGACCTCCATCAGATCCGGTACCTGTTTCCCTTTCAGACACTCCACTGACTCGACTACCTCACTCCAGTTGCCGATCCTGAAACCGAGCGGTTGGTCCATTTCCGTGATCAACCCCACAGTGTTCTTCCCGAATTGCCTCCCGATGCCCACCAGGGCGGAAGCCAATTCTACGGCATCCTCGTAGCGTTGCATGAATGCCCCGTTCCCCGTTTTAATGTCGAGAACCAGAGCGTCAATCCCTTCGGCCAATTTTTTGCTCATTATGCTTCCCGCGATAAGAGGGATCGACTCGACCGTCGCGGTCACATCGCGCAGGGCGTACATCCGTTTGTCTGCCGGCGCAATCTCGGCTGTTTGGCCGATCATGACCAGTCCCGTCGCCGCGATGGCTTTTCTGTAATCCTCAATCGCAAGGGAAGTTTTGAAACCGGGAATGGATTCAAGCTTGTCCAGCGTTCCGCCTGTATGTCCCAGTCCGCGCCCGGAGATCATCGGAACGGGGACGCCGCACGCAGCCACCATGGGGGCCAGGATCAGCGAAACCTTATCGCCCACTCCACCGGTGGAATGCTTGTCAACTTTGATGCCGGGAATGGCGGAAAGATCGACGATCATGCCCGAATGCAACATCACCTCTGTCAACGCCAGTCGCTCGTCCGCCGTCATCCCGCGGAAATACACCGCCATAAGGAAGGAAGACATCTGGTAGTCGGGGACCGTGCCGGAAACGTAGGCGGAGATGAATTCACGGAGCTCATCGCGAGTGAGCGCCCCTCCATCACGTTTTTTCCGTATCAGTTCATTCGGGTTCACGGTCCATTCCCCTGTCAAGGATCACGAGACTTCCGGGTCAGTACGCCCGTCTCGCACCATGTGCATCGAGCACGTCGAGAATCTCGGCAAAGCGGTCGATAAGATAATCGGGATGAAGTGTGAGAAGTTGTTCCCGCGTCCATGCGCCGTAGGTTACTCCGCAGGTGGCAATGCCCGCGCGACGTCCCGCCAGCAGATCATTGTCCGTGTCGCCGACGATCATCGTCTCCGGAACCGTCCACCCCCGGTCCTGCATGATCTTCCGGATGATGGCCGGATCGGGTTTGTATGGGAGATCTTCGCTCCCCTGCAGCTGGTCGAAGAGTGCCGTGATGCGGAAGTGCTCCGTCGCACGAAGAATGCCCGGGCCTTTCTTCGTCGAAGCCACAGCAAGCCCCACCCCCCGGCTCCGGAGGATTTCAAGGGTGTCCCGGACCCCGGGATAGAGTGTGGTGGTTCGAAGTGATCGCGAAGGGTACGCTTCGGAATATCGGCGGGCAGCCTCCCCGATGAGTGTGTGGCGATGCTCGGGAAGTACGCGGCGGAAGGTTTCTTCCAATGTCTTCCCGATGTAAGGATACAGGTCTTCTTCCCTGACGGCCGTAACCCCCAGATCCTTCAATACCTGCAGCTGCGTCCCGGCAATATCTCGCCGTGAATCCGTAATCGTGCCATCAAAGTCGAAAATCACATTCCGTATCAACGCCGCGTAAGTCTCCTCTCGGCAAGAAAGAGACCGACGATCGTCTTGCTGTCCCTGATTTCCTGTCTCTCCACAAGTGTGAGGGCTTCCTGGAGGGGCATTGCCAGAACGGTCATATCGGTTTCCCCTTCCTCGCGGCGGTGTCCCGCCGGTGAAAGCGTGAGATCGCGCGCGAGGTAAATGTGCAGGACCTCATCGCAAAACCCGGGGGTTGTCAGGAGGCCGGTGAGTTTCTCCAGTTTGTTCGCGATCCACCCGGTCTCTTCTTCTAGTTCCCGCTTTGCCGCCGCTTCGGGATCCTCACCGGGGTTGAGTTTCCCGGCAGGAAGTTCGAGCGTGAATGCCTGCAGCGGGTAGCGGAACTGGCGTACCATGAGAATGTTCGAATCAGGAAGGATCGGCACTGTGACCGCGCCGCCAGGATGACGTGCAACTTCCCGCACGCCTTTGTTACCGGAGGGATACTCGACATGATCCACTTCAAGATCGAAAACTTTTCCCTTGTAGAGGATCTCATGAGAAACCAGCTTGAGAAGCATGTGAGGAATTACGCCTGAATGTTGGAGGTTATCGTGCCGGCCCGGTGTTGCTCCGGCTGCCGGGTTTGACGACGGGAATACCTGCAGCGCAGAGGGGACAGGCCTCCGGCTGGTATGTCACCACATCCATGGTGAGGACGGGATGCTGAAGGCCGCCGGGTTCCATGGGAAACTTCACTTTTCCACCCGACCTGTCGACAATGTACGCCACCCCGGCGACCTTTCCTTCATTCTGCCGGACGATTTCGATGACTTCCAGGACCGATCCTCCGGTTGTCACCACATCCTCGCACACCAGGACCCGTTCCCCCCGCCGGATTTCAAAGCCGCGGCGGAGCTGCATGGAGCCTTCCTTCCGTTCGGTGAACATGGTCCGTTTTCGCAACTGCCTTCCGACCTCCTGAGCCACAACGATCCCACCCATTGCAGGGGCGATTACTGCATCTACTTCAAGTCCGCGGAAGGCCCCGGCGAGTTCTCCGCAAAGCGCTTCACAATGCTCGGGGTACTGGAGCACCTTCGCACACTGGAAATACTGATTGGAATGCAGGCCGGAGGTGAGCTGGAAATGGCCTTCCAGAAGAGCGCCGGTTTGTTTGAAGAGAGAGAGTGCAATCGCTGAATCCATGGGAATCCTGGAATTTGTCACCACGCCCGCGAGCGTCGAAGGGCAAGAATTGTCTCGACATGCTTTGCACCGTGATTACTGTACGTCTTCAACATATCACCCAGGGTGACGACACCCCGCTCGGGATGAATCGCCGACCGGGTCCAGCTGTATTCCGGAACAGCACGCAACAGTCGCACCCACCGGTCATGAA
Organism: Ignavibacteriota bacterium; assembly: GCA_963843525.1. Taxonomy (GTDB): domain Bacteria; phylum Bacteroidota; class Ignavibacteria; order UBA10030; family UBA6906; genus DATJPR01. Next base: position 99,708 of record CAWJKM010000003.1, on the reverse strand, counting down.
GCCCCCGGATGATCGAGAGCGAATTGCCGATCGGGACGGATTGTACATCTGCTTGCGCGGCCCAGAGGTCCTGATCGTATGGCTTCAGGGTCGGATTCTCTTCCGTCAGGATGAGCTTCATCCGGATGAAAGCATTCATATGGGAATCGGCGAGGTGGTGAATCACCTGCCTCACCGTCCATCCCCCCTCGCGGTACTGGGTATCGAGTTGGCTATCATTGAGACCCTTCACCGACGCTTCAACCTGGTCCGGGAGAGCCGCAATTGCATCAATCATTGCGCTGGTGTTCATTCGGGTGCCTTTCGGATTGGAATGTCTGACTTCCTGCGGGGCTGGCGTTCACTTGCACCGCGCCTCCCGCCCCGCGCGCATCGGGTCCATCCTCGTTATCAATGTCTCCCTTGAACGGTCTGTCCCGATCCTCGAATTCCGGCCGGTAATACTCGGACGCCTCATAATCCTGTATCCATCCTTGGTCCATCTCCAGCTTGTCGAGCTCCGCCAGCACGCGGTGATATTCGCTCTCGCGGATCCTGCGGTCCACGAGCGGCATAGTGAGAGCTTTGTGCGTTGGAAAGTACTGCGCCATGACGCTCAGCGTGGTATGCGGTCCAATCTCATCCCGGATCCAGCGGAGAGCCTCACGGCTGCCCGCAAGGTCGTTGGGGAGAACCAGGTGTCGGATAATCAGACCCCGTTTGACGAGACCGTCATCACCGTACACCAGGGTATTGCCCACCTGCCGGTGCATCTCGCGGATGGCTTCTCTGGCAACGGCGGGGTAGCGCCGGATTTTTGAGTACTGATAGCCTGCTTCCTCATCCGCATATTTCAGGTCGGGCAAATAGATGTCGATGACGCCTTCAAGGAGTCGAAGGACCTCGACGGAGTCATACGAGTTCGTATTGTAAATGAGCGGGAGGTGAAGACCAGAACGAGCGGCGATGTCCACGGCAGCGACAATCTGAGGAACGAAGTGTGTCGGGGAGACGAATCCGATGGAATGAACCCCTTTGTGCTGAAGATCAAGCATTGTTTCAGCAAGACGTTCAAGCGTAATTTCGTTTTTCCGTTCCTCAATATGATTCTGACTGATCAAGTAGTTCTGACAGTAGACACACCGGAGATTGCAGTTGCCAAAGAAGATATTGCCCACTCCGCGGGTTCCGACCAACGCCGGTTCTTCCCCGAAATGCACTGTTGCGGAGGACACGATGGGCAACAAACCCGAATAGCAGCGCGCCAGTTCGTTGTTGAGCCGATTGTTGCCACAATCGTGCGGGCATATCGTACACGCGGCGAGCAGGGAATAGAGTTGCTCGATGCGACGGGAAAGCTCGCCGCTCGCCTGGAGTTTCAGATATGATGGAACATATGACACGTCAGCTCGCATCTGTTAATATAAGGAAAAAGCCACGCTGTGGCTACTGGCCGTTCTCCCCCGCCAACTTCGCCAGCTCCGCGGCGGTCAGCCTGTACAGATGCCATTCTTTCATGTGATTCGCGCCCAGTTTTCGGTAGAAGTCGATCGCAAGCGAATTCCAGTCGAGAACGGTCCACTCCATTCTTCCGCATCCACGCCGGTGCGCTTCACGCGCTACAGCGGCGAATAAGGCATAGCCCGCACGCTGCCTGCGTGCAAAGGGCAGAACAAAGAGGTCTTCCAGGTACAGTGTTGGCAAGGCGAGAAAACTCGAATAGGTCTCGAACATGAAGGCATAGCCCACGACGTCTTTTTCAATCTCGCAAAGGAGAACCTCCAGTCTCGGATGATCTCCAAACATGTCGGTCACAAGTCTGCGCTTCGCATCATCATCCGGCGGGTTGAGGTGTTCGTAATCCGCAAGCGCATCGACGAGATGCAGGATTGCGTTCGCATCAGACGGAACTGCCTTGCGCACTAATGGTGTTGAGTGCATGGAAGGTCACTATAATTTAACTGGGGCGATTTGACATCATGATGCCGTAAGATCAAAACCAGGCCGAAAGCATGAACCATTGGAGCCGATAAGCAGAAAGATCGCGCGCGTCTATTCCCCTGAAGAACTTCCCCGAGTGCCTATATTTCTCCATTGGAAAGTGGTCGAATCCATTTAAAAAATGCAGTATTTCGAACGAAATCAAGCACCCGGCCTTTCAGCACGCAGACAGGAGTACGGTGTTGATATTATTAACATCTCGACATGAGGATATTCGTATATTCTATGCTCCCGCGGGTTGAAATTCAACCGTGATTTGGATTTATTGAGCAAAAATAACTCACTATCAATTCATGACCCTTGCAGGGAGCACAGCCATGGCAAAACTCTATGTTTCCAACAAGGATGAATCCGCTCGGCTTTTTCAGAGCAGTTTCCTCGAGTTTTTTACCCACGTGCACTGGAGTGTTCCGCTTATCATTTTCGTCCCCATCGTTTCATACTTCATTTACGATACCGTAGTCGAAGGGATCGTCGGGACGGGCGAAGGAATAGCTCTCTTCCTGTTCGGATTGTTCATCTGGACCCTCACCGAATATCTTCTGCACCGGTTCGCTTTCCACTATGAGCCGAAAAGCGAATGGGGCAAGAGGATGCACTTTCTTACCCACGGGGTTCACCATGACTATCCAAACGATACCAAACGTCTGGTCATGGTCCCGACGGTGAGCATCCCCCTGGCGACGGTTTTTTACTTCGTGTTCGGGCTCATTCTCGGTTTCCATTACGTCCCCCCGTTTTTTGCCGGATTCCTCGTCGGCTATATCGCCTACGACGAAATTCATTACGCCACGCATCATGCGCCCCTGAAGAGCGGGGTGTTCCTTTTCCTGAAGCAGCATCATATCCGACATCACTACGGGAATCCGGAGCGCGGATATGGAGTCAGCTCCCCGCTCTGGGATTATGTGTTCGGAACTCTTGACGAAAAAGAGAAAGAGGCGGGAAGCAAAGCGATCGCATGACTCCGGACCGGGATGGAGTAATTCAAACGGCGCTCCTGAACAAGAGGGGCGCCGTTTTTCATGGTGTCACAAAGCGTCGCGCAAAAGAAACGCATCACTCTGCAAGGAGAAGATCGATTTGTGCCGTGAGATCATTCCGCATTTCATCTTCCCCATTGAAGCCGATGCTTTTGAAAGCGATGTCCCCCCTCTTGTCGATCACAAACTTCGTCGGAATTCCCTCCACCCCGTAGCGGTCAACCATCGACTGATCGTAGAGGACGGGGAAGGTGTACTTGTTCTGTGCAAGAAACTTCCTGACGATATCCTCCCGTTGCTGGCCCGACACATTTTCCCAGGTATCGAGCGCAAAGATCCGCACGTCGGGGTTTGAGGCGTACTTTTCGTAAATCTTCTGAAGCGTCGGGAAAGACATCCTGCACGGGCCACACCACGTCGCCCAGAAATCGATGACGACGACCTTGCCCTTGAGATCTTCGAGCTTCACCGTGGTCCCGTCTGTTCCCTTCAGGGCGAAGGGGATGGCGGGTTTGCCCAGGCGCATTTTGAGGAGTCTCTCGTGCAGGGCTCCGTCGGCTTTCTTCTCGCTTGCAGACAGAAGGTCCTCGTACCCTTTTTCAGATCCCTTGATCTTGACATAAGCGATCTTGAAGTAGTCGAACACTTTTCCTGTCGTATAGCCTGTTTCAATGGCTTTCTTCCCCACAGTCATGACATCGTCGTATTTCCCCTCCTGATCGTACGTCATCATCAGCCGTTCCGTAATATCCGGCTGTTGGCCATTGGTCCCTGCATAAGCGCCGACGAAGGCTTTCTCCGCTTCGGGAATATTCCCCAGCTTGTACATGCCGAACCCGTACGTATCCAGGATCATAGCCCGGCTGGATTCGTTGTCTTTCTTCCATTGATCTTCGCTCACATACGGCGGCTTTGTCTTCGATGAAAGATTGGAGGCTGCCTCCACACCCTTCCTGGCCAGGGCGACTGCTTTGTCCAGGTTCTCCCCCTTTTCGACCCAGCCCCAGGCGATGCTGTTCAGCATGTTGGCTTCGGAGCCCTGCATCTTTTCGGCAACGGCAACGGCGTCATCAATCTGATTCGACTGGACATACGCATTGAAAAGCAATCCCTGCATGTTCGTAAGATTTGATCCCTTCTGCGGGAAGCCGGCAAGGAACTTCTGGACCAAGTCGATCCGTTTTTGTGGGTCCCTTTCCTGGAACACCGCCTGTCGCGCAGCCCCTTCAGCGACCGGTCCCCGGGGGTTCCTTCGTATGAACTCAGTGCGCAGGGAATCAGCCCGATCTGATTCACCCACCTGATCGAACCACTGCAGTGCTGCGCCCACGGCTTCTTCATTCGATTTAAACCGTTCAAAGAACGCGTCGACATCCTTTCTCAGATCCGGTTTGCTGTCCGAGCCCCTGCTCTGGCGTACCAATGTGGACCACTGAGCGGGATATGCGCGCCAATTTCCAGGATAGAGAGATTTTTCCCGGGCGAATGCCGCCAGCGCGGCGCCGTAATCGCGTTCATGCGTGAACTCCATAAATCCTGACCCGGCCAGGAAAGATCCGTACAGCACATTGGCGTTTTCGACCGGTGTGCCTTTCCCGTCATAGACGAGACATGACCATGCATTCCCTCCATGGTTGTCCTGTTGATCACCCGAAACGACGCGTACGACAATCTGCCGGGCCTGATTGTCTGCAAGAGTAAATGCACCCGACCATTTGTCGCCATCGCGGTCAAGAGGGACGGAAACAAGGGTCGGGTCATCCGACGTATGGGTGAGGAGCGCTTCAGCCTTCAGTCCGGTCAGCCCTTTGAGCGTCGCTTCTCCTCCATTCTCGTCATACACAATTGTCACCTGATCGCCGACCTTCGGCTCGGCGGGAGTGATGGTAAGCGTCTGGGCCGGGGCCATAAACGGCAGGGCAATGCAGCTGATGATTACAGGGATCTTCCACTGTCGAGTCACAGGAGCCTCCACCATGATTGAACATCCGTGCGGGATACGTTATCCACAGAAGGTAAGGAATACCGGCGAGAGAACATAGCTCTGCAGAGAGCGCGGGACACAGCACGCGGCTACTGGATGGGTCTTCTTTGTCGAACTTCGCGGTCGATGTATACCGTCCCGGTTGATCAGAGCAGAGTCCCCGGTCAAGCAGCGGTGCAGCGTTGCCCGGTGCACACAGCAGGGCCTGCTATGGTTCTACGGTCTGGGTCCGACGGTCCCAGCTCAGCAACACCCGGTATAACTCGACGCACTGTCGGATGTCGGGATTCCATCGTGACAGCCTTATCCATCGAGCAACGATTCGGTCAACCGCCTTGCGAATCTCACCAGAGGCAATTTCCACCCCACGATTGTCAACCGATGGTCGAATATTGATGAGGGAAACATATTCTACTCGCATCGGATTTTCCCATGGCCAGAGATTCCCTCCCCAAAGGTCTTGTTGTCGAGAGCCGGTTTCCGGGAGCGCCTGTTCCGCGTCAGCATGCATCTCACCCCCAAGCGCCATCCTGCCTTGAGAGACGTCGACAACAAACATTATCATGTCAGGAAAGGGATTACTCCGGAACTTGTCAATCTCTGTCCGTTCGAACGGGTGTGTTGGGATGATTGCCACAGGGTCCATGTCACTCATATGGGTGCTCCTCACGCAGGGACTGCCTTTCCCGACCACAGGACGGAAACTGAGTAGAAACGCGCAGAATAGTTTCAGCATATCCTCGGTAGCTGTTCGCCTGAAAGCATATCAACCACCCTGCTCCCACCGATGGTGGTTTTCATTACCACGGTGCCAGGATGTTCCGCGACCACTCTCCCGATGATGACCGAGTTCCTGCCTGCAGGATGCCCCTGCATGACTTCCAGCACCTCCTGCGCCCGCGCTGGAGGAACGAACGCAAGCAGTTTCCCTTCGTTGGCGACGTACAGGGGATCAAATCCAAGGATTTCGCATGCGCCGCGTACCTCTTCCGGTACCGGGATGGCAGTCTCATCAAGGACGATGCCGACTCGCGCGGCCCTGGCAATTTCGTTTGTGGCACTCGCCACCCCGCCCCGCGTCGGATCACGGAGCACATGGATGTCAGGACACGCATCGAGCATCCTCTCCACCAGGCCATTGAGGGGCATCGTATCACTTTTGATCTGCGTGTCGAACTCCAATCCCTCCCTCACCGACATGATCGCCATTCCATGTTCCCCGATCGCGCCGTTGATAATCACAACGTCGCCCGGCTGTGCTCTGTCGGGTCTGATATTCACGCCATCCTTCACTGTGCCGATGCCCGTCGTGTTGATGAAAATACCGTCCCCCTTCCCCTTGTCGACAACCTTCGTGTCGCCTGTCACCAAAATGACTCCGGCCGCACGGGCAGCACGATCCATGGCCCGGACGACTTTCCACAGGTCGTCCATCGGGAATCCCTCTTCGAGGATGAACGCGGAAGAGAGGAAGAGAGGACGCGCTCCGCACATCGCCAGGTCATTCACCGTGCCATTGATTGCAAGTTCTCCGATCGAACCTCCGGGAAACACGATGGGCTTGACAACGTAGGAATCGGTGGACATTGCCACTCTGGCCCCACCCACCTCGAGAATGGCGCCGTCGTGAAGCTGCGACAGGGCCTCGTTGGCGAACTGAGGGACAAACAACTTTTCGATCAACTGCTGCGTGAGTTTGCCCCCGCCCCCGTGCGCGAGAAGAATCTGCGGATATTCGGAGATGGGAATCGGACATGCCGGTCCCTGCGACAAATCGTACGGGAGTTTTTCCGTATTCACGACTGAACTCCCTGCGGTTGTTGGACAAACATCAGAAGAACAGTGGCAATGATGGTGAGCACCAGGGAGACCAGGAGCGGAAGCCCGGGAGAGACCTTGTCCCACAGCACGCCGGCGAGAACCGATGACGGCAATGCGCACACGCCGACCACCATCTGGAATCCGCCCAGCGTGCTCGCCCGGAGATCCGCGGGGGCAAGTTCCGCGACAAACGCCTTCTGAACCGGCTCGAGAGCCGCCCTATGGATTCCGTAGAGGACGAAGGCAACGACGATGGTCAACACGCTTCGTTCCACGAAGAGGAGGGCGCAAACCGCCCCCCAAAGCAGAAACGCGATCTGCAGGACCTTTTTCCTTCCCATCGTGTCCGAAAGCTTCCCGAAAGAAAATGAGAGAAGAGACGCGGCGAGCGTGAACACCAGGTACAGGAGCGGTGTCCACACCTGCGGAACCCCGGCATCGATTGCGTAGAGCATCAGGAAGGAATAGCTGAACGCGCCGAGGGAAAACACCGCGCTCAGAAACAGAAACATGCGGAAGTTGCGGTCAAGATGCTTCAGGCTCAGCCCCTTGAAGATCTTCTTTTCTTCAGCAGGATGTTCCTTGACGGCGACAAGGACCAGGATGACGGCCAGAACCGACGGAATGGCGGCAATCATGAACAGCGTACTGTATCCGAGATGGAGGAAGGCCATGCAGAAAAGGATCCCGAACACTGCGCCAAGGTTGTCCATTGATCGCAGCAGTCCGAAGTTGCGTCCCCGGTTCTCCGCAGTCGAGACATCCGCCACCATCGCGTCACGCGGCGAGCCCCGCATCTTCCCTGCACGATCAAGAATTCGAAACGGAAGGAGGGAAAGCCAACCTGCGGATATTGCGTACCCGAACCTCGAAATGGCGCCAAAGAGGTAGCCAAGCCAGATGAAGATCTTTCGTTTCCCAACCCTGTCCGAAAGATACCCTGATAAGGCCTGCGAAAGAGAGACGATCGATTCTCCCAATCCGTCGAGCAGGCCGAGGACTTCCCTGTTCGCGCCCAGCGAAGCAACGAAGAAGGGCCACACCGGATAGATGATATCGGACCCGAAGTCGTTCAGGAACGATGCCGCGGCAAATGTTCGCACAGTGGACTGCGCCTGCTTCTGTTCCTGCTGATCCGTGTTCATTGCTGGCCGGTCACAGCAACGCGGGGAAGGCGGCCTGTAAGTTTTCGAATCGCCCGATGCCAGGAATGGGGGAACTCGTGGCGGGCGAGAAACATCAGAAGACATTCACCGTGGACCTCATTCATATGGTGATCCCGGCAGAACTGGATTGCGGCGGGCGATTCAGCCCCCTGCTGCATCCAGACATCATTGATGCCGGAGGAAAATGCCTGCTCGACAACGGCAAGGGCTTCGACCGGCGGGACGACAACAACGATTCCGTCGACGCTCCCTGCAAGTTCGTTCACCGAGCGGACACAGGGTATTCCATCGATGCTTCCTCCCTGCCGGTTCACCGGGACAACGGTATAGCCCCGTTTTGCAAGATCACGAAACACTACCGCGCCGAATTCCTTCCCCGAACGGGACACACCAACGACCCCGACGCGATGCAAGCCGAGAAACCGGGCAATACTCTCACCGGATGTCATATTGTTCCCTCACGAATTAGTGAACGATTTACCCGGCAGTGCGTTCGTTGAGCCTGCCGTAATGATAGTATGCAGCGCAGGCACCCTCCGAGGACACCATGGGAGCGCCCAGGGGATGTTCGGGTGTGCATTGGCTGCCGAAGGCGGAGCACTCATGGGGCTTCTTCAGCCCTTGCAGGACCTGTCCCGCAATGCAAAGCGGTGACTCCCGCGTCTCGATCCCTTGAACGTCAAAGACTTTTTCTGCATCGAATTCTTCATATTCGCGGCGAAGCCGGTAGCCGCTCGCCGGGATCGTCCCGATTCCACGCCACTTCCGATCGACCACCTCAAACACCTCGCTGATAACCTTTCGTGCCGGTGGATTGCCTTCGGGTCTGACGACACGCGCGTACTGGTTCTCAACCGTATGCTTCCCCTGTTCAAGTTGGCGGACCGTCATCGCAATCCCCTGAAGAATGTCAAGCGGCTCAAAGCCGGTGACAACGATCGGCACGTGATACTGCTCCGCCAGAGGATGATACTCTCCGGTCCCCATGACCGCACAGACATGCCCGGCGGCAAGGAAACCTTGAACGCGGTTCTCCCGCGACGAGAGAATCGCGACCATCGCCGGCGGAACGAGGACGTGCGACACCAGCACCGAGAAGTTCTTCACGCCCGAACGCTTCGCCTGTGCAACGGCCATGGCGTTGGGAGGGGCGGTCGTCTCAAACCCCACGGCAAAGAATACTACGTTCTTCCCGGGGTGCTGCTGTGCGATTCTCACTGCATCGAGAGGGGAGTACACCATCTTTACGTTTCCGCGCGCAGCCTTGATGCTCAGGAGGTCATGCTTCGTCCCGGGCACACGCATCATGTCTCCAAACGATGTGAAGATCACATCATCGCGCGATGCGATGGCAATTGCTTTGTCGATCATCTCCAGCGGGGTCACACACACCGGACAACCGGGCCCATGCACAAGGGTCAGGTTCTCGGGCAGCAGAGCGTCGATGCCGTACTTTACAATAGTGTGTGTTTGCCCTCCACAAATCTCCATTATTGTCCAAGGGCGTGTGACGATCGTCCGGATCTGCGATGCGATCTTCTCCGCCTTCTCGCGGTCACGGTATTCATCGACAAAACGCATCAATCGCACTCCTCAGTCGATTAGTGCTCCTCCAACTATCTTTTGCTGGGAGTTCAGGCATCAAGGAACGAATGTCAAGAACCTCTCCAGGCGCACAAAGTCCCCACGTCTCATAGTCCCCAAGTCCCCGCTCCCTCCTCCCCCAACTCTCCCATCTCCTTCAAAAGATTCAATGTCTCGAGCGCTTCCTCTTCGTCAATGGTGTTGAGCGCAAAGCCGACGTGAACCACGACGTAGTCACCTTCTCCTGCCTCCGGGACCCACTCCAGGCAGACTTCCTTCTTCACCCCCGCAAAGCTCACCGTTCCCATCACGGGAGTGAGCGTCCTGTCGATGGAGATGATCCGTCCCGGTATGGCAAGACACATGGCTTTTCCTCAACTGGGTTCATTGACGCCGACGAACTCACTTCTCCAGAACGAGTGCGGCGTAGAGCTGGCCGAGGGCGATTCCCCCATCGTTTGGCGGGATGCGCTGATGCCAGTACGGCAAAAAGTTATGAGCACGAAGCAGTCGTACGGTCATGGTCGTGAGCAGGGCATTCTGAAAACATCCTCCCGTGAGAACAACCCGCGGCCGGCCGATCTTCTCTGCGGCCGCAAGGACCACCCGCGCCATCGTCGAGTGAAAGCGGTGTGCCAGGAGCGCTGCCGGCATCCCTCGCAGTAATTCGCCGAGCATCTCTTTAACGGCTGGACCCCAATCGACAACAAACCGCATTCCGCGTGCTGCGCCGGCTGCCGGGCTCTCCCCGAGGGCAAACGCAAATGGCACACTCTCGGAAACGGAAGAAGCGAGCCATTCGAGCTCCATTGCCGCCTGCCCTTCGAACGTCGTTTGCTGGCGCACACCGAGCATCGCTGCAATGCCGTCAAACATCCTGCCTGCGCTGGTCGTAGGCGGCGAGTTCAAACGCCGCTCAAGCATGCGCCGCAGAGTCGAGAGCTCGACCGGCGTGAACGACTTTATACACGGGAGGTTGTTCGCAACGGCGGAATCCTCACCAAACAGTTCGGTGAGCATCCCCAGTGCGGTCCGTCGGGGTTCTTTGACTGCCGCTTCTCCTCCCGGCAGCGGAAACGCGCGGAAGGAGCCAACGCGTTCGGCCCCGCCCTTCCCGACTGTGAGAAATTCTCCGCCCCATATCGTTCCGTCTGAACCCCACCCGGTGCCATCCCATGACACTCCCAGGACGTCGGTCTCCAGCTCGTTTTCCGCCATGCAGGCGGCGATGTGGGCGTAGTGATGTTGTATCAGACGCACCGGCAGTCCCATCCCCCGGGCCTCGGCTGTTGAAATGTAGTCAGGATGCAGATCAGCCACAACCGTTGTAGGCTGGAGGTCGTAGAGACGTTCAAAATCCCGTATGGTCGTTCGGAATCCACGAAGGGATTGCTCGGTTTCGAGATCGCCCAGGTGCTGGCTCACGAACAAGCCATTCTGTCGTGATATGGCAATCGTGCTCTTCAGGTGGGCACCGACGGCGATTGCATCCGGAAGCAGAGTCTTGATTGCGACGGGCAGTGGTGCATATCCGCGTGAACGGCGGAGGACCAGTTCCCTGTCGAGCAACACACGAACGATGGAATCGTCTACGTAACGGGCGATCGGCCTGTTATGGACGAGGAATACATGTGCGATCCCGGACAACCGCACCAGCGCGTCCTGTTCATCCGTGCAGATTGGCTCGTCGGTGAGGTTTCCGCTTGTGGCAACGAGGAAGCGTGCTGTTTTCTTGAGAAGGAGATGATGGAGCGGCGTGTAGGGCAGCATCACACCGAGCGTCGGGTTTCCGGGCGCGATCTCCGGACAGACGGCAGCGTCCATTGATGCCGTCAAACGTTTCCTCAATAAGACTATCGGCGATTCCGGCGAGCGCAGGAGGCGTTCTTCCAGCGGAGAAACGTCACAGACCGCTTGTACGGCAGAAAAGTCCGGAGCCATAATTGCGAGCGGTTTCTCCTCTCTCCTCTTGCGGCGGCGGAGGTCGGCAACGGCGGCTGGATTGGATGCGTCGACCATCAGGTGGAAGCCCCCCAGTCCTTTCACGGCTACGATCTCCCCTGCCAGCAATCTTTCGGCGGCCGCGGCCAGCGCCTCTCCATGGCGCGCAGTCACACGGCCGGCGGCATCCCACAGTTCAAGGTGCGGTCCGCAGATGGGACAGGCATTCGGCTGGGCATGAAACCGCCGGTTCAGCGGGTCCTCGTATTCTCTGCGGCAGTCGTCGCACAGCTCGAACGATTTCATGGTCGTGCGGGGGCGATCGTACGGAAGTCCCTCCACGATCGTAAATCGAGGCCCACAGTTGGTGCAGTTGGTAAAGGGGTATTCAAATCGACGGTTCAGAGGATCGGAGATGTCGGCGACGCAATCGGGGCACGTCGCAATGTCGGGGAGAATGTACGTTGAACGTTCACCCCGCCCGTCGCTTTCCCGAATGGTAAAGGACGCATAGCCTGCCGGATCAAGGTAGGAGAATTCGAAGCCCTGGATAAACGCCCGGGGCGGCTTGTCACGTTCGAGGCGGAGGAGGAAGTGTTCTACACGGTTCTCATCTCCTTCGGCATCGATGCTCACGCCGGCCATGGCATTCATGACCCAGCCGGCGAGCCCGTACTCGGCCGCAAGGCGATAGACAAAAGGCCGGAACCCGACCCCCTGGACCGCGCCGCGGACCTCAATGTGAACGCGTTTCAACACCCTTCCGACCTCTTCATCACAAAGACGGGATAGGGTACGCAATATCTTCCAGAGTTGCCAGCAACGGAGGGCTACATTTGCCGGGAAGCGCTGACGAGTTGCGCGACCAGTGCCACACACTCGTCGACAAATTTTTCTGACAGGGGAGAGATTTCCTCGGAGTACGAAAAATCCGATGCGGGGATCCCGATGAGATGAACCGATTCGGGGGCACGGCCGTACAGCGATTGACTCAATGCCAGCAATTGAGCGGGAGTAAAGAGGTGCGAATTCATCGGCGGCACGGATGCCGAGGAGTCGATCGTTGCGCACACGAGCTTCTCCACGCCGGTTACGGCATCGAGAAAAATGACCGATGGACGCTGGGAGATTGTTTCGACGAGTTCGGGCTGCAATTCGTGGACTACGAGGACGTCGACATCGGGAATCAGTTCGCGCACCCGTCGCGCGGCAACCACGCCGGCTCCATCATCGCCCCGCAGGGTGTTGCCGTACCCGATAACGAGCGGCGGCATCATCGGACACGTTCGGCCAGCAGCCGGCCGGTTTCGTCGACGACCCGGACATGAAGAGGCATCTGACCCAGCGCATGGGTGGAACAGGAGAGGCAGGGATCGAAACAGCGAATCCCGGATTCGATGCGGTTCAACAATCCCTCCGTGATCGTCGCGCCATCGAGATACTGCATGGCCAGCTGGCGCACGGTGCGGTTCATCGCAAGATTGTTTTGCGCAGTGGCGATGAGCAGGTCGACCTTCTGGAGGATCCCGTCCTGATTGACCCAGTATTCATGATAGAGGGTTCCCCGGGGAGCCTCACTCGCCCCGATGCCATGGTCGCGGTTGATCATCGCGCGCGAGCGGACGTGCGTCCCGAGGATTGCGGGAGCTCGAAGCAATTCCTCCACCTTTTCCACTGCGAAAAGGAGCTCGATGAGCCGTGCATAATGATAGTAGAACGAATTATTCACCACGCCCTCATCCCCGGCCAGATCCTTGAATCGTTTCCGTTCCTCTTCTGCGAGCGGCGTCGGGATATAGTCACAGATATTCACTCTGGCAAGCGGGCCGACCCTGTACATGCCCTTGGGGTACCCGAGCGGTTTATAGTACGGGAATTTCAGGTACGACCACGATTCTGCAGCCTCCCCGAAGTACACATGATAGTCGGCCGGGTCAAGACGGTCGGCGAGAATGTTCCCGACGCCATCGGTCACCCGGAGCGCTCCGTCGTAGTATTCCAGGGCTCCATCCTTCGCCACAAGTCCGGCAAAGAGCGAGCGAAAATTTCCGAAGTTCGGAATCTCGTGATTCAGCGAAGAGTGGAGTCCTTTCAGGGTTGACAGGGCCAGGAGGGCGGTTTCCTTCGCCTCCGGAATCCAGCCGAGCAGATGGTCCCGTCTTCCTGCGTCAAACGGATCGCGCACACCGCCGGCAACCGCCCACGGGGTGTGGATCTTCCTGCTGCCGAGAATTTCAATGATCTCCTGACCGAATTTCCTCAGACGGATCCCCCGTCGCGCAAACTCCTTGTCCTTTTCGATCAATCCGAACACATTCCTCTTTGCCGGGTCGCTGTCGAAGCCGAGCAGAAAATCCGGCGAGGAAAGGTGAAAGAAGCTGAGCGCGTGCGACTGGATCCATTGCGCAAGCGTGATGAGCCGCCGGAGCAGCTCCGCCGTTTCGGGTATCTCCACGGCGAGAATTGCATCGCCTGCTTTTGCCGAAGTGATCAGGTGGCTCGTCGGACAGATGCCGCAAATCCGCGACGTGATGCCGGCCATTTCCCACATCAGCCGGCCCTCACAGAACTTTTCAAACCCCCTGAATTCATTCACATGAAATCGTGCATCTGTCACCGATCCCGCATCGTCCAACTGAATGGTGATCTTCGCGTGTCCCTCGATGCGCGTCACAGGAGCTATGGTAATCGTTCTCGACATGAAATCCTCTCACATGAGACATTGGAGCAAACGTCTGGACCGGCATCAGCCGTACCGGAGAAATACCGGAGTGAAGGCGGGCATTCTTCCTTCAAGGAGTTCGCTCACTGCAAACCAAATCGTATCCGCCGTCGGGGGACAGCCATGGATGAAGGCGTCGACATGGATGATTTCATGCAACGGCCGAGCGCTCTTCAACAGCTCCGCAATGGTCGGATGATCCCTGGGCACCTGCGGGGTAACATCGGCGAGCTCCACATAGGCGCGTGAGAGCACTGATGCAACGTCATGGGCATTTCGTAACGCGGTCACATTCCCGGAAACCGCGCAATCGCCGAAGGAGATGACATAACGCGAATTCCGCCGGATGAGATGTGCCTGTTCCTCGTTCTCATCATTGGTCACGGCACCCTCAACCAGGGCCACGTCAACGTCGCGCGGAAAGTCCTTGATATCTGCGAGGGGAGAATACACGAGATCCATCTTCCCGGCGAGTTCAATCAGGCGCTCATCCATATCCAGGAACGACATATGGCAGCCCGAACAGCCGCCAAGCCAGACAGTCGCAACTCTCGGTTTCATTTGGTCGACAATTCCTTATTCATCCTCATGAATACTGATCCATTCACGCTTGAGCCTTGCCGTGACGATGTATTTGAGAAAATCCGTCTGCTTCTCCATCTCCGCGACATTTTCACCCTTGGCGACAAGTGCGCCTGTCGGGCACACGCGCACGCATTTCCCGCAGGAAGTACAGGATTCGGACATCCCCCAGGGTTGATTCATGTCGGCGATGATTTCACACTCGATGCCCCTGTTCGCGATGTCCCAGACATGTGCTCCTTCGACCTCATGGCACACGCGCACGCACCGGTTGCAGAGCACGCAGCGGTTCCGGTCGATGATGAAATCCTTGTGCGTGGCATCCAGGGCTTTCCTGGGATAGAGATAGGGAAAACGCGTATGGCTCAAACCTAACTCGTACGCAAGATTCTGGAGTTCGCAATGGTTGTTTACGATGCACACTGCGCACTGATGGTTTCCCTCGGATGCGAGAAATTCGATGATCGTTCGCCGGTGCGCTTTGAGCCGATCGGTATTGGCCCGCACCACCATACCCTCCTGGGGCCGGGTCGTGCATGCGGGCTGGAGCTTTGTCGATCCTTCGATCTCCACGAGACACAACCTGCAGGCGCCGACGTCGGAGAGACCGTCCAGGTGGCAAAGCGTCGGAATGCGAATCCCGTGTTGCTGCGCGATCTCGAGGATGGTCTCGTCGTCGTTTCCGCTGACCTGCTCGCCGTCTATCGTAAGTGTGAGAATCGCCATGAAGATGCCCTGTTATGCATTCAGTGGGTCGTGACCGTTCCCGGAGGGAACGAAGGTTTCGGATTCCTGCAGCAGCTCTTCGTATTCGTGACGGAAGAACCGGAGGGTGGAAAGCACCGGATTAGGGGCCGATTGACCGAGTCCACAGAGACTCGTTTCTTTCACCATGACACACAGTTCTTCCAGAAGAGCAAGGTCTTCCTTTGTCCCCTTCCTGTTCCCGATTTTTTCCAGGAGCTTGAAGATGTGGACGGTGCCGACCCTGCAGGGAATACACTTCCCGCATGATTCATCCATGCAGAAATCCATGAAAAACCTGGCAACGTCGACCATTGCGGAGGTCGAGTCCATGACGATCAGTCCGCCGCTCCCCATGATCGAACCGACCGTGGCGAGCGATTCATAGTCGACCGGCAGGTCCAGGTGCTCTTTGGGGATGCACCCCCCCGAAGGTCCCCCCGTCTGGGCTGCTTTGAACTCCGTGCCATCGGGCGTGCCCCCGCCGATGTCGAAAATAACCGTGCGCAACGGGATACCCATCGGCACTTCAATCAGGCCGGTATTCTTGATTTTGCCGGCGAGGGCGAACACTTTCGTCCCGGCGCTTTTCGGCGTGCCGATGGAGGAAAACCATGCGCTCCCCCTGTTGATGATCGGGGCAATGTTCGCGTACGTTTCGACGTTGTTGATCAACGTCGGCATTCCCCAGAGGCCCCGTTCGGAGGGATACGGCGGCCGTGGCCGGGGTCGTCCCCGCTTCCCTTCGATGGAACGCAACAGTGCGGTTTCCTCACCGCAGACGAATGCACCCGCACCAATCCTGATGTCGATCCTGAAATTGAACTGGGATTCAAAGATTCTGTTCCCGAGCAGACCCAGGCGCTCGGCGTGCTTGATAGCCAGTTTCAGACGTTCGATCGCCAGCGGATATTCAGCACGGACGTAGATATACCCCTGGCTTGCGCCGACGGCATATCCGGCGACGGCCATGCCCTCAAGGATTCGATGGGGATCCCCCTCGAGGACGGAACGATCCATGAACGCGCCCGGGTCTCCCTCATCGGCATTGCACACGACATATTTCTGCTCGCCCCGGGCTTTCCGGACAATACCCCATTTGAGACCTGTGGGGTACCCCGCACCTCCCCTCCCGCGCAGACCGCTCTTCCGGATTTCTTCGATGACATCGGGCGGCTGCAACTCGGTCACGGCTTTCGCCAGCGCTTCATAACCGTCCGCCGCAATATATTCGTCGACACTCTCCGCGTTGATCTTGCCGCAGTTTTCGAGGACAATCTTTTTCTGGGCGGCAAAGAAGGGAGCATGATTGTCAAGAAGGTGATCTTCGACTTTTTTCCCGCGCCCGATATGCTCTTCGACAATTCTTTTCCCTATTTCTTCATCGACCCGTTCGTACACGCTGTCGTCGGAAGCGACTTTCACCAGCGGACCCTCTCCGCACAGTCCCATGCATCCGGTTCCGAGGACCTCGACTTCTTTCTCGAGTCCTTGTTCCTTCAAAGCCAATTTGATTGCGTCGCGCGTGGCGAGACTCCCGCACGACACGCATCCTGCCGCTGCGCAATACAAAATACGTTCGCGGTATTGCTTTTGACGCTCGCGCTCGTCCCTGGCAAGGTCACGCAGGTCTTCGACGGTCATGCCTTCACCTCCTCAGGTTGTTCCTGCCACTTCCTGATGCGATCGATTGCGCCGTCAACGGTAAGCTTGCCGGCGACTTTCTCATCAAGCACTGCGACGGGCGCGAGGCCGCATGATCCCACACAACGCGCGGAGACAAGGGAGATCTTCTGGTCTGCAGTCGTTTCACCGAATCTACACCGACAATGCTCTTCGACCGCCTTCTTGATGCCGGAGGCGCCTTTCACGTAGCATGCAGTGCCCATGCACAGGACAAAGGTATGCTCGCCTTTCGGTTTCAGGGAGAAAAAATGATAAAACGTCGCCACCCCGTAAACGCGACTGGGCGGAAGCTTGAGCGCACGGGCGATATAAATGAGAAGGTCGTTTTCGAGGTATCCGAAAATCCCCTGAGCAACATGAAGCACTTCGATCAGTGCATCGCCGCTGTTGTGATGTTTGGTGATTGCCCGGTCAAGCAATTTGAATCTGTTATCGCCGCTCGGGTGTTGCGGAGTTGTCTGTGATGCCATGGAAGCGCACCGCCTGCAAGTGAATTGGGCCTGAAACAAGCTCCCGATATTCATCGCAATCGGTATGCCATCAGGAATGCCGGAAACCAACGGGTTTGCCATGACAAAGCATGGCAGGACCGCCTATCTTTTCAGAAATGGGAATTTACGAATGTTGTATAATTCATCATATTCGAGGGGACAATCGAAGGTGGCGTGTTAGACGGGAGGAACAGAGAGGAGGTTTGAACAGCAGCCACAAGGGTCGATCAACGCGCCCATTACCGCTTTCACTCTTTCTTCTGCGTCGACGCGACAAGCCAGGCGCACCACTCATCGATCCCCTGGAGAGACACGCAGGACGTCTCGAAGATCCTGAGATGGGGGTTGACGGAAAGCGCGTTGGCACGAAGGGTTTCCGGTTTGGCGTTGATATACGGGACGAGATCTATTTTGTTGATGATCAATGCTGAAGCATTCCTGAACATCGCCGGATATTTGAGCGGTTTATCGTCCCCCTCGGTGGTGCTTGCAACAACGACTTTCACATTTTCCCCGAGGTCATAGTTCGCCGGGCATACAAGATTCCCGACATTCTCGATGATCAGCAGATCTACCGACGGAAGATCGATGGCAGCAAGAGCATCATGGACGAGATTTGCTTCGAGGTGGCATCCGCCGCGCGTCACAATCTGCACGGCAGGAATTCCATATTTAGCCACTCTCTGCGCGTCGATATCAGTCTGGACATCGCCTTCGATGACCGCGACACGGACTCTCTCCCGGAGATGCTCAAGGGTCTTTTCGAGAATCGTTGTTTTCCCTGCGCCGGGCGAGCTCACCATGTTAATGACGAACACCCGATGGCGCACGAACTGCTCTCGATTCTGTCGCGCGATCTCGTCGTTCTTTTCCAGGACTTTCCGTTCGATCGTAACTACGCTCATGACGATTCCTCGTGCCTGTCATCCAGTTCCAACTCCACAACGCGCATTTCCGTCCCCCCGGTAACTTCGGTGTCGCCGCTGCCGCAATTCGGGCAGAGGAGAAATCCGTCGTCGGGAGAGGAAGAGAGACCGCATGCCCGGCAGCGTATGGAAAATGGGATCACTTCGATATCCAGCGTGGCCCCGGTCATCGGCGAATCAGCCGTGATCGCCTCGAACGAGAACCGTAGTGAATCGAGCACGATCCCCGCCTGCGTACCGACCCGGAGCCTTATCGTCCGGACCAGACCCCTGTCCGGTTCCGGAACGTAGCTCTCGACAAGAGAGAGAATACTCTGGGCAACGGAAAGTTCATGCACAGCGACGTCTCTTGTCTATTGGTCTTTCTCTCCGTCCCCCTGCCACCGCACACCGTACCAGAGGACGTATCCATCGCCAGAACTGTCCTCATCCAGACTTACATACGTTTCCTCATTCAGCCACTGCCAGAAACGCGTATAGGTGAGATCCCCTTTCCCGAACCGCTCCTCGAGGTACGTCAGAAGAGCCGCGGTGTTCTCATGCCCCCGCGTCATGATCACGATGCCGGAGAAAAGCCCGTCGGTGAATTCAAATTCACATTCTTCAATTTCGGATTTGCCCAGACGGTTGAGGGGGATCACGTATCGTTCCTCCCGTTCGTCAATGTCGGGGGCGGACAACGTGCGGACCTCCTGGATCTGCCGGAAGGGTGTACCCCATGTGAACCCGGGGAAGGATTCCCCGGATTGCGCCAACGCTGTTGCGTTCAACAGGATCGTAAAGAGCAGGGATCTCTTCAGGTTTGCGCAGTTCACAGAACGCATGGAAGAAGGCGTCTTTCCCGCCACCGTGTCATACCCGTTCATTGTATGGAACGCCGTGCTGAATTGCAATTGGGCGGAAGGCTCTCTATAATTGTGAAGCAAGGAATTCATTTGACTGCGGACATGCCAACCACCGAAAACCTCTCAGCACACATCAAAACCCGTTTGGAGACGGATCGTCAGGCGGTCACGGCGGCGTTCCGGGACTCCCGCGACGGGCGCGCGCTCTGTGCGGCGATGACGATGGCAATGGACAGAGCGATGGGGCAAGCATTCGCCCTGCTGCCTCCTGCCGCGCAAAATGACGTGGCCATCCTCGCTCTCGGCGGCTATGGCCGTTCCGAGCTCTTCCCTCATTCCGACGTCGACGTCATGATCCTCCTTCCCCCGCGGGGGACGAGCGGTTCTGCCGACGACGCGGCCAAGGAATTCCTCCACCACCTGTGGAACGCCGGGTTGACTGTCGGGCATTCCGTCCGCACCGTCGGCGAGGCTCTCGCCCAGTACGGGACGGCAATCGATGCCTGGATATCCATGCTGGAGTGCAGACTGATCTGTGGAAATCAGCAACTCTACAGGCAATTGAGCGAGGCTCTCCAGGCAAAAATCCATGCCTCCGACAAGAAATGGTTTATCACTTCGACATTCGAGGAGGCAACCGCACGCCAATCCCGCTTCGGGAGTTCCGTGAAGCTCCTCGAGCCAAACATCAAGAAAAGTGCCGGAGGACTCCGCGACCTTCACACCATTTTCTGGCTGTACCGGGGAAGTGAGGATGGGTATTTCGACCTCCAGGATCCTGCGATTCCGGCGACGTTCGTGTTTCTCGACCGGCTGCTCACCGACAACATCCTGACCGGGGATTTGCACCATGCCGCCACCGCCGCGGCGGATTTTCTCTTCAACGTGCGCGGGGCAATGCACATCGAGCGCGACATGCCGAACGAAACCCTGGAGTATGGACTGCAGCGCAGTGTCGCCGACTTTCTGGGTTACAGCGAACAGGCAGGCCTACGCTCGGTGGAGGTATTCATGAGGGATTATTACCTCCATGCCCGCGCTGTCCATAGTCTGTATCGCCTGCTCGGCGCCCGGTATCGCGATCGACTTGAGCCTCCCCGGCGACTATGGAACAGGGGAAAAAAAGCGGGAAGCGTGTTTCGTCTCCGGGAAGACAGGCTGGCGCTCGATGAATCCGCAAAGGGCCCGCTGAGCATCGAACAGCTCTTCGAAGCGTTCTCGCTCGCCGCCGAAAGTGAGGCGGAGCTCGATCTCGGATTACGCACCGCTGTGGAACATGCGGCGGCAGGCATCACCCAACAATGGGCGGCTTCGCCGGAAGCCCAGGCGCTCTTGCGGAAGATCTTTCTCTCCCCGCGGGTTGCCTCCTCCCTGCGGGAAATGAATGACGCCGGCGTGCTCGGAAGGCTCATCCCGGAATTCGGCGAACTTGTCGCTTTTTTCCAGCACAACGTGTACCACTATTATACTGCCGACGAACATACCATCATCGCCCTCACCAACGCCGAGAACCTCCGCGACGCCCAGGGATTTCTCCATGAAGTCTATCGTACAATCCGCAGGAAAGAGATTCTTTTTCTTGCCGTCCTCCTTCATGATATCGCCAAACCCCTGGGTGTCGCCGATCATGAGATCACCGGTGTCCCGATCTCGAAGCGCGTCGTCTCACGCATCGGATTCCCCGATCTTGCCGACGATGTCGCCTTCCTGGTTCGTCACCACCTGGCGATGGAACAGATCGCTTTCAGAAGGAACATCAACGACCCCGAGACGATTAAGGAATTCGCCATCAGGTTTGAGAAGCCGGTCCTGCTTGATTATCTCTATATTCTCACCTATGCCGACCTCTCCGCGGTCAATCCCAGCGTGTGGACCGAATGGAAAGCGTCCATGCTTCAGGAGTTGTACCAGCGAACGGCGGAAGTCCTCCATCGAAACCTGAAAGGGGCAGAGGTCGACAAGCTTCACGCCGAGAAAAATGAAGAAGAGAAAGAAGAAGTCGTCCGGGGACTTGCAGGGCAGTTTCCCGGGGAAACGGTGCGGCTGCATCTCGACAGGATCGCCAACCCCTCCTATACATCTGCGTTCTCCATCCAGGAAATCGGCAGACATATCAAGCTGGCGACACAGCTCGAGGTGGTTGAAACGTTGTTCGTGGCAGGTGAGGGTTGCACCGACGTGACCGTCATCACCCGGGATGCACCCTTCGCCCTGTCGAAATTTTGCGCCGTGCTTTCCGCCAATGACGCATCCATCTTCACAGCGGATATTTTTACGCGTGATGACGGGGTCATTTTTGACAGGTTCCGTGTCAATGACGCGTCTACCGGAAGTGCCATCAGCGAGAAAACATGTGGCAAAGTGCAGGAGGACCTCAGAAACCTCCTGATGGGCAATCTCGACATCGATCACCTTTTCCTGGAACATCACCGGAAATGGAAACGCCGTCCGAAGAAACCTGCCAACCCCACTACTCGGACCGATGTCCGGTTTGAAGACAGTGCATCGTTTACCATCATCGACGTCTATGCGCCCGACAGCGTCGGTTTTCTCTACCGGGTCACGGAGACGATCTCAGGGCTCGGCCTCAATATTTCTTTCGCAAGGATTGCCACCCGGGTCGACGGCATCGTTGACGCGTTCTATGTGCGCGAAAGGCTGACCGGTGATCCGATACACGGCGCGGCACGGAAGGACGAGGTGGAAAAAGGCATCAAAGCCACGCTCGAAAGTATGGCGTTGCGTGAGTTGACGGGAGAATAATCCTTCTTCAGCGTTTCCCCTTTATGAAAAACGAGAAAGTTGCACCTGCACCGGACCAGCGTTCAAAGCCTATCGGGGTTTTCGACAGCGGGATTGGAGGGTTGACGGTTGTTCGTGCCCTGACGGAAAAGCTCCCGAACGAAAATATCGTCTATTTCGGTGACACCGCCCGGGTCCCGTATGGACCGAAATCTCCGGCGGTCGTCCGCGAATACGCGGCCGACGATATCGACATCCTCCTGCAACATGACGTGAAGATGGTCGTCGTCGCGTGCAATACGGTCTCAGCGGTTGCACTCGACGTGGTGCAAAAACGTGCCCGCATGCCTGTTGTCGGCGTGATCGTTCCCGGTGCCGAGGCGGCAGGACGGGCGACAACAAAAAAAAGGATCGGCGTCATCGGAACGTATGCGACCATTAACAGCAACTCGTACACGAATGCCCTCCGGCACATCGACGCCGCGATCAAGACCTTTCCTCAACCCTGTCCCCTCTTCGTCCCTCTTGCCGAGGAAGGATGGGTGGACCACCCTGTCACTCAAATGGTCGCCCGGGAATACCTTTTTCCTCTGACGGTCCAAAAGATCGATACCCTGATCCTCGGCTGTACACACTATCCTGTGCTCCGCGAGGCGATTGCCGCCGCTATTGGTGCTTCCGTGACACTGATCGATTCGGGCGCGGCAACGGCTGAAGAGGTCGTGCGTGTCCTGACGGACAAGGACCTGCTTAACCCGAGCACCCAGCGCCCGAACCTTCAATTCTTCGTCAGCGACATTCCCACAAAATTCACAGAGGTCGGAGAGCAATTTCTCGGCCGATCCCTCGGCAAAGTGCGGAAAATCCCGATCGGCGAAAAAAGAACCTGACAGCGAGATCTCAACCTTCCTTCTCCCCCCTCCCTGTACCGTTTCGTCTCTTTTGCACAGCCCCTCGCATCTCAACGTCGCAAAATCCCTCCCTCCAACGTAATACTGGTAGAACCACTACGCGAAGGGAGGCGCTATGAGCGTTGTCATCGATGCAAACCGTGTGACCAAGGTTTTCCATCATCTTCTTCCCCGCTGTGGGTCAACACGCGTCCTCACCGACGTGTCATTCTCGCTGCACTCCGGGGAGATCCTGGCGGTCATCGGTCCCTCCGGCGCAGGGAAAACCACCCTGGTGAGAGCTGTGCTCGATCAGTTCCCGTTGAGCGGAGGGTATATTCACCGGTTCGGCGGCGGGAGGGCGCCGGGGGCATGGAGAAACTGGATCGGCTACGAGCCTGACGCATTCGGCATGCCGGGGTACAGCACGGGGCGCATGTTCCTGAAAACAGCGGCGAGGGTTCACGGGCTCCATCGGGAGAGCCTTGAAAAGCATGTCCGGGAGATCCTCGGCGCCCTTGCCCTGAGCGCGTTCGCCGACACACTCGCCTGGACCTACTCGCGCGGGATCGTGGCTCGCTTTGGCATCGCGCAGGCACTTGTTCATGGCCCCAGGCTTGTGCTTCTCGATGATCCCGCGGCGGGTCTCGACATGAACGGTCGTTGCCTTTTCAAACGACTGCTGAAAGAGCTCCGTGACCATGGAACGTCGGTCCTTATCACTTCGCATGAACTCACAGACATCGAATCGCTTGCGGACAGAGTGCTCGTTTTGCAGGCGGGAGTGATGACCGCCTACGGGCGTCCGGAGGAATTGATGCCGCCCGAAACCACCTTCACCGTGGAAGTCCCCCGGGACCCCTTGCTTTCACCCGGTTGGAAGTTCACGAGGTACGGCGATCAATGGTATTCGACCGTTGCCGGACGGGCACAGCTTGATCTGCTCCTGCGCGCGCTCAGGCTTCGTGGAATCGCCCCGGCAGCGGTTTCGCCCGTTCGCTGCGCAGTCTCCTCGCTCCTGTCAAGCCCGGCATAAGCGCGGGGGCGAAGGCCTCAAGGAGGATCGTTACCGTCAAATTGCCACGACCTTCAGGTCGTGGAATTAATGCCAACACCATTCTATGGAGGAGGGTTTCAACCCCATACCTTATGCCCTACGTGCGAATATGGGTCCACCTTATTTGGGGACGAAGAATCGCGAACATCTGATCACTCGGAATCTCCGACCGGCCTTGATTCACCATATATCCAAGAACGCTGAATCGAAGGGAATCTGGTTAGACTCAATAAACGCGGTTCCCGATCATGTACATGCTCTTATCTCCCTTCGAGCAGATCAATCGATAGCGAAAACAGCGCAACTCATAAAGGGAGAGTCATCCCACTGGCTAAATCAGCAGCAGGAATATAGACTTCACTTCGAGTGGCAAGACGAATACATCGCTCTTTCAGTGAGTGAGTCAATGCTTAATCATTTGAGATCGTACATTGGCAACCAGGAAGCGCATCACCAGAAGCATTCGTTTAGAGAAGAATATGAGGCCGCCCTGCTTGAAATGGGGCTAAAGCCCCCACAGAGAAAAGGCGAATCACACTAGATACCCACGAGCTAAAGCTCGTGGCAATGACGATTCGCAAGCGACCTCTCGAGCGCCTGGCAATTTCGATTTGGCATCAGAACGAGGGTGTGAAACCAGTGCAACGCGCGCTCCGGGAAGAAAGTCTCAAGAGGTATTCTCTAACGCCCCCCATTGCCCCCTACAGAGGCAACGCAAGCACGACAATACACCTCGCCTCGAACAGCGTTTCGCCATTGTTGGCTGCTGCTTGCAGCAACACGATATAGAGTCCGAGGGGGGCTCGAACGCCATCATCCCTCCGGCCGTCCCAAACTGCCGCACCGTACGACACGCCCGCATCATGATCGGCAATCCGTCGGATTCTTTTCCCCGTGATGTCGTATACGAAAATCGATAGCGTTGAGACAGAGAGAGGAATGGCATACCGCACCACTGTCACATCGTCCACACCATCTCCGTCCGGTGAAAAGGGATTCGGCAGGCATTGTATGCCCGGGGCGAGGGGCGGCGAGGAGGCGAATGCGCTGTTGGTTCGCCCCGGCGTGCCTCCTTCGCGTGCGGTGCAGGTTGTCCAGCTCCGCGCCTCCGTGGAGGGCATCATGGGACCTATTCTCTCAAGAGACCGGCCGGTGGTGTTCACAACCGCAGGGTTGTGCCATTCCGAACGATACGGGACACTGTCGATGATCGTGCCCGCGGCATCGTGCACCACAACTTCGTCGGCATCGTCATTGAGGAGAAACGCGCCACGGAGCAGTACCACCCCGGCGCACGCCGGACCAGGCGCTTTTCCCCACGTTGAGCAGAATGATGTATCGGTCGTGACCAGGAGGTAACCTTTTCGAGGGACCCCGCTTGCGGCTTCAGAAAAGACGTTCCGTGGATCGCTTTCCGCCCCTGAGGACCCATCGTGGACTTTCCATCGTCGCACATCCACCGCATCATCCCCCGGATTATAAAGCTCAATATACTCGGGTTGGCCGGAGATAGGATGAAACATGATTTCATTGATAATTAACCGTCCGGGTACTGCCGGGACCGCGATGACGAATCTTGCGCGATTATTCTCCTGCCGCTGATCCGCCGGGTCATCGGCGAACAGCCACCCTGAGGTCAACCCGCACATCGGTTGACCCCATTCGAGTTCCACATCTCCCGAATCGCCCGCTGCAATGCCGTCGAAGTAGCGGTCGGCGACCACCTTCGCGGAGGCGAAGGCGGTGTCAATTCCTTCGTCTATCAGCAACACCACGCGAAGGCGGGACACCGGTTCCATCCCATCGTTATGGACCCTTGCCCTGACGATCACCTTCCCATTTTCAACAAGGGATTGACCCACCCGTATTGCCACATCCCTCGCCAATCTGCGCATGGAATTCCCTCTCCCCGGAGTGGCGGAATTCGAATCGATGGATTGCGTCCAGTTCATCGGATCAAGGGAGCCACCTGCCATATCTCTTCGTTCGATGGACTTTCCGGCGGATCCTCCCCACGCTGCAGAGTACACCACGCTATCCATCGTCAGACCCGTATGATCAAACAATACCACGGCATCGCCGGCGTTGTTCAGGGACGGGAATCCGGACACTTGCACCACGGGGCATCCCAATTCGCCGTATGTCGCCAGTATCCCCGTTGCATCCCTGGTCAAAAGAGCAAACCCGTGGGGCAGAAGGACGGCATCCCGGGAAGAGAGGATGTGGCGCGACGAAGTCGAGGCGTCACTCATTGACCAACTCGCCAGGCAGATGGAATCCCCTCCCGGATTTGCGAGTTCCACCCACTCAGGTTCACCCGCGCCGGGAGCGTACATGATTTCATTGATGACGACAACACCGGGGGAATAGGAGACCGGCAGGAACACACTGGCGGAGTCGTTGCTCTTCTCCCCATCGCCGGGCTCGCTGACCACTGCGCATAGCTTGCCCCCCGGGGCGAGGGCGATGATCCGGAGTATCACGCGGGAAGAGTCTCCGGGCAACAGAGAATCAGTGGAGACGACTTCCGACACTCTGAAATAGCACTGAGAATTCGAATCGAGATCGTGGGAACTGAAGAGTGCGAGCTTCCGCGTAAGCGAGGGAAAGATTCCCTGATTCTGAATCATCACACAGACATCGATTGAATCACCATCTCGTGGCGCAGAAGGATGCACCTCTACTCTGCCGCACAGAAGATCCACCGCACTCCTCGCAGTAACCTCGACATCGTCAATCCGGAGCGTCCCGGTGTTTCCCGCACTCCCGGGGATGACCCGCCACCGGAGTCTGACCGGCGATTGCCTCACAATCTCCGGTGGCAGCGATATCTCCTGGCGTTCGTATCCTGTTCCTCCGGAATACCGTATGGTATCTCCAATCATGACGAAAACCCCGGCGGTGTTTCCGGATGACGCCTCAACCAGCAGGTCTGCCTGGAACGTGCCCGACCTTTTCGTCCAGAAAGAGAGGTGTGTGGGAATAAAGTCACCTGCCGGAATCGATGGAGAAGTAATCCACTGACCTAACGTCGCATTGGTGCATTGTATGGCATTCGGAGATGAATGCGGTGACGAACTCGTGGACTGAAAATCGTTCGCCCCCGCTGTACGGAGCATCGATGATTCCCATCCTGTCGGGAGGAGGGGAGGAGCGACGTCGTCGAACGACTCCCGGTACACTGGGCTGCCGGCCGTAGACTCTCCGACTTGCGTGGTCAGAGCGAGCGCAATGAATCCCAGGAAGATGGACAGATCCGTTCCTTTCAGCGCGTTCCCGGTGAGTGTCGCGGAAGTGCAGGTCTCTATACGTATTACGATCGGAGACGGCTTTTTCCGAAAGGATCTCGTTGATTCTCTCAAAATGTCTCCCTACAATCGTAAAGGAGTTCTTCCTCATGGCAAAGAAAAAGATCCTCTGCGTGGATGATGATGCAGATTTACGGCGTGCGGTTCAGCACACCCTCATCGGAATCGGGTATGACGTGGTTGAGGCACGGGACGGAGAAGAGGCCATACGGTGCCTGGAAAAGGGAACGTACGACCTTGTTCTCCTTGACGTGGTCATGCCCGGGCCGTCAGGGATGGATGTCCTGCGTTTTCTCAGTTCCAGGGGGAATCACACACCGATCGCGATGTTGACGGGAAAGGCGGGGTTTACACTCGCGACGGAGAGCTACATGCTCGGTGCGGTAGAATACATCACCAAGCCGTTTACTTCGGAATTCCTTGTCGACACGGTCCGGCGACTCGTGGAGCATTGAGGTCCCCCATGTAGACCGGGACGGGAACCTGCTGGGGGGATGTGAAGTCGGGGCGATATGTGTGCGGGGGGTGGGTTTCTGCGCTGGATGCTGATTCTGCCCCCCGTAAGTTCTGCTGCAAAAAAAAGGCGACCGGATTCCCGGCCGCCGTTAGTGTTTCTACCCTCTTCTTACCCGATTACGTTCCCGCGCTGTAATCGTCCATGTAGATCTCCTGCTCCTTCGTCAGCTTGTCGATCTTGATCCCCTGGGTCGAGAGCTTGACCCGGGCGATTTCCTGATCCTGTTCCGTGGGAATATCATGGACTGTATTCTCGAACTTCTTTCCCTTCCGGTGCGCTTCAACGAGCCTGAGTTGTGACATAAACTGATTTGCGAAGGACATGTCCATGACTTCCGACGGGTGGCCTTCTGCCGCAGCGAGGTTTACCAGGCGGCCCTGAGCGAGAACGTAGACCCTTCTCCCATCCTTCAGCAGATATTCTTCGTTGTTGGGGCGGATCTCCCGCTTCGATTTCGTGAGTCCGGCCAGGTCGACAAGGTTGACCTCGCAGTCATAATGCCCCGTGTTGCAAACGATCGCCCCATCCTTCATGGAAGCGAAGTGGCGCTTGATAATGATGTCTTTGACGCCGGTGGCGGTAATGAAAATATCCCCGACCTTCGCCGCTTCTTCCATTTTCATCACCCGGAAGCCTTCCAGCGTCGCCTTCAGAGCGGCTGTCGGCTTGACTTCTGTGACAATCACATTGGCACCCAGGCCTTTGGCCCGCATGGCGACACCTTTTCCGCAATGCCCGAATCCCGCCACGACGATGTTCTTCCCGGCAAGCAACACACTCGTTGCACGAAGAATGCCGTCGAGCGTGGACTGACCGGTACCGTACACATTGTCAAAATCCCATTTTGTTTCCGCGTCGTTGACGGCGATAACGGGATATCTCAGCTGCCCGTCCGCCGCCATCGCGCGAAGTCGATGGACGCCGGTCGTCGTTTCTTCGGTCCCGCCGATGACGTATTTCTGCGCCAGTTCGGGATATCTCTTGTGGATGGTGAAAATCAGGTCCGCACCGTCATCCAGCGTGAGGTTCGGATTGAAGACGATGGTTTGATCGATGCACCAGTAGAACTCCTTGACGCTCAGTCCGTGCCAGGCAAAAATCGACACGCCTGCTTTCGCCAGCGCGGCGGCGACCGCATCGTTTGTGGAGAGAGGATTGCAGCCGCTCCAGCTCACCTGCGCCCCTGCGGCGACAAATGTTTTTACCAGAACAGCGGTCTCCTTGGTGACATGAAGACAGCCGGCGATGCGGTACCCCTTGAAGGGCTTTGTCTTTTCATATTTTTTCCGCAACGCCATCAGCACCGGCATGCGGGATTCCGCCCATTCAATCAGCTTCCCGCCTTCCCCGGCAAGGCCGAGGTCGGCAACTTTGTAGTGTCCCTGTTTGTGATCCATTGGTTCCTGAATGTAGTGTGAGGACGATGAGAATTACTTTACTGCCCGCAGGATGGTGTCGACAAGGTCGAGCTTCTCCCACGTGAATTCTTTTTCCTTCCGGCCGAAGTGCCCGTAGGCCGCAGTCTTGCGGTAGATCGGACGGAGGAGATCCAGGCGCTTGATGATCCCGCGAGGGGTCATGTCAACTTCCCTGGTGATAATCTTCTCGATTTCCATGTCGGGGATGCGACCTGTTCCCAACGTGTTCACGTTGATCGAAACAGGTTCGGCGATCCCGATCGCATACGACACCTGGATAAGACACTCATCGGCAAGTCCTGCCGCGACGATATTCTTGGCCAGGTGACGCGACGCATACGCCGCGCTCCGGTCCACTTTCGAGGGATCCTTCCCGGAGAATGCTCCGCCGCCATGAGGCGCCCTGCCTCCGTAGGTGTCGACAATGATTTTCCGTCCGGTCAACCCTGTGTCGCCGTGCGGGCCCCCGATTTCAAACCGTCCGGTCGGATTGACGTACACGATGGTTTTTTTATCGATGTATTCTTTCGGGATCACTTCGCCGATGACATGTCGCATTACATCGGTGAAGATCTTCTTCTGGGAAACCTGGGGATCGTGCTGGGTCGAGATCACGACAGTATGAACGCGTGTCGCACGTCGCTGATTATACTCGATCGTCACCTGCGATTTCGCGTCAGGGCGAAGATACGGCATGAGCTTGGGGTGTTTCTTCCGGATTTCGGCGAGCCGCCGCACAAGTTTGTGCGCGAACATTATGGGCATCGGCATGTATTCGGGGGTCTCGTTCGAAGCATAGCCGAACATCATCCCCTGGTCGCCCGCTCCCCCCGTGTCGACACCCATCGCGATGTCGCGGGATTGCGAGTGAATGGCGGAAATCACCGAACAAGAATCCGCATCAAACCGGTATTCGGCTTTTGTATAGCCGATGTCTCTGATAACCTGCCGGACGATGTCCTGAACTTCGATATATGCAGACGTGGTAATTTCGCCGCCAACGAGAGCCAGGCCCGTCGTGACAAAACTTTCGCAGGCAACGCGGCCATGTTTGTCCTTTTCCAGGATCGCATCAAGGATTGCATCGGAAATCTGGTCGCAGACTTTGTCAGGATGGCCTTCTGAAACGGATTCCGAAGTAAAAAGGTACGACATGGGAAACCTCATTAAGGTAATAGATTACGGGAAGAAGCAGGACGACGTGCATCGCCCATCCTTCGCCAGGTAAGATAAATCGAAGTCGAGAATAAAGATAATCAGAGGCGCCATCAGGAAATGTGAGCCAGGTCAACGGCGGTCCATCTTCCCGTGGCGGCAGGCAGGGAGGGGAAATATGCGTCTTCGGCAATGCCGACGTCGTCACGACAAAGGAGCGCTTAATCCGTTTCAATTTCTGATGAACCCCCGACGTTGAACCTTTTGTAGCTCCCGACGACCACCGAGTCGTTGCCGATAATGGAGTTATCAAGTAACACGCGGCTCACCCGTGCCCCCTGACTGATGATGGAGTTGCGCACCACGGATTCCGAGATTTCCGCGTGATCGCCCACCGAAGCATAGGGCCCGATGACACAATTCGAAAGAACCGCCGACGGAGCAACATAAACCGGTTGATTGATCACCACCCCCGGCACTTCCCGCGAAGAATGCTTTTGCGTTAACAATGCCCTGTTGGTGGAAAGAAGGGTCTCCGGCTTTCCGCAATCGTACCATCCGTCGACAGCAAATGTCTTCATCTTTTCGCCACGATCGATCATCAGCTGTAGGGCATCGGTCAGTTGATACTCCCCCTTCGTCCGGATGTCCTTGCTCACCAGCTCTTCCAGGCACAGCGCAAGCAATGCCGGGTCGTGGATGTAATACAGACCGACCACGGCCAGTCTGCTCACCGGATGCTCGGGCTTCTCAACGAGCTTTACAATATACCCGTTTTCAGTGACGGCAACTCCGAACCTCCGGGGATCATCAACAACCTTCACCCCCAGCGCTGATACGGGCTCGCGTAAGACGGGAGTGAGGGAGACATCGAATATCGTGTCGCCAAGGATGATGAGGATCGGGTCGGGGCCGAAGGTCTGTCGTGAAAGATAAATTGCGTGACCGAGCCCCATCCTGTCTTCCTGTTCCACGAAATCGAACCGGAATTCCGGATAGGCCTTTGACAGATACTCATAAATCTTGTCACCCATGTGGCCGACGACGACTGTGGCTTCGAGTATTCCTTCAGCTTTGATCTTGTCGATGATATGGCCCAGAATGGGTTTGCCGGCCACAGTGAGGAGGACTTTAGGGAGCTGGTAGGTGTGGGGGCGGAGACGTGAACCGACTCCGGCGACTGGGATAATTGCGCGCATGCACCAGGGAGGTTAAAAGAACTTAAAATATTGTAGAACTCGTAAAAAAATATAGATAAGAAATCCACCAGATGCAAGAAAGTCGCAATTTTGCATCTCGCATCGTTTCTCTCTATATTTTCACGTTTCGAATCCAACCCGTCGAGTCCATGACACCCAGAAGGCCGGCCCACAGATCGGCAACCACTTCACGCAAGCAACAGCATATTACCCTGGCTCTCCAGAAAGATGTCCGGTTCAAGTCAAAAACCACCGGACTGGAGAGATTTGACTTTGTCCACAATGCACTGCCCGAAATCGCCCTTTCAGAGGTCGATACCTCAATTGAGTTCTTGCGCAAACGCCTCCTCCTTCCACTGATGATCTCCTCAATGACCGGAGGGTATCCGGGCGCAAGGGAGATAAACCGGAATCTCGCGATTGTGTGCGCGGAAGCGGGACTGGCAATGGGAGTGGGAAGCCAGAGGCAGGCTCTCGAGGATACGCTGTACCACGATACTTACGCGGTTGTGAGGGAGATTTCCACCGATATCCCGGTCGTGGGCAATATCGGGGCAGCTGAAGTGGGAAAGATGAAAAATGCCGACGGCGCAGGCCGGCTCGTCGACATGATTCGAGCAGACGCCCTCGCCGTCCATTTAAATCCCCTGCAGGAACTCCTGCAACCGGAAGGGGAACCGGACTTCCGTGGCGTGCTCCGGGGAATCGAAATGCTGATACGGGCACTCCCGGTCCCTGTGATTGTGAAAGAGATCGGTGCAGGGATCTCCCGGGAAGTCGCCCGGCGGCTGCTGGATGCCGGAGTTCGTCACATCGATATCGCCGGGGCTGGTGGAACAAGCTGGGCCGGCGTGGAAACTCTTCGATCCAGAGACCGGAAATTCGCCGGTCGCTTCTGGGATTGGGGGATACCCACGGCAGAGGCCATTCGCCAGGTTGCCGCGCTGAAAGAACCCGGGCGGCGGTTTACATTGATCGGTTCCGGCGGCATTCAGTCGGGAAGGGACATCGGCGTGGCGATTGCACTCGGCGCGGACCTCGCCGCATCCGCCAGGCCGCTTCTGCAGACTCTCGCATCGCACGGCATCGTCGCGTTGCGGGCACAACTCGCCGAATGGACCAGGGAGTTGCGGGCCATTATGTTCCTGACAGGTTCCCGGACAATCCCCGACCTTCAGTCGGTTTCCTTAGAAGAATCGCTTCCATGAATGACTCCCGGCCTGCCCGTCACATCGACACGCTCCGGCAAATGTTGGACAGGCGTATACAAGCCCTCGGTCTTCATGGCGAATCGCAGGTGCTCCATGAAGCGTGCACCTATGTCCTCAACGGCGGCGGGAAGCGCATCAGGGGGATTCTCCTGCTCCTTGCATGCGAGTCGGTCGGCGGAAAAATTCGTTCCGCCCTCGATGCCGGTGCGGCAATTGAGGCATTGCACAATTTTACTCTCGTCCACGACGATATCATGGACAATGCGGACTCCCGCCGGGGAAGACCGACCATTCACAAGCGGTGGGATGAAAATACGGCGATCCTCGCCGGTGACGTCCTTCTGGGGCTGGCCTATCAAAGCCTGGCGAAGACACGCGCCAGGCAGAGCACGCGCCTCTTCGAACTGCTTACGAAAGGCGTGATCGAAGTGTGCGACGGGCAGGCCGTGGACATGGATTTCGCGAAACGGACGGACGTCACCCTCCCGGAGTATTTTTCGATGATTGAGAAGAAAACCGGTTCACTCATTGCCTCAGCGATGGAGATGGGAGCGCTGATCGGCGGGGGAAAACCGGCGGAGGTCCGCGCCCTCCGGAAGTTCGGCAAATATCTCGGGCGCGCGTTCCAGCTGCAGGATGATCTGCTCGACGTGGTGGCCGACGAGAAGCAATTGGGAAAGCCGGTCGGCGGAGATATCGCTGAAGGAAAGAAGACGTTCCTGTTGATTTCTGCAGCCGGCGTCGCACAGGGAGAGGACAAGGAGCTGGTCAACCTTGTGCTGCAGCGCAAGGCCCGGCGCGAAATGGTTGGAGCGATGACCGACCTGTATCAACGATACGGAATCCTCGATCAAGCCGGCAACCGAATTCTTCATGATACGCGAAAGGCCGCAAGCGCTCTTGACTCACTCCGCCCTTCCCGCGCGACCGAAACGCTCCACTGGCTCGCAAGGGCTCTTGTCCACCGGGCATCGTAATCCGCATGATCGAACGTACCGTCACAATTCGTAACCGCACAGGACTCCATACGCGTCCCGCGGCGATGCTGGTGAAGGTTGCAGCAAAATTCCAATCGGATCTGTTCATCCGCAAAGACTCGTTTGAGATCAATGGGAAAAGTATCATCGGCGTGATGACTCTTGCAGCCGAACAGGGGGCGATATTGGTCCTGCACTTTGAGGGCCCGGATGAACTCGAAGCCGCTGATGCGGTCATCGCACTCATTGAACGAGGTTTCGATGAAGAGTGACGAAACAGGCCTCATTGAGCACAAACCCTCCGGCGAAATAACGCTACGCGGCATTGCGGCGGCGCCGGGGATTGCCGTTGGTCCGGCATACCTCTACAGCAAGTCCACCCCGCATGTGGAAATAAAATTGATCGGGACGGACGAAGTCGAATCAGAACTCGACCGGCTGAAGAACGCGGTCGCCCGTTCGGAAAAAGAGCTGCAGAAGATCCTCGCCTTTGCCGAGTTGAAGCTCGGCGCGCAGAACGCAAAGATCTTTGAGGCCCAGATCATGATTCTCGGTGACACCATTCTCATGGGCAGCATCGAAGACCGGATCCGGGGCGAACTCCGCAATGCGGAGTATATTGTCTTTGATGAAATCGGAAAATACAAGAAGCTCATGCTCGCCGCGTCCGATGAGTATATGCACGAACGCGCGCACGATGTGGAAGACGTGATGAACCGGATCATCCGCAACATCCAGGACCAGAAACTCTTCTCCAAACTCGAGGGAGAATCCATTATCGTCGCAGAGAGCCTGACTCCCGCCGACACCGTGATTTTCAGCCGCAATCAGATCCTGGGATATGCCACCGACCTGGGAGGAGTCACTTCCCACGCTGCGATTATTTCCCGCTCCCTTAAACTTCCCGCAGTGGTCGGATTACACCTCGCCACGCGGCACATTCAGACGGGCGACCTGCTGGCCATCGACGGCTACGCCGGGACCGTCGTCGTCAAGCCCGAAGAGGCGACCCTCGCCGTGCTCCGGCAGAAGGCGGCGCGGTTCAGAGAGTTCGAGGAGTTGCTCCACGATATTGCGCATCTCGAGGCAGAGACTCCCGATCGCCGGAGAATCGAGCTTTCATCGAACATCGAGTTTCCGGAGGAAGTGGAATTCTCCCTCGCGCAGGGGTCTGCCGGCATCGGACTCTACCGGACCGAGAGCCAGCTGCTTGCAAAAGGCTCCTTCCCGACGGAAGAGGAGCAGTTCGAAGTGTATCAGGAGGTCGCCAACGGGATCTATCCTCACCCCGTCATCTTCCGCACGTTCGATATCGGGGGAGACAAGGTGCTGCCTGACACAAACTTCGAGCAAAACCCCTTCCTGGGCTGGCGGGGAATCCGGGTGATGCTCGACCGTCCGGAGCTGTTCCTCACCCAGCTTCGCGCAATCCTCAGGGCAAGCACGAGAAACAATGTTCGCATTATGTTCCCCATGGTGTCGAAGCTCCGGGAGGTCCATCTTGCCAGGGGGTTCCTGGAACAGGCAAAGCAGGAGCTGAAGGCGCGGTCGCTTCCGTTCGACGACGGCATCAAGATCGGGGTGATGATCGAGGTCCCTTCCGCTGCCATCATCGCAGACGTCCTTGCCGCCGAAGTCGACTTTCTCAGCATCGGAACGAACGATCTCATTCAATACCTCCTGGCAGTAGACCGGGACAATAGTTCGGTCTCGCAGCTGTACCAGCAATTCAATCCGGCCGTGATTCGCACGCTCAAGATGATCATCGACGCCGGGCACAAACGGCACGTGTGGATCGGGATGTGCGGCGAGATGGCCGGCGATCCGCTTGCGACCGTGCTCCTGATCGGACTGGGGATCGATGAACTCAGCGTGAATCCCGCAGCGCTCCCGGAGATCAAGAAAATCATCAGGGCGGTCAAATACCGCGACGCCAAACGCGTCGCCGACAAGATCATTTCCCTTTCCACAGAAGAGGAAATCAAAGAGTACCTCGCTTCAATCGTTCGAAATAAAGTGCCAGAGATTCCCTTCGAATAGCAGGAGTCGTCCATGACCATCGAGCAAATTCAGACAATTGACCCGTCGAATATGTACGGCCTTATCATGTCGTTTCCCCGGCAGGTCCAGGAGGCGGTGACAATCGGGTACCAGTCCAGGGTGCGCCTTTCTCCCCGCGGGATTCGCGAGATCGTCCTCTGCGGACTGGGCGGCTCTGCGATCGGGGGCGATCTTCTGAAAAGCTATCTGGCTGGAGAGCTTACCGTCCCCTTTCTCGTCAACCGCTACTACACGCTGCCTGCCTTCGTCGGGCCGACGACACTGGTCATTATTTCGAGCTATTCCGGGAACACCGAAGAGACAACCACCGCGTTCCGGGAAGCACTCCGGAAGAAGGCCAGGATCCTTTGTATTTCATCAAACGGGTTGACGGAAAAGATCGCCCGGAAAAGGAATGTTCCGCTGATCAAAATCCCCGGAGGGCTGCCCCCGCGCGCAGCCCTCGGGTACTCGTTCTTCCCCCTCCTGATTGCCCTTTCAAAATCAGGATTCATCAAGGA
This sequence comes from Ignavibacteriota bacterium, assembly GCA_963843525.1. GTDB lineage: Bacteria > Bacteroidota > Ignavibacteria > UBA10030 > UBA6906 > DATJPR01. Next base: position 63,218 of record CAWJKM010000003.1, on the reverse strand, counting down.
CCGGAAAAAGGATATTCAGGAGACCATCACGCTCCTCACCCGCAAGGCGGAAGAATGCGCGGATCCGACGTCGGACACGAATCCTGCCCTCCGCCTGGCGCAACTGTTCCAGAACAGGCTGGGTATCGTCTACTCGTCCACAGAGCGTTTTGACGCGGTGAATACCCGCTGGCGCGGACAGATGGCGGAGAATGCCAAAACGCTGACCTTCGGTCACGTCCTCCCGGAAATGAACCACAATGAACTCGTCGGCTGGAAAACGCTGACGGCCCTGATGCGTGAGACCCAGGTGATCTTTCTCCGCGACAAGGACGATTACCGGCGCGTACAAGTCAGAATGGACGTCACAAAAGCGGTCCTGGAGAAATACACCGATCATGTGACAGAGGTCTGGAGCGAGGGCCGGTCGCTCCTCGCCCGGATGTTTTCCCTGGTCCACCTCGCGGACTGGACCAGTTTCTACACCGCGATTCTTCACGGGGTAGATCCCACGCCGGTGGAGGTCATTGATTATCTGAAAAGCGAGCTTGGAAAGGTGTGAGGAGATGAGAATCAGCAAGGAACAACGGATTGCGATCGTGGTCGCCGTGCTGGCGATCGGATTAATCCTCCTGGTATCGGTCTTCCGGAACGGGACTTCCTGGTGATCGCCGCAGGGGGGTGAACAACCGTCGGGCGGACAGACCCGCAATCGGCACGGCTGTCAGGTTTGCAACTCGGCGGGACAGATGCTATCTTCAACATAACCCCCTGGCCATCAACGACCCATGACTGCGCGGGAGCTGGTGAAGATGCAAAGGAAGGTCCTGGTCCTCGTCGTTGCGTTCTTATTCCCTGTCTGCTCGTCCGCGCAGTTTTATTATTTCGGACGGAACAAGGTCCAGTACACGCGCTTCGAATGGCACGTCCTCAAGACAGCCCATTTCGACATCTACTATTACCCGGAGATGGCGGACCTCGCAGAGTACGGGGCCTCCTTTGCCGAGGAGAGTTATACGGTCCTCGAGCAAAAATTCAATCACTCCGTCAATACCCGCATCCCCCTCATCTTTTACAGTTCCCACCTCCATTTTGAGCAAACCAACACTACGGCAGGATTTATCCCCGAAGGCGTCGGGGGGTTCTTTGAGTTTCTCAAGGGAAGGGTGGTCATCCCTGCCGACGGTTCCATCGCGCAGTTCCGGCATGTGATTCGCCACGAACTCGTCCATGTATTCACCACGAGCAAGCTCTATCGCGTCCTTTCGGACCACCGGAAATCGTCCGATCGTGAGCCGCCCCTCTGGTTCACGGAAGGATTGGCGGAATACTGGTCTACCGGGTGGGATGCACAGGGGGAAATGGTGATGCGGGACGCGGTGCTGAACGGGACCGTCGCCGGACTCGATGACATGGATAGGATCTATGGTTCATTTCAGATGTACAAGGAGGGCCAGAACGCTCTGCAATTCCTCTCGGAGAGGTACGGGGAGCAGAAAATCCTCGCCCTCATCGAGAACTTTTGGAAGACGTCTTCCTTCAGCGACGATTTCAAAATCACTATCGGGAAGAACTACCGCGAGTTCGATGAAGAATGGCTCTACGCCCTGCGGAAAGAATACTATCCGCTCCTCGCAGTCGCCGACGTCCCGAGCAGGGCGGCGCTTCCCATTGCCCGTGAGGGGTTTAATTCCAAGCCCGTGGTGATGGAGGTCGACTCCCTGCGCAAACTTCTCTTTATTGCCAACCGCACAGGGTATACCGGCATCTACGAAAAGGACCTGGCCTCGAAGGACCCGGAAGACCAGGGGAAGATGATCATCGAGGGCGAACGGTCAAACGAGTTCGAGGCATTCCATCTCCTCCGGGGCAGGATCGACGTCAATCATGACGGCATCCTCGCTTTTGTGACCAAGAGCGGAGAGAATGACGCGCTCTATCTCTATGACGTCAGAAAGGATGAGCTGACCCGGTCATTCCAGTGGTCCAATGTCGTCAGCATGGGATCGGTCTCGTGGGCCCCGGATGACAGGCATCTTGCGTTCTCGGCAATCGACAAGGGGGGGAGAAGCGACCTCTTCATCCTCGATGTCGTTTCCGGAGATACGACTCGATTGACCAACGATTATTATGACGACCGCGATCCGGCGTGGGCGCCGGACGGGAGAACAATCGCCTTCAGCTCGGATCGAACTTCCTACGGAAGCTCGGGGGTCTATAATCTCTTTCTCTATACCGTTGCCACCGGTTCAATTGACTACCTTACCTACGGTCCAGCCAGCGATGAATCCCCGGCGTGGTCCAGGGACGGGTCGCTGCTTGCCTTCACGTCGGATGCCGGAGGAATCCAGAATATCTGGACCATGGATATGAAGCAGCCTCTTCAAAACCGGTCCAGGACGGTCACACAGGTGACACGGTTTACAACATCCGCATTTGATCCCACGTGGACATCTTCAGGCGACCTGATCTTCGCAACCTTTGAAAAGTACGGTTTCCAGATCCGATCGATGCGAAACGTCAGGGGTATCATTGATACATCATCGAGTACGCGCACGATGGACCTTGCGTTCCGCGACGCACCGTGGCACCCCAGAAGGATTGACGGGAATTCCGCCCTCAAGAGCCTTCGCTACACCGGCGAGTACAGCCTTGACCTGGCTCAGAGCGCGATATCCACCGACCCGGTTTTCGGGACAACCGGCGGGGCAATCCTCTCCCTCAGCGATATCCTCGGTAATGAAGAATACTATTTTCTTCTGTACAACACGGCCCAGACCCAGTCGGAACTCCTGTCGAGTTTCAACGTGGCCATCTCACGGATCTCCCTCGGGCAGAGGACCAACTACGCCTATGGAGTGTTCCGGTTTGCCGGACGGCGGTACGACCTGACAGATAAGGATGAGTTCTATTACGAACGGGTTTTCGGGGGGTACTTCACCCTGAGTTACCCCCTTACAAAATTCGAACGGATAGAGACATCGGTGAGCCTGAGCAACTCCTCCAAACAGGCGGACGTTGCATTCGCCGAGCGGAAAGCGCTCCTCCTTTCCAATTCCATTTCCTTCGTTCACGACAATTCCCTGTGGGGGCCAAGCGGACCGCTCGACGGCAGCCGGTTTGATTTGACGTTCGCCTATACGAGCGATGTGCAATATTCGAACGTGGACTATGTCTCGATCATTGCAGACTACCGTCAGTATTTTCGACTCTCGACGAGGAGCGCTTTCGCCACCCGTCTCTGGCTCTTCTATAATCACGGGAAGGAGTCCCGGCAATTCGTCATGGGCGGGAGCTGGGATTTGCGCGGGTACCCTCTCTGGAGTCTCCACGGAGAAAAACTCTGGCTCATCAGCAATGAGCTCCGCTTTCCGTTTATCGATCAGCTCGCGGTACGCTTCCCGTTTGGCTCTCTGGGCTTCTGGGGAATCCGCGGGGCGCTGTTTTTCGATGCGGGCGCGGCATGGGACAATCAGTACACGCAGACATTGGGAAGCATGGGAGCCGGTCTGCGCTTGAACCTCGGAGGGGTCCTGGTGCTCAGATTCGATACCGGGAAAAGGATCGAAAACAATTTTTCCACGATCGAACATGACTGGTTCACCCAGTTCTTTTTCGGATGGGACTTTTGACTGGGGAAAGGCAGAGAGTAGGAAATAGGAAGTAGGAAGTAGGAAGTAAGATGTAGGAAGACGGCGGTAGGTGGGGCGCGCACTGCAGTATGCAGAAGACGATCGAAGAGGGGCTGAATCTAGAAATCACCCCTGTCCCCTGTCTACTGTTTACTGTTTACTGTCTACTGTTTACTGTCCACAACCAAGCCCAAACGCTGCAATGAATCGCGCCTTCTTTCTTCTGACGATCGCTGCTTTCTTCGCGACCATTCTCTCCGGGTGTGGAGGACTGCGGATAGAACGGACGATCATCGTCCGTCCGGGAGACGTTCTTTGTTTTGGCGGCTCCGCCGCCCGGAGTTCCGACTATCAGATCAGTTTCCCGGACAGCCTTCGCAAAGAATGGGAAAAGGACCTCGCGGCCGGAACGGGGGCTGGTTCCCCGTTGATGCTCGACAGCATGGTGCTCAGCGGGACCCTGCGCGGTGAGCTTTGCGCCCTCAACGTGCGCAACGGCAAAAGCCTCGGGTCCATCAAGCTCGACGATGCGATTCCCGGATCACCGGTCATCGATGGGAACCTCGTCATCCTCCCGATGAGCGGAGGTTCCGAATCCGTTGCGGCTTATAACCTCAACGACGGACGCGTGTTCTGGCGAAAGGCGTACGGCGACGTGGAGATGTCCCTTCTCCTTCTCCGGAAGCGCGTGTATTTTGGAACGCTTGCGGGAACGGCCTACTGCATCGAGCGCGCCACGGGCGATGTGGTGTGGAAGTACGAACTGCCGGAGAACAAAATGTTTGACGGGTTTCATGCTTCACCGTCGGCCAATGATTCCACTATTTTCTTCGGCTGCGACAATGGATCCCTGTACGCCTTGCGAGCTGTCGACGGCACCGTTCGATGGCATTCGAAGACCGTGGGGCCGATGATGGGTGGTTCAGCCCTGTCGAATGGAGCTGTCATCGCAACCACGATCAATGGGAAGGTCGCCGCGTTCGATGAACTCTCCGGCGAAGTTCGATGGGAACGCGACCTCGGGTCGCCCGTGTACGCTCCGCCGGCCGTGCGGTCCGACACGATTATCGTCGGCGCCATTGATGGATATGTCAGAGCGCTCAGCGTGTCGGATGGCTCCGAGCTCTGGCGGACCAATGTGGAGGGACCCGTTGATGCAGGAGCGGTCCTGGCAGGAGATAAGGCGTACATTGGGACTCTGAAAAAGAGGTTCTGTGCTTTGCGGATCGCCGATGGATCCGTCGTATGGAGCCGGGAATTGGACGGAAGGATCAAGAGCCCTGCCGTCGTAGGGTACAACAAGGTCTTTGTGACAACGGACGAATACACACTCTTTTGTTTCGGGGGGGCGGAGTAATGGAGAGATCCGGACGTCTTCTCCTCCTCATTGTTGCCTTCCTCCCGGTTCACGCTATTTCGGGAATCGTCGATTCGACTCATGCCGGACTCTCTGTGGACACGCCGGGAGCCAGGGCGATGATCATCGTCGACTCAAGCTTCTCGGGGTATGCGCCTTGGGAGATGGATTCCCTCTCCCCCGGCAGGCATCTCCTGCACATTGTCCCCCTGCCGGTATCTCGATGGAGTAGCTCACCTCTCCTGGACACGATAACACTGGCAGCGGGAGAAACCCGCCACCTCCTCTACCGTCTTAGTCCCGGGGTGAGGCTCTCCTCGCTTCCTTCGGGGGCAATAGTATATCTCCATCGATCGGCTTTGGGGCACACCCCTTTTGCCATTGACCCCGGTTCCGTAGGCAGGGGCGATACGATTGTCCTGGAAAAAAAGGGGTATCAGCCGGCGAAGATCATTCGGTTCGATACCCTTTGGGGCGATTCTCTGGTACCTCTCCTGAAGGACTGGACCCCCTTTGAGCAGGAGGGCGAAGTCCGCCCGTTTTCAGCAATTGGCGATCGTCCGGCAATTCAGCTCTGGGCTCCGGCGCTCGGGAGCATTTTGGCGGGGACAGTTTCTGCCTACTGTAAAATCCATGCAGACGATGTCAACAGTCAGTATTTGATTTCCGGCGATGCCGGGTTGAAAAGCGAGGTTCGACGGTACGACCTTGTCTCGGCGATTGCTCTTGTGGTAATGGAAGCAGGGATAGCCCTTTTGGCATACTACCTCCTTGGCCCATAATAGACGAGGTCTTGTGCGCGAATTTCTTGACTTTGTTGAATACACCCCCTATATTTTCCAGAACGTGTACGTCTCCCGTATAATGGTTCATCCCCTACCATGACCGACGGCATACTCCCTGCCACTGTAAAAGAGGACGTTGAATTCCTCAAAAACGTCCCAATCCTCAGTGACCTTGAACCGGTCGACCTTGAGACCATTGCCAAGGTGGGGATGCGGAAGAAGTACAAAAAGGGCAGCATTATATTGTTGGAAGAGGAGGCGGGCGCAGCGCTTTTTGTAATCGTTACCGGCAAGGTGAAGATCGTCAGAATGGACGACGACGGGAGAGAGGTGATCCTCTCGATCCTCGGGGAAAGCGATTTCTTTGGAGAAATGGCGATTCTCGATGGTTTGGCCCGGTCAGCAAGTGTCGTTGCCATTACGAAATCAGAGCTTTTCATGATTCATCGGCGGGATTTTCTGAAACTGTTACACGATTTTCCCACGGTGGCCATCGCTCTACTGAAAGAATTGACCAACCGCCTTCGGAAGGCCGACGCCCAAATCAAGAGTCTCTCGCTCAAGGATGCCTCGGGGAGAGTGGCAAACGTTGTTCTTCAGTTGGCGGATGAAATCGGGAGAATCAGGAAGGGGCGGGTGGAAATTGACGAGCTTCCACTCCAGCAGGATCTTGCCAATATGGCGGGGACTTCCCGCGAGACGATTTCGAGGATGATCCACGCTTTCATCAAAGAAGGCCATCTGGACATCGAGCGCGGGAAGCTCATCATCAACGATTACGAAAAATTCAAGACGCGCTACATCTAATATCAGCAGCGTCCCCGTTCTTTCCAACGAGTCAGCCGGCGTCGAATGGACGGCAAAGCCGATCTGCATCTCCATACTACGTTTTCCGACGGCGCTCTTACTCCCCACGACCTCCTGGTGAACGCAGCCCGCGCAGGGCTGACAATCCTGAGCATCACCGATCACGATAATACCGGGGCTCTGAATGAGGCGGTCGGGCTCGGCGCCACCATGGGTATTGAGGTGATCGCCGGGGTAGAGTTGAGCACCACGGTCGATGCCCAGGACATCCATCTCCTCGGTTATTTCATCGATCGGGAGAACGAGATGCTCCAGGAACATCTGGCAATCTTCCGGTCGGAACGACGGAGGCGTGCGGAACGGATCGTTGAAAAGCTCCACCATTTGAGACTTCCCCTGCCATTCGAGGCGGTGCTTTCCCGCGCAGGGACTGCTTCAATCGGACGGCCGCATATCGCCGCCGCGCTGGTGGAAGAGGGGTTGGTGGACAATTATCAGGCGGCGTTTGCACGATATCTCGGATTCGGGAAGCCTGCATACGAACGCAAGTACCAGGTTCCACCGCGCGATGCAATCCGCATGGTCGCAGACGCGGGGGGACTTTCATTTGTTGCACACCCGGGGAATGCAATCGACGAACGGGTGCTGCTTGCTCTCATCAAAGAAGGCGTTGACGGCATCGAGGTTGTCCACCCATCCCATAGCAGGGAGCGGATGGCCTACTACCGAGGGATCGCCGAAGAGTATTTCCTGCTCACAAGCGGTGGATCAGATTTTCACGGCGGGAGAAGAAACGATCTCGATGTCCTGGGCAGGTTTTCAATTCCTGCAGATGCGGTTGAAATGATGCGCCGCCGTCTGCGGTGATCAGAACTCCATCATACTAAGGGAATAGCACGTGCGCACGATCCAGGGTGTGCTCTCCGCCGGAGGAGTACGATTCGGCATTGTCGTCAGCCGGTTCAACATGCTGGTGACCCAGCGGCTCCTCGAGGGAGCAATTGATTGTCTGACACGGCATGGTGCAACGGACGACGCCCTCACGACGGTGTTCTGTCCGGGATCGTTCGAGATCCCCCAGGTTGCGAGTCTCATGGCCCGGAGCGGCAACTACGATGCGGTGATCTGCCTCGGTTGTGTCATTCGCGGTGAGACCCCGCATTTCGATTTTATCGCGTCCGAAGTTGCAAAGGGTGTGAGCCAGATCGGCTTGCAGACAGGGGTTCCCACGACATTCGGAGTTCTCACGACCGAGACCCTCGAGCAGGCGTTGGAGCGCGCTGGAGCGAAAGCTGGGAACAAGGGATGGGATGCCGCACTCACGGCAATTGAACTCGTGCAGGTTAACCGCCAACTCGCCGGAGCTCCTCCGGGACAGAAGAAGTGATGACCCGGATACGAGGAGAGAATACCGAGGGACTATGAACGGATGGCGGTGGGCAGTAGTAGGAACGTTGTGTGCGTTGGGGGTCTCCGCTCCTGCACAGGGAGTCGGGACGTGGCGCAACTTCACTTCGATGAAGAATGTCTCCGCAGTCGCGTCGGGTGGGGCGGCCTACTGGGCTTCGACATCCGGAGGGTTGTTTCGCTGGTCACCCGCCGACAACAGTTACCTCAAGCTCACCAGTGCCGAAGGTTTCCAGAGTATCACCCTTACTGCTGTCGCAGTCGACCCGGACGGTACCGTGTGGAGCGGATCGTCAAACGGCTATCTGCATGTGTACCAGCCGTCCACCGGCTCCCTGAGAGTCATTGTCGACCTCGCCACTGCCACTCAGACGAACAAACAGATCAACAACATCTCGATTGCCGGAGATACGGTTCTCATCTGCACCGAGTTCGGTCTCAGTGTTTTCCGCCGGTCCAGATTTGAATTCGGAGACAGCTACACGCGCTTCGGCACAATCCCCACGGGGACACGCATCGCTGCTATCGCAGCACTGATCGCATCCAACAGGCTCTGGGTCGGCATCACGGACCATCAACACGGCAATTGGATCGCATCTGCTCCGCTCGATGGGACGAACATCCTCGTTCCCACCGCATGGACGCTGGATGTCCTCGGGGACGGGAGTGCTCTTCCGACTGCCATGGCTGAATTCAACGGGTCTGTGTATGCCGGCACGGCAAACGGGCTCTACGTCCGGACTCAAACAGGATGGACGCCCGTCGCAGGGTTTTCCGGTGTCTCTATCACCGCAATGACCGTCTCCGGGAATCTCCTGGTTGTCGCGACGACCGGGACCCAGCTCATGTCGCTCGATGCGTCCGGATCCAACGGCACCATCGGTCCGGCGCTCCCCTTTCCCCCAACCTCGCTTGCCTCCCCTGTCGTCGGCACTGGCCCGGTCGTTGTCGGAACGAATGGTGGAGGACTTGCCGTTCTGAACGGATCAGCCTGGTCTTTCCACGCTCCCAATGGTCCGAATTCCAATGAATTCACCGGGGTGACGGTTGACCAGAACGGGATTGTGTGGGCCGCATCCGGTCCCGCAAATGGGTCCGGCATCTATCGGTATGACGGTGCGTCGTGGACATCGTACACGACCGCGAACAGCGTCCTGCCTGCGAATGAATTCTACCGCATGTCGGTTGGGTGCGACGGCTCGGTGTGGGGAAGCTCCTGGGGATGGGGAATGGTCGAATTCCCCAACGGGGGGACAACACTTGATTCAGCGCATATATTCAACGCAAACGTTGGAATGGCCGGTGTCTCCAACAATCCATCGTTTATCGTCGGGAGCAACGTCGTCTGTGACGGTGCGGGGAATTTGTGGGTGAGCGTATTGGGTGCAGTCGACCGAAACATTCTTGCGGTCCGTAAGCCCGATGGGAGCTGGCGTCATCTCCCGGTGATTTACGGGGGAGTCAAGCTCAGCAACCTTGTGGAGTTCGCCGTTGATCGCGCGCTCGCGGTCGATGGCCAGGACAACCTCTGGGCGACTGTCAGGGATCCTTCAAATAGAGGGATAGCCTGCTTTCTCAACGGCGGAGTGATTGACAGTGTTGCAAGGGTGATGCTCACGAGCGCGAACGGTCTCCCGAGCGATGCCGTGACCACCGTGGTCGTCGATCAGGAGAATACCGTGTGGATCGGGACGGACAAAGGAATTGCGATTGTCCTCGATCCATCCAATCCGCGATCCTCCGTTGCCGCCTATAAGCCCCTCCTCGGGGAAACGGTGAACACCATCGCCGTTGACGCCCTGAATCAAAAATGGGTCGGCACTCCCGAGGGCGTGGTATTGCTTTCGCCGGATGGGACGCAACAACTTGCCTCGTACACTGTCGAGACGACGAACGGGAAGCTTATCGACAACGACATTCTGAGCATCGCCGCCGATCCGAAGACCGGCGTCGTGTATTTTGCGTCCGCATCGGGTCTCGCAAGTCTCTACACGACCGCGGCTGCTCCCGTCGAAACGCCTGCCGGCTTCACAGTGTATCCGAACCCGTATCGTGTCCCTTCAGCGTCCGCATTGACCATTGACGGATTGCTCGGGAACTCGAAAATAAAGATCCTTTCCGCCAATGGGAACCTGGTCAGAGACTTGACCACCGATGGAGGAAGGATCGGTTTTTGGGACGGGAGAGACAACCAGGGGAACGTTGTGTCATCGGGCGTCTATTTCATCATCGGCTACACCGATGATGGGAACACGGTCAAAGGAAAAGTTGCTGTGCTGAAGAGATAGTGAACGGAGAAATTCTCCCCGCGTACAACTGTGCCTGCAATGACCGGACCAGGGCCAACACAGTGAACAGGTAATCGGTCGCTAATTCCTTTTGTTTCGATGCAAGGAGGGCTTGGATTTGGAAAACAACGGCTACAAAGATGAGATCTTCACAAAACGGGTGAGGGCGGGAAAACGCACTTACTTTTTCGATGTGAAGGCGACAAAATCCGAGAAAGATTTCTACATCACCATCACGGAAAGCAAGCGTGTCGGCGATGATGAGTACGAGAAACACAAGATCTTCCTCTATAAGGAGGATTTCGAGAAATTCCGCGAAGCCCTCGACGAAACGGTGGAGCATGTTCAGAGCCAGCTCATTGAGCATGGAGAGCCGTCTGTCGTTGCGAAGACCGAGGCCTAAGGGTCGATACCTGCGAGAGGGGAAGATCCCTTCTCAAATCCCTTTTCCTCCACTTCCCGCCGTTTGATCCACTCCCCCCGGCGCGGTTCGTGTTTGTGTACCGGTTGCCCTCTCCCCCCGGGTCCACCCATACGCTGATGTGGGCGGACCCGTGGAGGGTATTTGTCCCCCCGGATACCGAAAAACAGCCCGATGCCGGTGGAGAGCCTGCATTGATTGACTCTCTCGGAATTCCTGCGTATATTGTACTGCTTTGCCCTACAGGGCGAACGGCCATATGTTGCCGCTCCGTTCTTCGATCGCCGGGAAGCTACCCGATGAAAATTCCGGTTGCAGGATTGCCGGAAGGTATCCACGATTTCAAATTTGTTTCCACCTCTGCTGCCTTGGAACTGGAAAGCAGGTTCGGCGAGGTGCGGGTGGATGTCGAAGTGGCGAAAACGGACGGGGAAATTCATCTTCAAGGGCGGATTGGCGCCGATCTGGCATGCACGTGCGATCGATGCCTCGGCGAGTTTACTGCGCGGTTGCATCCATCCTTCGTCGTTCATTACGTCTTTCGCGACGAAGACGCGGATCGATTTGATCCCGCAGAGACGCAGGTTCTTGCCCCGGGGACTTCTGCGATTAATATCGGGGAGGATGTCCGCCAGGTCGTTCAAATGGCTGTTCCCCTGAAGCTCTTATGCAAGGAATCGTGCAAAGGGCTCTGCCCGCAATGCGGGAAGAATTTAAATGAGGGGCCATGCAATTGCCGCCCCGAGCCGTTGGACCCGCGATGGGACGCTCTGCGCGGTCTGCGGTCAAATGATTAAGGCGTTCCAGAAGCGAAGCAAGGAGCACGGAGCACATGCCGAATCCGAAACGTCGACATTCGAAAACCCGCGGCCGCAAACGCCGCACGCACTACAAAGCCACTGCCGCCGCAATTTCGGAATGCCCGAACTGCCACACCCAGAAGCTCCCTCACCGTGCCTGCCCGAACTGCGGATATTACAACGGACGGACAATTACGGTTCCCAAAAAATCCTGACCTGGAGGGCCTCCCACCCACGGCCCACTGCAACCCTCTGGCTGCTTGGATTCGCGGACTCCTCCCGGAACCTCCTTGAACCACAACACCTCGGACATACATATCGCGATTGACGCGATGGGCGGAGACTTTGCCCCGCCCTGCGTCCTTGAAGGCACGGCGGAGGCCCTGCGAAATCGGCCGGGCCGGTTCAGGGCCCTTCTGGTTGGCAAGGAGCAGGTCCTCCGCGAACTGATCGCGAAACTTCCCGCGGACGTGCGCCGTTTGCTGGAAGATGAGACCCGGTGCAGTATTGTCAATGCCACAGAAGTGATTGACATGCACGATAGTCCGACAGCGGCCGTGAAGTCGAAGAAGAATTCCTCCATCGCCGTCGGCCTTCAAATGCATCAAGCCGGTACGGCATCGGCATTCGTCAGCGCGGGGAACACCGGAGCGGTCCTGTCCGCTTCTACACTCATTCTTGGAAGACTTGCAAACGTCGGACGGCCCACCATCGGCGCATTGATCCCGACGGTGAAGCGCCCCTGCCTGCTCGTCGATGCGGGAGCGAACGTCGACTGCAAGGCCCGACACCTGTTTGAGTTCGCAGTCATGGGGGCGTTGTATGTCAAGACGATGCTCGGGGTCGAACGGCCAAGGGTCGGCCTCCTCAACATCGGTGAGGAAGAGTCCAAAGGAAATGAGGTTGCACAGGCGGCCTACCGTCTCCTTGCGGAGAGTCCCCTTGATTTTAAGGGGAATGTGGAAGGCCGGGACGTGTTGAAGGGTGATGTCGATGTTATCGTTTGCGATGGGTTCGTCGGCAATATCCTTCTCAAATTCGGAGAGGGCATCCCATCGTTTTTCAAGGCAAAGTTCAGCGCACTGGCTGCGCAGAGTGTGAAGGACAAACTCGTCGCGCTCCTCGCACGCAACAGCCTGCGCGCTATTATGAAAGAACTCGATTATCAGGAACACGGCGGTGTGCCGGTCCTCGGAGTGAACGGAGTATCCATCATCGGACACGGCCGCTCAACTCCGAAAGCCATCATGAATATGATATTTCGGGCCGAGGAGATGGTTTCGCGATCGGTGCATCGACAGATTGAAGAATCGCTGGCACGCTTTCAACCGCACGCCGGCTAGACCTGCGCAGTGGACACAGAATTCCCGATGGGGAGCATTGAATGGACAAGCAACGAGCCGCGATTACCGCGGTAGGTCACTATGTACCGGAGAAGGTTCTCAGCAACGCCGATCTGGAGAAGATGGTCGATACCAACGACGAATGGATCCGCTCACGCACCGGCATCTCCGAACGACGGGTCATGGAAGACGGGGCAAGCTCCGATATGGCGGCCAAAGCGATCCAGGCGATGTTAAAGAACCGCGGCATCAGCGCCGAAGAAATCGACCTGATCGTCTGTGCTACAATCTCTCCGGACATGTTTTTCCCTTCCACGGCTTGTGTGATCCAGGAAAAAATCGGGGCGAAGAATGCCTGGGGCTTCGACGTGTCCGCCGCCTGCTCGGGATTTATCTTCGGGCTGGCGGTGGCGGCACAATTCATCGAAAATGGCCAGTGCAAGAAGGTCGTCCTCGTTGGGACCGATAAGATGACATCGATCACGGATTACACTGACCGGAACAATTGCATCCTCTTCGGCGACGCAGCCGGCGCTGTGCTGCTCGAACCATCCGACGATCCGTCGACCGGAGTGCTCGACTATATCACGCGGACGGACGGTTCCGGGGGGAAATTCCTGAATATGAAAGCGGGAGGGAGCCTGATGCCCGCCAGTCATGATACCGTAGACAAACGCCTTCACTATATTTATCAGGACGGCAGGGCCGTGTTCAAAGTTGCCGTCGTGAAAATGGCGGAAGTGTCCGTGGAAATCCTTGAACGGAATAACCTGACGGGAAACGATATCGACTGGCTCGTCCCCCATCAGGCCAATCTCCGCATCATTGATGCCACGGCGGATCGCATGGGCCTGGAAAAGAGCAAGGTCATGGTAAACATCGACAAATACGGGAATACTACCGCAGCGACCATTCCCCTGTGCCTGTCGGAGTGGTGGCAAAATGGACTCCTGAAGAAAGGCCATCGCCTTGTCTTTGCAAGCTTTGGCGCGGGCTACACCTGGGGCTCCGTCCTGGTCAAGTGGACGATCGATGACTACAAGCGGAACTGACATGCAATTCACCGCGTGGATTTTTCCCGGACAGGGGTCTCAATATGTGGGCATGGGCGCCGATGCCCTCGCGCACAGCCCGAAAGCAAAAGAGCTGGTGAGCCGCGCCGATGAGCTGCTCGCCATTTCCCTGAGTACAATTATGTTTTCCGGCCCGGAGGAAGTTCTCCGGCAAACGAAGAATACCCAGCCGGCCATTTTTCTCCATAGCATGGTGCTCGTCGCCCTCCTGGGCGATGCGCGACCGGGGCTGGTTGCGGGTCATTCCCTCGGAGAATACTCCGCCCTCGTTGTCGCCGGTTCGCTGAGTTTCGAGGATGGACTCAGGCTGGTCCGACTCCGGGGCGAATTGATGCAACGCGCGGGCGAACTGGAACGCGGGACAATGGCAGCCCTCGTGGGGCTCGATCCCTCTGCCGTCCGCTCACTGTGTGCGGATGCTTCCTCTGCAGGCGTGGTCCAGGCCGCCAACTTCAACTCACCCGGACAGATTGTGATCTCCGGAACGGTGGAAGGCGTGCATGCAGCGATGGCGCTGGCAAAAGAACGTGGGGCAAAAATGGCAAAAGAACTTGTCGTCAGCGGCGCGTTCCATTCTCCGTTGATGCGCTCCGCGGAAGAAGGATTGAAGAAAGCCCTCGAGGAAGTGAAAATTCAGGATGCATTGATTCCCGTCTACTCAAACGTTACAGCGGAGCCTGTACAGGATGCCGGGGAAATCCGACAGCTGCTGCTCAAGCAATTGACCAGCCCGGTCCGCTGGGAGGAATCGATGGCGCATATGAAACGTGACGGCGCGCGCCGGTTTATTGAGGTCGGTCCCGGAAAGGTGCTTCAAGGTCTCGCGAAACGGATTGACAGCTCGCTGGTCATAACCGGGGTCGACAAGATTGCGGATATTGCCGGGGTGTCAGCATCGTGACTCATACCGAACCATCGCTGATCGTCAAGGGCTATACCATCGCCCCTGAACTCTTCCAGAAGGGTTTTCCCCCGGGAGGAGGTCCGTGTACGTGTGTCTCCCGCTGTTGTTCAGGCGGCGTGTACGTTGATCCCAAAGAACGGGATTCCATTCTTGCCGCGAAGGAACGCATAAAGGAACAAATGGATGCGTCCCAGGTACGGGATGAATCCCGGTGGTTTGATGATGAGGAGATCGAGCATGCGGATTTCCCTTCCGGAAAATGCGTGGGGACAAACGAGATCAATGAGAAGTGTGCGTTTCTGGACAGTCAGGGGCGATGTTCAATTCAAATGGCATCCATCGCCGCAGGCGAGCATAAATGGTCGATGAAGCCCCTGTACTGCGTGCTCTTCCCGATTGAAATCACGGACAAGGTCGTTGGCTTCGATGATTTGCTTCAGGAGGAATCAACCTGCTGTTCGATCACCACAGATTTCACCTCTCCGCTCTTCAGAGGGTGCAAAGAAGAATTGATTTATCTCCTGGGGGAGGATGGCTATGCCATGATCGAACAACACTACTCGGCTCTCCAGACTTCGACCAATTCGCAGACTATTAAGGACCAGCCATGAATGGACCGCTTGCGGGAAAGTTTGCGCTTGTCACCGGCGGTGCACGCGGCATCGGACGCGCCGTTGTGGAAGGCCTTGTCGCGGCAGGCGCTTCAGTCGCCTTTACGTACCGGAATTCGTCTCAGGCTGCCGGGGAGCTGACCGATTCCCTGAAAGCAGCAGGTCCCACGGTCCGGGCGATCCAATCCGACGCATCCTCCCCGACAGAGGCTTCAGCAGTCGTCGATGCGGTCATCAAAGAATTCGGCAAAGTGGATATTCTCGTCAATAACGCTGGAATCACCAAAGACGGCCTGCTGATGCGTATGAGCGAGGAAGATTGGGATAAAGTGATCTCCACGAATCTGAAGAGTGTCTTCGGGATGACCAAAGCCGTATGTCGACCGATGATGGGCCAGAGGTCGGGAAAAATCATCAATATTACGTCAATTGTGGGGATAACCGGGAATGCCGGCCAGTCAAACTACGCGGCATCGAAGGCAGGGATCATAGGGTTTACGAAGTCGGTTGCAAAAGAACTTGCTTCTCGCAATATTCAAGTCAATGCGATCGCACCCGGGTATGTCGACACCGATATGACCCGATCCCTCACTCCGGAACAGACTAAAGCCCTCACGGATTTGATACCTCTCAAACGCACGGCAAAAGCGTCGGATATCGCCGGCACGGTCATTTTTCTTGCCTCGCCTGCTGCGGACTATATTACGGGACAGGTCCTCACTGTGGACGGCGGTTTAAGCATGTAAAGGTTCAACAACTCACCACGATAGTTCAACAACTCTCATAACAGGAGGCCGCGTCATGGCTGACATTGAAGCAAAGGTCAAAGAAATTATCATTAACAAGCTTGGCGTTGACGAAGCCCAGATCACGCCCGAAGCATCCTTCACCAACGACCTTGGGGCCGATTCTCTTGATATCGTGGAGCTCGTGATGGATTTTGAAAAAGCTTTCAATTTCAGTATTCCGGATGAAGATTACGAGAACATCAAGACGGTCGGAGAGGCAGTCAAATACATCTCGGCGAAGAAGCCCGCCTGACCATAGTCCGTCCACAGAAATTCCCCGTCCTCGTCTTCATTGGACCCGGACGGGGAACGATCCTTCCTCACGATGAAGGCAAGCAATATGAATGGCAAACGCAGAGTTGTGGTTACCGGAATGGGTGCACTGACGCCTATTGGCCTCAACATCGCGGATTTCTGGAAGAGTCTCGAGCACGGGGTCAGCGGCGCCGCCCCGATCACATATTTCGACGCAGCAGCGTTTGACACGAAGTTTGCGTGCGAATTAAAGAATTACAAGGCAACCGACTACCTGGACCGGAAGGGGGCGCAACGGATGGACCCCTTTAGCCAGTTCGCGATGATCGCGACCGACCAGGCGATCGCGGACGCGGGGATATCGACGAAGGACGATGACCCTGATCGCTATGGAGTGGTTTACGGATCGGGTATCGGAGGAATGGCGACCTATGATGCGCAGTTTCGCAATCTGATGGAAGGTGGCCCGCGTCGAATCAGTCCGTTTTTCATCCCGATGCTCATTCCCGATATAGCGGCCGGCCATATTTCCATGAAAAACGGGTTCAAAGGTCCCAATTATGCCACCGTGTCCGCTTGCGCCACTGCATCGCATGCAATCGGAGATGCGTACCGGATCATACAATACGGAGACGCGGACGTGATGGCCTGCGGAGGCGCCGAAGCCCCGATTACCCAGATGGGAGTCGGAGGATTCAACTCCATGCGAGCGCTCTCCACGCGCAACGATGCTCCGGAAAAGGCAAGCAGGCCGTTCGACAAGGATCGCGACGGCTTTGTGATAGGAGAAGGCTCCGGCACTCTCATCCTTGAGGAATTGGAACACGCGAGACGGCGGAACGCCCGGATCCATGCTGAAATTGTCGGCTGCGGCTTCACCGCCGATGCACATCATATTACCGCCCCTCCCGAGGGAGGCGAAGGTGCCGTCCGGTCCATGCGTCGTTCACTCCGCGACGCGGGAATCGAGCCGGACCTCATCGATTATGTCAATGTTCATGGGACCTCCACTCCTCTCGGAGACATCAGCGAGACCAAAGCGCTGAAAACGACGTTCGGGGATCATGCGCTCAAGATGAGTGTCAGCTCGACGAAGTCCATGACAGGCCACCTCCTGGGTGCCGCCGGCGCAGTGGAGGCCATTGCCGCGATCCTTTCGATCATCCATGGCGTCGTTCCACCAACGATCAACCTGGATACTCCGGATCCGGAGTGCGATCTGAATTATACCCCTAATACCGCCGTCCGGCGGCCGATTCGATATGCACTCAGCAATACGTTTGGTTTCGGCGGTCATAACGCAACCCTTCTCTTTAAAAAGTTCTCGGAGTAATTGGAACCGCTCGATGCGGAGAGTGCTCAGGGTTCTCCGTCGTTTCTTTCCCCTTTCCCGGTCTTCGAATTCCGGGAAAGGGGCCGAACCTATCCTTCAGCCCGAAGTTCTCCACAGACTAGAATCTCTTCTCGAATATCCGATCGGAGATCCCGCGCTCTTTGCTGAAGCCCTCGTCCACCGCTCGTACCTACAGAAGCTCCCGCCCGGGGCTCGTTCGAATGAACGATTGGAATTCCTCGGCGATGCAGTCCTGAGCCTGATCGTTGCGGAGTATCTCCATGGCCGCTTCCCCCAGGCCGAAGAAGGCGACCTCACGAAGACACGCTCCCGGCTGGTGAATCGAAAAGCCCTCGCGGCCTACGGGAAGGCACTCCACCTTTCTGATTTTATCCTGCTGAGCACAAGTGCCGCACAATCGGTCGACAAGGGTGGCGATACCATACTTGCCGATGCCGTTGAAGCGCTTATCGCCGCCGTCTACCTCGATGCCGGCTTCCAGGCAGCCCGGTTGTTCGTCCTCAAACTGGTCAGGAACGCCCTCCAGCAACGGACGATAGTGATCACCGACGACAATTACAAAAGTCTGCTCCTCGAGCACGCTCAGTCGCATGGCCTGAGCGTTCCGCGTTATGTAACAGTTCGTGAAGAAGGACCGGACCACGAGCGGGTATTCACTGTGGAAGTCCTGCTGGGAGACACCCGATACGGAAAAGGAACAGGAAAGAACAAGAAGAACGCCGAACAGGCTGCGGCGTCTGAAGCGCTTCAACGCCTTATGACAGCACCAGGTCGAATCAACAAACCCGATTGAGGCTCCGATGGCGATGCTTTTGCGAAAAGAGGAAATCCGCGCTCTCCTCGAACAGGCGCGATCGATCGCTGTTGTGGGACTCTCGGACCGGCCCGAACGCGACAGTTATCGCGTCGCCCGGTACATGCAAGAGCACGGATACAGGATCATTCCGGTCAATCCGCATCTTTCGTCGGTGCTCGGGCTGGCGTGCCTCCCGGATCTCGACAGCATCGCGGAGCCTGTCGATATTGTCGATATCTTTCGCCGCCCGGAATATCTCCCCGAAATCGTGGAGGCTGCAATTCGTCTTAAGGCCGGGGCAGTATGGACACAGATCGGCATTGTCCATGAGGAAGCAGCACAGCGCGCCATCGGAGCAGGGCTCAATGTTGTTATGGACCGGTGTTTGATGGTCGAACACCGGATGCTCGGCATTTCTTCACGGTGACAATGCGCGCTTACAGACTTTCCAGCCTGCCAGTCCTCTTCCTTGCCCTGAGCCTCACTGCTTCTTCACAGGTTCAAAGGATTCAGCTCCCTCCCAATACCCCGCTTGGGGTGCTCGACACGGTCATCGTCGCCGGAAATACGAAGACAAAGTCGTATGTCATCACCGATGAAATGTCGCTGAAGCGCGGCGACACAGTCACCGTCGATGCCATTGAATACGACAGAAATCGCATTTACGGGCTGGGACTATTTACCCGGGTGGACATTGCCTATGACTCTCTGCCCGGTGTGCGGTTTCTCTATGTCGATGTCAGCGAGCGCTGGTACCTCATCCCGTATCCGATCTTCGGGTTCCGGGACGGCGACCCGAAGCGTCCGTACGGCGGGGCGGGGATTCTCCACAACAACCTTGGAGGGCGGAACCAGAAACTCTCGGGAGCCCTCATCTTTGGCAGTGATCCGTCGGTGGGCGTATCCTTTTCCGACCCCCTCATCGATCGCGTGCACCGTCTCTACTTTTCGGGAGGGCTTTCCTTCAGCAAGGTGAGGAATAAAAGCGAGGTCGAGCTCGCCCGCACCGGACCGTTCGACGAATATCATTACGATCTGAACGGCTCGATCGGCAAACGGTTCACCCTCTCACAGACCGCCGGCATGAATCTGGGATATCACATCGTCCATACCAGCACGTGGTGGCCGGGACGCACGGTATCGAATGACGGGACCGATCGGATGGTCTACGCGACGCTCTCGTACTCCCTGGACACGCGCGACCTCTATGAATATGCATCGCGCGGCGTGTATGCGGGAGTCGCGCTCACGAAATACGGGATGGGGGAATCTCGCGTCAACTTTGCACGGGCGTACGGGGATTTCCGGGGCTACGGACAGCTCCCGTTCGGCCTCACCATCGCGTCGCGACTGTTCGGCAACATCGGCTGGGGCGGCGAAATCCCCACCTACAACCACGTCTATTTCGGGTACGGAGACCGGCTCCGTGGATGGTTCCATACCGTTCTCGAAGGGGATGACATTACCGGGTTCACCCTGGAACTGCGTCGCTTCATCCTCCCTCCACGCGTGTTCCGGATGACCTCCCTCCCCCTCCCCGACGAGTTCACTGTCTGGCGTTTTGGGATCAGCGCTGCGCTGTTCGCGAACACGGGCGCGGTATGGTATCGCGGAGACAAACTCGACTGGAGTTCGCTCTATTCAGGCTATGGCGGTGGGCTGCATTTTCTCCTTCCCTACAGCGTCATTATTCGGGTGGAATACGCCTGGAACCAGTACCGTCGTGGTGAATTCATCCTCGATTTGCGGGGATCCATCTAAAACCTTCCCAAGGCCGCTGCACCATGCGTCCTGAACCGTTCTACGTATCGCCCGACAGGATTCACGGCGATCGTCTCGTGCTCGACAAAGAGGAACGCCGTCACCTGGTCACAGTCAAACGACACAGAGCAGGAGACGCTGTGACAGTGGTCGACGGTGTCGGCGGACTCTATGGGGCGACGATTGAGGAGATCCGTCCTGACGAGGTGGTGTGTCATATCACAACGACCACCAGGGTGAAAGAGTCGGTGTCTATCGTGCTGGGCGTCGGGATCCTGAAGAACCCCGCCCGGCTGGACTACCTTGTCGAGAAATCCACGGAACTCGGTGTGAGCGAGATTGTCCTTCTGGAAACGGAACGAACGATCTCCGGCCGACTCAAAACCGACCGCTGGAACAACCTGGCCCTCGCTGCGATGAAACAGTCAGGGAGGGCTTACTTGCCCCGCGTGACCCTTCCGGTTCCATTCCATGAATTCCTCCGGGACAAATCAAACGAGGTTCTCGGAGTGATCCCGCACGAAAAATTGGAAACGCCGACATTGCCGCAAGTGCTGACCCGGGAGAGACGTCGTTCGATCCGCATCTGTATCGGACCGGAAGGGGGATTCAGCGATAGGGAATTTCAGGAGGCGGAAGAGGCGGGTTATCAAGGGGTAAGTCTCGGCGTCAACAGATTGCGAACAGAAACTGCAGCAGTCGTAGCAGTGGCGTACTGTGTTGAAGGAATCAGTAGGCAGTAAGCGGTAGGCAGTAGGCAGAAAACACTTTCTTGTGTCCGAATCTCAAAGTCTCCAAGCCTCAACTTCCAACCCACTTGCCATTTGTCCATTGTCAGTTAACAATGGACATATGCTTCTCCTCTCCCCCGGTCCCCGAGTCTCCCGGTCTCCCCTTCTCCCCACTTTCCAATTGCCCCTTGTCAATTGACAATGGACAATTGCCTCCTCCCCTCACCCGCTCTTCCTCATCTTCTCTTCGACGATCGACTGCACTTCTTCGAGCATCATCCTGCTAGTGCTCAGGAGCGAGCCCACTTCATCGAGTTTCCAGCCGACGAATTCGGAGTCGTTCAATCCACTGAGGTTGATCTTCACGTTCAACGCAGCGCCTTCACATGCCGCATGGAGCATGTGCGCACTCACCCCGGCATCACTGATCGAATTGCTATTTCCCTTCGAGGCAATCTCTTGAGCCAATGCAAGGGCGTCGATGCAGTGTTTCATCACTTCCAGTGGAACCATGGTCGCTTCTTTCGTCGCCTCGAGGACGGCGGCGGACCGGAGGGCTTTCTGCGGCTCGGTATCCTTCGGCAGCGCATAGGCCTCCATGACCTTCTGGAATGCCAGGGTATCCGTTTCCACAAGTCGTGCGAAGACTTCCCTCAGCGGTTGCGCTTCGGCCTGGACCTTCTTCAGATCTTCCTCCACATCGGCGTACTTCTTCTTCCCGATGGTGAGACTGCAGACCATGCAGATCAAGGCCGTTCCCAGAGCTCCGGAAAGGGCAGCAACAGATCCACCCCCGGGAGCGGGAGAGGAAGACGCAACATCTTCAAGGAACGCCGCAACAGTCTTTTTGGTGAGCATGGGGGTTGCCGACTGATCTGCTGACCGGGGAGTGTTGTTTGTTTTCACAGAAGGACCTGGCTACGGTTGTTGAGAAAAGTGACGGCCGACTCATTCAGCACTGATTTTCGACAATCTTTTTTTGAATATCAAATGGCTCCAGATCATCAAGACCAAGATGGGTGATCGCGTTGCGGATCAACTGTTGATCGTCCTGTTCTTCCGGGGTGTAAAACTTGCCGGCAAGCACGAGAGCTTCCTGGGGAGTCAGACCGACAATTTCGCTCCCCGTCACCTTGATGCCCAGTGTGGCGGCTTCCTTCCTGACTTCTTCGAAGGCCGTGTGGAGGGAGGTCACATGGTAATTGGTGAGGTTCATGGACACCTGTGCAATGCCGTGCGCGTCCAGCATCACTCCCATGGCCTTCACGGATTTGAGGCTCCCGGGAACGACGACTTTTTTCCCGTCCGGGCCCACAACCGCTTTTCCCTGACCATCTTTTTTTACCCGTCCGCTTTCACGAATGCGCGCCGCGATCTCGCTTGCAGCCTGAAAATTGTTTTCTGAGAGATTCACATTGTACGCGATGAGGAACATGCGAGCCCCTGTAATGACCGCACCGCTTCTGGGATTGAAGGTCGCGGGACCAAAATCGGGCTGCCACAACGGGTCTCTGAGCTTCGCCTCAAGCCCTTCGTACTCCCCTTTCCGGACGTTTGCCAGATTCACCCGGTCCGACCGAGACGCCGCCGCCTCGTAGAGATACACCGGAAGGTGCAATTCTTCCCCCACCCGGTTTCCATATCTGCGCGCCAGATCGGCGCACTCCTCCATGGTAATTCCGGCAACGGGGACAAACGGAACCACATCGGTCGCCCCCAGCCTCGGGTGTCCCCCCTTGTGCACGCTCATGTCGATCAATTCCGCCGCCACCCTCGTACCTTCAAACGCGCCTTCGATCACCGCATTCGGGGTGCCGACAAAGGTTATGACCGTCCTGTTATAGTCACCGTTTGGCTCGGCGCTGATAAACTTGACCCCCGGCACGCGAGTGATCGCCCCACCGATGGCATTAATGATCTTGATGTCCCGGCCTTCACTGAAATTTGGCACGCATTCCACAATCCTGTTCATGGGAGCTCAGAGTTCGAGAATGGTTCCGTGTTTAATCACTGTGTGAATATGATTCGTGCCGAAATGGTATGCCAGGAATCGGAAGTCCGGGATATCCGCCAGGAGAATATCGGCCGTCTTCCCCACCTCGATGCTTCCACGCGTCTCCGCGCGGTCTATTGCCGCGGCGGCATTCAGCGTACACGCGGTGATGCATTCCTCGGGACTCATGTGCATTTGCGTGCAGGCTATCGTCATCATCATCGGCATGGAATAACTCATGCAGGAACCCGGATTGAAATCGCTTGCGATCGCGACCGGGACCCCGGAGTCGATGAGAAGTCGGGCAGGCGCATATCCGTGATTGAGAAAGAACGATACGCCCGGAAGCAAAACGGCGACGACTCCGGCGGCTCCCATCGCCCTCACCCCGGCTTCCGAAATGTTCTCGAGGTGATCCGCAGAGGTCGCGCCCAACCGCGCGGCAAGCTCAGCAGCTCCTGTTTGGGCCAGTTCCTCCGCGTGGACCTTCGGTTTCAGACCGGCCTTTGCAGCAGCAGTGAGAATTCGTTCTGTCTGCGCGATCGTGAAATACCCGGCGTCGCAGAAAACATCGCAGAACTCCGCTAGTCGTTTCGCTCCAACATAGGGAACGAGCGTTTCCGTGACGAGGGCAACGTAGCCCTCCCTGTCGTGCGTGAATTCCGGGGGGACCGCGTGGGCCCCGAGAAATGTCGCGACAATATCCATGAGCTCTTCATCTGCCAGTTCACGGATCGCTTCAAGCATCATGATTTCCGCGTCCATTGACAGACCATACCCGGATTTGACTTCAACGGTCGTCGTCCCCTGCCGGAGCATGTCGGTGAGATACCGCCGGGCCGTTTTCTTCAGCTCGCGCTTCGAGGAGTTGCGAACGCTGCGAATGGTGCTGAGGATTCCTCCCCCGCGCTCGGCGATTTGCTGGTAGGTCGCACCCGCGCTGCGCATGGCGAATTCGTCCTCCCGGCTACCGGCAAAAACCGCGTGCGTATGCGAATCCACAAATCCCGGAAGGGCGGTCATCCCCGTCCCGTCCAGGACGGTGATGTCATCCTCCAGCGCCCCGGCGAAATCTTTGGTTTTACCGACCCACGCCACTTTTCCCGCCCGGCAGAGAACTGCCCCTTCCCCGATGATGCCGAGATCACGCATTTCCGGACCGGTTTTCGTCTTTTGGCCGTTCGCGCAGACAGTGACGAGCTGCCGGATATTCTTTATAAAAAGATTCATGGAGAGTGCGAGGACAGGCGGAGGGTTATTGTTCAAGATACAAAATGAGCCGCTCTTCCGCAAAGAGCGCAAAGAGGCATGCTGATCAGGGCTACCGTCGCGCCGACGTAATATACTCCAGGACCCGGCGGGACAGTTGGGGCGATTCTGATCCCATCCGCTGCGCCTGCTGATACTTCAGGAAGAAATCCGCCGGTCCCCGCGCGATGGTTTCAGAGAGGGCCTGACTTCCCAGTGTCATATCGATCTGTCGCGCAATGACCATTCCCGTAATGGACCCGTAACTTTCCCAGTACCCTGAGGTATTGGCCATCTGGATTATTTCCGTCGCCCTGTGCCGGGTTATCGATGGATTCAGGAGTTCCTCGGCCCGGTTGTTGAATTCGTCAAACGCTTTCCGGGTGCGCTCCGCCCAATCGAGGACCAGCCGGCCGCGGGTCTGCTGGATGAGAGAAAGGTAATATGCAATGCCTTCATTCTGGGTGAGGTCAAGGAGGTCATCGAGCGGCGTCCTCGGAGAGGCGTAATATGCCCGCCAGACGGGGGATTCATCTTTGTATGCCCCGAAGGCCGCATGGAACACCTCGTGGGCGACCACGCTCATGAGTCCGACAAACCTGGAATCCACCGACTCGCCGTAGTGCACGGCCTTGGCGAGGTTCACAACGATGGTCAACGTCCCCTCCCCTTCTCCCACAAATTCCGGGTCATCGCCGTGCCAGACGACACGCCGCACGAAGGCGTCGATGTTTTCGTGGCCGAAGGCGACAAAGTAGACCGGAACACGGACGGATACGTGCGCGTCCGGAGGAAAAAGCTGTTCGACCGTGCTCACCACTTTCTGACCGAAATTCCGCCTGCGCACTGCGTCGAGCAGCTCCTGAATCGCGGCGACGTTCTTCCTGGCCGATTGCATCTGGAAAACGTCGTCCCCGAGAGACTGGTTGAACTTCACGGACTCCAGGGCAGAATCAAGCGACGACAGACTCAGCGGGCGGTTCGCGAGAAGCGCCGTCGTTGCCAGGGCGATCCTGCTGCCGCGGAGCCGGGCAATGGACGAGGAATTCCCCCCCAGTCCGGTGTAGAGTTCCAGGGTTCGGTCGGCTGAGGAATAGTTCAGATCAAGAGAAAGGTTGAAATGTTCGAACCCCTGCCCTATCCCGTCCTGGAAGCACGCCAGGAGAATGAAAAGAAGCGCCGCCGCCGTTTTGACCCGGACGAATCTCATTCCGCCTCCAGCTCCCGCCTCGATGTGAGCAGTTCTGCGCGATGATCGTCACTCATTTTTGGATATTCAAGGTTCAGCTCACGGAGTTTCTTCACCATCACATCAGCGACGGCGACGCGTGTAAACCATTTGTGGTCGGCAGGGATCACGTACCACGGAGCCCACTCAGTGCTTGTCTCGCCGATCATCTCTTCGTAGGCCTTCATATATTCGTCCCAACGCGCACGTTCTTTCAGGTCAGCGGCCGAGAATTTCCAGTTCTTTTCCTTCTGGTCGATCCGATCCAGAAATCGCGCCTTCTGCTCCTTCTTCGAAACGTGGAGAAAGAACTTCAGAACAATATAGCCGTTTCTTGTGAGGTAGCGCTCAAAGTTGTTGATGTCCTCAAACCGGTGTTTCCATATCCCGCTGTGCACACATTCTTCCGGGAGCTTTTGCGACGCAAGAAATTCCGAGTGGACCCGGACGATGAGGACTTCTTCGTAATAGGATCGATTGAAGATGCCGATTTCCCCCCTTCGGGGCAACGCACAGACATGCCGCCAGAGGTAGTCATGCCCGAGTTCCGTCGATGAAGGGGTCTTGAAACTGGTCACCTGCACTCCCTGAGGATTGACGCCCGACATGACGTGCTTGATCACACCGTCCTTCCCCGCCGCATCCATGGCCTGGAAGATTGCCAGGACGCTGTGCGAACCCTGAGCATACAGCATTCCCTGGAGCTCTTCCAGCGCGGAGACGTCCTTTGCCAGCTTCTCCTCCGCATCCGCCTTTCCGCCAAACGAACCGGTAAAGTCAGGGTCATAATCCTTGAGGGAACATGTGCTCCCCGCCTTCACAATCAGTGGTGTGTGATCCATGGGAGACCGGGTCATGAGATGAGAATGAGAGGAATATGAAGAATGGAGAGAATGCCGAACCGGATCATCGTTTCCTTTTTCGCCTGCGGCACGAGATATCCAAAGTATATTCCCTTCACCACGGTGTTGCTCATCATCGAGAGAAGGATCGCCCGAGCGGCAACCGAAGTAATCGCATCCGGCGTGCGGACCAACGACAGCATAAACGGGGCAATGTCCGTCACGCCGACGACCGCGGCAAGGGTCATGACCCCGGTGCTTCCGGCAAATTCATGAACGATCGAGGTGACTATCGACATGATCACGTACAAGCCGGCAAATATCAACGCAGGAGAGATCTCGAAAGGGTTCTCCAGGCCGGGGATGTCCTTGTATTCCAAAGGAGTAGGCTCACGGTGCGTGCGAACGGAGATAGCGATCCCCAACACCGCGAGAAGACTCAATTTCCACCAGATGACCCAGACGAATGCCGGGCTGACGAAGGCGATGAGTACGAGGCTCCTGACATACATCACGCTGCTTGCGAGCAAAGAAGCCTGGAGCGCATCGCGGGCGACTTCCGGGGACCGTTGGGCCATTCTTGCCGATGCGAGCGTCACCGCGGTACTCGAAACGATGCCGCCGAGCAGACCGGAGAGCCAGAGGCCGATTCTCGGACCAAACTTTTTGATCAGGATGTATCCGAAGTACCCGACGGTGGAGACCAGGATGACCACCTTCCAGATACTGGCCGGGTTGAGTTGGAACTGTGTGTATTCCCGGTCCGGAAGAGCAGGCAGGATAATAAGCGTGACAAGGAGGAATTTCACTGTTGCCAGGATATCGACCCGGTCGAGATCGGCGACGAGCTTCTCGAGCCTGGCTTTTTCCGACAGCAGCATGGTATTGATGACCCCCAGCGCCATCGGGATCCAGATATCCGCCACGAGGGCGAGGGCCCCCACCACGAAGGTCAACAGCGCTGACGCCTCACTGGTCGATCCATACCGTTCCGTCCTGATTTTCGCATAGTAGGCGATCGCCGTCAGGAGGGTCATCGACAACAGTCCCGCGGGAAGGATAAAAGGAATGCCGAGCTTGTAGAGCCATGCGCAGCCGAACCCATAGAGACTGATGATCGGATGGGTCCGGACTCCTCCAAAAACGAGTTTCTGATGCTCAATTTTCGTGCTTTCGCGCTCCATGCCGACAAGAAACCCGAGAGCGAGCGCCAATCCGAGACGCATTTCGAGGGTCCATTCAAACCCGCTCATAGTATTGGCCCCTGTTCATGAAGCATCAAACGGATTTGGGCGACGACCATTTCGATGGCCACGAGGTTCTGCGATCCCCGGGGGATGATAATGTCGGCCCAGTGTTTGCTCGGCTCAACGAACTCCAGGTGCATGGGCTTGACGGTTCGCATGTACTGATCCATGACGGACTCGACCGACCGTCCGCGTTCCAGAATATCTCTCCGGATCCGGCGGATGAGACGTTCGTCGGCGTCGGTATCCACGAAGATCTTGATGTCCATCAGATTGCGCAATTCTTTGTCCGCGAAAATCAGAATTCCATCAATGATGATAATGTCCCGGGGTTCGACCTGTCGCAGCGCCGCCAGCCGCCTGTGCGTGGTGAAGTTATAAATCGGCTCCTCGACCTGCCGCCGTGCGCGGAGCTCTATGATGTTGTGAATCAGGAGGGCGGTCTCGAGTGAGTCGGGATGATCAAAATTGATTTCGGCCGCTGTTTTCCCACTGTAGGCACTGAGATCCTTGTAATAGGAATCATGCTGTATGACGACGACGCGGTTTGCATCGAGACGTTCGAGAATTTTATTCGTGACGGATGTTTTGCCGGAACCCGTGCCTCCGGCAATGCCAATAACCAGGGGATTCATAGAGAGAGGGTCGTTGAAGAATGAGTTCTTTAAGTTACAGGAGAATTCATCGGAAATCAACCTGGAATCCGCCATTGATAACGAACGCCATGCAGCGACACGCGCGGGGTCGGAACTCTGCCTGTGACCCATGTTGTTTTATGAGCAGAGAGGCGAGAAAACACTGCCTCCCATTCGAATGGAACTCTTCGTATATTTCACGTAACCGTAGAAATGAACCGGAGTTGAAATCTCAATGAACACCTTAAAATCTTTTCTCCTGATGGCGGTTCTTTCCGTCCTTCTCGTACTCATCGGGAACTGGGTCGGAGGGCGGGGAGGGATGGTGGTGGCGTTTCTCATCGCCATTGCAATGAATTTCGGCAGCTATTGGTTTAGTGACAAGATAGTCCTGAAGATGTACGGCGCCAAGGAGGTTACCAGGGAGCAGCTCCCCTGGCTATTCGACATGGTGCAGGATCTGACAGGCAGAGGTGGCCTCCCCATGCCAAGGATTTATGTGATTCCGCAGGAGCAACCCAATGCCTTTGCGACCGGCCGGAACCCCGAACATGCGGCCGTGGCGGTGACGGAGGGGATCATGCGCACACTCAGCAAAGAAGAGCTCCGGGGAGTGCTGGGCCACGAGCTTGCCCATGTGCTCCACCGCGATATTCTCATCGGAACAATCGCGGCGACAATGGCCGCTGCGATCAGCATGCTGGCGAACATGGCACAGTGGGCAATGATTTTCGGCGGAGGAAGCAGATCCAATGATCGCGACGGAGGAAGCCCGATCTCCGGCCTCGTCATGATCATCGTTGCGCCGATTGCGGCACTGATGATTCAAATGGCAATCTCCCGCTCCCGCGAATTTGCAGCCGACGAAGGAGGAGCGCATCTTTCCGGCAATCCTCTTTCGCTGGCGAGCGCTTTGAAGAAACTGGAAGAGAAAAGAGTCACGATCCCTATGGACGCCTCTCCGGCAACAGCACACATGTTTATTGTCAATCCTCTCAGCGCAGGGGGGATCGCATCGCTGTTCAGTACCCATCCACCGATTGAAGAGCGTATTGCCCGGCTCGAGGAGATGGCATACGGGCACGCGGTAGGAAGTTAAGGCGGGGGACAGCGGAGGTCCTTGCCCGGACGGCTCAAACGGGCCGCCTGACGGTATTGCGGATCAGTGAACCATTTGAGGAAGATCTCATGAATCGTGGCGTCATCCTTGGCGGATCTACCCTCGTCCTGCTTCTGGCGTTCGGATTGCTGTTCCTTATCGACAAACGCGAAAATATCCTGAACGCAAGTGCTCCCAACATCCTCGGGATTGTCGAGGCGTCACTGATGGATCATTTTCAGGATCCCGTCCTGCAGGATTCTCTGCACCGGGAATTCCTCGCGATTCACGAAAAGGTGCGGACCGGCGAAGCTGATGAGGGCCAGATCCGGAAACTTGTGGTCACGTTTTACAATTGCTACGGAGACGGGAAGATCGATTCTACGGAAGCCAGGACCCTGGTGAAGAAAATCGACCTCCTCGCCCGGCACTGATCCCTTTTCAAATTTCATTTGCGGGCGGCGATTCCCGCCTGAGGCCCCCGGAGCTGACGCTCCCAACGCCGCAAAGCCTTTCCCACCTCGACCGGCGAAGTCGAACCTGCAGATTTCTTCAGCTTGATGCCCGTGCGGGGATCCAGGAGATCCAGGACATCCGCCCGGAACATCGGTGAAAACGAGCGAAGGACGGCAGGAGAGAGATCCTGAAGTCCGATTCCCTTCTCAACGCAATGGCGAACAATCCCGCCGACGACGGCATGTGCCGAGCGGAAGGGCATCCCTTTCCGCACAAGATAGTCGGCAAGATCCGTGGCCGCCGTGAAATCGTCGCGGAGCTCCGCCTCAAACCGATCGGCGTTCACCGTGATGGTGGGGATCATCAGGGTCATGATGTTGATCGACGACGCAAGAGTATCGGCGGCATCGAAGAGCGGCTCTTTGTCTTCCTGAAGGTCCCGGTTGTAGGACAGCGGCAACCCCTTCATTGTCGTCAATAGCGCCATCAGGTCGCCGTACACCCTCCCCGTTTTCCCCCGGATCAGCTCTGCCATATCGGGGTTCTTCTTCTGCGGCATGATGCTGCTTCCCGTCGCGAACGCGTCCCCGATTTCGATGAAATGCCACTCCCGCGAACTCCAGAGCACGAGTTCTTCGGAGAGCCTGCTCATGTGCATCATCGTGATTGCACACGCGCTGAGAAACTCGAGAATTGCGTCCCGGTCGCTGACCGCGTCGATGCTGTTCCCGAGAATCCCGCTCAGGTGAAGATCACGGGCTACACCTGCCAGGTCGACCGGAAATGAACTTCCGGCGAGCGCTCCGGCCCCGAGCGGAGACCATGACGCTCTCTCCCCGCAATCCCGGAATCGATGCTTGTCGCGTTCCAGCATTTCGAGGTACGCAAGCAGGTGATGGGCGAAGAGGATCGGCTGCGCGCGCTGAAGATGCGTGTAGCCGGGCATTAACACATCCCGATGCATGCGCGCGAATTTCAGGAGGGACTTCTGGAAGGCGTGAATATGTGCGATGATCCCGTTTGTCGCCCGCCGCAAGTAGAGGCGTTCGTCCAGCGCAATCTGGTCGTTCCGGCTCCGCGCGGTGTGCAGCCGCCCGCCCGCCTCTCCAACGAGTTCGATCAGCCGGGCTTCAATCGCCATATGGATGTCCTCGGCGACAAACCGCCCACCCGTCCCCCGCCGACGGAATATCGGGGAATTGTCCCTGCGGATTTCCTCGCGAATGCTTTTGAGACCCGCCGTGATCTTCCGTGCATCGGCAAAAGAGATGATTCTCTGCCGGGCGAGCATCCGGGCGTGCGCAAGACTGCCTTCAATGTCCTCTTCGTATAACCGACGATCAACCGGGAGCGAAGTGGAAAAACGAAGGGCGTCAGGATGAAGCCCTGCCGTGAAGCGTCCTTTCCAGGCTTTCATTTTGCGTCCGTGAAGACTTCAGCCGGATGGACGGCAGTACGTCCGTTGCGGGCAACAGACGCCTGAACCTGGTGATACGTTTTCGTCGGCAGTCCGAAGATTTTGATGAATCCCTCCGAGGCTTTGTGGTCGAATGTGTCTTCCTCCGTGTATGTCGCGAGCTGGGCGTTGTACAGGGAGAAGACCGATTTCCGGCCGGCGATGATCGTGTTGCCCTTGTAGAGTTTCACTCGCACCAGCCCGGACACCGTCCTCTGCGTCTCCTGAACGAATGCGTCCAGGGCTTTGCGGAGGGGAGAATACCACAGGCCATTGTACACCAGGTTCGCGTAGTGGATCGACATCTGGCTCTTCAGGGTTACCACCGGTTTGTCGAGAGTCAGACGTTCCAACTCGGTATGGGCAAAATGGAGCACAGTGGCTGCGGGAGCTTCGTACACCTCACGCGATTTGATCCCCACCAGACGGTTTTCCACAAGGTCGATTCGCCCGACACCGTGCGCTCCAGCGATGGAATTGAGTCTGCCCACCAGGTCCACCGCCGCCATGGGCTCACCGTTGAGGGCCACCGGAACCCCTTCCTCGAATTCAATATCGACATAGACCGGTTGGTCCGGCGCCCTGGTCGGATCCACCGTGCGTTGATAGGCATCCTGGGGCGGCTCGGCCATCGGATCCTCCAGGATCCCGCACTCGATGCTGGTCCCCCACAGGTTGTCATCAATGGAATACGGACTCTTCACGGTGGCGGCGACGGGGATCCCGTGTTCTTTTGCATAGGCGATCTCCTCCTCCCGCGAACGGAATTCCCATTCGCGGAGAGGCGCAATGGCTTTCAGATCGGGCGCGAGCGCGCCGATGGCGACCTCAAAGCGCACCTGGTCGTTGCCTTTTCCTGTGCATCCGTGCGCGATGATCGAGGCACCTTCCTGACGTGCGATCTCCACCATGTATTTCGCAAGGAGCGGGCGCCCGATCGATGTCGCCATTGGGTAGGTTCCTTCGTAGAGGGCTCCGGCCCTCAGCGTGGGGAACACGTATTCTTCGATGAATTCCTTTTTGAGATCTTTGACATACGCCTTCGTCGCCCCTGTGGCATAGGCTTTTTCCTGCAGGCCATCGAGCTCCTTCGACTGGCCCAGATCGCCCGTCGCCGTTATCACGTCGGCGTCGTATTTTGCCTTCATCCATTTCACCATGACGGACGTATCCAGTCCGCCGGAGTACGCGACCACAACTTTTTGCTTGCTCATACTTCCGTGCCTTTGAGAAGAAGAGATTTGAGATATGTAACAACATCCCTGGTTTTCCGCGCACTGCGCGGCACCACCAGCAGTGTGTTATCGCCCGCGACGGTCCCGATGACATCGCGCGATTTCTGATGGTCCAGGTATTCACCCACGATGCTCGCGCTTCCGGGAAGCGTGTGAACGACAACCAGGAACTCGTTTGCCACGATGGAGAGGATCTGCAATCCGGGGGAGGCGGAGGGGAAGCGGGCAGCCTCCGATTCGAGCTCGTATTTGCCCCCGGTCGAACGGTTCACCCAGAGAACCCCGATCTCTTTCATGTCTCTCGACAGGGTCGCCTGCGTGACGTCAATTCCCCGGTGGCGCAGTCGCCGGCGGAGTTCATCCTGGCTGGCGATCGGGCCCGCATCGAGGATTTCCCTGATGGCAAATTGTCTTTCGTTCTTTGAGATCATTGGTACTCACCCTCCGGAGGGCCGCTGCGCGATTGCACAAGGTGCCCCGTCAAGGGGCGGTTTGCACAAGTTCCGTCCCCACCCCCGTGTCCGTGAAGATTTCCAGAAGCAGCGAATGTTTTATCCTGCCGTCGATCAGGTGGACTTTGCTGACTCCGGATTGGAGGGCTTCAAATGCAGACCGCACTTTCGGAATCATCCCGCGGCTGATCACCTTGTTGGCAATCAGACGTTCGCCTTCGGCCTGGTCCATGCTGTGGATCAGGTCCGAATCCGCCAGCACTCCCTCAACGTCGCTGAGATACACAAGTTTTTCCGCCCGGAGAGCAGAGGCAATCGCCGCAGCGGCGATATCCGCATTGACGTTGTAGGCGTGACTGTCCCCATTGAAGCCGATCGGTGCGACGACCGGAAGGCAGTTGTTTGCGAGAAGGAGATCGAGGAAGGCGGTGTTGACATCGGTGATCTCTCCGACATACCCGAGATCCTGCCCGCCGGGAGTGGACCTTCGAACCCGGAGGAGATATCCGTCGATCCCGCACACCCCCACTGCGTTCCCTTCATGCTGATTGATACGCGCGACGATATCCTTGTTCGTTTTCCCTGCGAGGACCATCTGGACGACACCCATCATCTCTTCGTCGGTGTATCGCTGTCCATCGACAAATTTCGATTCCAATCCGAGCCGCCCTGCGAGCTCCGTGATCTCTTTCCCGCCTCCGTGAACGATAATGAGACGGATCCCGATCTTCTTCAGAAGGGTGACGTCCTGCGCGAAGGTCTCGCGAAGGTCCTCGTCCACCATCGCCGCTCCCCCGTACTTTATGACAAACGTCTTTCCCTCGTACCTGGTGATGTACGGGAGCGCCTCGATCAGGACTTCCGTTTTCCCGTTGATGGAGTGCATTGGCCTCAGGTCCTGTAATTTGCGTTGATCGCAACATACTCTTTTGAGAGATCGCAGGTCCAGAATACCGCCTCATTCGGACCCCGATGGAGATCGACCGTGACCACGATCTCCTTCTGCTGAAGCACCTTTTTCGCATCGTCCTCGGAAAAATCGATTCCGTAGTGCGGGCGGAGGATCGGGACAGCACCGAAGTTGATCGAAACTTCCGCAGGGTCGAAATCGATCCCCGAGTATCCGACCGCGGCCAGAATGCGCCCCCAGTTCGCGTCCTCCCCGTGGATGGCAGTCTTGACGAGGTTGGAATTGGCCACTGCCCGGGCCGCGCACTCCGCCTCACTTTCCGTGGCCGCGCCTGTCATTCTGATTTCAACGAATTTCGTCGCGCCTTCTCCGTCAAGAACGATCATTTTCGAGAGTCTGACCAACACGTTTTCCATGGCGAGGCGAAATTCCTGGCAGCCCGGATCGCTCGAGCGGGCAATCTCCGTGTTGCCGGCGATGCCGTTTGCCAGCACGAGCACCATGTCGTTCGTGCTCGTGTCCCCATCCACGGTAATCCGGTTGAACGACTTCTTTGTGGTTTGGACCAGGGTCTCGTGGAGCAGATCCGGGGCGATCCTGACATCGGTTGTGAACAAACGCAAGCATCGTCGCCATGTTGGGGGCAATCATCCCGGACCCTTTCGCCATTCCTCCCACCGTCACGGTCTTGCCTTCGATCGTAAACGACACCGCTGCCTCTTTCAGAAAGGTATCGGTGGTCAGTATCCCTTCCGCTGCGTCCGTATGTCCCGACGACGAAAGGCACCCGTAGGCCGAATCGATCCCGGAGAGGACTTTCTCGATCGGCATTTGCTGGCCGATGACCCCGGTGGAGGAAACCAGAATTTCCGATGGCTTGGCACCGATCAGCTTCGCTG
The DNA here is from genome assembly GCA_963843525.1 of Ignavibacteriota bacterium. Lineage (GTDB taxonomy): Bacteria > Bacteroidota > Ignavibacteria > UBA10030 > UBA6906 > DATJPR01. Next base: position 28,426 of record CAWJKM010000003.1, on the reverse strand, counting down.
TTTTCTGGGCCATTGCGCGCGCGTCACGTAATCCCTGCTCTCCGGTGCAGGCATTGGCATTCCCGCTGTTCACCGCGAACGCCCGTGCCGCCGGCTGAATTGCCAGATGTTCTTTGTCAAGGAGGACCGGCGCCGCGGCCACCTTGTTGAGGGTGAATACGCCGGCTGACGTTGCCAGCGTTTCCGAAACGACGAGGGCGATGTCTTTTTTCGATTTCTTGATGCCGCAATGGACTCCCGCGGCCTTGAAGCCGGCAGCAGCGGTTATTCCTCCGTTGACTTCTTTCAACATGCGCACTCCTTACGATTCGAGTCCGAGATCTTCGGCGAGCCCGAACATAATATTCATGTTTTGCACAGCCTGGCCTGCAGCCCCTTTGACGAGGTTATCGATGACTGTCATCACGATGAGTTGATTGGTCCGTTCCTGGACATGCACCCCGATGTCACAATAGTTTGTCCGGGTCACTGCAGCGATTTCCGGGATTTCATTTTTCACCCGGACGAAAGGCGCATTCCTGTAGTATTCTGTAAAGCATTGCAGAGCCTCTTCCGGGGAAATCGGCCGGACCAGCGAGGCGTGAATCGTTGTATAGATCCCGCGGGTAAGGGGAACAAGGTGCGGGACAAAGGACACGGTCACCGGACCTTCAGCCACGGTGGACAGAACGGTTTCAATCTCCGGAACATGCTGGTGTGTGCCTACTTTATAGGCTTTCATGTTCTCGTTGATTTCGGAAAAACTCAGATCCACGGACCCTTTCCTTCCGGCCCCGGACGTTCCTGAGGCCGAGGTTATCACGATCCCGGACCCCGCCACCAGGTTCGCCGCGAGGGCCGGCAAGAGCCCAAGGATCGCACTGGTCGCGTAACAGCCGGGGTTGGCAACCAGACTTGCTTCCGCAATTCTTGCCCGGTGCAGTTCCGGCAGTCCGTAGACGGCCTTCGGCAGCAAGGAAGGGGCGCTGTGTGCCCGATGGTAGTATGTTTGATACAAGTCGGTGGACTGCAGCCTGAAGTCCCCTCCGAGATCAATGATACGGGAGACTTTTCCATGAAGCTGCGGAACCACCTGCATTCCCTCCCCCGAGGGGAGGGCGATAAATGCCACGTCCAGGCCGGCACACCGCTCGGCACTGAAGGCTTCAAGGACAAGGCCGGTGCGTCCGGAGAATGCCGGCGCCAGGACGTCAAGCCGCTGACCGGCAGACGACGCTCCTGTGACCATTTCAACGCGGACATCCTTGCGCCGCAGGAGCAGCCTCATGGTCTCTATGCCGCTGTAGCCTGAGGCCCCGACAATGCCTGCACGAATCACCTGTGTGTTCTTTCTCTGTTGCTGGGGGAATCGGTCCCGCCGTCCACCGGAAGAAACCGCTGTTGACGGGTTGCATAATTATACAAAGATTTGTATAATTATGCAAGAGGTTTTTTCTCCGATATCTCCACCGTACCGGCACCCCCTTATTTGAGAGGATCTTATGACACTCCACGATCGCGAGCAATCAGTTCTGTTTCACACGTATAAGCGACTCCCCCTTGAGGTTGAGCGCGGAGAAGGGGTGTACTTGTTCACGCACGACGGCAAGAAATATCTCGATATGTTTTCCGGTCTTGCAGTGAATGCACTCGGGTATGCCCATCCTGCAGTGGTTCGCGCGATTGCGGAACAGGCGGCACGGTATACGCATCTCTCCAATTATTACCTTCAGGCACCCCAGATTCAACTCGCAGAACTCCTCACGCAGGCCGCGGGATATGACCGCGTCTTCCTGTCGAATAGCGGAACCGAAGCCATCGAGGGAATGATGAAGCTCGTGCGCAAATGGGGAACGGGGCACGGAAAGAGCGATATTGTCGCGATGTCGAATTCCTTCCATGGCCGGACTTTCGGTGCACTCTCGCTGATGGATCGGCCGAAATACCGGGAAGGGTTCGGACCATTCCTTGAGAATTGTCACATCGCCACGTTTAACGACCCCGCGGCGCTGTTTGAACAAGTCGACAACAAAACGGCGGCGGTGGTGCTCGAATTCATTCAGGGGGAAGGGGGGATCAGGCCCGTATCGGCGGAATTCATCAAAACCGTCGAGGAGCTCCGCCGCAAATTCGGGTTCCTTCTTGTCGGCGATGAAATCCAGGCGGGCATCGGGAGAACAGGCAAATTCTTTTCGTTCCAGCACTACAATGTTCGACCGGACATCGTCGTTGTGGCCAAGCCGATCGGGGGAGGACTTCCTCTCGGGGGGATTCTTGCCAACGAACAACTCGCATCGCTTCTTGAGCCGGGGATGCACGGGACGACCTTCGGTGGAAACCCCGTTGCATGCGCCGCAGGCATCGCGGTTCTCAAGGAAATTGCCGGGAAAAATCTCATGCAGCGTGCGGAAGCAATGGGAACGCTGCTCCTTGATGGGTTGCGATCACTGGCACATCGTTATCCCGGCATCGTGCAGGATGTGCGCGGAAAAGGGCTCATGGTGGGAGCGGAACTTGACAGGGACGCCGAGCCAGTCGTGACTGCCATGCGCAACCACGGGATCCTGATCAACGGTACGGATCGAACCGTCCTCCGGTTCCTGCCGCCATTGATCATTACCGCCGAACATGTCCAATCGACAGTCGATGCCCTCGGCGAGGTGTTCGCCACACTCTAGCCGGAAACTCAAACGGACAAACGGGAAGGACGCGGACGGAGCCCTGCCATAGCCTGCGGGAAACTCCGTTCTTCGTCCTTCCCTTCCACCTTCGGCAGGAACCCCCAGCATCCTGCGAAGCTTCCCTTTTCTGATAACTCTTTTTTTGCCTTTGCAAACAGGAACCCGGGTATCCGGCAGGGCCCGGGAATCCATGCAGAATTTGCATCTTTTGACGTGTATTGGTGGCACGTGGTTTGCAGCCATCTCCGTTGAATATTGCAACACATTCTCTCATTCCATGCAGTCCGCAGGAATACCATGTATCCAATTCTCGAAGCCACGGATCTTGCCCCAACAATCAAGCGCCTCGTCATCCATGCGCCATTCATAGCGCGTAAGCGAAAGGCGGGCAACTTCGTCATGATACGCGTGGAAGATCACGGCGAGAGAATTCCCCTCACGCTCGCGGATAGTGATCCCGTTCGAGGATCAATCACCCTTATCGTCCAGGCAATCGGAAAGACGACGAAACTCCTCTGTTCTAAAACTGCAGGGGAATCCGTCCTCGACGTTGTCGGCCCGCTCGGTACGCCCACGCCGATTGAAAACCATGGGACGGCAGTGTGTATCGGCGGCGGGGTGGGAACCGCGGAGCTCTACCCCATCGCCCGGGCGCTGAAAAATGCCGGGAACAGGGTTCTCAGCATTGTCGGTGCGCGCTCGAAAGATCTCATCATCCTTGAAGAGGAAATGCGCGCGTGTTCAGACACTATCTTTGTGACCACCGATGACGGATCCTACGGACGCAAGGGGTTTGTCACCGAACAGCTTCTTGACCTGTTGAAGGGACCGGATCCGATCCACGCTGTCTATGCCATCGGGCCGCTCCCGATGATGAAGGCGGTTTGCGGCGTCACCAGGCCATTCGGGACGAAAACGCTTGTCAGCCTGAATACCATCATGGTCGATGGAACGGGGATGTGCGGCGGATGCCGTGTCACGATCGGAGGGCAGATGAAGTTCGCTTGTGTCGATGGACCGGAATTCGACGGCCACCTCGTCGACTTTGATGAACTCCTCATGCGGAATCGCACCTACGTAGATATGGAACGTGTTGCCGATGAGCGTTATCATCAATGCCGCCTCACAGGGGAGGTGCGCAAGTCATGAACCGGATCAACCCCCTCAAGCCTTCGGAGCGGATGAAAATCAAACGTCAGGAAGCGTCCGAGCAGGAGCCTGTCGTGCGCGCCGGGAATTTCCTTGAAGTTTCATTCGGATTCGACGAAGAACGATCCATCGTTGAGGCATCGCGCTGCCTCGAGTGTAAAGAGCCTCTCTGCACGGACGGTTGCCCTGTCGGCATTGATATTCGGAGCTTCATTCAGGCGGTATTACAAAAGGATTTTTCCGGCGCGGTGCAGAAGATCCGGGAAGCAAATTATCTTCCTGCAATTTGCGGCCGCGTGTGTCCGCAGGAATCGCAGTGTGAATCGCTCTGCGTGCTCGGAAAGAAGTTGACTCCCGTGGCTATTGGAAAGCTCGAGCGGTTTGTCGCCGATTATGAATCGGGCCACGGCCTGTTCAGGATTCCCGAGATTAAGGAACACCACGGGGAGAAAGTCGCGATCGTCGGATCAGGGCCTGCCGGCCTTACCTGCGCGGCCGAACTTGCCCAGAAAGGGTACGGGGTAACGATATTCGAGGCACTTCATGCTCTCGGCGGGGTTCTCCGGTACGGGATTCCCGAGTTCCGTCTCCCGAAGGAGATTCTGGACCTCGAGATCGACCGAATCAGGCAGCTGGGCGTGATGATCTATACCAACTTTGTCGTGGGCCGGACTGCAACAGTGGACGAACTCTTCAACGAATGGGGATTTTCAGCGATCTTTCTTGCCACCGGGGCCGGGACCCCGACGTTCATGGGCATTCCCGGCGAGAATCTCAGCGGAGTTTATTCGGCCAACGAGTTTCTCACCCGGGTCAATCTTATGGGCGCGTACAAGTTTCCCGAAAACGATACTCCTGTGAGAATCGGGAAACGCGTTGCTGTCATCGGCGGAGGAAACACCGCAATGGATGCGGTCAGGACGTCGCGCCGCATGGGCGCAACGGAGGCCTATCTGATTTATCGGCGGTCGCTTGAGGAAATGCCTGCGCGAGAGGAAGAGATTCATCATGCCGAACAGGAGGGGATCCATTTCGTCATGCTTACCAATCCCGTTCGGATCATCGGGAACAACAATCACTGGGTGGTGGGGATCGAGTGTCAGAAAATGGGACTCGGAGAGCCCGACGAATCCGGCAGGCGACGCCCAATACCGATTGAAGGATCTGAATTCACGCTCGATGTCGAAACGGTCATTGAGGCGATCGGGCAGAAACCAAACCCCATTGTTCAATCCACCACGCCCGGTCTCGAGACCGGCAGGCGGGGTGTGGTCACCGTGAATGATCAGCAGGGGACTAGCCGACCGGGCGTATTTGCCGGCGGAGACCTTGCGCGAGGTGGAGCGACGGTGATCCTGGCAATGCGGGACGGGAAGCGTGCAGCCCGGGAAATTGAAGTCTACTTAGGGACGCTGTCCTCCGGAAGATAACGCCGGAAGCAATTCGCTGCATCGGAAGGCACGCTCCGCCCGGATCACCTTCCATGCAACAGCAATGTCCTCCTGCCATCCGTTCCTGCCACAAAGACTTCGCTCGCGTCCATCCACACATCCGACCAGGTTACCGACCCTTCCGTAAACGGCGTGAAACTATACCACTGGACGCCGTTGAAGTGGAAAATCTCTTTGCCTACGGCAACGATGTTGTTCGTGTTTTCCAGGTACAGCGCGCGAAGATCGTCCGCCGTAATCTGTCGCTGCCAATGATCGATGTCCAGAAAAAACAATCCGGGCCCGAGGGAATACAGTCGTGAAAGTTCAGAATAGAGACGTGTGCCAAATCGTTGCGGCAACCCGATTCCGGGAGGGGGAATCGAGTCGATCCGTTGCCATCGCACCCCGTTGAAATAGCAGAGATAGTCAGGGTAATCGAACGGTGAGAGCGGGCCCGTGCGGCGGGCGATTGCATACACGTTCACCGGCGTGACCTCCGCGATGGACTCGATCGCGAGGTCGTTCCCCAGAGAATATCGTTCCCACTGAAACAGCGTGTGGTGAAGGACGATCCCCTGCTCTCCGCCACACCACACATCGAAATTCGAACCTGCGTCCACCGTGAGCAGCGGTCCCGAATGCGGATGCGGAATGCTTTGCCAGGAGTCCCCGGTGTGCTGGAGGACGAGTCCTGAATCGCCGACAGCCCCGACCGCCCACAGATCGACCGGACCGGCGGTGCAGATGCCATGGAGTGCCGACGGAGCGTCAACCCGGAACGTTTCACGCCAGCCCTGCCCATCGTAGGCAAAGACAACCGCCTGGGAATCAGCCGACGTTCCTACGGCGAACAATGCCTCGGCGGATTGTCCATCGATGGAGGAGAGCTCCACGGGTGCTTGTCCGTCCGTCAGTGTATCAACTGTCCAGGAGAGTTCGGTGAGATCGCGGGGTTTCGGCATGGGAACAACGCGGACCCCCTCGTCACAGGACGAGAACAAGAGGGCGAGAGTGCAGACCGCAAGAACGCCGGGAAGGTCAGGCGACCTCGTACACATAGATCCCGGAGAGGATCGGATCCTTTTGATTATGGGCCTGGATCCAGTTGATATGCGATTGCGTGAGCTTGGTATCACGGGGAAGCAGTTTGATCCCTTTTGCGGTGCAGATATCCGCCGCAGTCACCATCCCTTCCACGATGCTTCCGATCGCGACTTGCTTCTTCCCCCGCATCCACGCCGGGTCGGAAAGCGTGGTCACAAACTCTACAGCGCTTTGCACGACGATCGGATCAAGCAGGGTTCCCCTGTGGCGTTCGAGTTCTTCGCAGATCTGCGCGGGGGTGAACTCCGCAGGCGACTCCTCGATGACATTGACAACGCGGAGCACCCGGGCCCCCAGCGGGATTTGCTTCCCCCGCAAGTGGTCAGGGTTGCCGGTGCCGTCGAAATTCTCCAGCTGATGGCGGACGAGCGTCGCCACCTCGTTGAGCTGCGGAATCCTTCCCACCAGCATGTGACCAAACATCGGAAATTGCGAGAGAGTTTCCTTCTGGTCATTGCTGAGTTGGGTGGAGAGGTGGCCAAGGACTTCATCGGGCATGACGATCTTCCCGATCTCGTGGATCCGGGCGGCGAGGATCAGAATGCCCGCAGGTTCCTTTTCCATTTCCAGGCGTTCCCCCACCCACCGGGCAAGTTTGCACGACCGCTCCGCGCGCAATGCCGCATCGGGTACGCGCAATTCGATCATGTGCGTGATGAGATGCATGATCCCGGCCAGGCTGTCGTGTAACGCCGCATTGAGTTCTGCCAGGCGCTCGTTGTCCTTTTTCAGCTGGTCGCCCAACCGTTTGATCCGGAGGAGGGCCCGCACGCGGGAATGCAATTCTTCGGGGTTGAACGGTTTGGTGATATAGTCATCCGCCCCAAGATCCAACCCTTTGACGATACTCTCCACTTCCGCCGAGGCGGTCAGGAGCATGACCATCGATCCGGAGAGGACGGGGTGCGACTTGACCCACCTGCACAAATCGAATCCGTCCCGTCCGGGCATATACCGGTCGGTGATGACGAGATCGGGAGAGTTTCTCTCCGCCACTACGATCGCATCCGCCACGTTGGTGGCAGTCAGGACCTTGTAGTTCCTGTCGATTTGAAGGACGTTCGCCAACATCAAAAGTGAGGCCGGGTCATCGTCGACCGCCAGGATCAAAGACTGGTGCGCCATGGAGCTATTTCTCTGCGTTATACTTGACGAGTATACTGATTCGGCGGTTCGTGATATCGAACGGATCGTTTCGGTCGCGCAGCCGGGTGTCCGCATAACCGCGGACCTGATCGATCTGTCCTTGTGCCACGCCTTCCTTCACAAGGATACGGCGGGCACTATTGGCCCGGTCGGCGCTCAACTCAAAATTCGAATAGCCGTCGACACGGGCGTACTGGCGGGCATCGGTGTGGCCTTCGACGACAAGTTTATTCGGAAGCGATTTGACCTCCCGCGCGATAATGCCCAATATCGCCGCTGCGTCCGGTTTGATATCCGAGGTTCCGACGTCGAAGAAGTACGATTCCGACTTTTCAATCAATTCGATCCGCAATCCTTCGTTGACGATGTCGAATCGCACCTGCGACGCGATGGACCGGAGTTCGGGTTTGTCCTCGATTTCCTTCCTGATCTCCTCCCCGAGCTTTTCGAAGGCTTCCCGCTGAATCGCGATGGTATTGATGGCGTCCTCTTTCATCGCACCCATGCCCCCGTCGAGCGCTCCCGCACTTCCATGGGCGCTGGTGAACGCCCCCGGGTCCTTGAAATAGCCCGCAACGGATTCCTTGACAGCTTTGCTCTGGCCCACGATCCAGAGGACGATGAACAAAGCCATCATCGCCGTGACAAAATCCGCATACGCCACCTTCCAGGCGCCCCCGTGGTGTCCGGCGTGCCCGCTCTTTTTCTTGATGATCCTTACCGGGACTTCTTCCGTATCGACTGCCATCGAACTCTCCGACCTGCTTAACCGGCCTTGACGGCCTTGATTGCCTTTTCGACCTCTTCGAAGCTTGGCCGCACATTGCTGTAGATCACCCGCCGGGCGAATTCCACAACGACCGTCGGCGCATTCCCCTTGGCGTACGCCACGACGCCGGCCTTGATGCATTCCATGTAGCGTGCTTCCGCAGCATTCAGCAGTTCCATATTCGTCGCGACGGGTTGGACAAAGCCGTACGAGATGAGAACCCCGAGAAACGTGCCCACCAGGGCGGCGGCAACTTTTTCCCCGATCTCCGCCGGCGGTCCGTCGATCGCCTGCATCGTAATCACGATGCCCAGCACGGCCGCGACAATCCCGAGCCCTGGAAGAGCATCGCCAAGCTTCTGAATCAGGCTCGGGGGCGTGTTACTTTCCAGGTGATGGGTATCGATGTCAGCATCCATCATGCCTTCAATATCGTAGGGCGGAATTCCTCCGCCCAACAAGAGTTTCATCGTATCACAGAGAAAATCCAGGGCATGATGATTCTTCAACAGGAAGGGATTCTTGCTGAAAATGGCGCTCTTCGCCGGATCTCCGATATGTTGTTCGATATTGATGAGACCTTCTCGTTTCGCAAGATTGAACAATTCAAACTGCGTCTGAATCAGTTTGACATATTGTTCCTTGGTATAGGGATCACCGGCGAGTATCTTCCCGACGCTGCCCACCAGCTTCTTCAGCTGGGGAAGCGGTGTCCCGATCAATAGCGATCCGACCGAAGCGCCACCGATAATGAGAAACTCGGCCCATTGAAGGAGAACCGGGAGGGGACCGCCGTGCAGAACGAATCCGCCGAGCACACCGATCACTACAACGACAACGCCGATGATAACAAACATAGTACAGGATCCGAAAGATTATTGTGGATGCCGATATCTACTTCACGCCGCCATGCCCGCGAACCTGGATTTTCGCGAGATTCACCGCGACGGCGGCGGCAGAGGTGCGGTCCGTATTTGCGGCAACCTGGTTCTGTTCCTGCGCCTGGACATACAATTCGCCGCGAAACACGCGAATTGCCCGGGGCGCTTCGATTCCGATTTTGACCTGACCGTCCTTGATAGAGAGGACCTTTACGACAATCTGATCGCCGATGCGGATGACTTCATCCGTCTTTCTTGAGAGTACAAGCATGGTTTACCTCCCCCCCACGGTGTCTGAGGCTGGAACCAACGGATATTGGAACGGCAATGTCTCATCGTCCAGGATGACCTGTTGTGCCTCATACGTTTTCCGGTCGATGACGACGGGGCTCCGCAGATTCACACTCGATTTCTCAACATCTTTGTTCAGCGTCGCGATGACCCACACCTCCCGATCACTCCCCCCGTTTCCCTCATAGCCGGGGAGGATGAGCCCCGGCTCGAGCATGGGGAAGCTCAAGTCGTTGTTTTCCACCGAAACAAGCCAGCGAAACGGCTCTGAATCGACGTCGTGAACAATGATGAATTTCTTGAACTGTTCGAACCCGAACAGTCCTTCGGTAAAGTAGATGACCATGTTGTCTTCATAGTCCAGATCACCGAATTGCCTGCTCACCCATTTCATTGGTTGTTCTCCTTCTTCTCATCGGCGTTTTGCCGATTATTGTCCTGACCGGATTGTCCGTTTCCTGTGAGGATCACGATGTCCACGCGGCGGTTCTTTGCCCTGTTTTCCGGTGTGTCGTTGGGCACGAGAGGTTGGTATTCCGAAAATCCCACCACTGAAACCCGTTCCGGATTGAGTCCATGATGCTCGATGAGATAGTACCCGACATTCACTGCTCTGGCGACCGAGAGATGCCAATTCGAGGGAAACGCGGGTACACTGATCGGCACATTGTCGGTATGTCCTTCCACCCGAATATCGTTCGGCAGTTTACGCAGGACCGTCGCCAGCGAATCAAGGGCGATAAGCGACGTGCTCTTGATCTCCGCACTCCCCGACGGGAACAGCATTTCTTCCATGATGTGAACGGTGATGCCGCGCTCGTTGTACGATATGCTGATCGGCAGTTTCTTGTCCGAAAGATGCAGCGCCGAACCGAGTTCATCGACGACTTTTTGTCGTTCATCGCGCATGGAACCCACGGGCAGCTGCACCACTCCCACGTGTCCGCTCATGACGCCCTTGGAGCTGCCGAACACACCTTCCATTGCATTGACAAATTCCGCGTATTTTCCGGCGTCGATTTTCGACATGGCGTAGAGGATCACGAAAAGGCCCAGGAGGAGCGTGATGAGATCCGAGTAGGTCAGAAGCCAACGATCCTCGCTGTCGTGCCCCCCGCTATGTCGATTCTTCCGCTTCATTTCGCATCCACCTCTTGTTCGCTGGACGGGAGCATGCTGTTCAGGCGCGCCTTGATCACCGACGGGATTTCTCCGGCCTGGATGGAAAGGATGCCTTCAGTGATCATATCCATGAAGATGTACTCTTCATTGTGAATGTGCTTCAACTTGTCGGCGAGAGGAAGCCACACGATGTTGGCCATGAAAACGCCCCACAGGGTTGCGATAAATGCGGATGCGATATGACGGATCAGGGTGTTCGCATCGTCCCCCGCGGCGGCGAGCGTCGAAATCAAACCCATGACCGTTCCGATAATGCCCATCGTCGGCGAGTATCCGCCCATCTTCTGGAGAATGGAAGCGGAGCGCGTATGGCGTTCCTCGATGTACGACACTTCTGTTTCTGCCAGCGAGCGGAGAACTTCGGGCTCTGTGCCGTCGATCGCAAACCGGAGGACCTTCTTCAAAAATGGATTGTCGATTTGCGGCAATTCACGCTCAAGGGCGAGGAGCCCTTCTTTCCGCGCGATCGTGGAATATCGCACGATGTGATCGATTGTCTCCTTGACTTCGTACCGTGGCGGCATCAGTGCAAGCAGCATCATCTTTCCCAGGCCAAGGAAGTTCTTCAACGACGTTCCGATCATGGCGGCGGCGAACGTTCCGACAAAGACAATCATCATCGCCGGAAGGAGGATCAGCGCGCCGATCTTCCCTCCCTCAAGCATGAATGAGCCGAAGACTGCCACCATACCCAGTGACAGCCCGCCGGCGGTTGCGATATCGAAGGACCTGCGCATGACTAGTTCAGGAAATCCAATAGTGATTTGGGAAGAATTTGCGCCCCCACATTGAGTGCCGCGTCAAGCATGATCTCCTGGTTCTTCAGGTTCAGGGTCGCCTCTGCAACGTCGGTGTCCCGTACCGTGGACATCAGCGATTGAAGCTGCGTGTACTGGTCCTCAAGATGGGTGGTGGTCGTTCCCAGACTCTGGGAAAACGATCCTACCTTGCTTGCGGTCTGGTTCACCAGATCGGCGGCCGTCTTGACCGCGGCCTGCGTGGCGGCGCTCGGCAGCGTGCCGGCCTGTAAACTGTCGCGTACGCTGATCAACAGATCGAAGAGCCCTGTCCCGTTAAACGCTTCAGCGCCCGGGACGCTCACCTGCTGTGAAGCGCCATCGCCGACGGGATACGATATCGCATTGCTGTTCCCCTGATAGGACACGGTTGTCGTTGCCGGGGGACCGGGGTTCGTGACCAGCTGATACGGCGCTGTGGTCGTCTCCGTTCCGCCGAAAATGTATTTCCCGTTGAACTGCGTATTGGCAATGCTGACCGCCTGCTGCAAGATCTGGTCCACCCGGTTGCCATAGGCGACCATGGACGACGTCTGTTGTCCATTCTGTGCCTGAACGGCGATCTGCTGGACCTCCTGCATCAATGAGTTGATGTCATCCAGCGACCCCGAGGTGTCGTCTATAAAGCCCTGTGCGTCCGACACATTCTTCTGGTACTGCGTGTTCCTGTCGAGCGATGCCTGGAGACGCATGATGACGTCGGACGAAGCCGGGTCATCGGACACCTTCTGGATGCGTTTCCCCGAGGCGAGTTGCCCCTGGAGCTCGACGATCTTCTCACGGTTCTTGTTCACCGCAAAAAGGAAGTTGTTGGCGATTGTTCCCTCTGTGATTCTCATTATGCCACCATGTCAAGGACGGTTTGGAACATTTGATTGGCTGTGTTTACCAATCGCGCCGCCGCGTCATAGGCGCGTTGATACTGGATCAGATTGGTCATCTCCTCGTCCAGGGATACCCCGGAGACCGACTGGCGCTGATTTTCCAGCTGCGCGAGGATGAGCTGCTGAGAATTTGCAGTACTGTCGACGGCGTTGATGTCGGAACCCACGCTGCTTGCAAGACCGTTGTAAAACTGTGAGAGCGTCAGCGTATTGCCGGTGAGGACCTTGTCCGACGTTGCATTCGCGATCGCCAGCGCAACACTATTGTCTCCTGGAGTTCCATCCTGCGATGCTGCCACGAGACTCGGGTTCGATACAACAGCGGCGTTTACGCCGATGTCGGCCGCCCCCGTGCCTGAGAAAAAGTCCACGCCCGTCGAAGGGGGTGTCCCGAGACCATATCCCGCTCTGTGGAGCGTGTTGATGTGATCAATAAAGGCTCCCGCCAGCTCATCAAGTTTTGCAAGATACCCCGAGATCGTCGTGTTATAGAGCTTCAGGTCTCCACCGAGTTCACCGCCGGTGAGGTTGACTTGCACATGATCCTTCGTCGTGAAGATTTGCAGCTGCGATCCGACTTGCTCGGCGCTGATTTCAATGGACCCGCCCCGGGAGGCAACGGTCATCCCCCCGATGGACACGTTCGCCGATCCGCCACTGTCGATCGACACCGCGATGTTTGCAAGACTCGACAGATCTTCAATCTTTTGATCCCGCTGATCCTGGAGGTCGCTCGGATCACCCCCCGCGGCTGCGGCAGTGACAATCCGGTTATTGAGATCGCTGATTTCAGACGTCAACTGGTTGATCGATGAAATTTTGACCTTGACATCATCGGTCAACGAATCACGGATCTGGGTGAGCTCGGAATGGAGGCGCTGGAATGATTGCGACACGAGCACACCCTGCTGGATCACGCTGTTCCGCGACGAGCTGTCTTCAGGATGCGTGGCAAGATCCTGCCATGAATTGAAGAATTGCGACATGACCGAGCTCAACCCGGCATCCGACGGTTCATTGAAACTGGCCTCGACCTGACTGAGAACCCCCTGCTGTGCCGATGCGGAGCCCATCGTGCCGTTGGAAGACCGGATTTGCTGATCAAGGTACGCGTCACGGAGCCTCCCGACGGATTCCGCCTGCACCCCGGTGCCCAGGTACCCATAGGTCTGATGGATTGCCGGGGTCGTCGTCAATGACACCCTCTGCCGGGAATACCCGGGCGTCGAAGCATTGGCGATGTTATGACTGGTCACATTGATTCCCACCTGCTGGCTCATCAGCGCCCTGCGGGCGGTCTCGAGTATGAGGCTGAGTCCTGGCATGCACTACACCCTTTCATCCACCAGTTTCCGGCGACTGTCGTCGGTCACGATGCGCAGCGTTTCATGAACGAACCGTTGCACACCACCAAGGAGAACGGAATTCTGCGCATTCACTTCAACAATCCTCCGGGCCGAAACCCGCATCCGATCGGCGAGCTCGTGAATTGCCGCGCGCTCACTGTCAGGAAGGTGTCCGAGCAGGTCCTTCATCGATCCGTCGCCTGCTCCCAGATCCGCGACGCAACGAACCCGCTCGGATTCCAGATCATGGAACGGGCGGAGCAACTCTTCCTCGCGTGCAGTGTAACGCTCGAGGGCTGCCCCGTCGGAGCGAAGAAGCGAGGATTGAATATTCTCCAGGATATCGATGATCGCATCCATCAGGTCCGCCTGCGCAGACATAATGTTGCCCAACTGTTCACTTGCCGTCATTGCCGCCTCCCTCGAGATTTGTGAAATACTGGATATAGTTCTTTACTTTCTTCACATATGCCTGCGTTTCCTTGAACGGTGGCACGCCGCCATGCTTTTCCACCGCGCCCGGCCCCGCATTATAGGACGCAAGGGCACTGTCAACATTCCCGGAAAATCGTTGAAGAAGTTGCTGAAGATATTTCGAGCCGCCAAGAATGTTCTCTTTCGGGTCCCACACATTCTTCACGCCCATGTCTGCAGCAGTCGTATCAATAAGTTGCATCAATCCCTTGGCGTTCTTGGCCGATTGTGCGGCGGCATTCCCTCCTGATTCGCTGGCGATGACCGCCTTAATCAGGTTGGGATCCAGACTGTGTTTTTCCGCCGCTTCGAGGATCGCCGATTCGTACGGGATCAGCCGCCGATCTAATCCATTTGAAACGTGCCGGGGAGAAACCGGGTGCAACTCTCCGGTCGGCGACGCAACACCTGCTTTCCTCCCGGCGGGGGTCTCAGGCGTCGGAGACGGGGGAGCTGCAACAGACTTTGCCGGATGCGGTGGAGTGGGGGACGCCCCAGCATGATCCGGACCTGACTGTGGCACCACGGAGTTCTTTCGGCCCGCAGGCTGAACAGGCAATGCATCTTTTGCTCCATGGGTCAACGCCCCCGGCGCCGGCAGGTGCTCGCCGGTCATCTTCCGGTAGAGCATCTCGGCCATGCCAAAACTGCTGTTGCGCGACATCTGCTTGGCCAATTCCGTGTCGAACATTCCGTCGAGGATATCGCCTCCAAAACTGTCGCCGAACATTTCTTCTGTCGACATCGATTGCCGCATGCTCTTGAGCATATAGCTCACAAAGAGGGATTCAAAATCCCTCACGGCCGTCTGAAGCTTCGCCTTCGTCCGATCCGACGAAACATCTCCGATTCCGGTTATCCGGGGCGGTATGGGATTCGGTCCGCTCATTAGATAATGACCAATTCTGCTTTCAATGCTCCCGCTTCTTTCAGCGCCTGAAAAATCGCGATAATGTCTCTGGGGGAAACCTTCAGTGAATTCAGCGCCTTTGCCACGTCCTGCACTGTCGCAACCCCGTTCAGCGCCACCACGGTGGATGTGTCCTCGCCCGCACGCATCGTTGTCATCTGTGTCGCCACGGTTTGTCCCTGGGAGAAGGGGTTCGGCTGCGAGATGACCGGGACCGACTCGATTTCGATGTTCAGCCCTCCGTGCGAGATCGCCACGGGAAGGATGGAAACGTTTCCTCCTATCACGACCGTGCCGGTACGTTCGTTGACGATCACCTTGGCCATCACATCAGGAGTGATTTCAAGCAATTCGATGGCGGAGATGAAATCGACCAGCTTTCCGACCGCTTTAAACTGGTCCGGAACCGTGACACGCACGTAGGAGTCATCCAGGGCATGCGCCGTTCCACTGCCAAATTTCGCGCTCACGGCTTCCGCGATTCTGCTTGCCGTGGTATAGTCCGGTTGAAACAGCACCACAGAAATGACGGAGTCGGGTTTCAGTCCGTCCGAAACCGACTTATCGATGATGCCTCCGCCGGGGATTCGTCCCGTTGCTGTATGGTTCCTCCGGATCTCGGTCCCGTTGGCGCGGAAGCTCACACCGCCGACGGAGAGCGGGCCCTGTGCCATCGCGTACACGGTTCCGTCCAATCCGGAAAGCGGTGTCACCAGAAGTGTCCCCCCCTGGAGACTCGTCGCGTCACCCATCGACGAAACAGTCACATCACACGTGGTCCCCTCCTTTGCCGATCCTGCGACGGTGGTAGTCACCATTACCGCAGCGGCGTTACGAAGCCGGAGGTCCGTTTGGGGCACCGTGATGCCGAAACGCTTGAGCATGCTCGAGACCGACTGAAGCGTGAATGTCGACCGCTGGGTGTCACCCGACCCATTCAACCCCACGACCAGCCCGTAACCGATCACCTGCAGTGTTCGAGCGGGTTCCACGGAAGACACATCCTTGATTCTCGTGGCGCCGGAGGCGAGGACACTCACCAGCACGAGAACGAGGATTGAAGCGCATACATTTCTTTGTTTCATGGTAGCATCTCTCTAGAACAGCCAGTGCAGAAGTTTCGTTATCCAACCCGGTCCCTGGGCGCGGGAGACGATCCCATTCCCTTCGAACGAAATTCGAGCTTCGGCTATGTTGTACGACAATACGCTGTTATCATATGCGATATCGGACGGCCGTACGACTCCGGTTATGCGGATCGTCTGTTCTTCTCCGTTTACCACGATGGTTCTGGTGCCGTTGATCCAGAGGTTTCCATTCGGAAAGACCGAATCAATCCGGGCACTGAGCTTGGCACGGACCGAACCATTGGTGGAGGTCCCTCCTTCTCCTTTGAAGCTGTTTCCCGTCCCAATTCCCAATCCAACGTCGGGGAGATTCGAGGATCCGGTTTTGCCGGACGCCGAGAGCGAGAGATCGCTCTGCCGCGACGTTGTCGTTTTCGCTGCGTTGGACGCGCTGGATTCTTCGACGACCAGAATCATTACTGCATCACCGACGCGGCCCGCCTTCTGATCTGAAAACAGCGATCGGGCCGCATTATTCCTCATATCCTGACCCGTGGCCAAGGAGAATGCCGCGGCGGTGAGAAACATCACTATCAGGGATTTCATCACGTTGGTTCCCGATTTATTCATAATGCTACCTGGCCAGACGTTCTACTGTCTTCGCGTCGAGGACTTTGGCACGAAAACGCTGGTGCCCTCCGGTCAGTTCGACGAGGATCGACGAGCCGGGATGCCCATCCTGTTTGGCGATCGCGGACACGCTTACACGAACAGTGTTCGCGACCGTCGTGAGTATTACCGGATCTCCCTGGTGGATCACGGGCTCTTTCTCCACCATCACGCCGCTGAGGACCGACCCATCCTTTATGATTTGCCGCGTTCTCAATCCTTCAAGCGGAGCGCCCTTTCGGAGATAATCCTCCGGAAGATATGTTGTCTCCACCCGGCGAACGGCGACGTCGTTCTCCGAGAGCGGCCTATGCCGGTCCATCATATGTGTCGTCACATACGCTTCCCCGAAGGTCCGCACCGTGCAGGACACCGGAACCCGGCGATTCCTGTTCGCCGATTCTGTAAAATCCACCATAATGATAACCCGTTTCACCAGCCGTCCCGGGGGAAGAGGCTCGAGGAAGAACTGCCCTTCGCGCATCGCCGCCGGAAGACGGGGGATACTGATTCCTTCGACAACCGCCTCTTCGCCGTTGGCCTGTGCCCGCATCTGGACTGCACGGCAAAGAGTTTCTTCGAGTCCACGAGGATTCGACAGAGTTGCCCCGATCATCAGGGCGCCGAGGATGATACCCCAGATCATGGGCTTATTGCTTGATGTTGTTGGCGATGGTCAACATGTCGTCAACCGTCTTGATCGTTTTCGAATTGATCTCATACGCGCGCTGCGCCGTGATCATGTTTACCATTTCCTCCACCACATCCACATTGGAGGATTCGAGGTGCGATTGCATGATCTCTCCGAACCCTTCACTTGTCGCGGTGCCGGTGATCGGCGCCCCCGATGCCGGGGTCTCGACATAGAGATCGTCGCCGATCGCTCGTAACCCGCCGGGATTGACGAACTTTGCCATCTCCATCTGTCCGATCTGGGTTGGCGTCGTGCTCCCGACCGTTGCTGCTTCGACGGTCCCGTCAGGACTCACCGTTATTGACGTGGTATCGGCAGGAATGGTAATTCCGGGCTCCACACTGTATCCCTGCGATGTGACCAGCGTTCCTTCCGCGGACACTTTGAAGGTCCCGTCACGGGTATACCCGAACGTTCCATCCGGCCGTCGTATTTCGAAGAAGCCTTCCCCTTGAATCGCAAAATCCAACTGGTTGTTGGTCGGTTGGATATCGCCCTGGGAAAAATTCCTGGTCGTTGCGACGGGCACGGCACCATTGCCGACCTGAATCTCGGAGGCTTCCTGAATGTTCGGATCTGTTGAAGTCCCGCTGACCTTCAACGTCTGATACATGAGGTCCTGAAATTCAGGGCGTGTTTTCTTGAAGCCGGTGGTGTTGACGTTTGCAAGGTTATGCGCAATCAAATCCACATTCAGCTGCTGCGCGAACATGCCTGTGGCTGCGGTTCTTAATGCTCTGTTCATAGCGTGCTCCCTCTTCGTGTCCGTTATAACTTGCCAACTTCATTGGTTGCCGCCAGCGTCGCGTTTTGCGACTGAAGCGCTTTTTGGTCCGCCTCAAAACTGCGGTTTAATTCGATCATCTCAATCATTTCGCTCATGCCGTCCACATTGGAATCCTCCAGATGCCCCTGACGCACGGCGGTCTGCTTTCCCGGGCCTTCGACCAGGACCGCATTAAGGTCCGGGACAAACATTGAGGCCTGATCCTTGTGGAGGGTCCGGTAGTCGGCAAAATCAACGATACGGACATGGCCAAGCGACAGTTTATCGACCATCACTTCTCCCGTTTCGCTGATGCCGATAGAGCCGGCCTGGAGTTTCTGAATATCGGGGAATTGGATCTTCCCGCTTGTTCCCTGCACCGGATATCCGGCGCTGGTCACCAGCGTCCCGTCCAGGGAGAGTTGAAGGTTTCCGTTTCGTGTATAGCGGGGGCCGTTCGGCGTATCAACAACAAGAAACCCTCTCCCCTGCAGGGCGATATCCAGAGGATTGTTCGTGGGCTTGAGACTGCCCTCGGAGAAGTCCGTGTATTCCTCGGTATTGGATTGATCCGTCCCGTTGCCAGCGACTTCCTCGATAACCGCGGCGTCGTCGAGCACCTTGGTGAAGGCATTATCCCTCTTGAATCCGGTGGTATTGATGTTCGCCAGATTGTTGGCGATGATCTCCATCCGGACAAGCTTCGGGCTCATGCCCACTTCTGTGGTGTACAGACCCTTAATCACGTTTCCTCCTCATCTGAATGCATTGCAGGAACCAGGTCTTTCAGGCGGAGTGCGAGGTCGATCTCTCCCCGCCCCACGCCGAGCCGTTTTGCGTTCTGCACGCGCTGGGCTTTCGTTTTGGACGCGTGGCAGCTCTCGTTGATCTTTGTGCCGAACAGGACATCCTGTTTCGCCTCCATGCGCCTTGCGAGATCCACTTCACCTTTCCCCCGCCGGAAAGCCTTTGCCAGTTGATAGGCCCGTTCTTCCGTCTCCTCCTCCGTTTCTTCAGGTTCTTCCGCTGCATACACCGGCGCGTCGTTCTCTTCGGCGGACTCATCCCAAACAGGCTCTTCGGGCGGAACAGCGCGGGGCTCTTCTTCCGCCGGGGGGCCGGCGGCGGCCGGAACCGAAGTCTTTCGCTGCAACATCCGCACCACAACCATGGCCACGATCAGAGATAATGCGGCTGAGAAGGTGAGAATCCCCAGGATGACCAGCACGAGACCCGGGGACACCCGGCTCGCTGCCGTTTCGCCCGCTGCATCGTCGACACGCTGGAACCGCCCCTCGCCGGCATCAAGAAGCGTAGACAGGCCGAGGGTGACCGGACTTTCGGATGCGGTGACAGATGTGCCACCTGCACCCTGCGCCGCGGCACCCATGAGCGCCTCGGGAGTCACCCGGAGAACGACGTCATGCCCTTCCAGCCCGACATCAACATTGCCTCCCTTGCGGAGACGGATGATCACGGTGATGCTGTCCGGACCGGATCGTTCAATTGCGGCGGAGCTTACCGGTCCCTCATTGAACGTCACGCGCGCGGCTCCCGGAGGAGAAGACACTGTCGCGCGCGGGAAACCCAGCGTGACCACATCACCGCGGTGCCGCGCGGCAACAACCGGCACTCCATCGGTCCCCACGGCAACTCGTCCTCTTCCCTCCTGTACGCTATAGCGGATGCTCCTGAGGACGACAACATCATTGACTCCTGCCACGCCGGCACTTCCCAGGAGAAGAAGAAGGAGTACGGTGAACCTGATTCTCATCGCGGGGCCCTCCACACTGGCAGATAAATCGTGAACGTCGTTCCTTTTCCCTCTTCACTCTCCACCCGGATATCGCCCTTATGCTGCAGCACGATCTTGTGGCAGATGGCCAAACCCAGGCCCGTTCCTTTTTCTCCCTTGGTCGTGAAGAACGGTCGGAAGATTTTTTCGGCTACGGCCGGAGGAATTCCGTTGCCGGTATCCGATACGCGTACAGTGACATGAAATCCCGTAAGCGCGAAACTGATCGTGATCATTCCACCTTTCGGCATCGCATCACGGGCATTGATGAGCAGGTTCAGAAACACCTGCTGCAGGTAGTTTGCATTGCCGGCCACGGGGGGGAGGTCCTCGACCGCGCGGGTCTCTATTTCGATCCCGGCCCCCCGGAACTCATGGAGCACCATGGCCACGATATCTTCAATGACCTTCTGGAGGCTGATGGGCTCCATCGTGACGTCTTCCGATGCGTTGCGCGCGAAATTCATCAACCGGTGCGTGATCTCGGAAAGTCTGCGGACCTGTTTGCTGAACATCTCCGTCCAGTTGGGCAGGGGACGGCCCGCTTCCACCAGTTCCAGGTTGAGGAGAAGGACCTGCAGGGGGTTCTTTATTTCGTGCGCTATTCCGGCCGCGAGTTCGCCGATCGCGGCAAGCTTTGCCGCCTGAATCATCTGGGCCCGTGAAGACTTCAATTCTTCATTCGCCTTGACGAGTTGCTGATACGTCCGTGAGTTTTCCACCGCCACCGCGGCCTGGTTCGCCAGCACTGAGAGGAGCTGGACATCCTGATTGGAGAATTCCTGTTGCGGTTTTTCCGTATGAATCACGTAGAAACCGATGCCGCGGTTGCGAAGAATCAGGGGAACGATGACGAAGTTTCGCCCGCTCGCGCCCGCCACCATGTGTTCAAGGTCGGGAATGATCACCGTCTTCTTCTCGGCAATAACCCAGTCCACGATGCCCGCTTCCATCTGTTGCTGCGCTTCCTGTTCGAGGCGGGGCGAGCTTTTCGACGACAGGGCGGACAGTCTGTTTGACCCGTCCTCGAAGACAAAGATATTGCTTTCGATGACCGGGATGACCTGTCGGGTCAGCTCGATCAGTGCCGCAATGATCTTCTCCGGAGCGTTGCTCGTGCTGATCGTATTCGACAGTTGCTGCATGGCCATCAGCTCGTCGATCGATGTGCGGATCGCGAGATTGTTGTCGGCCACGTGGGAGTTGTCCTGACGCAAGACGCCGATTGTTCGTTCGAGCGCCCGGATATAGGTCTCCCGGCTCTCGATAAACTGTTCGAAATGCGGAAGTCCCTCTTCCAGAACCTGCGATGTAGTCTTACGCTTTGGCGACTCTGCGTTCATGATTTTGGAATCCCTCTTGGGCCAGCGACTCGAGATGCATGATTTGGTCGAGGTCGGACTGGAACATATCGGTGTAACTGGTCAGGTACTCATTCAACACATTCTGATCGGTGAGCTGCAGCCGTTCAAGGGCGTCGGAGTCAAAGTCCGTCCCTTTGTCGAATTCCACAGGAACGTCGGCGATCCGTGTGGAGAACACATCCGCCAGATGGATCAATGCCACGAGATCGGGGTTCTTCTGCGCCTTCCCCGGCGTATGATGACAGGCGATGGCTTCCACGAGATGATCGGGGAGATTCCACCGTGCGGCGAGCCATCCGCCAATCTCCGCATGCGTTACCCCAAGCACGCTTTCCTCGGCTTCGAGAAAGGTGAGGTCGGTTTCGCGGGCGATATCGACGATTCTTTTGAACTCCGTCTTGAAATACCGGTGCAGCACCGAGATGCCCATATCATGGAGGAGTCCCCCGACGAACACTTCTCCGCTGATCCTGTAATCAAGATCCCGGGCGAGACGGCGGGCAAGCACGCCCGAGGCGATGGAATGATCCCAGAACCCTTTTGCATCGAAATACTGATCGGACTTTTTCTGGAGAGAGCTCACCAGCGAGATGCTGATGACGATCTCCTTGAGGGCGTCGTATCCGAGCACGATAATCGCGAAATCGATTGTCGAGATCCTCCGGGGGAATCCGTAGAACGGCGAATTCGCAATCTTCAGCACCTTGGCCGTCAGGCCCTGGTCCGTGGAGATCACCTTGCCAAGCCGCGAGGCACTGGTCTTCGGATTGTCCACCATCTCCACGACCTCCATTGCCACTGTCGGCAATGCAGGCAATTGAATGATGGTCTGGATCCTTTCCTTGATCTGTTCCGGTGACATCATGACCAGTACGTGCTCCCTCGTTGGCTGACGCTGTTGTCCGCTCACACAATGTCCGTCAATTGCTTCCGGAGCCCGCGGAGGACCTCGGAGTGAATCTGTGAAACTCTTGATTCGGAGACCTTGAGAATTTTCGCGATGTCGCCGAAGCGCAACCCTTCGTAATAGTACAGGGCGATAACGGTCCGCGCCCTGTCCGGGAGATCGCTGACGGCCTCCACGAGACGATTGCGCGCCTCTTTGTCGGACAGTACCTCCAGCGGCCCCGGGGAATCCTCCGCAACCTGATCGGGCGCCATCGTCTCGTCCGGTCCGGCGATGGAGGAACTCATCCGCGAGTTCGCTTCGGACACGATATGCTGCAATTCACTCACCGTGATCGACAGTCTTCCTGCAATTTCCTGATCTGCTGCCTCCCGCCCCACTTCCTGGCTCACCCGTTCCGACGCGCGCTCGACGCGGCGAGCGTTGGCGCGAACGGATCTTGGCATCCAGTCGAGATTCCGGAGTTCGTCCAGAATCGCCCCCTTGACCCGCGGGATTGCATAGGTCTCAAACTTCACTCCCGTGCCCGGATCGAACCGGTCGACTGCTTCGATGAGACCGAGAATGCCATATTGGATCATGTCTTCCGATTCAAGGCTGCGGCCGGAATCCATCCGCGGCCTCCCCAACCGTGCAACGACATAACGGACGAGGTCGAGGTAACGGAGGACCAGCGCCCGCTTGGTGTCAGGCGTGCGGTTCTCGCAGTACCTGTCCCACAGGACCTGCGTTGCAGTCTCCCCCGGTTGAAGGTCGGATGCCATGGCTTATTTCACCGGCTCCGCTACCGTTTTCGCATGATGTTGCGTCTGTTCCGGCGCCGGATTCTCATCCACCACCTTGTGCTCCGCGAAATTCGCGACGACCAGAAGGATGATCATCATCGCCCCGACGACGGCGATGAATACCACAAACGATCGCGCAACGATTTCGAGGAGGTCCGTATGCTGCAGCCCGAAGAGCACGGCTGCGACGCAAAACGAGAGCAAGCCGACTTGAAAGATCACTTTAGTCATGATTAGATCGCCTTCCGTTCACTACGGTGCACAAGTTGAAGCAATACATGATTTGCCAGTGACTGGATCGAGAGCGCGGCGGCCGAATGCGGGAAGCTTTTCACCAGGGGCACCTGGAGAACGATCGCCTTCGGGGCCTGCGTGTCGGCGGGAATCATGCCGACGATGTCCAGGTCACGTTTCAGAAAATGATTCACCGCCATCCGGAGCTTCCTTCCGACTTCGTCTCCCTCTCGAGGCGACCGTACCGCATTGAGGACTCCCTGAATCCGGGCCGCTCCGTTGACGGACCAGACCACTTTCATCATCGCGTACGCATCCATGATGGCGGTGGGTTCAGGAGTCGTCACCAGGAGAATATCGTCGGCATGGTCGAGATACCCTATGACTTCGTCGTTGAGCCCCGCGCCGGTGTCGATCACGATGCAGTCGAACTGTTCTTCGATCCCGAGGATTTCCTCGAAGAGACGGTCCTGCAGTGAAATTCCGCCCAGAGGATACTCAACGTCTCCGGCGCTAGCAGGGAGAATCTTCAGACCGGGCTGGGCCGTAACCAGCACATCTTCGACATCCATATTTCCCCGGAGCACATCCCCCATGCGGTACCGCGGGGCGAACCCCAGCATCACATCAAGACTTCCGAGATTTGTGTCGCCGTCAACAAGGAGGACCCTCTGGCCCGCGTCATTGAGCTTGAGAGAAAGGTTGAGGGCGATCGTGCTCTTTCCCACTCCGCCCTTCCCGCTCGTGACAGCGAGGATATGGGGCCGGCGACGCGCCTCCCTCTCCTGGTACTCCTTTGCGATTTCCCGCATCCGGGTGGCCTGATCATGCATGGGCGGGCGCTCCCGAATACACCATCGAAGCAAACTGTGCCGGATCAACAGCCACAATGTCATCCGGGACGGTTTGTCCCGTCGTGACATAGGCGACGGGGATATGCTGTTTGTTGACAATACTGAAAATGGGTCCGAGCGAGACCGCTTCGTCCAGCTTTGTGAAGAGAAGCCTGTTGGGCTTCACGGTACCGAACTGGCGGATGATTTCGGCAATCGCGCGCGGCGACGTCGAAGCGCTCAGGACAAGATGGACCTCGTCGGGGTCCGCAGACTGGACATATTTCGCAAGCTCCGACACTTCCTTTTTCGAGCGGTGACTTCGTCCCACCGTGTCGATGAAGACGATGTCGCGGTCCTTGAATTTCCGCAACGCGCTTGCAACCTCCGCGGGCTTGTAGGCCACATCCATCGGGATATCCGCGATCGACGCAAACGTGCGCAACTGCTCAATGGCACCAATGCGGTACGTATCCGTCGAGATCAGTCCGACGTTCTTCCGGTGGAGCAGCTTGTGGATAGCCGCCAGTTTTGCTATGGTCGTCGTCTTGCCGACGCCGGTCGGTCCAACGAGGGCGACCACTTTAATTTTCCGTCGTTTCGATTTCCCCGTTTCCGGCACCTTGATCAGCCTGGCCATCACCCGTAACAGAGCCTCCCGCGTGAGTTCGCGACTCTGCCGTTGATCCGGCGTAAGGGCCTCGTTCACAGTGAGGATCATCTGCCGTGCGAGCGCGTCATCCACCTCCTGATCGATCAGCGTCGTGTAGAGCTCGCGGAGAGTATCGGGGAGTTCCGGGATTTTCGCATACTTCAGATGGTCGGAAATCTCACGGAGCGCTCCCTGCATGGCCTGCATTTCGTTCCTCAGGTCCACGATATTGCCCACCTCGGCAAGACTTTCCCCCGATGATCGGCGCGATGTCGGGGACGGATGCCGCCGGGTATCAAACCGCTCGGCAACCTTCCTGAGCTCCTCGAGATGTGCGGTGGTGTCGATCACCGAGGCCGAAGGGTCGAGATACCGCTCGTACGGGGTCGCCGCCCTTTTCGCGGCATAGGAACTCCCACGGCCTGTCGCCGGTTCGTCGATTGCCCCGGTGACCTCGTACGTATCGCGGCCGAACAATCCGAGCCCGCCGCCTTTGGCAATGGTGCGCGTGCCAAGGACAATCGCATCCGGTCCGAGCTCCTGACGCATTTGTTCCGTCGCCTCTTTCAGGCTGCGAGCGTTAAACTTCTTAATCCTCATTGGCTACCTCAAGTTTGCCGATAAATTCGATCTCCGTCTCAGGGGGCAATTCCGTAAACGAAAGAACCGAGACTGTCGGGAACGAAGTATGGATCAACCGGTAAAAGTACGGCCGTACCGTGGCGGCACAGACGACGACCGGGACATATCCGCCGGAAGCACTCATGTCGATATTGCTTTGCAGACTCGTCTGGATACCCTGCACCGTCCCCGGGGATAACCCAAGACTTGGCGTCGCCTCCCGCTGGTTCTGCAGGGACGCCGAGATCACCTGCTCCAGACGGGGGTCCATTGCAATCGCGTGGATGATACCGTTGGAATCCTGATAGAGCCGGGAAATAGTCTCTGAAAGCGAATGGCGCACATATTCGGTCAGGACATCCACATTTTTCGTGACGCGCGCATAGTCGACCAGCGCTTCGAGGATCGTTCCCAGGTCCCGGACAGGGATGCCTTCACGCAGCAGGTTCTGCAGGACCTTCTGAATCGTCCCGGTCGGCAAGAGTTCCGGCGTGAGCTCTTCAACGATCGCCGGAGATTCCTTTTTCAGATTGTCGATCAGCTTGCGCGTATCCTGCCTGGTGAGGATCTTGTCCGCGTTCCGCCGCAACAACTCCTGAACGTGCGTCGAGAGAACAGACGACGGCTCCACCACGGTGAAGCCGAGGATTTCCGCATGTTGACGCTCGTGATCCGGGATCCATATTGCCGGCAAACCGAAAGCGGGTTCTTTCACCTCGACCCCATCGACCTGTGATGTTGTCCGTGTCGGGCTCATTGCCAGATACCGCCCCATCATCAATCTGTCCGAGGCGATGACGTTGCCTTTGACCTTCACGACATACTGATTGGCCTCCAGCTGGAGGTTATCCCGCACCCGCACCGGCGGAATAACGATGCCAAGATCCATGGCGAGCTGCTTCCGCAGATTCGTAATCCGTGTAAACAGATCTCCGCCCTGCGATTCGTCGACCAGCGAGATCAAACCGTACCCGATTTCCACTTCCAGCGGATCGACCTGCAGGTAATCTTCAATTTTGTCCTCACGCACAGCGGGCCGGTCCGGCGTCTTTTCCTGTGCGGGGGCTTTCGCCTGGCGCATTTGCACATATCCTATCCCTCCTGAGAGGGACCCGAGGATAAGAAACGGGATCGTCGGGAGGCCGGGCACAATCGCAAACGCCAGGAGGGCGCCGGAAGCGATCAGGAGGGCTTTATACCGGCCGAAGACCTGGGCACCGATTTCCCGGTCGAACTGATTGCCTGAAGCGCTTCGTGTGACAATCATGCCTGCTGCAGTGGCGATGATCAGAGCCGGAATCTGCGTGACGAGTCCATCACCGACCGTCAGGAGCGTATAGGTATGGAGGGCATCGAGAAAGGACATCCCTTTCTGCGCCACGCCGATAATGAACCCCCCGAGAATGTTGACCACGTTGATCAGCAGACCGGCGATGGCATCGCCGCGAACAAATTTACTGGCACCGTCCATCGCCCCGTAAAATTCCGCCTCACGGGCAACCACGGCGCGGCGCTCACGGGCTTCCTGTTCGGTCAGCAGCCCGGCGTTCATATCCGCATCGATCGCCATCTGTTTCCCCGGCATCGCATCCAGGGTGAACCGTGCAGCGACCTCCGCGATGCGGCCGGCGCCTTTCACGATCACCATGAACTGGATAATCACCAGGATCAGGAAGATGATGAACCCGACGACATAATTGCCCTTCACCACGAACGAGCCGAACGACGTGATCACATCGCCGGCGAATCCCTCGCCAAGGATCAGACGCGTCGAGGCGACATTCAGCGACAACCGGAAGATGGTCAGGATAAGTAGCAGTCCCGGGAACACCGAGAGCTCGAGGGGGCTGGTGAGATACATCGACACCATAAGGACAACGATCGCAATCGTAATATTTGCGGCGATCAGAATGTCCAGCATGATCGGGGGCATCGGGATGATCATCAGGGCCAGAATGCCGATGACCGCTATGGCCAGCGCCACGTCCGTGTTCGCCCCGATCGCCCGCATGGCGGGCGATTTCATGAATCCGCTATTCCGTGTTGTTGCGACGGCTTCCATGGCCTCAGTTCATGCTGAAACGTGAATGCGTGTTCCTCAGGCGGTAAATATACGCGAGTACCTGCGCCACCGCCTGGAAGAGTTTTTCCGGCACTTCTTCACCGATCTCCACGCTGCTGTACAGCGCCCGCGCAAGAGGTCTGTCCTCGAGAATCGGGATGTCATGTTCCCGGGCGATCTTTTTGATCCGCTCCGCGATGAGTCCGGCACCTTTGGCGACCACGTGCGGGGCGGACATTTTTTCCGGGTCATATTTCAAGGCGACGGCAAGGTGTGTCGGGTTCGTGACGATGACATCCGCGCGGGGGACATCATGCATCATCCGCCTGTACGCAATTTTCCGCTGGATGGTCCTGATCCGGCTTTTCACGAGGGGGTCCCCGTCGAGCTCTTTCGTCTCTTCCCGCACTTCTTCCTTCGTCATCTTCAGTGTCTTGTCATACTCGAACCGCTGATAAAAGAAGTCGATCGCTGCAATTACCAGAAACGCGATTCCGGTCTTGATTCCGACCCCGACAGACGCGTGCATCATGAACGCGAATATTCCCGCCGGCTCATTGTCCATGAGGACGACCGACTCTCCAACGATGTCTTTGAGAGCGACATACGCCACCAGACCGACAACCGAGGCCTTCGCGATGTTTTTTCCGATTTCCACCATTGACCGTCGTGAGAGCAGGACTTTCTTTATCCCGGTGAGAGGATTCAGCTTCGAAAATTTCGGTTGCATCGCCTCCGGCGCCCAGAGAGAACCAACCTGAGCGTAGCCGGCAACCAGTCCAGCCACAGCCAGGCCGCCCATTACCGGTCCAAGCACGATACCCATCCGGAGAAGCACGTCGACCATCACTTGTTGCACCGAACTCACGTCTGCGTTGAATTTCCCGGCGGTCCCGAGATAATCCCGGAGTGCTCCCGTGAGGCCGTCCATCATTAATTGACCCGACACAA
>CAWJKM010000002.1:0-525531 GCA_963843525.1 Ignavibacteriota bacterium | reverse complement strand
TCAAGGTCGGGTCGGCTGGGACAGCCCATAGACAGTCGACCTATAAACTGGGCAGGTCGAAGAACTTAGCTTGGATCTCGTTCTGGGAGATGAGGAGATCGCTGGTTCGGGCTTCGATGCGGTCAAATGGGTTGAAGAACAGTTGGTACTCAACAGGTTTCTCGCACCGGTAATGCACGTTCACTCGCCTAACGGACCTGCAGCAGATCGGTTGCGGCAAGGCATTGTCAGCATTCAGCGGATAATCGAAAGGCGGAAGAGTTAAGTCCCAAATTTGGGACAGTCGATATTGACGGTGAATCCGATTACGGCACGTGTAAGTAAAAGTACCGCTAATATGGCAGCTCGTCTGGAGCAGAAGTCCTAGCTGGGCTATCTTCCAAAGTATTGGTATTGGTGGTAATATCTTTGTTTATATTTTTCACATTGCTTGCTAATCTCCAGCAGATTACCATAGCGGTCATAGCTATAAGTGGACACACATGTATCACCATCCCGAACATTCCACGATTGAGTCGTCAAACCCAACTCGTTGTACTTGAACGTTGAACGACTAGTTGTATCCTGACCTACCATCCACAACGTTTGAGCTACGCTACCATCAGGATTGTAATACAAAAGGCTCGCAGTCCCATCATAAAAATTCTTGAGCATGGATTCAGTCTTTCGTCCCTGTGCGTCATACAAACACTTTTTCCCTTCAAATATTCTATCGTAAGATCCGCCTCTTGGAAGGCTTGTTTTAAAATAGGATTCGTCCCCAAACCACGAAGTCTCAGTCGATTCTTCAAATAGCGTGTCTCCGAGCGGGGTAGCGGCGACGGCTGATTTCTCTGGCCTTAGAATCGTAATTGTAGAAGACCGTCATTTCTAACGTGCCAGACTCGTAATCATACCATTTTTCCATGTCCCGCCGCCCACTGCGCTCATCATAAAAGTAGCGACCCTTACTCGAAGGGAAGTCAGTACCATTGGTAAAGGCAGAGTATTCAACTTCTTTTCCGTCTTGATATATGCTAGTAAATTCGTATTTGCTGGAATTATTCCCACTGAAGACTTCGGTAGTTCTTACCGGTCTGCCACTTTCGTCGTAGAAAGTCTGCTTTGTAAGAATATCCCCTTCATAGTAATTGTCCAATTTGATTCGAGCCGCCTTCCTTCTCTCGGCTTCAGGTCTGCTCGCATAATACTTTAAACACTCTTTGTACCAACGAGTTATGGGGATGTTTTTTTCCGTCCCCAGTTGGAAATCTCAATTGACGCAAGTGCAAAATTGAGGTTCTGACCCGATGCCAGATTTAGCGTAGCGACTCCAATTACATTGCCGCTCGTGTCAGAACTGGACTCCGCTTGAACCGTGTGAAATTGGAGCAGTAATTTGAACCAATTCTCCGATGGAGCTATCGGAGCGCACCGCCGACACAATGCCATCGGTTACCGTGCCTTCCAGACCTAATGGGTTTCCTATCACAACCACTCTGCTCCCCACCTTCGGTTGAAGTGAAGCCAAATTCAAGAACTTCGCGCCACCCTTTATTGGACCGATTTGAAGAGACGCACCACGTCTTTGCCCGTTTTCCCCGCAATCACGCTTCTTACGCCGTAGGTCATTCCGTGGAGCGTTCTTACCTCAATGCGAGTTGCGAAGTCAACAACATGTCGGTTGGTAACAATGTCACCACCACGAAGGAAGAACCCGGTACCCTGCATGGCTTGGTTTTCAATTTCATTGTCCTGGATCTAAGACAACCGCGTTTTCCGTGCGTTCGACAAGGTTGGCAAGATCGGTTTGCGGATAAGCAGAAGAGGCAAGCATACACAGGACAATGAGGCAAACTCCTGCAGGTCTATATTTTCGCCCAGTCGGACGCATTGGAGTGGACTGTTCTTATAACGGTTGACTCAATTTCAGGAGCACAACATCACGAAAAAAGTTGCCAGATTCCTGAAGAGACTTTAGCTCAATTGGGATTCACCGAAAGTGAGGATGCAACAAGGGTGCCAAACAACCAGCTCGCAAGTGGGGAGCCACAAGTAAAGAAGTTGCAAATTCGCAGATGTGCAACCAGTGCGGGTCGGACAACTTGCCAGTCGAGCAATTTTGACCTGAGCTGGGCGAACGTGTTGTAGGAATTACCGATGTATCTTCCTTGACTCACCCTATGGGCATGCTGGGCTTGAGAACCCGCATCCCCTAATATCCGCAAGTCATCCGAACTATACGTGGCGTAAATCCATGCAGAACAACTTGGTCAAACTGAACAAGATTCTGACTTTCTGGAAATTCTTTGAGCCGTACCCCAAAAACTGGACAGGTATCGTAGGTGGAAAAGTGGTATAGATTTCCACAGAGGAGAGCCTGTCATGAAACGGATGCCGTCGAGCACTCAGTCCGGCCTTCAAGAGCAAAGTTGCGTTGGAAGCGTTGAAGGGTGATCGCACGATCGCCGAGCTTGCGTCAGAGTTCAAGGTGCATCCGAACCAGATTGGCCAATGGAAGAAGCAACTCCAAGACCATCTTCCGGAGTTGTTCACCGCACGCAACGAGCATGATGCCTACGAAGCGACGATTGCTCGGTTGTACGAAGAGATCGGCCGGTTGAAGGTCGATCTGGACTTTGTGAACTACCACCGGCGGAGCCGGTGGCTTCAGAAATAATTTACACCTCTATAAGAGGCGAAATCTACCTTGATCCTCTTCCTCGCGCTTTTCTTCTTTCTCCTGGTAGCGCACGTACTTGCGGACCGTTTCCTCATCTACGCCGATGGTACTTACGAAGTACCCCCGCGCCCAGAAGTGGTTCCCCCAATAGGGCTTCTTCCGCATCCCAGGGTAGCTTTTGAACAGCTTGATCGCCGTCTTCCCTTTGATTGTTCCCATGTAGTGCGCAATCGATACCTTCGGCGGTATCGATACCACCACGTGCACGTGATCCTCCCGCACATTCAACTCCGTCACCTCGCAGCCCATCCATTCGCTCATTCCGCGAATGTCCCGTTCCATCATCTCCTTGATCGCCCCGCTCAGGACTCGGTATCGGTACTTGGGAACCCACACTACATGATACGTGCAGTATAGATTGCATGAGAGAGCTTTTTATACTTGCTCATGTACCAAATCTACCGCCTTTTTTCCGGCAAAGCCAACTGGACATAACCACTGCCCCAGGCAGTGGGTTTCTACGGATTACTAAAACATCTTTTCGCACCGGGAGGTCTATTGTCTCTTGACGAAGATCCCGCCTTCCTTGGCGGGGACTTTCTCCTTTATAAAGGTGTTAGGCCGCAACTACTTCGCACGTAGCACAAGCAAGATTTCCATGGAGCGATTTCTGACCTGGAGCAAATTGCTGGAATAGCTATCCTGAAGAGTTGGACTAAAGCGATATTCCGCACCGATCATGAACCGATCAAACGCGATCGTTTCAAATCCGAGACCAAGCGTGAGACCGAGTTCAGCCGACCTGAAATCCTTGATAACGTCACCAAAACCCTGGTCTTTATAGCCAAGCAGAAAGTCAATTCTGGGTCCGGCTAAAGCGTAAATGCTGGACGATGCAATATCGAGCCGGCATTTGGCGAGAACCGGGAGCGCAAAATAGGCCACCCGTTGGGATAGCGTGATAAAGGTTCCGTTGCCGTCGGGTGATTGCGCAGTCGTCATAGGCAGAGTAACTTTAATCCCTTTTTGGATGTAGTGCCCTTCAGTGCTGATACTGAATACGGGCAAGGTGAACCATTCGACGAATGCACCGACGTCGATGCCCCAGAGAGTATTCGCATCTAAGCTCCGGAGGTTGGTGAGATAGTTCCAATCTTGTGAGGCGGCAGAAGTCCCGATCTTAAACCCAGCCGATCGAACAAGTTGAGCCTGCGCAAATGACGGAAGTGTAAGTATGCAAACGAATAAACTGAACAATAAACGTCGCATGGTGAAGTCCCTGGATGTTGCGGCCTAACGCCGCGGCTGAGCTGCGGCGGATTGGGATACACTATTGAATTAGGGTACGTTGAGATGTCAGCTTCACCGTTGTTTCGTCTCTTGAACTCGTTTCACGCCAGCCGTATTCCTCAAAGGGTCCTTCCGTCAGCTCCAGCCGCTTGTTAACGCCCGCCACCCTGCCTGCCGGCAGGGTTCTTAAGGGGAAATAGCTCAAAAACGTCAATTGCTAACTTGTTCATTCTCTTGGGCTTGCAATGAGCTACTTAGGAGGCGGCGACTCGAGGAACTCCTTGCCACTAACCTATCACCGTCTTTGCATGAGCCATTATTCGGGCTGCTAGTTGAAAGAGGTCGCGCCCGGAAATCCGAAACTTTTCCGATTGCTGGAACACTTCGGCCATGCTGTCCGGACCGCGAGGCCCGGGATCGGGATACCGTCCGGCCCATGTCACGAAATGAGTAAGTGTCTTAAGAATCACCTTGTCTTTCTCGGAGAGATCTGGAACAAAGTCGGCGAGATCGTCGAGGCGATGATGGAAGAGCGTCTTCTCGTCCTGCGAGTAAGCCGCAACACCTTTCTGTATGATGAGCATCCCCTTCAGGCAGATCTCGAGACTATATCCAACGAGCATGAGACCGATAGCGCAATACTGTGAGTCGCAGACACCCTTGAGGTCATTGGGTATGCCATCGAAGGCGGGCTCCGACCGAAAAACGACCTCTGCTGCTTCGCTCATGGCCTTGGCGTGAGCCAACCAGAGCACCGGAGATTTGAGTTCTTCACGATTGGGAAACGACGCGATGTCTACAGGAAAGCCGGAAAGTTCTCTCAGCCAGCCCCACTTATGCCACGCCAGGAGGCTGTACCCAAACGGATCCTCAGCGAACTTCTTTCGGTTTGGCAGAATAGAGTCAGGTGCACCCTGCAGGGAATCCATCTCCGAAAGTCCAATTGTGAGTGTGGTCGCCGCCTAACGGCCGCGGCTGAGCTGCGGCGGAGACACGTCCTTTGTTTGAGGCACGGTACGTTGAGATCCCAGCCGTAACGTTGTTTCCAATCTCTAACCTCGCTTCACGCCGGCCACTTTTGATTCAGGGTGCTTCCGTCAGCTCCAGCCGTTTGTTAGGCCGCGCCACTGGCCTTGTTGAGAACAAGCGCTTGGAATTTTGACCACACATCGTCCTGGGGGCCGTCAATAATTCGCTTAAGGCACCACCCAAAGGGAAAAATCTCGGTATTCTGCCAGGCGTAAGGGAACGTGTCGGGTCCGAAGGTTCGATGGTCTCTGCTCCAGAAGCCTCGTTGAAAGTTGGATTCAATAACTTTGACAATGTAGGCGGCAAACTCCAAAGCAATTCCTTGCAGGCCAGACTCGTCCTTGGTTTGATTGTATTCATTGTGAAATGCCGATAGGATTCGTTCAACATCCTTCACTGATTCGGTCGAGAAGTCGAGCTTGACTGAGAATCTCTCAAGTGCAATTCTCTCAGCAAGCGCTGACAATTCGTCCTTCAACTCCTCGGCTGACTTGATCGTGGTCATGATGTGCGGTCCGTTTCAGAACGTGTGGCGCGGCCTAACGCCTGCGTTTCACCTGCGGCGGAACCACTTTCCACTTCACCGCAAGGGTACGTTGAGATCTACGACGAAACGTTGTTTCCGCTGTGGCCTCGTTTTATGGGAGCCACCGTTCCGACCAACTCCAATCCGTCAGGTGCAAACGCTTGATCTTACCATAAAGGAGACCTCCCGATTTCGTACTTTGGCATCGACCAAGCAAGGTCTAATGTCCAACATTCCATCAGGAGGCTCCCATGTACTTCTCAGGTATCGATCTGCACAAAGACAACTGCTTCATCACCACTGTCGATGACACCGGAGCGATCGTGAAACAAGAGCGCGTAGCGAACATTCCCGAGCTCATCCTCGGCTATTTCACCTCGCTGCCTGGCTCGCACACAGCGGTCGTCGAATGCACCGCCGGCTGGTACTGGCTCGATGATCTCCTCTCCGCCCACGGCATCGAGCTCATCCTCGCCCACGCCAAATACTTGAAGGCCATCTCCTACGCCAAGGTCAAGACCGACAAGGTCGATTCCCAAACACTCGCCATGCTGTTGCGCCTGGACTGCATTCCCCGCGCACACAAAATCCGCCCGGAGCTCAGACCACTGCGCGACGTGCATGCGCGCCCGCTTGCGCCTCGTCCAGAAACGCACCTCCTGCTGCATCAGCGTCCACAACGTGGGCCGCAAACTCAACTGCGACGATCAATTGGTCATCGCCGACCGTACACTGCCGGAGACTCTCTCCGAAGCCTATCGGCTCCATCTCCACAATCTCTATCAGCAGATCGATCTCCTCGATGAGCAAGTGCTCGCCTTGGAACACTACCTGCAACCCATCCTCATTCCCAACGACAACATTCAGCGCCTCGTCTGGGTCCCCGGCATGGGCAAAATCACCGCCTTCACCATCTATCTTGAAGCCGACGGCATCGAGCGCTTCCGCTCCGACAAACATTTTGTCTCCTACTGCCGACTCGTCCCGGGAGCCAAGAACTCCAACAAAACCGTCCGCCACAAGTCCGGCTCCCGGGACGGCAACAAGTACCTCAAAATCGCCTTCACCGACATGGCCGTCCACGCGATCCAATACTTCCCCGAATACCGCCGGCTCTATCAGAAGATCCGCCGCCGCGCCAACGAGCCCATCGCTCGCACCGTCGTCGCCAAAGAGTTGGCGCGGATCGTCTATCACATGCTCAAAAACAACACCGACTATCGTGGGCTCAAGGGACAGCCCATCAGTCATCAGAAAGCTCTACAGTATCCGCGCTTGAAACGTCGTCCGCAGCCAAAGGCTGGTCAGCCTCTGGCTTCCGTGGCCACATCCGGCAAACCCGTTCGCCTAACTGATGAGTCGTCAGCATCGTACGCTTGATTGGGGAACCGGGTGTTGTGCCCGCGTTGCATCTGGAATCCGCTTTCACCCGCGTGAGAGCAACGGTTTAAGGCGTGCATTGCACTGCCGCCGTCAATCCCAAAAGGTGTTTGGTCGCCACGACGGCTGACCGCACGATGCTCCTCGGGTACTATGCGCGCGTTGTCGTTCTACGTCAAAGAACTGTCGCTGCGTTCGTGCGAATGAATTCAACTTTTTCGCACCGGGAGGTCTCTGCCCTCTTGACTTTCTCCTTTATAAAGGTGTTAGGCGGCACCGCCGTGCTCAATTATGTCATCCAGATGTAGACCTTTATTTTGCAGATGACCCCTCGCGATGCATAAAGGTCTATGCATCTCGTGGACTGGTACACGCGACGACTTGGTTCGCCTTCAATTGGATGCACGAGATAGAAGCACCCACAATCTGGTTGGTCGAATTGAATTGCTGCGTTGAGGCGGACTACATCATAGAGCGTGTCCCCTTCCTGTACCACGAATTGAGAATCTGCCAAGATGTTCAGCTTCCGCAACAATGTCATGGAGTCCCCAACAGACACGGTGAGGATCTCGCTTCCTACGGTATCGATGACACAGTACTGGCTGCGCCAAAGGCTGTCTCGAGGACCCGAACCACTCACGAGTAGAAGAACTCGCTCCGGATTGTGATAGTGTTGGACAACGGTCTCACCCGGACGCAACAGAAGGTAAGAACGGCATCCAGCCACAAGAGATGAAAAGACACCTAGGATGATCAGCACACGTACAGCCATGGCAGAGATGCCCTCTTGGCGGTGCCGCCTAACGGCCGCGGCTGAGCTGCGGCGGAAAGGGTTACACTATTGAATCAGGGTACGTTGAGAACTTCGCCGTATGCGTTGTTTCGTATCTTGAACTCGTTTCACGCCAGCCACTCTTCTGACGGACGTCCTTCCGTCAGCTCCAGCCGCTTGATCTTACCAAGAAGGAGATTCAGGAATTTTGTATCTTGCTGCCACGCAGTATCAGTTACCGGTCTCTGCAATGGCCACGTCTGGCAAACCCGTTTGCCTAACTGGTGCGTCCTCAGCATCGTCCGCTTGATTGGGAAGCCAGACGTCGTGCCCAGGTAACATCTGGGATCGTCCTCTCTGAAGGACAGCGGTTCAAGGCCTGCAGCGCATCGCACGGCCGCCGTCAACCCGAAAAGGTGTTTGGTCGCCATTGGCTGACCGCACGATGTCTTACGGGCACTTCGAGCGCCGGTCGGGTTCGTCGTCAGCAAACCTCCTCGTCCTACTCTGCGAATCGCCACCTCGTTTCGCAGCGGGAGGATTTTTTTCTCTTGACAATCTCCTTCTTAAAGGTGTTAGGGGCGCCACAGAAGAAAGTGAAATGAGTCGGTCAACGATCGGACGACACCCAGTACCAGCTGTCGCCGAATGACCGAATCTCGGCTTTGTCGTCTTGGTAGATGCCACCGTACAGATTCGGGTCGCCATTTCCTTGGACGTACAGAAATCCGGAGAAGTTCCCGAGGATGCCTCGCTGTGTAAAGAAAAGGATATACTTCTTGCCGTCATGCTCTTCAACAACGATGTCATTGCCTCCATTGGACACCGTGGGGTAGGACGAGCCTAACGCGATCAAATGATCATTGTGGTCGACGTTCGGTTTCAATCGTCCATCCGCCACAGCAGCGACAATTGTCTGGCGTTCAAACCTATGCTGTGGAAAATCGATTGTTACCCAAAGTGCCGTGTACGGAAACAAAAAGGCCAGGACAGTGAGCGCAGCAGGGGCAAGAGCAATGAACTTGACCTCGCTGAACAAATCTATACAAGTGATGCTAACGACTATTGACGCGATGAAGAGGATCGCGGTGGGTACCCAAAGGATTGCGACCCCGATGATTGTGATGGCATCCTCGATTGACCATTGGAAATATTTTAGAAGGCCAAAAGGGATACATGCACCGGCTGTGAACAACAGCCGACGACGGATCAGTCTAGATTTCTGCATGGTATCGAGCTCTGCGTTCATTGAGATGCGCCACACCGCAATCCGCGTGGCGCCCTAACGTCGGCGTTTCACCCCGCCAGAAAACGGCGGGCAGGCCCGCCAGCAAACGGCGGGCAGGCCCGCCAGCAAACGGCGGGTAAACTGCGGCGGAACCAACTCCCACCTCACCGCAAGGGTACGTTGAGAACTTGTGTTACGGTTGTTTACGTTCTTGAACTCGTATCACGCCCGTCTTTTCTGCTCGGTACGGTCTTCCCTCAGCCGAAGGTCCGCCGTTTTCTGGCGGAGTGCAAACGCTTGATCTTACCAAGAAGGAGATTCAGGAATTTTGTATCTTGCTGCCACGCAGTATCAGTTACCGGTCTCTGCAATGGCCACGTCTGGCAAACCCGTTCGCCTAACTGGTGCGTCCTCAGCATCGTCCGCTTGATTGGGAAGCCAGACGTCGTGCCCAGGTAACATCTGGGATCGTCCTCTCTGAAGGACAGCGGTTCAAGGCCTGCAGCTCATCGCACGGCCGCCGTCAACCCGAAAAGGTGTTTGGTCGCCATTGGCTGACCGCACGATGTCTTACGGGCACTTCGAGCGCCGGTCGGGTTCGTCGTCAGCAAACCTCCTCGTCCTACTCTGCGAATCGCCACCTCGTTTCGCAGCGGGAGGATTTTTTTCTCTTGACAATCTCCTTCTTAAAGGTGTTAGGGCGCACGCCAAAGGATTACCCTGGATTGTCTCGACTGCCGGCCAGTAGGGTCAAGTGGACACGATTGCATAACCTTACCCAGAAGGTCAATTCTGGATCCTCGATATCTAGGCCTATGCCCGGCTCTTCGGTTTCAATCCACAACCAGAGCGAAACTTCGAATTGAGGATCGTGCTTCAGCTTCACGAACGCATCGACGTTAGCATGAATCATGTCTTGGAGACGACGCAAATGAATGGTGATATCCTCACTCTGTAGGGTCACCCGTGCAGAGGAAATCGCCCATAAGTTGCTGGGTTTTGTAACAATAGATCCACTGTGCGAAGATATTGACTGGTCGCCTCGAGCGTGCGAACGACTGGGTTCGATCCCCAAGAGACTGGTGATCTCGGTTGGTCCGACTGTGAGCGATGACACGATAAGTTCACAGCTTGACGTAAATGTTGGGACATCCGATTCCATGTGTCAACGGGTCCGAGAACGTTTTGTAGATGGATTGAATGCTCAAGTCCGACAGACTATTTGACGACCTGTGCCCGTGCGCCCTAACGGCCGCGGCTGAGCTGCGGCGGAAAGGGCCACACTATTTGATAAGGGTACGTTGAGAAGTAAGCTTCACCGTTGTTTCCACTCTTGAACTCGATTCACGCCGGCCGTTCTTGTTGACAGGTACTTCCGTCAGCTCCAGCCGCTTGATCTTACCAAGAAGGAGATTCAGGAATTTTGTATCTTGCTGCCACGCAGTATCAGTTACCGGTCTCTGCAATGGCCACGTCTGGCAAACCCGTTCGCCTAACTGGTGCGTCCTCAGCATCGTCCGCTTGATTGGGAAGCCAGACGTCGTGCCCAGGTAACATCTGGGATCGTCCTCTCTGAAGGACAGCGGTTCAAGGCCTGCAGCTCATCGCACGGCCGCCGTCAACCCGAAAAGGTGTTTGGTCGCCATTGGCTGACCGCACGATGTCTTACGGGCACTTCGAGCGCCGGTCGGGTTCGTCGTCAGCAAACCTCCTCGTCCTACTCTGCGAATCGCCACCTCGTTTCGCAGCGGGAGGATTTTTTTCTCTTGACAATCTCCTTCTTAAAGGTGTTAGGGCGCACGCCAAAGGATTACCCATTGGATTGTCTCGACTGCCGGACAGTAGGGTCAAGTGGACACCGATTGCATAACCTTACTTCCAGAAGGTCAATTCTGGATCCTCGATATCTAGGCCTATGCCCGGCTCTTCGGTTTCAATCCACAACCAGAGCGAAACTTCGAATTGAGGATCCGTGCTTCAGCTTCACGAATCGCATCGAACTGTGTACGCATGAATCATGTCTTGCGAGACGACTGCAAACTGAATGGTGATATCCTCACTCTGTAGGGTCACGCCGTCGGAGCGAAATCGCCCATAAGTTGCTGGGCGTTGTAACAATAGATCCACTGTGCGAAGATATTGACTGGTCGCCTCGAGCGTGCGAACGATCTAACGGTTCGAATCCCCAAGACGACTGCGTGATCTCGGTTGGTCCGACTGTGAGCGATTGACACGATAAGTTCACAGCTTGACGTAGAATGACTTGGGACAGTCCGATTCCATGTGCCAACGAGTCCGAGAACGATTTTGTAGATGGATTGAATGCCTCAACGTCTCGACAGACTATTTGACGACCTGTGCCCGCTGCGCCCTAACGGCCGCGGCTGACCTGCGGCGGAAACGCGGCCACACTATTTGATAAGGGTACGTTGAGAAGTAAGCTTCACCGTTGTTTCCACTCTTGAACTCGATTCACGCCGGCCGTTCTTGTTGACAGGTACTTCCGTCAGCTCCAGCCGCTTGATCTTACCATAAAGGAGACCTCCCGATTTCGTATTTTGGCATCGACCAGGCAAGGTCAAATGTCCAACATTCCATCAGGAGGCTCCCATGTACTTCTCAGGTATCGATCTGCACAAAGACAACTGCTTCATCACCACTGTCGATGACACCGGAGCGATCGTGAAACAAGAGCGCGTAGCGAACATTCCCGATCTCATCCTCGGCTATTTCACCCCGCTGCCTGGCTCGCACACAGCGGTGGTCGAATGCACCGCCGGCTGGTACTGGCTCGATGATCTCCTCTCCGCCCACGGCATCGAGCTCATCCTCGCCCACGCCAAATACTTGAAGGCCATCTCCTACGCCAAGGTCAAGACCGACAAGGTCGATTCCCAAACCCTCGCCATGCTGTTGCGCCTGGACTGCATTCCCCGCGCACACAAAATCCGCCCGGAGCTCAGACCCTTGCGCGACGTGCTGCGCGCCCGCTTACGCCTCGTGCAGAAACGCACCTCCTGCTGCATCAGCGTCCACAACGTGGGCCGCAAACTCAACTGCGACGATCAATTGGTCATCGCCGACCGTACTCTGCCGGAGACTCTCTCCGAAGCCTATCGGCTCCATCTCCACAATCTCTATCAGCAGATCGATCTCCTCGATGAGCAAGTGCTCGCCTTGGAACACTACCTGCAACCCATCCTCATTCCCAACGACAACATTCAGCGCCTCGTCTGGGTCCCCGGCATGGGCAAAATCACCGCCTTCACCATCTATCTTGAAGCCGACGGCATCGAGCGCTTCCGCTCCGACAAACATTTTGTCTCCTACTGCCGACTTGTTCCAGGGGCCAAAAACTCCAACAAGACCATCCGCCACAAGTCCGGCTCCCGGGACGGCAACAAGTACCTCAAAATCGCCTTCACCGACATGGCCGTCCACGCGATCCAATACTTCCCCGAATACCGCCGGCTCTATCAGAAGATCCGCCGACGCGCCAACGAGCCCATCGCTCGCACCGTCGTCGCCAAAGAGTTGGCGCGGATTGTCTATCACATGCTCAAGAGCAACACGGAGTACCGTGGGCTCAAAGGACAGCCCATCAGTCATCAGAAAGCTCTCAAGTATCCGCGCTTGAAATGTCATCCGCAGCCAAAGGCTGATCAGCCTCTGGCTGACGTGGCCACACCCGGTAAACCCGTTCGCCTAACTGATGAGTCGTCAGCATCGTACGCTTGATTGGGGAACCGGGTGTCGTGCCCGCGTTGCATCTGGAATCCGCTTTCACCCGCGTGAGAGCAACGGTTTAAGGCGTGCATTGCACTGCCGCCGCCAATCCCAAAAGGTGTTTGGTCGCCACGACGGCTGACCGCACGATGCTCCTCGGGTACCATACGCGCGTTGTCGTTCTACGTCAAAGAACTGTCCTAGTGTGCGTGCGAATTGAACCATCTTTTCGCACCGGGAGGTCTATTGTCTCTTGACTTTCTCCTTTATAAAGGTGTTAGGCGGCACCGCCGTGCTCAATTATGTCATCCAGATGTAGACCTTTATTTTGCAGATGACCCCTCGCGATGCATAAAGATCTAGGCATCTCGTGGACTGGTACACGCGACGACTTGGTTCGCCTTCAATTGGATGCACGAGATAGAAGCACCCACAATCTGGTTGGTCGAATTGAATTGCTGCGTTGAGGCGGACTACATCATAGAGCGTGTCCCCTTCCTGCACCACGAATTGAGAATCTGCCAAGATGTTCAGCTTCCGCAACAATGTCATGGAGTCCCCAACAGACACGGTGAGGATCTTGCTTCCTACGGTATCGATGACACAGTACTGGCTGCGCCAAAGGCTGTCTCGAGGACCCGAACCACTCACGAGTAGAAGAACTCGCTCCGGATTGTGATAGTGTTGGACAACGGTCTCACCCGGACGTAACAGAAGGTAAGAACGGCATCCAACCACAAGGGATGAAAAGACACCTAGGATGATGAGCACGCGTACAGCCATGGTAGAGATGCCCTCTCGGCGGTGCCGCCTAACGGTCACGGCTGAGCTGCGGCGGATATGGATTCACTACTGAACTTCGGTACGTTGAGAAGTCAGCTTCAACGTTGTTTCGAATCTTGAACTTGTTTCAAGCCAGCCGTATTCCCCAAAGGGTTCTTCCGTCAGCTCCAGCCGTTTGTTAGGCGCTTACGTGTGTGCCTGACCTCCCCGCCGTTCGAAGCGGGTGGCGCGCCAACAGACCCTTTGCCCAAATGAACTCCATCC
Organism: Ignavibacteriota bacterium; assembly: GCA_963843525.1. GTDB lineage: Bacteria > Bacteroidota > Ignavibacteria > UBA10030 > UBA6906 > DATJPR01. The sequence continues at coordinate 511,871 of CAWJKM010000002.1, read as the reverse complement.
CTTTCGAGGTACAACGGTCGGCCGAAGGTGCTGTTCTCGTCAGCCGTTTCACGAGATGAACTCTCCAACACTCTTCGTCTCCTGACACACAATGTGGTGACCGACTATTTGAACAACAAACTCTTTTGCGCGACACCCGCGTGCAAACGGATTCCGGCGGGCGGCGCGCACTTGGTGATGGGTCCACATACCGAACACCTTCTCACCCCACAAAACGGGTCGACCGAAGAAACCGTTCCCTTCTGAGAAGCCTCGCTTTCGCACGCCAATTCATTTTCCAAGTACGCGCGCCGCCCGCGAGCGCCTAACGGCCGCGGCTGAGCTGCGGCGGAAAGGGATACACTATTGATTCAGGGTACGTTGAGATCCTCGCCATACCGTTGTTTCGGATCTTGAACTCGTTTCACGCCTGCCGTATTTCCCTAAGGGTCCTTCCGTCAGCTCCAGCCGCTTGTTAGGCGCTTACCCCTGCCACGTGGTCCCCGGCCGTTCGCCGCGGGCGGCGTTCCTTTGCCAACTGGTCAAGAACCTCCCACTTTTGAATCACTCCCCAACAACCGCTTGAGGTTCCTCTCTTGCGCACACTCTCTTGATAAGGGCGGAGACGAAGGATGCACATTTTCTCCCGAGATCCGGTCCTTCAGATTCCTCACACACCATCCCAGCCAACTCGGTCGCCGCCCGCGTAAGTACGGTACCGGCGGGCGGCGCGCACCGTTGGGTGTTTCCTGCGTGAAATCACTCCTTCACTTATTCCGATCACCACCATCAATGGACACACTCCACTTTTCATTGCACAACACTCAACGTATCTTACCTGGCTGTGCGCGCCGCCCGCGAGCGCCTAACGGCCGCGGCTGAGCTGCGGCGGAATCAGTTACACTGTTTGGATAAGGGTACGTTGAGAAGTCAGGCGGAACGTTGTTTCGGATCTTGAACTCGTTTCAGGCCAGCCACTTTCCGACCACCGTCCTTCCGTCAGCTCCAGCCGCTTGTTAGGGCGCTACCACCTGAGGGACTGGCTTACATCGTTAATTCGGGCCACAATGGTATTCTGGCTCCAGAGATTCAGAGTGATTGGCCCATTGCTGCCATAGGCGCGAATGTAGGCATCTCGCAGGGGGACGAGATTGAACCTAACCCATCGTTGACACGTGGTTGCAGTGTTACCAGATCGTTCAAAGCTGACTATGGCGTCTACCTGCACAGGGTTCGATTTCAACCAATATCGGAATACAACAAGCGTGAGACCCTGCGGATGAGCACTAGAAAGTGAAACATTCAATGTCAGTACGTCCCCACTCAGAGTGGCAGCCAGAATCGAGTATGGATTCGTGGGGTAGAGGCTCAATGGATCGGCTTGGGGATCTGCCATGACAATGTCTCCGGTGCGGCCACCGTCATACCAGAGAGGGCCCGCGATCTCACCGGAATCACGGCATCCAATGAAACTGGCAAGTCCAAGAAGAAAAGAAAGGGTGAATCTCATGATTCGCACTCCCGGTAGCGCCCTAACGGCCGCGTTTCACCTGCGGCGGAACCAATATCCACTTCACCGCAAGGGTCGCGTGCAACATTGAATTTCGTTTGATAAACATTTTGAATTCCGCTCTCCTCAGCCACTTTCCGAACCAACATGATTCCGTCAGGTGCAAACGCTTGATCTTACCATAAAGGAGACCTCCCGATTTCGTACTTTGGCATCGACCAAGCAAGGTCTAATGTCCAACATTCCATCAGGAGGCTCCCATGTACTTCTCAGGTATCGATCTGCACAAAGACAACTGCTTCATCACCACTGTCGATGACACCGGAGCGATCGTGAAACAAGAGCGCGTAGCGAACATTCCCGAGCTCATCCTCGGCTATTTCACCCCGCTGCCTGGCTCGCACACAGCGGTGGTCGAATGCACCGCCGGCTGGTACTGGCTCGATGATCTCCTCTCCGCCCACGGCATCGAGCTCATCCTCGCCCACGCCAAATACTTGAAGGCCATCTCCTACGCCAAGGTCAAGACCGACAAGATCGATTCCCAAACCCTCGCCATGCTGTTGCGCCTGGACTGCATTCCCCGCGCACACAAAATCCGCCCGGAGCTCAGACCACTGCGCGACGTCATGCGCGCCCGTTTGCGCCTCGTCCAGAAACGGACCTCCTGCTGCATCAGCGTCCACAACGTGGGCCGCAAACTCAACTGCGACGATCAATTGGTCATCGCCGACCGTACACTGCCGGAGACTCTCTCCGAAGCCTATCGGCTCCATCTCCACAATCTCTATCAGCAGATCGATCTCCTCGATGAGCAAGTGCTCGCCTTGGAACACTACCTGCAACCCATCCTCATTCCCAACGACAATATTCAGCGCCTCGTCTGGGTCCCCGGCATGGGCAAAATCACCGCCTTCACCATCTACCTTGAAGCCGACGGCATCGAGCGCTTCCGCTCCGACAAACATTTTGTCTCCTACTGCCGACTCGTCCCGGGAGCAAAGAATTCCAACAAAACTGTCCGCCACAAGTCCGGCTCCCGGGACGGCAACAAGTACCTCAAAATCGCCTTCACCGACATGGCCGTCCACGCGATCCAATACTTCCCCGAATACCGCCGGCTCTATCAGAAGATCCGCCGACGCGCCAACGAGCCCATCGCGCGCACCGTCGTCGCCAAAGAGTTGGCGCGGATTGTCTATCACATGCTCAAAAACAACACCGACTATCGTGGGCTCAAGGGACAGCCCATCAGTCATCAGAAAGCTCTACAGTATCCGCGCTTGAAACGTCGTCCGCAGCCAAAGGCTGGTCAGCCTCTGGCTTCCGTGGCCACATCCGGCAAACCCGTTCGCCTAACTGATGAGTCGTCAGCATCATACGCTTGATTGGGGAACCGGGTGTCGTGCCCGCGTTGCATCTGGAATCCGCTTTCACCCGCGTGAGAGCAACGGTTTAAGGCGTGCGCTGCACTGCCGCCGCCAATCCCAAAAGGTGTTTGGTCGCCACGACGGCTGACCGCACGATGCTCCTCGGGTACTATGCGCGCGTTGTCGTTCTACGTCAAAGAACTGTCGCTGCGTTCGTGCGAATGAATTCAACTTTTTCGCACCGGGAGGTCTCTGCCCTCTTGACTTTCTCCTTTATAAAGGTGTTAGGCGCAGCAACGATGAAAAGACTTGAGTCGGAGTCACTGTCGCTTTCGCAATACGTACTGCCATTGTCGTCCGCTTCTGCGACTTAATGTGATCAACCACGCGCCTTGCAGCATAGCCGGAAAGCTTGTCTAGGGGGATTGGAATATCTGCTATCAATTGCCTCGCCCAGAGAAGAATAACCTCAAACTGCACTGCACCGTTTTGCCTCATCTATCAGGTCGAGTGCAATTGTAACTGTTCGTCTTGGCGACTAAGGATCCAAAAATGTTGTCTATCCCCCGTGAGATCGAGATCCCACGCACCTTTATCTCGAAGCTTGCAGATTCTGGAGCAAATGGTCGATCAGGTGGATAAAGACGCAGGTTAGGAAGGCCGGCAGCAAATTCCATGCGAAGGGCTTGACTGCACATACTGCACACAGAGTCGACACTCATGTGCATCAGAGTGTCAATGGTTCGACTCGAAGCCCGGCGCGCACCGACTACCGTTGGACGGTATGACGAGTCCTCAATGCAAACGATCGGGTTAGCAGCTGAATCAATTGCCAGCCAGGTGGAGAGAGCCGACGACGTCTCAAGTCCACTAAAAAGGATGGGACCCTGGCGCACTCGATCGTATGGGACGGATGGAATGCTGAACGTTTGCTTGACAAAAGAGTCGTTTTGACTCCCACACCCAACAAGAAGAAACGAAGCCCACAAGGTGAGGATTGATTTCGAGAATGGTGTTTTCATTGAGATGCTTGACATTTAGAATGGATGCGGTCCGACTGCTGCGCCCTAACGGCCGCGGCTGAGCTGCGGCGGAGACACGTCCTTTGTTTGAGGCACGGTACGTTGAGAAGTTACGCTTCACCGTTGTTTCGACTCTTGAACTCGTTTCACGCCGGCCACTTCTGATCGCCCGTGACTTCCGTCAGCTCCAGCCGCTTGATCTTACCATAAAGGAGACCTCCCGATTTCGTATTTTGGCATCGACCAGGCAAGGTCAAATGTCCAACATTCCATCAGGAGGCTCCCATGTACTTCTCAGGTATCGATCTGCACAAAGACAACTGCTTCATCACCACTGTCGATGACACCGGAGCGATCGTGAAACAAGAGCGCGTAGCGAACATTCCCGATCTCATCCTCGGCTACTTCGCCTCGCTGCCTGGCTCGCACACAGCGGTCGTCGAATGCACCGCCGGCTGGTACTGGCTCGATGATCTCCTCTCCGCCCACGGCATCGAGCTCATCCTCGCCCACGCCAAATACTTGAAGGCCATCTCCTACGCCAAGGTCAAGACCGACAAGATCGATTCCCAAACCCTCGCCATGCTGTTGCGCCTGGACTGCATTCCCCGCGCACACAAAATCCGCCCGGAGCTCAGACCCTTGCGCGACGTGCTGCGCGCCCGCTTGCGCCTCGTGCAGAAACGCACCTCCTGCTGCATCAGCGTCCACAACGTGGGCCGCAAACTCAACTGCGACGATCAATTGGTCATCGCCGACCGTACACTGCCGGAGACTCTCTCCGAAGCCTATCGGCTCCATCTCCACAATCTCTATCAGCAGATCGATCTCCTCGATGAGCAAGTGCTCGCCTTGGAACACTACCTGCAACCCATCCTCATTCCCAACGACAACATTCAGCGCCTCGTCTGGGTCCCCGGCATGGGCAAAATCACCGCCTTCACCATCTATCTTGAAGCCGACGGCATCGAGCGCTTCCGCTCCGACAAACATTTTGTCTCCTACTGCCGACTTGTTCCAGGGGCCAAAAACTCCAACAAGACCATCCGCCACAAGTCCGGCTCCCGGGACGGCAACAAGTACCTCAAAATCGCCTTCACCGACATGGCCGTCCACGCGATCCAATACTTCCCCGAATACCGCCGGCTCTATCAGAAGATCCGCCGACGCGCCAACGAGCCCATCGCTCGCACCGTCGTCGCCAAAGAGTTGGCGCGGATTGTCTATCACATGCTCAAAAGCAACACGGAGTATCGTGGGCTCAAAGGACAGCCCATCAGTCATCAGAAAGCTCTCACAGTATCCGCGCTTGAAACGTCATCCGCAGCCAAAGGCTGATCAGCCTCTGGCTTACGTGGCCACACCCGGTAAACCCGTTCGCCTAACTGATGAGTCGTCAGCATCGTACGCTTGATTGGGGAACCGGGTGTTGTGCCCGCGTTGCATCTGGAATCCGCTTTCACCCGCGTGAGAGCAACGGTTTAAGGCGTGCATTGCACTGCCGCCGCCAATCCCAAAAGGTGTTTGGTCGCCACGACGGCTGACCGCACGATGCTCCTCGGGTACCATACGCGCGTTGTCGTTCTACGTCAAAGAACTGTCGCTGCGTTCGTGCGAATGAATTCAACTTTTTCGCACCGGGAGGTCTCTTCCCTCTTGACTTTCTCCTTTATAAAGGTGTTAGGCGCCTACTTGTGCGCCTGACCTCTTGGCCGTTCGAAGCGGGTGGCGCACTAACACGCACTTCCCATAAAGGTTCTCGTTTCGGATACCATGCTCTTTCGCGCGCCACCCGCGTGCAAACGGAGTCGGCGGCCGGCGCGCTACCGAGTCCGTCTCCCACAATCGGACCAATTCTCTCTCCCCATAGGGTCTCACCCTACCGGACTCTCTGGACAACCTACCCTAAATTGAATCGCTACCACGATTAGATTCCCTCCACGACCAGGAGAGGCACCACACTCATATTCCGTCCTTCTGCGCGCGCCGGCCGCGAGCGCCTAACGGCCGCGGCTGAGCTGCGGCGGAGACTGATCCTTTGTTTGAGGCACGGTACGTTGAGAACTCCGCCGTACCGTTGTTTCGATTCTTGAACTCGACTCTCGCCGGCCACTTTTGATCGCCCTTGACACCGTCAGCTCCAGCCGCTTGTTAGGCAGCGACCACTACCCCTTGACTATTCTTTTTCTGAATAGAAGGAGAAGGATCACTGAAATGGGACAAAGGATGCTCAAGACACCGGTCACATCCATCTGAAGAAAAATGTTCTTCTCGTCCTTATCAAGTTCCGCAAAGTCCGACTGCTTTTGGTCGGCTGACTTTGAAGTGTCGATCTGCACCAGAATTCGTGCCTGATCCACTTCGTACTTCCAGCTAACCTGACTATTCAAGTACTCTACGATAGAAAGTAGGGTGAGAACGGCTAGGAGGACTAGGATGATCGACAAGCTCTTCTGTGTCATGAGAATTGGTCGCTGCCTAACGGCCGCGTTTCACCTGCGGCGGAACCACCTTCCACTCACCGCAAGGGTACGTTGAGATCTTGTGTTACCGTTGTTTCCGTTCTTGAACTCGTTTCACGCCTGCCACTTTCTGAAGTGTACGGCCTTCCGTCAGGTGCAAACGCTTGTTAGGGCGCGGAACGCGAGATTCAGGATATTCTGTATCTTGCTGCCACAAGTATCAGTTGCCGGTCTCTGCAATGACCACGTCTGGCCAATCCCGTTTGCCTAATGGCGCGTACCTCCGCTCGTCCGCTTGATATGGAGTCAGTCGTCGTGCCCAGGTAACATCTGATCGTACTCTCGACAGCGACAGCGGTTCAAGCCCAGCAGCTGATCGCATCTGGCCGCGTCAACCCGAAAATCGGTGTTTGAGTCCCCATTGGCTGAACGCACATGTCTAGGCATTCGAGCGCCGATCGAGTTCGTCCAGCAACTCGCGTCCTACGCAATCGCCACCTCGTTTCGCAGCGGGAGGATTTTTTCTCTTGACAATCTCCTTCTTAAAGGAGGCAACCGCCCCGGCATCACCAAATGCTGATGATGCGAGATCCTGCGATCATGTCACCGAGACGCTTGCCCCCGCGGTTCGCTGCGGATAGAATGAAGGCAGGAATCCCCATGGAAAGATCTCAATTGGATCCAGAAAGTGCCGAAGGATAGAGACCTTCAGCATCTTGTCCTGAGGATATTCTCTTCGTATTTCGAGACCTAGGATGAACATGCCTAGGGAGCGTCGCCAAACAGACTCGATTCCGACAAAATAGATAATCCAAGCTACCACAAAGAGAATCAATCCGATAGTTGATGGATTCCATGCAAGAATCGCGTCGGATGGTGCTGGGGTTGCACGTTCTCCAAAGGGTATGGACAGAAGGAAACAAATGACTGCATAGACACCATAATCGAAAATGCATGCAATAAGTTTACGCAGCAAGACACCCACTCGATTCGATCGTTCAATCTGGGGTAGAGCATCCTCTTTGATATGCTGAGGGTGTACATCGGAATCTGTCCGGCGGGATCGTGACAGCAAGCGAATGATTGCAACACCTGTGAGAATACAGAACGTCGCTACAATTTCTGGATAGTAGACTTGAGGGTCAGAGTTGAAGCGCACTGGAAAGCCTGTTGATATGAGTCCGTGCACTATCAGAAACAACAATCTGACTACCATCAAGACACCGGTCAGCACTAAGAACTGCCCAGACCTTTTGACGATTTCAGCGAAGTTGGAAAACGCGAGAGCGAGCACTAGAGTCGCCAAGGACAAAGTGAAAAAAATACTGAGCGGGACTACAAGACCAGAGGAAAAGACTTCAGGTAGCTTTATCCTATCCAGTGTGGACAGATCGAGCGCCATGAAGAGCGCAGCGAGAAATAGAGCGACACGAGCACACCAGCGATGAGCCTTCTCATGTTGGTCAGTCCGTGAGGACACCATGGGTGGCGTTGTCATGAGGATGATATGCCTTTCAAAGGGCGGTTGCCTAACATAGTATTATACTGCAATAGCGCCGTGTAATTGCATTGATTCACACGCACTGTATTCGAATATAACCATCCTAAATCCGCCTGCTATGCTGCAGCCGCGCAGCATAAGATCACGAACTGGGCGAGATATGCTGCAGCCTGGCAACCGGAGAAAAGACTGCAGGGAATCGGCAAATTCCCTCCCCACCCTCCCCCCAAAACAACAAAAGCCCATCCATCACGAGATGAACAGGCTACTTTTCAATGAGCACGGGGAATCGCCAGCCGAAAGATGCCTCCCACACCCATGCCAAGGTCTTCGGTTGTCCTCTAGTGCATATTACCGCTTCCCTTTTTGATTGTCAAGATGGTGTGCCGGGGGTCACATTATTGCGACAATTCGAGAATTTACCCCTAAATCCGGCCGCGTTTCGCAATAATTTCTTTCTGCAAAAACACCTTCGCAAATTCCGCAACTGAGAAGTAATATGATTAGAGGGCTCCAAGCAATTTCCCGGTCTACACCGGCTTGGATATTCTTTCTTCTCTGCAGCGCAAAACACGACTACGTTCAATTGGACAAGAAATGCCTATGCCACCTAAAGCGAAACTCCTCGATCAGGTCAGAACGGCTGCGGCCCTTCGCCACCTGAGCCCAAGTACCTGCGACGTCTATACCCATTGGATTAAACGGTTTATCCTCTTCCACAATAAAAAACACCCGCTCGAAATGGGCGCCCGCGAGGTGCACCAGTTCCTCTCCCACCTTACTCAATCCCTCAATGTCTCTGCGGCAACCCAAAACCAGGCACTCAATGCTATCGCCTTTCTCTACCACCAGGTCCTGAAGCGCAACCTGGGCAATATCGGATCGCTCCCTCGTGCAAAAGTCCCCAAACGCCTTCCGGTGGTGCTCTCACACGCAGAAGCCCTCAAGGTGCTGAACAACCTTACAAATACAGAACATCTTATGGCTAGCTTACTCTATGGCTCCGGAGTCCGAATTGAGGAATGCGTCTCCCTGAGAGTGAAAGATATCGACTTCGCCCGACACGCCCTCATGATTCGCTCCGGGAAAGGAAATCAAGACCGAGCGACAATCCTCCCCCGTGCCTGTGTCCCCGAACTGCAACGCCAAATTGAAAAGGTCCGCACCCTCCATCGCAAAGACCTCGCCGAAAACTATGCCGGCGCAACTCTCCCGTATGCACTCGGACAAAAATACCCCAATGCATCAAAAGAGCCCGGATGGCAGTACCTCTTCCCCTCGTCCCGCCGTTGCGTCGAACCTCCCGCCCGCGACCAATACCGACACCATATCAACAAAAGCGGTCTGCAACGAGCGGTCAAGTCTGCAATCCTCCGCTCGGCAATTCCAAAGAACGCAAGCTGCCATACGTTCCGTCATTCCTTCGCCACCCGCCTCCTGGAACAAGGGTACGACATCCGTACCGTCCAGAAATTGCTCGGCCACAAGGATGTCAGGACCACAATGATCTATACCCATATCCTGACTACAGGAAGCCTTTCTGTCTGTAGCCCACTCGACTCGCCGGTGCCGCCGCCCGAACAATCCCCGCCGAAAATCAAACCGAAGTGATGTCCCTCCCATCACACTCAATGAACAAGGTCAATAACTTTCTCTCTCCCCGTATGAGTGACAATCATCTCCATCGATCCGGGAAGCCGTTGATGCGCTCAATTGAACGCATACAGTACGCCAAGCGTCAATCCCACATCACGCGTCCGTGCCTGGGATTCCATGTTCTGCACCTTGACAATTCCAAATGAGTATGAGCCGGCGGCTACTACCGACCACGATGAGATGACCGGAATTGCCAGCTCTCCACCTATGTCAAGAGTCACGTCGTAGGACTTATACTCTTCCTTTGTGTCAGACGATGTCGCTCCGTATAATTGCACCGTCGCTTCCGTTCGCGAGTTCATCAAGTACCCCACAGAAGGACCGCCCAGGATGAATAGCCTCGGACCAAAATCGAGAATTGCGAATTTCAGGTAAATGGGCAACTCCAGATAGCTGTTTCTCACTGTTGCCTCCACCTTCCCCGTCATTACCGATGACCAGTTCGATTCTGTTCCCTTCTGAACATACCGCAAGCCGGAACTGAGGAACAGCCTGTCCGTGAGAGGAATGTTCACTAATGCCTTTCCCACAACACCAATGTGCGTCGACCAGACTGCACCTTCTATCAGATTGCCGGGATCGGAGAGGTTCGCGATGTTCAGGCCGCCTTGACACTCAATCGATACTTGACTGAATGCAGAGAATATCCCCAGGAATACACTTGCGACAATGAAGACTGTTCGTTTCATTATTCTGTCTCCAGTGAGAAATCCAGGATCCGCCACGATCGATTACCAGACCTGATAATGCAAATAAACCTGTCGTTGTACGGTCGATCGATGAAGTCTGCACCGGAGACGCGGGAAGGGCCAGTACTCTTTGGAAAATTCATCCCAAGAGTCGTACATTATGTGCCGATGGCTTCACTACCTCAACAATCCGGAGTATTCCATGGCGAGTTACCTCATCAGCGTCGAATTGCAGAATCCTTCCGCCAGACGCTTCGATGTCCTGGACGAATTGAAAAAACTCTCCTCGAGCGTCGAACTTACTGAAACCTGCTATGCAGTCGAGACAGCAGATTCGGCAGAATCCCTCTACCGGCGCCTGAAGGGCCTGCTGCGGGAAAATGAACTGCTCTATGTCCTCACCCTCGCCCCCGGATGGTTCGGCCGTGGCCCCACCGAAGCAAATGCGTGGCTGACAAAACATGTGGGCGATTAAGAGGAGGAGCGCTCGTGCCGGATCTCCACGATCTTCGCAATCTTACCGATGACCTGCCCGTGCGCGGGGAAGTCATGCCGTTGCTCTTCGTCGGACACGGCAATCCGATGAATGCTATCGAGGATAACGAGTTTTCCCGCGGATGGGCGGAAATCGCCCGCCATCTCCCCCCACCCGCGGCAGTTCTCTGCGTCTCCGCACACTGGCAAACAGATCGCACACTCGTGACCACAATGCAGCAGCCGAGAACGATTCACGACTTCTACGGATTCCCCGAGGAACTCTTCGCCGTCCAGTATCCGGCGCCGGGACATCCGGGACTCGCCGCGGAGACACAGGCCCTCCTGCACCGTGCAGCGGCAGGTCCCGATGTGCGGTGGGGACTCGATCATGGCTGCTGGTCCGTCTTGCGTGCAATGTACCCGCGCGCGGATGTCCCCGTCGTGCAGCTGAGCCTGGATATGTCCAGGCCATCCTCCTGGCACTACGACCTGGGGAAAGACCTTGCCACTCTTCGGTCAAAAGGAGTGCTGATCATCGGAAGCGGAGACATTGTCCACAACCTGGGTTTGGTGGATTGGGAACACCCGGACGGAGCGTATGACTGGGCTCAAGAGATGAATGAGACTTTCAAGAGTTCCATGATACGCAACGATCACCGGCCGCTGATAGAGTATCAGTCGTTCGGACGTGGGGCGGCACTCGCCATTCCTACCCCCGATCACTACCTCCCCCTGCTCTATATCCTCGCCCTCCAGCGGAACGGAGAATCGATCGACTTCTTCAACGACAGGGTGATCATGGGTTCGCTTTCCATGACGTCATTCACGATCAAGTGACGGCTGGTCACGGCCCTCCATCCTCACATCCAGCCGCATCTGCAGAAGGGCCGCGGTTTTGATGCGGACCCACCAGACGATGAGAAGCGTCATCACCCCTCCGAACACCGCCGACGGAACAACACCCATCAGCCGGGCGGCGGCGCCCGACTCAAATGCCCCGAGCTCGTTCGATGAGGAGATGAAGATGCCATTGACCGCCATGACCCTGCCGCGCATGTGGTCCGGCGTCTGCAGCTGCAGCAACGTCTGACGGATGACAACGCTGATGCTGTCGAATGCGCCGCTGAGCACGAGAGCCGCCACGGAAAGGGCCATCGACCGGGAAAACGCAAACAGGAGGATGGAAACTCCGAAGCCGGTGACGGCGATCAGCAGGTTCCTCCATGCATGCTGCATCGGACTGATCCTCTGGAGAACGAGAATCGTTGCCACAGCCCCCACCGAACCCGCAGCCCGGAGAATGCCGAGTCCCTCCGGCCCGACTCTGAGGATATCCTGCGCGAAAATCGGGAGGATCGCCACGACCCCGCCGAAGAGAACGGAAAACAGGTCGAGAGAGATCGCGTAGAGAATCACTTTGGTGCGGAAGACAAAATGGATCCCCTCTTTCACGCTAAGAATAAGGTCTCCGACCGGCTTCACTTCGACTGTCCGGTGCTCCCCCACGCGTGCAAAGAGCAGAAGCGAGATCGCGAGGATGAATACCACGATCATCAGGGTCGAAGAGAATCCCACCGCGGCATACAAGAACCCGCCGATTGCAGGACCGACGATCGATCCTATCTGAAAGGACGAGCTGCTCCAGGTGGCGGCATTCTCAAACATTTCGACGGGAACGAGGAAGGAACGCAACGAGGATGCGGCCGGACCCTGAAAAGCGCGGCAGAGACCGATAAGAAAGGCCGACGCATAGATTACGCCGACGAGCAAAGAAGGGGAGAGCGCGGAAGAAGCGGTTCCGTGTGCCACAAGAAAAAGCGCAAGCGAACCGGCGGAGATGACACTCGCGCTCCGGAGGATGATTTTGCGCTTGCTCAGGCGGTCGGCGAGGTGGCCGCCGTACAGGGAGAGACCGATAAACGGAACCGCCTGCGCCAGGCCGGTGAGGCCGAGCGCAAGCGGGTCTTTTGTCATCGAGTAGAGTTCGTACCCCAGCACCACTTCCTGAATCAGGAGCGCAACCGTGAAGAGGAACGACGCGATGGTGAAGTTGCGGAATTCCGGATAGCGGAGTGCTGCATATGGATCACGCTCTGCCAGCGGGCTCAATCACCTTCTTTCTTCGTGGGCGCGGTCCCTGCAACGAAACGATGGCGTCATGCGTGCTCGGGCTTCGGCGCAACCCGTCCCCGCGTGCGCCCTTTCGGGGTGAAAGCCCGGATTTCCGCCGCAAGACGACGGATCCCTTCTTCGATCCGGTCCTCCGGCATGTTGGAGTAGTTCAGACGCATCGTATTTTTTCTTTCGTTCGATGGAAAGAACGTCGCCCCGGGAACAAAAGCAACACCCCGCTCCAGACATCGCTGCAACAGCTCCCGCGAATCTATCCCTTCGGGGATTTCCACCCAGAGGAAAAGTCCGCCGCGGGGACGGGTAAAGGTCACGCCGGGAGGCATTTCGCGTTCGAGCGCCGACACCATGGCGTCCCGCCGCCGCCGGTACACCATCCGTTTCACAACCAGGTCTTCGTCAATGTTGTGCTTCTCAAGATACGCATCCGTCAGCATTTGGTCAAAAGTCGAAGAATGCAGATCGCTGGCCTGTTTCAGGATGATATACTTGTCGATGAACCGCTTTCGGGCTGCAATCCAGGCAACGCGCAACCCCGGGCAGAAAATCTTGGAAAATGTGCCGAGAGAGATCACCAGCCCTTCTTTGTCCATGGCCTGCATCGCGCCGGGCGTTTCACCGTCGTAACAGAGTTCTCCATACGGGTTATCTTCAATCACCGGCACAGCAAACCTGGTGGCAAGGCTCACGAGTGCCCGGCGGCGTTCCATCGACCAGGTGCGGCCAGAGGGGTTCTGAAAGCTGGGGATGGTGTAAATGAACTTGACGCGCCGCTCCGAAAGAAGAGCCTGCTCCACCGCCTCCATGCGCATCCCGTCCTCGTCGGTCGGAATCTCCACCCAGCGGGGGCCGAAAGCGTTGAAAGCCATGATCGCACCAAGGTAGCTGGGACTTTCACAGAGCACGACATCGCCGGTATCCAGGAACAGCTTCCCCGTGAGATCAAGGCCCTGCTGCGATCCTGTGGTGATCAGGATTTCATCCGGCGAAAGGGCGGTGTGCCAGATCGCATTCATGCGTTTCGCGATCTTTTCGCGCAAAGGCTGGTACCCCTCAGAGGGGGAATATTGCAGGGCAACCGTCCCTCTTTCCCGCAGGAGTGCCGCCGACAACTCGGCGAGCGGTTCTGTGGGAAATAATTCGGGGGCAGGCAATCCGCCGGCGAATGAGATGATGTCCCGGTTCTGGGTGATCTTCAGAATCTCGCGAATGTCTGAAGCCTTGAGGATTTGCATCCGGGCGGCAAATTTCTCGTCCATCGCCGCTTCCCTTTCGGAGTAGTGATTCTTGATTGTCCCGTTCCGCTACACGAGCGGCCTGGTCGCCGATTGATGCCTCTCCCAGACCCGCTCGCGTGTTGCATACGATCCCTTCACCGCTCTCATCAACCGGATGATCCCCTCTTCGATCATCTCTCTCGCGGGGAAGGAAAAACTCAGCCGCATCTGCGTTGTCGGAGGATCTTCGGTAAAGCACGGGTACGCCGGCAGAAAGCCCACCCGTTCATCGGCGGCGTTCTCGCTCAATCGCGACCGGTCGACCCGCCGCGGCAATTCACACCAGAAATAGAACCCGCCCTCCGGACTCCTCCATGTCATCCCTTCCACCGCGTGACGTTCAAGAGCTTCGGCCATGAGATCGCGTCTCTCCCTGTAGATGCTCCGCGATGCCGAAATATGGGCATCGAGATCGCCGTGCCGGATCATCCGGTCGACAACCATTTGCGCGAACGTTCCTGCATGCAGATCTTCGATCTGTTTGGCCAGTGCGAACTGATGGATGACCGGGCGCGGGGCAACCAGCCAGCCAAGTCGAAGCCCCGGAAAAAGAATTTTGGAGAACGTCCCGAGCATCATCACGAGTCCTGCCGTGTCCAACGCCTTGAGCGTGGGGATGGATGTCCCCTCATACCGAAGTTCCGAATACGTGTCGTCCTCCAGAATCGGTATCCCGTACCGCGTCGCAAGCTGAAGAAGCTGCCGCCGGCGCTCCAGACTCAGGACGACACCCGAAGGATTCTGGAAGGACGGCTGAACGTAGATCAGCTTCGGCCGGTGATGGCGGAGAAGAGACGCCAGGATGTCCACCTGCATTCCGTCGATATCGGTGGGCACGGGAAGCAACCGGACGCCCGCCCTGCGAAACGCCTCCATCGCGCCGAAGTAGGTCGGGGCTTCAACGATCACCGTGTCGCCGGGATTCAGGAATACCCGCGAGGCGAGATGCAGCCCTTGCTGTGATCCGGAAAGCACCAGGACCTCATCCGGGGAACAGACCATGCCTCGCTTGACCAACCAGCGGCTCAACGACTCCCGCAATGGCGCGTATCCTTCGGTGGGTGTCTGAAGAAGCGCGTGCGGTCCGGCCTCTTCAATCACGTGCCGCGCGGCGGCTTCGAAGGCCGCTAGCGGGAGATCCGTGGGAGAAGGAAGCCCGATCGCGAAGGAGATGACATCCGGACGCGATGCGGCTTCGAGAAGATCGCGTACCAACGGATCCGGAGAACGAAGACCCTCGTCCCTGAAGTAGTGCGTCCAGCTCACACTGCGGTTCTCGTCCGCATCCGGATAGGGTTGCCGCGGAGGTGTCACGACGGTGCCGTGTCCGACACGTGCATCAACCAGCCCCTCCGACTTGAGGAGATCATACGCGTTGATGACCGTGGTCCGCGTGACACCGACAGCCTCGGCCAGACGGCGTTCCGGCGGCAGGCGGAATCCCGTCGGCAGTTCGCCGGACAGAATGATCTCCCGTATCTGCCTGTGGATCTGACGGTAGATGGGAAGCGACAAAGATTTGTCGATCGTGATGTTCATCCCAATTGCCCTATGGGTGACATGGAACGCTCCAAGTGGAAACTAATCACGATATTCTGTTAAATCAAGTGCCAAATACATAGTATTGGAACAGTCCAATAATGAAAATTGGTAGTCACGATGGACTTTTTCGGAGAAAAATTGGCGATTCTGCAACCTTCGGCTCAATTCCGTATTCTACTACTATGCCACTGGATAATTTGCGGGAAGCCATCGAGTCGGATAAAACGCTCTACGAGGCAGCCAGGTCGGAGCCGGCTCAGTTCAGCAGGATTTTCGACAGGTACTACCCGGCTATTTTCGGTTACGCGCTCCGGCGCACTGCGGATATTCACGCCGCCGCAGATATCGCTTCTGATACGTTCGCAAAGGCGTTCGCCTCGTTCCCGAAGTTCGAATGGCGGGAGATCCGGCTCTCTTCCTGGCTCTACCGAATCGCGACGAATGAACTCTCCGCTCATTTCCGCAGGAGAAAACTTCATCTGGAAATCCGGATTGTTGACGCGCCGGCCGATGGCGCACTTGCGACCAGTATCGAAGAGGACCGTGCGGAGATCGAAGCCGAGTTCCGGCGACATCAACAGTACCGCTGGTTGAAGGAAGCAATCGACCGCCTCGCCCCGCGATATCAGTCGGTGCTTTCCCTTCGATATGTGGAGAAAAAGAGCCTGAAGGAAATCGCGGAGATTCTCGACAAGCCGGAGGGGACGATAAAGTCTCTGCTTTCCCGGGGAACTACCCAACTGAGGAAGAAATGGCGGGAGCAAGGATCAAACGGAGATGATAACAGACAGCGACAGTGAACCACCCTTCGACCGAATCACGATCCCGGATGTTCCGCCCCTGAAACACCAGGAGGCGGCAAGCAGACGGCTCTTTTCTCAGCGGCGCTCTAGTGCTCTCATGATCTGGGTTGTGGCGCTGCCGTTGTATGTGGTTGCATGCGCAGCCATGAAAACACTCTTCCACAGGAATCTCCCCCTGCTTTCTTCGTTCGACGAGATTCAGAGAAGTCTCGGTCCTGCAATGACACTCCTCCTTTTCCTCATTTTGCCGCTCGGCGGCATCCTGGCGATTTTCAAATCATCCCTGCATGTGAATCGGGATCTTTATGCTCACAAACGGTTCTTCCAAATTCGCATGACGCTGCTCAATGGTGTTCTCTCGGTTGTCGCCCTCTCGATCATACTGTTCTATCTCACGTCAGCTCTCCTGTAGGATTGTTCTATGGTCGATCAAGTCACAAGAAGAAAGGCTCTTCGCATGCGCTTCCCCTGGTTTGTGCTCCGCGGCATCTTCTTCGTCCCCTCCTCCGTCCCCGGCTGGATCATCGTCGCCGGTGCCCTGGGGTACAGCGTTTACGCCTTCCTCGACATCGACAGCCACTCTCATTCCGTGAGCGACACGCTCATCAACTTCGTGTTCCGTCTTTTGCTCATTGCTCTTGTCTATACAGGTATCGCCTGGGCAACATCCCGAGGCGACAAGAAATGATCGGCGAGGTCAACATGCGGAAGGCCCGTAGAAACCTCTTTCTGCCTACTACTTTCTTCCTTCTTCTTACGTCCTACTTCCTACTCCCAGCCGTTACCTCTTTCTGCCTACTGCTTACTGCCTACTTCTTTCTTCCTTCTTCTTACGTCCTACTTCCTACTCCTCGCCGTTCCCTCTTTCTGCCTACTGCTTACTGCCTACTGCTCTCTCTTCTCGCTCTCTCCATCGTCCGCCTGTCCCGCACTAGCAACACCGGACACTGTGCTGCGATCTTGAATTGCACCGCTGCTTCTGACTCTTTCCCCCAGTCCCGATAAAGCCTTCCGAGTTCATAATGATGACGCATGACGTCGGGCGCGATGGCGATTGCCTTCTTCAACGCGGTCTCCCCTTCGGCGAAACCTCCGGGCGGCAGTGACCCGTAAAGCAGATTCGCAAGAGTCCGTTCAATCCAACTGACATTCCCGAGCGCGCGATAGAAGGACCCGAGAATAGAATAGGCAAGGTCGTCGCCGGGATTGAGCTGCAGAGCCAGGTCAAGCTCATGCTTGATCGTGTCACAGAGTTGGACCTTCCTCCTGCTCCCTTCAAACATTGCCACATTTCCGAGGGCCGCGGCCAACCAGCTATGCCCCTCAGCGATTGTGGAGTCCGCGGCAATGCATTTTTCTGCAAAGTCCACCGCCGAGCGATAATAGACTTCCTGATCGGAATGGGGGACTGTATCGCCAATACAGACCTGAACCCGCGCAAGACGCCAGAAGGCTTGCGCATTATTCGGCTGAACAGCGATTACGGAATCGTAGGCCCGCATCGCGGCCCCGTAATCCATGTCGCGAAATGCATTGTCGCCGGGGAAGGCCCCCGGCCCTCGCTCACCGCCACGCATCGTGGAGCTGACCGACATGAAAACGAGCATCAATGCAACAATTCCCTTCCAGGTGCGTGGCTTCATAGCAAATCGTCTTTCTCTGTAATTACCGATGAGAATGTCTCATCCCTGCGGGGCATCGGCCGCACAACAATGGCGGAAAGCCCATCGTAGAGTTCTGTCCGCACAATTGTCCCTTCCACACTGAGATGCATATCTCTGTTCGATCGATCGACTCCGGTGCTCCCTGCAATCACAAAGGGAAAACAAATATCGCAGAGGCATGGTTGCTGATCATCCCTGGCATTCATGGTTATTTCCATTTTTACCGCTTCTTCGCCAACGTCCACACGGAGCTCCAGCATGCCGGCGGGTGTCGGCACATCGATCACGCCAAATGTGGAGCCGGGCACAAACCATTCCGGGGGAATTCCCGCCAGGAGGACCAGCCGATAATCGGTGTACCCGGCATCCCACTGTTCATACACAAACATCTCGCGAATGATGAGAACCATCTCCGCCGCGGACCATCCATGGTGGCCGTCTCCCATCGTACCGCCACCGGTCTTTGGGTGGATTGCCTCCGGAAAAGCGTAAGTCGACGTCGCCCGCGAACTGACCTCGCGGAAGATCTTCAGAAACTCCTCCCGCTGACCCCGATAGAGGTATGCATGGGCAATCTGCAAGGTCAGATACGTGTTCAATCCCGAATGGACGAAATCCTGGAAGAACATCCCGTCATGAAAGAACCGCGAAACGATGACATCGAGCGTGCCCGTCATCCGTTCATCGGCCGGAGGTATGATCTGGAGGGGATACGACGCGCAGAGAGATCCGATCATGCCGGAATCCAGTCCCCGCTGCGGACCGGCAGGAATAGCCTTGCTGCCCACCATCTCCTCCGATGATCGTATGGCATTCTCCAGACAATCCTGGAAGTCATCCCCCAGGACACGTGCAAACGATGCCTCATCGTCCCGGCCCAGCAGCTTGCAGACGGCGCCAAAAGCGCGGATTCCCGCAAGCGACCAGAAATCGTCCCAATAATAATAGTCGGCTAATCCCAGGTGCTCCGCACTTAATCCTGCAGGAAGAAGACCCACAGGGACGTTGCGGTCTTTCCTTCCGCTGCGAACCCTAGCCTGCGCAATCCATTTCACCCCCCGTTTCATGGATGCAAAGAGGAGTTCACTTGTTTGCCTGCCGTCGTCGGCCAGCAATGCGTGTTGCCAGATGCTCCAGAGCGCCTGTCCGTTTGCATCCCACTCTCCCTGCTGCGATCGGAAGAACCCCGATCGATTCTGCCATTCGGGAAAGTGGCGGATCACCCGGCTCGCGTAGCGTGAACATCCCGCTTTGTCAAGCGCCAGCAACATCGCGGCGGCATCGCGGAACCAGAATTGATGATACGTGAACGGCCCGGGCGTGATGGACGCGGAATCTGTGAATTGAATTATAGTGGAGAGAGAGGCACGAAAGAGCTCGTTCAATCTCCCGTCCGGCGTCACAATCTGCATCGCACCGTTGCGGTAGTCCTCCCACCGATGGTGAAAACCGGCAAGGTCTGGTTCGGGCCACGGTCCACCTTCGTTGTCGTGCTGCCGGCATGAGATCCTGATGCTTGAACGGTTTTCATCTTCCTTCATTGGAAAAATGACCGCACCACTCGCGAGGCCAACGGAACAGTGCACACGTCGGGATTGAACTCCTGAAGAATCCGGAGTCAGGTGTTGGGCCACATCCCCTTCGTCGAACGTCGAAAGAACGATTCTCGCCGGTGTCCTCGAAAATCGCAGATTATCAGTCGCGTTTACCTGCAACGTACCACTCCCGGATTCGTACGATAAGGTATGAACAATGCTTGCCCCTTCCGGATTGAACGGACGAACAGTCGCGATAACATCAAGACTCTGACCGGAAGATCCATCACGAGCAACATCCACCTGGCAGTGCGTGGTTCTCCCCTCGGTGAAGGCTGTCAGTCGACAGGTGATCCCATCCGCCTCAAAAGCAGTTTCAACCACCGGATCCCCATCAACAAGCCGTTGCGTTACTCCGCGGAGATGCGAAGGGACTACCAGCTTTTCGCCGAGCCGAAGCCAGATCTCCAGCGACCAGCTATTGGGCGCAAACGTCACCATCCCTGCTGGGTCGACAATCGGCTCGGTGTCGGATTCCGGGTTGCCGATGGCCGTCCAGTTCCGGTGGGTCACGTTCATAATCACACTCAGGTGCGCCCGCGGGATAAAGGCCGGATCGGAAGGGTTCAACTGGCGAACAAACGCGTAGGGGAACACCCAGTTGTGCAATCCCTGAAACACGATGTAATTCAGAACGCCTCTGCTGATCTGAATGGCATTCAACGGGATGAGTTCGCGGGGCACCGTCTTTCGCTCGAGCCCGCTGATGTCGCTCGTCGCGAGGACCATTCGGATGGCTTGATCAGGGATGTTCAGAAGCGATGTAAACCGTTTGATGAGAATCCGGGACAATTTCATAAAAAGGGCTGGATAATCACGATTGGGGCGTTATTCATGGTCAGGGGAACATCGGTTTCCCGCGAACCGTTTATTTCCCGGTTGTGCGATCGTATCGGCCCTTCCCGTTGGAGGCGATGGGAATCCGACCGCGTACTCCAATGTGGGGATTTGGCTCCCCATGTGCAATTGGGTGGAGGATCCTTAACAATCTGGCAACACTTTCGTAACAGTGAGGTCACGCCAGTTTTGTATTTTTCCTCCATAACTGTTGATCGGATACATGGGGGTAGACTTGTGAGAACTACCGGCTATTTCATACTGGGGCTTCTTCTCCTGGCTCTTCGCGGACTTCCGGGGCACCGGCATCCGATTCGCACGGTGCCGCACTGAATTGAGCTCAGGGCAAGAGCGGGCTTGTCACTGCGTGGGCCGAAAGCCAGAAGTCCGTCTCTTGCTTCGCATGAGCCAGGATCTCGTCCGCGGAAGGCGGACGGTGAAATTCTTGAGGTGAACACTATGAAAGAAATTGAGCGGCCGTTACGAGTGGCGTATTTTGCCGGAACGATGAAGCCGGGCCATGATGGCGTGACGCGCGTGCTGTATCGTCTGGCAGAGAGTTTGACGCACCGGGATGTGGAGAGCATGTTCTTTTCTCCGTTGATCCCTCCGCGTGAAATGCAGCCGGTGCCAATGGTGCGGGTGCCGTCGGTGGTTTTTCCGTTGCACCGGGAATATCGTCTTGCTCTGCCCAACTATGCCTCGTTCGCCCATCAGCTTCAAAGCTTCAAGCCCGACCTGATGCATATCAACAGCCCGTGCACACTCGGCCACGCGGCGGTGCGCTACGCGACAGTCCACGGAATTCCCGTCGTCGCAACCTACCACACCCATTTCCCGAGCTATGCGCGATACTATAAGGTCAAACCGCTCGAAGGGATGGGGTGGAACTACCTCCGCGGATTGTATAACGAAGGCCAGCGGCTGTACGTCCCGTCAGAGCCGATCCTTGGCGAACTCCTTGAACATGGTTTTCATAACCTCTACTACCTCCCGCACGGTGTCGATCTCAACGCCTTCCAACCACAGTTTCGATCAGCCGCATGGAAGGAAGGAATCGGGGCATCGGGGAAGAATGTGGTTCTTTTCGTGGGAAGACTGGTATGGGAGAAGGACCTCCGGGTCCTCGCCGACGCCTACCGGCTTGTTCAGGAGCAGCGCAAGGATCTGGTGTTTGCGATTGTGGGGGACGGACCGGTGCGATCCGAGCTCGAACAGATGATGCCCGAAGCGCGCTTCCTTGGCTACCAGGCAGGCGAGGCCCTGGCCACATCCTATGCATCGAGCGATCTCTTCGTGATGCCCTCAACAACGGAAACCTTCGGCAATGTGACCCTTGAGGCGATGGCGTCTGGAATCGCCCCGGTGTGTGCAAACGCTGGAGGAGCCCGGGGAATTATCCGGCCCGGAATCACAGGACTGCTTGCGGAACCGGGAGATCCCCGCGATCTGGCGGAAAAACTGCTGTCCCTTATCGACAACCCCGGCAAACGCGCGGAGCTCGCCGACCAGGCCCTCCGGTTCGCGCGACAACAGACCTGGGAACGGATCTTCGACGAATTGTTTGAAGACTACCGTCGCGTGATCCGGTCGTACGAGAGAGCGAACGTCACACGAAGACGAAAGGCGGCATGACCGGAACGTTCACGCTGGCGCACATATCCGACCTCCACCTCAGCCCGGAATACCGGCGGCAGAACATTCAGGGTGCCAGACGATTACTGGATTTCCTGGCCACCCAACCGATCGATCATATTGTCATTACCGGCGATATCGCCGCGAATGCCGACCGGCGTGACTTCGCTCTTGCCCGAATGCTCCTCTCATCGCATGGCCTTCTCGACGCATCCCGCACGACCATCATCCCCGGTAACCATGATATCTTTGGCGGGGTCCACACTGCGGAAGACATTCTTGAGTTCCCATCCCGATGCCGCAAGACCAACGTTGAACTTGCTCTCGAAGACTTCACCAAAAGCTTTGCCGAACTGTTCCAGGGCTGTGCAATCGGTGAGAAGGGGCACCCGTATCCTTTTGTCAAAGATCTCGGCCCCGTGGTCTTGATAGGGCTGAATTCGGTGGCAGATTATTCCGTCGTAAAGAACCCCCTCGGCTCCAACGGGCAGGTGACAGAGTCGCAGATTCTCAAAGTGAGGGAATATCTTGAATCCGGATTACCGAAGGAGAAGACGCGGATCGTTCTCGTCCATCATCATTTCAACAAGGCGGACAAGCCGGCAACCGGGGTGTTGGGGGGAATGTGGGGAAGTCTGGAACAACAAACAATGAAGCTGCGGAAGAAGAGATCGCTCCTGGAATTTTTTCAGAAAGAACAGATTGACCTGGTTCTGCACGGTCACCTGCACGTCAGCTCCTCGTATACGCGCAAGGGGATTCGCTTTCTCAATGCCGGGGGGAGCGTCATGGGACCCGTACCGGGGGAACTTTCGGCAAACCTCATACAGATAAACCGACTCGGGGTGACAACTGAACTCCGCGTTCTTCCGGCCGAACTTCCCATCCCCTTTGCCATCGCCTCGTGACCACGCCTTCTACCGGAGATATTTCTCCTTCAGGTAGATCGCGATTGCACCGAGGACGAATGCTGCCCCTGCGGCGGCCAGAGAGACAGGCATCCCCACTGCCGCTTCTGTCTGAAGAAACCCGAGGACCACGGCAGGCACGCCGAGGAGGAAGGTGATCCTCGCAAACCAGGACTCCACTCTTTTCTCCTGGGCCTCCCGCACTTTTGCCTCAGCTTCATCCCGCTTCCGCTGTTCCTCCGCAAGCTCCTGCAACTTCTCCGTTCGCCTCAGCATGAGGCTTCCGTGCATTTCCCGGACTTCGTCGTTCACTTCACGGTACAGCAGCTCCACCTGGAAGGTGTCCTGCCACCTGCGGTAGACGGTGTGATGGTGTTCGGTTTGCATGACTTGTGAGAAGTATCCCCGCGCGGTGAATTGCAGCAGCGCATCCCGGATTCGTTCGAAGGCTGCTGCCCGCCCGAGCTCGTCGCCGCGCAGCCATTCATGGGCTACCCTGTCCGAGAGATCCATCAAGGCAAACCTCTGGTGCAGCACAATCAGGAAGAGGAGGAAGTACCGGTCCCGGAGATGATCGGGCATGGTCTGCTTGAGAAACACCGTGTCAGGAGGGTTAGCGGCGATGAACGCGGTTCCATCGAGGGAGAAGACAAACCACTGCCCCTCGGAATAGGGCAGAAGCGAAGGATTGCTCAGCGAGAGGTCCTCCGGGGCAGGGCGCATCAACTGCTGCATTCCAAAAAAATGACGGAGACGGAAGAGCAGCAGACTGGTGTCGTCCGGCGAAAGTCCATCAGCGAAGATCGCCGCATACGGGATCATCTGACCGGCGACAAACACTTCCCGCCACCATTCCGGCCTGTCACCGCCCGACGTCTTCAAAATGGCAGTGATAATATCCGAGAATGTCCCCTCCCCTTCCGGGTGCGCTCCGGCTCCGCCCGCCTGGGGGGGAAAGTAAGGAACCACCTGGTCTTTCCCGATCTTCCGTTCGAGCCTGACCGTCACTCCATGCTTCTTTTTGATATACCGGCCGAAGTGGAGGAAATCCATCCAGTCTTCTTCAGTCTCGTTGAAGCAGCGGACACGGAAGGAGAGGAATCCGATTCCCGCCCGGAAGAGCAACATCTCAACACCGAGGATCTCAAAACGGATTTCATGTCGCGGAGTATGCAACGACCAGGCTGCCTTGGTGCCAAGACCTTCCGGGGATTGAAGGGCGTCGCCTTTCATGATCCATACGCACGCGGTCGCAGGGACACCCGGAGGCGGATTCAGATATCGCTGGACGTACGGGAGCAGATCCTCTTCTCCGAACGTCTCATTGTTCCACAGCTCGATTCGCTTTTTTTCCGACGACCATGCGGCGGAATCGGCAGAGGTCTTCAGGGCCTCGAAATCCTCTCCGTCGAAAAGGAACGGGTACGTCAGGTAGAGGAATGACTGAGGAAGGACGCGCACGGGAGTCTTCTCGTATGGGACTATTTGCCGAATGCGAACCAGTCGCCATTCACGCTGAAGATCTTCGAATCCGCCCAGGTGGTCACCCGGATCACGAATCCCGCAATCGTGACCTTTTCCACCTTCACCGTCAAACGGACCCCTTTCTCGTTGGAGATATCGAAGCCGGTGACGCCGAGCGTGACGGTGGGCGCCGACTCGAACGGCTTATCAAAGAGAACCATGATTTGAACGGAGCGAACGCCGTTCCCCTCGTTGAGGTTCCACCCCTCGGTTTCCGCTCCTGCCGTGAATTGACCATGAGCCATCGACTGGGCCTTCAGGGTCACAGCCCCTGCCAGGAGAGCAAAGGCGATCATCGCAATCAATCGTAGCCGCATGACATTTCTCCTCTGGAGAAGTGAATGAAGTGCGCGTTACTTCGCTTTGAATTGGATTTTCACTGTTATCCATGCCGGGACCGGCTTGCCTGCCGCCAACCCGGGAGAAAACTTGTACAGCATTGCTGCTGCAATCGCCGGCTGCTGGAACCGCTCGTCATCATACGAGAGAATCCGCGCCTCAGTAGGTTTCCCCGTCGCATCCACGAATACCCTCACCCGGACATCTCCCTCTACGTGCGAACCTGCCATCGACGGGGGGTATTCCGGTGGAGCCTCTTTCAGGACCGTCGGATCGACATCAGCCGTGGCCGGCGCCGGTGCGGGGACGATCACTTCAGGCTTTTGAGCAGGGACTTTTGCCGCGTTTCTCGCTTCACCCCTGGCAGGCTGTTCTTTCTCTTTCACCACCCCGGATGCGGCCTTTGATTGCTCTTCCTGTTTCACTGTCCCTGCAACGGACGAATCCTTTGCCACTTCGACTTTCAGAGGAGGTAACGCGACCTTCGTTGTCTCAGGGATCGATCCGGACACCGATTGTTCCGGGCTCTCCTGCCTCGTCAGAAAAAACACCCCTGCCGCGACAGCGAGCACGGCAACCGCAAGGGATACCCAAAGGAGACTCTTCTTCTTCGGCTGGACCGGCTTTGGACCGGGAACTCCCGGTGTTGCGGGCTTCGGGCGATCGGGTGGTGCTGTCTCCCCACTCTCCCTTTTCGGTTCCTGCGCCTCTGTGCCCTCCTCCGCCACAAGGTCTGCCGGGATGTTCGTTTTGAGATACTCTGTGAAATACCAGCTCGAAACCTGGGCTAGCGCCGAAAGACAGGGCGTGATGTAATTGAAATCAATGTTCTCATGGGCGGATTGTGCATGACTTCCGTAGTTGCCGTAAGCCTGGATCGTACCCAGGGGAAGGAGGATCTTCGTGGGCAGGAGTTTCTTTTCGGCCAGCTTTTTGATGAGCTCGTCCAGCATGATCTTTCCCGGTTCACCAATTTCCGCGGAAAAGATATTCCGGCAGATCGCCTCGGCAGACTTCCTTGCCTGCGTCAGGGCGATTTCCGGGTCGTTCTTGGCGTACTTGTGGGCCTTGATGATAATGCTGCTCAGAAACTCGACTTTATCCGTCAGTTCCTTGATTTTAAGGTCCTTTTCGTTGCTTTCCATTAGGGCACTCCTTTCGCAAAGGCGAACAGACAGAGGGTACTCGCCGGTAAGTCACTTCCGTGCACTTCGCCCCCGTCACGACGGACGAATCAAACGAACTATTTCTTGAGGCACAATATTCGGGGTTCCAGGGAAACGACGGCCACTCAAAGGATGGTAGGCAGAATGCGAACACTATCGCACGGCAGGTAAAATAAGAAGGAGAAATGACAATACAAAACTAATCTTTTCGACTTTCGCCGCGGCTCTAACTCCCCAAGCTGCATCGTTTTGAAGCGGCAGAACGAAGCAACCCCGGAGAAACGGGACGGGCGTCACCTATCTTCGTTCGTCAACATCCCCCGACTTCACAAACCCACCATCATTGTAGAAATGATGCCCGGTGGCAAAGTAAGAACTTCCAGTATACCGTGACACCTCTCTCTCTTCCTCGCAACGGAACCCCGCCATGTATCGATCTCCTTCGGTATTCACTCATCTGGAAGAAGTCCAGCCGGGCGATCCTGCGCGCCGTGCTTGGCACGCCTGGTGAACAGAGAAAGGTGCGTGACCAATGAGACAACCATGCCCCGGGATGTACGAAGACTCGCCTTTATTCTATCGGCAATCCAAATTTGCACGGGGATTTCCCGGGCATCTGTGACGTATGATGACGTTGCGGTCATCGTCAATGTCAACAGCGATGCATCAAAGGAGATTGGAGCCTATTTCCAGAGGGCGCGGAATATCCCGGATGTCAATATGATCTATGTCAGTGTCCCGGAACAGGAAGTCATCAACGATACGACATTTGCTTCGCTACGCTCACAGATTGAAACGCATCTGTGCGCCCACAATCTGACGGGATCCATCAACTATCTCGTGACAACCAGGGGCGATCCGTTGAAGGTCAACCGGGAATCTGACGGGGCAGAGCCGTTTTCACAAACATCATCCTCCGCGTCAGTCGAGAGCGAGCTCTCTCTGATCCTTGGACCCAACAGCTCCAACATTGGCCTGCCCGGGCGGACGATATCTCCCTACTATAACGCCGCCGCCCATTTCAGCCGGGCAAGTTTTGGCATCTACCTGGTTACCCGGCTCGATGGGTATACCGTCCGGGACGTCCTCGATCTCATCGATCGTGCTCATCCCGGGATCACGCCCGATGGCTCCTCGGTGTTCGTATTCGACCAGGACCCCGCCTGGAACTCCCGCGTTCCATATCTCAACAGCTATTTGGCAGACGCCGCAACGACGCTCCTCGACAAGGGGAAGAACGTCCGGCTGAACAACGATTCTATCTACGTTACCTATGCGTCCGACGTCCTCGGGTATATCAGCTGGGGAAGTAACGATCATTACGCAGAAGATTTCACTCAAAACGCCATCCCGCACAATTCATGGGCCCCGGGAGCCATTGCAGAAACATACGTCTCCACTTCGGCACGCTCATTCGACAGTCCTCCTCTGTACGGACAATCCCTCATTGCGGACCTCGTTGCCGAGGGGGTTTCGGGGGCAAAGGGATACGTCTATGAACCATACTCCAGCGCGATGGCAGTAGCCAGCATTCTTTTCAACCAGTACACCGGCGGGTTCAATCTCGCCGAAAGTTATTATCAGTCCTCGGTCTACCTTTCATGGATGGATGTCATCGTCGGCGACCCGAAGACCAGCATTGACGGGAATGCTTCCATCGCGCTCCCGGTTCAGCTTTCCTCGCTCTCCGCAATATTCGATCCAGGGCAGGCAAAGGTGACGCTTCGATGGACAACCCAGTCGGAGATTCAGAACTACGGCTTCATGGTGCAGCGGCGGCCCGCGGCTCAAGGTCCGTTCTGCGATATTCAAGGATCCTTCGTCGCCGGTGCAGGAAATACTCTTGCCGTCCACAACTATGCCTACGACGATCCTTTCCTCTCGCCCGGGAATTACGAATATCGCCTGAAGCAGACCGATTTGGATGGATCCGTCCACTATTGTGAGCCCGTTGCCGTTTCTGTCACATCAACCACCGGCACCGGATCCAACCCTGCGCTTCCATCGACTTTTCGGCTGGAACAGAACTATCCGAACCCGTTCAATCCAAAAACAGTGATCAGGGCAGAGGGGACAGGGGACAGATGGATGCGGCTTGTGGTGTATGATCTGCTCGGGCATGAGGTGGCAGTGTTGGCGGACGGCCGGTATCCGCCGGGGAAGTTCTCGTTCACCTTTGATGGAGCCGGTCTCGCCAGCGGAATCTATTTGTACCGTTTGGAGGCGGGAGCCTCTGTCGAGACAAAGACAATGGTTTTGATGAAATGATTGTCAGCGCAGGTGGAGAGCAAATGACTTCTGCCTACTCCTTACTGCCTACTGCATACTCCTCACGCTCCAGCATTCGCCGGTGAGTAGTCGCAGCAAAGAAGTGACACAAACGATAGTGCGCGTCGGCAGATGCCGACAGCCAGGGGCAAACGGGGTTCGCGCAAGCGGCCCCGTTTGTTTGTTACATGTGCCCCTCCGCCATTGCCAGCCCTCGCAAATCGGCAAAGAGTAAGAAGTACGATGTAGGAAGTAGGAAGAAATCAGAAAGGAATCCGCTGTCACCAAAGAGTGCTCTTCTGATCTTTGTCCACGATCAGCCCCCGCTTTCTTCCTATATCTTTCTTCTTACATCTTACTTCTTACTTCTTACTGTTTACTCTCCGCCCAACTCGCCGTCCAGCGCTACTCACTGCTTGTTGCCTTCTGCTTACTGCTTACTGCTTTCTGCTTACTGCTTACTGTTTACTGTTTACTGTCTACTGTCTACTGTCTCCTGCCTTATTGTTTACTCTTCCCCAAACCAGTATATTTCCTCCCATGAAGATTCTCATTGTGGAAGACGAGCACCGCGTGGCGACATTCCTCCAGAAGGGATTTCAAGCGGAAGCGTTTGCCGTCGACATCGCACTGGATGGAAACAAGGGACTCAGTTTTGGCCTGAGCGGATCCTACGATGCCATCGTGCTCGATGTTATGCTTCCCGGGAAAGATGGATTGTCCGTCCTGCGCGAGCTCCGTGCCGAGGGGATCACAACCCCTGTGCTTATGTTGACGGCCCGGAGCGAACTCGAGCATCGGGTGGAAGGACTCAATCTCGGAGCCGACGACTACCTTCCCAAGCCGTTCGCGTTTTCCGAGGTCCTTGCCCGGATCCGCGCCCTTCTTCGACGGACTTCAACGGAGGTGGCCGGGACGGCTCTTGTTCTCGCCGATCTTCGTATCGACCCCCTGACGCGAAAAGCCCGGCGGGGTGACCGCGAACTCGTGCTGACAAATAAGGAGTTTCAGTTGCTGGAATACCTTCTTCGGAACAGGGGTCGAGTCCTGTCCCGCGTCATCCTCACGGAACATATCTGGGATATGCATTTCGACAGCGACACCAACATCGTGGATGTTCTCATTAACCGGCTTCGTCGAAAGCTGGATGACGGGTTCGATGTAAAACTGATTCACACGATCCGCGGAGTGGGGTATGTTATGAAGGAGGAGGCTGATGCGGCTACCCGCTCAGTTTAGGTCAACGCGTTTTGTGCTGACTTTCTGGTACTCTGTGGTGCTGGTCGCGGCGTTCGCGATCTTCGGTGCCGGGGTGTACCTCTACCTCCGGCATATGGAAGAGGCGGAACTGGAACGCAATCTCTTCGAGGAAGTGGACTGGGTCTCGCGGCTGGTCGACCTCGAACGGAACCGGTTCGACTTCTTCGCCCCCCTGGACGCCCTGTCGGGAAACGTCGAGCAGCAGATCATCGCACACTACCAGGCAAATCCGAGGAATTACCGGGTCCTTCTCACCACGATTGCCGGCCACGTGCTCTACGAGTCGTCACAGGGCGTAACGGGAATGATCCCCGCACTCGCGCTCCCGCCCGAGCAGACGATAGTCCAGACAATCCACACACCCCGGGGTGAGACATTCCGGGTTGCCTCACGGAGAGCAGACCCGTTTGTCGTCCAGATCGCGTATAGCGAACAGGAAATGACGACCGTGATGCGCCATCTTGTTTCGATCTTTTCCCTTCTGGTCCCGGTGGTGCTCTTTGTCGCTGTCACCGGTGGTTGGCTCATGGCCGGAATGGTTCTCCGCCCTGTCAGCCAGATTACCACGCTGGCAAACAGGATTTCGGCCGAGCATCTCGACGAACGCATTCCCGAACGCGATGTCCCTGACGAGTTCGGAAATCTGATCGCGACCATTAACAAGATGTTCGCCCGTCTCCAGAAGTCCTTTTCCGAAACCCGCGAATTCTCCCTCAGCGTGGCCCATGAACTGAAAACGCCATTGACCATTCTCAAAGGCGAATCCGAACTTGCATTGACCCGCCCGCTCACCGCAGAAGAAATCCAGCAGCTCTCTTCGACTTATCTGGACGAAACCGTACGGATGTCTCACATCGTCGACGATCTCCTCACTCTGGCCAAGGCGGACTCGGCCCAGATTTCCATCAAGCGGGAGAATGTGGATCTTCAAGCCGTCATTGCTGAGCTCCTCGACGACGCTCAGATCCTTTCCAGCAACAAGAATCTGCACGTAGAGCTCCGCGTGAACGAACCGGCCACGGTCCTGGGAGACGAACTCCGGCTCCGTCAGCTCTTCCGCATTCTCGTCAACAACGCAGTCCAGTATACCGATCCCGGCGGGGCCATTACCCTCTCCTCAATCGCCCGCAACGGCCAGGTCCGCATTTCCGTCGCCGACACTGGGATCGGAATTCCTCCGGAGCATATCCAGAAAGTGTTCGATCGGTTTTATCGCGTCGATGAAGCCCGCTCGCGAGTCAAGGGGGGATCAGGCCTTGGCCTTGCCATCGCGAAATGGATCGTCGAAGCCCATCACGGAACAATCTCCGTGGAAAGCTCCCCCGGCATGGGGTCGGTGTTTACGGTCGCACTGCCGGAAAAACAGCAGTAAGCAGTAGGCAGTATGCAGAAAGAGGTAACGGCAAAGAGTATGAAGTAGGACGTAAGAAGTACGAAGAAAGCTGTAGAGCTCCGAATTGCCGCCGGGTTTTCGGTTGTCCATTGTCAATTGACCATCGACTATTGTCAATTGTTCTCCCCCCTTCATTACAATCTTGTCATCTTCGGTTCACTCTGCGTTCATCCCTCCTTCGTACCTTTATGCAGGAAAGAAGAAGGGCTCCACGTATGCCAAACGAGGCCGGTGAGAAAAAAGAGATTTCGTTCGGGTCGAAACGGACTCTGCTCGGACTGTTGAGTCTTGCGGTCATCGCGATCGCCCTCCTTCTGCTCATAAGATTTTTTTTCCTCTAAAGGCTATTTGTCTCTACCATAATCTACTACAGAGGTGATCGTATGAAACATCCACAGAGATTCTCTCTTGTGGTGGCACTTGTCCTTCTCGTGGGTTTCGCCGGGGGCATCTTCTTTATGACGAGCCTTGGCGCAAGCAAGCACGACTCGGACGAGCCACGCACTTCCGTTCCGGCGGTTTCGCCGCAAGGGAAGGACCTGCTGAACCAGTTTAGCACCGCCTTCGAAGCGGCTGCCGCCCACGTGAACCCGAGCGTGGTTTCCATCTCCACGAAATCCGTGAAACATGTCCGTGACCCCTTCGCCGATATGTTCGGGAACGATATGTTCCGGCGTTTCTTCGGCACTCCCCGGGGCGACATGAATCAGACCGTGCGATCCCTCGGATCAGGCGTCATTATTTCGGCCGACGGGTACATCCTCACCAACAACCACGTTGTCGATGGCGCCGACGAGCTTACGGTAAAACTCGAAGACAATAAGAGCTACAGTGCCAAAGTGGTGGGGCGCGACCCGCAAACCGATATTGCGGTGGTCAAAATCGATGCAAAGGAGCTTCCGGCCGCGTCGCTCGGGAATTCCGACAGCGTCCGCATCGGCCAGTGGGTGATCGCCGTGGGCAACCCGTTCAATCTCTCGCATACGGTCACAGCGGGGATTATCAGTGCGAAAGGCCGATCATCGATGAATCTCGCGCAATATGAAGACTATATCCAGACCGACGCGTCAATCAATCCCGGCAACAGCGGCGGCGCACTTGCCGATCTTGACGGGAACGTGATAGGAATCAATACCGCCATCTACAGTCCGAATGGATCGGGCAATGTCGGGATCGGGTTTGCGGTCCCGATCAACATGGCGAAGAGCATCATGCACGACCTTATTGCGCATGGCAAAGTTTCGCGCGGGTATCTTGGCGTCACCATACAGGATGTGACCGACAAGCTCGCGAAATCATTTGACCTGAAGAACGCGGAAGGCGCACTGATCGGCGGCGTGCAGGCGGACGGACCTGCAGAAAAGGCCGGACTGAAGGTGGGGGATATCGTCACGGAATTCAACGGGAAGAAGATCGAGAACAGAGACCAGTTGAGCAATCTCGTCGCCCAGACACTCCCGAAATCGACAGCGGATCTCACTGTCCTCCGCGACGGGAAAACGATGAACTTCAAGATCACCCTTGCGGAACGGCCCGACAACCTTGCGGCAGGGAATTCGGAGGAGAACGGATCGGACCAGAAATCGAGCGAGAAACTCGGCCTCTCCGTGCAGACACTCAATAAGAGCCTCGCAGATCAAATGGGATTGAAAGCAGAGCATGGAGTGGTCATCACCGGCGTCACTCCGGGCGGTCCCGCGGAAGATGCAGGGCTGCAAAAGGGGGACGTCATCCAGGAAGTCAATCGACAGAAGGTCAAAAGTGCGGGCGATTTTGAATCTCAGCTCAAGAAGCTCGGAAAAGACGATACCGCAGCGCTGTTGGTGAAGAGGGGCGACAACACCTTCTTCGTGGCTATCGAGGGCTGAGCACTCCCGAGGAGCCAGCCGGCGTGAGGCACGGGAAGCCAGGAAGAGCAAAGTCGCGGATTTGAGAGCGACTGGATTCAAAAAAGCCGGGCAACACGCCTCACTTGTGTGGGATGTCGGTTGGTAGAGGGGAGGAGAGCAGGCAGGACGAGAGTTCTGCCTGCTCATTTGTTTTTGCCCGGTGCGCGCAGCGCCCCGGGGACCATCACGTTACCGGGCGGTCACCCCGAGCGCTGTTGCATAGCCCTCGTTGACTGTGCATCGGGTGAACAGGCAGTTTTCCAGATACTCCCTCAGCACCCGGCGAACCTTCTCCCTGTCCGGCATCGCCTCCCGGATCTGTCCGTAGTCGGCCCGGGGTGATTCGGCGTATGCTTTAATGGCATCATACCCCTCGGGAAGCTGGAACGTCACGAGACAGGTTTTCGCTTCCGGCTTTTTGTACGGCCAGAAGCACCATCCTATCCCGTTCTTCTCCTGGAGATTCCGGAATCCGGCAATCCATTGATCGGTGTTTTCTCCGGATTCTCCCAGCCAGATCGGGACATCGAAACGCTCGCGGAAGTCTACATAGTCCTGTATCACGCTTTGCGTCGTGTCCGTCCAGTACTTGTGAAATGTGTACGCCAGGTTTCGATCAAATGGAGGGCCGAAAATCCGGAAGTTCCCATCCCACTGTGCACCTCCGAGAATAATCACGTGGTGCGGATCCACCGTGCGGATTGAGGCGACGAGCCGTTTGTAGAACGGCTCCAGCATCCCGTTCAACGCTGTCGTGTCAAAATACGGCGCGATCGGTTCGTTCAACAGGTCGTAACCGATGACGATCGGCTCATCCTTGTACCGGGCGGCGATCCTGGTCCACAGATCAATCGTCCGTTGCTGCAACCCTGGATTCCGGAAGAGCCAGGGGTATCCCCAGCTGTCATCGATGTTGTCGCCCGTCTGTCCCCCGGGGGCACAGTGCATATCAAGAATGACCCAGACACCTTCTTCCCTGCACCAGCCGACAACCCGGTCAAGAAGTTCAAATCCGGTCTCTTTCCATTCCGCCGGCTCTTCTTCGTTGGTGAAAAGCCGGAAATTGAATGGGACACGCACCGAATTCAACCCGATCTTTTTGATGAAGTGGATGTCGTCCCGGGTGATGTACCGCTCCCTGAATGCCTTCCAGAAGGCAGCCGTCTCCTCGGGACCGATCAACTCGGTCATCACCTCGTTGATCTTCCGCGGTGACTCGGCCCCCTTCTCGAATTTGAACATGTACCCTTCGGGAACCAGCCAGTTGCCGAGACTGATTCCCCGCAGGATGATCGGATGGCCATCCGGGGACACCAGTTCTTTTCCGTGGCAACTCACATATCCCCCGGCTGATTCCTGACCCTGGAGGTCAATGCAAGTGCAAGCGCAAAGAGCGAGGACGATGATGAACGCAGTGGACTGCCTCATGGTGCGACCCGGTCATTTGACGGTGAATGTGCCGCGCTGCAAAATCGAGCGTGATGAATTCCCGACAAGAATCTCATATACTCCCGGCTCCACGACCCATTTCCCCCTGGCACTATCGTAGAACGCAAGCGATCGGGGATCAAGTTGAAACTCCAGAGTCTTCTTCTCTCCGGCATTGAGCATGGTCTTCGCGAAACCCTTCAGCTCCTGCGGAGGACGGGGGACGCTCGGATTCACTTGATGGATGTACAACTGTGCCACCTCCGCCCCCGGGCGCGTTCCCGTGTTCTTTACATCGACACGTACAACAGGAGAAACAGGATCGCCCTGCGTCGGAGGGGTAATCTTGAGATTCGAGAATTCAAAGGTCGTATAGGAAAGGCCGAACCCGAACGGGAAGGAGACCGGCAGGTGCTTTTCGTCGAAAAAGCGATACCCGACAAAAATCCCTTCGGCATAATCGACGGCTCCGCTTCCCGGGAAATTTCCATAGGCCGGAGAATCTTCCCAGCGACGGAGAAATGTCATCGGGAGCTTCCCTGATGGATTCACATCCCCGAAGAGAACGTCTGCCAGGGCATTCCCACCCTCTTCACCGGGGTACCAGGATTCCACCAGGGCCGGAACCTCGCCGATCCATCCCTCGACGGTGACCGGGGAACCGGTGTTGAGCACTAGCACCACTTTCTTATTGACAGCACACACGTCCTTTATCAAGCTCAATTGTTCTGCCGGCAGATCGAGGGTCTTCCGGTCGAACCCCTCACTTTCGAACTGATCGTCCAGTCCGGCGACAATGATCACCGCATCTGCACCTTTTGCGGCCGCCACGGCATCCGCCTGAAGAGACTCATCAGCATTTGCATAGCCGAATTTCATGTTTGCGCCGCCGGCGTGTTCGTAATACTCAATCCGGAGATCGTACTCTTTCCCCTGTTCCAGTGTTACGGCAAACCGGTTTGTCAGCGAGGCATGGTCGGTCCAGTCATCGATCACTTCTTTCCCATCGAAGGTCAATCGCACCCCGTCATCGCTCATGGTGCTGAACATATACTTCCCGGAATGCGGAGCGACGAGCTTCCCCGTCCAGCGGATGGAAAAATTGTCGTTCGGGATCGATGGGTCCGGACTTTCGTCGCCCCAATCGAAGTTGATGCTCTTGTCGATCCGGGTAAGAGCGGGTTGTCCTTGAAGATCTCTATTGGTGAAGTATTCGCCTTTCAGCCCGTGGATCGCCGGTTGTCCACCGGCGGTGAGCAACCAGGATGAATCGACCGGGGACAGGTCCCCTTCGATCGAGCAACCCGGGGCATACCGGATATTCACCGTTGCACCGAGCTTGGCCTTGATTCCTTCGAGGGGAGACACCGCGTAAATGGGATTGACCCTCGAGCTGCCTCCCCCACCTGTCCGTGCATATGCTGCATTTGGCCCTATCACAGCGAGGGACTTCAATGCAGTACGGTTCAAAGGAAGGATATTCCCAGCGTTTTTCAGCAATACAATACCTTCGCGCGCAACATCAAGGGCGACCTTCCGGTGTTCAGCCGTGTTGACGGCGCCGCTGTCCTTGAGCGCTCCGTCGAAGAGCCCTGCCCAGATCATCGTCCGCAGGAGGCGTCGCACCTTGTCGTCGATCGTCGAGACGGCAACCTCTCCGCGCTTGATGGCGGGGAGCAGGCTGTCGGCATTCAAATAGACGCCGGTCGGCATTTCGACATCGAGCCCTGCATTCGCCACCGGGATCGAGTGATGCACTGCTCCCCAATCCGACACAACAAACCCCTTGAATCCCCAGTCGTTCTTAAGGATGTCGGTCAATAGGTGTGGATTCTCGCTGCACCAGAGTCCGTTGACCTTGTTGTAGGCACACATGACGGACATCGAACCGCCCTCTTTCACTGCGGCTTCAAACGCAGGAAGATAGATTTCCCGCAATGCACGTTCGGAAACGGTCACATTCGTAAAATCGCGTTCGGTCTCCTGATTGTTGCAGGCGTAGTGTTTGGTCGTAGCGACAACCTTTTCCTCCTGCACGCCGCGGACATATGCCGTTGCCATCCGGGCCGCCAGATACGGGTCTTCCCCGAAGCTCTCGAAATTTCTCCCGCCGAACG
The DNA here is from genome assembly GCA_963843525.1 of Ignavibacteriota bacterium. Taxonomy (GTDB): domain Bacteria; phylum Bacteroidota; class Ignavibacteria; order UBA10030; family UBA6906; genus DATJPR01. The sequence goes on along the minus strand of CAWJKM010000002.1, from coordinate 475,430 downwards.
GTTGGCGGTGGATATTGACGCAGGGCCCGAGAAGCATATGGCGCCCCTTTGCTTTTGCCTCTTGCCCGAGATCCTTGCCCAGTTGCTGTATAAGGGCAGGATCCCACGAGGCTGCCATCATAATACTCACGGGAAACGCGCTGGACTCTTTCCACCGCACGCCGACGGGGCCGTCGGTCATGTTCAGCGGGGGAATGCCCAGGCGCGGGATGGGTTTCGTCTCAAAGCCCGTGCCGCCGAGGAGCGAGATCTTTTCTTCAAGCGTGAGCTGGGAAAGGAGTTTCTCAATTCTCGGGTCATCCGGCGCTCCGGAAGGCATCTGGCTTTGAGCCCTGATGCACGTCCCCACGAGGAGCCCCGCAAGAACCCCCGCGAAGATGCGTATGCTTCTGGACATGGTCATGGTCTTTCTCCGTTGTGGTTTACTTTAGCAGCGTCATTTTCTTCACCATCACGTTCCCCCCCGCTTCGAGCCGGTATAAGTACACGCCGCTCGAGAGCGCACGCGCATCAAAGGTGTACGAGAACTTCCCTGCGTGAAGCTCCCGGTCGATCAGCGTTGCCACGAGCCTGCCTAACACATCGTAGATCACAAGCTTTACTTTACTGTCTACTGTCAACTGTCCGCTGACTACTGTTGACGGATTGAACGGGTTCGGATAATTCTGCTCGAGCTCAAACCGAAGCGGCTGCCCTCCGGATGGGGACACACCGGACACAACGCCCTGGCCAAACGCGTTGATGCCGTACCAGGGCGTATGATCAATGGATTGATCGAGATCCAGAAAAAACGTGTTCGTATCAGCAGGGAGGATCGTCCGCGTGACCATCCCAATACCGCCGAGCTGCGTGAGAGGAGCAAGATGCAGTGAATCTGCCCGGAGGTGAAGTTTGAGGTGAACAAGGACCGGATACATTTCGGTCGGAGCACTTCCCCACGCATTGTGAATGGTCGAGATCCCGTCCCAGACCATTCCTGTGTTCTGTACTTTCGTCGAAAGCGTGATGAGAGATTGTTTCGATTCCGGGAGTGACCGGCCGGTGAGGGAAATCCAGGTGAGTGTCGCGTGGTCTGAACCGTCGATCAGGGTAAGATCGCCCGCCGTGGCTCCGGAAAAATTCTGCAGAAACCCTGTTATGCCGACGAATTGAGGGGATGCAACCGTAAACAGACCGGCCGGATCCCAGAGGAGTTCTTTCGTATCGGACAGGTACGGTGGCGCAGGCGCGGGTGGTACTTGAGACAAATTCGATACCGGGGCCTCAAATGTTGTTGTCCGGACGCCCTCCACGAGGGGTAATGCCGGCGGCACCACCGTCCATGCCTGCCAGTTGCCGTTGTCCCGTTTGGGGGTGAGAAAAACATCGTCCGCGGTAAGCTCAAGTCCGAACGTCTTTTTCGCCGCGGCAATGAAGCCGTTCCGGAATGCAAACGCGACAGACGGTATCAGGCTCATCTGTGCCGTATTGCGATATGTCTCAAAATAGCCGCTTATAAAGTCGCTTGTCCAGTCGGCGCCGCTGTTATAGTCATACAGCATGAGCGCATCGGCATCCTGGTACGCGCCATACGAGGCAAGGAACAGGGGGGCTTCCGACTGGTAACGATTCGGGAACGGGTGATTGTATTCGCTGATGGTGTAGGGCTTCCCAACCACTGCCGCCCCTTGCATCAGCTGCCCGATTGCCGCACCATCGGCCTGCTTGACCATCGGCGCATTGGTGATCAACCAATCCGTCGACGACCAGGGCACGGAAGGGAACTGGGGATGATCCCAGTAGCTATGGTTGTCGATATAGTCGAGTCCGGATTGCACGGCAAGATCCGGCGCGCCGAAATTCCAGTTCGTGCCGACGATAGGGACCCTGACGTGGAGGGAATCGACAAGGAAACTCTTCATGTCCCGGTAGAAATCCGATTGGATTTTCATGATGAACCGTGTCATATCGCGGACACGCCCATCGGTGTACCCGGAACATTCACGGAATTCGATTCGTCGTGGCGGGTTGGTCTCCAATGACTCTCCGGAAAGCAATCCCGCGACCCCGGCCCGCTTGAAGGATATGTCGTCGAACCAGTACATGCCTTTCGATATCCCCGCGCCGAAAGAGATCCGGACGTCGTTCTTCCGTGTGGCAGGCGCACGGAACACAAAAGAATACTCCTGCCAGGTTGTGTCCAGAGTGAACGTGGTCCCGGCGTACCATGCCCACGGACTCGTATCCTGAACGATCGTCACCGTTACGGCTCGAAGAGAATCTGCGTGCGCGGCGAAACGGACTTCGTAGACCGAATCCTGGAGGATTGACAGGCCGACGTATTTCCATTGGACGTGCCAGTCGAGCCCATCGGCCGACGTCACGGACAACTTTGCTGCGAGAAAGCCCGAATGCACGTCGTTCACAACGCGCGTCACTGCGGCTGCGGCCGGCGAGTGTTGCTCCAATGACCAGTTGCCGGGAAACGGCTCAAGTTCATAGGATCCGTTGACGATGCCTTCTGTTCCCGGCACCGATGCACCTGCACTCCATGAAGCGGCGAGCGTTGTCGTCGTGCCGTACCGTTCGACGAGATACGCGTGCCACAAGGAATCCAGAAGACGCTGGTGGCGCACCGGCAGTATCCCACCTGCGGCATAGGGTTTGAGACGGTTTTCTCTCCAGATTTTGTACAACGAATTCTCGTTCGTGATTTCCACCATGGCCATCACGGGATCATCAACCAGGGCATGGCCCGTGTACGGATTGGGGTGAGTGAGAAGCTGCCGGGCATATTCCTTCTGGAGAGCGATGAGGATTGGATCGAAAAATGTGTAGCCCTTCGCATACTCCTGCAACGAATCGGCATCGGGAACACCGTCGGAGACCCTGAATGTCCGGCCGACGTGGAGGTTGATGTCCGCATAGATCCCGTTTGATTTCAGTTCATTCAGGTAGGAGTCCAGCCGGTCGAGCGAGGAGGAATTGAGATGACGGGTATCCTGCCCCTGGACAAAAATGGATCCGTTTGCGCTCCATGGATTGTCCATCAAGTGAAAGCGGACGAGGTTGAATCCCATCTTGCGCAATCGCCCCGCGACAAACCACGCTTGATCTTTCGGTGGAAACGCTCCGTCGGCAACGCAATTTGTCCCAAAAAAGCGGATGCGTTCTCCTTCCACCGAGAAATGTCCGGAAGGATCGATGCTGACAAAGCCCCCGGAGCCAATGGCCTGCCGGGGAAAGACAGGGAGACTTTGAAGGCTCAAAGTGTCTGTCACGGGGAGAGAGAAAAAGTAGCCGTTGCTAAAATTCTGGGCTGCTGCAACCGATACTCCGAACAGGAAAACCAGTGAACTGAGGACCGCAGTGACGGCACCCGGAAAGATTTTCTTCAGGAGGGACATGGAACCGGAATCCCGGCGGAATAAGATCGCAGGCAGAGGGACAACCGCTCTTTGCGCATCCCCCTGCCTGCTTCTGGATAGCAGCGTGTATTACGAAATGTACGCAGTCCCGGGATTCTCCGTCACGCCGCCACCGCCGGCACATGTCCCTTGAGCCCGTAGTAGGCTATATAAATATAGCACAGGACCGGCAGGAAGAATGCGTGATGAATTCCAATGTTGTCTGCGAAGAATCCCTGGAGGAGAGGGATCAACGCACCGCCCACGATCGCCATGCAAAGGATCCCTGACCCCTCGCCGGTATGCCGGCCCAGCTGCTCGACGGCGAGCGTAAAGATTGTGGGAAACATGATCGAGTTAAAGAGCCCGACCGCCAGCACCGTCCACATTGCCGGCATCCCCGAAAAGACCATGGTGCACACGACCAGGATTGCCGCTCCGAATGAAAGCAAGGCCAGCGTCTGACCCGGCTTTCCAGCGCCGAAGATGAACGCCACCAGGTTCACGAGCACAAAACCGAGATAGATCCCGGTCTCAGTCCACTCCCGGGTGATGTAGTACGCGAGAAAGACTGCAAAAACGAGAACAATGCTGATGAGCATGTAGCGCCGTGCCGCCTTCAATTGGGCAAGGGTGATAGACCCGACGAATCGGCCGATCATTGCGCCGCCCCAGTACAGCGAGACATATTTGCCTGCGTCGGCTTCCTTGAGACCGGCGATAAACGGTTGGCTCAGGTAGTTCACCAGGAAGCTTCCGATCGACACTTCGGCCCCGACATACACGAAGATGCCGATTGCACCGAGAACGAGATGTCTGTAGCCCCACGCGCTCTTGTGAAGGGTATCATACGCGTTTCCGCTTTCGCTCGTGGTGGTACTGGCTTCGATGGCCGGGAGTTTGACGATGGCAAATACGGCGGCTATGACAAACAGAACCGCCATGAGGGCAAGATAGGGGACCTGGACCGAAGAAGCCTCAGCGATCTTGTATGCAGTCTGCGCATCAGGAGCCAGCTGGGAAAATTCGGTCGTCGTCAGCGACGCCGCTGAGAGGATAAGAATGGACCCGATCAGGGGCGCGATCGTTGTTCCAAGCGAGTTGAAGGCCTGCGTCAAATTGAGCCGGCTTGACGCAGTCTTCGGCGGCCCGAGGATCGCCACGTAAGGATTCGCGGCGACCTGAAGCAACGTGATGCCCGACGCAAGGACGAAGAACGCGCTGAGGAACAGCGGATAGGATCTCGTCCCGGCCGCAGGATAGAAAAGCAGACAGCCAAGTCCGGCGGCGGCAAGGCCGATCACAATGCCCCGCTTATAGCCAATCTTCTCCACGATCTTCCCGGAAGGGAGCGACATGATAAAATACGCGGTGAAGAAAGTGAATTGGATAAGCATGGACTCCAGGTAATTCAGATCGAACGCCCGCTTCAGGTGCGGAATGAGAATATCGTTCAGGCAGGTAATGAAGCCCCACATAAAGAAGAGGGAGGTAAGAACGGTCAGTTCGAAGGCATAGCTCTTCTCCGGGATTGCAAGGTTTTTTCCTCCGGGTACTGCTGCTGGTCCAGTCGCCATAGGTCACGTACTCCGTGTTAGATCTTGAGAGATGTCAATGTTCCCCCTTATTCCAGGGTGAATCCTGCCGACAACGTATCCACCATCACCGTGAATGTCCCCGGTTCCACGATCCGTTTGTTTTGCAGGCCGATGAACGAAAGATCGGCGGAAGTTATATCGAACTGTACCGTCTCCTGCTCGCCGGGCTGCAGGGTGATCTTTTGGAAGCCTTTCAGCTGTTTGACCGGACGCGATATCGATCCGTAGTTGTCATTGATATACATGAGGACGGCTTCGCTGCCGGCGACCCTGCCGGTGTTCTTTACAGACACCGACACCTTCAACGATCCGCCTGATTTGATGAGAGAGCGGTCGAGAACGAGGTTGCTATAGGCAAAGGTTGAATAGGAGAGGCCGTACCCGAACGGCCATTGTGGATCGAACTTGTTCTCATTCGCCGCCTCGAGGGACTTATAGTCATAGCACATGAGGGCATTGGGATGGCGCGGGTACGTCACCGGCAGCTTTGCCGAAGGGACCGCATCACCAAAGAGAATATTTGCCAGGGCACGCCCGCCCTCCATCCCCGGCCGGAAGGCCAGCAGGATCCCCTTCGCCTCATCGACAATCCCGTTGATCGTTCGCGGGCGGCCTTCGATCAGAACGAGAACCACCGGTTTCCCGGTCCTGATCATCGCACTAGCGAGGTCGCGTTGCGCCATGTCGAGGCTCAGGTCATCGATGTTCCCTTGTATTTCACAATACGATTTTTCGCCCAGACATACCACGATCGCGTCCACACCTTTGGCGGCCTCAATCGCCGCAGGGATATTGATCGGGCTGTCAAATGAGGACCCTGGCACAAAAGTCACGTTCCGGGTGCCGATTTTGGCTTCTATCGCCTTCAGAGGAGTGAGTTTTGACTTTGGATAAAGCCCCTCATCGTCGCCCTGCCAGGTGATGGTCCAGCCGCCGTTCATCGAGGAGAGCAAATCCGCCGTCGGACCGGTCACAAGCACTTTTGCATTCTTCGAAAGCGGAAGGATCCCTGCGTTCTTCGCGAGGACAATCGACTCTTCAGCGGCGACAAGATTCGCCGCAGTATGTTCGGCGGTCCCAAACCCGGCCTTTAATGACGGGTCGGGATACGGACGGTCGAACAGTCCCAGCTGGAACTTCACGCGGAGAATACGGCCGACGGCATCGTTGATCCGTTCTTCCGGCACCGATCCGTCTTTCACACATTCGAGGAGGAGATCATAGAAGCTGTAGTCCATCGGCACCATGCTCATATCCACTCCCGCCATGACTGCCATGCGTACGGCGTCCTTCGGAGTCGCGGCCACTTTGTCACGCGTGTGAAGCCGCTTAATGTCTTCCCAGTCTGAAACGACAAATCCTTTGAACGCCATCTCCCCCTTGAGAACTTCTGTCAGGAGGTGATAATTTGCATGGCCCGGAATCCCGTCGACCTCCCCGGAGTTCACCATGACCGTCGGGCATCCTGCTTTCACTGCTTCCTCAAACGGCGGAAGGAAGTATTCGCGGAGCATGCGCTCGGAAATCCACGCGGCAGTCCGGTCTTTACCGCTCATCGGGTAACTATACCCGACGTAGTGTTTCAGGCAGGTCGCCCCTTTTGTCCTTGCACTCAAATCGCTTCCCTGGTGGGCCTCGATATAGGCCCTTCCCATTTCCGCTGTCAGGTAGACATCTTCGCCAAACCCCTCCTCCAACCTCGCCCAGAGCGGCTGGCGCCCCACGTCGAGCACAGGATAGTAATTCCACGGTATTCCTGAGGCGCGCATCTCATATGCCGTGATCTCCCCTTCCCGTCTCACGAGATCACGGTTGAACGTGGCCGCCATGTTGATCGGTTTCGGGAAGAGCGTTGCCCCTAGCGAATAAGTCACGCCGTGGATGGCATCGATACCATATATGATCGGGATATGAAGGCGCGTCTTCTTCGTCGCCATATCCTGGATCGCCGTGATCACCTGTGTCCAGTGATCAAGGGTGTACCCCTGGTATCCGACATTCAGGAGGGATCCTACGTGATGTCCGACGATTGCATTCTCGAGCTTGGCAGGGTCGAGTTCGTGCGGTTCACGCCGGCCGTCGGTCCCCTGCGAGACAACATCGATCGTCACTTCGGTCATCTGCCCGACCTTTTCCTCCAGTGTCATTGTGGAGAGGATGTCGGCGATCTTTTTTTCCATATCAGTTCCTTGCGCAAAGACGGATCGGGTTGCTGACAAGAACAGGAGAATGCAAATCATTGCACGGGCACCGCGGCGTATCATATGGCGCTCACCGGAGATTTGTGAAAGTCGGAAAATAAAAATCAAGATGGTAGTTCAATTCTTTCCCGCCGTGAGTGTGCGTGGTGAGGGAAACCCCCGGCGGGTCTTCAGAGGCGTAGGGAACACTGAGGGGGCCGACAATCGTCGCACACAGCGCGAAGGAAGGAGACGCAAGGAACCAGAAGGGAAACGGGTCAATGATTCTTTGCATAGACTCTGACATAATCAATCATCATGTATTGCGGAAACACAGTTGTCGCGTCGGGCGAGCCGGGGAACACACCTCCCACCGCGACGTTGAGGACGAGATGGAACCTCTTGTCGAACGGAGGACCGCTGCCTTCAACGTGGAACTTGACGCCGTCGACAAACCACTTCAACGAATCCACGCTCCCACTCGAGAGAGAAGAGATGGAACCCGGAGGAAAACTTTGCCCCACCGGGAAGGAGATAGGTCCCGCCGCTTTGAAGATGAGACGCTGTTGTCGTTCCCCAGTGGATGGTTCCGTAATCGAGTCCCGGCCTGTCCCCGCGGAGCTCCATGATGTCGATCTCACCGCTGTAGGGCCAGGGGCCATACACCCAGTCAGTCGGGAGCATCCAGATGGCCGGCCAGAGCCCCTTCCCTTCCGGGAGACGTGCCCGCACGTCGACTCTGCCGTAGAGCCAATCCCGGTTACCCGAAGAATTGAAACGGGCCGAGGTGTAGGCCTTGCCGTTGTACTGCTCTTTCAACGCCTGGATGACAAGGGACCCGTTTTCAATAAAGGCGTTCCGCGCCTCGTGCGTGTAATACTGCAGCTCGTTGTTCCCGCCTCCGTCGCCGTTCACCTCGTAATTCCACACTGTGGTATCAATCGCCGGTCCATCGAATTCATCATGCCACACGAGAGACCATCCTGCAAGACCGGTGGAATCGGCGTCCCCGGCACCAGCGGCCACAGGGCTGTCTTTCTTGCATCCACCGGCGGTCAGAATGAGAATGACGAACCAGAAAGTCCTCATGCCTTCGCGCACTTAATTCCCTTTCACTTCGAAAGAACCCTCCTGTCCCTCCGATGAATTCGGCCCGATCCATATCTTGAACGATCCGGCCTCGACCCCGCGCTTCCCTTCAAGTCCGGTAAAGGCAAGGTCAGACACCGGAAGAGCGAACGAAACAAGCGCCGACTTCCCCGCCGCGATATGCACTCGTCTGAACCCTTTCAGTTCTTTCACGGGTCTGGTGACGCTCGCATATTCGTCGCGGATATAGAGCTGCACGACTTCATCGGCATCCCGCGTTCCCGTATTGGCCACAGTTGCGGCGACATGAATCGTATCGAGAATGCCGACGATGGGTGTTTGCACCTTCAGGCCGGAGTAGGCGAATGTCGTGTAGCTCAGCCCGAACCCGAACGGATAGAGTGGCGTCGAAGGGAGATCCATATACTTCGAGGTAAAATGATCGGTGGCGCTCGGCGGGCGGCCCGTATTCTTGTGATCGTAGTAGACCGGTATCTGGCCGACCGCACGGGGGAAACTCACCGGAAGCCTGCCGGAAGGACAAATGCTGCCGAAGAGGACGTCGGCGATCGCGTTCCCGGTTTCTGCTCCGAGAAACCATGTCTCAAGAATTGCCGGCATGTGTTCGGCTTCCCACGAAATTGTCAACGGACGGCCGTTCTGAAGTACGAGAACGACCGGACGCCCTGTCGCCGCCACCGCCTTGACAAGCTTCTCCTGGCTGCCGGGAAGATTGAGACAGGACCTGCTTGCGGCTTCGCCGCTCATATCACGGGACTCTCCTACCGCGAGGATGACCACATCCGCTGCGCGGGCTGCGGAGAGGGCCGCACCGAATCTCGAAGTATCGGCGTCATTGATCGCGCAACCTTGCTCATACATGACACGGGTGCCCCGGACGGCGCTCCGAATTCCCTCGAAAAGCGATACGACCGTGTTGGTATCGGCCGGCCCGGCCCAGGGGCCAAGAGGATCGCTATGATTGTCGGCGAGCGGACCAATCACGGCAATCGACTTGATGCCGTTGCTCAGCGGGAGAAGGTTCCCCTGATTCTTCAGCAGCACAATGGACTCACCGGCAACTTCCCGGGCAGCCTTACGGTTGGCCGGCGAGAGGAGAGTATTCTTTTCCCGCTCTGCGCTGGTAGACCGGTACGGGTCGGAAAAAAGACCAAGCCGGAATTTCATTCTCAGGATTCTGCGGACAGCCTCGTCGATGGTCTTCATCTCCACCCTGCCCTCCTTCACCAATTCGGCGAGATGGTCACGGTAGGCGCCCGACATCATATCCATGTCCAGTCCGGCGTTGATGGCGCGTTCGGCCGCCTGTTTTGGACCCGACGCAAAACCATGGGGGATCAGCTCCCCGATGGAATTCCAGTCGCTCACCACAAACCCGTCAAACTTCCACTCGCCGCGGAGGATGTCCGTCAGCAGATACCTGTTCCCGGAACTCGGCACGCCGCCGATCTCGTTGAAGGACGACATCAGCGTGCCTGCCCCCGCATCCACCGCCGCTTTGAACGGAGGGAGATAGACGTCCCGGAACGTTCGGTCGGTCACTTCGACGGTATTATAGTCGCGTCCACCTTCTGCCGCGCCATAGGCCGCAAAATGCTTCGCGCATGCCATAATGGATGTCGGGTCGGCAAGATTTTTCCCCTGAAAGCCGTGAACACGCGCTGCCGCCATGACGGATCCGAGGTAAGGATCTTCACCCGAGCCTTCTGCTATCCTGCCCCACCGGGGGTCGCGGGCGATATCCACCATGGGAGCGAATGTCCAGGCAATGCCTGCAGAAGATGCTTCCAGTGCAGCGACCCGTGCGGAGCGTTGGACTGCCTCCGGATCCCATGTGGATGCTTCGGCAAGCGGGATGGGGAATGTTGTTTTGAATCCATGAATCACATCGAGTCCGAAGACCAACGGAATTTTTGCCCGGGACTCCTCCACGGCGATGCGCTGGAGTTCGCGCGTCGTATCTGCGCCGATCACATTAAACAACGATCCGGTTTTCCCCTCTCTGATCAATTCGCGCTGTTCCGTGCTGACTCGCCGTCCCGCGGGCCCGGTGTCCCACCCGCCCGTATACTGGACAAGCTGCCCGATTTTCTCCTCGAGGGTGAGTGTGCTGATGATTGAGTCGATGGCATGTTCCGTGCGTACCTGCAAAGCTGGATCCCCTGCGGACAGGGATTGCGCGAAGGCCGGCAGGTACGTCCCGGCCATCATTGCAGCGGCGAGAATCAGGAGATGACGTTTCAAGGTTGTCGATCGGGAAGTTGATGAAAAAAATGGCCGCCCTCGTCTTCCAGGCGGCCGTGTGTTCCGGAAGGTCTTAGAAACCCATGCCGACGGTGATTTTGTGGACGCTCGTCAGTCTTCCAAAATCCAGGTAGCTATAGTCGGCAATGAGGGTGATGTTTCCCAGCAACCGCTGCTTGACCCCGACTCCAAGGGTAAAGGATTCTTCTGAATCTTTCAAGAAGAGCGCTTTGTATCCGCCCCGGAACGAGATGATATCGTCAAACGTGTACTCTCCGCCGACGTTCACGCTCTCATAGTCGTCGCTCGGGTGCAAGGCATCGACAGCAAGAGTGATCTTGTGCATTTCCCCCAGATCCGGATGGTACGCCACGCCCACCCGGAAATTCAGGGGAAGTGACCACTCATCCGTAGTGAGTTCGGCGGGAATGCGTCCGTTATTTCCCGAGTTCGACGGATCAGAATCGTAAAGGACGATCGCATTCTGGCCGGTCATATGCATCTTCTGGCCGAAATTCGAGATCGACATGCCGAGAATGATCCCTTTGAACGGGGTGGCATACTTGACACCGACATCGATGGCAAGTGCGCTGGCATCCATCTTGTAGATCCGCTCGTAAACATATTTCGGTGTGAATCCGATGGCAAAGTCGTCGGTCAGCTTCAGGGCATACGTGAGACCGAACGCCACCTGCGAAACATTGAAGACTTCGCCGGTTCCGTCGGGTTGCGTGACCGTCGTCACACGCATGTCACCGATACTCGACGACGTCACACTCATCCCGAGGCTCCCGAAACTGCCCAGATTCACCGAGCCGCCGATGAAGTTGTATCCGATGTCCGCGAGCCAGAGCGTGTGGTCGAACATGACACCGTTCCCGAGTGATGCAATGCCCGCGGGGTTCCAGTAGAGCGCTGACCAGTCATCTGCGACCGCCACAAAGGCGCTCCCCATCGAGGCCGCGCGCGCGCCCTGACTGATCGAGAGGAAGGAAGCAGCAGTCGTTCCTTTCTTCGAGACGTCGGACTTAAAAGTCTGCGCTGCGGCGATCCCCCCTCCCAACAACGAGAGAAGAAGGACAAATACGATCGTTTTCATATTCGTTGTCACCTTGTGGTTTATTTGATCACGGCAAACTTGCCGATATGTTCGCCAATGCCCGGTGCGTCGACATGATAGAGATACAGGCCGTACGCGAGATCCATTCCATCGTCCGTGACGAGATCCCACGTCAGGGACCCGTCGGCGGAATTCGAGCTCTTGCTGAGCGTTTTTACCAGATACCCGGCGACGGTGAAAATTCGAATCGTGCACTGTGCGGGGAGATGAATGAACTCGATTCTCCGGTCGCCCCGCCCAGAGGAAAACAGCGTCTTGCGTTCCCAGGTCGCCGCACCGATGTAGGGATTCGGCACCACATCGATTCGACTCAACTGGTTCTTCGCCAGACCCGGGTCGGTGTGCGCGCTGTGTGTTTTGAATTCGAAGTAATCACCCTGGGCGAACGGCTTCCTTGTCCGAAAAACAAACCGGTCACCGTCCTGGGGCGGCTGCGGATTGACTCCCGGCCCGCGTTCCCACGTGAGTTTGTACGACAGGAAATACGTCGAGGCGTTTACATACCCTTCAATGATGCGGATAGTATCGCCGAAACTCAGCAACGCCATCCCGATCCGCATCGTCGACCAGGAATTTCGCCCGTGCACCGCTCGTCACATTGTTGATATGGAAATTCACCGCCATTTTGGGAAATCGGGGCGGGGCGCTGAACGCTGCAGTATCGACAAGGTCGCTGTACCATCGGAGTTCGTAATCTCCCGGCCACAGAACATCCTTGGCGGAATTCAGATTGTCGGGGGCTACGCGGACGAACACTCCGGGTCTCCCCACGAGCCATCCGGCGGACGTATCGATGACGGTGATGGCCGTGTCGTTGGTGTACGAAAACGTGATCCCGTCGAACGGCGCGCTGAACACGTTTGCGCCGAAAAATGCGCTGCTCAGATGCGCCTGGAGGGTATCGGTGGACCCGGAGGCGTTGATGCGAACGACGCTGTACGCCGTGGTGGAATATTTCGGGATGCTCCCCGTTGCGTCGAAGACAATGCGATACGACGCGCCGTCTTTGATCGCACTCGGGTCGAGAACCTCGAGATTCATCGAGCCGGAGCCGATGCCCTGCATGACCCTGGAGATATTCCCTTCAACCTGCGGAGGAACATATCCGGCTGCGGCGGCATTGGGAGTCAGGATTGCGCAATTGATGTCGATGAATTTCAAGGTGCCGGCGAAATCTTCGGTGATGATCTTGGGACATTCCGTCGGCTGGAGCCCCTTTGTGGAATCACCCATGTCGTACGAGACCACGGCATAGTAATAGCGGACGCCGTTCTCTACAGTCGTGTCCACAAAGGAATGCTGCAGGCCCGTTTCGGCGCCCCGCCAGAATCGTGCGCCATTCACGCCGACCGGGTCAGGACCCCGGAGCCCATCCTTGAGATCGAACTGCGCGATGGGCTTATAATACCGCGGACTGCCCTGCGAATCGGTAATGAGTTTGATGTCGTTGAATTCGGCATCCTGGCTCCGGTAGACGAGATACCCCTCGAAGTCAAATTTGTCCCCGAGGTACGGATCGCGTGATTTCTCCGCCCGATCATCCCAGTACAGATAGACCTTGTGGTCTCCGGCAATGGCCGTCACCTTCGGAGTGTACGGCGGTTTGGAGAAGTTATAGTTCGCATTGTAAATGTTCTGGACGGTGACCTTGTTGAAAACCAGCGCGTCAAGGTCGAGGCCATTAATGAGCGCCATGGAGAATCGCTCCCGATGTCCTTTCTTCAGGGGAAACGTCCCCGAGGCAAACACGATGCCGATATTGGTGTTTTGCACCAGGGTATCGACAAAGCTGTTGTTCATGCGCCTCCACATGACATCGTCGTTCTTCGGCCATACGCCGGTCGGCCCCTTGTCGCCAAGGATGTTGAGAGCCACGGCCGTCAGACCGATCTGATCGGACTCGTCCTTGTCGGTCTCATCGAAGTTCGGTTCGCCGTGTGTCGGCAGACCGTCGCCTTCGCCCCGATCGGGTCCGGTATACTGTGGGTCGAATGGTCCTACCCCATCCGCCCCCAGATCGTCGTTCAACGGTTCCCCGAGGTCCCATGTCCCGTTTCCGTTCAGATCGGTGAACGGTGTCCAGTTATGGTTGTCGTCAATATTGTTGTCACGGCGTTCATCAATCATCCCGTCTTCGTCATTGTCGACTCCATCCCAGGGATTGCCGGGGCTTTCGAGGTACGCATATCCGTAGTAGCCGGTTTTCCAGTTATCGGGATACCCGACTCCTCCTTCGGCCCAGGAATAGCAGAGATCCAGGGTCGTGCTATAGTAGGCACTGTTTGCCGGAGTGGAGTTCTGGTAGCTCCCGACGCCGGGGTCAGAGTAGAATCCGAACGCGCAGGAATCGTAGTCGTGATCGGAAATGTTCACGATATCGTAGTGCCAGAAGATGCAATCCTCCGCCAGCACATGCGTCCACTGGAACGCGCGGACTTCAACCCGGATCCCCAGACCGCCACGATTCGAATCGGCGGCGATGGGAAAATAATTGTAGGGGGGACGGGTGAATTCCTTGTCTTTCGAATCGTCGACGACAAAGAACGTCTCGAAGTCCGCGTTCATGACGCCGCGTCCAAAATACCCGTACCAGTATCCATCCCAATCCGCGGTGGTCCGGCCGTCGGCGCGAAGGGCGACGGGCCAATGATCAGGCCATGATTTGGGATCGATGTTCACCGCAGGCTTCGGGCTGGTGGACGACGTATTGATGTATCCGGGCACCGGCTCCAGGTCCCACGGATATTGGGATCCAAGTACCGGGTCATAGTCGAACTCTTCCCGATAGTGCGCTTCGATCGGTGTGATCACTCTTCCGTTCGGAAGATAGAGCTTTGCACCGATGAGGACCGTCAATCCATCGATATAGTTGTGACCTGAGCCTTTGGGCCACTCTCCGCCCATGCCATCGGGCCAGTGAGCCACTTCGGTCGTGTTAAAGTAGATCGTGCGGATGCGGTTTCCATCCATCACCCCTTTGCGCTGATACTGGTAGTCGCCTCTGGCATCGTCGCGGTACATTTGCGTCGTGGAGCTCACCTGTGCAAGCCCGAGCGGTACCGCCGCGACAAGGAGGGACACCAGAAGGAATAGGGATCGTTTCATGTATGTGTCTTTCATGGCTCAAAACTCCAGAGAAAGGCCGAGGCGCACTTCCCGCGGAGCGGAGAAGGATGTCGGGTCGTTCAGATACTGATCCACGGTGTTGAGTCCGTGAATGGTTCCTCCGAGATACGTGTAGATGTCAAGATTCGCACGTCCGGTGCTCGCGTTGACGTTCAGTTCGTTCTTGATATCGAAGAGGTTGTAGACGAGCAAAAACGCGTTGATGTTGAGGCCCATCACCGGGAAGGATTTCTCCGCTCTCAGATCGGCGGTGAAAAACGCGGGTTTCCGTCCGCCATTCTCAAACCGGAGCCCCTGCGATGTGCGCACGTCTTCCGTATAGGGATAGGCGGAACCGTACTGGAAGATGATGCTCGAGGTCCAGTCACCCGGCTTCCCAACCATGAGGGTCAGGTTCAACGTGTGCCTTTGATCCCAGTTCAACGGGACAACGGTCTTGGGCGTTTCAATCGGGGGATCGCTTTGATTGTTGTTGAACACCGTATAGGGATCCGAAGAATTTCCCTCGGCGATCTGGAAGGTGTAATCCGCCTTCACGCTGAAGAAATTCGCGAACCGTTTTTCGAAAGAAAGAACAACGCCGCGGACATTGGCGTAGTCCCGGTTGACGAACCGCGCATATTCGCGGCCGTCGTACGTCTGAATGATCTCCATGCCCAGATAATTGCGGATGTCGCGATAGTACGCCGACACGTCAAGCGAGAACACCTCAAACAGCACCTGCTGGAGTCCCAGTTCGTAACTGACCGTCCGTTGTGCCTTCAGATCCGGATTGCCCGTGATCGTGGAAAGGGATCCTGCCGATGACACGAGATAATCCGAGTTGGTGTAGAGATTATCGTACCCTGGAATCTGGAAGAAGTGCCCGTAGGAGAAGTGGATAATCCCCTTGTCGGTGATCGGGAAGGAGACCCCGAGCCGGGGGCTGACCTGGTACTTCTTCGAAGCGCGTTTCGTCAGACCCGCGCCGGGCAACGTGGTGTTGTTCGTCGGGTTTTTCAGGTCGGCAGGATACGACGCGGCCGGGTTGAAATAGTCCACCCGCACACCGGCGTTGATGATCATGATGTCGTATTCCATCTTGTCCTGGACGTATGCCGACATCTGGAGAGGTTTCATCAAATATGCCTGGTTGCCGATGGCTCCGAGCTGGGGATAGCCCAGCGTGAAGACCGGGTTGTTCAGGCTGTCATACACGCCGGCGGTCATATTGACCATATTGTACCCGTGGCTGAAAAGACGATAGAGATCGGCTTCCACGCCGGCACCGATCTTATGTTCCTGCGAGACCTGCGATGTCAGCGCCCACTGGAGCACATGGGTACGGGTTGAACGCTCATACCTGCTTGCGTAATTTCCCCCCGATCGGAAGGTGTAGTTCGATTGTGGATCTCCCCGGTCAGGGTCGACGTACCGGGGATCGAACGGGTCTTCGTAGAGATGCCCGCGGTAGTCAAAATAATTGTAGGCGTATTTCAACGTGTAGAAGGTACTCGGACTCACCGAATGGGTAAACTGGAAGTTGTACATCTGACCGGTGTGATAGTGGTTCGTCACACCGTCGGGCACCCATTTGTATGACTGGTCGTAATACTTGTTCCAGGAGTGCTCGTAGTTCCCCGAGAGGGTGAGTTTCATATTGGAGAAAGAGTATGCGATCTTTGCCGTCCCGGATGCCCGTCGGCTCGGGTTCATCGGTACGAACGAGCCATCCCCGGTGGGCCTATAGGCATCGTTATCATAGGTGTTATACACCCGTTGACCGTACAGATACCCGATCTCATCGAGGTATCGACCGGCCGCAAAAAAGGTCAGGCCGTCGAGGAACAGCGGACCGCTCAACGTGCCTTCGATGTCCTTGGTGCGCGGGGTGGAGTAGTGGTCAAGATGTTCGAAAACATCCGTATGCGTCGTGAAGAAGTCACCGACATACCCCGAGAGTGATCCGTGATAATTCGACGCGCCCTCCTGCGTCACGATATTGACCACGCCGGACATCGCCTGTCCGTATTCCGCGTTAAAGGCGCCGCTGATGACCTCCATCTGGCTGATCGAGGAATTCTCGACCGTGAGGCCCCGTCCGTTGTTGTAGGGATCCGTGACGGACACGCCGTCGACCAGGTACAACACTTCGTCGGTGCGCCCTCCGCGGAAGTGTCCGCCGATCACGCCTGCCTGAAGATTGATGACCTGATCGACATTTTCGACCGGCATCATTTTGATATCGTCGGAAGATACCGTGACAGAGGTGGACGTAAGATCTTTTTGGACAAGGGGTCGTTCCGCCGTCGTCACTACTTCGCCGACGTCGATGGCGGAAGAGTTCAATTTCACATCCAGCTCGGTGGTCAGATCGATCCGCACTTCCACATTGCGGATGAGGGCCTTTTGATAGCCGACCAGACTCACGGAGACGCTGTACGTGCCGGGGGCGACGTTATTAATGAAGTAATAGCCATCAACATTCGCGGCAGCGCCGAGTTTCGACCCTTCGATCACCACACTCGCACCGGGAAGGGGTTCTCTGGTTTGGCTGTCGATGATGTGACCGGCAATTTTACCGGTCTGACCCGCGAACATCACACCGGCGTAGAGCATCAGCGTCGCGGCGAGCTTGGTCAATCGGCGCGATGCATCGGAACACGGCTTCACGGTAGCTTCCTTTCAATTGGGAGGGAATCGTCTACCGGCGCTGGCGTGCCCCTCCCTGAGGAGCACGCCATGCCATGGAACTTACTTTACCAACATCATCTTCTTGACGTCATGGAACGATCCGGCTTCGATCTTGTAGAAATACACACCGCTTGCCAGACCACCACGGTACTGCGAAGCGCTGAAGGTCGTCTGATGAGGACCGGCACTCTGCACTTCACCGTTGACGAGTAACACAACTTCACGGCCGAGCACGTCGTAGACCCGCACCGTCACCGGGCTGGTCTTCGCCAGGCTGTACCGGATGATGGTGGTGGGGTTGAACGGGTTCGGGTAGTTCTGCATGAGCGCATACACGAAGGGGGTCGTCGGCTGTTGCGCCACGCCGGTTGTGCTCATCTTGTTGCCGATCCAGGTGTAGGTCCAACGCCAGACATCAATGTAGGACGGCCCGGTCTGGTCATTGTTGAGAGGAGAATAGCACATGATTCCTTGTTGAGCCGCCGCGCCTGGTGTGTCGTTATCGTTTATCGAGAAGTCAATGGGGATTCGCATTCCTTCCTTAGGACTGAACACGCTGTCCGTAGGAGCCATCGCATTGAACGCGACCCAGGGAATCCTGGCCTCAATCGTGTACCCTGAGGTAATCTGCTTGATGCTGTAAGTGTAGCTGGCACCAAGTGGCAACAACAATCCGTCGTGGTCATCGATGATCTTGTTGGCACAGAAACGCAAGTGGTAATCCGGTGTCTTGCCATGACTATAGCCGGTATGATGCGGCCCGCGCCAGTCGTACAAGCCAATAAACAGATCCGGAGCATCAAACAACCAGGTGGACCCGTTGGTTGTGTCAGTGACCACGACGTCGTCATCCACATCGAAGGCGACATAGAGGTAGGTAGCATCAACCGCGAGATACGCATTGACTTTCAGGTCTGCGTCACCATCAATCTTCGTGTTAGTCGCCTGGTGACAGGTTGGCGTCGCGGGATTGACAGAGAGCAGCATGGGCGTGACACCCGACCACTCGCTCAGATCACCGTCCGCCACGAAATTTGTAGGCGGAGTGAGGGAGAGTGTCGGGACGCCCTTTGCCGTATTGGTGATCGGACCGATCACTGCGGGTTTGTTGGTGTTGCCTGCCTTATCGGTTGCAGTGACGCCATAGTAGAGGGACAATGGCTGATCGGTGTTGGCGGAACGGAGAACGTGTGTCTGCAGTTGCGTGTTCAACGGAAGCGCAAAGGGGGGAATGTTCTCCACTCCGGGATCGGTAATGTCGGTGAATGATTTATCACTCACATACACCGTGTACGTGGAACCGGTTTCGCCCGGGACGTCTGTCCAAGTAACGATGTTTGAATAGGTCGCATTTGTCGCCTGAACACCGCTCACGAGTGCCGGCGGGATGGAATCGGTCTCGCGGAATCCCGCAGGGATGACCGCACTGAAGAGGATTTTCCCGCTGTAGACGAGATCGGGGGCAAACGGTTCACTCGCATCACGACTGGACGAAAACTCCATCTTGAACCCGCCGATTTTATTCAGTCCCAGGATGTTGTCCGAGGCGCCGTTCGGCGTATTGAACCGGCCGGCGATCAGATCACCCCAGTTGTTGCTCTGAATCCAATCGAGAGGCATCCGGATCATCTGCCATCCCTGTCGCACGCCGACAGAATCGAGACGCACCGGGACAACAGTGTACCATTCCTCGTGCGCTCCGTTGCTGTAATCAAACAACACGAATCGCATCGTGATCTTGTTGCCAATCGTTCCTGCGCTGCACGTCAGCGGATCAACGACCTTGACGAAGAACTGGAGCTCACTCTTTGAGGAAAGATCCGGGAAGTAGGTGTCTGTGGGCAGATCATATTCGAGGTTACACCCGCCGCCCCAGTCCTCTTTCACGTTGATCTTCCAATCCCAGCCCAGAACGGAAGCGCCCATCAGTGTGTCGGTGGTCTCATTGTACTGAGTGATGCCGCTGAGTCCGCCGTTGTTCCAGCCAGTGTGGAAGTCAGCAGTGTCTCTGTTGAAATCGTTGAACTTGTAGAGGGCTTCATATCCCGGTTTTTCACCCAAGCCGGCGAGACGGAGGTCATCATAATACACAATCCCGTTGGCGGTGTCCCCGGGAAGGACCCCGGAAGTCCATTCAATGGTGTAGCCGATAATATTGCCCCAATCCAGAATGGCATTGTGGTTCTTGCCGCTCCACCCGGTCAGGGAGAATCCCTGGTCGTTCGGCGAGTTTGTCAATCCCTCGTCGACAAGCGGGATGATCAGTTCGTGCCATCCGGCGATGGAATCATTGATGGGCGCCGGACTCTGGTAATACCAATCCTCGTAGTCCGTGGAATCGCCCGTGTAATATGCCGAACCTTCGCCCGCCTCGTAAATGTGGAATCTCATCTGCACGCCGTTTGCCGGGGCGGTTGATCGGCTCTCATTGTTGTACCACAGGCTCAAATGCGTGCCGGCACTCCAATCGAGGTATGTGCTGTCGCCGTACAGAGCCCGGTAATTGGTCGCCCAATGTCCGGTATTTCCCTTGGTGGGAAGCGTCATGCTCAGCATGTTCATGCCTCCCCAGCTCTCAGTCGCGTGCACGCGCCACTCGCTCTTGAGAGAGGCCGCGCCTTCATGCTTCACCACGGCATCCTCCGAGAGGAGGTGATACGCGTGCGGTTCAGTGGCATTCGCGGTTCCGTTGAAGACAACGGAGAACTGCGAATCCTGCACCGCCGTATCGAACGGATTGATCTTGAGCTGCGCCTGAACCTGCATCGTCGCAAGTAGGAAGATCAATACCAAAGGTACCAGGACTGCAAAATGTCGAACAGAGGTCCTCATACGGTGTTCCTTTGTGTGATGGGTTGATGGATCAGTGGATTGTGGTGTGAGTACTACATGAAAACTTCCCGAATATAGATGGGCATCGGATTCTCTTGAATAATCGCATCGGGTGTTTTCAACAACGACCGGACCTTCGCCGTGTCGAGCGTGGTCCGGTATTGACTCCTCAGGCCCGGGAGCTCAGACCGGAGAATGCTGTCGATCTTTGCGTCTCGCGCCAGGCTTGTCATGTTGAGCTTGAAGAAAACCTGTTCTTCGGACACAGGAGCCTTTCTCTTGTAGACTTCCACTTCTTCGGGGGAGACAGCAACCCCGGAACGGCGACGATCGTAATAGGCATTCGCAAGCGTTTCGTCACGCTGCAGGCCGTATTCGTACTGCACTTCGGGATCACTGGCCATTCCCTGGCGTGCCGCCTCTTTCAGGAGGTACTGATTCCTCACAATGCCGCCGATGGCATCCTTGAGATTCTGCGGGGTCCGGACCCGGGGGCGCAACGACCCCGGCATGTTCGCAAGGGCCCGCAGCAGATCCTTCACCGTGAGGGTCCCGTCGCGGTGCGTTGCCACGACGGCATCACCGATCGTGTTCAGGTCCACGGAGAGCAACTGTATTTCGTCGCCGGTGACATACACATTCTGCATCTTCATCGGATCCACATGCTCTTCCCTGACCCGCCGCCAGAAGTACTCTGCAACCTGCCAGAATACTTTCGCGTCCAGCTTCAGATCTTTGTCCCGCATCAACGTCGCAACATAGTGCGATGCAATGGCGTCGGATTGCCGTTCTGTGAGAAGTTTGTCGATGGACTCTTTCTGCGAGGCAAAGTCATTTTCCGCAAGGAACTTGTCCTGCGTCCCGCCGGTAATCTTCACCGTGACAAATCCGCCTTCCGACCGAATCGGCGGAGAGACATCGTGCAATCTGCCGGTAAAAAGGAATTGTTCGCACTCGTGCGGCACAGTGCCTATCTTTCCCTCTGTTTTCTTGCCGGCCTTCACCGGAGAACCGGGCGCGATAGTGATGGAGTCGCCTTTCGCAAACTCCAGGAGTTTTGCGTAGGATGCACACTGCGCGGAATCGGGAGAAAAGACGTATGCATAGTCCACCGTCTTCTTCATCCACTCATACATTCTCCGCTCGTCCGGTTCGGCGATCCGCACTTTCTCTTTTACTTCCTTCCGGTACAGGCCCCGGATCATCTCTTTCTGCTTCAGAAACTCCAGATACCCCTGCATCAGACTATCGCGGTCCAGCCCGAGCTTCTCCGCCTCCTGCGCGTAAAGCTTCTGCGTCTCCAGGGCCTCGAGCTGCATCAGATACGACTGCATCTCCGATTGTCCGCGCTTCCATTGCGGCCGGAGGACATACGAACGGTTCAATTCCCTGACGTCAATCACCCGATC
This sequence comes from Ignavibacteriota bacterium, assembly GCA_963843525.1. GTDB lineage: Bacteria > Bacteroidota > Ignavibacteria > UBA10030 > UBA6906 > DATJPR01. The sequence continues at coordinate 453,752 of CAWJKM010000002.1, read as the reverse complement.
CCCGACAACAGCGACGGCATCCTTCGGTGGAGCCGGTTTCTCGCATCCCGCGACAAGGACAACGATGGACAACAGACACAACTTCTTCATCATGGCGAGCGAACTTCCAATCATTTGTCGATTAAAGCTGTGACCCGATCGCGCCGAATTGACGACGGGGAAGCACCAGGCTGAGCACCACCGAAAGAATCATGACCACGCCGAACAATCCCAGGAAAAGCATCAGGGAAGTATTCAGCCCGACACCCGGTTCGATCGTCATCAGCAGGGCCGCCACCCCGAGCAACCACCCGACAACCAGGGCGATTGCGGCCGCGAGCCCTCCCGTTTTCGGCCACGTCAATCCGAGGATGCTGACTGCGACAATCGGCGAAGCAAGGACCATGGTGACGTGCACGGTCGTCATGACAAAGGTGCTTTCCGCCAGCAGGAGAGTCGATGCCGCAAGGATGGAGACGATCACGACGAACGTGATGACGATCCGGCCGATCAGGGTAAGGCCCGCGTCGTCGACACCTGAACGGAATCGGCGAAAGAGATCCATGGTGACCACCGTGGAGACACTCATAAAATCGGCCGACAGCGACGCCATCGCCAGGGCAAGGATGGTCGCCCCGAGGATTCCCCGGACGACACTCGAATGGCTCAAATCGATCGGCATCTCAGCCGTCTCCAGACGCCCCCCGAGCAGCAGCGCCCCGACTCCCAGAACGAGGAATATCGCTGCGATTGTCGTACCCCTCTTTGCACTGCTCGAGGATTTTGCTGCAAAAGCCCGTTGCGCGGAAGACTGATCGAGACATCCGTGCCATATGCCGAGAATCAGGGCCGCAGCCGTGAACGCTGTCCAGGAAATGGCAACATCGCCCTGCATAAAAACCCCAACGACGGTTGAAAGGGAAACCTGCGACACCACCATGGCTCCCACGCCGATGATCACCACGATGGCCTGTATCTTTTGGGCGGCGATCACTGCCCGGAAACCTCCGGCAATGGCAAGGAGGCCTGGAAGAACGACCATCAACAATCCGGTCGAAAGGGGCTCCCAACCCGCGGTCAACGCAAGGAGTCGCGTGCCGAGAAGAATGGACAGGGGGATCCGGACGAAGAGATAGACAAGAACGTAGGAGATACCAACCGCCATGCCCGCTTTTTCCCCGATTTTCGTTCCCAACATGCCCGGGACCGTGTAGAAAGCTTCTCCCTTCGCGAACCTGCCAACCACCAACCCGAGAAGGAGAACGCCGAGGGCGAAAGCCGCGACGAGAACCGAAGCCGCGCCGGGGATGGTGCTCGCGGACACGCCCAGCGGTACCAGATTCCACGAGATCCCGGCAAACAGGGTGAGCCCGATCGCCCAGGCCCCCATGGACCGGTTTCCGAGGAAGAATTCGCCCGGAGTTCTTCCGAGTGGGAACCTGACAGAACCGAGTCCAAACCCAACGGTCGCCGCCAGGGTGAGAAGAACGATCAGGCCTTCGTATGTCTTTCCAAGAATCTGCATGAATCGGTGCATCCGGGGATAGACCGCCGCCACAGGACGCTGCTTCTCGCCGCGGCCTTATTTCATCAAAATCATTTTCCTGGTTTCGACGAAGTTCCCTGCAGTCAGGCGGTAGAAATACACGCCGCTTGCAAGACTTGTCCCATCAAAGGTAAACGAGTATCTCCCTGCCGGATATCGGCCGTTCGCCAACTCCGCCACTTCTCTCCCAAGCACATCATAGACGGCAAGCCGTACCCAACTGTCCCCTGACCACTGACCCCTGATCCCTGTTTTGGGATTGAACGGGTTCGGGAAATTCTGTTCGAGAGCAAAGGCAAGAGGCGCCACAGGCTGCTGTTTCACACTCCCGATTACTGCTGTTTCGCTTGACACTTTGTACGCTCGATACGTATTTCTGATCCGGGCCGCGACGGGTTTGATGGTCGTGTGATCCATCTGATAGACCCCCATCGTTTGGGCACCTGTTGCCTGCTGTATGGTGCACCAGTCGAAAATGCACCACCACGTGGCGGCCGCAAGGGGTCTGTCCGGATGGTAGATGCCGTTGCTGTCCACGGTGGCAAATTCTGAAAAGGCGGCAAACGTGGAATCGAACACCGTCACCTGCTGCGCTGCGCTTGCCATATCTTCGGTGGACCAGTATCCGAATTCCGTATCGATGATCGGCTTCGCCGGATAATTGGTGTGGGCCTGCTGGAGAAAATCCTTCGTGCCCCCGTAGTACGTTCCGCCGTGGAAAATGCCGAAATACATCGTCCAGCCTGCAACATCGCAGGACACCTGCGTGGGATCGGCCGGTCCGGGGCGATCGGCAGCGGCCGATTCTGTCACAAACCGGCCATCCGGATATTTCGTATCGAGTTCTGTGTTCAAGCGCTCGATGTATTTGCCGCGATTGGTCTGATCGAGACACTCGTTGCAGGTGCTCCAGAAGAGGATGCTGGGGCGGTTCCGGTCCCGGAACACCATTTCCCGCCACATCTGCTCATGAATATGACGGAGAGCATCCTGTTTGATCCATGCGTCTGTTTCGTCAAACCACCAGACCGGAATCTCTTCGAGGATGGCGATCCCGAGCCTGTCTGCAAGCAGGTACGTGTAAGGTGAATTGGGATAGTGCGCTGTGCGCAAGAACATTGCGTTGAGGTCAACCACCTTCAGCAGATCGGAGTAAATCACGGAGTCGGGAACACTGCGGCCGTAGAGGTAATGATCCTCATGACGTGCGATCCCCGGCAGGAACATCGGCTTTCCATTGAGCAACAACGTATTTCCGCTGATGCCGAGCATGCGGATGCCAAACTGCACACATTGCTGATCTACTGTCGAATCGTTGACCGAGAGCGATGAGCGTAAAATGTAGAGCGAGGGGTGCTTGGGTGACCAAAGGCGCGGTTGAGGAACGTTCATATCCAATCGCACGGCGAGCGAGGAATCCCGGTCGATGGAGATGTTCACCGTCTGACTTGTGACAAATGTGCCGATCAACGCCGCCGGAGCTTCGGCCTGGACCGTCGTCGAATCGACCCGGGCTTCAAAGACCTCGAATGTGAGGATGCCATCCCGGGCCGCGCCCGATCGATTCCAGAGTGCAGAGGTCACCTCGATTGAGCCGGTAGTGGATTGGGGCACTACTTCGGTTCGCGCGACAGAGACGGAATTGGAAAACTCGAGATACACATCATGAATGATCCCCGTGTAGTTGAACCAGTCCGGCTTGTGGTTTAACGTACCGTAGGGCACAATGTCATCGCGTGAACCCCACGGGGGATTGTCCACGCGAACAACGAGGACATTGGTGGTGTCGAAACGCATCGCTGCCGTCGCGTCGAAGGAGAACGATGTATATCCACCCTCGTGGTAGCCCAGATAGTGCCCGTTGAGCCAGACATCCGCCACGTAATTCACAGCGTAAAAGTTCAGTCTGGCGAACCGTCCCTGGAGGGAATCAGGCACCTCAAACGCGCGGCGATAAAACACGCCATCCTCATAATCCTCCGGCCTCTTGTTCACACCGTTCATGGTGTTCTCGACCGCAGGGAGGGACTTCACGCCCCATGAAGCGTCGTCGAATGAAGCAAGTTGCCGCCCCGCCGCTTCCGCAACAAGACCTGCGTACCCGGCAGAGTCGCGAAGCCCGAGGGTAACGGTGTGATTGGCGGCGAATCGTTGTTTGCGCCAGGTTCCAGCAAGATCGACGGTGGGCCGGAGCTGCCTGTCAAATGAGGGGACCGGCATCCCGTTCTGGAATGGAACGGAATAGCCGTTCACCACCCTCACGTCCATCGATGCCGGCAAGGAGGCAATTTGGGCGGAAGCAGTAGCGGAGATGACAATAATAGATGCACCGGAAAGCAGACGGTGGCAAGGCGTCATATGATGCCGATCTTAAGTCTGTGGATGAGCGAGAACTGAAATGCGAAAGCCGATGAAACGAGTGGGGAATGATTCAGTGCGGAGGGATCAAATGCACTTCGTATGCCAGAACAAACCTGCTATTTCTGAACGATATTTTCGGTTCCTGACCGGGCAACGGATCGGGCTTATCATCATGATAACGGGCCCATTATCAATTCGTTATCATTTCATGATCACACACCTCACGGTCGACTGGTGCTCAAATCCTCTCAACGTGAAGAAATAGATGCCAGAGGAAAGCTTTTCGTCTGCCCACCGGAATTCATGAACCCCGGCGCTGATCATTCCGAGGTCCATGGATTGAACGACTCTTCCGAGGGTGTCATGGATCAGCATGGAAATCTGGCCCGCCACCGGGAGGGCGAAATGAAGGACAGTTGCTCCGTTGAAAGGATTGGGAAAAACTGAAAACTCATAATTGGTGGGGAACCCGGGCTGATCCCGGACGCCGGTTGGTCCGGCAAGCCTGTCAATGACGATCCCTGCCAGCGTCGTCGAGTCGGTCTGCGCTCCCAACCAGATGTCGACGATGTTATCTTCCACCACGACCGATGAAGCGACGACGTCGTAGGCTTTGAGCAGTCCCGCTTGTTGAAAAAGATCCAGATTCGTGAAGAGTGTCTGCCCTTCGACCTTCGCACTGAACACTCTCTTCCCGGCCGACGCGAAACGATCTTCCATCATTTTCAACGTCACGTTGTACGTTCCGTTCGGCACCCTCACTTTGTAGCCGGAGATGCCGTGCACGACCGTCCGGTAAATTGCGGGTTCGGTGGTGCCCGAGACGGGATTGGAGGGGAGAACGGCGAAAGGAGAACCGCCGATGTATCCGTAGTCATTGGTCTCTGCCCATGCGGAATCGGCACGGTAATTTGCATCACCGGTCCCACCGACGTCGATCTTGATCGGGAAGCTCAGCGGCATTGTAACGCGCACGTGGGAAAGACTCATGGTGTTCGCAGAAGCAGCCGTGTCCTTGATACCCTGGACGAAGAGAATGAAGGGGGTCGCGAGATCCATGCCGCTCACGGAAACGTCGACGGTCCTGCCGTCGGGACGCAACTTTGCGCTTTTATAGGCCGCGGCACCGCCGAAATAATGTGAGATGGTTTCTGCGGAGAGCTGGTCTACGGTCTCGGAAAACCGGACCACAATTGTAGAATCGTAGGCCCTGGCCCAGACAAGAGAGGGTGCATCAACGTCCTGGTCGACGACAGGGCCGCCTCCATACCCGCTGGTGGTATTGCTCGTCAGGCAGAGAATCAGGTATCCGTTCGCGACGACGGCATTGTCGGTGACAAACTGCGCGTTGTTCCCGTCCCAGGTATGCGTCGCTTTTTGCCAGCGCGTGACGTCGAACGAATTAAAATCGTCGGTCCACTGCAGCGTGAAGTTGTCCCCGGTCCCGGGCGTGTACGCATAGTATTTGACCCAGTCATAGTACGCATACACCGGCAATTGGGCGGCACTGAAGGAACCGGCCCACGAGACGTCTGCCGGTTGCCAGACATTCATCATGATTTTCTGCGGCTTGACGAGTTGCGAAATGTGTGTTCCCGTCTGCCGGTAGACCTCTTCCCCGTCGATCCGCCAGGCCACATAATCCGGCGTCCATTCGAATCCGAGGACGTGAAAGGCTGCATGGGGATTGAATGGGACGGTCTGCCGCTGGACGTGGTTATTGCCATTGGCGGGGACGATCGTATTGAACTGTATTTCGTTCGAGTACCTCCCCATCGTTTCGATATCGATCTCGTTCCATGGCGAGGCCGCGTCATAATAGGTGAAAAACGATGAAAGCATGCCCGAGACGGGGGCCGAGCGCATCCGGACCTCGAACCGCCCATAGGTCATGGTCCCGATCGTGCGGTATTCCGCCCCGCGATACGGCTTCTGCGCCGGCGCTGACGAGGAAAAGAAGATCACTGCGAGTCCGGTGAAGAGGAGAAAAAGCTTGCCCTTCATTGTTGTGGTGTCCTTTCGAGCTGAGAGAGAAATGTCCGCGCCGGCGGATACGTCGGATCGTCGTGGAGGATGATCCGTAACATTGCGAGGGCCCTGTCGCGCTGGCCCGCGTCGGACAGGAACCCGGCGAGATAAAAGCGTGCATTTTGTCTCTGATCCATCGTCAGTTCCGGTGCGTTCGTCGCCGCCTCCATCACCACGATCGCATTATCGAGATGTCCCATCTGCATTTGACTCAGCGCCAGGTGATACGCAAGCAGTCCCTTCGGGCCCGGTCTCTGCAGGGCCTCACGGTAGGCAAGAGATTGCATCGCCCAGTTTTTCTCTTTGCCGTAGGTTTCGGCAATCATGCGGTACGGCGCGGGATCGTCCGGTGCAAACACGGCGATCGCAGCAAATTCGCGTCGTGCGCCGCCAAAGTCTCCCCTTTCGATGTAGTTCTCCGCCATCGCCTCGTGCGCACGCGACCAGACATTATCCTCGAACAGATATTTCCGCGCGATGCGTGCAGCCTCCGGATCACCGTGCGGCTGGTAGTCATCAATCGTGACAGGCGTGCTCGGGAAAGGCCACCGGTGGGTCATGACAAAGATTTTCATCAATCCGATGTCCCAGTCAAGGTCGGTGACCCCGTAGGGTGTGGGGGGAAGCCGGAATCCGGAGACCGGAGCAGGGAGCAGACGCATCTGCTGGATCGTCCCGAAAAGGGCCTCTGCCATGAGATAATACCCCTGTGGATTGGGATGGACGTGATCGCAGAGAAGCGACTTGCCGATAACACCGCGGGGAGACGCCTCTTCAAAGAGTGCGTGCATGTCAACAAATGTTGCACCGTCCGCGAGCGCGACCTCCCGGATAATCTCATTCTCCTCACCGGACGCGCGGAACCGCATGCCATCCCTGTCGATCGCCCCGAGGAACCACCGGCGGGCGGCAAGAGTGTCATTCATGCGGCTCGACACCCGTCCCATCCCGTACCATGCGTCGGCGTTGCCGGAATCCGCCCCGAGGACCTCGGCGAAGCGCGATGCGGCGTTCCGCCACTCTCCCGCATCAACAAGAGAGTCGCCGGCTGAAAGCACCTGCCGGAGATGGAGAGCCGGGAGGTGCGTGCTATCGACTATGGACTGGAACGGTTTGAAATCAGCCTCGTTCGATACAAGGTTACTGACAATGACCGGGATTCTGTGTTCTTCGCAGAGCTCGACGATCCGGCTGAGATTGCGCCGGAATACATTCATCGTATTCCGGAACTGGGGAGACCCCAGAGGGATTTCCTGATCTCGCACCACTGACTGCATCAGCGTTTTTCCCGCCGCTTCGCTCTTTCTGCCGGGGGCGGCCCACGCGATGAAGCGCTTTACCATCTGCCCCACGCGGGTGCCCTGCACCCAGAGATTTGCACGCACGAGAAAATCGTTGCTCCCGTGAAAGAGCGCCGAGCCGCTGCCGTAGACGCCGTAAAACTCATTGTGACCGGTGTAGACCACGACAAGATCCGGCGCGGTCTTCAGGAGTTCAGGCATCAGATCGACGATGACGTAACTGCTGATCGCGGCGATTCCTGCGTTCAGAACCTCAATTCTTCTGTCTGGATGGGCCTCAGCAAGAATCTGACGGAGCTGTTTCGGGAACGGGACCTGACAGTCAAATGGGAAGCCTGCAGTGCTCGATTCCCCCAGACAGAGGACGCGGAACGTCCCCGGGGCTTTTTGCGTGGAAAAAGACTCCGGGGCGATCATCGGCACCGGGACGCGCGAAGGGTCGACGTAGCGGGACGCGACCAGCGCGTTGAACGATACCATGGTGCCGTTGCTGTTCGGGACTTCGATCAGGAAAGGCATGGGTGCGAAAAAACCGCCGACTCTGCAGGCGGCTTCCACCAACCCCAGCACGAGGAATGGCGTGAGGAGGAGAATTGCCCAGAACAACGCTCGCTTGTTCATCCGAATCATTTAATACCGAGCTCCTTGCACATGCGGTGATAGTTTGGCGGAGCGAGGCCCAGTTTTTTCGCAGCGTCTGCATCCGAAGAGGAATGGTCCCGGATGAAGCGAAAATATCTCTCGCGAACCATGTGTTCGATCTGCCGCCAGGAGAGCGGGGCATCTTCCGGGGGAAGATCGACCAGGAATCTTCCCTCTTCGGACTGTTGCCTCACTCTCTTGCCCAGGGCAATCTCGGTCTGTGCAGCGGTGATGGTGGGTTCCCCTTCAAACGCCAGGCGTTGCACCACATTCTTGAGCTCCCGCACATTGCCCGGCCAATCCTGTTGTTCGAGCAGGCGGAGCGCATCTTCTTCAAAGAGGGGAATTTCCCGGTCCATCTCTTCCGCGAACTGCTGCACGAAGTATCGAATGAATTCTCGAATGTCCTCCCGGCGCTCCCGCAGCGCGGGGACGCGGATCGGGAGAACGTTCAGCCGGTAAAACAGATCCTCGCGGAACCGTCCCTGCGCGACAGCCTGGTCCAGATCCTTGTTCGTCGCTGCGATGATCCGCACGTCAACTCTGATCTTGTCGGTGCGCCCGATCTTCTCGATTTCACCTTCCTGAATGACCCGCAACAGCTTCACCTGTGCCGCCGGCGGCAGCTCTGCGATCTCGTCAAGGAAGAGCGTGCCGCGATGTGCGACTTCAAAGAGGCCGAGTTTGCGCTGGTTCGCCCCGGTGAAGGCGCCCTTTTCGTAACCGAACAACTCGCTTTCGATCAGTTCATGGGGAAGGCTGCCGCAGTTCACCGGGACAAAATTCTCAAACCGGCGGCTCCCCGTATAGTGGATATTCTGGGCGACAAGTTCCTTGCCGGTCCCCGATGAACCCGATATCAGCACCGGCGCGGTGCTTTCCGTACACTTCCGCATATCGTGCCGGAGGAGTTCTATCGCGGCGGACGTTCCCAGGATTTGTTTTCCGGACAGGATTCCTTCGATCGTCTGCGCGAACCGCTTCTTGGACCTGCTCTGTTCTCGCTCGAGTTGCCGTTTCTGGAAGGCATTGACGATGCTCAGGATGAAGTCCGTCGGCTGATAGACGTACTCCTCGATATCCCCGGGATATTTTGTGCAGTACCAGAATGCCCCGGCCTTCATGAGCCGGTTGGCAAAATCAAAGTCCGTTATGTTGATCGTCATTTTGGTGATGACGATGATCTGGATGGAGGAATCGATGCGCTTGATCTCATGAATGAGCTGCTCCCCCATGAGCCCGCCGGCGATCTGGAAGTCCATGATGACAAGGTCGTACCGGTCCTTCCCGGCCCGCAGGAGATCCAAAGCGGCATTACCGTTCGATACGGTATCGCGCACCTTGATGCGGTCGGCCAGGGGACTCAAGGTGTTCATCACCCGGCGGACATCGAATTCTTCATCCTCAATGAGGAGAATACTTATGCGTTCGCCCTCAAGCATTGTCGTCTACCACCTGTCGCTGATGACTGTATGAACCCGCCGGAGGTTGTTCTTGCTTCACCCGTTCAATCGTTTCCCCGGTCTTCCGACCGGGTGATCACTCCCGGTGTCGTGGTTGCGGACCCGTTCTCATTGTTCGGAATCGTGTAGACAAACCGGGCGCCGCCGTCAGGAAGGTTTTCCGCATCAAGCTTCCACCCGCAGCGCTGGGTCGCGATTTCATGGGCCAGATAACACCCGTACCCCGAATGCCTGCCATCGGCGTTCTTTGTCGATACACTCTCCAGGAATACCCGCCGGATCCCCCGCTCGTTCTTCACCAGCAGCCCCGGCGCCAGGCCGACACCGTTGTCCTGGACCACCACGGTCGTTGTTCCGGTCCCGGCATCATAAGAGGTCGTGATGGTGATGAGGAGATCGGGAATACCGCCATGTTCGACACAGTTCTGAATGATCGGTTCGAGGGATTCCCAGACCACAAACTCGTTGATATGCACGGGGGGAACATCGTCGGAGAGGGACAGGGAGAACTGGACACCGCCGGGAGTCTTGGTCACCCGCTGGAAAACGTTCTTCACAAGAAACCGGATGACATCGTTGATGTTCGTCCTGAAAAGAGGACTCCGTATCGTCTGGACAGGGGGGTCAAACCATTTCATGTCGTAGATAACCCGCGCGATGAAGTTCGAGTACTTTGTCACCCGGTGTTTCACATCGTCCATATTCGACGGCGCCAGCGTGCGGAGGTCATCCTTGATAAATCCCATGATTTTCTCCGCCTTATGGTGCGTGTGATAGATTCTCTTGGTGAACAGGAGTTCCTTTTCGTAATGGATTTGTTCGGCAAGGAGTTCCTTTTCCTTCTGGAAGAGGAGTTGCTGCGTTTCGTTTCTTTGTTTGAGGGTGTACGACGAGATAAAAAACATGGCAAGCAACCCGAACAGGATCAACGCGGAGAAGGTGAGGGAAATCTCGTCGTAGTTGCTGATGACCTCGCGAGAAATAAAACTGAAATCCGGGGTGTTCCGCATGTACAACGCGCCCATGAATTCTCCGCGCGGCACAAACGGCACGAAAACATGGAATGTCTGCCGCCCTTCAACGATCGTCTGGATCTGTTCCGACCGCTTGAGTTCGCCGCTCAATGTCCGGTACAACGCGATGGCCTGTGCATGAGTCCCGTTGGCACCCTTCGGGACGCGGACACCTTCAAACATATAGGAGTAGAGGATATTGCCGTCGTCGATCGCCACCACGCCGGTGTCGGTCGGGACAATGACGCAAATCTCACGGACATTTTGATTCAGCAGCTGCTGGTTGAGGATGATATTGAGGCCCTGGACGAGTTTGCGGTTCTCGCGTGGGGAAAAGACGGGCTTGTCTTCATGGCCTTCAAGGAGCAGTTCGATGGATGTGGTGGTGAGATTCGCCAGCCTCTCGGCCGAGTCCTGTTGATACCATTCCTGGGTCCTGCCAAGAAACTTCGAAAGGGAGGTTTTGTGGAGGACGGACACCACGAGCTGGAAAAACAGAAGGACAAGAAAGAGCACCGTGACATGCTTGAGATCAAAGCGGTGGTTCCGGAATTGTTCGAGGAATCCCGTATGCGGTTGTTCAGCGCGCCCCTCCGCCTTTCTCGTTTCGCTCATTCGGTGGCTCCGGTCCGGAGAATTTCCCGTGAGGCTTCGTGGAGAGCAGTGTCGGGATCGACCTCTCCCTTGATCGCCCTGTGGACGGCCCGGGAAATGATATCGGACATCTTCGTGTATTCGACGAGTGACGGTCTGTGGAATCCGGAGGCAATGAGATCTCTGTAGAAACCAAGGATCGGGTGTGCCGCGATGTACGCGGAATCGGAATACACGGCCAGATCGGTGGGAATGTATCCCGCGATCTCGAAAAGTTTCTCCTGGACCGCCTCGCGCTGGAAGAACTTGGCAAATTCGAGAGCCTCGGCTTTCCGCGTGCTGTAGCGGGAGATCATGAGATTCCAGCCGCCGAACACCGTGACGGGCTCCCGGCCCGGGAAATGCGGCAGCGGAGCGCGCTCGAGAGAATCGACGATACCCCGGGCAAGGTTTCCCGCCTGGAAACTTTCGATAAAGTTCGGCCACCCGCGCACACAATACGCATTGTGGTCAAGAGCATACGTGTAACTGCGAATCTCGTCGAATTCCGAGACCGCCGGCGGACTGATCTTGTCCTTCCAGACAAAATCCACAAGCATGTGGAGCGCGCGCCTGGCGATAGGGGACTCGAAATCCAGCGGGCGCCGATGAAAGAACTCCCGGTCCTGCCCCGCAATCATTTCAAAAAAACTGCACGTCAGTCCCTCAAAGTCGTTCCCCTGGAAGAGGTAGAACGGCCTTCCCGATTTCGCGACCGTCCGTCCGAGAGAATCAAATTGTCCCCACGTCATGGAAGCGCGGAGATCCCTTTCGACCCCGGAACCTCCGGGGAGCTGACGGATCAAATCCTTTCTATAATAGAGCAGGCCAACATCGAGGTAGACTGGTAACGCCATCAGGGTGCTGTCGAAGACGCACGATTCTTCCGCCTGGGGGAGAATCTGTTCACGCTCCTTCTGTGACACCAGCCCGTTGAGAGGCTCACACCAGCGGGAAAACCGCGGGACCCAGATCAGATCCACCGCGAAGATGTCAAGCCGATCGCTCTTGTTGCGCAATGAGCGGGCAAGCAGCTCTTTCCGCTCATTCGTGGTGAATTTTTCAAATGGGAGATTGACAGGGACCACCTCGATCCGGCCCCGGTGCAATCTATTGAATTCGTCGATGACCCACTGATGGGCAGGCGAGATGTTGTCGGCATAGTAGACCCGCACCACCCCGTCGGAGTTGTCGGCGAAGCCCCCCAGCCTCTCGAGTAGGAAGATCAAGAGGAAGACGGCGACAAGAAAAGCTGCGATGAGTATGGGAACCGACTGTTTCACGATGTTTGGCCGGGGGGATCGACAGAATGGAAAAGAAACGTTGAGTGGGGGAGGTTCAAATGAACTCTAGGAGCAAATGTATCAAGAAGGAAATTGAAAGGCAAAGGAGGGAGGTGGAATCTCTCTTATCCCCAGGCAATACACGTTTGTGCGGCAAAGTAGGTCAGAAGTATCGCTTTCTGAGACCATGGGAATGCCTTGCGAAATTCGCGGAGCGCGAGGAGGGCGTCGGAGACGACAAAGAGTGAAGCTCCCAGCGCGGTCACTCCGGTATGCACTGAAGGGTGGAGAATCCACTGGTGTATGGCGAGCGTCACCATGGCAAGAACAAACACCAGGTAGACCAAAACGGGGATTTTCAGGCGATGGAGTCCCGGGGCCAGCAGCCGATAGAATACTGCACCGGCGGCAAAAATAGGAAGTGCGGTGATACTCAGGGAAACGTCCGGCGGGTGAAAGAAGGCAACGCAATAACAGAGATGTGCAGCGAGAAAGCTGACCAATCCCGCGAGAAATCGGCGCTCCCGGAGCATGAGAAATATGTCTCCGGCAAGAGAGAACAGGAGACCGGCGATAATTGCCCACCGGCGGGGATTCCCCATGATGGGCGTCTGGGTCGCCAGTACGATGATGAGAACCAGAACCAGAGGTTTGAAAATATATGTCAGGGGGAATTGTTTTCGGGCGTCTGCAAGTATCTGCAGCAGCGAGGAAACAGCAATGGCAAAGAGGAGAATTGGCGTGCTCACAAGGCTGCGCTCATCGCGCGCGACCGAGAACGTCCCACAGTATCGCCCAGGTCCCCTTCGCCGTGCGCATCCACACGGTGAAGAAGTATCCGTGCTTCAACGGGGCTTCCGGGTTCGTCACGGCATAGCGCCCGTAGGTGTAGGCAAGATCGCCCGATCTTGAGACGTCGGCAAATAGCGGACTCCGTGTGCAGTGTTCTTTTTCCGCAGAGAGTTGCACCGAAGCTTTCACCGGGCCGAGAATCCGAAGCGAGTCCGGTCGCAGCAGCTGAATATCGCGGAGGAGCTCAGCGGAGGGAACCGCAGTATTTCGCAGCAAATTCTCCCGGGCCCCGGTTGTATCGGCGGCGGTACCCTGCACCACAGGAGGTTCGATCTCCCGGGCATCCACCGGTTGGTTCCAGGTATCCTCCGGATGGGAAATTCCGAAGTCGAACACGAAACGCCACGAGCCGTCACCCTGACGTTTCCATGCCGTCAGGAACTCTCCATGATACTTCGTGCCGGTGGTGTCGGTGATTTCCCAGTCTTCGAACGGTCCCGAGGTGAAGCCGAGATCCCCGGTAGCGGAAACAATTCCAAATGCCGGTTTCCAGCGCAACACGACGGACGGTGCCGCGTGGGCTCGAAGCCACTCTGCGCCGTTTACGGGATCGGGCCGGAGAAGGACGCCGTCGGGTGCGATGTAGGTACGGAATGCAGAATCCGACGAAGTTGATCGGGAGAGCTCCGCGAAAGCCCGCTCCGTTGCGAACAGCGAATCGACGGACGGATGTTGTGCGTACCCGACAGCGAACGAAAAGGTGAGGAGGGTGATGACGAATGCCATCGCATGCAAGAGCGGGAGTCCGGAATTCCCGACTGCCGGCTTCCCCTGAAGAAGTTTGAGAACCGAGGTCTTGCGGGATCGGGCCATCGAAAGTTTGGTCCCGTCATCAAGAATCACGTCGACTTCACCGAACGGTCGGTCCTGGAGCTCTTTGATGTTCATTCGGTTGACAAGGAGGGATCGATGAATCCTCAGGAATTCCCCGGGGGCGAACTCCCGTTCAAGTCTGCTGATCCGATCCCTCAGGAGGTACTTCCGGCCGGAGGAATTGATCTGGACATAATCGCCTTCTGCCGATATCCATTGGATGTCCGCAGGGCGTAGCACCGCTGTTCGTCCATGATATTTGATCAGAAGGGCATCCTGCATGAGGAGAGAGCTCACGTGGCACTGGATCCGGCTACATCCTACCCTTATAGTACGGGGATCCCGCCGGCGAGTTTCATCGTCGGAGTGCAGCAATTCGTCGCTTCGAATGAGCAATTCACAGCAAACCGCTCCACACTGCCGAAATTGGTGCAACATCATCCGGGGCCTGCCGTATTGTGAGGCGTAACTGATCTTCCAAGTTCTTTCTCATCCCCTGATAATCAGGCGAACGGTTCTCACAATATGAGGGAGGAGTCATCATGAAGACGTTGACGCGCATTGCTGCTGCAACCGCTCTGATCGCCACGTTCGCGATTATCGGTTATGCTGCCACACCCGGCGAGTATTCGTACAATCAACCACTCGCCGAAAAGAATCTTCTGATCGGAATCGCCTCGGACAATCTGGGCTTGAGACTCAGCGCCGCATCAATCCTTGCGGAAGTAGGCACAAGCCGATCGGTGATCCCTTTGATGACTATGCTCCACAACGGGACGGCAGATGAGAGGATTGTTGCCGCACTCGCGCTGAGCAATATCCGGGATGGTCGCGGAACGTATGCTGTTCGATGCACCGCCGTGTCCGACCCCGACGAGAACGTCAGACGCCTGGCTGCATGGTACTACAATCAGTATGCGATTCCCAAGCCTGAGGCGAGCAACACGGTAAGTTCCGTGATTTCATTGACTGCCGCACCGACTCCCTATCCGGAAAACTACGATGAGACAGAAGCATTCGCTGGTGGTCTCGGCCACTGACCGCTTGCCAGCGCAAAAAGGCGGTGTGGACTGTGTACCGACAACACACTCCACGCCGCCTGCGCTTTTTCTCGTCGATCCGATACCCGCTCGGAGTCCGTGCTCCGTTCATCTTTCTCCCCGAGTCTCGTCGTCCCCTAGTCTCCGAGTCTCCCACTCCCCCCTCACCGCACCCAGTCTCATAGTCTCATCGTCACCCAGTCTCCTCGTCCCCTGCCTCATTGACTATTGTCAATCGACAATTGTCAACTGACAATTCCTACTCCCCCAGCCCCGCGCCGTACCCGAGGGTGAGCCGTACTTCTCTCCCCGGAAGCGGATAACCATCGATCAGCTCGTACCGCACGTCTTCGATGTTCTTGAATGCACAGACGAGATCAAGGGTCCCCGGCCCGAGTCGCCACTGATACCCGAATGCGGCGTTCATCGTGTGGACAGGGGGAAGGGAGGAAGTGTTGCCTGCATCGATGAAACGACGTCCGAGCGCAAGCACATCCAGCGTGACTTCGAAGCTTCCCCGGGTGAAACGGAGTGCAACTTTGTGCAATGCCGCAGGGCGGTACGGGAGCCTCTTCCCGTTGACGCCAGGATCCTCCGTTGTATTCACGGCTTCGATGGTGGTCATGGTCCAACCCAGACGCAGGGCATCGAACAGCGGGCCAAACCAGATCTCCGTTTCCCAGCCGTGGATCGATGCGCGGCCGATATTGGACGGCGCCCACACGCCGCCGGAACCGGGTTGCCACAAAATCAGATCCCGGACGTTGTTGTGATAGTAGGTCAGAGAGGTGTGTACCCGCGGATATTCCGAGTACGCCAGGACAATGCCTGCGTCAACATCGGTGGACCGTTCCGGACTCAGCGATGGGTTTCCAACGGTATACCCGTCGAACGGCCAGTACAGATCATTGAATGTCGGCGCGCGGAAGGAGGTCCCGACATTGCCTTTCACGGTGGCACGAAGAAGCGATCCGATAGACGTGGCGATCCCGAACTTCGGACTCACGGAAGTTCCGAAATCTGAAAAACGGTCCCACCGGATCGCGGGTATCATGGAAAGAGCGAGGGACGACGTTGCTCCCGTTCCCAGCGGCCGGATATCGCTCTGGACATATGCTCCGTGAGAGACCCGGGTGTGACTGCCGTCGAGAGCGTTCCCGGTGTAACGGTCCGTTCGATAGCTGTAGCCAAAGGACAGCGAAAGGCGATCCGAGGGTGTGTACATGTCACCGATTTCAAGGCCTCCCGCAGTGTTGTGATTGTCATTCGCCGTCGGGATATAGCTGTTCGGGTCAGTGTATCCGAACCGGAGGGCGTGAAGATACACCTGCAGTGAAGCCACGTGCGCACCGAACGGTTGTTCAAGTGCCAACGTGCCCGTGATATTCCTGCTGAGCTTGCGTGCAAGGAGGAGGGGGAATGCAATCGAGCCCGGATCGCCGGACTCTTGATGCAGATACTCTCCGTTAAGGACCAGTCTCCCTCCCTCTTCATTCAGGCGGGTTTCCATTCTTCCGGTGAGGACATGACTTGTGTAGTCGGCATTTTGACGCACGACTTCGCTCCCGCCGGGGCCTGCATACAGGAACGAATTGTCGCTCTGAAGAAATCGGTAGGAGATCGATGCCCTGACACCGGAGAGCCCAAGAGAAGCGTCCGCATGGGCGCCGCGGGTACCGAACGATCCGGCCGTCGTGCCAACTTCCACGCGCGATCCGGCGGAACTTTCGAGTCCACCGGTGATGATATTGACGACCCCTCCCATGGCATCCGCGCCGTATTGGGCAGAGGCGCCTCCGCGAACAATTTCGACCCGACGGACGGATTCAAGCGGCAGGGTACTGAGATCGATCTCGCCCGATTGCGCGCTGTTCATCCTCTGGCCATCGAGGAGGATCAAAACCTGGCTCGCCGTCGATCCCCGGATGGAAAGCGTTTGCACGTCCCCGAGCGCCCCATAACCCTGCATGAGGATTCCCGGCACCGTGTTCAGCAGCTCTCCAAGATCGTTTGCTGCCTTCATGCGGAGATCAGCTGCCGAGACTGCCTCGATCGAAAATGGCACGTCGTCGGCAGAGCCGGGGCCACGGATTGCCGTGGAAACGACCGGATCAACGGAGTAGACGGCTTCAACCAGCGAAATCCGGAGATGCGAGGAGGAGGAATCCCCGGGGTGCGTTTCACACTCGAAAGGTTCGAACCCGATCCTGCGAATGTGCAAATGGAGCGTTCCGGAATCCTCGACGGCGATTGCGAATCGACCATCGGGCCCGGACAGTGTTACGTGTTCTCCGGGAGTTACACGGATGGTTGCGCCGGCAACAGGTGCTCCTGTCCGGTCGCTCACAATGGTGCCATGGATACGAACAGAGGAGAAACCAGGTTGGGAAAAACAACCGAGAGCGATGATGACGAAAAGGACCCCGGCTGCGAAACGGCGCCAGGGGTGAGCGGAAACCACATGGAGGATATCCATATCCTTCCCTCGAAGGTGGGCGGAAATGTCCGGGCAGGTCTCCTGGCTCTTGGCGGTCTTGTATCGCACGTCCTTCCCGTGAAGCGAGGTTCACAGTGGAGCGCGGACCATTTGCCAATTACAGTTGCGGGGCAGCTCCGGCGTTGCACCGGATTCCCTTTTCATCCCGTCGTGTTCGGGACACCTGGACTGTTCAGGAACAAGTATAATATTGCCTTGACAGAAATGCAACCGCATTCTGTCATTATTCTCAACAGCGCATCAATCTCGCGCGTTCGTGTCGGAGGTCCGGATACCGGTCAGCTTTTGCGCAAGGCAGCAGTGTCAAGCCTGGCCTGAGTCCGATGATACGTTGTCATGGCCTGGTACGCAGCGAGAGAAACTTCGAAGACCGGCGCCCTGCCACGGAGTGCGCGAAGGACCGGACGAAGAAACAACGAGTGTTCTTCCTTCACGGCGTGAACAGAGAACGTGCGTCGCGGCCTCCCTCACTCCGATGTTGGACGAATGAATGATCAACTGATGAAGTATCGGGTGATAAGCGGTCTCCCCCCCTTCAATCAATCCCTGAACAGCTGTCCACCGGACATCGGAACTCGGATCCGGCAATGCTGTCGCCAGCGCCTCCACTGCATCCACTCCTCCAATACCCCCGAGGACTTTTGCCGCTTCCCACCGCACGTGTTCCAATGATGACCGCAGGAGCAGATCACGTAATTGCGGGACAACGACTCTTCCCAATTCAGTGAGGTGTCTCCTTGCTTTGTGACGTGTGACGTGGTCTTCACTCGCCAAATCTTCCAGAAGTCCGTTTGGTGCGCTACTTTCACCTTGCTCAGTCAAATTGCTCATCCTTTTTCCCTCCAACATCATAACAATAAAAACCCGGATACTGTTTCCAGAGCCCAGGGCGAAGAATGCCGAAAACGGGCCAGGGTGGGCGATTCTTGAGGAATCCCATTCTCGAAATCGAGAAGCGTGATTTCTCCGGTCAGGCGCCCGCCGCTTCGCTGCACATCCTCGAGCCAACCTGTTTCAGAAACAGGATGTCTCAAGCCGCACCAGGACATGTTCCCCGGGCAGTCCGCCTCCCGATTGCACCATCACCATTTCAATGCCCGGACCACCGCATCATGGAGGACCGGACGGAACGCGATGATGCGGAGATTTTCTCGCGTGGGGTAAACGCGATTGGTGAGCAGGATGACGGCAAGCTGTTGTTGAGGATCGATCCAGATTGAGGTCCCGGTGAATCCAGTATGTCCAAAAGAAGAATCCGAGAAGAAGCTTCCTGAGGAAGATCCTTCGGGAGACCTCTTGTCCCAGCCGAGCCACCGCTCACCACTGTTGGATCGGGCGCCAAGGAATTCTTCAAATGTCTCCCGTGAATAGAATTCGTGTCCGTACGCTCTCCCCTGATTCATCATCATGAGGGCGAAACGGGCGAGATCCGGGGCGGTGGAAAAGAGTCCGGCGTGGCCTGAGACCCCGCCAAGCAGCGACGCATTCTCATCGTGAACGGTTCCCACCACGAGCCGGCGTCTCCATGTCGAATCGTATTCTGTCGGCGCACAATGCAGCTGCAATGCCGGCGAGGGATTGAAACAGGTGAGGCGCATACCCAGAGGCTCGAAAAACTCTTCCCGTACATACTCATCGAGCGGCCGTCCGGCAAGGTGTTGCACGATCGACCCCATCGTCATCATGCTGATGTCGCTGTAGATTGTCGTATCACCCGGGCGCGCGACCAGTGGTGTGGCAAACGCGGAATCGAGTGCCGCGGTCGGCGTTGAAGCCAGGGTCCATAATCGGCGGAAGGGTGGAAACCCTGCACGGTGCAGGAGTAATTGACGGATCGTGATCCCTCTCTTCTCCTCGTTCTGGAATTGAGGGAGATACCGGGAAGCGGGAGCGTCCAGGTTGATCAGTCCCTTGTCGTAAAGCTTCATGACGGCAGAAGTCGTCGCAATCACTTTTGTCAGTGAAGCGAGATCATACAGCGTGGAATCGTCCACGGCAGGTGAAGAGGGATCGTAGGTATACCGTCCGAAACACTTCTGAAGAACGATATTGTGGTTCCGGAGGACAATGAGCTGTGCCCCCGGGAATACTGAGTCCTCCACGGCGTGCTCCATCAAGCTATCGACCCCTCGAAAGACCGGTGAAGGGGGAACGGCCGTCAGTGTATCCGAGCCTGCGTCTGGTTCCTCCCCGAGCGAGATGCCGAAGCCTTCGGGATAATCCGATGAAATCCTGACCGGGAGCCGACCGCTGATCGGCTGGTCACCCGTCAGCGCACCGGCCACGGCATCGGCCATGACTTCAGCATCCGAATATGCGCAGAGGATCGCACTCGCTTTCGGAAAATCCGTGACGACATACGGATCGCCGAACGAGACAAGAATCACCGGCGTTCTGAGCTGATTGAGCTTGTTCACAAATGCAGAATAGTGTGAGGGCATCCCGATATGCCCTGAAGAAGTATGCACGCCGACGAACGCGGAGACGACCGCAAGATCGGCACGCCGGAGGGCTTCCAGGGCACGATCCTGTTCCTCCGCACTGCTGGTCGGCGGGAGCCTGATGGTCTCCACGTTCAAATGCCTCCGGCGAAAGAGACCCGTCAGATAAGAACCTGTCGGTTCGTCGGTACCAAATGCGTCCGGACGGTCAATCTCCGTCCTGCTGTCTTCACTGTCGGTGAGGATCAAGGAGAGAATCCTTCTCCCTTCCCGGACCCGGAGCGGCACTACCCCTCCCTGATTTTTGATCAACGTCAAAGCCCTCGACGCGACGGTCCGGGCGAAGTCCCAGTGTGAGGGCACGCCGATCTGTCCACTCGCAGCATCCGGAGAGACGAAGCGGTGGCGTGGCAAATGCAGGTTCTCCTTTGCGCGGAGGATTCTCAAGACCGACGAATCGATTCTTGCCATCGGGATTTCCCCGCTCCTGACCGCATCGCGGACCGCTTCGAGTGCAGTGTATTCATCCGTGGTAAGGAGGAGAATGTCGGCACCGGCCTTCACTGCCATTACCGCAGCGCGGTCGGGAGGAACGACCCTCGCGCCCGCCATTCCCATCGCATCGGTGATGATCAGGCCCTTGAATTTCATGGTGTCGCGAAGCTCGCCGGTTGTCAGAGTGCGGGAGAGCGTCGCCGGAAGACCGGTGGGATCGATCGCAGGGACCGCGATATGACCCACCATGACTGCCCCAATGCCGCTTTCGATCGCGGAGCGGAACGGGACGAACTCCATCGTGTCCAGCCGTGCGCGGTTGAACCGGATGACCGGAAGCTCGAGATGTGAATCCTCGCTGGTGGAGCCATGTCCGGGGAAATGCTTTACCGTAGCAAGGACCCCCTCCTTTTCCAGGCCATGGGCGTATGCGCCTGTCAGAAGGCTGACCAGATGAGGGTCGCTCCCGTACGATCGGGTGTTGATGACCGGATTCGACGGATTAGTATTGAGGTCGGCGACCGGGGCGAGATTCATGCGAACTCCTGCCGCACGTGCTTCCCGGCCGGTGATCCTCCCGGCCTGATAGGCAAGGGAGGAATCTCTTGTCGCACCGAATGCCATGGCGTCGGGCAAGTCCGTTCCGCGCGCATAGCGCATCGCCAGCCCGTGCTCAAGATCAGCGGAGATCAACAGCGGAACCGGCGCAAGTTTCTGCAGATGGTTTGCCATCATTCCGGCCCCGTAGACTGTCCCGTGCAGGATGGCAACTCCGCCGACGTGCCAGTCCCGAACCAATGAAGTGAGCCGGCGCATTTCTTCACTGCTGTCACTCAAGAACACCGCGGGCGCCGTGATCATGGTCATCTGGCCAACTTTTTCTTCAAGCGTCATCGAGGACAACACGCTATCCGCCCACGACATTTTTCCCTGGGCTCTCTCTTTCACAGGCACCTGCGCGTGCCGTTCCACCCCGCAGGAAAACCCAAGGAGGGCGCATGCTGCAATAATGCCGGCAAGTTTGCCGATGCCTGCGGGAAGGCGATGCCTGGTTGAAAGCGGCCGATGCCGGGGACTGCTGGAAGGGGCTTCCTTTTTCACGATTCTTTCTCCGATCTCCAAACCGTACGTCACGTCCATCTTTCCTTCTCTCTACCCTACCGCTTTCTTCTTACTTCATACTTCCTACTGTTTTCTGCCTACTGCTTACTGCCTACTGCCTTCCCCTCCCATCTTTCTCGCCATCAGCACCGCTCCCTCTGCCGCCGGGCGATCCGGCATGCAGACTTCAATGCCGGCACCGGCCCGGTCAAGTACTTCAGTGAGGATTTCACGATAAATGGTGGGCTTGTCGATCAAGCCGCCGATTGTTGCCACGCGCACGGTCGGTGTGGTGAACCTCGTCCTTGCGAAGAGGATTTGTTCGGAAAGCGCCAGCGCACCGCGCCGGAGAATGTCCCTGGCTGCCTGATCATTCTGTACCGCGAGATCGAGAACCAGCGGTGCAAGTGTCGACGGCTCAAGTCTTTCCGTATAGACCGCGGCGATGAGATGCGCACGGGATGTCCACCCCAACTTCTCCGAGAACGCTTTGGTCATCAGCGGAGATTCCAGCAATCCATCGAGGATCCTGGCAAAAGCCCGCGCCGCCTCGATTCCGACAAAATACCCGCTTCCATCATCGCCGAGAGTTCTTCCCCACCCGCCTATCAGGAAATACTCCTCCCGGGGAGACTTCCCCACAATCACCGATCCCGTTCCGGCGATCACCGCGATGCCGGGCGCGCCGGTGAACGCCCCCTCTAGTGCGATGCGTGCATCCGTGTCGATATGGGCGGGGAAGGCCGCGGTGAAGTTGCGGTGGAGCGCATCAAGGAGATGCTGTCGATTCGCCGCGCTTCCTGCCCCCGCCAGCCCGAAAACCGCGCCGCCAATATCCGTCGTGGTGCAGCCGGCATCTGCACAACACCCGGTCACGATTTCGACCAGCACTGCACCGGAGACGTCGAGCCCGACGACGTTCGGGTTGGAGGCTCCGGAAACCCGTCGGGCAACTTCGGTTCCCCGGCGATCGGCCAGAACGCCGACGGTTTTTGTGCCGCCTCCGTCAACACCAAGGACATATTTCGGGGAATTCATAGTTGGTCTCAAATGATGGAAAAGAATGTAGCGCTTCGCAAGGGAACAAACAAGAATCGCTTCCTTGCAATTGGATTCTCCTCTCGCTAGTTTTTGCTCCACCGACCCTCGCCATCGCAAAGAGGTTGCCATGAAATTTCATGGGAAATTCCTTTCTCTGATTTTCACCCTGTGCGTCTTCTCCACTCCGGCATCCCCCCAGGGACGCGCGCACACCGTCCTTCCTGGTATCGACGTCCTTCGTGAGCGGGGATTCGACATCCTGAAGGGGAAGCACGTCGGGCTCGTTACCAACCCCAGCGGCGTTGATGTCCATCTTCAATCGACCGTCGATATTCTCTCTGCAGCCCCGGGGGTGCATCTCACCGCATTGTTCGGTCCTGAACACGGGGTGCGGGGAGACGCGGCCGCAGGTCAAGAGGTGGCATCCACAACCGATCCCGTGACCGGCGTCCCGGTGTACTCTCTGTACGGAAAGCAGCACAAACCGACAGCGGAAATGCTCAAAGGCGTCGATGTTCTCGTCTATGACATCCAGGACATCGGTGTGCGCTCCTACACCTTCATCAGCACGCTCGGACAATGCATGGAGGCTGCAGCGGCAAAAGGAATTCCGTTTGTCGTGCTCGACAGACCGGACCCTTTGGGTGGGATCCGGATCGAAGGTCCGACAGTGTCTCCGGGTTTCACGTCGTTCGTCAGTCCGTACCCGATCCCCTATGTCTACGGGTTGACCCCGGGGGAACTCGCGCGCATGTTGAATGAGGAAGGGATGCTTGCCGGCGGGGTGCGTTGTTCCCTTCTCGTTGTACCGATGAAGGGCTGGAAACGTTCCATGGTGTTCTCCGAAACTCACTTGCAGTGGGTTCCCACGTCTCCGCATATCCCTTTCGCAGACGGGCCGGAATACTACGTCGCGACGGGAATCATGGGTGAGCTTGGAACGCTCTCCGAGGGAGTTGGATACACGCTCCCGTTTCATCTTGTGGGGGCTCCCTGGATCAATGCCGATCGTCTCGCCAGCCGGCTGAGCGCGGAAAAAATCCCCGGGGTGGAATTTCGCCCTCTCACCTACCAGCCTTTTTACGGAAGGGATGCGCAGAAGGAACTTCACGGCGTCCAGATCTATCTCGTCAATCCCGCTGTTGTGGACCTGATCGGGCTACAGTTTCGTGTGATGGAGGCCATTCATGCGGAGGCCCCGGATCAGAACCTCTTCGGGAGCGACAAGAGCCGGTGGGGAATGTTCGATCGGGTGATCGGAAACAGTAAAATTCGGGAGGCGTTTGCGAAGAAGTATGCATTCGACGACATCCGGAACCTCCTGAACACCGATCTCCGGGAGTTCAAGAGCAAAGCAGCGCGGTACTTCCTTTATCCGTAGCCCGTCTGATTCGATGCCGGAGCTCCGGGGGCTTATCTCACTCACCCAGAGCTTCGGCGATGGAACCGGTGAGGTCTCTGAAAGCGTCCGCGGGCAGGGTGACCTCTTCGACCATCTCTTTCAGGATGTCGGCGTTGATTCGCGTGAAATCTTCTTCGACGGGAATCACGCACACGCCCGCAAGGTCGATCGCCGCAGGGCTGAACAACACTCTTTTCTCGCCTTTTTCAAAATACCTGTCGGGACGGTGTTTCACCCGGGGAAAGATGACCACTCTCCATTCCCCTTCTTCGAACCAGCACAGCAGGTTCATCAGGGGCTCGTCGCTCACTCCGCTCATGTCCTGGAGCACACGATAGATCATCTCAAACATCCGGCTCATGGCATGCGGTGTGGCCGATTCCAGAGCAATGAATGGAGGGAGATAGCGGTCAACGCTGAATACCTTCACTTCCCCGTTATCGGCAAGCAGCCGGCCGAATCGCGCACGGGCGTTGCCATAGTTGTCCACGAGAGGGAGAAACTGCTTCGTTCCCGCCTGGAAGTGCATATGATCGGGAGCAGAGGCGCCACAGCGGGGACCGTTGTAAAGAACAATAAACTGAGGTGCGAGGTCCGCAGCAAGGTCGAGGAAGGATTCGAAATCCGGGAGAATACGCTGGGGAAGATGGTCAATCCTGGCGATGGTGAAGTGCTCAGGGAGAATCGGATACGGATTCACCAGAAGAAGAAAATCGTTGCGGTAGAGGATTCCCCGTTGCTCGGGTGGGAGATTTTCATTGCAGAGAAAGCAGGGACGGGTCTGGACCGAAACGTTATCCACTTTCGCCGTTGTGGATTTCAATCGTCCCGGATTGAATTGCACGCGCAGAGTGAAACCGTTGAAATCAAACGACGTTACCCTGACACTTTCCAGGCTCTTGAAACCCAGCCGCGCCAATTCCCAGCTCGCCTGTTGCTGAAGGAGCAATGCCTGGGCTTCCCCGGAGAGCGAGGTGCCGGGGAAAAAGGTGCGAAGCTCCGTTTCGGTAATCAGTCGATCATCCAGCATAAGGACTTGTCATAACCCCTTCACCGGTAGAGATGTTCAAGCGCTGTTCCCGGGAAGTAGTGCTTGAGAATTTGCGCGGCAGTGTAACCGCGGGACCCCATGACACCTGCGCCGATTTGACACAGTCCGACGCCATGTCCCCATCCTGCGCCGGTGAGGACGAATCGATCGGGCACGCCCCCGGAGTTACCCACGGGATCGACGACAAATGCAGAGCTCCTGAGATGCGACGGTGAAAGAATGCGGCGAATTTCCAGCTCCTTGCCTACCGTCAGCGAGGCCCGGGTCCCGGTAATTGCCAGTTCCACGATGCGCGACGAAGGTCCGCGGCGAACAGGAACGAGGGCCCGGATGTGACCGAAGTCGATGCCCAGCTTCTCGCGCAGCCGTACGGTCAGTTCATCCTGCCCGATTTCCACACGCCACCGGTAGGCATCCGTAGTTTCCTGGTCCACCTGGGGTAGAATGCGCCTGAACAATTCGGGATCGTGGATCTGGCAGAAGGCGGGAGGCGCCGATCGGATCCATTCCGATGCCGCATGCTCTGCGCTGAGATCGGGGAGACTTTGGTCTTCTGCATCACGCACCGGGACGAGGTAGCGGTGATGCTCCGGGTCCCAGGCGTTCTCATAGAGTTCTGATACGCCGCCACACGATTTCGAGAACCGGGCGTCGCATATTCTTCCCCCCTCCATAAGCACAAGTCCGCGCGTGCTCTCCACAGCCTGCGCGACGGTCGGAGTGTAGGCCTTCGTCACGCCCTGGTACCGCTGACAGTGGTCGTCTGCACACACATCAAACAGGTCGTGGTCTTCCCTGTCATACCACCGGAGAAGCCGTCCCGGTTCGTGCAGGACCGACGGCGGGCGGGAACGGCTGCCGGATTTGATCTCACGGGACAACTGCATCTGCGCAAGAAGCCAGCTGCGCGAGGTGATCGCATGAGCTTTCAGGAACTCGAGGGGCCCGTCGGCGCTCATCTCCGATGAGATCACGCTCGTCAGATACTCTTCCACGCCGAGAACATTGACGACTTGAACGTGTCCCGCCACTCTCATCAATCGGACTGCGCCGCGGAAGCGTTGGGTTTCCGCCCTCTCCCAGTGGAACTGTTTCCCGATCACGACGTTGAAAAGTTGAAACCATGCAATCGCCGCGTCTTTGGGGTCGAGAACAATTTCCTTCGCGTGGACAACAATGCCCGCCTCTGTCTCGAGGACCACGCCGTCTCCCTCCGGACGGACTTCAGCCTGTCCGGACAGAGATCGACCGTTCCCTCTCACGCGAAACAATGTTTCAAACTGGATGGTTACCCGCGCTGCTTCGAGGATACCGACATTCAGCAGGAGTTCCTGGGTAGTATCAATGTCCATAGGAATGGTAATGTACGGAAATCAGTCCTCAAAAACCCGCCGGATGTTCGCCTGTCAGGAGTCCGGGAAGAGCACCGATTTTGCCCATTTCCAAACCGGACGCACGTTTCCCGTTATGATCGCGACGGTACACCCAATCACGGTATGCCAGGTGTAGGCGATCGAGGTCCACTCGTGGACTGCCAGCATGACCGCCACCGCAGCGATGAAGCCGGCATACGCATCGTACGTATCGCTGTGAGGAAACAGGAGGCCGAGAAAGAACGTCCCGAGCAACGCGCCGTACGTGAAAGCCGCGATGGTGAGCCCGAGCTCCACCACGGGATCCCTGGTGTTGGTAAAGAGCATTGCTCCGCCGATGAGCACCAGCCCCCAAAGCAGCGTGAGTGCCCGCGACCACCGTATTTCAGTTCCTTCAGAAACGCTCGCCGCCTTCCGGAGAGGCTTGAGAATATCGAGATACGACGATGACGCGAGCGCGGTGATCGATGTCGAAAGCGTACCCATCGCCGAGGCAACGACGCCGGCAACCATCAGTCCGGCCAGGCCGTACGGGAGCTCATGGATAATGAAGTACGGAAAGATTTCATCTGAAGTGGAAAGCCCGAGTCCGCTTATCGTCGCCCCCCGATAGTAGGCGTAGAGACCGAGGCCCAGGAGGAGGAAGAATGCAAACTGAAGAACAATGACAACGGCATCCAGGAGCAATGCCTTCTGGCTCTCCTTCTTCGAACGGCAGGCCAGAAGGCGTTGAACGATGAGCTGGTCCGTCCCATGCGAAGACATGGAGAGAAAGGTTCCGCCAAGCACCGCTCCCACCAGGGTGTAGGGATCGCTGAAGAATGCATGCCAGTCTTTGATGGAACCAAGGGAGATGACGGACATTTTATCCGCGCCGGCGTTCTGCGCCCAGCCGACAATATCGTTCCATCCGTGAGGAAGTCGTCCGAGAATGAGTCCGAACGAAGCCACGGCCCCGATCAGATAGATGGCAAGTTGCACGACATCCATCGTCACGACGGCTTTGAGCCCCCCCACGGCGGTGTACACCAGCGTAAAAGCGCCGATCAACAAGATGCTGTTCGGGTAACTCATCCCCGTTATCATATGGATCGGAATCGCCGTGGCGAAGAGGCGGACGCCGGAGGCAAGGACCCGCGTGACGATAAAGACCGAAGAGGCGAATCTGCGGAGAGATATTCCGAACCGTTTTCCCAGGAAATCATACGCCGTCTCCAATGCCCCCCGGTAATAGGCAGGGATGAAGACGAGACTGACGATGACCCGCCCCACAAAATATCCGAAGACCAGTTGGAGGAAGTGCATCGATCCGGCGAACGCGATCCCGGGAACGCTGATGACCGTCAACGCACTGGTTTCGCCCGCTGCGATCGAAAATCCGACCAGCCACCAGGGGAGGTTTTTCCCGCCGAGAAAATAGTCCAGGGCGGTCTTCTGCCGGCCGGCGGTATAAATACCCGCCGCGGTTATTCCGATCAGGTAGACGGCGACAATGGTATAGTCGAGAGTAGAGAAGCCCATGGACAGGTGATGTTCGAGGTGCACCTAATGTACACAAGGGCACGGGGATTATCAAACTCCGGCGTGAAGAGACCGCAAACTTCTTGCAATTCTTTCCCGTCATGCGTACACTGGATACCAAACAGCATACTGCCCCCGGACCTCCACCGGAAGAATAATCAACTCCTCGCCCGCCATGCAAGACCCTGGAACCCCCTCCCCGACAGAACCGAATCCATCGGTTCTGGTCCAAACCTTTCACGAGATCACCCAGCCGTTCATTGATCTCTTCCATTCCTCCCGGGCGCTCTGGGGAATCAACCTCTCATACTTGCTGGAGGGGCTGACGTATTTCGGCGTTGTGGGACTCCTCGCAATCTTTTTCAACAGCAACATCGGGCTCAACGATATCGACGCCGGGCACATGGTGGGGATCCTCACCGCGGGAATCACTCTCGCGATGCTCCTGCTTGGCGCGACCGTGGATCTCGTCGGTCCCCGGCGGGCGCTGCTCCTCTCGCTTGCGCTCATGCTCGTCGGCCGTGTTTTACTGACCATCAGTCCCGAGGTCTCGGCAATGCGCGGAATGTGGTCTGGTCCCCATCTCACGGCAATGGCCGGAATTCTCTGGATCGTCCTCGGCTATGGCATCTATCAGCCCGCCTGCTATGCCGCTGTCCGCCAGTTCACCTCCCCGCAGACTGCGGCAATGGGCTACGCGATGCTGTATGCCCTCATGAACCTCGGTGGGTTTCTGCCGGGACTGATCTCTCCCCCCGTACGACACGCGTTCGGCATACCCGGAGTCTTCTGGGTCTATGTTGCACTCACGGTCCTGGGAATCGCCGTCATCGCAATCCTGCTTACCAACAAGGCCATGCAACAGGCACGAAACCAGTCGAAAGCAGACGGCGGAACAGGGATCCCCTCGGAGGAAAAGAAACCCTTCAAAGAACAACTCCTGTTTTACATGAAGCATTTCCCGTTGAAGGACTACCGGTTCCTGTTCTTCATTTTCGTCCTGATCCCTGTCCAAACGCTCTTTGCACACAACTGGCTGACGTTGCCTCAATACTGCAACCGCGCCTTCACCGGCGTGGTGAGCAACAACTATGAGTTCTTCGTGAACTTCGGTCCGCTGCTGATTTTTATCCTGACGCCCATGGTGACCGCTCTCACGGCGAAGAAAAACGCGTATACGATGATGATCATCGGAACCCTGGTGATGGGCGCCCCGACGTTCCTGCTCGCCCTCGGTCCGAACATTTACACCCTGCTCGCCTTTTTGATTTTCATGACCATCGGCGAGGCGATGTGGTCACCGCGGTTCCTCCAGTGGGTCGCCGAAATCGCACCGAAAGAAATGACCGGCATCTATATGGGGATAGGACAATTTCCGTGGTTCCTCACGAAAGTTGTCGTGAGTCTCTACTCCGGCTGGTTTCTGGAAAAATACTGTCCGGCTGGAGTACCGCCAGCCGAGATGCATACCGAAACGATGTGGCTCATCTACGGGTTCATTGCGATCATCACACCGGTCGGCCTCCTTCTGGCCCGCGGGTGGATGACCAGGGGGTTCAAAGTGAAGTACGAAGAGAAGTCATAAGCACGACACGTCGGTTTCCTTGCAGGAGTTTTCCAACGACTGGAGACGATATGAAATCGCTTGTTCTTTCCCTCCTTCTGATTTCTGCCGGAGCCTTTGCGCAGGAATCGGTCACCGAAGCAACCAGACTTCTTGAATCAAAGCACTACGATCAGGCAAAGAAGATCCTCGAGTCCATTGCAGCGCATGACCAGTCCAACGGAGAAGCATGCTTCCAGCTGGGCAGACTTCTTGCGGAGCATTATCAGGACTATGACGGCGCGGAGAAATACCTTGAACAGGCGGTGGAATCGTCGCCGGGCAGTGCAGAGTATCACTATACGCTCGGACGGCTGTATGGCATCCAGGCCCAGGTCTCGAGCATCTTTTCAAAACTCTCCTACGCGGGAAAAGTGAAGTCTGAATTCCTGCGTGCAGTTGAGCTGAATCCGGACAATGTTTCATACCGGAACGGTCTGTTGAATTTCTACCTGAGAGCCCCGGGGATCGCAGGGGGAAGTGTGGAGAAGGCGAAAGAGCAGGCGGCGGAGATCGTGCGGCGCGATGCGTATGCCGGCCACGTGGGCATGGCACAGATCGCGATGTACGAGAAGGAATATGAGACGGCGGAAAGAGAATACCTTGCCGCCATTCGGGCCGATCCGTCAAAGCCCTCGGCCTACAACTACCTGGGCTACCTGTACCTCCAGCTCAAACGGATCGACGATGCGATAGTGCAGTTCAAAGACTACGTGAAGAATTTCCCCCAGGAGGCCAACAGTTACGACAGCCTTGCCGACGGCT
This sequence comes from Ignavibacteriota bacterium, assembly GCA_963843525.1. Classification (GTDB taxonomy): domain Bacteria; phylum Bacteroidota; class Ignavibacteria; order UBA10030; family UBA6906; genus DATJPR01. The sequence continues at coordinate 423,508 of CAWJKM010000002.1, read as the reverse complement.
ATACGGCAAAAGGGGATATCGAAAGCGCCTTGCCCAACTACCTCAAAGCGCTCTCGATCAATCCAACATTTCCTTCATCATTATTCGGGGCCGCCCGGTGCTACGATTCAAAAGGCCAGACCGGGTATGCGATAGAATACTTCAAGAAGTTTCTTGCGGGAACCCCGAAGGGGAATATGGCCGAAACGGCGGAGAAGCGATTGAAGGAGCTCTCCCAATAAGAGCTCGGGTGGACCCGGACAGCATTCCTGACACCCCCGGTGCGAGAGACGATCATCTGAAGTGCCCCGGCAGGGTGCATCCGGCCGGCGAAGGTCTTGCCGCTCAGGCGCGTGGATGTCGCAAGCGTTCACCGCACGGCCGGAGGAATCGCTCCGCCTACGTCACTTTGCCCGTGGACGTTCACGCTTGTTGTGTTTCAGCCGGTAGATATCCCTGCTCGTTTTGTTTTCCTGTTTCTTGATCCGGTGACGTTCGGCCGGCGTCACAACGCCATCCGATTTCGCGATTTTCTTTTCCGCCTGAATCTTGCGTTCTTTTCCCCGCAGCCTCGCGGCTTCCCCCTTCGTGAGCTCCCCGCTGCGCACGCCCTGACGGATTCTCGCCCGTTGATTGAGCTGACGTTTGGTGATCACCGGTGTTTTGGTCTGTGCGTTGGCCGGCGGTTGTTCCTGGGCACAGGAAACGGCAATGCCTACCGCAAGCAAGACAATCACAGCACGAACATTCTTCATGGATTAACCCTCCTTGATGGAAATGTGAGTCTTGGACACACCAACGGGATACCAAGTTTAACTCTCAAAAGCGGCCGCAAAGTTCCGCTTTTGCCGCAGCAGTCCAGGACAGGCCGTTGCACTGAAGAAGATTCCTTCGTACACTGTTCGAAACCGAAGATCCCCCTCCTGCACACTCCGTAGAGTAACACCCATGTCTGTGCGAATTATTGTGACCGGCGGTACATTCGACAAAGAATACAACGAGATTGACGGAACACTGTTCTTCAATCGTACGCATGTCGGGGAGATGCTCTCGCTCGGACGCAACAGAGTCGATGTTGCGGTCTCCTCTCTGATGATGGTGGACAGCCTGGAAATGACCGGAAAGGGCCGGGATCGCATTCTCCGTGCCTGTCAGAACGCCCGTGAGAAGCGTATCATAATCACTCACGGAACGGACACCATGGAGGTCACTGCCCGGTTTCTTGGCAAGGCAAAACTTGACAAGACGGTTGTCCTCACGGGCGCGATGGTCCCCTACAAGTTTGGAAGCTCGGATGGATTGTTCAATCTCGGAAGCGCGCTCGCATTTGCCCAAACGCTGCCGGTGGGGGTCTATATTGCGATGAATGGTCGGTGCTTCACCTGGGAGAATGTCAGGAAGAACCGAACACTCGGAGTGTTTGAAGAAAAAAACCACTAATACCGGATGACCATCAGGCTCGACACCCCTGCGTCGAGTGTGATGAATATCTTGTGCCCCGCACTAAAATAGTTCTCTGTTCTATAGCTCCCGCTGTTGGTCTTCTCAAACCCGGTAAACGATTTGCGCGACAACGGAGCATTCACATCGATCTCGCATGCGGATGCGCGAGGGATCAGGATCCGTATGGACGATGCCCCGGCTTTGACTGAACAGCGCGTATCCTCAGATCTTTCGCCCAGCCGCATTTGAATCTGCGACACCCCGCACTCCACAACAACCCTTTCCACAATGTATTGCGTCAGGTCAAGGTCCATGCGGGAAGCGCCCACGTCGATGTGGAGGTCCCACGGGATCGCCGGATTCAACATCGCCGAAACGCGGTTCGCCGACCGGGAGAAGAGCCACATCGGACGGCTTCCCTGCTGGACAAGGCTGATATCTTCGCTCTGCTCGATCCGTTCCGAACGGAGAACATAGTGTCCCGCGTTCGAATGGACCGAGGCAACTATGAGGTCATCGGTGGCACCTCCGATGGTGAACGTCCCTGCCCCGGCTTCCAGGCGAAATGCCCCGCGACTCGTCGAATCGCCGAAGGGCCGCGTAAATTCCTCCGCCTCACCTGCATTGGAGGCGGATTTCCATTCGCCGGCGAAGGCCCGCTGGAGAAAGGCTCCGAAAAATACGGCGACAACAAGACCGAGGAGAATACTCGGGATGTTTCCGAGCTTCCGCTTTCGGTCCATGACCCAAATCCCTGTAAGGATGAGGAGCACCGGCCACAGGCGGCTCAGGAGAAACCACTGTCCAAGGGAAACATCAAGCCGGCCCAGGAGAAGGACCGCACCAAGCCCGATAAGAAATGAGCTGACAAACAAACGGGAGGACGACATGTCAACCTCTTTGCGAATTCGTCCACTGAACCCTGCGGAGGATCTCCCCCACTGGACTATGACGCCCGGGATCTCCAGACGAGAATGACACCGAGAACGATGAGGATCACCGGCCAGTAGTCTTGAAATCGGAACCAGGGATAGAGATTACGGAGAAGAAACAGCCCCCCCATGACAATGAGAATAATCCCGCCCGTTGCCCGACCGCGCCGGCGATCCCTCTCGACGCGGCTTGTCTGATCTGATGGTGTTGAATACTCGTCCATGATTGCGATTTGCCCTGTACAGGTGATTGGTCGTTCGAACCCCCGCCTTTAATATACGAAAACCTTCACCAGTTGTGACAACAGTTTCCGAATCGCACCCGCCCTCTTTCTTGCTACATCTTTCTTCTTACTTCTTTCTTCCTACTTCTTACTGCTTTCTATTCTACCTCGTCACCGCAACGCTCCCTCCCCCGCTCACCGAATGATATTCGCCGTTGTACATAGCCTCAGCGACGATCGGCGCGTAGGCAAAGCGTCCGGGAGAAACAGCCCGCAGCGCATAATAGAACAGTTGTTGTTTGGCGCCCCCGGGATGGAAACTTGTGAAGATGTTGATCCGGTCATCGCGGATATCCATGTATTCCGGTGCCGATGCATCCTTCACAAAGGTGTATGACGTCATCGTGGTCAACCGGGGATTCTCGATCTCAAACCCTGCAGGAAGAAGATCAGAGATCGCAATGTTCTCCAGCAAATCGACTGATGAAAGCAGTCTGATGCGGACGATGATCAGATCGTTCTGTTTCACAGAAGAAATACTCACGGGGTTTCCGGCACGGTCAAGGAACTCCCTGCGCACCTGGAGATTGCGGTCTTCCAGGTTCATCTTTCCATCCGTCCGGATCCCTTCGGTGACGATCGAATAATACGCCCTTCCCTCACCCTGCGTTGCTATGGTCACCGACCCCCCGAAGGGATTCACGGTGAACCGCTGGCTGCCTCCTTTGTACGCAAATACCTTGCCGCCGGCACTGACGCTGCCCGCAATCTTCGTTGCCGCGGCCATCCTTGCCGCCTTTCCGAAGGCCAGCAGGGTGAACGCATCATCCTGGGTGCTGAACCAGTGGTCCTCTTTGTAGCGCCGTGAGAGATAGTCCATGTACTGGGGAATGTTGACGTTGTTTAAATCCGTTTCCAGCAACATGTTCAGGATGATGGCATTGGCACGAACCGGCGAATCGAAGTCTCCCCCGGTCGTCCGGGCCGCGTCTTCTGTGACAAACTTGCCGGGCATCAACTCCAAATATGCCCGCCTGTCCCCCGCAAGAGCGTAGGCAGCGGCAAGCATGGAACGCGTGTCGAGCGTCAAAAGGGCTTTGTCGCCGCGATAGAAATCCATCAATGCGCGTTCGGGAACCGCCGACGATGCAAGGACGTATAGTGCGTACACGGCACTCTTGTCTGCGATCCTCCGAACGACGGTTTTTCCTTGTGACCAGGAGTAGTAATCCTCCGTCTTGCGGCTGCGTGCGATGGACGCCACAGCGCTCAGTGCGGGTTTCATGACGGCATCAGGGACTGCATACCCCGCCTTTCGCGCTTCCACAAGGAAGTGGGTTGCGTACACGGTCGCCCAGGGATTTGAATACGAACCGCCCGGCCAGTACACAAATGACCCGTCGGGAGTTTGCAGCGTCCCCAGAATCCCGATCGCCTCGTTCACGAAGTACATTGGACTTCCGTTCGCAAGCGCAGAGGGGGCCATGATTGAGGCGATATCGCGCAGATACAACTGGGGAAACGCCTTCGAGACGATCTGCTCAAGACAGCCATACGGATACCCGACAAGTTCTTTGAGTCGCCCTGCAAAGTTCGCCACGGGAAAGGGGCTGATCGTCACATAGGCGCTTCGGTTATCCGGGTAATACGCATCGGGGATCTGATGCTGGACGGTACCACCAGCCTCGATGGTCCCGGTAATCGTCTCGGTGACCAGCGGCGACGACGGTCTCACCGGGAGATCGGTGGTTGACTCAATCTCTCCTTCCGGAGTCGAGGTCGACACCGTCACCGTCGCTTTCCCGAGCCGGAAGCCCGCCCGGAGACCGGCGAGGGTGTACCCCTCTTTGTTGGGCCCGACCATGATCGACGGAGGGGCCGCGCTCACGGTCAAGCCTCCACTGACCTTCAGAGCGAACTTCAGGGCCGCGGGCTGGGCGGTAGTATTAAATGCAGTGATGGCCATTGAGAGTGAATCTCCGGGACTCAGGAAACGGGGCAACGCCGGGGTAATCACGACGGGGTCAGCCACGGTCATCGGTTGCTGGGCCGAACCAAACCGGTCGCCCTTATACGCAACCGCCATGAGCCGGATCTCTCCGTTGAAATCCGGTATATCCAGTGTCACCTGTACCTCCCCGGACGAATTCGTGTGCTTGATTCCCGACCAGATCGCCACGGGTTTCACCCTCTGCACGCTGAGAGGATTGACATGTTTCCCCAGCTCGGCATCACTTCCGCCCGTGCTACTCATCTGCTTTTTCGGTTCCGGAAGGAGATTTTTGAAGAAATCATACGTGTCGGTTTCCAGAGCCTTGCGGGCGTAGAAATACCCGTAGGGGTCGGGGGTCTTGTAGTTTTTCAGCTGCAAGATCCCTTCATCGACCGCCGCGAGCGTCAGGGCGACATTTTTCTCCCCCGGAATGACCACGGTGACGGTCTGTTGAGTTCTCGGCCGGATTGAGGCCGGTGCTTTGATCGTGACATCAAGCCGATTGGATTTCTTCTCCACCATGACCGGGGCAAATCCGTGACCTGCCAGCAAGGGGATGTCCAGCTCCGTAATCTTCCGGAAAAGGACCGCGCTGACATAGACATTCGGGAGAAATTTCTCTTCAATCGGCAGATCCATCGAGGCCGCGTTGTTGACCACGTCGAGGTAGCGATACGACAGTACGCCGTTCCGTTCCACTGTCACAAGCAATTTCCCCGGGAACGGCGTCTGGAACAGCACATGGGCCTTTTCGCCGGGTTCATAGTTCTCCTTGTCCAGAACGATATCCACGCGCGCCTCGGGGTCGACCTGGAAGGAGGTGACATCGGTGGATCCCCAGCTATACGAGTAGAAGGAGAATTCATTGTACCCGACTTCTCCCTCCTTCGATACCCGAATCACATACTCACCGGAGCGGGACACGCTATACGAAAAATCGACCGGCCCATCCCCGAGGGTAACCACTTCATTTCTCTCCGGGATTTCCCGGCGTTCAGACACATAACGGAACGCCTTGTCGTTCCCGTGCTGTCGGAGAACGGAGTGCCATTCGTAGCGGATCACCTCGATGTGTGCCCGGAACCCTTTGATAACCCTGTCGGCAGGGTCGACGGCAACGACCCGGAGTTTTTGATGGGTCGCCGGCGCGACATAATATGGGCCGCTGTATTGCACCCCAACGTAATATGCCCTGGGGTCCAGCAATGTCTGCGCTCCCTGATACACGGGGCGGCCCGACTCATCGAAGACTGCGACCCGTCCGCGCAATCGCATCATTCCGCGTGTCGAAAGGTCCGACGGGATGGTGATGCTGAAAGAGGCTCCCCCGTTCTGGTCTGTTTTGCCATCCGCCATCATGGGTTGAAGCGCAGTAGTCTTCACGGCATCGTCGGAAAACCGGAACGCGGGGAACGCCTTGGAGACAAACGGAATGGGATCGAATGACCCTTCAAATTGCCATGTGCGACCGGCTGCAGCGGGGCCGAAAAAGTTATGGGCTGAAATCTCGTAGCGGATGGTACTGCCCGCGGGGGCGCGTTCCTTCGAGGGGGAAAGATTCACCCGGAGTCGATCAGGCATGAAATCTTCCACGCTGGCTTTGTATGAGGCAAGATAGATGCCGTTGCCCGTCGAGAGTTCGAAATGATACTCGCCGGTCAGCGAAGACGATTGTGTTGGGAACGTGGTCTCGAATGACCCATCATTATTCAACGGGAATTGCTGTTCACGAACAACGCTCCCCCGCGGACTGAGGATTTTCAGATGCACCGGCATCGCCGCGGGCAGGGGTTCCGTGAGGTTGCGGATAATGCCGCTGACCACCACTGTTTCGCCGGGACGATAGAGATTCCTGTCGCCGTACACCAGAGCGTCGTACACGCTTTGATTTTCCCGCTTCCCACCGACATCGAACCGAGACGTTTCAACGCGATAATCGTCGAAGGTGAGAAAATTGAAATCGTTGTCAAGTTCGACGGTGGCAATCTGGAGGGGGAAGTCTTTCTCCTTTGCCTGGAGATCGGCAAACCGGACCACACCGTCGCCATCGCTCTTTGCCGAAGCCACAACCTGATTGTTCGTGGAAAGGAGGGAGACGGTCGCCCCGGCGACGGGCTGAGTGGATTCGAGGTTTGTGACAAAAACCATCGCCCCGCCGGGATTGCGCTTCACGATGATCCCGAGATCGGAGATGGAGACGAGTTTCGACGTCGTCCGCCAGGGCTGTTTGGGATCTGCAATTTCGACAAGATAAAAGCCCTTGTACCCCGTGTGCATATACTTGTCGAGTCCGAGAGACGTCGACACCTCATGGTTTTCCGTCCCTCCAAGGCTTATCGTGTCGACGCTGAGCTGCCGCCCGTAATTCCCGACGTAATACCGGTATTTCCTCTGGGAAGAGGAGTTCTCTTCATCTTCGTCATTGTAGGAATAATCGTAGTCGTAGTATCTGCCGTTCTGGATGAAATACACAAGGTTGTTCTGAAAGATCTGGCTGACTTTGACGAGGAGTTTGGGAAGGTTCACCGTTACGATTTCCAGTTTCTTTTCCCCTCCCAGCAGCATGTAGACGCCCGATTCCGACGCAAACCGGAAGGACGGGGCCAGACTGCCGATGAACACATCCGCTTCGTAGGCGTTCTGGGTCTTCCCGCCGATGTAGCTCTGCAGCCCGGGGGCTATGGTCATGCGCACTGTTGTCCCGGGCTGGAAGTTCGCCCGGATGGTGAACCATGATCCCGCGGAGGTCACGGAGAAGTCGACGTTTGGCTCAAGGTGAACGGACGATTTCACAGAGGCGGGATCGACCTCCTGGGAGGTGCGGACTTTGATGTAGCCCTCAACGCCATCGAACCCTGCGTCATGCCCGTAGATCCTGAGTTCTCCCAGCGGCGGAAGGGTGAACTCGAGAGGCCGATCCACGGTGATCTTTGTGTTCGTCTCGGGCGAGAGAAGATCGCCGGCGACAGAGACACTGATCTTCCTCTCCCTGTCTGTTTGCGATGCCGCTCCCAGTTCCACCGGAATGACACGATTGCGTTGCGTGCTCATTACCCGGATCCCCTGCTGGGCAACCCCGTCGATCGAGACATTCAGCTTTCCGGTGAGATCCTGGGGATCGACATCGTAACTGAACTCGAGATTCGCTTTGATCCCGACCGTCCGCGATTCGGCAAGACGATCGTAGAAAAACTCCGCGCCACGCAGCGTGAAGGGCATTGTGGAAAACTGGAATTCTTCGGGACCGGCGAACCCTGCGGCATTCGCCATTTCGACAAGGAGTGTCTTATTGAATCTCCCGGTGATTCTGGCGTCGCCCGGGAGCGGTCCGTCGGGACTGAACAGCAGCCTCGTCGTATCCTCCCAGACAAATTTGCCCGGAAGGGCAGGGCTGAATTCTATCAGCGGCGCAGCGCTCCAAACGTTCAATGAGTCGACCGGCACCATCCCGCGGGAGAATGTAAATGACAGTGTCGTATCCCTCCCGACGATGCCGGAAGGAAGAGGTGAGACGACCCTGACTTTTGTGGCGTCCTGTGTGGAACAGGAGAAAGCAGATACGCACACGACAAACGCGAGGAGAAAAACACGGGGGTTGCACATTGGTCACCTGGAGATGTGCTGGATCCTGTATGGGAGAATTCAACCTGTCATGATCACTCTGAATCGCGTCCGGCTCGACCTTCCTTTATCGTCGACACAGCATGCACTATGATCACCCGCACCGATCCGGATAAGCCAGCGGGTTCCGGCCTTGACTGTGCCCAGGTAGTGGTCATCGAGATACCAGGCATACGTGGACGCATCCATGAGTGGAGCCGCCTGGAGGGAGAGCCGTTGCTTCGGGGAAACGAGATAGTATGTCATCGCGTCCGAGGGACTTACAATCGGCGGTCCGGCTCCCGCCGCGACAGTGGTACAAAAAGGATTGTGTGGAGGCGCGATCGAACAGGCAATGCTGTTCTTCCTCCAGAAGTCCAGCAACTCCGGCGGATACGTCTCAATGGTCACGGTGTGGAAGGGATGCTGGCCGACACAGGATGGACAGTATGATATCATGCCGTCGGGCGAGATCAAATACTCCCGGCACATGTCGCACGCATCACGCGAGGTCTTCGAAACGGAATAGAAGTCATCAATACGATGCGAACATCGTGGTGACGGATCTTTTCCGCTCTCTGCGCACACCTGCCGGATGGATACATCCTGCGGGAGGGGCAGGATGGTCTTTTCCCCCTGGCGGGAGACGCTGTTGAGAATATCGAAGAGAAGCGGGGCCGCCGCCTTGCCCCCGACCAGGTCGGGATTTCCCGTATTGTCTGCGTTACCCATCCATACGCCGACGGTATGGCTAGCCGTATACCCGATTGCCCAGGCGTCCCGGCGTCCGTAACTCGTACCCGTTTTGAAGGCAATAGCCGGAAGAGTGAGGGAAGACTCGAACCCGCTTGGCAGGTCCGGACGGTTGAGACCTGTCAGAATTTGCGTGACCATGAAGGCAGCAGAAGGACTGAACACCTGATGGCCGGAGGAATTGTCGGGAGAACTGCCCGGGATGTAGCGCAAGGGGCGGAATTCGCCCCCGTTGGGCAAAGAGGCATACGCGCTGACAAGGTCTTCAAGCGTCACGCCGCAGCCGCCCAGAATCATGCTCAATCCCAGCCTTGCCTGTTGCCGCTCCAGCGAACCGAACCCGGCCTGCACTGCGAACCGGGTGAACGCGGGAGCTCCGACTGTCTTGAGCAACCGGATCATGGGCACATTCAACGACCGGCGGAGTGCATCATCGGCATACACCAGGCCGGAATACGTACCGTCGTAGTTTTCCGCAGTGAACCCTTCCGCGTCATAGGGAACATCGAGCAGCCTGCTCTTCGGCGTGAGGCTCCCCTGGTCCATCAGCATCGCGTAGAGAAAAGGCTTGAGGGTGGACCCCGGAGAACGAAGCGAACGGGCGGCATCGAATTGTCCGCTCGACAGGGAATCGTCGAAGTTACCGGAGCCCGCGTACGCCAGGACATCTCTCGTGCGATTGTCGACGACGATGACCGCTCCATTGCGCACCCCTTTCGCACTCCACATGCGCAGGTGGGCCGAGAGCAGGCGTTCGACAGACTGTTGAACGGGAAGCGCAAGGCTGGTTCGCACATTCCCCCCTTCCGGGTCCAGCTCCCGGACGCGCAGGCAATAATGCGGGGCTTCGCGGCCGAGTGAGGAACGGCGGACTCCGGCGGGAGCGCTCCAGAGAACGGAGGAGTCTTCGCGGCTGAAGTATCCGAGTTCGATCCATCGTCGGGCCTGGCGTTTCCGTTCTGCGAGAAGGCGGTCCGGGTGCCTGTCCGGCTGAAGGCCGTTGGGATCTCTGGGAATAAGGATGAGATCGAAGAGCTGCGCGATATTCAATCTTTCCGGCGGCGTTTCATAATAGAGGAGAGAGGCCGATTTCAAACCTTCAATATTCCCTCCCAACGGCACCATCGAGAGATAGATCTCGAGCAGCTGCTTCTTGGAATACTTGATCTCCAGTTGCAACGCGCGGAACACCTCGATCATTTTCGACCAAACCGTGCGAGGTTTCGGTTCGAGCATGCGCGCGATCTGCATCGTGATCGTGGAGCCGCCCGAGATCCGGCGTCCGCTCCGGAGGTTTTGCCAGGTAGCGCGGAGGAGGGCGACAGGATTGACACCGGGGTGATAATAGAACCACCGGTCTTCCCGCCGCAGAAGAATTTTTTTAAGCCGATCAGGGATCTCCGCGGGGTCGGTCCGAAGGCGCCAACGTCCATCGCCGGCCAGATACGCGTTCAGGAACCGGCCATCCCGGTCCTCCACTGCGAGGGAATACGGCTTCAGAGCGGGCGGAGGAAACAGGAGTGAGAGCACCACAAAAAGAAGTGACGGGAGCGCGAGTACGGAGATGATGAGGGCAACTCTCCGCCTATGCCTGGCCAGACCGGGGGAAAAAGTGGAAAAAAAGTGCGTCACGCCCAGATGAGAAAGGAATGATTCGTTCGTTCACGACGAGCGCTCGATGGCGGCGTTCGTGCCGTCGGCAACGCCGCCATCGATGTGCGCTTTGAAGAGTGGACCTGCTCTTTTGCGGGAGCAAAAAGGACGAACCATACCGCGCTTAAAGATTTCCTCCGGCACGAATCGTCCAGAAATCATCCGACAAATCCCGGTTGGAGAGATACTCATACGGCATGGTGAAATAGCCCGCCTCTCCCCAGCCGGGGCCCCAGGAGTTGCGGACAATGAATCGCTTTGTCGATTCGCTGTAGCCCACCGCGAGCACAGCGTGGCCGCCGAGCACACGTTCCCCCTGTGCAGGCATCGGGACAACGCCGGTCTTCGCTACCTCGGCGGACTCAAAACTCTCGTACACCGAGAAGCCGAACACAAACGGGTACCCATCCGCAAGACACCCCAGCATCTCATCAAGCGTGAGGATACGATGATAAGACGTGATGGTGTACGACAGGCCTTCCTTATAACATTTCTTCGAGGGCTTCACCGCAAATTTGCTGATGATATACGGCCACGTTTTTTCCGTACACACTCCCTCCTTTGCCAGCGTCTTGATCCCGTCGCGCAGCATTGCACCCGAGTCGGTCTTTACGGAGTGTTCGATCACCCGCTCGTTATAGTAGACAAACAAGCGGCTCAGATCCTTGACAGGTTTGCTGTCCTTCTTCTCCAGGAACTCGAGCGCACCGACGAGAGCATTTGCCGTGCAACTGCCAAGGTTTCCCTGATCCTCAACCGGCGAACAGTCCGGCCGGAGGTCCACTTCATGCGGAACCACAACGGGGGCCGGCCTGATTGCACGGTAGAGGAAATCCCGCTGATCGGGAAGATCAGGGACCCATCCGTATCCGTGTTTCAACTCTTTCGGCGATGCTTTGCGCGGACGGGGAGATTTCTTGGTTTTACGAGAGGGCTTACGACGAGGAGAGCGTGCCATAGTTGCCTCGGAGTTGTGATGGTAAGAGGGCGTGATGGGGAATATAGAGAAGGCCTTGAGGGAATGCAAGGAGTTTCGTGGGCCGAGTTCTCCACCGCATCCATTGCGCGTGAGGCGGATATATGATCCGGCATCCGACAAAAAGCCTTGATTCTCAGGAGATTTTCAAGATATTGTTCTGAATGCATTGATTCTCCATAGCTCTCAAAAGTGAATACCTATGCCCGAGTTCTTTCCAGCTGCAACGCTTCAGCGCGCCCGCGAAATATTCCCCCATACGGCAAAAGGGCAGATTTATCTGAATCACGCCGGTACCAGCCCCCTCTCCACACGTGTTCTGGCCGTCCTTTCGAAGTATCTCCACAACCGGTCCGAAGGGGCAATCGATACCTACGCAACCGACGTGCAGATGGTGAATGAATGCCGCTCTCTCGTCAGCCGGCTGATCAATGCCGATTCACCGGATCGAATCGCGTTCCAGACCAGCACTTCGGATGCCATCAATCTCGTTGCCTCCGGCCTCGAGTGGAAGCCGGGCGACCAGATCATTCTGAACACGATCGAATTCCCGGCGAACGTGTATCCCTACCTGAATCTCAAGCGTCTGGGCGTCGAGATCAGTTTTCTTTCTGCGGACAACGGACGGATCACTCCCGAGATGATCGCCGGTGCTGTGCGTCCGCAGACGCGCCTCGTGGCGTTGAGCGCCGTGCAGTTCCTCTCGGGCTACAGGGCGGATCTCCAGTCGATCGGAGAACTGTGCAGATCACGGGGAATCGTCTTCGCTGTTGACGCCATTCAGGCTGTGGGAGCGGTGGCAATCGACGTCCAGCGAATGAAGATCGATGCGCTCGCGGCCGGCGCACAGAAATGGCAGATGGCACCGCACGGATCCGGATTTCTGTACGTGACCGAGGACCTGCAATCCCGCATCGCCCAGAAATATCTCGGCTGGTTGAGCGTGCACGACCCGTGGCAGTTTCATGACTACGACCAGCCCATCGCGGCTTCAGCACGCCGGTACGAAGGGGGATCGCTGAACATGCCGAGTCTCTGGGGCCTCCATGCATCGCTGAGTACTCTGCTGGAATTCGGCACGGCGGGTATTGAACGGCACATCCTCGCAATTACGGAAATCCTCCGGGATGGCCTCGCAGAGATTCCCGGGATTCGCGTTGTCACGACGTATCCCGATCAGGAACGCGCAGGCATCATTACGGTTGCCCTTCCGAACAAGCTGAGCGGACAGGACGTCTTCAAGCGTATTCTCTCCCGCGGGGTCACCATCGCCCTCCGCGAAGGGCAACTGCGCTATTCTCCGCATTTCTATTGTACAGCAGAAGATATGGCAGGTGCGGTGCAGGCAACAAAGGAAGCGCTCACCTCCTGACGTTGTACGCGGTCCCACGATCTCATACCATTCAGCCGGAGCCCATGGCATCTCTCCGCCGGGATCTCACCCTTTTCGATCTCACAATGATTTCGATCGGGTCGACCATCGGGTCAGGGATATTCCTGACTCCTGCGCTCATTACCCGCTCCCTGGTTTCTCCCGGCTGGATCATCATGGTGTGGGTCCTCGGCGGAATCATGGCGCTCTGCGGAGCCCTCAGTTTTTCCGAACTCGGCGCCATGATGCCGAAGGCAGGAGGGATCTATGTCTTCCTCACGGAAACCTACGGAGGGTTGACAGGATTTTTGTTCGGTTGGTCGGAATTTCTGGTCACCAATACGGGCAGTATCGCCGCCCTCGCGATCGCTTTTGCAACGTACCTCGGGTATCTCGTACCGCTGGGATCGTCCGGACTGATTATCACGGCCATCGTCGGAGTGGTGGCCTTGACTGTGGTAAACGTTCTGGGGGTGAAAGTGGGCGGAGTGTTCTCCGACATTTTCACCGCCCTCAAACTCCTGGGCATCGCCGGACTTATTGTCGCAGGTCTGACCCTCGGGTCGACCGGCCACATCGATACGAGCTCACCGTTCGGCATGCCGCCGGGGGGGCTCAGCTCGTCCATCGCGCTTGCCCTGGTCGGCGTGTTCTGGTCCATCGGCGGATGGCAGCATGCGACGTTCACAGGGGCCGAAGTAAAGAACCCGCAACGCAATCTTCCCCGAGCGATGATCATCGCTGCCGTGGTCATCACCCTCCTCTATGTCCTTACCGTGATCGCGTATATGATGCTCATGACCGAGCCGGAAATTGCCTCGTCGCAACGACTGGCTGCGGATGCGATGGAACGGGTGCTTGGCACCACGGGCGGTGCCGCAATTGCGTTCACGGTGTTCATCTCCACCTTCGGCACGGCCGGGATCTACACACTCACCGCTCCCCGCATCTATTATGCCATGGCGCTTGATGGGGTGTTCTTCGAACCGGTCGCCAGACTCCATGCCCGGTTTGGCACGCCGGCCGTCGCGATCATCACCCAATCGATCTGGGCGATCCTCCTGATTGCCTTCTGGGGGACCTTTGAGAATCTCATTTCCTATGTGGTGTTCACGGACTGGATTTTCTTCGGTCTCACCGGAGCCGCCGTGATTATCCTCCGGAGGAAGCGGCCGGACTTCCCCCGTCCCTATAAGACGATTCTGTATCCCTTCACACCCCTGCTGTTTGCCTTCGGGTCAGCATGGTTTGTGATCAATACGCTGATCAGCAAGCCGGCCGAAGCCGGTGCGGGCATCCTCTTCCTCGTGCTCGGTGTTCCTGTCTATTACCTGTGGAAAAAAGGTTCCCCTTCTCACCCACGCACCTGACCGGACAATGAAGCCAGGATCGAAAATACTTATCGTTGACGACAACGCGGATTTCCGCGCAATTCTCAGGACCATTCTTGAGCGGAAGGGATTCATCGTGGGCGAGGCTTCGGATGGAGAGGAGGCCCTCGAACGGATGAAAGCTGACCCGTGCAGCATGGCCATCGTCGATCTCGACATGCCACGGATGAACGGGCTGGAACTGACGCGAAGGATGAAAAGCCAGTATCCGGCCGTTCCGGTGATGATGATTACCGCGTACGCGCAGTTTTATTCCCCCGGAGAGATCCTTGCCGCGGGGGTGGACGCTTTCCTCCAGAAGCCGGTCGACTTCGCAAGACTGACGCAGGCCATCGAGAGCCTCTGAGAGAACGGGAGTGGAACACCGGGCGGAGCGGTGTTCTTTCAATTGGAGGGAGGAATACAGCGGCGGGAAGACTTCTCTGAAGGGGGAGGACCCACGGTTATCCTCCTGCAATAAGAGAACGAAGGATCAGCCGGGCCGACCTTCTTGTTCAATCGATGTCCCTTTTCACCATAACTGCAGTCATGTCGTCGTGCTGGGGGGCGCTTCCAGTGAAGAGGCGGATATCCTCCAGTAAGGCTTCAATCACCTGTTTCGCTGTCGCCGACTGCGACGACGGGAGGGAGAGAAGCCGTTCAATCCTTTCGACCCCGAACTGTTCCTTCTCCGCGTTCATTGCGTCCGTGAACCCATCCGTCAGGAAGAGCAGGCTGTCCCCCGGAGCGAGCTGAATCTCCCGCTCGTCAAAGAGAGTATCCTCCTGCATGCCCAGCGGAAAATGGACTCCCGAAGAACAGAGTGTTGCGGCCTTTCCCTGTGAGACCAGGATGGGACGAGTCTGACCGGCGTTGGCAAAAACCACCCGTCCGCTCTCCTGATCCAGCGCGGCCAGAATGAAGGCAACAAAGTGCCCGCGCTTCGAGTGTTGATAGACCGCTTTGTTCAGATGGGTGAGAATCTCCGCCGGGGAGGATGAGAGGCGGGCTTCGCTCGCGTAGGCCCCGGTGGTAAAGACCGCTGACATCGCTGCTTGAATCCCCTTTCCTGAAACGTCGAGAACCGCAACGCCGAAGCGATTGCCGGACTGGCCGAGGATGGAATAGTCATACGAATCGCCGCCCACCTCGCGCGCCGGAAGAGAAAACCCTGCGATGTCATAGCTGGCAAGGCTCGGTTGCTCCCGCGGCATGAGCGACATTTGCACGTCATGCGCCAGTTTGAGTTCCGTCTGAAGCGATTCCTTTTCTCCCCGTTCGAGGGACACAATCCAGACGAGCAGGTTGACGCCGCCAAGAAGAAGCGCTCCGGAAACGACCAGGGGCATGAAGCCCACACCGATTTTCAAAAACGCGGCCACAAGTCCGAGCGCAATCAGCGTATAAGAAATCACGACAAGGCGATGCCGGTCCTCAGGAATCCTCAAGTAGATCTCGTCCGAAGCGAGAAGAGAAAACATGAGCGCTTCGCGTAATCCGATCTGCTGCGGTGAAGTTTCGAGGCGTTTGCGGTACGATTCCTTCCGCTCCTCGAGGTTGCGGACGATATTTTCCCAGGTGATGTACAGAATCCCGGCAATGACGAGGTCAATGCCGAATCGATTCCACCCATTCCCTGTCGAACCCTGAACGAAGGCAGAGATCAGTTCGTATACCGCAAGCCACGTGAGGATTTTTACGAGCAGGCGGCGAAATTTGAGAGGATCAATCATTGGAGGCGAACGTAGACCGGGAATTCATTTGCGCTTGGCCATTTCGGACTGTTTCAGGGGTGGTTGCCCGAGTCCGTTTCCTACTGGTATACGGGGAAAGGCCCTTATGAGTTGCCGATTACTTCCGGGAATTCCCGTGCGCAGCCTGTTCTGTGAATCCGGAGCAATGGAGCACGGGAAGGCGGGGATATTTGGGAAAAGAAGGATTTGTCCGCGATTGGAGACAGAGTATAAAAGTACTCCCCCGGCCGGTGCTCACGACCGAACGATGAACACAATGGTCGCATAAACCGGCCGGAGGAGGGGCAGAACTTCCTCCCGTCATGAACCTCTCCGGGCGATGAACGTTGATGAAGCCTTTCTTAGATTGCCGGCGCCGGTTCTCCCTGAGGTGCAGTTTCTGCCGGCAGGTTGGCAGGCTCCCAGAGGCACATCCTGCACTCGTCAGGAGTCTCAAATTGAGCCCAGAACCCCATATCTCCGACCGGGGACCGTTTCATAATGACCTTCCCCTTGGCCTTCTTGATTTCCTTCAGCTTTGCATCGATGTTTTCAACATTGATATAGACGTTCACCTGCCCCTTCCGCGGCATCTTTTTCACCAGCATTAATCCCCCGTTCGGCTGTTGTCCGGTGCGAAAAATGACGTAGTCCATGTCGGGGAAATCCTGAAACTCCCATCCGAACACAGTTCCGAAGAATTTCTTTGCCTTTTTCAGATTGGTGGTCGGGATCTCAATGTGACCAAAACTGTGCATAGTATCCTCCTTCGAGAAGGTAAGTGGTGAGTTGGTGACACCCTGGCGCCCTAGCGTGCGCCGTTGTGTTGCATCGGAATTCTCACCCCCCATGCGTCTGCATTCCTGACTGCACGTTCGTATCCGGCGTCTGCGTGACGAAGAATCCCCATTCCCGGGTCGTAGGTGAGAACACGTTCGAGCCGGACCTCCGCCTCCTTGCTACCGTCGGCTACGACCACCATCCCTGCATGAATAGAGAGGCCTATCCCCACGCCACCTCCGTGGTGGACGCTCACCCAGCTTGCTCCGCCCACTGCATTAAGGAGAGCGTTGAGAATCGGCCAATCGGCGATTGCATCGCTCCCGTCTTTCATTTTTTCCGTTTCCCGGTTGGGCGAGGCAACGGAACCGCAGTCCAGATGGTCTCTCCCGATCACAAGAGGAGCTTTGACTTCCCCTGTCGCCACAAGCGTATTGAAGATCTTCCCCATTGTTGCACGTTCGCCATACCCCAGCCAGCATATCCTTGCCGGAAGACCCTGGAAGTGGACCTGCTTTTGTGCCTTCTCGATCCACCGGCAGAGAGGTTTGTTCTCGGGAAACGTCTCGAGGATCGCGCGGTCTGTCCGATAGATATCTCCGGGCTCACCCGAGAGTGCCGCCCAACGAAACGGGCCCTTGCCATCGCAGAAAAGCGGACGGATATATTCCGGGACAAACCCGGGTATTTCAAACGCGTCCTCCACCCCGTTCGCCTGCGCTTCGCCTCTGATATTGTTTCCGTAATCGAATGTGACGACTCCGCGTTTCTGCAAGCCGCGCATGGCGCGCACATGTTCGCAGATGGAAGCCTGGGCCAGACGGACATATTCTTTCGGATTTCCCGACCGGAGCGCGATCGCCTCCTCATAGCGCATATGTGCCGGGACATATCCGTTCAGGGTGTCATGGGCGGACGTCTGATCCGTCAGGACATCGACCGGCACCCCCCTGCGCAGCAGCTCGGGAAGGACTTCCGCGGCATTTCCCAACAGCGCGACGGATCGCGCTTCCTTCTTCTCTTTCGCCGCCAGAACGAGTGCGAGCGCTTCATCAAGCGTTTCCGCACTCCGGTCGACGTAGCCGGTCTTCAGTCTTTTCTCTATCCGTGAGCGATCAACCTCCACGGCAAGACAGGCAGCCCCGTTCATTGTTGCAGCCAGCGGTTGCGCACCGCCCATGCCGCCGAGCCCGGCTGTCACCAGCAGGCGCCCCGCGAGTGTCCCGCCGAAATATTTCTCCGCAACCGAGGCAAATGTTTCATAGGTCCCCTGGAGAATCCCCTGTGTCCCGATGTAGATCCAGCTCCCGGCGGTCATCTGACCGTACATCGTCAACCCCAACGCGTCAAGGCGCCGGAACTCATCCCACGTCGCCCACCGGGGCACCAGCATTGCGTTGGAAATGAGAACACGGGGAGCGTTGACGTGGGTCTTGAAGATGCCGACGGGTTTTCCTGATTGGACGAGAAGAGTCTCGTCGTTTTCAAGTTCTTTCAGCGAACGGACAATCGCATGAAAGCACTCCCAGTTGCGCGCTGCCTTCCCCGTGCCACCGTAGACGATGAGGTTGGCAGGGTCTTCTCCTACTTCCGGGTCAAGATTATTCATCAGCATTCGCAAAGCGGCTTCCTGGAGCCAGCCTTTGCAGGAAAGACTGCTTCCCCGAGGTGCGGAGACGGGAGAGGGAGGGGCAATGCCGGCGGTATTCATACGCGAGCGGATTAATCCTTCGCAAATAATACGATTTCAAGATGCACGACGGTACTGTCGTTCTCATCCTTCTCTGACACCTGCTTCAGGGAATGGATGGTGGTCACCGGGACCGTGAGGACGGTGTTGTCGTCCTCGAATTCGACGACCTCTCTTCCTGCCTTTTTCAGAATGCCAAGATTGGTCTTCTGGCCGATGTATTTTTTCAAAATGTCAATCAACGCATCGGATGCGCGGCCTGTCTGGGGCTGCACTGCGGGGCGCTCAACTTTCGCTTCGGGTTGTTCTTCGGTCTGCTCTTTCTTCACGGTTGTTTTCGACTTCGGCTTCCTTTGGGCTTCCGCCCCGGAAGGCAATGCCACCGTTCCGACGACAAACACTGCCACGATGGCAATCAGCATCGCTGTCTTGCGAGTCAACATAGCGCACGTCCTCCATTCAGGGTTATTGCAGTGATGAACGTTGTCCGGCACACGATCAGAGTTTGTAGCCGATCTTCCTTAGGAACTCTTTTCGTTTCTTGATATCGTCTTCCCCCTCAATCCCCGCCGTGAATCCCCCGTCAACCACTCCCAGGATGGCTCTGCCCTGCTCCGTTTCTGCGACGACAACTTCGGTCGGATTCGCGGTGGCGCAAAAGACCCGGCACACTTCGGAGACCTGCTTCACCGTATTCAGGATATTGATGGGAAATCCGTTCTCCATGAAGATGAGAAACGAATGTCCCGCCTTCAACGCAAGCGCGTTTCGGGTGGCAAGGTCGATCAGCCGTTGGTCGTTCCCCGCCCAGCGGACCAGCGATGGACCCGAAGCTTCACAGAAGGAGACGCCGAACTTCATCGCAGGGGCAGTCTGAACGATAGCCTCGTAGAGGTCCTCAACGGTCTTGATGAAATGGGAATGCCCGAGGATGAAATTCATGTCCTCCGGTTTGTCGATTTTGACGGTCAGGAGATTCATGACTTTGCCGGCGATGTTTGATGGAACGAAAGGAGCGCCCGTGCCGTCTCGGGGGGGATGAACCATTGAAGAATGCCGTCCGGACGGACCCCGGAGAACCGCACCGACAGGCGGGCAGCGGTCCCGGGACCCAGGCCCAGCGATGTTGTCCCCCGGCCTGCAATCAGGTGTGTGATAAATTTCCCCACGTCGGGCTGGTGCGCCACGGCCAGGATGCTCTGGATTCCCGTCCGACGGAGGGCAAGCAATTCTTCGAGAAGGGCAGGCGGTTCAAATCCGGGGGCGAGGATCGGACTCACCGAGGAGGTGAGAGCCTGGCTGATGCTGCCGGCGATTGCAGCGCCCGTTTGGACAGCCCGAAGGAGGGGACTGGTGATCACCAATTGGGGGACATGATCGAGCAGTGCGATCATCCTCCCGACAGCCAATGCATCCGCCATCCCCCGGCCGGTCACCGGACGTTCTGAATCCGAATTGATTCCATGGCTGATGCTGGTCGCCTCGGCGTGCCGGACTACCGTCAGCGTGAGGATATCACCGTGTGTCGCCGGCACTCAACCCCTCCTTCCTAACGCCGGAGATTTCTTCACCGGCTCGCCCTTGTGCCGGGCAGCACGAACTTTCGTGTACCCGGGCTTGATCACATCATAAATGATCTTAATGCGCCTGTTATAGGGGATGAAGGCGCTTTTCATCGAATTAATGGTGAGTTTTTCCAGGTCGTCGAGCCCCAGGTCAAACACCTGATGTGCCGCCTTGAATTCTTTCGTCATCGTCGTCGCGCTCATCAGCCGGTCATCGGTATTGAGCGTCACGCGGAAACGGTAACGAAAATAGAGTCCGAACGGATGGTCTTCGAGGCTCTTCACCGCGCCCGTATCGACGTTGCTCGTCAGGCAGATTTCGAGCGGGATGCGCTTGTCGAGAATATACTGGGCGAGATATCCCATCTTGACGATCTTGCCGGGATCGTGGGGATCGAGGCCGATATCTTCGATCAGCCGGGTCGCATGACCGATCCGGTGTGCGCCGCACCACTGGATGGCCTGCCAGATGCTTTCCTTGCCGAAAGCTTCACCGGCGTGAATGGTGATATTGAAGTTCTCACGCTGGATGTAGTGGAACGCATCAACGTGTTTCTTCGGCGGGAATCCGCCCTCCTCGCCCGCTAGGTCAAACCCCACGACTCCGCGCTCGCGGAAGTCCACCGCCAGCTCCGCCATTTCTCCGGAGAGCTTCATGTCTCGCATTGCGCAAATGATCAGTCCGAATTCCACGCCGAAATCTTTGCGACCCCGCTCAAGGCCGAGAAGCACTGCATTCACCACATCATCCCAGTGGAGGCCGCGATCGGTGTGGAAGACCGGGGCAAAACGCGTTTCAACATACACCACACCGTCGTCGTACATGTCTTCCATCATCTCATACGCGGTACGCTCGAGTGCTTCCGCAGTCTGCATGACCGCGGTGGTATGCGCGAACCCTTCAAGATACAGCGGCAGGCTTCCCCGTTGTGCGCCCCGATGGAACCAGACGGCGAGTTCCTCGGGGTCTTCCGTGGGAAGCTTTTCGTACTTCATCTCCCTCGCAAGTTCAATAATCGTCGAGGGGCGCAGTCCGCCATCGAGATGATCATGCAAAAGTACCTTGGGAATGGCGCGAAGGACTTTTTCAGAAATTTTCATGTTGGAGGAGATCTCTCGTGTCCGTAACCTCACGATTCCTTCCCGGCGTTCACTGAAGGCGGTCGTCGCGGTGCAGAGGTTGTTCACAGGGAACTCGAGGGGTCGAAGGACTTCGAGCTCGACACGGGTCGGTTTGTAATTATGCCAAATATACAACAAGCGTGCTAAAAAGCAAACTGCCGTTGACTTTGTGCTCTCAATTGTCTATGATAACCGCACATAGGGAAGAGCGAAGCCCTGACTTGTTCAACATTTTAGATCGCCTATGTCAAAGAAGGATGCTACAATTCTCGTAGTCGATGACGAAGAGGCGTTTCGGTACATGCTTTCGTCCCTTCTTGCCCGCGCAGGATATATCGTGGACACGGCTGTTGACGGAATTTCCGCAATAAACGCGGTCCAGACAAAGTTATACGATGTGGTCTTGTGCGACCTCATGATGCCCAAAGTGGACGGTTCGGAAGTCCTCAAATTTATCAAGGCAAATTTCCCCTCTGTTGAGGTCGTCATGCTCACCGGCGTTACCGACGTGCGTACTGCCGTGGAATGTATCCGGATGGGGGCCTACGATTACATCACAAAACCGACAACGCACGACGAACTCCTCGCGTCGATCCAGCGGGCGCAGGAACGGCGACAACTGGTGATCGACAACACGGTGATGAAAGGTGTTATCGAAAAGCTCCAGGGCAACAATGAAATGGTCGGAGAAAGCGAGGAATTCCGCAGAGTACTGGAAATCTCCGCGAAAGTTGCACCAACAGAATCAACGGTCTTGATTCAGGGACCGAGCGGTACCGGAAAAGAGCTCGTGGCCAATTTCATCTATGAACGGAGCGAGCGTCACGAACAGCCGTTTGTGGCACTGAATTGTGCTTCTATTCCCGACACCCTGATTGAATCCGAACTCTTCGGACACGAAAAGGGTGCGTTTACCGATGCCCGGGCAATGAAACAAGGAATCGTGGAAATCGCAAACAACGGAACTTTGTTTCTTGACGAAATCGGGGATATTAGCCCGATCATCCAGCCGAAAATTCTCCGATTCATTCAGACCGGAGAATTTCGCAGGGTCGGAGGGAACACCACCCTCCATGCCGACTGTCGAATCCTCTCTGCAACAAATAAAAACCTGAAAGAGCAAGTTCGGGAGGGGAAATTCCGCGAAGATCTCCTCTACCGTCTCAATGTGATTACTATTGAACTCCCGACGCTGCGTCAGCGTCGTGAAGATATTCCGTTGCTGGTTGCCTCTTTCCTGCGAACAAGAATGAAAACGAAGGTGGAAACTACTATTTCCGGGGCGGCAATGGAGGTGTTGATGGCTTACGATTGGCCGGGGAATATTCGCGAACTGGAAAATGTTATTGAACGCGCGGCGATCCTCTGCCGGAATCACGCCATAGAACCCCAGGACCTTTCCCTTCCGAACGCGCCCATGTCTCTGCCGGCGTCAGCGAGGGGAGAAGACAAGATCGGCACAGCAATTCCGCTCAAGGAAATCGAACGACTTCATATTGAAGGTGTCCTCCGGAGCTTCAGGGGAGCAAAAGCCGAAACGGCAAAAGTCCTTGGAATCAGCTTGAAGACCCTCTATACGAAAATTCAGCAGTACCAGATGAAGGTGTGAGGGGGAGGGGGAGAGGGGGGGGAAGGGGAGAAGGGGGAAGGGGACTCGAGAGACTCGGAGACGTGGAGAGTGCCTACTGTGAACGGATTACTGATAACGAACTGGGTCTAACCCACTGTCTACTGTCTACTGTCAACTGTTAACTGTCTTTGAGACGATGGGGAGCTCGATGAGCAATAGCAGATAGTCAACGGACAATTGACAACCGAAAACTCTGCAGCGATTAGTTCAACGTACAAAATTCCGCTTACAGCTTTCTGCTTACTGCTTTCTGCCTACTGCCTACTGCGTACTGCCTACTGCTTTCTGCCTACTGCCTACTGCGTACTGCCTACTTCTTTCTTTCTACTTCCTTCTTCTTACTTCATACTTCTGTTTGTTCCATCCCGTCTTCCCCATCCCACCGCCCATATCACGATGGAAGCCATGAGGCCGGGGTACATCGGTTCAATGCCCAAGGGGTAGTACTGTGACCCGCCAAGTTGTTGCGACCAGCCGGCCATCAACCATGCAGACGAGATGATCCATCCCGTGGCCATCGCTGCGAACGCATAACGCGGCCGGACAGTCAGCGAAGGGAAGTATGATGTCACAAGCGGCACGAGGAGACCGGGGATGATCACCGTCCCGATGGTGTACCACAGTTTGATCACCGACGGAATCGCGAGCGCCAGGCCCATGGAAAGAATCCCGGTGATGAAAAGTCCTGCTTTCGTCCAGCCCACCTCACTCTCATCCCGCTGCTTGATTCTCCACACGAGATCCCGGCCGAGTGTCGTCGCAGAAACAAACATCAGAGTGTTGAGCGTCGACATGATCGTCGCCAGCATACCGACATAGAAGAGTCCTTTGGCGACGGGTGGAAGAACCGCCTCTGCCAGGGCTGGATAGGCCAGTACGGGCTGATCGAGGCGGGGAATCGCGGCCCGGGCGTACAGGCCCGCAGTTGCGGTCATGGCGTCGAAGAGGAGCCAGAAGAGGATAGACCAGAGGATGCCGCGTTTTGCGACCCCCGGATCCTTCGCCGCGTAACAACGCTGGTGAAAGGAAGGGTCAACCAGCGTCCATGAAGCGATGAAGAACCAGACAATCACGAACTGCATGGAGTTGCCCCCGTCCCACGTCAGGTGGAGCGGGGGGACATTCGCCTTGAGGAAAGCAAATCCGCCGTACTTCACATACGCAAACGGGAGAATCACCGCAAACCCAAGAAACATCAGGAAGAATTCCAGGACGTCGGTGTTTACATCCGATCGAAAGCCTCCCGCATACAGATAGACGGTGGTCGCAAGCGTCCCAGCCAGGACGCAGGCAAGGAGACTCCATCCCGTGAGAATCTGCAGAAGCACCGCAATCATGAGGATATAGGGAGCCGGAGTCATCAAGAAGAACGTCAATACCGCTCCCAGCAGCGCCGTGGGCTTGCCGTAGGATGCGTGCAGCTTGTCCGGGATTGTCGCGAAGTTTGTCGCCCGCACCCGGCCGGCAAGAAGAAAGGCAAAGAGGAAGGCAAAAAAATAGTAGGGAACGCCCTGAATGACCCAATTGGAAATTCCGTACCGGTAGGAGAATTCCCCCACTCCGAGGATACCGCCGTACCATGTGGAAACCAGTGTCATGACGAACACCGGTGTTGTCAGCGACCGGCCCGCGAGAAGATACTCCACCGTTTCCTTTCGCTGGCGTCTGGCGGTGAGGAATCCCACGAGCAAGACCGCACCGAAGTACAGGGCAATGACAGCTTCGTCCAGAGCAGAGAAGGTAATTTGCATAAGACCTGTGCGGCGCTGCGGGATCTATGAAATGCGGGTGGCCCGCTCATGGAGAACGATCACGAGCGCATTCCCCCGTCTGATGGCAATGGAGAATGTTTTATTCGTCGAGATATTGCTCACGGCCACCTCGCCCGGTTTGAGCGTTGCGTTTTTCAAAGGATAGCGAAGTCCTCCCAAGGTCACCCCGCGGACTTCGCCAAAGGGAATGAGGCTCACCGTCGTTCCCACGGGAGCGGCAAAATGGGCCGGCGTTGTCACAGGGAATGCCACCCACCCATCGCCGGCGATCACGAGATCCAGTTTCCCCGCATACCGCCACACCGTCACCATGTTCCCCAGGGTCATATCCATCCTCCCTCCCGTCGCCCCTGCAATGGTGACCCGTCGCCAGTGTTGGTCAACGCAGAAGTCGAGCGCCTTCTCCATGTCCGTATTGTCCTGACGTGCGACGCGGAGGATCAGGGAATGCTGGAAAGTCTGTTGCGTGGCCGGTGTAATTGAGTCCAGGTCGCCGATGATCACATCCGGTTTCAGTCGCATCCGCCGGGCGGCGTTCGCACCGCCGTCGGCTGCGATAAACAGGTGACATGCGCGACGAAGCCGGCGGGCAAGCCTTGCAGAAGGCGGAATCCCGTTGCAGAGAAGAAAGACGGAACGCAAAGGTTTTTGCATAGGAAACATTCCCGGCATGTTACATCTTCAACCGCACCCCGAGGACAAAGTTCCGCTCCGCTGCGGGAAAGAAGGCATTACCCTCCCCGCTCATCGTATAGAGAACATTGAAGAGGTTCCGCACTTCACCGCGCAACTCGAGAGAGACGTCCGAAATGAGCGCCAGCCGGTACAGAAGCTCGACGTTGCACACCGTGTACGCGTCGTTTCTGTTCTCCGGGTTTTTGAAATTGTCCGTGTAGAAGGGCCCGACGTACTTGATGACAAATGACCCCGTCCATGAGCTGTCACGATAGGTGAAGCGGAGATTCCCGAGCAAATCCGGGAAGCCGGCGATCGGGTTTCCGTCGAGTGCGTGCAGGAGACCGTCATCCCCCACCATGCTGTAATGCACAAGTCGGTTGGCAGACCAGGTGGCGTTGCCACTCAAAGACAGGTGTAAGGGAAGACGAATTGCGGTCTCCAGCTCGATGCCGACATGCCTTGAGCGTTCCGCATTGCCCGTGACCGGCTGGCCGAAAATATCCACCCGGCCGCTCTTGACGAGTTCATTGGAAAATGCCATCCAGTAGAAGTTCAAACTCCCGAACAGGCTGGAAGAGGAATACTGCGCGCCGAGCTCAAGATCGAAGAGCTCTTCCGGTTTGGCAATCGGTCTGGAGAAATCGTATCGCACCTGCCCACCGGTGGTGTCCGCCTGAAACTCGGGCGTCGCTCCGAAATACGCGTCTTCTGCGGCATAGAGATCCCGCATGGTGGGTTCCCGGGAGGTATAAGCAAGAGAGAGATGCGCGGAGGCCTCGTTCGACATATTGTAGTTCACACCCAGTCGGGGGTTCACAAAAAAGTACGGGACGGTGAAGTCATTTCCCAGGAATTTTTCGTTCCGGATGCCGTACGAATTCCAGACAGCCTGGACACTCCCCTCCACATTGACCTTTTCAGTCCAATGGTAGAGTTCGTTTCCAAAGAGCGATGCGATATTCCTCACTCCGTTGTATTCATAGAAATGATAATCGGGATTGAATCCGGCTGGCAGATTTTCCGCATATTCGATCTTCCCCCAGTGGGTTGACCTGTGAAACCGGAGTTCCGCACCGAGCGTCAGAAGACCGGTGCCGTGATCGATCTCAACGCGGGGGAGCCATCCCCACTGGCTGTTTCCGACGAACCCGCGCACGAGAGTGTTGGCCGGGTTCACCGTGGTGGGGAAGCCGTACGCTGTTCCGAGTCTGAGCATACTGGTGTCGGCCCAGGAGGCGTCGTAGTCGAAGTACCCCTCCCCCGAATAGTAAAACAGCGTGTTGTGGAGAGTGAGATTGGAGGCAAGCTTCCATTCATGCAGAAGTTCGAAATGCGGTTGGCTGAACGATTCCGTCTCCTGTGGCCGGCGATACGTCACGGAGGTATAATGAAGGCCGTCCGGTGTCGTTTCCCAGCCGGTAAGGTTTTGCCTCCGGAGCACCGGATCGTTGTTGGCAAATTTCGGAAGCCCCGTGTAGGCAAGGCCATCCTGCAACGGACCGCCAAAGAAGTGAAAGCGCGTCGTCATGGTGCGATCAACCCTCATCGCGCCGAAGAAGTAGGAATCCAGGTTGACCCATGATCCCTGCCGGTACCCCTCGCTGGTGATGGTCCCCAGGCGTCCATAGAAGAGGTAATGGCCGCCGATCGCTCCGGAGGTGAACGCCGCGCTGAGCCGTTTGGAGATCAGCGGAACCGATCGCGTGCTGTCGGCATACTGTTGAAACCCCATGGAAGATTCAAGGACTATGCCCGGCGGACCGCTGAAGGGATTGGTGACCAGATTGATCGACCCCCCGATTGCCGCCGGACCGTAAAAATCGCTTCCGGCGCCCCGCTGGACCTGAATGAGGTCCGTACTGGACAGAAGGTCGGGGAAGTCAATCCAGTAGACATTATGGTCCTCAGGATCGTTCTGCGGGATGCCGTTCACCATGACCGAGATACGTCGTTGATCGAACCCGCGGAGATTGACATAGTTGTACCCGATCCCGTTCCCGTTTTCGGAGTAGGTGGTAATGGAGGGAAGTTCGGAAAGAAGCGCCGGGACATCCTGCATGGAATATCGCTCCAGAATGTCTCTGTGCTTCAGGTCTGTAAAGGTGACCGGCGATTCCCGTTCACGGGCCTGCGTTGCGGTGACGACGACCGGCGGGAGCAGGTATACCGTGTCGCGCGCTCCGGGCATTTCCTGTGCGGAGAGAGGCGGACTCCAGGCTGTCTCCGCAATCACCAGAGCCAGAACAATATGCACGGTGAGGGTGTTCATGATTCCTCCAAAAAAATATCCGCGTCGGGTATCATGCCGCGCGGAAAGGAAGAATCACCGAACGAAGGTCCTCTTCCGTTTTCCCTACGCTGGTATGACCCAGATCAGGTTCCAGGGTGTAATCTCAGTCCCGAGATTGTCGATTCGGGACACCCCTAACGGAAACTGAGATAATATAAGAGGCTCGGGCTTCTTTTCCAAACGGCAACACCCTGAGAACAGTGCAGCTCCGTCGTGCAATTGTACCCGGTTTTCCGGATATTTCAATCAGGCGAAGCCAAAACCCTCATGCCCGAGCTACCCGATCTCCTCTACATCAAAGACTACCTTGACCGATCGGCGGTCGGATCCAACGTCAGGGAAGTCTCCGTCCGTCGGCCGGTAGTCCTGCGCAATACATTGCAGAAGACACCGTCGGATGCTCTCCGTGGCCGGACACTGGCCGCCGTGGAAATTCATGGACCGTTCCTCCGTTTCTCGTTTCCCCCCGACGTCGACGTCATCATCAATCTTATGCTCTCAGGCCGACTGCACCATCAGCAACTCAGGGAAAAGACTCCGGGATATCTTTGTGCGTCGCTCCACTTTTCCGGGGGAGATGCTCTCCACCTGTGTGATGATCAACAGATGGCAAAGGTCTATCTGGTCGCAACCGGTGATTTCACCGCGATACCTTCGTATGCAAGCCAGGGGATCGACATCCTCAGTCCAGGATTTAAGCTTGAAGCGTTTACATCCCTTGTCGAACATCATCGGCGCAAACAGGTGCGGGTCATGATCAACGATCACGCGATCCTCAGCAGCATCGGGAATGCGTATGCAGATGAGATTCTCTTCGAAGCCGGCATTCACCCGAAGACGATCGTCGCCCGATTGAGCCCTGCAGAGGTCGAAAACTTGTTCGCGGCAATAGGCCGGGTAATGGCCTGGGGGGCCGGGAAAGTCCGCGATGCCGGCCAGCCGATCCACATCAAAGTGCGCGACCATATGCGTGTCCGGAACCGTCACGGAGAACCCTGTCCCCGGTGCGGCACCAAGATCCGTCGGGAAGGGGTGCGCGGCTATGATGTGTACTTCTGCCCCCGCTGTCAACCGGCCACGCGTAAGCTGTTTATCGATTGGAAAGAAGGGAATTGACCCTCGCATGAATCTCCCGTACATTGAATACGCAAACTCAGAACTGAACATCCCACCACGTTGACACGAAAATCGAATGAATCTCCACGAGCTTCTTCAAAACCAGAGCCACACCATCCTCGAATCTGCGATGGGTTCCATGCAGAAAGTTCATGCGCGCCACTACGACCAGGCGGGAACCGAGCATGTGCACCAGCGGCTGAAAGCTCTCTTCACGCTGATTGTCCGGGGGATCAAGGATCGCAACCTCGCGCCCATGGTGGCGCACGCTGAATCCATCGCTGTCGAGCGCTTCGGCGCAGGATACGATCTCTGGGAGGTCCAGACGGCATTTAACGTTCTGGAAGAGTCGATCTGGGAGCATATCCTGCGCGAACTGCGGCCCCCGGAATACGCCGAGGCGCTCGGCCTCATCAGCACGATCCTCGGTGCCGGAAAAGATGCACTTGCCCGGAAGTATGTCAGTCTCGCTTTGAAAAACAAAACCACGTCGTTCAATCTCCAGTCCCTCTTCAGCGGTACGGAAGGCGGATTCGATACCGTGATCAAATCCTGATCGCGCGACCCTTCAAGGAGCACATCCTATGTTTACCACCATCAACGATTTTGTCTATGTCTGGTCGAAGGAATTCGAGCAGACGCAAAAGGTCCTCAAACATTTGAACGACAGGAGCCTTGCCCAGGCGGTTGTTCCCGGCGGAAGAACCATCGGGATTCTTGCCTGGCATATTGTCACCACCATCTCCGAGATGATGAACCGGACCGGTCTGACGATCAGCGAGCCGGGCGATTCGGATTCCCCTCCGTCTGCGGCAAAAGCGATTTTTGATGCTTACAATAGAGCCGCTGAAATGCTTCTCAACGAAGTAAAGACAAAGTGGACGGACGCTTCGCTCGCCAAGGAAGATGACATGTACGGTGAACAATGGAAGAGAGGAATCACCCTCGAAGCGCTGGTATTCCATCAGATCCACCACCGCGCGCAAATCACGGTCCTCATGCGTCAGGCAGGACTGCGCGTGCCCGGGATGTACGGCCCGTCGAAGGAAGAATGGGCGGCGATGGGAATGAAAGCACCCGCGTAGGAAGACAGGAGACCCCCGGGGACTTTTTCGGCCACCGTTCCGGCTCCTGCACATAGCCAATCACGAATGGAGAAGGAATATGGGTAAGGAGATCCAGGGTTTCAGGTTTTCGCTTGTCCTTGCGTTCGCTTTGAGCGTCGCCGTCACTTCGCCGGCCCAGGAGAAGACGGGCATCTCCCCTTCCTTCCTCAAAGAACTGCGCGCAAGTTGCCCGGACAACAGCGCCTTTCGGGCGTCGCGGAATGCCCTCAGTCAAACGGACGGCAGGAAAATCACGCTTGACCCAAACCGCATCAACGCCATCGACACCTACTTCTCGAACCGGCTCAAAGACGAGAATATCACGAACCAGAAATCAAGCGGGCGGTGCTGGATGTTTTCGGGCCTGAACACCCTCCGTCCCTCCGCCCGCAAAAGCCTCGGCATCAACGATGTCGAGTTCTCGGAGAGCTATCTCTTCTTCTTCGACAAGCTGGAAAAGGCCAATGTCTACCTCGAAGCCATGATCCGGCTGAGGGATCATCCGACGACCGACAGGGTTCTCGAATTCCTGCTCCGGGCGCCGGTGCAGGACGGCGGAAACTGGCTGGGCTTCATCGAGTTGATCCAGAAGTACGGAGTGGTTCCCAACGAAGTGATGCCGGAAACGTTCAGCTCCTCAAATTCCAGCCACGTGAATCTCGTTCTCGGCATCCGTCTCCGGCAGTATGGTCTGCGGATCCGGGCGGCGAAGAGTGCAGCGGAGATTGCGGAACTCCGGACGCAGGCGCTGAAAGACGTCTACAAGATCCTCGCTCTCAATTTCGGCTTCCCGCCGGAGCATTTTTCCTGGCGCTACGAAAAGACAGATAAGTCGTTGAGTCCTCTGCGCGAATACACACCGCAGGAATTCTACCGTGAATACGTCGGCATCAATCTCGATCAGTATGTCGCGCTGTATTCGATCCCGACGCTCCCGTTCATGAAGAAATATGAAATCGAGCTGGACAAGGCTGTCGAAGACAGGCCGACGATGTTTTTTATCAACGTCCCTCTTCAGACAGCGAAGGATCTCGCGCTGACAACGATCCTGCATAACGAACCCGTATGGTTCGGGTGCGACGTCGGCCAGGAGGCAAACACCGAGAACGGCGTTCTCGCAACGAACGTGTACGATCTCAATTCCCTGTACGGATTGGATTTCTCGATGACGCGGAAGGAACTTTTCGAAACGTATCAGAGCATTCCGAACCATAATATGGTATTCACCGGTGTCGATACGCTCGGAGGAAAACCGCAGAAGTGGCTTGTGGAGAACTCCTGGGGAGAGAAGGCCGGGAAGAAGGGATTCCTCACAATGACCGATGACTGGTTTGACAGGTATGTGCAGGTTGTTGTGATCAACAAAAAATATCTTCCCGCCGACATTCTTGCCTCACTGGGTCAGAAGGCCGAGACCCTCCCGCCCTGGGATCCGATGTTCCGAGGTGAATAGAAGGGAGAGACGTACTTATCCCATGCGGATTCGCATGTTCGCAAGCCGGCGGGCATTGGGGTGGATCGCGGCAGGAATGTCCGCAGTCATTACTTCCTTCTGGGCGTTCTGGGGAATCATCGAAAACTTTCATGAGGGGTGGTACGACTACACCCTGACGGGAAACATCGGCCTGATGCTGATCCAGTATTTGAGTCCGATGTTGCTGTTTCTCATTCTGGCGGCCGTTGCTCACGCGTTCCCCAGGATTGGAGGCATCGCCCATATCGTTGTCGGCGTCGCCGTCGTGACCCTGGTGGTCAACACGCCCGCGGCCCGGTTTTTCATTCTTACCCCGATGGTCCTCCTCGGTGCGTTTTATTATTCCAGTGATCCAATTCCCCGCCGCTGGATGATTCTCCTGAATATTTTCCTCCCCCTGGTCGTGCTCCTTGTATTCGGCGCCCGTCCTGCCTATACTGTAATTGGAAGATTCGACGATGGATTCCGCGGAGAGCGTTCCGTCGAAGGGAATGGAGTTCTTCTCTCCTGGGCTCCCGCCGGACCGGGATGGGCTGAACATGGAGTGACCTGGATCGAAGCACGTGACCGGTGCCGCCGGCTGACGAAGGACGGGACCGGACTCTCCGATTCCATTCTCGATCTCTGGCGTCTCCCCACCGTTGACGAGGCCGTCCGTTCTCTGACAAGGAACGGGAGAAATGCCGGCGGGATCTGGAACCCGCAGCTCCGGAAGGCCACCTACGCACTGACACCGGACAAGGAAACTCCCCTCTGGAACCCCCACTCGATGATTGTGTACTGGTGGACTTCCACGGAAACCGATTCGGTCCATGCGTACCGGATTGTCTACAACGGTCAAATCCATCCGATGATGAAACGCATGGCGATGGGAAGCATGGGATTTCGTGCCGTTCGTTCATCCTCCAGGCCCCCGGTTGAAGCACAGGTGAAGTCGATTCGATAGCCCCGAGAACAACGCGCAAAGGTGAAATGACTTTTCAGGGAATTCTGGAGATTGACCGTCCCCGGGTCGGATATATCCGGACCCTCTCACTTGCGCTTGCCGGCAAGCCGGACGATCCTTTCCTTCCCGCTCCGTTTATCGAAAGGTTCAATCTCCGCCAGGGAGTGTTCATCGAAGGAGAAGCGGAAGAACGGAAGGGGAAAGGGCCGCAGGTACGCACGGTGACACGCGTGAACCGGATGGCCCCTGAAGCGTGGAAGCAGGTGATTGAGTTCGGACAACACGAAGTGGTCTCGCCCACGCAGGCCTTACGCCTGGAAGGACCGGGGGGCAACGTCGCCACACGTCTCATTGCGCTCTTTTGCCCGATCGGCAAGGGGCAGCGCGCCCTCATCGTCTCCCCTCCCAAGGCGGGCAAAACAATCCTTCTGCAACAGCTTGCACACGCCGCGAGCACGTTCAATCCCGATGTGGACCTGATCATGCTCCTCGTCGACGAACGCCCGGAAGAATTGACCGAGATGAAGCGCTCGGTCCGTGGCGAAGTATTTGGAAGCTCAAGCGACACCGAACGCGGAAACCAGGTCCGCCTGGCACAGATCGTCCTGGAATACGCCAAGCGAAAAGTTGAAAGCGGACGGGATGTCGTTCTCCTGCTCGACTCCCTTACCCGGCTGGGAAGAGCGTTCAATATCCATCAACGCGGCACTGGTCGCACCCTTTCCGGCGGCGTGGACGCGCGCGCCCTGGAAATACCCAAGCGCATTTTCGGAGCCGCGCGAAACCTCGAAGACGGCGGGTCGTTAACCATCATCGCTACTGCCTTGGTGGAGACCAATTCCCGTATGGACGAATTGATCTTTCAGGAATTCAAGGGAACGGGGAATATGGAATTGGTGTTGGATCGGAAACTGGCCGAAGAACGCATCTTCCCCGCCATCAATCTCTCGCTCTCCGGTACTCGACGAGAAGAACTGCTTTTTGGTCCCGATACCGCGCTCCATCAGAACCTGCGAAGGTCGGTCGCGCGAATGAATCCCCGGGAAGCCCTGCAGTCCGTGCTCAAATTGACGGAGATCTTTCCGACAAACGCGCAGTTGCTCGCGAAGTTCTAGCACGCTGTCGACAGTCCCGTTCTTGCCATTGATCAACATCGGCTGACATCCCATGCCCGCTGCGCGCCTGACCCTTCTGCCTCCTGCAGGTTTTGATTTCTGGAGGACGGCTTTCAGCCACGGGTGGTGTTCTCTTCCCCCTTTTGCATTCGACCCCGACAGAAAGATTCTCGAACGTACCGTTTCCGCCAACGACGGGACCATCGCGCATTGCGTCCTGAAAAGGGGCGCACGCGGCATTGCCGTCGAAGCCTCGGCCACGCGGACACTCTCCCCTTCTGCACGCAACGATATCCTGCGCCAGTTGTCGACCTGCCTGGAATTCGACTACGACCTCTCCAGCTTCTATCGTGTTGCCCGCCGGCATCCCCGGTACCGCTGGATCGCCCGTTCAGGCTCCGGGCGAATGCTCCGGGCACCCACGGTGTTCGAAGATGCACTCAAGACCCTCTGCACGACAAATTGCACGTGGGCCCTGACGACCCTGATGGTAACGAACATGGTGCGCGTGGCAGGCAGGACCAACGACCAAACGCACTACGCCTTTCCCGCGCCTGCCGACATTGCTGCACTCGGCGAACGGCGACTTCGTGAGGTCTGCAAAACCGGTTATCGTGCTCCCTACATCAAGGAGCTGGCGGACCGCGTTGCGTCCGGGACGCTCGATGTGGAACAATGGCGCACGACTCCAATGCCGACGCCCGACCTTGCCCGGGAGATCGGTTCGATCAAAGGCATGGGGCCCTATGCGGTCGGGAATATGCTCCGTTTGCTCGGCCGGCACGATTCTCTCGCACTCGACTCGTGGGTTCGCGCACAATTCTCAAAACTTCACAAGCGGGGACGAAAGGTCTCCGACAAAGTGATCGAACGGCACTACGATGAATTCGGTGAATGGCGCGGCCTCCTGTTCTGGTTGGAGATGACGCGGGACTGGCACGACGGAAAATTTCGCTTGTAACAACACCCTCGGCTTTCCGGGAGAGGCATCATCCCATGCGCTCGTTTCGTTCTTCCTACAATCTCTGGAAAGAGATGGAGGCGCCCGCACGCCGCAGGCTTGCCGCGGCGGTGTTCATGACGTTTGCGGTCCTCGGCCCTCTTACGGCCCTGACGGATCCTGTCATCGACGGCCGCACGTGGGTGCTTTTCGTCATGCAAACGATCATCAGCGGATCGTTTGCGGCGTCAATTATCCTCTTCGGCAGGAAACCGGCAGTCTTGATTGCGGCTCTCCTGACACTGCTTGTCTGCACAGCCCTCATTCCCGTCGCCCAGACGATCATTGCAGGCCCGTCCCGGGCAACGATCGAACGGCCATCCGCCTTGTCGATCGACCTCTCCGCATCGGGCGCGCAACGGGCGTACATCAGCATGGCTGCGGTCGCCTTCATTGCGCTCGGATACTGGCTCTTCATCGTTGTCATCAACCGGGAAGGGCAACATCGCCTCCGCCTCCAGGCGGAGGTCGCGATTGCAAAACGCATCCAGCAATCCCTCCTCCCCACCGTTCCGTTCCAATCGCGCCTCTGTTCCGTCGACGGGAAGACCGTCACCGCATCTGAAGTGGCGGGGGATTTTTTCGATGTGATTGCTCTTCCCGACGAATCGATCGTGGTCATTGTCGCGGACGTTACCGGCCACGGGACAGGAGCCGGGATGGTGTCGGTCATGACGAAGAGCGCCCTGCATGCCCATCTCACGGAGGCCCATTCTCCCTCCCACCTGCTCGGAAAACTCAACCGGACGTTGACGGACCTGACGGAGAAGAATATGTTTGTGAGTATGGCATGCCTGTTTTTTGATGCGGGGACGAAGATGGTCCACATGACGACGGCGGGTCATCCGGGGATCATCCGTGCGGGAGATGCTGCATGCGAGGTGCTGAGAACCCCCGGACTTCCCCTGGGGGTAAAACAGTCCATCGAGTTCATCGAGGTGGACCGGCCGCTTATCCCGGGAGATATCTACATCATCTATACAGATGGAATCACCGAAACCGTGAACCGCCGGGATGAGGAGTACGGCGTGGACCGTTTCATGTCTGATGTGATGGAGACACGGCGGAATGCGACGACGCAAATCTCCTCCCTCTTTGAGAAGGTCAGGAAATTTGCCCTTGATCAGGAACCCCGGGATGACATGACGCTCGTGCGCGTCGAGGTGCGGTAGCGGGACGATACACGCGACCTGCGGCCGGCCCGCTACGACCGGTGGGACCACCGGTGGATAATACGAACGGCGCCCGGAAACCCGGCCGCCGTTCTTCTTTTCATCTCTGACAGGAAAGCAGTCTTCCTAATCACCCATGCAGGTGCCGACCGCCCGGGCAGCAAAGAGAAGCTGGTGATCCATAGGGACGATCCGCTGCTTGCCTATGGCGTCCTTCAATGGGACAGTACCCACCTGGTCGCGCTGCAGGCTGGTCATGACCCCAAATTCTCCATTGGAGGCGGCCTGGAGAGCCACCGTGCCGAATCGGGTGGCAAGAATACGGTCATAGGGCGTCGGGCTACCACCGCGCTGGACGTGGCCGAGGACTGTCACGCGTGTTTCCAGCCCCGTCTCATCTTCGATCCGCTTTGCCACCAGTTCACCGATCCCCCCCAGCCGAACAGGATCAGTCCGCTTAATGTCCATCTCTTTGACCGATATCTGGCCATCTTTGGGTTTTGCGCCTTCGGCAACACAGACGATGCTGAATTTCGCCCCTTTGCTCCGTTTGAGAACGGAGTCAAAAATCTTGTCCCATGAAAATGGGATTTCCGGAATGAGAATGATGTCCGATCCTCCCGCAACCCCGGCTCCGAGGGCAATCCACCCCGCATATCTCCCCATGGTTTCCACGACGATGACCCGGTGGTGCGCCGACGCCGTTGTCTGAAGCCTGTCAATTGCTTCAGTCGCCACGGCGCGTGCTGAATCGTGACCGAAGGTAA
This sequence comes from Ignavibacteriota bacterium, assembly GCA_963843525.1. Taxonomy (GTDB): domain Bacteria; phylum Bacteroidota; class Ignavibacteria; order UBA10030; family UBA6906; genus DATJPR01. Next base: position 387,257 of record CAWJKM010000002.1, on the reverse strand, counting down.
TATCCGTTGCATCGAGATCGTTGTCGATGGTTTTGGGAACCCCGATGACGTTCAAGCCCATCTCCGAGAGCTTGTGCGCGATGGTCATCGTTCCATCCCCTCCAATCGCGATCAGGCAATCCAGTTGCCAGTTCCGATAATGGGAAATCACCTGGTCGGAAGCGTCGACAATCCGGATATTCCCTCGTTCTCCCATCGGGAAGTGAAAAGGATCACCTTTGTTCGAGGTCCCTAAAATGGTCCCGCCCTGGTTGATGATTCCCAACACATCAATCGGCGTGAGCTCGTGTGCACGCCCCTCAACAAAACCTTCATATCCATCCTGAATGCCGATAACCTTCGTTCCAAAGTGCGCCATAGCGGGCTTTGCAACGCTGCGAATGACCGCGTTCAGGCCCGGGCAATCTCCACCACCTGTCAGTATTCCGATTCTGCGTAGTTTATTCGATGCCATGGTAAGTTGTCAAAAACCCTTTCTCAGTTTGTTCGTTGTTTTCCCAAACTCTCCTCAATATAGCCAATTTTCAAGACGTAGTAAATACGGTTCCTTGCGTATTTAGGAAAAACCTGTAAATTGCACACGGGATCAATAATGTCTCTCCTATCAGAATACCGGATTTCTCTCAAGATGGCCGAAGCTGAGGAGGTCTTAGACCTCTTCTTCTACAGACCCATTGCCTTCGTCTTTGTGAAGACCATTTATCGTCTTCCAGTCACGCCGAACCAGGTAACGTTTCTTTCCCTTCTCGCGGGTTTTGCATCTGCGTGGTGTTTCGCACAGGGAACGGTTTCCGGTTTTGCATTTGCAGGAATGTGGTATGCAATCGCGAACGTTCTCGACTGCGCCGACGGAATGCTCGCCAGACTTCAGAATAGCGGCAGTCCTTTCGGCCGGCTCGTCGACGGCGTTGCCGACTGGGCACTCAGCGTGGCAATCTTCGTTGGTGTAGGAGTAGGCCTCACGAAATACACGAGCGACCCGTCCATGTGGTGGCTGGCCGCCGCAGGGGGCTTTACCTCGGCCCTTCATGCCATCGTATTTGATTATCGCCAGCAGGCGTATATCGCGGCCATCAAGGGGAAAGCGAATTTTCTCGCCGACGAATTCGCAAGAGCGGAAAAAGAGTTGCAGCGCAGTGAAGAATCGGGGGTATGGATCGGAAAACGGCTTGCCCTCCAGATCTACCTGAGATACATGGCACTTCAGGCCCGGTCCGAACGACTCCGGAGAGAAACGCCTCGTCCCGCCGGAGTTGTTCAGGACGTATAATGCAAAACCCATGCGATGGTGGACTATTCTCGGCGCCACCACAAACCGGACCGGGCTGATCCTGGCGGCGCTGGCGGGGGATCCGGGAGTGTTTTGCTGGATCGTCGCAACCGCCGGAAATGTGTACCTCATCGGCATGCAGCTCTGGCAACGGGCCGTTCAACACCGTCTGGATCTCGCGCTGGAGACGGTCAGCGCGCAAGAAGAACAAATCTCTGCTTGAAAGAAATCGTCGGTTTCCTTCCAATGGGCATCGGTCTATGACTACCCTCTATCTTGACAGAAACGAGAACCAGTACGGGCCAGCACCCTCGTGCTATCGGGTCCTGCGGGAAGCGCGGCTGGAACAGCTCAGTCTTTATTCCCGCTCCTATATGCGCGGGAAGAAGAGCGAGCTCTCGGAACGATTGAGCACCGACCTGGGCATTCCGGAGAAACAAATCCTCCTCAGCTACGGCAGCGAGGATATGCTGAAACAGGTCGTCCACTGCTATCTTCACCGGGACGAGGTAATTCTTCTTCCCAACCAGTCATGGTGGTACTACAAATCGGTGGCAAAAGAAGTCTTCGGGCGCGAAGAACACTATTCGATCAGGGAGCGAAACGGCCGGTTCGAACATGACGAAGAGGAGATCCTTCGCCTCTATGACCTCCACCGTCCGCGCGTGATCCTCATCGCATCCCCCAATAATCCCACGGGCAACAGCCTCTCCCCGGAGGCCCTTGACCATATTGTGGATCATTGCGCCTCCTCGATCATCGTCCTCGATGAAGCGTACCATGGGTTCGCCGGCAATGGCACCAGCCACCCGGGCAAGCTTCTCGCGCGTTACGACCGTCTCCTGGTTCTGCGAACGTTTTCGAAATATTATGCCCTCGCGGGATTGAGGATCGGCTATGCGTGCGCCGGCGAAGACCTTGAGCAGCTTGTGACGTTCAGCGCGCGGTATCTCGGGTACAACCAGCTTTCCGAAAAGATTGCCCTTGCCGCACTTGATGAGCCTGACTATTACACTTCGATGGCAACGGCGATGCACCAGGACATGCTCAGGTACACCCGGGAACTTGCGACCATTGAAGGGTTCACACCATTTCGCTCCGATGCAAATTTCCTTCTGGTGCGCTATCCGGTCGACAGAAAACGGGAGATGAAAGAGGGATTGGAGCGGGCCGGAATCATCGTGAAATTCCTTGACGACCCGGGATTGGAAGACTGCATCCGGATCACGATTGGCACTTCCGAACAGAATACACGGGTCATCGACGCGTTCAAAGAGGTCGCCGCGCGGCGGCTTCATCTGTCCGTCATGAATCCGGAGAATGCGTAGGATCCATGACCGGCATACTTCTGGCAGCGGGTGTTGGTTCCCGGATGCGCCCTCTTACCGATCACCTGCCGAAATGCCTTCTCCCCGTCGGGCACCAATCTCTTCTTCCACGAACCCTCTCTGCGCTTCAATCGGCGGGACTTGCCGAGTGCGTTCTCGTCACCGGATATCTTCAACCGCTTGTCGAGGAAGCTGTTCGCTCGCTCGGGCTTGCGATGCCCGTGCGTTTTGTCCACAATGAGAAGTACGCAACCACCAACAACAACTATTCTCTCTGGTTGGCGGGCCGGGAGACCGGCGACAACAGCATCCTTCTCCTTGACGCCGATATCCTCTTTGATCCTCACCTCCTTCACCTCCTCCTTGCCAGCCCGGTTCCCGATGCACTTCTCATGAGAGAAGACGACCGGCTGGGCGCAGAAGAAATCAAGGTGGCACTCGACGGGCCGTATGTCCGCCAGATTGGCAAGGCAATTACACCTTCACGGGCGGCAGGCGAATCGATCGGGATCGAGATGTTCAGCCGGGAGACTGCACGGCAGCTCTTCCGCGTCCTCGACCGGCGCAAGGAACAGGACGAATTCTATGAGGCATCATTTCAGGAGATCATCGACAGGGGGGCGCGAATCGCGGCGGTTTCGACGCAAGGACTCCCCTGCATGGAAATCGATACGCCCGACGACCTGCGGGTGGCCTCGGCACTTGCTTTGACCCTGGGATTATGAAAACACGGAAGCCCTATTCCTACAGCCGGTCAAAGAAATCCGATCAATCCGATGAATTGATCAACGTGTACTTTGTCCGGCCGATCGCCGGCGTGCTGGTAAGAATCCTGTACCCGACCCCGGCGACGCCGAACCAGGTCACCGTCGCGGCAATCCTTGTCGGTTTTCTGAGTGCATGGGTCTACTCCGGTGGCACCACGACAACGACGCAAGTCGCAGGGGTCCTTCTCCTGGCAAAGGACGCACTCGACGCAGCCGACGGCCAGCTGGCGCGTGCGCGGGAACAATACAGCAGAAAAGGAAGGTTTCTCGATTCGATCGGCGATTTCTTTGTCAGCCTTTCGATATTCGTTTCCATCGGCATCTCTGTGAGCAGGCACGAAGGTTCGTACCTGTATCTTCTTCTGGCCCTCTTCGCATTTCTTTCGGTCGTCCTGCACATCTCCTATCACGTGCTGTACCACACCTCGTTCCTCCATCTCGAAAATTCCTATACCATCAACAGGACAACAGAGGAGATCCGGCCCGAGGATTTGAACGAGGATCCCTGGACCCGGCGGCTCCAACGCATCTTTCTGTTTCTTTACGGCTGGCAGGATGCAATGATGGTCCGGCTCGATCGCTGGGCAAAACGAGGACTGCGGGGGAGTGACGAGGCCTGGTATGGGGATCGGGTGGGCATACGGTGGTCGGGGTTCCTCGGACTTGGCACAGAGAACATCGTGCTCGTGCTCTTCTCGCTCTTCGACGCCCTTCCGCAGTACCTGCTGTTCAACCTTGTATTCATGAATCTTGTGTGGTGGACGTGCGTTCTGTACAGAAGGTCACTTGCGGGACGGCTCGCGAAGCGCGCGCCGTGAATGGAGGGCGGAGGCCCGCACCCGCTGCAGGAAGGCCGGCAGGGGCTGCGGACGATGGGGGGTTCTACTCGACCGCCGAGGAGGTGCGCGTCTCGGTTTCACGAAGGACGTCCGCCTCGATCTGTCGTGCCTCGTCTGTCTGGAGGTCGAAGACCTGCCGCAGGGGCGCGAGCGCGTGTTCGTCGTCTGCGACAACAATACCGTTGCGTTGCGCCGACCGGAAAGCGTCTGCATAGCATTCCGCCCGAATCTCTTTTTCCAGCGAGTCGCGGTCCTCATCCGAGATTCCGAGCGAAAGCCGGATTACTTCAATCATTGCGCGCTCGTCGCTCGCGGGAATTCCGTTGACCCAGGACTGCTTGAGCATGCTCCGGTAGGACTCGAACGCATCTTGCTTCAATCGTTCGCGATCTGCCTGACGCTCCAGTTCACGACCTTCTTCCTCTCTTCGCCACGTTTCGCTCTCCGCAGATCTCCGGGCGGAGATTGCCTCCGCGTCCACCCGCGATTGCTGCGTCGCAATTATGCCGATTTCAATTTCGCGGCCCGCGGGACTCCCCGGATCGATCTGATAGAGGTTATTGAGCTCCTTCAGTGCGGCTTCAAACTGCCCTGACCGTTGAAGCTCCTTGGTCCGGCGAAGAAGTGCGGCGAGTTTTGCCTCACGGATCGCCCGCGCCTTCTGTTCTTCGGCATCGCGTTTGGTCTGTTCCTCGAGACGTCGCTGGAGTTCCTCGAGACGACGACGCTGTTCGGTTCTGCGCTCCTGCTGTTCCTTCTGGCGGGAGGTTTCATCGCGGACCGCGTAGACCCGTTTTTCAAGTTCCTGGCCTTCGGGGTTCGAAGGTTCAAGACGGAGAGCCCTGGTAATATCCTGAAGTGCTTCGTCGAAACGCTGGTTCTCGAGAGCGATCGCCGCCTGGTCGAGGTACCCCCGGACCGTTTTCGCCTGCGCGACACGCCTTCCCTCATCAATTGCCTGCCGGACCGCCTCCTCGTACCGTCGCGTTTCTTCGGCCTCCGATCGCAGCTGCCGTTCCTGCTCTTCTTCCTTTCTTCGCCGTTCTTCCTCAGCTTTTGCGCGTAATTCCGCGGCCACACGTTCCTGCTCATCCCGTTGGGCCTTCCCCGCCTCCTCTGCTCTCCGGTATGCGTCTTCCTCAATGCGAACGCGTTCGATGTCCAATTGACGGCGCGTTTCGGCTTCGAGGTTCGCGCGTTCTTTCGCAAGCCGTTTCGCGAGTTCCTCTTCCATCCGACGCCGCGTCTCCTCTTCAAAATGACGATGGGCCTCTTTTGCTTCGGCAGATTCGCGTGCACGCGTTTCCTCGAGCCGGCGATGTTCCGCGGCGAGTTGCCGGCGCGCGTCCTCTTCCAGACGGTCCCGCGTCGCGCTTAATTCTTCCTGCATTTTCCGGTGGAGGTCCTCCTGAAGCTGCCTGAGCTGCAGCTCTGCGGTTTTCCTCCGTTCGGCCAACGCCGCCTCCTCCTGAACCCGCAAATTCTGGAGTTGTGCCCGCTCTTCCGTGAGCCGCGTCTCCATCTCCCGCTGAATGCGGATTTTCTCCGCTTCAATGATGCGCCGGCTTTCTTCGAGCGCACGCGAGCGCTCCTCCTGCGCTTTCCGTTTTCCCGTCACCTCCTCCACTGCAGCCTTCTCAACCCGCAGACGGGCGGCGAATTCCGCCTCCAGGCGTTTCTGTTCGCTGTCGATCCGTTGGTCCAATTCCTCCTGGAATTGCCCCTCCCTCGCGGTCGAAAGCTCCCGGTATTCCGTCTCCAGCTCGGTCCGCCGCCGCTTCTCTTCCTCGAGACGGCGGCGATAGTCCTCGATGACTCGCACCGCCTCTTCCAGTTTGGGCCGGTATTCATCTTCCACAGATTTGCGGACCTGGTCATCGTGTGCCATCTTCCGGGCTTCGACTTCAGCGTTCCGGCGCATCTCCTGTTCCAACGCACGGCCGTGCGCGTCGGGAGGTATGGAACGTTGCTGGGACGCCGTCAGGGGAGTCGGCGGGGGCGCTGCCGGCTTTTCGCCGGGAGGGCGTGTCCCTGAAGCAGTCACGGGGGCGGTTCCAGAGGATCTCCCTGAAGGCGCCGGGGGAGCAGGGGTCGGAGGAGCATCCAACGATTGACTCGCCTTTTGAGAGGCGGCGATCTTCAACCGTTCTGCATACGCATTGACGTACGGGTTCTGTGGGTCGACCGCCATGGCCATCTGTACAAGCCGGGTGGCACCGTTGAGATCCCCACCCTTGAACAGCTTGTCGGCCATCTTTAAATAGTCACCGGCCTTCTTTCGTTGCTCTTGCCGGGTCGCTTCGTCGAGTTCAGCCACAGACAATCCCCTCTCCCGTCAGTGAAGTGATAAGATGCGGGCATTCAAGACAGAATTCAGCATTCGGAATATATCCATTGAGGGATACTAAGTCAACGAATGGTGGAAAAAGCTCACTCCGGCATGGAAAATCGGGAGGATTAGCGCACAATCGCCTTGAGGTAGGCTTGATCCCCATGAAGATTGAAAAAATCCATGTCAAGAACTGTAATCAGATCGTATTTTCTATCAACCGCTTTCCGAAGATAGTCGACGGCCTGATTGAAATTTCGCTGCAGCGCGTACAACCGGGCGGTATTGTAGAGCACGTTTGCATTTTGCGGAGCGGTAGCCAACGCGCGTTGCGAGGCGGCGAGTGCCTCTTTGAATTCGCCGAGCCTGGTTTCAACCAGTCCTAACCACGAAAGGAGCACAGGGTCCCCCGGTTTCGTCCGCAATTCTGCCTGGAGGGCCGCCTTGGAGCGCGAAAGTACGTCCTGCCATTCCTGTTTCGGATGACCTGCGGCTTGCTGGACGCGGCCGAGCATGTACAGGCTTTCGTAACTCTGGCGGCTTCTCGCAAGATGATCGGAAAGTATGGCCACTGCGTCATCGGGACTCTGAAGATACCACTGAAGAACGGCGATGTACCGGCTGGCGTAGTCGCTCCGGTCTTTCGCATACTGCTCTCCGGCCTGGAATGTCGCCAGTGCCCGGGCAAAATCCTCCGCATTGTCACCGTTCGCAATCGCAGAATATTTTTGCAGGAGTCCGAGGAGAATGTACGAGTCGGGATTCAGGGGATCGTCTTTTCGCGCCCGTTGCGCGGATGCAATCGACTGTTCGATTTGCCCCCTGATACTCTGTACCAGCGCGAGGCGTCGACGGGCCTCCGCATCGCTGGGGGCAATTTGCGTCGCCTGGTCGAATCGCTCTGCCGCTTTCTCAAAATGACCCTGAATGCGTTCGATCGCGCCCCAGGCACGGAAGGTCTCTGCATTCCTGAAGCCGAGCGAGACCGCACGCTGGACGCACGCCACGGCATCCGACAACTGTGCCCCTGATGTGTCCCCACGCTCATAAGCGAGAATCCGCGTCCACCCGAGCGCAGCATAGGCCTCGGCAAACAACGAATCGAACGCGATCGCCCGTCCAAATTCCTCGATCGCATTTGTGAGCGGATAGACATCCGGATGACCCACGATCGCCCGTCCGCGAAGATACGATCTGTACGCCTCGACACGAGTCGTAGGGATCTTATGCAACGCGACCTGCTCTTCTTCACCGGCATGGACGCCGATTGCCGTCAACAAGCCGTCCAATATCTCCGACCGCTCGACATTCAGACTGCTATCGGGAAAACTCATCGTCTTCGTCCAAATGGGCGTCGACGAGGAGGAGTCGAAAAGTGATTGCTGAATCTGGAAGCCCGAGGGGCCGTCGGAAAAATTCCACGTCAGGCACATGCTCGCACCGACAGCGCGCGCGGTTTGCGGAGGCGACCAGGAGGACGCGCCCGCAGCGTACGAGGACACGGGAGCGATCACCTGGAGATCGGCCACCATTCCGAGTTTCCTGATGACATCATCGGAAAATCCATCTGCAAGCTGCGCCAGAGAGGGATCGCCACCCATCGTGATGCCGGGAAGAATCACAATCGATGCCCGCGAAGGGACGACGGAGGAAGAAACACCCCGGACAAGATAGTATCCCACTGCGACAACCACCGCGACGCCGACAACGATCGCGAGCGGCCTGAGAAAACGGGCAAAGTTTGCCAGTCTGGGGAACAGGCCGGATCCCAGAGCGGGTCTGCGGACCGGCATCGGTCCTTCTTGTCCCGGCAGGGTCTCAATGGCCGTCGAGTCGAACGGTCTGACCGATGCTCCCCACACATCCGCCTCTGAGGGGGCCTCCTTTTGTTTGGGCGTCTCTGCAGGAGAAGCGCTCAGGGATTCCCGCGAGCGAGCGTCTTCCTGGGCGATCCGTTCTGTCAAATCATTCGCCCTCTGCACTTCGTGCATCAGAGTTTGCGCGTCCGCGTTGCCCGGGTCGACGCTGAGAATGGAAGCGAGCGTTTCCATCGCAGCAGCGTAACGCTCGTGCTGATAGTTGAATTCCGCCTGATGCAGGAGTTCTATCATCTGCTGCGGGTCTGCAGCCGGTTCAGCAGGCGGTTCAGGTTCTGACGACACAGAGACTCCGGGAGGTTCCGCCTCCACAGGCAGCTCGGGCTCAGTTAACCCTGCAACGCCTTCATCGGTCGATGGAGGGTGCGTGGCGAGCAGATCATCTTCAAGACGCTCGAGAATCAGCTGCATCGAAGTGATTTCGCTCCGCTCCATGTCCAGCGTCATGCACTCGTCAAGAATCTGTCGGGCTGCATCACGGTTTCCAAGGTCGATCGATCGGGAGAACTCCACTCGCAGCTCTGCTATCCGCGCATCCACGTCGGAGCTTGTTTCCTCGTGAGGCGAAGGAATGGAGAGATCGATCGGTGGAAGGTTGCTGCCCCCCGATTCTTCGCCGGAGGGTCTCGCCACTGAATCTTCAGACGAAAAAGGCCCGGGAACCTGTGGTTCGGTTTCCTTCAGCCCGGACAGAGGAGTATCCTGGAAAAAGGAGCTCCGATCAAAATCCTGGCGCGCCGGCGGTTCGACCGGAGGTAGTTTCGGCTCAAATGAGTCAATTTTTCCCGGGTCTCCAGTGAATGATCCGGATTCGGGCGTCTCATGGGAAGGGGTTACAGGTCCAAGGAGGTCGGAACCTGAAAAATTAATCGAAGGGATCCCGCTTGAAGGTGGCTCGGGGACAAAAGACCCCGTGACCGGCGAAGTGGAAACAGGTGGTTCGACAGGAGATTGTTCGTTCTCTGCCTTGTCCTGCCGGGAGGCTTCTGGCGCGGGGGGTTGCGAAGGTTGTGCAGACTCCCGACGTTTGCGTTCCTGCCGTTGGCGCCGGGTAGACTTCGTCGGGGGTGAATTCTCTTCTTCGAGGCGCCGAAGCTCGGCTTCCTCGGCACGCCTCTTGATCTCCTCAAGCAGCTTCTGTCGTGCCTCGTCGATTTGCCTCGCGCCGTCGTCCGGGGCCATACGACTCTATCGCCTGGTTCGAGATTGTGGTCGATGAACGAAAATATATCCAAAAATGTGACGAATGTCAACGCTTCAAGCCTACGGATTCGCTGAATTTTTAGCCAAAATCGTCAGCATATCCTGTTCAATCGAGAGCTGAGGGCTTTCAACAATCCGACCGATTTCCATCCCGCCTTTCAGAAAAATGAATGTCGGCACCAGCTCGATCTTGTATGACGCCGTCAAGCCGTCATTGGATTTCTTTGACCTGTCCACACAGTAGAGCTTGACGTTCTCTTCCGGGATGCCTGCAAGGTCCGCGACCTTGAGAAAATGGGGAACATATCGCCGGCTGTCCGGACACCAGGTTCCGAGGAAAACGATGACTTTCACCCCCTGATCAACGGATCGAAGCATCGGGATGAACGGGGTCTGGACAGCAGCGGTATCGTAGCCGATCTTGAACTCTGCATGGACAGGACGTTCCAGCTCGGCTCGATCGATCCACCCTGTTTCGATGGGTTCGTTCCCGGAGATGGGGCGGTGGGCGCACCCCGCGAGTATTCCCGCGGTCGCCACAGCCAGCAGGAAGAATCGCCACGCCGGTTGATTTTCCTTCCCAAGCTTATATATTGCCATGACGAAATACCTTTCCTCTAGTTCTCATGAGAGCGGAGTCCCCGATATGGTTGAGGCACTCGACCGGCGCTATGACACACAAGATCTCTCGTCGATCGATGTGAAGGTCCTTGAGACATTCCCGTACGAGTATCCGGGGAAGGATATCGTCATTGACATTGATACAGACGAGTTCACATCGGTTTGTCCCTACTCCGGTCTTCCCGATTTTGCGCTCATTCGAATTCACTATATCCCGGACAAGTCCATTATTGAACTCCGCTCTTTGAAGTACTATCTCTTTTCCTTCCGCAATGTCGGCATCTACCAAGAACACCTGGTAAACCGTCTCCTTGAGGATCTTGTCCGCTGCGCGAACCCCAAGTGGATGAAAGTGGTCACCGACTACAAAATCCGCGGCGGTATCCACACGGTGGCCTCACGGGAATACACCCGACAACAATGATCGCACCGTGCGCTCCCCCACCACCGCACCCTCTTCTCATTTCCTTCCGTGCCAGCGCGCTTCGCGGAGAGTATTATAGAGCTTCTTCGCGCTGCGGATCGCATCAAAGTCGAGCGTGAAGTAGCCGGCACCCGATTGGGCCGGGCGTACCTGCGGAACCGGGACCCCGGTGGGGCCGAAGACGAACGAAGGTCCCCCTTCCGGACCGGAAGCATTGCATCCCGCGACAAACACTTGATTCTCAATTGCCCGCGCACGGAGCAGCGTTTTCCATGCTTCCGCCCGTTGAGCAGGCCAACGGGCAGGGACAACCAGCAGGTCCATCCCCCGGAAGGCAAGAGAACGCATCAACTCCGGAAAACGGAGGTCGAAACAGATAACCACTCCAATACGGATATTCTTTCCCCCAATCGCAACGCGCACCGTATCGGCTCTCCGACCGGGAGTAAAATACGTATGGTCGCCCGTGGGATGAAAGAGGTGGATCTTGTCGTACCGATGCACACACTTCCCCCGGGAAAACATCAGCGACGAGTTGGTGCACCCGCGACGGCCATTCTTGAGCCGGACCGACCCCGCGACTATTACGGTGGAAAGCTCGCTCGAAGCGGCGGCAAACCGTTTCAAGTATTCATCATCAATCGTATGTGGTGGATTCCCGTTTGCGAGTGCCGCATACCCGCCATCGACGAGTTCGGGGAAAACGATGACGTCGGCGGAAGGTCGACTCTCTTCCTCCAGAATCCTTGGATGGTGACGCAGGGCGATGCGAATTTTCATGCCGACCTTGACAAAAAAAATACCCCGGTTGAGAGCCGGGGCCGTCCACAACGGACGCTATCACTCAGAGATACGGTGCGAGATGCGCAACTTACCTGACAATCAACTCACACTCCGTAATATTCGAACCTTAAGGTGAAGGTCTTCCCTTGGCGGAGGACGAACAGCGAACACCCTGCGTTCCCGACATCATTACGCCGGGACGCAACTCCCGGTGTTCGAAGATGAACTGCCCCCGGAGCTGCCCGGGGAGAGAGAGGTGTCAGGCGCAAAGGTACGCCGGTCTACACCTTGCTGACGTTGTGCGCCTGAAGCCCTTTCGGTCCGTTTTCTACTTCAAATTGTACCTTGTCACCTTCGTTGAGAGTCCGATAGCCTTCACCATTGATCGCTTTGTAGTGCACGAAAACATCCTCTCCCGAAGAGCGTTGAATGAAGCCAAAGCCTTTTGTGGCATTAAACCATTTTACCACTCCCGTCTCCATGGGACTGTTCCTTCGCTGTGAGATGTTCCTGGACTCGTACGGCAATGCCGCCCGCAGGGGGCACCGAGTTCATTGCGACTTAATAGGCAACCGACTGCGCAAAGTCCTCCAGCACCCACCGTTGATGCGAGTGTTCACCGTCAGGGAACTTCTCTCTTCAGCAACGGAACCATTAAGGGCAAAAGAAGCGGTGTACATGGACTACGCAAAAAGATAGGTTCCCTCAAGAAGAAAATCAAGAGCGATTTGCCCCTTCGTTGAGAAGAGCGAATATTTGCGAGCTTGAGTCGAAAATGATATCTTCTTTCAGTCGGAGACCCCTGCGTCGGAGAAATCCTTTCCCTTTCTGTGCAATTTCAGTATATTTTACGTTGAGTCTTTTCCATCGCAATCGAATAATTACATCTCACCAGGAGAAGCGCAATGACCATGAAGGAAATCGAGTCCCTGCTAGGCACTGATGCCAGGACTCTTCTCGATCACCAGTGCAAGGGGATACCCAAAGAGACCCTCCACCTCCCCGGACCAGATTTTGTTGACCGCATTTTCATCCAATCAGACCGCAAGCCCATGGTGCTGCGAAGTCTTCATTCGCTTTTTTCGACCGGGCGGCTCTCCGGTACAGGGTATCTCTCGATTCTCCCTGTTGACCAGGGTATTGAACATTCGGCGGGCGCGTCGTTTGCCCCCAACCCGATGTATTTTGATCCCGAAAACATTGTGAAATTGGCGATCCAGGGGGGATGCAATGCGGTGGCCTCCACGTTCGGAGTTCTCGGATCCGTCGCGCGCAAGTACGCGCACAAGATTCCCTTCATCGTGAAGATCAACCACAACGAGTTTCTTTCGTATCCCAATACCTACGATCAGATTCTGTTCGGAACCATTGACCAGGCATGGGACATGGGTGCCGTCGCAGTCGGCGCAACAATCTATTTCGGATCAGCCGAGTCGAAACGACAGATTCAGGAGGTAAGCAAGGCGTTCGCCTACGCGCATGAGAGGGGGATGGCAACCGTTCTCTGGTGCTACACCCGGAACAACGCCTTCAAGACGAAGGAGAAGGATTATCATGTGTCGGCTGACCTGACAGGACAGGCGAACCACCTCGGGGTAACGATCGAGGCCGACATTATCAAGCAGAAGCTTCCGGAGAACAACGGCGGGTTCACCGCGTTGAATTTTGGCAAGACCCACAAGAAAGTCTATTCAGAGCTCACATCCGATCATCCCATCGACCTCACCCGGTACCAGGTCGCCAATTGCTATATGGGACGCGCCGGTTTGATCAATTCAGGCGGCGCATCGTCGGGCGAGAGCGATCTTGCAGAGGCGGTGAAGACTGCGGTTATTAACAAACGCGCCGGGGGGACTGGTCTCATCAGCGGTCGAAAAGCTTTCCAACGTCCGATGGCGGAGGGTGCGAAGCTGCTGAATGCGATTCAGGATGTGTATCTCACGAAAGAAATCACTGTGGCGTAAGCCCTCCGGTGATTCTGCGAAAAGGAAACGGGGAAGAAAGTCCTTGCGGTGCTTTCTTCCCCGTCTTGTCTCCCCACGATCTCCCACCCTCTATTCTTCTTTCAGCTCGTTCCGTTCGATCATCAGAACTGCCGCCTGATTCACGATGAAGTATTTGTTCTCTTCAAATTCGACTTCGATGGCCTGTTCGCGAAGAAAGATCGCATAATCCCCTTCTCTGACCTGGAGGGGAATGTATCGGATGGGATCCTTCGGAGAGGACCAGGGTTCGTCATCAGTGTAGTTCGGATTGGGGATGGCGAAACCCGGACCCACCTTGATCACTTTTCCCGTTGCGACCTTTTCCTTTTCTCGCACGGAGACGGGAAGATAAAGGCCGGACTTTGTCTTGTCGCTCTCGTCATCCAGCTGGAGAAGAATCCGGTCGCCGATGACGTGCAGCTGCTTCCGAATTTGCATGCGAGAACCACCTTGGCTGAGCGCACTGCGAAAAACCCTGCACGACCGGTGCCCCACCGATGATCGTTTGCACGGTCACTCCAACCGTCATTGGCTGGTATGGCACTAGCGCCTGTTTCCACCCCGTCCGTGACCGGTTGTGCGGTCGCCGTCACGAGACGGCTGCGACCGGTGCTCCGCCGGCGGTCGGACTGTTCGTTCCGGTTTCACTTCTTTCCGCTCGATCCGCGGAGATCGTTCGATCGGCTCGCGCCGCTGATCCGGAGCGCGCAGGACTTCTTTCCCCGGGTTTCGCTGGCGATTGTCCATCCAGCCGCGGGTCGTATTTCTTCCGCCGGGCGCAGGGGCAGGAGAGAGACGATGTTCTTCAGGCCTTGCAGCCCCCGGCGAGGTGGTCTCAAATTGCCGGCGCCGATATTCCTCTGCCCGGCGGAGGTCCCGTCCCTGGTCACGGGCAACATCCCGACGGCCGATATCCGTCTGACGGAAATCAAGAGAGAAGGGATGATCGGTGGCGCGGACGCGCGACGGACGCAATTCGCCTTCGCGGTTCGCTCTCCCGTCGATGGGAGGACGATACACGTGAATCTGTTCTCTCCCGTTGGGCCCGCGAACGAGGCGCTCTCCCCGATGGTCATCGACAGGAACCAGGTCCGTTCTTTGAACGCGGATGTTTCCTGTCCTCTCGACGTAGTCACGACCCGGTCCGCGCGTGATGATCCGCCCTCCGTCAAAGCCGATGCTTCCGGCTCCGCGCGTCCGACCGATCCATCGTGAATTGTCCTCCCCCCGATATGCGTAATCGTTGATGAAGGGACGATTGATATACCTGCAATCGACGAACGTCCAGTAGGAGAAGGGAGTGTTCCAATGTGCGGTATAGTGAATCCCCCACCCGGCAGAAAACAGAGCATAGGGACTGAGCGGTGCCCATCCAACACACCCTCCACCATATCTCCACTCCACCCAGGCGGGCGCCCACTCATAGCCCGGGACCCAGACCCAGCCATAGTAATCGTCGAAATACCATCTGCCGTAGTGGTACGTCGCCCATCCCCACGGCTCCTCCGATGACCAGAACCAACCGTCGTCTGTCCAAAGCCATCGTCCGTCGAGATACGGTCTCCACCCCGCGTGCACCCCTTCGGGGTGCCAGGCGTAGACGCCTCCACTGACGTGGAGCCACTCGCCATACGATCCGAGAGAAGAGTAGAAAACGCCGAACGAAACTCCTGCCGCTCCGGGTTGTGCGGAAGCAAGAGCACTCGTGAGCACCACCAGCGAGAGAAGAATAGAGAGTCGTCTCATGATTCACCTTTTGGGAGGTCGAAACTATTACCTCTCACTACTTCTCCAATCATTATGCCACAAATTTAAAGGAAAACTGATGAAAAAGGAAGACCTGCCGGTACGCAACCGTCTAGTCATAAGGTCGACTGCACAGAAAACCAAACAGTGCGCGTGATCCTTCACCGGAACAGCTCGTGGACTCACTTTTACTGACGCGATCTCAAGGGGTGAGAATACCAAGGGGTGGGCTGGTGTGGCGTTTTCGTCAGGGATGAATGCTTTGCCCTTTGCGCGGGTGCAATACACTCCACCCTCGCTGGACCTCCTGTTTCATGTGTTTCCCTGCGGCCGGCTCACGTGCCGCCTCGTCACCTTCCCCGAAAGCTCCTGGTGCTGGAACGAGACGGCACTTCTCCTACACATGATGAAAGGTATGAAATTGCGTATCCCGAATGTCCGGATGGACGTGCGTGAAGCTGCGCGCACAGGACGGACAAAGCCTCCTGGTGGGATCATCGTCCAGAATCTCTTCCCCCATCGGCGATTTGCACCGGATACATACTCCGTACGTCCCCTCTTCCAGGCGATTCAGTGCCGAACAGAGTTCGTCCAGCACGAAATCACTCTTGAAGGCAAGGACTGCATCGAGCTGATGAACGGAAACACGATTCTCGTCAAAGATCTCTTCGGACCAATCGAGACCGTAATTCTCTTTCAGATGTTCAAAGAGCTTAGACAATACAACCCGCCGCATTGATCGCTTAGTTCCTTGCATCGCCTTCTCCTCCTTATTGATGACAATAAGGGGTAACATCGCCCGGCAAAAACCGTAGGATGCGACCTCAATGCGCTTCGCAAAAATAAGTTTATAAACAGAATGCAGAAAGTCAAGTGGAACTTCCAGATTTCATGAAATGTTTTTCAAGAGACGGTAACCCTTTCATTTATCATTGATTGCAGGCAGCCAAAATGAGCCTCAAGAAGATTTTTCGCCATCTCCTCCTCCTTCCTGCTGTGATGGTCAACACGTTTTCCCCCGCACTGGGGGGGACGCCGATCACACAAAAGAGCGTTCTCGACTTTACGATGAAAGACATTGACGGGAGGGATGTTCACCTGGCGACATACAAGGGGATGGTCATCCTCATTGTGAATGTCGCATCAAAGTGCGGACATACGCCACAGTATAAGGGTCTGGAGGCTTTGTACATGAAATACAAAGACCGGGGGTTCACGATCCTGGGATTCCCTGCAAACAACTTCCTTGCCCAGGAACCCGGGAGTGACGCCGAGATCAAAGAATTCTGTACAACAACGTACGGCGTCAATTTCGAAATGTTCTCAAAGATCTCCGTGCGGGGAAAGGATATTCATCCTCTCTACCGGTTCCTCACGTCAAAAGAAACCGATCCGGAGTTCGCGGGACCAATCACGTGGAATTTTCAGAAGTTTCTTCTGGACAGAAACGGGTCGATCATCGGGAGATTCGATCCGGGGACGGATCCCTTGTCGGCAGAAGTCACGGCGGCTATTGAGAAAGCTCTCGGAGAGCATTGAGCGCTGACCACGGACGAAGGATGAGGAGTCACACCGCCGGTTCTTGTTTTGTTTTCCGCCGGGAAAACACGTTCGTTGCAACACCGTAGTACATCTCCGCTGCTTCGCTGAGTGTTTCGGAAAGCGTTGGATGAGGATGGACGGATTCCGCGAGGTCGCGCGCGGTCGCCCCCAGTTCGATGGCCACCACCGCTTCACTGATGAGATCCCCCGCTCCCACCCCGACGATCCCGACTCCAAGCACTCTTTCCGTCTGAGGATCGACGATCAACTTCGTCATACCTTCCGTGCGGTCAAAGCTCAGCGCCCGGCCGGAGGCAGACCACGGAAACTTTGCGACTTGCACCTCGATCCCCTTCTCACGTGCTTCCGTCTCGGTGAGACCGCACCACGCAAGTTCCGGATCGGTAAACACCACTGCAGGGATGATGATGTCCTTGAACTCACTCATTTCTCCGCAGATGACCTCCACCGCGATGCGTGCTTCCTTCGACGCTTTGTGTGCAAGCAGGACACCCCCGGCAACGTCTCCAATCGCGTAGATCGTCGGCTCATCGGTCTGCTGGCGATCGTTCACTCTGATGAAACCCTTCTCATCGAGCTTCACTTTGGTGTTCTCCAGCCCGAGATTCTTGCTGTTCGGGGTGCGACCGACCGACACCAGCACACGGTCGAACAATTCGTCCTGGGATTTTCCGCCGTGTTCGGTGGTCACCTTGATTTGCTTTCCACTCGTCGCCATCTTCAGGACTTTCGCGCCCGTACGTACTTCATCGAAATTCTTCTCCGCATAGCGAAGGATCGGCCTGACAAGATCTGCATCGGCCCCCTGCAGGATGGAGTCGAGCGCTTCAACAAGAACGATCGAGCTCCCGAGTGTCCGGTACACGGTTCCCAGTTCCATCCCGATATATCCTCCGCCGACGATCAAGAGTCGCCCGGGAACGTCTTCGATTTCCAGTGCTTCGGTTGAGGTCATGATCCGCGGGTTGCCGAGATCGAATGCTGCGGGCATAGCCGAAAGCGAGCCTGTGGCGATGATCGCCTGATCAAAGTTGAAATACGTCTGGCCGGTGGCCGTCTCCACCCTCAACGTCCGGGGGTCTTCGAGGTAGCCTCTGCCCTGTACGACCGTCACGCCGCGCTTTGCTGCGAGCCCCACGATCCCCTGTGCGAGTTTATCGAGGATCGACTCCTTCCATGCCCGCATCTGTTTGAGATCGATTTCCGGTTTCGAAAAGTGAATCCCGCGGAAGCCCGAGTCCTCCGCTTCCTGTATGAGTTTCGAGGCGTGGAGCAGGGCTTTCGACGGAATGCACCCGCGGTTCAGGCATACTCCCCCGAGCCGTGGGTCCATTTCCACCATGACCACTTTTTTCCCCAGCTCAGCCGCATAGAACGCCGCGGCATACCCGCCCGGCCCGGCACCGAGAACTACGATATCTGTCTTTGTCGATTTCACTTGATGCCTCTCCTGCAGACTTTCCTTGATTGACGTCATGTCCTCGTGCGGCCTCCGGGCGCGATCGCGCGCCGGTGACCGGTGGAGGTTTTCCTTTTCTGTCGCGTTCAGAGTTTCAGATCTTTCTCACTCATCCCTTCAATGGCCAGGACGAAATCGACCATGAAGCGGGCTGCATCCGCCCCGTCAATCACACGGTGATCATACGAAAGGCTCACCGGAAGGACGCTGCGCCCGACGAACTTCGCCTTTTTCAACACCATTTGCTCCGTTGCCCGCGCGACACCGAGAATTGCCACTTCGGGTTTGTTGATGATCGGGGTGAAGTGACCGCTCCCGATCCCCCCCTGGTTGGACACCGTAAACGTTCCGCCGGCCATTTCATTCAATCCCACCTTCCGTTCACGGGTGCGCACGGCGAGATCCTGCAGCTGCAGCGCAAGATCCAGCAGCGATTTTTTGTCCACATCCCTGAGGACGGGAACGATAAGCCCTTGTTCCGTATCCACTGCGATGCCGATATGGTAGTAATCCTTGTACACCAGGAGACCGTTGAGCTCATCAAGGCTGGAATTGAATTTGGGATGTTTCACCAGCGTTCGCACGAGAGCTTTCAGGAGCAGGGGGGTAAGGGTAAGCCGAGCCTTTTTCCGTTCGTAGGCCGCCGCGTGCTTTTTCTGAAGCTTGACCAGGTCCGTAATATCCGCCTGATCGAACTGCGTCACGTGGGGAACTGCTGTCCAGGAATCCACCATCCTGGTGCTGATCGTCCGTCTCAACGTGGAAAGCTTCTCTGTGTGAACAGGCCCCCACTTTGAAAAATCGACCGCCTGGGGCACCGCAGTCCGTTCACGGGAAGCTGTTTCGGACACTTCCGCGGCAGTCGACGTCCCCCGTTGTACCCTTCCGGCAATCTCCTGGAGAAGCATAACATACGCCCGGAGGTCTTTGACGACGATGCGCCCTCCCCGCTCGCTTCCGCGTACACGGCTGAGGTCGATTCCAAGCTCTCTCGCCATCTTGCGAATGGTCGGCGACGCCGCCGGGGGAAGAGTGCTCGGAGAAGGAAGAACGCCGGCAAGCGGCGCCGAGTCCTCTTTCCCCATCCCCACGAGATCGCCGGAGGGGGCAACGGAGATTTCCGGTTCTTCAATCTCCTCCCGCTTGTGGCTCACGATCGGCTCCGGACCCTTCCCTTCGTCGAGGGTGACGATCAATTGGCCGACTTTGATCTGGTCCCCTTCTTTCACATGGAGCTTTGTCACTGTCCCCGCCGCAGGCGAAGGAATGGACGCAACGGCTTTGTCGCTTTCAAGCTCGAGGACGGGCTGGTCCTTGTTTACCTTGTCGCCGACGTGGACAAAGACACTCGCAACAGTGCCGGAATCCGCGCCTTCGCCGAGTCTGGGCAACTTCACATCCATGGGTACATGTCTCCTTGAGCAGTCAAATGGGAAAAACCCCTAGAGAATCTGTGGATACGGTTTTTCGGGGTCGACGCCGAGTTCCTTGATCGCCTTCTGCACAGCCTGTCTTTTCACCTGCCCCTTCCCTGCAAGGGCGTACAGCGTGGCAATCACAATCGACTCGGTGTCGATTTCGAAGAACCGCCTGAGCTGGGGACGCGTATCGCTGCGCCCGAATCCGTCGGTGCCCAGGGTCATCAGTCCACCCGGCACCCACGGAGCAATTTGTTCCGGGACAATCTTCATGTAGTCGGACACCGCCACAAATGCGCCGTGTTCCTTCGCGAGCAATTGTTCGACGTAGGAAACACGGGGCGGTCCTTCCGGATGGAACATATTCCACCGGCGTGCGTTCAAGGCATCGGCACGGAGCGACTTATAGTTCGTCGCGCTCCATACATCCGCAGACACGTTGTAGCGTTCCGCCAGGATTTTTTGTGCCGCAAGAGCAAAGCGGAGAATCGGTCCGCTGCCGAAAATATGCGCCTTCAGCTTTGTCCCGGCAGGGCCTTCAGAGAACCGGTACAGCCCTTTCAGGATCCCTTCTTCAGCGCCTTTGGGCATTGCAGGCATTGCGTAGTTTTCATTGTACAGGGTGAGATAATAGAAGATATCTTCCCCGTCCACGTACATCCGTCGCATGCCGTCCTGAATGATGACGGCAACTTCATACGCCCACGCCGGATCGTAGGTGAGCAATGTCGGAATTGTGCTGGCAAGGAGAAGACTGTGTCCATCTTCGTGCTGCAGCCCTTCCCCGTTGAGCGTGGTTCTTCCCGCTGTGCCGCCCAGCAGGAACCCCTTGGCTTTGATGTCGCCCGCCGCCCACATGAGATCGCCGGTGCGCTGGAATCCGAACATGGAATAATAGATGTAGAATGGCACCATGTGAAGGCCGTGCGTCGCATACGAAGTGGCCGCTGCGATCCAGGAGGACATTGCCCCCGATTCGGTGATGCCTTCTTCGAGAATCTGTCCGTCCTTTGTCTCATTGTAGTAGAGCAGCGTCTCCCTGTCGACCGGTTCATACAACTGGCCCTTCGAAGAGTAGATCCCGATCTCGCGGAAGAGCGGGTCCATGCCGAAGGTGCGCGCCTCGTCGGGAATTATCGGAACAATCCGTCGCCCGATTTCCTTGTTGCGGAGCAGCATGCTCAGGAGCCGCACAAACACCATGGTAGTCGACACTTCGAAGCGTTCCGATCCCTTCAAAAATTCACTGAAGGCGGTCAGCGGTGGGACGGAAAGTCGTTCCAGAGTGGGCTTACGCCGGGGAAGGAACCCGCCCAGCTCCTTCCGGCGATCAAGCAAGTAACGTGTTTCCTCACTGTCGGGTGCCGGACGGTAAAAGGGCGTCTCGGCGATTTCTTCATCGCTGATCGGGATGCCGAATCGCCTGCGGAATTCCCGCAACTCCTTTTCGTTGAGCTTTTTCTGCTGGTGAGTGACGTTTCTTCCTTCCCCTCCCTCACCGAGTCCGTATCCTTTGATAGTCTTTGCGAGAATCACCGTGGGAGAGCCGGCATGCTCCACAGCCGCTTTGTACGCCGCATAGACTTTCTTCGGATCATGTCCGCCGCGAAGCATCTTGGCGATTTGTTCATCGCTGAGATGGTTGACCAGCTCATTCAGCTCCGGATACTTCCCGAAGAAGTGTTTGCGGGTATAGCTCCCCGGGGACACGGAGTATTTCTGGAAGTCCCCATCGACCGCCTCCTCCATTCGCTTCAGTAGCAGTCCCTTCGAGTCTGCGGCAAAGAGCGGATCCCAGTCGGAACCCCAGATGACTTTGATGACATTCCAGCCTGCTCCGCGGAACAACATTTCCAGTTCCTGGATGATCTTCCCGTTGCCACGCACAGGTCCGTCGAGCCGTTGCAGGTTGCAGTTCACCACCCAGATCAGATTGTCCAGACCTTCCCGGCTCGCGACCGTCAGGGCGCCGAGGGTCTCCGGCTCATCGGACTCCCCGTCCCCCAGGAACGCCCATATTTTCGGTTCCGGATCTTTCGTAAATCCTCTGGCTTTAAGATACCGGCTGAAGCGTGCCTGATAAATCGACATGATCGGACCCAGCCCCATCGACACCGTCGGGAACTGCCAGAATTCCGGCATCAGATACGGATGGGGATAGGATGAGAGGCCTCCACCCTCCGCAAGCTCCTGGCGGAAATTGTGCAGACGCTGAACGTCGAGCCTCCCTTCCAGAAACGCACGGGCGTAAATCCCCGGAACGGCATGTCCCTGGAAGTACACGAGGTCGGCCGTGTTTCCGTGATCGGCCCCACGAAGGAAATGGTTGAACGCAACATCGTAGAGCGTTGCCGCGGAGGCAAAGGTCGAGATATGTCCGCCCAGTCCGCTGTGCAGCCGGTTGGCCGCCACGACCATCGCCATCGCGTTCCATCGCATGTAACTTTTGATCCGGCGCTCAACTTCCCGGTTTCCGGGATACGGAGGTTCGCTGGCCGGAGGAATCGTATTCACATACGGTGTGCTGACGGTATGAGGGATGGGAACGCCCGAATCACGGAGACGGGACACCAGCCGTTCCAGGAGAATGGGGACCTGCGATGTTTCCCGGTCGCGGAGAACGGTCTCGATAACGAACTCGAGCGATTCTATCCAACGGTCCTTGGTCTCACCGTCTTGCGACATAGTCAGATCTTCAGTATGTTCCTTTTCCACGTTGCCTCTAAAAAGAGAAGAGAAGAGAAGACGTTAATGATACTCTCACCCGGTTCTCTGTCAACCTCTCCGGGCTCGTTCAGAGCCGCCGGAGCACTGCAAGGCGTTCAGCGGAGAGTGATACCGGAGCGTGTCCGATGACAGAACCGGTTCTTACACTCGATCACACTTTTCAGACGCCGGAAGAGAATCTCGCGTGTGATGAAGCGCTATTCCTCGAGAGTGAGCGACACGGTGGGAACGGTATCCTCCGGTTCTGGGAGCCGGACCGCTGCTTTGTTGTTGTCGGTTATACCAACAGCATCAGACAAGAAGTTCGAGAAGACGAATGCCTGGCGCTGGGGGTTCCAATCTTCCGGCGCTGCACCGGGGGCGGCGCGGTGGTCCAGATGGAAGGATGCCTGAATTATGCCCTGGTCCTCCCGCTTCTCCGCACCGATCAGTTCGACACCATCGCATCCACAAACCGGACGATCATGACCACCCTTCGAGACGCGCTCCGCACTCTCAGGAGTCTGTCTTCAGTCTCCGTCGAAGGGATTTCCGATCTCGCCCTGGACGGTTTGAAGTTCGCCGGAAATGCCCAACGGCGGGGGAAACACTTCCTGCTGTTTCATGGGGTCATCCTCAACGACGCAAATCTGAGTCTGATCCCGCGCCTGTTGCAGATGCCATCACGCCAACCCCTCTACCGACAAAACCGTTCTCACACCGATTTTCTCACCAACCTGAGGATTTCCGTTCAGGAACTCAAGCACGTCCTTGAAGAAGCCTGGGGCGTAGTCCCCGGCGATGTGTCCCTTCCCACGGAGGAAATCCGGCAACTTGTTGATTCAAAGTATAAGCAAGAAACTTGGATTTTCAAGCGCTGATCCCCGATTTCCCCACATTTCCGGCTCCTCCGCACCACCCCTCTCATCATACTAGATAACACCATTCCAGGCCGGAAAATTCGACGCAATACCCCTCAAAAAAAGGCCTCTTTACCATGAGAGGCAAAGAGGCCCTGCAACTGAAATCGGACCCGGAGTGGTTCATTCAGATGACTTCGAACTCGTTGCTCTCCACCCACCCCACCTTGCCGTCCGCCAGCCGTATCTTCGTCCACGAACCGAATTGGTCGACGATCTGCACTTTGAGCCCGCCGTGAATGACAAACGCATCGCTGCCGCGATCATCGGGAGAGTTCTTCACGTTCACCACCGGTGCCACCACAATTGCTTCGTCAGTCCTGTGGGCATCCGTCAGCCGTGTAAAAAAGATGGTGCCGAAGAAGATCAGAACCGCCAATTCCCCGGCTGCTGACAACAGGGCAATTCTGCGAAAGCGGTAGGCCCTGCCGACGATCACCGCCGCCACCGCGCCCATCTCGACGAGGAACGCAGCGTAGAAGATCCATGTCAAGGTTTCAAAGGAAAACCAGTTCTTTATGGAGTTCCACCAATCCCAGATGAACAACCGGGGGGTTGGTTCAATCCGGTCGGTGATCATCTGATTTGCAAGCTGGAGATTATGCCGCAGATCATCATCCCCGGGTGTGAGGCGGAGGGCGCGTTCGTAATTCAGAACTGATTTGGGGAGGTTCCCCAGTTTATAGTAGGCGTTTCCGAGATTGTAATAGAGATCACTGCTGGCGTATCCGTTGTGAAGGATCGATTCGTACAGTTCCGTCGCTTTTGCGAGATCTCCTTTTTGATAGGCCGCGTTTCCTTCTGCAAACAACTGATCCGGTGATTGGGCGAACAGTCCGCCGGGAATAAGGAATACGCCAACGAAAAGGAAAAGGACCCGGTTCATTTCGGCCTGAGAGTCTGTTCAAGTTCCACAATAATGCGACTGGCCTCATCGTAGGTCTGCTGCATTCCGATCCGGTCTATCGATGTCGGAGCAAATCGGATCAGGTCGCAGGTTTCAAGGAGCGATCTCAGGGAGGCGATGGATTCCGACGGGGCACCGTGATCTTCCAGTGCCCGTGTCGCCCGATCCACGGAGAATTCAGCCTGCGGGATCGCAAGTTTGTCACCCAGGTATTGCCAGAGTGCCCCTGCGACTTCAGAGTAGAAACGGGGACCGACTGTCGCCATCGCTCCTGCTTTCGGCGATGTTTCTTTCAACAGCCGTTCTGCAACCTTCAAGCGCTTTCGCGCGATCCCGATCGCCTTCCGGTTGCGATAGCCGGCGGCGTCGGTAAGAATTGCGCGACGGTTGCGGGCGTACACCACCGAGCCTGCGACACCCACAAAGGGAAGAATCAAGAGGACGACAAACAGAGGCGTATTGTACAAATACTCCCCCTCCCTCCGGAACCCTGCCTCCCGGACTTTGATGAAGCGGATGTCCTGGCTCAGCAGACGGACATCTTCGCGGTTCCCTCCCGCGACAACCGGCAGCGCGGGTGCTGTTCCTTGCTCTACATTGAGATCGATTTCCGGCGAACGGAGCCGCACGTACTCCCTTTTTGCGAGGTCGAAATAGGAGAAGGTCAGGGGCTTGATAATCTTTAAGCCGGGGTAGCGGGGGATCAGAAGGTACTCGAAGACCTTGCTCCCGCTGACCCGTTCTCCCTGGCGGTTGATGTTCTCCGTGATTTTCGGACTGTACTGTTCAAAATCCGAAGGGAGCTCCAGAGTCGGTGCCTCAAGGAGTTTGATATTCCCCGTGCCCGATACGGTGACTTTGAAGGAGACCGGTTCGTTTGTGCGCGTCGACTTCTTGTCGAGTGACGTACTCATTGCGAACTGTCCGATCGCCCCCTTGAAATCGGGCGGCGCGCCCGGCGGGAGCGGGTCGACGATGATCTTGACCGGCTCACTCTGGGCGGTGTAATTGCTGGTTCGTCCGAAGGGATCGCGGAAAAACGCATCGAAGGGATCCAGGGAACGGGGTGCGGGGACCTGGATCTGCGTCTGGACAACCATGGGACTGATTTCCAGCGTTCCCGACTGCGTCGGGAACAGCGCCATCTTCTTGATGATGCCGACGCGGTATTGCTTCCCGTTGATCGTCTCGGTCGACAATTGAATATCCTTCGGGGTCTCGACGTCCTCCCCCCAGAAGCCGATCATCGTCGGCGTCTTCTCCACCGCATAATTCATCACGGTCAGACGGGTGTAGAGTTTGAACGTCAGAGTGATCTGTTCGCCCTGAAGAACATGGGTTCTGCTGACCGCCGCTTTCACGAAGAGATTGTCGCCGATATTGGTGGTGACCTCCTGCGGCGCGCTTTGTTTCGGTGCCGGTGCTCCCTTGACCACCTCCAGGATGATCGGATCGGAATGCAGCGTCTTTCCCGCCGCCTCGATGGTGGCGGAGCCGATTGTCGTCTTGCCGATTTCCTTGGGTTGAAGGACATAGCTGTAGCTCACGGAGGAGGACATGCTTCCATTCACAAACTGGACACTGGACGACTGATTCGGTCCGGAGAGCATCCGGAATCTATTCAGGTCGGGCAGCCGCATGTCCTTCCCGCCGTTCATCCCGGCATTGTTCAGGACGAACGTGAGAGTGAATTCATCTCCCAGACCGACCGGGTTCTTGTCGACACTCGCCCGCAATGCCGGCTCTTGCGCCCGGACGATGGCCGCCGGCAAGAGCGCAAGGAGACATACCGCCACCAGGAGAGGGAGTTTCACAGCGTTCATGCGGATCACCAATCCTTATCCGTCGTCGCCCGTTCGGCGGGGCGCACATGGAGTTTCTTTTGCACATCCTTTTCGCTGTTCCTCAGCACCTCGAGAATCCTTTCCGCATCCGACTTCGACATGCGTTTTTGCTGCTGGGCATTCTGTTGCTGGTTGTTCTGCTGCTGCTTCTTCTGGTCGTTTTGCTTTTTGTCCTGGTTTTTGTTCTGATCCTGGTTCTGCTGCTTGTTCTTTTGCTTGTCCTGATTCTTGTCGTTTTTCTTTTGCTGGTTTTGCTGTTGTTGCTGCCGGAGTTTCTCGAGGGCATAGGAGAGATTGTATTTCGCTTCCGCATCGTCGGGATTGATCTTCAGGGCTTCCACGTAGGATCGGACTGCATCGGCGTACTGTTGCCCGCCCATCTGGGTATTCCCGATGTTGTAGTATGCCGAAGCCTTCGTATCCTTGTGCTCGGCCTTCTCCGCGGCGATTGCGAATTCCTTTGCCGCTTCATCCCTCTTTCCCTGCTTTGCAAGGGCATTCCCGAGATCAAAATGACCCTGGACAAGATCCTTCTCCTTCTGGAGAGCCTTCCGGTAGTTCACCTCCGCATCGGTAAACTTCTTGTCATGATACAGGTCGTTGCCCCCGTTCACCAGGGAACGAATGGATTGTCCGAAGCCTGATTGGACCGCCGTCACCAGGAACAGGACCAGAACGATGTTCTTCATGCCGCCTCCTCCTCTCTCCGGAGCGGATTCCACCGTTGCAGCCAGAGGGCCGCCTTCTCCGAAATGAACACCTCCGCCAGCAGAAACACTATCGCGGGGAACAGAAACCACTGGTAGCGCGATTCATAGTCCGTGAACTGTTTCACCCCGAACTCCCTCTTCTGGAGAGAGTTGATGTTCTTATAGATTTCGTCGAGCTCGTCCTGGGAGTTTGTCCCGCGGAAGTATTTTCCGTTGCCGATGTCGGCGATCCGCTGCAATCCCTCTTCGTCGAGCTTGGAGACGACGACGTTTCCGGATTTGTCGCGCTTGAAATCGACCTGTTGCCCGGAGCCGTTGTACACCGGGATCGGGGCGCCCGTGGGAGAACCGAGGCCTATTGTATAGAGGAGGATCCCCTTCTTTGCGGCGTCCTGAGCGGCTTCAATCGCGTCGCCTTCCGTATTCTCACCGTCGGTCATGATGACGATGACCTTCGTGGTCGGATCTTTGTAGTCAAAAGATTCGACCGCGCGATTGATCGCGTCGCCGATGGCAGTACCCGGAACAGGAACATCGTTCACATCAACCACGTCGATGAACAGATTCGCGGCGCTGTAGTCCGTCGTCAGGGGAAATTGGGTGAATGCCTCACCCGCGAATATCACCAGCCCTACACGGTCTCCCGCCAGGCGGCTGATGAGATTTCTCAACTCCAGCTTCGCCTTTTCAAGCCTGTTCGGCTTGATGTCCTCGGCTTTCATGCTCAGGGAGACGTCGAGCGCAATATAGATGTCCACGCCTTCCTGCTTGACATCTTCGAGGCGCGTCCCGATCTGGGGGTTCGCGAGAGCCACAATGAGGAGACCGGTCGCACCGGCGAGCAGGACGAACTTCCAGAGACGACGGGACCCGCTCGCCCTCTCTGCCAGACGCTGAAACAGCGTCGAGGTGCTGAAACGCCTGGACGCATTCGATCGCATCCTGCTGAACAGCAGGAACGCGGCAACCATTGCGGGCAGCAGCACCAGCAGGTAGAGATATTCTGGATGAGCGAACCGGATCATTTTCTTAGGGTATTTTCCGCAACAGCGTTCCGCGCAGAGCGAACTCTGACACGGCGAGCAGCAGCCCCAGCCCCGCCCAGATCGGATACAACTCGGTATAGGAGCGGTACTGTTTCACTTCGATTTTTGTCTTCTCAAGTTTGTCGATTTCGTTATAGATCTGCCGTAAGGCGCGGTTGTTCGTCGCACGGAAGTACTGTCCGCCGGTCATCGACGCGATCGTCTGGAGGGTTTTCTCATCGACATCGACGGGCATGTTTTGATACCGGATGCCGAACGGGGTCTGGACGGGGTACGGGGCGGTGCCGATCGTCCCGACCCCGATCGTATAAATGCGGATCCCGAACGTCTGTGCGATTTGCGCCGCAGTGATGGGGTCGATCTCCCCCCGGTTGTTCACGCCGTCGGTGAGAAGAATCATCACCTTGCTCTTCGCTTTGCTGTCCTTCAGTCGATTGACGCCCTGCGCGATCGCCATACCAATGGCGGTCCCGTCCTCCACCATTCCCGGCTTCACCTGCCGGAGGAGGTTCTTCAGGACGTGGTAGTCGAGTGTCATCGGACACTGCGTAAAACTCTGGCCGGCGAAGATGACGAGTCCGATGCGGTCATGCTCCCGCGCATCGACGAACTCCTGGGCAACCGCCTTCGCCGCCTCGATGCGGTTTGGCGTGAAGTCCTCTGCGAGCATACTCCCCGAAATGTCCAGGAGCAGGACAATATCGATCCCCTCCGTATACACGTTTTCAGACGATGCGGACGTCTGCGGCCTCGCCAGTGCCACAATGAGAAAGGCGACCACCGCAAGCCTGAGAATGAACGGGAGGAGATGAAGGCGCTCCTTCAATGTCGGACGGAGGGCACCGAAGGGACGAAGCGTGGAATAGCGGAGATCCGCGGTCTCCTCATTGTTCCTCCGCAGGTACCAGAGGATGAGAAGAGGGATAATGATCAGCCCGTAAAGAAAAATCGGGCTGGCGAATGTGACGTTATGACCCAGGAGTAACATCGGCATTGACCACCGGCGACATGACGACCGGTTTGGTTCTTTCTACAATATCGTACGCGAACGTGAGCATTTCTTCGTGATCGGGAATGCCCGGCGTGAACTTGGCAAATTTCACGAGATCCGCGAGGCGGAGCATCTTTCCCGAAAGGTCCATCGCTTCCGGCGTTACCGGAACTCCGCGGAGCGCGGCGAGGATTTCTTCGGTCGTTTCTTCGAGTGCCCGCAGGCCGTACCGCCGCTCAAAGTACCGCCGGATAATCTCCGTCACCTCGGAGTAATACTCTTTTACCATCCCCTTTTGCCAGAGCTTCCGTTCCTTCAGCGCGCTCAGTTCTTCCAGGGCAAGAACGTCAGCGGGCCGCGCCGGCTCATCCGGTTTGATGCCGGCCAGACGTTCCCTCCGTTTTTTCCAGTACCGGTAGCCGAAATACCCAAGGGCCGCAATGGCGAGAATGATGCCGGCGTACATTGCGATTTCCGCCGCGCTGATCGGGATCGATAACGGCGGCTTGAGGTCCCGGTACGCTTTGCTGGTATCGACGGCGATCGTGTGAACGGTGATGACCAGGGGATTGGTTTGCGCAATTCTGCCCACCGTATCGCCCGGGACCGCATACGGGATGAGAACCGGCGGCGTGGAAACCGTGCCGGAATCATAGTACGAAACCACGAGTCCCGTAAGCGCCACCGTGTCGTTCTGCGCGGTGACCGGAAGATGCTGGAGGATGACGAGCGAACCGAGGGAATCGCCGGCGGGCGGTTGGATGGCAACGCCGCGCGGGTGGGTCACAAGAACGTGAACGGCGATCGCATCACCCACCTGATAGCTCGTCGAGTCGACCCAGGCGCGCGCTGTCACATCGCCTGTTTGCCCCAGTGCAGCCGAGGAAAGCAGAAGAGCCAGAATGCTGCTGATGAATCGGTGCTCCATCACATCCGTTTCTCTCGAAGTCGGAAAAAATCCACGATCGGCTTGATGTACGGACGATCCGCCCGGATGGGGATGGCATCAACACGCGACCGCACGAAAAGGCTTTTCTGCAGGGCCCGGCGCTCTCCCCAGTAACGCACAAACTCCGCGCGCACGGCCCGGTTCCCCGTGTCCACCCACCGGCGCACTCCCGTCTCCGCATCTCTGATGAACATGAGTCCCGCGTCGGGGAGGAGCTCTTCACGCGGATCGGTCACATGCACGGCAATGAGATCGTGCTTTCGTCCGACAATGCTCAGGATTTTGTCGTACCCGTCGTCGATAAAATCGGAAATCAGAAACGCAATGGTCCGCTTCTTGCTTACGTGGTTGAAGTATTCAAGAGCGCCGCGAATGTTCGTGCCCGTTCCCTGCATCGACGGAGAGAGAAGCTCACGGATGATGCGGAGAATATGCGCACGTCCTTTTTTCGGCGGGACAAACTTTTCGATGCGGTCGGTGAACATGATCAATCCGACCTTGTCATTATTCTTGATCGCGGAGAACGCCAGCACTGCGCAAATCTCCGCCGCAATTTCGTTTTTCAGCTGTTCGGAGGATCCGAAATCGCCGGAGGCACTCAGGTCCACGAGGAGCATCACCGTCAATTCCCGCTCTTCTTCGAACACCTTGACGAACGGCTTGTCAAACCGCGCCGAGACATTCCAGTCGATGGTGCGAATGTCGTCGCCAAACTGATACTCCCGCACCTCGGAGAATTCCATCCCGCGTCCTTTGAACACGGAATGATACTCTCCCGAGAATATCTGATTGACGAGCCCCCGGGTCTTAATCTCGACCTGGCGGACTTTTTTGAGAAGGTCTCTTGTTTCCATTATCCGACGATTGGCCGTTTCCTGATCGCTTCGCCAAAACCAACTCTAAAATCCAGACTCCAAACCTTAATATCCGGTCAAGGTACTTCTATCTTGTTCAGCACTTCCTGCACCACCTGTTCCGCCGTGACCTCTTCTGCTTCGGCTTCGTAGGTGACCGCCACCCGATGGCGCAGCACATCGAGGCTGATCGCCCGGACATCTTCCGGGACGACATACCCCCGTCGCTTGATAAACGCATACGCTTTGGCTCCCAGCGCAAGATTGATGGACGCGCGGGGGGATGCGCCGTAGCTGATCAGCGATGCCAGGTTGTTCAGATTGTACTGCTTCGGCGCCCGGGTTGCGAAGACGATGTCGAGAATATAGCGCTCGATCTTCTCATCCATATAGATTTCATTGATGGCGGACCGGGCATGGACAATGTCTGCACCGCTGATCACGCTGCGGACGGCGGGCATTCCGTCTTTCACATTCGCACGCATGATCTGCAGTTCTTCGTCCTTCGAGGGATAGCCGATTTTCACTTTGAGCATGAACCGATCGACCTGGGCTTCGGGGAGGGGATAGGTACCCTCCTGCTCAATCGGGTTCTGCGTCGCAAGAACCAAAAATGGTTCGGGAAGTTTGAAAGTCTCTTCACCGATCGTTACCTGGCGCTCCTGCATGGCTTCCAGCAAGGCACTCTGGACTTTCGCCGGCGATCGGTTGATCTCATCTGCCAGGATAAAGTTGGCAAAGATCGGTCCCCGTTTGGTCTGGAAGGAGCCGTCCTTTTGATTGTAAATCATGGTGCCGACGAGATCGGCCGGGAGAAGATCGGGCGTAAACTGGATCCGTTGGAACTTCGCGTGCACGGCAGAGGCGAGCGTCTTGATCGCAAGAGTTTTCGCAAGGCCCGGGACCCCTTCCAGCAGGATGTGCCCGTTCGCCAGCAGACCGACGAGCAAACGTTCGACCATTTGCTTCTGGCCGACGATCACTTTTCCCATTTCCAGAAGGAGGAGATCGATAAACGCACTCTCGCGTTGGATTTTCTCGTTGATTGCCTTGATATCGTACGTCATTCAGCCTCCAGGTATTTGCAGCAAAAACCAGAATTTATAAGGTATGTAACCCGGGGAGGAAAATCAATTTCCCCATCGCCGCTCCTTCACGCATGTGTCCGCAGGATCGTGAAGCCGGACCTCTCGCTCGATAATGCCCGCAAACTCCTCAGCTATATTAGACAACAGTTCCAGGGGAACAGTTTACATCGGAACGGCGTGGATGCGTTTTTTTTCGGGGGGCCTCAAGTTCGTTCGCCCCCCGGGAGAAAACGCCGGGCGCGCTTACGGCAGTCCGCCCTAAGCGCGCCCGAAGATATCGAGGCTCGCCGGGGGTGGCCCGTCCTCCCGGGTCTCCGGCGAAAACCGCTTTACGGCTTGCGCGCCACGCTGTCGACCGATCCCTTCACCTGCGCCTCCACTTCCTTGATCCGGTTCTTCAACCCCTGGTCGTTGGGGTAGAGCGCCTCAAGCTCTTTTAAAACCCCGAGGGTTTTCTGGTGGTCCTTCTCCATGTCATACAATTGGAGGAGGATCGAATAGGGGTTGTACATCATCGAATTCATATCGACCTGACCTGCCTGGATTCTTTCCCGGGCTCTCTGTTCCACTTCGTCGGCGATCCGCCGGAAAGCCTCCGTATTGCCCAGCCGATCATACAGGAAAGCAATTTGCGAGACCATCTCAAAGGGAAGCGGGTATTTCGCTTCCGGCATGAGTTGCATCATCCTGTCCAGCACAAGGTTGCTCCGGACAGAATTGCCTCCGGGGCCGGAATAGTACATGGCAAGCTGCATGAACGCGGACCGGTAATTCTGAATCATCCTTCGCGCATTTTCATCGAGAAAGACCTTTGGATCGGCAAGGCCGCGGAACTTGTATCCCGCTTGCGGCGTCCGCGAAAAGCCCTGCGGTTCGTTGAACAGCTCCGCATCCAGGTACGCGCCGTTCGTCCCCATATTGGCCGACGAAGTCTTCTTCGGCTCGAGCTTCCAGGCCATCCCCTCATACCACAGATAATTGTCGAGCCCGATCCGGCTGTCGGGCGCACACGTACAGGCAAAATAGATCGGTCGTGTCCAGCGTGTTGTCTGGACAATGTTGAGGACCAGCAAGTCCTGTACACGGACAGCGCCCGTCTGACCGAACTGGAGCGTATTCCGCATGACAAAGGAGATCTTGCCGGCATTGATCGCCGCAGTGTCGGTCACCCCGTACCGTTCAAAGACGTCCCGCGGAACAGGAAGGTCAATCGTCCGTGGGTTCCATTGTTCGACCCCCCGGCTGAAACTCTGAATGACCCGGTTCGAAAAGCTGAGGGGAACGGCCTTCGCCTCCGGATAATAGGGTTTGTCCTTCATCTGCTGGATATACCAGGGAGTGTTTCCCAGGCTGAGATTGACAACGCGGACATCCCTCCGCACCGCCTCGACGTCCTGGAGATACCAGAGCGGAAATGTATCGTTGTCTCCATAGGTGAACAGAATGGCGTCTTTTTCACAGGTCTGAAGCATGTTGTACGCCAGATCCCAGGGGACCCAATCGTGCGAACGGTCGTGGGTCGGCAGGTTGACCTGGAACATTCGTACGGGGATGAACAGGACGCCCAGGACGAGAATCGTTGCCATCGCCGGCTTCGAAGAGGCCGGAAGTTTTTCTGTCACTATGTCGATCAGCCCCTTGAGACCGAGCGCTATCCACAACGAAATGATAAAATATGCGCCGGCATAAAAATAATCCCGTTCTCGCGGCTGTGGCTCCTGCTGATTCTGATAAAAGGCAATCATATGTCCCATGAGCAGGAACAAGATCAGGATCACTGACGCCCGTTTCCAATCATTGCGAAAATGGGAGTACAGCCCGAAGAGGGCGATGAGGAGCGGTATCGCAAAGTATCCCGAGAAATCCGCGCTCGAATCCTGATCCTCGGATGTTCTCCCCATATAATTGAAGAGAATATACCGGTGGTACATGTGGTTCATCTGGTAGCGGAGGAAGAAATCGAGGTCGCTCGAGTAGTTTCTGAAGGTGGGATCGTGCATCCCATCCCCGTTCCAGCGCCGCTTGAAAATCGGGAAGTCGCCATACTGCTCACGGTTCAGATAGGTCAGGAGCCCGCTGAACGTCGTGGGAGCATTTTCGTTCATCGGGGGATGGTCATTCGCGCGGATGATGATGATTGCGTAAACGGAGAAGCCCAGGATCGCAAACACCGCCGCAAGGGAAGCATAGTGCGTAATCAGGTGCTTGTTTCGCCCAGCCCACCAGGCGAGATACCCCAGAAGAACGATAATTGCGATAAGAACGAGCAGACCGGCTTCCGCATTGTCGCCCGCAAGACGACGGAGCAGTGCCGGCAGCTCTTTGACCACTCCGGGGTAGACGAGCGCAAGTCCGGCACCGCCTGCGACAACAGGGAGATAAAAAGAATCTCTCGTAAAAACATAGCGGCGGAACAACGCCACGTACACAGCGCTGAGGCCGATCATGATCCATATGAACTGGATATCGTATGCATGCGCAGCATCGGCGTCCGGCGGGACTGCGGATTGCTGCGACCCCCACATCACCAGCGCCACGACCACCAAGAGAGCCATGTGTCCGGCAAATACGTACCCGGACTTCTTGAGCATTCCCTCCTCGGGAGCATTCCAACGAAACGCAATGATCATTACGATCGGCATGACGGCGACAACGCTCATGAGATGAATCCCGGGAGACAGCCCTGCCAGGAAGGCGATCATCAAGAGATATCTGCCGCTGCCGCGTTCCGTTGATTTCTCATCCCACACCAGTACCAGCCAGACCATGGCAGAATACAGAAGCGTGCTGGCCGCGAAATAATTCGATTCGGCACCGTTGAACCAGAAGGTGTCGCACACAGAAAGGGAAAGGGCACCGATGGCCGCCGCCGAGAAAGCACCGATTTCATCGACGACGTTTTTGAATTCTCCCCCCCGCGAAAGCTGGATGAGCTTTACCGCAATCAGGTACAGGAAGAGAACGGCAAAGGCGCTTGAAAACACGGAAACCATATTCATCCGCAGACCAAGATCTCCCGGGAAGGGCAGAAGATAGAAGAACTTTCCCATGAGGAGGAACAGCGGACCGCCCGGCGGATGGGGAACCTGGAGCATGTATGCCGCCGCAGATATCTCACCGGGGTCCCAGAAGGAAACCGAGGGCTGAACCGTGAGGAGAAACTGGATGAGCGACAGGATAAAGACGCCCAATCCGACAAGCCGATAAACGAGACGATTTCGCATGGAGTGCTGGAGAAAGAGGTGATTGCCTGTAAAAGATACGATCTTGAATATAAGGAATATTGACCGAAGCCGCACCTCTCCGACAGCTTCTTCACTCATCTCCGGCTCCGGCGTAGATCCCGCCCTACCACTTGCTATTTGACGATAAATCGCTACATTCTTTCTCCGAAAGGAGGACCATCATGATACGAACCATCATAGGATTTGCACTCACTACGTTGGTACTCGCCTTTTCGACGGCGACGGCGCAAGAGAAGGCTTCACAGGCACCCCAGGAGAAAATGAAAGGGGTACTTGAGGTTTCTGAGGCCAAGCTCGGAACGGCTGTGGAAAACAGGCAGATCGTCGGTGAAGGGGAAACCTTTGCAGTCGGTCAGAAAGTCTATCTCTGGCTTGAACTCAAAGGTGGCCCGACCGACAGCGTCACCGTAACGTGGAAACACGGGGAGATGAGCTACCCGACAATGTTAAAAGTCGGAGGTCCGACCTACCACACCTGGGCGTACAAAACGGCCGCGATGGCCGGTCCCTGGACGGTCTCCGTGACAGATGCGGCTGGGAATGAACTGAAGCAATTGAACTTCACCGTGGGTGAATCGACCGGCAAATAACTCTCATCTCGAACGTGAAGCCCGGTGAGAACGTCGCCGGGCTTTTTTTTTGCCGGAGGCTAATCGATGTCCCTATTTTACGAGGACGAGACGTTTCATATCAACGAAAGTGCCCGCCCGGAATCGATAAAAATACACCCCGCTCGACAGCCCCTTCGGCGCAAACACGGCTGAATGATTCCCCGCCGGCATCACCCCTTCGACCACCACTGCAACTTCCCGGCCGACAAGATCATAGACTGACAGCTTTACCCTGGTCGCATTCGCAAGGGAGTATTCAATTGTGGTTGAGGGGTTGAAGGGATTGGGATAGTTCTGGCGCAACGATGTCTGCGTGGGGAGGTCGCTCTGCTGGACCGCGGTCAACACGTCCACAGAGATCGGCTCGTAGGGATGCGTCGAGCCATCAAGATCGACCTCCGTGAGGCGATAGAAATATTTCCCGGATGCCCCCGGAAAATCGTCGAAGGAATACGTGTGGAGCTCCAGAGTCGTTCCATGTCCCGCGACGAAGCCGTCGGGAAGGGACTGATAATTGTCCGGCACCATGGCACTC
This sequence comes from Ignavibacteriota bacterium, assembly GCA_963843525.1. Lineage (GTDB taxonomy): Bacteria > Bacteroidota > Ignavibacteria > UBA10030 > UBA6906 > DATJPR01. The sequence goes on along the minus strand of CAWJKM010000002.1, from coordinate 351,239 downwards.
CGTTCAATCCTGAAGCCGTAGCAGGCCACTTCACTGGCAGTTGTCCACGCAATCCGGACACTTCCGTCCGCCTTCATTGTCCCGCTGAGACCAGTCAACTGCACCGCGAGCGGGACGTCCACCACAATCTTTCCCCAATGCGTTGCCCACCGCCCGCTCCCGTCAACCGCCACATTCCCCACCGGCGTCCCCGCATATTCTTGAATGGTCCAGAAGGTCAAGCTATCGGAAGGATCCACAACGGTGTTGCTGAAATCTCCCCATCTGTTGCGTCCCCCTCCGAAGGTTTTGAAATACACACCCTGACCGGCCTGCAGCACTGCGATTCCTTGTGTCGTCCCGGCGAGGTCACCTGCCTGCCGGATGGCATATGCCGCTTCCGCGTACCTGGTCGCATCCGTCCTGGTAAATCCAATGCAGGCGCTATTCAGAGCATTCACAGAGATCGAGGGGTACAGGAGATGCGAATTCGCGCCGGGATCGATTATTCCGGACTGCACAATCGGGGAAGTTGACCGCGGGTCGAGTTCATACCAAAACGTCGCGGTCCGATTCACCGTACCGGACGAAGGCAAGCCGCCGCTGTGCACGAACCAAAGGCGTCCGGTTCGGTAGACCGCACTGAGAGCACGCGCATCTCCGTTATCAAGCGTATGCGTGCTGCCTTGTTGTGGTGCCCCATTAGAAAGTTGTTGGAAATTGTTCGGCACGTAGAAGAAGCCGGTGCCGGGGAAGGGACTGCCTGCTGAAAGGCTGAAGGTGGGGGAACCCACTGGTCCCGCAATACTCGAAATCCTGATCAACGGCGCCGACCCGTCCAACCACTTCCCGGATTGAACCATCCAGAGTGTGTCACAAGGGGTATAGCAAATCATCGGTTGCTCGGTGAACCCCGGGTACTTTCCATCGTACCCCGGATCGAATCGCACAGCGGAGACTGATCCCGAACTCTGCATTGCGGCGGCCTTGTCGATCGCCCAGAAGGCCGGTCCCCGATCACTTCCTCCATGCACAGTGGTCTTGAACATGTTCGCCGTGACGACGATCCACTTATTGTTAAACCCCAGCGTCGGGTAGTCGGGGAATATCGTCGTGTCAGGCGAGAAGTAGGTCAGAAACCGCCAGCTTCCCAACGGGTTGCTATTCGCGCTGATCGCCACGCCGATCCTCGACGTGGCCGTGTCAGGGTCTATCGTGATCGAAGCGAACCACCTGCCGCTCAGTGCGTCGTATAACACGTGAGGATCGGAAAGATTAGAGCTCCCGACGCCCCCCGACCAGAAAGCCGAAAGGCTGACCTTGCTCAGTGCAGTCCCGCTCTTGTTTTGGATCTGCACCTCACTGTTGAGCATGGTGACGACGTGATCCGGACCGACACCCCCGTACGTGTCCGGAGGAATGACGTGCGTGTTATCCAGCAGTCCATCGAAGTCCACAACAGGTAACGGTGTGGTCATAAGAGGATTGCTTGATCCCGCAGGAGACTCCAATATGACGGGGCCGGGGAGGACGCCTTTTACGCCCGGAAGCCCGATCGATTGTTGATGCGTTCCGCGGGGAAGAATCATTATCCTCTGAGAAGCCTGAACAGTCGGAACAGCGTCGGCTCTGAGCATCTCGGTCCATGAACGGGTTCTCGCAGCGGAGGACACCTTCTGTTGGCCCACCCCCGGCAGGTATGCACAAAGGAGAAGAGAAACAATCCCACCAAATCGTAGCAGTGTACCCATGATCCACCCTTTCGCTAGGAGTTGTCACACGACAGCATGTCCAGACACCGTTAGCTACCGTTCATGGTAGGTAGTGGAAACATTGCCCCCACCTTGACGTGCCCCCCCCACGACTCTCAATCGCGAACGTTTTGGCAGGTACTGTAAAGAACATCGAAACCTCGTCGCAGAGTTTCTTGGGGAGGAGAATGGGTTCCCGGGGGGAACATGATGGAGAGCAGGGGGGAATTCTGCCCTGTGATGAGCCAGGTCTTTTGGGGGCTATTTTCGAAGAAGAACCCTGGGTGACAGGAGCAGGTCAAGTGCCGCCCCTGGAGGTTCGAAAGGAGGCTCCATGACGATTTTGATCAATCCTCCCTTCTTCAGCACAATCTGCAGATCCTTTTTCCCGGAGAGAAGAAAAGAGGCGCTTTCATGCAACAGGGGCTCATGTCCGATGAGGAGCAGCGCATCAGGACAAGGGGTCAGGGTACGGAGAAACCGGAGAATGTCGTCCGGAGACCGGTCAGGGGCAAGGCTTGGGGTTGTTTCGACGGCGTCCATCCCGAGTTCCTTTGCCACGATCGCAGCCGTTTGTCTCGCCCGCACGAGCGGACTTGACAGGATCAGATCGAAAGTGATCCGCAATGACCGCAGGCGCATCGCAATGAGACGGATTCTCCTCTTTCCTTCAGGGGTAAGGCGGCGGTCTTCGTCGACCATTGCCGGAGGGGTGCCGGGTCCGGCGATTCCATGCCTCATAAGAAAGAGCTCCATCACACCCTCCCGTCCCAGAACGCCGGGATTTGTTCCGCAGCCGGCAACGCCCGCTCCAGAATCGACGTACGGCGCAGGGTAGCCGATTCGAGGATACCGATGAGTGCCCCCGGTTTCGTGATTGTGCCTGCGATCGGTTTCCCCGCCAGAAAATCGATCGTTATGGTCCAATCCTGAACCTCGCCAAGCAGGAGCTGCAAGGCATTCATCGCCTTGAGATCCCTCCTTGATATGCCGGCCTCGAACGGCGCAAGGATTTCCGTTGCGTAGCGAAACTTCTTCATCGCGATCCGCAGCGCGTGTACCGATCGAACATTGTCGCGATCCAATTGGGATCGGGCCCGGAGTACATCGAGGAAGAAGTGTGCCCGCTCCGACCGCGCCGATGCAAGCAAGGCAATTTCTCCCGACCGGATCCTTTCAAATGTTCTGAGTCGTTCGAGGACATCGGCGATGATCTGTTCGAGGTGGGTCCGGTCAAATTGCCGGATGCGTGTGACGCTTGCGGTCAGAAGCTGTCTTTCCGCTGCGGTGAGTCGCCGGAGAACGGGGCGAAGGGCGGGAGCATCGCGGACGAGCTCCCCGAGAAGTGCTTTTTGGATCTCGAGATCGCGCAACGGACCGAAGGAACGCAGAAGGCGGCGCAAACGGCGCCGCATCCGATCCACCTGCACCTGTGAGAGCACGGGCCGGACAAGGTCGATTGCGGCAATCAGTCTCCGCGTCGCGACGCGGAGATCGTGGACCGTTCCGGACGAGCGGTGCGACGGAAGCTGAGCAGCAAGAACAGCGAATTTCTGCGTCCGTTCCTGCAGCGCGCGTGCGAGCACGAGGCTCGGCACCGGGAGCGCGGACGGCGGTCCGGTCTTCCGAACGCGACGACGGGCGTGCAAGTTGTTCTTCGACCTTCTTCGCGGCTGACGTGCCACGCGATCACTCCTCGATGGCCAGTTTGACGCTGAATACCTCCTCAAACATTTCGGACTTCTTTACCAGAGCCCATTTTTCGAGGAGGAGATCGCCGGTCCCCTTGAGCCGGATGGCGACTTTCGGGCGCTTGAATTCGACACTGATCTCCGTTACTCGCGAGGCATGTTCGTTGTCCATGGCGTCGGCAAGACGGAGCAGTGCCGCGAGTTTCGACACGACGACCCTGTCTTTCGCCGAGAGGATCCGGTACCCATCGTGCTGGACCTTTGGCATCGATTTCCGGTGATAGCGGGCGATGTTTGCCACCAGCATCATTTGCGGCTGGCCGAGCCCGACGACCGGCGAATTCGTGAGCAGGTAATAGGCATGTTTGTGATGTTCCGCGGCATTGACAAATGACCCGATATCGTGAAGCATGGCGGCGACTTCAAGGAGAAGCCGGTGATCGAGTCCCAGGTTGTGAATCGACTTCATCTGGTCGAAGAGTTGCACCGCGTACCGCGCTACGGTCATTGCATGCTGCTCGTCGAACTGGTATTTCCGTCCAAGCTGCAACGCCGCCGCGACAACCTGATCCCGTCGTGCACTTCGACGTTCTCCATACAGCTCGTCCACCATGTCGATCAGCAAGCCGTCCTTGAGTCCGACCCTCGGGACCGCGACTTGGTCGATACGGGCCGCCTTCAAGATCGTGCGAAACGCGAGCGCGGCCGGGACGATGACGTCGGCCCGATCAGGACGGAGGCCGAGCTCGGCGACCCGCTCTTCGTAACTCAGACTCCTCAGCCGCTTGAGGAGATCATCGAGCTCATCGGCGAAGAGAATATCATCACGGTCCTTTCCGAGCACCTGTGTCCGTAAATCGGTCAGCGTCTCGATATTGCCCCCCGTGCCGACGCAGAGATCAAAGGTCCGGGACCCGATATCCCGGGCGATTCTCTTCCGCACCGCTTCCATGTATTCGCTGAGGAGGGCATGGAATTGTGTTTCGCCGCGTTTCTTCTCCTCGAGGACCTGCAGCAACCGGACGGCACCGATCCGGAAACTCTCCGCCGACAGGATGGTCTCCCCGGAGGCAAACGTGATCTCCGTGCTACCGCCGCCGATGTCGATCAGCAAGGCAAGTTTGTTCTTCAGATTGATCTTGTGTGCCACCGCGAGGTGAATCAGGCGGGCTTCTTCTTCGGGACTGATGATTTCGATTTCGATGCCGGTCGATCCCGCGATCCTGTCAACAAAGAGATCGCGGTTCAGCGCCTCCCGTGCTGCGCTTGTTGCCACGGCACGGATCCGGGTCGCTCCCTGTTGCGCGGCGATTTCGCGAAACCGGCCGAATGCCGCCACCGCCGCATCGATGGTCTCTTCAGCGAGGACGCCGCGGGTAAAGACATCCTGCCCGAGACGCACGGCCTCGCGGAAGGTGGACGAGACCGCAATGGCCCGGTCGGGACCGACTTCGGCGATCGCGAGCCGGATGGCATTCGAACCAACATCGATTGCTCCAAGGGTGGGCATGGATCGCTCAATCCGCTGCAAGAAGTTGAGCGACGTGCGCGGCCCCGAACAATGCAATCCGGTCGTTCAGTATAACAGACACAGAGATCCGCTGCAGCATGCTGTTGAACCTGCCTTTCCCGGAAAAGCTTTCCATGAACCGCCCTGATCGCATCTTCGCCAGGATCTTCGGCGCAATACCTCCTCCAATGAATACACCGCCGTTGCCGAGGAACTTCAACGCGAGGTTCCCTGCTTCGGCGCCATACAGGGAGACAAAGAGATCAAGGGCATCGGAGCAGACCCGGTCTTTTCCCTCCATCCCTGCGCGGGAGACGGCCGCGGCCGGATCGCCGCTCCGGATGGCATCCCTCAACCACGTCGGCTCGGGATCTGCCGATCTTCTCCGGAAGAATTCATAGAGCGAGAAAATCCCGGGACCGGAGAGAATGCGTTCCCAGCTGACGTGCCCGAATTTCTCCGCGAGAAACTTCAGGAGGTCGCTCTCGAGCACGTTGCGCGGCGAGAAATCGCTATGACCTCCTTCCGACGCAATTGCGCGGTACTGCCGGCCATCCCACACCAGCGCACCTTCACCGAGTCCGGTGCCGGCCGCGATGACCGCGATCGAACCATGCAGTTGCACTTCGCCCTCCTGCAGCCGGACCTTTTCGTTTTCCCCAAGATGAAGCGTCCCGTACGACATCGCCTGAAGATCGTTCATGAGCTCCACTTCACGAATACCCAGCTGGGTCTGAATATCCTTGGCATCCATTTCCCACCCGAGGTTAGTGAGGTGGCAATGCCCATTCACCACCGGGCCTGCAATCCCGAATGCCGCAGCGGTATACTTCTCCGGACAGTCTTTCCGAAAGGACTCAAGGACAGCGCTCAGGGAGGTGAATTCGTGGCTCGGATAGCTCCGTGTTTCCCGCATCATCAGCTTCCCCTGGAGAACTTCAAAAAGCGCAAGGTTCGTTTTCGTACCGCCGATATCTCCGGCAAGAATCATATGCTCTCCGCCTGGTCGAGAGAGGATGCCGCATCGTGATCAAGGTACCACGTCACGGTGTCCGCAAAGCGTACGAACGCCGACGCGGGAAGTTCCGGACGCAACTCCTGAACAACGGATCGGACAATTTCCGATTTTGAGGTGCCTGACACCAGAAACAGTATCGCCCCGGCATTTTTCAGCAACGGGTACGTCATGGTCACTCGCCAGGTCGACAAACGCTCGACAAATGTTTCCGCAACCAGGCGGCGCGACTCACGGGCAGCGCTGGACCCGGGGAAGAGGGAGGCAGTATGCCCGTCGTCGCCGAGGCCGAGGAGGACAAGCGAGAGTTGCGGAATTTCGGCGGGAGCAATCCCGAATGCATTATGCAGCTCTATTTCATATGCACGGGCCGCTTCGGCGGGCGGAAGCTCCCCCCGAATTCGATGGATGTGGCGGGAGGGGACGGGAACATGCCGGAGAAGAGCCTGGTATCCCATCCGGTAATTGCTCTCCGACGATTCGGGTGGAACACACCGTTCGTCCCCCCAGAAGATCTGCAGATGCTGCCAGTCGATCCTGTTCCTGTAGACGGGCGATGCAAGAAGCTCATAGACCGCCCGGGGAGTTGACCCTCCCGACAGGGCCAGCGAGACGACCCCCCGGTTCACTTGAGCGGCCGACAGAACAGCCGATATTTTTTCCGCGGCGCCATAGGTCAATGCAGCGGTCGTCGGGAAGACCTGGATCCGCGTATCCATGGGTTTCGTTTACGCTCCCGTTCTTGCGCGCTCAGGCTCCGGGGGAAAGCGGCTTCGGGATCTCGAAATGCCCCCGGGTTGTAGTGCCAAACCTCCCGTTCACTTCATCAAAGAAGATCTGGAAACGCCGGAGGAAGTCCGCGAAATTCTCCCGGGCAAATTCAAATTCCTTGATTTCCTCCTTGGTAAGATCGATGGCACGATCGAGGTGAAACGGCTTCTTGTAGTAAAAATATGTGCAGAACTTTATGAGCGTCGTCAGGTCGTTCATGACCCCCTTGAACTCTCCGGCCGAGAGCGACTTCCCCGATTCAGACAATTTCAGGAGAATGTTCTGCACCAGCATGTCTGCATAGGGGTACAGGTCACGGTCGACGACCGGTTTTCCTCTCCGGGTCGCGATGGTCTCGATCACATGGATAATTGATTCATCATTCCGTTGGCCGACAAGCTCGTTGAACCGCTGAAGGTTATCCAGAAGTTTGAAGTGCGCTTCGCGAATGTAGCTTCGCAGTGCCAGGCTCTGGAAAAATCGCCTGATGGATTCCTCGAAGTACTTGAACAGGATGACGACGATGAGAATCGTCAGCACATAGAAAAACCAGGCCGGGAAGGACCGTTCTCGCCCGAAGAACCAGTTGAGAAGAGTTGCCAGCGCAATGAGGGCGGTCGATACTGCCGCAATATTGTCGACCCATTTTCTTGCCTGTGGTGGTGCCTGGAGTTGAGCCTTAGCAGCTTCTTCCGTCATAGTTTCTCCTTTGGCTGTCGTAGTGGTGTCCGATCGGATATGCAGGTAGTACATACGGAAGGTGTGAAATTGTACGGTTTCTTTCAGCGAGAATCAACCGGAGGCCAGGGGAACCTCCAGCGCCTTCGGGAGGTTGGTGTGGGAAAGGGAGGGAATGGACAATGCCTCAACGGCTAGACGCGGATACGGTGGGCGGAAAACTGGAGTCCCATCCAGGATGGACAGTGGTGAATGGCAAGCTGCATAGGGAATTCCTGTTCGACGATTTTTCGGGAGCTTTCGGGTTTATGGCCAGTGTGGCCGTCATCGCCGAGGGGATGAACCATCATCCAGAATGGTCGAATGTGTACAATAGGGTCACCGTTGACCTTTCAACTCATTCCGCCGGGGGTATAACGGACCTGGACTTCACGCTGCTCGAGAGGATTGAAGGGGCCGCAAAAAAGAGGGAATGAGAGCAGGGAGCGAAGAGATCGTAAAGGCGCGTGCGCGTTCCGATCTCCTTGCTTCCTGCCCATCGCCCGACATACGGTCACTGCTTCCGGATTGATTCGATCATCGCATTGAATTCCGGTGTGGAGGTGTCGATGGTCTTGGCTGGACCGGTAAATTTGAAGAATACCGAGCCTTCAGCCCCTTCGACTATCGCACCGAGCAACTTGAAATTGTCTTTCTTTCCGGAAGGCATCATCATCGGTCCGCTGGGCGCAAGGTAGGAGCCTGCGATTTCGACCGTCGTGACTTTCATGCCGTTCACTTCCTTTGTGCCGCGCGTGGGCGCGGCAGCCTGTTCAAACTGGCCGACCCACCGATCGATATTTGCGTCAACAGTCCCCCCCTGATCGTTGCCGAAATAAAACACGGCGCACTCCCCTCCCTCCGTGTCTCCCTCGGCGGCAGGGACGCCATAGGTCGCGGCACGCATCGGCCTCTGCCCCTGGGCTAACCATGCACTCGGAACCCCCCACGTCAATCCCGCCACCGAGCCGCTGCTCTGTCCGAGCAATGCGCTGTTGGCACCACCCGCGTTCTTCTTATTGCATCCGACAATCACCATCGCGGCGGTGATGACGATTATTGCCAGCACTGAACGTCGATTCATTTGCTTTGCATCCTTTCTTCTGTCTTGTGTGTTCGTATCGTCTCAGCAAGAGCGCGGAGAGTGGTTCTTCCCGGCACACTTAGTACACCAACGCGAAAGACACCCCGGCCCCGCTCCGCTCCAACATTGGGGTCAGAAACATCCGTGCATGGGCGGGAGTCTCGTGTTCCGCTCCCCCGTCATGATGAGAGGCAATCTCTCCGAAAGTGTACCCGAGAAGCATCCCCAGGGGAAGATCGCTGAACCAGTGATATCGAATGTTCACCAGGCTTATGCCGAGCCCCGCCAAAATTCCATACCCCGCAGGTCTGAGCCAGTGCAATTCCGGATAGTTCTCTTCGATGACGGTCAATGTTGCCATAGCGGTCGCAATGTGCCCAGACGGGAAGGAGTAATACCGTGGCTGGTTCTTCTGATAGACCGCCAGTCCCGGGAGAGGCCGCCACCTGCTGGTCCCGCCGATCGCCATCTGCGGACTTTCCCGTCCACTGATCCTTTTCAGAACCTGAACGGCAATGCCGGTCGACAACAGGGCCTCGGTGATCTCGCTTGCGGTTCTCAGAGCCCGCTCGTCTTTTCCCAGCAAACCATACAACCCGAATCCGGCGGCGATACCCATATGGGTGGTGCCTTCGCCGAGATGAACAAAGACGCTGCTTACATTTTGAACAAACGAATGATTTCCGTAAAAAGTTCTCGTAGCGTGAAATGTCAACCGGTCGGTGAGGAGGAGTGCGCCGGTGGTCGCGCCCACAATGCCGAGGACGGGCAGGCTTTTGTCCTGGATCACCATCCCGCCGGCTGATACCCAGTCCTCCGGGAGCAGTACGATCGGGTCATACCACTCAAGGTGGTGGCCCGGGGTCGACAATTCCTCATGGGCGAAGGCGAGAGTATCGAAATCCGCTACATGCTGGAGAGTGGAGTCAAAACTGTACTCCTGTTGCGGTGCGTTCTCCTGAGCAACTGCAATCATCCGAAGGAATGCAACGCAGATGAATGCAACGACGAGGGCCCCCGAAGAGCGTTGCAGTATCCCTGCCACGGTCAAATGTCGCATAGGGTGCTGTCCGATACCTCCTCTCCTCTGGCAACTCCCCAATCTCCCCGCATCTGATCCCCCGGTGTCTATCATCATCTGTCGCCGGCCGATCAAAAATGATACATGATCCCGATGCCGGGTCCGCTGAGGGTCATCGTTGGCTCAACAACCAACCCCTGACCTGTACTCTCTTCTTTCCTTTTCTCTCCCGCTGGATGCGAGACGATTATTCCGAATGCATAACCGAGAAAGAGTCCAAGAGGATAGTCACTGTACCAGTGAATCCCGGTATTCGCCATGCTAAAACCGATCAAAGCACAGACTGAGTATCCGACCGGCCGGACCCATTTCCATTCCGGGTAGTTCTCAGCGATTACGGTGACTGTTGCCATCGCAGTTGCGATGTGTCCCGACGGGTACGCATCGAACCGAGGGACATGTTTATGATATTCAATCTGGTTCGGAAATAAGTCCCAACGGCCAGCCGGAACTGTCGAAACAAACGGGCTCTCCCTGCCGGTAACGTGCTTCAGGACCTGGACCACCAATCCACAAGAGAGAATCACTTCAACAAGCTGGCTTCCGGTCCTCAACGCCCTCCGGTCTCCGAAGACAAAGCCGTATGCACCGAAAGCCGCGGAGAGGGTGAATTGAGGACGTCCGTCTCCCAGGTACTCGAAGAAATCACTGAGCGCGCGCGTGGGACCATGCGCTTTGTACCACCGGTTTGAAAGCGTCCACGTTTCATCATCGGACGCGACGAGACCTATTGTCAGAATTGTCATCCCGATGAAACCGGGAATGTTTTCCTTCCTGAACGTCGAGCCTGCAAATCGCACCCAATCACTGGGGATGTTTGTAAACATCGTATACCAGCGAAGGGAGGAGGTGCTGGTATCACTCTGGGTGGCCGCAGAAGGAACGCCCAACGAGTCGTCGACGACGGCTGCCCTGACATTCATTGAACCAACGACGAGGAGCGCAAGTGCCACAAGGGTCAAGCGGGGAACCATGGAATATCTGTTGTGCATCGAATGGTCTTCTAAGAGAGATGGATCACAGGAAGCCGCCTTCTGCCCTGAGAAAGGCACATGATCGAAAAAACTCTGCGAAATTGCAAGAGAGGGGACCTCTTTGCCCCGGCTGCGCGGCCGATGATGGTGCATCATCTTCATATTAGTTGGTCCAGAGGTGGAATTCCGGATGGAAGATTATTCTGACCCCCGCAGAGAGAGAGACTGCATGAAACGGTGCAAACGGCCCGAGGCTCTCGCTGACACCGTTTGGCCACTTCCACACTGTCAGTCGAAGATTAGCGTCCACAGCCAGAACGCTTTCGAACGAATGCTCAATGCCGATCCCGAAATGCAGAAACCATCCGTTATACCCTGCGCCCTCCGTATTCAGGATTGTGGATATGCCGATGCCACCGGCAAGATAAGGATCCAAACCTGACGAATTTTGGAACAGGTAATTCCCTTCCAACCCTGCCCCCCCGAAGAGAAGAGCACCGGACACCGGAAGTTGTGACGTTGCGCTGAGATTTTGACGACCCGTCGTAAAGGAGAGCAAGATGCGACAGACCGGCGAGAAGTCATACCCCGGTGCCATAGTGAACAACATCGTGTTCCCATTGCGGAGGAGTGAACCATCCGCAGCGTCAACGGAAAAGAAGATGCCGGGCACCCAGACAGATGAAGAATCAGCCCCTCCCGCCCGCGCGCACCGGGGAAACATCAGAAGGACGAGGAGGAATGGTCGCAATGATCGTGCGTTCATTAGTAAACCAATCCCCAGATGACTTTATTCTGTTCGATGCGGAAACCGGGCGATGGGACGTGGATATGATTGAGTGCGACAAGAAGTCCGTCCAGGAATCCAATTCCCGTGTGAATTCTGGAGAGGTTTACATCGAACGATACGGCGACCAGACGGTGGCGTAACACCGGATCATCCAACCGACGCGCGCCCAGACCAACGGACACTCCCAGCCAATCAGGGCACCAGGGGATCTTCTGACCATCGATCGCCCCGCGGGGAGTCCATGCGATCCAGTAGATCTGTCCCTCATAATCGTCGATGAACACGCGTGACTGTTGTTGCTTGAGGGCATCAAGATATTCCTGACTCGGGAAGTAACTCCATTTCAACGCGAAACTCTTCAGGACAGGAAACGTCTCCTGCAGAAGCGGAACCATTGCACCCGACACATCTGCGATCGCGTCACCGGGACTGAACCCGTACTCTTTGTGGAATCCATCCTCGACTTCGACATACAATTGATAGCCGAGGCCGAGGAGCGATCCGTAGAGAATACTCGGGGCCCGACGGACTCCGCTCCACTGCAACGCATACCCGAAGAGGTGCGAAAGAAGATAGGCCCCGTAGGCATGTCCGAGCTTGTCAATGTTCAGGGCGTAATCCCAATCGTTTTCGAATCGGAACGGCGCTCTCGGGCCCTGCCACCAGGCATGCTGCTGATAGAGATGAACTCCGACAACTGTCGCCAGGGTCAGCGTTCCCACGCAGGCCAGTCGGCCGGGATCCACCCGGGAGGAATCCCGGAGAGTAACCGGACACCCCGCCAGAGACTTCGTGGAGAAGATGGCGGAGTCTTGCGGGTACGCGCTGCACCGGACATGCAATGGGTGGAGAACCGCAAGCACAAGAACAATCCTGCGCAGGTCCATGAGAACCGCTCCGACGAAAAAGAGTGAAGACGCTGAAACTGAAGGCAGAACCGGGGACTGGAGAAACAGCAGGGTCAAATCAGCAGCGTACGGTGCAGAAGGTGAAGGGAATCCGACGCCTGGAGGTTATCCTGAATGCAAATCCCTTCGTTGGACTCCACCATGGTAGTGAGGAAATCGCACAAAAATGCTTCGGTCGGCTCTGACGGGCTATCCTCATCAGACACCACGCGCAAAGGGTGGTTGGTACCTTCCGGAAGCCGGCGACAGGCACACGTGCCTCCCGCGCTTCGATGCGATTGCGGCGGATATTGGAATCCATCGCCAAATTCGTGGATGACGTACATCCCGGGCATCAAGTCGTCGAGGTTTGCCCCGTCGGCAACCAGCGCAAAGAGCACGAGCCACGAAAAAAAGGCCCAACCAAGGGATTTACGTCGGGGCAAGTGAAGCATAGAGTATGAGTAGGTCTCGTTCTGGGTATCCAATCTACGAATTTCCCGGCGGAAAAGTTCCTCGGGGACTGAATTTCCTCAATTTTTGGAAACACGGCTCAGGGGCTTTCTTCGCACCCCCGCCGACCCGCACAGCGGATGCATTTCAAGAAGAGGATCGCATGCATGAACGAGGGGCACCGAGGGCCGGAACCGATGAGACTATTGAGCAGCGAAGGTGATTCGGAAGGTTGTTCCCTGGTCCTGGTGCACAGTCTGCTTCCCACCGATCTGGTTGACGAGAATGGAGACGAGTTCCAGACCGAGATGATCTTTGGTTTTGGAGGGATCGAGGACTGGCATGCCAATGCCGTTGTCGCTCACTTCCAGCACCAGCTGGTTGTCCTCGAGGCGGTAGAACGAAACACTCACTTCCCCCGCCCGGCCATCGGGGAAGGCATATTTCAACGCGTTCGTGACAAGTTCATTCACGATCAATCCGCAGGGGATCGCAGCGTCGATGTTGAGACGGATATCTTCGATTTGTTCCACGCAGACAACCGACGGCGTCTGGTAGGATCGGAATAATGAAGCAAGGAGACTTCGCAGGTACTGTTGAAAATCGACGTGCGAGAAGTCTTCCGTCTGATAGAGTTTCTCATGGATCAACGCCATGGAACGGATCCGGTCCTGGCTGTCTCGGAAGAGCGAGCGATCGTTGGAGTCGCGGATCGCTTCGGATTGCAGGTTCAGCAAACTGGAGATGATTTGAAGATTATTCTTCACCCGGTGATGGATTTCTTTGAGAAGGAGTTCCTTTTCGTGCAGCGATTTTTCTATTTCTTCTTCCGCCTTTTTGCGTTCCGTGATGTTTTCGATGATCCCGATGAATGAAGTCGGTTGACCGGCGGCATTTCTGATGAGGGAGATTGTCATGTTCACCCAGATAGCCCGGCCGGTCTTATGTTTATACTGCCGCATCAGAGTAAAACTCGGAATCCCCTCTCCCAGCATGGTACCGATCGGGTCGATGCCCGCCACAGACCCGTCATCGGTCGTCAAATCGCGAAAGCTCATCGTGGTGAGCTCGGTGTCAGAGTAGCCGGTGATCTTACACAATGCGTTATTGACCCGCAACAGGTTTCCGTCCAGCGAGGCATAACAGATTCCGACAGCTGCATGTTCAAATACGCTTCGGAATCGCTCTTCACTCTCCCGCAGCGCCTCCTGGGCCCGCCGCCGTTCGGTGACATCCCGGGCGATCAGGAGGAGACAATCCTGATGTTCGATGGAAATGATTCTTGCGGACAGCAGGGCGTAGACCTCTGACCCGTCCTTCCTTCTGAACGATCCATCCAACCCCGTCACCTCTCCGCTCTGCTTCAGCCCGAGGACGAGGTTCTCTCTCTCCGTATGGTCCACCCATATATCGAGATCGCCCGAAGTCCGCCCGATGACCTCGTCGGGCCGGTAACCGGTGATCCGCGTGAATCCCTCGTTCACGTCAAGATATTTCCCGTCAAGGAGTCCGGTGATGGTAATCGAGTCGGGTGATGTATGGAAAACCCGGGAGAATTTTTCCTCCGATCTCCTCAGCGCTTCCTCGTTTTCCTTCCGGCGGGTGACATCCTGCAGAATCACTCCGATACGCAACCCCCCCTCCGTCCTGATCGGGAAAACACTCTGCTGGAGAACGAGCGTTTTGCGATCGTTCCTGGTCACAACCACTTCCGTCGAATTCCCGAACCCGAGCGAGCGGTTCCTCCGGGAATCCAGCGTAACCATCCGGGGCGCATCGGCAGCGTTTTCGGCTTCCCGATTTCCATGCTGAAAGGGTTGAAAGATCTCCCAGGTTCTCTTCCCGATGATCTCCTCCCGCGGGATGCCCAGAATCAGCTCATCGGCGCGATTGCATTCTATGACGGTCCCCTCGCTGTCAACGAGCAGAATCCCTTCCGATGATTGCTCGATGATCGTTCTGTACTTTGCCTCGCTCTCCCGAAGTTGTTGCTCGATATCTTTCCGTACTTTGATTTCCTTTTCCAGGCCGTCGCGCAGGGACCGGAGATTCCGGACCATGACATTGAACCGGTCGCCCAGTACGGCGATGTCATCATCGAGGTCCGAAGCCCGGACCTCCACGGAGAAATTCCCCCTGCCGACCTGAGTGGTCGCCTTCGTGAGCCTCTTCATGGGTATTTCGACGAGAATCCAGACGATGACTCCCCCGATGATGCTGATCAGAATCATGCTTGCACCGAGCCGGACATAGGAACTCCGGTGGAATTCATGGAGGATCAGCCCGAGAAATTCCTGGGGGTCCACGACGATGAGGGTGGAATTGCTGGCTTTCAGGCGATGGAAGCCGACGGTTGCCCGGAACTTTTCATCCACGAGTGAACCGCTCCTGCTCGTTGTGGCGCGCTGTACCGACGCAGAATCGAGGAACCGGTACGCCGACATGCCGACATACACTGAGTCGGGATGATAGAGTATGTATCCATCGCGGTCGATGATCCAGACCGTCTTGGTATGGGACAAATTAAAAGGCTTCACTACCGAGAGCACGTCTGCGTCCCCCCTCGCCGCAATGATCGCCGACAGCTGTTCCGCAAGTTCCGCATCGCGCAGATTCGCCTGCCGTTGGACGAGATTGGTTACATCGTCCCAGACAAACACGCTCAGAACCA
This sequence comes from Ignavibacteriota bacterium, assembly GCA_963843525.1. Classification (GTDB taxonomy): domain Bacteria; phylum Bacteroidota; class Ignavibacteria; order UBA10030; family UBA6906; genus DATJPR01. The sequence goes on along the minus strand of CAWJKM010000002.1, from coordinate 335,865 downwards.
TGACCGGCAGGAGTGATAGCAGGAGGAGCCACACGGTGAGGCGGACTGAGAGCGATCTGGGGAAACTCGCGGATCCGGCAGTCCGTATCCGGTAGGCAAGATAGCGGCGATAGTCCTGCGCGCTGCGCCATGCAGGCATCCGGAACGCCGACGGGAACACCAGCAGGGCAATGCCGGTCAGGCCGGCAACCACAGCGGCCTCGGGAAGCAACTCCCTGTCAATCGTGTAGAGAGTCCTGAGGATCGAATGCGACGAACCGGAAATCAGCGCAAAGGTGGAAGAAGAAAGGAATTTGAGGCCGATCAATGCGGGAATGCGTGCGACAAAGTAGAACCCGAAGACGAGCACCACCCAGGCAATGAGAAATTGCGCGGTCGTTCGATAGCGTCGCAAGATGATCCAGTACAGAGATCCCATCCATATGCCGGCCAGCATATGATCCACGATGACGTACAACCGGAGCTCGGAGGCCGGCTCCATCAACCCGGTCATCAAGCCAATGAGCGCACCCCCCAGTGGTCCCGTGAGGGCTGACCCGATCGTTGAAAACACACCGCCAACGTCCGTCGAGATGGGGGTGCCCGGGATATGGAGGGTGAGGCCGACGGCGATCACCGTGACGGAACACAAACCGAATAAAAAAGCCAGTCCGAGGGCTCGGAGGGATCTGGAACGGAACAGGCGTCGAAGAGGTCGGATCATTGCTGGTTGTTACCAATCCTCCTTTGATGAGGAATGCACACCAACGACAGCAAAAATAGGAAGATCGCTCCTCCTTTTCAACACGCCATTGGCACTGAAGTCCTCACGCCGCGCATCTGGAACAACCGTCGGGAATTCGATAGCGGCCGGCGGGAATGCAGGCACCACGACGTAATGGATTGGCCTGGGTGCGATTGCGTTTCTCCGAAAGCTGGGGTATATTCTGCTGCGTCCCGTCAGCGATTTCCCACTATCCAGGAGGAATGATCCATGCGTGGCCAAATCCTTGATTTCTCCATTCAGAGCAACAGCGGAGCGATTTCGGGGAGTGACGGCAACCGGTATACTTTCGCCGGCGCCGACTGGAAGAGCGACGGTGTCCCGTTGAAGGGCACGTGGGTCGATTTTGAGGCACAGGGTGCCTCGGCGCACAACCTTTACTTCGCGCCGGGTGTCGCCACACCGGCAGCCAAGGACAAAACGGTCGCCGGCCTCCTGGCAATATTCCTCGGAGGAATCGGCATCCACAAGTTCTACCTTGGCTATACCGGACCGGCGTTGGTCTTCCTCCTCGTCAACACAATTGGGTTCCTGGTTACCTGGATCATGCTGTTCATTCCCAATATTATTCTGGGGGTGATCGCATTTGTCGAAGGGATTATCTATCTGACCAAGAGCGATTCAGAGTTCTACCAGACGTACGTCGTGCAAAAGAAACAGTGGTTCTAAGAGCGGCCGGTGCTGTCAGCCAGCCGCGAGTGGCCAAAAGATCTCCTGCCACTCGATGCTGTCCCCTGTCCCCTGTCTACTTCATAAGCAGTCTTATAAACATTCCCCCAACGACGCTGCGCGCCTGGAATCCTTCCTTCCGCGCAGTTTTTGTATCGTACCAATCGCTGAATGGAACACGGTCGGGTGTTGTATTGAGATACGCCATGATCGTATTGACGTAGGCTGAGAATTCCTCCCTGTCGGTCGACATCGACGCCACCCAGATCATCCACTCCGGTTTGGTGAAGTCCGCACGGTTGTCCAACGGCAACCCGTATTTCTGCATCTTCGTGCGATAATATGCAAGTTCACGGGCACTGACGCCCGGGGAAAAGAGCCCGAGCTCCAGAAGGGAATCCCAGATCAGGTTGTACTTCATACTCCAGGTACCCGGGCGATCAAAAGCCAATCGGTAATGGTCGCCATCCCCGGCCATCTTTTCCCATTGCGCGGCATACTTCTTCGCAAGCTCGCGATATTCTCGCCCCTCTTCCCCCTTCCCTGTCATCTCGCAGAGACGAGCGTAACTCCCCAGAGCCACAATGGCTTTGATCGAAAGATTCGTATTATGTGCCAGATGACCGGTGAAGTCATCCGTGCAAAGCTGGTTCTCCGGGTCAAGACCTTTTTCCTTCAGATATCGAGCCCACTGTTCAAGGCTGGCCCAGTATTTCAGCGCAAACGCCGCACTCCCCTCCTTCCTGGAAAGGGCATACGTCAGGATGAGCATGTTCCCGGATTCTTCCACCGGCATTTGATCCCGCTCGTCGCGTTCACCTCCTCCGTACACTTGCCCGTTCGCTTTCGGATAGGTGCCGAGGTCATGAGGAGCAAAAGGGAATTTCCATCGGGGCATTTTCGCATATTCGAGGACCGGCGTCATCAGGGCTTCAAGGAGCCTGGGATTCAGCGCGAGAAAGAATGGAGCGGAAGGGTAGATGACATCGACGGTACTGATGCAACCGTTGCTGAAGTTTTCCTTCGGAAAGAGCATCGGCGTCCCGTCGATATCTGCAACAAGCCTGTGCGCAGCAAAAACCTGGCGATAGAGAAGCGCGCCGATGGAAGCGTAGGTCGACCCGCCCGTGCGCGTGAGCTCCGACGTCAGCCGCTGGTCGAATTCATCGCAGGCGGAAAGGATCCGTCCGTGCGCGCCTGTCATCCGGACGAGGAAGTCGCTCGTCGAGAGTCCATCCCGTTTCCAGTACGCCGGGAGTGCCCGATGGAAATACTCAATACTGTAGATATCATCGTATGCGACCATGACGAAGGCCTCCTGTGCTGCATCACCGACAGGGGTGAATCCCAGCACATAGGCTGACACAGGCCACCGTTCATTCCCCGGTCGTGGCGCATTGAGATCATCGCCGTGGGGAAGCCCTCCATTCGCGAGAAATTCCTGCCGTACCTTTTCCGCAGGTCCGATAACACTGACCGCATGCTGGGTTGCCGGAGAAACACAATAGCAGTAACCCCAGTCGATCCGGAGATCATCCCCCTTTCTCTTCAACACGGGTTGTGCCGCCGACCCCATCCGGAGGACATCCAGACCACTCATCTGCACCCTCCCCCAGGTCACCTCTTCACCCGGTGTGTCCAAACACAACTCGGCAGAATGGTCGACATAAACCTGGACGTGGTGCTCCTTCCGATCCGACGACGCGACCTTCCACGTAAGATACCCGACTGAACTGGAAACAAGATCAAGCGAATCGGGAAGTAGCGGCACGGTGAAGGTCAGAGTGACGTGAACCCCTCCACCGCTGAACGCATATTTGGTCTGTGTCGGCGTGATTGTCGTGGCGACGAGTGGCAGGACGGGTATCTCTGAGACATTTCTCCCGACCAGTCGGTACGTTTTTCCGTCAATCCGTGCCATCGAGCAGAGGGACATCGTCCGGCCTGTCCAGTGTCGGGTGTAATCATCCCCGGGATGGTCTGCAAACGACCAGAGGCTGAAATACGGATCCGTGGTAATCAACGGGACGGCGGGCGGGCGAGCGAGTATCTCCTGCGCGTTTGCAGTGAAGGACATCAGGCAAAGGATGCAAATCGTGGCACTAACTGTGAAGGTTCGCATGGCCGTGTAATCAAGAGACGTGAGGGGTCGACAGGATATGGTTCTGCAATGTAGAGAAAATCTGCGTTGAATCCATGGGTTGACTTAGTCGCCATCCTGACGTATGTTGAATACATCCCCATCCAGACCATCCTTTCCGAATCGTTCCCTTTGGATCCCATGAGCCGACGATCTACCGTTTTTTTCCGCCTTCTTTTTCTTATCGCATATCTTGCAGGCACACCGCCTTCAATACTGTATGGTCAGGTCTCCCTTCGGGACAAGATCGGGCAGATGCTCATGTTGGGGTTTTCCGGCTCGACGCTCGACGACACGATCCGGACCGATCTCGCAACCCGAAACCTCGGTGGGGTTATTTTGATGGGTGGCAATTGCCTGTCTCCACAGCAAATCCGCCAGCTCACGGCTTCCATCAACAGTGCGGCAACGACACCCCCGTTCATTGCCACCGATCAGGAGGGCGGACTTGTTGCGCGACTGAACCTGAATAACGGATACGCGAAGACCTATACCGAGTATCAACTGGGATCATACTTCGCCTCACTGGATTCGACCTCGGCCCAGGCCACAAGGATGGCCGGGTGGATGAGCGATGCAGGAATGTCGGTGGATCTTGCTCCCGTCGTGGATGTCGACGTGAACCCTTCAAGTCCGGCGATCGGCGCTCTGGGAAGAAGTTTTTCTTCCAACCCCGCTGTGGTCGCAGCGCATGCCCAGCGCTTTCTGGACGCATTCCACGAGCGCAAGCTCATTACGTGTGTGAAGCATTTCCCCGGCCACGGAAGTGCCGGAACCGATTCGCACCTTACCCTCCCTGACATCACAAACACATGGGCCGATTCGGAGCTGCTCCCTTACCGGACGTTGCTGGCGTCGAACAGTCTGGACATGGTCATGGTAGGACATCTGTTCAATGCGCATCGGGACAGTGTCTATCCATCCTCCCTTTCGAAAAACACCGTAACCGGACTTCTGCGCGACTCCATCGGCTACAGTGGGGTAGTGATCTCGGATGACTTTTACAACATGAAGGCCATCACCGACAATTTCGGCTTTGGACAAACGGCGATCCTGGCCGTCAATGCGGGAGTCGACATTCTTCTCTTTGTCAGTGACATAAAGAACGGGATGTCTCTCTGCCGCCAGCTCATCGACACGATCGAAACGGGTGTCCACAGCGGCGCTATCGCGGAAGCACGTATTGACGAGGCTTACAACCGGATCCTAGATCTCAAGAGAGCCTATTTTATTACTGCGATAGCGGCAGCCCCGGGATCGGGGGCCAACCCCGGAGGTTCACCCGTCGTCAGCAACTATCCTAATCCGTTCAATCCCTCAACAACGGTGCGCTATATCCTGCAAGGGACCGCCTATGTCACTGTCCGCGTGTACGACGTTCTCGGGAGGGAGATCGAAACGCTGTCGGAGGGATTCGTGGAGGCAGGTGTGCACGCGGTGACCTGGAACGCGGCTGGGCACGCCAGCGGCGTCTACTTCTGCAAGGTAACCGCAAAGAATGAGGGCCCATCGGGAGAAAGACTTTCATCGACCGTTCATCCGCTGGTCCTGATACGATAACGAGGGGTTGGGAGAGAACTCTTCCGAGACTGCGCTTTCCTGAGGAACGCCGCGAGACGTCAGAGCATCAGGATACCCTGCTTAATCGCCGCCGTGACCGCTTCTGTCCGGCTCGAGACACCGAGTTTTCCCAGTATCGACGCCACATGGAACTTGACGGTGTGATCGGATATTTGCAGCCGGTCGGCAATTTGTTTATTGGACAATCCTTCTGCGATAATCCCCAACACTTCCCGTTCGCGGGTTGTGAGCGCCTCTACGGTCTCCCTTGAAAAGGGCGCGTTGTGCTGGCCAATGCTCTCAGTTTCCACCATCCCGCGGGGGAGCACAATCAATCCTGCATTCACGGCGACGATCGCGGCAATGAGCGATTCACCGTCCACGGTGAGCGGAAGAATCGCACCGGCTCCGCTGCGCAGGGCCTCATCGATTTCCAGAAGAGAGAGTCCCTCCATAAGGAGGATGACGGGCAACCGTCCGGCCATGTCGAGGACTGTCTCCCATCCCGCATCCTCCTCTACTCCCGCTACGATGACGTCCGCTTCTTCTGATTCTCCCCCGAAACTCATCTCCTCCTGATGTCCCCTGGCCGAAGCAGACTATTTCGATCCCGGCAGCGCCGGAGAGCAATCGCGTGATTGCAGCTTTCGCAAATGGGGATTTCGTTTCGATGGCAACACGGATCATGCGGCCCGGCTCCTCCGGGATCGTGGTACAACTGCGACACTTCGGATATGGCACCGGTCTCCCCGGACAAACTGCAGCCGCAAAATCTGTCCCTCGGAGCCCTGCACGTGTTGCTCGAGATGTTCTTTCGAATACAGCGGTTGACCGTCGAGACCCACGATGATGTCCCCCGGAAGGAGTGCGGCGAGTTCTGCAGAGCTCCCCTTGACGATTTCCATAATCACGACACCTGCCTGGAGTTTGCCGTTCACGGTGATGGGTACCTGACGTCCTATGATGCCGAGAGAAGAACCTCTGCTCCAGGCGGTCACGAATTCGAGGACTTCGGGGGCAGGAATTGCGAGAGCGAGCCCGCCGGCGAGCATGGTGTTCACGCCCACAATCTCTCCGCGGGCATTCGCAAGCGGTCCTCCGGAATTTCCCGGCGCCAATCGAACGGCGCTTTGGACCCAGTTCCGTTTTCCCAATCCTCTCATCGGTCCAACGGCGTGAACGACCCCGGTTGTCACGGCGCCGACGAACCCAAACGGGTTTCCTACCGCAATGACGAGTTCTCCGCTTCGAATAGCCCCCGGGTCGCCAAACTTCACAGCGGGAAGATTTTCATCGTCCACCTGTAATATCGCGAGGTCCTGTTCCGCGTTCCGGGCCCTCAGGATCGCCTTCGCCTTCGACCCATCCCACAGTTCCACCAGAGGATTTGCATTTACGGCGACATGGGCGTTGGTGACAATCAGTCCCGAGGAATCCACCACAACACCCGAGCCTGATCCTCTCTTTGACTCACGCACCACGACTGTCGAACGGCGGAGCCGCTCAATGACCTCACCCAACCCTTCTCTCGGATTCATTGCACGCTTCTCCGTTCGGCGGGAACAACGGTAATTTCCTTCAGTTCGCCTCCCCGGACAATCTTCGCGCGGACCGGTGAGCCGATCCGGTCTGGACCAAGAAGCGACTGGACGTTTTCAAGGTCATCGATCCCCACTCCGTCCAATGCCAGAATAATATCGCCGATCAGTAATGCGGCATGTTCGGCGGGGCTTCCGGATTCCACAGCCAGAATCATGAGCCCCCGGGAGTCTTTCACAGAGAGTTTTTGCTGCATCGATTCCGGGATGGGCACCGGATGCAATCCAATTCCCAGATATGCGGTCGGGACTCCCCCTTTCTTCAGAACAAGAGCAACAACACGGTCGATCGTTGCTGCTGGAATGGCGAGTCCGGCAACGCGCGAAAGCACATTTGTCGCAATACCCAGTACCCGCCCGGTCTGGTCGACGACCGCTCCACCCGACGATCCCGCAAAGAGCGCGGCATCCAGTCGGATGTATTGATCCATCTGTCCCCCCCTCCAGGTGCGCCATGGCCCGGAAACGGCGCTCACGATTCCAAAACTCGCGTTCGGGCCGCTATTGGGTGACCTGCCCACAATGAGTGCAATATCCCCCAACCGGGGATTTTCACTTCCTGCGCTTGTGACCGGTCGAATGTCCGAACGGTCAACCGCAAGGACCGCAAGATCGGTCCCTGCATCTTTTCCAACAAGTTTTGCCTTCGCTTGTTCCGCGACTCCGAATGTTACGGAAATGTCCTCCTCACGGCGAATTGTATGGGCAGCTGACACGATGATCCCTTCACGCCAGACAACACCGCTGGAGTAGAAGCTCCGGCGCGCCTGGACAGCCACAACGTGCGGGGAGATCCTGTCCACCAGATCGGCGATATCGTTCGAAAGCACGGAAAGAGCGGATTCCTTTTCTGTCATGATGTATTTCTCCGGTATTTGATATATGTGGAAGGCAATGTACGACATCGGGCGAGTGTGGACATCAGCCGAATGGCCAGGGTGGGGGGAGGGGGAGAAGAGGAGAAGGGGAGAAGGGGAGACTGGGAGACTCGGGGACTCGGGGACTGGGAGACTTGGGGACTGGGAGAAAGCGAGTGGGGAAGATCGCAAGGCGGGGCGGCGCCAGGTACAGGCGACCGCCCCGCTTGGTCCCACCATCGACAACGAATAAGAACCTTTACTTCAACAGCACCATCTGCTTCGTGGCCATGAACGAACCGGCTTCCAGCCGATAGATGTACACGCCCGAAGCCAGCCCCTTTGCATCGAGAACTGCATGATATGTCCCCGCCGCTTGCACTCCGTTCGCCAGAGTGGCGACTTCCTGACCGAGCACATTGTATACCTTCAAGGTTACTCTGGCTGCGCTCGGGAGCGCGTACTGGATGACGGTGGTCGGATTAAACGGGTTCGGATAGTTTTGATCGAGACGGAACGACGTTGGTGAAGTTGCGCCGGTCTCTACGCCGGTTGCCACGTCGGGACTCATCGTCACGTCGGAAAGCGGCACATCGAAGCTGCTCCCGCTCACCGGGACGTCCGTCGTTGACGAATTGTATCCGTCGGCGTCGGCGACGAGTGAGTACGAGCCGGAGGCCACCATGGAAATGGCGTACGAGCCGGAAGAGGTGGATACTCCATATCCGGCTATCGCTCCTTGTGCGTCGATCAGGAACACGTTTGCACCCTCGATCGGCGCCATGGTGCTCGAAAGCACTCTTCCGTGGACCGTGATCATCCCGTTGGAGGAGACCGGCACAACACCGATATCTATCCCTGCCACTGTCCCTGCCACCTGGATCGTATCGGCATCTTTCCAGTGAATCACACCGAATTCGCCCGCCTTATAGAACGCCGGGGCAAAGTTGTCGTACGGGATGGCCAACGCGATATACTTCCCGCCGGGCACATGGCCGAACGTGTAGATGCCCGTCGAATCCGTATTGGTAAATCGGACGGAGAGCCCCGCCGAGTGCGGTCGGAGAGGGATCAACATGACCCGCGATTGCACGCCGGCTCCCGCCGAGTCTTTCACCATCCCCGCCACGCTGTTGTTGATCACCGGGATCAGGCTCAGGCTGAAATCGATCCCCGTGGTGTCCCCGCTCAGGACCAGGACGTCCGCGTCCTGTGGTGTGGATTTCCCGTTATAGAATTGCGGGAGGTAGAACTTCTTTATTGCGGCAACAACGTACGGCCTGCCCGAAAGGACATTTGCCGTATACTGACCCATCGTGTCGGTCAATCCAGCCCACACGACACCGCGCATATATCCACAATCATCAACATCGAGTCCGGCAGCATCTTCAGGCCGCAGATTGCCCATGGAGACATCGGCACGGAAATCCTGGAGCGAACGGAGCACGACGACAAGCGTATGATTCAGCGGGTTCCCCGACGAATCGCGGACGGTTCCGCTCAGGTGCACTTTCACCAGCGGAACAGGTTGCTCGAGGTCGAAGTTCGCCGTGACCGAGGTGCTTTCAGCGACATCGACAGCAGTTGCCGTGGCCGGCGTCCTCGCATCTTTGTACCATTCCGGGAGGTAGTGTGGAGTAACGGTAGCTGCTGAGCCAGGGGACGGCATGAATATAATAGAGACCGGTATCCAGGACCGCCTGATAGTGCCCCAGGAATCTGTCCACGCGGCAAGCGGGATCGGAATAATGGGGATCATCGGCCTCATGGACATCGGCAGGTACCGGTAGAAGATTATCCGCACAAACGGGATGGGACTCCCGGTCACACTATCGACGACCGTCCCTTCGACCAGACCGTGGGGACGCGAAGTCCCGGGGCCGAAATCAATTTTCACGGTCTCGCTCGGAGAACTCTCCAGTGTGCTTCCATTTGTGAGCATGAGAGAGGTGACATAATAATAGTAGGTGTGCCCGGGGCTCACCAGAAAATCATTGAACGAGCGTTCGTTCGAAACCGTCAGCGGAGAGAACTTCATCGAATCGTCCACTGAACGGTACACACGGAAGAACAGCGGGCCCATGGGAACTGTCCATTTCAGCTCGACGAACGAGTACATTCCCCGGAGCTCAAGGTTCGCCTGAAGGCCGGTCGGCGTTGGTGGTACCATTGACGGCTGGGCAAACGTCAGACCTACAACAGCCATGAACCCCAGGAGCGATGCAAATCGGAATAGTGTCCTCATCGTACAGATCCCCTCTTAAAATGAATGATGCGTGGACAATCGAGAGCAATCGAAAACAGTTCCATCGCATCAGCCCCAACCCCACTGATCCGGTCGTTCTGTCCTCGACTCACCCCGTTGATGCCGGTGTGGTGAGGTCAAGTCTCGTGCCACTTCTTGAACAAATATTCGTCCAAAAAGAGTTGCATCGAGGGGTTTGGAAGGTGTGGGGAGGGGAAAACAGAAGGGTTACGCCGGAATCGTCTCCCCCCGCACTTCTCGGGGATTCTCCCGCATTTCTACCGCAAGGTTCCAGAGGTCGCGACAGGTGGACCAGACCGTTGTCAGCGGGGACGCGAACCAGCGATCCGGGTGGAGTCAATCGAGTGGAGCAATCCATCTTTGGCAATATCGCCGGAAAGTTCCCAGAACATGATCCCGCCCAGTCCTTCCCTGAGGGCATAAGCGGTTTTTTCGGAAACGGACCGGCGATCATCGAACGTCGCGAAGAGTTTTTCCGCTGCGTTGTACGCGTACGGCGCATGGGCAGTTGAATCCCAGTACGAAACGAATCCCGGATGAGATTTCCAGTATGAATCCATGTCCCTGAAGGTGACAAAATTATCAAACGTGCCCGGTTGGTAGAGACCGTTATTCACCCCCGGCACGTCCTTCCAGACGCGGGCGTAGAATGCTGCTCCAATAACGATCTTTCCTCTTGGCACGCCGATGGAGTCGAGAACTTTCACAGCGTGATCTGTGGATGCATTCTGGGACTTCGTGGAATAGAGAGGGGTCTGATGTCCCGTCCTGGTGCTGAATCCGTTGACAAGATCATAGGTCATCAGATTGATTCTGTCGACGAGCGGGACTATCTGATCCCATTCCACGGATTGTGTGAGATATTGATCGAACGCTCCGGCGGCAAAGGTGAGTTCGTAGCGATTTCCCAGGACCCGCCGGAGTTCTCGAACGAGGAGGGTGAAATTATGGCGATCCTCGGGTGCGTAGCGGTGCCCGGGATATCCTTCGATGGCGGGGAATTCCCAGTCCAGATCGATCCCGTCGAGTCCGAACCGCTCCAGGAATTCTTTCGTCGAGTCGGCGAACGCGGTCCGGCCGGCCGCAGTCGAAAAGATTTCCGAACAGCTCTCGCATCCTCCCCATCCGCCGAACGACACCACGACCTTCAGCCCTGGGAACTGTTGTTTCAGGGAGACCAGCCGGGCGATTGCGGTGCCGGCTCGTTCTCCGCGTCCCCCGAGACGATCACCGTGGAGGCGCACGAAGCTATAGTTCACCTCCGAGAGCTGGTCGAACCGGTAGGATTCGAAATCATGAAAACGACCTCCTAGATATCCTGTGACAACAAAGGGCGCGCTCTCCTGGGGTTGGCTGAAGGCAATGGGTGAACCGGCCGATACAAGGAGCAGAAGAATAAAGAACGGACGAATCATTGCAGCTCCTCTGTTCTTACTGAAAAAAAACGACTTAGCGGGTTTCGCTAAGTCGCTTCGCCGATGGAGCGGGGCACGGGAGTTGAACCCGTCTTTCAAGCTTGGGAAGCTCGCGTTGGACCGCTCAACTAGCCCCGCGGAAGGAATTTTAGATTTTAGATTTTAGGTTTTAGATTTAAGATTGAGGGAAATGGACTTTTGTGTTGTCCAAGATACGTCTATCTCTCTCAATGTTCAAGCGTGAATGGCTGCAATACTTCAAAAGAGGAGCGGTCTCATTATCTCGCCCCCGCCGAACCAGCGTCCCCGCAAAAGATGTGGTGCGGTGCCGCCAAAATGCATCTCAGGCTGTGTATTATTATAGTATAAGATCATCAAACACAGTCGACATCACCATGAACACGGCAGCTCTCCCACATTTCAAACAGCTTTTCGATTCGCTTGTTCATTACGCACATGGCAAGGGGGTACCTTTCGAAGACGCGGAAGACCTTGTCGCTTCTGCGATCGAGTCTGCTGTGAAGAAGTTCGATCCGGAACGGGGGAAATTTCAGGCACTTTGCACCACGGCAGTGTCAAACCTCATCAAGAACTTCTGGCGGAATCGGAAGCCCGGCGACAACGGGATTGACCCCGACACTCTTGAAGATTCGCAATGGGCGAAACTCTTCTTCGAGGATGAGGAGACGAAAGTTATGAAACGACGAATCGCACAGATCATGACGAAGCTGGACGGCAACGAGCGCGCGTTCCTTGAACAGTTGCAGTTGGTAATCGAAGAGATGGGAGACCCGGCCGTGTCCGAGGCGGCGCGGCGTCTCGATTTGCCTGCTGCGAAAGGATGGGATCTTCTCCGGAAAATCCGTCGCAAGGTTCAACGGCAGTATCCTCCCTTGTTGCGCGAGGCGGCCGCCTCGCCTTCGCGCACTGCGCCGAAAACCGAGATCGTGGCCGAATTCGCTCTCCGCTACCCGGTGCCCGGATCCGCCTACGAGAGACTTCTTCGCCGACTTCAGTCTGATCGGCTTATGGAAATCGAGCTCGCTCTCGCAGAACAGTAATGCCAAAAACCTCACTCCTCCGTGTAGAATGGTTAGACAACCATCACCTAACCAGAGGAGGTCAGGATGCTTCCGGTTCGAATTGACAATGACAGGATCTGCATCGGCAGACATTTTTCCGTTTCCTTTCAACGGACTCTTCGGATTCCGGACGACGGGAGAACGTATCCGTTGCCTCCGGGTCTCGGGCGATTTCCAGTGATGAACGTGGCGGACTATCCTCACACCATACCGGATGCATGGAAGGCCCAGGGTGGGGTGTTCATTCCGATGTATCAGCGCGAGGCTCTTTGGCTCGCGTTCGATGGAGCGGAATGGAGGCCCAATGCCGTGAAAGTGGGCATCGGCAAGATCAACGTGCTTTCTGCTGAATCGTGGGATCAAAGACTTCGTTCGGCGAAGCAGGACTATATTGTCGTCCCCGATCAGCCCTGGCTCGACGGAATCAATGCCGGTCATGGGTGGATACGACAATTCGTCGCGATGCCGCTGGGAATGGGATACACCATCGAAGGACAGCAGACAGGTGCGGAGGAATTCGGTGGTATCCAGCTGATCGTGTATGATCCGAAAGCCGGGCGATTTCCCGACAACCCTCCGGCGACCCGTCACCAGGCGTTGTATGAATGTTGTGTCAGGATGGCTTCTCCGGACTCGATGGGACTCTCCGCGGGCGGGAAGATGCGACAGAAAATCTCTCCTGACCGGTATGGCATCGAAAGCTGGGACAGCAACAACTTCGGCCGGGTCTACGTGCACATTGTGAACAGCGTGGTGTTCCGGGAGATCACGGGCCTTCAGCCTCCGCCCACCCCTGTCACTGCGCGCTCGTATACAGCCGCGGGTCTTCCGTGGTTCGATCTGTTTGACAAAGAGACGGACGATCTCCCACCGGCTGCCGGGTTCGGCACCATTCAGACGATCAAACAGATGGATGGCAACCACGGCTTCACGGGACAACAGGATGATCAACCAATTGAAATCGGGAAAGGGCAGGAGATTTCAATTGGCGGAAAGTCGGTCAAGGATGGAAGCTGGTGAAAGGATCCCAATGATTGACCTGGAAAGGGATGAGGCGGAGGGGGCCATGAAGAGCGGCCGTTGCCCCGGCCCTCATCGAACCAGCACGAGTTCCCGCGTTTGAACGGAAGAATTCGTCAAGAGACGGCAAAGGTAGACTCCGGAGGCAAGACCACCCGCGTTGAATTCAATCGTGTAGCTCCCCGGGCCCCGCTTCTCATTGACCAGGACGGCAATCTCCTGTCCGAGGAGATCATAAATGACTATCTTCACTTCAGTCGCCACGGACAGCTGATAGCTGATCACGGTGGTAGGATTGAAGGGGTTGGGATAGTTTGCGAGAAGTGCGGTGGCCGATGGAATCGCATCGCCTCCGGCACCTTCGATACCGGTGGAAGACGACATGGCGATCCCCACGGCCTCCATCAACGGCTGTTTTCCGGCAACGAGGTCCTGACCGAGAGCCCAGATCATCACGCCCGCGAGGTTTTGTCTTTTTGCGTACGCACACTTAATCGAAAGTGAGGTGGAATCGTCAAACGTCACGATCCCGTTGTTTGAGGGACCGACGAGATACGGAACCTGGGAGAGATTGTCCCAGTGGTAGGAATAGTCCTGGGATTCACGTGTCACAACGTCGCTATACAGGAGATCCGTACACCCGGTGCTCGGCCCGTAGAGGGTCGAAGAGACGAATTCCTTTCCATAGAAAGGCAGGCCGAGGACAAGCTGACTGGAAGGAATCCCCCGGCTGGTATGGAGGTAGACAATCCCCTGGGTGACGCATCCATCGTAGTCTGTCATCGGTGCGTACATCGGGGCATTGTGTCCGGAATGCGCAGTCCAGCTCCCGTGGAAGTCGTACGTCATGGCATGGAACCAATCGACATACGGCAACAGGTGCGGGTAGTCACGCCATTGGCCGGTCCAGCTTGTCACCCCGATGGCCATCGTGAGAAGCAATGGCGTGTTTACAGTGGTAAACACCTCGCGTATCTGCTTGACGAGCGCGACTTCATTCGTCTTGTCGGCTGTCGTTCCCGGAGACTCCCAGTCAAGATCGACCCCGTCATAATTGTATTTCAGCACATAGGCAAGAATGTTGGAGGCGAACGCAGCGCGAAGCACGGAATCGGCGGCAAGGCCGGAGAACGCGCCGCTTTCGGTCGCCCCGCCAAGGGAGATGAGGATCTTCCTCCCCGCCCGGTGAGTTGCATTGATAATTGCGGTATCGACCGGGGATTGATCCGTCGTGATACTCCCGTCAGCGAGCGGCCACGCGAAGGCATGCATCAGGTGGGTAAGGTAGTTGAATTTTACCTGGCCGGGGGGAAGAGAATACTGCATCCAGGTCGGGTAGTATCCCACGACCTTTTCCTGGGCGAAGGAGTGAACAGAGACTGTAACGCTCAGAAGCAGGATTGCGATCCGAAGTCGGGACACAGTGAATATCATAACCGGGCCTCCAAGGGGTGCGTTCTTCTTTAAAATACGATCCGGGAGAGGGAACTTCAAGGAGCACGAGTCCACCGCCTGAGCCTTCCTTCCCGCCTGCGGCCGGCCCGGAGATGAACTTCCCGAAATATGAAGGGCTCAGGGTTGCCAGACACAGACACAAGGTCCGTTATGATCAAATGGAAATATGTTGCCGCCTGGTTTCCAGGGGTCATTATCGCCATCGCGAACGGGATGGTGCGCCAGTTCGGTCTCCAGCAATTCCTCACGGAACTTCAGGCCCATCAACTGTCCGTCCTCACCTTCAGTATCCTGTTCGGGGTCTACGTTTGGTACATCCTGGGCTGGCTCAACCTCCACTCGGGGAAAGAGGCGTTTCGCGTGGGCTTCCTGTGGCTGGCTTTGACGATCTCGTTTGAGTTCCTCTTCGGCCATTATGTGATGGGACATCCGTGGGACAGGCTTCTGCACGACTATAATCTGTTTGAGGGGCGGCTGTGGGTTGTGGTGCTGGCGTGGATTACAGTGGCGCCCTTCGTCCTCTCCAAGATGCGGAGGGAAGGCTGACCGGAGGCAAGAGGGAGGAGACGCAAGGGGATCTTTCAAGGTCGTTTCTCCAACACTTCTTTGAGCCATTCCCGGTACCTGGCCTGGACTTCGGGGCCCGGTGACTCATGGCCCTTTCCCTCCTCACGATGATATTCCACGAGTGCGCCGGCGTTCCGAAGGTGAGTCACGAGACTGTCTGTCTCCTCAACGGGGCAATTCCTGTCTCTCCCTCCGTGAAAGATGAACATCCTCATCCCTTTGAACTTCCTGAGCGCATCGGGTTGCGTGAAATCGGGATGGCCACTGCCGAGCCAGCGAGTGGCGAGGTCGGGTGATCCGGAGAAGACCGCCAGAGCACGGAATTTCCCGGGAGTTTCAAAGTGCGTCCTGTATACTCCGTACCCGCCCATGGAAAACCCGCTCAGCACAATCTTGCTGGTGTCGATTGCATAGTTGCGACAGACATCGGCGATTGTTTCGCGAATATCATCCTGCGCATGGTCCACGGAGTATGCCGTCGTTGTCCCCCGTCCATTCGGCGCCAGTCTGATGAATCCATCATCCGCACGTTCGCGATCAAAGTGTCCTTGATCATCCTGGCCGCTGCCATGCAGATACACAAGCAGGGGGAGAGGATGCGACGGTGAGTAGGACGACGGGATTCGCACCGTGTACGGTTGAAGGGTGCTGTCGATCACCGACCGGTACGCGCGTCGGACGATGCCGGTACGGTGAGCAAGCGTGTCGCTTCGCATTCCCGCCAGATCGAGGAGCGTATCAAGCCTGCTGAGTTGATCGAGGAGATTCTCCGCTGGATCGTACCGCCGGAGGTTTGCCAGACCGGATGCTGCTTTGTCAATCAGGAAGCGAATCGTAGTGGAGGATCCTGGTTGCAAGGCCCCCCGGACCCGTTCCAGGCGGGCAAGGTAGTGGATGCGATCAAACGACGGAAGCACCGTGAACGACTCCACGCCACTCAAGGGTGCCGTATCTGTTCTCCAGCGCACACGATACGATCCCGGAGGAAGGACGATCGGCCCGACGTCCGCTGTCGCGTACTCCGGGGGGGTCGGAAGAGAGACGTCGATTTCACGGTGGGAGGCGATTTGCGAATCGCTCCGCACTATCTCGAATGACACACGAACAGGTTTTCGAAGATGCGTGAGGCCGGCCACCCGCGCGCGCAACGTATCCCCGGCCGATCCATGGTTGTTCTGGAGCGCGACAACAACTGCCGGAGAGGCCGCCGGTGGCGGGGTGCCAAAGGGAAGCAACGTGAACAGACGCGCATGTTGCTCCCACTGGAAGCGTTCGTCATACCGGGCATAGTGGAGAGACTTTGCGTTTTCACCCGAGCCTTCGACATAACAAAGATTGAACCCGACAGAGTCCAGAAGCCAGGGATGATAGGGCGGGACGGATTGCCAGGGGAGAAACAGCTCTATCTGGCTCTCTCCCCCTTCACTTCGTGCCGCACATCGGGCCGTAGTGAGTCGTGTAAATGCAAGGTCAACGTTCCGGTACCAGACGAACGCCTTCCGACCTGTAGTATCGAGAGGTGAGAATCCGAGAACGAGGAACTCCTGCGTCAAAGAATCGTGGGCCGCCGGGACAGCAAGCAACAAGTGGAAGCCGTCTCCGTTCTGGTAGGCACGATCGCGCAAGAGAAGCGGGGATTTTGAGACTTGCAGGTAGAAATAGAGGCCCTCGACAGTGTACCCCAAACGATAGGTACAAAGCGAACTTACGGCGCCGGCAGGTTCTCTTTCGACAGTGACGAGCGTCCGTTCGGGGAGCTCTCGCAAGCTCGGATCGAGTCGACCATCGAGAAGAGTCGAATCGCTAAGGTAATCTACCGCCGGGAAGGCAGATTGCGAGAGGGCCGGCGCATACCAGGCAATGAATACGCCGAGAAGGAACAGACTGGTTTTGGCGAGCATGGCAATATCAAAATAGATGAGAACTGAACTTCCCCTCCGATGGCAATGCGCGACACCGGGGCAAGGCCGACAGGCGACTTGGGAAAAGTCAGTCGAACCTCTTGAGAATGTAATAAATATACTGTTAATTGGTTGGCATATACAACTAATATGTCCGCTCGATAGGTACCCCGTTTTTTTTGGCCTTCCTATGCCAGTCGATCGGGCGCCGGGCAAAGCTGAGCAGCATCTGCACCCCGTCGGGAATTTATTTTGGCTGGATTCTTCACCTCCTTCCGTGATAGACGACTACTTTTGATAGTACCCCATCAGCATTTCTAGATCCAACCGCAAAGACATCGGTAGGTGAAACAGCAATGCTCAGGAGGTTGTCGCTCATGTCGACTGGAAGAGAATACGCTTTCCAGCTGTTGCCGTTGAAATGGAGGAGGCTCCCGTGCCACCCGCAGACAAATACATCGTGGTTCGAAAGCCCTCTGATCATCCAGGCAAAGCTGGAGAGTTGCACTGGCTGACGGACGAAGTTGAAAGGGGGCTTTTGCGAGAACTTGAACACCCCCACGTTTCCCAGAACCCACACGCTATCATTATCGCAGGTCCAGACACTGGTAAAGAGTTCCTCTGATCCACCGTATGGCGGATTGTGCGCGATGGTGTGCCAACCAGCTGAATCCAACATAAAAAGACCGCTTTGCGATTGGTCCGGCTTGTAACCACAAGCCCACACGCGTTTGCGATCCGGGCTTTCAGCAACATCGATCACCATTATGTCCGTCGGAATATTCCTTCCGTGCCAGGAGAGTCCATCATAGTGAATAACAGAACCAGAATAGCCCACAGCCCAAATATCGTCGACACTTCTTGCCATCAAGCGAAGGATAGGGCCTGCTTGAATGCTCTCGGGATAACAGATGTGCTCGGTCCCCAAGGGAGACTTGTGCACGAAACCCCACCCGGGCGTGAACCATAGATCAGAGCCGCTAGTTGCAATAGCAAATAGGTCTGAATAAGCTACCCCGGTATTTCCGGCGCAAATGGGCAATGGAACTCCGGCAATAGTCCAATTCTGCCCGTCCCAATGAGCAGCGTTTGTGGCAGTGTCACTTGACGCTCCGGTTCGAACATACATGAATCCTCCTAGCCACGCGTCGCCGGGTCCGACGATGGCCACATCGCGTCCGACGCATGAATTGTCCCCAAGCGTTGTGATTTCGACTGCAAGATTGTGGCTCGTTGTGTCTGGACCTGTATCGTGATTTTGAGGTTCCGTCGAATGGTGACAAGAGAACAAAGTCACTAACGCCATGATTTGTATTGCGCCTCGTCCGACGAACATCGCCCAGCGATGAATTAGTCTGATTTTCACACAACTCATGACTCCCCTTCGCCGCCGAATGGCCAATTGTTCGGTTGATGTCGTCTTCATGTCATCATGTCCGCGTGTTCCGACCGCAGTCTGCTGATTCCGCTTGTTTAGAAAAGTGGGCTTCGCGTTCTTACGTCGAACGGGAGCGAGATGCGATCGATTCGATTCCGATCTGTCCGACTATGTGCTATTTCGAACCATCCTCGCCAATAAATTCCAACCATACAGAATTGAGGGTGCTCAAGATATTGACTGTACCTTCCGTACACCACAAATTTGAGACCACAGCGACTCATCTCGCCACAAGATCATCCGATGGGCCAATCCTGCTTCGATGGGTCGGACTCCACAAATGGGTATAGGTCTAATGGTCGAGAATGAATAGCGGTCTCGTTGTGTCAGGATCGCGAGAAGATGAAATGAACTTCTCCAAGTCGCTTGATGATTGATCCAAGCGACTTTCTTCCGCTCGCCTTCTCTGCATTGTCGGTGGGGGATAAATCGGGGAGCATCTTCCAATACAGCAAAACCTCTCCATCGGGCGACGAAAAAGCTTCCTTCCCAAAGAACAGAACATCAAACGCAATATACTGCGGCCGTCATGGTTTGTCAAGAGAAAAAAAGATATAATGATTTCGCAATAAACCGATGATCGTTCACACTTCCTTATCATGCCGATAAGTGGTTCCCTCCCTTATGCAGGCCGCACTATTCGATCGCTATCTGAAGGCGACAAGAACTGACATCAGTAAGGAGCAGGAGGCACGAGGGCGATTCGACAAATCAATCGACTGCAAGGTTGTTAAGCGCTCAATCTGGAAAGTCTCCGGGCCTCTAACCCGAATTCGAGTGGCTCCATCTGTTAGAACGACAGTTCAAACAACCGGTCTGCTGCGAGTGACGATCTTTCCGAATCGAGGCTACTCCGGTATGTGAGTGATTCACTACCCGGGGGCCGGGCAACCTGATTATTCAAAGCATCCACTGTTATGAGTGATACCTTGTTTGGGTTCCGGGGATTGAATCCCCCACCGCAGCTTTTTTCTTCCACGACATCTTCATATTCTTTGATTCGGCGTCTCCATGAAGACAGCGACAATACCCGTCCCTGAAATGCTTTGCCCCAGAGATCTCGGAAAAGTCCGGGAAACCTCTTGTGAATGAAGAAAAAATCATATTAATTAGTTGGCACTTACAACTAATATGCTCGCGTGGTGGTTCCTCCTCGCCGGCCATCCGTGAGTTCAAAGACCCCTTCCGCACTCATACGTAGGCACAGCGATTCGTATGTCCCAGCCCGATGACAAATCAATAGAAAAATCCGTCCGGCCTAAACTGTGGGTTCCGACTCTGTATTTTGCCGAAGGCCTCCCTTTCGTTGCAATCGCGGTCGTCAGCTCCCTCATGTACAAGAGCATGGGAATCGGCGATGCACAGATTGCAATGTGGACGTCACTCGTCATGATCCCCTGGACGCTGAAGCCGCTCTGGGGACCGGTGCTGGAGATGTTCAAGACGAAGAAGTATTTTGTTGTCGCGACGCAATTCCTTGGGGGTATCGGGTTCGGGCTCGTGGCTCTGACATTGCCTCTCGGCGATTTCTTCCGGTATTCTCTCGCGTTGCTCGCGATCATTGCGTTCAATGGCGCGACGCACGACATCGCCGCCGACGGTGTCTACATCAACGTTCTCACCGAAAAGCTCCAGGCGAAATTCGTCGGCTGGCAGGGCGCCTCCTACAACATCGCGAAAATTTTCTCCCAGGGGTTGCTCGTTTTTATTGCAGGCCAGCTTGAAACGACAGTGGGCACCGTCCACGCGTGGATGATCGTCATGGCGGCATTCGGCATTGTCCTTGTCGCCCTCAGTCTGTACCACGCACGGGTGCTCCCTACCGGAGGAGCGGCATCACAGGTACAGTCGCTCCGTCAGGGGTTCTCCACGCTGTGGGACGTCATCCGGACGTTCTTTGAGAAGAAGTACATCCTCTGGGGTATTGCCTTCATTGTGCTCTACCGCTTTGCCGAGGGACAGGCCATCAAAATTGTTCCGCTCTTTTTCAAGGCTGCGCGCGACCAGGGAGGGCTGGGGCTCTCGACTTCGGAAATCGGGATCGTGTACGGCACCTTCGGCGCCGCCGCATTTGTCCTGGGCTCGATCCTCGCCGGGTATTTCACGGCGGGACGGGGACTTCGGAAATCGCTGTTCATCCTCTGCGCATTTTTTAACATCCCGTTTGTGGTGTACGCGTTCCTGGCGATTGCACAACCGACCAACCTCTTTGTGATCGGTACGGCAGTCGTGTTCGAATATTTCGGGTACGGATTCGGCTTCGTCGGCCTTATCCTCTTTATGATGCAGCAAATTGCGCCGGGAAGATACAAGATGGCCCACTACGCCTTCGCAACCGCGATCATGAACCTCGGGATGAATATCCCGTCGATGTTGAGCGGTTTTGTCAGCGACTGGCTGGGTTACCGCGGATTTTTCATCTGGGTGATGTTTGCGACCATTCCCTCTTTCCTTATGACCTGGTTCGTCCCGTTCCGGGAAATCGAATCGTCAGAGTCAGTCTCACAAACGAGCGACCGATGAACAGACTTCTGCTGATTGCAGGCCTGAGTGTCACACTCGGCATTTCGTCGATGGCGCAGCCACTTCAAAAGGAGATCATTGGATATTTCCCTTCGTGGAAATGGAGTTCCCGGGAAAACCTGGTCCGGCCGACGACCATTCCTTACGACAAACTGACAATGATCAATTACGCCTTCTTCACTCCGTTGAACGATGGCAGCATCGTCGGCATCAACCCGACGGGCGATTCTCTGTACTTGTATTGTGGCCGCGACTCGTCTCTGGCCACGCTTGCCCATGCACACGGGGTAAAAGTCGTCCTTTCCCTCGGCGGGTGGGACAACTCGGAGACCTTCCCCCACGTTGCCTCGACCGCCCTGCTCCGGGCCGCCTTCGCACACGCGTGCATGGATGCTCTGCGGAGGCTTGATTTCGATGGGATCGATATCGATTGGGAATTTCCGGGAATGGCGGAACACAACGGAACCGCGGCGGACAAACAGAACTTCACCCTTCTTCTCGGGACGATCAAAGATTCCCTCCTTCAATGCCAGCACGCGACAGGACGACACTATGTTCTTTCTGCTGCTCTTCCTGCTGGTGCGGTCAATGCATCGGGGCTGGAGGTCGCCGCCATTGCAGGGATCCTCGATTTCCTGAATATCATGACCTACGATTTTTCCGGCTCGTGGGACGAACTGGCGTATCATAACGCCCCCCTGTTCGCTTCACCGGGCGTCGATAGTATGCGAAGCCTCAATGGGGCGTTCTCGATGTACCACAACACCTACAACGTTCCTGCGGAGAAGATCAATCTTGGCGTCCCGTTCTACGGGCATACATTCACAAACTGCGCGGCCCTGCTCGCACATCACGGCGGGCCTGATACTGTCCACTTCTCCAGATCCGGGGCGGTCTTTTATGATATCCTGAATCAACAGAATGAGTTTACCAGGTATTGGGACACGGTGGCCCAGGTTCCGTACCTGATAAGCTCCGATTGGCATACTCTTGTTTCCTATGATGACGAACAATCCGTCGCTGCCAAGGCGGAGTATGTTCTCTCTCACGGTGCACGGGGTCTGATCATCTGGGAAATCACCGACGATTATCTGCAGGATGGAACCACGCCGCTGCTTGATACGATAGCGACGGCGTTCCGGAGCACAAAGGGGCGATGAATCGGGACGGGGAAAAAATCAGGACATTCGACAGAGGAAAACACCATGCAGTACGGGTACTTTGACGATGAGCACCGCGAATATGTCATCGACCGTCCGGATATTCCCGTCTCGTGGACCAATTACCTCGGGGTGAAGGATCTCTGCACGGTCATCTCTCACAACGCCGGCGGGTATTCCTTCTACAAGAGCGCGGAGCATCACCGGATCACGCGCTTCCGTCAAAACGGAGTTCCTCTCGATCGGCCCGGTCACTACGTTTATCTCCGCGATGACGAAACCGGAGAATACTGGTCCATCTCCTGGCAACCTGTGGGCAAAGATCTCCAGGCCGCGAAATACCAGGTCCGACACGGGCTTTCCTACTCCCGCTTTCTCTGCGACTACAGGGATGTCCACGCCGAACAACTGCTCTTTATTCCAGTCGAAGACGATGTAGAGATCTGGGATATCAAGCTTGCGAACACGGGGAAGAAACCCCGGTCCCTGAGCGTGTTTGCCTACGTGGAGTTCTCGTTTCACCACATCGAAATCGATAACCAGAACCTTCAGATGTCGCTCTACGCCGCGGGGTCGAATTACGCGGATGGAATTATCGAGTACGATTTTTTTTACGAGCCGTGGACCTTCCACTACTTCACCTCCAATGTCCTGCCCGATAGTTACGACTGCGTTCGGGATAGGTGGCTCGGGAACTACCGTACCGAAACCAACCCCCTCGCCGTGGAACAGGGTCTCTGCACAAACAGTTCGGAACTGGGAGGGAACCATTGCGGCGCACTGCACAAGCGCCTGACCCTCCGCCCGGGCGAGGAAGCCCGTTTGTTCTTCCTGCTCGGACCGGGCGCAAGGAGTACGGGCGCGCAGATCCGGCAGAAGTATTCCGAACCCGGGAGGGTCGACCGCGCGTTCGAACAGCTCCGCGAATACTGGAAGGCCAAAACGTCGGTGTTCCAGTGCAATACTCCGCACCCGGGCATGAACACCATGCTCAATACCTGGACCCTCCTCCAGGCGGAGACCTGTGTTGTCTGGTCACGATTTGCATCGTTCGTGGAAGTGGGCGGAAGGACAGGCCTGGGCTATCGCGATACGTCTCAGGATGTGATGGCCGTCCCGCACACCAACCCGGGGAAAGTGCGCCAGCGGCTCCTTGAATTGCTGCACGGCCAGGTGAGTCAGGGGTACGGTCTCCACCTCTTCGACCCCGATGTATTCGCCCCGAAAGAAGACAAACTGCCCGGCGTCAAACTCCCCACGGTCGTCCCGACTCCGAGCCCGGCCGACATCATCCACGGGCTCGCGGACACGTGTTCCGACGATGCCCTGTGGATCGTCCCATCGATCTGTGAGTTCGTCAAAGAGACGGGCGATCTCTCGTTTTTTGACATGGTGGTCCCGTTCGCCGACAAAGGGGAAGCTACGGTGTACGAACATATGAAACGCGCAGTGGATTTCTCGGCAGAACAAATCGGGATGACAGGGATCTGCAAGGGACTGCGTGCGGACTGGAATGATTGCCTCAACCTGGGAGGGGGGGAAAGCGCGATGGTTTCTTTCCTCCACCACTGGGCTCTGCTGGCACTGGTGGAAGCCGCACAGTTTCTCGGACGGAGCGACGACGTCAGGAAATACTCTGCGATAGCGGAGAAAGTCCGGGCCGCCTGTGAAAAGGAACTCTGGGACGGCGAATGGTACATCAGGGGGATCACCCGCAAAGGGGAGAAGATCGGCTCGAAACAGAATGCAGAAGGCAAGATTTTCCTCGAGAGCAACAGCTGGGCCGTCGCGTCGGATGCGGCTTCACCCGAACGAGGAAGGAAGTGCATGGATGCCGTCTACAAGCACCTCTTCTCAAAATACGGCATCCATCTCGTATGGCCGACGTTTACCAAGCCCGACGATGACATCGGCTATGTGACCAGAGTGTATCCGGGGATCAAAGAGAACGGGGCAATTTTCAGCCACCCGAATCCCTGGGCTATTGTCGCGGAGTGCAAGCTGGGGCGCGGAGACAGGGCGATGGAATTCTATGACTCCCTTCTCCCCTACAACCAGAACGACATGATTGAGATCCGGGAGGCGGAACCGTATTCCTACTGTCAGTTCATCATGGGGAAAGACCACACCGCTTTTGGACGTGCCCGACATCCCTGGCTCACGGGGAGCGGAGGGTGGGCATACATCGCCGCCACGCACTGGATCCTGGGTGTGCGTCCCGGCTTCGACGGCTTGACCATCGATCCATGCATACCGGCACAGTGGAAAGGATTTGAGGTCACCAGGCAGTGGCAGGGTGCGACATACCACATTAGTGTCAGGAACCCGCGGGGAGTCCAGAAGGGCGTCGCGTCCATCAGCCTCAACGGAAAGCCGCACGCCGGTCCGATACCGCGACAAGCATCCGGAACCGAAAACAAGGTTGTGGTCACGATGGGGTAAAGCTCACCGCGCGGGGGGCGTCCCGGGACTCACTGCCTACGCTGACAAATGGTCTATCATGACCTTCAAGACACCGGGCTCGTAGTGTGCGTTCAGGGCAAAGGCCTCGGGGGTGTTCCGGAGCGGGATGCGATGGCTGACAAGAGCATGGACATCGATGGCATGGCTCTCAACGAGGGCAATCGCATCCGGGTACGTCCTGTGCATCCTTCGTGAAAAAAGGAGCGTGAGTCCTTTCCTCCTTCCCACCGAATGAGGAATTTCAATCCTGTCGTCCTCCGGGATACCCACCAGAACCACCCGCCCGCCCGGCCGCGCCATGGAGAGAGCCTCCTGAACCGTCGAGTCGGCCCACGCGGCTTCGAACACCACATCAACACCGCATCCCTTTGTCGCCGCAACAAGCTCCTCGGTCGGCTCGTTCGTGATTCCAATCGGCAGTGCACCGAACCTGACGGCCAGATTTCTCCTCCAGGAGAGCGGCTCACTGACGTGGACGACTATTCCTTTACGAATCAGGAGTTGAATAATCAGGAGGCCGATCGGTCCCGCGCCGATGACGGCAGCACTCTTTCCGGCGGTGATTTTCCCCAACCGCACCGCGTGCAATGCCACGCCGAACGGCTCGAGCATCGCGCCCTCCACGGCATCGAGAGAAGCAGGGAGTGAAAAACAATTCCTCGACCGTACCAGCATCCTTTCGGTGAGACTTCCGTCATCCGGTGACAGCCCGCAAAAATGAAGCGCCGTGCAGAGGTGCTCGTCCCCATGACGGCAGGAATCACAGACACCGCACGGCGTCGCCGGATCGACGGCCACAAGCATCCCTTCGCGCAGCGGCACACCGAGATTATCCACAGCACCCGGCCCGCACTGCTCAACAATTCCGCTGAACTCATGGCCGAGGATCAAGGGCCGGGCGACAACCGTATCGCCGATTCTTGCCTGATTGTAGGTGTGCAGGTCACTTCCGCATATCCCCGTCGCCGCGACGCGGAGAACAACCTCGCCTGTACGCGCTCCCTCCAGTCCGGAAATGGTATCCAGTCGCAGGTCGCGCGGGCCATGGAGACGAACCGCGATCATGCGAACATGTGCTCGCCGGGGTACAGCATCCCCCTCGGCAGATTGAATGAGATATCGTCGACCCCGATCAGCCGCATTGCATCGAACAGCGGCTTACCGGAATGCATGAACGCCACGCCGGTATGATGCGGGAATTGTTTTTCAAGAAGGACATGACGGTAGAAGCGTCCCATTTCACGGATCGCAAAGACCGCAATACAGCCGAAGGATTTCGGTTCAATGTTGAGGATTTCCCCTTCCGCGACATAGGCGCGCATTGCCGCACTGGGCGTGCTCTGGATGCGGAACAGGGTGATATCGCCGGGCCGGATCGTTCCTTCGAGCGTTCCCCGGGTGATGTTCGGATCCTTTCCGGGTTCCATGAGCCGGTGCATGATGAGCTGGTACTTCATCACGGGCGACACCATGCAGGCCGATGAAGTGTTTCCACAATGGAAACCCATAAAGAGGTCGTTGTTGGTGTAATCCTTCACGCCGGCCCCCGCCTCGGCGTACATGTCGGCCGGGACGGTGTTGTTGATGTCCAGAATCGCCGCCGGGAGCTCCGTGGCGCACGACGCGATGTATTCGCTCAATGCGCCGTAAATATCTGATTCGCACGAGATCGGTATTCCGTGCGTTGCCAGCCGTGAATTGATGAAGCACGGCACAAAGCCGAAGTACTTCTCGAAGGATGGCCAGCATTTGTTCGCAAAGACCGCCGACTTCGATGCGCCGAGATTCTTTTCCATGAAATCCAGAAGGCCAATCTCGAACTGGGCCAGGTTGGTCAGGAGTTGCGGGTAGGTGTTCCCGCCGCCGAGTTCCTTCCCCATTTCTTCGGCGACTGCGGCGATGCGGGGGTTGCCTTTCGCGCTCTGAAAAACATCGTACATGTCAAGCTCGCTATTCTCCATAATCTCCACGCCGATGTCGAAGAGCGGCTTGATGGGGGCGTGGCAGGTGAGAAAGTCAAACGGCCGCGGGCCGAACGAGAAGATTTTCAGCTGCCGCAGTCCCAGGACGATGCGGGCAACCGGGAGGAAATCCACCATCATCATCGCAATCTCAGCGGGAGACCCGACAGGATACGCGGGAAGGTGCACGCGCAGATTGCGGAGCCCCACATTATAGGAAGCGCTGAGAAGACCGCAATAGGCATCCCCTCTCCCGTCATAGAGATCGTTCCCGGAATCCTCGGCCGCCGCTGCAATCATCACCGGCCCGCCGAACTTCTGGGCGAGCAACGTGGTCGGTCCCTCTGGGCCGAAATTCCCGAGGTAGATCGCCAGCGCAGTAATCCCCTTCTGTCTGATCTCCTCCAGGGCCTTCACAACATCGTTCTCATTCTCGACAATGGTCTCGAGCTCGACAAAGGGAATCTTCTTTGTCCTGCACGCTTCGGCCACCATCGTCCGCCGCTTCCGGGAAAGTTCAATGGGAAAGCAATCACGGCTCACCGCGATGAGTCCGAGGGCAACCGTCGGAATGTTTTTCATTTTTTCGCTCCTTTGTCATGCCCGGACTGGCCGTAATAGGCATTCGGTCCGTGCTTCCGTTCATAGTGTTTAGCAATCAATGATTTCTTGAGGCGCGCCGCATCCGGGTTGATCTGCAGGGTGAGGTATGCCATATGGGCGAGCGCTTCGAGCATCACCGCATTCTCGACGGCCTTTTCCGCCGAGTTCCCCCAGGCGAACGGTCCGTGAGCCGCAACGAGCACCATGGGAACATCCTCGTACGAGCGATGCGCAAACGCGCTGACGATCTGGGCTCCTGTCTCCTCCTCATAGTCCCCCGTGATGGCGTCGTCAGTCATCACCTCCGTGCACGGGATGTCCTCCGGCAGATGGTCGGCGTGCGTGGTCCCGAAGATCGGCACCGGTCGCATCGCCTGTGCCCACGCGACGGCGAAGGGAGAATGCGTATGGACAATGGAATTGATCCCGGGGAAATGACGATAGAGAAAAGTATGCGTCTTCGTGTCCGACGAGGGGCGCAGCGTACCTTCGAGGATCGAGTTTTCCAGGCTCACGATCACGATGTCTTCCGCCCTCAGCGCATCATACGCAATGCCGCTGGGTTTGATGGCCACGGCTCCCCGCTTTCTGTCGATCACACTCAAGTTTCCGAAGGTGCGTTTCACCAGGCCTTCCCGGACAAGGGCGAGGTTGTTCGACCATGCGAGTTCTTTCAGGTCATCAAAGTTGTTCATGCCGGCACCCTCTCTTTCATCGTCTGCTGTTCAACGAACCCTGCGAGCGCCCTGTAACGGGCATAGAGTGCATCATAGAGGTGCGCGCGTTCGGGGTCGGGATGATACTCCCGTTCCACCCCGCTGCCCATCGCCTTCATTGCGGTTTCGATGTTCGGGTGGATCCCCGCGGCGACTGCGGCGAACATCGACGCCCCGAGCGCACAGGTTTGCTCCGAACGGGGCACGCGGATAGGCATGTTCATGACATCGCAGACAATCTGCATGATCACCGGAGATTTCTTCGCGACGCCGCCGAGTGCCGTCACAGCATCGATACGGACGCCCTCCGAGCGGAACCGCTCGGCGATCGCCCGTGCCCCGAACGCCGTGGTCTCAATGAGGGCGCGAAAAATTCTCGGCGCGTCGCTGCCGAGGCTCAATCCGACGAGTAGCCCCTTTCAACAGCTGATTCGCGTCGGGGGTTCGACGACCGTTCAACCAGTCGAGGGCGAGGACGCCTGAGACATCGGGCGGGAACGCACCCGCCCGCGCAGTGAGATCCTCAATCATGCGCGAGGAGGCATCTTCAAGGATCCTCGCCTTTGTCGCGGCATCAAGCGTGGCCGACCTCCCCACGTACTGGTCCAACGGCCAGAACAGGAGATCTTTGAACCAGGCGTAGACGTCACCGAAAGCCGATTGCCCCGCCTCCATACCCAGCATTCCGGGGATGATCGAGCCGTCGACCTGGCCACAGATTCCCCGAACGAGCTTGCCGGCCATTTCCTCTTCAGGCACAACCATCATGTCGCATGTGGATGTCCCCATGATTTTGGTCAGCGTATAGGGCGCGATTTCCCCCCCGACCGCTCCCATGTGAGCGTCGAAAGCACCGACCGCCGACCACCACACCGGTCGTGAGGCCGAGCCTGTTCGCCCATTCTTGCGTCAGGGTTCCTGCGGGAGCCTCGCTCGTTGTTGTCTCGCTGAAGAGACGCTCGCGCAGCGCCGGGAGGGACGAATCGAGCCGCCCAAGGAACTCTTTCGGAGGCAGCCCCCCGAAGGAGGGATGCCACATCGCCTTATGCCCGGCAGCACACCTGCTCCGCTTCATACGGAGGGGATCGGTATTCCCGGTCAATACCGCGGGAATCCAATCGCAGTGCTCTACCCACGAAAACGCCGCCGCACGCACTGCGGGATCGGTCTTCATCACATGCAGAATCTTCGCCCAGAACCACTCCGAGGAATAGACGGCCCCTTCATATCTGGTGAAATCTTCGCCGCCCCATGTCCGGGACAGACGGTTGATCTGCTCGGCTTCGTCGACCGCGGTATGGTCCTTCCAGAGGATGAACATGCCGTTGGGGTTTTCCAAAAATGCGGGGAGGAGGGACAGGGGCGTGCCGTTGCGGTCCACCGCGACCGGCGTCGATCCCGTCGTGTCCACAGCAATGCCCTTCACACGACTGGCTGTTCCGGGAGGCGCAGAGCGAAGGACCTCCTTCACCGTCGCCTCAAGTCCTTCAAGGTAGTCGAGGGGATGCTGGCGAAACTGGTTCCGCGCAGCATCACAGTATTTCCCCGCGGCCCATCTCGGGTAGTCAAATACCGCGCTGGCGATTTCGCTGCCATCGACCGCATCCACAAGCAACGAGCGCACGGAGGCGGTTCCATAGTCCAGGCCAAGGACGCAAGGGTG
This sequence comes from Ignavibacteriota bacterium, assembly GCA_963843525.1. Classification (GTDB taxonomy): domain Bacteria; phylum Bacteroidota; class Ignavibacteria; order UBA10030; family UBA6906; genus DATJPR01. Next base: position 306,045 of record CAWJKM010000002.1, on the reverse strand, counting down.
AGAGTTCATAGGATTGTCGTATGAAACAGATGAGCGTTGAGTAGCGACGGACGATAGACAATAGTCACCGGGATACACAATAGACTGTTAATCCTGATAATACATGTAGCTTTCGCGCGTCACGATGTCGAGCGGTACGATGATTTCCGGAGACACATGCTCACGGAGCACGATGCTCCGGTACAACGCCATGATCCCGTCGTACCCCTGCATCGCGGGACGCTGACTGATGAGAAAATCAATCGCCCCATTCTTGAGGCAGACACGATTTTCAGGGATCAGGTCATAACCGATCAGATGGACGTGCTCTCTCCCGGCGTGATGCAGGAAGTACCGCGCGAGAGGATGCGTCCATGCATTCGATACAAACACGCCGCACCGGGCACGGTGCCGCTGGAGGATGCGCAAAGGGATCGTCTTCGAGAGCAGTCCGGGAATTCTGCTTTCCGCCTCGTGGATATGCACCGCATATCGACGATCATTTCTGAACGATTCCAGGAAACCGCGAATTCGTGCTTCGATATGGTCGTCTCCAGGAGTCACCTTTACAGCGGCGATATCTCCCCCCGCGGGAAGTAGTTTTCGCATGAGGTTACCCGCCAGAACGCCGCTCTGGAAAGGATCCTGCGAAACCGTTGCGATCGGTCGCGCGCCTGCAATGACAGAATCGAAGAACACATAAGGAATTCCGGAAAAAAGGTCTGCCAGGGCTTTGGCAGCAATTTCCTGCAACACGGGAGCGAGGAGCAGTCCGTCAATTTTCGAACTCCGGCATCTCCGGGCGGCAGACCAGAAGGATTTGTCTGAATACCGGTCGTAGTGGAACACACGGACCTGGACCCGGTAGGGTCTGAGCTCCTTTTCCGCCCTTCGAATCCCCCGTGCGGGTATCCCCCAATAGCTTCCGTCTTGCCCGGCAGCAGGCATGAGGACGCCGAGCGTGAAAGTTTTCCCGAGGGAGAGGTTTCGTGCGTAGATGTTCGGCTTGTACCCATGGCGGCTGACAATCGCCATGACCTTCGAGCTCATCTCCTTTGACACCCGCCCCCGATTATGGAGCACCCGGTCGACTGTGCCGATCGATGTGCGGGCTTTGCGGGCGATGTCACGCAGTGAAACCATATGCAGCGTTGAGAAAGAAAATCCAAGAGTAAGAAGTACGATGAAGGAAGTAAGAAGAAAACGGGTCTGCTTGTCGGCAGAGGTTCCGTTCCTACGGACTTCGTTTGAATGCGGCGACGTTTTCCTTCGTAATGATGATCGTCCCCGTGTCGATAAAATTCGGAAGCGGGATGATATGTGCGCTTTGCCAGTTGTTCACCAGCTTGATATTATTGTGGCGAAGATCATAGAGCAGTTGCACGCCGAGATACGCCATGGTATAGGTTCTCTGCGCAATGGAGGCGTCGATTATACCCTGCTGGATATACTCCAAAGTGGTTTCGTTCCGGTCCATCGCGATGATCTTGACTTTCCCGATCTTTCCCGCTTCCCGCACTGCGACCGCACAGCCTTCACCTCCTGCGGCGTCGATGCATCCGAAGCCGGCGAGATTCGGGTACGCCTGGAGTATCGAACGTGCCACTTTTTCCGCTTCTGCTGAGAGCGCCTGGTCGTTTCCGATCTTGACCACCGTTATTCCCGGATATGCCGCCAGGGCGTCTTTGCAGCCTCGGGCACGATCCTCATGGTTCGATTGGCCCGGGATCATCAGGAGCGCGACCTGCCCCTGGCCGCCGATCGATTTCGCAAGCAGCTCGCCGGTTTGTCGCCCTGCATTATAGTTGTCTGTCCCGATATAGGTATACCGCTTGCTTTGCGGGTCGTCCGTGTCAATACAGATAACGGGAATGCCTTCCTCCACCGCGCGATTGATCACGGGACGAAGAGCCGCAGATGCGGGCGTGACGAGGATTCCGGCCGGCTTCCGCACAAGCAGTTGCTCGAACTCCCGCACCTGTTCGTTCGGGTCTCCCCCGGTCGGCCCCCGGACTTCCGATTTGACACCGAGCATGCGGGCACGGTCTTCGAGGCCGAGCCGGGCATCAACCCAGTAGGGGTTTCCCATGGAGACGCCGAGAAACACATAGTCCTCAGACGACTCTGCGGCGGCCGTTGCCCCGGTCTCCGTTCCTCCGTGCGATCCCCACGGTCGGAAGATGAGCAAGAGAAGCACTGCCAAGCCGAGGACAACATTGATAGTCCGTTCCATACGTTTCGACCTTGTTGTAGTAAGAAGCTTGACGAACCGCGCGACGCGGTCACGGGTCAGCTGGTCCAGCATCACGGCAATGATCAGGATGCCTCCGGAGACGATTCCCTCGGCGTAGAACGAAATACGCAGGAACCCGAGACCGCTGGTGATCAGGTTTGTCAGCAAGAGTCCGAGAAACGTCCCGAAAATGGACCCCTTTCCTCCGGAGAGGCTCGCGCCGCCGACCACAACAGCAGCGATGATACGGAGCTCGGCACCTGTTCCTGCGATGGGCGATGCCGACCCTGTCTTCGCCGTCGCGATCACACCGGCGAAAGCCGAAAGAAGTCCGGTGACCACGTACATCCACGCCTTGACACGATCGACGTGAATTCCCGATAACGTGGCTGCCTCCTGATTGCCGCCGATATAGTAGATTTGACGGAGAAAACGTGAACGGCGCAGCATGAAATCTGCGAAGGCGAGGAACCCCAGCATAATAAAGACCGGGTAAAACACGCCGAACGCCCTGCCCTGTCCGAGGACATTGAATGCCGCGGGAAATCCCGTGATGGAATTCCCCTGGGTCGCAAGCAGGACGATGCCGCGGACAATCGTCATCGACCCGAGCGTCGTCACAAAGGGGTTCACACGCACTTTTGTGATGACGAGTCCGTTGAACAGTCCCACGCCTCCTCCTGCAGCCACAGCCGCCAGGATCGCCGGGCCCACTCCCCATCCGCTCTGCAACAGCAATCCCGCGACAAGTCCGCCAAAGGCGAAGGTCGATCCAACGGCCAGGTCGAATCCGCCGGTGATAATGACGAACGTCATGCCGATTGCCATGAGGGAATCGAGCGACATGCCGAGCAAGATGGCCTCAAGGTTGCCGAGAGAGAGAAACCTGTTGGATTCCCCCGGCTGGAGAAGGTAGAACACGAGCGCTGTCAGCACGACGGCAATCATGATGACAAACTCGCGCATCCGGAGTAATGATTTCATCATTCCTGACTCGTGGTTTCAGTATGAGAAAACATCAACGAAAGGACATTCTGCTCGGTGATCGCCGGCCCTTCCAGTTCGCCGGCGATTGCTCCCTGGCAGAAGATCAGCACCCGGTCCGAAAGCCCGACCACTTCGAGAAGTTCGGAAGAAATCAGCATCACCGCTCCCCCGCGATTCGCAAAGGATCGCAGCAGGTGATAAATTTCGATCTTTGAGCCGATGTCGATACCCCGGGTCGGTTCATCCACAATCAACACATCCGGCTTCCCCGCGAGACAACGGGCGATGAGGACTTTCTGTTGATTTCCCCCGCTCAACGCTCCGACCTCCTGCTGGGGGGAAGAAGACTTGATGCCAAGATCGCTGGTCATCCGGCGTGTGAGGGCTTCTTCCTTCCCGGCCGACATGAGGAACCGTCCGCTACATTCTTCAAGATTGATCACCGAGATGTTCATCGTGACGCTTTGTTCAAGGAAGAGTCCCTGCTCTTTCCTGTCTTCGGGAGCGTAGAGAATGCGGTTGCGGATCGCGTCGGCGGGCCACCGGAGTTCGACGGGTTTTCCCTGGATCACAACGTCCCCCGAGTCTCGTTCCGTGTACCCGATAAGCGCTTGCATGCATTCAGTCCGTCCCGAACCCGTAAGTCCCGCCAACCCCACAATTTCACCGGCATGGACGGTAAAAGATATTCCATTGACTTTTGTTCCAAACCGGAGTCCCGAAACGCGCAGTCGTTCCTCGCCGCCAGTGGTGCCTTTGGCAGGAAAGATCTGGGTGATTTCACGACCCACCATCAATCGCATCAGATCGGTCGTCGACGTTTGCGAGGCCGGCAGAGTCGCGACGTTTTGACCGTCGCGGAACACCGTGATCTCATCGGCAACCTTGAAGATTTCTTCGAGCTTGTGTAACACATAGATGATGCCGGTCCCGTGCGTTTTCAGCGAAAGCAAGAGATCCAGCAACCGACCTGTTTCACGGTCGCCGAGCGCGGACGTTGGTTCGTCGAAGACAAGGATCCTGGCGCTGACGGACATGGCCTTCACGATTTCGACAATTTGCCGCTGCGCGACGGTCAGATCACCCAGAAGGGCATCGGGCCGGAGCGAAACGTTGAAGGCGGCGAGGACGTCTCGTGTTTGTTGGTGCAGAGCCCGTCGATTGATCAAGCCGAACCGGGCCGGCTCGCGGTGGGCAAAGACATTTTCGGCAACGGTGAGGTTCGGACAGAGGCTCAGTTCCTGAAACACCGTGCTGATCCCGGCCTGGCGGGCCTGCAGGGGAGTCGCGGGGATGAATGCCTGGCCACCAAGCTCGATGGTTCCAGCGTCGCGCTGGTGGACACCCGCGAGGATCTTGATGAGAGTGGATTTCCCCGCACCATTTTCCCCGACAAGGGCATGGATGGTGCCGGGAAGCAACGTGAAGTCGACGCTCCGCAGTGCGTGCGTCGGCCCGAAGGCTTTGCTGAGTGACCTGACCGCGAGGAGGGGGTTCATGGGTGATGTGCGTTACCGTACACGCAAATTCTCCCCCAATATACTCCGGCCGAACGCAAAACGCAACGCCCGGCCGGAGTAACTGCTTTCTGTTTCAACGGATGGTGAGGACAACCACCGAACAGGGCGGCATGTTGACATGAATCGTCGAACCGGCGCTGCGAAAGTCTGTAAATTCCTCCGGTTTCACCCGATCGAGATCGCTCAGGGAATTGTGATCCTGGACATGGGCGGAGGTGAGAAGAGTCCCGCTGACCGATGAGAATTTCATCCCCCGGAGATCAAGGGAGACTTGCTCCGGCTGGTCCGCGTCGATGTTGACCATCGAGACATGGGTGGTTCCCTGACGGTCGCGGGATGCGGAGGCAGACACCGCCGGAAGCGATTCCTGCCCGCTCCGGTACATCGCGCTTTCCACTGACACGGGAAGGAGGAGCGCATCCTGGTGGACCGCATACATGGCGAAGACGTGATACGTCGGGGTCAGAATGATCTTCTGCTCATTGGTCAGGATCAACGCCTGGAGCACATTGACGGTCTGGGCGATGTTTGCCATCCGGACGCGGTCGCAATGATTGTTGAAGATATTCAGAGTGACGCCGGCAATCATCGCATCGCGCATCGTGTTCTGCTGATAGAGGAACGCGGGATTGGTCCCGGGCTCCACATCATACCATCCCCCCCATTCATCCACAACGAGCGCGACTTTTTTGGCCGGATCGTACCGGTCCATGATCGTCGAGTGTTGTCTGACAAGGGCCTCCATGAGAAGCGCCCGTTGCATGGTCGTGAAGTACTCCGGCAGACTGAAATCGGTCGCAGAACTTTTCTTCCCCCAATCAATGACCGCATAGTGATGAAGGGCCACTCCTTCCATCAGCCCGTGAGGAACATCGCGCATCAGAACCTCTGTCCAATGAAAATCGTCGGAGCTCGCCCCCGAGGCTATGCGAAAGAGCCGGGCACCCCCTCCGGCGCCCGCCAGGAACGTCGCGAACTTCCTGTACTCGTTTGCGTAGTACTCTGCCGTCATGTTGCCTCCGCAACCCCACGCTTCATTTCCAATTCCCCAGAACCGCACACTCCAGGGCAGCGGATGTCCGTTCTCCGCCCGCAGTTTCGACATCGGGCTGACACCGTCAAAGTTCACATACTGGACCCACTGCGAAAGCTCCTGGACCGTCCCGCTCCCGACGTTCCCCGTGATGTACGGATCGGCGCCCAATTGCGTGCACAAATCGAGAAATTCATGCGTCCCAAAGCTGTTGTCTTCCGTCACCCCACCCCACCAGGCGTTGACCATGGAAGGGCGCGCTGCCTTCGGCCCGATGCCGTCCTTCCAATGGTACGTGTCCGCAAAGCAACCGCCCGGCCACCGGAGGACTGGAGTCCTGATTTTCCTGAGCGCCGCAACGACATCGTTCCGTATCCCGCGGGTGTTCGGTATTGTGGAGTTGCCTTCACCGACATAAAATCCGCCGTAAATGCAATGCCCCAAATGTTCCGAAAACGTTCCGTAGATATACCTGCTGATCGTATCGCGTCCAAGATCGGCGTTCACGACAATGCGAGTCTGTGCCTGAGATCTGCCGGACATCGAGGCGAGTCCCATGATGAACGCCAGGATGAGACTCAGCGTGTTGAGAGGACGAGGGGATTTCATAGGGTTTCTTTCCTGATGGTGACAAATGCACTCAAGAGGTATGGTCGGTCGACGATAGCCGCTGTCCCCCGGCCCATCGTCATCAACACCTCTTGCACTTGAAGATACGCGGCCGTTTTTACATCTACAAGCGTGTACGCACACGCCGGGGTGCATTTCTTCCCTGCATATTGTATCTTGGAACGTTCGTCCCCCCACGTCCAGGAACTCCCATGAACCATCTCCGCGCCGTGCGATTCGTCTCCCTGTTCTTCCTTATCACCGTCATTGCAGCCGACCTCTCCGCCCAGGCACCTCCGGAGACTGCCGACGCACGCAACGCCCGCATGGCGTGGTGGCGCGAGGCACGATTCGGCATGTTTATCCATTGGGGAATCTATTCTGTCCCCGCCAAAGGGGAATGGTACATGAATAACGCAAAGATCCCCATCCCCGTGTATGAAAAGTATGCCACACAGTTCGATCCGGTGAAATTCAACGCCCTGCAATGGGTCCGCCTCGCAAAAGCCGCAGGGATGAAATATATCGTGATCACCTCAAAGCATCACGACGGGTTCTGCATGTGGGATTCAAAGGTCACCGACTACGATATCATGGACCGTACCCCGTTTCACCGGGACGTCCTCAAGGAGCTCGCGGCCGCATGCAAGACGGAAGGGATGCGGCTCTGCTTCTACCATTCCATCATGGACTGGCACCAGCCCGATGCAAAAGGCGAACGGTTTCCGAAGTACCGCGAGGAATACCTCAAACCGCAATTGAAAGAGCTCCTCACAAACTACGGACCGATCGGCGTGCTCTGGTTCGACGGCGAGTGGATTTCCGAGTGGACCGAACAGGAGGGAAAGGACCTTTACCAATATGTGCGCTCGCTCCAACCTGCCATCATCGTGAACAATCGTGTGGGAAAGGGGCGCAACGGCCTTGAAGGCATGAACACCGATCCGTCCGCAGCGGGAGATTTCGGCACGCCGGAGCAGGAGATCCCCGCCACAGGACTCCCGGGAGTGGACTGGGAATCGTGCATGACGATGAACGACGACTGGGGATACAACGCGGCGGATACAAACTGGAAGTCCACGTCAACGCTCATCCACAACCTTGTGGATATTACCTCGAAGGGCGGCAATTATCTCCTGAACGTGGGCCCGACGTCACTGGGCATCATCCCTGAACCGAGCGTAGACCGTCTTAAGGAAATCGGTGCGTGGATGGCGGTGAACAGTGAATCCATTTACGGCACTACGGCCTCTCCTTTCGATTCCACTCCGTGGGGACGCTGCACGCAAAAGAAACTCTCGTCCGGCGGCACACGGCTCTATCTCCACCTGTTCACCTGGCCGGAAAACAATCTCTTGTGCGTGACGGGATTGGGCACGTTTCCAAAATCCGCGCTCCTGCTGGGATCGAAGAGAACCATGCTTCCGCTCAGCATTTCAGGCGATTCGGCGATTGTCCGCCTTCCCGCCTCGCCTCCCTCGACGATCGACGCCGTTGTCGCCCTCGATTTCCCCGGCAGGGTGGTGGTGTTCAAGCCTCCGGTGATCTCTACAGACATTCCCATGTTCGTCGACAGCGCCATGGTGGCCATTGCGTCGCCCGATCCGGCACTGACAATCCGTTATACGACCAACGGGTCGGAACCGGGAGTCGGATCTTCTCAGTACCTCTCGCCGTTCCCCGTCTCCGCGACAACCACAGTGAAGGCCCGCAGCTTCCACAAGGACCAAGCGGTGAGCACGACATCCGAATTCCTGTTCAGGAAGGTCTCCCCACTTCCTTCGATGATACCGACCTCATATTCGCCGGGACTGGCATTCCAGTACTTTGAAGGCGTTTGGGATAGTATTCCGCGCTTTCAGGACCTCAACCCCTTCAAATCCGGCGTTGTCGACTCCATCGGTCTTTCGATGAAGAAGCGCCAGGAATATTATGGCGTGAGGTTGAAAGGATTCATCAACATCCCTGAGAGCGCAGTGTACAGGTTCGGGCTGAGTTCCGACGATGGCAGCAGGCTGTTCATCGACGGTGAAAAGGTCATCGAGAACGATGGACTGCATTCGGCGTCGGAGCGACTGGGGTTTTGCCCTCTCGCGCGAGGCATGCACTCGATGGAAATCCTCTATTTCAACAAGACAGGCGACGCCGCGCTGGGCGTGAGGATGGGAACAGGCTCCGGGGCCCTTCAGGAAGTCAAGGCTGGGATGCTCTACCACTAAGGCAATACGCGGACGAAAACACGAGGCCCCGCTGAAGCGGGGCTTGTTGTCAGAGGTCGCACCCCCTCTGCACCTGGCCCGTCCAACGATTCTCAATGCTCCCGCACCAAATCCTTTGACAACCACACCATCGGCAGAAAATCCGGGCGTCCGGCGTGCGCGTTCATCCAGGCTCCAGGAAACATTCACCGCGCTTCAGTACCACAACTACCGGCTCTGGTTTTTCGGACAGCTCATTTCCCTGTTCGGAACCTGGATGCAGACCACGGCAGTGGGCTTCCTTATTTTTGAACTCACGCATTCACCCATCTATCTTGGCTACGCTGGATTTGCGGCGGGGATGCCAAGCTGGCTCTTTGCACTTTATGGTGGTGTGATAGCGGACCGGTTACCCCGGCGGTTTCTTCTGTTGATCACCCAGACAGTGATGATGGTGCTGGCGTTCATCCTCACCGCTCTCAGTTTTCTCCATATCGTTCAGCCGTGGCACATCCTGTTGCTCGCTTTCTTCCTCGGAGTCGCGAATGCCTTCGACGCGCCGGCGCGACAGGCATTTGCCGTCGAGCTGGTAGACCGGGTGGACCTGACCAATGCCATTGCGCTGAACTCCATGATGTTCCAGCTCGCGACCGTGATCGGGCCGACCGCTGCCGGTATCGCCTACGCGGCCTTTGGGCCGGGCTGGTGCTTCGCCATTAACGGGATCTCCTTTCTTGCGGTCATCGCGGCCCTCGCGCTCATCCGCCTCGCACCTGACGCCAGCCTACAGGAACATCGGGGCGGTTTTGCGGCGATGAAAGAAGGGGTATCGTATGCCCTCGGCCACAAGATGGTGCGCGCCCTCATCGCCCTGGTGGCCACGACCAGCTTCCTGGGCCTGTCATTTACAACGCTTGTCCCTGCGTGGGCGGTGAATATTCTCCATGGCGACGCGCGGATGAACGGGCTTCTTTATTCGGCGCGGGGAGTTGGATCGCTTCTCGGCGCTCTCCTTATCGCCTCTCTCGGCCGATTTGCCTTCCGCGGAAAATTGGTTATGCTGGGGGCGTTTGTGTCGCCCCTTTGCTTCCTTGCCTTTGCCGGAGCGAGATCTGTCCCTCTCTCGCTCTTCACGCTTGTCCTGGTGGGCGCAGGGATAATTCTGGTCCTGAACCTCTGCAACGCGCTGATTCAGACGATCACACCGGATCAACTCCGGGGGAGGATTATGGGGGTGTACAGCCTCATCTTCTTCGGTTTCCTGCCTCTCGGCTCCCTCTGGACCGGGTTTGTGGCGGAGCAATGGAACGAACCGGTCGCTGTGGCAATCAATGCCTTCCTTTCACTGCTCGTGGCAGTCATCATTTTCTGGAAGATTCCGGGTGTGAGAGAGTTGTAGAAGGGATGAAGGCAGAAGTTCGGAGTATGAAGTAAGAAGAAAGAAGTAGGAAGAAATCGCTGACTTGGATTGGTGTCAGACTGGAAGGAGAAGCCTATGGTTGCATTGCCTGAATGGACGAAGGAGTTCCCGGTCTCCATCACCGTGTGTGATTCGGAGGGGACCATCCTCTCGATGAACGACCGGGCCTGCAAGTCGTTTGAAAATGAAGGAGGGGCGTCGCTGATCGGGACGAACGTACTCGATTGCCACCCGGCTCCGGCCCGAATGGTCCTCGAGGAATTACTCGCCTCAGGCAGGTCGAATACTTATACCATTGAGAAGGGCGGACAGAAGAAGCTGATCTTCCAATCACCGTGGTACGTTGAAGGGGAATACGCCGGACTGGTGGAGATCTCGATACCGCTGCCGGAAAACATGCCGCACTTTGTACGTGGTGTGTAGGTGTGCACGGACTAGCTGTGCCGTATCGACATGATATCGCCGTCGCGGACCACGTATTCCTTCCCCTCGAGCCTCCACAGCCCCGCTTCTTTTGCCTTTGCAAACGATCCGCCGTGCGTGATGAAATCGTCGTACCCCACAACTTCGGCGCGGATGAACTTTGCGGAGAAATCCGAATGAATGACGCCCGCCGATTCCTGCGCTGTCATCCCTTTCCGGATCGTCCACGCCCTGCATTCATCGTCACCCACGGTGAGGAACGACTGCAGTCCGAGAAGCGCATACGATTCGCGAATCAGTGATGCCAGGGCGGATTCGGCAATCCCGTACTCCGCCATGAAACTCTTCGCCTCCTCCTCTCCAAGTTCCGAGATTTCCAGATCGATCTTCCCGAAGAGTGACATCACCTTCGTCTGGGGTCCCTGTTTCCGCTCTGCGACCAGCTGCTGGATTTTTGACGCCTCGCTCACCTGAGATTCATCGCAGTTCAGCGCAATAAGCATCGGCTTGATCGAAAGGAGTTGGTAGGTCTTCAACAGGGTCGTCTCTTCGCGAGAAAGCCCGGCATCGCGCAAGGGTTTTTCACTTTCCAGGATGGCATGGCACCGTTCGAGCAATGGCAGCTCCTTTTTTGCCAGCTCATCCCCTGCTTTCACTGCCTGTTTCTTGAGCCGCTCGATGCGCGATTCAAGAACCGCCAGGTCGGCAATGATGAATTCCGTCTCAAATGTCGCAACATCCCGCAAAGGATCGATCGAGCCCTCAGGGTGGGGAACAGCGTCGTCATTGAACAATCGGACCACCTGGACGAGCGCGTCGTTATTCTTTACGCTTGCAAGAAAGTTCGTGGTGAACTGTGTTGAACCGCTTTCTCCCTTCTTCAGACCGACGACGTCGACGAATTCGATGGTCGCGTGCACGGTACTCGGAGGATTGAAAATCGCGGCACACCGGTCAAGCCGCGCGTCCGGCACCTTGACGATCCCATGGTGTGCTTCGGCCTTTGCAAGATTTGCCGGGTCGAGGTGAGTCTTGGTCACTGCTTGAAACAGTGTGGACTTTCCGGAGAACGGAAGTCCTACTATGCCGATTTGCATGGAGAAATCTTTCCTGGGAATTGATCGTCGGTACGCTTTTGACGGTTGTATGGTTTGCTGTGGGCGTACTGAAAATACGAAGATTTACGGATAAAATCGATTGACGATCCCCCTTCTGCGTTCCTCAGCCAGATTCCTCCGGGGTACGGAATCCCGGCGAAAACGTTGAGTCGGAAGAACGGCGACATTGATCAACCCAATTGTCACTTGTCAATTGACAAGTGACAATTGTTCTCTCCCCTTCTCCTCTTCTCCCTCTCCCCCCTTTCCCCCTCACCCCTTCCCTCCCTCTCTTTTCGGCCCGCCACGCCAGACCAGGAGTCCGACAAGGAGAAGCACGACCGCGCCGGTCACAACTGTCGCCCAGACATTGATCGCCCGCGATTCTGCGCGCATCGAGTAATCCAGCAGGGAAAGCTGGTCAAGGGTGAGCTTCCACGTGACCGTGTTCCCCTTGACGTCCGGCGCGTTGGTGTCAAGGATGACCCCCGGAAGAGAGACCGCATTCACGAAACCCCAGCCGATTTTATTTTCCGGCCCGAGAGCATGTTCGAAGGATGCCTTGACACCCTCCCCCAATGCGGTGCGAAGAGTCGGCGGGACCTTGATTTCGAACACCCGGCCGGCGAGCAGGACGAGAGAATCCAGACCCGCCTTGACAATCCCCCCGGCAGTGTCAACGATGGTCGGGACGTCATTGATATGGACGAAAATGGCCCGGTAAAAATCGTCCTTATGCCGATCCACCGCCTTCATTGTTGCGCTGTCATCCTGAATCTCAGCAGCAGCCCTCCTGATGTGTCCGAAGAGAATCTCGTAGAGATTCCTGTTATGCCATTCTTCCACTTTGTCTTTCAGCGTTTTGCTTGTATCTCCATAGGTGTAGCGAGTGATTTCTTCGTCGGTCAGAATCGTCCGGGGAGAGACCAGCGTGTCACGCGTAAACCGCATGTAGGTTTCCCGGTACTCGTAGTAGGTGTAGAACCAACGGAACTTCTTGTTGATCTCGACCCTGACACCGAAGTGTCCCTCATCACCCGAATGTTCGTATTCCCGGGCGAGTGATTCATAGGTGGGGAACGTCTTCCGTAATACGAGTTTCACGGAATCTGATCCTTTACCTGATCCCGTTCGTGACGTGTCCCAGGAACTATCCAAATGCAGGGGAAACGGGCTCGCGTCGGAGGATACGGTAATGACCCGATCGCTTGTGCCATCGGGATGCACAACAGTCTTCGTCTCCTGCTCAAGGCACCCCGACAAAAGCAATGAGAAGACTCCGAGAGTCAGAGCCTGGAGGATGGTCGATCTATTCTTCATGGTGCGTGGTCTCCAATGTGCCGATTCCTGTCAATAACTCCCTGTGATTTTCCTCTTCCTTATTTCTCCCACTCCCTAATTCCCCCATTCTCCCTTTCCCCCCTTCTCCCTTTCTCCCCTTCTCCTTTTCTCCCCTATCGGGCATGATCTGCTGCAACGGAAATACACGCAAAGAGAACGGAGAGTGGAACGAACCGGGCAGCGAGCCCGCGTACGAGAGCAGTGTCTGCAAGTCGACGCCGGGAAAAAGCTCGCCGATCTCCCGGCCTTTCAGTCTCTCTTCAATGCGGCTCCTCACTTCTTCGGGGGCCAGCCGGAGCAGTTGTTCCAGATCCATCAGCGTTGCGTCGAGGCGCACCGGGGGAGTACGGCCCAAGCGCAGTTCGAGGGCGGCGATTTTCTTGGCGTCGAGGGTAGACTGAATGGAAAAGGCCGCGATCAGGACTCCGACGACTGCCGCAATGCCGACACGGGTGAAGCGAACCGACAGTGCCACGCCCAGCCGCTCCCGCCACGGCGTCCGGCGGTGGCGCTCTTTTCCAACCGCCTCCATGATGAACGCCGTGAGGTTGCCGGCAGGAGAAAACTCCGGAGCGTTCTGGCGAACCCGATCGATGATTTCCTGGAGCTCTCCGGCTTCAATCCGCTCCTCTCTGCAACGGGGGCATATCGCAAGATGGTGTGACAGCGACTCATCTTCCGACGGGGTCCTCTCCCCTGCCCTGTCCAGAAACACCAACGAGCGAGCCTTTTCACACGTCATGGTCGCCTCTCCTCAGGATACCCGCTGATTTCAAAATATCCCGGAGCGACCTCCGGGCGTAGCAAAGGTTCGTTTTCACGGAGCCGGGTGAAATTCTCAGAACTTCGGCCGTCTCATTCACCGAAAGATCCTGCAGGTCCCTGAGGATGAACACCGCCCGTTGCATCGGAGGTAGTTTCATCGAGAACCGTTCCACTTGTTCCACCAGATCGGTTTTCCCGTCATCGTCGGAGGCGGCCTCTCCTGCCCTCACACGCTCTTCCTTCGCTTCGTCGAGCGGTTCAAGCCGCTTTCTCTCCCTTGTCCTCGCACGCAGGCGGTCGAACGAGCGATTGACGACAATCCGGTACAGCCATGTGGTAAAAGACGAAGTCCCGTCGTAGTGCCGGAGATTGCGCCACACGCTTACGAAGCTCTCCTGAACGACATCCCGTGCATCGTCCGCATCGGCGAGCATACGGAACGCTAATGCATACGCATACGATTGATGGGACTCTACGAGACAGCGGAACGCATTCTGGTCGCCCCCCAGGCACCTGGAAACCATCTCTTCGACATCACTCATCATTGTCCGCCGGAGCATGGTGAGACGAACTTTCGGGAGCATCGGGAAGCGTTTCGTTCGTCCTCCCCGGTCCTTACAGCAATGATACGTTCGCTGCCGCGCGGAGGTTAAATTGCGCCCGGAACGGTACCTTGGACGAAACGGCTTGGATCAGTGGAGCGAACGGGCGCGTTTCCGGCGTTTTTTTCTGGCAATCAGGTATGCCACCCCCCCGAGAAGCAACGCAAGTATCAGCGTTGCAGTGATGGAAATCAGGTTGGGGTTGCGGAAGAGCGCGATGGGGTTCAGAGAAGCCTCGACGAGAATGCGACCCTGGGTCCCTCGATACACCATCGGGATGACAGGGATCCCATTTGAATTCTTCGGGAACGACTGCAAGTAGCGCTCCAGCGCCACCCATTCTTTGATCTCTTGAATGCCGGGTGTGTGAGGATCCCCGTCGACGATTTCCTCGAGACTATTCCCCAATTCCTTGCCGGTGGAGTCCAGGCCTTGAATGCTGGCAAATCCGTAGCTGAGCTGTCTGATATTCGAGACCATCATCGCGGTATACAGGTTCATGCAGATGCGGTAAAGAGTATCTGCATGGATGGCCCTGGTTGTGCCATCTTCCGACACCAGTTCCGCCCACATGACCCGATTGAACGGCAGTCGGAACGGGTTGTAGGCGAATTTCACGCCGGAAAATTCGAGGTGCGCGTCTTCTTTCAGGGAAGATACGGACGCCTCGATCTCCAGGATTTTCATAAGATCGGATCCCCTGACGTACGAAGTCACAAGAGGATACCCCGGCTGGCCGTCGGGGCCCATACCGAGAGAGAGGACCCGGAAAACGTCCGCCACGGTGATCGGTCCCGACAGGAAGGAGCTCCGAATCATCCCGAGCGGTTCAATTACAACGTCAACGGGATGGGCGCCGGGTCCTTCGGCGTTCCGAACGGCGCGGCGGAACGCATCGGTAATCATGTTCCCCAGTCCAATCTCGCCCGGGTGTGCATACGCGGTGGAGACCTGTTCGAAATCGAACGGCGATTCCGCGATCACCTGATTGAACTTCAGCCCGAACCGCCGCAGATAGTCTTCTTCAACATCGTGCGTGAACCGGTCGATGCTCCGCGTGATCGCCGGGTCGCCGCTATAATGCTGATCAATGAGATCGAGCCTGTAGTTGGAGACTGCGACCTGCGAGTGATCGATCACGAGGTCGAGGACGCCGAGGTATTCTCCATTGACGCCCGCAGAAACGATGACGGTGTTGCCGACACGCAGCGGCTGTTCAAGGATGCGGTGCGTGTGCCCGCTGACAATCACATCGATCCCCGGAACTTCTGTTGCGAGGTTTTCGTCTTCCGACCGGCTGCGATCCACCGATGTTCCGGAATGCGAGAGGCAGAGGACGAGGTCCACGTGTTCTTTGTTCCGCAAGGAGTCGACCAGCCTTTTTGCGGCCTCGATAGGATCCGTAAAAATGCCGGCCGGGGCAAACTGGATGTCGCCCGCCGCGTCACGCCCCATCAGCCCGAACACGCCTATTCGGAGTCCTTTCCGGTTCAGGATCACGCAATCACGGATGCTGTTCCAGAAGAACGAGGCCTCAATGGCATCGTTGGCCGGGGAAGAACTCGGGGGTATGAAATTCGATGCAACAAAAAGGGGCAACCGGCCGGCGTGGAGGTGCGCGGAGTCGAGTGCATGCGCAAGTCCCTCAAGGCGAAAATCGAAATCGTGGTTCCCGAATGTCAAAACATCGTAATGCATCTTTGTCATCAGCTGCAGTTCGGCGCCCTCATTGACAAAGAGTGTATGGAAGAGGGTCCCCATGGAGAAATCCCCCCCGTCGACGAGAATCGTCCCGAGGGAATCCGCGGACCGTTCGACACGCACTGCCGTCGCGAGGCGTGCGTATCCGCCCCGTTCCTGACGTGAACCGTCGGCAAGAACAATGCGTTGCGGGAGAAAACTGGAATGCAGATCGTGGGTGAACAATATTCTGAGGGTTGCGGGAGGAGGGCCGCCGCGCGGCCCCCGCCGCAACAACAACGAAGAGACTGCAGAAAACAATGAGGAATGCGCGTTTCACATTTTCCCGGGAGAGTCATCAAAGTATAACGAACCCCCCCTCGGGAAGCAACTGGGCACGGGACCCCCGGGCTCATGTCACCGGAGGCCTCGAGCGACAACCGTAAGGACACCGTCCTCCTCTACTCCATCCCTCACTCTCCTTTGTCCGCACTGACCTTCGTGAACCCCGCCGGGGGTTCAAATGCCGACGCGGGAAGGGAAACGCGTTCGATCTTTGTTACTGTTTCAACATCCCCATCCTCATCACGTTCAAGGGGAAAACCTTCTGCCGCGCCGAACCAGCTGAACGAACCGGGCTCGCGCCCCACGACTGCGGCAACCTGATCCTGGAAGACGCTCAGATCCCGCCGCAAGGATTCTCCCTCCTTGAAATCCCTCGTGGTCCAGACGTGCTGCCCCTCTTTGCCGTTCGTGGTAACGACGTACTCCTGACAGCTGTACCCCTCGATGCGTTTCGATTTTCCGGTCGGCGTCGCAGTGACTTTTGTTTCTGTCTGCCTCGTTTTGAGGGAGGCCATCCGTTCCTCCATCATCTTCTTCTGCTCGGGGGTCATCGTCTTCATCCGATCCGCGAGGAACTTTTCCAACTTCGCCGTGGCATTGGTGTACTTTGCCTTCATCTCTGCAAAGGTCATGAGCGTGTACGTCTTCTCGGCCGAATTGACGGAATACATCTCCTGTCGGTCGAGCCTGAGGATCGTCACCGTGTTATCTTCATTCTCGGCCTTGAGCATATGCGGCATGTACCAGACCTTGCTGCCGGCCTCCCCCTTCGTGGAATTCGATGTTTCGAAATAGACCCCCTGGGCGAATCCGTTTGCGACACAGAGAAAGCCACAGAATACAAGAGCGCCGTAGCGCATGACGGGCTTCATAGCGGAGTTCTCCTATGATGAAATTTGGCAATAGTGTGATGGTTAGTAAACCGGAGAGGGACGCGGGGAGTTCCGGCCGGGGGTTGCAGGACTGAGAGTTTTGGCGTATGTTTCTGTATTCTAAAATCTAAAATTCCATGGGCTTCTTTTTTCTTACCTTCTCCATCATCTTCAATATTGCCGCGAACGGCTTCTTTAAGACCGCGTCGCTGCGCGAGTCGGGCAGCGCGAAGTGGGTACTCTTCGGTGTTGGCCTTTTCATCGGGCTCCTCAACACTCTTGCGTATCTGAAAGCGCTGGAAAGCATGAAGCTCGGCATTGCGTACGCAATCTTCGCCGCTTCGAGCACCATCGGAATCGCGCTGGTGTCCGTCTTCCTCTTTCACGAGGGAATGTCGACGCAGAAAATCGTCGCCCTTCTCGTGATTTCCGCTGGTCTGCTCCTTCTCTGGAAATCGTAAGACTCCAGCCTCGAAAACTCTCTCACCTGCGCACTGTCCTTGCAGTGGCGCGGCGGTCATCCGTCATTGATGCACTGCCGTGTAGGAGACTCCCAGCTGGTCAAAAAGAAATGCATAGACGTCCGCAGTCTGCGCAACGCGCGCATCGAGACCGGTCCCGATGCCATGTCCGGCCTGCGCATCGGTACGAAGCAACACCGGGTACCCCGATGTTGTTGCGGCCTGGAGTTCTGCGAGCATCTTCCGGGAATTCGCCGGATCGACCCGTCCATCGTTATCCCCTGTAAGGAAAAGCACGGCAGGATACGTTGTGCCGTCTTTAACATGCTGGTAGGGGGAATATGCGTAAAGAGCCTTCAATTGTTCGGGGTTCTTTACGGAACCATATTCCGTCACGTTGAATTGGCCGTTCGGGAACTTCTCCACACGCAGCATATCGTAAATGCCGACGTAGCTCACCACCGCCCTGCAAAGAAGAGGCTCCTGCGTGAGGACTGCCCCCATCAACAGGCCGCCGTTGCTTCCGCCCTCGATGGCAAGTCGTGAAACGGAAGTATAGTTCTTCTCTACCAGGAACCGTTCGCACGCAATGAAGTCATCGAACACATTCTGCTTCTTCGTCAGTTTCCCCGCATCATGCCATGCTTCGCCGAATTCTCCACCGCCACGCAGGTTTGCCACGACATAGATCCCCCCCTGCTCGAGCCAGAGCTTCAACGTGGGATCATACGCCGGCTCCATAGAAATACCGAACCCGCCGTACCCGTAGAGAATGGTGGGATTCTGACCGTTGAGTTCTGTTCCCTTCTTCATGAGAATATTCACAGGTACCTTCGTGCCGTCTCTCGATGTCGCCGAGTCCCGGACCACTTCATAGTCGCTGAAATCTTCTGTCGGCACTGTTGAGAATGAGAGTTTCTCCGGTCCCTGCGCCCTGGCAGGGTCAAAGAGATGCCATGCAAGGGGGGTGAGAAAGGTCTCCTCGGCAAGCAGAATCCTGTCTCCACCCAGTGACACCATCCCGCCGACAGACGCAATGGAGCCACTGATGATATTCCCGTACACCCCGCTCGCAAGCGACAGAGCCCTGAGCGTCGAGGGTCCACCCACCATATCGACGACGTACATCCGACTCTGTGTCGGCAGGTAGGACTTTATGCTGGTACTCCCCTCGGGAACGACAGTCTCCGCGTGCAAGAGGTCGGGGTTTGACAACGGAACGGCGAGGATTTTACCGTTCGGAGCGTGTTCGTGAGAGAGGAGATAGAGTCTGTCGTCAAAACCGAATTTCGCCTCAACGACGTTGTCGGAGAATTGCGTCACCTGTTGCCAGGGTCCGGCATCTCTCCGGAGGAAATGTTCGAACTCTCCACCATCCCCGTTCGCTACCGAGACGAGAATGGATCTGCCGTCCCGGGAGGAAGAGATCTGACACTCGGCAATGCGGGGGAACTCTTTTCCGAGGACATAGGAGTCTTCCTTGGACGGAGTGCCAAGCCTGTGGAAATAGATCTGCTGATAGAAATTCCGGTCTGCGGGCGGCCGTTCTTCCCCCTGCGGGTACCTTGTATAATAGAGGCCGGTATTGTCGGCATCCCACTCCGCAGAACCCGAAGCAGTCGGAAATTGGACGCGGGGAATGGTCTCGGCGACCTGCTTCCCCGACTGAACATCGAAAATGTGAAGAGTGCCGTCTTCACTCCCGTTATCGGAAAGCGATACTGCGAGGAGCCTGCCATCCCGCGAGGGCCGGAACCAATCGATCGCCGTTGTCCCCTTGGGGTTCAGGACATTGGGATCGAGCACCACCCGTTCGCCAGCAGTGTCCGTCTCCGACGGCAAGAGGACTATCATCGGTTGATTCTTCGGTGGCTGCATCTTCATCGCGAAGAGATGCGTCCGGTGAATGAAACCGTAGTACACCGGGGAAGATTTGTCCATGATCTCCTTCACGCGCTCGCGGAGAGCCTGCAGGGACGAAACACCGTCGAAGTACTTCCGGCTGTACGCGTTTTGCTCATCATTCCACTTACGGACCGCAGGATCATTGAGATCGTCGAGCCACCGGTAGTTGTCGATGACCGTGATCCCGCCGTACGTCTCCGTGACCGGGATCTTGGGTGTGGGAGGAAAGTCGCTCCCCGCATGCTTACAGGACACGATGGTCAGTCCCAGGTAAAGCAACATTGTCCCCTGCAGTGCGGACAATAAGAGAGATCCCGCTTTCGGTCGCATAGGTTGGTTTCCCGGTAATAGTGAAAATGTGTACTGGATCGAACACGGAGGCAGCGGAGATGGGAATGGATGATGTGTCGGTTGACGTAAAGCCCGGTTTTTGGAACCGGGCTTCACTCCAGGCTTTTCCTGACGTCCGGCGACAAGGGTGCGAGGATGCGATTGGCTACCCTTGCTTGGCGATGACTTTGTCCGCAATCTTCTTGTAGGTCGCCTTGGGAAGTATCTTCCGCTTCACGAGATCTGTTTTCATTTTGTAGGGACGCCCTTTGATGATTGCTTTCGCATACGCGTCGCCAATTCCTTCGAGAGATTTTAGCTGTTGTTCTGAAGCCGAGTTGAGATCGAGGAGCTCAGTCTCCGCCTGGGCCTTTTTATTGACAGATTGCGTCGAGGCCGGTTTTGCGGACTTCGCACCTTTCTTTTGGACCCCTGCCTGGGTCGATGCGACCCCGATGGCCAGGAGGAGAACAAACAACAGCAAGGGGTATCTTTTCATAGCTGTCTTCGTGATGTGTTTGGGGAGTGGATTTCGACAAAGTACTGGCGTATCTTGCGCACAGTATACGAAAGATCGACTTTGATGGCAATAATCCTCTTTGAGAACGACAGTTATCTCGCTGTTGACAAACCCGAAGGTATTTCCTGCATTCCTGAGCGGAATCGCGAGGCCCCTTCGCTTGTCAAAAGCCTTGAGCGTGAACGCGGAACCAGGCTTTTCGTTGTCCACCGCCTCGACAAAGAGGCGAGCGGGGTCCTCGTGTTTGCGAAGACAGCGGACGCGCATCATGTCCTCAACGACCTTTTTGCGGAACGAAAGGTCTCCAAGAATTATCTTCTCCTGGCGCACGGTACAATTGAGGAGGACAGCGGGATCATCGAAGTCCCCCTCCGGGAATTCGGATCAGGGAGAATGGGTGTGGACCGGGAGCAAGGAAAAGCAAGTCTGACAGAATTCCGCGTTGTCAGCCGGCTGGAGCTCGCCTCGCTTGTGGAAGCGCGCCCGCGCACAGGACGTCGCCATCAACTGCGCGTTCATTTTTACACCAGGGGAAATGCCATTGTCGGGGATCTGCGTTACGGAGATCGATTGCTCCAGAATCGCTTCGAACGGCTCATGCTCCATGCCACGCACGTCACCTTCCAGGTCCCCGGCGGGTCTCTCATTCGGATCGAATCTCCCGTTCCGGCTTCGTTTCAACACGTTGTGGATACATGGGGTTCCCGGCGAATTTCCCCCGGAGCTTGACTTTCCCCCCTTACCCCGCTATTTTGCCTTCACCCCTTCCAGAACCAACGGCACGCAGAAGCGCGAGGGATGTGAATTTCGTCCCGGCGGCTGGAACTTCGCCCGGGATCGCGAAACGCCGGCCCGGGGTGGGCCGATTCACTGTGCTACAATTTTTTCGAGAGGAGGCTTCATGGTGACCGTACAGCAGCTTCTAGACGAGAAGGGACGGAGTGTCTGGACAACTTCACCGGCGACTTCTGTGTATGATGTCCTGGGAATCATGGCAGAGAAAAACGTCGGCGCAATTGTCGTCGCAGAAGGCGGGCGCGTGGTCGGGATGTTTTCGGAACGCGACTATGCGCGGAAGGTGACGTTGTTGGGACGCCGTTCCCGGGAGCTCTCCGTGGGCGAAATCATGAGCCCGGGGGTCATTCATGTCACCCTCCGTCATACGATCGACCAATGCATGCAGATCATGACCGAGAAACACATCCGCCATCTTCCGGTGGTCGAAGAGGGAAAGCTCGAGGGATTGATTTCCATCGGCGACGTTGTCCGTTGCGTCATCGAGGACCAGCGGTCCACGATCAATCATCTGGAAGACTACATTACGGGACGCAAGTCATAAGGCGTACGCCCGCACACCTCGTCAGGAGCGCCAGTACACATAGCCCGGCCCGGAGGTTGCCCGTTCACCAGGAGTCGCCCACCGCTGTCTTCGTGGACTCTTGCCGGGTCGAGGCACAAACCCGGTTATCTGATGCCAACGTTTGCTCTGGTTTCACTCCCGGTCGGACTCGATCGGGAGTTTACGTATCTGATTCCTTCATCGCTGGAGGGTCAACTCCGGATCGGGGTCCGGGTTATTGTGCCGTTTGGCCGACAGGTAGCTACAGGGCTGGTTGTAGGGATCACAACCGAGACGGATGTCCGGGGACTGAAAGAAGTCCGGGAGGTTGTGGATCCCACTCCGATTATGACGGAGGAACTGGTGAGTCTCTGCCGGTGGGTGGCCTCGTATTACCTGGCTCCCCTCGGCGAAGTATTGCGCACCGCTGTTCCGCACGGATTCACCGCAACGAGCAAACGGCTCGTCCTCCCGGCCCCTCTCCTCACCCGCGAGACCCTCCAGGAAGCCGCCCGGTCTTCACGCAAGCGCACCCTTCTTCTCACGGCGCTGCTCGACCGCGGATCGATCCTCTCCACCGACCTCCAGAAAATAACCGGCATCAAGAACATCCTTCCGCTCCTGCGGGAGCTCGAACGAGAAGGCCTCATCGAGACGGAAGACGTCCTCCCGCGCGCGAAGCTGAAGGCACGCACCGAACGTGTCGTTCTGCTCAAAGACCTTGCGCCGGAGAAGATTGCCGCCGCACGCGGACTCCTCTCCGCCCGGAAGAAGAACGCGGCGCTGCTCCTGGACACTGTAACCGAACTCCTCCGCGAGCATGTGGAGGAAATCCCCGCCCGCCTTCTTTTTGCACGCGCTCATGTTCCGCCGGCAACGCTGAAAGATCTTTCTGCGGCCGGGGTGTTGCCCGTTACCGATCGGGAGGTCACGCGCGCATTCGACTATGGGACTGACGAAAGAACCCGGCATCTCGTACTGAACGAAGACCAACGCCATGTCTATGAGGCGATCACCGGAGCAATTGCTGCAGGACAGTTAACGACATTCCTTCTGCACGGAGTCACCGGGAGCGGCAAGACCCAGGTCTACATCGAAGCAATTCGCTCCTGCCTGGAAAAGGGAAAGAGTGCCATAGTCCTTGTGCCTGAGATTGCTCTCACCCCTCAGATCGTCCGCAGGTTCAAAACCCATTTTGGCGACCTGGTGGGGGTGGTGCACAGCAGAATGTCGCCCGGCGAAAGGCATGACGTCTGGCGGCTTGCCCGTCGTAACGAGATTCGGGTGGTCATCGGGCCGAGGTCCGCGATTTTCGCGCCTCTCAACTCCATCGGACTCATTGTTGTCGATGAGGAACATGAATCGTCGTACAAGCAATACGACGCCGTTCCGCGATATCACGCGCGCGATGTGGCGATCGTGCGGGGAATGCGGATGAATGCCGTCGTTGTCCTCGGCTCAGCCACCCCATCCGCGGAATCCTATCACAACACTATGACAGGCCGATACACTCTCCTGAACATGACAAAACGGATCGACGATGTACCGATGCCGGAGATCACGATTGTCGATATGACCGCGGAGAGAAAGCGACAGTACGTTGCACAAAGGGCTCTCCGGAAGAAGGAAGAACGGCTACAACCATTTGTGTTTCTTCCGTCATCGGTTTCCTCGATTCTGCAGGAGAAGATTACCGACCGCCTTCTGCGACACGAGGGAATCATCCTGCTCCAAAACCGGAGGGGGTTCGCACCGATCGTCGAATGCCCGGATTGCGGCTATGCCGAACGGTGCGAAAATTGCAGTGTGACCCTCACCTATCACCAGGCAAAACATCACCTGCGGTGCCACTACTGCGGACTCGTGCGGGAACCTCACGGACAGTGTCCACAGTGCGGTGGGACAAACCTCCATATGCTCGGGGTGGGTACCCAGCGTGTCGAGGAGGACCTTCACCGGCTCTTTCCCGACGCGAAGGTCATCCGGATGGACATGGACACGACTTCACGAAGGGGCGCACACGACAGGATACTCCGGCAATTCGAATCCGGTCAGGCGGACATCCTGCTGGGGACACAGATGGTCGCGAAAGGCCTGGACTTCGCGCGGGTGACCCTCGTCGGCGTTATTTCGGCGGACACGCAGATGCTGCTCCCCGATTTCCGCTCTTCAGAGCGGACGTTCCAGCTCCTGACCCAGGTGGCCGGAAGAGCAGGGAGAAGCGTTCTGAAGGGGGAAGTGATCATTCAGACCTACCAGCCGTCACATTACACCCTTCAACATGTAGTCGACCACAATTTTGAAACATACTTTTCGGAGGAACTGGTTTCAAGAAAGGAACTCCACTACCCTCCCTTTTCCCGTTTGATCCTCATTGAGATGCGGGGAAAGAATGCACAGCGGGTTCAGAAGCTCGCAGAAGATTTCGGAGGGTACTTGAAGAGGGAAAAGGAAGCTTTCACGACGCTGGGTCCGACGCCGGCCTTAATCGACAGGATCAACGGCGAATACCGCTGGCACATCATTGTGAAGAGCATCAAGGAATATGACCAGACGGGTTCGGTGGCGCGCCACGTTGTTCGAGACGCCGTCAGGGCCCTTGAAAGCAAATACCGCGACGTCAAGTTAATCGTCGACGTCGATCCCGTCAGTCTTATGTAAAGCGCCAATCGATTTCATCACGACCGAATCGGCACCCCCGCAACTCCCGCCGCCGAATGTTTCTTGTCCCACAGCAAAAACTCTGTCAGACAAAAAAGCATCGACACAATTTCCAGGGGCTCTTTGTACCGCGAGAGACCAAATGTGGCGATGACCATTGCCGCGATGCCGCCCGCGAGGAGAAACAGCACCCACCGGAGGGCCGGAGGCATGCGTCCTTTACGGAAAAAGACGTACACACTGAAGAATATGAGGAGATAGTACAGCGTGCTATTCAAGAGGAGAAGGAGCGTCAGCCCCGTGCCCACAAGCGCCGCGGACGTGGAGATGAACCAGGAAGGGAGGCCGGAGTCCCTGGTCGCGGAAAACACTACGGTTGTCGCGTTTGTATATGTGGTGAGCTGGCCAAATGTGTAGTTGTCGGCTCCAAATGTTCTGGCCAGTTTCTTCACCGCGCGTACGGCAAAATCGACGGGGTGATCTTTGATGTATGAGACACCGAGCGCCGCGAAAAAGCTGTCGCGTTGTGCTTCGTTCCATCCCTCGCCGCCGACCTTTTTCCATGAACCGCTTTCGGACCAGACTGAATCGATATACGAGTTATGGGTATCCGGACCCGACGGATTGTTTCCGATCGCGATATTGATTCCGGCATTGGCAGAAACGGGGACAAATCGGCCGAAGAGGGTGTAATTCCGTACCATCCAGGGAGCAAGCAAAAGAAGGAAAACAGCAAGGGCTGCGAAGCCATGTCGGAGCGGCATCAGGCTCTGGCGCTGTGCGCTCGCGACGATGCCGACGAGCAGCGGGAGGAACGCGACCAAGCCGTTGCTCCTCACCAGCGTCGCGATTCCACCGATGGCGCCGATGGCAATCGCCGACGCGAGACCCGGAGGACGCAGAAATCGTACGATCAGAAGAGAAAAGGCTATTCCGTAAATCAACGCAAAAGGAACATCGGAAAACGGAAGGACGACCGACAAGAGTCTGTTTGGATAGAAGCTTATCACCAGAGTAAGCAGGTTTGCGGTCCGTTCGCTAACTCCGATGTGCACAAGGATCCGTCGTATAATGACTGCAAACAGTATCAGAAGCACGATGTTTGTCAGGAAGAACACCCATCGTGTTTCGCCGAGCACGAAGAGCAGAGGAAGGAAAAGAAAGCTATACCCGGGAGGGAAAATCGCCGTCGGCGTGGTGCCATATCCGAAGACCCCCGTCGACACGATATTCATCGCGCGGACAAAGTACCGGTCCATCCCCCCCCAAGGGATCACGTGCGGCTGGAGGCCGGCAAAGAAGAGTGCGAGTAACGCTGTGCTGAGTACTATCGCAATCCAAAACGCGCGGGCGCCCCACCCCCGTTCAACAAACGCTGCCAGCCGTTCCTTCCAGAGGAACACCAGCACAACACCAAAAATGGCGAGGATTATGGGAAGGATTGATAGGGCGAATCCGGGGAGGTCGTTGCGAACGGAGAGGGCATCCATGGCTCCAATGTACGGAAGATATTTGAAAACCCACACTAAAATCCAGGCCGAGGGTCTGAATCCCCCCGCTTCCTGATGGAGGCCCCCTGATCCCTGTTCCCTGTTCCCTGTCCCCTGTTCCCTGTTCCCTGTTCCCTGTCCCCTGTTCCCTGTCCCCTCTTTATCCTCCGCCCTCCACGAGTTTATACCCTCGCCCGTGAATGTTCAGAATCTCAAGGGATTGGTCTGCCGCAAGGTATTTGCGCAAACGGGAAATGAAGACATCCATGCTTCGCCCATTGAAAAAGGAATCGCTCCCCCAGATCGAGTTCAAGGCAACATCCCGTTCGAGCACGCGGTTCTTGTGGAGACAGAGCATCCGGAGGAGTTCCGATTCCCGGTCGGTGAGTTTCTGCTCGGAGACTCCGTGGCGAAGGACCCGCCGGCTCCGGTCGAAGGTAAACTTCCCGATAGTAAACTGATCCGGCACGGTGGCGCTTCCGGGTCCGTCCCCCGGTCCGGTACGCCGCAGAACCGCCCGGATGCGTAGCATGAGCTCTTCCATACTGAACGGTTTTGTGATATAGTCATCACACCCAATGCGAAATCCTTCGACCTTGTCTTCTTTCAGGGACTTCGCGGTCAGGAAGATAATCGGCGTGGTGTCATCCGTTCCGCGCACCTTCCGGGCAAACGTGAAGCCATCCATCGCGGGCATCATCACATCAACAAGACAGAGCGCCTGTTTCCCTTTCTGGTACGCCTTCAAACCCTCCACGCCATTGACGCAGAGCGTGACGGCAAACCCCTCCATCTGCAAATGTTCCTGCAGAATGAACCCGAGGTTGGGATCGTCTTCGAGAAGAAGGACGCTGCTCCGGACTTCGTCTTTGGGCTTCTTTCTGGCCATCAAGAGGATTTCCTCCCCGGGAGGGAGACCTCGACGGTGGTTCCCTCTCCCACGACGCTGCGAATCGACACCGTTCCACCCATCGCCTCCGTCATCATCTTCACGTAGCTCAGTCCCAATCCGAAACCTTTCACGTCATGGCGGTTACCGGTCGGCACCCTGTAATACTTTTCAAAGACTTTCCCGAGATGCTCCGACGGAATCCCGATCCCTTTGTCGGTCACGCCGAACACTGTGGAGCCGCTCCTGGTCACGGTCCGAAGAGTCAGGAAGGGTACCCCGGGAGAGTACTTATTGCCGTTGTCAAGAAGATTGTTCACAATGTTCGTCAGGTGTACCCGGTCGGCCAGCACGAACGGTTCAACGGCCTCCAGCGTGAGCGTGAGATTTCCCCCGCGGTGAGCCACCTGGAGCGCCACGCCCGCCGAAACCTCGCGGAGCAGTTCGTGGATATTCACCGGCTCAATATTCAACTCGTACTCTCCACGCTCGAGGGTCGCCATCTCAAGGATCCTCTCCACCTGCCTCCGCAGTCGCCCTGTTTCATCGCGAATCACGTTGTTGTACTGCTGCACCTTGTCCCTCTGTGCAAGCACTTCAGGCCGTCCTATCGCCTCGACGGCAAGCGCAACGGTCGAGATCGGTGTTTTGAATTCGTGTGTCATGTTGTTGACAAAGTCCGTCATCAACCCTGCCAACCTTTTCTGGGCGACAATGGTCCGCACGGCATAGGCAAAGCCCCACACGATGATCAGGGTAAGGATCGCCGTGGCCGCGAAGAGCGGGCCCACCTGCCCGAGGACGAACGATTCCTCGCCGGGGAAGTCCACCACCAGGTTGCTCCGCGGGGAGAGAAGATCGGCGGGGAAGAGTGCCGCCCGGAGATCGGAGCGCCTCAGGCGATCCTGCGCGCCTTCCGGCGAGACCAGCCGGAGAGTGGTGTCCCCTTCCGTGAGAACCGCGCGCTCGTACCCGATGGTAATTCCTGCATCGCGGAATGTCACATGAAGAACTGAATCGAGGTGGGCGGAACGTATTCGCCGTTCGATCGGTTCATGTTCCGTGACAAACAGCCGATCGACGGCTCTATTGACGATTGCACGGCGGTTCTCTCCGTTGACGTGGAGGGAGATCTCGCTCCGCCCCTGGGTCCCGCCGGTTTGCACATAGAAATGCGACGAGTCGATCGAGTACCGGTAAAACATCTCGTTTGCCGGCCTCCCGGAATGATTGATGTTCACCTCATATTGACCGGGCGTCTTAAACGTATCCACCACCACGGTATCCCTGTCGCCGCCAAGATCGAGCATCTGCAGGCGCA
Source organism: Ignavibacteriota bacterium (assembly GCA_963843525.1). GTDB lineage: Bacteria > Bacteroidota > Ignavibacteria > UBA10030 > UBA6906 > DATJPR01. The sequence goes on along the minus strand of CAWJKM010000002.1, from coordinate 278,025 downwards.
CCCATTGGGGTGAATTGACAACATAGACCAGTTTCCCTCCGGCGACGCGAAGCGGAAATGAGTCCGGGGGCGAAGAACCCGGGCGGGAGGATCGGGACAGAGGGGGAAGCCCATGGTTTTCTTTCCAGAGCACCGCGTTACTATCCGATGCCATGGTGGCGGTGATGACACTCCGGTAGGTTTCCCCCGCCTCGAGTTTTTGCGCCGCGGTGTTGAGCGCGGCAAGCGCGTTTCGCCGGAATGCCTGTTCCTTCAATTCCATCGCCTGACGCAAGAGGTGCCATTGCAGGGCAATCAACCCCGCGAGGGCCACGACCATCACCGCGACGGTGAATCGCAGGGAAGACATCCGCTTGAACATTCCAGAGACCTCATGCAGTGAACATCCCAATGTACGGGACTCCCGGACAAAATTGCCAGCCTCTTCACATTTATTAACACTCTCTAACACAGTTTAACTATGAGATCCGTCACTCTTGTCGTATGTTGCCGTTCGACAAGAAACATCGTTGTCCTCCGGTTGACCCGGATGCATCTTCTGTCCGACCAAAAGGCAATCCATGAAACATCCTTTCGTGCTCGTCCCCATCGTTGGCATTCTTCTTTTGATTGCGGCGTCCACCTCACCCGCTCAAAGAATCATCCGGTCGCTCCAGGGAGACAGCCTGAGAACCATGCGTTTCAACGGAGACAGCGTCGCGATATTGCCGGAGATCGGCGGCGTGGCAACACAACACGGGCATGATGTGCGGATCGATCATGTGCAATCGCCGGAACTTCGAATGCAGGCATACCGAGACGTCGATGTCCGTCAGGGAGACCTTCTGCTCCTCTGCAACGGGAAGAGGGTAAAGACCGCCGCGGCGTTGCGGGAGTCGTACCACGCGATCCCCGTTGGGAAGACGGTGAAGATTGGCTTGCAGCGCGGGGATCAGCTCGTGACCGTGACTTTCGTCAAAGCAGATCCGAAGGACCTGCCCTCTCTCCGGATCATCCAGCGAAAGAAATGACCGTGATGAGAATCTTTTCTGTTGTGTGCCTGGGGCTTCTCCTCGCGACCGCTTCCCATCCCGTCTTTGCGCAGGCCGGTTCGATGTTCAACCAGCGGGACGACAAGTATCGCCTGCTCGGCCTGAAACGGGCGAAAGAGATGTACGAAGTGGCCCGACGGGAGCTGGACAGGCAAAAGGAGCTCTTCCGACGTGGCTTGATATCCCAGTCCGATCTCGACAGGGCGGAAGGCAGTTTTGCCGACGCGGAGGTGAACTACCAACAGTCGCTCCTCGCAGTGCTCTTCGAACAGCAATACGTCACTGTGGCCCGGGCGGTGAAATACCAGGGGCATGATGGACAAAAGCGGGTCCGCCTCCTCGTGGCAAACGCCTCCGGCGGGAGTGCCGAACTGCAGAAATTGGTGAACATCGATGATCAATTGTTCCGCTCCCTCCAGCCGGATGTCATCAACAATGTGTATGTCTCGCTCGAGAACAACGAGGGGGCTATCATCAGTCAGCCGTACGAAAGCAAGATCGATGTGCTGCACTATGGAGCCCCGAAAGAACTGGAATTCACCCTCCTTCAGGATGTCGATGCCGTAACGGTCAGCATCATCTACGGAAACGGTACGCAACGGACCATGAAGATCTTCCTCCAGAAGGACGCCTCGGCGAATAAGGTTCTCGTCCAGTCCGATCAATTCTCACAGGAGGGTGAGCTCGGAAAGACCGCGCGGTACGATCTCACCCTCGAACTCTTCAGCCGGACATCGAACACGTTCGGGCTCGAGGTCGTCAATCTCCCCCAACAGATCGGCCGTGTGTTTCGCGATCCTTCCAGCAGCGCGATGATCGGGCAGTTCCGGTTCACCGAGAGCGTCGACACCCGAAAGGTCTCGCTTGAAGTGTCGCTCCCCGACCGTCCCACCGGCGAGGTGCCCATGGACAAGTCGATCTCGTTTTATGTGCTGGTGATCCCTCACGACCGGATTGCGGCTCTGGGGAATGTGGATGAAAAAGTGTGGACCCAGGCGGAAGTCGAGAAGCTCAACGTCGGATATCTCCGCCTGGAACTCGTGCCACGGGGAAAGGGGCGGCTTCTTGTGCGTGCTTCACAACTCTATCAAACGATCCACCAGGATGGAACAGTCACGATGAGCGTCGACGTCGTGAACGAAGGAACGCGGCGGCTCGACAATATCGAAATGAAGGCCGATGCCCCTCTGAATTGGACGAAAACCATCGACCCGGGAGTGATTCCACAACTCGGCGTCAGCGGCGAACAACGCGTGAACCTGGCGTTCATCCCACCGAAGGGAATCCCCCCCGGCCGGTACGAGATCCGGCTTCAGACAAGCGCTCTATCCGAGAATGAGCCGGTGAACGCGGAGGACAAAACGTTGACCGTGGAGGTACAAGCCGGGACGAATGTCCTGGGGACACTCCTCATTCTGTTTTTCATCCTCCTCCTCGTCGGCGGGGTGGTGGTTCTCGGGGTGAAGCTTTCACGCCGCTGATCATCGCGGGACAATTTGTCGTTCATCCACCAGTGGATTCATTACGAGGTTCGCTATGACCGGTACTCCGATGTTGGAAGCAGTCAATCTCTCGAAGCGTTACGAAGACGGACTCCTCGCCCTCGACCGCGTGTCATTTGCTGTGCAGCCGGGAGAGATCTACGCCATGCTCGGCGGCAACGGTGCGGGCAAGACGACGACGATCAATCTCTTTCTCAATTTCCTTGAACCCACGGAAGGAGAGGCGCGCATCAACGGCATCGCGACCCACAAAGAGCCGCTCAGGGCGAAAGAGTGTGTCGCTTTCGTCTCGGAGAACGTCATGCTCTACCCGAACTTCACCGCGCTCCAGAATGTCGAATTCTTCGCGCAACTGGGACAACGGCGGAAGTTCGCCGCGAGCGAATTCGAGCAGGCGCTGTTGAGGGTCGGCCTGCAGCAGGAGGCGCACCGCAAAAAGCTGAAGAGTTTCTCGAAAGGGATGCGGCAGAAATGCGGTATTGCGATTGCCATCCTGAAGAACGCACCGGCAATCCTCCTCGACGAACCGACGTCGGGTCTGGACCCGCAGGCGGGGTTCGAGTTCATGCAATTGCTCGATTCCCTGAGAAAGGAAGGAAAGGCCATTCTCATGTCCACCCACGACATCTTCCGGGCAAAGGAAATCGCCGACACTGTCGGGATCATGGACGCCGGCAGGCTGGTGCTCCAGCGAAGCGCGTCTGAGCTTGCCGGGACCGATCTGGAGGCACTGTATCTCGCACACATGGCGGGACGACTGTCATGAACCAGTTCATATTGGTCGTCGGCAAAGAACTGCGCGACATTATCGGGACACTGAAATTTGCCGTGACGTTCGGCGTGGCCGCAATGCTCATTCTTCTCGCCTTTGTTGCCGGGGCGAATAACTACAAGGCGAGCGTTGAGCGATACGAAGCGGCGAAGAAACAGGAAATGCGCAAACTGGACGGCGTGACCGACTGGCTCGCCGTCCGGGACCACAGGATCTTTCTTCCGCCGGAGCCGCTTGCCTCTCTGTTCTCAGGGGTGTCCAATGACATCGGACGGACGGTGGATATCCGGGGCCGGGGCGAGGTGGTGGGGACGGGAAGCCGGTACGGAGAAGAGCCCGCGCTTGCGGCATTCCGGGCTCTCGATCTCGATTTCGTCCTTCAGGTAGTGTTGAGCCTCCTTGCAATTCTTTTTGCGTATGATTCGGTGAATGGCGAAAAGGAGAGCGGCACCCTCAAATTGACACTGTCTGCTCCCTTACCGCGGACTCTCTACATTGCCGCGAAGATCGCGGGCCGCTTGCTTGCAGTGGCCACGCCCATGTTGCTCTCGCTGCTGATCGGCTGTGCGATCCTTCCCGCGCTCGGCATCGTCCTTTCGGCAGAAGAGTGGGCGCGGCTTGCCCTTATCCTGATCGCCGGTCTTTTGTATTGCGGAGTATTCGTGGTTCTTTCCGTCTCCGTGTCCGCCTTTACACACCGATCGTCAACATCCTTCCTCGTGCTCCTTGTCGTCTGGGTCTCGACCGTCCTGATCGTCCCCCGCCTGGCAGTCGTCTTCGCCGGGCATGCCGTCGACGTGTTGTCGGTCGACGATATTGCCGCGCAAAAGACGCGGTTGAATATGCAGCTGTTTGCCGAGGATCGCGAACGCACCGCACTGTTCAAGCCGACTTCCGTCGGGAATCCCGATTCGATGATGAAGGAGTTCCAATCATTCATGGGCACACTCGCCGATGAACGCGACAAGAAAATGCGGGAGCTCTCGGCCCGACTCAACGAACAACGACAGAACGGGCTTGCCGCACAGCAGGCGTTGGCGCTGGGCCTTGCCCGATTCTCCCCCACGACGATGTTCTCCCTGGCCGCAAGTACGCTGGCCGGGACGTCGCTCGAGCTCGAAAGCAATTTTCTCCGCTCGGCGAAGGCATACCAGCAGGCGTTCGGCAATTTCATGATGGCCAAGACCGGAATGAACCCCGGCGGCGCAATGATCATTTTCAGACACGCCGACGACAATAAAACGCCAACGCCAATTGATCCCTATGAATTGCCGGTGTTTGAATACCAGCCACGGGATTTCCCTGCCGTCATCGGCGATGCAGCGCTCGATCTCGGACTTCTGGTGCTCCTTAACGCCCTTTTTTTCTCGCTGGCTCTCTGGCGGTTCTTGCGGTATGACGTCCGGTAAAGAAGTCTCTGCCGTGAGGATTCCCGCAGAGACTGTAGGCCGACTCCGATCCCGGAGAATTGTCCATACGTAATCAGTGTCGAGGACTCTATGTTTTCGCTCATCCTTCGGAAAGAACTCAAGAGTATTCTGGTCAGTCCGAAATTTCTCGCGACCTTCCTTGTTGCCGCGCTTCTCATCGTCCTCAGCATCCAGGCAGGGATTACCGACTACAACAACGCGGTCCGACGGATGGAAGCGGCGCGTTCTCTTGCTGCAGACCAGATGGCCCACGAAGCATCATGGCGAAACGTCAGCATGACGGCTTTCCGTCAGCCCGACCCTCTCCAGGTGTTTGTGGCAGGCGTCGCAAACGACGTCGGCCGCTTTTCGCCCATCAACGATCAGGAACCGGTGAATCTTCAAAACAGCACCTATTCGGACAATCCTCTCTTTGCACTCTTCCGGTCGGCCGATTTTGCATTCATCGTCAACAGTGGTGCTTTCCCTGTTTGCGATCCTCTTTACCTACGATGCGGTCAATGGCGAGCGCGAGCAGGGGACGCTGGCCCTGACGTTCTCGAATTCCGTCTCGCGCGTCCAGTACGTCGCCGCAAAATTCGTCGGGACAACGTTCGGGCTCGTTTTTCCCCTCTCCCTTGCCGTCCTCCTGGGGTTACTGCTGGTGGTTCTGGAGGGTGTGCCCCTGTCGGGTTCGGATTGGGGTCGCTTGGTTACCCTCCTGGGATTATCTCTGTTGTTATTCCTATTCTTCCTTGCGCTCGGAATTCTCATTTCCGCCTCGACGCAGCGCTCCGGCATGTCGTTTCTCTTTTGTCTCGCCGCGTGGATCGTGTTCGTGCTGGTCATCCCGAGGGCAGGTATGATGGTCGCTTCTCTCGCGCTCCCGGTTCCCAGCTACGACGAGGTGGAAGGGCAACGGGATGCCTATGCAAAAGACCAGTGGGAGGCGTTTAACACGTCTTCCATCGCCCGCTGGCGTGACCGCGGACGGGGAATGGCCTCAATGAAGGAAGAGGATCGGGAGTCATACCGCGATTCCCAATTGTCCAAATGGGCGGATGAAGACGACGCTCTGCGCAAGACGGTCCAGGCCACGATCGAAGCGGAGGGTCGCCGGTTGGAGGAAGATTGGCGTCTCCGGAGGGCGCAACAGCAGGATCTGGGTTTCACACTGGCTCTGTTTTCTCCCGCCTCGGCATACCAGATTGCAGCGATGACGCTGTCCGGCACCGATCCGGACATGAAGGACCGCTATGAAAACAGTATGCGGGACTATCGCCGGGAATTCACGGCGTACACCGAACGCAAACAGAAAGAGGCGGGAGGAACGGGAGGGATGCGCATCACCTTCGATTCGAACTCGGGGTTCAAGTTCAGCGCGCCGCGACAACGCGGAACACTGGATGTCAGCGACATGCCTCACTATTCCCCGCCGGCGCCGCCCGGCCGGCGGATCTATTCCACCGTGGTCCCGCCTGCGGGAATTATCATCGCATTGACCCTTTTTGCGTTTGCGGGTGCGATGGGTGCATTCCTGCGCTATGATTTGCGGTAGAGGGGGAAACGCACCGGGATGGATCACACTCGACGGGCATCACCAACCGGGTGATGCCCGTGTCTCCAGTGCGCGCAACTGTCTTCGACGATGTTCCGGTCCTACTTCCTGCGTGTGTAGACGATCTCCATCATCTTGGATTTTGCATCATCCATAGACAGGTCGTACACCGCGAAGACCTGCTTGTCCGGCCCTTCCATTTTGGTCACGTACTTCATGGTCTTCCCGTGTTCCCCGGTGGTGACGTCGTCCATCTTTCCGTACATCGTGAGGACATCGCCCGCCGGAGTCATGGAGCCTTCCATCGTCGACATCCCGGTGCTCATGTTGTCGATCCAGAAGCCGACATATTTCTTGTTGACATTGTCGTAGCCGGTGAATCCCATTCCGCTGAACGGCATATTCATCATCTCGCTGGTGAATTCCTGCTCCAGATACCGGCCGCCGAAAACCATTTTCATGGTGCATTTTCCCTGGGATACGGAAGGAGGAGCATCGGGACCGTTCATCCACGATTTCACTTCGGCATTCCATTCGCCTTCGAGACCGGCCAGCGCCTTGTGCGGCGCGCCGGGTGTCATCGCCTCCTGCCATTTCTTCATCATTTCCTGCATGGCCGCATCTCCCTGTTTTTCCTGTGCGAGAACGGATGGGACGGCCAGGACAAGCGCGAGGATGAGAGACGGAACCAACTTTCCCGCGGTGATACGCATGAGAACCTCCGTGGTGTAGTGAGTGATGGTAGTGGGTGGTGGACAGCTGTGTGGTACGGATCGAACAACCTCACGGTGCGAACTGTTCCTTGTCGAAAGCGATCTTCTGGGTGATGGAATCGTGGAGTTCAAACAGCGACAGCTGGCCGGTATCGGTGCGTTTTCTCCCGCGTTCGGGCTTTCCCGCATTCACATGAAAGATTTGCGCAAGACGGGACACCGGGTAACCGAACGGCAGCAAGAGCGTTTCTATCGCTTTCAGAGCAAGTTTCGTATAGAATTCAATGTCGTAGCCATCCTCCAGCGCATACAGTGCCATCGGGCGGGCCTTTTCGGGACGCCTTTTCCCTGTGGCATCCACGACGACATAGTCCACCATTTCCCCCGCGGCAAGATGAATGCCCGCCTCTGCAAGGGCTTTGGCGGCGGAAGCATTGACGGTATTGGTGGTATACTCTTCTGGTTCACGCAGGAGATGGCAGTGGATCACCAGTTCCAGCGGATCCGCCCTGCCCTTGCGAAGTATCCCCACAAACTCCCCTGCCTTAGCCACAAGCAGCGGGACCATGGTTTCGATGCCGCTGACGCTTTTCGCCTCACCCATCAGTTTCAGCAGCTCTCCCTGCATGCGTTTGATAAAGACCGGCGTATCCCTTCTGCGCACTTCGATGCCGCGGATCTTGATTTCGTTGTTTTTGTACCAGCCGACATAGCGATTCGCGGTCGGCAGAAGGGGATCGATTTTCGAGGAAGGGAAGAGGATCCAGGAGTAGATCCCTTCGAGCGACAGGTCGATGCCAACCTCTTCACTGATCTGCACGGCCAGCCGTTCATAGTCGGCCTGTGTCGCTCCCGGCTTCTTGATCCACATGCAGTCGACGATGGCATGGATGAACTGATACCCCTGCGCTTCCGCTGCTTCCTTCGCGTGGAGGATTGCATCGCGGGAAAACGCATTGACTGTTTCGTGCGCCTCGATGCGGCCGAACCGCGCATTCTTGTAGCCGAGGTAGCCGAAGCAGGTGACCAGCATCCATTTCAGGGCATTCTGACGTCGGTCGAACAGCATCCAGGAGGGATCGTTCGCCGCTTTGAGCGCTTTCTTCTTTTTCTTATATATGCCTCGTCGCCGGACAACCGTCCGGAGCGTTGCAGGGACGATCCCCTCCCTGCGTTCGCAGATCGTGTACCCGAGCTCGGGAACGCGTGCGTTGTGGCAGCACCGGCAGTTGACCGTTTCGGGCGATACGTTGTGTTCCACCATGATCGTCGGATACATCGAGACGAAGTCGAGTTCCGCCACTTCCTCATGGAACCCCAGGAGCGGCTGAAAAATCACGCCGCCGCGGTCGGCGAGCAGCAGCGTGCTCGCGGTCTTGAATTCCTCCGGCTCCCGCTTCTTCGCGGGGATGAGATAGCCGTGGCGCTCCGCCCAGGAGAGCTGCATTGAAGAGAGGGCGGAGCCGATGGTCGCGCGTGACTGGTGCTGGACAGGCAGCTGTGTCAGCCGCGCAATCTCCACCACGCCGTCCAGGCTCGCTTCGCTCATCATGAAGGAGTTTTCCAGATCGAGGTGCCAGCGCCCGGCGAGTTCAAACGCGCCTTCCTTATGCACGATCTTCCCGTACGAGAAATAGCTCGACGCTTTGGACGTGTTGTATCCCACCGAAACGTCACGGTTGAACGACACCGGCACCTTCTCCTCCGCCGAAAGACGCGTCAGAAGGGGGAGGAGAATCGCATCGCCATGCTCCGTCATGATGATGTCCGGATCGCACCGGGTGAGGTGACGCTCGAGGGCGTGCAGGATCTCCGCCGGGTCATGGTGCTCCAGCGCGTACGTCGATCCGTCGTAGGTCACCTCCAGCTGAAAGCTCTTCCGGTGTTTCGTCGAGACGAAATCGGGTTTGTTCTTCAGCGTCATCATCACCAGCGGAGGAAGCGTATAGTCCATCGCGTCGTACACGTCACGGAGATCCCACCGGAGCAGCGTCCCCTCCTCATCAAGGGTGTAGTCGCCGAACGCGAGCGGGAACAATCCGCTGGTGTAGAGGAACAGCTGTTGGACCGCAATATCGGAATCGAAGAACACGAAATGCGGGAAATGCCGTTCGAGCGCCTGGACCACCTGTTTGAAGTGCAACGTATCGTGCACATCGACGCGGTAGACCTCCCACTCCTCATCCGTATAGATCTCCCGCCGGCGGTCGGCGTGGAACGACACCCGGAAGGGGAAGCGTTCGACAATCTTCGCCGCACGTTCCGCGCCCGCGCGATCGACATGCAGATAGAACGAGGGGACGAACGGGTGGGTGCAGCGGTATTTGCGTCCGTCATTGTCCATCAGCCAGATCGTGATGCCGCGCGGAGAAGGATAGAGATCAAAGAGCCAGCCGGTCATGCTACCACCATCTTCAATTCACTTGTCGGTTGATCATCAACCATGGAGCCATGTCCTTCGCTCAGGGACGATCTGTGGTAACAAGGCTCACGCGCTGTTCCTCTTTTGACAGCCGGCGTTCAAGCTCACTGATGCGGCGCTGCTGCGCGATCAGCATGGCCATGGCGATGCTTTCGAACGGAATCGGCCGTGCCGCATACGCACTGCCGGCAAGCTGCAACTGGGCGGACCGGAAGAGATCGTCCATCGCATCCTGGTCTTCCTTCCGCAGCGCACGCCGGAATTTTCCCCAGCTATCGATCTCCTGCTGGAGCACCATCGTGAATGTCGGCACTGTACGTCCCATAGCGTCTCCTCGTCGTTCGACGTCTTGTGTCATCAGAGCTTTCCGGTACTCCTCTCATGAATCCGGAGCGGTGTGTGGTTATTGACCCGCCGCGGCGGTTTCATGACCGGAGCAGCCTGAGCATGCATCAGGAGCTTGCCCTCCTGTTGCTCCACCGTATAGACACCGTCCATCGCCGCGGCGAAGCGCGGAAAGAGGCTGCTCCGTTCCCCGGAGGCAAGGCGCACATCCTGCGAAGCGACAAGCACGCCGATCTGGTGCTCCCGCAACCGTTGGAGTGCCTCGATCATCCGTCCGACGCCCGCTTTCACTTCGAAGAACGGGGCCTGGTCGTCGTAGAACGTATCGAGCGGTCCAAAAAGCACCGCGACCCTGGCGCCCGTTCTGTCGAGAAATTTTGGAAGCCGTTCCGTCACCACCGCCTCCATCTGGTAGCAGGTGAAGGCGCGCGACACGAAGATCCGGTTGAGCAATTCGCCCGGCGGCGGCCCGCCCCGCATCTCGACGTGGCGCGCAAATTCCGCGATGAAATACGCATCAAACCTGTTGGCTCCGTCCACCAGCGCGACCGTCATCCCGCGCAGGATTGCCTGCGATGCGGCCGAAAGGGCGACGCGGAACGCCAGCGCGTCGCCATGCAGGCAATAGAGCTTGCCGTGCGGCTCGGCATGGAACTGACTGACGAGCGCCGCATATGGCACTGCGGTGGAGGGGCGAAGAGAGACGGAGGAAGTCATAGGCCAAAATCCAACTCCAAATTCAAAAAGCGAAATTCAGAAGGTCTGGCTTCACGTACGTGTATTCCCAGTCCTGCCATTCCTTTGCGAGTTTCGCTTTCACGGGATTGTTCACTACGTACCACATCGTCCGTTCAAGCTCTTCCCCGGCGCGGATGAGATGGTCGTATGATTCATCTTGCCAGAATGCTCCCTGACGGCTGAGCAGCTTATTTGCTCGTCGAGCAGTGTACTTCTTGAACGAAGAAAGTATGTTTGTCAATGGGTACGTACGAAGATCTGTAGGACGGGTCGCCAGACCCGTCCCGCCGGCTACGCAGTGTCTCCCGTCTGAGATGGTCGGGTCAGCGACCCGACCTACAGAGTGTCCATTTGTAGGACGGGTCGCCAGACCCGTCCCGCCGGCTACGCAGTGTCTCCCGTCTGAGATGGTCGGGTCAGCGACCCGACCTACAGAGTGCCCATTTGTAGGACGGGTCGCCAGACCCGTCCCGCCGGCTACGCAGTGTCTCCCGTCTGAATTGGTCGGGTCAGCGACCCGACCTACAGAGTGTCCATTTGTAGGACGGGTCGCCAGACCCGTCCCGCCGGCCATGCAGTGTCTCCCGTCTGAATTGGTCGGGTCAGCGACCCGACCTACAGTAAAATTTCTAGGCTGCGTTCTGCCGCAGCACCGACCGTTTCGCCAGGTCCTCGTTCAGCATTTCCATCAACGCCATCAGCGAGTCGAGAGGGTTCGTCCCGTCGTCAACAAACAGATACACCGGCAGATGCTCAACAAGACACCGGCACACCGCATCGTACCATCCCTGTCTCCGGAGCGCTCCATCAAACCGCCGATGCGGCATGCCGGGGATCTCCCCGGGAAAACCGCTCCGCACGACGCAGAACGGTGGGGCGACCGCCCCGGGGATGAAAAGCTGTTCCCCCACCGATGGCAACGCTCGAAAGAGCGCTTCCCCCTCACTGAACATATGCACCACACCCCGTGCGTGAAGACAATCAAAATACTCGCGCCGGAGAACCATGGGAGCGGGCGGTTCAAGCACATACCGGTATGCCGCCGGCAGGTGCGCGAGAAACCGGTCGAGACGCTCCAGGATCTCCTCAAACGCGATTTCCTCCGTCCTGTAGAGCGGTGCCGGCCGCAGCATCACCAATCGCGCCCGTTCTCCGAACAGGTCAAGCACCGGCGCCACGCGATCGAGAAAACGCTGCGGATTCAGGAAGTCGGCGTTCATTTCCCCCCGGTGCGCGCGGTCCGGGTAATGGTACGGGAAGCGGTAGACCAGCGTCTCATCTTCAATCACCACATCAACGGCATCCGCGGTGATGCGTGAAGAACGCGGCACCGCTCCGTACGGCGGCACCTCCACCCGCGCCACGCCGAAGAGCGCCGCCTCGTCGCCGTCATTCAGTCCGCCTCTTGCCGCTGCATCCCCCGACGCAAGCGCGATGAAGACGCCATGCCGTGCCCACGCACCGACGTACGGGAAGATATTTTGTGCAATACCGGAAAGCATCCGCCCTTCCCTTGATCCGACGAGTGTGCGCTGGTTTCTCCTCAGACCCGTCCACAATAATATTCGATTCTCGTGAACAAGCGTAAGTCCGGCAAATCGAAGCGCGAGTTGTTCTTCACGTTGCCGGGGGATTGGGATACCACTCTTCCCCTCTTCCAGAGGAGATGGCCGCCGATAAAGACCAATTGACAAAAGTCAATCGGACACTGGTCGATAGAACCACTGAGGGGGGTTAAAACCCCTCACTGGTTAGAGAGCGCCTCTTGAAATTTGCCCACGACCTGAAGGTCGTGGCAATGACGGCGCGCCTAAATCAGAGCGCCTGAAGCCCATGCTTATGACGGTGTGCCCTATGACCTCGCCTGAACCAGTCTAAAATCTAAAATCTAAATTCTAAAATCTAAAATTTAAAATGTCCCCACCCCTCTTCCCCACCGCACGCTCGCTTCTCCAAACCGTTCCTGCAGCGCATCCACCCGGCGGTGCAGCTCATGCAGTCGTTCCGACGTCCCGGCATCGAGTGTGAGTTGCTGTCCTTCCAGCGGGGAAAGATGGGACACCTTCACCCCGACAAGACGCACAAACCGCCAGGGCGGAAGAAGGTCGCCCAGCAGCAGCAGGACGGCCGCGAAGATCTGCTCTTCGTTCACCACCGCCGCGGGCAGCGTTTCCTGCTTCTGCACGGTGGTGAAATCCGCGAAACGTACCTTCAGGGTCACCGTCGATGCCGCGAGCCCCTCGACCCGGAGGGTTTTGCAGCAACGCTCGGTCAGCAGGAAGAGCGTCGATTCGATCTGTTCCCGGTCGGCAGTATCCTGACCGAATGTCCTGTCGCGCGAGATCGAGTGCTCAACAGCATCAGCGTCGTGCCGTCCTGAACTTCCCGTTTCATCAAGCAATCCCCGGAGCAGCGAACCGAGCCAGCTCTCGCGGGGCGGCCGCCGGGCAATCAGATCACTCACTGTCCGGATGCCGTGCATGGCAAGACGCGGCGCGGTCTTTTTGCCGATTCCGGGCACAACGTCCACCGGCAACGGCGCAAGGAATTCCTGTACTTCGCCATGAGGGATCACCACGAGACCGTCGGGTTTACGCCATCCGGCTGCGATCTTCGCGCACAGGGGGTTGGGCGCAACACCGGCGGAGATCGTCAGGCCCGTTTCCGTACGGACCCGGTCCTTGATCGCCTGCCCCATGCGGGCCGGATCGTGGCCCCAGAAGTGAAGGCATCCCCCGACTTCCATCAGCGCTTCATCGATGCTCCGTTGTCGCACTTCGGGCGTAAACGATTCCAGAACCGTCATGACACGCCGTGAATATTCACCATACAGGTGATGGTTCCCCCGGAGGAACACGGCGCCCCGCGGCAGGAGCTGTTCCGCCGCACGCACCGACATGGCCGTCCGGACACCATACGCGCGCGCCTCGTAATTCGGACAGGTCACAATCCCCCGTCCTCCCCGCTGCCCCCCGACACAGAGCGGAACACCGCGAAGTTCGGGATGCAGGACGGTCTCGACGGCGGCGAAGAAGCAATCGAGATCAAGATGGATGAAGAGAGTCATAAGAGAGGGGCAGGGGGTGAGTTCACAGGTACGATACGACAAATTTGTCGTCTTGTCAAGTGGGGAGACGTCAAAAATGTCGTCTCTAAAACCCATTGATTCTCAAAGGGGTTTTCGCTACGTTGGGCTGTTCCCAACCATCAAAGGAGCCATCCATGGATGACCTATCTACCACGACGCCAACAGGCGAATCCACCGTCAAGCCGATGTCCTTCACAGAAAAACTGACCAATGTCTTCGCTTCACCGGGGGAGCTCTTCGACAACGTCCGGGATACCGCTTCCACTCCTTCGAACTGGGTCATTCCTCTCATCATCTTCATCGTTGTTTCGTTCGGGATGTCACAGATGATGCTCCGGAACCCGTCGCTTGCCGACCAGTTACGAACCCAGATACGCGAATCCACGGAACAGCGGTTCCAGGAGTCGATCCAGAGCGGGAAAATGACTCCCGAACAGGCCGACCAGGCACGCGAGCAGATGGAAAAGTTCACCGACCCCGCTTCACCCTGGATGATGATCACCACAGGCGGCGCGCTCCTGATCGTGACCCCCATCGCCCTCTTCCTTGTCTGCCTGGTCTACTGGCTGCTCGGAAGGACGGTGATGAAGGTATCAGCACCCTATATGAAAGTGGTGGAAATTGTCGGTCTCACATTCTTCATCGGGAGCCTGGAATCGATCGTCACAACCATCATGGCGATCGCCTTCGACCACCTCCACGCAGGTCCCAATCTCGCGCTCTTTGTCCTCAACGGGTTCTCTGTGCAGAATAAGCTGGATGTCGCACTGAGCAAGGTCAATTTCTTCACCATCTGGGACCTTGTCGTCGTCAGCATCGGGCTCTCCCGCCTTTTCCGGAAAGATCTGAACAAGATCCTGGTCCTCGTCTTCGCTCTCTGGATCCTCTGGTCGGTGTTTGTGATTCTCACCGGAATCCAGGTCGGCGGCTGAATAGTGCGCACACGGTAACGATGGAGTAACAAAGAAAAAGTCCACGCAGCGTGGACTTTTTCTTTCGCCTTCGACGTTCGTATATTTGACTATGCCCAGAACAAGGAAGCCAAAACCGGAGGATGCGACCCTCCCGTTGTTTCCCGAAACAGCGAAGTTCCCTTCCTCGGAGTATGTGGAAAAAAACCGGAACCGCCTGGCGGCATGGACCTCGCGGGGAATTCTGTTCGGGTCCTCCTCCTGGAAGTACCCGGGGTGGAGAGGGATGGTCTACAACAAAAAATATTCCTCGCAGCGAAACTTCGAACAGGGGTGCCTTGCGGAGTATGCCACGGTCTTCCCGACCGTTTGCGCCGACTTCGCCCTGTACGACTTTCCCGACCTCGAGAAAATGGAGCGCATCCATGACGATACGCCGGATGGATTCGTCCTTGCCCTGAAAGTGACCGACCGGATTACGGTACGCCGCTATCCGAACATCGCCCGTTATGGAGCCCAGGCAGGCACGGAAAATCCCGACTTTCTCAATGCCCGCCTCTTCGAAGACGCATTCCTTCGCCCGCTCGACGCACTCCACAGCAAGCGCGGAGCGATTATCTTTGAGTTCTCGACGTTTTATCCCAACTCGGGTTTGACCGATGAACGGTTCGTCGACCTCCTCGAAGAATTCCTGTCAAAGCTCCCCCCGGGGTACTCGTACGCCGTGGAGATTCGGAATGCAGAGTACCTCAAGGAAAATTATCTCACGATGCTCCGGTCGCACGGAGTCGCCCATGTGCTGAACAACTGGACGCGTATGCCGCCCGTGATCCGGCAACTGGAAGTGTCCGGCGTGCTGACCACCGACTTCTCCGTCGTCCGCGCCCTTCTCAAACCGGGAAGGACGTATGAACAGGCGGTGCAGACATTCAAACCGTACGACCGGATCCGTGAGGAGAATCCGGAACTGCGGGAGGGCATCGTGGAAGCTGTCCATCGCTGCGTCGCAGAGAAGAAGACACTCTATGTGTACGTCAACAACCGCGCCGAAGGGAATTCGCCGAAGACAATCGAGGGGATCCTCGATACGCTCGAGGAATATCCTGCAAAGAAATTATGAATTGGCAGTTCCCCTGCCAGTGATGCGCCGATCATGAAAAAATACCTTCTCAAAAAGACCCCGTACCCCGAACCGGCTGCGGAGTCTCCCGGTCAACACACGTTTCAGATCGACTACCGGAACCAGCTCAATCCGGCCCAGTACGAAGCTGTGTCATCTGTCAATGGTCCGCACCTGATTATCGCCGGTGCGGGAACGGGGAAAACCAGGACCATCGTCTACCGGGTTGCGTATCTTGTGGAACTCGGAGTTAAACCGGAAGCGATTCTGCTCCTGACGTTTACCCGGCGGGCGGCGCAGGAAATGCTCCGCCGCGCCTCCATGCTCCTCGATGCCCGATGCGAAAACGTCGCCGGCGGGACGTTCCACTCTTTTGCGAACCTCCTCCTCCGCCAGTACGCGTCGCTCATCGGATTCGATTCGTCGTTCAGTATCCTCGATCAGGGCGACGCAGAAGACGTCGTGAACCTTCTCCGGACACGTTTCAAGTTCGACACGAAGGAGAAACGCTTCCCGCGCAAACAGACGCTCTACGACATCTTCTCCAAAGCCGTCAACACCGTCCGCCCCGTGCGTGAGATTCTCCAGGAGGAATACCCCCATTACGAGAATTATCTCGAAGAGATCCTCGTCCTCCAGAAGGCGTTCGAAGAGTACAAGTCCCAGCATAACCTGATGGACTACGACGATCTCCTTCTGTATCTCCGGAAACTGCTCCGCGATGTGGAGTCGGTCAGGACGACGGTGTGTGAGCGCTACAAATATATCATGGTGGATGAATATCAGGACACGAACCTGATTCAAGCCGAGATTGTCCGGCTCCTCGCCTCACATCATGGCAACCTCATGGTCGTGGGAGACGATGCACAGTCGATCTACAGCTTCCGCGGCGCGACGGTACGGAATATTCTCGAATTCCCGGATCAATTCACGGAATGCAAGATCGTGAAGCTCGAAGAAAATTACCGGAGCACGCAGCCGATACTGGATTTGACAAACGAGATCATACGAAGGGCGAGGGACTGAGGGGGAGAGTGGGAGACTTGGGGACTTGGGGACTGGGAGACTTGGGGACTGGGGACGGGGGGAAAGGGAGAGAGCGATGTTCATCCTTGACGGCGCAATCGGGACCGAGCTCGCGCGAAGAGGCGCGAACACGAATCTGCCGCTCTGGTCGGCAAACGCGTTGGTTGACGACCCGGGATTGGTCCGCACACTCCATGAAGAGTACATCGCTGCCGGCGCTGATCTGATCACCGCCAACACTTTCCGCACGACACCCAGGACGTTCCGGCGCGCGGGGCTCCCAGACCGCTCCGCCGAGCTGACGCAATTAGCCGTTGCACTGGCCAACGAGGCACGGAATGCCTTCCCCGGAAGAACAGTGAAGATCGCCGGCTCGATGGGGCCGCTCGAAGACTGCTACCATCCCGAGCGTGTCCCGCCCGATGATGCGCTGGCCGCGGAACACGCCCTCCACGCACAACGATTGGCAGAGGCAGGTGTGGATATGCTGCTGCTGGAGACCATGGGGACGTCCAGAGAGGCGGAAGCGGCGTGTAAAGCTGCCGTGTCCACCGGCGTTCCGACCATCGTGAGCTTTCTGTGCGATGCCGGCGGGAACCTGTATGACGGCAAACCTCTTGAGGAGGCTGTCCGCCGCGTCGAACCGTATCACCCGTACGCCCTTTCGATAAACTGTATGTCTCCGCGTATCATCGACCGCGCGGTCGAACGGCTGCGGAAGGCCGCATCGCTCCCGTTCGGCGTGTACGCGAACGTGGGCATGCCGGGCGAGGAACGGGAGGCAACGATGCAGTGCGACGTGGAGCCGGAAGAGTATGCGGCGTTCGCCGGGCGCTGGATCGATCTCGGGGCGATATTCGTGGGCGGATGCTGCGGCACCACGCCGGAGTACGTGCGCCGAATCCGGGATGCTTTCCCGCCTGCCGCGAAGGACCCGTGGAGCAAGGGAAAAGAATGACCAGGCACAAGTTCTCGAAAGCGCTGTACACACACAGGACCGGCGGTGAACTGCCGGCCATTGTGACTACGCAGACGGAAAATATCCAGTCGCGGTTCATCGTCCAGCGCGTCCTCGAACTTCGCGAAGAGGGGATTCCACTGACCGACATCGCCGTCCTCTTCCGATCGGGCTATCTCTCGTTTGATCTCGAAGTGGAACTCACGAAAGCAAACATCCCCTTCGTCAAGTACGGCGGATTGAAGCTCATGGAGACGGCGCACATCAAGGATATCGTTTCCTATCTTCGCGTCCTGGAGAACCCCCGCGACGCGGTCGCATGGAACCGTATCCTCCTCCTGGTCGAAGGGGTGGGACCCCGCACGGCGGAGAAGGTTCTCAACGACATCCTTTCGAAACGCCTCGCTCCCGGCACTCCGGCATCGAGCCGGCTCCCGGCAGTCAAAGGCAATGCGATCACGTACCCGGACAAAGTCGCCCTGCTCTTCGAGGCGTTGAACGATGCCGCACCGGATCATCTTATGCCGGCCGACCGTGTCCAACGACTCCTCCAATACTACGAGCCGATTTTTAAGCTCCGGTACGATGATCATCACAAGCGGGCAAAGGATCTGGAGATGTTCCAGCAGATCACCGAACGGTATCGTTCTCTGTCGACGCTCCTGACCGATCTCGCGCTTGAGCCGGCGACGGAGAGCGTCACCGACATCAGCGACCCGGGAAACGACGATGAGAAGCTCATCCTCTCCACGATTCACAGCGCGAAGGGGTTGGAGTGGAATACGGTGTTCGTCATGTACGCGCTCGAAGGGAGGTTCCCGGTCACGCGGGCGGCGGCAGATGATGATGCGCTGGAGGAGGAACGAAGGCTGATGTATGTCGCGTGCACCCGGGCGAAGGAACATCTCTTCATAACCTACCCCATCAACATCTACGACCGAGAGACAGGCATGATCCTTTCGAAGCCTTCGCGCTTCATCGATGGGATCCCGGAGCAGCTTCTGGAGCGGTGGACGCCAGTCGACGAATAGTCTCGAACCGGTATCCCCTGCGCTCCAGCGCCGTCAAAAGCCCGTCCATCCGGTTGTATAGCTTGTCCGTCCGTTCCGGATCCGTCCCGACGTGCATCAGAAGAATACAGCCGTTTAGTCCTGATCGGTGCGTCGATTCGTACCGGAGAATCCTTGTGAGAATGCTGTCGCTGGACAGATACTTCGCTCCCATCGAAGGGGTGGTGTAGTCGGCATTGGAGTATGTCCCGGGGGTGAAGTCGATCAATGTGAGTCCAAGACGTTTCGCCCAGTCCGAGACTGTCCGGTTGTACCACTCGAACGGCGGCAGAAAGCATCTGGCGTGTGCCGCTGGTATACCGCAGCGCGCCATTGCCGCAAAGTTCTTCCGGACATCCTCCTGAAATCGGGCCTCCGTCAGAAGCGTCGAATCACGCCGGTCCCACGGCGCATACAGAAGATGCCCGTCGGAATGCGGCCCAAGGTACTGGCCATCCCGTTTGAGAAGCTGTATGAGTGTTGAATTCCTTGGGTCGCGGTAGAACCCACCCGTGAAGAAAAACGATGCTTTCCCATGGTGTCTTTCCAGCACCCGGGCTATCGTTTTTCCTCCATCGGCAAATTCGTGGCCGGAAAAGACCATATGGATGACCTTTTCCGTCGTATCTCCGCGGATGATCCCTCCCTCGTCGAATATCATTCTCCTCCGTTTGATCCCGGACTTCCCATGATCTTCCAGCGCTGCCAGAGCCATGGTCAAACCGGCCGTCCCGTCCATCGTCGGCTCATTCGACGAGTAGTCGCCCCAATCGTCGTGATAGACAACATCTCCCTGGTATGCCGCGAACAGATCGGGGTGTGAGAGCTGGATTCCTTTTAATGCGTTGAAGATCGACGCGTTCACCGGCCCATCCACGAGCCCGCCATCGATGTGATAGCCATAGAGGTGCGAAAAAGCCGAATGGGGGTCCTTTGGCGACACACCTCCGCGTGGGAGACCGATGATCATGCTTGTGCCCCACGGGTTGCAGCCGAAAAGCCAATCGCGTGCGGCCGCTTCGAATTCCGCGTACGAGTTGTCGCCGGTGAGCGATCGATACAACTGGAGCTGCGTGAGGAACGCGCTCACGTAATTGTTCGAACACCAGATGAAAGGGATCCCAAGACGGAATGGTTGATGTTCCGCTCTTTGTCTGACCCGCTCGATCCCTTCTTTGAGATACGCAATGAACTCCTTCCTTGCACGCGGGTCTTCCTCGGCGAGCCGCACATGTCCGAGGTTGATGAAGGGGTACCACTGATAGTGACGGACGGCATTCTGCCCCATCCACGGGTTCACGGTTTCCTTCCGGCCGTACAACCGCGCATCTTTCTGATATGCAGTATCACGGGTGGTCTTCGCAAGCTGCGCGGCTGCAAGCTCCATATCGTCGACCCAGTTGTCTTCCTCGTAGAAGTAAGGTGACTTGCACGGTGCAGTCTGACAGACTCCGGGATGCTCTTTGCCGCTGAGATATGCCGAACGCGCGCGGTCTGTGAGCACACGTGCAAACGCCGTGTCGCGGAGTGCAAACAGCTCAGCCCCGAGCGCAAATGCCGAAGCGAACTTGCCCGCGGTGGAAGCAAGGCCCGTACTGCGATTGGCATACTGAAAGAGCCCCTGGGGTTTCCCGGTGCAGAAATACACCGGACGCTCCTTCCCTTTGCCATAGTCCACCGGGTCTTCCGTCGGGAGGCGGAATCCCTGGTGATCGCGATCATCGGCAATCTGATTGTACAGCACGCCGGGTGCGGGATTCATTTTGAGAAGCCAGCGTAATCCCCACGCCGCTTCATCCAGGATGTCCGGGGTCCCGTTTGCGCCAGGAAGCCCGTCAGCGCGATAACGGTCTCCAAACACCTCCGGATGGTGCTGATACGCAAAGAGCATCTGGTAGACTGCCGTTGCGGAAGTCGTCACATACTGCAGATAATCGGATGCATCGTGCCATCCGCCGACAACGTCGACATGGTCCGAATCATGTCCCGGATGATAGATGACATAACCGTCATGAGTGTGACATGAATCCCGGAGGTAGGGGTTGAACCCGGATCGCTGTTCGCGCATATAGCGCAGCAGGAAGTCCGCCGCCCCGTCATACACGTCATCTCCGATGCGGAACACCGGCGATCGGACTCCTCCAAGCTGGAGGTAGTAGCCGCCCGGCCGTTCAAACCTGGAGAAATCGAGACGCAACGTCCGGCCGAATGAACCATAGGGGCCCGACGGTTGGATCCGGTCCGACCGGAACGACACCGAATCCGTTACCGCATCGCAGGCTTCGAAATGATCCACACCAGGGAAATTTCCGAGAAGGAGGGCAACCGCAATCTTTACCGAGGTGCAGGAGTAGCCGAGCTGGTTCACGCGAATCGTGCCCTCAGACTGCGCGAGCAGCACGAGTGGAATCGAGACAAGAAGGACGATGAGACAGGATTTCATGATGAGCCTTCTACGGGGGAACAGCATTGACAGTCCCCCCAACAGTACATTTGTCGGGGGGACCGTGCCTCCGAACGATGAGATCAAGAACATTTCATGAAGTCGGGTCCCCTGCAGGTCATAACTTCACTTTCAACATGGTACCGTTGTATTTCACAGTCCTGAGCGGTCGCGGGCAAATCTCCACACCAGCGCCCTGTCCCCTCCCCACTACGACTATACTAAACGTCCGTTCCTTCAACATTCCGGGGAACTCACCCTTTCGATCGGATATGGTCAGAGTCTTCTGACCGTCATCCCATGTAAACTTTATCGTTGCGTATTCGCCCTTCTCGTAGTCGTAATTGTCGTTTTCGTCTTCGTAGAGTGTGAACTGTCCGTTTGCCCCGGGATAGATCCGGAGTTCTATCGGATCAGCAGGCTTCTCGGCGGCATATTGCTCGAAGGGCCCGAGAGGAACAATGGACCCGGCTTTGACATAAAGAGGCAGTTTTTCTATGGGGGCGAATGCGTTGATGGTCTGACCGCCCTCGAGAACCAACCCGCTCCAGAAATCCACCCACCGGGTCGATTTCGGAAGATATACTTTTCTTGTCTTCGGGGGAGGAAATTCTGCCTCCAGGGTGTACAGTTGGTCGGTTACCGGGCTGACAAGAAATGCCGGGCCGAACATGTACTGGTCTTTGATGTTGTAGACCGATGGGTCATTTCTAAAATCGAACGAGAGAGCCCGCATCATGGTGTATGCCTCATGGGTGACTTTCCACGAGAGCGAATAGAGATACGGCATGAGGCGATAACGCAGATTGTCGTACTTCAACAGAATTGCTTTCGTGTCTGCGTCCCAGTTGCTCGAGAAGAGGGCTCGTTCTCCCTTCCCGTGGATCCTGAACACGGGAC
The DNA here is from genome assembly GCA_963843525.1 of Ignavibacteriota bacterium. GTDB lineage: Bacteria > Bacteroidota > Ignavibacteria > UBA10030 > UBA6906 > DATJPR01. Next base: position 256,040 of record CAWJKM010000002.1, on the reverse strand, counting down.
AGAACGCTCCGAACTCGAACCATCGGGTGAACAACTCCCGATTTGCCGGTGCCGACCAATCGGGTGCCTTCCAGTTGAGATGATATCCGCCGATGTCGGATGTCCAGTACGGGATACCTGATGCGCAGGCATTGATCCCCTGGGGGACTTGATTTTTGAATGATTGGAAGGTACAGGTGATATCAGAGGACCACAAGGTCGTAGCATTCCGCTGTTGCCCTGCGAAGGCCTGGCGCGCGAGGAAGAAGGCGCGCTTCCCGGGGACGTCCTTTCTCCAATGCTGGTAGAGCCCGGTCGTGTGCATCAGTGAGTACGTATTGAAGTAATCGATTCCCTTGCCAATCGCGAAGTCGGCCTGTCGTCGCGCATCGAGAAGGCTGCCGTTGTCCGGCTCGCATTGGTCGACCCAAATTGCGTCCCAGCCATAACGGCCGATCAGGCTGTCTCTGATCTGCTGCCAGTAGAGATCGCGGGCAGGGGCACTGTGCGCGTCATAATAGTTGTCAAACGTGTGTGTCATCACGTTGTCCCACGTGATCGAGGTCAGCCCGCCGGCATTCTTCAGCCCCTCGTAGTCGTTTGTCCCCTTCGCAAAGACGGGCCAGATGGAGATCATCGCATGAAGATGGTCGTTGTGCAATTCGTCCACCATCGCCTTCGGATCCGGATACCGGGTCGGGTACATGACATGGGAGCCGATCACATCGGGCTCCCAATAGAACCAATCCTGCACAATACAGTCCACAGGGATCTGATTTTTGCGGTAGTTCTGTGCGACCGACAAGACTTCCGCCTGGCTCTGGTATCGGTCCTGAGACTGGAAGAGGCCAAACGCCCATCGGGGAAACATCGGAGCCTGCCCCGTCGCCTCACGATAGAGTGCAATGATGTGGTCGAAATCCGGGCCATAGAAGAAATAGTAATCGACCATCGTCCCGCTTTCCGATACATATTTATACTTGGTGTTGCCATCCTCCGCACCAAAGAACTTTGAAGCGGCATAGTTGTCCCACATCAACCCGTACCCTCTCGTCGACAGGAGGACGGGGATTGCCCCCGTCATGTACTTGATGGCCATGTCCTGATCTCTTCCCTTGTAGTTCATTGCCATCGGATCCTCGGGGTGGCAGCCCAGCCCGAACAGTGCTTCATCCTGGGGTGAAAGGAATTCCGTGGAGCAGGTGTAGGTGTCAATGCCTGCCACGGTCGCCGCCGTCATGGTCTTCCCCGCTGCGCCGGCCTCGGCCAGGATGACGTGGCCTTTGACGTCAGCGCACTGGATGGCGTTCGTTGCCTTGTCCACGTCGATTTTCAGCCTCGCTGTGGAGATGACAATGTGACCCGCATGGTCAGATACCTGAAACTTCGCCGGCGTCTTCCATTCATTCGTCACCACCAACGAAGTTTTCGCCGCGAAGGCCGGCAAGGTGCTGTACTTCACCTCGATGATGTCGTCTTTGCAGACCTTCAACTCCATTACGCCTTTGTCCAACTTGAAGGTCACTCCGTGGAGATCTTGTTTGTATGACAGAATCGACGCGGCAGCGTCGTATGTGGCTGCGGAAAAGCTTGTTGCCACGATTATCGCAAGGGCCGCCGGTTTGGCGAGTATGGATTTCATGTCTTCCCACTTCTTGTTGAACATCTGTCTGAGAGTTACCAGAGCTTCCACTCATGATTTCATCGATAAGAATAGAGCGAGATCTTCTGAATGCTCACCCTGTCACCGGGAAGTCTCGGCCCCGTCCCGTCGAAGGTACTCGCATGCACTTCATCTCCATTCAATCTTCTCTCAGGAACCCATTTGCCTTTTTCAAAAGTTCCCTCATCCACTGCTTTTACTCCGATGCGCCCGGAGTCGCTGTTGGAAATGAAGAAGATGTCGAGCCCCCTGCCGGCCACGAAGAATTCCTGGGGGGCTGTTTGGATGATAAGACCGCCGGCAACAGACGGTCCCTGTGGTCCTGCAAGCCTCGCTTCAATCCAATACTCTCCCAATGCGAAGCGCTGGACCGGCGATACTGTGTCAACCAGGATCCCTTTCATTGTTCCCATCCCCTGGTTCGCAAGAATAAGAGGGGAGAGGGTTTGCAGCACTGCATAGCTCTCATCCAGAGGGTCGTTTCCCGGGGAACGATTGCCATCAATGCCAAACGGGGAGAAACATCCGGCATCAAATTCCCCGAAGGCATAAAACGCCCTTGCGGCACCCACCTCTCCGCCTCGAGTTTCCGGGATAAACAAGGGATTACCGCTTCTGGTGTACTCCTGACATACCCACGTGAACTCATCAATATAAATATCAGGAGCGATGAAATCGACCGATGGGGCGGCCGCCCGCCAAACATCCAGGACCTGTGGCAGCGGCCCGCCCGACGGATACCTTCCCGGCCAATAGCTGAAGGGTTGTTTCAGCCACGCGTTCACGTACATCGGCAATGGATATTCCTTCTTTCCGGCTGCAACGACTTTTTCCACGTAGCTCGCGTAATTCCACGCCGAAAAGAGCTCTTCGGTATAGAAGGAGTAGTACCGCCAGTTTTCCTTCTCGGGCCTGAATTCGCTCTTGCCGAATACCTCTTCCCATGAACCAGACGTCTTGCAGTCGTTCGCTCCCCACACTTTGTAGAGCTCGGGGAACAAGACAGTTTTGTTTTGGACAAGGTAGTCCGTCAATTGCTGTGGTACAGGACCATTGTAGGCAGAATTGGCAGGTGGACTGAAATCCCGTCGCGCATTGCCGGGGGTCTTTCCCATAAAGTCAAGCAAACCCACTTCATTTTCCACCTGTATCATGACCACGGTTTGTGTCTTGCCGTCAACTTCTTTCAGATGACGCATCAGCGCCGCAAATGCTCTGGCGTCTGCTCTCCAGGAGGCTTCGCCAAACGTTGACAGGATTTCCAGCGGCTTTCCGGATTCATCTTCAGCTCTGGGATACTTTTTATAGTTCTCTTTGACCCATGACGGGATATAGACAGAACCTGCATTCTTCCAGCTCGCGAACCAGATGAGGACCAGCTTCAAGTGCGCCTCTCTTGCTCCTGCGATCTCACTGTCCACGAGTGCGAAATCGAAATTTCCCTCGGAGGGCTCAATCAGCTCCCAGGATACAGTGGCGATGACGGAGTTCAGGTTCTTCCCGGCCAGTCTCTTCCACAGTGGTCTCATAGAGTCGAAGCCACCGCACGAAGAGTTGTGCAGCTCGCCGGCGATCAGGAGGAGCGGCTTCCCTTCGACGACCAGTTGCGTTGCCGTACCATGTTTTTCCAGATGAGGAAATTCCTCGGTAACATTCTGTGATCTCACGCTTGACCGTATGTGTTCGGTTTGACCCAAACCGTTTACCACCGAGAAAAGCAACAGAGGAAGAATGAACAGGGATCTTTTCATCTTCTATTCCTCACATATGTTATATCGTTCGAGGCAATCCCCTTTCACAAACTGAAAGGGTTAATGTAGTTTCGCGTGATAAAGGAGACACGGGTCGGTGTTCCAGAGATGACTGTCCCTCCTTCTCTGGTGTAATTTACACATAATCGACCCGGTGATTTTCCATGAAAGTGTACAATCCGGTATATATATTGATACCGTCGAAAGAACGTCGCCTGGTCAACCCTGCGAAATGCCGACGCACGTTCCGCCCATGACAAGGTTTCTCCACTCGTATGAAAGACTACGGAGCCCCACCTATGAAACGATACAAAGGCGACAGGCGTATGTTTCTCGGCAGCATCGCGGCTGCCGCCGGCGCCGGATTCTTCAATCTCAGCCCGGCCGAATCTTTGAAATCGTCCATACCTCGTTTATTTGCGACGGAGCCTGATTCCGGATCCGGACAAACCCGGCCTGTCTCGGAATGGACTGAGGGGAAGATTTCGGGAAAATTCTCTGTTCCTCCCCATTGCCCATCATGGGTTCATAACGCTGTATTCTACCAGGTGTACCCGCAAACCTTCTACGACTCAAACGGCGATGGGATAGGCGACCTTCAGGGGATCATACAGAAGCTTGACTATATCAAGAGCCTGGGAGTCGATGCGGTCTGGATCAATCCGTTTTTCACTTCCCCATTCGGCGATGCGGGTTATGACATCTCCGACTATTACACGGTCGCGCCGCGCTATGGGACGAACGATGATGCTCGCACCCTCTTCGCGGAAGCACACAAGCGCGGTCTGAAAATTCTGTTTGATTTTGTCGCAAGCTATACATCGATCGACCATCCATGGTTCAAAGCCTCAGCACAGCAGAATGCCAACAAGCAATCGAACTGGTATATCTGGACTGACAATATCTGGCTGGATCCCCCGAAACGATTTCAGGGGGCATTTATCAAAGGATACGGAACCAGGAACGGACAGTACATGCAGAACTTCTATTATTGCGAACCGGCATTGAATTATGGATTCGACGTTCCCGACCCCGGGCAAAAATGGGAACTGCCGATCGACCACCCGGATGTGCTGGCGATGCGGGAAGAAATGAAGAAGGTGTTTCGATACTGGATGAATATGGGCGCCGATGGATTCCGCGCCGACATGGCGGGAGCGCTCGTGAAGTCCTCCGGGATAGAAGGGAATCAACAGTTCTTCTCAATGCGCGGGGATGGGACAACTCAGTTCTGGCATGAGATCCGGGAGATCCTGAATAACGAATATCCGGAGGCCTTTATCGTGTCGGAATGGTCCTCTCCCATCGCAGCGCTCAATGGCTGCTTCCATGCCGATTTTTTCCATTGGTTCGAAGGGTACAACGACCTCTTCCAGAAAGAGAGCTGGCGGATCCTCAACGGTTATTCCGAGGGGCACAGCTATTTTGACGAGGACGGGAAAGGGGACATCACGTTCTTTCTCACAAAGTTCATGGAACAGTATCAGCCCTCGCACGGGAAAGGGTACATCTCTCTCCCCCTCGGCAACCACGACAACGCGAGGCTTGGAAATCGAAGAGACGACGACGATCTCGAGATCATCTACGCATTCGGGTTGACCATGCCCGGTGTGCCGTTCATCTACTATGGGAACGAGATCGGCATGCGGCAAATGCCGGAGCATTGGCCGCAGGTGGAAGGAGCGTATCGTCCACGCAACGGTGCCCGGACCCCCATGCAATGGAGCAAAGAAAAGAACCTGGGATTTTCGACTGCTCCTTCGGAGAAACTCTACCTGCCTGTGGATCCTGCCGGCGACGCCCCGCTCGTGGCCCCGCAGGAACAAGACCCCGATTCACTCCTGAACAGAACGCGCCGACTCATTCACTTGAGGCATTCCGAACCCGCCCTCGCAGCGTACGCCGAATTTGTCCCGCTGTTCGCGAAGAAAGGCAAGTATCCCTTCATTTACGCCCGGGCAAAAGATACAGATATTGTGCTGGTCATCCTGAATCCCTCCGGACAATCCGCGGAGGCAACGTTCGATGTGAATATGAATTCCCCGAAACTCTCGCTGCTGGCTGGAAAAGAACTCCCGCTGACAAGTCGAAACGGCACACTCTCTGTCGTCGTTCCGGGGAAAACGTACGCTCTGTATAAAATGTCCTAGCGGTGCATCGTCTCAGCGTGATTCGATCACGATCGACGACGATTTCAGACCATCGGCGCTTGCTTTGAGAGTTATGCTCCCGGGTTTCTCCGTGGATTGTATCACAGCGAGACAAAGGCCGTTGAAGGCCTTGTGGTCGGTCGCCTTGAATGGTTCGTGACTCGTCTGAAGACCGTTGTCGACGCCGACGATTTGACCGGCCCCTGAAATGGTGAAGTGGAGCAGATTGTCGGCGTTGGGAACCATCGTGCCATCGGCATCCAGCACCTTCGCAGTGACGAACGACAGATCTTCACTGTTTGACGAGATCGCGCTCCGGTCGGCCTCGAGCGCGATTTTTGCCGGAGCACCCGCCGTCTTGATTTCACGGACCAGAACCTCCTTCCCGCCGGAACGTCCCACCGCTTTCAACGTACCCGGGACAAACGTGAGCCGCCACATCAGATGCAGTTCATCTCCGCTCTTCTTTCTGGTTCCGAGCGATTTCCCGTTCAAAAAAAGCTCCACCTCTTCACAATTCGTGTACGCCCATACATCGACCGTTTGTCCCGGCTTCCAGTTCCAGTGGGGGAACACGTGAAGCACGGGTTTGTCCGTCCACTCGCTTTGATACATGTAGTACGAATCCTTGGGAAACCCCGCGAGGTCGATGATCCCAAAATATGAACTCCGGGATGGCCAGCCGTATGGAGTAGGTTCTCCCAGGTAGTCGAATCCGGTCCAGATGAACATTCCCGAGAGAAAGTCATATTTCTTTATGACCTTCCAGGTTTCTTCGTGTGTCGACCCCCACGGAGTGCTGCAATTGTCGTACGCCGAACAGGTATTGTCCGGGTTTCCGTCGAGAAACGTGCGATCCCAGCGGAGCGGCCAGCGTCGTATGCTGTCGGAGGGCATATCGTAGGAGCCGCGGGTTTCCAGCGCCGAGGTCGTCTCCGTCGCAATGAATTTCTTTCCCGGATACGTTGTGGGGAACGTCGGGAATCCCTCTATGTGATAATTGAGACCGACCAAATCCAGGGCGCCCGAACGGATGAGAGGGTTCAGCGGATTCGGCTCATTGCAGGCGGCCGTAACAGGACGGGTCGGATCCAGGGATTTCACGATCGATGCGAGCTCGCGCGCGATAACGCTCCCGCTGCTATCCTTCTGATCCCACTGTTCCATGACTTCGTTGCCGATGCTCCAGATGAACACGCTCGGATGGTTCCTGTCCCGCAGAACCATATCGGTTAAATCCCGGCGATGCCATTCCTCCCAGTTCAATGAGTAATCATACGGGGTCTTCCCTTTCTTCCACATGTCGAAGGCTTCGTCCATCACGATGAACCCCAGGGTGTCGCACAGGTCGAGGAGTTCCGGTGCGGGAGGATTGTGGGAAGTCCTGATGGCATTGACCCCCATTCCTTTGAGGAGTTCGAGCTGACGTTCGATCGCGCGGGTATTGACGGCTGCGCCGAGGCATCCAAGATCATGATGATCGCATACGCCTTTGATTTTGAGCGGCTTACCGTTGAGAAAAAATCCTTTTGCGGGATCGAACTCGAAGGTACGAATGCCGAAGGGCGTATCATACCGGTCCATCGTCGCTCCGTTGGCTTCGACGAACGTGACGGCACGATACAGGGCCGGCTGCTCGATCGACCAGAAAACCGGATTATCCACCGTGAGCGACTGATCGAACGAGCGCGCCGAATCCTTTGGCACGACGCCATTGACCTCCGCGCGTGCGACTTCATTTCCCTTGTTGTCGTGAATGACGGTCTTGAGCGTGACGGGGAGATCTTCTGTCCCGGCGTTGCGCACGCGAGTCCGGAGAGCCACCGTTGCGGCATGTTCGGTCACCGCAGGGGTCGTGACGTAGGTCCCCCAGTGATCAACACGGGTCTTCGCCGTTGTGGTCAGCCAGACCTTGCGGTAGATCCCCGAGCCGGAATACCAGCGCGAATTCGGTTGCTCTGAGTTGTCGACCTTGACGGCCAGGACGTTCTTTTCGTTCCCGTAATGCAGGTAGGGCGTCAGCTCGTACTGGAATGAGATGTAGCCGTACGGCCGCAAGCCAAGGAAGTGGCCGTTGATCCAGACCTTGCTGTTTCTGTACACCCCATCGAAATCCACAAATGCCAGGCGCCCTCGTTCGGTCTCCGGCATTGTGAATTCTTTCCTGTACCAGCCAATCCCGCCGGGCAGGGCTCCTCCGCCGGGCGTGGCAGGGTTCTTCTCACTGAACGCGCCTTCGATGCTCCAGTCGTGCGGCAGGTTGAGTTGCCGCCATTGAGAATCGTCCAGGCCCGGTTGCTGACCGTCCGGGAGATCGCCGAGCATGAACTTCCAATCTTTGCAGAAGTCTTCTGCCTTCCTGGTTGCAGGCGATGGTACGCACCCTGTGACCGCCAGTGAAGTGAGAATGAAAAGGACCAGGAAGCTGGCAGCAGATCGTCCTGCGGTGATTCGTGATGTGTTCATGGTGAATTTCCTTATCGTGCCGTGAAACGGGTCGCAAAAGTGCAGGAACTATCTCGACTTGAACTTCATTTCTACAGACTGCGGCGTCCCATCATAGGCAATCGTAGCATCCGGAGCGGACGCGAAGTCAAGTCCGGACGGCCTGCTCCCGCTAATCCAGACGATATCGAAGGATCTTTTCCGAAGCATTCCCGGGAATTCCCCCTGTCTCGTCCCGATCGTCAGCATGTGGTTCTTCTCACTGTACGTGAGCGGAATCGTCGAGAACAACCCCTTCTCGTAGTTGTAATTCACCCCTTCGTCTTCATAGAGGGTGAATGCGCCGTCGCCTCCGGTGTAGATGAACAGCCGGATCGGGTCGGCAGGTTTTTGCGCCGTGTACTGGATGTCGGGTCCGCATGGAATAATCGATCCCTCTTTCACAAAGAGCGGGATATCGGAATACGGAGCTTCGGCCGTGATGGACTGTCCGCCGGCGATGTGTTTCCCCGTCCGGAGCTCGTACCAGCCGGTCCCGGGAAGATAGACGGACCGGCTTCTTGCTTTGTATTCGGTCACCGGGTTCACAAGCAATGCGGGACCGAACATGAACTGATCGCCGATGCCCAGGACGTTTGTATCCTTCCCGAAATCCATGACGAGCGCGCGCATGATGGTGTAGTCGTTCCGCGTGACCATGCCCGCCAGGGAGTAGAGATACGGCATCAGCCGGTATCGCAACCGGTCGTACGCAAGCATTGCCTGGTATGCAGGGTGGTTTTCCGGGGCTACATTGAACATCTCGCGATAGGGAAACTGTCCGTGCACCCGGAAGAGGGGGCAGAACGATCCGAATTGGAACCAGCGCGTGTTCAGTTCGCGCCATTCGTCGAGGTCTGCTGCGTTCGGATGCTCATACCGCGCTTCGACAGCAAACCCGCCGATGTCCATGGTCCAGTACGGAATACCCGCGAGCGTGAAATTCAAGCCTGACGAAATTTGCGCCTTCATGTCGTACCATCGGGCCGCGATGTCGCCGCTCCACGTCGCCGCTGCATAGCGTTGCGTTCCGGCAAATGCCGACCGGGTCAGGATGAACACGCGTTGATTCGGGTTGACCGTGCGTTGACCTTCGTAGACCGCACGCGTCTGCATGAGGGAAAAGGAATTCAGGTAGCGCGATGCCGATCCCAGAGCGGTCGGGCCCTGGCGAAGGATTGTCTCCTCCCGGGAGAGATTGGATTGAATGTCGGGTTCTGTACAATCCAACCACCATGCATCGATTCCTTTGCTGAACAGCTTCTCGTTCACCTGTTTCCAAAAAAGATCGCGCGCGCCCTCCGAATACGGATCGTAAAACGTCGAGACATACCCGGGGCCGACCCAATCGCGCTGCCCCTTCTCGACGTTCCGCATGTACAGCCACCCGTTCTTCCGGAACTCTTCGAAGTTTCTGGTCCCGACATAGAACTTCGCCCAGACGGAAATCATGATGTGAGTGTGCAGATCGTCGTGGAGCGTTCGGATCATCGCTGCAGGGTCCGGATACCGTGTCGGATCAAACTCATGGTCACCCCATTTGTCCTCTTTCCAATAGAACCAGTCCTGGACAATGTTATCGAGAGGGATGCTGCGCTTCCGGAATTCGCCGACAACAGAGAGAATTTCATCCTGCGATGCGTAATGCTCGCGCGACTGCCATAGACCCAATGCCCATTGGGGCATCATTGGTGCCTTGCCGGTAAGCTGCCGGTACCCATGAATGACCTGATCGAGGTTGTCTCCTCTGACAAAATAGTAGTCGATCTGATCGGCCACTTCCGAGTAGAGGGAAAGACTGTTCTTGTAGAGGTCGTCTGCCGGGCCGAGGCAGTTCACGCTGATGGCACCGCCGGTAGGGATCCACTCGATTTTGATGGTGCAGGCTTTTCCTGCCTCCATCGCGAGGCGAGGGAAATGTGTCCACGGGAGCCAGTTCTGACGCCAGAAGTCTGCAACGAGTTTGCCATCGAGCCACATTTTGATGTATCCGCTGCCACAGAGCCTGAACGTATACGTCCCTGTCGTTCGGGCAGCGATTGTGCCGCTCCACCGAACAGCGGCAACATGTTGCTGGTATCCGTCGGGGAGGGAATCGTGGACATCCGTATACTCATGGTCGATCGTTGATTCGCGGCGGGAAGTAAAAAGAGAGTTGAACGTGGAGTCTCTGAAGTACTCAGCGGTGAGGCCGCCTTCCACACTGTCTGACCCAAAGAGCCTCAGGACGGACAGGGGCTGAAACTCCCTGATATCGCCAAGTTTCATGTGGGAGTTGTTGTCCCAGAGGATTCCGTAGTTCCGGTTCGAGACGAGAAAGGGAACCACCTCAACCATGTTATGCTGGTACAGATCGACGTCATGTCCCTTGTAGTTCATGATGGAGTTTTGATTGCCCCCCAGACCATAGAACGCCTCATCCGGCGGGGAGTCGAACAGCTGCTGGATGTGGAACGTCTTCTCTCCCATCACATCTGCGGCGCTGATACTCTTGCCGCCGCTCTCTTTTTCATGGAGCAGGAGCCGCCCGGTCGAGTCGTAGAACGTCACCGACCCGTTCTCCGGCTGAACGCGCACGGTGATCCGTGGTGTGGAGATATCGACAAATCCGTCGCGGCTGGTCACTGTCCATGGCACTGGTTCCCTCGCCGTTTTCTCGACCATCAGACTCGGACGTTTGGAGAATGCTTTCTCAGGCGAAGCGATGATCCGCACGATGTCTTCTGTGCACACCTGGACCTTCATCCATTGTGGATCAGCTGGTCTGTGTTTCGTGAGTTCAAACAAGACGCCGTCGGATTGCTTCTCAAACGCAGAGGCGCAACCAGCGGCAAGGAGCAGGAACTGGACGAGAATGATTGTGCGAGATCGCGGGGGTGTCATGGGAAGGCTTTCTGGTCAGTGGTAATTACCGGCCACACAGGGGTCATCTGCGAGGGAGAGAAAGATCAGATCGTCGGCACGATCCGGGGTGGGCGCTCGTAACCCGACACCAAAATGCAGAAACCTCTCCCCTCCTGAGGCGGACGGAAGAGATTTTTCTCCCTTCAGGGTTTTGTCAAGACGCCTCGTTCAGGAAAGGGGGCGTTGGCATCTCAAATTAACCTGCGTGGAGGGTAATGTCAAGAAGACCGAGAAAGGTGTGTTCAGCCCAAAATCCAAAGCGAGCTCTTGAAGAATGGTAGAGCGGGGAGATCGCCGACCGGTCGATCCTTACGGAATCTTGCTGGGTTCCCAATGATCGCAGGGGCGTTGAATACAGGGTGGCACGCAAGGATTACCCGGAAGACCGCGTTTGCGGGTAGCGCGACAGAATGAGGCAAGTTTCCTCCCTCTGGTTGCCTAGGCTGCCATGATTTTGCTTTGCGCAGAGGGAATTTCTGGTTGCCTAGGCTGCCATGATTTTGCTTTGCGCAGAGGGAATTTCTGGTTGCCTAGGCTGCCATGTTTTTGCCTTGCGCAGGGGGAATTTCTGGTTGCCTAGGCTGCCATGATTTTGCTTTGCGCAGAGGGAATTTCTGGTTGCCTAGCCTGCCATGTTTTTGCCTTGCGCAGAGGGAATTTCTGGTTGCCTAGCCTGCCATAGTTTTCCCTATTGCACTTCAGCCAACTGGGGCCATGCCGAGTGGGGTCATTTCGCCCGGGTTTCGCGCAGCTTCTGTGCAGTAAACTCGGACCGGGACGCGCCGATCGGTTTCGTCCCGTTTACCGCGCACCACACCTTGAACTCCTCCAGATCGAAATCGACCGGCTCCACTGCCTGCCCTTCCCTGCGAAGAGCACGCATCGCTTTTTCTGCTCCTCGTTTCCAGGCTGCGTGTGTGGATTCTATCTCTTCGCTATCCTCGCAGAACTCTCTCAGGGCCGACCATTGTTCTGCACGATACCACGCGACTCCGACAACATGGTCCTTCCGCTGTTTTGTCATGCGGTCCCTCTCTCTTGCGTGAAATGCCGGCGTTTTGACAAGCCATGCCAATCCGGGAATTGTCCGAATAGTGCTCCCTGTGATTGCTATCGCTTCCGGAAGCTTTCCCCCTGCAATTATCGATATCCTCTTTCCCTGGCTTCCGCCAGAATTGCCACTGTCGCCGTCGCCCCCACACGTGTCACCCCAAGCGCACGGACTCGCAAGACATCGTCCAGGGTCCGAATCCCCCCCGCCGCTTTGATTTGAACCGATGCATCACATGCCCCCCGCATCAACGTCAGGTCATGATCCGTTGCACCTTTGTATTGATACGCCCCATCCGGCTGCTTGACGAACCCGTATCCTGTTGAAGTCTTGGCGAATGCAACATGGTTCTCGTTGCAGATTCCGCAGAGCCGCAATTTGTCTTCGTCCCGGTTCAGAAAATCGTTTTCAAAGATGACTTTAAGAATGATGCCCTGGCTCACCGCAAGGTCGTTGAGCAGTCGCACTTCGTCATTCACGTACTGCCAGTCATTACCTAAAACCTTCCCGATGTTCACCACCATGTCCAACTCGGTTGCGCCATCTGTCAGCGCACGTTCCGCTTCCTTGAGCTTGATGTCGGGGCGGCTGTTCCCATGGGGGAATCCTATTACTGTCCCGACAGCAACGTCGGATTCAGCAAGGGCCTGAACAGCAAGCGGCACGGCATACGGCTTGATGCACACCGAGGCGACATCAGATTGATGCGCGATCCTGCACCCATCGAGCAATTCCTGATCGGTGAGAGTGGGGTGCAACAACGAATGATCAATCATCTTTGCAATCGACCGAAGGCTCTCGATCATGCTGTCCTCGATGTGTATGATTCGACGGGGTGCCCGGAGACAGCTTTACGACCTACCGGTTCAGTGTCCGCCTGCCCAGCGTGAACTTGACGGCTCCCGAATCGACAAGCTGCGCAATCACTTCCACGGGCAAGTCGTATCGCGTCCCGTTCTTCGAGATGATTGTTTTCAGGTAGCCTCGTTCGTCATAGATCGTTTCCTGGACGCCCGATTCTTTGATTTCACGTTCGATGTCTTTCCAATTCTCTACGGTAATATTCACGCAAGTTCTCCCACTGGTTCGTCTGTATCGTAAGAACGTCCGCCCGCGACGGTCAATGTCTCCCTCGGGATGAGCGTACGCCGGTTGCTCTGTTACTTCTCTTTTTTCTGAATCTCCGTGGTCTTTCCCGCAAACAGCCTCGTGAGCGTCGCGGCAAGTCCGTCGATGGAACCGCCCCCGCCTGTCACCAGGATATCGGGGACGACTTTCGTGTTCTTGTCTGCGAGGACTGTCGCCACGTTGACGAGCATGGTGCCGGTCTGACCGATCGCCTCATTCTGGGCTTTGAAACCCTCCGCTTTGGCGACGCCCTGCGCGCGGATGACGTCTGCCTGGGCGGTACCGGTCTGCTTTACGTACTCCGAATCTCCGCGCGCTTCCTGCACTCTCGCGTCGGCGTTGTTCTTCTTGATCGTAATGCCGACTTCCGACTGTGCAAGCTGCTTCTGCATATCCGCCTTGCCGGTTGCCGCTTCGGTGGCGATGCGCTGCTCCTGTGCGGTCTGTTGCATTTTGTAGGTCTGGACTTCCTGGTTCGCGATTTCCCGTTCGGTCAGGACCTTTACCAGCTGCGGTGGAAGAATGACGTCCTGAATGTAGACGCCTTTTGTCTCCACTTCATACTTATCGAGCTGTTGGGAGATGTGTTGCATCGCTTCTTCCTGAACCATCTGGCGCGTCTCGATGAATTTGATTGCCGGCATCCCGCCCAGTTTGTCGCGGAACAGATTCCCGACTGCGGCCTGGAGCACCTCGTCGACGAGGTTTTTCATGCTCCCGACCATGGAAATCACGCGGGGGGCCTGCGTGTCGGGGACATGGATGAGGACCTGCAGGTCGATACTGAATTGGAATCCTTCGCGGCTCTTCGCCACGATGGCCGTCAACCGTTCGTCAAGCTTATGCGCTTCCGACGTCTCTTTCGACCAGTTCAGGTTGAGGATGGACGTGGGGACGACCTCCGCCTGATAAATGCGCGGGTTGATGGTGTACTTTCCGGTTCTGAGCGGTTCCTCCCAGATGCCCCGGTGACCGGGACGCACCAGGCTCCCGAATTTGAACTCGACGCCCGATGTGTCTTCCGTCGGGAGGCCGACATAGGATTTCACGACCGCCACCTGTCCCTGCTCGACGACAAGCATGGGCACCTGCTCGACGCGCAGAAGGAAAGGATTGAGGTTATACGCGCCATACAGCAACGGATCATGCTGAAGGCCGATTCTCCCGCCCTTGTCGAGGAACGCCTGAAAATCCTGATAGCTCTTGTGCTCGCCGTTCTTGCTGCCGAGGATTGTTTCAATCAGTTTCGAATTGGTGAGCGGCTGCGCACCTGCCCGCCGCGCATCGTCTTCCATTTCTCGTATGTCATCGAATGCACCCAGACGGCTTGCGATATCACCGGCCGGAAGGGGATCCCCTTCAAGGCTTGTGATGACGCCGATCATGTCGAGCACTCTGCCTCCCTCCGTCGCATGCGGTTCGATACGTGTGACGTCGAGCTGCCGGACGTCGAGGCCGAAGGCCTCGCAGGTCATGGTACTCTTGTCCATCCGTTGTCGCAGTTCTTCGGAGACCGGCACACCATACACCAGCGTCTTGGTTATCACCAGAAACGCGACGGGATGAATCGGCGCGAGAGTGCCGGGGGCGAGGACGGGACGCTGCACCCCTTTCTGACCGTCTCCGCTCACGAACGCCCGGAAATCCGTGAAGTTGCCGAAATCATTCTTGTAGGCCGCCGACTTCGCACCGATCGGGAGAGGCTTGCCCACCTGGGCGATGACGACACCGATTTGGCCGGCCGGGACCTGGACCCACGGGTGCTTCGTGACCGCAAAGATGGGAGAAAACTTGAAACGGAGTCCGGGCATCAGCAATTCGGCCTGATAGCCGGCTTCGCCGTTGAAGGCCACCGGGTTGTCGCCGGGCAATTTCTTGCCAAACCGCTTGCGAACAAGTCCTACTTGTGTCGGTCCGATGCTGTAGATCGAGCCGAGAATGAACCAGGCAAGGAAAAAAAGGAGCCCGACAATGAACAGGACCGCAACGAGAGATTCTATCATAATGGGTCAGTTCCTATGGTATTCCCGACGGCGGTGGCTAAAAGACCGAATTACACATCCCTCTTGTCTTCATGCTTGCTGGGCGTGTTGGACGCAGGTTGATGATGACGCAGTTCAGCGATACAGTCGCGGCCGGAGCGGTCTTGCACTTGCGGTTGAAGGTCACCGGACATGTACCACGGAGAGAACGGGTGTAGGGTGGAGTACTAGAATATAGATGCCGAAAAAAAGAATGTCAATGAATACCTCCAGGAGAGACCGGAAATCTGTGAATCGGGGATGTGAGGGTTAAGGGATACCTCCATGCAATAACTTCCTTCGCCGGGGAACGCGGCGGCAAAGGAAGCCTTCTCATCCCGTGTCAACGCTTCGGTGGCTTGGGGAGAGGATGCCCCTTGTGCGGTACCAAAGGAATATCGGGATTCTCAGGCGGCTCCGGTGGGGTAACAAGTTTCGGCGCAAAGTCTTCCCCTTCATCCCGGAAGAGTGTGATACCCCAGTAGTCCTGATCGTCCGGAGGATCGGAGTTCCAGTCGTCGTAGGAATGCGAATCATCACTCCTCCAACGGAGAACATAATCCCCTTTTTCAAGGATGATGGTCGTGTTGACCATCCTGTTCTTCCTCGCTCCGCCTGCATAAAAAGTCATGGGATAGGTCATCTCCCATACGACGTCACCTGTTTTCTCATTCTCGATGGAGCCGTAATCGTACATGTCCCGCCCCATCCCTTCACCGATCGCATAGATGCGAATGCGTGTGGGTTTGCTCAGTCTGAAATGCTCGGTCTTGTCCTCATCATCTCCCGCATGAATAATCTGCGAGATGATGCTCTTGTCGCGTTCCTCGACGTATTTTCCAACGATCGATGGGGAGAATTTCGGGCCGACACCCATGACGGTGATGCCGTAGTGGGACGGATCAAATGGCGGGTCATCATTCCAATCGTCATAGCTGTGCGAATCGTCGGTCGTATAAGACACCTCATAACTTCCACGCGGGAGGTGGACGATTTCGTCGATGTAGCGGTTCTTGGGCGCTCCTCCACCGTAATACGTTCTCTCGACATCCATTGTCCAGACTTTTGCGCGGGTCCGGGCGTTGATGATTTGGCCGAAGTCCGCCATCGTCCTGCGGGCATTGGACCGCTCGCCGAATGCCAGAACGCGAATGTCGGCATCCTCCTTGAGAGTGAATCCTTCTGCGTGGTGTTCTTCATCGCCCGGCCGAATAATGCTGACGATGACATTCTCGTAGTCGTTGTACGGGATCTGTTTGAAGTTCGACCGGTCCGACTCTTCAGGGATCGTTATGGTAATCCCGTAGTTCAACGGATCGAACGGGGGCGCCGTATTCCAATCGTCCATGGAATGGCTGTCGTCCGAAATATAGTAGAGGATATATTTACCGCGCTGGAGCTGAATATCCCCCTGGAACTTGACATTTTTTGCCCCCCCGCCAGCGTAGGTCAGCGGAGAGCTGCTCATCTCCCAGACCCTGTGGCGGTCAGAGAGATCTTCGATCCACCCGCCGTCGGGGAGCTCATTTTCGCGTCCGCGTTCGCCAAGCGCATAGACGTGCAGGGTGGTCTCGTTTTGGAGTTCGAAGGCAATGCGGATACACTGGTTATCCCCAAGTCCGATGGCATGGGAGACGGTGTTCGGAAATTCGAGTGGCGGAGTGAACTTGCCGATGGTGGACGCGGAGGATTCGTCGATGAGAAGGTCGATCCCCCAGTGGGGTGCACGCTTGTAAAAGTCGCGGCTGATGTCACCGGTCCAGAGGTCTTTGAACCAGCCAAAAAAATTCTTCTTCGATTCGTCGGGAGACTTGAAGAGCGGTGAATTCCGATGATCGATATTCACCTGGAAATGCGAAAACGCGGAGTGTTCCACGAAGGCATAGGCCGTGAAGTACACCTCGTATTCGCCCGGATCAAGCGTGATTTCTCCGTCGAATTTTCGGTCATCGCCTGACGCCGACGTGTTTCCTCGCGTCATCTCCCACACGAGTTCGCGGGTCTTCGCATTGAGGATCCAGCCGTAGGCGTACATCGTATTCGGATTGGACCCCCAGCTCTCCTCTTCGCCCCCGCCGAGAGCAACGATGTGGACTTTTGTCGGTACGGACAGTTCTATCCCTGCCGACTTGAGCTCGGTGTCAGCAAAGTTGCGCAGGGAGACAATATCGCGTTCTCCTGCCCATGACTGGGCGCTCAGGAAAACGATACAGAACACAATGGAGAGGGAGGGTTTCATAAATGTTCCTGTGAATGCCGCGCGGAACATGACATCTGCTTTGTCGTTGAGCTTTGCCTGGCTATCCTCCGAGCTATGACCACCTCGGAATGACGATTCCTGAGTGGAGCTATGCCCGCGGTTTCCTGGTTTTCTTTCATCAAATACGGATAGTTGGGGAAAATGTTACGAAATTCATATATTCTACGGGGAACTTCCACGCCTTCTATTGAATACTCAGCGGTTACGCAAAGGACTTGAAGCTGAACATCATGGCGCATACAGATCAGGCGGCGATACGGTGTTCACATCTTCGTAAAACCTATCGTGCGAACACCTCAAAGGCGGTGCCCGCGCTCGACGGAATCGACCTTGAAGTCCGCGCGGGGGAGGTCTTCGGTCTCTTGGGAAGAAACGGTGCCGGGAAGACTACTCTCCTGCGCATACTCACGACGTTGATTCTTCCCACTTCGGGCGAGGTCTCGGTACTGGGATTCGACGTTACGCGCTCGCCTCTTGAAGTGAGGCGCCGAATTTGCGCAGTCCTCCAGGAGAACGCCGTGGAGATTTACCTCAGTGTGAACGACAATCTCCGCACCTTTGCCCGGTTTCACGGCATCACGAGGAAGGATGCCGAACGCAAAATCGACGAGGCGGTGGCGCGTTTCGGGCTGGAGGAATACCGTACCCAGAAAGTCATTGACATGAGCGGCGGTGCAAAAAGACGCGTTCAGGTTGCCAAGGCGTATATGTCCAACAGCCCCGTGGTATTTCTCGACGAGCCGACGACCGGTATGGATCCGATCACGAAACGCTCGACGCTTGAGGCATTTCGCGAACAGGCGGAGAAGGGAAGAACGGTGTTTCTCACAACACACATCCTCCAAGAAGCCGAAGAGCTGTGCGACACGATTGCCCTGGTCGACAGAGGGAAGATCGTTGCATGCGGAGATCTCGCCGCGATCACCTCGGAGGTTTCAGACCTCATCGATATCAGTATTACGTTTCGGTCGCTTGACGAAGCGACCTACGCTGCGTTTGTCGCGCTCTCCCCCGTCAAAATCTCCAGAAATCGCGACACCATGACATTGAGTGTTCCGGTGAGCCGCTCCGATGTGTTCTCCCTGATCGGAAAAGTGGCGGTCGATCATCCGCTGGTCTCCCTGGAAACCCGCGGCGCAACTCTGGAGGATGCGTATATGGAGATCCTCGGAGGATCCGGCGCAAGGAGGGATACGCGATGAGCATGATCCTTGCCGTCATGTACAGGGAATTCAAGATCCGGACCACGAGCATGACCTGGCTGTTTTACGATCTCTTGGTGCCGCTGGCGTATCTGCTTCTTTTTGGTCTTTCGTTCAACGCCGCGCTTGGCGGGGGATTCATCCATGGGCCGGAAAGGATTTCCTACAACGCATTTTTTCTCCCGGGCGTTCTAGCAATGTCCTCCTTCGGCATCGCGATCAATACCGCCTATGGATTCTTCGTGGACCGCGATAACGGCATCTTCTACGAATTCCTTACCTATCCGATGACGCGGGGTCAGTTCCTGATCGGGAAAATCTGTTTCAATGCCCTCATGGCCCTCATCCAGGCGGCTATCACCGTGCTCGCCGGTGCAACGCTCCTGGAAATCACCATCCTCTGGGAACGAATCGGCCTGCTCGCTCTTGCCGTCGTTGCCGGCACCGCCGGCTGGTTCTTCTTTCTTACGTTTTTTGCCCTGCGTATCAGACGGAACGACATGTTCAATACCTTCTTGAACGCGGCCTACTTCATTCTCATGTTCGTCAGCAGCATCTTCTACCCTGTGGATTCCATGCCCGGGTGGCTCCGTACCGTATCCTATTTCAATCCCCTCACATGGCATACTGACGTTCTTCGTTTTGCGACTATTGGCGGCGAATCGACACAGCCGTTTCTGGAGGCTGCAGGATTTCTGTTGTTTCTCCTGGCCGCCTTCTGGGTATCGGTGTATGCCTTGCGGTATAGAGTAGTGGAATGATCACAGGACACCGGTCTACTCGAATTTTATCCAATATCTCTTTATGTTTCCTCAATCGTATGGCTGGCCAATGAAACTCTTTTTTCGCGTTGCTCTCCCGCTTCTGCTCACGGCGTCGCTGACGGTTGGAAGCGCCCAGCCGAAGGTTTCGCCACAAATGAAGCTCGAGAAGCGACAATCGGGAGCGGTTCCCCGCCATGTGCTGGAAGTGTACAACCACGTCGTTGATTTCGGGCGTGCGCCGGAAGGATATGTCGGAGGAGCACCCTGGTACAACCGTGAGCACCGCCTTCCCCGGGGGCGGTATCGGGAATACGATGTTCACCCGAAGAAGAAAGGGGTCAGTCGGGGTCCGGAGAGAATCGTCGTGGATACCGACACAAACCGGGGGTGGTATACGGCTGATCACTACCGGACATTGAGCCCGATTCCCCCCATTCATCTGAAGAGAAGGCCGGAGGCAAAACCGCGTGATCACTTACACTGAATTGGAAGGACTCTCCCTGTGGGTCCACCTTCTCGCCGTCACTGAAAGTGAGATCGACGATCTTACTTCGGAAATACAGGGACGAAACGGGAAGGCTGCGCGGATACTCAGGGGACAACGATGCCAGACGCGGGAACGGCTGTTTCAGGAATTCGCCGCCGCTCTTCAGTTTCCCCACTATTTCGGAGACAACTGGGACGCCCTCGAAGAATGTCTGGGCGATCTCGAATGGCTGGGCGCGGAGCAGCTGATTCTCGTAATCACAAATGCAGACAATCTGCTCCCCCGTCATGACGGTGATCTCCGGACTCTTGCCTCCATTCTCCAGACGGTCCATGAACTCGAAGAGACGCCGCTCGAACGGGTCATCTTTCAATGCACGCCGGAAGGGGAGACATCGACAAGGCAACGACTCGGGGCCACCGGCCTCACAATTGGATGATTCCCACAATGCGCCCGCTCGCTCTCGCACTTTTCATTTCCTGTGTGTTCTTCTCTTGCGCCAGGGAAAAACAACCCGTCGACATGGTCACGTTCCCCCTCCGGGGCAAAGTCGTCGGCATCGATTCCACTGCTCACCGGGTAACGGTGTCGCACGAGGCGATTCCCGACTACATGCCTGCAATGACCATGCCGTTTAAGATCAAAGACCTTTCATTGCTGAACAGGATCGCAGTGGGCGATTCCATCGGCGCCACGCTGGCCGTATCGCGAACAGAAAGCTGGCTTGAGACGATCCAGGTTCTCCGACGCGGCGAGACCGTGAACGCGATGACTCCCGAAGAGATAGAATTCAAGCATCTCTATCGCGACGGTGAGACAATTCCCGACCTGAAACTCGTCAACCAGGACGGGAATCCGTTACAGGTCTCCACCTTCCGCGGGAAGACCCTTGTTCTGACGTTCATTTATACCCGGTGTCCGCTGCCGGATTTCTGCATCAGGATGAGTCAGCAGTTCGCCGACCTGCAGCGAATCCTGAAGTCCGACCAGGCACTCAATGGACGCTGGCATCTGCTTTCGATCAGCTTCGACCCGTCATTCGACCGGCCGGCGGTTCTCAGACAATACGGAATGAATTACGGGGCGGACTTTTCGGTGTGGGACTTCGCAACTGATCCTGATACAGCGGGCAACGCGCTCGGAAAGTTTGTGGATGGCTTTGGACTCACCTATGAACCCAGTGAAGGATTGATAGACCATAATCTTCGGACGGCGGTCATCAACCCGGAAGGAAAACTCGTGAAGGTGTTTCGGGGAAACGAATGGAAGGTGGAAGATCTTGTCGCTGTCGTCAAAGAATCGGCGTGAACGCAACCCCAACCCGCGCAGCCGTCTTCATACATCATATATCGTAATTCGTACTCCCTGTCCGCTGATTACTATTAACCGTATACTGTATACCGTTTACTGTATACTGTCAACTGACTACAGCATTGCAGTAAACGTCACCGCCGAAGTCAGTCGCGCAATCGCTTCTTCGATGCGTTCACGGGAGACACTCATGTTATGCACGAACGCCACTTTCCGGTAATTCCCATATTCATAGTGCAGCTGGTCTTCGTCAATGGAGCGACAGCTCTCCTTGCAGGCGTCGTAGATCGTCTTCCCATACCTCTCGAAGAACGCCCGGGCGTTGATTGCGCCCGCCGTGTGTTCCGGCAGATCGAAACATTTCCGGAGGTCCTCGAGATACCACCCCCAGTATTCGGCAAGATCATCGTCATCAAATCCCTGATACATCCGGAAGAAATCGGGCACGGCTGAGGTGCGGCGGTCCGCTTTCGTTTTCGGTGCGACCCCGATGAAGTAATACTCCCCGTTGGTTTCCATCCAGTCTGCGATGTCGGTCCAGGTCCACGTGCCATAAAGATCATCATCGGCGGAGTCGATCCAGTAATACTGTGACGAACTGGCTTTTCCGGCAAGCACGGCCCAATGTTGTTGATCTTCTACGCAGATGATGACGGGAAAACTGCTTTCGAGCATTGCGTCGATTTCATGATGCGCTTCCGCCCGGTCGTATGAAACCCGCGCCAACGGCTTGAACCCTGCCCGCCTGACGCCAAGTTTCATATGGCGTTCGTCCGTGCCAGTGAGCCGTGTTTTCCATCGCGGCCGATCGGTCAGCTGATGCGCCTCGTCTTCCGAAACAGGGTGTCCGAGTATCAACAGCGCATGCATGAGAGCACGTTGCCCGCAATTGCCGTCTAAGCGCCGCTGATAATCGAATCCAATTTTCTTCTCTTCCACCAACATTTTCGCCTCCGGGTGTCTTACCTACATCGGGATCAAAGTATACGAAATGAAGAGGACGATGGGAAGTTAAATTTTCATGAAGAATTGTCGGGGGGGAGAAGGGAGATGAGGGGAGGGGGAGAGGGGGAGAGGGGGGGAAAACGGAAGATTTAGGGGATTATTAGAATTCTGTGTCAAGAAAGTCCCCAGAAAGCGTTTATTCTTTCCTCTTTTTCTCTTACCATTTGAGTTGCCCACAGTCCCCAAGTTTCGCCACTCTGGACCTCTTGGATTCCAAATGATTCCCCGCACAGGGATTAGCACATTCACCGGATTTATGTCATTAACGGAGCCGGGTCATGGGGTTTTGGCGGCCGATTGACACAATTTACGCAGTAAGGACGAAAGCGAAGGCGAATTGCTGGCAATAACTCTTTTTCTCCTGCCTTTCATGGCGGGTGGCGACAGGCTTCCGGCAACGTTGTCTGCTGCAGACGAAGCCTTTCTCCGGATGGATTACCCTGCCGCGATTACCTCGTATGAGGAGTTCGTTCATGCGAACCCTGCCGATCCTTCGGTTCTGTGGAGGCTGGCGCGGGCCTATGTTTGCTACGGCGAACCCTTTGGGGATGCACGACGGGTGGAATTGTGCAAGAAAGGAGCAGAGTACGCCCGCCAATGCATCACGCTGGATCCCACGATCTCTGAGGGGCACACGTGGCTTGCCGGGGCACTCGGTTATCTTGCGCTCGACGCAGACATGAAACGCCAGACCGATTTGAGCTTTGAAATCCTTGCGGAAACCGGCAAGGCGCTCGCTCTCAATCCCCGGGATGACGCTGCGCTCTCTATCAGGGGATCGCTCTTCCGGGCACTGGGAAACGTCAGCTGGATCCAACGCCGACTGGCAGGAATCTTTTTCGGCGGAATCCCTCAAGGCGGATACAAAGAAGCGGAAGAGTCGCTGAATAAGGCAATCACGATCGCGCCGGAGGTAATGAGGCATTATTACGAACTGGGAGTCCTTTATATTGACATGGGGCGACCCGGGGACGCCCGTGCGGCCCTGGAAAAGGTTCTCACGCTGCCCGTTCGCGTCGCCATCGATGTCCCCCGCCAGCAGAAGGCAGCGGAACTTCTGAAGACTTTGGAGGAGAAATGATTCATTACCGGGGCTACAGAATATGTCATCTATGACCAGCTGGTCTTTCCGCCTCATTGCGGCCAATGTCATCGTTTACGTCATCTCCGTCGCTGTCCCGGGGTTTACGGAACAGTTCATGCTGGTGCCGATCTACATCCTCACGAGGCCGTGGACGATCATTACTTATATGTTCCTCCATGGCGGCATCTGGCATCTGTTCTTCAACATGCTCGGGCTCTATTTCTTCGGACCGCGCCTGGAACTCGAAATCGGTGCGAAACACTTTCTCATTCTGTACTTCGTGAGCGGAATGATGGGCGGCCTGCTTTCATTTATTTTCACTCCGTACACCGCAATTATCGGGGCGTCCGGGGCGATCTTCGGAGTCCTCATCGGCTACGCTCACTTCTGGCCGAGGGATCAGATCTACATCTGGGGCGTCCTCCCGGTTGAGGCGAGATGGTTTGTGCTGATCCTGACCGGTCTGTCGCTCTTTGGCGGGTTCGGAGGGATGGGCGGCAATATCGCACACTTTGCCCACCTCGGAGGTTTTGCGGGAGGATGGCTATACGTCCGTTGGCTGGACAAGCGCCATCGCGAGACATTGATTCCGCACGAAGTGCGTGTGCCATCGCCGTCCTCCTGGGATCTTCGGCGATGGTCCGGCATTCAACGCGATAAGCTCCACGAAGTCAACCGTGAAGAGTACGACAGGATTATGAAGAAGCTCCACGGTGAAGGAACCGATTCGCTGACAATGAACGAAAGAGAGTTTCTGGACAGATTCAGTCAGGGGTGATACGGAGAGTATGAAGTATGAAGAAGGAAGAAGAAAGTAAGCAGTAAGCTGTAGGCAGTATGCAGAAAGCTGTAGGCAGTATGCAGAAAGCTGTGGGCGGGAGAGATGCGCTGTATGTTTCTTGCGACGGGTCACCGGGCACCGCTTCCTCGACTTTCCTTTCAACTAACATCCTGGCGGGGTGTATGGCTTATACAGCTCTCTCGAATCGATACGACGCGATACCCTATCGCCGATGCGGAAAAAGCGGGATCAAGCTCCCCGGAGTATCGCTCGGACTCTGGCATAATTTCGGCGGCGTTGATGACCATGCCACCGCGCGCTCCATTGTCCTCCGTGCATTCGATCTTGGGATCACGCACATCGACCTTGCAAACAATTACGGTCCTCCTCCCGGGTCTGCGGAGGAGACGTTCGGCAAAATTCTCCGGGATGATCTCCGCGCCCATCGCGATGAGCTGATCCTCTCCACGAAGGCCGGATATCTTATGTGGCCCGGGCCGTACGGCGAGTGGGGATCGCGAAAATATCTCATCGCAAGCCTCGACCAGAGTCTGAAGCGCATGGGCGTCGATTATGTGGACATCTTTTATTCCCACAGACCTGATCCCGATACTCCTCTCGAAGAGACCATGATGGCACTGGATTTCGCCGTGCGGAGCGGTCGGGCACTCTATGCGGGGATATCGAACTATTCCGCCGAAGCGACAGCACGCGCCTCCGGGATCCTCCGATCGCTGGGAACGCCCTGCTTGATTCACCAGCCGGTGTACAATATGTTCAACCGCTGGGTGGAGCCCGACCTTTTGCGCGTGCTCAGCAACGAAGGCATCGGGTGCATCGTCTTCTCCCCCCTGGCACAGGGACTGCTGACGAACCGCTATCTCAACGGCATTCCCGCCGACTCGCGCGCGGCGAAGCCGCACGGATTTCTCAAGGCGGAGCAGGTGACCGAAGACAAGCTCTCAAAAGTGCGTGCGTTGCATGAGATTGCGCGCCGGCGCGGACAAAGCCTTGCCCAAATGTCCATTGCCTGGGTGCTCAGAAATCCGGAGGTCACGTCGGCACTCATCGGCGCCAGCCGAATATCACAACTTGAAGAGAATGTCGCGGCGCTGAAGACCCTGGAGTTTTCTGCCGGGGAGATCAAGACCATCGATGCCATCCTGGCCGGATGATTGCTTCAACCCGTTTCACCAATCGAAATGCTACATTCCAACCTTTCACGATGGAGCGCTCTTATGTCTTCCCTTCGAACCAGCATCATCCTGATGCTGTTCCTCATCATTGGAGCAGGTACTGCAATGACTGATTCCATCTTTCCATACTCCTATCGAACTGAAGTATTGCCCAATGGGCTCCGGGTCATCATGATCCCCATGGAGAGTCCCGGGCTCGTGGCTTACTACTCCGTCGTCCGCACGGGGAGCCGTGACGAGGTTGAGAAGGGCAAATCGGGATTTGCTCATTTCTTCGAGCATATGATGTTCCGTGGCACCGAGAAGTATCCGGCGGGGGTGTATGACAGCCTGATCACCTCCATCGGCGCCGATGCAAATGCTTATACCACCGACGATTACACTGCATTCCACCTCAACTTCGCCAGCGAAGACCTCGCAAGGGTGATCGAGCTGGAAAGCGATCGCTTTGAGCACCTGTCGTATGCAAAGCCGGCGTTCCAGACCGAAGCGGGCGCGGTCTACGGCGAGTATCGCAAGAGCATCACCAGCCCCTTTGCGGTATTGAACGAGAAGATGCAGGACCTCGCCTACGACGTCCACACCTACAAGCATACGACAATCGGATTCGAGGCCGACATCAAGGCCATGCCTGAACAGTATGAATACAGTCTTTCCTTTTTCCATCGATTCTACAGGCCCGACAATGTGGTCATCGTCATTGCGGGGGATTTCGATGAAGCGAAGACGATGGATCTTATTACAAAATACTACGGAGACTGGCAGCCCGGCTATCAGGCCCCGAAGGTGACCTCCGAACCGCCGCAACAGGGCGAACGGAGTGCCGAGATCAATTACCCCGGCAAGACTCTTCCGATCATCGATATTGCCTACAAAGGGGACGCATTTGACCCGACCAACACGGACTATGTCGCGGCGCTGCTTCTCGGTGATCTTGCCTTCGGGGAGACAAGCGAGATTTACAAGAAACTCTATATCAAAGAGCAGAAGGTGGAGTTTATCCAGTCATCCATCCCCATGAACCGCGACGTCCCCCTCTTCGAGATCTACGCCATGGTGAAGGACGCAAAAGACGTCCCCTATGTTCGCGATGAGGTCTACAAGACCATCCACCAATATCAAACAACTCCGGTCAATGCGAAGCGGCTGGACGATCTTCAACGGCGCCAGAAGTACGGTTTTCTGATGCACCTCGACACGCCGGACCACGTCGCCGGCGGGGTCGCCCGCACCGTGGCGCTGACGGGCGGATTGGGAGCAATCGACACCCTCTACACGAAGATGGCGAGCATCACGGCGGACGATATCATGGCCGCTGCGAAGTTGTTCTTTGTGCCTGAACACAGAACCGTGGTCGTTCTGGAAGGAGCCCACCAATGAACACCCGACTCTGTTTCACCGCGCTGTTTTTCCTTGCAGTTTCCATCTCTCAGGGAGGGTCTGTCGTGTCGAACTCACGATTTGTGTTGCTCCCGGTCACCAACGACCCCACGATATCTTTCAAGATTGAATTTCTGGCGGGGTCACAAAACGACCCGGCGGGAAAGGAAGGCCTTGCTGCCATCACCGCGGGGATGCTCACCGACGCTGCGACCCGGAAGAATTCCTACGAGGATATTCTCGACCGGTTGTATCCGCTTGCCGCGGCATACTCCGCTTCGGTGTCCGTCGAACAGGTGGTAATCGCGGGACGCGTCCACAAGGACAATTTGAAGGACTACTACCCTCTTCTCATGGATGCCATCCTGCGTCCCGCCTTCCACCAGGATGATCTTGACCGCCTGAAGAGCCAGGCGATCAATTACCTGGAGAATCAACTCCGCTATTCGAGCGACGAAGAATTGGGGAAGGCGCTCTTGTATACCACGATCTTTGCCGGAACAGGGTATGGACATATTCACGAGGGGCTGGTATCCAGCGTGAAGAGCATCACGCTCGATGATGTCCGTGCATTTTATGGAAAGTATTACACAGAAGGGAATGTCGTCATCGGGTTGGGCGGCGGCTATGATCAGGCACTGCTCGACATGCTCAAAAAAGATCTGGCGGAACTTCCCCCGGGCACGCCACCTATCGCCCCGAAACCCGCCCCGAAAGCAGAGAAGGGATTCAATGTGGTCATGGTAGACAAGGATGCACCGGCAACCGCCATCAGCATCGGATTTCCCCTCGATGTGCTGCGGGGACAAAAAGACTGGTATCCGCTTGCCCTTGCCACTTCCTGGTTGGGGGAGCACCGGAATTCGAGCAGTCACCTGTACCAGGTGATCCGCGAACAACGGGGACTCAACTACGGTGATTATGCGTATATCGAACATTTTCCGAACGGAGGAATGCGGACCGTACCCCCGCAAAACGTCGCACGCCGGCAACAGATCTTTGAAATCTGGATCCGGCCCGTGCCGAACGAGACACGCTTTTTTGCCCTGCGCGCGGCACTCCACGAATACAAGCATCTCGTGGACCACGGCATGACGCAACAGGAGTTCGAGCTTACGCGCAGTTTCCTTTCGAAGTACATCCTTCATTTCGCACCGACAACGATGGAACGCCTCGGCTACGCTCTCGACGATCGATTCTATGGCATCAAGGGGAGCCATCTTCAGAATTATCGCACCGCATTGAAGTCGATGACGCTCAAAGAAGTCAATACCGCGATCAGGAAGCACTTCCACTATGGCAACATGGAGATCGCCGTGGTGACAAAGGATGCGGAGTCCTGGAAGCAGGCCCTCCTCAATGACGCCCCGAGCCCGATCACGTACAAGACGCCGAAACCGGAGAGCGTCCTGAAAGAGGACAAGGTGATCGAGAAGTATCCGGTCAAGGTCGGAAACGTGAAGGTGATGAAGGTGGAGGACCTCTTCAAATAGAGAACACTCACCCCCCGGGGGATAGTCCAACGATTCGTGGAGTATCCCATGGCGTACAATTGTTTCCCGTTGGACCGCAATTTCGCGGCGTTTGTCTTCCGTCCATTCATTGTGCATCGCCGGCGCAGCCGCCCGGATCTAAAGGTGTGTGCCGCTTCCTGCAGCGTCGCCGCTCTGATGCTCCTGTTCGCGGGTTGCGCGTCGTTGATCCAGTCTCCCCGCGTTCATCAACCCTATTCCCCCGAGGAATTCGGAAAGGAGTTCCCGCCTGAGGAGTTGCGACGCGACGTCGACCGTCTCGTGCGAGTCATGCAGGATGTTCATCCAAACCTCTACGCCTCCACGCCGAAATCCCGAATCGATTCCGCACGTTGGCGGATCAAAAGAGACCTGACCACTCCGCTGACGCGAGACGCATTCTATACGCGCGTTGCCCCCCTGGCTGCACTGGTGGGAGACGCCCACACAAGCGTCTCTCCACCGACAGAAGAATTTTCGGCCTACCAGTCCGGCGGCGGTCTCCTGTTTCCCTTCGCTATCGACTATTCATCGGAGACGGGAGTCACCATTACACGGTGTTACAATCCTGTCACTGTGCTTGTCCCGGGGGACAGGATTGTGAGGATCAACGGTTACTCCATGGATTCTCTCGCCTGCCAGTTCCTCGCGGGCTTCAGTGGCGAACGCAAATCCTACAGGGAGCACCGCGTTGCGAGCTGGATGCAACTCTTGCTCTGGTTACACCGGATCGATCCGCCGTACGAACTCCTTGTTCAATTGCGCGGGTCGCGGGAGCAGACGAACCGCCATATTGATGGTGTCAGTCGCGCCGAGATGACGCGGCGGGATTCCCTCCTGGCGAAGGAGATGGGATCAGGTCTTCCCTATCAGCTTGAAAGAACCGGAGAGAAGATCGGATACATCAACTTCCGGGCGATGGTAAACTTCGATCGGTTCAACAAATTCCTGTTGACGACCTTCGCAGGTTTCCAGATCAACCCTCCACGCGGCCTGATTATCGATCTGCGGAACAACGGCGGAGGAGATTCACGGTTGGGAGATGCGCTTCTGTCGTTCCTGACAGATTCATCGTTCAGGAGCGCGCAACGGAAGGAGTGGAAGATGAGCGCCGAGTACAAAACGTATCTCCGCCTGCATTTGCCGTGGTGGATCCGCTGGATGCCCCTCACCTGGGTGAGCGCAGAAGCACGGAAGTATTTGGGGGCGGACGACGGTGCGATCGTCATCGATACGTCTGCCCCTGAAACGCCGGATACCAACTCCTTGCGCTTCCGCGGAAAAACCTGCTTCCTGATCGGCCCGAAAACCTTCTCGAGCGCGATGATGCTGGCAAACGCGGTGGCCGACTATCACCTTGCAACACTCATCGGCGAGGAAACGGGCGGCATTCCGAATGCCTTTGGGGAAGTCTATCCGTTTGATTTGCCGAACACGCGGTTACTGGTGGGAGTCTCCTCCGCCTATTTTGTGCGAGCCAACGGGGACAGTGGGGATCACCATGGCGTCATGCCGGATATTGAAGTGCGGCAGTCCCCGGAGAACGACCAGGCGGGTGTCGATGCGGTAATGGAACGCGCGAGGAGATGGATACTCGAGGAATGATGGAACCGGGTTCAATGCATCCTTCTTTAATCCCTGCTCTATGAAAACCCTTCAACGGATCGTTGCGGCGTTTCTCATCTCTTCAGCTGTGTGGATCTCCGTGTACTTCTGGTACGTCCGGCCACTCCATATGCGTTGGGGGGCGACCGCTGACGAAATTGCCCTGGGCCTCCCGGGAGATTTTTTCTATCCCCCCAACGCAAATACGTCCACACGGGCGATCACCATTCACGCGCCGCCATCCGTTGTGTGGCAATGGCTCGTCCAGATGGGACAACGCCGCGGAGGATTCTACAGCTATACCTGGCTCGAGAACCTCTTCGCAGCAGATATGCACAACGCCGATCGGATCCAACCGGAATACCAGACCCTCAACCGGGGCGACAGGCTGTCCCTTCAGGAAAAGGGTCCAACGGTCACCGTCACGTTGCTCTACCCCGATCAAGCTCTCTGTTTCGGAGGGTGGACTTTTGCGCTGATCCCGGTCGGTGCAGAGACGACACGATTAATCGTGCGATATCCCTCAACCGATGTCGAAACCGGAAGAATGAACCGCTGGCTGTACTATGGGATTTTTGAGCCCGCACACTTTGTCATGGAAAGCGGCGAGATGCTGGGGGTAAAGGCCCGGGCGGAGGGGAGAATCGGACAATGAACTCGCAGTCACTCCAAGCCCCTCGAGGGACAACCGTCAAATCTGCCGCGACAACGGGTTGTCTGGTGGGAGTTGCACTGTCGTTCGTTTACTCCTTCGGTTTTGCGATCTATGCGATTGTCAGATCATCGCTGTTCATTGCAGGGGCTTCCGACCCCGCTGTTCTCTGGCCCACACTGCTTGAAAACGGAATAACGCTCGCGTATCTTTGTTCGATATTCGGGCTGCTGTTGTCGATGGTGTCCTGCATTGTCGGGGTCATAACGGCAATCGCCGTCAGTTGGTTGACCCGCGGAATCAAAAAACGCCTGTACCGTGTCAAAGGAATGCTTGTCGCATTGGCGGCCGGGTGCGCGTTCCTCCTCGCGGGGTATGTCATAGTTGTTCTGACATTCGGTGCTCGCGCATCCCTCGAGTATCCGGAGACCTTCTGGTTTTGGTTCGGAATCCCGGGCACGATCTACCTGCTTGCCACCATCAGGGGCGGCGCTTTGCTCGCCTCGCAACTCCGGTCCTACGATGCCGGATAATCCAGCCATCTGCAGGGCGCCTTGCTGCGACATCCCTGCCGGGAACGAACAGCGAACGACCAGCCCGCCAGCTGTCTTACTGTCACTTAACCACTCAGGGAGATGCGATGAAAGAATACAAGGTGATGACCCAGAAGGACCGGTTTTTCGGGGGCAAGTTTGATCCGGAAAAGCTCGAAGCGGCCATCAACTCTTACGCTGAACAGGGGTGGGCCGTCATCAGTGTCGCCACTGCCGATATTTCATCGGTCGGGAGCGCACGTCAGGAAATCATCGTCATATTTGAACGGAATAAATAATGGAACAACGAGCCGGAGTCAGCGGAACGATTCTGAACGAGGTTTTCTTCACGGAGGAACGAATTCCGGGAGCGACGGTTCTCAAACATCTCCGTGTCGAGATATCGCGTCAGAATGCCAACCTCGGGGAAGTAAAAGCCAGACTTTCTCACAAGGCCAAACGTCGGGGGGCGGATGCGGTGATGAGCTTCCGGTACGGCCAGACAAAGCACCGGTGGTGGCAGCTCTTCTTCTTGTTCCGATGGGACACGGAATCATGGTTTGGTGAAGGCGATGCAATTAAATTGTGAAGTGCTGCACGCACGACGGAAAGGGTCGACTCTTACAACACCGGAGGCTCCATGGGAACAGCGGATTGATCCTTTCGCATGTTTCCTGCGAGCGCCCCGACGAGAAGGTAGACGACCGCTTCAATGACAGAGAGATAATTTCCCTTCCCCGCAGCAAGCGAGACAATTGCAATAACCGCCGGGACTGCACCGACAATTGCGCCATGGATGACCGCTCTGCCCGGGGATTTTCGGGAGATCGCGCGCGCGCGCCAGAACACCAGCACCGCCATGACAACCATGTAGGCTGCCATCAGATAAACGTTCTCGCGGTACATCGCAGATACGGTCTGACCGATCTGCTGGCTTACCGCTGAGCTATCCTGCAGTTTCGGACCCAGATCAAATCCCATACGGAACCCCACGACAAGCCCGGGAATCAGGTACAGCACAAATCCAATAGCCCAGGCCATGAGTCCGTTTAAAATCGCCCTGCCCCACAATATCCTCCCCTGTTGTGGCTCTGAAGAATTCATTTGCTTCCTCAAACGATCATGATTCTTTTTGTGATTAGAGTGATTTCGCAGGATTCAAGCCTCTTGCGCCACGTTTTCGCGAGATAATTCACGATACGTGAAAAAAGCCTGGGAAAACACCCCGGGTCTCCACTCTCGGAGCTCTGCCGTCGAGCAGTTCCCGCCACTCAAACTTCATCCGCATCAATTGATTTTCTTCCACTTTTTCGGCTATATAGACGGGGGTCGACAGTAACAGCATCTCCCCCCTCCGTCACGCCCAACGCATCCACCGAACCAGGATCTTCCACCATGACTACTCCATGGGCCCGTCTCCTCGGCGCGCGCATCAACGA
The DNA here is from genome assembly GCA_963843525.1 of Ignavibacteriota bacterium. Classification (GTDB taxonomy): domain Bacteria; phylum Bacteroidota; class Ignavibacteria; order UBA10030; family UBA6906; genus DATJPR01. The sequence goes on along the minus strand of CAWJKM010000002.1, from coordinate 223,699 downwards.
CGGACAAAGCAGAACAAGCCACCTTGCACTTCTTGCCCGCGTGCCTATCTTCCAAAATCTGAACCGGAGAGAACTCATCTCGGTTGATCGCATTCTCCACCGGCGCGATTATCTTCCCGACGAAATTATCTTCCGCCAGGGTGAACCGGGGATGGGCATGTACGTCGTCCAGGAAGGAAAGGTTGCAATCATATCAGAGCCTGAAAATCAACAGCTCTTTGAAATGCAGGATGGCGATTTCTTCGGCGAGGTGGCTCTCCTGGACGAAGGCCCGCGATCAGCGTCGGCAGTCGCCAGGACAAACTGCACCGTGCTCGGATTCTTTCAGCCGGATCTGTTCGAACTTATCGACCGCAATCCGCGCCTGGGGCTGAAAATTGTTCTCCGTATCGCGCGCCACATCGGCAGCCGGCTCCGTCAGGCTGACGATTGGGTCACCGCACTGACAGTGGAACTTGATTCCGTCAAGCGTGCCAAAACATCAGAAGATCGGTAAAGACGGCATGCAGGGAACGCAGGGACGACATACGTTTCAGTTGATGGCATTGTTTACCACGATTCTCCTGCTCATCGTTGTCCTGTACGTGGGCGGCGTGGCGGAGATTGTGGCCATTGCTGTCCTGCTCTCCTATATCCTGAACCCGCTCGTCACCAGACTGGAATACCGCGGGGTACACCGTGGGATCGCGGCCGGTCTGTTGCTCATCGCGGTCGTCGGGGCGGTGGCCCTCCTGTGGTTCCTGCTCTCCCCCATTGCCATCGAACAGATCCGTGCATTGAAAACCGGCAACGCTTCCGGACAGGCGCATAAAGTAGTCGCGAGCATCCAGGCTCTCCTCGATGACCGGTTCGACTATCTCGGATTCGGGAGGATCGACCTGAACGCGGAGGTCCATCGACTCAAAATCGGATTTGCAGAGCGGATCCCGGGGGCCGTTCTCGAAGGCTCGATTTCCTTCGCTATCGGGATGATCATGACGCCGTTTCTGATGTTCTTTTTTCTGAAGGACGGAAGTCATATCAAACGCTACTTCATCGGTCAGGTGCCCAACAGGTATTTTGAATTCGCGATGGACCTCCTCTACAAGATGGACGTTCAGCTCGGCAACTATCTCCGCGGACAGTTTATTGATGCGCTGGTGTTTGGGGCCTTGACGACGATTGCACTCTGGATTCTGGGAGTTCCCTACTTTGTCTTCATCGGAATCTTTGCCGGCCTCGCCAACCTGATTCCGTTTGTCGGTCCGATTGCGGGCGCCTCCGCAGCGGTCGCCGCGGTCCTTGTTGAACAGGGGGATATTAGCCGTGTGGTCTCCGTGATTATCGTCTTTGGAGCCTTGAAACTGATCGACGATGTCCTGGTGCAGCCGATGGCGGTCGGCAAGAGTGTCGACCTTCACCCCGTTGCGGTAGCACTGGGGATCCTTGTTGCGGGACATTTTTTCGGAATCATCGGAATGCTCTTCATCGTGCCGTTCATGGGCTTCCTGAAAGTCGTGCTCGAAGAAAGCGTCCAGACCTACAGGAAGTACCGGTTCGACTAACAGCCACCTCTGGTCTCCATTCGCGGTGAAGGCACTCCTTCGAACCCATATCAGCAACGGTGGGACAACCGTCGGGCAGTCGATCAGACTTTCACAAACGGTACGAGTTGTGCCACCTTTTCGGCATATCTTGTATACTCTTCTCCATACTCGCGTTGAAGAAACTCCTCTTCCTTCCCGATCCGGAGCTTGAAGGCAGCACCGGTCACCACCGACACAAGGAGAACAAATGGATCGAAGAGCGCGAACGCGAGTCCCGGGACGATGAAAACGATAAACGCTGCGTATAACGGGTTTCGACAAAGCCGATAAACGCCTCCCGTTTCCAACCGATGGTGCTTGAAAGCGCGCTCGACCGCTATGGCCGAAAGAACCCAGAGGATAACACCGATGAAAATGAGGCCAATACCCACCAGGAGTGAGATTTCCCTCCATGGTGAAGGGAGATCGATTCTAAGTTCGAAGAGAGTTTCGACGACGATGAGCACTCCAAAGGCCGATCCGCCGACGATGGCCAGCAGCGGTCCAATTCCCAGGATGTTCACGAGTCCACGCCTTATTTAAGTCTGACGTTATCCCACCATCCAAGCACCCGCATCGCCCTCAGAGTGTTCCACCGGCTCGCCGCTCCCGGCTGTTCCATTTCAAAAAACGTCCGTCCTGGATGCCGGTTTTGAAGTGCCCAGGTGCCGTCATCGCGGCGTTTGTTCAGAACCAAACCGACTGGATCTTCCAGACGTTCATCATATTCACTGTTGGATGCCCTGAAGTAGTCCAGCGTTCTCAAAACGTCATGATGCCAACGCGGGGGGAAGGAGAATAGTGTAAAAGAGGTTTTGGCAACTGTACCTGTTCTATGCGAGCAGTACAGACGGTGCCTGAGGAAGAACTCGCGGGCCCGTGCTTCCGCTTTCAGCACCTCCTTCAAGCGAGGGCCGGAGGCATCGACGTAATCTCGCAGTCCTTCAAGCACATTGATTGTTGTGTGAAACGAGCTATGGGTCGCTCCCCGATAGCGCTGGCAGTTCCAACCGCCATCGCTCATCTGTCGGCGAAGCAAGTATTCGACGACCCGCTCACGGCGCTCGTCCTCGACCCGAAACCACGAGAGGAGCCTGAGAGCGAATCCGGTGACACACTCTTCGCTTCGTCCAAATGAGCGTGAAGGAACGATTCCTCCATCGACCCCCAGTCCTTCATTCAGGAAGAGAAGACAGCTTTTGCGTGCACCCCGGTAGTCATGGGCAAGTCCCATATCACGAAGCAACAGCATCGCGTAGGTTGTCGAGATCCACTTCTGGCCATAGAAGCGGGGTGTCCAGCGGCCGTCTTCATCCTGGTGTGCGAGGATTCGAGCGCCCCATCCCTGGACGGCGATACGACGTTGTTCTGCCATCCATTTGGCTTCGGGTTCACTCTGAAGGTCGCGCATTACCTGCCAGCGGATGGCAGGGTCGCCCTTCAGCAACCATGTCACGAGTCGACGAAGATTTCCTTCCAGTCCTCGATCCATTTCATCCTTCCGGGAAATGGGAGCATGGACCTACGAATGATTTTTCCGTTCCCCCACCTCCCGGGTCATATACACGTTGGCCGTACGATATCGTATTTCCGGCGGCATCGGGGTGTGATTGAACCCGAGTGATTCGTAAAGCAGGATCGCTTCTTTCAGCGCACTGTTTGAAGTAAGGACCACCTGAGTCGCACCCGACTGTCGTGCAAACGAGATGACCGTCTCGGAGAGAAGACGCCCCAGACCGCGTCGTCGGAAGTTCGGTTCGACGGCAAGTTTTGCCAGCTCAAAGATGCATGCGTTCAGCCGTATGGCCGCACACGTCCCGACCACCTCCTCCACGGAAAGGGCGAAAAATACTTGTCCTCCCTGTTGCACGATGTGCCGATCAGGATCATGGAGGTACTTCAGATCTTCCTCTTCCAACAGGTCATACTGCTTCAGCCACCCAAGGTTAAGCCGCTCGAACGCCGGTTGGAGTTCCGACCGGTAGGGAATGATGCGAATGTCCTGCGGGTTATGAAGTGGGATCACGGGTGTGTTTCCCTGTGAAGTGGCAAGCCGATAAGGAACGGGGCACGACTATTTCAGGAATTCCAGCTCGCGCAGCTTCTCTTTTGCCGGGAGGACTTCCTGGAGGGGAACCATGAGCTTGAACTCATTGATGATGTGGCCATATATTCCCCTGACGCACGGAACAATGTGTAGTCCGGACTACCCATGGAGAGTGGACTTGTCTTACGGGAGCAGAAATCATCGTCCGGTTGAACGTCCTTGCGGCAATGCGGACAAATGTACGGTTCACTCTCTGGACTCATAGTGGGAGCCTCTCACACAGCGAACCTGGATCGTTTCAATATCCTCTGGCGAAATACACCTTGCGTTTTGCATCGTTTCCACACACGATGCACTTTCCGTTTCCATTCTGCTGGTCCATCGGAATGCATCGGGTGGTTGCTTTGGTCTCTTCTTTCACCTTTGCCTCGCACTCTGTCGATTCACACCAGTAAGAATACGCCCAACCGTTTTGAACGATTTCCTTGAGGTCGGCATAGCTCTTCGGTTCAAAGATATGGCTGTCCCGGAACGTGGTTGCACGCGCCAGCAACGAGGTTTGAATTTCCGTGAGGAGAGCCGCGACGGCCTGTGGAAGTCCGGCCTGCGGAACGAAGGATTTTCCTTCGCGCCCCGGTTTGTCGCGACGGGCGAGTGCAACCGCATTTTTCTCCACGTCCTTGGGTCCGATCTCGATGCGCAACGGGACGCCGCGCATCTCCCAATCGTTGAACTTGAAACCGGGCGTAAGTTCTGTGCGATCGTCCAGCTTGACGCGGATGCCGGCCGCTTTGAGGTCGCCGTGGACCCTCCGGACGGTTTCCATCACCGCCGCCGCCTCATCAGGCTTCTTGTAGATAGGAACGATGACCGCTTGAATTGGTGCCAGACGGGGCGGGAGGATCAACCCCTGATCGTCGCCGTGTGTCATAATGATGGCACCGATGAACCGGGTGCTGAGACCCCACGACGTTGTCCAGGCGAATTGCTGGGTATTGGCCTCATCCAGGAATTGGATTCCAAAAGCCTTTGCAAAATTCTGGCCAAGGAAGTGCGACGTGCCTGACTGCAGTGCGCGCGTATCGCCCATCATCGCTTCGATGGTGACAGACATTTCCGCGCCCGCAAATTTCTCGGAATGCGATTTCATCCCTTTGATCACCGGTACTGCGGCTTCGTTCACCGCAAAATCGGCATAGACATCGAGCATCCGCAGCGTTTCCTCCCGCGCTTCTTGCTCGGTTGCATGGGCAGTGTGTCCCTCCTGCCAGTAAAACTCCAGCGTGCGGAGAAAGAGGCGCGTCCGGAGCTCCCACCGGACCACATTGCCCCACTGGTTGATGAGCACAGGAAGGTCCCGGTACGAGTGAATCCACTTTGCGTACATATGCCCGATGATCGTCTCGGATGTGGGTCGGACCACCAACGGCTCCTCCAGTTTCTCGCCGCCGCCTATGGTCACCACCGCCAGTTCCGGCGAGAACCCTTCGACGTGTTCCTTTTCTTTTTCAAGGAACGACATCGGAATAAAGAGCGGAAAAGCTGCGTTGACGTGGCCGGTTTCTTTGAAGCGTTTATCGATGACCTGCTGGATATTTTCCCAGAGCGCCCAGCCATATGGTCGAACGACCATACAGCCGCGGACAGGGGCGTAGTCGGCCAATTCGGCGCGAAGGACAATCTGGTTGTACCATTCGGAAAAATCGACGCTGCGGGGGGTAAGTTTTTCGTCAGCCATAGGCTCCTTTTTATTGGTTTCCGCCTATAAAAAGCGCAATTCTGGGCAATTTTACAAATCAGGCCCCTTACGGCTGTTGGGTTCCTTTCCCCCTGGACTTTTCCAAATCACCACCGAGAATCGATCGGCAAGCAGTCAATACACATCAACCAAAAAATCGTAGGAATATGTCACTGCGCCCGCCGATCCAACAACACCGACGCGATAGGCATAAGTATGGCCGGCTGGAATCGCAGAGGAATCCACGTACTGATAGTAGTATCCCCCGGGTGAAGCGCTTACGGTGCCGAGAAGGGCGTAGGTATTCGTACCGTACGTGCGGCGTTCGATCTTGAACGATACTGCATATTTGTCCGCGTAAATCCAGAGGAGATTGATCGTATACTCCGGCGTCAGTGTCGCCCTGCTAATACTGGGCCGCGTCGCTACCCAGAGGGCGGAGTCGGGATCATGCGGGTTGTCGAGATTCAATTCTACGGGACTTTTGCATGAAACGACCATCAGAGCGGATATCCCGACAATTGCCATTTTCCACAGATTATTGGTTTTCATTGTAGTCTCTCAAGCCTCAGAAGAAAATGGTCAATGTGCACTGCCCGCCCGATGGGGAGAGAACAAGGGAAGAGTGAATGAGCCCCAATTCCTCCGATGACAAGGGTTCAAGGACATTTTCCCTTGTGTGAAAGAGCAACGCATCGACAACGGAAAAGATGTAGATCGACGACGCCGCAATGATTCCAGCCGATCGCAATTTGAATGAGGTGTTGAGGCTACTGTGCTTGTCAATTAATGCGTCTCTTGCCTGCTTCGCCGCATCCTCGTTGGTGAGTCGTCTATAATTGTTGTAGGCATTGTTGAAATCGTCAACCTTCGCCGTGTAATCGTTGCTCTCGAGGACGGCGAACGCGGTAGAGGCAGCGAAGGCAGCCATCATCACCACACCCTTGAGCAACGCGCCGTCAGTCATCTGGCCCAATCCCGGGAGAAGCATGGATTGAAAGCAATGTTTCATGGTGAACCTCCCGAAATGAACACCCCATCGACTCTGTTCACCGATACTGAGAAAGATTGATTGCGCAATGCTGTCGGTGGAACCTGGGCGATGAATGACTATGTCATGATTGCCGGCCGGCAGCATCTGTTCGTGCAGAGCCGCTCCATCGTACTGCGTGCCGTCGATGGACACCGCCATGTCATTGGCATAAGAATCCAGGGTGAATGTTCCGAAACGAGCTGATAACTGGGCGTCAATATTGGCGGTCCTTCCCGGTTCCAACAATACATTCTTCTGATACAGGGCGTAGTCGCGCTTTGAAATTTTGATGGTGGCCCATCCTGGCTTCCGGATATTAATAGTCAGCGGAGTCTTGCCGATGTAGAGGTCCTGAACGTAGACGGCCGCGCTATCAGGAATGGACCGAACGACGAATCCACAGGCGCTATCAAGCCGAACTGTGCGGGTGACTTCTGACCCGGCTACCACGTCCAGCGAATCGTTGAAATCGCAGTAACCGTCCTTTGTTACCTGCAGAGTGTGATGTCCCGCAGGAAAACGCGCAAGAGAGAGAGGAGTCCTCCCGACCATTCCGTTGTCGAGGTAGACATCAGCTTCTCCGGGCTGCGATGAAATGGAAATTGATCCGAAGGCCCCGGCGTTCTCGTCATGCCCGGAGGTGGAACCCTTTGATCGTGCCGAGTCCTGGGCGTAGGGGGTAGTAATGCTGAAGGTCAGGAAGAGTACCAAGCATAAATATTTCATCATAATGACATCCTTTGCTTTGATCTTTTACAGACACAAGCCCCGGTGAGGAAATTGGCGACCAGGTCATGATCTGGTCAGTGCTCCCCCGGCTGACTATCATCGATCGTCACCCCATAGACCGCAAAAGCCTTTCCATCATCGCGATGAAAAGGCTTCGGTTGTCAAAGTACAGAACTGGGAGATACGAAGGAGGCTGCTATCGCCATCTGCATACTGCCTACGGCATACGGCTTACTTCATCGTCTTCCCGTAAGATGTTTCCCCTGCAAGTTGACGGGATGATTGACTTTAAGAGCTCCTCACTTCCGGCACCCAATGCACGGTTTTCCGTATTTTCAAGGTACAGCTTCTCTCGTCAGTAGTCAATATTAGTTCGCGAATTGTTAATCATGTGTGTGCGAGGGAACAGTCCCCGATCCGAAGCATATTCCCTCTCTTGCGACTTACTCCCCCAATTCTTAATTTTTCGACAGGTTCATTTCTACCCCTCCCACGGCAACCGTCTGCAGGAGCATCGCCCATGGATCATAGCCCGCAGACCGCTGCGCCAACACACCGGCCGATCGTCTTCGTGTCGCTGGAACATCCGGGTGCGCCCGCCACCATTCTCCGGTTCGACAAACCGTTCTCGATCGGAAGCGATCCCCGCAGCGACGTTTCCATCGGATCCAATAATGTGAGTCCGCATCACGCACAGGTCGTCTTCGAAGACGACTGCTGGTGGCTGCGCACGGTTGAGGGTTCAAAGGGGATCTATCTCGATGGAAAGGCCATCGAAGCAACACCCCTCGCCACGGGAGTTTCGGCGCGCTTGGGACCATCGGGGCCTGTCCTCGGATTCAGGATCGAACGACCGGCCGTCGATGAACATGAACACCGGCATGCATTGCGTCTTCCCGCTCAATTGCGAAATGTGATCCGTGCGTCAACACGCATCATCTCGGTGGAGGAGCACAAGGAACTCGTCAGGAAATTCATAGAACGGGCAGGCAAATACGAAAGGAAGAGATACCGGAAGTACGTTGCAGTGCTCGCCGTCGTCGGACTTGTAGGGTTCGCCTATGCCTATTACAAGCACACGCAATACCAGGAGCTCGAAACAAAGGCGAAAGATGTGTTCTATCAGATGAAAGAGCTGGAACTGGGATTCAGGAACCTCGAAAGGGAAGTCCAGGCATCGGGAGACACGTCCGCACGTGTATTGATGTCCCGGTACTGGGACAAACTGAATCAGATGAACAGAAGCTATGACCAGTACGTTGATGAGCTCGGCATCTACAAGGGGACTTCTGACGAAAAAACCCTGACGATTTACAGGATGGCCCGCCTGTTCGGAGAGTGCGAGGTCGACATGCCGAAAGGATTCGTCAAAGAGGTGGAACGCTACATCAGAGAGTGGAGACTCTCCGACAGACTTCCGAGTTCCATTCAGCGCGCGCATGAATTGGGGTACGACCGTCTCATCACCCACAGCATGCTCGACGAGCACCTCCCACCGCAATTCTTCTATCTCGCGCTCCAGGAAAGCGGGTTCGACACCACCCTGTGCGGACCGCCCACGAGATTTGGAATAGCCAAGGGGATGTGGCAATTCATCCCTTCAACAGCCATACAGTACGGATTGAGGACCGGGCCGCTTGTGCAGATTGCGCGGTCCGATCCACGCGATGAACGGCACCTCGCGGAAAAGTCGACTCTGGCAGCGGCGGCATACATCCGGGATATCTATGACACGGAAGCGCAGGCGTCGGGATTGCTGGTCCTGGCATCATACAACTGGGGGCCTAATGCGGTCAGGAGTCTGATCCGGGCACTTCCGGAAAACCCGAGGCAACGGAATTTCTGGGCTCTCCTCCAGACCTATCGCGATCGCATCCCCCGCCAGACCTACGACTATGTGTACTACATTTTTTCAGCGGCGGTGATCGGGGAGAACCCGAAACTGTTTGGTTTCTCCTTTGACAAGCTTGAAACCGATGGAGCGATGTAGCCCATCCAGGCCGCATCTGTCTGTCTTCTTTCTGCCTACTGCCTACTGCATACCGCATACTTCCTTCTTCTTACTTCTTACTTCTTACTTCCTACTCTTCTCCTTTACCGCGCGATGCCTGTCCGTCCAAAACGCCCACACGACAAATACCCATGCTGCGTTCGCAAGGAGTCCGATCTGGGATGCATCGGTGGGAGGGGGACCGAAAATGTTGGCGACGTAGATAACGAAGAGAATGCCGATCAGGCCCCAGAAACTGTACACGCCGATCTTGTCCTTCGCCTTTGTGACCTGAAGATACAGGTACACGCCGCCGGCAAACAACGCCACCTCTACCAGCATGGTCCATGCAACAGAATTCCATAGGCCCAGCCCCACTTTTGTCCGGTCTTCAAACGTGAGGGGAAGGTCCGGCCGATGCGTAAAGAAGTCCAGAATCCAATGGCTGATCACACAGCCTGCGATGATGAGCCCTTCAGCGATATCCCTCCGGAAGAGAACCACGAGCCCTCCGAGCGCGAGTGCCCAGACGGAAGCGCCGAACAAGCTGTGGGAGAAAGGATAGCTGAGGAAATTCAGCCGTAAGAATGGATCGGTCGCCGGTGCGATGCCGACGTGCTCCACACCGAAAACGACCAGGAGGGGCCAGAGCAAATCAAGGAATTGTGCCGCAATGAACAACAGCCCGAGAGATGTTTTCGGGGTGGCCTTCTTCGCGGCCAGAGCCACCGCATAATGACCTATGAACATGTCGTCTCGAGCTGTGGAGGGTGTATGCGTGTAGTCAACGCTGCTGCAGAGCCGCCATTGCCTCCTTCACTGTCGCCACCTCTGCCCGGGTCAACCCTTCAAGACCAAGCATTGCGTTGTACTCGGCGAGAGCCTCACCGCGCAAGCTTGCGCGGTCGAGTGACTCGGCGACAATGAGGCGGTGCCTGTAATCTTTGGCGGTTACGGGATAGAGTCGGTAGAGCTCCAATCCTTTCAGCGCGCATGTGGAATAGAATCCGTTATCGAACAGCACCTGTGCGCCGTTCCATTGCATCGTCCCCTGCACGGGATCGTTCGCAGGGAGCGCCGGACCCGTCCCCTTGTCCCCGCCATGCACAACACCGGCATTGGGCGATGGAATATCCTCCCGGGACTTATACGGTGAGGAACGGACGCGTTCCATGGTCAACTTCAGCATGAGCTCTTCCGCGGTCAGGTCGCGGATGTCCGCCATGTCCACGATCACCTCCGAGGGGAGGGAGATCTTTTTTTGCATCCCGCCGCGCTCGGCAACGATCTCGGCGCGTCCGTCCGCTCCCGTCCTCATGGAATCGTCCGGCTTCAAAATGTCTCCCGCAGCCACGGCCATCCAGTGCTCTGTCACTCCGTGCCGGACCTGAACATCGCCCTGGATTTTTTGAACGGCGATTCCCTGCGCGGCCGCAGCGCCCGGAAGAAGCGCCATCGCACATAAGAAGGTCAAGGTTTTCATGATACGTTCCCCATTAATCCACATCGACAATTCTGACCCACCCCTGGGATAATCCCATATTGACTTCCACATCATCGTAATACTCCCGCGCTCCGGTCGACCAGGCATCTTCAAATCCCTTCATGATGACCGTAGACTCCACGGGTATCCAGACTGTCTCCTTGCCGGCGGTGTTCTTCCTGATAACGTACCGCTTCGGGTTCGGAGAAATCTGGTCCGCATATTGCGGGTCAAGACCCGTATCAAACATGAGATAAATATGACTGTCCTCCGGATGCTTCGGCGGGACAACATCGACAAACGCGGTCGATATGCCGACGCTCGCCAGGAGAGAAGAAAAACAGACGGTCATGTCATCACAATCTCCCCCCCGGATGCGGAGTGTCTCGTCAGGATACTGGACATAGTCGGCGCTGAGTTTCGGATCGTTGACATACACCAACTTGCCTGCGAACGCATTGAAGAGAGCCCGGGCCTTTTCGAAGAGCTGCAGCGCCGGCGAGACGGCCTCAAAGCTCGATCGCTGCGCCAGCAAAATATCCCGTGTCGTCCTGAGAACATCGGCATTCTCGGGCTTCACAAAAAACCGGAGCGATTCGGCGTTCCCATCCCAGTCATTCCTCCCCCGGATGACAACGCGCGTCTGTGACCGATCGTCTTCGCCGCCGACCGTCGTTGCGCTCACTACCACCGTCCCCTCACGCACCGACACCGAGGTGACATTCTGAATATGGTCGTTGAACACCGCGAACAGCGGAATGTCCATCTCTTCTCCCGGATTCAACTTGACCGACGCCGACTCCGTCGGATGGTCCATCAACTGGTCGATGAAAAACGACGACGTTGCCTGCACGGTGGTGCTGGCGATGTTCTGAATACGGACTTTACCGACCGGTCTGTAGGCAAATTCCTGAGATATCACCGGGTAGATCGCGCCCGACATCTCCACCCCTAAAATCCTGATCACCGGGACGTGGATGTTCCCGAGGGAGACTTTCACGCCGACACTCAGACGGTCCGGTGCAAAAGGACTCATACCGATGGTATGGATAACCGAGTGTGCGAGCTCAGAAGCAAGGATCGTCCCCGTGCGTTTCGCCTGGTTCACAAACCGGAGATACGAGACCTCCAGTTCAAGGGGTCCCGCAATCCATCCCGTGCCGACAGCGATGGCATTCACGAACGGTGACTCGTCCCGGTCTGCGTAGACCGCCCCCCGTACGCTGAAATCCCGCAGCGGAATCCATTCCATTCCCACTGCCCCTGTCCCTGCTGAGCTCCCCTGCAGCGCCACCCGGAGAGATGCCGATGCAGAATATTCGATTCCGCCTTCGAAGGTCGTTTTCTGTGGGAGTTCATAGAGTCTGAATTCAGGCTCCAATTCCCCGCCCGGGGCCACCGGAATTCCCCTGGCCAACGCAGAGAGGGTGAAAAACCTCGACGGCTGCCAGTTCAGACCGAGGTCGAGGAACCACGATGTCCGCTTATCTTCATTTGGCAGTGCCGAGACCGACGTGTCAATGAACTGGAGCTGCGGCTCGCTCACCGCCTCCGACCGCATCCGCCCTCCCACCCCGACCGAAAAAGCGTTGGAAAGCCTGACGCCATATGAAATCGCAAGCGGCTCCTTGTAGGTAATCGTCCGGTCGGTCGAGAAATCGATTCCGCTGAACTTCACGCTTGAGGGGAGGACGAAGTCCAGCTCCGTGGCCGGAGAATACTGTATCGCCAGCGCATGACGGTCAAACAGCCGTTTGCCGACAGCCACCCCATCGAACACGAATCCGCTCCCGTGGTTTGGCACCGCGCTGACGACTTCAACATCCCAATCCCGCATCCCCGGGAGCCCCGCGGGGTTGGCGGCAAGGCCCCTGACATCATTCACAAACGATACGCCGGCGCCCAGAGAAATTTCCCGGGGAGTAAACACAGCCTGGCTGAATGAGAAAGAACAAAACAAGATCACCGCGACGAACGAATCGCCGACATATCGGGCCACCCGACCCGCGCAGGCGGAGGCCGATCTCCCGATCCGCGGGAAGGATGGCGGTCGATTCTGCTCGGATTCTGTATGTGCCTGGGATCGTCTTCCCGCCAAAAGGAACCTTACCGGAATTCGACGTAGCAGTTGTACACTGATGCGGCTTGCGTAAGGATGTTCCCGCTGTAACTCGCGACGCTCGGGTTCTCTCTCCGGTTTGCAAGGACAAAGGTCAAAACGAAATATCGTTTGTCCGGCAACGCCTGGAGAACGCTCGCGGGGATAACAGCCCGCCCGGAACTGCCGAGCGGTTTGAACATCACCAACGGCCGCGTTTGATTCGTGATCCGATCAAGAGAACTGAGGTAAATCGTTACGCCCGCACCTCCGGTCCAATGCAGTGTCAGGCCCTCGTTGCGCGAGAACACCCCGCCTCCCTTCGGTGCGAGGACAGTCAAGGGCGGGGGAGCCTGGATCGACACGTTCACGGCCCCGACGGTATCAGTGACGCTCTGCCAAGTGTACGTAGTGTCGAATCGAGGGTTACCTGTCGCCGCCCAGTAATACTCCCAGCCGAAGGGGAACATCATGCCGTTTTCAGCCCGTATCCAGTGCGGGATCAGCCGCATCGTGTTTCCATTGATGGTGAGCGGCGCCACGAGACTCGGGGCAATGTTGAATCCCCAGTACCCGAAAACCTTTCCCTTGAAGCGCAACGGCCGCAAAGGATCGGTGAAGAGCACATTCGAAGTGGTCGTCGTGACAACCTGTCCGCCGGCATCGTACTGAATTCGGGAGACCAGCAGGAAAGCGGCAAAACGTGACTGATCGGCGGGAGTAATGGCCGCAGAGTCGAGAAGGCTCTGGTATGTCGTCGTATCCTGCACAAGCACCGGCGTCACTTCCACCGGATCCGGTTTGTCGTCCTGTTGCACCTGGACTTCCGTCGGGTGCTGACACCCGAACACCAGAAACGCGAACAGGACGGCTATGAAGGATACTTTTTGCATGGACGTTTGATCGGATCAGTGTACAATTAGTCGAAATCGGGTATGAATCGCAACATTTGCACCCCGGGACAAGCGAGTCCGGGCTTTGCCCCCCGCAAAGCCCGGACCTTTTTCACCCCCCAGGGTCAAAGAGACTAAAACATCCTGTACGGAACACCCCACCAGCTTGCCGAATATGGCCCATCGCTGCCATACAGCGTCGCTTTTGTTATGGCATCGACACCGACGTAGAAGGATCCGATCCCGAACCTCGGCACAATCGTCCTGGCATACACCCGGGTGTAGTAGCCGCTCACGTCAGGGCCCGTCTGCGAAACCAGGGTCATGCGGGCCCGTGCGAAATGGTGCGACTGCAATCCGAATCCATGCCTGAGCGCAACCATGTCCGTGTCGGCCGACTGACTCATGAGTGTCACATTCACGCTGATCGACTCTCCCGTCGCAAACTGCGGAACGTCACACCGTCCGCCGTGATACAGGTTCAACCATTTGTACCGCAGCCAGAAGTTTTCGGGATCCGTAATGGTCACCGAATCGCCACCGCCCAACAGTTGCATTTTCGTAATGACGATGCCGCTATTTGCGGGCACGGGGCTCGTGCCGCCGACGACGAGAGAACTTGCCACCGGGACCCAGTTGAGCCAGAATCTCTTCGTGTCCTTTGCCACACGTTTGAAGATTACGTTCTTTCCCGATGTGTCGGCGAACGGCTTCGAGAAGACCGAATCGACTCCGTTGATGGTGGTCTTGATTTTCAGAACGCCGCTCACAGAACGCGTGACATGCGCGTACGCGAGCGTATCCCCCGGCTGAACTGACACGGTGATGTTTCTGGTGACCGAGGTGATGAAGCGTCCCCAGCGGAGCGGTGTAATCGCCGTGTCCGTTTTCGAAAGCGACGTCCCGTCGTTGTAATCCGTCGGCGCCATTGCCTGATCGCCAAACGAGTACACATCGGCGGAATTGGTCACGAATTCATCACTGGCGGCCGCATTCGCCATTGCGGTCTGTTCATTGGTGACACCGGCGGGAGCCTGATCGGATGACGTGAGAGCATTGTCATCCTTCTTGCATCCGGTGATGGTGAGTCCGGCAAGAATAACCACCCCCCCGAACAGTGCAAATCCCCTTTTCATCGCTACCTCCATGGTTCTTTCTGGTTTATTAAGATGCTCAACCCTTCGAACGGCGTGCACTGCCGTTCTCTGCAGGAAGGAATCTCAAGGTCCGTGCCAATACGGAATTGGTGGAGTGGACGGGGAGAAAGGTCAATAACCAGTGGGTAATGATGGAAAAGGTGGGATCGAATGGTTGGACTATCGGCGCACGAAGTGCGGGAAGCGCGGATGAAAGTGCGGGAGGGATGGATTCAGGCAGTACGACTTCGCAGACGAGGGTGGTGACTCAACTCTCTTCATCATCGAGCTTCCAGCGGTTTCTGTAATACGCCTCGCCGGTAAGCAGCACGACCTCATGATAGCGCTGCGGGAGATTCTTCATTTTTGGTTTCAATGCCGCGCGTGAGAGGTCCCACGGCTGGGCGGTATCGACAGCCGCGCTTATGTTCGCAAGATACTCCTCAAGGCGCTTCCGCACGCGCGCCAGGACGGCCGCATCGGTGGAACGGGCAAGCCGGCGAATTGCTTCGTCTTTCTTGAATTCCGAATCCACGAACACCTTGAGAAACTCGCCCCGGAGATATTCCGCCACTGTTCCGCGATTGAGCCCGCCCAACTCCAGGGCGGCATCCGACACCGAACTCCGCGAGAATTCCCGCGAGCGTACCAGATCGAGCACGAGATCCTGCACGGGAACACTTCCCCGAAACGTCGCTGCAATATTTTCCGGCAGATCGCGCGCAACGATCATTTCCCGTCCCTCCGCTCGCGCAAGGAGCACGGCCCTGTGGATTGTGCTTTCCAGTTCCCGGACATTCCCCGGCCAGGAATACGATTGCAGGATCTCCATCACCCCCTTCGAGACGGCGATCGGCTCCCCCTCATGCTGGAGAAAATGTCGGGCGAGGATCGCAGTATCGGCCGGGCGTTCGCGAAGAGGAGGCAGGGAGACAGTGAGCACGTTGATGCGGTAGTAGAGGTCCTCCCGGAACCGCTTGCGCGATACCTCCTCCCGCAACTCCTTGTTTGTGGCCGCCACGATGCGCACGTTCACTTTCGTCGTTTTCGACCCGCCCACCCGCTCGAATTCCCCTTCCTGCAGCACACGCAGGAGTTTCAATTGAAACGCCTCGCTCACTTCCCCGATTTCGTCGAGAAAGATCGTCCCGCGGTCTGCCAGCTCAAAGCGGCCCATTCGTTCCCGCACTGCACCGGTGAACGCGCCTTTCTCGTGTCCGAAGAGCTCGCTCTCCAGCAGGTTTTCCGCAAGCGCACCGCAATTCACCGCCACAAAGGGACCCGCAACGCGTTTGCTCCGGGCGTGGATCGCACGCGCAACAAGCTCTTTGCCCGTTCCGCTCTCACCAAGAATGAGGACGGGTGCCTCACTTGCCGCGATTTTCTTCACGAATTCAATCACCGGCTTCATAGATCCTGTGCGGGCATAGACAATGCGCTCGAATTCATCGGAGGCTTCCGACTCCACCACGGCGCCGGTGAATTCTTCCATATCCTGCGCCTGCGCCGTGAGCTCATAGATCTCTGCTTTGTACCGCCGGATCTCTCCCAGAAGTTCCTCGGTGCGGACTTTCGTCGGTTGTTCCTGTCTGTTCAGCAATTCCTGCTCGAGAGATGCCACCTTCGCTTCACGGTCATGGAGCCGGGTGAGGATCTCCTCCTTCTCCGCTGAAAGCGTATCGACCTGCTTTCCCTCGCGGCGCCAACGGATGATGAGCGCTGACACCGTCGTCACAACACCGGCGAGAACAATGCCCGCGACCGGCAACATGACGTGGCCAAGGAGGAAGAGGAGAACGGACATCCCGACGGCGACGACCGGCACGAGAAATGCGAGCACAATGTTGACAGGCCGTCGCAGCGTGAGCACCGCAAAGGCGGAGAGAAACGAGGCAATCGCGAGAATGATCATCGTCCACATCCGCCCGACGATAACGGGGAACCGGTCCTCCAGGGCATTGTCCAGGAACGTCGCATGGGTCACAATCGTCGGCGTCCGGGGATCGACCGGTGTGGACCGGAATTCGCTTCGCCCTTCCGCGACAATTCCCACGAGGACGATTTTCCCTTTCAGAGATTCCACGGGAACGCTCTCCGCCCCGCCATGACGGGCGGCGTCATACGAGCGCAAGACGTCGAGGAAGGAATAGTGCGTGAAGCTCCGGAGAGGGCCGGGAAAGGCGAGTTGCACAATCCCATCGCTCGAGACGGGAATATGCCGTTCGTGCCCGTCGCGGTCCAGCAGGATGATATCGTTTTTCATCCAGACGTCATTCCGTGAAGTTCCGGTTGCCACCCGGAAGAGTTCGAGGGCAAAGGCCGGGACCACCCCTGCGCCGCTCTCCACCACTGCCGGTAATGCAATTCCTCCGTCACCGCTGAAATTCACATGTCCAACCCCCGCGGCGGACGACACTAGCGCGGGGACGGGAAGATGAAGGCCGCGACCTGTGAGAATCGATCCATGCAGACGTGGGTACACCGGAACAGTCTGTCGCACCGCCTGAGTATCCGGGCCGTCGCGCCCGATCGATTCGAAATACGAGGCAAGGACGACGGATCCCGCCTGCCGGACCATCGCGGAGAGCAGCGTGTCATATTCCGAGAATTCTCCATAGCCGAGCTTCTGATCTTCGAACACGACTTCAATCCCGATCGCCCGGGGGTGCAACTCTGCAAGTGCGTGGAGCATGAGTGCGTGGAAATTTCTCCTTACCGGCCACCCCAGTGTTTTCACCGCATCGTTGTCGATGTAAATGATCACGATGTTGCTGTCGGCATGCTCCGTCCCGCGGACACGGTACTTCAATGCAGTCAGCTGATCTTCGATGGGAGAAAGAAACGGCAGGAAGAAGAGGGACAGCACGACGACCGCCAGCGTAATCAGTGCACCGAGAAACGCCGGGGAGCGTGTCATTGTTTGGCGAGCCAAAGTTGGGGGTTCTGTTTCTCTTGATCTTTCCAGATTTCGAAGTGAATGCGCGGTCCGTCCACCGACTCGCCGCTCTCGGCGATGACCTGACCCTCCTTCACCCGCTGTCCTTCGGCGACTTTGATATCCTCGAGGTGGGTATACACCGTCCGGTACCCGCCGGAATGATCGAGGATCATCAGATTGCCGAATGATGGGAGCCACCAGATGCGCGCGACCTCACCATCGGCGACAGCGGTCACAGCCGTCCCGACCTTGACGGCGATATCGATGCCGGGGTTCATCGTAATGGTCTTCAGAGTTGGGTGCTTTTGCGCCCCGAATTTTGCGACGATCGAGCCTTCGGCAACGGGCCAGCGGAGATGGCCGCGGCGTGCGGCGAATGTGCCGGCACCGGTGGGCTGCGGGAGCCGGCTCGGCGCACCGGATTCGGCACGATGTTCTTTGCGAACCCGCTCGGCTTCGATCAGCTGGTTGATCATCTCTTCCATCTCTTTCGCCGCCCGGGTCTGTCGCTCGACCGACTGCTGCAGCATCGATTTGCTCTTCCGGATCTGGACGATCATCTTCCGGCGTTCGCTCGCAAGCGACGCGAGGCGTTCCTGCTCGTTGGCCTTCTCTTCGATCAGCCTCCGTTGATCGCCCAGCTGAATTTGGAGCCGCGCTTCGACCTCCTCGAGGTCCTGCTTCCGAGTCACGATGGCGTCCGCATCGCGTTTCCGCTGCCGGCTGAATCGTTTGAGGTATTCGTTCCTGATCGCCAGCTGGTTGAGTGAGGAGGATGAAAACAGAAGCTCCAGGTCGTGGACGGGTCCCGCCTTGTACACGGCCACGACATACCGGGCGTATTCGTCGCGGAGAAAGCCGTACTGTGTTTCCAACCGTGCGATGGTGGCGCGGCTCGTATCGATTTTCCGCCGCAGATCCTGCTCATCGGCCTTCAGCCGGTTGATGAGCCGGTGTACCAGGCTGGAATTCCTGTCATACGTGTCGAGAAGATCGAGCGAGACGCGTTCTTTCTTCTGCTGCTCGCCGAGTTTCAATTCCATCGCGTGGATCTGATCCCTGATGGACTGCAGTTCCTTCTGGCGTTTCGAGATCTCCGATTGGGGCGACGGCTGGCCGTTGACGGCTCCTGCAAGCACGATGAGGAGAACAACTGCGGGGACAAAGACGAGACTGGTGGTTTTCATGACAGAACTCCCGAAGCCCTACCGATCGATTTTCCGGGCGGAAGCGGGGATCGAATAGCTGAACTCGAGGTCACTCGCATTGAGATCGGCATGGTAGAAAGCAACGGAGACACGGCGGCCTTCCCGCGGCATTGTCAGGGACAAACGGCGCGCGATGCGCAGCCCATCCTGATCGATCGTGCCGGTGGAGGCCCCTTCCAGCACCAGTTCTCCTTCCTGGTCGCGCATCTCGAACCGGCGCACCAGCAATCCGTCGGGGTCGAGCCAGTAGGAGTTCACTCCGCCCTTCGATTTGTACCGCAGAAGGAACTGACCATCGTCAACAGTGTATTCAACAAGGGTCTGGTGCTCGGGCAGAGGGAGCAACCCGGTGAAGACGGCAAAAATCTGCTCGTACGACAGATCGACGGGGATCAGGGATCGGAGCGCCTGCGTCGAGGGCGCCCCGGCGAGAACGGTGTTCTGAAGACTGTTGTACATCACAAAGCGATCACGGGACAGGAAGAACAACCCCACGTCGATCCCAAAGGGCCCCTCCAGTTGCACGAGGAGCGAATCGGGCTTTCGGACATTGAGGGTGAACGCTGCGGAGCCGTTGATCTCCGGTGATTCGAAGGCGATATTCCCGTTGCCGTTGAGAGTCCGGAGCCTGGCGTCGGCACTATCCGTCATCGACGTGAGTTCCGCCGCGCTCGTCCGGCCGGTATCAAGCAATATCCCTTCGCGACGGGGAGCGCAGGAGACAAGGAACACCAGGAAGAGAACACACCACTGTCGCATCCGCATTACAGAGATCCGCGAGTGATCTTCGCGCGAAGGGCCGAGTTATTGTGATCGAGCTGCAACGCCAGGTTCCACTGTTCGATGGCGGCGTCACGGTTGTTCATCCTATAATAGATGTCGCCGAGATGTTCATACACGACGGGACTTGATTCTCCCGTGGCAATCGCCTTCTTCACGTACTTCTCCGCATCCGTATATTCCCCGAGCCGGAAATAAATCCATCCCATCGTGTCGAGATAGGATCCGTTTTCCGGTTTCGCCGCCACGGCCTTCTTCGACATGGTGAGAGCTCGGTCGAGCTGGATATTCCTCTCCGCCAGACTGTAGCTGTAATTGTTCAGCACCAGATCGTTCTTGGGATCCAGCCGCAGGGCTTCTTCATAGAGCGAATCCGCTTCCCCGTAGTGTTTCAACGCTTCGTACACCAGGGCGAGCTGCGAAATGGCATCCTGATCGGTCCGGTTGAGGGAGCGGGCGTGCTCGAGCACGCGCACGGCGTCGATGTTCCTGTTGAGCCGGCTGTACGCGACACCGAGGAAGAAGTTCACGCGAAAATCGTCGGGCAGGACCTTGATGGCCGATTCGAGAACCCGTGCCATCTGGTCGAAATTATTGCTGCTGAAGAACACCGACGAAAGATAGACCCATCCATCCGCATTCCAGCTCGCCAGTTCGGTGACCTTGCGGAAGTTCTGCACGGAGGCAGAATCGTCCTTCGTGAGGGAACCAATCGCCCCGAGAAACCAGTACGGACGCCAATCGTTCGGCGCTTCTGTTTTGATCTTTTCAAAAATGTTCTTCGTCCGCGGGATCAGTGTGGAGTCCTTTCCCGCCTGATCGAAATAGAGTTCGCCAATATGAATTTTTGCCTCTATGGTGACGCTGTCCATTCCCAGGATTTTGTCGAAGTCTTTCGCGGCCGCGGCATAATCCTTCCGGAGGAGATTCAACCCGGCCATCTCACTGGTGATCTGGAGATTGCCGGGCTCGGCATCCCGGAGAGACTTGTACACAGCCAGGGCACTGTCGAACTCCTGTGCCCGGGCGTACGTTTGCGCGAGGGTGTGCTGGAGTTCCTTGTTTCCGGGGTCGATTTCCGACATCTGCTTCAGCGCGTCGGCAGCCTCGTCGAATTTACCCAGCTTATTGCAGAGATCCGCAGTCTGGAGAAGCACATCCCACTGGGCCCCGAACCGTTCGGTGATCCGCCGGTAGATTTCGAGGGCCTTGAGAGGCGAACGCCCCTGGTACAGCCGGGCGAGGTTAAACCAGGACTCTATGTTTGATGAATCCAGCCGGACCAGATTCTCATACTGCAGTATCGCCGAATCAGGCTTCATGGCCGACAGATAGATCGCAGCCAGATTGCGCCGGTACTCCCGGATGTCGGGAGCCAAATCAACGGCTTCGCGACCGGCCTCGAGCGCGGGAACCGGCTTGTTGAGCATCCCGTATGCACGGGACAGCGCATAGTAAATGGCATGGTTCTTATCGTAGCGAAGGGCCTCCTGGTACTCCAGGGCCGCCTGGGCGTATTCACCCTTCTGCTCGTCGATCGAGCCATCGATGAAATGCTGCATTGCAAGGCCTTGCTGGGGGGTAAGGCCCTGATGTTCAGGTGCCGGCGGTTGCGGTGGGGCGACCTCTGAGGTCGATGCACAGCCGGTAAGCATGAATAGCGAAGCCGCCCACACTGCGGCGGCCATGACAACGTTTCCTCTTCTACCGCACACGTTTCGCACAACGGTATTCCCCTCTATGTACGAAAAATATACCATATCAAGCCCTGAATTACAAGGTGCGGCCATTGTCGCGTCGCACACCGGTCCGGTCAGGAAGACACCCTCCGCCCGGCGCATACCCCGGTTTTCAGGGGCTTGTAATACTTCCTGCTTTTGTGTACTGTGGTTTTTGACCCCCAACCGGTTTTCCTTTTTCATGAACGATTTTTACCATCTTGCGGTAGCATGGGATTGGGAGTTCGACCGGGATTTTGTTCGCCTGCTCGAGCTCGAAATTCATTGTCAGCATCTTCAGTTCTACTCGATTTCGCATCATAACGCCCTCGAAACAAGCCGCAAAATCCAGGCGGGAGAACTGGTCTTCGGCGCCTTTCTCGATCGCGCCGGAGAGAGCAGCGAAGCCTTCCTCCAGCTCTCACGGACCATCAGGAAAACACCCTCATACTTCATCAATCCGCCTGACGCCATCTCCCGCGCAAACGACAAGGCGACGATGCACCTCGAGTTTCTCAGCAAGGGGCTGAACGTCCCCTTCACGATCATCATCTCTCCTTACAATAAAAGAAAAGAGATCGAACTCAAGCTCAGCGATCTGCAAAAGCTCGGCAGACCGTTTATCATCAAGCCGGCCAACACGACCGGTGGCGGTGTCGGCGTAATCCTCGGGGCGGAAACGCTCAAAGACGTCATTGACTCCCGACAGCACCACAAAAACGACAAGTACCTGTTGCAGCAGAAGATTACCCCGGGCTTGATGGGCGGGCGGAAATCCTGGTTCAGAGTGTTTCATGTGTTTGGACTGGTCCTCCCCTGTTGGTGGGACGATGTCTCGCACCGGTATGCTCCGGTGACGGTGGAGGAACGCGACGCCTTCGCCCTCGGAAGCCTGACGACCTTTGCCAGAATGATCAAGGATGTGTGTGAACTCGATTTCTTCTCCACGGAAATCGCCATTACCCCCGAAAACCAATTCGTCGTGGTCGATTATGTCAACGATATCTGCGACATGCGCCTGCAGTCGTCCCATGTTGATGGGGTTCCCGATCCGACCGTCGAACGCATTTGCAGGCGCATCGCCAGTGCCCTCTCGCTCTGCCACCGGAAGGGAGACAAGCCACCCGGACAGGACCCTCCCTGAACAACAAACTTGACATTCCCTCGAAGGCTTGATACATTGATCCGGCCCTCTCACCAGACGCTTTCACCATGGAGCAAGACACTATGACCAGATACCAGTCGTTCCTCGCGCTGCTTCTCGCATCGGCCATGATGGTAGTCATCTCGGGATGCGGCGGCTCGTCCGAAACAGGCGGAGAAGGAGGAGAGGCGGCTCCCCCCCGACATCGGAGGTCACACCACCGTCGCCGGATTCTCTCGCGGCGCAAAATCAACAACTGCGGAATCAGGTAAACGCCCTTTCGAGTGAGAATCGGGCTCTGTCCGGACGCGTCTCGTATCTGGAAACCCAACTCGCTGCCGCAAGGACCAATGCACCTTCCGCCCCGGCAAATCAGCCCAGCCAGCCGACGATGAATGAAAGTGCGCCCCGCTCCGACAATGCCTCATCGATTGCAGACCAGCGGACCGCTTACGAAACCGCTGTTGCCACAGAAAAGAGACACGATTACGATGCCGCTATTCAGCAGTTCCAGGATCTTATCAACCGATCCATCCGCGTCGACCTTCTAGATAATTGCCATTACTGGCTGGGCGAGTGCTATTTCGCTCAGAAGAAATTCGATCAGGCCGCGCAGGAATTTCAAACGGTTCTGGATTTGAAGACGTCGGATAAGACGACGGACGCGATGCTGATGCTCGGGAATTCCTACGCGGCAGAGGGAAAGACCGCCGATGCCAGGAAAATGTGGACCGACCTGGTCAACAGCTGGCCCACGAGTCCGGCAGCCATGCATGCGAAAGGCAAGCTCGGGATGAAGTAGAGAAGCACGGCCGGACCTGTCGGATCCGGGTACAGTGCCACAAGAGGACAGTATCAGCAAAGGGCGACCCTCACTGGTGAGGAATCGCCCTTTTTGCATGGAGTATCCTTCATCTCAAGAAAGCCCCCGGACCCCCGGGATGTGCCGGGAAACCCTTAGCCTTGATTCTTCCCGTGTCAATCACTATAATTGCAGCATGCATTCACTTCCCGCCATGAGCGCATGAAACAGCTCTCCATCAAAAAGCTGTACTACTCCATCAGTGAAGTGAGTAAAATCACTGATCTGGAGCAATATGTCCTCCGCTACTGGGAATCGGAGTTCGACAATCTCAAACCCTCGAAGAACCGGGCGGGCAATCGCATCTATACAAACCGGGACATCAAACTCATCCTCTACATCAAGAAGCTGCTCCGGGATGAACGATACACCATCGAGGGGGCGAAACAGGTCCTGAAGACGTACACGCCCGAAGGCGATACGGGAGAACAACTGGAACTCATCGAACCGCCGAAGCAACGGCAGAAGATCAAGGACCCCCAGCTGCGTGAAGACGTGCTGCAGATGAAAGCGTTCCTCGAAGACCTCTTGAAGAAGATCAACTGATCCCCTCACCCCCTGCGTTTCAGGCCGGCAGGAACTGTATCTGATGTTCCTCGGGGTTCACACCGAGAACTCGCACTCTGGCCTTGTCCCCCAAACGGTACACCCTGCCCCGCGAGCGCCCGCGCAAAGCGAATTGTTTTTCGTCGTACAGGTAATAATCGTCCGCCAGGTCGCTGATGTGCACGAGTCCTTCGACGAGCAGTTCATCAATCTTCACAAACAACCCGAATTTCGTAACGCCCACAATGACGCCGTCGAATTCGTCGCCGACGTGCCGCTTCATATACTCCACCTGCATGACGCGGACCGACATTCGCTCCGCATCCATCGCCACCCGCTCACGCTCGGACGATTGCCTGCCGATTTCGGGGAGTCGATTGCGAATCTGATCCAGCACCGGGACGGCGACGGTCTTCTCATACATCCGCAACAGCCGGTGCACGACAAGATCAGGGTAGCGGCGGATGGGTGAGGTGAAATGCGTGTAGTGGGTGAATGCCAGGCCGAAGTGACCGATGTTCTTGTCGGAATACACCGCCTTCGCCATCGCACGGATGGCAACATCATTGATCACGTTTTCGACTTCCGAGCCGTCCGCCTTCGTCAAGAGTTTTTGCAGCTCCTTTGCGGTCACGCCGCTCTTCACTTCGAGCGAAAACCCGAACTGCTTCACGAATTGCGCCAGATCCCGCATCCTCTCCGGATCGGGAACATCGTGCACTCTGTAGAGAAACGGTTTGGTGCCGGATTCGCCTTTCTTCGCGCCGATGTGTTCCGCGACAATCCGGTTGGCGAGAAGCATGCATTCTTCGATCAGCCGGTGTGACTCCAGCCGGGTTTTCTTGATGATCGCAGTCGGAAGTCCTTCCGCATCGAAACGGAACTTCATTTCAGCGGTTTCGAAGTCCAGGCTTCCGTTCTTGCGTCGTCGCTTCAAAAGAGTTTGGGCAACCTTCCAGAGAGCGCCGATCTGTTCGGCAAATTCGCCCTTCCCGGTGTCAAGGATGCGTTGCACTTCTTCGTAGGAGAACCGTCTCCGGCTCCGGATAATGCTCTTCACAATCCGGTAGTCTCTCACCGACCCGTCGTCCGACACATCCATGATGACGCTGTACGTCAACCGGTCCTCCTGCGGACGCAGACTACAGAGGCCATTCGAAAGCCGCTCAGGCAGCATCGGGATGACCTCGTTCGCGAGGTAAACGCTGGTCCCCCGGGCAAGCGCCTCCCGGTCCAGCGCGCTCCCTTCCCGCACGTAGTGGCTGACGTCTGCGATATGGACTCCGATACTGGCGCCTCCGCGGGTAGATTCAATGGACACCGCATCGTCAAAATCTTTCGCGTCCTCCGGGTCGATCGTAAAGCAAATCCGGTCCCGGAGGTCCAGGCGTCCCGCCACATCTTCCGCCGGAATGCGTTCCGGGAATGCCGCGGCTTCCTCATCCGCCCCGGCGGGGAATTCCGTGGGGAGGTCGAAGTTCCGGGCGACGCTCAGGACTTCGGCGCGCGCATCGCCCGCAGGCCCAAGAACCTCGATGATTTCCCCCTCGGGATTCTGATGTTCGTCTAGCCACGGACGGAGGCGGACCACCACTTTGTTTCCGTCCTGCGCGCCGTGCAATTCATCTTTGGGGATGTAGATGTCGCGGGGGAGACGCCCGTCATCCGGAATCACGAAGGCAAACCTTGTTCCAATCTGCAGCGTTCCCGTGATTGTCCGCGTGCTTCGCTGCACAACCTCCACGACCTCGCCTTCGGCTTCCGCTTCGCCATCTTTCTTCCGCCCCCGCGTCGGATTTGCAAGAAGGGCGACTGCGACCGTGTCACCGTCGATCGCCGTGTGGGAAAACCGCGGGGCAACCGCGATCCGTTCCCCGGAGTTCTCCACATCGACAAAGGCACCATCCCGGCGGGAAACACGGAATTTCCCGACGAGCCGTCCGGACGCTCCTTTCCCCTTTCGCCGGGGAGCGTACGCAATCCTCCCGCGATCATCCTTCTCGAGCGTGCCGTCCCGCAGAAGCTCATCCACAACCTCCCGGAGCTCGGTGTACTCCAGCTTCGCCTTTGTGCGGAGGTGTTTCGAAAGATCTTTGAGCGTGACCGGTTCCCCCGGCATGCGCGAAAGATAGAGAAGCAACCGTTTCTTCATCGAGGAAATAGGACCTCCGCGAGGATCGTGTATGAGAGTTCAGAAGGAAAACCGGTAAAACAGCCGTGCAGAGTTGACTGCCTTCAGTTCGTTTGTCGGAGAAAGGGTGTTCAATTCCACCTTCCGCTGCAGTTCAAACATAAGATTACGGAGAGATGGGCGGTTGAATATTGTCCCGAGCGAATACAGGACGGAAAAATTCGCATTGCTGAACGGGTTATCGAGGATTTTCCCGCCGTAGTGCCAGAGGCCGTTCCAGGCAACGCCGCTTAAACGGATATCAGCGGACTCCCCGAGGGAACCCTTGGCGCCATAGCTGAATTCGACGGAGTTGATGATGCCGGTTTCGTTGCGGAGAAACTCCGAGAGCGCGCCGGTCAGCAGCGATGTCGCCCCGGTCACGATCGAGCTTGAAACGGTCGATCCGATGTCGGTACTTGCACTCGCCCGCTGCGATGAACTGAGCGGGAAATTTCCATAGAGAATGAATTCGATGGCGTCGTTCTTGACGTCGTTTGATTTCGGACCGACGTAGGTGTAGTAATCCTGACCGTTGATGGTCATGGATATATCGACCTGTGGCTCAAACCTAGTACCGGTGATCTTGAACGTTGCGATAATATTCTCCGTTCCCCTCCCCGAGGTATCCGCCCGTTGCCCCTGATACGTTGCTTCGAGGTCGAGTTCCGGATTCATCATGTTTCCATGAAACCGCAAGGTGCCTTCTGCGTTGAATCTCCGGAAGAAATTGTAGTACGCCCGGCTGACCGTCAGGTCGCCGAGCCATTGAGTCCCGTCCCCCGTGATGTTCAGGCGGCCTTCGATGTTGGCCACCAGTTCCTCGTTGGTAATCGCATTGAATATCATCTTGATCTGCGTGTTGCCACCGATCGTTTCCACATCAAGATCGTAATGAACGCCGTCGAGAAAGGACTTCGTACCAATATTTTCCGATGACCCCGGGGTTCGTTCAGCGCTGGAATCCTCGCCAAAAAAATCTGACAGCGCCGTATGGGAGACCGTCGGGTGAACCTTCGTCGTGTCGTCGACAAAGGCAAGGGGGATGGAGAGCTGTGATTCCTCCCTGATGTTCGCTTCCGTGGGCGGGAAGACCAGGTTGGAATTTGAGATGATGACAGACCCGCGCAGGGTGGAGTTCTCGATTTCGCCTGTGAAGCGGAGTCCGCCCTTGCCGGTCTCCATGAAGAGGTTCCCGTAGAGCGAAAGTGAAGAAAGTCTGCTGGTTTCCTTCACCACCAGGAGTGATCCGGTTCCCACCAGGTTAAAGTCTCCCGGCTTGAAATTCCGCAACGAGAGATCTCCCCGGATGTGCATTTCTCCCCTTCGAGCTGCCCGTTCATCGGCGGCAACATTCCGGATCTCCGCATCGACGACGCGGATGTTTTCTCCGTCGGGCTGCAGGACCGCATTGAGCGAATACCGAATGTTGTTCGGCACAAACAGGAACTGGCATCTGTCCAGCGTCATCGAACCTGTATAGTGAGGGTGGTGAGGAGATCCGCCCACCGTCACCTTGCATCGCAGGAGGCCGGACAATTCATCGAACGTCGGGAGAAGCGGGTCAAGTATACTGATCTGCATTCCGCGGGAAAGCACCGTCAAATCCATCGGCCGGTCGGGCAGACGCTCGTCCACGGAGGTAAAGGCAAGGTTCAGGGGAAGCGTTCCCCGAATGGTGATCGCTGAATCGACACTGTCCGTTGCGCCCAGCATCCCCCCGAGTAATGAAACGCGCAGTGTCGTGTCGGAATACTGGAAATCGGCGGAGAGCTTCCCGAAGGGGATCCGCTTGAACGCGACTCCCTCCGCGCGGAGAGTTGTCAGGAACCGGGGGGAAGAGAATGACCCTTCGCAGAGCACATGCACGTCGGCCGACCCGCGGAAGAGATTGTCCTCCGGACGCTTCTCATTTGTTCCCACAAGATAGCGGAGGTCCGCGAGGTTCAGCCGTTCGCCAATCACATCGGCGGATATCATCCCTCCCGGGGCAAGGCTTCCCCCAACGCGCACCACTGACGTATCGTGCCTGAACACCAGACCCGCAAGGGACGCTTTGTCCGAAGTGAGGGAAAGCGTCGTGGTGGAATCCGCGACCCAGGCAAAGTCCTTATACGCAAAAAAGAGGCTGTCGAGTCGAGCGGCAAACCCGGCGTCGGTCACTGTCGCCGTGCCGTTGAACGCCACTCTGGATTCTCCATTCCAGAGGGCACGGGCATCGTATTGTGCATATTCCCGGCCGTAGGAGAATCCTGCCGCAAGCGAATCGAAGGTCGAATGCTTGAGGTTCATCTTCTCCGCATCGGCGCGAACCTGCATCGCTGCGACGTGGAGCGGGTTCACCGGCTGGAGGTGATCGAGCGCGAATCCGATCCGGGCGTTCTGGAGGAGAAATCCGTTTTCCACATTTCCCAGGAAAAAGTATTTTGCGTCCAGGGTACCATCCAACGCCATGTCCGAAAATGTCCCGCGCACCGTGCCCGCGATGTTGCCTTCCCCCCGGAACGGGGTCTCTCCTGCAACGGCCGAAATGGGTTCGAGATCCTTGAAGGCCAGTCTGTAGCGCACATTCGTCGTGTCCCCTTCGGCGGCAAGGGAGTTCCGGAGCGCGTCCAATGTGCCATGGTCCACCTCCGGAACGAGCGAAGAATCCATGAATCGGAATTTTTCCGCAATGGCGCTGCGCAGATTCTGAATCTCGAATCGTACCAGACGCGTCAGCGTCTCAAGGCTGAACGCACCGGACAGTGAGATATCGGCAATCGGAGAGGTGATGCTAAATTGTTTCGATGCCGGGACGGATTGATCGAGCAGGATGTGGAAGTCTCCCGAAGCGAGGCGGTAATCGCGGTATCGGGAAGAGGAGAGGTCTACAAGAGCCTCCCCGCCGAGCGAGGGCCAGCGGAGACCGTGTCCCCGTGCCTGGAGTTTCAAGGTGATATCGCTGTCGAAGCGATCATCATGGGCAATGGACGCAATGTCCAGATGATTGAGCGATGCATCGATCGAAAACGTCGGGTTCTCGCGCTCCCGACGGTCAAGGGTCGCTGACACGGTCGAAATCATCTTGTCCAGAGCAAGCGACCCGTTGAGGGAAATGACGTTGTTATGTGCGTCAACTGTAAGATCGGAGGGGGGGATCGTGAGTCCCCGGAATTCCGATTTTTCCACGTTCAGCCGGAATGACGACGAGAGCTGATCGAGCGAAATCCCCTGACCCTCGATATGCGCGGTCGTGTTGAGGCTCCCGCGGAATCTCGGATCGGCGAACAGCTTGCCGAGGTCGACACTGTCTCCGCTCACGTCGCCCTGGTACCGGAGCACCGCCGGACCGCCGATCGCGAGGGCGACACTGGAGTGGATTGTTCCGGCCGAGGTGGCAAGATCGAACTTCGTATGGAAATCAAGAGGTCGGCCATCGAAGTCCAGCGTGAGCGAGGCAGGGCCGAGGGACCGGAGATCCGGAAGATGGAATGACGGCATCAAATCGACAATGTCGCCGGGATCGATCAGACCGTCGGTAAGCCGGACCGTCAACGCCAGATCCTCCGGCCGATGGAGATTGCGAATGGAGCCCTTCCATCGCATTCGCGTATGACGAGTCGCGAGGTCGAGCCGGCGTATGGTGAGTTTCCCGAATTCTCCCGAGGCGTCGAGGTCGAGCGATGCATCCCCGTTGAGGAAGTCCAGCCCCGGCACCAATTGTTGCAGCTCGTTGAGATCGATGGGCGTCCCTTCCAGGCTCACCGCGGTCGGGCGGCGTTCCAGGCCTGCGAGGACGATCCCCTTGAGGAGATCGATACCTTGCAGGGAAGCCGTGAGGTGCAGGGAAGACTTCCCGGTGATGATGGCGAGGTTCCGTACCACAGCGGAATCCGGCGTGATCGTGAATTCGCCGGACAGGTTCAGCAGGTCGATGTTTCGTGCGATCCCTTTGCCCTGCAGCCTGCTGATGGCGAGATACTTTTCTTCCGGTGCGAAGCGCGCCGCGAGAAGCACGTTGATCCCGCGCACCGTGAAATCGTGCCGGTGTTCGGTGAGTGTGTCGCCGCGAGGACAGTCATGGAGTGTCAGAGAGTCGACGAAATCGAGAACGCCGTCCTGAAGCTCGAGTCGTTTGACCACGATCGACCATGCAAACGGTTTTGCGGCGGAAGTATCTGCCGGAGTGGGGCGAAACAGCCTGTCGAAATTCCAGCGGCCGTCCAGCGAGCGACGGAGATGAATCTCCGGATGGACGAGAGTCATTGAGCTGACGGAAGCGGTGCGGCCCGGAATGCCAAGGAGGTTGTAGCGGAAATCGACGCGACGGACGCCGATCACCGGCTGGTGGTCGATGAGGAATGCGACGCTGTCGACAGAGAAGCCCGACACCAGATTGCCGGCGATGGGACCCATCTGGACTTCGGCCTCGAACAGGGAGTCGAGCTGTGTCAGGACCACCGAACGGAGCTGGTTGCGGAAGAACTGCGTTTGTGAAACGCCGGCCAGGACGACGGCGATCAGGAAGAGAATGATGATGGTGTACAGCGCCAGCCGAAGCACGTTCCTCATCGATCGGCCCCCGGCGGTGTGATCATGATGCTTTTCGGGTACTGTACCGTCGCAGAACCCGATTGATGACGTTCGACGTGGAGCGGCCGCGCGTCAATCTGATGGTCCTCACGCGTCCGCCGTGTGCGAGCACGGTGTCGGCCCCGACAATTGCCTGTGGTTTCCAGTCTGCACCCTTCACGAGCACGTCCGGCACGAGCCGTGTGATGAGGCGCGCGGGGGTGTCGTCACCAAAAAAAACCACGTAATCCACCGCGCTGAGCGCCGTCAGCACGGCGGCACGATCGCCATTGGGATTGATGGGGCGATTTTTCCCTTTGATGCGCCGGATCGAACGGTCGGTATTTAACCCCACGACGAGGATGTCGCCGAGCTTTCGGGCGGCGGCAAGATATTCCACGTGCCCCCGGTGCAGAATATCGAATGTCCCGTTGGTGAACACCACGGTCACCCCTTTCCGGGCAAGCGTGCGGCGGATCGGCAGAAGGGCTTTGAGTGAAATGACTTTCCCCATATCATCCGGCGGCGATGTGCGAAGGGACTGCGTTGACCACGACCTGCAGCAGCTCCTCCGGATTGATCGGGACAATGCCGATGGAGCCGACCACGACACCCCCTGCATGGTTCGCAAGCACGCACGCTTCGCGGATGTCTGCGCCCGCGGCGAGCGCAAGGGTGAGCGTCGAGATGACGGTATCCCCCGCGCCGGAAACATCCTGGACATTCTTCGCGATGCTCGGGATGTGGAGCACGTCTCCCTGCGCCTCAAACAACGACATCCCGAGCTCGCCCCGGGTCAGCAGGACGTTCTCGGCATTCAAGAGCTCCAGGAGCTTTTTCCCGGCCCTGACGACCTCCTCGGTGGTATTCAGCCTTCCCCCCAGGACCTCCTCCGCTTCACGCCTGTTCGGCTTGAACAGCGTGACGTTCTTGTACTCGAGAAAGTTGTTGAATTTCGGATCGACCGTGATGATCTTCTTGTACTTGCGCGCAACCTCGATGAGCTGGCGGATGAGCTCGGTCGTCACGACTCCCTTATTGTAGTCTTCGATGATGATCGCGTCGATCTCATGGATATTGTATCGCACCGCATCCACAAGATGGGCAACCAGGTGCTCCGGACAATCGGCTTTTGACTCATTGTCGATCCTGACAACATGCTGGCCCTGTGCGATGACGCGGGTCTTGATGGTTGTCGGACGGGAGCCATCGACCACGATGCCCCGCTGGTCGTAATTCATCTCCTTGATGATCGAAATGAGCACCTCGCCCTCGTGGTCATTTCCGACCAGGCCGACCATCATGGGTTGGGCGCCGAGCGATGCGATATTGTTGGCGACATTCGCCGCTCCGCCGAGACGGACGGATTCCGAGTCCACTTCGACGACCGGAACCGGCGCTTCTGGCGAAACGCGGTGAACAACCCCCCAGTAGTACCGGTCAATCATCAGGTCGCCCACCACGGCAATGCGTTTCCCCTGCATCGCCTTGAGGAGTGTGCTTACACGTTCCTGGGAAAACGAAATCAAGTGACCTCCTGCCTGCAAAGACTTTAATATACGCGCATGGCGAATGAGTTGCAAAATTGCAACCTCCGCGGGCGTGCCGCCCCAATCCCGCTGCTATCGGAGAAGAGGCTTGAGCTTCTGAACGAGATGATCGATAGTGACGCCGAGCCGGGTTTCGTCCGTCTGCAGGGTAATATCGGCCATCGCGTACATGGGCTCACGTGCGCGGAAGAGCGAGCCGATGCGCTGACGCAACTGTTCGTCGTCGAGAGGAGCACCGTCAGCCCCTGCAAGCATGGGACGATCGCCGCGGTGACGGAGCCGGCGGAACAGTTGATCCTCGCTGATTTTGAGGTACACGAGGATCCCGGACGTACAGACAGTCCGCAGATTGTCGGCATTGGTCAACGTGCCGCCGCCGAGTGCAACGACGATCCCTTTGCTTTCCTTCACCCGCTGCAGGGCGGCCTGTTCAAGAGCCCGGAAGTATTGCTCCCCGTTCTCACGGAAGATTGCCGTCACGCTTCTTGCCCTGTTCCTCCTCGATGCTCCGGTCGATATCCAGGAACTCAAACCCGAGAGTGTTGGCAAGGATCGGCCCGATCGTGCTTTTCCCGGAACCCATGAAACCCGCGAGGAAAATCCGCTCGTTGCGCTCGTGAACGGGAGGGGCGATATGGTCCACTGGTTCCATCAGAGTATCGGCTGCAACTCAAAGAGCGTCACGCTGGCGGGGTTCGGCTTTGCCGGGACTTTCACGGGAGTCTCGGCAATGGAGAATCCTGCGCCCCGCGCCAGGTTCAGGAAGTCCCTGCCCACAGTCCGGTCCGGATCTGCCAGGACGATTCTTCCGCCCGGACGCAATGCGATCCGGAAGAGACCGAGCAATGCCGGAAATTGCTTGCGGTCATAGATGATGTCTGCTCCGAGGATCACATCGAACCGCGATCGGAAGAAGGGTGCCCTCCAGTCGAGAAAAGCAATCACGACGTTTGCCCGCTCTTCTCCATGAAGGTTGACGAGGACGTTCAAGCGGGCGAACTGTAAAGCGTCTTCGTTGTAATCCGTCATCGTCACGCGCCCGCCTGCTGTCGCCGCTGCGATGCCCGGCAATCCGAGGCCGCATCCCAGCTCGAGCACAGACGCACCGGGCACGTATCGTGACGCCATGCACCATTCCGCGAGGGCCGGCGCGGCAGTCCACAACTCCGCCCAATACGGTAAACGCTCATCTGCGTCGGGGAGCTCGGGGTCAATCGTATCGAGGAGGGCGTTGGTGTCGCGGACGCGATGGAGAGAGAACGGTTTCCCACCGATGGTCAGCTCCTCAAGGTCGATGTCGTAGCGACTGCCGAGGAGTGAAAGCAGCGCATCGGCATGCTCCGGGCGGGTCTCCATCATCGATCAGAACGAGAAGGCCATGCCGAGCTGAAAAATGACTCCGTCGGTATAAATGCGGGAGTCATTCTGCGCGGTGACGGCGATCGTTTTGCCATTGTAGACGATCGAGGTGCCGGGGAAGGTGTTTGTTGCGTTGAACTGTACGTCGCGAAACTTCATTTCCCCGAGGAACGTCAGGCGAACCATCGGTGAATAGCTGACACCGGCCAGCACATGGATCCCTCCGCCGGGGGAGGTGGAGCCCGAAACGGAAGCAACATTTCCCACTGTCAGACGCCGCTCGCCGAAATACATACCTCCGCCCGCACCCATGTACACACCGAACACTTTCCCGGAGAAGGGGATGATAAAATACCCGGTGAGCTCTACCGGCATCACGGTGTATCCGTCATTCACCGGGATGCTCTCGTTGTGCACTGTCACAAGCGGTCTGCTGAGCGAAGCATTCAGGTAGTCCGCGGAAAGACCGATGGCGACATGGGCATCGGAGAATCGGTAGCGAATTTCCCCGCCGACCGCGTAGGCCGCGCTCACTTCATAGGATTGCGCGCGAACAACCGGATCGACTGAATTGATGAACGGAAAGATCTGCGAACTTGTGGTCACGTTTCCGTGAACGACGAGCATCCACGGCAGCTCCTGGGCGGCCAGCGGGGAGCACAGAAGAACGGCGGCGAGCGCCACCCCCGTCAGCACACCTCCTCCTCGTCTCGAGTCGTTCGTCATGCAAATTCTGCTGATTGGGGAAAATGGAAACCGCCCGGAAGTGTCGATCCGGGCGGTTTGGGCAGCACGTGCTTAGCGGAAGAACACGTCCCGATGATCCTCGATGTCAGCCCGCTCACGCAGCTTCGTGAGCCAGTCGTTGAGAAACTTGCTTTTCTTCTCCTGCAACATACGCGTCTCCAGAGACTCACGCTGCTGGGCGAACGCGGAAGAGTCGAACGGCGTCCGTGAGAGAACGTTGATCAGGTATGCGCCCCGCTGCCCCTCGACGGGGGCGGAGATCATCCCCGGATCGATCGCCTCGGCAACTCCCAGGAAGGCAGGATCGCGTCCGATCCCGGGCACATTTCCGCCCGGGGTGAACGGTCCCGTCTCACCCACCTTCACTCCGAGGGCCATTTTCTCCACCGCGCTAAGGCTGTCACCCGGCGAGAGCTTGGCGCGCGCATCGCGCGCCAGCGTCATGACCTTTTCGATCTTCTTTTTCCGCATCACTGCAGGGCGGAGGGATTCCTTGACCTCGTCGAAGGGACGCACGCCCGCGGGCTTGGTTTCTGCGATTGAGGCGACAACATACCCTCCGGGGAGGGTGAAGGGATCGCTGACCTCGTTCAGCTTCGCTCCGAAAGCCCATTTCGTCATCGGTTCATTGATGCCCAGACCGGGGACGAGGGTGCTCTTATCCTGGACCACCGCCTCGCGGACTTCGAGACCGGTTTGCTGCACCTCTTTCAGAAAATCGGTCTCACGGCAATTGTACGTGAAGTCGCGCGCGCGCTCAAAGAGATCGTTCTTGGTCTGAGAGCTGGCGTCGATGCGCATATTGATCGTGACCAGCTTCAATTCGCGATTGTCCCGGCCCGTCACCTTGATGATATGCCATCCGTACGGGGTGCGAACAGGTCCCACCACTTCCCCCACCTTCGCTTTGAACGCCGCCGCCTCGAAGGGTGCAACCATGCGCCCACGGGTGAACCATCCGAGATCTCCCCCTCCGGCCGCGTTGCTCTGATCTTTCGAATACTCCCGGGCGAGCTCTGCAAAATCTTTTCCTTGTTTTGCCTCGCGGGCGATCTGCTCCGCCTGTCGCTTCACGGCCATCGTGTCTCCGCTCCCCTCCACGGGGAAGAGGATGTGGCTCGCCCGCACATAGTCCGTAGCCGATTTGCGCTCGCCAAGGACTTTGAAGAGGCGGTAGGTCCCGTTATCCAGAAACGGACCGACGATATCGCCGACCTTTGCGGCAAACACGCGCGCTTCCACCGCCGGGGAGAGTTCCCCATGGCGGAAATACGCACCGCTGTCCACCTGGTCTGAGTATGTCGACACAAGCTCCATGAAATCCGACCCGCTCCGCGCGCTCTTTGCCGCCTCAGCGATATCCTTCTCCCGCATGGTGGAGTCCGAAGAAGAAGGTTTGATCTGGAAATAGACGTACTTGAGCTTCCGCGTGGCTTCGTATTTGAACTGATCGACGTTTTCGTCGTAGTACGCCTTCAAATCCGCGTCGGTGATCTGGATGTCGTTGTCGCTGATTGTCGACGCGTCAAATGCCGCATACGCCGCATCAATCTTCTGGTTTTGATCGATGAAGCGTTGTCGCAGCTCTCCCGGCGTGACCCGGACAGAGGCCATGATCAGGCTCTGCAGTTTTTCGTTGACCCGGCGTTGACGAAGGCCCTGTTCATAATCGGCCAGCCATTTTGTCCCGTAGTCCGGATCGCGTCCCGAAGGATCGCGCAGGAATTGATTCGGGTTGGCAAGGAATTCATCGTAGAGGTCGTGACGGAATTGTCCGGTCGAATCGACGAAGTTCCTCCGGAGATCCTCGGGCGGATTCGGCCCGCGCACCCAATCGATGAGCTCCTGATCGGTCACGGTCAGGCCGAGCCTCTTGATCTCTTCCTCGATCAGGTGCTGCGTCACAATTGTCTGCCAGGCCTGATCCCGGATCTGTTTCACCTGATCTTCGTCCGGGTCCTTCCCGGTCTGTGATTTCATATTGTTGGTAAGGACATTCACCATCTCGGAAAAATCGTGATAGGTGATCTTCGTGCCGTTCACTTTCCCGATAAGATCTCCATGATTGCCCCGGATTCCGAGGTAATCCATCCCCCATTCGAAAATGATTGTAATCAAGAATGTGATCAGAAGGCCAAAGAGGATAACGGGCATGCTCTCTCGCATGCGGGTCATGATGGGCATAGGGTGTTACTACCTCCTCAAGTCGAAGCAAAGTACACAGGTTGAAAAATATACTCGAATTTGCTGCGAAATGCAATGCTGTCGTGGTTGACTTTGTGAGCACCGTAGGGTATATTTATAGGCTTTTACGAAGAATATGCTGTTCCTTCCAAAGCAACGTACCAAAATTCGTTCCCCTACGCTTGACCCCGGAGGTTCATAGTGTCTAACTATAGAGGAAAGCTCGTCCTTATCGGCGTCGCCGTAGCTCTCGCCCTCTACTTGCTCTGGCCAACGTATCGGGACTACCAGTTGAGCAACCAGTTAAAGCAGCTCAGCGGACCCGACAGCGTGCAGTTTGTGGAGAACCATGAGAAAGAGATTCGCGAGGATCGCGCGAAGCGGATTAAGCTCGGGCTGGATTTGCAGGGCGGAATGCGCGTCGTTCTCGAAGTGAATGTCGTGAAGATGCTCGACGATCTGGCGAAGAACAAAGACGAGACGTTCGACCAGATCATCAAGGAAGTCAACAACGAAGTCAAGACTTCCGAAGAGTCGCCGGTGAAACTCCTGCGCGCGAAGTTCGAGGCACGGAATATCCGGATGAGCAGATACTACGGCTCGCTGCGCGACGACAACGACAAAGTGACCACCTACCTCGACGACGAGTCGAAGAAGGCGATTGAACGCGCGATGGAAATCGTCGAGAATCGCGTCAACCAGTACGGCGTCTCCGAACCAACGATTCAAAAACTGGGCGGTCAGAGAATTATTGTCGAATTGCCGGGCGTCAGCCGGGAAGCTGAAGTACGTCAACTCCTCCAGGGGACCGCCCTTCTGCAGTTCAAGCTGCTCAAGGATCCGGAGATTGCGAACAAAGTCATGTACGCCATCGACCAGCACCTGGCAGCCGTCGATAGTGCAGCTGCCGGCGGGCTTGCATCACCCGATACGGCCGCAAATGTGCCTGCAGCCGACTCCGCTGCCGTTGCGGAGTCCGAGAGTTCCAAGATTTCCACCCCAGAGGGTGAGCTCACCCCCGCCGAATTCGCGAAGAAGCACCCCTTCTTCAGCGTTGCAATGACGATCCAGCAGAATCCCGGCGAAGCGATCGTTGCGGAAGAAAACCGGGACAGAGTACGGCAAATCCTCGAGCGACCCGATGTCCAGCGTCTCATCCCGTCCGATATGGAGTTCCTCTGGAGTGCAAAACCCGACAATAGGTTGACTTCCGGAGAGAAACGGTACTACATCTTGTATCCGGTGAAGAGAGTCGCCGAGCTCACCGGAGGTGTTATCGTCAACGCGAAGGCGACGATTGACCCCAGTTTCAATCAGCCGATCGTTGAAATGGAAATGAACAGCGATGGAGCGCGCGAATGGGCCCGGATCACCGGCGCCAACGTCAATAAGAGAATCGCCGTCGTCCTTGACAACTCCGTCTTCTCCGCTCCGGTCGTCCGCGGCAAAATCACCGGCGGTCGGTCCCAAATCGAAGGGATGGATAACCTCGAAGAGGCCAGACTTCTGGAGATCGTTCTGAAGGCAGGCGCCCTCCCGGCCCCTGTGGACATCGTCGAGCAGCGGTCCGTCGGGCCGTCACTTGGTGAAGACTCCATTCGCAAGGGTGTCTTTTCAGGGCTGATGGCAACGGTGCTCGTGATGATCTTTATGGCCTTCTACTATAGAGTGGCGGGCGGGGTGGCCGACGTAGCCCTTGGATTCTTTGTTCTCTTCCTCCTCGCTGCCCTTGCAGCGTTCCAGGGAACCCTGACCCTGCCCGGCATCGCCGGCATTATTCTGACGCTGGCCGTCGCCGTCGACGCGAACGTCCTGATCTATGAACGCATTCGCGAAGAACTCGCCACCGGCAAAACCATGCGCGCAGCGTTGGATACAGGCTATAAGAGGGCGTGGACGGCGATCTTCGATTCCAACCTTACCGTGTTGATTACGGGCGTGATCCTTTTCCAGTATGGGACCGGCCCAGTTCAGGGATTCGCGCTCACCCTGATGATCGGTATTCTCGCGAGTATGTTCAGCGCGATTTTTATCACCCGGGCGATCTTCGATATGCTTCTCGACCGGTTCCTCACGGTAATCGACATCGGCTAACGGCTCAGAACAGGAGAGTTGTACATGCGTTTCTTCCGAAAAACAAACATTGACTTCATGGGAAAACGGCACGTCTGGTATGTCGTGTCGGCTACGCTCATACTTGTCGGGATGATTTCCCTTTTTGTCAAGGGGCCACACTACGGCATCGACTTCCTCGGCGGGACGGAGATGGTGGTATCGTTCAAGGAATCTGTGCAGATCTCCGCCGTCCGTGATGCCATGGACAAAGTGGGAGTCGGCAGAACCGCTGAGATCAAAACCTTCGGCAGCGACCGGGACATTCTGATCCGGACCTCAATGCAGGGAGAAGGCAATACCATCGGCGATCTCATTCGACGCGGGCTCAATGACGCGTTCCCGGCGAACCCCTTTGTCGTGCAGAAGGAGGACAAGATCGGGCCGAAGATCGGCGCGGAGCTCCGGTTGAATGCCCTCTATGCGGTGGTCGCACTTCTTGTCGCCATCCTGATCTATATCGGCTTCCGGTTCAAATTCGTCTACGGCATCGGTGCTGTCGTCGCCTTATTCCATGATGTCCTGATAACCCTCGGGTTTGTCTCGCTCTTCGACGGAATACTGAACCTCGAACTCTCCCAGAACATGGTCGCAGCCTTCCTCACGCTCATCGGGTTGTCGGTGAACGACACGGTGGTTATCTTCGACCGAATCCGCGAGAACCAGAAGATTTTCCGGAACATGGACCTTATTACGGTCATTAACAAGAGCCTGAACGAAACGCTGAGCCGCACGATCATCACCTCGGGCACGGTCTTCATCGTGCTCCTTATCCTGTTTATCTTCGGGGGTGAGGTGAACCGGGGCTTTTCATTTGCACTGCTTATCGGGATTACCACGGGAACCTACTCTTCCATTTACATCGCCAGTGCCATGGTCGTGGAATGGATCGTGCGGGTGCGGCGCAAAGCAGTCACCACGAAGTAACCGGCATTGGATGGGAAACCGTCATGAAACTCAAAACCTCGCAGCACGGCGTTGTCACTGTAATCGCCCTGCAGGGCAACCTCATGGGCGGTCCTGACGCCTCATCGATCAACAGCAAGCTCCACGAACTGATTGACGGAGGAAAACGTCACGTCGTCATCGATCTCAAAGGAGTTGATTTTGTGAACAGCTCCGGATTGAGCATGCTGATCGGGGGCGTGAGCACGATGAAAGGCGCAGGGGGGTCCCTGAGGTTTGCCAATGCGTCCGAGAAAATCGCGGGCCTTATTACCATTACAAAGCTGGATCAGCTCTTCCAGCTCTATCCGTCCGTCGACGCCGCCGTTGCGTCTGTGAAAAAGTCATAACCGGTCACGCCCGGGCCATCTCCGGCCTCTTCATTCCGAAGAGCCGGAGATTTTTTTTGATGATGGGAGCCACTCTATGCCCGTACAAATCGTCCTCGGCGCCCAGTGGGGCGACGAAGGCAAAGGCAAAATCGTTGATCTGCTCTCCGAACGCGCCGATGTCGTCGCGCGATACCAGGGCGGCGCCAATGCAGGTCACACGGTCGTCATCGGCGACAAACAGTACGTCCTCCACCTCATCCCCTCCGGGATGTTTCATCCGCGCATTATATGCGTCATCGGAAACGGGACCGTGATCGACCCTGCCGCCCTCATGGGGGAAATCGCACAGCTGGAGTCCGCCGGCATCTCCGTCAAGGGACGTCTGTTGATCAGTCACAATGCCCACCTGATCATGCCGTATCATAAACTCCTCGATACCATCAGGGAGCAGACCTCGACCAGGATCGGCACAACCGGCAGGGGGATCGGACCAGCCTATATTGACAAGTTCATGCGTTCCGGGATCCGGATCGTCGATCTCCTCGACCGCTCCATTCTCGCCGACAAGCTCAAGGCGAACATCGAGGAGAAAAACCAGATCCTCACCAAAGTCTACGGCGAGACAAAACTCGATGTCGATGCGATCATCGCGGAGTACGAGAAGTTCGACAAGGAGATCGACGAATACATCACGAACACGTCGGTCTACCTCTTCCAGGCGCTGAAGGAAGGGAAGATGGTGATCGCCGAGGGTGCGCAGGGAGCACTGCTCGACGTCGACCACGGGACGTATCCGTACGTGACTTCGTCGAACCCCACGGCCGGCGGCGCCTGTACGGGACTCGGGATCCCTCCCACCAGTGTGACCTCCATCGTTGGGGTGGTCAAAGCATATACGACACGGGTCGGGAACGGTCCCTTCCCCACAGAACTCCTGGATGACACAGGGGAAAAACTCCGTACGGTTGGTCATGAGTTCGGTGCGACGACGGGGCGACCCCGCAGGTGCGGATGGTTCGACGCTGTCGCGATGCGCTACTCCACGATGATTAACGGCATTGAACGCATCGCAGTCACCAAGCTGGACGTGCTGGATGCCTTCGACGATATTCGCATTTGTGTGGGATACGAACTGAAGGGGAAACGGCTCAAGCATTTCCCCACCGACCTTTCCACCCTTGAGAAGCTGACGCCGGTCTATGAAACCTTCCCGGGATGGAACACGTCGCTTGCCGGGGTCACCCGGTATGAGGATCTCCCCCTCCGGGCGCGAACGTATCTCGAAGAGCTGGCCCGACTGATCGATGCCCGGCTCTGGCTGATCTCGGTCGGACCCCGGCGGGACCAGACGATCGTTGTCGGGGAATGACCCGGGCCATCGCACCAACGATCCGATTCACCTTAGCCACGGTGAGACATCATGCGTTCTTCCCTCGTTACCCGCTTCAAACTCGCCCTCCTGGTGCTTGCTTCCGTCTTTGTTGTCGGCGTCCTCATCTACTCCCGTGAACTCACGAACCAGATTCTTGCCCGCGAGCGGCAGGCGGTGGACCTCTACGCGAAAACGTATGAATACATTTCCAGCGACCGCTCGTCGAGCGGCGATCTCAGTTTCCTGTTCGCGGAAGTAGTCCAGACGGTCGACTTTCCGGTGATCCTTTCCGACCCGCAGAACAATTTTATCTCCGGAAAGAACCTCGACGACAGTCTGTTGACAGGCGATCAGAAAGAGATCTATCACCGGAAGCTGATCGTGGAAATGGACCGGATCAATAAGCCGATCCGGATCGCGCCGAACGACACCCTTGTGCTCAGCTACGTGCACTACGGCGAGTCACAACTCGTTGTCCAATTGCGCTGGTTGCCATATCTCGAACTTGCGCTCACCGGTGTTTTTATTCTTGTCGCGTACATCGGATTCAGCTACGTCAAGCGGAACGAGCAGAGCAATATCTGGGTCGGGATGTCGAAGGAGACCGCGCATCAACTCGGCACGCCGCTCATGAGCCTGATGGGGTGGCTCGAGAGGCTCAAGGAGCATTCGCGGGGGAATCCCGAGCTCGAAGAAACCGTGACGGAGATCGAGCAGGACGTCGAACGGCTGAACAAAGTCACCGCCCGTTTCTCGAAGATCGGCTCCACGCCGAGTTTGAAGGAGGAGAATCTCGTCGAGGTCATCCAGGGGGTCATCACGTACATTGCGAAGAGAATTCCCAAGACCCGGTCGATTGACCTCGTCATAGAAACCCCGGGGGCGTTTCCTGCACAAATCAACCGTGAGCTGTTCGAGTGGGTGATCGAAAACCTGATGAAGAATGCTCTGGATGCAATGGAAGGACCCACGGGGCGCATCGCATTTGCACTTCAACGGATGGGACGGGGGACAATCATCGACGTGACCGACACAGGCAAGGGAATCGACCAGAAACTGCACAAGGAGGTTTTCCGGCCCGGGTACAGCACGAAGAAGCGGGGGTGGGGACTCGGCCTCAGCCTCGCGCGCCGGATCATCGTCAACTACCACGGGGGACAATTGTTCGTCAAGCAAAGCGCACCGGGCAAGGGAACAACGTTCCGCATCCGATTACGCGACTAGGCTGCTTGCTGTTGAACGCGCTCCATCTACCGCCTTGCCTGCGCCGCCGCTCGCAGTACTCCGGCCAACATCCTCCGCGTCAATTTCCCCGTGAACGTG
Organism: Ignavibacteriota bacterium; assembly: GCA_963843525.1. Taxonomy (GTDB): domain Bacteria; phylum Bacteroidota; class Ignavibacteria; order UBA10030; family UBA6906; genus DATJPR01. Next base: position 181,143 of record CAWJKM010000002.1, on the reverse strand, counting down.
TTCTGCTGACTCGGGTGGTATGTCGCAAGAAGAGTCACGCCGTCGTACCTGTAACGCACGCCGTGGCCGAAGGCGGGCCGACGCGAGAAGTCAATCAGACCCAGTGCCTTGAGCGCTGAAGCCGCCGCGTCGAATCCGATCTTCCCCAGCCCCACCACGACTTGCAGATTGGCAAGGAGACGGAGCTCTTCCAGAAGAAACGGCCTGCAATTTGCGAATTCTTCTGACGAGGGTTTGTTCTTCGGTGGGGCACACCGGACGGAAGCAGTGATGTAGCAGTCTGAGAGCAGAAGACCATCATCCCTGTGAAGTGATTCCGGTTTGTTCGCAAATCCGGTCTCGTACAATGCGCGGAACAACCAGTTCCCGCTCTCGTCGCCGGTAAACATCCGTCCCGTCCGGTTCCCGCCATTGGCTGCAGGAGCCAGGCCGACGAGAACGACCCGCGCCCCCGGATCACCAAACCCCGTGAGCGGCTTCCCCCAGTATTCCTGATCGGCGTACCGTCGGACCCTGGTCCTGGCGACATCCTCTCTCCATGCGACGAGCCTCGGACATCGACGGCACCGAATCACGCGTTTGTTCAGCGTTGCAATGGTCGGCCTGAGCCCCATGGTCACACTTACCGTATGCTCCTCTCCCCCGCGGTGGGGTTTCATGGCACCTACTCCGGCCTTACCACCGGCGCCTTCCCGAGAACGTCGTCAATCGTCTTCACCGCAATAGGCCCGAGGTTCAGCGCGGCAATTCTTTCTTTGATCTTTGAAAGATCGCCGACGACGACGATGACAAGCTTGTCCGGATCGATGTACTTCCGTGCCGCGGCCTCGACTGCTTCCGCCGTTACTGCGGAGATGCGGTCGATATACTTATCGAAATAGTCGTCCGGAAGATGAAATACCACCATCGCATCAAGCTGTCCTGCGATCTGATTCATAGTCTGGAATTCCGAGGGGAAGCCCAACGCGACGTAGTTCTTTTCTCGCTGCAACTCATCCCCCGGCACCGGGTTCCGGATGTTGCGGAGCTCCTTCATGAATTCGATCAACGCAGAATCGGTCTTCGGCGTTTGCACCGCGGCCTCTGCGATGAACGGTCCGGGCTCCACGCGAAAATCAAAGACGGAACCCGCCCCGTAGGTGTATCCGTGGGTCTCCCGCAGATTTTCGTTCAACCTGGAGGTAAACGAGCCTCCAAGGATGGTGTTCAGAACGACAATGCTGTAGAAATCCGGCGTAGTTCGGGGCGCGCCGATCCGGCCGATATAAATCTGGGATTGCGGAGCGTCAGGCTTATCCACCAGATAGACCCGCGTCTCCTCGATTTGTTTTCCCTCGGGGTGCGGGAGCGGCTCAGCACCAACCTGCTTCCATGATCCGAACAGTGCTTCCAGTTTGGGGATCACCGTCGCTGCGGTGACATCACCCACGACAATAAACTGCGCCCTGTTCGACCCGAATTGGGCCTGATAGAATCTCCGGAGGTCCTCCACCGTGAACGATTGGATTGTCTGGACGGATCCCACCAGAAGGGTCCCGTACGGATCGTCACCGTAAAGCAATTTGCTGAAGAGCACAGAGGCGAGTGTCCGTGGCTCGTCGCGCCATTGAAGCAACGCTGTTAAGGTCTCGTCCTTCCTTCTCTCGAGTTCGCTATCCGGGAAAGAGGGCCGCAGCACCACGTCGGCCATCAATGCCAGGGCGGAATCGAGCTTACCCACGGGAGTGTTTAGCGACACACCGTACGTATGGTATCCTGCATCGACCGACAATTGAGCACCAAGGTAGTCGATGGCATCATCCAGGGAAAGCGCATTTCGCGATCCCGCTCCTTCCATCATCATCGTCGCCGTCATCGTGGCAAGGCCGGTTTTCCCCGGCGGTTCATCGACCTTTCCTGCGCGGATCACGACGTCGATCTGGACCATCGGGACATCGTGCTTTTCGTACAGGATGATCGGAATCCCGTTTGACAGGGTGAGGTGCTGGATTTCCTTCAAATGAAACTCCGGACGCGGCCCCGGAACGGGCGGCGTGCTCCGGTCCGGGATTTGCGAGAGCCCGGCCCTCCCACAGAGGACGAGAAGGAGAATTACGCTGTAGACTCTGAGCATGGGGTATTCCTGTTTACGGAACAGCGAGATCACGCTTTCCCCGCGGCACCACGGAGAGAACAACCCGTCCATCGTTCCGCAAATAGGTCTGTGCAGCCCGCTGGACATCTTCCCGGTGGAGTGCGCGATACCGGTTCAGATCGTTGTTGAAATAGTCGGGAGTACCGGTATAGAAGAGATACGTGTTGATCTGGTCAGCCATTCCTCCGACCCGTTCGAGCCTCCGATAGAAGGCGGCTTCAAACTGGTTGACGGCCCGATCGACCTCGCGCTGCGAAGGGGGCTGGGCCTTCACACGGTCGATCTCCTCCTGGATCACACTGAGAATCTCCCCCAGACTGTGTCCGGAGCGGGCGGTGGAAATAATGACAAATTTCGATGCAAGCTTATGGGATTCCTGGTATGCGACCACGTCCTGCGCAATTTGCAGCTCATAGACGAGCCGCTTGTAGAGCCGTGAATTCTTCCCGTCGGAAAGGACGCTTGCGAGGATATCCAGATCGGCGTCTCCCGGGGCGAAGAACGGAGGAGATATCCAGGCCAGATAGATGCGCGGCAGTTGCACGTCGTCTTCGTACACGACGTGCTTTTCCGCAGACAGCACAGGCAGAGTCACACTCAACGGTGGAACAGGAGGTCCTGCCGGGATCGCATTAAACCATTTTTCCACTGCCGCCCTGGCCTTGACGGGATCGATATCCCCCGCGATCACAAGGCTTGCGTTATTGGGGACGTAATAGGTTTTGAAAAAGCCTATGACATCCTGTGCCGTCGCGGCAGAGAGGTCTTCCTGCGAACCGATGACCGGCCAATGATAGGGATGTCCTGCAGGGAAGACATTCTCATTGAGCAGGATTCCCGCCATGCCGTAAGGGACGTTTTCATACGACTCGCGGCGCTCATTCTTCACCACCGCACGCTGGAGGTCGATTTTCTCGGGAGTCATGACCTGCGTCAGATAGCCCATCCGGTCCGACTCCAGGAAAAGCGGCAGCTCAAGTGCATTACTCGGGACATCTTCAAAGTAATTCGTCCTGTCCTGGGATGTCGAGGCGTTGTTATCCCCCCCTGCCGCTTCCAACCACCGGTCAAACATCCCTTCCGGCGCATGCGGTGAACCCATGAACATCAGGTGTTCGAAGAGATGGGCCAGGCCGGTGTGATCCGGCTTTTCACGGCTCGACCCCACATGGTACCAGCAGTTTACACACACCGTGGGGGTGCTATGGTCTTCGTGGAGGACTACATCGAGACCATTCTTCAATTGAAACCGGGTGACCGATACGTTGAAGTGAGATTCCTGACAGAACAGGACTGCGGGAATCAGAAGCAGGAGGAGGAGATGCTTCATACCACGTTCCACGAAAGGGGGTCGAAAGAAGGACTGCATTTTTTTCCCCGGGAGGTCATGGGTGACCGGGGAAATTCCACATCGACGGAACCGGATCGGTGTACCCGGGGGGCAAACACGAAGTGATTCCGGGTTCACGCTCCCTCTCTCCTACTGTCTCATGCGAAGAAGCGCGTCTTCACGGGTGCCGAACACTTCGAACAGCATTGCCAGGTGGGTGATGGTGAGGACACTGAGGACCTGGGGCCGGACTCCACACAGATACACCGGACAACCGCGGTGTTTCTGGATTGCCTGCACCGACACCAGCGTCCCGACCCCGCTGGAATCCAAAAAGTCGACATTGCTGAGATCGATAAGGAGTTTCTTCACCTCCTTTGCGGCCAGATCGTCCGCCGAACGCCGGAGATCTTCCGTATCCTTTCCGCCGACCAGTTTTCCCGCGGGCTCGAGGACACCGATCCCACCCTCAAGAATTGTGACCGCGACAGACACTGGCAGACCTCCCTGGTTGTGTCACAGAACTCTCGCCGGTATTCCCAAGTCGATTCTATTTTCCGATCACGTACAGTGTCGCACTTCCCGGTTCAGGGCGGGGACGTTCATGTTCTCCACCCGATGCCGGTTGAAATTTCGCCGAGATGGTATACAAGCGATGGGTGGTCTCATCCAGCGCACACGTACGGGCTCCCCGCCGGGTGGAAATGGTCTCGACAACCGAAAACTTTTCCGGTCCATCGACGTGGACCACCGTCATTGTCCCCGCACCGTTGGAGCTGAAGGCCAGGTTAGTCTCAGGATCATACGCGGCACCATCAACTCCTGCACCGATCGGAACCTCACCGACAACTTTGCCCGAGGCGTAATTCGAGATCACCATCCGTTCATTGCGGCAGACGGAGAACAGCAGGCCGTCCTTTCTGTCGATTGCGAGGCCGGATGGTTCTTCTCCCGGCGCGATTGACCATGACGAAAGCACTTTGAGCGTGCGGGCGTCGAACCCCAGGACCTTACTCCGGTCTTCGATGTTTACGTAGACATGACCTTTGCCATCGTACCCGACATACTCCGGTTTACCGCCCACCGGCAATGTCCCGACGACGTTGTCCGTCGCCGGGTCAATTGCGGTGACATTTGCACTCCCTCCGTTAAACGTGAACACGCGCCGGGAGACCGGCTCGTAGAGGATCGCATCCGGGTTCCGTGCATCGATGTGGATCTTTGCAATTTCCTTGAGTGTGTTCAGGTCAAACACGGTGACCGACGAATCCCGTCCGTTGCTCGTGTACCCCTTGGTGAGCCCGGGAACAAGAGCGACCCCGTGGACGCCTATCGTTTGCGGGATGTCGCCTATCAGTCTCATCGTCCTGGTATCAACAACCTGGACGTGGCTGCTCCGTGAGATATACACGCGGTGCGCGGACGCGTCGACTGTCAAATAATCCCACCCGCCTTCGCCGCCCAGAAGCAAGGTGTCGAGGATGTGATATCCCGGGTTGCCCTCCTGGGGAAACGCCGAAATCGGACTGCACACGATCACAGAAACAAGGAGGACCGCCAACAACATGAGATGTCTCATCGCAACTCCCTTTTGACTTTTCAGCGCCCCGAGAGGATAAGTGAGGACCCAAGAGTGCGTGACTATTTGAAGCTCTTGAGCGCGTCTTCCCGAGACTCGTACACATCAAAGACCAGCGTGAGTTTGGTAATAACAAAGACATTGTTGATGTTGGCGTTGAGCCCGCAGAGCTTGATCTGCCATCCCTTCCTGCTGTATGAGGCGTGAGACGCCACCAGGACACCGATCGCAGTGGAATTCAGATAGTTCACCTTGCTCAGGTCAATGATGAGCTTTTGGTAGTCTCGCTCTACGAAACCTGCGACCGCCTGACGGAGTTCCACCGTCTCGTCTCCCCCCACCAGGTTTCCTTTGGGCTCTATGAGACCGATGCCATTATCGAGAGAAGTTGTTTTTGTTGTCACGGGACCTCCTATGCGCTGGGTGGAAGATAAGGAGATGTTTTCTTGTCCCCGCCTCTTCATCGAGAAGGGCCGGTTGGGTGGGACGGGTTCGAAAAACAATCGGACGTTGCTGTAAGGAGTGACTCGCAAATTCACACGACATTGAGCAACCGGGATGGACTTCCCGCCTCAATTCATCGGAGTCTTCGCGCGGCGGTATGCACGGCGCATGGCAGGGATGGATTTTTTGATAACGCAACACAGCATGGTTAGGTTCCCGCCCGTCGTCGATAATGCCCCCGCGAATCGATGAGCCGCCCCTTACGTCTCACTCGTCATGATGAAGAGCGGCTTCATTTCGAAGCTCTTGTAATGCGGTCGCAGCCGGTCGGTGTTGTAATGATCCCTGATGTTGACCACTTTCTTTGAAGCGGTCACGCAATCGATGGGCATATTATCATACCGGCCGTTCTTCAGAACCACTAATCGTCCGTGGACTTTCTTCAGAATCATGTCGAGCGCCAGGTTGCCGTATGCCATGGGGACGATGGAGTCGATGGCGTCGGGGTCGCCGCCGCGCACGAGATATCCCAGCTTCTGGTTGATGACGTTGATCGTCTTCCCGTTGTTGAAACGCGGGGACAGATCCTTGAGCTGGGAGGAAACAACATCGCCGATGCCGCCCAGTTTTGCATGGCCGTAATCGTCCTTGGCAGCATTCTCGAACACCATCTGCTCGCCTTTGAACGTCGCGCCTTCCGAGACCAGCACCACAGAGTACCGGCTTGGGTTCTTATTGCGATCGTACACGAGGAGTTCTGTCAGGTGTTCGATATTGAATTCGTATTCCGGGATGACGCAACGGTTGGCGGCGCCGGCCATCGTGGGGAGCATGGCCGTGAATCCCGCATAACGACCGAAGACTTCCAGCACCAGAAACCGCTCATGCGACCCCGCGGAGGTCCGCAGACTGTTTGTCATGCTGATAGTCCGGGTGACGGCCGTACTGAAGCCGATGCAATAGTCCGTCCCCGGCACATCATTATCCATCGTCTTCGGGATGGCGACGACATTGACTCCTTCCTGATAGAGGCGCACCGCATAGCTCAGCGTGTCGTCTCCGCCGATAGGAATCAGGTAGTCGATCCCGAGCCAATCCAGATTTTTCAGTACTTCTTCGGTCAGATCGTTGATGTCGTTTGTGTACGCGCCGGCCAGGTGGGAAGGAACGTTCGCTTTCTTGATCTTTGTCGGATTTGTCCGGGAACTGTGCAGGAACGTGCCGCCGGTCCGCCCTGCCTTGTTGACGACTTCCTCACTCAACACTTGATAGCAATCGGAGTTGTCTGCGTCCTTCTCGCGGACGAGATCCACAATGCCTCCCCAGCCGCGACGGAGGCCGATAACCTGATACCCTTCACGATTTGCACGAATCGTTACCGCACGGATGGCGGGATTCAAACCCGGGACATCTCCGCCGCCCGTCAGAATGCCGATGACCCCTTTTTTCGTATTGACATTTGCCATGACAACGTTGCCTTGGATATGAGTTGTGGTGATTCTGGAAGGGAGCGTGAAGCAGAAAAATTTACCATCTGCAGGGGTGAAAAGCAACCGCGATGCGCGCGCGCCCTGGTTCGACAACCGCCACGCCGCGTGAACGCCTGCAAAACATGCCGATTGCTTTTTCGGAGGGAATTAAATACCGTGAGTCGTGCGGACCCGCACATCATCCCCGAAGCAGGCCCGCAACGGATCTCCTCCATGGTGTTTTCACTATTCTCCATCCCATTCAACCTTCCAGACCATGAAAAATCTCAATGGCAAGACCGCAATCGTCACCGGCGGGGCCTCCGGCATCGGGTATGCCACGGTCCGACGGCTCGTGCAGGAGGGGTGCAGTGTCACCATCTGGGACGTTCGTCCCGCCGCGCTTGAAGACGCAGTCCGCGCCCTGGGGTCAGGCGGAGGAACGGTCTACGGTCACGTCTGCGATGTCACCGATCGCGCACGTGTCACAGAGCTGGCCGGTACCGCTGAGCGCGAGATGGGCCGTGTGGATATTCTCATCAACAATGCGGGGTACGTTCTTGGCGGCACCCTCCTTGAAGGGCCCGCGGACGCGTGGGAGCGCACGGTGGAGGTCAATCTGATGGCCGTGATCCAGGTGACGCAGGCTGTCCTGCCGGGAATGTATGAACGGAACGAAGGGCACGTCGTCAACATCAGTTCCGCCGCCGGCATGGTCGGCGTTCCCGGGCTCGCGGTATATTGCGCCACGAAGTGGGGAGTCTGGGGGTTTACCGAAGCCATGCGGATGGAGAGCCGGACACTCGGAAAGACGGGAATGCACTGGAGCTCGATCCATCCCAGCTACCTTGCTGAAGGGATGTTTGCAGGAGCGAAACTCACGTTCCCGGGGAACCTGATCCTCCCGTTGATCCGTTCCCATGATGTCATCGCCCGCGCGATCGTGAACGGTGCGCTTAAGAAGAATCGCTTTTCCCCAAAGCGGCCCCCGGCACTGCATCTCACGCTTCGCCTGCGCGGGCTATTGCCCGACCGCTGGTTCCAATTCGTTCTTGTGCTTCTGGGGATCCCCCGGAGCATGAGCACCTGGAAAGGACAGAATTCGTGACCACGGAACAGACGATGAGTATTGCCCCGGCGACAGGGGAAACCATCGGCCATACTCCCCTCGATTCACCTGCCGGTGTCAAGTCTGCGGTGCGCCGCGCGCGCGAGGCGCAGCACGATTGGGCGGAAAGAACGTTCCGAGAACGGGCACGACATCTCTTTCTGATCCGCGACTTCATCGTGAACCGTGCGGACGATCTTGCGAGCGTCATCTCAAGAGACAACGGAAAGACGCGCATCGACGCGCTCAGCACGGAGATCCTGCCGGCGGCCCTTACGGCAACCTATTATGCCAGGCACGCGCGGCAGCTCCTTCGGCGCCACACGATCAGGGCAGGGAGCATCCTGCTCGTGAACAAACGGTCATACGTGGAGAGAGTTCCATTCGGCGTCATCGGGATCATCAGTCCGTGGAATTATCCGTTCTCCATTCCGTTCCATGAGATCATTATGGCGTTGATTTCGGGGAACGGCGTGATCGTCAAGACGGCGACCCAAACACAGGAGGTGGCGAAAGCGCTTGCGGAGTGTCTCAACGCGGGAAACCTCCCCGACGGCCTCTGCACTTTTCTCAACCTTCCGGGGCAGGCGGCCGGGGACGCCTTCCTCGATGCCGGGATCGACAAGTTGTTCTTCACAGGCTCCGTTGCAGTTGGCAGGGAACTGATGGCGAAGGCCGGGAAGCGTCTTGTCCCGGTTTCCCTTGAGCTTGGCGGAAACGATGCGATGATCGTCTGCCGCGACGCAAACCTGTACCGGGCCGCTGCAGGCGCAGCGTGGGCGGGGTATTCAAACTGCGGTCAGTCCTGCGGCGGAGTGGAGCGGATTTACGTGGAGAAACCGGTTTACGCGCAGTTCATGGAATTCCTGCGGTCCGAAACCCGGGCGCTTCGCTACGGCCACGACACGGCGTTCAACGTGGAGATCGGCGCCATGACCACGGAGCAGCAACTGAATACGGTGAAACGACACATGCAGGACGCCCTGGGAAAAGGTGCGGTGGTGACCGCAGAGGCACTATCATTCGACGGCCCATCGACCGGATGGTTCTTTCCTCCCACCATCCTGGAGAACGTCACCGACGACATGCTCACGATGCGTGAGGAGACGTTCGGACCCATCCTGGCTGTGATGCCGGTGGATTCCGTCGAAGAGGCCATCGCGAGGGCAAACGACTCCTTCCTCGGCCTTACCGCATCAGTATGGTCGCGGGACCGTCAGAGGGCACACCGCATCGCGGCACTCCTCGAGGCGGGGACGGTCACCATCAACGATCACCTCATGAGTCACGGAATGGCGGAAACACCGTGGGGCGGGTTCAAGTCTTCGGGGATTGGACGTACTCACGGCTATCTCGGTCTCGAGGAGATGACACAGCCGCGCTGCGTTGTCGACGACATCCTCCCTGGCGTGCAGAGGAACATGTGGTGGTATCCACACGGCAGGAGGGTGTACAGAGGACTTCTCGGGGCCCTTCACGCGCTGTACAGCCGGAATCTCCTTCTGCGCACCCGGGGGCTTATCGCGATGACGGGTCTCTTTGTCCGCACGTTTCGTCGGGAACGGCGATGAACATCAAGGAAGGGAAGCAAAAAAAAACGGGAGACAGGCACACTGTCTCCCGGGTAACTGTAGCCTGTGAACGGATGCTACTCCGTCATGTTACTTCTGTCCTTCCTTTTCCTTCTTCTCGGCATTCTTCTCCATCTTCTCACCCTTCTTCTCCATCTTCTCGCCGACTTTGCTCTTCATCTTTCCGGCCTTCTCCATCTTCTCGCCGGCTTTGGATTTCGCCTTGCCGGCTTTCATCATTGCCTTGCCTGCTTTCTCGTGACCCGCCTTGGAGATCTTGGTGCCCTTCTTCATCATTTTGTCACCCTTCTTCTCCATTTTTTCACCGGTCTTCGACATCATCTTGCCCGCCTTCTCCTTCTTCTCACCGACCTTTTCCGTGGTTTTGCCGGCCTTTTCTTTCACCTCTTCCTGGGCAAATACAGAGACCTGGGCCCCGACAAATGCAAATGCAAGCAACAGCACAAAGAGTTTTTTCACCATAGAACCTCCTGCACGAATGTGACAAGATTGGACGTCTGAACACATTGTTCTTCCACGACGCATAATGATACGTGCACGGGGAGGAAAAGGCAACGCCCGCTTGCATGAATTTTTGTTAAGAATCATACAATACGGGCTGGATTTGAACACTCTCTTCCCGATCCGGCCGAAGGAGAGGCACGATGCCCCTCCTTCACCCGGGAACATCGCGGCATCTATTTCTCTTTGTCTTTGGAAATGTACTCCTTGTTGCCACTGCTGTTGATATAATAGTGTCCGCCCCGGGGTCCCTCGTAGATCGTCCGCCCCTTGTCATCAGTGCCGATCACTTTGTCCGCCGATTCGACCTTCGGAGAAGCCGGCGACTTCGTTTTGGAAACCTTTTCCCTCTTCTCCTTCACGGCAGATTTTCCCGTCATGGAAGAAGCCTTCTCTTTCATCTCCTCGCTCGGAGTAATCTTTTCTTTCGCCGAAACTCCGCTCTCTTTTTTCGACTTGGCTTTCTTCGAAGTGGCTTCCTTCTTTGTCGACTCCTTTTCCTTCTTCAGTTCCTTCGTTTTCGACGCCACCTTTTCCTTTTTCGAACCCTTTTCCCTGGTCGCCGTCGTCTCTTTCTTTGATGCCTTCGCCTCCTTCACCTTCGCCGAGGTTTCTTTCTTGGCAGCAGTCTCCTTCTTCTTCGTCGCCTTCTCCTTTTTCTTGCTTTCCTTCACTTTCTTGCTGACGCTCTTCCCTTCCTTCTTGGAGGCCTTCTGCGTTTTCACCTGCTCTTTCTTGTCCTTTTTCTCCTTCTTTTCGGGGGAAGCGGACACGGTTTGGGCGGCAAGAATCACTCCGGCCAGCAACAAGAGACCGAATAGTTTTCTCATGGGTGTTCTCCGGTGGGACGATGGGTGAATGTGGTAGCTTCAACGGTTCCGTTTGATGACAACAAGTGTTTTATCATCCGAGTATTCTTCCCTGGTGCCATGAGTCTGCACTTCCTGAAGAATAGCCTGACAGATCTGTTTCGGCGTCTCCTTCTGATGTTCCCGCAGGAGGTGAATCAGGCGATGCTCTCCAAACAGCTCCTGCCGGTCATTCGCCGCTTCGGAAATTCCGTCGGTGTACAGGAGCAGAATGTCCCCGGGTTTCATCACGGTGAATTCTGTCCGGTATTTCTCGTTGGGGAAAGGGCCGAGCATCTGGCCCGTTGCTTTGAGCCGTTCCGCCTCGTTGCTCGCCGTGTGGAGCAGGATCGGGTTGCTGTGTCCCGCGTTGACGTAAAACACGAGCCCGTTCTCCGAATTGGTAAACTCCGCGTACACCATGGAGATGAAATGTTCCGCGGTAAACGTGCGGTTGACCATCTCGTTGATTCTATTGAGGAGATGGCTCATTTTCGTCTGGAATTCCACCCCCATGCGCAGCGCTCCTGACACGTAGAGGGCCTGCGCCGCCGCAGAGAAACCTTTGCTTGCCGCATCGCCGATTGCCACACCGAGCCGATCCTTGTCCTCTTTTACCTGAAGATAGTCGAAAAAGTCTCCTCCAACGACGCGTTCCGGCACCGAAACGCCGTAAAGGTCATATTGCGCAAATTTGAATTCATGCCCCGGGAGGATACTCTGCTGGATCGCCCTTGCCTTGTCGAGATCCGCCTGCAGGAGTTTTGCCTTCTTCGCGGACCGACGACTCATCAGCGATGAGGTCAGCGCGGTCGCGAGGATGTTCAGCGTATACACCATGTCGTGCTTCAGATACTCAGCATTGATCGCGAGCAGATACTGGTAGAGCGTCTCCGATTTCCAGGAGATTTTCTCTCCCAGACCGGTGGCGGAATAATGCTTGATCCCTCTGAGGCGGAGGTACTTGTTGGTCTCCGTTTCGACAATCGTCCCCTTTTTGTACAGCTGCCGGATGGCCGGATAGTCGGCGATTTTAATCCGGAAGTTTTTCGCGATAGGTTCTACATCCCCCGCCTGATGAATGAGACGATACGTCCCGTTCGACGCGTCGAACTTCCAGACGCGTCCACCCTTGATCGGAATATCTTCGTTGGCAATGACCTGTTCGAGGATGTGCGCCAGCAATTGTTCTTCGGTGCGGAATTTTTCTTCCGCAAGGTGCTTGATCGTTCTGAAGAGTTTGTGTTGATCCATGGGGGAAGATCCGTCAGTGGCCGGCCGGAGGGTTATCCTGCGGCATCGTTGTGGAGTCTGTCTTCCTGGTGCGCAGCAGGAGAATGAGACCGATAAGGATGAGAATTGCCGGCCAGTACTCCGGAAGGCCGTTCATCATGAGAAAGAAGATCGCGCTGAGCCCGGTGAGGATGGAGGCAGGGATCAGGAGCGCCGGCTCCCGCCGTCCCAAAAGGTACATGACAATGAATCCCAGTCCGGGCCCGAGCATGAAGAACGGCCAGAGCCGGCTCATCAGATCCCATCCGTAGTGCTGCGAGATAAAGAAGGGAAGGGAAAAGACCAGGAGGATCGTTGCGGGCATGAGAAGGCCGAACTGACTTCTGTCCCGGGCATAGGCAATGAAAAAGATGATAGAGGGGATGAGGAAGACCACCGGCCAGAATTCCGAGAAATCGATGTCTGTGAGGTTTGCCGCAAGGAAGAGCAGCCCGAGGACAATCAGGATGCTCCCGGAAACCAGCGACTTCGCCGGTTGAGAAGTGGATGAGGAAGCGTTTTGGTCAGTCATGGTATTTTCGTTCTCCGACGCGAAGATGGATGTCAAGGTAATCTTCTTTCCGCGGAACTGCGCATGAGTACATTGAGCTGTACGCACAATACGGATTGTAGGCCTTATTGAAATCGATGATGTAGAGGGCATCGGGGTCCTTCTGTTCATCCCCGACATCGATGTAACGGCCCACGTCGTACGTTTCCGTCCCGGTCGTTCTATCGCGGAACCAGACTTCGAGGTTGTCACGATACAACCGGTATCGGAGACTATCGGAAGGGGTAAACTTATAGACGTTGACTTTCAACTGAACCGGGACGCCCCGTTCGTCCGGCAGGACGAATTCGAAGTAGCCGTATTTCAATTGCCGCCGCTCTTCTCCTTTCGTTCCCATCACCGTGACTGTTTCCGGAGTCGCGTACCGGTGCAGGAGAGACGTGACCCGGAAGTGCGGGTCGACGGGGTACCAGACAATCCCGTGGTAGGCTATCGTCGTATCCCTGCGGAACGGTGAGTTCTCATCAGTGCGGAAGAATGAATCAACTTCCGCTCGGTGCAGGATATTATCCGTCACTATCATAACGCTGTCGCTTGCGGTGAGCGGCGCAAGCCCGGGATTTCTTGCACAGGAAGAGAACAGCGCCGATCCTCCGCCGTACAGCAGGAAGAGGATGGAAAAGCCGATCCAGGTGTTAAGCTCCCAGGACTTTTTCATACACCTTCTCCATCCGTTCCGCCATGATGTTGGCGTGATAGTGGTTGTCGAACAGGGCCCGGGACGCTGCGCCCATCGACGACCTCAATGCCGGGTCGTTGAGACATGCAAGTAGCCCTTCAGCGAGCGCATCAGGGTCATCGGGCGGTTTGAGGAAGCCGGAGCGTCCATCCGCCACCATCGCGGCGATACCGCCGACGTTGGTGCACACGACGGGGAGTCCCTCCGCGAGCGCGCGCAGAATAGCCAGCGGGAACGCCTCCTCAGCCATTTCGAGAGAGGAGTGACAGTAGATATCGAACCCTGTGTAGAGCTTCTCAAGATCGTCCCGGAACCCGAGAAATCGCACCCGTTGTTCCAGGCCGAGGCGTTGCGCCTGATCCAGAAGTTGAGCGGAAAGTTCGCCGTCACCGACGATCGCAACGAGGAAATCCTGCCGTTTGGCCGCAATGTTCGCGGCGGCGTCAAGCAACACACGTTGCCCCTTGAACGCCACGAGGCGTCCGACGTTACCGATGACAATCGTTCGCTCATCGGCCCCTAATTCCTTACGCACCTGTCGGCGCCAGGTTTCATACTCCGGGCCTTTTCCCGGCTCAACGCCTATCGGGATGATCGTTATTCTGTCTGGCGCGATATGATCTTCGCGAATGAGGACGTCCCTCACGGAATCCGCATCGGCGACGAAATGTGCCGTTCCGTAACGGTTTCTGATCCAATGCGTGATATTGTGTTGGATCGAATGGGAGGAATGGACCCCTGCGACGTGTTGCACGGGGGTACGGATGGTCGCAAGAGCAGCCGCCGTGCGGTCATAGTTGGCGTTGCTGTGGACGATATCGATATGGTACGACCGCAGCGATGCCCGAAGTTCCGATCCCACCGCAAAAACGCGGTTCATGCCGGTATAGGAAACGGGAACGGTAGTGAGACCCGATTCTTCGCTCTTTTGAAGGAGAAGGTGGCCGGGATTGGCGGAAACAAAGACCGCATGGCCCCTGCGCGCAAGGTATCGCGCAAGGATGAGGACATAATCCTCACCGCCTGCAAAGATGTCGGTGGAATTCGTGAGCAGTATGTTCAATGGGGAGGGCGGATAATGGGACAACATGCAAGATACGGAGGGTGGGTAAGACAAGCAATCAGGGCAAAAACAGGAAAAAAAGCATGGCTGCTTAGGCAGCCTTGGTTTTTTCTCCGCAAAGGGGGGGATTCACGCCGACAGACAGGAAAAAACATGGCAGGCTAGGCAACCACAATTCTTGCCTGCAACGAAGGGGATTCGCGCCGACAAACAGGAGAAAAACATGGCAGCCTAGGCAACCACAAATATTGTCAGCAAAGAGGAGGATGAGCGCCGACAGACAGGAGAAAACATGGCAGCCTAGGCAACCACAATTTTTTGTGCAAAAGCGACTTCACGCCAGCAGGCAGGGGAAAAGTTGGCAGCCTAGGCAACCACAATTCTTCCCGCCGGCCAGGTTGTTTGTCAACTTCCGGAGTCAAATCGGCGATGCCGATCGTTAACCACGGGGACGGAAGCCGCTCCTACAACCGCAACTTGTTCAATAAGTGGTTCACCTTGCCCCGAAGTCCAAGCTGATACCCGTGCCGGCTCGCCGTCCCCCGCCCTTCGTGAAAAACAAAATCCTCCACCGGAAAATGGACCAGCGCCAGCCCGGACCGGTCGGCTACAATGAAATTGGCAAGACAGGGAGCTCCGTGACGCTCAAACGGCGGAAGGCTCCAATACATTTCCCGCCTCACCAGCATGCAGATCGGACGGATGTACGGATGCGCCCCCGGCTGTTCTTCGACGTCAAACCCCCGATCGTTCATGAAGATCCGCTTTCCGATTGCGTAATTCTTCGCCTCTGAATTCATTAACGCCACCATCTGTTCAATAAACCCTCCCCGCCTGACGTCGCAGTCGGAGTCGAGGAAAAGAACACATGGTGTCTGCAACGCGCGCAGCGCCTCGTCCATGGCCGGACCATGGTGAATGTTCCGCACGTTCATGATGATTTCCGTCTTCTTCCCGTTCAGCTTCTGCAGGTCCTTCACGACGGCATCACTCCCGTCGCTGGAGCCGTTGTCAATGAGGAGCACTCCGATCCCGGGGTAGGCGGTCCGCAATGACCGCACTGCACGCTCCGTGAGATCGGGCGTCTCATAATTGATGATGACAACGGTAACGCTGTCCAGAATGGAATTCACCGGTTTTGAACTCACTGGTTTCGAATCGTCGCGCACAAGAGAAAAAACTATTTCAAAAGCATCATCTGCTTTGTCTGGGCGTGACCACCTGCTTCTAATCGATAGAAATACACGCCGCTCGCCAATCCGCTTCCATCAAACGTGAATGAATATCGCCCTGCCGGATAACGGCCGTTCGCCAGTACCGCCGCCTCACGCCCCAGCAGATCAAACACCACAAGTCGGACCTTACTGTCCACTGTCCACTGACAACTGACTACTGTTCCCGGATTGAACGGGTTGGGATAGTTCTGCTCCAGAGCAAAGGTCCCCGGAATTCCCGGATCGCGGGCCTCGACCCCCGTTGCCGTTGCTCCATAGACTTCGAACTCGTAGAGCGAATACCCGTATGTCGTCCCTCGCTGCATGCCGAGCATCTTTACGTACCGTGCGGTCGTATCCACGTGAATGGAATCCACGCCACCGTTACCGGCCGTCTCATGATACACCATGCTAAAGATGGTGTTGTCATCGGATACAAGCAGGTAGTATTCCCGCGCGTACGCCGCCTCCCAACGGAAGTCGACATGGTCTATGTGCGTCGGCGTCCCGAGATCGACAGTGATCCACTGCGGATCACTGAACTTCGAAGACCAGCGGCTGCCGTCGGATCCGTCCACTGCTTTGTCTCCCTCCAGACCGGCGGCTTCAATTGATGACACGGTGACAGACTTTCTCAAAGCAAGATTCACCGGCCTGACGGGCGCGACCTGAACCTCCGCTGCGGTGGTGTTGTTGTCCTTGAGGATTTCATCGACGGCATTGTCGGGATCCGCCACAGCGGAAACCGTAAACGATCCGACGTTGTCCGGATGCCAGAAGTAATCGCTCGATGCTCCGCCGTTCGCCTCCAGTAACGCCATTCCGCCTGCAGGAATAGCAGTAGTCGTGGTTGTTGCGGTGGCAACCTCTTCTCCGTTCACACGGAAGGAAACTTTGATAGGCGTCCCCGCCGGTATCTGTTGCGCGCTCTTGTTTTTCACCGTCGCAAAGAAGGTCACGGTGTCCCCCACTGAGGGGAAAGGAGGCACAATCCGGACCGTGGGGATGGTCAGATCAGGCTTCTTCGGCGACGTGGCCACCGTGAATGTCCCGTTGACCGGGAGGCTCTGCGAGGACCCGCCGACCTGCGCGCGGTAAACACCCGGGAAGATGTCGAAACGGTTGACCGCATCGTCATAATAGAGGAACTCGTCCGCGCTTAACGTGAATGTCACCGTCGAGGTCTGGCCGGGAAGCAGAGTAACCCTTTGGAAACCCTTCAGTTGCTTGAGGGGCAAGTCCACCTGCGGATCGGTGTGGGAAAGATAAAGCTCGGCGATTTCGTCTCCCGCGACAGCACCGGTATTGGAGATGTCAACGCTGACATACACGGGCTCCCCGGGCGCGACACTTGTCGGCGTGATGGAGAGGTTTGAATACGAAAATGTCGTATAGCTCAGCCCAAAACCAAACGGAAACTGCGGTGTAAGAGTACTGGCATCGAACCACCGATATCCTCCACCCTGATCTCCGTCGGTGAAGTCATCGTTCCACGCAGGTAACTGGGCGTCGTTGACTGGCATCGTCACCGGGAGTTTCCCGCTCGGGTTGACGTCCCCCAGGAGTACCTCGGCCAGGGCTGTGCCGGCTTGCTCGCCCGGATAAAAAGCGTAGATGAGTCCCTTGATGTTCGCGATACACTTGTCGATCCCGCAAATCCCACCGCTGAAAAGTACGACGACGATCCGGGGATTGACCGCGGCAAGAGCGTTGATGAGATTCTGCTGCTGGCCGGGCAATGCGATCGAACCCCCGACCCGGTCATGTCCCTCACCTTCCTGATCCGGATCCAAGCCTCCCACAAATACGACAACGTCCGCTGACGAAGCCAGAGCACGGGCGGCGCTGAACCCGCTCGTGTCGGAAGAATTCACCGCACATCCGATGCTGTAAGAGACCTTCGCGGCTCCAATTCTTGTCTCCAATCCCTGTCTCGGGGACACCGGCGCAATCGGCGTAACCCAGCTGCTCCCATTTGCGTCCGTGCGAAGAACTCCGGCGTTGGGGCCAATGAGCGCCACGGAACCAATGGATGGGCTGAGCGGCAGAATCGCGTCGGTGTTTTTGAGCAGCACCAGGGATTTCCGTCCTCCTTCCAGACAGAGTGCGAGATGCTGGGCGCTTCCAACGTTTTCAGAATTTCCCCGGGGAAGGGACGACATCAGCCCGGACACAAACTTTGTCCGGAGGACCCGTCGCACGGCGGAATCCACGGTGGCAATCGAAACGGTCCCGTTGGAAATCAACCCCGGAAGGTCATTCTTATAATTATCCGCCCCCATGCAAATGTCACAGCCTGCGTTGATTGCTCGATCGGTATGGACGATCGAACCCCAATCGGACACGACATAATACGGGAAGCCCCAGTCCGTCCGGAGGATGTCGGTGAGCAGGACACGGTTTTCGGCGCAATACTCTCCATTGATGCGGTTGTAAGCGTTCATGACGCAGAACGCCCCGCCTTCCTGGACAGCCGTCCGAAATGTCAATCCACTCCGTTCTTCCATATCTCTTTTAAACATGAGGACATCGTTGGTGGTACGGCCGTTTTCCCGATGGTTTGCATTGTAGTGCTTCACAGTGGCAATGCAGCCCGTCGATTGAATGCCGCGGACCACGTTCATCGTCGTCTGCGCATCGAGAAACGGGTCCTCCCCGCCGGTCTCGGGACTCCGGCCGTTGCGCGGGTCACGGTCAAGATCAAGGCACGGTCCCAGACCCTGGATTTTCCCTTTTCCCAGAAATTCCTCCCCCATCGCTTTCCCCACGCGGCGCGCCAAATCGGGATCCCATGTCGCAGCCAACCCGATCCCCACAGGGAAGCTTGTCGCAAGCCCTTCCCGTACGCCGTGCGGCCCGTCGGCCATGACGAACCCCGGGATCCCCAACCGCGCATTGTATGCAGTGCTGAACGCATCGGGGTTCTGGGCAAGCTGGAGAATTTTCTCCTGCTCGGTCATCTGATTGATGAGTGATGTGATCTTCTCTTCGACAGTTTGTCCGATACTGGTGGAAATCGCCGCGCAGATCAGGATACCGAGAACTGGAAGTCTATTTTTCATAACGAAGACATGGGATGAGATTTGAGAAGTGGAAAGAACGATGGGGTGGGGAACTTCAGGAAGGTACGCGGAATCCAGTAGAGAAACAATTACTCCAGAACCGGAGGGGGGGCTTCGTCGCCTTCGCGGAAAATGCTGATTGCGAACCAGACTCCCAGCCCGATTGCCGCGGCACAGACCAAAATGCCCAGCCAGTGCACGGTACCGCCGAGGATCTCGGCGGATGTCGGATCGCCGTCGAGCAGCCAGTTCCAATCGTGGATCAGTCCCTTTGCCAGCAAATGCAGCCTTTTATATGGCGCATCTTCGATATAGACGCTCACATTCACCAGGTTTTCGCCGGTCCAAAAAAGGGGCAGGCCGATCCACCGTCGGTCCCGGCGAAACGTCACATACGCCAGGAGCGCAGGCAGCATGACCTGGGTCAGCGAACCGCCAAGGATATAGAGGAACTTGCCGAGGATGCGGAAGATGAAGTGTCCTCCTTCATGAATGAAGAGATCGATCCAGCTCACCACAAAAATAACGAACGGCGGTCGAACGGCCGGGTTCACAGGGTCGAATTCCGTGGCCAGGAAAAGCAGGAGGTACGCGAGATACCCGTACAGAAGGAGTTTGAGGGAGAGGAGCGTGTAACGCATCACCGACGACGTTGTGGTTCTTTTTGTGATCAGCAAAACTCCCGCTCGCAAACCGATGGTGACGCCCGGGGAGTACGGGGGGCACCATTTGCGGGATCCGGGCGGAATCTCGCCGCGGATCATCACGTCTTCAGTTCGACTTCGATCCCAGCTTGGCCGTTTCCCGGAAGAAGGTGTTCATGCCGGTATTCGGTGGCACGGCCCCGAGTTGCCGCATCATGGTGACCACCTGTCCCCGGTGATACGTCGAATGATCGATCACGTGGAGCATGGAATGCCAGTACACCAGCTTGAGTACGTCTCCTTTCGACGTTTTCATTTCGAAGAGTTCTGTCAGTTTCTTTTCCGACAGACTCCCCAGGAACTTTGCCGTCTCGAAGCCGACCTTGTTCCAGGTTTCTTTCAGGACCGCGATATTTGGCGCATCGGCGACGGTGAGAAAAGGTTCGACCGTTGCGCCTGTCCAGCGAGAACACCATGCCCGTTCGGCTCCCACGAGGTGCACGAGCGTGTTGAGAATCGATTTGTGGCTGCTTTGCAGGTCCTTCCCAACCTGTTCCGCCGGGAGCTTCTCAAGCGCATCAAAGATCCTGTTCGTCGCCCACGCATTGAAGGCAAAGAGTTGCCGCATTTCCTGTGGTGCCATAGTTGTGCCCTTTGTAGTGTATCAATCCCTCAGACCAGTGCTTTCCATTCGGTGGTCAACGCGACATGGAGCGCGACGACGACGGCGAACAACAGCATCGTTCCACCGGCAAAGCGATAGACCCAGTTGAGGAAGTTGTCCGAGAGCCGTTCCCTGAAGTGCGTCAGAACCCGCATGGCGGTCAGGAACCAGAGCAGGGTTCCCGTCCCGAACCCCACGGAGAACAACACGTTGTCGCTAAACGAAGGCATCAGCCATTTGTTTGCCTGGAGGAATCCAACAAACGTGATCATGGAGGGGAGAAATGCGGGGGAAGCCAGATTGGTGATCGCCATGAGGAGTCCGAGGAAAAACGGGGAATTATGCCCCAGGCGCTTGGCGCGCTCCTCCTGGCGGCGTTCACGGAGCTCTTCGACTTCTTCTTCATGATGCCGCTTTTCGGGAAGCAGGAATCTGACTCCAAGGAAGATGAGAACCCCGACACACGCGATCTGGAACAAGAACGGGAACCAGATGCTTTCTCGCACCAGCGATCTGATGGTCACCATGATGGCGGATGACGCAAATGTCGCACCGAGCATATACATGACATCCATCATTGCTGCGGCGAGAGCGATTTTCAGCCCCGACTTGAAAAAGCCCGCCAGGACCTGTCTCGTTGCGGCGAGACTGATCGGTCCGGGGGGCATGGAAAGCAGAAAACCGCCGATGATGCCGAGCAGAAGAGAGGAGATCATAGCGCCTTCTCCTTCAAACGGGAGAGTGTTTCCAGAGCTTTGAGTGGAGTCATCTCATTCACGTCCATCGATCGCAGTTCCGTCCGGAGAGCGTCGTCCTGCGATTCGAACAGCGTGAGTTGAAGCGATGATGCCGCGACTCTCCCACCGGATTTCCGGCGTCCTTTGCTCGTGTCCTCTCCTTGCAGCGAGAGCCCTGAATCTTCCAGATTCCTCAAGATATCTTTCGCCCGGTCGGTAATTTCTTCCGGCAGGCCCGCCATCTGAGCGACCTGAATACCATACGAATGATCCGCGAATCCCGGAGTCACCTTATGGAGGAACACCACTTTGTCATCGTACTCCCGCACGTCGACTTTGAAGTTTCGGATCCGGGGGAACAGATCGGCGAGCTCGTTGAGCTCATGATAGTGAGTGGCAAAGAGCGTCCGCGCGCCCACCCGGTTATGAAGGTACTCCGTGAGCGCCCAGGCGATGCTGATCCCGTCGAAGGTGCTAGTTCCCCTCCCGACTTCATCGAGGAGGATGAGACTTTTTCTTGTGGCCGTATTGACGATATGTGCCGCCTCGTGCATCTCCACGAGAAACGTGCTCTCCCCGGTGGTTATCCGATCGCTCGCTCCGACACGGGTGAAGATCTTGTCAACGATTCCGATGGTCGCCCGGTCCGCGGGGACGTACGAACCGATCTGCGCCAGGAGCACGATGAGTCCCACCTGACGGAGGTAGCTCGATTTCCCGCTCATGTTGGGACCGGTGATGATCAGGATCTGATCGGAGTCCGTCGAAAGGGAAACGTCATTCGGGACGTATGCCTCTCCGGGCGGGAGAAGCCGTTCGATCACCGGGTGCCTCCCGCCGGTGATTTCGAGCGCCGCCGATTCGTTGACCCCGGGGCGGACATATTCGTACTCCACCGCGCAACTCCCGAGAGCGACATAGCAGTCGACCATGGCGATCGCGCGGGCGTCTTCCTGGATCTCGGCGGCGTGCGAGGCGATCATCAGCCTGATCTCATTGAAAATCGCCGTCTCGACTGTCAGCAACCGCTCTTCCGCGTGGAGGATTTTCTCCTCCTGCTCTTTCAGCCCCGGAGTGACGTAGCGCTCGGCCCCTGTCAGCGTCTGTTTGCGGATGTAATCGGAGGGGATTTTTTCCTTGTGTGCGTTCGTGACTTCGATGTAGTACCCGAACACGTTGTTGAACCCCACTTTGAGCGACCCGATTCCCGTCCTCTCCCGCTCGGTCTTCTGGAGATCCGCGATCCATTTTTTCCCGTTGAAGGCAAAGGAGCGAAGTTCATCCAGCTCGGGACTGTAGCCCGAGCGAATCACGCCGCCATCGGCAAGTGAAGCGGGAGGCTCAGGTTCAATCGACCGTTCGATAAGGGTGGTGATTTCATCGAGGGGATGGAGGGTGGAGCGGAGGCCGGCGAGGGGGGGCGACTGGACGGAATGCAATGCGGCGCGGAGGTCCACCACCGCAAGCAGGTTCGAGCGCAACGCCACGATATCCCGCGGGGTGGCCCGCCCCGTACAGATACGCATATTGAGACGCTCCAGATCGCCGATCTTTCCCAGTGAGAGCCCTGCGTCACGGCGGACATCTTCCGTCTTCACCATCTCCTCAACCGCATCCAGCCGGTCGACGATTTTCTCCAGCACATTCAACGGCTGTCCGATCCAGCGTTTGAGCAGTCGGCCGCCCATCGGCGTTTGCGTACGGTCGAGCACGCCGAAGAGGCTTCCCTCCTGGGTGCCATCGGCCGAGGCGGCGATTTCAAGATTCCGCTTCGTCGCGGGATCCAGGACGATGTATCCCGTGATGGAGAACGGAACGATCTTGCGGATATGCAGGAGGTTTTGCTTCTGCGTCTCCTGAAGATAGTGCAGAACCGCGCCGGCCGCCGCCACCCCGATGCCGAATTCTTCGAGTCCGAAGCCTTTGAGGGTCTTTGTATTGAAATGTTGAACGAGCAACTCGTACGCGAAATCATAATGAAACAGCCAGTCTTCGAGCTTCGAGTACAGGCCGGTAAAAGAGTTTTTGAGGAGATCGACGAGCGGCTGAGCATCGCGCTTCTGGACGAGGATTTCCGACGGCCCGAGACTGGCGACCTGTTCCGGCAGATTGCGAAGGGGGAATTCCCCCGCGGCAAATTCTCCGGTCGATGCATCAACGTACGAAAACCCGACGATGTCATCCGCACCGGCAATTGCAGTCGGAAGAGCGATAGCGGCGAGAAAATTATTCTGCTTCCCGTCGAGGACTTTGTCGGAGAATGCAACGCCGGGAGTGACCACTTCCACGACGTCCCGTTTGACGATGCCCTTGGCGAACTTGGGGTCTTCGAGTTGTTCGCAGACGGCTACTTTGTAGCCCGCTTTGAGTAGTTTGGGGAGATACGCGTCAAGAGCGTGATGCGGAAATCCTGCCAGGGGCACTTCCCCCGCCGCCCCGTTGCCTCTCCGCGTCAGCGTGATCCCGAGGACGCGCGAGGTGGTTTTCGCATCTTCCTCGAAAGTCTCAAAGAAATCCCCCATCCGGAACAGCAGGATCGTCTCCGGGTATTTCGCCTTAACCTGCAGATACTGTTTCATCAGGGGTGTTGACATCGCGGCGGAGCTGTCCCGAGTGTGAAATGTCAATTAATCAAAAACAGGAAGGAAATGCAATGAATCGGGATCAAGACGCTTGCGGCTCACACGGTGGACGGTGCAGGACCTTCCGTGTGAGCCGCATGCATGCTACGGTGCGGGATTACTTTGCGTTTTCCGGTCGGAGAGAACGAACGGTCGCTCCGGCTTTCCACATCTCCGATTCCCGGAGCACCTTCAGCTCCTGCTCGAGCTTTGCACGGTAGTCGGGTGCGCTGCAGGTATCCAGGACGCGCCGCGACTCCACGCCCTCGACGACATCGCGGTAGAGAAGCTCCATCAACGGACGGACCGCCTGTTCAAAACGCGGGGCCCAGTCGAGCGCACCGCGCTGTGCAGTGGTGCTGCATGCCGCAAACATCCAATCCATTCCGTTCTTGCCGACGAGCGGGTAGAGACTCTGCGTCGCCTCTTCCACGGTCTCGTTGAACGCTTCGCTCGGTGTATGACCGTGCGCACGCAACACGTCATATTGGGCTTTCATGGCACCGGCAATTGCCCCCATGAGGACACCCCGTTCTCCGACCAGATCGCTGAACACCTCACGTTCGAACGTCGTGGGGAACAGGTACCCCGACCCGACGGCGATCCCCAGGGCCAGAACGCGTTCTTTCGCACGCCCCGTGGCATCCTGATGCACTGCAAAGCTGGCATTGATCCCGCTCCCCGCGAGGAAATTCGTGCGGACGGTACGGCCGCTCCCTTTCGGCGCGACTAGGATGACGTCCACACCGGGAGGCGGAATCACTCCGGTTTGATCTTTGAAGACGACGGAGAACCCGTGCGAGAAGTACAGGGCCATCCCTTTCTTGAGATGAGAGCTCACCGTCGGCCAATGCTCTTTCTGTCCTGCGTCGGAAAGAAGATACATGATCACCGTCGCCCGGCCCACCGCTTCCTTCATGTCCGGGAACAGCGTCTCGCCCTCCTTCCATCCATCGCGGATCGCCTCCGCCCATCCCTTTCCCCCTTTCCGCTGACCGATAATCACCTTGACCCCGTTGTCACGAAGGTTCAGCGACTGGCCATGTCCCTGCGGGCCATAGCCGAGGATGGCAACGACTTCATTTGCAAGAACCTTCTTCGCTTTTTCAATGGTGAATTCTTCCCTCGTGACCACTTCTTCCTTCGTGCCGCCAAAATCCATCAGTGCCATACGCTGTTGTTCCTCCCTGTTGATACCGGTTGTCCATCGTCCGTCGTCCATCGACCAGTGTCCATTGTTACACCTCTCCCTGAAATTCTCTCTTCAGCGCCACACTCCCCGTCCTCGCGATCTCCAGAATTTTGAACGGCTTCAACATCTTGATGATGGCGTCGACCTTGTCTTTGCGGCCCGTCGCCTCAAGCGTGAGCGTTCCCGGACTCATGTCGACGACCTTCGCGCGAAAAATCTCCGCTATCTGGACCAGTTCCGAACGTGTTTGCGCGGTCGACCGGACTTTGAGAAGCACCAGATCCCGTTCCACAAACGAATCGAAGGTGAGGTCGACAACTTTGACGGTATCGATGAGTTTGTTGAGCTGCTTCAGGATCTGTTCGATCACCTGGTCGTCTCCGCGGGTGACAATGGTCATCCGTGAAACCGTTTCGTCTTCCGTCGGGCCGACGCTCAGGCTGTCAATATTGTACCCCTTCGCTGCAAAGAGTCCTGCAATCCGGGCAAACGCGCCGAACTTGTTTTCCACAAGAATGGAAATCGTATGTTGCGTCGCGTTATCCCCCTTGTCAGTACTTTTCGTGCCGCGAGAATCCTGCGAGTGAGGCATGGGAACGTACGTCTTTCATTGTTGGGATGCTGGTTAGGGAAGATCGGTCACCGCGCCGATGTTGCTTGAAGAGACAAGACGTGCATATTTGGCAAGGACACCCGAGGTGTACCGGGGTTGGGGAGGCTTCCATCGTGCACGACGTGCCGCAAGCTGTTCGTCCGGCACATTGAGCTGGAGAAGAAGCGATTCCGCGTCGATCGTGACGCTGTCTCCCTCCTCCACGAGGGCAATGGTTCCGCCGACAGCCGCTTCGGGGGAGACGTGACCGACCACAAGACCATAGGTCCCGCCGGAGAACCTTCCATCGGTAATCAATCCAACGGACGATCCGAGGCCGGCACCGACAATGGCCGATGTCGGGGCAAGCATCTCGCGCATCCCCGGGCCGCCCTTGGGGCCCTCGTACCGGATCACCACGACATCACCTGCCTTGACTTTGCCGGCGAGGATTGCCGCCAGAGATGCCTCCTCCGAATCGAATACCCGGGCCGGTCCCGTGATCACCGGGTGTGCAACCCCGGTAATCTTGGCAACGGCGCCGTCCGTGGCGAGGTTCCCTTTAAGGATGGCCAGATGCCCTTCCGCGTGAACCGGATCCGCCCATGGATGAATGACTTCCTGATTGCGGGAGGGTTCAGACGGTATGCCATTGAGAAGTTCACGGATCGTCTGCCCGGTGATCGTCATGGCTTCACCGTGGAGAAGTCCATGATCAAGAAGGATCTTCATGACCTGTGGCACGCCTCCCGCATCGTGAAATTGCGTGGTGACAAACCGTCCCGACGGTTTCAGATCGCACAACACCGGAACCTTCCGCCGGATCGTTTCAAAATCATCGAGGACCAACGGTACTCCCGCCGCGTGGGCAATGGCGAGAAGATGGAGAACGGCGTTCGTCGAACCCCCCAGGGCCATGGTGACCGCGATCGCGTTCTCAAATGCCTTGCGTGTAAGAATCGTCCGCGGTCGCAGGTCCTGCCGTACGGCACGGAACAACGCCCGGGCCGCCTCCGCGGTGTTTTCCACTTTTGCAGGATCGTCTGCCGCCATCGTCGACGAATACATCACGCTCATTCCCATCGCTTCGAAGACCGAAGACATGGTATTTGCCGTGAACATCCCCGCGCACGAGCCGGGACCGGGGCACGCGTTGCGTTCGACCGCGGCGAGTTCCTTTTCGTCGATTTTGTGCGCGCTGTACTGACCGACCGCCTCGAAGACGCTCACGATCGTCAGGTCCCGCCCTTCATAGTGTCCAGGCCGGATGGTCCCGCCGTAGACGAAGACGGCGGGGATGTTCATCCGGGCAATGGCGATCATCGCACCAGGCATGTTTTTGTCACACCCGCCGAATGCCATCACGCCGTCCATGGCCTGTCCGCTGCACACGGTTTCAATCGAGTCCGCAATCACTTCGCGTGAGACGAGGGAATACTTCATCCCCTCAGTCCCCATGGAGATCCCGTCACTGACGGTGATGGTCCCGAAGATCTGCGGCATTGCTCCCTGCTGTTGGAGTTCCTTGATCGCCCGGTGCGCAAGGATGTCGATGCCGAGATTGCACGGAGTAATCGTGCTGTAGCTGTTTGCCACACCGATGATCGGCTTGTCAAAATCTTTGTCGCCAAACCCTACCGCACGGAGCATCGCCCGATTCGGCGAGCGCTCCACACCCCCGGTGATGATCTTGCTGTGACGGTTCAAAGGTTCAGAGGTATTCATGATTCCACTTTCCGAAAAATGACCGGAGCTTCCCGTCCCTTCGGAGCGACGCCGCCCGGTTGCGCACGACCTCCCCACGGGGAGAAGAGCTTCGTCTCCCGCCCATCATTATTGAGAGCCTGTTGAATGGAGCCGTCCGTGAGGAAGGACCTTGCAGGCAGAGTGCCGGGAATGGGGTAATCACATGCATTTTCCGTTGCCAGCGGCGAACGTTTGCCTTCATGGAGATAATTCCCCGGGAGCCGGCACGGTATGAACATTTCTCAATGAATATAAGGAAAAGCGGATGCTTGTCAAGAGGGAAAGAAACCGTTTCCATTGCATTTCTACGCCGATTTGTCTTATCTTTTGTTCTTGGAATGAAAAAATCCGTTCCCGCACAGACGCCGGAACCCTCTTGGAAGACCGGCGCTGCCAATTGACCTCAGTCAGGAGACCTATGAGCACGACCATTGAAGAAATTATCGCAAGAGAAATTCTCGATTCACGCGGCAACCCGACGATTGAAGTCGACGTCCATCTGGAGAACGGCGTCCTCGGCAGGGCGGCAGTCCCCAGCGGCGCATCGACCGGCGAAAACGAAGCGGTAGAACTCCGCGATGGTGACAAAGCCCGTTATAACGGCAAAGGCGTCCTGAACGCGGTGGAAAACGTCAATACGACAATCTCCGAGAACATCGTGGGCATGGACGCGCTGGATCAGATCGACATCGACATGACGATGATCGGGCTCGACGGGACGCCCACAAAGTCGAAGCTCGGCGCCAATGCAATTCTGGGCGTGTCTCTTGCGGCGGCGAAAGCCGCGGCAAAGTCTTTGACGATCCCCCTCTACAAATACATCGGCGGAGTCAACGCCAAAACGTTGCCGGTCCCGATGATGAACATTCTCAACGGCGGGAAGCATGCCGACAATAACGTGGACATTCAGGAGTTCATGATTGTCCCGGCGAACGCTCCCACATTTGCAGAAGCCCTTCGGATGGGGGCGGAAGTTTTTCATGCGCTCAAATCTGTTCTCTCGAAAAAGGGGTACAACACGGCGGTGGGAGACGAAGGGGGATTTGCGCCGAACCTCAAATCGAACGAGGAAGCGGTCGAAGTCATCCTGGAAGCGATCCAGAAGGCGAATTACGCTCCCGGCAAAGATGTGTTTCTTGCTCTCGACCCTGCCTCGAGCGAATTTTTCGACAACGGAAAGTATGTGTTCAGCAAATCGGACAAATCCTCGAAGACCCCGGAGCAGATGGTCCAGTATTACGAGAAATGGGTGAGCCAGTATCCGATCATCTCGATCGAGGATGGCATGGCCGAGAACGATTGGGACGGATGGAAAATCATCACCAGCAAGCTGGGGAAGAAAATCCAGCTGGTCGGCGACGATATATTCGTCACCAACACGACATTTCTCAAGAAGGGAATCGATCTTGGCGTGGCGAACTCCATTCTCATCAAGGTCAACCAGATCGGGACGCTGACGGAGACGCTCGATGCGATTGAAATGGCGAAATGCGCCGGGTACACCAGCGTGATCAGCCATCGGTCCGGCGAGACGGAAGATGCGACGATCGCGGACATCGCGGTCGCCACGAATGTCGGCCAGATCAAGACCGGTTCGGCCAGCCGCACCGACCGCATCGCGAAGTACAATCAGCTCATTCGCATCGAAGAAGAACTTGGTGACAACGCAGTCTTTTCCGGCCTGGCCGCTTTTCAGAAGCAACACTGAGCCGGCTATCCTCCGGAGGGATGATGCGGCCACCGCTCATCCCTCTCTTCTTTCACGGCCTCCTAGCGACAATTTCTTCGACTCTTTTGGGGAGTACTCATGGGAAGCACCATCAAATTCGGCACTGACGGGTGGCGCGCCGTCATCGCGGACGATTTTACCTTTGCGAATCTTGACCGCGTCGCGTTCGCGACAGGCCGGTATTTCAAGAACCACAAGAAGATCCGGAATGGAATCGTCATCGGGTATGACGCCCGGTTCATGTCACGGGAGTTTGCCGAACGAACTGCGGAAGTTCTTGCCAACAGCGGGATCAAGGTCAAACTCGCCGACAGTCTCGTGAGTACCCCCATGGTCTCCCTGCTGACAAAGATGGAAAATGCCGCAGGGGGGATCGTCATCACCGCAAGTCACAACCCGCCGAAATACAACGGGTTCAAAATCAAGGGAGATTTCGGCGGACCGGCACATCCCGAGATGATCGCCCGCGTGGAAAAAGAGCTGGCAAAGGTGATGAAGCTGAAATCGCTCCCTCCGCTGAAATTCTCACTGGCGCAGCTCCTCGCAAAAGGTAAAGTGCAATCCATGAGCATGCGCCGGCGATACCTCGACGATCTGGCCACAAAAATTGACCTGGAGAGGATCCGCACCTCGGGGATCAAGATCGCCTACGACGTGATGCACGGCGCGGGACAGGGAGTCCTGGACAATATTTTCCCCGGCATCAAGCAGATCCATAAGGTCTTCAACCCGTCTTTTGGCGGCATCAATCCCGAACCCCTTGCGGCGAATCTTGCCGACCTCATGAAGATGGTGAAGGAAGACGGTTACGATATCGGGATCGCCACCGACGGTGATGCGGACCGGATCGGAGCGGTTGATGAACGCGGGAATTTTGTCGACTCGCACAGAATCTTTTCCCTCTTGCTGAAGTACCTCTACGAACAAAAAGGGTTGCGCGGCGATGTTGTGAAATCGTTCTCGGTGACCCAGATGGTGGATGATCAATGCAGGAAGTATGGCCTCCAGATGGTGGAGACGCCGATCGGGTTCAAATATATCTGCCGAATGATGACGGAACGTGACGTGCTGATCGGGGGTGAAGAGTCGGGCGGGCTCGGGGTGAAGGGGCACATTCCCGAGCGGGACGGCATTTTTCTCGGGCTGATGCTCTGCGAAATGATGTCTGCACGCGGGAAGAAATTGAGCGAGCTGGTTCAGGAACTTATGGACGAATTCGGCCCCCATGAGTTCAAGCGGATCGATCTCCACGTCACCGAGAAGATCAAGACCGCCATCATGAAAAAGTATCAGAAGGGGGTAAAGGACGTTGGGGGCTATAAAGTTACAGGCAGGAAAGACACTGACGGTTTCAAGTTTTTTGTGGAGGGAGGATGGGTACTAGTGCGGGCATCCGGAACCGAGCCGCTGATCCGGTTTTACGCGGAAGGAACCAGTGGGAGCATGGTGGACCAACTCTTGACTTCGGCAACGAGCCACTGACTCTGGGAGAAGTAATGCAATCAGTGAACTTCTACAATATCATGCCCGATGGAACGGTGAAGCAGGTGAACCCGTTCACGGGCACCGAGGTG
The DNA here is from genome assembly GCA_963843525.1 of Ignavibacteriota bacterium. GTDB lineage: Bacteria > Bacteroidota > Ignavibacteria > UBA10030 > UBA6906 > DATJPR01. The sequence continues at coordinate 150,778 of CAWJKM010000002.1, read as the reverse complement.
TGGGCTGTCCCCGGACGGAAGAGCAAACCGATCACCAACGAGGTCCCGTCGACGGCCAAGCCTCTGGAAATCCATACCCCGGAAGATGCTTGCAGCTTTTGCGCCGGCCGGTATTACGAGACAGCACCGGAAAAGTCGCGTCTTGTCCGTTCGTCGGACGGGCGCTGGGAACGTCTCGACACCCTTCCGCCCGACCGGTACTTTGAAACGCAGGCGGAGTTCCGCCGTTGCGGAAATATGTTTGAGATTGTCACTCTCGACTACTGGCGGAAAAACTATGCTTTCAAAGTCCCCGCCAGCAGGCAGCGTTGGCGCGAAGACTACCTCGCAAACCCGACAGGCTTGAAACATATCACCGACATTATCACCTACAAACTCCGCCAGGAAGGGAAGACCGACGAGCAGATCGACAAGATCCCCCTGAATGAGAAATTCGCCATTGCGGACGCATTTTTCGGGGGAGGGCACGAACTCATTATCGCCAGGCGGCATTATCGTCCGGACGCCAAGTTCGATTCGGAGGTGTTTGCCTCCGGAAACATGGCACCCGACGAGCATTTCCGGTATTTCCGCCTTGCCATCGATGCCATGCTCGACATCACGCAGACGAACCGGTATGTGCGCTATGTGAGCGTGTTTCAAAACTGGCTGAGACCTGCGGGCGCTTCGTTCGACCATCTCCACAAGCAACTTGTCTCGCTGGACGAGTGGGGAGCATCGATTCAGAACCAGATCAAGATGGTGCGTGAAGATGCGAATGTGTTCAATGAGTTCGGGGCGAATTTCGCCGCCCACCACAATCTGATTTTCGCCGAGAACGATTTTGCGATAGCGGTCGCCGGTATCGGCCACCGCTATCCTACCATTGAGATTTATTCGCGCGGTCAGCCGGGTCGGCCCTACGAACACAATGACGATGAAATACGCGGCGTCGCCGATCTCGCGCATGCCATTCATGCCGCGATGGGACCACAGATTTCCTGCAACGAGGAGTGGTATTACACACCGATCGACGCTGTGTACAAGATGCCCTGGCATATTCTGATTAAATGGCGCGTGACGGTCCCTGCGGGCTTCGAGGGCGGGACCAGCATTTTTATCAACCCGCTCACCCCGATCGAATTGCGGGACAAGCTCGTACCGAACCTCTATAAGCTGCGTGACGAGAAACGCATCGCCTGGCTCCGCATCGCGGAGGAGTGCCGGGTGGATCCGAACCCCCTGAAATATTACATGAAATGAACCGGAGCTGACCTCTCCACCTGTCAGTTGTCACTCTTGCGTTGACAATTGACAGGTGGGCTGTTTCCCCCCTGTTCCTCCTCCCGTCTTTTTCGTATCTTGTACAATTATGATCTCCGCAACCAACGTATCCCTGCAGTTTGGCGGAAGGATTCTCTTCAACGAAGTCTCCTTCCGTATCGATCCGCGCGATCGCATCGGCCTGGTAGGCTCCAATGGAGCAGGGAAGACCACGCTCCTGAAGATTCTCGTCGGTGAAATGGAGGCGGACAGCGGGTCGGTCAATAAAGCGAAATATGTCTCGGCCGGGTACCTGGCCCAGGAAGGGACCGCCACACAGGGCCGATCGCTCTACGCCGAAGCGGAATCGGTGTTCGGCGACATTCTGGACACCCAGGCGCGACTGGACGATGTCCATGAACGGATGGCCGAACTGGATAACCACGAGTCCGACGAGTTCCGTGAGCTCCTCGAACTGTACGGCGAGCTCCAGCACAAAATAGAAGCGTCCGATGCGTTCCGGATGAAAGGCACGATCGAGAAGGTGCTGAAAGGGTTGGGTTTTCGCGAGACCGATTTCTCCCGCGATACCGGGGAGTTCAGCGGCGGATGGCAGATGCGCATCGCGCTTGCAAAACTGCTTCTCCAGCAACCCTCTCTTCTGCTGCTCGACGAACCCACGAACCACCTTGACCTCGAGTCGCTCCAATGGCTGGAGGAGTATCTCCAATCCTATGAAGGGGCCGTGATCATCGTTTCGCACGACCGGCGGTTCCTCGATACGATGGTGCTGAAGATCTATGAACTCAGCATGGGCTCGCTCACGGAATACGCAGGCAACTACACCATGTTTCAGGAGCTGCGCGCCCAGAGGATGGAGCAACAGATCGCGGCGTTCGAAAACCAACAGGCACAGATCAAGCAGACGGAACGGTTCATTGAACGGTTCCGCTACAAGGCCACGAAGGCCCGGCAGGTCCAGAGCAGGGTGAAAATGCTGGAACGGATGGAGCTGGTCCAGCTGGAAGATGAAGAGGGGGCCATCAATTTTTCTTTTCCCCCGGCGAGCCCCTCCGGGAGAGTGGTGATGGAGCTTGTCAACGTGGCGAAGCAGTATGGTGATCTTACTGTGTTCGAAGGCCTCTCGCTCGATATTTACCGGGGCGATCGAATTGCGTTCGTTGGCGTGAACGGAGCGGGAAAATCCACGTTATCGCGGATTATTGCAGGCCTGGAGCAGGCGGATCGCGGCGAGCGTCAGGTCGGCCACAACGTCCTGATTTCCTACTTCGCCCAGCACCAGGCGGAAGAGCTGAATCCAGAGTTCGATGTCCTCCAGACGGTGGAAAGCGTCGCTGAAGGGGGAACCCGGCGTCAGCTCCGCACCCTTCTTGGCTGTTTTCTGTTCCACGGCGACGACGTGTTCAAGAAGGTCAAGGTCCTCTCCGGCGGCGAAAAAAGCAGGCTCGCCCTCGCGAAAATGTTGCTGCTGCCCGGAAACCTGCTCGTGATGGACGAGCCCACAAATCATCTGGACATGCGATCGAAGGGGGTTCTGCAGGATGCCCTCGACGAATACGACGGGAGTTTTGTCATCGTTTCCCACGACCGTGACTTCCTGGACCCTATCGTGAACAAGATTGTCGAGTTCGCGCACGGGGGCATCAGAGTGTATCCCGGGACACTGAGTGACTACATCGAGAAGAAAAAGGCGGAACGCGATGCGTCGTCACCCGCCGGCCATGGCACCGCGCGCACAAACGGGACGATGGGGGAAAAGGAGCGCAAACGGTACGAGGCGCAATTGCGCCAGGAACGCTACCGCCTGACAAAACCCATTCGCGACAAGATCGACAGCCTGGAGCGGGTCATTGCCATGCACGAGAAGGAAAAGGCGGGCATCGAACGCCAGATGGCGGATCCCGAATTCTATAAAGAAGGGGAACACGTCAAAGCGGTTTCGGCGCGATACAAAGAGGTCCAGGAACAATTGGGGGATGAATACTTCAAGTGGGGCGAGCTTGCGAAACGCCTCGAAGAGGTTGAGTCCTCCGTCGAAACGAAGGCCGATGCCTTGCCTGCCGGCCGTTCCACGCGCAGCGGAAAGGGGTGACGATTCAATGCAGCGCGGAGACGAAATTACGCTCACGCTCGAGAATGCGGCGTTCGAAGGGAAGACCATCGCGCATATGGATGGGCTCGTGGTCTTTGTGCGCGGAGGTGTGCCCGGGGACACGGGAACGGTTCGCCTCACGAAGATCAAAAAGCAATTTCTGGAGGCCGATTTCACCCGGCTGATTCACCCGTCTCCCGATCGCGTGCCGGCGCCGTGCAAGCACTTTGGCGTGTGCGGTGGGTGCAAGTGGCAGCAACTTTCATACCCGGTGCAAATCGCCTACAAGCGACAGCATGTTCTCGACGCCCTTGAGCGGATCGGGGGGTTCAGAGGCATCGAGGTCCTCCCCACCGTCGGCGCAGAACGGACGCTGTTTTACAGGAACAAGATGGAGTTCTCTTTCGGAGCCCGCTGGCGTTCAACCTCGGAGATGCTCGGCGGGGCTGACTCGGGACGCGTGCAGGCCGAAGGGAACGATGGGACGATCACCGATTGGGCGCTGGGCCTGCACATTCCCGAGCGATTCGACCGGGTCCTTGATGTCGACAGCTGCCTCCTCCAGTCGGAGACGAGCACGCGCATCGTCAACCTCACCCGGCAATTCGCACGTGAGCGCGGCCTCACTGTGTACTCCACAAAATCTCATACCGGCTACCTCCGCAATCTTGTCGTCCGCGAAAGCCGCCATACCGGCGAGCGGATGGTGAACCTTGTCACCTCCGATGATCGCCCCGACGTTGTCTCCGACTACGCCGCCCAACTCCTGAATGAGCTCCCTTCCATCACGACGATCGTGAACAACATCACAGAACGGAAATCACAGGTTGCCGTGGGGGAGTATGAAAAGGTCTACCACGGACCCGGATCGATTATGGAAATGATCGGCCGGCGGAAGTATCGCATTTCCGCCAACTCGTTTTTCCAGACGAATACCGAACAGGCGGAACGCCTGTATGAAGTTGTCCGTTCGATGGCGGGGCTGAGCGGCCATGAGGTCGTGTTTGATCTGTATTCAGGAACGGGGAGTATTGCACTCCATCTTGCAGATCAGGCGCAGGAGGTGGTAGGCATCGAATCCGTTCCGCAGGCTGTCGAGGATGCGCATCGCAACGCGGATTTCAACGGGGTCGGCAACTGCACATTTCTTCTCGGGGACCTCAAGGATCGTTTGACGAAGGACGCCTCCTGGCGCGCATCACATCCGGATCCTCATGTCGTGATTCTCGATCCGCCCCGGAGCGGGATGCACGAAGCGGTCACCCGACAGGTGCTCACGCTTGGCGCTCAGCGCATTGTGTACGTGAGCTGCAATCCCGCGACGCAGGCACGGGATCTGAAGATCCTCACCGAAAGCGGAACGTATGCGATCCGGCAGGTCCAGCCGCTCGACATGTTCCCCCATACCTATCACATCGAGAACGTCGTTCTGCTGGCCCGGACTACAGACCAAGCGCATTGATCAACGTTCTGTAGTCTTCTTCGAGACGTTCGGTCTTCGAGGCGTTGTAGGCAAGCGATGCCACGATGCCATGGACAGTCGATATCTGGATAAACCGCCAGTAGTAGTTTGACTGGACCGTGATCTTCTCATCTTTCCACAACGCGACAAGAGTCTCAGGGTCGAGGACAACCTTTCCATGGTGCGGCAACGTGATGACTTTCAGAGCCATAGGAGCTTCCTTCAGGAACGTGTGTGGTCAAAGTATGGTTGAAGGAAGCGATTGTCAAGTATGAATCGTCGTTCTGAAAAATTGAGGTGTGTGGAAGCCACGCGACAATCGAGAGACACGCCTGCGGGTGGCAAAGAGCCCCCTCCATGCCCTTCGCCCCCCGCATAGCGCTTTCTGCCTACTCCTACTGCTTACTGCTTACTGCCTACTGCTTACTTCCTCCTACTGCCTTCCCCGCTACATCGCCGCCAGTCCCACCGTGCCTGAGGGGAGGCCCATAGCCTTCCCCAATGATATGAGCGCACCTGTGACGCGGTTGACGCGATAGGAGGTGATGGAATGCCCGCCGGCATTCAAAACGTACAGAACTTTCGAGCCGGTCGAGAGCGAAGCGTCGATCGGTGACGCATCACTTGTCGCTGTGACCCCGCCATCATGGAACAGCACGAGGCCGCCGTCTGCACGGACCTGGTATCCCGAGATGTTGTTCGTCCCGGCATTCGTCGTATAGGTAAACCGACCGTTGTCTGTGACCACCACCCAGCAGGCTGCGGCCTGTCCGTTGTTCACCGGACCGGTGATCAGGTCGAGCGATCCGCCGAAACCCACCCGATAGGAAGAAAGTGAGCTCTGTCCTGCTGCGCCGCCGAATGCGTCCGACACGATGAGTTGTCCCCGTGGGGTGAACTCGAATCCGAACGGGGTGTCACCCGTGGAATTCTGGACGTTGGGACCGATGGCCAGCCCGGAGAAGCCCACCCGGTATGTGTCGATTTTATTCGTGTTTTTCTCCGTCACGACCAGCACTCTACCGCTGGGGTTGAATTCGATCTGAGCCGGACCGACACCGCTTCCACTCAGCGGCCGTGTAGAACCGTGGAGACTTCGCAGGCGTCCTGAGGACGCTCCGCGGAAACCGGAAATATTCCCCTCCCCGCCGGCATTGAGGACATAGAGCAGGTCGCCACGCACGGTGAGACTGATGGGCATGGTCCCACCGGAGGCTACTTTCGCGATCAACTGCAATGCGCCGCCTGTCTCACGCATCACGGAGATTTCATCGCTCCCCGCGTTCACGGCGTAAAACATATTACCCTGTCTGACCAGAGACCCTTGACTGCCGAGGCCGCTTCCCGTTCCTTTCCCTCCGGTAGAGAATTCCCCGGTCATCGTCAGAGGTCCATTACCGCTTCCTGCGTAGCGCAGGATGGAGTTTCCCGTCGCGCTGTTTGACAATGTGTATACCGCGCCTTCGCCATCGAAGTGCGCCAGAGAGCCACCGTCTGCGGCGACCCCGGCAGCAACGTTCGCGTCGGGAGCTACTCCGGCTTCCGGACCGGTGACCGTATTCATCGAGGAATGATCCTGGCATCCGGAAATCAGAACCGCCCCCAGAAGACCGAGAGCATACAGAAACTTGAGATGGTGCATGAAACTACCTCCATGGAAGTTGATGGTTCGAAACGTGCGAATGGAGAAGCACGCGGAAAAATTGACGGCTCCAGGATATCGAATCGTCATCCCGGAACCCTCACGGATTTGTTCTTTTTTCTGCTCCGGAGTCGTGATACTTTCGTGATTCTTCCTGCGTATATAGAGGGCTGACATTTACAGGGAATATTCCTATGTTTTTCAACAATGAAGCTCTACCGGAAGAACCCATCGGTGTGGGCACAATGATGCGTCGATCGGTCCTCATTATAGAAGACGACAATGACATCGCCAGGCTTGTCGAACTCCACCTGACGGATCTCGGCTGTCGTTGCGAGATCGCTACGAACGGAGAAGTCGGCCTGGCGAAGGCGTTGCACAAGAAGTACGAACTTATCGTTCTGGACCTCACGCTCCCCGGTCTGGATGGAACCGAGATCTGCAGAGAGATCCGCTCCGAAAAGAACTATACGCCAATCCTTATGCTCACAGCACGGTCGGAGGAAATCGACCGGGTCCTCGGGCTTGAGCTTGGCGCCGACGACTACCTCACCAAGCCCTTCAGCATCCGGGAGTTTATCGCGCGGGTGAAAGCGGTGTTCCGGAGAGTTGAGGCGCTGAGGGAAGACAACGAAGCGGGCACAAAAGGGACATACAAGCGAAAAGACTTAGCGGTCGATCCGCTCAGCAGAAAGGTGAGCCTGCACGGAAAGAAAATCGATCTGACACCGAAGGAATACGAGCTCCTCCTCCTGTTTGTCTCGCATCCGGGCCGGACGTTCACCCGCGAGGAGATCCTCAACACTGTGTGGGGAACGCAGTTTCAAGGATACGGCCATACCGTCAACTCCCATATCAATCGCCTTCGCGCAAAGATTGAAGACGATGCAACAAGCCCCCGGTATATCCTGACGAGCTGGGGCGTGGGGTACCGTTTCGCGGAAGAAGGGGAATTGCCAGGCGAGGAATGATACCGGACACCTTCACACATATCCTCCGGCGATTCAGAGGTCTGTACTGGAAGCTCTCCGGAATCCTGCTGGTCATCCTGGCGGTCCTCGCTCTCGCCTCCGTGTATATCACCACCTACACCGCGGAAATGTACTATCAGGAGGCAAGCCAGAAGCTTAATGCGACTGTGGCGCCGTACGTCGCCGCCCGCGTTCATCTTATCAACCGGGGAATTGTCGATCAAGCGGCTCTGAAGAGACTCTTCAGCGACGTCATGATGATCAACCCCAGCCTGGAGGTCTATCTCCTCAACCCGCAGGGAGCGATCATCGCGTATTCCGCGCCCGATAGCGTCATCAAAAGAACAACGGTCAGCCTTGGCCCGATTGAGGCATTCCTCCGGAACGGCGGAACGTCATTTCAGATGGGCGACGATCCCCGTGGCGTCAACCGTGAAAAAGTGTTTTCTGCGGCCGCCATCACCCGGAATAACGACATCGAGGGGTACCTGTATGTAATCCTGGGAGGCGAAGAGTTTGATTCATCCTTCCACATGCTTCTCGGAAGTTATATCCTTCGCCTGGGATTCCGGACCATGAGCCTGACGTTGATCGGGGCTGCTGTCCTGGGTTTGTTCGCGTTCGGACTGGTGACACGCAGTCTGCGAAAAGCCATCGCCCTCGTGAGGAGGTTCCAGAGCGGCGATCACTCCGTGAGGATTCCTCCCAGCTCAACGCCTGAATTCAATGAGCTTGCAGTTGCGTTCAACGAAATGGCCGACACCATGGTCCGGCAGCTCGAGGAGATCAAGACCATGGATACGCTTCGCCGGGATCTGGTCGCAAATGTCTCGCACGACCTGCGGACGCCTCTCGTGTCCATCCATGGCTATGTGGAAACCATCCTGATGAAGGATACGATGCTCACCGATGAACAGAGGAAAAAATACCTCCGGACAGTTCTTCAGAGCACTGAGCGTTTGAAGAAGCTCGTCGAAGAGCTCCTCGAACTTTCCAAACTCGAAGCGAAGCAGACCCTCCCCAAACTTGAACACTTCTCGGTCGCAGAGCTGGTCCAGGATGTGGTGCAGAAATACAGAATCCTCGCCGATGAACGGCATATAGACATTGCCACAGATCTTCCCCGCAAGCTCCCGCAGGTGTACGCAGACATCAGTCTCATCGAACGGGTTTTTCAGAATCTTCTTGACAACGCCATTAATTACACGCCCGAGGGCGGGACTATTACCATCTCCCTTGCCCGTGAAGGGGAAGGGGTTCACGTCAACGTCTCCGACACAGGGCTGGGGATTCCGCCTGAGGAATTGCCGCATATTTTCGACAGGTTTCACCGGGGGGCGCGGAGCATGGAAAACAGCAAGCCCGGGTCGGGACTCGGGCTTGCAATCGTGAAGAGAATCCTTGACATCCACGGCGTCACAATCAGCGTGTCCAGTGCACTCAAAGTGGGGACCGCTTTCTCCTTCTCCCTCCCCGGAATGATGATCAGGCAAGAACTGGAGAGTGCATTCATTCGCTGAGGCTCCGGGACCCGCTCATGGGCTGTTTGATGACCCCGGGAATTGCCCCTCGCGAGAGTTGCACGCTCCCCCTGCTTATGGATGGTCGTGGCCGAGCGGAGAAGAAAATTCCACAACAGCTCCATTCTTTTCGACAATCTGCTTGATCCGGTCCTGAAAGCTCGCTCTCACCTCATCGAGCATACCCGACGATTCTGCCTGCGTCCGCGCCGTGGCCTGAAGACTCTGCATGGCGCTCTCCCGATCTGCGTTCGAGATTTTGTTCCACCACCCGCTGTCGTCCTCCAAAACACCGTAGGAATCCATCGTCAAGGAGAGAATTCTCGGAGGAGGCAGCAACGCCTCCACACGGAGCGGATTCCGGGTGATGACGATGTGGAACGGTTCCCGGAGATTGATTCCGGCCTTGGCGGTGAAGACGCCGCGAAGGTGAAGCGTCTTCGTACTTCCCAGCCACGTGTGCGTCCAGGAGTAGTCGACCATGAGCTGCCGCGCGACCGTGGCCAGTTCCATGATCGGCGTGTTTTGCTCGATGACGACTGTCTGATTGATCCTCACCTGGGGGGTAACCTGAAATGCCTCTTTGATCTCCCGTGCGGTTGCTGTGGCAAGGTCGAGGGGGATCTTGACGACGACCACGTACGCGGCAATCAGCGCGCCGATGAGGAGCACGACGACGACAATGAGACCTGACAAACGGATTCGAGCACTCATGCGCATGGACGCGTATTCTTCTGCTGGTCTGCGAAGGTTGACAAACAAAATAAACATTCTTGATGAGCTTCTCAACAGGAAGATGGGAAGATTACAGGAGACGCTTCTTCAGCGCAGTGGCAACAGCTTCGGATTTTGAATGGACGTGGAGTTTTTCATAGATGCTTTTGATATGGGAACGCACGGTGTCGATACTGATATCCAGATCTGCGGCAACCATCTTGTAACTCCTGCCGTTCACCAGTGCCGAGAGGATTTCGCGTTCGCGTCCGGAGAGTTGATGGGATGCATCGTGTTTTCCTTTTTCCGGTACGAACGCCGAGAGGACTTTTCGCGCCACCGCGGAACTCATCGGCACCCCTCCACGATGGATATCGTTGATGGCATCGAACAACCTGTCGGGGATGTTCTTCTTCAAGAGGTATCCGCCCGCCCCGGCCCGGATTGCGTCGAAAATGGTTTCTTCGTCCTCGTAGACCGTCAACATGAGGATCTCTATCTGCGGAGAAAGTGCCTTGAGGAATCCGGCCCCTTCAATGCCCGAGACTCCCGGCAGCCCGATGTCCATCAACACAACTTCGGGCCGGGTCCGCGTCACGTCTCCCAGGAGTTCCTCGCACCGACCGTACGTCCCCACGCAGATCGCGGGGGAGGCATTTCCGTTCACCAGCCTGGCGAGGCTTTCCCGGAGTTCACGGTTGTCTTCAACAATTGCGACACGTATGGCCATGGTCATGAAAGGAACCTGTCAAAACGTTTGACCGCAATAGCATAATCATGTGAGCTTCGCATGCATGACGATCTTCGTCCCGGAACCGGGAAGTGATTCGAGCCTGAGACGGCCCTTCATCGCCGCGGCCCGCCGGCGCATATTCTCCAGACCGTCACCAGCAGGTGCAACAGACTCCTGAAATCCTTTGCCGTTATCCTGAATCAGGAGGGAGAGTTCTTTCCCGTGCACACCCAGCGTTATCCTCGCATCGGAGCAGGCGGAGTGCTTGACAATATTATGGATCGCCTCTTTCGCAATGAGATACAACTGCCGGCGATCTTCCAGCGACATCCGGAGACCCTCGAGGTGGGTGGGGACATCCATGATGAAATGAATATTCGCGGCTTCACAGAGCTGCGTCGCATACTCCCGGATACGCAGCACGATGTTTTCGACCGTGTCATTGCCGGGTTTGACGATCCACACGATTTCGTCCAGGGATTCAAGCATCGCCTGAGCGTTCGATCCTATTCTCCTGAGAATCTCTGCGGTCTCCGGAGCGGTGTGAAGGGCCTCTTCCTCGGCGACTTTGCTGAAGACCGAGATGCTGCTGAGGGTGGACCCGATGTCATCGTGGAGATCAGCCGCGATCCTGGAACGGACATGCTCCATCTCAACGATCCGATGCATGCGAAGTCTGTCCAGAGCATGCGCGCCCGCAAGAATAATGAGGAAGGCGATGCCGATAAACCACCACCGCGCCCAGAACGGTGCCGCGATCTCGAACGAGAATGCCGCGGGAGCGATGCTCCATTGTCCGGCGGCGTTGCACGCAATGACCCGGAACCGGTACGACGCCGGCGGGAGATGCGTGTAATTCACATAGCGCCGCAGTGTCGGCTCGTTCCATGTCGAGTCGAGCCCTTCCAGCATATAACGGTATCGGACCGCACCGAGAGAGCTCAAGCCGACGAATTCAAATGCGACGGAGTGCTGATCGGGCCCGAGCGACGCGGCTCCTCTCTGCAATGCCGATGAATCGTCTGCGCCAAAGATCTGGAAACGTGTAATATACACCGGAGGCGGTCTGGCTTCCGCTGCGCCCCCTGACGGGTCAAAGCGGGTGATCCCGTTCGATGCGGCGATCCAGATGTTGCCCCGCAGTCCCTCACAAAGCCCGTAGGCATCATCGCCCGCCATATCCAGAAGATCTGTTTGGAGCCTGGTCCGCAGCTGTCCGTCTGTTCCAACGATGGCAACTCCCCGGTTCGTCGCAATCCAGACATTCCCGCCCTTGTCCTGCATGCTCGCGCGAACCCAGCTGCCGGAACGGTTCCGGTCAACGATGAGGCTCGTGATCAGGGGAACTGAATCTGCGCGCACGGTCAGAACATTCATTCCTCCGGTTCGTGTCCCCACCCAGAGCCTTCCCTCCCGATCCTCCATGAGGGATCGTATGTTCTCGTCGGTCAGACCGTCACTCGTATCGTAATGTCCGGTGATGGAAAGGATCAGCCTGCTTCCCGGGCTTCGGCGGACGGAGAACTGAAACAGTCCGTTTCCCTCTGTTCCGGCCCAGAGCATGCCATTCCGGTCCCGGATCAGTCCGACGACAAGCGCCGACCGGACGCTGTCGGCGAATCTGAACGTGCTGACAAATCCATGAGACCATGCACTCACTCCCCGATCCCATCCGATCCAGAGTACCCCCTCATGATCCATGAAGAGGGAGCGGACCCTACGGCCGCGCAAATGGTCGAGTGCAGCCGGCGACGAAAATTTGCGTTCACCCGGCGCGAGACAGTTTAAGCCCTGTGTCGTCCCGACCCAGAGATTGCCTGCGGTGTCGGCCGCAAGGGAAAGGACGTAGTCGGACAATAATCCGTTCTTGCCGGAAAACGTTTCAACCCGATCCCCACGGATTTCCATGATCCCCTGTTGTGAACCGGCCCATATATGCCCCTTGCGGTCGGCAGCGACGGCACTGATGTAGGTTCGGGCAAACTTTCCGGGTTGAGTATAATTGAGGACGTTCCGCGCGGAGAGTTTCCCAACCCCGGCAGTGGTACAGATCCAGACGATGTGCTCACGATCCTCAAAAAGAGCAAGGACCCTATTTGCAGGAAGACCTGCCTCAAGAGACCAATGAGAGAGCCTCCCTGCCCGACGTTCAAAGAGACCATCGGCATCGGTACCCACCCAGAGCGTGTTCTGATCATCCGTCAACAACGAACGGACGGACAGCGAATCGGCTTCACGAAACGGATTGCCCACCCGTCGGATGTAGTCCGGCGCACCGTGGGACCACCGGAGGCAGCGGAGCCCGTGGTCCGTGCCTATCCACATCGTATCTCCGATACCAGAACAGATGCTCGCGACCGCCACCGAATTGAACGCGTCAACGCGCGTGCAGGAACGTTGCGCGGTGGGATCAGCGACATACAAACCGTCTTCTGTCCCGATCCAGACCTTCCCGGAAGGATCCCGTTTGATGGCGGAGATAACTCTCTCCGGTTGCCCTCCCGGGAGCGAGAACGGGACGAACGAAGAGCCATCGTCAAGAAACAGACCGTCGTCCGTCCCCAGAATGAATCGGTTGTCCGCAAGTTGCTCGAGACAATTCACGCGGTTACTCCCCGAAGACCGGGTTTCGGGGTTGACGAGTCGCCGGGACCATATCCCCTGCTTCCACTTGACGAGGCCTCCTCCATTTGTCGCAATGGACACCGAGCTGTCGGACCCGGCAAAAAAGGCGTTGACGAAGTTTCCATCCGGGCCATAGGGAAGGATCATCGTTTCAAATTCGGACCCGTCGTATCGACAGGCACCGTCGGCGGTGCCGAACCAGAGATACCCCAGGGAGTCCTGACACATGGTCCGAACATCACTACGAACAAGACCGTCCCGCGCGGTGAACGTACGGAGGGGAAGCTGCTGCGCGTGCGACAGCAGGAAGCCGAAGAAGAGGGCGAGGAGAATATGGGGAGAGCGGCGTGACACCGCGAGACTGTACGAAAGTGGGCATCAAAAAGCAAGATTTCATATCATTTGTGCAGCGACATCCATAGATTCTGTGAAGTGACAACCTGATTCGACACAACGATCATTTGACCATGAGAATCCTCGCCACTGAACAGCAAATACCCGGCGTAGACCCGGAGGCATTCGCGGCCCACCTCAAAGCCGAAGCCCGCGCGGTGTTATCCCTTTATGAGCGCGGTATCATCCGTGAAATATTCTTCACCCGGGACACGCACGAGGCAGTCGTGTTTCTCGAATGTTCTTCAGAAGAAGAAGCCCGGCGTCATTTGGCGGAGCTGCCGCTCGTTCGTGAAGGTCTCATTACGTTCAAGGTCATTGTTCTCCTCCCGTACGACGGGTTTTCCAGACTTCTCCACTGATCCCCGAGAGCACATTGTATGGACTATAGGATAGAATTCGCCGTTCCTCCGTCGCCCCAGCTTTGGAGGCTCTTCCTCACGACCGGCTGGAATAACGAGTATGCGATCTCCTCCGAGGCCTACGAAAAGGCATGTCGGGAAAGCTGGTTTGCGGTATCAGCCTACGATGGAGAATGGCTTGTGGGATTCGGGCGGGTGTTGTCCGACGGGCTGTTGCACGCGATGATCTATGATCTCATCACAGACCCCGGGTATCAGGGAAGAGGGATCGGAACGAAAATCCTGGATGCCCTCGTTTCCCGGTGTCGGGCCGAAGGGATCAGAGATGTGCAACTCTTTTGTGCGGAAGGGAAAAGGAGGTTCTACGAGCAGCGGGGATTTCATTCACGACCGGAGCAGGCGCCGGGGATGGAACTCGGAGTCACCTCCCGCGGGCGGGATGCCGCCCGTTCCCCCGTTCAGAGTTGAAAGTGAGGTCATTGCGGGCAGACCTGAAGAATCGCTCTCTCACCCCGGCGTCAGAGAAGCGTCCCACCCAGAACGAGGCCGGCGAACGTGAAGTAAATAATGAGGCCGGTGACATCAACGAGCGTTGCAACGAACGGTGCCGAAGATGACGCCGGGTCGGCGCCGAAGCGACGGAGCACGAATGGCAGCATGGAGCCTGAGAGTGTTCCCCAGATAACGACGCCGACCAGAGACATTCCTACCGTCAACGCCACAAGGCTCCAGTGCGGACCGTACAGGTCAGTAAATATTGACCAGGTGGCGATCCGGAGGAACCCGATGGTGCCGAGGACCAGCCCGAGCAGTAAGCCCGAGAGAAATTCTCTTCTCATGACCGTCCACCAATCCTTCAATGTCACTTCGCGGAGCGCCATAGCCCGGATAATCAGCGTCGCTGCCTGGGAGCCGGAGTTTCCACCGCTCGATATGATAAGCGGGACAAACAGCGCAAGCACTACCGCACGGGCAATCTCCCTCTCAAAGAACCCCATGGCTGTTGCTGTGAGCATCTCTCCCAGGAAGAGTATTACGAGCCAGCCGGCCCGCTTTTTCACCATTTCCAGCAGGGGCGTCTTGATGTAAGGGTAATCGAGGGCTTCCAGACCGCCGAATTTCTGGATGTCCTGGGTGTTGATCTCTTCAACCACGTCCAGGACATCGTCGATGGTTACTATGCCCAGGAGGAATCCCTCGTTGTCGACAACCGGAAGCGCTGACCGGTCATACTGCTTGAAAATATTGACGGCGTGCTCCTTGTCATCGGCCGGTGTGAGGCGGACAAAGGTTTCATCCATGAGTTCGGAGACACTCCGCTCGACGGCGGAGACCAGGAATTCCCGAATGCGAATGTCATCGATGAGCTTTCCCCTCTCATCGACGACGTAGACGTAATCCAGTGCTTCGATCTCCTTCCCGTGCTGCCGGATATGCGTCAGCACGTCGCCGACCGTCCACTCTTTGCTGACGGAGATGTACTCCGGCGTCATCAAACGGCAGATGGAATCTTCCGGGTAACCAAGAAGGGTTCTGGCAATCGACCGTTCCGAGGGTGATAACAGATCGATGAGCTGTTTGACAATCGGCCCGGGGAGTTCCTGGAGAAAGCCCGTCCGGTCATCGGGGGACATTTCGTTGAGGATCGCGGCCACTTCTTCCTGTCCGAGCGCCTTCAGCACCGACTTCTGCGTGTCGAAGTCAAGGTATTCGAACATATCAGCACCCTTTTCTTTCGACAGAAGCCGGAACACGATTGCCCGTTCCTTTTCGCCGAGATCACCCACAACATCCGCAGCTTCACTGGGGTGCCAGCTTTCGAAAATCTCCTTCAGCGTGGAAAAGTCGCGCCCCTGGATCAGCTCTTCTATTTCGGGAAGGATGGCCCGTCCGAGCATAACGCCTCTTCAATTTTGGGATGGTGGCGGCCGCCTGCAAATAGCTTTTCAATATCCAACAGCAGGTCCTTCGAAGCAAGTGTGAGGATAAATTCAATCCACGGACGGGTGATGGCTGGGAAAACTCGTACTCAGCCTGAGGCTCGGAAGTCCCCTGCCCGGACGAGGATAAGCGAAACCATTTTATTCATCGGGGAATCCGCGAGGGGTCAACGACGAGATGGCGTATATGGGTTCGTTTCCACGTATAGGTGATGTGCACCAGACCGTCCTTGGTCTGGATAACGGCCGGATAGGAATACTCTCCCGGTCCGTCTTCAAGGGTATATGGCCTGCTCCATGTTGTCCCGTTATCCTCTGAGACCGCGATGCTGATCGGCGTTCGCCCCTCATGAGTGGGATTGTAGACGAGGAGAAGGCGGCCGTCCCGGAGTCGCACCACATCGATACCGGCGTTGGGATTGGGGAGATCGGTTGGTCGGCCGGGAGACCACGTCAGGCCACGATCGTTTGAGGACGAACTGACGATGCGGCCGATACGTTCCGTGGAGCGCATCAGCATATGGACTCTCCCGTGCGGGCCCTCCCACAATGTCGGCTGGATGACCCCGAACGGTTCGCCGGGAACGGTGATCGGCCCCTGCTTCGTCCAGGTTTTCCCCCTGTCCGTACTGCGCTCTACCCACACAGCCCAGGCACGGTAGGGTGCATCCTCGCGCGTGTCGGCACGAATACCGGCTTCCACGGAAGTCCCCGCAAGCCAGGTCCCGTCCGAAAGTCGTATCGGTTTTGCGCGAACCGGCCCGGTAAGGCCGGCGGGCAGATAGACGATCGGACCCCACGTTTTTCCATCGTCACGGGATGTCCTGTACGCGCCAACCCATTCGCGTGGATTCGGTCCCACTTTGAAAAAGAGCCAGGTCTTTACACCATCCTGAAAAAGGACCGGGTTCCACGTGGGCATGTCGCGTATGTCTGTGAGTGCGACCGGCGTGGACCATGCTGATCCGACTTTCTTTCTCGAAAGGTAGATTTCGACGTCGTCATTCCCTTCCGAGGTTCCACCAAACCACGCCGACAGCAGCGTGCCCGACGGAGTCTCCGCAATTGTGGACGCATGTGCGCTTGGAAACGACGCCTTCTGGTAAATGAACTCGCGTTCGACAATGAAGCTGCTGGTGGTATCCTGGAGGTCTGCGGCGACGAGAGCGGAAGAATCACCAACGCCAAAGCTGATGAGCAGCAACAGTGCAGAGAAGAAACTCACTCCACATCCTCATAGTTTTACGATTGCCGACCATTTTACCGAATTTTGCTTTCAAATGCATTGGACAGGCGTGCGCCTTATCTGCCCGGGGACACGGCCTCTTCTTCCATGAGGATGCGCTTGAGTTCCCTCATGTTAAAGTCCGTAGAGACTCCGCTGCAATGCCAGTGTTTGCGGCACCCACTGGAGTCGAGCAGAACACACTGGGCAGGAACATCGTAGCGCTTGAGTTCCCAACCTCCCTCGACGAGAGTGGTCACGCAGGCGGACGCTATGACCCCCCTTCGCGGTTGACCCCCACGCGGGGACCAGAGCGAGAGGTCGGATGCATGGGGAATGATGCAGACCTCAAATCCATGCCGCATCCCCATTGCGCGCAACCTGTTCACATGACAATCCGGTTCGCAGCCTTCGCACCGCAGACCTTCCCGTTCTCTCACCGCCTCGCATTCTTCATTTTGACGTTTTCTCATGCAACCCGGAACGAGCACTACTCTTGATGATGTATTCTGATAGTCAGCCCTGAAGGCACGATTCAGAATTTCCGCCCCAACCATGTTCAAATGATATTCCACTCTCGATCTCATGCATGAAATCCGGTCTTCCCGCCAGCGGTAGCGGCCGGCGCTCTTTTGAAGGAACCGATTCACGCGGGCGGTATATGTCCCGAGAACCTGTTCCGAGCGCCCGGTGAACCAATCGGCGAACCCGAACACCCTGTCCCTCACCGCGATCTGATCCCCGATGGAAAGAGTCTCCCAATATGCGCGCCACCGAACAAACCGCAGCGCCTGCTCGCGGAATTCGCCGGTCGCATCGAGCCAGAGGGAGAGACGATCGACCTCACGTAGCATGGGAAGCGTCCGGGGCCCGCTTGCTCCCTTCCGGGGCAGGAGGAATAACGTTATCATGATCCCGCGGACGAGATCGATCAGGGGTTTCAGTTTTTGGTGGTGTTTCCTCCATTCGCCCATGCGGGCCAGCGTGACAAACGGAGCACGCCTGACGTGCAGTGCGTATCCTCCGTAGGTGTTCCACAAAATCCCGAAGGCGAGAAGTTCAAGGATATACTCTTCTCTGCGACGAACACTCTCAAGGTCAAATGCCTTGATGTAACCAGAAAAATCCTCGACGA
This sequence comes from Ignavibacteriota bacterium, assembly GCA_963843525.1. Taxonomy (GTDB): domain Bacteria; phylum Bacteroidota; class Ignavibacteria; order UBA10030; family UBA6906; genus DATJPR01. Next base: position 132,701 of record CAWJKM010000002.1, on the reverse strand, counting down.
TCGGCGCAACGATTTCGGCGGCGCGGGCAAGGATCTCATCAACAAAGAGCCGGACGGTGAGGTAGTATTCCTCTGAACTGGCGGCACCGGCCCGCAACGAGTACGTCACCGGGGGATCCTGACTCGATATTCTATTCCCGGTGTTGAGTGTCATCAGGCGTTCTCTTCGATCTGTGCAATGTACCAGGGCCCGGAGACAAGTTTGCCGTCCCTGACTGCACCCACGGTGAACAGCGCGTGCGGCAGGTCAATTCTTCGGAGAGGAATGAGTCCGTTTAGAGGTCGATGATAGCCGCAAGAAGGATGACAATGGGTGGCGATGCATGCCGGTTCCCTCCACAAACTACCGCGCATGACGGTGGTCCAGGGTGAGCCGCAGCCAGACACCGATCACCAGAGAGGTCACGCCCAGACCGATCAGTCCGATGGACGAAAGCACAGGTCCGGTCACCAGAGGCTCCAGGAGGGGGTTTTCGCTGTTGTTAAACAATGCGAAGATATATCCGAAGTAGCCGATAAGGCAAACCCCGATTGCCATCAGGACGTATGAGAGTATGCGACGCATGATGGTCTCCTTTCACATCACAGGCGCTTCCACGAGGGGACATCACCTTTTTTTAAATCCGCCGGAAATGCCGCCACGAGTGACCAGAGCGACAGCGCCATCGCTCCACTCGCCACCGGCGAGGTCGCCTGCCCTATCAGGAGAATCGCGAGAACAATGCAAACTCCCCAAAAGAGTATGACCGCAGGTTTTCCCTTCATCGTGTCCCTCTCCGGGAAAGACTCCCACGGGCAATCATGCTGAAAGCCTCGAGTACTACGCCGGTGAGCGTGATAATCAGGCCTGCCTCCAGCGTTAGTCTGTCTCCGCCATAATAGCCGCACGCGAGGACGATGATGCCCGCAAGGACTATGAGTGCGGAAAGAATTGCGGATGCAGGCACCTTAGGATACAGCAGGGCTGTTCGCCGTAACATCGCAGGTTCCTTATCTCAAGCAGGTGGGAAAAACACAATGTAGTCAAACAAAAGGAAGTTCTCAATGCTGAGGGCCAGGAGCACAGCTCGTGAGAGTGTGAGAAGGTATGTTCCACCCCCCGAAGCCTCCGCAGGGAAGGACTACGGACGGACTACTCCTGCCAGGTGCCTCAGGATGCGGGGGAACCTGATCGGTTCCGGCCAGGCAAAGCGGCGGCGCCACGGGGGGCGCGTCCTCCCTGTCCGCATACTCCCGACAGGTCACGCTCTTCCGTCAATGCGCATCCAGAAGCTGGGTGGCTCGTTCCAGCTGATTCGGAAAGAGATCCGTCGGCACGCACGGTTTCCCGAGAGCCTGCAATACCATGAATCGTGCGCACTTTTCCCATGCGCCCTGACAATAGCTTTTTTTGTACATGTCGGCCAGTGCCGGTTTGTTTTCCATCCGATCATTGAAGAAGGGACAGCCACTGATACACGAGCAGAATGCCATGGGTCACCTCTTGTGGGCTGGTCTGTAGTTGAACTCGATGTTCGCCACAGTCCTCATGTCCATTTGCCTATTCCTTCCGGCAATGGGGCCTTCCCTCTCCTCCCGATGCAACTCACGCAGTTCTGGACGGTCATAATACCAACATCATGCCATGATCTTTTAACATAACAGTATCGTGAGAAGGGCAGGATTGACAGAGAAACTTTTGAACACGGCAGGCAGGATCGCAAGTGAGGAATTGTTCAACGGTGAGAATTGACCAGGTGAAGGGAACTTGATAGAAAGGTCTAATGAGTGGCCATTACTTGACCCGCATCGATTTTCCACAGACTCCTTCCATCGCAGCAACTTCCGGTTGTGGAAAACCATTCTGCTTGAGGGTCAGTATGATTGCGCCACGATGGTGCGGTTCATGAGCATTGAATCATTCCAGGACCAATCGGAACCAGGCATGGCCATATTCATCTGCCGCTGTCCCAGAACAGCATTCGATTTTTCCACAAGTAGTATGTCGACCAAAGAGCTATCAGTGCAAAGGGAGTGAAGACAATGCTCCCGGGTGTGAACTGCGTGAACGCGTCCCTGATCAGGACTACCGTCATGGAGTAAATCCAGAGTGCATTCGTCATCTGAGCAGCCATCCATCCCCACGAGCGGAGGCGCCACAAGCCTGCGAAAGAAAGCGCTAGGAGAAGAGAGGACCAGACCAGGTCGCCTATCGCAAAACCATACGTAGTCGCCGCATTGGTCCGTTCCTGAAGGATCGGCACCTCGCCAGGATAGGGCACCAATTTTCCGAAAAGGACGAAAAGCCAGAACAGGAGGGTGATGATGAACCCGATCGCGTTGATGATCGCAAGGAAGGAGACGGCCCGGGGGCGCCGGGAAGCGTAAGAATCGCTCATAGAGATCCCGAAGTTCATTTGAGAAAGGGAAACAGGTCACTTCACGACAATCACTTCCCGGTTGGACGAAGCAAGATTTCGGTCAGGGGCGACCGTCCGTCTTCTGAATAAACGCGGCAGACAGTTCGAAGACGTGCATGAATGGAGTCCAGTCGAGCGTGCCCGGAACATCATCGAACCGGTGGTACGGCTGGGTGCCGTTCAGCGTGTAGAAGAAAAAGCTCTCCACCCCTTTCTCAAAGAAGGAATACTGATCGCTGTTGGGAACACTGGGGCGTTTCCAGAGGGGGTGAATGTGAAGCGAATCAGCGAGAGCGGTCATGTTCGTGAATGCCCCCGGGTAATTCTCGCCTCCTACCACCATAATACCACCGTCCCCGGAGGCAACGACGTCAAAATTGAGGACATATTTTGTCTTCGTCAGATCATTGAGCGGATGATCGGCATAGTATCTGGAGCCTACGAGACCTTCCTCTTCCCCCGAAGCTGCGAGGAAGACAATCGAAGTCCGGGGCGGGTGTGTTCCGAAGAATTTTGCAAGGGCGAGGAGCATCGCCGTGCCGCTGGCGTTGTCATTTGCCCCGGGAAAGTACAGTGAATCCGCGAATGCACCGAGATGATCATAGTGTGCACAGAGAACAAAGGTGGAATCCGTGCCTGATGTCCCTGCCAGGCTGCCGACAATATTCCGCGATTGGTGGGTATCGAGTGAGGACGTAACAGCAAAGGAGATGGAGTCCGGGTGTGAGGGAATTTTGCTCTTCACAACGTCAAAAATCGGGACGAGCTCCCTTTCGTTTGGAGAGGCAAAAGTCACTTTGTCGACAAGGAACACAATCGCCGAGGGTTGCTGTATTTCCGCCAGAGTAATCCGCGCGCCCTTGGTGAGGAGCCTATGATCGACAGTGGTGTCCTGCCGGATGCTGTCAGGAATACCTTCATCAAGAATGAGAATCGCTCCTCTTCCATTGACATCAGCATAATCGTTGATCTGTCGCGATGGCAGGTAAAGACCGGATCCCACAAAGATGATGTTTGTATTGCCGTCGCCCTTTCCGGATCCGGACGTTGCATACGGGAGAAAATCCTTTCCCAGAATCAACTGTTCACGATCGACGGAAAGGCGAGGCGGGAGGGCGAAGGTGTTGACCTTCACTGCAAACGTCTGCTCATACGTGCCGTGGATGGGCTGAAGGCCGATTCGCCTGAACCTCTTCTCGATATACTCGCCGGCCCTCGTCAGGCCGTCGAGAACGTACCCTCTCCCGTGCATTGCCTGCGAAGAGAGGGTCTTCACGTCCATCCTGGCCTGGGGGAGAGGATCCTGTGCATGCGAAGTCTGGAGGAGGATGACCGGGGCAGCGAGCAGAATGAACGCGATGGATTTCATGGACGGCCGGCCTTGAACCATGAGCATGATACGAACTTCGGCAATTCTCCTCCCCGGATGTTCAGTTCCGATTATTCCTCATCGCTGATTTCCATCACAGCAATAACTGCCAGTATCCCACATCAATCCACCGGTCGAACTTAAAGCCGACCTCCTTCAGGTGAGCGACCTTTTGAAATCCCAGCTTCTCGTGCAAAGCACAGCTGCCTTCGTTTGGCAGTGCGATCCCGCCGAACACCGCGTGAAAGGACTTCTCCTTCAACACACCCATCAGGTGAGAGTACAATCTGGTTCCGATTCCCTTCCCGGTTTGTTCCGGATGAAGATACACCGTCGACTCTGCGCTGTACCGGTACGCCGACCGCTCTTTCCACTTGTTGGCGTATGTGTAGCCCAGGATCTGATTTTCTTCTTCGTAGACGAGCCAGGGGAAGTTCTCCCCGATCATCCGGACCCTCGCGTGCATTTCATCGGTCGATACCGGTGCTTCCTCGAATGTTACTATGGTATTCCTGACGTAGAAATTGTAGATGTCGCAAATAGCCGGGATGTCCCCGGCCACGGCGGTTCGTATCACGGGCGCCCTTTCTCTCCAATTCGTGTCAAGATCCATTATGTTCTTTTCCCTCAACCTCGCGACGCACCGACGGGGCTGTACCGTAGATCGCGTTCGGGGAACCATGCTGGACAAGTTGCTCGACTGCTTTTTCGAAAGGCATGAGCCGGTTTCTCAGCTCGACGTTTGTGATTTCGATTTCTTCACGGTTCCGGACTAGGATGAGACGTGCCCACGTTCCTGTCGGAAGTGTCGACTGGTGATAGCTGCCTGCAATCGAGCATTGCCCTTTCAACGCCGCATTGAGCGCCGCAAACGCATCTGCGAGTTCAAACCCGCAACCGCATTGGAACTGCATGGAAGTATCACGAAAGGCGTATCGCGAAACGGCAATATCCACACTGTTGCTTTTCGTTGACGGCTCAACGGTAAAAATCTTATCACCACCTCCGTTGCGGACGAACCGGAGGTACTCATAGGTTCCCGGCGGATCGGTTGATCCTTTGTCACAGGACGGGAGGCAGAGGAAAAGGACTGTGAGGATCAGAAAAAGTGACCGCATGGGGTTATTCCTTCCCTCTCCTGCTCCGGTGGCATGTGGATTGCTGCGACAGGGGCAAGATCATTGCGCGAAGTGACACACGAGACAAAATCACCTCGTGCTCTTCCACTTGAAATTACCACCGGTCCCGGGCAAAATCAAGATGACAACCCTGATGAATACCCGCTGGAGTTCTTGATCTGCAAGATGATCACGACCAACAACGGTGTGATTTTTTTCAACAGACGGCTGTTGACTTTTCGATCCCTGCATCGTACCATAGCTTGTGTTGAATTTCTCACCGAATGTTCTTTCGACCATCTTGTTCTTTCCTCATCAAGTTACACAATACGTATGTTGACTCTCAGTCAACATACGCGCTTGGGTTTCTCGGGCACACCTTTTGTTTCATCCGGTGCTTTCCAAGGGTTGTCAGTCGACGACAAGTGCCGGTATCGGTTCCACGCGGCGATCGGTAAATAGACCGGAGATTGCCATGGACCAGTTGACGTTGCAGGAAGAGGTTGCGAAGGCACTTTCCATACTTTCTCGGCTTGAAAATCGCGTGTCGCGCATTGAAGAGCGACTCGCGATGCGTGAAGAGACTGCTGAAGCCGAGCCGGCCCGGATCGATGACGTCCCTGCAACCGAACGGTCAGATCGCGAGGAGGAGCTGGAATACCAGGTGGGACAGAACTGGTTCGCGAAGGCTGGCATTGTCATCCTTGCGATCGGGATGGCGCTTCTCCTGACGTTTCCTCTCGAAGGGTTGCCGTCGTATCTACCGGCTCTTACAGGTTATGTCCTCGTGGCAGGCTTGTTTGTTCTCTCCCATCTCTGGCGAGATTCGTACCCGCTCCTCTCGAAGTACCTCTACGGCGGGGGGATGGCATTACTGTATTTTGCCACACTCCGGCTCTTTTTCTTTTCTCCGATCCCCTCTCTGGGCGCCGGTTCAACCGAAGGGGTCATCCTGCTCCTCGCGGTCTCTTGCGTCATCATCACGCTCGCACTTCGCCGGCATTCCCACTACTTGCTCGCGCTTGCAATAACGACCGCCATGCTGAGCGCCCTGCTGACCGGGTCCCCATGGGTCGTCTCTGTGGTGATTCCTCTCCTCGCCGTGTTTATCAGTTACGTTCGCGTGAGGTTTTCTGCTCCGGGACTGTTTCTCTATGGTCTCATCGCGACGTTCCTGACGGTGCTCCTCTGGGCCATGAACAATCCCCTGCTCGGTAATCCGATTCGACTTGTCGGCCAGCCGGCAATCAGCGTCCCTGTTCTCCTCCTTTCAATTCTCGCCTTCGGGATGGGAACGCTCCTGCGCAGAGACAATCTGGAAGAGGATTACACCGTCGGCATGGAAACCGGCATCATCGGGATCCTGGGTTACGGCGTCTTTCTCTGGCTCACCGGCACCGCCGAGCATGCATTCTCCATCGACGCCCACTTTCTTGCTTCCGGGGCCTTCCTTGGACTTGCGGTGGCCTTCTGGGTACGGTCGAAAAGCACGATTGCCACCTTCGTCTTCGCCATGTTCGGTTATCTTGCTCTCAGTGTCGCAATCGTGAAGAAATTCGAGAGCCCGGATATTTTTGTGTGGCTTTCCCTCCAGAGCGTCGTTGTCGTCGCCACCGCAGTCTGGTTCCGGTCGAGGTTTATCGTCCTCGCGAACTTCATCATCTACCTGGTCATCATCGCCGCATACCTGGTGATGACAAAAGAAGAGAGCGGCATCATTCTGGTCTTCGGGATCGTGGCATTGCTGAGCGCGCGGATTCTGAACTGGCAGCAACATCGCCTCGAGTTGAAGACAGGAGCGATGCGCAATGCGTACCTCGGCACGGCATTCATGGTCTTCCCGTACGCGCTCTACCATCTTGTCCCTCATCAGTACGTCAGTCTCTCGTGGATCGGCATCGCGTTGCTGTACTACTTGCTGAACGTGGTGATCAAAGCCCAGAAATACCGGTGGATGGGACATCTTACCCTGATGCTCACGGTGCTGTATATCCTGATCATCGGGATTATCCAGCTGGAGCCGGCGTATCGGCTCGTTTCGTTCCTTGTTCTCGCGATCGCGCTTCTGACGGTGTCAATGGTCTTTACACGTCTCCGCGCCAGGAAGCGGGCGGTTCCTCAGGAACCCCGGGTCGCCCATGGACCCTCCGGACCGCCGTGAGATGCCGGGGTTGCGCACCAGCGATAGTTGTGACCATTGAACGACCATATTCGATGAAACTATGGAAGACACCAAGACTCTCTCGCCGGCCCAACAGGGGAAACGGGATTTCCTCAAATACCTCCTTGCCGGGAGTGTTCTTGCCTGGCTTGCATCGGTGATCTATCCGATCCTCTCGTATCTTCGTCCTCCCCCGCAGGCCGAGGTTGTTGTCAGCAGCGTAAAGGTCGGTCCGCTCTCCGGCATACCGAAAGACAGCGGAATGATCGTCAGGTTCGGAAACAAGCCCGTGATTGTCATCCGTACTGCGGCCGGCGAGGTCAGAGCATTTTCCGCTGTGTGCACGCATCTCGAATGCACCGTTCAATATCGCAAAGATCTTTCCGTGATCTGGTGTGCGTGTCACAACGGCAAATATGATCTCACAGGAAGGAATATCAGCGGTCCGCCTCCACGGCCATTGGAACAATACCGCGTCGCCATTCAGGGGGATGACGTCTTCGTCTCGAAAATGACATGACAACACTCTGGAAACGCATGTATGCCTGGATCGACGAGAGAGTCGATCTGAAACAGCTGGTGGATTTCATGGGGAAGAAGTATGTCCCCGTGCACCGGGGGCTGGTCTGGTATTACTTTGGAGGGGTAACGCTCTTCCTCTTCATCATCCAGGTGACCACGGGAATCCTCCTTCTTCTTTACTACAAAGCGAGTGACCAGCTTGCCTTCGAGAGCATCCAGTTTATTATGTCGAAGGTGCAGTTCGGTTGGCTCATCCGGTCGATCCATAGCTGGGCAGCGAACCTCTTCATCCTGTCGGCGGTCATCCATATGTTCAGTGTGTTGTTTGAACGCGCATACCGCTCGCCGCGCGAGCTGACCTGGCTGACGGGCATGTTGATGCTGTTTCTCGGCCTGGGGTTCGGATTCAGCGGGTATCTCCTGCCGTGGAATGAACTGGCTTATTTCGCGACGAAAGTGGGAACGGAAATCGCCGGCGTTATTCCGTTCGTGGGTAAGCCCATGATGGAGTTCCTCCGGGGTGGGCCCGATGTTACGGGGGCGACACTCTCCCGGTTCTTCGGGTTCCATGTTGCGGTGTTCCCCGGACTCTTTACGATATTGCTCGGAATCCACCTGCTCCTGGTACAGCGTCAGGGGATGAGCGTCCCGCCGCATCTTGAGAATACCCAGGAAGAACCGGCAAAGCGGATGCCGTTTTTTCCAAATTTTGTTCTCAGAGATCTTCTGCTCTGGCTGATTGTCCTCAACGTTCTGGCAATTCTTGCGGTGTTCTTCCCCTGGGATCTTGGGAAGAAGGCTGATCCGTTCGTCTCCGCGCCCGCCGGCATTCACCCTGAATGGTACTTCCTCTTCATGTTCCAGACGCTGAAGTATATCCCCTCGAAGGTGCTGTTTATCGACGGGGAGGTTCTGGGGATTCTTTTATTCGGATTGGCTTTCCTTTTGTGGACCCTCATCCCGTTCTGGGACAGGAAGACTTCGCGAGGTGCTGCGAGCCGGAAGGTCACCTATCTGGGAATGTTCGCCCTGATCTATATTATCGTCTTCACAATCCTTGGATGGCTCTTTTGATACGCATGCTGAGAGTCGCATTGACAGGAGTGTGCCTCCTGTGTCTCGCGGCGTCCAATGCCGCGCCGGCCACGGACAAGTGCTTTGAGTGTCATTCTTCCCTCGGGGACACCCCGTCGAAAGAGTTCCGGGTGGATATCCACCACCTCAAAGGGATTCCATGCGCGGGTTGCCATGGTGGTAATGCGTCGTCCGACGACATGGACACGGCCATGAGCAAGGACGCAGGATTCCTCGGCGTGCCGAAAGGTGACGAGATTTCCGCCCGATGCGCCTCGTGTCATGCCGATTCGAGCAAGATGCGCGCGTTCGGTTCCTCTCTTCCCACCAACCAGTACGCCAATTTGCGGGAGAGCGTTCATGGCAAGGAAGCGGTATCCGGCAGAGGAAGCATTGCCCAGTGTACGACATGTCACCATGCGCACGGCATTCTCTCCGTCAACGATCCCCGCTCCCCCGTCAATCATGCAAACGTCGTTGCCCTCTGCGCATCATGCCACAGCAACGCAAACTTCATCCGCGAGTACAACCCTTCCCTGCCGATCGATCAGCTCGACAAGTACAAGACGAGCATCCATGGAATCAGGTACGCGAAGGGAGATGCAAAGGTCGCCGTCTGCATCAGTTGTCATGGCTCGCACGACATCTTCTCCAGTAAGGATGTCCGGTCAAAAGTCTATCCGACGAATGTTCCAGGGACGTGCCGGACGTGTCACGGCAATGCGGAGTACATGAAGGAGTATGGGATTCCGACCAACCAGTATGAGGAATACGCTTCGAGTGTTCACGGCGTGGCGCTGTTGCAGAAAAACGATATCTCGGCGCCGGCATGCAACGGGTGCCATGGCAACCACGGGGCAACGCCGCCCGGCGTAGAATCGATATCCGCGGTTTGCGGGACATGCCATGCGCTCAACGCTGAACTGTTCTCGAAGAGTCCGCATAAGAAGGCTTTCGATGCAGCCGGGATTCCCGAATGCCAGATCTGCCACGGCAATCATGGCATCGCGGCGCCAACGGACGCGATGCTCGGCACCGACTCTGCCGCTGTATGTTCGCAATGTCACACACCGGACGATAATTCCAAAGGGTTTGCCACTGCGAAGGCCATGCGGAGCCTGATGGACAGTCTTTCGGGGGCGGAGGCGCTTGCCACAACTCTCGTCAGCGAAGCCGAACAGAAGGGGATGGAAGTTTCTGAGGCGAAGTTTAAACTTCGTGATGCGAGGCAGTTCCGGCTACAGGCACGAACGATGGTCCATGCGTTTGATGAAACGCAGTTTCAAACAGTGGCGCACAAGAGCCTGGACGTGTCGGTGGATGTCGAGCACGAAGCCCAGGGTGCATTGGATGAATTTGTGTTCCGGCGGACCGGACTGGGTGTCGCGACGCTCATTATCACCATTTTGGCTGCTACACTCTACCTCACCGTCCGGAAGATTGAGAAAGGCAAGAATTCCCCGAAGTAGAGGCTGACCCGACGTCGGCAGGTAGCTGCGATGAGTACACACGGGGTATGGGTCGAGCTACCCCAGTCCTCGCGGACCCTTCGTTCTGCTCTGAACCCCTACCTACTTTGACGGTATGATTCCCTGGCGTGCTAGCTCAGGCGCAATCAGGCCGGTTATTTCATTTCGTACGGCCTCCCTGGAAGTCGGATCCAGCGATTCCCCCGTCCCCGTCCAAATCAACTGACCCCCGTTCGTCGTGGTCCATACGTCGATTTGATGGCGCATGACCTTGAGCGTATCTGAATATCCCGGCTCGTAGACTTCCTTATACACCGTATAATACGACTGTTTCAATCGATCATATCGTGTCACCGGGACCGATTTCCGCGATCCCGGGTGATCGTAGGTGGCGATCTGATTCGGGAGTCTCTGGACGATCAGGACTCCTTCGATATGATTTTGTTCCACCGCAGACCCGACTTCGTTCGTGTCCGGGATTGCCCGGGGGAACAGTTTATACGACGGGGTCGGACTCACCCCATGCCCGGAGAGCTCGGCAACCAATGCATCCTCCCAAATTCGCCGCGCCGCCGCATTTTTCTTGACTGCGATGACAAGCATGGTCTTTATCGGACCCCCGGTGTACGCCGGGTCCATCCACACGTTCGTGAGTTGGGAAGAAATGCATCCTGAGTTCAGAGACACGACCCCGCCAAGAAGCAGGAGCAGTACGAGCACTTCACCGACAAATCGCCGTGAGACCACTGTAATTTCCTCCGCGTAAGTGTAATTCGACAAACAGCGGGACGATTGCATGGAAGGCACCGGAAGGTACGAGGGAATTCACCATGGAGCCAACCAGCAAGCAAGCCCAGGATGAGTCGCAATGGAATTGCGGTTGCCTAGGCTGCCATGTTTTTTTCTGCTCGCAAGCAAGCAATCGCCAACTCGGCGGCCATCCGGGCCTCAGGATTGGCCCAAAAGAGCCGGGAATGATCATATCACGGTCAGGTGGGAAGAAATACGGTTGCCTAGGCTGCCATGTTTTTTCTGCTCGTAAGCAAGCCAGTCGCCAACCCCGCGGCCATCATGGGCCCATGAATGTCTTAAAAAAGCCAGGAACGATCACATCAAGGTGAATTGGACAGAAATCTGGTTGCCTAGGCTGCCATGTTTTTTCTGCCCGTAAACAAGTCAATCTCAAATCCGGCGCCGATCTTGACCCAAGAATCAGCCCAAAATGGCCCACAATGAACGCATCGGGAAGAATCGGAAAAAACATGGCAGCCTAGGCAACCATGTTTTTTATTTTCTTTCCACTCGTCGCCAAGCTGATCGGAAATCTGCTTTCGCAGCCCTCCCCCCCCGGGCTTGCGGCCGGGAAGGCCCGCCTACATCATCGAAATACCCTCATGACCGCCGACGCTGCACCAGCGAGAAGGCCTGCCTCCAGACGGCGCGTATCGTTCGCCCGGAAAGTTGCAGTCCGACGGTTCACCTCTGAAAGATATTACTCCACTTTTCCGAGGACGAATGAAAGGAGCAGGAAGCACAATACCACCGTCGTTATTGCGACAAATACCCTGTCTCCCTGATACACGAACGCGAAGATCGAAACGGCAACGCGAACAACCGGCGTTGCGATCAATAACAACAGGCCCAGCGCGACAATTGCCTGTCCGTGCAGAGCCAAGACACCATCGAAGACGTCTTTGATGGTATGGGGAAACACCGCCCCGGGCTGCGCCAGGAGCTGGAGCTGACCCTCCGTCGAAAGGAACCCCGGATGGTGAACGAAACTCAAGATCGTCCCCACAACGATTATTACGAAACTCACAATCACCCCGGTCCGAAGCAGCGTACTAATGATCAGTTCCACGCGACGTACGCGTTCTTCTGCGTCAGGTCTGGCCGGCGATATGGATCCCTGCTTTGCGCTCATCCGCGTATCCCTTTCAAGAGCATTTGTATGGAGACCCACAGAAGAACAATGACGAATGCGTACCGGATCGTCGAACTTTTCAACCTGCCCAATAATCTGGTGCCGAGCGTTGCGCCAATGAGCACGCCCGTGGCCACGGGCGCCGCCACGAATGGATCAATGTCTCCGCGCATGAAATATACGCCGGCACTGGCAGCGGCCGTGACACCGATCATGAAATTGCTTGTGGCGGAGGAGACCTTGATCGGGAGTCGCATGGCAAGATCCATCGCCGGAACTTTCAACGCCCCCGAACCGATGCCTAGAAGACCGCTCATCACCCCTGCAATGTACATCAGCACAAGCCCGACGCGCGTCCTCACGACCCGGTACTCGACTTCTTTCCCGAGGGATTCGTCATAGTAGCAATAGTGGAGCTTCAGATAGTCGGCCCACGGTGCGGAACGCTCGATTTCACCATCAATGTCGTGGCGCTTGCGAAGCATCATCAGGGCGGAATATCCCATCACCAATCCGAAGATGACGTACAGCCAGACGCCGAGAAGCCTGCCCGCAAGATACGCTCCGGAAAGAGCACCGGCCGTCGTCGCGACTTCAAGCAGCATCGCCACCCGCAGATTCGTGAGCCGCTCGCGAACATACGCGGCAGCAGCGCCGCTCGATGTCGCGATGACAGACACAATGGACGCTCCGATGGCGAACCGAATGTCAATGCCGAATAGAAGCGTCAGAGCGGGAATGACAATTATGCCGCCTCCGAGACCCAACAACGATCCAAACAATCCGGCCACAATGGAAACAATAAACACGAGTGCAGTAAAAAGGAGTGGGGTCATTGTTCTTCCAGAGATTGCTTCTGTAGGTCGGCCGCGTGGCTGTTACCGAAGGTACTACCAAGAAGATAACTTTCATTTGCCTCGAATCCAAGAGGCATCCCTTCCGCGGAACACAAGCATTCGTGCTGTGTCGAGAACCGGCACTCCCTGTCCGCGGAGTTCTTCGACTAGCAGTTGCAGGATTTCCACACTGTAATTTATCAGGAATTCCTTCTCCGAGGGGGGAAAGTACTCCGTCGTCTCTGAAAAAGTGCTCCACTGAAGGGAAGCGAGTGCATCCGGATTCCCAGCTTCCCTGAATTCAAACAGTGAGCCGCTATCGTTCGTCACGAGTCCAAGATGTTTACCGTACCAGCTCGCATTGCGTCCGGGCTCTTACATTTGAAGAATCAGCCTCCTTTTCGGGTGAGCGTCATTTCGGGTGAATGGCGAAGCGTCTGGAATACCACGCAGTATCGCTCCGTGAGTCGAAGCAATGTCTCCAGTTGCTCGTGGGCGGCGTCGGACTCGAGGTCGACGGTCAGTCGTATCTGTTGAAAGCCCACGGGTGTGTCTCTTGTGACAGCAAGGGTTCCTCGGAAATCCAGGTCCCCCTCCGCGCGAATGGTCCCATTTCTGACCTCCACGCCGATCGCCGTCGCGACGGCGCTCAGGGTCACGCCCGCGCACGCAACGAGCGCTTCCAGGAGCATGTCTCCGGAACAGACGTTCAGTCCGGTTCCGCCGGTCGCGGGGTGCAATCCTGCTTTGACCAGCGCTCTCCCTGTCTCCACATTGCATGTCACGCCTTCCCCGATTCTTCCTTCTGCCTTCAACGTCACCAGGGCTGCATCAGGTGCCGCCCGATAGCGTTCCTTGAGGGGCGCCTGGATGGCTCGAAGTTCTTCCGCTTTCATACTGCCCTCCCGTATGGTGTCCAAATTCAAACGCTGAGTTCATGTTCGTCACGAGGCTGCGTTCTCACTTTCTGTTCAGTCATAGATCCTGAACTTCGGCCACTCCGCCTTCATCGAGAAGTGCGGCCCGCGTGCGATGAAGATCGGGATCACCTGTTGAGGTCTCGAGCACAGGCTGCATCGATGAACCCGCGCCTCAACGACGCTGTCGAACCGGCGGGCAAGGTCATCGCGGTTCACAAATACCGCAAGAAAAGTCTTCACCGAATCGGGCGGAGGCCCCCAAAGGTGAAAACTGTTATGCGTGGCATACACCCGCGGTAAACCAAACTCCGGGCCGAAGAGTTCGAGCGCACCCGCTTCTCCGTAGTTTGTGCTGACGATGACGGCGTTTTCCCGTTCTGGGGGAGGGAGAGACCGGTACACCTCCGCGACATCCGAGGCCAATTCTTTCCATCCCAACCGGTCCGACAACCACTGCGGTAATTGCTCGTGCGTCTTGCCTCGCTCGATATCCAATGAGATCCCCAGCGCGGAGATGTACTTTGCTGCGAGCTCCGGAGGCAACACGGGAGTGAAAATCGGTGCACAGACAATCCCACCCGTGACCAGAACAACAATCATGCACACCGGAACGATCCGCCCGAGACCGGGGGGTCTGAGCCCCTCGAACGCCGTGGCCCCGGCGGCAAAGAGCGCCACGTACATCGCCCCGATTCTGTCCGGGCGGCTCGACTGACCCACCATCAACACCGCCAGAAGAACGAGGAAGGCCCACCCGAGGGACCGGACTTTCTTGAGTCTCTTTGAAAACAGAAGGACCCCGATTCCTGTCAGCCACACGGGCAGAGCACACGGGTTCGCGAACATCCCCTGTTCCAGAACTACCTTCCATGGACCTGACGGGATATTTTTGTTGACCATCGCATTCCGGTAGAATTCGAGCGACGGAAAACCGTGGAGATATTGCCAAACGAGATTGGGAAGGAGGAGAGCCGCACACACCACGATCCCCCAGAACAAATATCGGCTGAAGAGAATCCGGCGCGAGCTGGAGAGGGCGATTCCCGAAAAGAGTGCGACCAGGTACAGTACCATCGTGTGCTTCATCTCCAGCCCGAGCCCCGACAGCAAGCCGATGACGACGAAGTATTTCGGATTGCTTTCCTGCAGGAGCCTGACGGTGGCATAGAGGATAAGTGCCCAGAGCAGAATCTCGAATGCGTTCATGGAATAGAAACTGCCCATCAGCAGATAATCCGGCATCACCGCAACTCCAAGGGCCGCGATGATCATGGCGGTGCGTCCTCCTCCGAACCGGCGTGCGAGAATTCCGGCGGTGAACGCCGTGCCGCCGATCGCAAGCGCCGGCGGCAATCGCAATGCGGCGACGCCGTCTCCAAGCAACCAGCGGGTCAACGCAAGAAGGAAGATCGAAAGCGGCGGGTGATCAACATACCCAAGCGCCAGCCGCTTGGAGCAAGCGACGTAATAGAGTTCGTCAATGAAATATCCGTAACCCGAAAACATTGCCGTCAGCACATGGTACGCAACGATGCTGAATGAGATCGTTGCGAGAATCCACAAATCTGTTGTAGTCGACCTGCCGGAGAGTTCTGACTGCATGAGATGCTCACAAGATGGTGGAGACTCATCGCAAATGCTCTTCCCACCGGTGGTGGGAGCTGGGACAGGAATCATCCGTCGACGCCATCACCCTTCTCGAGCTGAGGGGATCAGTTGGCCGACGATATCCGATGCTTCATGCACAAACCCCGCACATTTTGTGTTGTGCAGATCATTGTCCTGGAAGAATTTTCTCCCCTCTTCCGTATTCAAATCGCATCCGATAAGTTCTTTGCAGGTGAGCGCGCCGTGTTTTTCGCGAAACAACCGGGCGAACTCCTGGACCCGCCTGTACGTCTCCTCTTTGGCTGCCGTGTCGCCAGCCTGAGTCATCCCGTGCGCACAACCGATGACCATGATCGCCCCGGTCACGGCGCCGCACACTTCCTGCATACGCGCCATCCCCGCTCCAAATCCGGTTGAAATCTTCAGCGCGTCCTCTTTCCCTACGCCAAACTGCAGACAATATGCCGAGAATACCGCCTGAGCACAATTGCAGCCTGTGGAGAAGCATCGTACAGCATCTTCGGACTTCGTGGACATTTTCAATCCTTTCGTTCTGGATTCTCTCTGTATCAATGAAGGGTGCTCACGGTGAAATGCGATACAACGCGCTGGCGTGAGGGCGTAAATCGACAGTCAACTGATCCTTCAGGCCGAGATCGTCTCGACTCCAGAGGTCCCTCACCTGGAGCCGGGAGAATTGAATACCCAACTCTTGCCAGGCAAGCGTAAACATGCGGGGAGTCTCGCCTGTATTGAACACCGCCACGTACCGATCCTCGCTTCCCGGGATTGCCGCCGTCCACACAACAAGATTTCCCCCGGCAGAGACGGTGCGGTTGCCAGTGCTATGTTGGTTGACCGCCAGCACCTCAGGATTTGTCAACAACGCCAACGTCGCAGAGTCCAGCCCCACAAGGTTCCCTCCGAATATAAGAGGAGACCGGAAGATCGACCAGAGCGTCATTACCGTACGTTGTTCATCCGGCGTGAATTTCGTCATACTGCCCGCCCCGCCCGCATCTGTCATTCGGAGCTGACCCAGCGGCAACATATCTGCATCGGGCCATGTCCCGTTGAGTCCAATGTATGGCGCCCACTGACTCGTGTAGTCGAACTGTTGTTTGAGAAGATTCCAGTCGTCCCAGAAGTCGTCCGATATTCTCCACATCGTTGCGTATTTCTGGAAAAACGCTGCTTCCGAAACCGGCGCGGGGCCGGGCGAGATGCTGAGCACGATCGGTCGGCCGGTCGAACGGAGAGCAATGCTGAGCGCTTTGATTTCGGACGGGTGGTAAAGGTGACTTCCCATGTCGTCGGCCTTCACAAAGTCTACTCCCCACGAAGCGTAGAGTTCAGCTATTGAATTGTAATATTCCTGTGCACCGGATTTCGTGACGTCGATTCCCCACATGTCCGGATTCCAGCGACAGCTATCTTCAAGATCCGCAACGTCGGCGGCATGAGAGGAGGTGCCTTTGACAGGCAGGTTGCCGGCCACCGCCTGTCGCGGGATGCCGCGCATGATATGAATTCCGAATTTCAGCCCCTTCGCATGCACGTAATCCGCAAGCGGCTTGAAGCCTTGCCCTTGAGCGGAAGACGGGAAGCGATTGACCGCAGGCATCAACCGGCCGTAACCGTCCATGGTCAACTCCGCCCCGGGATCATACGTATGCCCGTGGGCGCCTGGAGCGTACCACTCGATGTCCACAACAATATATTGCCATCCGAACCTGGCCAGATGCAATGCCATTGCGTCGGCAGTGGCTTTCACCTGTTCCTCGGTGACGCTGGTGCCGTAGACGTCCCAGCTGTTCCAACCCATCGGAGGCGAAGGAGCTATCGGACCTGTGGCGTCGCGCCCCACCTGCTGTTCTGTTTGTTGCCCCGGTGCTGAAGCCACGAACAGAAGAGTACAGACGGCGCTCAACGTTCCTTGCAGCAGAAGATAGAGCATCCTCGGTAGAATCTTCCCGTTCTTCATTTGGAATCTTCCTGTGCAAATGGTGTGCCCGATCGGAGGAGGCGATGGGGCTTATTCGAGAGCGGGCCGTCTTTGCTCCTGAAGGATCCCGCGTATCGCAGGTAAGTTTGACTTATTGACAAGCACAAGGATGGTGTCCCCTTCCTGCAAAATCGTCCCTCCGCTCGGGATGATGAAAGAATCATCCCGACTGATAAGGACGATCAGGCTGTCCTGTGGCATGCCAAGTTCGATAATCGATTTTCCCGTAACCTCGGAATTGAAGGGAACCATCAAATCGACAAGTTCGGTGTCGACGCCTTTCAACGGAGCAAATTCAATTGGATACTGCTTTTTTCTTTCCAGCGGAGCGTCGAGGTGAAGCAGTCGTGCCGCAAATGGCAGAGTCCAACCTTGCAACAATGTAGAAGTGAGTACGATGAAAAACACAATGTTGAATATCGACGCCGACCCGGGAACCCCGGCAAGCAGTGGGAACGTGGCAAGGATAATCGGCACCGCGCCGCGCAGCCCCACCCAGGAGATAAGCGTTTTTTCCTTCCAGTTCAGCTTCGTAAACAGAAGAGAGAGAAACACGCTCAATGGTCTCGCAACCAGGATGAGAAATCCGGCGGCAAGCAAGCCGACACCGACAACCGGAAGAATGTTCGACGGGAACACGAGCAGCCCGAGGGTAAGAAACATCGCAATCTGGCTCAACCAGGCAAGCCCATCAAAGAAGCGCAGTGAGCTTTTTTTATGAACAAACTCACTGTTGCCTGCGACCAATCCGGCGACGTACACGGCAAGAAAACCGCTCCCTCCTATCGCCGCAGTCACCCCGTAAATCAGGCCGGCGAATGCAAAGGAGAACACGGGGTAGATACCTTCGTACGAAAGTCTAAGATGGTTGATCAGAACAACCATGGTCTTTCCCATCGCCAACCCGAAAAGCGCGCCTATCGACATCTGGACGACGAAGAGCAGTACGATGGGGCCAATCGAGGCGCCCGGGAGGGAAAAAAACTGGATGATGCCGATCGTGAGAAATACCGCCATCGGGTCGTTGCTGCCCGATTCAAGTTCGAGCAGCGGCTTAATCTGCCCGCGGAGGCTGACGTTTTTGGACCGCAGGACGGAGAAAACAGCCGATGCGTCCGTGGACGACACTACCGCCCCCAGGAGAAGGCCGCTGACCAGTGAAAAGTTCAGGACATAGATGGCGAACAGCCCGACTGCAAGGGCGGTCAGGAGCGTCCCGAATGTCGCAAGCCCTGTGGCTTGCCAGAACACCGGGCGGACCTCCCGCCAATTCGTGTCCATCCCGCCTGCAAAGAGGATGACCACAAGACAAATGATCCCGATAGATTGCGCCAGTCCCGCATCGTCGAAGTAGATGCCGCCCAACCCCTCCGACCCCGCAAGCATCCCGATCCCCAGGAACAACAAAAGTGTAGGAACCCCAAGATTGTCTGAGAGTTTCGCAATAGCGACACTGGCGAGAATGAGTGATGCGCCAATGATGAAGATGTATTCAATTGACATCGGCGTGAGTAATCTTCCCTTCCGTGGTCGTCTACCGAAGGTACGCGATGGCGTACTCTAATTGTCTATCCCGCCCGGCCTGGATGTCCGCTTGCGTCTGCTCCACCCTGACGTCCGGAGGAACGCCGTTCCATTCGATGGGTTGACCATCGTACCGGCGGATGAATTTGGTGGAGAGATTGATTTTCCTTCCGCTCGGGAGGGCGAAGGTCTGCGGGGCGCCGGATCCTCCGCTGGTCGTGTCTCCGACCGCCGTCACAGTGGGCACGTGTTTCATCATCTCCGCAAAGTCTTCGCAGGCGCTGAAACACACTCCATTAATCAGCATGACAACCGGCTTCGTGTACTGAAATGGACCCCGCCGTGGGATCGTGCCGCCAGAGCGCAACGTGCCGTCCGGGGCAAGGTAGGGGAGCCCATCGAGGGGAACTGCAATGAGCCTGCCGACGATCCCCATCGAATTCCAGTCCGTGCCCCCTTCATCATGCCGGACGTCAATGATGAGCCCTTTCGTGTTCCGCAGATACTCGAGCGCCTCATCGAATCCATTCAGGATCGGCTCTTCCACACGGAGTGTGGAAATATAGATGTACCCCACGTTCCCCCCGACCACCTCATACTCGATGCGATCATTCCCTGCAAGACGCAGTTCTGCACTGAAATATTTTCGAACCACGAGCGGGCTATATGCAAATCTATCCCTGATTGACCTTGGCGGGACATACGTCGCCACCGAAGCACCGCCGGCGGACATGAGCCGCACATGCGCATCCCTGAGCTCCATGAGCAGGGACAGCAGGACGCCATCGATTTCGTCTCCTTTTGCTGCTTCGGCGCGCGGACGATAGACGACATGGATGCTGTCCCAATTGATCCGTTTGAATTGGAGAAAGGGATAGACATCATGCACGGTCCGCCATGCGGCTTCAAAATCAGCAATGTTGTCGGAGGACTCCGGCTCCGGGGCCAACAGGTCGCTGCATCCCGCGAACGTGATGAACGAGACAAGAAGAAGTGATCTTTTCACGGAGCGATGCAACATGCTTGTTCTGTCAGAAGGTGAACCCCAGCGTGAGCAGAAGATCATCGCTGACCATCAGAATCCTGTTCCAGCTCTTGATGTTCGTGAGCTCAACCCCGTATCCGACTCTCACAGCCAGCCACGAAGAAGGCAGGTAGTCGATTCCGATCCCTGCTGTGCAGCGGGCAGCGGCAAACGGGGTGAGAAGAGTCAGGCCGGTAACGCTGCTTGCATCACTCACCGTTCCCCCGCCCAATGAGAGAAGGCCGAGATTCCCCGAAGCATCGACCTGAAATTCAGGGCTGAGCAGTACCGCCACTCCGCCCGTGATTCCGAGGGAAGCAAGCCACATGTCCGACTCGTAGATGTCCGGCGTTGCATCCGGATTCTGAGCGATATGTTGACGACGATAGTAAATGAACAACTCCATTCGAGGCCCCAGAAACAAAGAAGCTTCCTTGCCAAGGAGATCGAGCGACCCGACCGGGTAGACGTCGGCAAGAGTCAGTCCGCCGAGGTTTGACTCCCCGGAAACATTGTAGTTCTTCAAATGTCTCGCTTCTGCGTACTCCAGGCCCAACTGGAATCCGTATGTTTCGTGATAATGCGACCAGGTCACCGCAAAGCGACTGATTGGGCCCGAATAACTCTCTCCGGAGATATGTTCATCGCGGAGAGCGAGGTGCCCAAATCCAAATTGGGCTGCAATCCCCGATCGGAAGGCATTGCCCGGGACGAGAGAGTCTTGTGCAAAAAGACGCTCCGCTCCTCCGACCTGGAAGAACAAGAGGCATAGCAAGAGGATCGTTCGAGAGGAGATCATACGCCGAAAATGGATTACGGAACAGTAACCCTTCCACATACTTCCTTCACGTTCCTCTGAACAACGTGCTCTCCCGTTCAAATACCTTCGCGCAGATGTACAGACTGATCATGGCAAGGATGGTCGATGAGACATATACCTCCCCCAACAACAGGGGAGTTGCCGTGTCCGCAATGATCGCCTTCGTCGCAAGCGAAACGTTGAGAATGGGAACCAGGGCCGTTGTCCAGTCAAGCGTTATTCCGGGCATCAGTCCAATAAATGCCGGAACGATGACCACGATCATTGCCGGACTGAGCACGCTTTGCGCTTCTTTGTATGTCTTCGCGAAAATCGACAGGGAGAGCAACACGCCGGCGAAGAACACCGTCAGGGGAAAGAGGAGAGAAAGGAGGAGAACAATCGACCGCAGTTGAAGGATTTCAAGAACGGTTTTGAGCAGCTCGGGCGGGATTTCCCTTATCTGTACTATGCCGAGATACAGGCCGATGAGCGCGACGATCGCCGTGGAAATCCCCGTCAGAATGACGACACCGCATTTTCCCAGAAGGATCTCCAATCTGCTGGCGGGGGAAGTCAGGAGCGTTTCGAGGGTCCCCCGTTCTTTCTCGCCGGCAGCCAGGTCGATGGCGGGGTACATGGCTCCCATGAAACAGAAGATAATGAACAGATAGGGAAGGAATCCCCCGATCACTTCAGCGAGCTTTTCTTTTGCTGACGCAAGGTTCACCTCCTGGAAGTCGATCGGATTCACCATCGATTCATTGAGGTGGAGCCGTTCAAGCCGGGCGGCTCTGAGTTTCTGTCCGAATCTCGTCAGGAAGTCCTGCGCCCGCATTTTCTCAATATCGTTTTTGTCCTTCGCCTTGAAATACATGCTTACCTGCCCACGGCCGAGGTTTCCCACCTGCCGGTCGAAATCCTTGCTGAAGACAAAAAGCGCGTCCAGGCTGTCCATGGCAATCCGCGCGCGGGCGCTGTCCAGAGACAGATTGGTCACCACCTGCACGTGGGGATCCTGGACCAGCATGGATGAGAATTCCGCCGCATTGCCCTGGTCCAGCAGTCCGATCGTCAGGGTTTTCTCCTGCGCCTTATGGATTTGCGAGAGCAGGATTTTGGACGAGATCCCGATCAACAACGGGAAAAGCAACAGCGGGATTGCCACCATACTCACCAGCGTACGGCGATCGCGGAGAGTATCTTTGAGTTCTTTCTTGAAAATGACGAAAGTCGTGTTCATCGTTCACTCTCCCGGACCAGTCTGATGAATTCCTCTTCCAGGGTCGCCTCCTTCATGGATGATCGGAAGTCGGCGTAGGTCCCGTTGAAACAGAGTTTTCCATTGTGCATGATTGCCAGATCGTCGCTCAAGAGGCTCACCTCGCCCATGATATGCGTTGAGAAGAGCACGGTTTTCCCGCCTTTCCGGCAGGACTTTATCAGGTCTATGATGTGCCGTGCCGTGATCACATCGAGGCCCACGGTCGGTTCGTCGAAGATAATGACCTCCGGGTCGTGAATCATCGTTCGGGCGATTGAGACCTTCTGCCGCATCCCTGTTGAGAGTTTTCCGATTCTCCTGTCGGCGAACCCCTCGATTTCCAGGAATGAAAACAGTTCGTCTCTTCGCTCTTTGAACTGCTTCCCATCAACTTTATGAAGATCCGCGTAGTACTTCACGATTTCGTGCGGGGTCAACCGGTCATAGAGCCGGGTGGAACCGGTCAGAAAGCCGATCTTCTTTCGCACGTCCTGTGGATGCCGGACGGCGTCGATGCCCGAAACATGGATAGACCCCGAGGTAGGCGCGAGCAACGTGGCAATCATCCGGAGCGTTGTGGTCTTTCCCGCGCCGTTGGGACCAAGGAGGGAGAACACTCTCCCGGGTTGACACGTAAAGTTCACTCCGGCCACGGCATGGACCGGCGTGTTTTTGCCGTCGACGTCGAGCTCTTTTTTCCGTTGACGGTCGGGCTTGAACGACTTCCAGAGATCTGAAATGACAATCATGAGTCGACATCCTTTCCATGAACCGCGGCTTCATTCCATGTCGCGTGTATCGCGTTTCGTGACGATGTTTGAGGTAATGTCTCCTTCAGCAGCCGCTCATTTGAGATCGCACGGACCACCGCGGCTTTTGCACCGACGGTCCAAACCGTAGGTTGCCGTTCTCCCACCATGGGAAACCTCCGGTCTGGTGGGACTCTGTGTTCAATGAACTGACAACGCTTCACATCGCGTTGTCGCAATGCACGGGCTGTAAGGAGCTAACGACGGAGAGCCTGAGGATACTTCTCTTCGACAAACGATCGAACCTCGAAAAGCGCCTGGGCACTGAGGAGCGACGCTTCGATTATTTCGAGAGCGTTTGGACGGCGGTTGAAAACCTGCATAAAGTTCGAAACAAATTTCCGGGCCAGATAGTTTACAACGGGGTGGTTTGCCACTTGCGAAGGCGAGACCCCGAGGAGTTTGAGAAACCTTGTCAGCAGATCTGTATCCAGGAGATTCTGCGCCATCAGGCTGCCGACGACGCTGTCCGACAAGGCAATCCTGCCCGCCAGCCCGATGGTATCGAATGCCACTTCAAGATGTTTGAAACGGAGACACTCCCCGCCGACAATCATCGCGGGCGGATGGAATTCCAGATCGCACCCCGACCAGAGTGAATCCCCCGAAGCGTGGTTGCTATAGTTCTTGAGCCAGAGGGAAAAGTGTTCTCCGATCTCTGTTGTCCTGGCCCAACCCGAGGTGTCCAGCGAGGTCATCAGGGCCAGTTTGATGAAATGCAGCTCCTTCTTTTCGGTGTATCTGGTTTTTACGTCGATGAGCACCTGCGAGAACGAGCTGCAGGCGAGTGCGACCACGCATGAGATCACGAGAAGAATACGGATGGGCCTGGTCATAACGTAAAGACTCCGCGTTTGCAGGGAAAACAATGGGAACTTTGAACGAGAACGCTTCCGCTGCGAAGAAGCCTGATCAGGTACGATTGTCCTGATGCGGTGATACACGTGCTCAGGTGAGGCGCCAAATCCTCTGATCGTGACTTTCCCTAAATCAGTTTCCTGACAACCCAGACGAGACCGGCGAGAAGGAGCGCGAACACCATGACCACACCGCCGAGGCCCACCTTCGCAAGCATCGGGAAACCCCAATCTACCTGGAAATCCATCGGGACATAATCGATAGTGGACACATCGACGACCCCGCTGTTGAAATAACTCGCGGTGAGCTGCGTGAACAGGGCCGGGCGAAGGGAGCGGATATCGCCGACGTGACCATACTCTGCCAGAATGATCTGATTTCCATTGCGCAAACGGGGCAGGAATTCTTTTGTCGCAAACACGGGCGGAGTTGAAAAGTCTACGCTCCCGCTGAGGATCAGCGTCTCCACCCCCGAAGGTCCCTCCGTTCCGGGCTCGCGCGAATGCTCCGTCACCGGGAGGTTGCTGTACCGGAGCGGCCCCCAGAGAAGGGTGCCCAGAGGAGAACCCAGGATTCTTCCCGGTGCCTCGCTCCGAACGGCATCCGTGCTTAAGGAATCGTAATCTGCGTTCACCGCTTTCAATGCGAGATCTCCCCACACAAACATCGATGGGACGACGTAGTCGAAAGCGAGCGACATGAGCGCAAGCCCGCTGTAGTCGCCACGGTCTGCAGCGACGATGGCGTCAAAAACCATCGCCGCAGTACGTCGCTGAAAGAGCAGAGCGAATACGACAACTTTGACTCTGCCCGGGTCGATGGAAAGGAAGAGCCATCGCTCAGGCAACGAGTGCAATACTCTTTGCATTGTTGCGGCAAGATCAGGACAACGGCCCGACATGATCGAATCCTGTGACCAGAGTTGGGAATAGTAACGGATCTGCGCATCGACCGTGTCAGGATCCCAGATGAAGTGTCCGGGCGGGTTCGCGCCAATCATGATTGACCGGCAAAGAACTTCAGGATGCATCCGGGCATACAGGTACGCCACCCGCGTGCCGTAGCTTTCGCTCAGGAGATCGATGCGTTCGTATTTCAACGCTCTGCGGACTTCTTCCATATCCTCCACAGTCTGCGGGATCGTATAGCCCTTCAAATCGATCCCCTGCGCCTCCATACGGCGGAAACTTCTTGCCCAGGCACTCCCTATGCTCTTCAGTGATCCTTCACTCAGCGGGTCCCCGACCTCCTTGAGTTCCTCCGAGACTTCGGGACAATCGAGCACCCGGGATCCGTCCACACCTCTATAGCCAACCAGCACAAAATCACGATGCGCGAGCAGCGTGTCGATCGGCGCACAGAGCAGATTGCTCATTCCCGGCCCCCCCGCGAGTCCAAAAATCGGCTCCTGCGGATGACTCGCACGTGCGCGGATGCGAACGACAGGCAGATGAATGAGGCCTGAAGTATTGTTCTCCCTGTTTTCCGATACAGTTATGGTTCCAAAGTCAGCCGCGTATTCACGGGAATTCACCGTGACTGTCCCCTCGCGCACCACAAACGCTCCAGCGGTTGCCGGTTGGAGGGGATCGGGAAAGTGGTAGTGCTCCCGGCTGCAGTCTATGGCCAGGAGACTAGCGACAAGTGCGAAGAAACTGAGGATGGAAGACCGATGCATAGCCCTTCGTCGATTGATCTGTCTGCATGACGGAAAATTGCATGCCAACACCATATGCCGAGGAGTTCCCGCCGCCGAAAGGTCCAGAAGCAAATACGATGAAGCTGGAGGCAGGAAGTCGGAAACAAAAACCTTCGGCCGAGATCGGAGAGCAACGACTTCTGCGCACACCTCCGTGCACCAGGAGTGCACCAGAAGAGTCCGCGCCTTGCGGTAAAGATGGGTCAGTGACCCTTTTAATGTAATCCGTTTTTTGACAAATGAACACTCTTCACCGCAAGTGGACTCGCGATATGCCAATCTGCTTTAAAAATCTGTGATTTCTCGTTTGGGCCGGTAGGAGACAACAACTGCATCTGGCCCAAAAAAGAGATCTTGTCTGAAAGGTGGAAGCTCTTCTACACACCCGACACTCAAAAGTACCGATCTTCCTGATTGCCGGATACCTGTGAAAAGAGGGTCCTCGTCATCACATAGTTCGTGAAGATGGTTCCACGATGAAGTTTATCGGGAGCCCAGACATCGAGTTGTTGCGGCGTATAGTGCCGGGCGCTGACGGCGTGCACGGGTCGTGGAAGAGCTCCAGGATCGATGGAAGATCCGTTCGACTATATCTTCGAAGAGTCATCGTTCCCATTGGTGGGCCAGGAAATCATCAAACCCGGAACAGTAAGTCTCGATTCCTGGGAACCCCGGTATCCTCTGATCCGACATTCCATATTCCGCGTTCGCGCCGCCATACCGGGAATTTCCCCCGGGCGCTTCAGCACGAGAGCCGCCACCAGATCGGGGTTTGTTTGGTTCGCACCGGCCTCAGGATCGATTGTCCGACGACGTTCAGCGCTTCACGCAACGTGTAGGCCGATCGCATTTCCGCCTCCACGAAGGAAAGGAGAAAGTTGCGCCGGAGATCGATAATCACGGCCTGACCTTCGGGTTTCAGGACCCGTTCAATTTCGTTGCAGAGCACTGCCGGATCTTCCATCAGGTGAAACATGAAAATGCAGATAACCGCATCGAACGATTTGTCGGCGAAGGGAATGTCAAGCACGCTGCCTGATTGGAAGGTGATCCCTTCTGTGATTCCGGCCTTTTCACGATGTTGTTGCGCGGTGTCCAGCATCGGTTCGGAAAGATCTATCCCGATAATGTCCGATTCCGGGAAAGCCTGCTTCAATCCGACCGAGTGATACCCCGGTCCGCAACCATCATCGAGTATGCGCCCACGCGCAAATCCGGATTGCTTCAGAGCCTGGATGATCGGTGGATGCATCCACCGGAAGACTTTTCTCTGTTCTCTGCTGTATCGATCCGCCGACACGCGATCGGTAAACACCGGATCATGGGCCAATGCATGTTGTCTCACTGTGCGCTCGCTTTCATCGCTATCATCAACGACTCATCAAGTGCTGCGGAGGGCGTGATCCTCCCCGTGCCGCCCGCGGTCACCCTTCTTCGGATTACCTCCACCTGAGCTGCCCCAGGAGTCTTATTTTGACTCCCGGCCAATCTTCATCGATCATTGCATACCAGGCGGTGTTTCTTACCCTCCCCTTAATGAGCATGTGTTTCCGCGACACTCCTTCAAACGCAAAGCCGAGCCGCACGGCCGCTGATTTGCTCGTGGTATTCAGGTCATCACATTTCCAAACCACCCGCGTGTAGTGCAGTCTCTCGAACAGATATTCCAGCAACAAAAAACTGACATTGGTATTGATTTCAGTCCTCCTCGCTGATGGGGAGTACCAGATGCTTCCGATCTCTGAGGAGCCATGGGCCGGATCGGTATTCATGATTGCACACGAACCGACATATTTTCGAAGCCGTTTGCTGAAGACGGCGTACACCACCGCTCTTTCGGCGGTTCGTACCTCTTCCATCCAGAGTTTCAGACCCTCAAGATCGGAAAAGGGCCCGAAGAACATGTGGTGGAAAGTGATCCCGGGTTCCTCCGCCGCCGCATCAAAAAGATCCTCCGCATGGCTTCCCGGATCGAGAGGTTCCAACCTCACCTGGGAATTTTCGAGAACGACTTTTTCCGGAAGCGGAAACATCATGTGCTCCCTCCCCATGGGCACCGCGGCCGCTCTTTGGCCGACACGGGTGTGATCACTTCCAATCTGACTGATAGGTAAACCGATACTTCCCGGATCCGAGAATGATTTCGACATCTTCCCCTGCGATGCTATGTGAGAGAATGTCCCTGACCCTGTCGAGAGCGATAGTGTGTTCCATGATGACTTTCGATGCGGCGCCCGGCAGCAGAAGCTCCGCACTCGTGTTTGGAGGAATACTCACCTCGACCTCCGTGCCGCTGCTGTCGCTGTGCCAGGAGGATTCTATCTCTCCATACAGTGTCTTCAATTTCGCGCCGGCGGAGGTGAGATGCCGGTCCGGATGAGGGTTGAGACGAATCTGTTTGTATCCGGGAGCCGAAGACTCCGCGTTGATCCCGGCGATGATACGAAACATCCAGTCTCCGATTGCGCCGTACGCGTAATGGTTGAACGAATTCATGCCGGGGTTCTCAAATGTCCCATCAGGCCTGATCCCATCCCATCGTTCCCAAATAGTGGTCGCTCCCATTGTGACCGGATAGAGCCACGAGGGATACGTTTGTTGCAGAAACAACGTGTAGGCCACACCGGTGTATCCGAAGCGGGTCAGAACCTGGCATAAGTGCGGGGTGCCGAGGAACCCCGTCGTGAGATGATTGTCGTATCGCCGGATATTCTCCACGAGCCGTTCAGCAGCCTGAGGGCGCAATGAATCCGGCAGAAGATCGAAATCCAAAGCAAGCACATACGCGGTTTGCGTGCCGGAAACCAGGCGACCACCCGGGGTGACATATTCGTAAAGAAACGCCTTCCTGAGATGCACGAGCAAGTCTGAGTACCGCTGCACGTCATCGGACTTCCCGAGCACTTTCGCAGTCCGGACCAGGAGCTGGGTGGAATGAATAAAGTAGGCCTGGGCAATGTAGTTTTTGTCCGTCACCGCCGATCTTCCGTCGTTATCGTCCATCGGATGATAGAACAGCCAGTCGCCGAAATGCGACCCCGTATTCCACAGATAATTTCTGCTCTTCTTTGCCATGTAGTCCACCCACGCCTTCATACTCGCGTACTGCTCTTCCAGTATCCGTTTATCTCCGTAAGCGAGATACATGTTCCAGGGTACAACAGTTGAGGCATCCGACCAGCCCGCCGATGCGGCCCCGTTGGTATCCAGCACATTGGGAATGACATAAGGCACGGATCCATCTTTGTTCTGATCGGCGGCCAGGTCCTTCATCCATTTGGTGAAAAACGTGGCGACGTTCATGTTCAATGCCGCAGTGCTCGAGAAGACCTGCGCGTCGCCGGTCCAGCCGAGACGTTCATCGCGCTGCGGACAATCGGTCGGCACATCGAGAAAATTGCCCTTCTGCCCCCATTGAATATTGTGATACAGTTGATTGACGAGCGGATTCGAGCAGGTGAAGGAGCCGGTCTGCTGAAGATCGGAATACAGCGCAACAGCAGTGAGACTGTTTGCCGTAAGTTCTCCGGGGTACCCCGTGACTCCCACATAGCGAAAACCAAAAAAGGTAAAGTGGGGTGTGTACACTTCTTCGCTTCCCCCCTTCAGGGCATACGTGACCTCTTGTCTGGCGGACCGCAGGTTCTCCGTGTAGAGATCCCCCTTCTTGTCGAGGACCTCGGCGTGTCTCAGCGTTACCGTATCCCCGGCCTCGCCCTTGACCCTCAGCTCAACCCGTCCGACAAGGTTTTGCCCGAAATCGACCACTGTTTCTCCACTGGGGGCTTTGAAGATTTTGACGGGGTGAAAAATTTCGTGCTGCCGCACGGGAGGAGAATACGTTGCGATAAGATGGTCTTGGGAGGCATGAAGGACTGTGACGTGCGACCAGGCCGAGTCTCTGAATGCGGGTGTATCCCACCCTGGCTGCTCGAGCCGGGCGTCATAGGATTCACCCATGTAAATCTCTGACATGCGTATGGGGCCCGTGGACGACCTCCAGCTCCCATCGGAGATAATGGTGTCCCGCGTGCCGTCTGTATACTGGACTTCCAGCTGGAGGAGAAGTGCAAGTTTGTCCCCATACACATTCTTGTTGCCGTCGAACCCGATATATCCCCGGTACCACCCGTTGCCCAGAGTGACCCCCACCGCATTACTTCCATGCCTCAGCATTCCGGCGACATCATACACCTGATACTGGAGCCGCTTGTTGTAGCTTGTCCATCCGGGCGTGAGTTCATCGTTGCCGACTTTTTTGCCATTGATGCGTGCCTCGTACAGCCCGTGGCACGTCACGTACATTCGGGCTGATTCAACGGACTTCTTCAGGGCAAAGACCTTTCGTAGCATCATCGGCGGCCGGGTGACGGTGTCTTCGTGCAGGTCGGGAGAAACCCATTGTGCGGACCAGTCCGCCGGCGTCAACAGGCCCATTTCCCAGAATTGCCCGGCGCTCCATGGCGAGACATCGCCGTGGTTGTCCCACACCCTTACCTGCCAGGAATACCGTTGCCTCGACCGGAGGGGCGGTCCGCCATAGGGGATGTTTACAGACTGATCCGAAGAAATTTTCCCCGGGTGCCAGACAAGCTGTTGAAATGTCGGGCCAGCCGCCACGCGCACCTCGTACGCGGTTTGAAGGACATTGCGTTTGACGGAAGCGATCTCCCAGCTCAATCTGGGAACGGTCACATCGATGCCGACGGGGTTGCGCTGGTATTCACACCAGAGATCTCCCACCTTCAGATCCTGCGAGAGCGCAAGGGACGAGAAGCTGAATAGTAGAAAGAAGGCGTTCTTGAACAATGAAGTGACTCCTGTAAAAAGTAGGTGAAGTATACCGGAGGAGGAACAGCGCCGGGAACCGCGAGCGCAGGGTGGTTAGAGACTGCAAGTGCTGGTTTGCCGCAACGGTGAGGTCCCTCCTCTTCCCCGCGGACATGAAATTCAGGCCAGGACTTCATTCCATTCGCGGATTGTCCACTTTGCGACAACGCCGTTGAGGATAAACGGATCGCCCTGAATAAATTCTTCGGCCGCTTCGCGGCTTGTGAAGACTCCCAGGGCGCTATCCGGCGGATTGACCAGCGGGCCGGCCATCAGGAGGAGACTACGGGCGTGGAACTCATCAAGCCGCGCGCGATGAGCCGGGAAATGAAGTCTGGCCTTCTCCAGTCCATCCGCCGCGGTTTCATAGAACATCACATATTTCATTCTTATTCCACCAGTGTTTTGATTGCAGTCAGTATCGGTTCCCCCATGAGCCCCCCAGCGCACATGCCGCATGAAGAGCGTTTCCGCAATGTCCGCAATTCCTGAGTCCGGATCAATTGCCCTTTCTTTCCCCCCGACATGCTTCATCAACCCGGCTTACATGATTCCCCCGATGGCGTCAAGGCGGGATCGGGCTTGCGGATCCGTGAGAGAATGCTTGCGGTCGTCGCGTTCAAGCGATACCCGCTGGATCGGACGGGTCCGCAATCAAGGTCACAATATGCCGTCATGAGATTTCTGTCAGGATGTGGAGTCGCCTGACACACGGCAATCAGAACAATCCAAATCGGAAGGTGAGCATGGCCGACGGCCCGCTGAGATTCTTGTCCGATGAGGCCGTTGATGCCGAGCCGCTTACAAGGCGATAGCTTGCCCCGAGGCTTGCTCTGAACCAGGTTGTCACGTTCAAGTCCAGGTTTACACCGGGCTCAAACGCAAAGAACACATCGTGCGTTCGGTCCCATTCGTTTTCGTCCCACACATCACTGTCCAGACCCCACCTCCTGTGTCCGACGGCGCCGGCCCCGATCAGTGCGTGCACCGAGTAGTGTACGAGGGCATTTGAGTTGTGAATATACTCCAGATCCAATCCACCATAGGCAAAATCGACATACGGTTCGCCAAACTCGCCCACTTCCGTCGCGCGCACATTGTTTGCAAGTCCATACCCTGCAATCCCCAGCGCGAAGGTATGATTGATGATCCACCCTCCCCGGGCTCCAATGAGTATCCCGAGTTTGTTGTTCACCGGGGAAAACTTCACGACGAGTGCGCCATACCCACCATGTTCAACGTCGGCGCCTACAAGAGTTTCCTCCTGGGCAAGAGCGGACGAAACGGTCAGAGAGAAAATCAGTAACGCTATCGTTTTCATAGTTGGCCTTCTCCTGAATTGTAGCAGGAATCTCCATGAATACCTACGGTGTCGCCGATCGATGGGATGCTCCCTATGGGGTTTCTTCGTCGTCAACGCAGTGTGGTTGCCGTTGGCGACGGGAGAGCCGGAGCGTCGATCATTTGTGTACGCAAAAGTTCAGATATAGATGCGCTCACCGGGCCAGATCTTCTGAAACGTAGTGGTCATTCCACGACAGATGAAGAATTGCCGGCCGTTCTCGTAGGGCATGCAGAGGCTGCAATTTGTCATGAACGCCGGTTCGACACTTCGATAGACCCTCTGGAGATCGTTGAGGTTCTCCTGGAGGTTCCTCTCGCCGCCGAGGACGATTGCCACGTCGCCAGTTTTTTCGCCGGGACCCCACAGCCAATAGTTGTTATGCGGGCAGAGGGCACCGGGAAGCCCGTATTTCTTTCCGAAGAAGTCTATGGCGCCTGCTTCCCCGTAGTTGCGCACATAGAGAACACACTTTGCCTGTTCTTCCGGGGTCAATGTGCCATAGGTTTTGGCTATCCCGGCGACCATTTCCTCCCAGCCAAACATATCGGCATACTGCTGGGGGAGGACGCCGAGCGAGGACCGCTCCTCAGCCCGCGGGGCCACACCAAGGGATGCCTGATATGCAATGAAGTGCTCCACGGACAAAATGGGAAGCGCAAACGGAAGGGCGATTGCTGCGTAGAAAAGGTCCAGGGCCGTGTACACTGCTACCGCCCATTTGAACAACCCGCCGGGAATGATCGCCGCCGCAAAGACGGCGCCTCCTGCAAACAGGATCGGATAGACGGGGGAGAGATAATATACCTTGGCGTTCCCCGTCACCATAATGACAAAAACCACAAAGTACATCCACCCCAGAGGGCGATACTGTTTTCCTTGCGAATGAAAGAAGAAGAAGTACAGTCCAAGGAGCCAGAGCGGCGTACTGACATAGTTGATTTCGCGGAATTGTCCCACAACGAATTCGGAGAGCGTGATCGGTGCATTCTTCACCTGACTTGCATTGCGCATGAACTCAAGAGTCGGGAAACCGTTGCTGACTTCCCAGACGATATGCGGGAGGAAGAGAAGGAACGCAGACAGTGCTCCGAGCCAGAACCACCTTGTGCGCAGATGGCTTCGCTGCGGGGTGAGCAGCAATCCTGCGGCCAGTCCAATGCACAGGAACCCCATCGAGTATTTGTTGAGCAATCCGAAACCCGCAACGATGCCGAACGCAAGCCACAGTCTCGGTGTGTCTCCACGCAGAATCCTCACAAGGATATATCCGCCCAATGCCCAGAAAAAGACATCGAAGGCATTCATCGAGAAATTTCTGCCGTTGCCCATGAGGACGGGAGCCGCAACCACACACAGCGCAGCCACACCCTGGGCGATTCGGCCTCCGCCCATCCGGCGGGCCATTGCGGCTGCAAGAAGCACGACCCCCGCTCCTGCGAGGGACGGCAGGAAACGGATTGCCTGAAGCGAATCACCGAGAATCCACCGGCTGAGCCAGAGAAGTGCTATCGAGAGCGGCGGCTCGTCAACATACCCGAACGCAAGATGATTGCTGCAGGCAATATAGTAGAGTTCATCCCGGAAATAGCCATAGTTCCCGTGGGCCGCGACCTGTACGATGAACTGAAGAGCTGCAAGAAGAAGGGGAACCGAAATCCTTTTCACCATCCGCTTTGCCTTCCCATGACTCTCACGGGGAGGGCAAGGATGAGGCCGACCGTGCGGTTCGCCCTGTTCGCCATAACCGTCTCCTGGCAATCTCTCAAATACGTCCCGGCTGATGCACCGGTCCACCCTCACTTGCCGGCACGCAACAACCGGGACGAGGTAAAGTCAATCGACATGCCCTGCATGAGGCTCGCCGGCCGATTCCGAGGGCCGGGCCTCCGCAGGAGGGGGAACATCAGAACGCTGTGACAAATCCGACAGTGAACCGGTGCCGGTCCCGCTCGATGTCGTAGGTGTATTCCCCGAGCAGTTTGAAATTACGCGCGAGGAGATACGAAAAGTTGCCGGTCATCGAGTGGTATTTCAGTTCGTCCAGGTCCGACCGGACGTTATTATAGAGCAGAAAGAGATACCAGTCGCTCCGGTCATACGCGGGTGCGTATGTCAGTTGGCCGAAGCCGCCTTGTGATTTGATGGCATTCGCGCCGGCATTCAGGAAGAATGGATTCTTATCCCTCCGATAAACGTACTGCATTTCGAGCTCAAAGTGCCCGAGCGAGAACGTGGCATCACCACCGGCCATAAAGAAATCATTGATGATGCCGGACTCCCTTTCCTTCCCGAGATACCCGAGTGTTCCCAGGGTGATGGTAGAGTCAATCTCCTGTGCGACACGGAAGAAGAAATTCTTGTACGGGTCGCTGTCGAAATTGTTCCCTGCGTCGGCTGCTCCGATGCCGTTGCCGTTGAGGATGGAAGCATACACGTCGGTGCCGCTGGAAAACACGTAGTTCAGCAGCAGGCCGCGGTCATAGGTCAGGTCGGCCTTTGTCTTGCCGGGCTTCACGGTGTAGATCATATAGTCTTCAAACGTCGGGCGGAGTTCTCGCTTAAAAATCGGATCGGCGACCTGATACTGGCCGACCATGGCATCGAAGTCGACGTTCCCGATGTTGTTGAAATACAGGAATGCATCTTCGACGCCGGCAACTTCGCCCCGTTCATTGAAGAGAAAATAGAGGAAATACGACACGTCTTTCGCGATCTGCCCCGAAGAGAGGATCTTGAGGATGTATGCCCATTCGATGTCCGTCTCCGGTGAATTCTTCGGGAGATAGCGGGAATAGCCGTCGAACCGGAGTGCAAGGGGCAACTCGCGCATAAGGAGCAGTTTCTCGTCGCCCGTCTCCCGGGTGAATCGCGGGGGCTCCTGGTCCTTCAGTTGATAGCCATTGGCGGCAAATTCATTGCCATAGGGCTTCAGCTTGGGAATCGGGGAGTGACATACATTGCACGACATATCGTACTTTCGCGCAAACGCAGGAAGCGCCATCGCCTGCTCCGTCAACCAGGCAACGCCGAGGAGCAGAAGGATCGAAATTCTCAGCATGACACGAACTCCTTCCTTACAGGACGTTGATGATGGTTTCGTGGTAGTTGACTTCGATGATTTCTGCTTCGGACTTGGGGACGCCGAGGAATTCGACAATCGGCGTCGGCAGCTTCTGGTAGTTGAGCACAGCCCTGACGCGCATCGGTCCGGGAGGTACAGTGCCGGGTATCGCCCACGTAAAGGTCTCGAGCTTTGTTTCCCGCGGCCCGATACGGTAATCCGTCGACTGCGAGGCGGTGTTCCATTGCATGATGGTCATCCGTCCCTGAGGATCCAGATAGGGAAGGCGGAAGATACGGTCGCCTTCGGGAACGCCGTCACGCTGCACACCTTTGAAGTCCGCGATCTTGAGAGGAATTCCCATGTCCTGGTATGCGAGGGTATTGGCCGCAATGGTGTACTCTTCGCCCGGGAACCCCTTCCGGTCGACCGGAAGATGATAGACGTTTCCTTTCGCATCGGTTGCCTCGACGTGCAACCAGAGCATTCGTTCCTCCGCGGAACCTGTCGGGAATTTGTGCCCGGTCTTTTGATTGAACAGGGCTACTGTAAATTTTACGCGATCCCCGGGTTCACTCTCCCGGATGTCGGGATGAATCCGCAGTTCCACCACACCGCGAACTTTGCCCGGATCGTGTGCTCCATGAAACAGATGGAGCGCAACGTCGGGGAGTTCAGGGCCCATCGACGCGTTATGCGCTCTGGCGAAGGTCATGTGGCAATCCTGACAGACGACGCCCTGTTTTGCGTAGGGGCCTTCCTTCCATTCGAGATGCGTTGATTTCACCCAGATACCGTAAGGATCCTTTTCGTTGTGACACGTTCCGCAGAACTCCGCTGTCTTGTGAAATTGCGACAGCCTGGTTTCATGCGCGGGCGAGACCGCTCCTTCCCTCGGGCCGTATTTCACACGGCCCGGCTCCGAAACGTAGTTGAAGTTGAACGGGGTCTCCCCCTTGAACCCGGTAATGGTATGGCACACATCGCACGAGACAGATTCGTTCGCACGGCTGTTCGCAGATGGTGCCGGGGGCGGCACGTTTCCGGCAAGGAACGCCGTCGGCGCATGGCACCCGTTACAGCCTGCTTTCACACCGGCGACCTTCGGATCGATTTCCGCATGCGGAACGGCGAGCTTGAAGTACTCGATCTCATCCCATTCGTGGGTGTATGCCTGCGACATCATCGCCTGGGTCCATTGCTGATAGAAATCGACATGGCACGAGCTGCCGCAGACTTTCGGTTTCTCGAAGTCTTCATAGGTCCTCGTTCCGAGAGCTTCATCGCCTGCTTTTTTCGACTGCGCATGTGTTACAGTCACACCGGCGAAGACCGTGAGAGCGATGACCAGAGGTTTTACCATATATTTCACGGCGAGTATCATAGTATCTTCTCCTTCGGATGGTTGAAGAGTGGAGAATTGTCGGGCAAAGACAAAACACGATACCGCTGACGCAATGGTCGAACGCTGAGCCACCTTTTCGGCTTCGCGAACCGAAATGGAAACAAGCGACTCCTTCAAAGACATCCTGGAGATCCCGGTCCTTTCACCGGGAGGCGTTTGTGAGAGAATTATTTGCAGGAACGAATGCAGTCTCCAGAGAACCGCCGCGGACTATCGACGATACCTATTATCTCGTGGGAGATCCTCCGATAGACGTTCTATCGACTCTGTGAATGGGAATGACTCGTGAAGGAAGGGATTTGGATGAATATAGAGAGTGGAGGAAGAACTGTCAATCGAAATTTGTGACGGTCTGTGCAAAATCTGTCAATTGTGAGGATGGGGCCACGTGCCCATGTTGGCCGGGACCGGATGGCCCGCTGTCTGAGCTGTTGCCGGACGTATCTCGATCATTTCCGATCCTCGTTCATAGAAGTCCATAATGCTGCCGGAAAAACGAGACCCGATTATTATTGATATCCGTCCATGGTGTTCAGAAGGTCACGACCCTGTCAGACCATTCAACCATATTCAGACAATCGATCATTGTTGAGATAGGACATACGTCGGATTCCTCCTGATTTCTCGACTTCACGCATGTCCCACATGCGAGCACAGTCCCCTTATTCTGTATAAACTCATCGATTTGTTTCTTCGCATCATACTTCTCATGAACGATGTTTTCGATTTCCACGCCGGCACTCATGAGAAAAATCTTTGCCTCGTGTCCCTGTTTTACTGCCGTATTTGCGAATCGCACTCCGTTCCAGGCCTTTTCCGGTTCGTTTGTCTCGATGATGATTCCGATTTTCATTTGTTGATTCCTTTGATGAGTTGGATTCCCCAGTGATAGGGTTCCACAATCCTGCTCTTGCCGTGGAGGTGCAGATCAAGACCGCCGATTGCGGTAACAATTGCGGCTTCGTCCGGCCGTGTCGGAATACTGGGACCGCGGGGCGTCTCGATGTCTTTTCGCCAATGAATGATCGCAACAATCCCGCCCCGCGTCAGGATCCGCGCACTCTCCTCGAGGAGAATCCTTCGTTCATCACAGTGCAAAATGTTGAAGAGCAAAACCATCCCTGCACTCTCCGATTCCAATCCGGTCCCTTCGTCAAGGACATCCCGAAGTTCAAACCGGATATTCGTCAACCCGGCCTGCGTTGCGTTTGTTCTTGCTTGTTCAAGCATCGCGGGTTCGATATCGTATGCAAAGAAGCGGCCCCTCGATTCCGTGGCAACCGGGACGGTAAACGTGCCATACCCGCAGCCAACCTCGACTATCGGACCCGGTGTCGTTCTCACATTCAGCCAGTCCACGATCGTCGGGATATCGAACAGGCTGTTCCAGTATGCTTCATCCGGCATACCGCTGTCGAACACCTTCATTGTTGGCTCCACTGAGACACGGTCGCCCGGTTCTCCCCGGATTTTGCTCCTGCATTAAGCAGTGCGATTTTCCTCCTCAATGATCGCAACAGACTTTGCCAGGTCTGCAATGAGGTCCTCGATCGGCTCGAGAGAAACATCTTCACTGGATAGGCGGGAATCGTAGCCGAACGGATTGTCCAGATCTCTGATAAGCAGTATCAGAAAGATCATGAGATAACTGATCAGACCGATGAAGAACAGCGATTCAAGGAACTGATCCACCTTTGCAACGACAAGGCCCGCAAGGAGAAAGAACGTGGTGGTCGTCGCAATCAAATAACCCGACGAGACAAAGCTGGTCTCGCGTATGGTATGGACCCGGATGATCATTTTTCTCAATCCGCCGTGTTCCTGTTTCAGACGAGCAAGATAGTTTGGAAGGACGGCGCCCTCGAGGAGTCCTATCCGGGAGTACAGCACATTCAGTTCCGCCATCAGTTCGCTTTTCTTGATTTCATTGTAGAGCCATTCCCTGATCATTGTACTTGTCTTGTAGAGAGCGGCAATGTTTTCACGTGCGACCGTGCTCTTGCGCTGCTGATAGGCCATCTCCAGCTCATCTGCGATGGTATACATCGACGAGGCTATCTCGCCGGGCAGTTTTTCACTCTCCTTGAAATCGCTGAGAACGCCGCTCAGAAGAAAGCCGAGCAGGAAGATATTCCCGCCGATGATGCCGGTGAATATCGCGTTCAGCGATATCACCTCATATCCCACGGCATGAGCGCCAATCTTGAGAATCACGACGGCGAAAACGAAGGGAATAACCTTGAGAAGTATCTTGTTCGCTTTCATAGAGCGGTCTTCATCCTTTTCGATGATGCGGCAAAGGGCGTGGCGTCATCCACGCCGGGTGTGAATTCCAGCGATGCGAAGCATGGATTCGAGGCTTCGCTCGACATCTTCCTCGGTCGTGGCCCACGAGGAGACGCTGATGCGCATGGCGGTCTTCCCTTGCCAGACGGTACTGCCGCACCAACAAGTCCCATCGGCCTGGATCTGGGAGATCACGCGGAGTGTTTGTTCATCGTCGCCGAAGGTGACCAATACCTGGTTGAGGGCGACATCGTTGAGCACCGGATAGCCGGCCGACCGGAAGCCATCGGCAAACCGACTGGCGTAACGGCATGTCCGGGCGACGAGATCGACGATCCCCCTGCGACCCAGGGCGTGGAGGGCGGCCCAAACCTCGACGCCGCGTGCCCGTCTGGAAAGTTCGGGGGTGAAATCCGATGGGTTTCGGAGGGGGCTCTCGGTGGGAAGGTACTCGGCGGTCACGGCCATCGCCGCACTGAGCGTGTCAGCCTTCCGGACGAGGGCGAGTCCGCTGTCATACGGCACATTCAACCACTTATGAAAATCCGTTGCCCATGAATCCGCATCGCCTATCCCGTTCGTCAGGTGGTTCAGCGCGGGGACAGCTTTCGCCCAGAGGCCGAACGCTCCATCGACATGCACCCAGGCGCCGGCGTGATGTGCGCGCTCGCAGATCTCACCGATGGGGTCGAACGCTCCGGTGTTGACATTGCCTGCCTGGACACAAACGATGGTCGGGCCCGAAAGGGGAGGCAGTCGATCGGCGCGCATCCGCCCCTGGGAATCCACCGGGACTTTCACGATCCGGTTCCGACCCAGTCCGAGCAACCCGAGGGATTTGATGAGTGTCGGATGCGCCTCGCCGCCGACGACAACCGTTATCGACGGAGCGCTGAACAGACCTTGAGACTCAACATTCCAGCCGGCCCGTTGAAGCACATCGTGACGTGCCGCCGCAAGTGCACTGCAATTCGCCATCGTCGCGCCGGTGACAAATGCTCCCCCACACTCCGGGGGCAGACCGAACAGCGCGAGTAACCAGTGAAGCGCGATCTGTTCGACCTTTGCCGTAGCAGGGGTGACATTGTAGAGGGCAGAATTCTGATCCCACGCACCGGCAAGCCAGTTGGCGGCGAGAGAAACAGGTACTGCTCCGCCGATGACAAAACCGAAGAAGCGGGGCCCTGCCATTGCCATCGTCGCTCCGGAACAAACCCCGTCCAGAAGCTTCAATGTTTCGGCGGGATCGGTCGGCCCGTCGGGCAGTGGCCTGTCAAGTTCTGCCAGCTTCGTGACGGCTTCGGGTGACGGAACAACTCCCCTGTCATCGAGTTCTTCGAGATATGCTATGGCACGCTGCGCCGCGTTTTCCAGCAGTGCTCTTCTGGTGTTCTGCGACATTTCTTCTCCTCTCAATTGCATGGGGAACCAAGGGCCTCCTGAACGTCGCGGGAAATTTCCCTGTGACCGCGTTTGGAAAAATGGATCCCATCACCGTAGAGATAAAGACTCTGCGGATTTCCGGGCAGCTTGCGCAGCGATGGTGTGAGATCACACCACTGAACGTGGAGGCTGTCGAGCATCTGCGACAGCAATTGCTCCGGCAGATGCGCGCCGGAGTCAATCGGCCGCAACTGATATTCGTACGGCAACAGGACGATCTGGAGTTCCACATTTCTCTTTGTACATACGTCCCTGATGGCTGATACATCGTGCAGTGCCGCGACGAAACGCGGATCATCGCGTCGGTAGAATTGGCTGTCAAACTCGAAATAGGCCTTCGGTCGATCGAAGAACATCTGTTTTAGCCATGCGTATGTCCTGTAGTGTTGCCTCAACCAGTTCAGAATCGGGAAGCCGTTCGCGCGAAGGACCTGTCCGGGCGGCACGCCCACATCGCAATGAGAGTAGACGTCGTTCAATGTCCAGAATATCGTGACCCGTCGGATGGAAGAAACGGTCGACCGGGCGGGGGACTCCGTCGACAACAGCGCCCGGGTGATGTTGAGGTAGTCTGCTGACGAGTATCCGACCCAGGACGGGTTGAGAATCCGCCAGGCGGGGCAGAGAGCAGACAGCCGGCCTGCAAAGGTGGAATCGGGCGCGACTCCGATCCCCATTGTCAGCAGAGTCACCGAGGAGAAGCCAGCCCGGGCGAAGAGAGTCGGACGGGACAGAATACTTCCAGAATCCGAGAGCATCCACAGAAAAGAATTCTCCGTTACTCAGACCGGTGGCGAAGGGCCGTAATCCAGCAGTGCTCCCGTATATCGAATCGACTTCCAAATCTCGTGAGGTGCCCGCCGGTTTAATCTCCGGATACACGCTTCGCAGGAACACCTCGAGCACTCCAAAAAAAATGAACACCACCGCAAGATAGTATGCGACGATGCGCAGGATTGCCGGGAAGCGGACTATCGGGGCGGTTGCTGTCACGCTTTCTGCCTTTTGTTGGTGAAATTGATCGCTCTCGGTGCCCCGTGCTCCGCCACTCCCGCTTTCCTTGCCCGATCGAAGCCTTCCACTGTAAGCCGTTCAAGTTCGCTGAAAAGGATTTCCCGATCTTCACCCATGCAACCGGAAATTCCGATGTCGGATTTATCATGGCTCCTCGCGAAGTCGGGTCAGGCTGTGGAGTGCAATTGAAGACGCGAGCGCTTGGAGCGGGTGTCGTCCCCAACTGTCATTTGGCCGATCCGATGCTTCCCGTGGTCTCTCGAATCAGGAACAAGAGATTGTTTTCCACCTGGTAGCAGAGGGGCGCGACGAGGATCTTCGGGTAGCGCAGTCGAAGTCGTTTCACTTCGCTGAGAACGAAGTCTATCTCATTCCCGATTTCAAACATCGGGGCGTAGTGATGAAAGTGCTCCTCTGCCGCCTCAGGCTGCCACCCGGCAGTCTCCACCAGGCCCTGGATGAACAGTTCCTTACGACTGACAAGATTGACCATCCCGCACTGGTTGTGGCCGATGAGGGCAATGCAACGGACCTTGCCCACTCCGATCGCGTAGGACACTTTGAATTCACTGTAGCGCAAGTTCGCGCCCCCGGTCCGGATGATAAACGCAAAATTGTCCGGGATGTGAAGGTGCTTCCTATTGTCCATACACATCCCGATCAGCAGCCGGGCCGTTGCGTAGGATTCGAACGGCCGCCCGAGGTTGTGGTATTCGAGCAATCGGGCGATGGGTGTGTCCCGATATTCAGGGAGAATATCGGCTTCCGAAGCTATCCTTATCAATCTATCCATTCGACCCTCAAATCGTCACGCAAGTGCTTCAGCCATTGTCCGCATTTGGATCTGGATGATTCTTGCGGTGGGAGACTGGGTACATGCCAGCACCACCGCACCGGCAACATCGTCTGCTTCAAGCATCCCCGACTCGGCCACTCCTTTTTCCGTCCGTCCTTTCCCCAATGCGAATTCCGTCTTGACCCCGCCCGGACAAATTACTCCGACTTTCACCCCGTGGGGGCGCAACTCCTTGTCGAGCGCCTGCGCAAATCCCACCTGCGCGAATTTCGTGGCGCAGTAGACCGCCTCCCCGGCGAACCCGTATATCCCCGCCATGGAGGAGATCATGAGAATCGTCCCGGATCGCTGTTGCAACATGACCGGCACGGCCTTACGGGTGAACAAGAACGTCGAGCGGACGTTCGAGTCCATCATCTCGTCGTATTCAGCCGCGCTCGTATGCACGAGATCTTTGTAGATGCCGACCCCGACGTTATTGATGAGAATATCCAGCCTGCCGAATGTTTGTGTCGCTGCGGCGACAGATTGTTCGGCGGTGAGTTCCTGTGTTGCATCGCCGACAACGCTGACCGCTTTCCCCCCGGCCCGCGCGACGGCCTTTTCCAGTTCTCCCAGCCGTTCTTTCCGACGTGCGGTGAGAACCATCATTGCGCCTTCCTGCGCCAGAGCCAAAGCGCTGGCTCTCCCAATCCCCGCACTGGCGCCCGTGATCAAGACCACTTTTCCTGCCAGCTTCTGAGCCATATTCCTTTGCCCTCGTTCGTGTTGAGAAAGATAGAGATCACGAAAAGAATATTGGCAATCATTCGCAACCATTCTTTTCATGCATGGAGAACCTGGCAAAACCGGTTGCCGCAGGCCTTGCGCAATGTCCGTTGCTGTGGTCCATGCGCGTCCAACCTCGACGGGCCGGATGCCTGGAATGTGTTTTGAGAGAAAAGCGAAGGCAGGGCACACCGATCACAAGCAAGATCCTGAAGGTACCGGCAAAAGGTCTTCACCGGCGGGTCCCGGCTTAGGATATGATCGGGCAGCATAAATCCAGAATGAGCCTGTTTACATCGGCGGGGCTGCTCAGAAACTTCTCCAGGGCATGGTGATGACCCAGTGCATGATGGTTGTTCTTGCACCAGTCAACCAGTGACCGCCATCCTTCCGGAATGTTCTCTTCAGGATGTCCCCGGACCTCGCAACGCGCCACAGCATACAGTCCGCCAAGGAACTCCTCAATTCTGACGCCATCATCCGGCTCAATTTCCGGTCCTACCTTGATCCAGAATTCGTAGCCGTACTTCGGGTTGCCCTGTACAGGATAAGGATTGTTGAACCCAAAAATCGGATGAGCCGCCAGGTCTTCAAGAAGGCCTTTGGGGGTTGCCCATTCCACGAGATTCT
The DNA here is from genome assembly GCA_963843525.1 of Ignavibacteriota bacterium. Taxonomy (GTDB): domain Bacteria; phylum Bacteroidota; class Ignavibacteria; order UBA10030; family UBA6906; genus DATJPR01. Next base: position 89,741 of record CAWJKM010000002.1, on the reverse strand, counting down.
GCCAGGCCTTCTCTTCCGGATTCACACCGAAGCCATAGGTGCTGGCCACACGCATGGGTTCCAACCGGACAATTTCAACCTTTGTGGGTATCATGAGGTTTCCTTTGCTATCGATACGATTTCGGCTATTTCGGGTCCACCGGCGGTTCACTATCCTCTGCCCCTGGAGAAATCATGAGTATCCCCTCTTCGTTGTGGCCAGCTTTTTGGTGTCGGTAACCGCGTCCTCAGGTCCGGCCAACACTCTGAGACTGATCATGGTCTCGCCAAATATCCAGGTACTCACACGAGTGAGGAGAGCAACCAAAGGAGGATGGTCCACATATCCGAAGTCCAAATGCCTGCAGCATGCAAAATAGTAAAGCTCATCGCCGTAGAATCCGCACCGGCCTGCCGTCACGAGAGTCAAGACAAGAGAACAGCCCGCTGCCGCGTTCGGAATCGTCAGGAGGCGCCGTAGAGAGACCTCCGGCGTATTGCATCTCTCGATAGTGCCGAAACAGAATCAGGCAAGCCTTTTAAGAATGCAAATCCGGCGGATGTCATTGCAGGTGCTTTAAAGCCTTGCTTTTCCAGAAACACTGCCGATCCGGCATCCCAGGGATTGGGAAGAACAAAACACCCTGACTTGTGGAGAGCCTGAAACGACTGGATTCTCTTGGCTATTTCCGCATCATCCATTTTCGTCCCGTACATCCATTCAGAGTGCGATCTCGAGCGACAATCACAATTCATTTTCACAATACTTGGGGCGAACCAGTCTGCCGTGTTTTGCGAAGCTCACATTCGATCATTGGACAGATCAGATGGTTCTATGTGTACCAACACTTCGGCAATATTCGGATTTGCGGTGCGGATCGCCTGTTTGACCTGCCGTGCAATGTCGTGACCTTCCCGGACCGAGAGCTTCCCATCGACAGTCACGTGGAGATCTACATAATAGGAAAAGCCCATTTTCCTGATCAAGCATTTTTCCAGCGCAATAACGCCTTCTACGTGTTGTGCGGATTGCCGGACGCGCTGTTCGACATCGGAGGATGGCGCGCTATCCATTACTTCATTGATGGCGGGGCGTAGAATTCGATAGGCGTTGAACAGAATAATCGCGGAGGCAAAGAGTGCGGCCCAGTCGTCGGCGCTTTCATATCCAACCCCTCCAATCAACGAAATAGAAATACCAACGAACGCTGCAGCCGAAGTAATTGCATCACTCCGATGATGCCAGGCATCGCTCTTGACCGCGGTGCTATTGATGGTTTGTCCTACGCCGAAAACGAAGCGAAAGAGGGTCTCTTTTGTTACGACGACAAGAATTAATACGGCAAGAGTAAATGCCGCTGGTGTGTGGTGCGGAGTGAGTATTTCACGCACGCTCTGGACGGCAATGACTATTGCCGCTCCAATGAGAGTCAGGGAAACCACTATGGCCGCGAGAGGTTCCGCTTTACCGTGACCGTATGGATGGTCAGTATCCGGAGGGAGAGCAGATATCTTGAGTCCACTCCAAACGATAAGGGAACTGACAATATCGGTGGTTGATTCTATCGCATCTGCTATCAGGGCATAAGAATTGCCGAGAAAGCCGGCAGTCGCCTTGATAACCGCAAGAAGTGCGTTAGCAAGAATTCCGATCAGAGTTGAGCGCAGACCCTTGTGGACGGGGTGGGGCGATTCTGTACTTTCCGGTGTTGTCATATCAGGATCTTGGGATTGGGGGAGCGCTAAACCACCAGCACAGTTGGAGAAGTGGTGCGCCCACAGGTACCGTAAAGAGAAAAGCACTCCGGTAGCGGCATCCGGCGATGGAACATATGCCCGGGGCACCACCGGCGGCGAGGTCGGTTAAAACAATCATCCTGCCGTTCGCACTTGCTTGACAGCCACAGCAACCCACTCAACCAATGAATCACCTTCAACAAGAGTTCGGCACTCTGTGGAGACTGCGGATCATTCAACCCCACTGGTACGCGATTGGGTCCGGCGAGTTGCGCGACCGACGGAGTGGATACGACGAAGAGCTCAGCGTAAAGACAATTACAGGGAACACGGCTCTGTGTGGCATGTGGTTCTCCATCGGGTTCGTGAAAGGGACCGCATTGCGGCTGGAGTGTTGGCATGCTGCCGATGCGACACGTCGTATCAGACGTTGACTTCAACTATTTTGCACATGGCGAAAGAACTTTCTACAAGATTGCCCCGACAAATGCGTCGTGCCGCGTAATGTCATTTTTGTGCTACGATCAACATTTCATAGTCCTCGGTTGTCAGCGCATCGCGACGGCTAAACGCACCAATCTTACATCCGTAGATTTCGACCGTCCTGAACCCCAACGATTTCAGGAGCCAGGATATCTCAGAGGGTACATAATATCTCTCATTGCACTGGATGCTTCGGGACTGTCCATCATCATCAATGAAATCGAGGGTGGAGGAGTCCCGAAAAGTCATCAGATCGAACGAATTGCGTGAGGTGTGACTTCCGCTCTCCGCGCCGTTGATAAAATCCTTCACGGAATGAAAGAGCGGGAAAAGCCCATTGAGCGTCGTGAAGATGAACTTGCCCCCGTCCCTGAGCGCGTTTGCGGCAGATTGGAGAATCATATTGTTCATTTCATCAGTTTCCATCAACGGAAAGCCGCCTTCACATAACATAATAGCCAAATCAAACTCGTTGATGAAGGGCAACTTGCGCGCATCGGATTGAATGAACTCAACCTGGATATCCGCCTGCTGAGCCTTCATTCTGGCCCTGGCAAGCATCGATTCGGATAGGTCGATGCCGGTGACGGAGTATCCGCGGCGAGCAAGCTCAACCGCGTGACGACCGGTGCCACAACCAATGTCGAGAATCTTGAAAGACCGGTTGAAGTCGCACTCTTTTTCGATGAAATCGATCTCTCCCACGGTACCCTTTGTGAAGGGTTCGCTTTCGTATTGATTCGCAAAATTGGCGAAAAGTTCCTCGTACCATTGTTTCATATGAACCTCAGAGTTTTCCGATCGATGAAAGCGGCATGGAGTGAGTACACAGTCTTGAACTCTTGGCTTCAACAATTCGTACGCTTCGCCCCTCTCATTCACTCCTCTCTGGCCTCTCTCCAGCGTTCGCCTACATGCGTTGCCGCAATCATCAGCATTGAAAGGGCGGCATACGCGGCAATGACTCCCGGCGTTGCGAGTCCCCTCAATCCGGCGAAGTCAAACGCCGGCTCCGACCTGGTGCTTACGGCAAGATACATGAAGAGCAGGAAGACCACGGCAAAGGCCTTCGGTGTCCCTGTCAGAAGCCCGAGAAAAGTGGCAGATGCGGCGACGAAAACCAGGCCATTGAGCAACGCCACGCCGCCGAAGGGGTTGTCCAGCGCGACCCGGATGAACGGGACGATGGACAGGAGGAGGATCACGGCAAGGGATGAGAGGAATTTCAAAAGTCCATAGTGCCGTCGCACAAGGGGGGTGCTGAAGATCAGCTGAGCGACATTGCCGCTCCTGTCGCGCGTACCGGTGGACGAAAGCGCCGGGACGAAAAGGAAAAACAACACGGGCATAAGAGTGCTTCGAATCGTGTCCGCCGGAGCAAGGATGCCGATTAGGGAAGCGGCGATCATCACCACGGCGAGAAGCGGAGCAAGCGACGCGGTGAGGTGCGCATCGAGAATTGTCGCTTTCAGCAGACCCGGTGGGCCGGTGAGCCATCCGATGCGCGGAACCAATCCATGGAGCCAGTCCGACCGAAGTTTCTGCACAAAGCGTGCGATAGCGCCGCTTCCGCCTTTTTTGGATTTCCCCGCGGCAGGATCGAACCGCCGGAAGGCAGCGAGGGCGATGCCAAGGAGAGGAAGTGCCATCAGTACTGAGCACATTCGCGGGACGACAAAGGCAGGGTCCAGGTCAAGCCCCCGGAAAATGACCGGCGAGAGGGTTGCATTGTACGGTGCATAACCGATCGTGAAATGCGTTGAGCCGGTCACACGGATAATGTTCGAAATAAAGAACCCGATGCCGGTAATATCGAACCCGAGAAGCCAGCTCGGATCGTGGGACGAACCGACTAGTGCTACGGGAAGGCTTAAGCCCAGAACCCAGAAGAAGAAATACAGAACATCACCCCCCCGGCCGGAGAGGAACGGGACACACTCAAACATGATTGCCAGGGCCGCGACGGTTGGTCCCATGGGGAGAAACATCAACGCGAAGGTCCTGGCAAAGACGATCGGCTCCAGGGACACTTCTCCTCGCACCATGTGCACCAACATGCACGCGATCATGAAAATACAGCCGATCGCGTACAGGAACACTCCATTCCCCAGGAATTTCCCGGCCAGGTAGGTCGCCGATGGAACGGGAGAAGGAGCGATGAGACGCCCGACGCCGGTGCGAAGATCCCGGGTCACCGAATCGCTGATGAGGTAGAACCCGAACAGACTCAGTACGAATCCTCCCAGCAGTGCTGACGTGAGCGATGTTGCAGCGGAGTTGAGCAACACCCGCCTGTCCCCGATCAAAAACATTACGGCCCCCGAACCCACATCGGGCATCAGGAGGAATGCGGTGATGCAAAGCAGGAGAAAGAGCACCCATGTGGAGGAGCGGCGGAAACGGAGTTTCATTTCGGTGAGAGCCACCGATCCCAGCAGGAAGAGCGTTGAACTCATGAGATGCGGTCCTCTCCCGTCAGAAAGAGAAACGCGTCTTCGAGGTCCGGTTCCACGGAAACGGCGCCCGGGATCGACGCGCCCGCACCCACAAAACGGATATGCATTCCGTCGGGTTTCTGGACAGCCGAGGAGATACGAACAAGTGATTTTTGATGGTTGAACTCGGCCGAGGGGATGACGGCCTCCCAGACGTGTCCCGCCGCAGAAAAGATGATTTCCTCCGGAGGTTTGCAGTCGAGGAGTTTTCCCTTCTTGAGAAGAGCGATCGTCCCGGCGACGGCGGCAACATCGGACACAATATGGGTCGAAAGGATGACGAGCGATGTTTGGGCCAGAGTGGTGACAAGGGTTCGGAAGCGGATACGCTCTTCCGGATCAAGGCCGGAGGTCGGCTCATCGACGATCAACAGTTCAGGATCATTCACAAGCGCCTGGGCAATTCCGAGTCGTTGCTTCATCCCGCCGGAAAAAGTCTTCACCTGCCGGTGGGCCGAGGCATGGAGATTCACGGCTTCCAGCACCTCCATCACCTTGCCGCGTGTCCGTACTCCTTTCAGTCCGCCGAGATACGAAACAAACTCGAACGCTGTGACACTTTCGTACACGCCGAAATCCTGAGGAAGATAGCCCAGCCGCTCACGGACAAAATCGGGTTCGCGTCGGATATCCCGCCCCTGGAAGAGAATACGCCCGGAGGTGGGCTTCGTGAGCGTCACGATCATATGCATCAACGTCGACTTGCCGGCCCCGTTCGGGCCCAGCAGGCCGACGATCCCGTTTCCGCAACTGAACGACAGGTTATCGATGGCCACGGTTCCTGAGCGGTAACGCTTCGTCACTGATTCAATGGTGAGCACGAAACTCCTTTCATCTGTTTTCCCTTCTTCCGTCCCCCCGGGCAGCCGGGATTTCTTCAGTGGTAGAACTCATCGCAGAAATATCCGTACCACCCGGTGAAGTTCGGTGCCATCACCAGCACGAAAAATCCGAAAGACGTAAACACTACGGGGCGGAAGTCTTTGGTGAACAGGTGTGTTCGAACGTCCGACCACAGTTGTTGGAGGTTGGAGAGATTCTGCTGATCAGGCATAGTTCAAATTGTGGAAGGTGGTAAGCGACAGGTGTCTGAGAAGAATACGCGAATCGAAGCATGGATGTTACAGGGTCAACGGCACCATGACAGAGACATACCCGTGATACTTCCACCGCGCTCATCAGTGTCGAGCTACTCCCCTTACATACTGGCCATCTTGAGTGCAAGAATCTCCTTATAGACCTTCACGTCCTTCTTCGCCTTGATCACAACAGTAAGGCCCCGGAATTTCTTTCCGGCCGTCTCTTTGAACTGCTTTTTGAGATCTTTCGGGATATCGAGATCCCGGACGCATTCTGCCGCTTTGGGGTTGAGATAGAACGTCGTGCGGAACCAGCCATCCCACACGGAAAGCCAGAAGAGCGTCTTCTTCTTCCTTGACACATTGAGCAGCCAGTTCTTCCCATCGTTGTAGTATTTCCAGCGTTCTGCAAAGTCGGGAAAAGTCTCATGGTTGTACTCGAAGAGCGAATCAAACGACGCTTTTGCCTTCCCGAGATGGGAATGAAGCACCTCGTCTGTCGGGTAGACATCCGGGTTGGACAGTACGGGCTGTTCCATGGTAGGGCTCCAGGTTGTGACATTTCAGTTTTCGCGCTCCTCCCGAAGACGAACCCCGGCGGGGAGCATCCGAGACACGACATTGCACAAGCGCTCATTCCTGCAGTCTACGCCTTGACACCGCTTCTCCAGACGAGGCGATCGAAGCGCCGAAGTTGTTATGCGCGGCCGCGCGCACGCCGGATTGCATCGATGATCGTCTGCCTCGATGGGACGCCGGGGGTTGTTGAGGCTGAGTCGTAAATCCGACAACCGAAAAACGGCTTATCATCCCGCCGGGCCGATTCGATATCCTCGCCGTTGATTTGAATCGAGGGTGAGCCGAGAAAGCCATGCTCGGCGGCCTGAGCCTCATCCAGGATTCTGGTCCTGACGATGGGCCCAGTCACCTTTTCGTCGGCAAGACACTCCCTGAGGAGGTCAAACGTCGCCTCAACGTTTGGGCAACCTTCGAAGTAGAATAACCGGACGTTCATGTTTTCCCCGGTGTGCGCGCTTGTGCTTCACCTCTGTCGTACGTTCGGCTCATCACTTATTTCCTTTTCGAAGCATACACTGTTTTCCGCACCGGCATATTGTCCATAGTTGGGAATTGATGTATAGCCGTTTTTTTGGTAGAGTCCAATGGCTTCCGGCTGCCTTTTCCCTGTCTCCAATATACACCGCGGATACGACAACTCCCTCGCCCATTGTTCCAATTCAGAGAGAATTTTTGTGGCAACGCCCTTTTTCCTGTTCCCCGGCGAAACGTACATTCGTTTGATTTCCATTGTCTTCGCCGCATACTCTTTTATCGCTCCGCAGCCAACCGACCTGCCATGGTCATACGCGACGACGACATATTTGATTTTGTCAATCTTGTTGAATTGAGCATAGAAGGAATGGTCTTCACCGTCTCGCTTTGCCAGATCTGCATCAAGTAATTTCACCAGTTCCACGAAATCGCGATTGTCAGAATTGGTTCTTATTATCTCTATCATGGATGTTCTCTCTTCTCAGTTCATTTTCCCAAATCTTCTTTCACCATCGCTTCAGCAAATGAAAGAGCACACGGTGCACTCGTTGGGCCGACGCTTCTCCCGACAGCCAGCAGAACACCAGGAGATTGTTGCGCAGGTGAGCCGCTGGCGCATGACCATAATCGGAACACTCCAGGGCGTTTACCACATCAAATGTAAGATTTTTCCCTCGGTCACAATTGCTCAATCGGCTGTTTCGGTTTTCGAACAACAAAGATGCACGAGGAGTGTTGCCGCTGCAGGGATGAGGAGGACGAGAATCTCAGGCCGAAACATCGGCGAGTAATGAATGGTGCGAAACTGTTCAAAAAAGGGTCTTATCATTCTGTCGTTGGTTGTTGGGCAGTCTTGATGACCTGAGAAGTTGACGTGCGTGTTTCATCGGGCTGCTGTCGCGTGTGCTGCATCATCCATTGCTATTCATCCGGCTTCGCGAACAGTTTCTCGAAACTCGTGAGGCGCAAGAGAGCAAGCACCACTTCGTCGATTTTCTCTGAGTCCATCTTCATGGTAGTGGCCTCCGGGGATCAGGTTGGCGACGCATTGTGACGAGTGACATCGCGTAGTGTCAGGTGTCGTGTTCCGGGGCTCCCCCTCAGCTGCACATCGCTACTGATCTTCCTGCCCGAACAGGTCTCCGGCAAGATATTTCAGTCCGGTATCGACGGCGACGGTTACGACGGTATGTCCCGGCCCCAGTTCATGCGCGAGGGCGCACGCCCCCAGCACATTCAGAGCACTTGACGTGCCGGCAAAGATCCCCTCTTCCCTTGCCAGGCGATACGCCATGCGCCGTGCTTCAGCTTCATCGATTCCCCGCGCTTCATCATAGAACGCTTTGTCCAACAACGGCGGGACGAAGCCGATGCCTATCCCCTCGACGTGATGTGACCCACGAGCGCCTCCGGAAATGACCGGAGAGGAAGCGGGTTCGAACGCGACAATCCGGGGGGATGGATGAAACCGGCGCAGGACGTGGGCGACACCCATCAGCATGTGTGCCGTACCCACCGAGGCACAGAAGGCATGGATCGGCCCGCCGAGCTGTTCCACCAACTCATGAGCGATCTGTTCATATCCTGTCGCGGCATCGGTATTTTCAAGCTGGTTGGTGAAGTAGCTTGGTTCTGACCCGGCAATCTCCCGGGCCCGCTGGATCATCCTGGGTGTAAGGTCCGGGGTTACCATTCCGCCCTGGCTGGGAATGATCGTCAACTCAGCCCCGAAGGCTTTCATCGTTTGGAGTTTCTCTTTCGCAAACGCGTCGGAGGAGACGACGCGGAACCGATATCCTTTCACGGCGCAGACAAATGCAAGAGAGGAGCCGGTGCTCCCGCCCGTATATTCCACCACGCTCATTCCCGGGCGCAGGTCCCCCCGGTTCTCAGCTTCCTCGATCATCGATAGCGCCATGCGGTCTTTGTACGAGCCGGTTGGATTATAGTATTCCAGCTTGACGAAAACGTCGGCAGAATCCGGCAGCATGACTTTGTTCAGATGAACCAGCGGGGTATTGCCGATTGCCTGCAGCACAGAGGGAACCTTTTTCCTGACCATCAGTCTCACCCTGGGATTTCACATCAATGGATCTTGCCGGGTTCCTGTTCCGATGCCCACCGGCATGCATGACAACTAACCTCTCAACGCCACAACGCGTCCCGTCCGACCATCATCGTCACACATGGGCGGGGGAAGGAACTTCTCCGTGGATCAGCGAAGAGACTCGCATTCAAAAAATGCCTGGAATCAATCGCCTGGTCGACGCGCAGTAGTCGAGGTATTGGCTGCCGAACGCATTGATGAGCGCTTCTTCTTCAACGTGAATTCTGTAGAGAAAGGCCAGACATATCGGGACGAAGATTATTACCATGCTGACATAGTTCGAGAAGCAGAGTGCAAGGCCGAGGAATGACAGCAGACTGCCTGCGTAGGCTGGATGGCGAACAAATCGATACATGCCTGTCCTGATGATGCGATGATCTTCTGCAATCGAAACGTCCACTGTGAATTGACGCTTCAGGGAAAGAATGGCAAGCCAGCGAACGAGCAGACCGCAAACAATGAAGATGAGACCGGCGATGGGAAGGATTCGAGATCCATTTCCCATGTGCCCAATTCGCTGAAAGCTGAGAAGGACGCCGACATTCACTGCGACAGCGATCGTGATCCAGAGTACACGGAGCGACGATTTATCTAATGACATATCCGATGAATGGGAGCGTTTTGTCCGGGCCAGGATGATCTCCGAACCCACCCAAAGGATGGAAACTGCGATGATGAGAATGCCCGAACTCATGGTGAGCGTTCCTGCACTTGTTGGCATCTATGCAGCCAATGATAGAGCGGCCACGAGGCTGACCATTCCGTCTCAGTCAGAGAGGCGAGCCGTGGTACCATTCATTATCGGGAGTTGGAGCACGCGGAGGCCGAAAGCCGGGCTATTTCGCCTTCTGCCCCTCATCATGCCGGCGAATCCATGGCAAGATAATGCCGAGACTGATGGCAAAAGTGAAAGCGCTCTCCCACTCCAGGGTGCCTGAACCGTGGACGATGAGGCCATAAAGGAACGTCACGATCAGATTCACCACCAGGACAATGGCAAACATGACTACGAAGTCGATGACGTATTGTTTGGGTTTCATGTGATCGACTGCTTTCGTCTTGTGTTGAGTGGTTTTGCGCTGAGCGCTCTCATTCCGATTGGCTCAGTCGGTGAAGCTGATGATAGGTTTCTTCATCCACAAAATCGCCGGCTTCTATTCCGAGTTCGCGCATCAGAAACATGAGGCCCCAGGCCCAACCGTCATCATTCTCAGACACCACTCGTTTGCTCATCTCTTCAATACGCGAAACCAGGAGGGGGGCCTCCACAGTTTTCAGAAGACTCACCATCGTCCTGACACCAGGCCAGTTGACATCCCGAAACCACTCCAGGAGAATGGGAACCACAGATTTGATTCTTGGATACCCTATGGACTGGAGAACCAGGGCTGCATTCTGCCAGCATGCCTTTGGACACTGTTCCGATTGTGTCGCCACCAACGTCAGATCCTCATCGTCGAGATGTGCCGCCAGCTCAGCCACTGCGGCACTCTGGACTACCTCGGGATTGCCCCAATTCATGTCGCCAAGCAACCGTAAGATGTCGTCGCGATGCATACGGAACAACCCTCTCATTCCTCCATGAGTATACGACAAGGCGTGTCGTGTGTTATGCGTTCGTGCCCGCCTACCCGGGAATCTCGGCTTCGACGAGCTTCGCAAGGAGCGCAAGCGATTCCTGCCATCCGAGGTAACAGCCATCCAGCGGAATGGCGTCGGGGATTCCTTCCTGCACAACGTTCAATTCGGTCCCGCACGAGACCTTCGTCAGAAGAATCGTCGTCAGCATGGTTCCGGGCAGGTTCGAGTCGTCGAATGTATCCGTGTGGCGAATCCGCTCATAGGGCACCAACTCGAGATATTCTCCGCCAAAAGAGTGACTCTGGCCCGTCGAAAAATTCGTAAACGACATCTTGTACGAACCACCGACCCTGGCGTCAATCTGATGAACCTTGCCTGTAAAGCCGTTTGGCGGCAGCCATTTGGCCATTGCGTCCGGGTCGAGATATGCCCGATAGACTCTTTCCGCGGGCGCGCGGAGCACCCGGTGGAGGCGGACGATGTTTGACGGCATGGCGGCTTCCCCTTTCGATAGGTTGCGTGAAACGTTCCACAGGGCTGACTATTGCACCTGCGATTTCGCTCGTGCGTCACTATTCGTCCTCAAGAGCGCAAATGACGATCGCTCTGAACGACCAGAAACGGAACTCATTCCTTCGTTTTATGATGGAAGATCCTGTCGGCAAGAGTTATTCCTCCCCCGACGGCAAAACCAATCGAGAGCCCGAAGAATGCCGTCGTGGTCGCCACACTCACGACGTTCCCTCCGGTATTCTCCATGGCAAAACTCCGGATGATCCCCATGTGAATTTCAGAAGCGATGATGTACAGCACTCCGTAGATTCCGCCGAGCGCGACTGCAGTGTACAGGGGATTGAGCTTCGCAGCGTGTCTGAAATACTTGAAATACACAAGAACACTCACACCGATCGCTCCGATGTAGAAGATGTCGCGCAGGACGATCTCCGGGCTGGTCGATCTCGTGGTCAGAAATGTCGCCATGAGCAGGAGAAGAAAGCCGAGGTATGCGTCTCGGGAACGGAGGTAGAGCAGAAGGTAATAGAACACGGAGGCGACGACTGCGCTCCACACAAACTGGAACGCGCCATGGTACCGGTTGAAAACACCATCCCCGAAAAAGATGAAGCCGAGAACAATTGAACAACAGATGGGGACAAGCGCATCGAGGATGAATTGTTGCACCTTCGAACCTTTTCGACCCATTGCGTTATCCTTTCGTGGAGCGAGCGTCCGGTCGGCGACTCCTCGTCGCTGCCAGGTAACCAAAGTCACCTACGCACCCCAGAGGTCGCTCGTATTGACGTCGTTTCCCATGAACTTGAGGTAATAGAAAAGCTGTCCCTTATGCTGATCAAGATGTTCGATCATGAGCAAGAGGTGCTGAAACAACGAGACTTCGGCTCCCCCCCAGGGCGCAACCAGCCTCTTTGTCAACAGGTCAGTTTCTTTGGTTTCATCGATGCATCGCAGAGCAAGACTCCTATCCTCCGCCAGGAGTTCCAGGGCTTGCTCCACGCTCTCAACGCATGGAAGCACTTCTGAGGGAGGGACGTGTTGGGCAGCGTCCGGGTCATCGGGAATTCCTGCATCCGGCAAGCCCCAGTCTCCCTTGACGAAGCCTTGAATCGCCTTGCCGCAGCCGAAGCCGGCGCAGTGCATGAGGAGCTGTCCCATGGTCATCCAGTTCTTGCCGGCAGTCGGTACCCAGGCGAGTTCCTCGTCAGTAACCCGATGGAAAAGCCTTTCAGTGATGTCATACGTCGTGTTGGCGTGCTCATGGAGCACTTCCCGGAGTGTAATGGACGCTTTCACGGATCCTCCCTCTTTGCATTCAAAAGTTCCTGCGGCGCCGGATATTCGGGCCGGCTACTCCTCGATAATCGCATCTGCTTCGATTTCGACCAACCACGTTGGGTCGATGAATCGAACGACTTGCATGAACGTGCTCGCGGGGCGCACTTCCCCGAAGAACTCGCCGTGAACCAAAGCCACTTTTTCCCAGTCTTCGATACGTGTCAAAAGAATTCTGGTGCGGATGACGTCCGGCAGCGTTCCCCCCAACCCTTCTACGGCTGCTTGAATGATTTCAAGGCATCGACGTGTCTGACCCGAAGGGTCGCCAGGTGCCACTGCCTTGCCGTCGGGTCCGAGAGGCGCTGTGCCCGAGACTGCGATGACTTGGCCACTTCGCACGGCCCGTGAGATTCCGATTTTCGGTTCAAACGGCGAACCTGTCGAGAACCGTTGACGCGATCGTTCGTTCATGTGAGGTCTCCCCTCCGGCTGCGCCGGCAAGTACCACCAGACTGGCATACGCCAGGATCTTTTTCCAGTCTTCTCCTGTCGGTTCACAATTTGCAGCGTGAAAAGAGAATAGCCTGCCTATGCTAAACCTCGTTCGCGCGAATCTGCTGGAACGGTTTCTCCCTCATAAGGAGATAGCCTGAACCGACGGTGAAGAACAGGTAGACCACGACGATCGACCAGCCGAGCATGTTCAACACACCGGAAATCACGACCGACGAAGTCACGACCACTCCGATAAGGTCATAGATGAGAAGGTCAAGCAGAATAGCCGCCCGGGCGTCCGCCGCTTTGACATTCCTGGCAAACCATGTGAGCAGCAGGGTGCCGACAAGCGCAGCACCATATTCGCGGGCAGTAAACGTGCCGCCGTCGTTGAGTTCGGCCCCCAGCAGATTGAACAGCGTAGCCGGAGCGAGGAGAAGAAAGAGACCGAAAACGAGACACACGACAGCTTTGATGACCAAAAGCGTTCGAAATGTCATTGTAACCTCCTTTGGTTCTGTTGGAAGAACCCACGATGTTCCTGGATATTCTCCGGACCTAGCCGCCGACTTCTCTTGACCGCCCTCTGTTCGCACTTCTCTTCCCGAATGGCGAGCGATGGAGCCCTGCTATGAACGATGATCGCTTTCCTTTCGCTTCCTGGTGAAGGCAATTCCCCCGAATCCAGAGATGACGGCGATGTAGAATCCGAAATCATACCACCAGCCAGTGTTGAACGGTTCATAGATTCTCGTGCCGTCCCTGAAAAGGCCTACAATCAGGGATACCGGAGCGATCCATCCGTGCCAGACCCCTGAAAAGAACCCCGCTGGTTCCTGAGGCGAGTACGAACCACCGCCCGGGAAACAACCGCTGAGGGTGATGATGACCAATGATGCGGTGAAGAGAGCGAGTAATCGTGCAGACGTTGAGCTTTTCATGAGTGCCTCATTGAGCCGATGACCAGATTGTCCAGAGCTTATGCATGACGTTCAGGCAAACCGCCGTCGGTGTGAGCCTTGGTACGTCAAGTAATACCCGAATTGTTCACTTCTGGCCTTGCTAGTGAAAAGGTGTTCGACGACGGTCGTGCCCCGCTGCTGGGGGGAAAAAGGTCTCGCATGTAATGAGCTAGAAAATATCTTCTCAATGGGCCATTATCGGCGGGGCGGCATCGAGAGCTCCCCTTCGTGTTCTACGCCCGTTGATGGAGCCGAGCACGGCACCGAGGCCCAGGAAACCAACCAATTGATAGAGCATCCAGAAAATCTGATCCGGGACATTGACAGAACCATACACTATGGGATGAGACAGATTCCATAATGACGTGAGAAACCAGAAACCCAACCCGTATCTCAAGCCTTGGATCGCTCCGGTGAATCTCGTCCGCAAGGGAAGGAGTTCGTAAGCGACGGTAAAGAGAATGCCAAACAGCCAGCCGATCAGGAGTTTTGTCCAAATGAAATAGAACGCATTGATCTGCTCGGGTTCGAACTTGCCGGGCGGGACAAATTGGGGTCCGTAGATAATCCTTGACAACACCGCACCTCCGATAAAGAGAAAGACTCCCATGGCGAGCCCCGCAACCGTCCCATCTGTAACGACTCTCTTCAGTTGCATGGAGGAAACCCTCCTATGAATAGACCGTCCACTTCTTCCGTCCATATCATACGGATGCAAACCGTGAACCATTAACCCCACAGCGGACCAGACGGCACATTACCAGGCCTTCCCCTTGCTATGAGCTCACTCGAAGTACCCGCTCCTTCGAAGAACCGATTCTGAATCAAGCGAACAGATCTCTTCAAGAGACATGCCTTTCGATATGCATGCTTCAATGATCCGATAGCCAGCAAAGTATCCTGTTTTCTGCACGAAGCCTGCCGGCGGTTCCGCGAAACTTCCGTCTGAAATATATCTCTTGAAGAGTCGCATGGTTGTATCGGCGAGATCCAACTTGATGGAATCTTTGAGTACCTGTTCGTTCTTCAAACACCATTCAAATGACGCTTTCGACATGAACGGCACGCAGTTGGACACTTCAATGTCTTTGAGTATCCGCGTGGTGAGGAAGACGGCCATTCCTTCCGAGACAATTTCCCTTTTCAGGGAAAGAGGCTCTTGAGGCTGCCTGTCCATATGCAATATGTGAGCATATTCATGCGCCATGATCTTTTCCGCGTCGCGGGGGTCGATATACAGCGAAATGAATATGGTATTCCGGTGTTCCTCGGGGATGACGAAGCAACTTCCATAGGGGAGGAAGAAGCACAAATCGACTTCCTTCTTCCTGAGGGGCGGCAAAATCTTGTGAGACCGTTCTATAACAGAATCATAGAGATAGTTCACCGCCTTCTCGTCGTATTGCGTCAGCATCTTCTCATAATCTTCTTTTCTGTACTTTTTGATTTCATCCGGAAACTTCGCGGTATCGACTGCGCCCCACTCAATCTGGCGGTTATGGACCATCCGGACGGAAGGATAGGCGTCGAGGAGAATCGATTCATAACTCTTCCAACTCCGATCCGAGTTCAGAAAGTCCTCGAAGGCTTTGTAGGCCAGAATAATCCTGCCGTTCGCTTTTTGTATCGTATACTTGTCAGCATCGTGCTGAGCATTCCCGAGGCTTCCGACAATGCACAAAGAAGCAATCGCGTACAAAAGTCCCCGTCGAGCGGTTTTCATGCGTAGCATCCTTTTTCGTCGATGGTATTTGCTGGCTGGCGATTTCAGTAGAGTAGTGGCACCAGCTTCTTCGTGTGTCGTGCGTAGTCATCGAACTCGTTGCCGTATCGCCTGGCAAGGTAGGCATCGTGAGCCGGGATGAGAATGAAAACAAAGTTGAGGGTCATCACCAGAGGAACGATGCCCGTCCACAGGTGCCGTGTGAGAATCGCACATCCGGTGAAGAGGAGCAGATCGCCGAAGTAGTTGATGTGCCGGCAGTATGTGAACAGTCCTTCCGTGTACAGGTGCCCCTGGTTCTCGGAGCGCGCCTTCCAGAGGTGCCGTGAATATTCAGAAGCCGTGCCGACGTAGGATCCGGCGACGTAGAGCAAGAGTGCCACCACATCCACAACTGTGAGCGGCTGCGGTGTCCGGAGCCCGTCCCGGAGGAAGAGGAAGAGCATAAGCCCGATCATGCCTCCTCCCCAGGCGGCCTCCCACCAAGGAACCTTTCGCCTCACGAACACGAACAGTGTCGTGGCTGCTCTGGCAATATAGATGAGGACGCACGCGAGAAGCGCCACCTGCCGATCTGTGCTCCCCGAAGGGCCGTCTTCGTTCGTCGCAGAGAAGGTCTGCCACGTCGCGCCCGCAACGCAGAGGAGGTACCAGGAGCAGATCGCAACCTTAGGGGCGATCGAAGGGGATTTCTCACCCTGGAATTGGAGGTTTCTGTTTGAGCTTGTCAAGATGCGCATCTCCTCGTTCATCCGCTTCCATCATGACGACAGTCACGTCGTCGGGAGCAGACCGACCTTCCGTAAACGAACGGTCGTCGTCCGGGAGACTCTGAACTGTCGCCGTGGGCTTTGTGATATGCTCTTGAAGCCTTGATTCGCCATGGTGCTGCAGTGATGAATTCACCGGTTTGGTGATGCCGTCGGATCAGTTCTTGGCTCGTCCTTCTTCAGCCGCGTTCGAAGGACCGGCGACGTGGGACCCGCACCGAAAGGCAGCAGGCGCGAGCCGGCGATGTTCTTGCCAACGAGTGCGCTCACCGCCGCCGCAGCACGTGAGAGATGAAGTGAATCCAGCTCGCGCTCCCATCAGCACGAAGGCGCCTCTGCCTGGCGTGTCATGGATCGCTGAACCATCATCAAGACGCTGCAATGCCGTCATCGGGGCCAATCACAAAAGAAATTACGACCCTTCAACGTGAAGCGCAAACGGTTGGGGAAATGAATTTGCAACCCTGCCTTCCCTGTGTTAGCTTCTTGAACAGTCCGTCAGCCTCCTTTCACGGTCGTGGAGAACCCATGCGTCTCTTCTTGTCCTGCATGCTGCTAGCCCTCATTGAGACCGCCGGTGCGGTCGTACCGTATACTTCCGCTTCGTTGCATGGTCAATCGAATCAGGTTGCACTCTCCGAGTATGCACAGCGTTCGTCGCCCCGGCCGCGGAATGAGCATACCCCACTGGTGATTGTCGTCCTCGGCTCATCGACAGCGGCAGGCACCGGGCCGAAGCCGATCGACAGCGCCTGGGTGTGGCGCTTTACCGCCTATGCACATCGACAAAACCCCAACATTCGGATTATCAATCTGGCGGTGGGCGGATATACGACCTACGACATCATGCCGTCGGGATTCACCTCTCCGGCGGGGAGGCCGGCGCCAAAGAAGGCTCACAACATTACGAAGGCGCTTACGTATCACCCCGATGTCCTGATCATCAATCTCCCCAGCAACGACGCTGCAAACGGTTATCCGGTGCGCGAACAGCTTACGAACTACGCCGTGATCACCGCGCAGATCACGGACCCGAAGACGCAACTCTTCGTGAGCACGACACAGCCGCGCGATTTCACCGCGCCTGCGCAGCTCCGGATCCAGATGGACATGCGCGATTCGACCTACCGGCGGTTTGGGGCACACACCATGGATTTCTGGACGGGCTTTGCGAACCCCGATGGGAGCTTGAAGGCGGAATACGATTGCGGCGACGGCATTCATATGAACAATGCCGCGCACCGGATTCTGTTCGAACGCGCCCTCGCGGCCGGCGTGTGGATATGGAAGGCACCCCGTCCCTCCCCTGGCGGATAATTCCAGGGCGAGCACGCGATTCAGAGTTCCGTGTGCGGCACGAACGACAACCGCACAGGATATCTCTATTTCTGGTCGAAGATCACGCCTTCTTGGGCGGGGACTTTGACCTTCCAGAGAGTGTCATGCGCCCGTGCACGGCCCACGCGATTCATCTGAGAAGGATCATTTTGCCGGGTCTGGTCCCCACACTCGTAGTGATCCGGTAATAGTATACACCTGAGGGCAGATTCGACCCGTTCCATCTGACAAAGTGACGTCCGGCCATCATCTGCGGGTACGAGGTCCCGGAAACGCATTGTCCGATCGCATGGCCGATAGTTGTCCGTTCGTGGCTCGCCTGCATGCGTCACTGTCCCTCTTTGGCCCTGTTGATTTTCTTCGCGAGCTCCCGGGCTTCGGCTTCCGTCGCAACAGAAAGACTTATCCGGGCCGTCCGGATCGGGTCGAGGATTTTCGGCGTCGCGAGAACCTTGCCGTCCATGATAATGGCTAATCGGTCTCCGATATGATGCCCGGTCAGACTTTTCATGCTGTCATTCAACGATGGCTTGAAGGCAATGTTCACGGCATACATGGGGGTACCTTCTTCCGTGGTGCCCGTGTACACGGTGGCTGAGTCTATGTCCGCAAGGGTGAATAGCACCTTTCTGCCAAGGAAGAGCCCTTGTGATGATCCTTCAACGATCATATTGTAGGCGCCCAGTTGCAGGGAATCCACAACGAGGCGGATCTCGAAGGCGGACTGACATCTGACGACGGGCGTTGTAGCCGTGGTGAGGATAAGCAAGAGCAGCAACGAAATCACGATGCGTACCATGGGCAGTTAGCTCCTTCTTGGATCGATTGGACTCGTAGAATAAGAAAATGTGGGGAGCGCGGCAAAGCGTTTCGCCTCGCCAATCTCTAATCAACCGGGCCATTTCAGACAAGTGAGCGGCGTGGTTGCGGTTATCATGCTCCTCTGCGCTGCCGCAATCAGCCGAAGAAGATCCCCTTCGGGTCCTTGTCAACAGAGTGTCCATCGACCGGATTTTGCATCAAATCGAAACTCGTAAGACATCTTCACCTGATCGCGCACTTCCGGGGGAACTCGTCGCCCGCAAAAGGGCTTGACCGTCTCAGACAGTGGGATCGATGATCTCCAGCTCCTTTTACGGCGGTACAAGGAGATTACTCTCTGTGTGATACTTCCACAACGACATTTCCTTTTTTCTGTCCCGTCTCGACGTATCGGAACGCATCGGCGACCTGATCAAGCCGGTAGCATCGGTCGATGACCGGTTTGAACGTTCCCGCCTCCAGAAGCTCTCTGATAAAGAGGACATCCTTCTTACTGATCGTGGGGATCGGGAAGAGGACTTTCTTCTTGCCGAAGAGCGGAGTAATGAGGGCCAGGAATGGGTTTTGGGCTAGATAGCCCAAATCGGTCGAAAGATAGATACCGCCCGGCCGGAGCAAGGGCGTGCACCTGCCGAATGAACTCTTTCCCACGGCGTCAAAAACCACGTCATACACCTGGTCGTCTTTAGTGAAGTCCTCCATTTCATAATCGACGACCTTGTCGGCTCCCAGAGATTTCACGAGTGCGACATTCTCCGTTCCGCACACCGCGGTGACGTAAGCGCCGATCTGTTTGACGATCTGCACCGCCGCTGACCCGATGGCACCCGTGGCACCATACACCAGGACTTTTTGTCCTTTCTGAATACGTGCCGCCCTGATATCGCTCAGCGCATAGTGCGAACCTTCGAGCCCTGGCGCGGCCTCTTTATAGTTCAGGCGTTCAGGTATGGTCGCCAGCGGACCTTTTCCCGGCATCACCAGATACTCCGCATGAGCACCGAATGTATCGCCGCTGAAGCCGAATACTCTGTCACCAACAGCGAAATTCGTAACGCTCTTGCCGACGGCCTCGATTTGGCCGGCAAACTCATTTCCAAGGATCGTGTACTTTGGTCTCCGGAGGCCGCTGAAAAATCTGACAATCCATGGAGACGCCCTCAAGAAACCGCAATCCGTGCGGTTCACCGTTGTGGCATACACGGCTATGAGCACTTCGGTGTCTTTCGGGACGGGTTTGGCTACTTCGGTGAGATGAAGAACTTCTGGTGGGCCGTACCTCGTGAAGACCATTGCCTTCATAGGACCTCTCGATGAGCGCTTTGAAGTGGTTTAGCACAAGCTACGCCATGAATCGGCAAAACTCAATGTGAGGATTGTTGAAAAGCGACGCGCTGAACTTCCCTCATGATTCTGCCCTGCGGTCCCGTCGTTCACCACCGTGCAGTTGCATTTCAGGCGGGGCGATCTCGAGCGAGCACTTCACGTCGAGCCGATCCTGGCTTCACTTCTGCATATCCGGCGATGGAGCGCCGCGCCCTTCTCCCAGAATGGCGCGTATGCGTTCGATGTGCTGCAATAGATGGTCGGCCTGCATCTGGATCACAAAACCAACCGGCACCTGCTCCGTTGCTCCCTGCGGCGTCCGTACTACCACGGCACGATTCCATGCCTCCGGCACACTCTCCAGGAGTTGAAGGACGTGCTCTCGATTCGCCTTGAGAAGCGACAGGGATGTGCCGACGGGTCGCCGGCAGTAGGCCCAACGATCGGCCCAAATCTCCTGTGGCAGCGACCAGTACCACCCCAGGGCAAATTCGGCTTGTTCGTTGCCGATCGCCATTTTGATGCACAATTTCCAGATATCGTCCCCGTCCGCAATGTGATGGACAATTTGCCGGACGGACCAGCCGCCTCCGGAAGGCGCGGCATCCAGCTCTGCGTCACGCAGACCCGCTACGACATGTTCGAGGAGGAGCGGGCCCTCCCGATACCGGGAAATCGTCGCCTCACGATCTTCTGGCGCGTTCATGGTCACACCTGTCCTATCGGCTTGTCAGTACGTTGTCCTCACATGAATGGTTCTTCACTACGTGCATCGTGGACTGCATACTCCCCCCTCCGACCGCCCAGCTCATGCGGTGTCCACAGATGAATGTCGCTGTCTTGGACGATCACGCTGTGCTCATCCAGCTTGTTGTCCATGACGATTAGCACTACAGCAAGCATGCCCGAAATGAGGGTCCACCATGGTACGATCACGACCCGGAGCATGCCCCATAGTCCTCCAATGCGCCTGCAACGTGCATCTCCCGGAGATGAACAATGTGAACGTCGGTTGGTTTCATCGAGCCATCTCAGGCTGCCGGAGGATGACTTTGTCAGATGATTCCTGCAGGACCCCAGAGCATCTTTAAGGCGTCAGACGGCCCGGGCATGGTAAGGATGGAAAAAGAAGGAGCAACGTACGTCGGAATATAGACCGCCCTCCTTGAACTGTCAAATGCTCAGGGTGGAAGAGCGGGAAAGTCCGATAATTCGGGAGGAAAAACCATGCGGGGCGCCGATGCCGGCCCCCATTGTCCCATATCGGGTCGGGGGCGTGTTCGGCAGTCGTCCTCCCCCTGGTGCGGTTCATCCGGCGCCGCTTGTGCCATCTCTCGCAGGGAAAGCCAGCCAGTCGGACTGCTCTTGTCCCGAACGTACACAACCCTGGAGCGGCCTCTGATTATCACCGGCTTCCCACCGGACCCGGGCGTGGAGTTGATTGCAGAGATGACTGTTTGAATTGTTGTCCCGCCCGTGAATATAATATGGTGTTCTCAACAAATTCGATCGTTGCATTTTGGAACCAACCCCCTGAGACTGTTTCTCAGATCTTCGCGATCGACGACGACACCACTTCCCCTGAAACACCTTATGATGTTGGGAGAGGCAGTTTGACCACGAGGTCTACATCTCCGCGAGCAAAAGCGTTTCGAATTACCGCTGTTGCCTATTCCAACGATCTCATTTCTGCCGAGGAATCCCTCGTATCCTGGGCTCGTCCTTGTGGGGGAGAAAGATCGCGGACAATGGAGGAAGATGACTTTACTCGTCGTTGAGTCCCTTTCCTTTCAAAATCCGCTTCATGGATTTTTCGACCCTTGCCGCCCGGGTAGCGGATTGTTTGGCCGAGGAGAAGTAGAAGAGGTAACCCCTCTGCCGCCCGGGCGTCAAGGCGTCAAAAGCACTCTTCAAGGCGGGGAGTTCATCCAGCTTCTTCTTGAACTCTTCCGCCATGGTGTATTCCGTCGTCTTCTTGTGTCTCACCTTGCCGCCCGACTTTTCGATGTCGATCGCTTGATCAATGTACTTTGTCAGGATGGGCTCCATCCTGACGATCTCACGGACGTCCGTGAACCTGATCTGGCGCCCCGCCTGGACGTTCTTCGTCTGCTGGATGAGAACACCCCTGGGGTCCTGCAATAAGACGCCCTTGAAAAACAGGATCGCACAGTACTCTTTGAACCCGTGGATGAGAACAACGTTCTTCCCCCCGACCGTGTAGCAGGGCTGGCCCCACTTCACTTCCTCGGTCAGCCCGCAGTCAAGAACGATCGATCTGAGCTTCTTGAATTCCTTCTGCCATTTCCCGGCCTTGGGGAGTATTGCATCAACCTCAGGGTTCTTTCTGACCTGCATGGGGGATTCCTTTCTATTGAGTTATTTCTCCAGGCGCTGGAGACCATGGGTTCGGTCCTGTGGGTGGAGAGGGTCAGGCGAGCCGGTCGATCTTCTCCTGAATGCGGTGTCTCTCGGTTTCCGTTCTGGCGAGTGCCTGGGCCCGTTGAAAATGGCAACGCGCCTTCTCCGCGTCCACCTCTTTATAGAGCTCGCCGAGCAACACAAAGTAGAATTGGTCGGTTTCCATCCGGAGCTGTTCGGCGTTCGCAAGTGCGGCGTCCCTCCCCTTCGCCTTGTACAGCGCGTACACCCGGTTCAGGAGAACGCTCGGCGAGGGATTGACCTCCAACAGGAGATCGTACAATCGGAGAATGTCTTCCCATTTCTCGACAGTGTCCTCCTTGACACAATGCCAGGAGGCAATGCGGGCTTCCAGATGGTACGCGCTCAGAACTTCTCCGGTCGCGGAGCGCTCGAGATATTCCATCCCCCGGTGGATGAGCGCCCGGTCCCAGAGGTCTTCATCCTGCTCGTCGTAGAGGATCGAACCGTCGTCGTCCGTGAGGCGCGCCGGGAATCGGGAGGCGTGAAAGCACATCAGGGCAAGGAGAGCATTCACCTTCGGCAGATCGGTCTTCTCGTACTCGGTGAGCAGCGTGGCCAGGCGCATCGCTTCGAGGCAGAAGTCCATCCGGAGGACCTGGTTCTGCGTGCGTGAGTAGTACCCTTCGTTGAACAACAAATACAGGACGTGGAGGACATTGTCGAGCCTTCCGGGGATCTCCCGTTCGGAGGGAAGCTCCAGCGACACGCCTGCCCCGCGCAGTTTCTCTTTGGCGCGCAGAAGCCGCTTGTTGATCGTCTCCTTGTTCGAGAAAAACGCCTCCGCGATCTCGTCGATCCCGAAACCGCACAGGATGCGGAGCGCAAGGCCGATCTGCGCCTCGCTCGCGATCTCCGGGGTGCACACCGCGAAGATCATCTGGAGCTGGCTGTCCCGGATCGCCTGCTCGG
Source organism: Ignavibacteriota bacterium (assembly GCA_963843525.1). Lineage (GTDB taxonomy): Bacteria > Bacteroidota > Ignavibacteria > UBA10030 > UBA6906 > DATJPR01. Next base: position 66,643 of record CAWJKM010000002.1, on the reverse strand, counting down.
AGAAGTCCAGCCCGTCGTCCTCAAGATCAGCGCGCGCCTGCAGTTCCGGAAGGACGCTTCCCTCAAAGATCTTCCTCCTCCGCAACTGTTCGAGGACTTTCTGCCTCGCCACGGCGTAGAGCCAGGCGGTCGGGTTCGGCGGGAGACCCTTGAGCCCCCATGTTTCCGCCGCCTGGAGAAAGGTCGCGCTCACGACGTCTTCCGCCATCTCGATATGCGTCAACCCGAACCGCCTGCTGATGACGGCGACCATCCGGGCAAACTCCTGCTGGAAAAGATTCTTCAGCGAACTGTCGTCCCGTTCCATAGTGAAAGCAGACTCGCCCTCGCTGAAAACATGGAGGGCGAGTCGTTCCTTCTTCGTTGTCTAGTGCGTCTCCAACAAAATACCATTACACACCAATGAATTTAATATAGTTGGAGCCGACACTGTGCCCCTCATTGTGTAAAGTGCTTTAGTTGGAGGGGCACTAGCTGTACAGTGGACGGATCTCCACACTGCCGCCGGCATCCAGGGCGGGACATCCGTGCGCCAGGGTCGTCGCGTCGTCGAGGTTCTCGGCTTTGATGACGATGTAGCCGCCGAGCAGCTCCCGGATCTCCACGAAGGGACCGTCGGTCACGACTCCGCCCGGCTTGAGGACCCTCCCGTCCAGGGAAAGCCGCTGGCCATTGCTTGACAGCTTTCCCTGGGCGACGATGCCCTGCACCCACTCCTGCCACTTTTTGGCCACCGCCTCCATCTCTTTCGGGGAGACGGTGCTGTAATCCATCTTCGGCATGCGGAAGAAATACATGAATTCTTTCATGGTGTTGCTCCTTTGTCTAGTTCCCAATGCTCACACGGCCTTCGCCTGCACCGCGTGCTGCCCGACCTGGTACGTGCCTGCCGTGGTGCGAAATGCGATGTTGAGGCGATTGTAGCTGTTGATCGTGACGACTGCCAGCGTCAGGTCGATCAGCTCCTGCTCGGAAAACGCCTTGCGCGCCTGCGTGTACACCTCGTCCGACACCTCTCCCCCTTCGAGTTTCGTCACTGCTTCGGCCCAGGCCAGCCCTGCGCGCTCACGCTCGGAATAGAATGGCGCGTCCCGCCATGCTGCGAGAACATGCAGCCGCTGTTCGCTTTCGCCGACCGCACGCAGGTCCTTCGAATGCATGTCCAGACAATAGGCGCACCCGTTGATCTGCGAGACGCGGAAATACACAAGGTCCAGAAGCTTCTGTTCCAGCGGCGATTGCGCCAGGTATGCCCCCAGCCCATACATCGCCTTGATCGCGCCCTGTCCTTTTTCTCCCACACGAATCCTCTCAGACATTGTTCCAGCTCCCTTCTTTTTTGGTTGTGAATGATCTCCACCCCAATAATGCATGAGGCGACAAAAACTGGACAGCGGAAGGGGGCTTTTTTTGTCGATTTTTGTGGAACAGTATTATTAACACCGGAAGGATGAGGCGCGGTTCTCCGACGGACCGTTCCTGCTCCCGGAAGTTCACGGAGGCGAAGCCGGGCTGGAGAGCGTTGTACACCGTGTCGGATCAGCCCCCGGATGCTTGCACAACTCGATTTTCTTGTTGTAGTTATCAAGAACGAACGGGATTGTGACCGCAATGCCTGCCATCAACACCGCTATTGTCGTTGATCCGCGGTCGGCCCCGGCTCCCTGAAGATCTACGAGGAAGTCATGGAATCGAAATCCTCAATTGAGAACACCCCGGCTGAGATGGGAAATCATTTGGAGAGGCTGGAACGGTCCGCGCGTCAGCTCGAACCCGACCGGGGGGAGCGTGCACGGATCATGCAGCGCACGACCGTCTACCTCGACGAGTTCATCGACATGCTGCCGGACATCCCGGCATTCGTGCAGGGTGAGTGCGACCGGCTGAAAAAGGTCACTGTTGGAGAGCACGGGGCGTCGTTTGAAGATCTCCTGGACCTCCTTCGCACGGAGGTCAACCATGTCGGGATCAACTCTTCGTCGGGGGCTGGGTTCGGGTACATCCCGGGTGGCGGACTATGGGCATGCGCGGTGGCGGACCTGCTCGCAGCCGCCACGAACCGGTATGCCGGCGTCTTCTTTGCCAGCCCGGGCGCCGTCCTGATCGAGAACCAGATGATCCGGTGGCTCTGCTCCCTCGTCGGCTATCCTGATACTGCACACGGCAACCTCGCCTCCGGCGGGTCGATCGCCAACCTGACGGCGATCCAGACCGCCCGGGATGCACGGGGGATCGATTCGTCCAATGTCCGGAGTGCCGTCATCTACCTGACCGGCCACGCGCACCATTGCATCCCCAAGGCCCTGCACACCACCGGGCTCGACGAATGCATCGTGCGGGTCGTGCCGATGAACGCGCGCTACCAGTTGGATGCTGCCGCGCTGGGCGCGATGCTCGCCGACGATGTCGCTGCCGGGCTCCGTCCGTTCCTCGTCATCGCAACGGCGGGGACGACCGACGCGGGCGCCATCGACCCCCTGGACGCCATCGCCGATCTGTGCGCGGCGCACGGCGCATGGCTCCATGTCGACGCGGCGTACGGCGGCTTCTTCCTTTTGGTGGAGAACCTCAGGGGGAAATTCAAAGGGATCGAGCGGTCGGACTCAGTCGTCCTGGACCCGCATAAGGGGATGTTCCTCCCCTTCGGGACGGGCGTCGTGCTGGTGAGGGATTCCTCCCTTCTTCTGCAGTCGTTTTCGCACGATGCGCATTACATGCAGGATGCTGTGGGGTTCGACGAGATCAGTCCGGCCGACGTCGGGCCCGAGCTCACCCGTCACTTCCGGGGGCTGCGCCTCTGGCTGCCGCTGCATCTTCACGGCGTCGCACCGTTCCGGGCATGCCTGGAAGAGAAGCATCTCCTCTGTCACCGGTTTTACGAGGGAGTGCAGCAGCTCGGGTTTGAAATGGGTCCAGAGCCGGAGCTCTCTGTCGCCATGTTCCGCAGCGGCGGCAACGACGGCGGGGTGTTCGATCGCTCCCTCCTCGCCGCGATCCAGCGTGATGGAAGGAGCTTCTTCTCATCGACCGAAATCGACGGCCGGTTCTGGCTCCGGTGCGCGGTCCTGAACTTCCGTTCGCACCGCCGTGATATCGATCTCGCGCTTCGGGTGATTAAAGAGAATGTCCACGCGCTACGGAAATCCGGCTAGAGCACGCCCGCATGCGCGGTGATGTTGTGGAGATCTCAATGCTTGTAGAGCGTGCCCTGTTGATAAAGGGTGTGAACACTGAACAACGTGCGCTCGATGTCGCGTGCACCGACTTTGTATTTCCTGGCAAATTGTCGGAGGATTTTCAGATACCGGTACCACTGTTCGAAATCGAAGCCCATTCCGTCGGCGTTCGTCGTCACGGCACCCATTTCATAAAGGAGTTCCCAAACCCGAATATCAATGACACCATACCGGGCTGGATTTGTGAGCATGAGTATGGAGGATGCCATCGGCACGCTTACGCCATGAAGACTTGTCAGGAAGGAGAGCTTCTTTCGCTCGCTTCGAGTTCTGAATGCCGCCTTGGTCACTCTCTGAATCGTATCGGCTCGATTTCGTTTAATGTGATTGATGGCTCGTGCGGATTTCCACCGACACACTTCTATAAGTTCGGGCTTGGTGAGATAGCCACGCTTCTTTGAAATGGCCAATTCGTCAATGACTCTTTGGGTCGGAGCCAACTCCTTCGTCGAAAGATGAAGTCCAATGAGATGCTGCAATCGCTTGAATGGAAGTTTCTTGAGCGCCATGGAGTGAGCACCATAATTCTTCCAAAATGAAGAGCAACCGTTGTCGTTGCGATTGTGATCTGCCGTTTAGCGATTACTACTGAAGCCGAACCGGATCACCCCGGTGGATCGTCCCACCTCGCAGAATGGCCGCATACACGCCGACATTCCCCTGATTGTACTGAGCTGTTGTTCGTAGGATCCCTGGATCCTTTGGTAAATCCCCTTGGGGCAGTGTCGTCATCACGCAACGCGGGCAGGCACGGATGATGTTCAATTGAACCTCGGCTCCTATGCCAAGCGTATGGCCAATCCAATCATTCTCGATGAAGCCCTTTGCACCTGTTAAAGATTCGACCACAATGTTCGGTCGAAAGCGGCGCACCTCAAAGCGTCCTTCTGGATACAGTTCCCGCATTCGATCAATGGTCGCGGTCGTCAGCAGGTGGATCACCGCGCCGTCGAAAAATGTCCCGGGTAGCATGGTCTCGTCGGTTATGGTTTCTCTGTGGTCGAGTCCGCCCATATCTGGCCAGTACTCCTCGAGGCTTGGTGTCTCTGGAGGTGTTGTCCCAAGTGTTACTTCTCGCTCGAGCTCACTCGAAAGAATCTGGTTGAGGTCCGATTGTTGTGTGGTAACGATGGTGCCATCAGGGAGAGTGATCCGAACCGGAGGAATATTTGTGCCGGCACGCGGGGGCTCGATATAGGCAGCCCGGAAGGCGAAGAGCTTCGCCCACCGTCGGGGGTTCTTCGCACTCACGACCTTTCCACTGGTCGGATCGATCAAGGCGTACGCACGATCTCCCACGAGCCCGCGTTCAGTGACGTCAGCGGCATTGAGTTCCTCTCCCATCATGGACTTTACCGGATATCGCCAGAGAGATACCACAGACCCAAGGTTGGGTTGAGCGTTTGACACTATTGCATCTCCTTAAGAATACGATCCAATCTTGTCCAATGTGCCCACCTGCTTCTTAAAGCTCGTCTTCAGCGCTCCCGTCGGACAGCTCTCGACGCAACGCTGACAGAGGATGCAATCGCCGTTGCCAATGCGTGTGCCCATCTTCACACGCCCGGCCACGGGAATGTCCATCGGACATACTTTCGTGCACGTGTCGCATGCGGTGCATGCCTCGGCCCGGGCGGAGACATGGAGTAGCGCCGGGCGGCTCGTCCAACGTAGAACGAATCCGGTGGGACAAAGGTATTTGCAGAACGCGCGTTGGTCGTGCAGAGCCAGTGCCAGCCCAATAGCTGCCGCATAGTAAACGGCGACGCCGGCAGCGACGGACCACACGGTGTTGGCGCGCATCTGCCCGGGGGATCCGCCGGGCTGGAAGTCAACCACCAGCGCGAACAGAGCCGCGGCCGCAACACTGACACCCACACCCACAAGCGGTGTCCAAACCCAAACACCCTTGCGCCGGCCCGGGCCCCTGCCGATGGGAAGACGCTCGAGTACCATCGCGCGCCAACACCCCCATCCACAGAGAATTCGGCCAAAGATCAGGGGCCCGACGATCGTGGTCACGATCGTGTGACCGATAGCCACGCCTGCCGTTCCCAGGATAAGGAGCTCGAAGAATCCATGGAGGTCGAGATTGACGGCATCGACCAATGAGAACATGAGAATTCCCAATCCACCAGTGGCCAGGACGAGCCAGCGCCACCACTGTTTGCGGGAAGCGCGGGCCAACGCGTAGCCGGCGAGAAGTGGCCCCTGGAGCCCCGAACTGAAGAGAGCAATGGCGAAACCCAATGCGTCGCCCCGGAACAGGACTACTGCAGCCAACGGCCAAAAGACGAGAGGAGCGATAGCGCTGAAGACGAGCAACGCACGACTGACTCTCCGGGGGGTCGCGCACTTCCTGGTCACGGGATCCTCCGAGCGATTATCTCGTCGCTGAAACTTTTCATAGCGTAGTTGGGCAGGCTCTACTCTCTATGGTTTCAAGAGAAGACCGCTCTCTGGTTTGATCAAAGGTGCTGCAAAACTCCAGTGAAAATGAATCTTTGCATGCATATAACGTTCAGGCGAAACGCCGTTCGGTTGCCCGGGCGGCGGCCGCCCCGGTTCATCAAGACGAAGGTTTTCGCTTCTTCAGCTGTTGCGTCACGGTCTTGATCATTCGCCCGAATTGCTTGTCTTTCTTGCGTCTCTCCACGTAGGTCATCTCATGGAACCGGGATTCCTTGATCAACTTCATGTAGCTCTGATACCTGGCCTCACTGAGAGTCCCATTCTGCACTGCAAGCAGGATCGCGCAACCGGCTTCGATGGAGTGCGTGCAATCATTGAAGCGGCAATTTTCAGAGAGTTCGTGAATATCGGAGAAACTGTCCTCAATGCCGGCATCTGCGCCCATCAATCCCAGCTCCCGCATGCCTGGAGTGTCGACGAGAAGTGCTCCGTTGCCCAGGATGGTCAGTTGACGACGTGAGGTGGTATGGCGTCCTCTGTTGTCCTTTTCACGGACCGGATTCGTTTCGAAAGCCTCGCTACCGAGAAGATGATTCAGAAGCGTCGTCTTGCCTACACCCGAAGACCCGAGGAGGCAATAGGTTTTACCCTTCTGCAACACCTGCCTGACTGACTCAAGTCCCATTTCTGTTTTGCTGCTGAGAGCGATGACCCTTGCGTTGATTCGTGCATCCCGGATCTCGGAAATCCGTTTCTCCGATTCCTCCTCGCTGACGAGATCGCTCTTGCTAAGCAGGATAACAGGCTCGACGTGGCCCTCATGGACCATCACAAGATATCGCTCCATTCGGCGAAGGTTGAAATTCAGATCGCACGATTGCATGATGAAGGCGACGTCGACATTCGAGGCGATCATTTGGTATTCCACCCTGTCGCCTGCGGACTTGCGGCGCAGGGAGGTTCTTCTCGGGAAGATCTCATGAATAATCGCGAGGGTGTCGTCATTGTAGTACTGAACCAACACCCAGTCCCCGACGCACGGTAGCTCCTGACTTGAGGCGGCGGAAAAGAGAAGCTTGCCGGTCGGCTCCGCCTGAACTTCACTGAGCTCATTCCGAACGAGATAACGGTCTTTGTCGACTCTTGTTACACGCGCGACAGCGAAGTCAGGGGCCTGGAACTCCTTGTATTTCTCTTCACACCAACTGTCAAATCCGAGATCTGCTAGTACCATGTGAAGTCCTTGGTATCGTCAGTACACCAAGGCTGCCGCTACGACTGATTCATTTCTTGCGGCAGCGAGCAGTTGATCGGTTGCTTTTTTAGTGTCTCTTACAGCCGAGAAACCAGCTATAAATCGCGTCCTCGCCGTACACTTCCCATGGTGTCTGCCAATGCTTATGGCCCTCAAAAAGTGAGAGCGAGTATTTGACATCGCACTGGTCAAGTCTCTTGGCGATTTGGTAAGTCTCATTGACGTCCACAACCTCGTCGTCTTTACCATGGAACATCCATATGGGCGTACCGGCCAGCTTGCACGCGCTCTCCAATATGAACTGAATGTGTGATGTCTTCCCGCTGATCGGGGCAATTGCTGCGAAGGTCGTGGGATGCTGCATCGCGAGATACCAGGTTCCAGATCCTCCCAAACTCAATCCAGTCAGGTAGATCCTGTTGGGGTCGATCCGATATCGAGCCGTGATCTCAGCATAGAGCACGTCGAACCAATCATCAGTTTCCCACCGCTTGTCCACGGGACATTGAGGTGCTATTACGATGAAAGGAATGTTCTTTCCTCGTTCGAGCCTGTCCGGGATGCCATTCGCTTTCACTCTTTTCAAGTCGTTCCCGCGACTTGAGCCGCCGTGCAAGAAAATGATCGCAGGCCATCGTGTGGCGAGACTACTGTCGTAGTCCTTTGGGAGATAGGCAAGATAGTCATATCGGACTTTTGTTGGTCGAATAGTCTGTCCGTTCTCGAATTGTGCCCGGTAGTGCAACTTGCCGTTCTCGTCGTAGTACGTGAACCATCCGTTTTGCATCCCATGATCATACTCCCCTGTGAAATTCAGCTGCCCTCCTCGGTACCATGACGTGACCCTCCCCTGTATCAATCCGTTCTCGAATCGCCCCTCCCACTCCAATTGACCGTTGTCGTACCATTTTCTGAAATATCCATGCTTTATGTGTGTGTGATGGTAATTCCAGAACTCCTCCTTCACAGTCGGGTCGATAGCCAGGTAATCTCCTTCCAGTGCAATCTGGCCCGATAGGAAAGTGTCTGTCACGTGATAGATCTGTGTCTTCCGATCATAATGGACGATGCGCCTGTAGAGGGTAGAGTCATACTTCGATTCTGCACCATGGATGATGAGTGTATCGGCAGTCTGAGCACTACCGACCGACGACACCATCAAGAAAAGAAATATTACAGGCAGTCTCACAGAAGTCATCTCATGGATCTCAACTATTATTGCATCATCGCATTGGGTACGTTATTCATTGCGCCGTCGGTGAATCCCATCGGCCGATGGCTGATGGGGGCTTTGACATTACTTGAGCAAAAGAAGCTCTCGCGTTTCGACGAAGTTACCCGCTTGCATTCTGCACAGATAGGCCCCGCTGGCCAACCCGCTGCCGTCAAATCGGACTGTGTAATTCCCTGCCTGTTTCGGCTCATTCACCAGAATCGAAACCACGCGGCCGAGCAGATCATAGACGGCAATCCGCACTGGTCCGAACTCCGATAGCTGGTACGTGATGTCGGAAGTCGGGTTGAAAGGGTTGGGAAAGTTCTCGCCCAGCTCATAATGAAATCCGCCGCTTCTCCCTTGCTCGTTCACCCCGGTGGCAATCGTTGGTCGTATGCGGTAAACGCTTGTCTGCGCCGTGATGTAGAGGGTTTTCCTGTCCGGGTCACCCCACGCGCAATTTGTTGGGGTCTGAGGGGTGCTGATCAAAGTCAGGTACGCCCCTGACGAAGAAACCACCCAGATGCCGCCCGGCCCGGCACAATAGACATTGCCGCTCGAATCGACCTTCATGCCGTCAGCATAGCCCGATTGCGGGATGGTGTAGAAGAGCCGCTTGTTCGTGAAGGTGGAATCGTTCACCACGTCCCAGACATAGATCTTGTGCTGGGCCGACTCGTTCACATACAGCCGGCTTTCGTCAGCAGCAAAACAGATGCCGTTCGGTTTGTCGAACGTGCTATCGATGACCTGAAGCCTGCCCGACGGACTCAGCCTGTAGATTCCTTTGATGCTCAACTCCTTCGATTGGCCCGCGGGAACGTTGAAATCCGGATCCGTGAAGAAGATCGAGCCACTCGATGACACAACAATATCGTTGGGGCTGTTGAACCGCTTGCCGTTGTAGGTGGAGACGAGGGGAGTGATGGATCCGTCAGGTTCCTGACGCGCGATGCGGCGTTTCTGCATCTGGGTAAGGATGAGGTTTCCCTGACGATCGAACGTCAATCCATTGGAGCTGTCCGAGGGTTTCAGGTAGATCGCCATGCTCGAATCGCCGGGGGACCATCGGTAGATGGTGGAGGGATAGATGTCACTGAAGAGGAGTCCGACTCCTTCTTTCCACACGGGCCCTTCGACAAACTGGAAACCGGTCCAGAGCCGTTCAAGCGTTCCCCCCGCAAGGACTTGCGCAAAACCGGTTCCAGGGGTTGCGAAGACCGTCAGCAGCAGGAGGTGAATTGTGAAGAGAGACAGAGGTGATTTGGCATGATGATGTGAAGTCATGAACATTCTCGATTCCTGATGTGGGAGCTGGTAGACAATTACAGCATTCTCAGGCTCGGGTGCAACGTGAGCCGGCTTGAATGGGAAATGCATTCGCTCTCCAAATCAATGGAATCTTGATGGATTTCACCCGGCCTCATGAAGTGAGGGCGGGCTGCTGGCCACATTCGATTGTGGCGTCGCCCTCGCCAGCGCGAGGATGGCTCCGGCAAACAGCAGCGTGTCGGCAAAGTAATTGATCCCTTGCAGCTTGACTCCTGTATTCGGATCAGAGAGCGCCACGATCAAGACCGGTCCATAGATGACGAGGACGAGCAGCAAAATCCAACCGCCGAGACAGGTTGCCAGCATCCGCGTCTTCCTGGCAAGGAGAACGCTTCCCCCGACAAGGAGAAGCGCTGCGCCCGTCACATAGTCAATGAGCACGCGCCCCGGAATCCACGTCGGCATCTGTTTCTCAAGCGGGACCCCGGGAAGTCCCGTCGCGAACAGGAAGTGCTCAATGCCAAACAATACCACGGCCATCGTGACAAATACACGGCCCACAGTGATCAGCGCGCTCCTGCCCCGCCCGCGCCATCCGTCTCTTGCATTTCCCGCAAGAATCCAACCGGCGCCGCCGAACGACATCTCCCGGAAAACGATCGTCCAAATAAATCTGTTATGCGGTTCGCTCAGCGCTCCAGGAAGATGGATCATCGCGACAAACAGAACCATCATGATGCCGAAGAGCAGACCGGACCAGCGCACCCCTATGTTGATGGCGATGCTCAAGGACGCGGCGATCAGCCCGCACCCAACGAGATAAACCCAGAACATACGCCATGGCATGTACTCCGGAACGATGTCTTTGACGAATTGCGGGCCGAAGAGATGGAGTGCGCCGAAGACCGCCAGCGGGGTAGCGAAACACACATTGCTCAAGGCCGCGATCTTGTCCAGGCCGTGAGCCTCCGCGATATCACTCTTCGCGACCCATAGTCCGGTCAACAATAGCACCATGCCAGCGGAGCACATTCCGACTACGGTCTGGTCCATGCACTTCCCCCTTCGTTCAATAGCCTTGGATTTTACTGCGAGACGGTGCCTTCGGAAATGTCATTGGCGTTTCTTTCAGACTGTCGGATGGTCCTTCTGGAGAGCCATCGCCAGCCGTAGGGCATTGTACCCTTTTTCAGTTCCATATGGAGCATCGTTGATGAGAATGATGATTCGGTATCCCGAACAACCCCTTTACTCTGGCCAGGCCGGATTGGAGAATATGGTCTGGCACTGAACACCTGGTCGATCTGACCTTTCCCCTTACCGCTCCGGTGCGCGACTTCCGCCGCAGTGCTTCACCGTTTCGCGGTCGTGGTGCCGAGTGAAAGGCGCAGGCAGAGTTCGCTTCATCTGACGTTGCGCGCCACGAATCCGAGTCACTGCAGCGCTTTTCGCCTCGGTCGTTGCTTTTCCGAGATTGACTTGATGATCAGCTTACCACGCCCGCTCGAACGAAGGGGTGTTTTCGCATGATCAACCGCTGCTCTGAGGAGGGCTTCGACCTCGCGAAGGGCCAGTGTCTCGGCCGACTCGAGCCGAATGAACCTCGTTTGCCTGCCCGAGCCAAGCAGAATCTTGTGGGGGTCTGAGAGTTTGGCTCCCTGAATGAAGCACAAGCCAAGCCCATTTGCGGCTGCGGCCACCGAGATAATCGCGTCTGACGATCGTTCCGTTGGGGAGTAGCCGATCACGAAGAAGTTATAGTTGTCGTATACCAGCTCATCGGCCGTTGGGAAGCGCTTGCGCAAGACCTTCCTGACTGCCCGAATCAGTGTCTGATGCTCCGGTTCAAACTTGGCTATGAAGCCCTTGAGCTGTTGCTCGGGACTCAGAGGGTTCCGTAAGCCTCTCTTGGATGACTCCATAGGATTCCTCCGCGCAAATGGCAACCTGCCTCCCTTGAAATAGCCGCGCCGCAAAGCGGGATGATGCTCGCACATTGCACTGAACATATCGAGCGTGTCATTTGCGGTTGGGGCCGTTACGTTTACTGCCTCTCAACTGCATACTTGAGTGCAATTTCACCATTGAGAAATCAATTCGTCGCCAGAAGTGTGAGTGTGGGATTCCACGTCCGAAAATGATTGGATTTCAAGAAGATCCAATAACCGTCAATCGTCGGGGTAGTTCGCCCCTGTGGCAAGCCCCGGCCGGAGAAACCACCTGGATTCCGGCCGGCCCGGCGCAATAGGCGTTATCGCCAGGACCGACCTTCGTACCGTCGGCATACCCCGCGTCGAATCAATCACCACGTCCCGGATGTTGAGGGAGTAGCTACGGACTGATATGCCGGACTTCACTCATGAGAGCGAGCTGATTTCCGAACGGATCGACAAACTCGGCAAGCCAGAGCTCGCTCGACGGCGTTCTGTGCACGACATGCGGTGCAGCAGAAAATTGTACGCCGCCTCCTGTGAGTGTACCGTGCACAGCATGAATGTCGTCAACAGAAAAGTAGATCGTCGACGTTCGTTGCTGCGCAAGGCTCTCCGGAGGGACCCCGACAAGGAGACGAATCCCGCCGATATCAAAGAACGCCATCTGAGGCGGTGCGGAAAAGAGGAATTTCAGACCCAGCACGTCCCTGTAGAAAGCTACCCCCGCTTCGAGATCTCCAACCGGAACAAGAAGCTGTCCGATTCTTGCCTGTTCAAGTCGCATGCTCGCCTCCTGCATTGTGGTGCCGACGGTCCGCCTCAACGGTGTCGCCTTACGTTCCGCCCAATAGTGCCCTGTTTTCGTGTGCGGTTGCCACGAGGTCCCACGGGCTAGACCCGTATCGCCCCGCGGAAACCCCTGGCGGCATAGTAGGAGTCAGCTCCGTTATGATACACAAAGACCGTCTCGTAGCGGCGATCACAGAAGATGGCCCCGCCGAGTTTTCGAATAGCAGATGGCGTCTTCACCCAGCTCGAAGTTTTCGAATCGAAGTTTCCGATTGTCTGCAGTTCCCGGTACTGATCTTCCGTCAGAAGTTCAATTCCCATCGCGGCAGCCATGTCGAGAGCGGTATCTTTCGGTTTATGTTCCTTCCTCGACTCCAGAGCTTCACGATCGTAACAAAGACTCCTGCGCCCTTGAGGACTTTCCGCTGAACAATCAGAGAAGATGTATTCGCCCGTCTTCTTGTCGTAACCGACCACATCCGGTTCACCCCCGGTTCTCTCCATTTCATTGAGTGACCAGAGTTTGTCACTTTGACCTTGCAGCTTTGCCTGCACTTTGCCCCATGCAAGGCCTTTGTGGCGCTTCATGTTCTTCTCGAAGCGGGCTTTCAATGTTCCGAGGAGCTTTTCACCTTGTTCCTGTGACAACGTCTTCTTATTGCCCTTCATGGTGCTCATACCTTTCGACATTAGAGAAGAGGAATGCAGGACATCGCATGATTGCTCCTTGAAAAGTAACTTCTACTCCCCGCACGTTTTTGCATGCCGTTGGGAAACGCGCCTTGACCGTCAGGATTCACGACGTGCGCGTGAGCCACGCGTGGCGCATATGTCATTTAAATTCCAAAGTGATATCAATTAGTTCCTTGACATTTACAGATTCTCCTGGTTTGGGGCGATTCGCGTAACGCTCAGGCAAACTGCCTGCCCTGATGTTTCTTATCGGGGACTGCACCGACGACTTCTGTCGTGAATTGTCGGTTGTTGGTCCCCTTTCCACGTCCGTGCAATGGTATCGATGGTCATCCGAAAAGGGTAAGTTGGTGAGCACGAGGTCTCACTTCCGGAATTCAAGATAGATCGCCACCACCCACAACGCAATGCTGACAATGAGAAGCACGACAATAAGAAACCGTTCAATCCCGTGTCTCATGTTCCTTGTCCGGTCAAAATCTCACCGCAATGCCCAGGAGCAGATAGAACGGTAGCACGGCATTCTCATCGTGGTCCTGCGCACTCGTGGCGCCCATGCGAAGAGACACTTCGAAACTCTCTCCGATCGTTTTCCCCCCTGGACCCCGTAATAGTAGTTGCCTCCTGTCGGAAGATACCATCCATCCCTGATGGCGGGGTAGTTGGCTCTCATGATGTCTGCATGCCTGAGCTGCGTCGCGATTGCCTTGTCGAAACCAAACTCCCCCGCTACGTACCACGTGGTTCTGTAGTATCCGGTCGCGACGGCAAAATCAGAGCCGAAGCTCACGATTCTCACGAGTTGCGTCTGGTATCGTCGGAAATTAGAGTAGATCTTCACCGTGGCCGAAAAGTCCCCCATCTCCACGATTTCCATCTGTCCCCCCAGCCGTAGCTTGAAGTCGTCGGTCAGGGTACTTCCCATGGGAAAGGAGTAGTCCAATCCGACAACAACCGGTTTGAACATGGTAAATGATCGGGCGTACCCTATTTGGGCCGAAGCGCCGAAGTCATAACCCGCATTGAACTGGACGATGTTCTGCTGTTCTCCGCTCAACGTCCTCCAGTTGATATTCTGGGAATAGCCCGCCTCAACCAGAGCGAGCGCGACAAGTAATGTTTTCAGGAAGTTTTTCATGTGTGATTTTCCGATCAATGTGGTTGTATTATTTCATGCTGTTGAGATACGCCAGCGCCACGGGATAGAATCCCTCCCATCCGAAATAGGGGATCTCATGCCCTGTCCCGGGAATTTTAACAAGCTCCACGTTGGGATACGCTGAGGAAACGTGTTCAGCATGTGCCTTCCCATATGCCCGGTTCAGCTCGCTGTACACAAACAGGATTTTTGTCGTGAACTGACCAAGATTGGTGGTGAAATCAAAGGAATGTGCACGGGCATAGTCGATTGCGGCCGAGCTGCAGACCGCACCCTTCCTCCAGAAAGGATAGGGGCCAGGATTTCCGAGCGTGTTCCCCTGAGCACAATCCGCCGCGCTCTGGAGAGCAGCCTTGTAGTCAAGCTCATTGTGATTGCTCCCTGTGAGAATCTGGTCCAGGAAGACATAGTCATTGGCGGTCTCGCTGAAGACGTCCAGATCCCTCGTGCGTTTGATGTACTCCTCGGCGTCATGCCAGGTAAGTCCCCCGGGCTCCGACAGGATTACTCCGTTGACTGCGCCGGGGTATTCGTTGACGTACGCTGTTGCCAGCATCGCACCCCATGACTGCCCCAGGAGAATCACTTTCTGCCCGGGTTGTTGACGGTAGTGTTTGATGACGGCGTCGAGATCATCGATGAACAGCTGGAGCGAGTAGGTGCCCTTGTCGTGTCTTCTGGAAAGACCCGAACCTCGTTGATCATAGAAGACGACGTAGAAGCCATCCGTGGCGAACCTGCTGCAGTTGAGCATGCAACGGTAGTCCCCTCCGGGCCCCCCGTGCAGCACCACGATCATGGGATCGCCCGGGTTCCCAAATGCCTCCGAGTGGAGGAGAGTACCGTTCACGGAAATGGAGGGGAGCGAAGTGTCCTCGTCCACAGTGAGCGGTACGAGGGCACCGGGATCATCAGGCCCAACTGTGTCACATGACGAGAGCGTGAGGCAGGTGAGCGCCGTGGCGACAAACACCAGGACAAGGTTTTTCATAATTGCACCGGATTTGTGATAGGGGTTGTTTGAACTTCCGGTGCATATATACGTCCCGTGCGGCGCGGTGGCGCTTCAACTTGAAGGCTGACACGGGAGAACTGGTGCCACCTTGCAAGCTGGCACTCTGCAGGGTCAACCTGATTGCGGTTCGAGGGAGTATTCGGAGGGGGATTTTCCGGTGGCTTTCTTGAAATAGCGGTTGAACGACGATTTTGAGGTGAACCCGCAATCAAGTGCCAGGGAGAGGAGCGTGTACTGTCGATTCTTCTGCTGCGCGATCAGTCGTTTGAACTCTTCAAACCGGTAGGAATTGACAAAGTCATAGAAATTCTTCTTTTCCTTTTGATTGATGATCTGCGAAAGGTAGTTGGGATGAACGCCGAGCCGGGATGCCAGGTCGGCGATCGAGAGATCGCTCTTCTTGTAGAGGGCTTCCTCCGTCATCAGGCGTATTAATGCCTGATGGAGCTGCGTGGCAGTTTCCTCGCTCAGCCCCGATTTCGGATACTTTTTCTTTGGCTCGCCACTGTCGGGAGGCGCCTCGCCCGACGCAAAGATCACGGCCTGCCGAATACCGAAGAATCCGATGAGGAAGACGAAGACCACAATTCCCGACAGGGTAAGAATGTCGCTCCGGAAGAAGATCACGAGAATCCAGATGCCCCCCATGCCGAACGTCAGGATTCTCAGCCATTGCAGACTGACCTTTTCCAGATCGGAAAACCGGTTGCTGATATTGATCCTGTGTCGCCTGAGCAAGACAGCCGACCAGGTGACATAGACGATCCCGGAGAATGAAATCGCGTAGCTTTTGATGAGGAGGTAGAGTTCATGACCCTCTCCCTGGTTCCGGTAGATCTGGATCTTCTGCTCGGGAGAAAGAGTAAAAAATGTCGCGAGGTAAAGATACACAGCGATCGGCGCGACAAAGTGAAGAAGAAGCAGGGATCTCTTTTCCGGCAATTGATTCGTCAGGATGGCGACGTAGATGTACAGAAATATTCCGTGGAGTAACGGGAGTGGCTGCTCGATACCGAGCAGGCTGGGGAAATCGTAGATGTCTTCCGTGATAAAGAGATACGCCAGGAAAAGGTGGACCAGAATCAGGAACATCCACACAGTCAGAACCCTGTCGGATGCGGACTTGTTTTTCTTGCTAACGAGCAGGAACTCAAGAAAGACGGCGATGCCGATGCCTGCGACGAAGAACATTCTCATGGTGCCGTAAGATAGAGGGGGGCAGGGGAAAAATCAATGTGCGGGACATTGACATGGAAATTCACACATTGAAGGGTGGAAAGAATTTGGCGTCGTCTTATCGAAAGGGATAAGGCCTCTGCGCTAGCTCTTCACATTGCGCAAGCAGTTTAGGCAACACGCCTGCCCCGACGCGTTTGGTCGGGGCCGTTGCGAAATCGGCGTGCGCAAGCGCCGGGGGCGTTCAGCAGCCGGAAGTCAAAACTCCTACCTTCTTTTAAAAACAATGTGTGCCGCTTTTTCAGATGGGACATACTCAACGCATTCATATCCAAGTCCAGGCAGATTTATGTTCTGCAATAAGCTCTCACCGGATCCCAGTAACGTGGGTGATACAGCGATGTGCATTTCATCCACCAACTTCGAACTCAAATACTGCCGAATTGTTTTGGCCCCGCCCCCCAACCGAATATCTTTTCCCTCGGCTCCCGCTTTTGCCAGATTTAGCGCCGCTTCGATTCCATCGCTGACAAAGTGAAATATTGTTCCGCCCTCCATCTCAATAGACGGCCGAGGATGATGAGTTAAAACATACACAGGTGTATGATATGGGGGATTATCTCCCCACCATCCTTTCCAGGCATGATCTTTCCAGGGGCCTCTCATTGGGCCGAACATATTTCGCCCCATTATCCATGCTCCAATATTTTCAAATCCTCGAGCGGCAAAATCATCATCAACACCCGTCGTGCCTCCCGTTTCACCACCGTCAGGCATCTCAAGGTGCAGTGATTGAAATGTTTTCGTTGGTAAAACCCATCCATGCAAAGACATGCCCCCCAGTCCCATTGGATTATCCATGCTTTGATTGGGTCCGGCTCCATATCCGTCGACTGAAACTCCAAAACACAGAACTTTCAATTTACTCATAGCCATTTCTCCCATTGTAATGAGTCACCGTAGCGCCAGGGCGTTGAGCATGTGGTTCCCAGCCTTCGATAGCAGCATTTGATCTCCATGGTGATGCTATGTTCGATCCGAGTCATGCGATGAGTATCCCTGAAGGTGAACGAATGCGGGGAAGCCGACTACTTGAATCGCTGCGTTGCGCTTGACGTGTTATGCGCAGGCGAACTCCTTTGTGAATCGCGTTGTACGGCACGTTATCCCCTACATATTCCACGATGAGAGGAACTCAAAGCAGGATCCAATAAGAAAAAGTGGTGTGCTCACCAGGTAGACATAGCCAACCGCAATTAGGCTTTTCCTTGGAATCCGAAATTCCCATATCCTCCAACCGACTTCAGCGTTGTGCTTGTACGTTTCGACCCCGCATCTGATCCCGGCGCCAATTGACAGGGAGAACGCCACTGTCTGAAGGAGCAGAACAATAAAATAGTACGCGGTAGCCTTCAAGGTCGTGAAGCGGGTCCGGTGCGAACCATCCACTGAAACAATACCGCCGACCCAACCCTGGTAAGCAACCGTAAGAAATGGTGGGACTATTGCGAGTCCGATTGCGGTCTGTGGAATTGCCGAGATGAAGAGGTTGCCGACAAAATCATAAAGGGCTGCTTTGAATCTGTTGCCAGACTGATAGTTCAGTGATGCGTTATCGTTCTGCACCGCTCCACCGACAATCTTGTCTCGTTGGGAAAGGGCAAATTCATTGCCATTCTGCACCATCAGAATTCCGGTCGTACAGGTAATTCCATACACAATGAAAATGCTCAAGGCGTAAACCCTGCACCTTGCGACCGAGGTCAATACTGAATCCTTCATGTCACCCTCTACAAGTGAAATCCATCAGAGTGATTGTACCGTTACTCTCATCGTCTGCTGTGACTTGCCGTGCCGCAAAACGCCTTATCACAAGGTACCATTCCTTGCGCGAAACATGTGGGGGCACTCCGGCGCGTCCCACTCCACGCCTTTGATGATAACGTATGACGTGGAGCGAGTACGACTCATAGTGCTTTCACCAAACGCATCAGTGACAATTGTCTTCAAGAAAATAGTCATGGGGCATAAGGGCAAGCTCTGACAATATTACGTAGAAATTGGGACAATGAAAGAGCGGAACGCTATAGGAGGCCCTCCCGCAGTTTCGTCGCTTCCTCCAATGAGCTGACTCCCAAGACCGGCAGAACTCCGTATCTCCAATGGGGACAATGACTTGGAGTTCAAGCGTCCCTTCGCGCAACCTATTTCGATTTCAGGGAACAAAATAATGCTGACACACGTTACACCTTAGGGTGTAACTAAAATATGAACCAACTCAACGATATCCTCACAGCCATTTCGCATCCATCCAGGCGAGCAATCATCCGGAGGCTGGCGGAATCAGGACCTACTCGTTTTACCGATGTTGCAGAGCCGTTCGATGTGGCTCTGAACGCTGTCACCAAGCACCTCAAATTGCTTGAGCGTGCAGGGCTGATCAAACGGGAAAAACGAGGTCGCGAAGTGCTCATTTCTTTTCGCGCTGAACCGCTTCGGGAGGTAGCGGAATGGGTGCATGAGTACGAGCGGTTCTGGAACGAACACCTCGACCAGTTCGAGCACTATTTTAAGGACAAAAAGAAGAAGGAGAAGAAGCGATGAACAAATCCCCGAAAACCCTTGAATTCAAGTTTGAGCGGACCATCCCCGCTCCGCTGGCGGAGGTGTTCGATGCGTGGTTGAATCCGGAGACCCCGGGCACTCCCTGGCATGAGAATGACAAACTGATCTTCAACCCGGACGTCGATGGGCTCTGGTACTGGCTCATCAGAGGGACTGCCCACTACGGGCGTTTTACGGAAATCGAGCGACCGAGCCGAATTCAGCATACCTGGATGTCAAAGTACACCCTCGGGCACGAATCCGTGGTGACGGTGTCGTTCGAGAAAAAGGGAGAAGAAACCCTGATGACGCTCCTGCATTCGGGCCTGCCCGATGATGATGCGGCAAAGTCGCACAAGGACGGGTGGACCTATTTCCTCGACAAGTTAGTGGACCATTTTGGCACCAAGGCGCGCCGTCGGCCTTAGGTGGCTACGACACCCATGCCCTTCACCGGCAGGGTGACTGTCGGTCTACCTTTGAAGAGGATGGCGCAGAACGATCTGAATCGACGACGGGAGGAATCAATGGCGCACTCGGCCTTTCGATACGTAACCTACATCTGCACCTCACCGGAGAAGCTGTGGACAGCGTTGACGAACGAGGAGTCCATGAAGCAGTACTGGTTCGGCGTTCGCTGCGAAAGCGGATGGACGACGGGATCGTCGTGGATGATGGTGTATCCCGACGGCCGCATCACCGACACCGGCGAGATCGCCGAGGCCGAGCCGCACCGGAGGCTGGTGATCCGCTGGCGGCATCAGCACAGGGCCGAACTCAAGGCCGAAGGGGAGTCTCTTTGTACAGTGACACTGGAACCCCACGGGCCTGCCGTCCGGCTCACCCTTACCCACACCATCGCGCGCGATCCCTCGAAATTCATCGCGGCGATATCCGCCGCATGGCCGATGGTCCTCTCCAACCTGAAGTCACTGCTGGAGACCGGCTCCGTCGTTCTGGACAATCCGGACCCCGCTGGGAGTGCGCACTCCGAAAGGGAATGATCATTGCAGAAGTGAAGAGTTGGCTACGCAAGTAAGAAGTCACCGATAGTAATCTAAGTGCCCCGCGAAGGAGAATTCGTCATGGCGAAGGTAATTTTTGGAAACCATTCTTCGGTCTTAGTTCCGCGACAAGATCGGGATAGCATTCGTAAATTCTATTGTGATGTCCTCGGTGGCACAATCACGAAAGCGGAGGACGAGAGGGACTTCCTTCGTCTGCGAGAAAACTTCTATATCGTGTTTCTCTATGGGGATGTCCCTGATGCGAGCGAGTTCGTACGGACTGCGAGATCGATCTGGCTGGAAATCAAATCCGACAATGTGGAGGAAATGAGACGAAAAATCCTCGACTCCGGTCTCGTCAGGAAAATCGACTTGCCGGACCCTCACCTTTACTTCCAGGCCCCAGGAGGTCAATGCCTCCGGTTAGTGGGAATCGACGAGGACCTCTCCTTTTATGAGGGAGCTGGAGCAGGCACGGACGTGGCGAAGGTGAAAGAAGCACTCAAGAAGGAGGCGATGAATAAATGAGCTACGGAATGAATCCTCAAGTGAGCGTTCAGGCATCACCGGAAGGGTTCGAACAACCGCACCTGGAGGCGCGTGACAATCTGAAGCGACAGGTGGAGAGAAACCGTCGATGTATGCGATAACTCTCTCGTTGTTTACCACGGCGCTTGACTTTCTCAGTGGATGGTAATATCTTGTTCATGAAGTCTTACAGCACCAGCGTGAGTAGCGCTGGTCCGACGGCCTCCGGAGAAATCTGGAGGCCGTTTCTGTTTTCTCGCGGGTCGCGAATCCCAGCCGCGCCAACCTGTTTCACATAACGATGTCTATATTCAGTCCGGCAGGGGAGGTGACCAATCTGTGGCCACCCCACGCCTGCCGAGTTCACAGTTGCCGATGATGCTCTGCTTGTCGATGTTTGGATGAGGTTTCGTCCACATCACAAGGCGGCAAACCACGAACCATCAACGCTTTCAACGCAACCGCAATTTGATCGCTGCAAGTCTACTGTCGGGATGGAGCCTGCAATGAAATCAAGGGCGCTCTCACTTCTGCCCGGATGAAGCTGTCTGAGTCTTCTCTTTGCTGGCACGCCTCCCGCTGAGCTTGGTGTCTATTGAAAATGCGATCGCTATTCCAATGGCATTCACGAGAAAGTCGACGGGATCGTACGTGTTCGACATGATGCCAAAGCCATCGAACGCCTCAAAAAGCTCTACAACTGTAGCTGCACAGGCGGCGGCAAGAACCCCCTTGAATCTCTGCGGAAACTCCAGATTTGCAAAAAGGAAATAGACTGCGAACGAGACCGACAAGTTGCCGAGATAGGACTGAACAATCTCGTCGAACGGTCCTGAATACCATCGCTTTAATACAAGAAGGGCGACACCGAGAAGAACGAAGAGCACATTGCGGACCTTCGAGCCGAAGTGGAATTCAGTATTGATGAGGGCCAGGAGCATGGTTGGCGTTTCTATAATCGTTATCGTCCCAGAAAACAACTTGCGGGTAGCCATGCCGCTGAACTTTTCATGCCACACGCATCCCGCCTGCCTGCCCGCCACAAACCAGCGGGCAAGCCGGCGGGCAGGATCAGTGCGGCGCTCATCGCAACAAGACAAGCCTCTTCGTCTGCGCGAAGCCTTCTGCGATCAACTGGTAGAAGTAAACACCTGAAGACAGCCCGCTTGCATCGAAAGTGAACCGATGGTACCCTGCTTCCACCTCCTCGTTCACCAACTCGGCGATGCGTTGACCCAGCGTGTTGAAGACTGTAAGCGTGACATGGGACCGATGCGGCAGTCCGTAGCAGATCGTGGTCGACGGGTTGAACGGATTGGGGTAATTCTGGTCAAGCATAAAGATCCCCGCAAAGGGAGCATCAGCCTCCCGCAGTGCAGTCACCCCTCCATTGGAGGTATAGATCAGGAGTGTATCATCACCCAGGACCCATCCGTGCGCGGGATCTGTGAAGACAATGTCCCGCCCTCCTCTCGGCCACCGCTGCGTCCAACTCCGTCCGGTGTCCACACTGAAGAAGAGGTTATTGTTGTCGGTGAACCAAACCTTGGCTGCATCCCCCGGTACGAATTCAAAATCATTGCCCCAGTGCATCGCTGTATCGCTGAAGACTTCCCAGGAGCTTCCGCCGTTGAGCGTGCGGGCTATCACTTGTCCATTCACGGAGGGATTCTCCCACCAGAACCCTTTTACAAGACCAATGTGATCGTCGTAGAAGTTGAGATTCTGCACATGGATTGTATCCGGGAAAGGCAGTGCCATCCAATGGCTGCCCCCCTCCTGCGTGGTGTACAGCTTCTGGGGATTTGCACCCGATTCATAGAAGTATCCGACGGAGCGACTTGAAAAATCGAGTCGGCGCCAGGTGTCCCCCGATGCGAAACCAAAGGCACTGTCGTTCACTGAAGTCCAGTGCACACCGCAATCGGACGTGCGCAGGAACACGGCCGGCAGTCCATCGGCCTTGGCGTCCCCCATGGCAATCCCATTCAGGGTGTCAAACATTTGAATGAAGTTCATGAAAGGCGTGACCGCAGTGTCCTCGTACTGCATCTGCCAGATTCCGCTTCCGGCGTTCCAGTGGAGGATTCTCCCGGCATCAGAGGCAACCCAGAGGTGCCTGTTGTTCGGCATTGTGACATCCATCGGGAAGCCGTTTGCATTGGAGTATTCGAGCGACAGCCAGCTAAGGCCGGCGTCATGCGTCAACCAGATTCCCTTTGCCAGGGCCACGACGGCAGTGCTCATGTCGCAAGCGTCAATGGCCGCGCCTACCCCCCAAGGGATCGGCAAATTGCTCTTGCGATCCTCCCATTGTGAGAGGGACGAGTTGGCGTAGCAGAGAAGAAGTGTCAAGAGAAGGTAGGGTTTCATGTTCGGTCTCCGAGACATGCGAAGTGGAAGTAAACACTTTCTCGAGGAAGACCCAGCGAGGTGGCAAGCAATACTCCGGACACTGATTGAATGTACCGTAATTCTTCAAGAACGTCTATTGGTCCCCAGACGATCTACGCGCAGAGGCCGGCCACGGTGCACTACGTTCACCCAAAGCATGCAATCCCGCGTGAGCGGGGTTGAGCGAGCCCGCCCCGCCTGAATAATGCGGCGGCTAGTACGGTCGCTCGGGCGGGTTTACCCGCCGAAGCGTTCGCGAAGGCGGGCATTTTACATTTAGCCGAACCTTGTTTCAACAGCGCCCATCTAGTGTGCTACGTGTCCGCCGTCTTTTGGGCGGAGCGCCGAGTTGCCGTTCGATGGACGGAGGCAAAGATCTCGAATGACCGCGTTTGGCGCCCCGTGTCTCAGCGAACGTCAGCACGTGAACGAAAAGCACGTCGTGCCGCCTCCAATCGCTCCCGATATCCGCAATAAGGCTGAGCGTACTTTGCAAAGTCAGGTGCAGACAGCTTGCCACGAATTTCGGCGACAGCATCCCAATTCGACTGCGCTCTCGCCAGGAGTTCACATGATTCTTCCGGACACTCTGCACAACTATTCAGACCTTTGGATAAGCAGCAGCGACGGGCAGTGCACCTGACACTTGTGTGAAACACCTGGTCGTCGGAGCTAAGGCACCCACCGCATGACATTTTCTCTGGCGGTGTCTCAAATCCGTAGATTCTCCCCCATGCCTCAGCAGCCTCTTTCTGGTAGTCATTCCCTCTGGAGGCGGCATCGTAGGCGGCACAATCCGAGCAGACGACTCCGCAAGCCGACATGACCTTGTTCATTGTGCCTCTCCTTCAAGTGAGTCTGAAACCGGGCGCCGCCAAACGGATTTCGCAAATGAGTCTCTGCCTGCGCTTAACGTCTCGCCGTTGCGGTGCGTGTCAGATGTCCAGTGTTCTTGTGCTCAACCAACTTACTTTTTCGGGGTCACGGTGATCAAAGAAACTGCTTGTCTTTGTATCCAATGTCGCGAGAGCGTCCATATCTTTCGTGCTTAATTCAAAATCGAGCACATTGAAATTCTCTTTGATCCGTTCCTTGTGCACTGATTTCGAGATGACCACCATTCCACGCCGCTATTCAATTTTACTTTTTGCACGACTGCCCTCACGGAAATTGTGTTGGTGGAAGAACCTGCCACGAGGTCTGCGACTCGCCCCTGTTGGTTCGTCAGCCGATGACATTTGCGGTCGAGGGCGGTTTATCCGATTCATCTATCGCAGGAATCTTGCGCATCCAGACCAGCTGTCGGGCCGCAGACGATACTCCTGCCACGGCAACACCGACAATGAACAGAGAGGCGGAACACAGGGCAAGGAGGATGAGGAAACAAGCCAAAGCCAAATAGCGCCCCATTTGCATGAGATAGCCGGTGCGCTGATGCAAAAAGAGCTTTCCGTGAAGGCCATGCCGCCCGGCTCTATATCCAAGGAGATTGCCCAAATGGGTCGTATCCACAATCAGGTACAGGCCCCACACATACCCGATCAATAACGGACGATAATTCTGCGGAATCCATTCGAGCGCGAATGTCACAATCACACTCACGATGAGGGCGGGAATGAGGTGTCTTGGTTCAGCAATCCGCCTCGCTTTGACTGCTGACTGGTACATCGGGTTGCCCTCGATTGTGTTGACCGGATAGCTCTGGTAATGTTCAGCGTAGTGAAGGACACGCTCTCGTTCTTGAAGGATCGTAAGCAACCAATCCCCCCACGCCAAGAAGAAAGTAACAACACCTGCCATCCAGGGGTAGGATGAAAACCAATCAATCATGACAAGCCTCATCAACAGGTGAACCAGTTGCATACTGGTGCCGCACAACGCCATAGGGAATGAATCTTTGCCTGCGGGTAACGTGTGCGCCAACTACGCACCGCCGAGTATTTACCCGCCGTCTTTGTGACGGGCTTTTTCTCTCAATGGTTCTTCTCCCCCAGAACCTGGGCGAGAGTCGAATCCAGCCGATTCCCGTACAACAGGCTGTCAACCATAACGATATTTCCGGTGGGATCTACGAGGATATGCATAGGCGTTTGCGCAGCGAAGCGCTGCTCGACGGATGGCGTCTCTTCATTCGACAAGACAGTGACACACCATGGCATGGGCCAGCGGAACTTCCGAAACCGGATCACCTGCTTCAGCTCGCTGCCAAGCGAAACGCTGAGAATCTTCAGACCAACTTTCTCATACTTCTCGTAAATCCTATGAAGTACGGGCATTTCTGCCACGCAATGTGAGCACGAGGTGCTCCAGAAAACAAGCAACAGGTTATGTCCGTGAAAGGTCTCATTGGTGAATACCTGAGTGGAATCATCAAGTGACGAAAAGGCAAATGCCGGGAGCGGCGCGCCTATTTGCATCGTGCCTCGGGGGGCGAGGAATTCCTGCGCCTCGCGAGCTGCGACCGTGTTCTTGAAGTCCTTCGCAAGTTGTGTCAGAACGGCCATCACTGTGGAATCGTCGTGGACCTGTTTGGCGGAAGCACATTTGTAGAATAGAAGATAGGCAACGTACGGCCGCCATGGATGACGGTCGACAAGCGATGTAAAGTAGGAGTCGCCCATCTCGGGAAACCGTTGCGTTGCAAGCGCCAACGTCCCGTGGTAGACCCACGCGAGAGAGGTCGGTGAAATGCCCGCGATTAATTTGAGCAGTTCCGCATCCCCGACGGGAACATTTGCCCGCTGGTAACACTCAAGGACCTCCACTGCCAACTCGTCTCTCATGAGTTTCGAGTTGGCTTCCACTGCAAATCGTGCAAGGGTATCCGCGAAAGCGATCCAGGGATACATGAACGTTCCGAATGACTTTCCGCTCCGCAGGTGGCGTTGAAGCGACGAGTCCGATCCCGTTGCGTATTCTGCGAACGATTGTTGTCTTCTCGCAAATTCCGCGGGAATCGATGAAACATCATGGAACCGATAGCTCCCGAGCGCGACAACAGTCTGCGGGGGCACCCGGTACTCGATGCGCGCACGACCATCCCTGACAGCCACAACACTTGCGTACTGATTCATCGAAGTCCACTCATAGCGGTCCGCGCTAGCGCCAAGCAAGGTCGTTGCCATTGATGCTGGATCGCCCAGAGAAACCGTATAGGCCACGCTATCCCCGATTGCCGCAAGCTCAACCCCAAACACGCCAGACGCTTGTTTCTGAAGGTAGGCTCGTTGCCACGTCGCCCCACCATCAACGGACGCGATGATAGGGATCTCAGATTGTGCTGTGTCGGGAACCGCGCATTCCAGTTGAACATCGATGGAGATCTCTGCATGCGCTTCGAGCGGCAGCGGGATGCGAAGATGTTTGTACCCCACCGCCGTGCAGAAGAGGACGAAAGGGCCCTTCTGTCGAGTCGAGATTCTGAATGTCCCGTCTTTCTGAACTACTTCCGATGAGAGGATTGAGCTGCCGAAAATTGATGTCCACCCGAAAGAGGTTGTGGCGTCCGCCAGGTACACATGGGCGAGCAGCGTGGGTTTACCGTCAAATCCTACGAGCCTCCCGGTAATCGTGGACTCCTCCCTCTGGCATGACACAAGGACTAGAGCGAGGGCTGCGATGAAACCAGCTGATCTCATGATAGCTTCCTCTTCTGAGTGAGCGTGTGCGGCCAGGCATTCACGTGCAGAATTGTGGGCGAACGTCGTTATGATATCACGGCGTGTGATGTAACACGGTCGTCAGTTTAGTTCGCTTTGATGATCTCCTCGTACAGCTGCGTGATGTTCAGAACATTCTCATTCCGAAGTTCGATCTGCACGGATTTGCCAATCTCAGTCTCAATAGGAATAGACCAACACGTCGGCGCATTATCCAGGTAGACAATTGTGGTGGCGAACCATTTCAGTCCCGCACGAGCATTGGAACTGATCAGCATCGTTCTTATGTGTGATTCGTTTCTCGCACTTCGTTTTGCGAACTATCATAAGAGGCCGTGCCCACCGCGCTCACCCTAAGAGGATTCCCGTTGGATCTCTAAGCGTGGTCCATCAAAACCAAGTCCTCATTCGATACTGCTCGTACGCACTTCCGAACTGGATTCGAAGCCTTGTCTCCTCCAAATGTCTCCACCAGAGGACGCTCATTATCCCGACGACCCCGATTGCCAAGCTTACCACGGCACTGTGAAACAGACTCCATCCAAGAATCCACGCAATGAAGCCGACGTACATCGGGTGCCTGATCTTCCTGAAAAAGCCCGTTGTCACAAGATGATCGATGTTCTCAACCCCTCTGAGTTGAATTAACGCTCCGAGAGCCAGAACCAGACCAGCGACAAAGACCCCAAAGCCAATCCATTCAATGATCTCCGGCAATTCAAACTGAAATGGGTCCAATGGACAAAGACTGAACCACGCCGACCAGAGAATGAGCATGACCGTGAGAATGACGGCAAAAATCGGTTTGTTTTCCGGGTTGATCTTGTGAGTTTCTTTGAGCCTCTCATACATGCCACGGAGAGCAAGGCAAGTCACGAAAATAATCGCCAGGGAAGAGTAATCGATGTTCATAGAAGAAGACCTCCAACTTCCGGTGGGTGGGCATGCCGCCTAACGTCTCGCCGCACCACAGTTACCCGCCGGAGCGATAGCGTAGGCGGGCCGTTCGCTATGTGCGTTTGCCGTTCGGCGACGCACTACACTTTGTGCAATCGGTACAAACTCCTCAAATGACTTTCGCCTTCCGGGAGACTTCGAATCCCTTGGCCGTCAGCCGACGAAGTTCGTCAAAGAGCTTCTCGTCGACGGACCTGAAATTGAAGCACGACTTGCCTTGCATTCGGGCTTTGAGTCCGGCCGATAAGGTCTTCTGCAAGGCAGGTGCGAAGTAGATTGGCATGTAATGAAAACTCGCGTAGGATTTTGAGACCTTCACCCAGGCAACCGGGAAGGCCTTTTTGAACTTCTGGCTGTAAGGAATCTGCAGACAGTAGTAATCCGCTCTATCGGCAGAGACAACGAATCTGGATGCGTGCTCCTGAAGGATTGCACGCAGTCTGGCAAAGACGATCGAGAAATCAGGTGATGGAGTTTTCATGACCTTTGCTCGGCAAATGACACATAACGTAAAAAAGATTTGATGACAGCCGCAAAGCGTTCTGGCTGGTCCAAGTGGAGCCCGTGGCCGGCTTCCCGCATTTGTTCAACCTGAAATCCAGGATTAAGACGCTGCAACTCTTCAGCAACAACAGAGGAAACCACACCTTTATCACCAAATACGAGGAGGCTTGGAACGTCGATCGTACTCGCTAACTGCTTATAATCGGGGTTCGGTGGCGTGAGTACGTCGAAAGCACTCATGCTGGTTTGAAGTCGTGCCCGAGCGAATAGCTCAAGGGTCTCCGATGACCGGTTTGGATGCCTGGCCCGCGCATCTGCCACTACTTCATCCAATGACATAGTAAGTATCTTCCGATGCTGATCGGCAACCTCACTATCACGAACATCGCGCTGAACTGTTGGGCTCAGGAATGTTGGATCAGCTAAAATCAGGCCACGGAGGAGATTTGGTTTGCGACTTGCGACCACAGCTGCAGTCATCCCCCCCATCGAATGTCCCAGCAGGACCGGAGGAGGAAGTCGTAGAGCATTTATCAAACCGGCAACATCGTTTGCATGGTCTTCGTATCGGTATCCGAAATCAGGCACACTCGACGTTCCATGACCCCTGGCATCCGGCATGATGACATCATAATCTGCCTCAAGAGCACGTGCCAGTGGGGTCCAGCAAGCCCCATCAGCGGTCAACCCGTGCAGCAACATGACAGGGGGCTTGGTTCCACCGGTTCTCGTGTAGTGTATTGTGATCCCGTTTATTTCGCAGAATGCTGTGCTCCATTCAGTCATCTGTTTTTTCCTGCGAGCGTAAGTTCCATGGTTAGGTCAACTCCGCAGCAGAGATACTGGTGTGCAGATGGCGCTTAGCGTCGGGCGGGCACCCGCCGTCACGCGACCAGGGCGCGCTTGAGCAGCGCAATCTGGCCGGCATGATATAGGTTGTGCTGAGTGACGCCGATGAACTGCGTGTACGCGGTGTAGGGAACCTCGGGAACGAGGGGGTCATCCAGCCGTTCGACTGGAAAGTCCCGCACTGCCTGCCGCAGTTGCTCGTTCAGTCGCTTGAGCTCCTGGACTGTCTGCCGCCAGTTCTCCTCGGTGGATGCCGGACATGCGGGCCAGTCTTCCGCGGCCGTATACGGGCGCCCATCGCCGGCCAATCTCCGGAGGACCAGGTCATAATCACTGCCAAGATGAAGCACGAGTTCCCAGATGCTATGCGCACCGGCGATGGGATGGCTGGCCGCTTGCGCCGCGGAAACGCCGGCCAGCACCTCGAGTACCGAGGGCCCGTGCCACGCCTCTCCCTCAAGCGTGCGCCTGAGCTGCTCTTCCAGTCGATGGACTTCCGTGATCATTCCTCCACCCACCTTTCTCTCTACCAAACCTTGGACCACCATTCCTATCATGAAGGTCGGGCATGCCACATACCATTTCGGCAACACGCCTGCCCCGACGTCTTTGCCTATGCAATGTGCGAGTGTCGTGTTGCCGATGCTCCTGGCTGTTCGTCATTTGTTCTGCCCGATTGCCATTTTGTAGGCCTTTGCAGCTTCGGGAAGCGGTGTCAACGTATCCAACAATACATTGTAAGTCCCTTTTTCAGACAGTTCGTCAGCAACCTTTTTGATCAAAGCTAAAGTAGCTTTCATCAAACCTGAACCAAGACTTAAGCGGGCAACACCCAAATCCTGCAGTTCACGGACGGATGGCGGTACTCCTCCCGCATTCCCGGGGTTTGCAAGAATGTTGATTGGGGCATGGATTTCCTTCACCAATGTTGAAATCGTTTCTTTTTCCCATACAGGCTGTACAAATATGCAGTCGGCACCGGCTTCCCGGTATTTGTTGCCGCGCCTGATGGATTCAGAGAGTTTCTCTCGTGGCGAACCCGACGACGTATAAAATGAATCCGTTCTTGCATTGATTACCAAATGAAAGCCCAGTGAATCCGATAGTGCACGAATGGCTGATATTCGTTCACAGAATTCCACCTCGTCAATCAGCATTGGATTCAAGTCGATACTGTCTTCAATGTTAATTCCGACAATTCCTGTTGCAATGATCTTCTGTACCGAGTCAAGTACTTCATCGAGAGTATTTCCATAGCCGGCTTCTATATCCACCGTTACCGGAACGTGTACCCCATGGACGATTCCCGTGATGGTTTGAATCATTTCCGACAATTGTATTACCTGGCAGTCAGGATACCCCAAAGAGGCGGCTATTCCCATGCTTGTTGTTGCGATTGCTTTGTAGCCACATGCTTCTATGAGTTTAGAACTTCCGGTGTCCCACGAGTTCAGCAGAACCAGAATTTCTTTGTCCTGATGGAATTTCAAGAACAGTTCTGCTTTTTCTTTTTGAATAGCTGAAACCATGATATGGTCCTTTCTTCATGTCTAATGGAGATACATCTGACTTCTCACCGTGGCCATGGCGCCGAGGTGCGTTTCTCCTCACGTATGCTTTTTGTAGTGAAGGGCAACGGCGCCGGAGTGGAAGGTTTGCGAACCAATGAAGTCGAGCAGAAGCCTGTGCTCAGGCACCACGGTTTCGAATAATCGCGGTCCTTTTCCGGCGATGACCGGGTGAACCACGAAACGATACTCGTCAATCAAGCCGCGCTCCGAAAGCTGGGACGCAAGGCTCAAGCTGCCTACACAGATGTCTTTCCCGGGATGCTGCTTCAGCGCGAGCACCTCGTCCGCGATGTCTGCGCGCGCAAGTCTCGCGTTCTGCCCTTCAACGTGGTTCAATGTCCTGGAGAATACGATCTTGTCGAGCGAGTCGAACACGCGGGCGAACTCATTGATTGCTTCCGCCTCCGATTGGTTCCTGGCGATATCGGGCCAATAGGGGACCATAAGTTGATACGTGATCCGGCCGTAGAGGAGGAGACTCGCATTGCGCAGCAGCCCGGTGAAGTACTCATGCAACTCGTCGTCGGCAATCCCGTCCGTGTGGCTGAAGAAGCCGTCAGCCGTACTATTGATCGCAAAAACCACCTTTCTCATGAACTTCCTCCTCCTCATGTGACGATCACCGAATAGACCAGGCGCCGCGTGATTGAATTCATCATTAGCGAAGCGCCGGACGGCTTGACGCCCAATGTACGGAATTCGTCCGGGATTTGTGCTGATTCATCTGCAACGTAACGGGGGTTCGTGAGATTCCGGAGCCTTCGACTGCCAGTTTCTTGCGCCGAACCAGTTCCGCGTCGGATGGCGCCTCCGGGGGAAGAGGCTCGATCTTCGCCGGTCCATCTGATCCCTTCAGCCGGCGGACTTCGTCCACGACATCACCGCCCAGGCGCACCGAATTCTTCCAATCGAGTTGGTTGAGGCTGTGCGAAGCGACGTGATGAGCGAGATTCTTGTATCCGAATTCCCTGCCTAAGATTCGCCTTTCCAAATGACGCGAGTTCACCCGCCTGCACTTCGCTTTAGCGGGCCCGCCCGACCGAACAAATTCAGGGCTGAGTGTCGGTCGTTCGGGCGGGCAAGCCTGCCATGCATCCGCGCTTTTTGCGTCCGCCATTTTTTTGGCGGAGTCTTTTGTCGGGTTTACCCGACATGGGTCATCTTTTGTCGGGCGTCCGTCCCGTTCCACTTTGAACGGGACGAGACCTCGTCCTTCCGACTAAGTCGGAAGGACGGGCCGGTCTGCTCGGATGCTTTGTCTCGGAGTTTGCCGTTTATTGTGCGCCGTCGCCGACATCGACATGAGGGAAACCGAGCACTGTCTTAAAGAAGGTGCGGCCGGCCTCAGAGTTCCTGCTATAGATGATCGAATGGGCGCCGATGAATTTCATGGATGCTCCTCTTGCACAAGGAGGCTTGTTGGCGAGTCATTCCAATGTACGACGGAGATAATTGATCTGCCCGAGATGATAATTGAGATGCGCCAGGAGGCGAACCACGACATAGCTTGTCGAAGTCTGCATATTGTCAAACTGCAGCGGGAAGTCGGCGTCCAACTGCTCCTGACTCAGAGCGCCTATCGTTTTGGTCATCATGGGGATCAGCTCTTCCAGCTCTTTCACGAGTTCTTCCCTCTTTATCCCTTTCCTGGCGAATTCCTGGTCGCGATTGCGAACGTAGCCGGTCCGTGCAAGCGTTGCCCCGAAGAAATGGTTCATCCCCCCGATGATATGCAGCACAAGATTGCCGCTGGAATTCTTCATCGAGCCGTGAGTTCTCCAAAGGTGTTCTTCATCGTTGAACAAGTTGACTTCTTCGATCAGTTTCCGGAGGTCTCGTTCATAAAGAGTCGCCAGGATACTACTGAGCATGACCATGCGATTTCCCTTTCGGTGGTGGATCACCTGTCATCCCTTATGCGAGCGAGCCCGATAGCGTGCAGGATCGACGAAATAGTCAATCGCACGAAAGCCGGGATGAATCCGTGCGCTATGCGGAGTCCCGTTTGGAATGACGTACGTTTCGCCGCTCGCATACGTGCGGGTCTCCTCCCCGATCGTCAGGTCGATCTTCCCGTCAATCACCACGCCCCATTGATTGCCGTGAGAGTGTTGAGGAACGATCACTTCAACGTCGGCTTCCATGAACAACACCTGGCCCGACTCGCTTTGCAGAAGCCACCCTCGGAGTCCGTCGAACGGCAAGTCAGCCTCAGGAAGTGCACGAACGAATTCTGGCCACTTGGATGATATCACAGAACTGTTTCCTTTCTTGATATTTGCCACTACGGTGGCGCATAACAGCTCACGCAAACCGCCGTTGCGGGCCCGCCCGAACAACAATTCGGACTACGTGTTTGGGTCTATGTAACCCCTGATTGATCCTTGTCTATGGATATTGGATTCGATGGCCTTTTTCATGGAAATCAGAAAGTGTCTCCTCCTGAACAGAGTTCTCTGTTCCGACGAGTCTACCTGCCCACACCTCGTTGCGGCGGAGCAACGAAGCGCGCCAACACTCTACGATCCGCGCAGAATCTTCTCCATGGCCCTCCCTTTCGCCAACTCATCGACCAGCTTATCCAAATACCTGACCTGCTGGGTCAGAGGATTCTCGATTTCCTCCACACGATAGCCACAGATTACTCCGGTGATAAGGTGTGCATTGGGGTTCAGCGAAGCTTGCTGAAAGAACGTTTCAAAGGTCACATTTGCCTTCATCAGTCCCTGCAGCTTTTTGCCATCGAAGCCTGTTAACCACTTGATGACCTGATGCAGTTCTTTCTCCGTCCTGCCTTTCCTCTTCACTTTTGCGACATACATAGGATAGACCGAGGCGAAGGTCATTTGTGCGATGCGTTGATCGTGCGTGCTCATGCTGCCCTTGAATTGTTGTTCTATCTCTTCTTAAGGAAGAACGAAAGAATCGCACTGACTTTCTACTCTAGCATCGGAGTACTCGGCGTTTCGCCACGTGAGGACGAAGCGGGTGCCGGGGCTTCAGAAGACGCAGATCAGTCGTAGTGCTTGGCCGCAGCCCAAAGGACGCTCATCGGCATTTTCGGCTTGCGGACGACGAACACGGAGAGGTCGTTCTCGGACGGTTGAACGTATCCCGTGTCGTCGTGAATAAAGCCGTACTGGGACACCTCTTCAAACGCCTTCGATAGGTCCCCGATTCCGCGGCTGACGATTATTGCAACCTCGCCTGTGCACTGCGGTCCCCATAGCCAGTAATTGTTGTGCCCGGACGCGGCGTTGGGCAACCCGTACCGCTTCCCAAGGAAGTCGATGGCGCCCGCCTGGTGATAGTCCATGCAAACGATTCCGCATTTCGCGCGGTCGGCGGGGGGCAGCAACTGGTAAACGCGGGCGATTTCGCCAACGAACCTCTCCCAGCCGAACATCGATGCGAAATACTGGGAGAGCCTGCCAACGGAATGACGCTCACCTCCCGCATCAGGCTTCACCCCGAGTGCCGCCGAGTAGCGAATATGGGATTCGACGGGGAAGAGAGGCAGGACGACAGGAAGAGTGATCAGTCCACCGGCGACGATCAGCATCATCAAGGCCGCCCGGGCGGCTTTGCCCGATAACTTCCGCTCCATCCAGACGGAGCCGAATGCAAAGAGCATCGTGTAGGCGGGAGCAAGGTAGTACGCTTTGCCGCCGGTCACGACGAAGAGAATGAGAACCGCCAGGTAGCACCATCCGAGCGCCTGATACTTTCGAAATGCTTTCGAGAAGACGAGCACGCAGAGCCCGCAAAACCAGACGGGGAAGGTGAAGGGATGCATCTGCAGGATCTGCTCGAAAGAATAGCCGGGGAAGGAAAGCCTGACCATCTTGTGGACACGAGCGTTCTCCATGAACTCAAGAGTCGGCCAGCCGTTCGGTATCTGCCAAAGGACGTACGGCAAGAAGATCAAGGCGGCCAGTGCGCCTCCAAGCCAGAACCACTTGCTCAGCAACTGGCGCCGTTGTTTGGTGAGAATCAGGCCGGTAACCACTCCGCAGCCCAGAAGAAGAAGGATGATCTTGTTCTGCAAACCCAATCCGGTGACGAGGCCGAAGGCGATCCAAAGCCGCGGGTCTCCCCCGTTCAAAATCATGACGACAATGTACATGGCAGCGAGCCAGAAGACCAGATCGAGCGAGTTCATGGAGAAGATGTGGCAGGTTCCAAGATAGACCGGGGCGACCAGGACACACACCTGCGCGAGCAGCTGACCGAATCTTCCGGCTCCCAGCCTCCTGGCAAGGAGTCCGGTCAAGAGGACTGTCGCACCCCCGGCCAAAGCGGGCAGCAGTCTGATCGAGAAGAGAGAGTCGCCCAGGAGCCAACGGTCGATACGAAGCAGCAGGATCGAGAGCGGAGGGTGATCGACATAACCCCAGTCAAGCTTGTTGCTGCAAGCGATGTAGTAGAACTCGTCACTGAAGAACCCGAATCCCTGGTGGGTCAACAGGTGCAGCGTTACCTTGAGGATGGCGGGAATCAGCAGTACGGCCAGGTCGAGTCGGGACCACGGCACGCGGGGAGTCTTCAGTTGTACATCGTTCATTATCAGCTCCGGCTTCGCTCAATAGTATTCAGAGCAGGTCCGATAAGCCAGGTACCCAGAGCAGACCGTACAAACGGCAACAACTTTGCCCGGTGCTACGGCTGTCGTGCCAGGCGCGTACCTAGAGCTTGAAGAATTGGTAGGTGCCTATTACCAGAAGTTGGCAAACGGTACAGACAGTGACAATGTAGCCGTTAGTCTTTGCTCCGATGTTCAGTCGGTAGCTGCACCGGATGACGATCAGCAGCAGGAGGCCAAGCACGATGATTGCCACGAGATACGTTCCCGTGCCCAGGAGAAGGGCGATCCTCGCTTCATCCTGTTTGCTGAAGCCCCCGAAGAGGTCGGAGAAGAACCGATTGAACATCGGGAAGAACGCAAAGGGATAGGCGTAGAGCAGTCGGAACTTCTCGATGACCAGAAGAGCAACTATGGCCTGGAGCAGACTGAATCCCGGACCGCCGAGGCTGACAAACAAATCATGGCTCGCATCGAGATAGTGGCCGTCCCGGGCCCAGACCAAATTCATGCTGTAGACCATCCGATTGCCGAGCATCTCCCCGACACTCCAATGTCCAAACTCGTGAAACAGATAGGTGAAATAGGCAATCGGAATAAACAGCAGGAAGAATCTCACATCAATGGGTCGCTGGGACACTGGTAGCATCGATCACCTTGATGGATGAGCACCCCGGCACCGATGTGTGCGGGTGGCGACTAGAGTTTAGGCAACACGCCTGCGCCGACGCGCTTTGTCGAGGCCGTTGCGTTGCGTAAAGTTACTTCGTGACATTCTTCCTGGTTCGTCGTCGGCTCTGGCAAGCTCTGAAGAGGCGTTACACCGTGAAACAAACAATTTTGTCTCATTGTATTTCTTCTCAAGATCCAATAGTACCTTTCTTCACTTCTCCAGCTCGCTTGTAATTGGCAATAATCACTCCGCTTGGCGCAGCCAGACTCTCCGCCAATGTAAAAGCTGCCGGGATGGTGCCATTGTCAAACAACTTCTTCCCTGTACCAAGCGTCAATGGGTGAATTAAGAGCCAGAGTTCGTCCACCAAGTCGTGCTTAAGGAGCAGCTGGATGAGCTGACCACTGCCGTGAACCTGGAGGTCGAGGCCTTTTGAATCTTTGAGCTTTTTGATATCATCGACGCTTTTAAGGAAGACCGAGTTTTTCCAATCTGATTTGTTCAGAGTATGACTCATGACGTATTTTGTGGCATCATTGACACCCGGCCAAATGTCTGCATGTTCGGGCCAGTAAGAGGCAAAAATCTCAAATGTCTTTCTCCCCAAAAGAAGATCTGCAGGCTGCTTCTTTTTTTCCTCCGCGACCTTATCAACAACTTCATCATAATACGGTGCGCTCCAACCGCCATATTTGAAGTCTTCCTCAGATCCACCAGGTGCTTGAATTACTCCGTCTAAAGTAATAAATGACGAAACGATTATCCTTCTCATAATCGTTCTCTCCTGCCATATTGTTTTATGATACTTGCTTACACCAAATAGTCGTTTGATGAAACAGAGAATCGACAACGCAAGCACAGGAGGTTCGGAAGTCTGTTTTCCACCGGCTCCGTAGTCCCAAAACAGTGCGGGGGACGTTCTCCCTGCGACGCCACACCGCTGTTCGAGAGATGGTAGTTACGATCCAATAGTACCCGTCTTGACTTGTCCAGCGCGCCTGTAGTAGGCAACTATCACTCCGCTGGGTGTCGCCAAACTCTCTGTTAGTGTAAATGCTGTTGGAATCGTCCCATTGTCAAACAGTTTCTTTCCTTTCCCAAGAGTCAACGGGTGAATTTGGAGCCAGAGTTCGTCGACTAAGTCATTCTTTAACAGCAGCTGAATGAGCTTACTGCTTCCCCAAACGTGAATGTCAGGACCTTGTGCCGTTTTGAGCTTCTTGATCTCCGCCAGGCTTTTCAGAAACACTGAATTCTTCCAACCCGATTTTTTGATGGTCTTGGACACGACGTATTTTGTGCCATCATTGATCCCTGGCCAGGCGTCTGCATGTTCAGGCCAGAAGCGAGCCCAAGTCGCAAACGTTTTCCTCCCCAGAAGATACTCTGCAGGCTGCATCTGTTTTTCCATGACCCCGCCGAGAGCTTCGTCAGAATAGGGTGCAGACCAACCGCCATATCTGAAACCGCCTGATGTATCTTCCTTCGGCCCTCCGGGGGCTTGCATTACTCCATCCAATGTAATCATTGATATAACGACTATTGTCCTCATGATATTTCTCTCTTCTGTTATAGATTTGCGGTAATTGCTTCACCAAATAGTCGTTCCATGAAACACCGAATCGACAACGCCTACAGACGAAGTTTGACTGAATTCATGGCACGCAGCGCCCGGAGGTTCGTGCGAAGGTATGTCGAATATCCAGCGACGATGCGATCGATTTCAACTCGGGCCTAATCAGCCATCATCCTGCGAGCCGCGCAGGATCTTCTCCATTTTCCTGCCTTTTGCCAGCTCGTCCACCAGCTTATCCAAATACCTGACCTGCTGAGTCAAAGGATCCTTGATGTCCTCCACACGATATCCGCAGATCACTCCGGTGATAAGGCGTGCGTTGGGGTTCAGCGAAGCCTGCCGGAAGAATGTTTCAAAGGTCACATTTGCCTTCATCAGTCCCTGCAGCTTTTTGTTATCGAAGCCTGTTAACCACTCGATGACCTGATGCAGTTCTTTCTCCGTCCTGCCTTTCCTCTTCACTTTTGCGACATACATTGGATAGACCGAGGCGAAGGTCATTTGGGCGATGCGCTGATCGTGCGTGCTCATACTGGCCTTGAATTGTTCTTCTTTAATTGTCGAAGATCCCGCCGCTTCATGGCGGGCCTGCCCGCCAATCTGTTTGGCGGGACGTGGTGTGGCGTGTTAGCTGAAGGGCGCGGCGTTATCGAGGTAACGAAAGAACTCAACAATATCTCTGGCCAACAACTCTGGCTGCTCCATGGATGCAAAGTGTCCCCCAGCCGGCATCTCGGTCCAACGCTGGACGTTGTACCCTCTTTCGATATACCTTCGAGGCGGAAATGCATCTTCGAAGGGAAAACGGACGACGCCAACCGGCACTCTGACAAAGTCCCCTTGTTCGAAATGCAGAGGAGCCTTGCGGCTTTCGTGGTACAGCCGGAATGATGAATGGACAGTCTCGGTGACCCAATAAAGTGTGACGTTTGACAGGAGTTCATCTTTGGTGAAAACGCTTTCGATGTTTCCCTTGCAGTCTGACCAACCATAGAACTTCTCGATAATCCAGGCGCACAACCCGACAGGTGAATCGTTCAACCCATATGCGAGCGTGAGCGGCTTGGTCCGTTGCTGGTGAGAGTACGCTCCCTCCCTGTCGTACCATACTTCGGCTTGTTGCTCAAATTGCGTTTCCTCATGACTGAGGCTTGCCCCTTCGGGAAGAAAAGGTTTGTAATATCCTTCGATATTGTTCAGATGCAACCCGACAACATTATCCGGATATTTCAGAGCCAACGCTGTTCCCACTCCGGATCCAAAATCCCCGCCATGGATTCCGAACGTCTTGTAGCCCAATGACTCCATGAGCAACTTGAATAGCTCAGCCATGAATTGGACGCCGCATCCCGGTGTCGTGACCTTTTGTGAAAAACCATACCCTGGCAAGGAAGGGATAACGAGGTCAAACGTCATATCGACATTGTGTGACAGGAGGGGGATGAGTTTCATCATCTCAAGAAAAGAGCCCGGCCAACCGTGGAGAAGCATCAACGGACGAGAAGCCTTTCCTTCACCCCGAATGTGAAGGAAATGGATTTTGTATCCTTCGATCTCCGCCACAAAATTCGGGTACTGGTTGATGTTACTCTCGGTTTTTCTCCAGTCGAATTCCTTCTGCCAATAGTCGGCAAGTTCTTTCATGTAGGATAGACTCGCGCCAAAGGTCCAGGCAGAACCCGTCTGCTCATCCGGCCAGCGTGTCTTCTTGATGCGCTCACGGAGATCAATCAACACCGGCTGGGGGATATGGATTTCGAAAGGTTTCATTGTCATCGTCGACTCACTTTGGGCCCTCCAACAGAACCCACTTGCGCGCCTTTCAGCGAACGTTCCGGCAAACCGCTGTCCCGCAAACTTGTCCGTCGGCGCGTCGTTTGCGGAGGCGGAAGCGGGATGGAGCGAGAACTTTACACTAAGCCAAACCTCGTTTCAACATCGTCTATCCAATGTGCGAGTTTACCCGCCATGCTGCACCTTATGGCGGGCGTCCGTCCCGTTCCACTTTGAACGGGACGAGACCTCGTCCTTTCGACTAAGTCCGAAGGACGGGCCGGCCTGCCCCGATGCTTTCTATCGGGGGTTGCCGTATGTTTGCTGCTGTGCCCATCTCCAATATTGTCTTTGATAGAAGTTCAATCATTTGTTACCGCGATTGCCTCGATTGAGATTTGCAATTCCGGTTTGGGCAAACTTACTATCGGCGTTGAGCGAGTTGGTGCGTTCTTCGGAAAATACTCAGCGTAGAGTTTGTTCACAATATCAAAATGTGCTGCATCTTTTAGCCATACGGTTGTTTTTACAACCTTGTCGAGGCTGGAATTTGAAGCTCGAAGCACTATTGAAAGATTTTCGAAAGCTTGACGCGCTTGTGTTTGAAAGTCGTCAGCGAGCTTGGACGTGGTAAAATCGACCCCCGTTTGGCCGGCAACAAAGACAAGATTGCCGACGCGGACTGCCTGTGAATACACGGCAGGAGAATGGGGAAGTCCGGATGTAATTGGTACGATACTCATAGAACCTCCATTGGGTTGGTGTGCAAATCTCAAATCTCGATGAGCATGGCAGCTGCTATGTACAAAGTCAAGCCCCAATTCTGCGGGATCGTTTGTGTAAATCCAAACCAGCCTGCACTTCGCATCGGCGGGCGTCCGTCCCGTTCCACTTTGAACGGGACGAGACCTCGTCCTTCCGACTAAGTCCGAAGGACGGGCCGGCCTGCCCCGATGCTTTCTATCGGGGTTTGCCGGTCGTTTTGCGCAGGCGCACACTCACACCAGATAGTAGTAAAACAACGCAAAGAGTAGAGTCTGAGAAATTCCTACCAGCGCGAGATCGCGGTAGATTTGAACAAGCACTCCGATATCGTCAAACGACCATTTCTCAAGGTGAGCAAAGTACGCCCGCCCGTCAATCAAAGCAAACGTCAGGACCGCCAGCACAGCCGGAATCATGTTGCCAGAAATGAAGCTAATGTAGACCAGCCCACGCGTGGCAACGTGAGGCAAGAGGGCCAGTGCACGCTCCAATACTGACATCCATGGAATCAGCCGATTGGCGGATGAACGTTGAAGGACTTCCGAAGAGTGTTCTTCCAGCGGTGTTCCCTTGAGCGGATTCTGGATGAAGGGCAACATGATGGCTTCGACGGCTCCTGCGGCTATTCCAAATCCGATCAATTCCGCCAACGTTAGCTCCGGCACGACAAGGATAAAGAAGAGAAATGCGGCTCCCAATTCCGAAATCGCTGAGACAAATCCGTGGGAAACGCTGAGCCAGACGTTCGAGAGTTTGCCGTGGAGCAACCTGACAACGAAGAGATGGTACACGGGCAATTTGAAAGCTGTGACGCCGACGACGTATGAGAGAACGCCCCAACCGATGATGAGTTTGCGCGACACACCAAAGTAATGGATGAGAATGAAGACCGGGATGATGCCGACGGCGATGGAGGCGACCGTAGGAAGTAATGTTTGAAGTCTTGTATTCATGGTTGTCGGATCAGGGGTGTGCGCTTGCGCATAACGTTTCGCCGCATCACGCACTGGCGCCGGTCCAAGTATTTCAACGACGGTGCCATTGAGCGATCCATAGAAGCCTGTCCCGCCATGCTCTTGGTCGGGTCTACGACTCTACGAGTTCGTAGAACCTGGTAGAGGAAGCGGCGTGGTAGCGGCAGGCTTCTTGTCAAAATACAAACCCACGCCCGAGGGTCAGGCAAAAGAGAAGAAACAGAATGACGATTGAACCATTGAACGCCCAACTTCGATTCATGCCAACAACTTCAGTTGCGGACATGTTCTTTGTGACAACAAATACAATCGGAAGGGATGCTATCATTTCAAACAGTCCTCCGACGGCGGCATGGATGGGGCGCGGATGAAAAAAGAGTCCCGCGACAAATGCGGCCAGTGCACCAGCACAATATGCATAGCACACACTTTCTCTTAATGACACTCCCGCAAGGTATGATGTGCATTTCACGGCCTGCGTTCTGACAATTTTTATCGAGAAATAGTACGCCGCAAGAGCCGCAAGAACCAGGATCAGCTTCCCGGGCATCCCGCCATCCAGTGTCGCCATTGCGTACGTCCAATCCCCAGTTGTACTGAAGGCTGACTGCAATATTGTTCCAGAGAACCAGAATAGGTTATACGACATTGCATTGAAGAAGAACATGGCAGGAAGTGATCGCCATTGTCCTAGAACAAGAAGAGCATACAATACCATAGCGAACAGTAAGTTCGACGCTGGGCCGCCAAGATCTGTAATGGCGCTTGCTGGCGTGCTTCGAAAATATACCGAAGTCAGAAGCGTTATATTGTTACCGACCAGCAAACACGCACCGCCATGTCCGATCACCTCGTGGACTATATCTGCGAACATATAGGCTGCAACTCCGATCAGCGATGACGTGATCACATCCTTGATTCTAGTAGACATCTACTTCCCCTCGGGGTAGTGGTTCGCAAAAAGCTTGCAGCTAACGATGTCTATATTCAGTCCGGCAGGAGAGGCGGCACAAAACTAATGTCAATGCTACGGTCGACGACGCGGTCTCTGTTTTGCCGAGGTCGACTTGATAGTCACCTTTCCGCGTCCTGTTTCCCGAAGTGGAAACTTCGCTCGATCAAGCGCCGCAACCATGAGCGCCTGCACCTCGGGTCGTGTCAATACCTTGACTGATTCAAGCCGGATGAATCGAGTCTG
This sequence comes from Ignavibacteriota bacterium, assembly GCA_963843525.1. Classification (GTDB taxonomy): domain Bacteria; phylum Bacteroidota; class Ignavibacteria; order UBA10030; family UBA6906; genus DATJPR01. Next base: position 24,872 of record CAWJKM010000002.1, on the reverse strand, counting down.
CTTGCCTGATCCAAGGAGGATCTTCTTTGGATCCGGGAGTTTGGGCCCATTGTTGAAGTACAATCGTAACCCGCCTGCACCAGCAGCAAAAGAGACGATAGCATCGGACCCTCTCTGAGTCGCAGAATACCCAACAACAAAGATGCTGGAGTAGTCGTATACCAACTCCTCAGCTGTTGGAAAGCGCTTCCGCAACGCCTTGCGAACGCCACGAATCAATGTCTGAAGCTTCGGCTCGAACTTCGCGATGAAGCTTCCAATCTGCTGTTCGGCTTCCCTGGCATTGCCTGAACCCGTGATGATTGCTTTCATGAGACCTCTCCTCCGAACAATGAAGTAGATCAGCAGGCGTCATGTATTTTTGCATGAACGCACAAGCCGATTCGTCAGCTTCGACACAAATAGGGCGCAGTCCAGCCGCCATAGTAGAAGCCTTCGGAAGTGCTTGCCCAAAATAGTCGTTTGATGTACTGTCTAATCGACAACGCAAGCACAGGGACTTCTATTGAATGAATGACGCGAAATGCGATGACGGTGGTTGCCCAACACGGAGTTTGACGAAATGCGTATCGTGGTGGCGACTGTTCACCGCATCACCGCGGCATCAACGCGAACACACCCCAGCCCACGTATTCACGCGTGTAAGCGGCGTAGCGCTCGGGTTCCGATGACAGTGTGGCTCGAACATCCTTCGCGAACTCGTCGCCGGGATTGGCTTCAAGCCATCGGCGCATGGTGAGCCATTTGGCCGCCTCGTATCTGTCCCAGCCGTCCTGGTCAGCCAGAACCATTTCAACGACGTCGTAGCCAAGGTGGCCGAAAGACGCGAGAAGTTCTGGAAGTATGAGAAAGTCGGTGATTGCGTTGGCAAGACACGCCTTGGCAACATCGTTCGTCGGCGGTACCTGCCGCCAGTAGGGTTCGCCGATGAGGATGATCCCTCCGGTGTGCAGGCTTCGCGCCAGAAGCTCGATAGTGCCGGCGACTCCACCGCCGATCCAGGTGGCACCGACACAGGCTGCCACACTGGCCTTCTCGTCAGAGACATAGCCGGCAGCATCGCCATGAATGAACGTGACCTGATCGGCGACGCCGAGTTCTACAGCACGGAGTTTCGCTTGCTCGGTGAACAACTGGCTCATGTCGATGCCGGTGCCGATGACGCCGTGATCGCGTGCCCAGGTACACAGCATCTCCCCCGAACCGCTGCCGAGGTCGAGCACTCGGGCCCCCGATTCCAGACGCAGCGCCGCGCCGAGAGTGGCGAGCTTTTCGGGTGTGATCGGGTTGTGGATGCGGTGAGCACTTTCAGCGATGGTGAATATCCGTGGGATGTCCATTCTCGAGAATTTCCTTAGGGGTGAGTAGATGTGCCGCAAAACGCCTGTGAATTCCATCTTTGCTTGCGCACAACATCTCGCTGCACCTCGATTACCCGCCATCCTTTCTTGACCGCCATCTTTCTGGCGGTTGGCGGGACGTGGTGTGGTTTGATTTTTCGGTGCTCGGCCTCTATCGCTTCCTACTCCCCTATGATTTTTCCGACCATCGGAACAAACGTACACCAATAAGAAACGACACCAATCCGAAACCGGAAAGAACGAGATAGGGCTGCAAAAGTTCTCCGAAACTGAAATCCCTCCAGGTGGCGCCTTCCAGCGCGAGAATGCCCCATTTAATCGGGCTGATGCTGCTCAATGCCTTAAGCCAATCCGGCATAAAAAACAGCGGGAGCATGCCGCCACCGATCATTGCAAATACCAGCAAGACCGCCCAACCAATACCGCTGGCCGCGCGTTCCGTTTTCCCAAGTACAGAAAGCAGCATCATCACGCCGACAAACGATCCCGCCACAATAACCAGTCCGAGCGCGAGTTTGAAATAGGATGCGACCTTGATGCCAAAAATCAGAACTCCTACGAGCATGACAATGATGGAAACAAGTATCGTGGTGATGAAGCAGGCTAAGGCTTTGCTGCCAAGAACCTGATAACTTCTGAGCGGCGCAGTCAACAGGCGCGTCAGCGTCCCTTCATTTCTTTCCGTCACCAGCGAAACTGCAAAAGTTGTAACGCATGCGATGATGCCCCACATAATGCCTTGTGGAAAAGTTACCGCGAACGAACTTGGCGGACCGATTCGTTGGCGGATGATTTCTTTCTCCTCGACCTTCAGCGGTTCAAAACCTTTCCACTCTCCACTTCCTTCACTTGCGGAGCCTGTTGTGTCGGCCAGATAGCGATCCAGGCTGGATAAAAACCCCGTCAGGCTGGACGATTCTTCGGCCGGAAGTTTTCTTAACGATGACTCCACCTGTTTGCGCATCAGGCTGCGATCGGTAAATACCTTCTGCATATCCCGCGCGCCGTATTGCAGCAGCAGACCGGTGAGCAGGCTGGCTTCCGCCCGGCGGGAGGGATCAATACCGATTTCGACAACCGGGGCCTCACTGGTGAACATGTTTTTCCGGGCTTCACCGTAGCCCTTTTTTATCAAAACGTACGCGGCCTTCTTGCCCAGACGGACATCTTCCTGCGCTTGCTCCAAACCGATTGGTGTGAGTTGCAGGTCTCCCGATTGTGCCAGGGTGTCTACAAATGCTCGTGAAACGTCCGTGCTGTCCTGGTCTATAACGTAGACTGCCAAAGCGTTTTTGTGCGAAGCGGAATCACCACCGCCGCCCGAAAATATGACACCCATAAAAACCGCGATCAACACCGGGTAGATGAACGTGAAGAAAAAGCCGGCCTTGTCGCGCAGGAGAATTCGCAGATCTTTGACCGCTAGGATCCACATGGCAATCATTTCAATCCCTCAATGTTCGTCCGGTTAAACTCAAAAATACGGTTTCCAGACTTGGCTGGAGAATCCGGAAACCGCGAAGATCGGCTTCTTTCTGCAATTTCAGAATCTCCTCGATGGGATTCTTGGTCTCGATGATTTGTTCCCCCGCGACTCTTTCGGCGATGACAGTGCTGTTCCCGCCGTACTGTTTAATCAGCGCGTCCACTCTGTCCAGCGCCAGCAGCTTGCCGCGGTCCATGATGGCAACACGGTCGCAAAGGCGTTGCGCTTCTTCCATATAATGCGTGGTGTAAATTATCGTGCTCCCCTGTTTCTTCAGTTGATCGATATTTTCAAAAATGGCATTTCTCGACTGTGGATCGACGCCGGCAGTGGGTTCATCCAGAATCAAATATTCGGGACCATGAACGAGGGCCACAGCAAGATTCAGGCGACGCTTCATGCCGCCGGAGAATTTCTTGACGCGATCGTTTTTGCGTTCGGAAAGTCCAACAAAATCCAGCGACCAGGCGACACGCTCCTTTAGTCTTCCGGCGCTTAATCCGTACACCTTGCCAAAACATTCAAGATTTTCCTGCGCTGAAAGATCGTCGTAGAGTGAAAGTGTTTGCGGCGCAACACCAATTCTCGCACGCACCTTAGGATTGCTCGGGGAGCCAAGACCGGAGAGTTCCACAGTGCCGGAATCCGGTTTTATCAAGCCAACGGCCATATTGACTGTCGTGGTTTTGCCTGCGCCGTTGGGGCCGAGCAGGCCAAAGATCTCGTGCGACTCAACTTCGAAGGAGATGCCATCCACCGCAGCGATTTTCCCGAAGGACTTTTTGATGTTCTCGAATTTTATCATATGTGTCCCTATGACCTCGTCAATTCTCTGCTCAACTGTTAAGACCCTTGTCTCGGCAACATCGACGGGCAGCGCACGTGACACTTGTGTGAAACACATCGTCGTCGGCGCTGAGGCACCCCGCGCAGCACATCTTCTCCGGCGGCGTCTGAAACCCGTAGATTCTCCTCCATGCCTCGGAGGCCTCTTTCTGGTAAGCAGGCCCTCTTCCCGCACCATTGAAGGTGGCACAATCCGAGCAGAGGACACCGCATGCCGACATGAGGATTTCCATGGTGACGCTCCTTTGAGGTGAGGCTGAACCCAGCATGCGAGAACAAAGCGCCTCTCCCGCGTTAGAAAAAGAGGCGTTCCCATCTGCCTGACAAGGCTTTTGCGATCAATGTACTCGCGCGCTCGGAGATTGTCAATCATAACGCGCGGCCGCGTGGTGTCACATCAACCGCGCAGGGAACCTCTATCTTTTGTCGAAGATCCCGCCGCTTTATGGCGGGCCTTGTCCGCCGATTTTTGGCGGAGACTTTGACCTTCCATAAAGTGTTCGGCGTTCGTTGCGTTGCGTGCCCCCGTTGTGCGTGTTGGTCAAAACTGCATATCGGTGGCTAGTTGCTTGGCTTCTCCTGTGCCGGCGGCAATGCAGACGTTTGCTGGTAAACAACCTTCCAGTGGTTGTCGATCTTTTTGAAAACGAATGTGATTGCAAAGTCTCCCTTGGGCTCCCCGCCCGTCTTGAGCGTCATTGCAAATTTGGCGTGCCAAGCACAGACTGCAACGTCGCCAGACAAGAATCTGATCTCATCCGCCACGGTTGTGACTTTCAGCGAGGAAAGAGACTTGAACCACTGAACGTGGTGGTTCTTCGCCACTCGGTAGTCTGCCATGGTTCCATCGGTGGTAAAAAGGATGAAGTCGGGAGAATTCGAATACGATTGGAAAAGGACTTCAGCGTCCAATTTCTCAAGACCCTGGATGATTGCGTTGACAGCCCCTTTGATCTCGTTCTTCGCAGTCTCCTGTCCTTGAGGGATCACTGGCGTCAGCTGATGCCTTGACACATACGACAAGGAAGAACAAGGCGAAGGGAAAAAAGAAATTCGCTTTCATGGAAGCCTCCTATGGTCAGAAAATGAAAAAGGAATGGATTTCGCCCCAACGAGAAGAAATCATTGAGCAACAGACACGTTTGCCTTACGTAGCAACGCAATGACGCATAACGTTTGAGCAAGCCGCCGTTGCGAGTTTACCCGCCATGCTGCACCTTATGGCGGGCGTCCGTCCCGTTCCACTTTGAACGGGACGAGACCTCGTCCTTTCGACTAAGTCCGAAGGACGGGCCGGCCTGCCCCGATGCTTTCTATCGGGGTTTGGCGTTTGTTAGGCGCAGGCAAAGCTCTTCTGTCGACGTTTTGCGGCGCACGCCTGAGCGACTTTGCGCGCATGCTCACCATTCCGGAGCGTTGACTTCTTCTGTCTACGTTGATGCTTGCGACTGAAACCTCTTTGCGATGAATGCCGCAACGAAGATTGTTATCAGGCTCAATGGAACAACCACAGGCAGAATCTCGATCGGCAAGACCGCGCTATTCCAAAGCGCAATCCACACCAACACAAAGACCGCACTCCACGTGATGACGGTTGTCTGCAAGAGCGTATATTTCTGAGACAACACAAACACGATGACAGCAATGATGGCGCCCCAAAGAATCCACAAGATTCCATTGATCGGTCCGTTCGGCAACACCAGCCCCATGCTTTGAAAGAGAGCATCAAATCGGGGTTTCGTGTAAAGCAGCCATCGGACTGTTTCCGCAGTGTTGATCCAGACCGCCAGCAACACGATCTGCCAAATTGGTTTCATTGTGTGCGTCATGGTTCCTCCCTGTTATGAGATCTGACTACTATATGCAACGCGTGTCGCATGACATGCCGACCCCGACCTCACAGTTTGTATGTGTGCGAATGGCGGCCTGTTTCCTGGACCAGGTGCGCCGCAAAACGCTCTACAAATGTGGCTTTGCTTGCGCCTAACGTTTCGCCGCACCACAGTTACCCGCCAGAGCGTAAGCGTAGGCGGGTCTGCCCGCCATCCTTTCTTGACCGCCATCTTTCTGGCGGTTGGCGGGCCACCCCGAACCGGCCTCCGAACTTCACCACGCCCCGGTGAGGGGTGAAGCGACTACTCTTCGATGATGAACTCCCGGCCGTTCGTTTGCACTTCCAAATGAAGGAGCGTGGTTTGTGCTGTTAGGCGAAGGGCGCCGCCAATCTGTCCTTGATCTTGTACCAATTAAGTACTAATTTGTATCTCTTGAAGATCAGGAGGAACCCATGCCAATCATCAAATCCATTTCGAGCTTGAGGCACCGGACACGAGAGATTGCGACGCTCTGTCATGAAAAGGATGAGCCGGTCTACCTCACAACCAACGGTGAAGGCGACCTCGTCGTCATGACGATCGATCACTACGAACGCCTCAAAGCCAGGGTCGAACTCTTCGAAAAACTCGGTGTCGCTCAAGCTCAGGCCGCAGCGGGCCAGAAGGGAATCACGCATCGGCAAATGATGGCCAAACTTCGCCGACGAGTGAATGCCCGGTAAAACGACACTGCGCTACCTTCCCGCGGCACAAGAGGATCTGCTTTCGATCCTCGAATGGATTGCGAAGGACAGTCCGGGCCGAGCGGCGGCTTTTGTCGATAGCCTGGATCACCGAATCGGTCGACTTGAGCAGCAACCCCTTCTGGGACGTGTGCCACGGAACGCGAAACTCCGTGAGTATGGCTATCGTGTGTTGATTGTGGAATCCTACCTCGTCTTCTATCTGGTCCGCCAGAAGTCGGTGGAAATTCACCGTGTCGTCCATGGTTCGCGAGACCTAAACACGCTGCTTTGATTGCTATACCTCCCATCTAGGGGCGCCGCCTTTCGCATAGCGTTTTGCCCAACAACGTTTACCCGCCCACTACGCTTTGCTATCAACAGAGGGCGGGCTTGAGCGACCACAATTCGGTTCTCAAATAGCTTCATCATGGCCATATCAAATGAGGGAGCGGCGTTGTTGGGCGTGTTAGCTGAAGTTGCCCGGTTTCCTAGCTCGCAATACTTCCGAAGGAAATGTGTTCTGACTTAGAGATTCGGATTCAATAGCGCCAAATCCAGCTTTGTTCAAATACGGGGCCATTCCTACCGGGCGGCAGCCAGTCAGTAGCGAGGGCAGATATTTGGCTGCCCACATCCACACCCTATGATACCAGCTCTTGCCAAACGCCATCGTCGAAAGAACCACACGTCCACCCGGCTTCAGAACCCTGTGGAATTCAGAGAGAACAGGTACGAAGTCGCTTTCCGGCAGCAGATCAAGCATAAAGTTGTTGATGACAAGATGGAACGTGTTCGAGTCAAACGGAAGTCTGTAGGCACTGCCAGAATGGAGGCGGTAGTGTTCCCCGGGATAGTTTTTCACTAGCCGCTCCGCCTTGCGGAGCATGCTTGGCGACACATCCAGACCGTCGGTTAAACCATGTTCGTTGCGACGAAGGAGTTCCACAAACACGAGGCCAGTTCCTACTGCAACTTCGAGAATTCGTTCACCATCCCTTATCTCGGCAAGCTCTACCACCTTGCGGGCTGCATCGGACTCCGTCAACCGACTCCAGATGTTGTAAAACCACGCAACCTTCGAGTATGAATCCCGTACGGCATTCTCGTTGAAATTCCTCGGTAAAATTCTGTCCATCCTCGCGCCTCCTGACAATGTCGTGTGCAATCCTGGCGGCCAATTTCAGCAGTCCCGCCGCAACACGCAGCGGTTTTTGGTGCACCAAGATGTGACCTCGCTCAACCATCGCCTTTCAATTGACACCAAAGACCGTTGAGCGAGCTCGTTTCATTCAGCTAGTCCTTGTGCTTCCCTCGCCTATGCAGAGAGCGAGCGCCGTATTGCGGCTTGTTAGGCGAAGTTGTTTTGCGTCGTCAGAGTACTGACATCGGCCCAACAACTCAGGACTTCGGTCTAGGGACTGCATTCCAGAGTCGAAGATAGACATTGCCTTCATCCCAGACTTCCCACAGTTCAGCAATTCGATTGTTTTCCATCCGAAAAACGTAGTTGACCGGCCAAGAGATCTTCTGCCCAGTAGGAGGTATGGCGTGCATGCCAGTTGCCTGGATACCGCTCAGCGTATCCAAGTGAGTCCCAGTCCAACTGGTCACCGCAGCCCCATATTTGCCGTCAAATGTGAAGACATCAATAACACCAATCAGATCAGGAAACGCGCGTCCAAAGCCTCGGAGAGCGCGAATGTGTGACGCATGATCGGCTTTCCCAGTATGACCGTTGTAGTGGTATACGACCTCTGGGGAAAAAGCTCGACCGATTGCTGAGGTGTCTCGATTCGTCCAAAAATCGACGATGTAGGCAGAAAGCGCAGATCGAGCATCCTCAATCCGTGCACTGGGAGGATTGGTTGTGCAGCCGATGGCGACGAGAAGTAAAACCAAGGACAAGATCTTCTGATTCATAGCCGGATTCCTTTCGGGGTACTGGTCGCAAAACAATTTCGCCTAACGTGTGCGCCAACTACGCCTCGCCGAACGCCTCTCTTTCACTTGAGTGAGGCGGTGAACGAACTCTCTTTGTCCAGCGAAACCAAGCTTCGACTTCGTCTTTCCAATTGAGCCTACACCTTGTGTCCATGTCTGGCAACGGCGTGATATGATGACCGTGAATGACATCGTCACCAACTTCACCGAACATCCGTTTGCGATTGAAGCCGCACCTATGGGCACACCACACACAAGGTCATACATGCCGGGTGGCCCTGCCCTCAGTGCAACAGCACGAGCTTCTTCGTCGCGGAGAACGAACCACTCGTTAGACGATAAAAATACACCCCGCTTGAGAGGCCCCCCGCATTCCAAGATCGCGCGTAGCTGCCCATCGCCATTTCCTCAGAGACAACCGTCGCCACCTCTCGACCGAGGAGATCGTACACTTTCAGCGAAACAAATGAGCGCCTCGGGACATCAAACGAAATGGTAGTCACCGGGTTGAACGGGTTCGGATAATTCTGAAGCAACGCGTAAGACATAATCTGCTCATGCGCTCCATCGGCAACTCCCGTGACAAGAACCGTCTGATGCAGTACAGTCATCCCGTCACCCGCCAGCCAGAGATGCAACAGATTCCCTGCTCGGTATGTCGCAAAGCTGTTCAGAGCTTTTCCGGTGTACGTCCGAAGATCAGATACATACGTGTCTCCTTGTCTGAACTGCGTCAGGCTTCCACCCAGCCCAGCTGCAAGCATCCACACTCCTCCGTAATAATTCCCGTCGCGGTACGACACCATATCCATCGGCTGCGACGCATACGGTCTGTCGACAAATTGCCATGTCGTTCCTCCATCTGTCGTCAACGCCATCTTTCTGAATTGCCCTCCCCAGATGGACACCCAGCCGGTGAGCGAGTCGGCGAAATCAAACGCCATAAAGGCCCCATCGATCGGAAACAGTGTCCAGGTTTTTGCCGTGTCCCGTGATAACCACGCTCCATATTGATTCGAGAACCAGATGTGCCGAGGATCGGTGAATCGTATCTTCAGAAAAGATGAGACGAAAGTCTGACCATTGATCGTATGTGGTGTCCAGGAATTCCCTCCGTCCGTCGTCACGTAATTATATGTTGTGTCGCCTTCCCACACTTCGAAGACAATTCCAACGTGAGCGTCGAGGAATTGAATTCCTCTCATCAGAGCAATGCGGTCACTGAGTTGAGAAGCGCGCCAGGAATTGCCCCCATCAACTGAATGGTAGAGTGAATCGTATGACGTGGCCCAGACATTGAGCGAATCAAGCATGTCAAGACCGCAGAAGCTCTGCGTCGGCGATTCGTAGAGAACTTTCCAGGTACGGCCACCATCAAGTGTCTTGTAGATTGACTTGCCGCCCAGCCCGATGCCGATGGACGCAGAAGCAAAATCAATCTTCTTCAGATCCCCACTCAGGGAGTTGCTGACTCTCTTCCATGACGTTCCTCCGTTTGTTGTCACCCAGAAATCCTCGCTTGAAAGAAAGCCTTTGGAAGGAGTGAGAAACTTAATCGTGCTGGTATAGTCATAGTGTTGGTCGACTTGAATGGAGTGCCAGTCCAGTCCGCTGTCGGATGAGGTCAGGACTCTGCCACTCCCATCCACCGCCGAAATGAATACACCATCGGGTGATGAAATCGATCTGATAGGAAAACTCTGCACAGGATCGTAATACTGAAGGCTCCAGGAAATTCCCCCGTTTGTCGTCCTGTAGATTCTGTTTGTATCGGCGCCCAACCAACCCAGGGAGTCGTTGAAAAACTCGAGGGCATACGAGCCATAGGCGAAGTCGCTCCACAATGTGCTCCATGAATCTCCTTCGTCATCGCTCTTCAGGATAAACGAGACTGAATCGGTGATCACGCCCGCACGTCGTGCCCGGTCGTTGGAGCCGAGAGCAAGTATTCTTCCCCCGGGCAATCGTTGAAACTGCGTGATGCTGCCATAGGGAACCGTGACATCGATGTCGACAAAATGGCGCATCCGGTATGTTTCGGTCCACAGTCCGAAGAAGTTCTCGAGCTTGCCAATAGTGCCGGCGTCGGTAGATTTGATAACTGCAGAGGTGGACAAAGGGAGAAACGCTACTGCATCGCTCATCACGACGGCTGCGTCTTCCCAGTTGAGCCCTCCATCCGTCGTGAAGATGAAACCGATATCGTCGTCAATATGCGAATGTGGAGAGATCGCAAAACCGTTGTGGCTGTCGATAAACTCTATCTGCGAGAAGACATCCCGCTGATAATGGGCTTTGATGTTCCATGAGTCGCCTCCATCGGTCGTCATCAACACGCTTCCTCCGGAGTTCACCGCAAATCCAGTCGACGGATTGATGAAGAGTATGTCGTTGATCTTGTCGGGCGGTATGTCCGGATAACGCCGCTCCCATTGCGCATTCAGAGGGGTCTCGTTGAGGACAATGAGGATTATTGTGGCAACAATTTGTCGTGAGTTGTTCAAGGCGCGTCCTTTTCTTCGGTTGTTAACGCCAGCGAGCAGAGAACGCGGTCACCAGCACAGAATTGAAGGTTTGGCACCGAAACTTCAACGGTCGTGATGTGCTGGTCAGCCGGAATTCGTTCTGCAAACTCTTCAAGGCCGTTCCAAATGCATTGCTTAGGATTCCATGTCATCAAGCAGGTCGGCATCTATTCCTCATGGCTGCAATTGCGCTTAACGTCTTCCCGCACCACATCCACCCGCCGGAGCGTAAGCGTAGGCGGGGTTCCCCGCCGGAGCGCCAGCGTAGGCGGGTTTACCCGCCGAAGCGTTGTTCGTGGAGGCGGGCACTTTATATTTAGCCGAACTGAGTTTCAACTTTGCCTATCCAGTGTGCGAGCGCCGTGTTGCCGATTGTTAGGCGCAGGCAAGGCACAATTAGCCGCGTCCTGCGACACAACAAACAAGTCCGATGAGTCAGTTTTCAGAGCGCTTGGTTGATGAAGTTGGAGCTATGCGCTCGAATACGCCGTGGGCGATTTGAATGCTGCCACGTTGATCGTAGCTTTCGTACGTGACTTGGACAATGTCTTCAGCTTCAGAGAGAACAGCTGTCTCTTTCACACAGATCCGATCATCCTTCTTGGCTATTCCTTCAATAGTATGGGCATCCAGCAAGCGATATGATACCGTGTCGGCAAACGAAGTACCAGTGACAGGATTGTCACGTCCGTTGAATTTGCCCTGGACGGCGATACGAGGAGTTCATCCTTGTCGTTGACCAGCTCCTCTCGCATCGACACCTCCACGCCGTCCGTTTCGATGATTAGGACCTGGCTTTTGGTCACTGGAGGAACTTCGGACTGTGCTAGATTGAGCTTCCAAGTGCCCGCGAAACCGCTCTGAGACATGCTCAGTGACTCCTTGAAATACGAAGCCTCCAACTTGCTTTTGCATAAACTAGTGTGCCGCAAGACGCACTATGAAATGAGGCTTTGCTTGCGCCTAACGTTTAGGCAACACGCCGTTGCGAGTTTACCCGCCGGAGCTGACTCTCAAGCGTAGGCGGGTTTACCCGCCATTTTTCTGGCGGGCCGCCAGTATCGAACTGATTCCCAATTGCTCTGGCGGCGAGCAATGGAGCGAGCCCGCCCGAACGACCGATTCTCCGCTACAGTTTCGTTCGGTCGGGCGGGTTTACCCGCCGAAGCGTTGTTCGTGGAGGCGGGCTCTATTCATTTTGCCAAACCGGAAATACCGTTGCCTTTGCAGTGAGCGAGAGCCGGTTTGACGTGTGTTAGGCGCGGGCAAAGTTCTATATCGATGGCGTTTTGCGGCATCAAACACAGAATCGGAGGTTCCAGAGATCTGGATCATCACATGTTGCCTGACGTTGAAAGGGAGGGGCGGAGCACCGCACGCGCGGCGTCTGCTCAACTGACTTGTTAGCCTGCAACTCGCCACCCTTAGAAGTATGAGGGAGCTTCTGGTAACCGATGACCGCAGCTGCACACACCCGAATTCTTCTCATAAGAGTTCATCTTGCGGCAGACGGTACACCGCACCCACATTGGGTTGATGTGATGCGGAACCCAAACGCTTGTGAACGCCGAATCGCTAAGGTCAGCCCAGAATTTTGTCATAGCTTCTGAATGCGCTCCCCCCTTTTTGAGCTGCAGGGTATGCTCCGGCTTTTCCCACGCCGAGATTGTAACACCCCGCCCGCCAATCCTGATGGTGGTCAAACCGATGAACCCTTCCATTGCCAACATCTCTGTCGCAGTTGCCCTGGTCAACGCGCGAATTTCCTCTGTCTGTGCGTCGGAGTTCCAAATCGTGGTTATTCCAAATGCACCCGGCTTCGTCTTCCTACCCGATTGCACCGCAACCGAAAAGCCAAAGGAAAATGGCCCGGCTTTGAATGGTTGCACAAGCACTTGTAGCCCCAGTTGATCGAACATGGTTCGTGTATCGAAGTACCCTCTCACGGACTTTATTTCATCGGTTCCGATCTCGATGACATCAATGCCAGGAAGCGAGATGCTGTGACCCGTTGCAGGCAGCCCATGAAAAGCTTCAGTATTGGTACCTTTCATGATCCACTCAGCCACAACCTTTCCCGGACCGGTCTCTGCAAGGCTCGCGATCTGAAACGACAGATCGGGAAATGCGCTCCACAGGCGCTTTGCATTGGCACCGATCGCTTCGCCCGAAATTTCCCCGGAAGCTGGATCACTATAGGTTCCGTCGGTAGCGAATGTCTTAACAATCGCGTCTGCGTCGTGGGCGTTCCATGCGTCCAAGTATAGCCGTGCTGTCTCCAGGCAAGTCATTATCAGGCCCCTTATCTTGTCGAGTAGAAGTATTGTTGATGTGGCCTCCAGATAATACCGCTGTCTGCGTTGGTTAATCTGAGGTGCCGCGAAAAGGACTATAAAATATATCTTTGCTTGCACATAATGTTGCGCGTCCCGCATTTGAATGATTCATTGATGCGGGACGGGCAATGGAGCGAGCTCTTTGCAGCGAGCCAATCTTGTGTTCTAAAACTCCGACCACACAGTGAGCAGGCGTCCGTCCCGTTCCACTTTGAACGGGACGAGACCTCGTCCTTCCGACAAAGTCCGAAGGACGGGCCGGCCTGCCGCGATGCTTTCTATCGGGGTTTGCCGGTTGTTATGCGCAGGTAAAGTTGTATTGTGATAGCGTTTTGCGGCACATTCCCCCGCGCACGGTCATCGCCCGACAATGACTCGGAATCCTGCGTATGCCATTCGCTTCATGTCGAACGGCATTTCCATCGACTGGCCAGCCGTAGAGGCAATCTCTTTCATTACCCTTGCGTTGACGCGATCGCGATGTGCTCGTGATCTGAATACGATATAGGAGAATACCACTGTTTCGCCACGCTTGAGCCTCGTCATCCGTGGAAAAAGTGCACCCCATTTCGGCTTGAGATCATCGCCAACACACTCCCTGTAATCGAGAGCGCCGTGCTTGCGCCAGAGTTTCTCCCCTGTCCGAGCCATGCGACTATAGGACTTGAGGTTTTTCTTGGGAACAGGGAAAACATATCCGTCGACGTATTTCATAAAGAGGCTCCTTAATAGAAGTTATTGGTTGTATAGTGTCAGCTTCGTGTGCTTCAGGCCACTTCCACTTGATGTAATCGACCAGGGTGCCGCAAAACGCTCGTTGAAATGGACAGGTCGGGGACTGGCCCGGGACAGGCCCCCTGCGCCGCGTGGTGTCACATCAACCGCGGCGGACATCCCTATCTCTTGTCGAAGATCCTGCCGCTCTGTGGCGGGCTTGCCCGCCGCTTTCTGGCGGACCTGTCCGCCGCTTTCTGGCGGACCTGTCCGCCGCTTTCTGGCGGGGCTTTGACCTTCCATAAAGTGTCAGGTGGCCGGCCCTCTTTGCTGCCTTAGCTCTTGAATGGACACGACACCTTGAGCAATGGAGACCACAAAGGTTGCGACAAGCACCAGCTCAGACATAGGAAGTGTGAACTCTGGATGACCCTTCAGAATGAATACGCCATGAAGTGAAAACGCCAGCACCCCACAGCCCGCTTGAAGCAGAGCGAACCATAACCCGGCTCGCCTCTTCAGGACAACATACCGGAAACCGAGTAGGCCTACGGTGATCAGGACTATGTCCATGAGCAGGAAGAACTGGATACCACCGGGCAACCCGAAGAGTTCCCATTCTCTCCAGTACGCAGAATCCTCCTCGTGTATGAACAGCAGCACCGAGTTCACAAGATAGAGGGTCTCGTGCTTGTAGAAGCCTTTCATATCGGACTCTCCGAGGATTGAGTTTCGGCCACCTAACTTCTGCTTAGGCTGCGTGGCGTATAGCGTCCAAGACAACACGCATCCCACTCTCCGGTGCGTTGCCTTTGACGAGGAATGAAAGTTTCATCTGAGACGCTCACTCTTTGAGAAAGAAGGTGTTCTGAATCGTGTTGAGCCTTCGAGCTGTCAATCGGGCCTAAAGAGGAATTTCCTTCCCGCAGTGTGGACAGACCTTCTTGGTCACCACACCCCACCACATCGCCGACGGGATATTCGGAAATGCGTTGGGCTGGGCTTCATGCTCCACCTCATACATGATCGCGGACGATAGCAGAAGAAAGACGAAGACCGCGATGATCACAATAGCCGCGAAAGTAATTCGCTGCCCCCTCATACTTGTCGTCGGAGGAAGCTGCCAATTCGCGGGGCGAAGCACATATACCTACCAGCGGACCCGAGAAACGCCGTAGACAACGGGAGAACACTTCCGCGCATTAGATGCTTGGTGTCTATTTTGCCTGACGGCCACGCAAGTGCGCGACCAATGCGACGATCGCACCGCCGAAGCACATGCCTGTCCCGATCAGGTGCACGATGTCCACAGCGCGAATGTCCGCCACGGTCGGGCGACCGACCATGGCGAGAAGGCTGATGAGCCCAAAGGCGATCAGCACGAAAAAGATGCGAAGAAACGTACGCCTCCCGTTCATGAGCTTCCCTTCCCGGTGATTTGATGTTTGCGGATAGTAGAGACACTGGATTGTCGCCCGAAAAAGATGTGCCGGAAAACGCCGTATGAAAATGAATTTTTGCTTGTGCCTAACGTTCAGGCCACACGCATCCCGCACCACAACTGATTCTTACCATGAAGGTGCGGGATGAGCGAACACCCTATGCGGATACACCCCGCGATCCCTGGCCTTTGCAAACGATGTGAGCGCCCTTTGTTATGCGCCGCGTATTTGTGCATGTTCTGCAACGTTCCTGCCATGTACACCTATTGCGTTATTCGATCCTGTCAAAAATAGGCCTGCCGTTTTCGAACTTGAAATAGGCATACTTGTCGAAGTCTTCAATGAAGAACTGAGTGTCGGATATCGCGTGCAACACATACCAGTCATCGAAGACCAACCCGTACTTGCCGTATCGTATGGTTCTGGTCCTGCCGTTCATGAAAAACGTTTGCTCGTATTTCTTGAGGCTTGCTTCCGACATGTCGATGAAATGTCGTTGTCGCGATTCCACTTCGAGCGGAATAAGTCTCGGTTTTGAAATAGGCTCTGAAATCCTCGCGTCGATCACCATGCGGACGCACGATTCCGCCTCGGCAGGGCCGCCCCTTCCGTTGAAGGTATCATGACGCTCCACGACGACCAGTTTGTATCCCGGGACAACAGCCACGACATGCCCACCCCAACCTCGCGCGGTGTACATCGGTATCGAGTCATCGAGAACTTGAAGCCACCACAAATAGCCGTATCCTCCGCCGGACGTGACATCGTTCGTCGTTGAGTAGGAAGTGAAAGTCGCCGCGATCCAATCTGTTGAAAGTATTCGCTGACCGTTCCACATGCCTCCAGTAGAATAGAGCGTCCCGAAACGCGCCAGGTCTCTCGCCGACATCTTGATATCGTATTTGGGATAGATGGTCTGCTGTGTAGTGTCGCGCCAGAATCTTCCGTCAATCGGTCGGAAGTCCTCCATGCCCAACGGCTTCGCGAGCGATGCATCGAAGGCCTCAAACAAGCCAAGGCCGGTTACTCTTTCGAAGATTGCTCCCAGGACATTAAAATCCCAATTATTGTAATAGAAGAACGTGTTCGGCAGATGGCTTCCTCTCGCCGGCCGGGAATCCGACATGCTTTTCACTTCACCGAATGCGGGAATGTAAATGCCTGATCTCGCTTTCAAGAGATCCTCGATCGTCGCCGATTGTTCCTGATCGGTCAGCTTCACGGAATCGTCAATGCCGGTCTCCTTCAGCGTCCTGTGGATGTCAATCTTCCCACTGGCGCTGTAGACTCCGTAGAGCGCGCTGATGAGGCTCTTTCGCATGGAATGGGTGTCATATCGCCGGGTAATGTCTCCTTTCGAAAGCAATACATTGCCGTCGTAAACGACAAGAAGGGCGGAGGCCGCGTTCTTTTCGTAGAGCTCCTCAACAGACTTCAGTTTCCCGGATGAAAAGCCCGCTTCTTCCGGCGTTGCATATTGCATCCATATCTTCCCCGGATTTTGCGCAACCGCGCCTCCCGTAAAAGAAAAGCTCACGATTATTGCAGTTGCGATCAGTTTGTGGCTCAGTCTGTTCATCTCGATATCTTCCTGTGAGACAAGTCATCGCCAATGACCGACGACGACTGCTGCTTGAAATGCGTGGCGCATAACGTCTGCACAAACCACGGCTACCCGCCGGAGCGTCAGCGTAGGCGGGTCTACCCGCCGGAGCTGACTCTCAAGCGTAGGCGGGTCTACCCGCCATTTTTCTGGCGGGCCGCCAGTGCGAACTGATCTTCCTTTGCTCTGGCGGCGAGCAATGGAGCGAGCTCTATTCATTTTGCCAAACCGGAAATACCGTTGCCTTTGCAGTGAGCGAGCGCCGGTTTGCCGTTTGTTAGGCGCAGGCAAAGTTCTATATCGATGGCGTTTTGCGGCACAAGACCGATAGCCTCCAAGATGAATCACATAGAGTTCGTTTTTGATTTGCTAAACTCCAATAGTTCAATGGGTGCGCCATCGTCAATAATCAAAGCTGCTCTAACTCCGTCGGATGGTGGACTTACTTCACCGAAGAGATTTCGGCCTATTAGTGCAGCATCAAGATCATCTACTTCGAATGCGATGTGCGGAACAGTTCTAATGAGTTCAGACATCTGACAATCTGGATCGAAACGCATCCACTCAATACCATAAGGGCTACTATCAAAACCTGAAACATACATCTTAAGATGTGGCAAATAACGTTCATTCGAACGAGGAGTTGAAGTAGGAATGCCTATATGGTGAAATCGCCAGCCTAGTCTGACAATGGCGGATGGTGGTTCATGATCTCGACGTTTTTCCGACATGTTGTTTTCCCTTGTTCACGTGAAATAGAATGTATCCTATTTTGGGGCTGCCTAACTATTGCTTACACTGTTTCCTGATAATACCGATCTCTGGTTGTTTTTGAATACAGGTGCCGCAAAACACCTTAAATAATGAATCTTTGATTGCGCCTAACTACTGCAACATCGCATTGCGCACTTGATTCACTTGCCGGTGCTGGCCGCTTGGCGCACTTCGGCAGCTCTAAACCTATCATTGGAGCGACATTAGGATCTGGTCGCATCCACAATAGGAAAGGATCCGCCCTCCCTGGTCCCCGACCAGTTCCTTCTCATTCGCGACAACCTCATTGACAAGATCGAGGACGTCTGATTCCCCATCCCAATTCTCGGTCAGTATGGCGTCGTTGCCGATGTGGCGCCGTACAGTATCCGCCACCATTGCGGTGAGCCAGATGTCGTCGACATAGCCGTCGGGCCCATAGATGCTTTCGGGCATGACGTCCCCGGGGAGAATGAAGTATGCAATGGCACAAGAAACAAGCGGCCTCAGCCGGTCCGGAAGACGGGGATCATCAAGAAGGGCGACAAGCAAACGATACAGGGAAGGCGCCTGGTGAATCAGATCGTCATGCCTTCCTTCGTATTTCCCGATGTCCGCTTTGAGGAGATCATCGTAGCTCTTCACATTCCCTCCGAGTGCGTGTTGCGATAGGGGCAAATTACCTCGTATTCATGACATCTGCCGCAGAATTCATGATGTGGCGCAAATGCCCCCACCGCGATGTTTTCGAGAATCGTGCCATACAGATCCTGGGAGGTCCGGCGCAGCTTGTCATTCCACGAAAACTCGACCAGTTGATTGCTCCCCAGGTAGTGCGCAACACATGAGACAACCGGGGTCCCATGGGAAGCCTCCCAGCCCAAAGCATAAAACTGCAATTGTCGATCCGTGCCCGCGTCCACAGGAGGCTGCCGTTGTCCGACGCGAAAATCTACAAGCTCGCAGCCGTCCCCACGTTTCCTGACAAGGTCGACTTTGCCGGTGATCTCGAAGCCCGGGAACTCGAGAGTGAAACCCGCATCGACTATGGACAAGGCAGCAAAGGTTGGCTCATGCTCTGTCAAATACCTGTGAAGCTGCTTCACTGCTGCGGTCTGAGCTGAGCGCAGAGTCTCATTGTCTTCGGAATATGACCAGGCCGAACGGACAAGATCTTCCAGGTCTATCGCTGCGGCCGGCTCACCCGCCAGGACTCGGCGGTGAAGCCGCGACAATGCCCGATGCACGTTGGCACCGAAGCCCAGGGGATCTTGCCTCAGCGGCTCGATGCCATACACGGATGCAAACCTGTATCGGATGGGGCACTGGAGAAAGTAGGCGATATCCCCATACCCGAGACGGCTTCTCGGTTCCGAGGGGTGTGCGCCGGATTCAACGACCACCAGTTTCTCTCTCGAAGTCCTGGCGATCTCGTGAAGATTGTCGCCTAGCATTTCCGTGAGGAACCTGCTCGGGCCGTCACCCGCTTCTCGATAATATCCGCCGTCCCAACAACCAGCAGCTCCTTTGCTCGCGTTGCTGCCACATAGAAGAGCTTCCGCTCGTCGACAACGTGAGGATCCTCCTGCACGTTCCTCCCTTGGCCGCTTGCACGGAGCTCCTCAGGAATTATGTACGCATCGCGTCGGCGTCGGGTTGGCAAGCGTCCCTCAAGGACTGAGCAGATCACGACGACGGGGAATTCGAGTCCCTTTGCCTGATGAATCGTCATGACCTGAGCAGCTTCTTCCGATGGAACCACGGCCGATTCCACGCCATCACCCCTCAGAAGGTCCAGCCACTCGAGGAATCCCTGATACTCTCCCGGCAGACACTCCTCATCGTAAATCCCGACAAGCCTGCTGAATTCGCCCAGGTTAAGGAGCTCCTCTCTCTTATCCTCTTTCTCGGCAACTTCAACCAAACCCACACTGCCGAGGAGAATATGAAAGACCTTTTGCACAGATTCAATCTGCTTTCCAAGGACCGATCTCTTGAGATCCACCAGTTGCATCAAGCGAGTCACATCGTATGTCTCAACAATTCCAATCTTTCGGAAGTCGTCAAGAGTACGCAAGTCTGTGAGGACCCCCACATATTTCTCAAGAGCGGAGGTAGTCGAAGTCGCCAAGTGCATCGATTCACAGCGGACTGCAATATCTCCCCAGGATTTTGCATTGCCAAGGAAATGAGAAAAGATCACACAGGTCCCTGACGTATGCTCGCTCGAAAAGACTTGCTTTCCCGGTTATCTGGAGAGGGATTCCTTGCCTGGTCAGCTCTTCGATGTATGTGTCGGAGTGATTCCGGACGCTCCGGAAGAGTATTGCCACATCCTGCCACTTGCGTATGATTCCGGACGCATGAAGCTTGCTCGAGAAGCTCTGCAATCGATCGCGCCTTCTTCAGCCCTGAGGTTTCGTACACAAGGACGACCTTGTTTCCGGAACCTCGTTTGGTGAAGAGGTCTTTCGGGTAGCGAAATCGGTTGTTCCTTATGACACCTTGTGAATGATCGACGATTGGCTCTCTGCTTCTAAAATTCTCTGTCAGCTTGACGAGGGTCGCTTCGCGAAAGACCTTGCCGAAGCCAAGAATGTTCCCCACCGTCGCCCCGCGAAACCGGTAGATGCTCTGGTCGTCGTCGCCGACAACGGTCAGCCGAGACCCATCGCCGGCCAGTTCTTTCAGGATCTGCTCCTGTGCCGCACTCGTGTCCTGATATTCATCGACCAGGATTTCCTGGAACTGCCCCCGGAGTTCTTCTCTGACGTTGGGGAACTTCTGAGCAGATCCAACGCGGAGCTTTGAAGCATGCCAAAATCCACAAAGCCTCGCTGAATCACCAGCTCACGATAACGCGAATAGGCATCAATGATAAGTTCCTCTTCTTCAAGGAGTCTCAGCCGGCTTTCCCATTGCTTTGCAGCTGCCTTGGTATGCTTGGTTGCCGTCTGTGACGAGACTTTTCGAATCTCCTCCTTCTGCTGCTCGCACCATTGCGAGAGTCGTTCCGGTTGGACCAGCTCGTCGGTGGCTAGATTGAAGAACCGCACGACGGCTTCGAGGAAGTCATTCATGTTCCCCTTGAGGCTCCGATCCAGTCCAAGCCGGGCAAGGTTGTGGTAGACAAACAGAGACTGTCCCATCTCATCCAGGATCGTGAAACCCGGGTGGAGGGGCGAGTGATCCTCGTGCCGCCGGAGAATCTCGGCGCAAAGGGAATGCATCGTGCCGACAAACATCCCCAGAGCGGGTCGTTCGGGGCTCACTGTGCCAAGGTGATTTCGTATCCGGTCGGAGAGCTGGTGGGCTGCCTTCCTCGTGAAGGTGGTAACAAGGACATGCTCGGGGGAGACCTTGTCAGTGACGACAAGTTTCACCACTCTCCAGGTCATGACCTCGGTTTTGCCCGAGCCGGGCCCCGCGATGATCAATAAAGGGCTTCCCCTGTGCAGGACAGCCGTACGTTGAGGGTCGGTAAGGTGAGGCAGGAAGATAGGATGGCGATTCGGTTGACATGACAGGTGCAGGTCTTCAATCGCGCATGGCTTTTCTGAGTCTTAGTTTGAGGTCCGAAAGGTTCTCTTCCAACTGGAGAAGCCTTTCGAACTCGGAACCAGATTGAAAGCAGCAAATACTTTTAGATCCCCTCGCTCCTTGATCGTCTTTTCTACGTGTCGACTTGAGCGGCAGCCCTGGGAGCAAAGTTGATACGTTGAGGCTAGAGATATCGTTGTCGACTTTGAGAGTTCCTTTGTAGGTCCCGTCGAGGAGATAGACGTGCAGTTGTCTCGATGCATCTTTTCCTTTCATCACGCCGCCCGCGCGAAGGACTTCCGCCGCTGCATCGGCTGATGTCAAGACAGTCTTTTGTGGTGGCGCATAATGAAGGACCTGTTCTATCCTGGCCACCGCCTGGTTCGCTTCGTGGACTGGTCTATACGCCTCCGCGACATCCGTACCGAGAATAAGCTCATGCAATTTGGCGATGTCGCCGGTGTTCTTGCTGACGAGCGCCGAGAGGTCTCCTTCCATCAGGTTGAAACGATGTTTGCAGTATTGGCCGTTTTTCCCGGCGGGGCACGTGCAAGAAGTCGTGAGGTTATTCCCAGTCCGACCAAACGTCACGGCATACGGCTCCGGTGCGCTGCCTTTGATGAGGAATGTTAGTTTCATTCGAAACGCTTTCTCTGTGGGAGAGCAGATGTTGTGTATCTCAGCGAGCCTAATAGTGCTGTCAATCGGAGTCTAAAGTGGAATTTCCTTCCCGCAATGTGGACAGACCTTCTTCTGGAGGCTCTTTGAATGGATCTCCTCAGTGAAGCCCGAGGCGATAATCCCCGCAGGAAGCGCGAATAGTCCGATGCCCAACAAGGCGATCACGGCACCTATGAACTTGCCAAGAGGCGTTACAGGATAGATATCGCCATAGCCGACAGTGGTCAATGTTACCACGCCCCACCACATCGCCGACGGGATATTCGGAAATGCATTGGGCTGTGCTTCATGCTCGACCTCATACATGATTGCCGACGACAGGAGCAGGAACACAAAGACCACGATAATCACAATGGCAAGCTCGCCTCTCTTGTTGCGAAGAACAACCCCGATGGCTGTCATCGCGCGAGAGTAGCGCGAAAGCTTGAAAAGCCGAATGAGACGGAAGAGGCGCACGATCCTGACAAAGCGAAGATCGAAGGGGATCAGGACGGGAAGATAGAACGGGAGAATCGCCAGGAGATCAATCACAGCGAGATAGCTAAAAAAGTATCGCACGCGTCCGCGCACCGGAGAACTGTATCGTGGATCAAGCGGACAAACCAGCAGTCGAAGGATGTACTCCACAGAAAAGACCGAAACGGAAAAGACCTCAAAACCCCACAGGAAGGTTCTGTACCGGAGTTCTACATCCTGAATGGTCTCCGCCACGACAGCTATGACATTCAGCAAGATCAGGCTGAGGATGAAGAACTCGAAGATCCTGCCACCCCGGGTTGGCCCGAGAGCAGGATTCAGGATTCGATAGATTGAGAGGCGAATACGATCGAGCATGGGTGTTGTCCTGACCTACAACCCAGAACGTCGGCCGTGTGGCCGAATGCTGTTTTGGAATCCCCAATGAAAAACTATCCACCCAAGTGACGATTGACTAAGCATGCGCCATTCCGTGCGCAGTGCCACTTCAGGCGCGGAGGATATCTCTATCTCTTGTCGGAGATCGCGGCTTCTTTGTAGGGACTCTGGCCTTGTATAGGGTACTACACGGGGTTCTGCGCCACGTATCGCGCGATTTTCCGTGCGAATTGAGACCACTCTAGCTTGTCAAGACGATATGTACCTTCGCCCCCCACGAAAGAAGGGAATCAGCGTACGATGCAGATGATTCTGGTTCTTCCTGATAAGCGTCTTCCTGACGTAATACGACCGTGGCGACTGACAAGGCTTGATGCAGACGGCCTCGAGAATGATGTAGGCTGACAAGAGCACTGGAAGGGCTCGTTGCGGATCGATCAAGTCAAGTTCCTCGTTCAAATAAGGAATCCAGTGCGAAGCGCACGCGGCCAATCCGCTGAACAAAGCTGGGTGTCTCCTGTGAAATAGTTCTGACAGACGTTTTGAACATAGAGATTGTCCAGTGCTAGCTTGACTGCTCGCAGATTGGGTAAGAATTGTCGAAAGTACGGGCTAGTCCCTTGTTGGAGGAAAGACGAAATCAAATGTGCAGTCGTTCAATGTCCCTGGATCAGCACCAAGGAATATGGCCGGATGTTTGTTCCAGAGAATGCCTTCGGAGGATCTTTTCTTGACATAGAATGGTGAGATGTCCGAAATCTCGCTCAGTATCTGGTGGAGTTTGCCAGTCATTTCTTGAGGTGTGGATGTTCTTCTTATCGTTCCGCTTAACAACGTTTACCCGCCTCCTCTTGGGCGCGTAGTCCCGCTCGATCGGGATTGAGACAGCCTGCAATTTGGCTTTCACCACGACTAAACCTTTCCATATGAACCAGGGGGTGGCGTTGTTGGGCGTGTTTGCTACAGATATCTACGCATTTGAGAGCTGCATCGATTTTGCTACGCCAACTCTTGCGGGTCATCTCGAAGGGCTTGAGGAGTTCGAACAATTTCTTGCTCGGGCTGTTGTCGAATATGTGCCACGTCCCCGAGAGTTCGGTTCTCGACCAACCCATTTTTCTTGGCGACCCCCTTTACTTCAACGTATGTCAGCCCAAAGATCCCTCGATTCTTTCTGGCCTGCACTTCCCACACATACGCAATGATGAGGTTGGAAGTCTTCGAGTATTTCTTGTCGATTGTGAACGAACGGCTCGACGCAGCCTTCATTTGGATGGGAACCGCGATGAACTTCCTGGTTTTCTTGTCCCGATCGAGATAGGCAATCAGGTCGATACCCCTGTCGCGAATTGGCTGGGCGACTTCTATCCCTGCTTCGATGAGTTCGTTGATGAGCCGATTACGGCCGAGGATTTCGATCGACTGGGTGTCCATTGTGGGACCTTATTGTCCTTGTGAATTCTGGCATCGACGCTGCACCGAGCAATCGTTCTGGCAATCACCAGTTGGCGGTGCCGCATCAACGGCGGAGGACTTCACTATCCGTTATCGTAGAACCCAACGTCTTTGTCGGGGACTCTGCTCTTCTACAAACTTTTGTGCGAGACACCTAAAAAAACAATCCAGACCTAACACGTACCTACGGTGGCGTGGATCGAGTCGGAAGGCCGTCGTGAGTTTCGGCCACGAGTTCGAACCGCCTTATTTTGCAGTCTTGACCCAGCCTGTGATTGCGCGCATGATCGCGATGATGGGGACACTCGCAATCGACGTCGAATTCAAACGCGGTTTAAGAATGTCTTTCCAGTACTTGTTCGCGTCAAATGGCTTGCCGTTTGACGTCGCTGCAGGCATTCGCAGCTCTTCCGGGATTGAATCTATTTGGTGTGCAGGTTCGAATGTGGGATTGTGGCAACGGAAGACCCCCACTTTGCTGGCACTGCTATCGGCTTGGAACTGTTTAGAGATTGCTCCTTGAATTCCTGATTCAAATACCGGATTCCCTTTTAGATCGTGGATGAAGAAATCTGGCCGTCGGTGTCGCATATCACGCTGTAGGGTATAGTGAACTTTGCCAGCACCTTCTGGTAAAAAGGTATGTTGGTCACTTACAGTCCCACAGTTGACAATGAAGAAAGTCTTCTTCTGTGGCAATTCCTGCAAATACGCTCGAAGGAGAATTTCTTCAGTGGGTCCCTCAACCAGAATCGCCTCGTCGGCATAGAAAGC
>CAWJKM010000001.1:0-114388 GCA_963843525.1 Ignavibacteriota bacterium | reverse complement strand
ACCGACCCCGGGCCGCGGCGCGACGTGGTCCTGCTCAACGCGGCCGCTGCGTTCGTGGCGGCTGACCGAGTCACCGACCTGGGGGGCGGCATCGCCCTTGCCGCTACCACGATCGACGGCGGCTCCGCGACCGCCTTCCTGGCCCGGCTTCGGGCCGAGAAGACCGCGGCCGACGCCTGCCGGGCCGCCGAGGAGGCCCGCGTCCAAGAAGCCAACCCGGAGGTGCCCGCATGACCCCCGCCGCCGTGCCGGCCCGCCCGGCGCGGCCGGACGTCCACCCGTTCCTGCCCGCGGGCGCGCCGGCGTCCTGGGAGATCGCCGCCCGCCGTGCCGCCGACATCAACGCCGAGCTGGGGAGCGCCGCGTACCGCGACCTCGCCCGTGCCGCGGCCGCGCAGCCGGCGCCGCGTGACGCCCTGCTGCGCCTTGCCCGGCCGGGGCTCCATCTCATCGCCGAGGTCAAGCGCTCGTCGCCCTCCGCCGGCGCGATCGCCGCGGCAGGCCTGGACCCCGCGGCGCAGGCCCGCGCCTACGCGGCCGGGGGAGCGTCCGTGATCTCCGTTCTGCGAGCCCCACTGGTTCGGGGGCTCCGTGCAGGACCTGCGCGCCGTTCGCGCCGCCGTGGCGGTGCCGGTGCTCGCCAAGGAGTTCGTGGTCGACCCGCGACAGCCTGCTGGTGCTGCGCGCGGCCGGCGCGGACCTTGTCCTGCTCATGGCGGCACTCCACCCCGCCCGCCGCCTGGCCGACCTCGTCGCCCGGGCCCGCGACCTCGGCCTGGAGCCGCTCGTGGAGGTCCACGCCGAGCGCGAGCTGGACGCCGCCCTGGCGTCGGGAGCGCGGATCGTCGGCGTCAACGCGCGCGACCTGCGGACGCTCGCGGTGGACCCGGATCACCCGATCCGCCTGCGTGGGGGGATCCCCGACGACCGGATCACGGTGGCCGAATTCGGCGCCCGCGAGCCCGCGACGATCGCCCGCTGGCGGGCCGCGGGCTACGACGCCGCGCTCGTCGGGGAGGCGCTGGTCCGCACCGCCGATCCGCGGCAAGCTGCTGCGGCCGGCCTTCGTTGCAGCGGGAGCGGTGCCGGACGACCCGGGCGCCGCGCACCGCATCCCGATCGTGAAGATCTGCGGCGTCGTGGACGACGCCGGGCTCGACGCGGCCCTCGCGGCCGGTGCCGACGCCATCGGGCTCAACTTCGTCGCGGGAACGCCGCGGGCGCTCAGCGTCGCGGAGGGCGCCGCCCTCGCCCGCCGTGCCCGGGCCGCCGGCGGGGCCCGCACGCCGCTGCTCGTCGCGATCACTGCCGGCGCGGAAGCCAACCTCGTGGCGGCGCTGGCCGGCGAGGTCAACGTCGCCATCGATACGCGGGCCGGGCAAGTGCGGACCTGATCGCGGCTCGCCGTGACCCGCGTGGGCTGTGGTCGACCTGCCGGCCGAGCAGGCTCAAGCCGATGCGCGCAAGTGCGGCATGCCGAGGCACTTGTCGACGAGGCCGTCGCGCGCGCCCGGGCCTACGTGGCCGCCGGCGCGGCGCGGATCCTCCTGGACACGGCGGGCGGCACGCACCCGGGCGGCACCGGCACCCGCGCCGACCCGACCCTCGTCGCCGCCGTGGCCCGCGAGGTCCCGGTGATCCTCGCCGGCGGGCTCAACGCGGCGTCGATCGCCGGTGCCCTGCGTGCCGTGCCGGCGGTCGGCGTCGATGTGGCCTCGGGCGTGGAGGCGGCGCGGGTCAGGGGCGAGCGGCCTCGCAAGGACTTGCTGGCCGTCGCGCTCTTCGCCAAGCGCGCCCGCGCCGCTCGCTTCGATCGCCCGAACGTCCCCTCGGGCCCGACCCCGGTCCACGCCGGCCTCATCGAGGCCGACACCCGCGGCCACTGGGGTGTCGAGCGCGACTTCGGCGGGCATCGTGCGAAGGCATCGAGCGCGTCGCGATACAGTCGTCGATGGTAACGCGTCAGTCCGATCCCATAAAAGCATTGCTCCACGCTGGATCCCGCAGCCAGCCTCCGACGCAGGGTTGTTTCGGCTCCGTCGAGCGTCCCCGCGTAAAGATTGATCTCCACAAATGTCTCATGAAGAATCGCATCGTGAGGGTAGCGGTCCATCATCCGCAGGCACTCTTCACTTGCCGCTGCATAATGCCCTGACCCGATCATCCTGCGCAACGACAGGTATTCCTCCTTGGGAACAAAGGAAGCACAAAAGACAGAACTCGAAACAATGAGCAAGAAGCACAGAACTATGCATGATCTTGTCATGTTGCTTGTCCCTGTGATGGCGAGGGTCCGTGCGAGTACCCCATGACCTCGAGTGTGCTCACTGGCGTTCCCTCAGGAGCTCTTTCAGTCGCCCGGCCTGCGAACTATGCACACCCCCCTCCTTTTCAATGAAATCGAGATACATCGGCGCATTGCCGTCCGACTGAAGGAGCACTTGTGCCCGAGCCAGGTACCAGGCGGCATCTGATGACAGCTCCGATGATCGTGAAAGCATCAATGCGCTCATGAACTGGGTTTCGGCATTGCGCACTTCTGCCCGGTCAATCCCGACAAACCACCCCAGGAACGTCTCCTTCGATCGCCGCAGATGTGCGAGCCCCGAAAGTAAGTGCGCGCGCGCGGCGCCGTCAGAGGTGGGAAATGCCGCGACGTACCAGTCAAGCACCCGGATGGCATCCTCAAACCTCTGGTTAGCCATCAGATGTGCGGCCAGGTTCACCTCTCCCCCCTCTGCTCCTCGAGTAAGGATATGCAACTCCTCGTCGGTTGGGATCGTCAAGGCGGCAATCCTCCCCTGGGAAGGAAGTGGAGCGACAATCGCAAAAGCAACAACGATCGCAATCCCGGCCCCTACTCCCACGTATCGCGAGGGTGACCCGGAACATCCATTCAACCGCCCCGCGGCTCCACTGTGCGATCTTTCGAAGAAGCGGCGCATACCAACGCCTCCGTCCTTCCAGAACTCCGGCGGAAGCCGGATCAGAGGCGATATCAACAAATTCAATCGCCTTGTCCAGCATTTCGGACACATCAGGGTTGTCTTCTATTTGATCGAGAAGCTTCAACCCCTCCTCCGGAGAAAGCCGACCGGAGGCGAAATCCACTAATGTGGAGACGGGAATCTTGGGTTTCATGACCTTTCTCTAGCTCTCAAGAGTGACCGGATATGTCATTTGCCTGACAGCTCTTCGTGGCGCAGTCGTTAGAAACCATGGTTCTTTAATACCCTTCGTATTCTCTTTAACGCAGCTTCTTCCCGGCTCTTGATGGTGGAAATCGGGAGCCCAAGGAACTCACTCATTTCCTGAAAGGTAAAGCCGGAGAAAAACCGGAGTTTCACGACGCGGTAGAGATGCGCGGGAAGTCCGCGCATCCCCTTCCGGAGCGCCAGATGAAGCTCTCGCTTTTCTCCGGGGGACATTTCCTCATTCTCTCCGCTCCCCTTCTCCGACTCATCATCCCATTCCGTGAACCGCGCATCGTTCCTCCGGCGCTCGACGACCCGGTTCAGGATCGCTCTGGCGACGTAATTGCGAACGTGTTCAAGTGATTCAAAATGCCGGTCCGGATCATCAATGATGGCGATCAGGACCGCATGAAGCATCTCTTCCGCCTCTGAGGCCGGAACGTGGCTCGATCTTGCAAGCGTGATCCAGAAATGGTGGTACTTCCGGTACGCCTGATGCCAGAGTCCGGACGAAACAAGAGGTTGAATGACGCCTCCGTCAAGCGAAGGGTCTGACGTCATGCCAGTGTGGTTGGAGTATGTATGAAAGGTATGGCCGACGGGAGGGACGGCCTGGCGGGGATAGCTCAGTATACAAAATCGAACGGGGTTGCGCAAGTCCTCCGGAGGGTTTTTCATCTCTCAACCCCATGATTTTTCTTGCTTTTCACGCTGCCTGTTTGTAGTTTACGTGACAAGACCTACAATAAGAGAGCGCTGCTGACCGACTGCTACATGTTCGCGTTGAAATGTCAATCCACCGCCACCACCGCAGCCGGGTGAAGATGCGCTTCTCCACGTATCGCCGCTACTTCTCTGCATATCTTAGAAGGGTCGGCGTTTTTTTTGATATTCCTCACCGCCTGAATATACTTTCCTGCAGGTTAATCCCGGGGTTACTACCGTTCGTCGTCGCACTCACCTTCTTCGGGTGCGACCAGAACCCCATGGGAGCGCTCGATCCTCGTGGCAATGCGCCTGTCGTCTCGCAGTTTTCTCTCACCCCATCCTCGGTCCGCATTGACTCGATCACTCCTTCTGGAGGCTTCTATCCTGTCAAGATCGTGGCCTCAACGTTCGTTACAGATCCTGATGGGGCCGATCAGATATCAATCGTCTCGGCTACAGTAATGACACCTGACGGAACGGTCATTGCCGAGTCGAATCTCCATGACGATGGCGCAGCTCCAGACAAGGTTTCACGAGACGGAGTTTACACCGGAGCGCTTGACTTCTCTCTCTCACGCAGCGACTATGGCATCTTCCACGTAGTGTTTTCAACAAGCGATCGCAAAGGACATCAAGGCACAAGTGCAATCACGAGTCTGATTGTCCGCAGGCCCAATATTCCGCCCTGGCTCTACAATCTTGTTGCACCCGACACGGTTTTGATACCTGATCACGGGACAAATCCATTTGTGTTAACCATTTCGGGTGGAGATTCTGACGGGGTTGGTGACATCAAAGATGTGACGTTGCGTGTTGTCGGTGGAAACAGCCCGCCGAGCATCCTTCATTTGCTTGACGAAGGCAATATTTCAAACAAGGACTCAATTCAGGGTGAAGTATTCTCAATCACTCTTCAGGTGGACAGCTCAAACACCCCGAAAACCTACGATCTTTTATTCCAGGCGATTGACCGCGCGGGCGACACCAGCGCAACCCTTACACACTACCTGACGCTGCGCTAATGCCACGAACCGCCTATGTTGTGGGACTCATCGCCGCGATCGTTTTGAGCCGGTCCGCTTCCGCCCAGAACATGCCGCCTCTCCAGAAACCCTTTCTGTTTCCAGGAGCTGCAGCCGGTGTCCTCCCGACAAATTCTCTTTCGCATCTCGCGACACGGAACGGAGCACTGTGGGCCGGGACAGGGAATGGTCTTGCGTTGACGACCGACGGCGGCAGGACTTGGACGAGCTTTGTGACAAATCCACAGTTTGCAAAGCCGGGCATTTTTGCTGTCGGTGTGAAGGGAGATACGATTTGGGCCTCGACAGGCTTTACGAAGGACGTCAATGGTACTTCCGTGCAGACCGGGAGCGGATCAACGTATAGCACCGACAACGGCGTCACATGGCACGGGATCCCGCAGCCGCTGGACCCGGTCAATGACAGTACGGTCATGTATGGTGTGAACAATGTCCACTTCCTCCCGATCGTCGTTCCCGAGCAGAATGTGACTTTCAGCGTAGCCCTCTCGCCGAAGGCCGTGTGGATAGCGAGCTGGTCCAGCGGTCTGAGAAAGTCAACGGATCTTGGACAATCATGGGATCGCATCGTTCTTCCAAGCCACAATCGCGCATCGATATCCCCCACCGATACTCTTGGGTATCCGATCGACCCCCGGGACGATAATAACTTTCTCGCCTTTTCCGTCGCGACCATCGGTGAAGACACCATATGGGCGGGAACCGCCGGCGGCGTGAACCGTTCAACCGACGGTGGGATGAGCTGGGCACATTTCACCGCTGACAACGAGGCCTCCCATATCGCATCGGACTGGGTGATCGCGATCGGGACACAACGGCTCCCCACGGGCACGAGAATCTGGACGACAAATTGGCCGGCTGAGGGCCCGACGCAAGAGTACGCGGTAAGCTACACCGACAATGATGGTCTCACCTGGTCAAACCAGCTCATCGGCGTCAAGGCATACGGCTTCGCCTTCAAGGATTCTCTTGTGTATGTCGCAGCGAACGACGGCATGTACCGTACTGCCGATGGCGGCGCAAGCTGGTTAAAATCGGGAACAATCATCGATCCGCAGAACGGCAGTCGAATCACAACCTCGGCGTTCTATTCGGTGGCAGTGATCGGTGACACACTCTTCGGCGCATCGGATGACGGACTCGCCCGAACGATCGACAACGCGAGCCACCCCTTCGGGTCAGCCTGGGAGATAGCGCGATCGTACGTTCCCAGCGAAGCTGTATCGAAGGTGTATGCGTATCCTAATCCGTTCTCTCCGTCGACGGGCAGCGTACGGATTCACTACACCACGGGTGCAACTCCCGGAAACGTCACAATTGAATTATTCGATTTTGGAATGAATCGCGTGCGGACGCTGGTAAAGGATGCATCTCGATCGGGAGAAAGCGATGAGATCTGGGATGGGCGGGACGATCATTCGCGAGTCGTCGACAACGGTGTGTATTTCTATCGGGTCATTGTCAGTGGTGGTACGCCCGCATGGGGGAAAATCCTTGTCCTTCAATAACACAATAACCCGTGCCGCCTGGCGCTCTTTTCGCTGGGGGTTCTCATTCTCGCGACAGAGCCGGCCGTTGCGCAACTCGGCGGACTTCCGGGGTCGGCGTTCCGCATGGGATTCGGCGCACGGGGCATCGCCATGGGGAATTCCATGAGCGCCGTCGACGAGGGCGAGTTGTCCGGTTACTACAATCCCGCTCTTCTTCCGTTTTCAGAAAACCGGGGGGGATCGGTGTCCGCCGGCATCCTGTCCCTTGACAGGTCCATGAACTTTCTCAACTTTTCCACGTCGTTGCCGCCACAGGCGGGACTCGGCGTCGGCATCCTGAACACAGGGGTGAGTAACATCGATGGACGCGACAATGATGGAATACCCACGGGTCCGATGAAGACATCGGAAAACATGGCCTTTCTCGGGTTCGGACTCCGATTTCCCGCGGGATTCAGTCTTGGCATCAACCTCAAACTCCTCTACGCTCACCTGTATTCGGACATTACCAGCGCAACGGTCGGGGTGGATCTCGGGTTCTTCTATCGGGTCACCGATCAGATCAGGGTCGCCGGCACCGTCAAAGATATTTCCTCAAAGTACAAATGGGATACTTCCTCACTGTACGGACAGGAGGGGAAATCCTCGGAGGATAAGTTCCCTCGATTGTACACGATCGGTGTGGCGTATATCCTGCCGGAGGATCTCGGCATTGTCTCTTCAGAAATCGAGGCAAGCAACCAGCAGACTCTCTACTTGAGGGCTGGCGCGGAATATCATATCATACACGAGCTGGCTCTCCGGGCGGGCATCGACCGGGTCGACCTCAAGGAAAAAGGGAATGGAATCCGGCCCGCCCTGGGCTTCATGCTCCAGAGGGATTTTGCATCATGGACGCCTGCGATCCAGTACACGTATGTATTTGAGCCGTTTACGGATTCTGGCATCCACTTCGTGTCGGTTTCGGCAATCTTTTGAAAGCATGACCGTACCAATGAATCGTCGCATCCTTGTGACACTGTCTGCATTGCTCCTTCTGGGGACTCGCCTTGTTTTCGCCCAGGCGGGCGCTTCGGGAATGCCGCTGCTGAAAATCGGCGCCACCGCGCGTGACGTGGGAATGGGCTATGTCGTGGCCCTCGCTGATGGACCGGCCGCGGTTCAGGGTAATCCTGCCGGCATTCAGAGCGTGGATACTCCGCAAACGATGCATCTTCTCTTTACGCATCAGGAATGGATTCAGGACACGCGCACCGAGTTCCTGGGTGCCTCGTTTCCGCTGGGAGCAAACCAGACGCTCGGTCTTTCTCTCCTCACCACAACGGTTGCTGATATCGAAATCCGCACCCGGCCCGGTCCCGCGGAGGGGACGTTCACTTCGCGCGATCTGGCCATAGGCCTGTCCTATGCCCGAACGATTGGCAACGAAATCCGTCTTGGCGTTACCGGGAGATTTCTTTACGAAAAAATCCTCGTGAATGAGGCGACGGGGATCTCCTTCGATGCCGGCATCAGGGCTCCCCTTCCCATTGCAAATCTTGATGCCGGAATTGCCATCCTGAACCTCGGGAGCATGACGGTCCTCCAGTCTCAGAGTACCGTGCTCCCTGCGCTCGCTCGCGCAGGTCTTGGGTACACTCTCTTGCGGTCGCAAGATATGGATTTGAGGGTGGAAGGAGACGTCGTGAGGGTGTTTCCGGAAAAGAGGTTCTACGCAGGGCTGGGAGGTGAGTTTTGGTTCTACAATATGGTCGTGCTCCGTGCCGGCAATGAATTCGGTTCGGAAGGGAGAGGATTTGGAGCGGGGCTGGGGGTGCAATACGGACTCTTTTCCCTCGACTACGCGTTCGCAAGCCTGAACCAGGATCTCGGATCCACGCACACGTTTACACTGGGACTGACGTTATAAGCCCCTCGCCCCCGTGGACTCGTTTTCCCACTCCTGCTTCCTCCCATCCCTGAAGTTGCACACCTCTGCAACGATGCGATCCAGGTCAACCATCGCTATGCATTCGAGGTTGTACGGACACGCCTTTCTCCAGCATGGCGCACACGCCAATCCCTCTGGTACAAGCTTCGCTCCGCGATCGTAGAGATCGATTTCCGTCCAGCAGCTCAATCCAAACCACGCGATGACATGTTTCTTCAGCCCTATCGCCAGGTGCATCCCGAAGGAATCGCCGGTCACGACCAGGTCGCAAATGTTCTCGTAGCAGATCCCCCGCCGGACCCCTTCGGTCGTCGGTGTGTTGATCACCCGGGCTCCGAGCCTCCGGTGAATTTCGGCGTTTCGCACGGTGTCCTCCGGGCCGCCGAGGAGAACCAGGGTGAGATCATCCTCCTTTGCCAGACGCTCGAGGAGCACGACGTGCTGCTCAACGGTGAGCTTCTTGTTCGGATACAGCTCCGAGCACCCGGTATTGAATCCCACCACAACCTGCCCGGGTTTGATCAAGAGATCGTCTTTGTACGACCGGCAGAATTCTTCTTCCTCCTCCGTCAGGTGAAGCACATATTCATCCCGGTTGTAGGGAAGGCGGAATTCTTCGCACTCCAGCTGACCAACGGTCTTCTGGTTGACGTGGAATTTTAAATCGTCGTCGAGGCCAAGTCGATAGTTTTCCTCCGCCTCAGGGTTGAGGGGGATGATCACCCCCTGCCCGTTCATGCCGAAGCCGAGTCGTTCCCGGGCATTGACGCGAACGGCAAACGCTCCCGACCTCCGGGACTTATCAACATTCATTACAATGTCGAATTCCTGCCCTTCAAGGATGAGAATCGACTCCGGATCCCATGTATAGACGCGGTCGATGAACGGGTTATTCTGAAGCAGTGGAGCCGAGATTTTCAAAGTGACCCAGGATATGTCGCTGATCGGATACTTCCTCTTGAGTGCAGGGAGAATACTCGTTGTCACAAGCACGTTGCCCATTGCATCGAGATTGATCAGGAGTATGCGTGTCCCCAGAGGCTTGTGCTGGATGCATTCCTCGAGACAATTCGTGCCGGGGAAGCACGGCTTGTAGCCGGTAAAGTGTTTGCACGAGGGAATGGCAAATTCCATGAGATGGCTCGTCTGACTTAATGCTACAGAACGGAAAGCTGTTCGATCGCATCCAGGACACGCTGAATATCCAGGTCCTTCATGCACGGATTCCCGATGGGGCACACCGTAAGATTGCATCCCAGGCACTCGACTGCTTCGTTACGCACTGTTATCACCTTCTTGCCGAATGGTCCCTGCAGGCGGGGATTTGTCGGGCCGAAGAGTCCAAGCACCGGCGTCCCCATGGCCGCGGCGATGTGCATGGGACCGGAGTCATTGCTTACCATCAGCGAACATCGCCTCAGCAGTGCGGCGAGTTCAAGAAGGTTCGTCGCAGGTGGTATGATCGCCTCCGTCTTCATCAGCGATCGGATCCGCTCGACGTCAGCCTCCTCCCCGGGCCCCCAGGGCAGGAGGACCACCGCGTGATACTGCGTCTGCAAAACATCGGCGAGTGCTGCAAATCGTTCTGCGGGCCACCGTTTTGTCTCCCACCCGCCTCCACTGTGCAGTGCCACCACCGGTGTCGGTGAAGGGAATTGACGATCCCAGAAGGACGCAACCGAGGCTTCCTCCTGCTCGCCCGGGACAATATGTAATGAGCGATCGATGACCGGGACGCCGATTTTTTCAAGGGCGTCGAGGTTGAACTGTGTATTGTGAACAATCGCCCCGCGCGGCTCGACGACAATATTATATGCGTAGGTCCGTGTACGGAAACGGAAGCCGACGCGGTATCTCGCCCCGCTCAGCCGCGTCACAAGCGCAGTACGCGGATTGCCAAAGAGATCGATCACCAGATCGTAACGGCGACTCCGGACCATTCTGATCAATCGGAGCCCCGTCATCGTCCGTCGATCATAAACGTGGAGACGATTCAGAAAAGGATTTCCCTCAAGAATCCCCGCCCCCCCCTTCTCAGTGAGGAATTCCAGCGACACTCCGGGAAACGCCTCGCGCAGGTTCTTCAGAACCACGGTGGAAAGAACCACATCGCCAACAGCCCTGAGCTTAATGACGAGGATTCTTTCGATCATGCTCCGGTCGATGGTCACACTCATGCCGAAACGTTATCCAGCAGCATAAAATGGTGATTTGCTTTGGGCGGACCGCCAATCCGCAGTCTTGTCTTCCCTTGATAACTGCACTGATCGTTCAAAGGACAATCTCCGCACCGCGGCCGGGAGGAGCGGCATATGGTCCTGCCAAACCGGATAAGGTTGGTGTGAAACGAATACCTCTTCCCCTCGGGCACAATCCTGCCCATCTGGCGAAAAGTTTCTTCGGGCGTTCGGGCTCCGGACGAAAGTTGAAGACGACTGCAGATTCGGTGAACATGCGTATCCACAGGGAAGATGTCTCGCCCCAGCGAAAAGAGGAGGACGCACGAAGCTGTTTTTGGGCCGACACCGGAATACCGTGTGAGCTTCTCCATGATCCGCTCATCCGACCATCTCCGGATCGGATCCAGCGTGCAGCGGCCGAATTGTTCCCTGATTTCATGCAAGATATTCTTTATCCGCAACGACTTCTGATCTGCCATGCCGCCGGAACGGATCGCGCCCGCAATCACGCGCACCGGAGTGTCAGCGACCTCCTCCCAGGACCCACATCGATTTCGCAAACCCGTATAGGCGCGATGGCTGTTCTTGTCGTTCGTATTTTGCGACAGAATAGTGGCAATGAGGATGTCCAGTGGGGCAGGAAGATGGGAAGGCTGCTTCGGGATGCCGAGACTCTTTTCCAGACGTGTGACAACGGTCCGTGCTTTTGCTCGCCTGAATATCAAAGAACGGTCTGCAGGCTTACGCGTTTTCTTCCCCGGGCTTTGGTGGGCCACTCAACGTCCCTGCTACGTGAACGATGAGAAAAAATATATGGCTTAGCGATGGAAGAAGCAAAGGCCGGAACGGGAGAACGATCTGCACGAAGCGGCGATTGAGGAACACGGGACAGAGGCAAACGTCGCAGCCGTGGGCGTTTGCATCGAATGCATCACAGGCGATGACCGATCCCAGAGAATGTCCCGCGACAACTACAGTCCAAACGCCCGGCCAGACGGGATTGGAGGTGTTCTGAGCTCCATCAACAATCCCAAGGCTTGCCTGAATATGACCGGGGGAGATTGCGAGGTGAAACCTTCATTGCCCGTTTTTCTCCGGGACTGCCCGAACCCAGTCCCCGAAGTTGACAAGCTCATCCATCCGACAGGACCAGACAAGCTTGTTTTCATGCACCGTAATGTCCGGGCACCCATCGCACATTCCCAGAGCACCGTTCTCCATGAAATCAGCGGGCTGGATAATCATGACTGTCTGCAAATGGAGCTTCTTGAACAGCACGGTGGGTTTCGTCATGGCGTGATGGAAATATGCCCTGGCGATGCCGGAAATCCCGCGGTCCAATGGCGAAAGGAGGAGCATGCTCCGGCCATGTTCGAGCGTTTTGGGTTTGGTATAGGCGAGATAGGAACCACGGACCAAATGGTGAAGCGTTTGGCCCAGTTCCATGAATTTTGGACCAACGTATCCGTAGATATTGTCTTTCGTCCCAACCCGCATCGTCAGGAGCCATTTGAAATGATCAGGCCGCTCCGTACTGTTGAGATACGCTGACGGCATGAAGTCGGGATACTTTTTCCGGATCACATCCACAATGTCGGTGGACATGATCGAGATACGTCTCTCTTTGTCGATTGCGTATGCGATCGGCGTCATATCGATTTGCTTGCCGCCGACATAGTAGTTGTAGCCTTTGTGGACAGGTGCAGCACGATAAGCAATGAAAACCAGGATATTGACGATATCAATATGCTTGTGTCCCCATTCCACCACTTTCGTGACGTCCTGGAGCGTATGTTCGTAGACCGTCGCATTGAAGGCGCATGAAATTTCCCCGACCTCCGCGAGCATTTGTGCATAGTGAAGACGGAGCTCATTGAGTTCCTCTTCCGTCTTTCCTTTCATATGGGGACGGTTCTGGCCTGAATCGATGTGAAAGGTAAAACCCGCCACTCCTGCGCTCTTCAACGCCTTCAGTTTTGCCATGGTGAGTGCCAGGCCATTGGTATTGATGATGGGTTTCACGCCATCAGAAGCCACCATTTCAACTATTTTCTCAATTTGCGGATGGATAAGAGGGTCTCCCCCGGCAATCGACACTCCATCGGTTTTCCGCAGACGTTTAAATGTGTCGAGTTCCTGCCTGACAGCCTCCACAGACTTGTGAGCATTCGCCTCATTCTTCCTGTAACATCCATCGCAGTAGAGGTTGCACATACTAGTCGGCTCGAGCCAGCTGATCGCGTTGTCAGGCAATGTCCATGGAAGTCTATAGAGGTCATTGTGAGAAAGAGTTGAACCCATGCGTTCTCCTATGGTCAAAGTAGAGAGTTGTCTTTTGTACAGGATTGAAGACTAATACGTTGTATAAACCTGCTAATTCTTCAGGCGGGAATCCCCTTCGGGCGAAGTAATATATACGAAAAGTCGATGAAATCAAGCTCTAGAGCGGGATGTTGCCGTGCTTTTTCTTGGGATTGGAATCGACTTTGTTCTCAAGAATCTTCAGTGCATGAATGATTCGTGGCCGTGTCTCTTTGGGCTCGATCACTTCATCAATGTACCCCCTGATTGCAGCCTGGTACGGATTTGCGAATTTATCCCGATACTCTTTTTCCTTGTCAGCGAGCGCTACTTCGCGATCCGGCGCGGCATCAATCTCCTTCTTGAAAATAATCTCCGCGGCTCCTTTCGGGCCCATCACTGCGATCTCTGCGGAGGGCCACGCAAAATTGAAGTCCCCTCGAATGTGCTTCGAATTCATTACGTCATAAGCACCGCCATACGCCTTCCGCGTGATGACCGTAATACGGGGAACCGTCGCTTCACAGAATGCATAAAGAAGTTTTGCTCCGTTGACGATGATGCCTCGCCATTCTTGATCCGTCCCGGGCAGAAATCCGGGGACATCGACGAAGGTAACGAGGGGTATGCTGAAGGCGTCGCAGAAGCGCACAAATCGGGCCCCCTTCCGCGACGAATCGATATCAAGCACGCCGGCCAGAACAGCGGGTTGATTCGCCACGATCCCGACAGACCTCCCTCCCAACCTGGCGAATGCACAGATGATATTCGGTGCGAATTCTTCGTGGATTTCAAATATCACGCCGCTGTCTACGACGAGCCGGATCAATTCCCTCATATCGTACGGCTTATTGGGGCTCGCGGGGACAATGGTTGTCAGACTATCTTCTGCCCGGTTTTCCGGGTCTGCGCTGGTCACGATTGGCGGGTCTTCCATATTGTTCGACGGAAGATACCCGAAGAGATTTCTGATTGACTCCAGGCAATCGAATTCATCGTCGCAGGCGCGGTGTGCAACACCGCTTCTCACTGCGTGCGTGTGGGCACCACCGAGATCCTCTGAAGACACCTTCTCGTGCGTCACAGTCTCCACCACACTCGGACCGGTCACGAACATGTAACTGGATCCCTTGACCATAAAAATGAAATCCGTAATCGCGGGCGAGTAGACGGCTCCGCCGGCGCATGGTCCCAGGATTGCAGAAATCTGAGGAATCACCCCCGACGCAAGCGTGTTCCGGAGAAAGATCTCCGCATACCCTCCGAGGCTTACGACCCCTTCCTGGATTCGCGCACCACCCGAATCGTTGAGTCCGATGATGGGGCAACCGATTCGCATGGCAAGATCCAGGACCTTGCAGATTTTTTCGGCGTGCGCCTCGGAAAGAGACCCTCCGAAAATCGTGAAATCCTGGCTGAAGCAACAGACAACTCTCCCGTTGATCCGGCCGGTCCCGGTGACAACGCCATCGCCCAGATACCGCTGTTTTTCCAACCCGAAGTCCGTGGCCCGGTGTTGCACGAGCATGTCGAGCTCCTGGAAGCTGCCTTCGTCCAGCAGGATGTTCAGACGTTCCCTCGCGGTCAGCTTTCCTTTCTTGTGCTGATCCTCCATCCTGCGCTCGCCCCCGCCAAGCAGGGCCTGACGACGCAACTCCCGTAGAATTTCAATCGGATCTTCTTGCATGGCAGTCCAACCTGGTTTAGTGAAGGAGAAATCGAAAAGATCAGTCTGCAACATCAACAGAAGCCATTGAGCGGACAGCATCTCCAGCGCAACAGCCCGCCGATCTTTTCACGCTGAGAAACAACAAGGCAGGACGTTCGATCTAGCCACCGGGCTCCGGATGGAATCGCCGAACCCGTTGCCAGTGAACCTGTCCTACGATGGCACCGAAAACGAAAATCAGACTGGAATAGTATATCCAGACGAGAAAGACCACGAGAAAGGCATACGTCCCATAGAGAGCGGTGACGTTGGATAATTCGGTGAGGTACACTGCAAACAGTTTCCCCGAAACGAGCCACATGAGTGTCGACGTAACGGTGGAGATCAGAGCGGCAATTGTCGGGGGCTTCTGATCCGTCATGAATCTGTAAAGAATATAAAACATGAGACCGGCCAACAACAGGACGACCGTCGCAGGAAGATAGGACCGAACGGGGGGCATGGAAACCCTGCTCAATTCAGGAATTCCTTTCGCCACGCCCTCGGCAAGGTCAGAGATCCAGAGAGTGAAATTGACGGCCAGAAAGAAGACAAAAGCGAGGATAAGAAATCCGAGGTCGTGGAAGAGGCTGGTCAGCAGTCCTCGTGTTCGTTTAAGGGCATACACCCTGTGCAGCACGCTTCGGATCGCGTCGAACAACGACAGAGTCGTCCAGATGAGGACCAGGATCCCAAACACCCCCAGAGAGGTGCGATACACGACAATATCAGCAACGATGCCGAGAACGGACGAGCGAATTTCTTGCGCAAATGGTTGAGGCGGAAACACAGCATCGAGGACATCGTGCAGGTGCTGCACGCCGAGGGAAGATGAGTTGAGAAACATTCCGATCGCCGAAGCGATGAGGAGCATCAGCGGGATCAGAGAGAGGACGGCATTGAATGCGAGGCCGGAGGCAAGGAAGAGAATATCGACCTCTCTCATTTGCCGGGCGATTGTTCGTGCGTAGTACCACACCCCGCGGGCTACACGCAGTGCCGGGCGCAGCACATGCACGTGTCTGGAGATTTTGGAAAGTCTGTGTTTCACTGCAAACGGAGGTGAGCGAATTTCAGCAGGAGGTGTTTCCTCCCAACCGAGTCGAAATCGACAACCGCTCTTGCATTCTCCCCATGTCCGTCAAGTGCCAGGATCCTCCCCCGGCCGAACGCCGCGTGCATCACCCGCGCTCCCACCGCAGGGATCCTGAATTCCTGGGACTCGTTTTCGTAATCCGGCATGGGATCTGCAGGCTGTTCTGAACGTTCCGGACGAACCTGCCGGTATGCCCCCGGCCCTCTTTGCGACCCCGGAAGGTACTGGGAAAGACGCATGCCGCCGGCAACTCTTGCCACATGGCTTTCCACCACATCTTTCCCGATCTCATCGACGAAGCGCG
The DNA here is from genome assembly GCA_963843525.1 of Ignavibacteriota bacterium. Taxonomy (GTDB): domain Bacteria; phylum Bacteroidota; class Ignavibacteria; order UBA10030; family UBA6906; genus DATJPR01. Next base: position 98,434 of record CAWJKM010000001.1, on the reverse strand, counting down.
AACGGACAGCAGTAGAGCTTTCTCCGAACCGGAGGCGTGCCAGCGCATGAAAGAGGTACAGCTTCAGTCGAGCTCTCGTAATGCCCACATACATCAGCCGCCGCTCTTCTTCGATGTTCCGTTCATCATCGTTCGACGTCATCAGCGGAAAAAGCCCCTCTTCCAGACCGGTTATACACACGATCGGGAATTCCAGTCCTTTGGCGGCATGAAGGGTCATTAATGTCACGGCGTTACGCGTAAAATCAGCCGTATCCACATCAGACACCAGTGCCGCCTCCTCAAGAAACTGCTGGAGGGTCGCTTCCCCCCGCGTCCCGCTGAACTCGGAGAGGGCCGACACAAGCTCTTCGATGTTCTGTTTTCGGGAATCTGCTTCCGGAGTTCCTTCCTCCTTCAGGAATTCCAGAACCCGGATCTCATTGACCAGGGAGCGTGCCAGTTCGCTTGCAGACATTTCGTGCTGGAGGCGCACGTATTTCCGAATCATCGCCGCGAAGTCCCGGAACGATCGGGCCACTGTCGGGGTCACCATTTCATGGAGTTGTGGGTGCTCAATGGCCTTCAGGAGAGAGAGGTTTCGTTCGCCCGCAAACGCCGCCAGCTTCTTCAACGCCACCGCACCGATTCCTCGCACAGGGTAATTGATGATGCGGAGAAAGCTTTCCTGATCGTCCGGATTGACGATGACTTTCAAATATGCCAGGATATCCTTGATCTCCTTCCGGCGATAGAAGGCGACGCCGCCAACGATGCCATAGGGAATGCCTGACCGGCGCAGAGCGTCCTCGATCGCACGGGACTGCGCATTTGTCCGGTATAATACCGCCACATCTTTGAGTCCGAGCTTTCTCCGTCCAATCTCCTCCTCGATCCTGGCAACAACCCTGCGACCTTCTTCGCGGTCGTCACTGCAGCTTTCCACTGATACAGCTTCACCTTCCTCATTGCCGGTCCAGAGGGTCTTGCTGATTTGCGCCCTGTTGTTCTTGATCAAAGAATCAGCGGCTGAAAGAATCTTTTTCGTCGAGCGATAGTTTTGTTCGAGACGAAACACCTTTGCGTCCGGATAATCCGATTGAAAGTCCAGCATGTTCCGGATATCCGCACCCCGGAATGCATAAATGCTCTGCGCATCATCCCCGACGACGCAAATATTCCGGTTTTTCCTGGCCAGCGCTTTGATCAACAGGTACTGCACGCGATTCGTATCCTGGTATTCGTCGACCAGGATATGCGAGAACCGGTATTGATAACGTTCCAGGACGTCCTGCTGGCGCGTGAACAAATCCAACGGTTTCACGAGAAGGTCGTCGAAATCCATTGCGTTGGACCGCTTGAGTTCATTTTCATACTCCGCATAGATCCTCGCAACGGTGTCGGCACCGGGATCGCTGGCCGCTGCGAGAAATTCCTCTGGGGCCAGCCGCGCATTCTTCGCCTTGCTGATCCGCGCCCGGACTGATTGCGGGAGAAACTGCTGCTGGGAGACCGAGAGGCGGTTCATGACCGATTTGATCCTGGAAAGCGAATCGTCGGTGTCATAGATCGTGAAATTCCTCCCGTAGCCGAGTTTCTCCGCTTCAACCCGGAGAATTCGCGCAAACAGAGAGTGAAATGTCCCCATCCATATCGAACGGCTTTGTTCCCCCACGAGGGAGACGATGCGGCCTTTCATCTCATCTGCCGCTTTGTTTGTAAACGTGAGGGCGAGAATTGATTCCGGGCGCGAACCGGAGGCGACAAGGTTTGCCACACGGTAGGTCAGGACACGGGTTTTTCCGCTGCCGGCTCCCGCGAGAACGAGGCAAGGCCCATCGGTTGTCGAAGCGGCTTCGCGCTGGACGGGATTGAGATCATCAAGAAATGACATACTTCAGAGAGTAGGAAGAGGAACGGTGATGTTTCGTCCTCTGAAAATACGGAAATTGTGCGAGATGGACAACCTGCACCGGCATTCCGCCGGCATTTCATTGAGGGTGAGATCGGAGAGGTCGGTTACAGCATGAGAGCGCCTTCAAGACGGAGAAGGAATTCCTTCGTCTTGATGCCGCTCGCATATCCGACAAGGGAGCCGTTCGCGCCGACGACGCGATGACAGGGGATGATGATAGGGACAGGGTTCGCAGCGTTCGCGCGTCCGACAGCCTGGAAGCCTTTGCTCGTCCCCAACCGCTTCGCCAGCTGCTTGTACGTGATCGTTGTCCCGTACGAGATCTTTGACAATTCCCGCCAGACGCGCTGTTGAAAAGGAGTCCCCAGGAGGTCGATGGGAAGAGTGAACTTTGCAAGTCGGCCGTTGAAATACCTGTTCAACTGATCGATGACATCGCGGTTCTTCGATTTGTTATCGACTACCTCGCTGTCGTCGAAATTCTCACGGAGCCACCGGAGAAAGTCCCTTTTGCTTTGTTTCGGGACACTCACTTTGCACACACCTTTGTCGGTGGAGGCAATGTAAATCAAGCCGATCTTCGATTCGAAGGATGTGCAGTACACCATGGATGCGGTCCAGAAGGAGAGCAGCGCGCTGGTTGCGCGTTCGGGCTTTGGGAATTTGCCACCGGAGAAATCGGTGCAGCGTACCGGGGAAAAGTATTCAGATAATACTGAATGATACAATGAAACGCAAATGAACAACAATCACCGGGACAACTTCGTTCCGGCTCTGTCGGGGGCGCGGGCGGCAATGTTTAGAAAAACGCCCGGACTTCCGCCCGTGCAGTATGGACCGGGGCATCCCCCCCTTCACTCCGGCCGTCGTAACTCATAGTCGCTTGCAGGAATTGTGTTATCCTATAGTCGAAGCCGGCGCTCCAAGTCCAGGTAAGCCCTGCCACTCTGCCACCCGTCAAATCATAGGGGAAAACATCGGGGGTGCGCGAAAGCTGCATCTCCTCCCTTCCAAGCGTCACGCGAGCCTGCCCGGATCCACGAAAAGCCACGACTCCTCGGAGAGATTCGACGTTCAGATCGGCCTGGACCGGAAGGACCGGAAACGCATCAATTGAGCGCCCGGCTTCCACCTTGAATCCGATTTCAACATCCTGCTCCGGCCGATAGGCAATGTCAAGCGTGAAGTCATTCCCGGTGATTGCGTGAACCCGCTCCGATTCCTGGCTGGCACTGAGAAGATTGTTGCTGTTGACGAAATCAAATTGATTCGAAATTTCGGGGACCAGTTGCCAGCGTAACCGTATCGACCGTTCACGCGTGTATGTCCGTTCGAGACCTCCACTGAGGTTGGTCAGCCCCTGTCGATCACTATACCGCAATCTGCAGGAGAATGAAGGATTCCCGTCCAAAATGAAGAGGTCCTGACTGAACAACCTTGAACCCTGAAGCGTGGTGGTGTCTCTGCGAAACTTGCTGAAATGGAGGAGATAAATTTGCTGGAGCTCTCGTTCCGTACTTTTTTCCTCAACACGAAAGTAACTCTCTCCGGTCAGGGTGGAAAGAATGTCCTTGAGTGTTCCCGTTCCGGTGAGAAATCGGGCAGGACTCGTTCTCACCCTGAGACCAGTTCCCAAATTGATCACGGGGATGAGGTTATCGCTCGGAACGGTCACAGCAACGTAGTCGCCGTCAAAACGCGCGGGGACGAATTCGTTGTCATCCGCGACGCCATTCTTGTTCAAATCCCCGAGATATTTGTAATTTCCCGATCCGAGCGATACTCGCACGAATACACGGTCCAGCCGTGACGCCCGCTCGGTGGATACTTCATAGACAAGGTCCGCCTCCACCCCCCGGTTCAAAGGCGTGAATCTGGTCTGATTGCGGACCAGAACGCTATGCACATCGGGGGAGCCGGCGTGGAATTCCTGCGTGAACATTCTGCTGCGAACAGTGACGTCCAATTGATCGCTGAGGTTGTTCCACTCGTTCAATTTGAGGCCGAGTGTCTGCGTGAGCGCATCGGATTGTCTTGCCAGCCGCCCGTTGAGGGCAAGATTGTCCGTACGCCAGCCCACACCGATGTTCCCGGAAAGTGGACCGAGTCCCTTCAACGTGATTCCGGCGCCAATTTCATCAAACGAAAACGACCCGGGAAGAGTTTCCAGAGAATCGTTACTGAACGTCCTCCGCTCGGCTTCGTACGAAAACCGAGGAATCAGAAATCCGAAAACTGCCCGTTCGATCCCCCCTTTCTGACGCAACCATGAACTTCTGGTTTCTCCCGGTTCCTCCGCCGATCTTATGCTCTCGATGGAATAGTCTGCGGTGGCAAGGGACGGAGACCGGAGGGTAAACGTTCCGGCGTCGCGAATTGAACGAAATCCGTTCCCGCGTATGTTCTTCCCGTAACTTCCGCCAAAGGTCATGCTCGAATCCGGCGAATATGCGACGGACCCCTCCTGAATCTCTTCACTCGTCTGGACGAGGGAATCTATCCCCCATTTCCTGCCGTATTCAATGTCTGTAGTCCGGTCCAGCGGGTTGAACGCATTGCTCGTGTACCGTTCGTGTGCCGAGAGATCGAGCCGGCCGAAATCCATTCCTCCAATTTGAAGGCGCTGCGGTTTCCACTGGAGCCCCACGTTGAGACCATGCCCCTGTTGCGTTACATCGGTGAACGAGAGCCTGTTGGGGTCGAATGTGGTCCCGGCGAACTCACCCGTAACATGCAAATCGCGGAGAGGAGCAACTTCCAGCGCAACATCCATCATCTGCTGCAGTTGCGGGAGCGGAAGAAATTGAACGGGAACATAATCACCCCCCCCGGGCCCACGCCATTCGTACACTCCTATCTGCTGCCGGATGTATTCCCCCTGTCCTGTCGCAACCCGCGAAAATGTTACGGTATAGTGTGCTGCAGGATCACCCGGGGCGTATCGATAGAAGGTCTTTGCGGACCCATCGGCGAGAACAGTATCGACCTGAATGTAGTACCCGTTTGAGTCCACCCGGGTCGCCCCGCTGAGAACTGCGCGATTCCTGTCAGCACCGGCTGCGGCGATGACGTTCTTCACGCTATCTGTCAGATTCAAGTCGATGGGGGCGGTCGGATCATCCGCCTCGCGGAAAAACGAGAATGTCACCCGGGCCCTGTTGTCAAGGAACGAGGAAACGGTCTGCCCACCGAGCAGTGACCGGGAGAACTGCCTGTCGGAGTACTGGAAATCGATGGTGACCCGCGATGCTGCGGTGATGAGGCGGCGTGGAGAAAAGGTGACTTCCCCCAGAGAATAGTCGATTGTGTAATCATTCGTTTCGCCTCGGACCATCAGCTCACCGTCCACGTAAACGCGTTCGGTCCCTGCAATAACGATGATCGACTGCTCCTGATATTTTCCGGTCAGCAGGTATGGTCCCTGGACCCCATCAAGACCGTTGAACTGCATCGTATTGAACTTTCCCCTCGTGACCGCACCTGCAGCGAGGACCGACCCGTCGGAAAAGCCGAAACGGTATTCTGCATCGCCCTTTGCGCCCTGGAGTTTCCGGGAGAGATTCGCAAATTCAGTCCCCTTGACGTCAAGGACAAAATCCCCCAACGTCGCCGACAGGTCTTTGCCTCGGATATCAACGAAGACCTTGTCGAACTCCTGCAACGTTTGTGTTGTTCCCTCAGGCTGAATCGGCGTGTTTTCGTCGGTGAGAACCGCTGCGACTTCGATATCTTTGGTCAATTTTCCGGCAAGCTGCATGCGGAGACCCGATGTCAGGGAAAGATCCCGGTTTGTCCCGACAGTGAAACCCCGGAAAATGCTGCCGCTCTTCTGGAGATTTGACCCGAAGATATCTTCGAGATCGAGTTTTGAGGAGGGACGGGAGACGTGCAATGTGCCCGCCGAGTCCTGAAGGACGACGACGGGATGCCGTTCGTAGAAGTCCCGGAAGGAAAATGGAAAATAGCGAAACCGGGCGGAGACCGTGACGGTAGGTCGTTCGAGGAGCACGATCCTCTTCCAGAAGGCCGGGGTGAACCGCACGCTTCCATGTCTGGCGAACAGCACGTAGTCCGAATCGGGGTGAAGGACGAATGTGGAGTCAAGAAGAAGGCTGTCGGTCCCTGCGGCGATAAACATATGCGGGAGCAAATAGATCGAATCGGGCCGTGTTGCGAGGGGAACCAGTACTGCGGATCCTTCCGGGAGAGACGGGACAAGCTCCTGAGCAGCAGCGCCCGAAACGAAGAGGCACACCAGAAAGAGGAGGGCACAGCGGACGGGGGTATGGTAAGACGCAGGCATGGACAAGGAACGATGGACGAGGTCGGAAGAGGTCAGCGGTTCATCGTGGGATCATCGATATACCGCCAACGGTTTTCCCATGATGAAACGATCCTTGACTATCGATCCATTCCTCCGTATTTTTTGGGGCACAGTGGCCCGGGGATGTGGCGAAACTGGCAACCGCAGCAGACTCAAAATCTGCCGCCCTCACCAGGCTTGAGGGTTCGAGTCCCTCCATCCCCACACCCCACAGGTGGCAACGAAGTGCACCGTGTGACAGGCTTCGCTGCTCAGTTCCCACCGATGATTTGTTTCTTGTACCCCTCGGGCAATTCGAATTTCTCCTCGTCTACATTCTGTCTTTCGATTTTCGAAGTCTCCTGCGCTTCAACGACTTTTCCGCCGACCCGTGTCTTGGCAGAAAGCGTGAACATCCCCAATCGATGCAGATCTTCGTTCCACTCCCCACTGCTGTCCTCCTCATCTTCTCCCAGGACTTTTGATGTCGTCGCAAGAAGGTTCGGAAGCGACCGTGTTCCCCAGAGCTCTGTCACCTGATCGCCCCGCCGGAGGATGTATTGCTCACACGAATATCCAAGAATCTTCCTTTTCTTCCCGGTCTTCGCCAGACTCTCTTTCGGTATAGCCGGTCTTGCGCTCGTGTCCCCTTTTAATCCCGGGGCATTCGGAAGAATCTCGAAAAAGGACCGGTCCTCATCATTCAACATCCAAACAATCTTTCGGTCACCACGGTAGATCATCGTCGACGAAGGTGTCGAGCCGATTGGTCCGGTCTCCACGCGGATTTTGTCATTCTTAATCCACATGGTGATGGCGAATTTCACCATTTTCCCTTCGTCGTCGGTCGTCAGGTTCTGGCTTTCAACGACTCCTTCAAACTGCGCTTTCGCCTGTACCATCGACATCAGGAGCAGCACGGGGAAAAGTCGGTGGGGAAGTCTCTTTAACGCATTCATTATAGGTCCAGTGCTCATCGGAGAAGAATCAGTTTCTGTACTTGAGTGAATGCCTGGTTCGCCGGGTTCGATCCCCAGGCGGTCAGCCGGGCAAAGTAAACGCCGCTGGCAAATTCTTTCGCATCCCAGCGGACGGTGAACGTTCCCGCTTCGCGAGTCCCGTCAAACAGCACCGCGACCTCGCGACCGAGAAGATCATAAATTCCGAGCCGGACTCTCCCGCTCTCACCGACCCGGTACGTGAAAACTGTCGCCGGGTTGAATGGATTGGGGTAGTTCGGCAGGAGTGCGTAACCTGCCGGGACAGCGGAACCCGGCCCTATCGGGACCCCCGTCACAGTTGGAATATACGAAAGAATTTGGCCAAACGAAGTAGAAGCGAATGCATGCGTCGGGTCAGCCACGCTGACATGAGTAATCGATCCATCAAAGGGAAAGGTCGTTTCAGCAGTCCACGATTGTCCCCCGTCGGTGGAGCGATAGGGGGTGCTCGGACCAACGGCCCAGACATTCGAATTCCCGGGTGCAAACGCAATTCCCGATATCGTTCCGCCAAGTGTCGATCCGCTGCTCCACGATGCGCCGCCGTCCGTCGAAACCGAAGTTACTCCATTATCGTGGGCCGCCACTCCATTCGCATTATCCCCGAAAGCCACACCAATGCTATTCATGGACGTGCTCGCCGCACTGCTCCAGTGTGCTCCGCCGTCGGTTGACTTCCATACCTTTGACGCGTTCGTGCCGAACCATCCGTGTTGCTGATCGTTCCACCACCATGAATTGTTCCACCCCGCTTCGCTCGAGCCACCGGTCGGTTCCACAAGCACATGCGACCAGTTCTGCCCGCCATCACTCGTTTTCAGAATGACGAACTTCCCGGTACCGCTCGCCGGATCGCCCAGGGCCAGTCCCTTTTGTGTATCGAAAAACCAGATGCCATCAATGAACGGGCTCTGCGTAAATGGATAGGATTGGTTGGCCCATGTCCCTCCACCGTCCGTGGTGGCAAAAATGCGACCGTCTCCCGTGCCTGCCCACGCATGAAGTGAGTCGACCGCTGTCACGCAATAAAGATCAACCTTGCTCAGATTTCCTGTGACGTCGGTCCAGGTTGATCCTCCGTCTATGCTTCGTACGACGACCGGCGCCGTCGCTGACCCATCACCTCCGGCGGCCCAGATCACAGAAGAATTGACGGCCTTGATCGAGAAGAACCCCGAAGCAGTAGTCGAGGCAGCCGGTGTATCATGGAGTACCCACGACGGAGCCGTCGAGTACACGGGGTACGGGAGGGCAAACGCATCAGCATCGTTTCCATTCGATACCCATCGGAGCGCCAGGTCAACATCCTTCACGCCCGTGATTGTGTCGGCCAGGACGACAAAATCCGGAAGGGTAACCTCGCCGTTTTGCGGGATTGATGAAATCAATGTCGTGCCGCCAAGGACTCTGATCGAGCCATCCGGCGAAGTGAGGGTAAACTGTACGTTGTCGGCCGACCCGGGGAGAATATTCCTGACGAGTCACCGATATTCGCACACTATCTCCTGCGACAATGAATGTCTGTCCGGATGACACCGCAGTATTGACGGTGAGAACTTCCAATCCCGGATGGGACTCCGTCACCGCACGGTAAAAATTCACGCGTCCATGTCCGAGATATCCTGCGTACGCGGGGTTCACGCCGTCGATTGGATCCGCTGTGACACGGATCTGTGTCGCCACCTGGCGGGGGGTCCAGCCCGGATGCTGTGCAAAGAGCATTGCTGCCAGCCCTGCCGTCAGCGGTGATGAATACGAGGTTCCGCTGCCGCCGCTGCCATATCCCCCACCGTTGAAGGCGCTGAAGATATTGATGCCGGGGGCGTACACGCTGACCGACATTCCAAAGTTGGTAAACCCTGCCACGACGTCATCCGTCGAATTCGTCGCACCCACGCCGAGCACTTCCTTGAAGCTTGAAGGATAGTTCGGCACAAGATCGTTATTGGTGCTGGCATTCGCCGCGGCTGCAACAATAAGAGACCCGGCCGCGGTCGCAGCGACGACCACATCGTGTTCAAATTGCGAAAAACTCCCCTGTCTTCCCCAACTGCAATTGATGACCTTTGCGCCATGTGCCGCCGCGAATTGGATACCTTCATATCCGAACGCAATTGCGTCATCGGTGCCGGCGGAGGCGGCATTGATGGGCATGAGTTTGGGATTCCACCCGCTTCCTGCCATCCCGGTATCATTATTCGTTACAGCGGCCATATGACTCGCAGTCGCCGTTCCGTGCGATGCGCTCCCCGGCGTTGCGGGTGATCCATCGGGGTTATTCGTGCCCGCAGTGAAGTTCCAACCGATGACATCGTCCACATAGCCATCACCATCATCATCAACCCCGTTCAGATCTCCTCCGGAGCTGCTGGCAGTCGGATCGAACTGTCCATTATGATTGATGTCCTCTCCACTGTTGATCCAGAGATTCGGGGAGAGATCTTCGTGCTGCCAGTATGTCCCGCCATCCACATCGGCAACGATCACCGAGCCGTTGGTTTTCACGACCGTCCAGGCGTCCGGGATGTGCATTAAATTAAAATACGCATTCTGCTGGGTCGGGAAATCCGGATCGTTCGGGACATCATACATTGTCTGCAAATACTTCGGTTCGGCATAGGCGATCCCCGGCAATCGCGCGATGGCCTGGGCGACCGTGAACACATCTGCGGCGGGGTCGACACTGGCATAGAATATCCTGTCGAGTCCCTGCGCCGTCATCGGATTCGCCTTCGCCAGAGACGGCACTCCGGGAAAGGCCCGGCGGATCTGTTGCACTCCCCGCCGTTGCAGCGCGGCGGAGAGCGTGGAGGAAAGAGCGTTCCCTTTGAGAAGTCCCGACCCCGTCCCAAATTTCACGATCACCACACCGGGAACAACCCTCCCGCCCTGCTGCGATTTTGAAGCCTCTGTCTGAGGATGGACGGCACCTCGCCCTGATAATGTAATGAAGAGAACCGATGCGGCAACCAGGAGAATTCTGTTCATGGAGCTCACGCAGTTTGTGCCTCAACCAGAATGTGGTTAAAACCGACTTCTGGCGACGGCATGTGATCGAGGTGAGAGAAAGAGAAAGACAGGCAAGAGAATTGCACCCACAAGGAAACCTCCCGTGTGTGCCCACCAGGCTACCCCACCCATAGCGCCGGCGCCCGAAGAAGCTGCTCCCTGCACAAACTGCAGGACAAACCAGAACCCGAGGAAGAAAAAAGCCGAAATTTCAACAATCGGGAAGAAGATAAACAAAGGGATGAGCGTGAGCACTCTTGCACGCGGAAACAGAAGAAAATACGCTCCGAGGACTCCTGCGATGGCACCGCTCGCTCCAATCAGGGGTGTCGTCGAGTGCGGGAGCGCAATCACCTCTGCGCATACCGCCCCGATACCGCTCAACAGATAGAAAGCGAGGAAGCCCTTGTGGCCGAGTCTATCCTCCACGTTGTCCCCAAAGATATAAAGATACAGCATATTCCCCAACAAATGCATCCATCCCCCATGAAGAAACATGGAACTCAGGACCGTGAGGCTCACCGGGAGGGAGAATTCTCCGCGGAAGAATGTTCCGAATACCTCGGAAGGCACCACGGCGAACCGGTTGATGAAAGATTCAGCTCGCTCTCCCAGCCATACTTCGTAGAGAAAGACCGCCGAACACGCCGCAATAAGAGAATACGTGACGTAGGGGGTAGTCGAGGACCGGACCGTATCCCGAAGGGGAATCATGATCTCTTTATCTTCTGCTTTCTCCATCAATCAACATTTGACGGATCATAAACGTGCCAAGCTGTCATATTCTGGATTCTAACCATCAATCTCCCGAATGTCAAGATTATTGCTTTTACATGGGTGGATTGCTATCTTCCTCACAGAATCAGACATCTCCACACGAGTTCCCGGCCTGTGAGGCTCGTCCCTCCGTACATAGAATCCCTTGAACCCTATAAGCCCGGGAAGCCCATTTCCGAGCTGCAGAGGGAGACCGGTCTCAAGTCGATTATCAAGCTCGCGTCCAACGAGAACCCCATTGGACCTTCCCCGCGTGCAATCCAGAGTATGCAAGAACACCTCACCGATCTCCACCTCTATCCTAATGGGGGGCTTGATCTGAGGGAAGTTCTGGCCGCGCAATTCCGGCTGAAGGTCATGAATGTGATCTGTGGAAGCGGTTCCGAAGGAATCATGTCCGTGATAATACGGGCCTTCCTCTGCGACGATGATGAGGTGTTGACCTCTGAAGGAACATTCGTAGGATTTTATGTGTTGGCCAGGTCACGGGGTGTGAAGTTGGTGACCGTCCCGCTGAGGCAGTATCATTTCGATCTCGCTGCCATTGCAGGCGCGATCAACGCGCATACGAAAATCATTTATCTTGCCAACCCGAACAACCCGACCGGCACGATCTTTACAGCAGAAGAATTCGACGCTTTTATCAAAAAGGTTCCCGAGCATGTCCTCATCATCCTCGATGAGGCCTATTTCGAGTATGCGAAGGACAATCCGGTCTATCCTGACTCGATGCATTATCGTTATGACAACGTCATCACCCTCCGCACATTTTCCAAGGCCTACGGGCTCGCAGGCATTCGCATCGGATACGGGTTTGCCCATGATCGTCTTATCACGAATATCCTGAAAGTCAAACTCCCCTTTGAACCCAGCACACTTGCTCAGGCCGCGGGGATTGGTGCACTCGGCGATGTTGAATTCCTCAAACGGACCCTCGACATGAATGCTGCAGGAAAGGCAGTGTTGATCCCTGCGCTTCAACGTCTCGGCCTCACCGTTATACCCACTGAAGCAAATTTTGTTCTCCTTCCGCTTGAATCCGAATCCATGGTCAATAGCGTCTATCAGGAACTCCTCGCACAAGGCATCATCATCCGGCCCCTTCGAAGTTTTGGATTGCCGCATTGTGTGAGGATAACCATTGGAACTCTGGAGCAAATTGAGATCCTGGTCGATCGCTTGAAACCCATCCTGGAAAGGGTGGCAGCCTGAGAGCAGGCCAACCTCCAATACCATGTCTACTCATCGCATCCTCCTCAACGCGCTGATCCTTGCGCTTCCCTTCGGGCTGATTTCCTGCTCGCTATTGAAGAATGTCGGTGGGACGCTCAGCAATCTCTCCCGCTGCAAATTCAAAGTCGACAGCGTCACCGAATTTTCTCTGGTGGGCATCGATCTCTCCGGCAAGCAGAAAGTGACACTCGGTGACGGATTGAAACTCCTCCCCGCCTTTACTGACAAACGCTTCCCGGCGGCATTTACCGTCAACATTGCCGCAATGAATCCAAACGATGGCTCAGGCGGTACCCCCGCGACAACAGCCACGTTGCGGAGTCTTGCGTGGACACTGTTGATCGACAGCGTCCAGACAATCAGCGGGAATCTCTCCGGTCCGATTTCCATCCCGGGAACCGGTCAGTCCACGGTGATTCCGATTCGTATGGATCTCGACCTGTACAAATTCTTCAGCCAGCGGGGTTATCAGGGCCTCATCAATCTCGCCTTCGCCCTGGGCGGAGTGAACCGATCGGCCAGTCACGTTCAGTTGCGTGCGCGTCCGACTGTTGACACTCCGCTCGGCCCGATCAGCACCCCGGGGGACATTATGATCGTCGATTCTGAATTTCGATCGAATTAACACACGGAGGGATGGCTATGACCGGAGAGCAGACTCGTACGACGGCACCGGCAGCGACTGACTTTCTCCCGATCAACGGGACTGATTACGTCGAATTCTATGTGGGGAATGCACGACAAGCCGCGTACTTCTACCGTGCGGCGTTCGGATTCTCTCTCATCGCCTACAGCGGTCCCGAAACAGGAGTCCGCGAGACCGTCTCCTTCGTTCTGGAGCAGGGGAAAATCCGGTTCGTGTTGACGTCAGCACTGAGATCTGACCATCCTATCGCCCGCCATGTCCTCCGGCACGGAGACGGCGTCCATGATATCGCTCTTTGGGTGGATGACGCCGATGCGGCGTTCACAGAGACGACCCGCCGCGGAGCAAAGGGGACCATGAAGCCGGCAGTGATGAACGACGAGGACGGAGAAGTCCGTCGTTCGGCGATCGCGATCTACGGTGAAGTCATTCATTCGTTCGTGGAGCGGAAACACTACCATGGCAGATTCCTGCCCGGCTTTGCACCCATGCCCCTGCCTGACGGGGTGGCGCGTCCGGTGGGCCTCAACTATATCGACCATATGGTCGGGAATGTCGATCTCGGGCAAATGAATACCTGGGTGCGGTTCTACGAGCAAACGATGGGATTCAGACTCTATCAACATTTCGACGACAAAGACATCAGCACGGAATACTCCGCTTTGATGTCGAAGGTGATGGCGAACGGCAACGGAAGAATAAAGTTCCCCATCAACGAGCCCGCGAACGGCAAACGAAAGTCTCAGATCGAAGAGTATCTTGAGTTCTATCAGGGGCCGGGGGTACAACACATTGCATGTGCCACGGATGATATCGTCGGGACTGTTACACGACTGCGGGAGCAGGGAGTTGAGTTCCTCCGCGTTCCTTCGGCATACTATCGGGACCTCCCTTCCAGAATCGGCACGATCGACGAATCGTTGTCCAGTCTGGAGGATCTGGGCATTCTGGCAGACAGGGACGAAGAAGGGTATATGCTCCAGATCTTTTCGCGCCCGGTGGAAGACCGGCCGACGCTCTTTTTCGAGATTATTGAGCGCAAAGGGAGTAAGAGCTTCGGGAAAGGAAATTTCAAAGCGTTGTTCGAGGCGATGGAACGGGAACAGGCGGCAAGGGGAAATTTGTAATTTTAGATTTTAGATTTTCGATTTTTGATTTGGTGTAAACACCATCGAGTGCTATGCGACTCTGCACATTCCAGGTTTCCACCTCTCTCGGTCGGCACGAGCGGCTGGGCGCCGTGATCGAAGCGGGGATCGTTGACCTCAACTTCGCATGCGCCTGGCATCTCGCGGCCAAGGGTGAAGCGCGACCATACGCGCTTGCCGACGTCCTGGTCCCCGATGAGATGCTCAAGTTTCTTCAGGGAGAAGAAACATCGATGGGATTTGCCCGGGCCACCCTTCAGCATGTGGTCGAATCCGGGGCCCAGGCCGGAAGCCTCGAAGGGTTGAATGGAGAGACCCTGATCTATGCTCCCGGGACTGTGCGTTTGAAGGCCCCTCTCCCCCGTCCTGTCTCCCTGAGGGACTTCTATGCCTTCGAGGCGCACGTAAAGAAGGGGTTTGAGAAGCGGGGGGAACCCATGCCTCCCGAATGGTACGAGATGCCCGTGTACTACAAGGGAAACCATCAGAACATCATCGGCCCCGAAGACGACGTTCTCTGGCCTTCCTTTACCGAGCGATTTGATTATGAACTGGAGATCGGCGTTGTCATCGGAAAGGCTGGACGCAATATTCAGGCCGCGAATGCGCGCAACTATATTGCGGGATTTACCGTCATGAACGATTTCAGCGCCCGCGATATCCAACGAAAAGAAATGCGCGTGCGCCTTGGCCCCGCGAAGGGGAAGGACTGGGCAACCGCCATCGGTCCTGTTCTCGTTACCCCCGAGGAGATCGCCGACCCGTACAACCTTACCATGACAGCGAAAATCAATGGAGAGGAGTGGTCACGGGGGACAACAGGATCTCTCCATTGGAAGTTCGAGGACATGATCGCATTTCTTTCCGTCGATGAGACCATCTCTCCCGGGGAACTCTTTGGTTCGGGCACGGTCGGCGGCGGATGCGGGCTGGAGCTCGATCGCTGGGTGAAACCGGGGGATGTCATGGAATTGGAAATCGAAGGGATCGGAACATTACGAAACCGCGTCGTCCGCAAGTAACCATGTGAGGTAGGTATGTTTCCGCTCAAGAAAGGCACAACCGCACGTCAGGCCCACGTCGGTCTTCCTGCCGGCACGTTCGAGGAGGAACATGGCCGCAAGGGATTTTACGGGAAATCTGCACACCTGTATCATGCACACCCCCCGACCGATTGGATCCGGTTCGAGGGAAAACTCCGACCTCATTGTCTCGACCTGAACAAGCTTGCACCGACCGATGGAACGGACCCGGGCGGGGCACCGGTGGCGTTTCTCGGTAATGCAGACGTTGTGATGTCCGTCTCCCGGCGCACGGAACCCATGCCGTTCTATTTTCGGAACGCCGACGGTGATGAACTCTACTTCATCCACCGGGGAATCGGAACGATGGAAACGGACTTCGGTCCGCTGCACTTCGAGCCGGGAGATTATCTCGTGCTCCCGCGGGCCGTCACCTATCGAGTCGTTCCCGAGACACGCGACAACTTCTTTCTCATTATAGAATCCCGGGGAGAATTCAATGAACCCGACAAAGGACTTATCGGGCAGCATGCGCTCTATGACCCGAGTGTCATCGTGACCCCTGAACCCACTCCCTACCTCGATGACAACAGGGAATGGGAGATACGGATCAAGGCAGACGGAGAGTACTCAAGCGTCTTCTATCCTCACAATCCGCTGGATGTTGTGGGCTGGAAGGGAGATCTCACGGCGTGGAAGTTGAGTATGAAAGACATTCGTCCCATCACCAGCCACCGGGCCCATCTCCCTCCCAGCGCACACACCACCTTTGTTACACCCGGAGCAGTCGTTTGCACGTTCTTGCCGCGACCGCTGGAGCAGGACCCCGAGGCAATGCGAGTACCTTTTTTCCACCGCAATACGGATTACGACGAATTCATCTTCTATCATGACGGCAATTTCTTCAGCAGGGACAATATTGTGAAGGGGATGGCAACCCTTCATCCGAGGGGTATCCATCACGGACCCCACCCGAAGGCGCTTGCAGGTCAGCGGTTAAAAACCCAGACCGATGAATATGCCGTGATGCTCGATGGGCTGAATCCGATGAAAGTCCTTTCTGCCGGCGAAGCGGTGGAATGGAAAGAGTACTGGACTTCCTGGAAAGAATGAGAACCCGGGCAACCATGGTCATCAGACCCTCGGATCACAAATCGACGGAAGTCTACCGGTTGCTGACGGGGCTCATTGTGCCCCGACCGATCGCGTTCGTATCCACGGTGAGTCCGGAGAGAGTCCGCAATCTGGCGCCCTTCAGCTTTTTCACCGCCGTGAGCGCCAATCCCCCGGTCATTTGCTTCTCGCCCATGATTCGGGGGCGGGATGGAATGATGAAGGACACTCTGCGGAACATCGAAGCGACGCGGGAGTTCGTGGTCAATGTCGTGTCGGAATCATTTGCCGGGCAGATGAATGCATGTTCATCGGACGTCTCACCGGAAGTCGACGAGTTTGTGCTTTCCGGCCTTACACCGGTGCCATCGGAGGTCGTGCGCCCTCCCCGGGTCGGAGAGTCTCAGGCAGCGATGGAGTGCAGACTCGTGCAGGTTGTGCATGTCAGCGACCGCCCGCTCGGCGGCAGCATCGTCCTCGGCGAGGTCCTTCAGTTCCACGTCGCAGAGAGCATCTTCCGGAATTTTGTCATCGACCCGGATCTCCTGCGCCCGATCGGCAGGATGGGCGGGGCGAACTACACGCGTACGACGGACAGGTTTGTCATGGAGCGTCCACCGGTGCCCCCGGATGAGCGGACGCAACAGGAGCAGTCGAAACGCTGAGTGAAACGGCCGGTCCGTCGCGATTCTTCACCAGGTGCCGGTAAATCATCAATCATACTATCTTTGTCACCATCTCTGTTGCTTGAACTATGGAAGACCTCTCGCTAGAGACCCTCGAACGAATTGCCAGCGCACACATAGTCAACGGTGCCCCGCCGGAGGATGCGACTAACGGGTATCGGAATATCGGGGACCTTCTGCTGCAACAGACCGAGCGGTTTGAAGTAAAGCCCTTTCTCGTGTTCTACGGCGAAGGGGCACAGCGAAGAGAATTGTCGTACCGGGAGTTCTATGAAGAAACCTGCCGGACCGCAATGTTCCTCTCTTCCATCGGCGTGAAGCGAGGCGACCGGATCGCGACTATCTCATTCAACCATAGCGATGTTGTCCTGCAATACTTTGCTTCGTGGCTCCTCGGTGCGAGCGTGGTGCCGCTCAACCCCGGAGAAGACGACCGGCACCTTGCCTATATCCTGCAGCATTCAGGTGCCACGGTCTTGCTCGTGCGGGATATCTACCTTGAACGGATGGAACACATCCTGCAGGGAACGCCGGAAGTCCGGAGAGTCATTCTTGTCGGCTCGAAAGCCTCTTCAAAGTATGCGCACCTCGAAACCGAAGTGTTACGGCACCCGTCAGCGATCCGGTCGATCCCGCCGGTGAGCATCACCGATGAAGCCCTCGTTATTTATACTTCCGGCACGACCGGCAACCCCAAGGGGGTCATTCTGAGTCACCGCAACCTGCTCGCCGATGCGCAGGCGATTGCCGAATGGCACCAGGTGTCGGAAAGCGAAACGATGATGTGCGTCCTCCCCCTGCATCACGTCAACGGCATCGTCGTGACCGTGATCACTCCCCTGTACGGCGGAAGCACCATTGTCCTGAACCAGAAGTTTCATCCCGACAGGTTTTTCGAGCGGATCAGTGCGGAACGTGTGGCAATCGTGAGTGTTGTCCCAACAATTCTTCAGTTCCTGCTTCATGCGAAACTCGACATGGCGGCGTACAAAATGGCCAGTTTCAGACATCTCATCTGCGGGGCCGGACCACTCACAGTTGAACTCGCCGCGAAGTTTGAGCACACGTTCAAAATTCCCATTATTCACGGCTACGGTTTGTCGGAGACGACATGTTATTCGTGCTTCCTCCCGATCGATCTCGACCCCGCGACCCATCGCGCGTGGATGATGAAGCACGGATTCCCTTCGATCGGTCTCCCGTTGCCGATCAACGAAATGGCAATTTTTGACGGGGAAGGCAACGCTCTGGACGAAGGACAACGGGGTGAGATCGTCATCCGCGGACACAATGTTATGGAGCGGTACCTCAAGAATCCGGAAGTCAACGATGAAACCTTCCGGGACGGATGGTTCAGGAGCGGCGACGAGGGGTTCTTCCTCTACGATGAGGAAGGAAGGAAGTTCTTCTTCATTACGGGCAGGATCAAGGAGCTGATAATTCGCGGAGGGGTCAACATTTCACCGTTCGAAATCGACGAAGTCCTGATGCGCGTCCCGGGGATCTCCGCCGCGATTGCCGTCGGGTTTGACAACGACTGGTACGGCGAAGAAGTCGGAGCAATGGTGATACCGAAGTCCGACGCGCAGGTTTCCATAGAACAGATTCTGGCCTTCTGCCGCAAACACCTCCCATTCACGAAAGCTCCGAAAGTGGTTGTCTTCGCCCAGGAGCTGCCCGTAACATCGACGGGGAAATACCAACGATCCCGTTGCAAGGAGCAGTTCGCTCAATGGAAGTCGGTCCAGTTCGTCGAGCCTCTCCCATCGTGATCTCTCTGGACCTACACATAGAAACGCCGCAGGAGAAACCTCATGCGGCGTGCGGATCAAGCGAAACGCGGAGCCCCGGGCTTAGAAGGTCCCCAGGAGCAAGGCGACATTGAGCGTCCAACCTTTCCCGGAAACCGAACTCGGGACGTCGAGCAAATCGTAGTTGTTGTCAACCTTCCAGGAAGGTGAGGACATCCCCAGGTAACTCGCGCCAACCCGTATGCCGGCCCAGCCGAGGAATGCATACTCGACGCTGACGGTCGGGATCCAGATGAAGTACTTCCCGGAATACGTCCTGGTAATGGAACCCCCGGAGGCAAGGTTATCAGTCGCGAGCGTACCCTGCTCGCCGGTCCAGGTCATTGAGGCACCATTGCTCTTCCGGACAATCAGATCGATCCCGCCGGTTCCCAGTTGAGCCCCTCCGACAAAGTCAAGATGCTGAAGGAGTGGGACGACATACTCAACGGTGACAGCGCCATACCCGGCTTTGACCGTTGCATCCCGCCGAATGCCGGTCGCCCCGTCCAGGACAGATACCGTTCGCGAACCGCCCATACCGATGCCACCGATCCTGAGGTTCTTCACCACGATAATGTAGGCCGCACCAGCGCCGCCATCCATAAACACGGGGCCGTTGCTAAACGGTCTTCCCATCTTCGCACCGTTGAGGAAGTCGTTGATGGGTCCCATATCCATGAAGAGAAAACTCGTGGTGAAGCCGCCCACGGCCCCCACCTTCGCCATCTGGGCGCGCTTGGGCGGGATGGGCTCCTCCTGAGCGGTTGCAACCGAGGCAAAAAAAAGAACCATTGCCATGAATAGGATCAACGGATATTTCATGCGAACCTCCCGATTGCGAGTGTTTTTCAACTGCGGTACGTCTTGGGGCTAATACCGGGGGACCGAGGGATCGATCAACTGTGACCAGGCATCGATTCCTCCGTCCAGGTTCCGGGCAAGGGTGAAGCCGTTCCTGCGCAAAATTTCCGTTGCCAGCCTGCTGCGATTCCCGTGATGACAGAGAACAATGATTTCCTTTGCGCGGTCCAGTTCATGCATGCGCCCCGGGAGCACACCGAGTGGAATAAGCTGCCCTCCGATGTTCGCCATGCGGAACTCGATCGGTTCTCGAACGTCAATCATTGCCGGTGACTCCCCGTTGTCGCGGCGTCGTTTCAGCTCCCGGACATGAATATCAAATGGAACTTCTCCTCCCCCACGCAGGGTGTGAGCCGGGAATTTCGCCGCGTTGCTTGTCGGTGTCATCTTCGGTATATTGATCTCCCTATCATCTTTGAAAACGTCTCATGCGGATTTCGACAGTAATTCTTTTGTCCGCCCTCCTGGGTACGTCAACGCCTTCTTTCTGCCAGCTCCCCCCTTCAACACACGCTGGAGAATTCGAGTTCCTCCCTGCCGGAACATTATTCAAACCCCTCGTGGCAAATCCACAGGAACCACGCGTCGGTGTCCGCAAAGAGATCGGTTCTTCGCGACTGAAGTTGGACATCGGCAGCATGGTCGACCTTGTTCAATTCACAGCCGACGGGACCGGGACTCTGCAGTTCAGAATGGGAGCCGATTTTTTCACCTACGCACTGACCACCAGCGCTCAGGGATTGCGACTGCAGGTCGACGCGGTCGACGGATTTTTCGGCGGCCACATTCTCATGCGTTCAGGCAACAGCCTGCGTAACCTCACCCTGCGTCTCCGCCTGTTCCATCTGAGCGCTCACCTGATCGACGGCCACTTCGACAATGCCACCGGCCAGTGGAAGGACGGCCGGTTGCCCATACCCTTCACACGGGATTCCGGTGAACTGCTCGCAGCGTACTTGTTTCCGGCCGCCGGCTTCTCCACCCTCATCTACTCAGGCGTAAACTACGCGACTCTTGTGCGGCCGTCGGACGTTCAACGGATCATGTCCCTCCACGGTGTGGAAATCCGCACCTCCGATGGTTTCGCCACGGTTTTCGGAAAACCCTTCTGCCTCTACGCGGCCTACAATCTCACGTTAACCGGGGTTCCCAGCTACGTCGGGACCAACGTCATCGAGGCCGGTGCGAAATTTGGAAACTGGGAGGGCATCGGTCTCAAATTCTACGTGAATTATGCTTCCGGGTTGGAGTTCTTCAGCCAGTACTATAACGTCCGCCGGTCAATGTGGGGGACCGGATTTACAATCGATTTCTTCTAAAGATCCCGTTCCTTGCCAGGACGATTGGCAATAGTCTCATGTCCATCGACTATTGTCAATTATTTCTCCGCTAGACCAGTCCCAACTCCGTCGCCGCCCCCTTCATCGAATCGATGACGAGCTGGACATGCTCGTCGAAGGGCACGCCGAGTTCTTCCGCGCCGTGCATGATATCATCCCGGCTCACCGCTCGTGCAAACGCCTTGTCTTTGAGTTTCTTCTTGATCGAAGATACGCCGAGATCGGAGATTTTGTTCGGTCGAATCACCGCAGCGGCAGTGATGAAGCCGCAAAGCTCGTCGCAGGCGAAGAGCGTTTTTGCCATCCGTGATTCTCGCGGCACCTTCATGTCGGGGACATGACCGAGGATTGCCGTCCGCACCTCTGCACTGTATCCCTGCTCCCTGAGGATCTCCGATCCCTTCGTTGGATGGTCCGGAAATTGTGGGAATCGCTCATAGTCGAAGTCGTGGAGCAATCCTACGACACCCCAGAGCTCTTCGTCCTCGCCAAATTTACGGGCGTATCCCCTCATCGCGGCCTCGACCGCCAGCGCGTGTTTCCGGAGTGCGTCGGATTTTGTGTATTCATAGAGAAGGTCTAGCGCCTTCGTGCGCGTATCGGGCATGCAGGCCTCACGTGACAGGATGAGCGGCGTGTCAACATAGGAACAACGGATGAATAAGAAGATAAGGAAGGGAAAGGCAAAAAACCAACCGGCGGTGGGGTAACGCCTACTTCTCCTCGATCACCTCTACCCGGAGCGCGTGGGTCGCACAGGAAATGCAGGGATCATAGTTCCGCACAACCTGTTCGCAACGCCATGTAAGCTCTTCGCGAGGGAGATCAAGGTGTGCCGACGCGTACTGCCGGACATCGGATTCCATCGTGGGGAGGTTCTGGGCTGTGGGAGGGACAAGCTTCGCGTCGAGGATCATCCCTTCACTACTCAGCCGATAGCGGTGATAGAGGAGTCCGCGCGGTGCCTCCGTCGCAGCAATGCCAATTCCTGCGCAGGGCTGCAACGAAATAGCCGGCGGGTCGAATTCTTCATAACAATCGATCAGACGAACAGCTTCTTCAAATGCGAACAGGGTCTCCACCAGACGGACGAGGATGCTCTTGAAGGGATTTGTCAGCGGCGGGACGATGCCAAGCTCGACTGCGAGTTGCTTCGCCGATTCCGGCAATGCTGCAAAATTAAGATTGAACCTGGCCATCGGTCCGACGCAATACGACCCGACGCCTTTCTCCACACTGTGGAGAGCATTGGAATGATGAACGTGACGCTCCTCGAAGTGAAATTCATAATCCTTCTGCTCCATTTCAAGCCCGGAACTTGACCGGATGGTCCCTTCGCAGAGCGGATATTCCAGCGGATTGTAGAGGGAAACAAACTCATACTGCACAGTAAACTCGGGGATCGGAAAGTGCATGACCGCATGGGTGAAATCGATGACGGCGTCCCTCCCCCAGGCGAGCCGGTCACGAAGTTGCTGCAGAACTCTTTTCCGCGGGGCCCGGTAGAACCCGCCCACGCGCACGTTCATCGGATGGATCTCTCTCCCTCCGACGGCAGTGACAAGGTCGTTCCCGGCCTTCTTCATCGCGAGGGCGCTTCTGACCAATGCCGGATGTTCACGCGCCATCACGAGCGCGTCATCCATTCCCAGAAAATCGGGTGCGTGAAGCATTGCCGCATGGAGGATGTGACTTTCGATGTATTCACCACAATAGAGTAATCGTCGCAGCCGGCGGATGTGGTCCGGCATTTCAACCTGGAACGCGTTCTCCATCGCCCGGACGGAACTCATCTGATACGCCACGGGGCAAATCCCACAAATGCGCGCAGTGATATCAGGCGCTTCCGTGTACTTCCTCCCCCGCAGAAACGCTTCAAAGAACCGGGGAGGTTCGGGGATGCGGACGCGCACGTCGGTGACATTGCCATCATTAATCTTCACCAGGATGCCGCCCTCCCCTTCGACTCTGGCAAGCTCGTCGACTTTAATGGATTTCGTCTTCATGCAAATCACTTTCTTTTCTGAATGCTTCTGCATACGCATTGAATCCCCGGAATGAACGCATCACATCATCGCGCCCCTGACCGAGCATCATGAACCGGTGTGCCAGCGACGGAGTGTTGGGGTTTTCCATCGGTCCGAAACATCCGTAGCATCCACGGTGAATTCCCGGACAGAGCGCCCCACACCCTGCTTGTGTCACGGGACCGAGACAGGGTGTCCCATGAGCCGTCATCACACAGACGTTTCCTTTGAGTTTGCAGTCCATGCAGACACTATGGGTGGGGATGTTCGGTTTCCGCCCATTGAGATAGGCATTGAGGACTTCGATCAACTGATGCTTGTTAATCGGGCACCCGCGCAATTCGAAATCCACATGGACGTACGATCCGATGGGCATGGACCGATCCAGCGTCGATATGACTTCCGGTGATGCATAGACCAGCCTGGTATAATCTTTCACATCCCGCCAATTCCTGAGAGCCTGAATCCCTCCCGCGGTTGCGCAGGCGCCGAGAGTAATGAGAACCCGGCATTGCTTTCTCACCGACCTGATGCGTTCCACGTCGCCGGGAGTCGTGATACTTCCCTCCGCGAGGCCGATATCATAGGGCCCCCGAACCGACCGCCTGGTCACCTCGGGAAAATGGGCGATATCCACGGCAGCCGCCACTGCAAGTAGCTCATCTTCTGCGTCGATTAACGAGAGCTGACAACCATCGCACGAAGCAAATTTGAAAACCGCAATCCGGGGTTTCTTGGGCGTCATGGTCACATTTCCTTACGATCAAGCAGAGCCTGCACCACAGGCAATGGGAACACAGGACCATCTTTACAGATGAATATCGGACCGAATTGACAGTGACCGCAGAATCCGACCGCGCATTTCATGTTTCTTTCCAACGAAAGATATACCTGCTCCGGCGGAATTCCCCGTTTGTCAAGTTCATCCAGCGTGTACTTCATCATCGTCTCTGGTCCGCACACGAAAGCCATCGTTTCACGGGCGTCGAGTTTGAGATAAGAAAACAGGTGCGTTACAACACCGATATACCCCTTCCATGAAGAATCACCCCGGTCAACCGTCACGATTACCTCTACGTTGTGGAGTTTTCCCCACTGCTCAAGCTCCACGCGGTAGAGAAGATCGAGAGGGCTCCGGGCACCGTAGAGGAGTATGATTCGTCCGAACTCTGACCGGCGGCGGAGCATTTCATACATCACGGGACGTAAGGGCGCCAGACCGATTCCTCCCGCCACAATACAGATATCTTTCTCGCGTGTGTTGTCGATCGGCCAGCTCGAACCGAATGGTCCGCGAATTCCCACGATATCCCCCTTCCGGTGCTGCGCAAGGGCGCTGGTCACCGTTCCGACCCGGTGGATGGTGTGTGCGATAACAGCCGGTTTCCCAGGATCCGAACTTATGGAGATCGCTGCCTCCCCCACCCCATAGACATATACCATATTGAACTGGCCAGGTTTGAAAGCGTACGGTCCGGCCACATGATCGACCTCGAGGAGGAGCGTAAACGTGTCGTCGGTCTCCCAGAGAATTCGCCGGATCTCCACAGGTTGAATAACCATCGGCTCGACCCGACGATCAGCCACGACTTCCGCCTCTTGAATCATCTCCCCACCTCAGGACTGGTTGTGCAGAGGTCAAGGAGCTGCAGTCGTGTCGCCTGAAGTCTGTCCTCCATCACCCGGGTGAATCGCTCCAGGATCTCGTACCCGAAATCATGGTCGTGGCTGCACTTGTTTCTCAAGCATTCACCGTCAAGGGCGATAGCGCGCACGTCAGACACTGCTCTCGCGCTGAAATGCCATCGATACGGCGATATGAGCCACGACCAGCCGATGACTTCGCCCGCATCGACGGTTTGGATCCGGAGTGCCTCTCGAGGAGGCATGTTGACCTCCAGGGTCACTCTCCCCGTTCGGAGCAGATAGAACTTGTTGGCGATATCCCCTTCACGGATCAGGAGTGAACCGTCAGGAAAGTGCGCATTTGAAGCACATCCGACGATCACTGCCATGTGCTCCTCGGAAAGTTTTTCGAGGAAAGGATGCTGGCGAAGGACGTCTGCAAGATTCTCGATATTCATGAGAGACCCTTTCGGACTTTCAGTGCGGAGTATTTTCCTGTTCTCCGCACAGGGATTCAAGAAACGACGTTATGTCGATGCCCACAGGGCACCAGGTGATACATCTTCCGCAGCCAACACATCCGGGCGACCCGAACTGTTCGATCCAGTACGAGAATTTGTGCATCACCCACTGCCGGTAGCGAGCCTTGGTCGACGGCCGGGTGTTCCCTCCTGCGACCTTGGAGTACCCCAGAACAAAACAGGAATCCCACGTTCTCCATCGTTCGGCGGTGGAGCCTCCAAGGTCGGTAGTGTCCTCCACGGTGGAACAAAAGCACGTGGGACATACCATCGTGCAATTCGTACATGCAAGACAACGCCTGGCAATATCGTCCCAGGCCTGGTGCTCAAACATCTGGGGAAGCACTGCAGATACGTGGGACAGATTCACATCGCGCTGCATCGCCGCGACGGATGCATTCTGCTGTACTTCCACTGCCTTGAGTTCATCGGTCGAAACCGACGATCCCTGAATGTGCGAAAGGATTTCCTCGCCCCTTTCAGACCCGTGTCGGGCAACGAAAAAGTGGCGTCCGTCTTCGCAGATTTCAGTCAGGCCGATATCGAAGCCCTCGCGAGGCGTCGGTCCCGTTCCCATCGATGCGCAGAAGCATGTCCCGCCGGGGCTCATGCAATCCACGGCGATGACACACGCAGTTGATCGACGTGCGGCATACTCCGGATCTGCATACGGACCTTCGAGAAATATGCGGTCGAGAAGAGCCAGTGCGCGGAGCTCGCAGGCGCGAACACCGATGAAAGCCAGGGGTTTGGGCCTTGTTGTTGCCTGCGTCCCGGCCACGGCAAATCCCCTTCCGGCCCTTTTGAGGCTCAAAAGCCGCGTTCGCGGGGGATAGAGGAATTTCTTCCACGACACCGGCCCGGTAACATAACCGAAGAGTGCGGAATCAGACCGGCGTTCAAGCACATACGCGCCCGCCTCCTGCCGATCGGTCCATCCGGCGGGCAGATCCTTCACGGAAGAGATTTTGTCGATGACGACCGCCTTGTCCTGCACAGTCGGGCCGTAGAGATCGTAGCCGCGGTGGGTCAACTCAGTGAACAACTCGTCGAGGCCGCTTAGCTCAAGGGTGAGCATCTGTCTGTTCACGGTTTGGTGAGAGAGAAAACGCAGAATGACCTTCGTTGAGCGACCAAAGTGTGTGCCAGCAATGAGGAGGGGACATAAAGGGGATTAGCAGCTTTTCTCTTGGCTACGTCGTCAGGAATTTTCGAAGCTGCGAATCAGAGGAAGGAAGATTCTTACACTTGGCAAGAGGAGAGAGAGTGTTCAGAAATTCTACACAATGTACTACTTTCCTTTTTTCGGTTTGGCTTTTGTCTTTTTCGATATCGACGGACGAACCTTGACAGAACTTTTGCCCTCAAACGAATTTGCGGAAGGACAGAGGGCGGCGACCTCACAGACCGGGCAGAGGGGCTTTCGCGCAGAACATGTTTTTCTCCCGTGAAGAATCAGGACCAGACCTGTCTCCCCCCACCGAGCCCGGGGAATGAGGGCCATCAGGTCTTCTTCGATGCGGACCGGGTCTTCGTGCGCAGTGAATCCGAGTCGTTGAGAAAGACGTTGCACATGCGTATCAACGACCACGCCTTCGTTCTTGCCGAAAGCCTCGGAGAGGATAACATTGGCAGTCTTCCTTCCCACGCCCGGCAATCGCACAAGCTTCTCCATTTCCGCCGGGACTTCCCCGTGGAACTCTTCGACCAGTGCTTTGCTGCAGGCAATGATGTTTTTCGCTTTCATCCGGAAGAACCCCGTGGAGTGGACTTCTTCCTCCAGGACCGACTGGTTGGCGACCGCGAAATCGTGGGCAGAGCGATACTTTTGAAAGAGATCTTTCGTCACGATGTTTACGCGCGTGTCCGTGCACTGGGCAGAAAGGATCGTGGCGACGAGGAGTTCAAACGGCGAACGGTGAGTGAGCGCCGTATGAGCCTCCGGGAACGCCCCATGCAGAATATCCAGCACCTTGATGGCTCGTTTTCGTTCCCCCTCGATGCGGGAGTCGTTCCTTTTCGCTTCCTTCGTTCCCGTTTTCATCACGCCCTTTATTCTGTTCCGAAAATCCGGTCGCCGGCGTCTCCGAGGCCCGGAAGAATATAACCCTTGCTGTTCAATTTTCGGTCTACCACCGTCGAAAAGACCTTCACATCCGGATGTGCCGCGCAAATCCGTTCAATCCCCTCCGGAGCTGCGAGCAGGGTCACGAATCTTATCCGTTTTGCCCCTTTCGCCTTGAGGAAGGAGAGGGCGGCGCTCCCGCTCCCTCCGGTCGCAAGCATCGGATCGAGAAGCAAGACAAGACTTTTTGAAAGGGACCGGGGAAACTTCGAATAATAATCGACTGGTTCGAGGGTTTCTTCATTGCGGTAGAGTCCGACGTGCCCCACTCTGGCTTCCGGAAGGAAATCGAGGAATCCGTCGACCAACCCCAATCCTGCGCGAAGGACGGGGACGATGACGATGTCATCGGCAAGAACAAACCCTCGTGTTGATTCCAGGGGAGTCCTCACCGATGTCGTTTTCAGACGGAGGTCGCGTGTCACTTCGAATGCCATCACCGTGGCAATGCGGCGAAGGGTGGTACGAAACAGGTGATTGTCGGTCGACCGGTCCCGCAAGATGCTCAGATCCCGTTTGATCAACGGGTGCTCAATCAGTACCACCTGTCGACGTTTCATGATTGGATATCCCGCTTTGATTTTCGTTTGAAGGAAAGAACAAGAGGAACCCCGATGAACGCGTAATGATCACGTATCCGGTTTTCCAGAAACCGACGGTAGCTCTCATCAATCAAGGTTGGATTGTTGCAGAAGAAAGTGAAGACCGGCGGAACGGTTTTCACCTGGGTGATATAATTGACCTTGAATTCCTTCCCGCTCCGGGTATGGGGAGGACGTTCACGGAACTCTTCTCCGATGGTCGCGTTGAGTTCGCTCGTCGAGATCCTCTTTCGTTGTTCCGCATCCACCACCTTCACCATCTCAAGGACTTTGTACACCCGCTGGTGGGCGAGGGCAGAAATGAAGATGATCGGAAGAAAATCGAACTGCCGGAGGCGTTCCTTGAGCGCCTTCTCAAACACCGCCGCGGTCCTGGACTCCTTTTCGATAAGGTCCCATTTATTCACGGCAATGATCGAAGCCCGGCGTCGTTCCATCGCCGTCTCGATAATGCGGAGATCCTGATGCTCGAGTCCCTGCGTGGCGTCCAGCAGAATTACCGCAACATCGCATCGTTCGATGCTTTTCACAGTTCGTACTGCGCTGAAGAAGTCGACACTCTCCTTGATTTTGCTTTTCCGTTTCAATCCGGCAGTGTCGACGAGCACGATTTCTTCCCCCTGGTACCGGAGAATAGCGTCTATCGGGTCCCGCGTCGTGCCCGGAATACTCGTGACGATATGGCGTTCTTCACCGAGAAGGGCGTTCACAAAAGAGGATTTCCCGACATTCGGCTTCCCGATGACGGCGATTTTCAGTCGTGTTTCGCCGTCGTCGATTGTTTCTACAGTCGACATTGCGCCCGTGATCAGGTCCAGCAGATCGCCGATCTTTCTCCCGCCCAGGGCCGATGTCGGAAGCGGTTCTCCAAGACCGAGCGAATAGAATTCCCCGAGCGCGCCCTCTCCTTTTTCGCCATCCACCTTGTTGACGATAAGAAACACGGGCTTTGCCGAACGGCGCAGGATATCCGCGATCTCGCGATCGGCAGGCAGCACGCCATCGCGGGCGTCGACCAGAAAGAGTATTTCGTCCGCTTCTTGAATCGCAATTGCCGCCTGTTCGCGTATAGCCGTTTCGATAATGTCTTCCGAGGCCGGCACAAATCCGCCGGTGTCAACGAGAGTAAACTGTTTCCCGGTCCATTCCGCGAGCGCATAGTGACGGTCACGGGTTACCCCGGGCATATCATGAACGATTGCCTTCCGGTGTCCGACGATACGATTGAACAAGGTGGACTTTCCGACATTGGGTCGCCCAACGATCGCTACGAGGTGCTGTCGCATGATTTCTATCGAATGGAATTACTGGTCCGGTGGTTCTTCCGAAGGCAAATAGCACCGGAGTGTGCTGAGATCTTTTGTGAGCTGCTCGAAACCACCCGCCTTGCAAATGAATCCGGCGGCCCCGAGGGCGCGGGCAAGAGAGGAGTCTTCTTCGCGGTTGGAACTGCTGATGACGACCACCGGCACGCCTGCAAGAGCCGGATCCGCCTTCATCGCACGGAGGACCTCCCTGCCGCTTACCTTTGGCATATTCAGGTCCAGGAGAACGAGGTCGGGGACGTTTCCCTCTTTGCACTCTCGAAGCAGAGAGAGAGCTTCCTTGCCATCGCGCGCCACAAGCACCTGGGCTTTTAACCCCGACCGTTCAAGAATCCGCCTCGTCAATCTGAGGTGATCGTGATTGTCTTCAACGAGAAGTATGGTTGCTGGGAGAGCCATTGCAGGTTGAAGGATACTCTATTTTTCAGTGAGTTACAATTGCCATTCAGCCCCGGAATTCGTATGGTTTCTCGTATGTGATCTTCAAGAGGCCGTCATGATCGTTACCATGCATCCGGACAATCCGGAACCGAGGTATATCCGTAAAGCAGTGGAAATCCTCCTGGCGGGCGGGATTATCATCTATCCCACCGACACGGTCTATGGCATTGGATGCAGTGTGGAGAACAAGAACGCGATCGAACGGATCTACTTAATCAAGCGGATGAAGCCGGGGAAGCCATTCAGTTTTGTCTGTTCCGATCTGACGCACATCAGCGAATACGCGCACGTCAGCAATCCCGCATTCAAGATCATGAAACATCTTGTCCCTGGACCGTACACTTTCATCCTTCCAGCGGCGAAGATGAAGTCCCTGCCAAAGATCCTCCTGTCGAAGCGTAAAACAGTCGGTATCCGCGTTCCTGAAAGCCGGATTACGCTTGACCTCGTCAGGGCGCTTGGTCACCCGATCCTGAGCACCAGCGTCAGCATTGGAGACAGTGCGATTATCAACGATCCTCATGCAATTGCTGATCACTTCAAGAATCAGGTAGAGTTGATCATCGATGCAGGCACGCTGTCTTCCGAGCCGTCAAGCGTACTGGATCTCACAGGGGAGTCTCCGGTAATTATACGAAAAGGAGCCGGAGATGTGTCATTGTGGGAGTAATCCGGTGAGCAGGAGGCATTCCACCTACGGGACATTGCCCTTAGAGCCCGCATGCTCTGGCGCTCACAGCCCATAGCTTCTGTCGCGCGGCAGGATCGCGGGAAAGCCAGGAAGATGCAGCTTGCTGGCTCCGGACATAATATTTCCCGGTGATCCCTTCCACTTCCGGCGACGTAGCAAGGAAAACATTTGTCGCCGCCCCTTCCTCAACGGTTGCACCGGTGGTTCCGAACCCTGTCCGCAGCAGTTTGGTATTGATCACGCCCGGATGGAGACAATTTGCCGTTACGCCGGTCCCATTGAGACGGCTGGCGAGTTCATAGGTGAAGAGGATGTTTGCGAGTTTTGACGCCGCGTAAGTCGCGTACGGGTCGAAGCGTTTTTCGCTCTGGAGATCGTCAAAATCGAGGGTCGCCCGCTGGTGCGCGATTGAGCTTACCGTGACGATCCTTGCCGGCGCGCTGCGGATGAGCAGGTCAAGGAGGAGATTCGTCAGCAGAAACGTCGCAAGATGGTTGATACCAAAAGTCGCTTCAAAGCCCTGCACGGTGAGCGTACGGTGATTCATGTACACCCCCGCGTTGTTAATCAGCACGTGCAGCGCCGGCCGCCGGTTGATTTCCGCGGCCATGGACCTGACCTGCCGGAGGTCGGCAAAGTCTGCCGCCAGATGGGAGATTTTCGTATTGCCGGAAAGCCGGGTAATCTCTTCCGCCACCCGTGAGGCTTTTTCCTCGTTGCGTCCGTGGATAATGACATCGGCCCCCATTGCGGCGAGTTGGGCGGCCGTTTCTTTGCCGATTCCATCGGTGGAGCCAGTGACGAGGAGCGTTTGTCTATCCAAAGTGCAACCGGCTCAGAACAGTGGAAGCTTCATTTCTCTTCATCCTGTTCGGCGTGCTCATGAAGTTCGACAAGGGTCGCCCGCTGTTCGCCGAATTTGCTGAAGTAGATGACGATCCACATTTTCTTCGCAGGGCCTGCTCCTTCACTATCGATCAGGACGTTGGAATAGTGCCATCGTCCTTCGGCGTTCCGCGTATAGAATCCGTTCGGCGTTCCCAGCCTCGAACGGATCTCCTCGCGCGTCATGCCCTGCAACGCGGCGATCTCGCTTTTCGTCCAGATGCGGCGTTCAACCGGAGCCGGCTCCTGGGTACAGGAGATGCCGGCAACGGACACGCAGAGGAGGAACAACTGAACGCGAAAACCGATGAGGAGATGTCGCTTCATGATGCGATGCAATCTCCAAATGGATGTTCGACCGGGATGGGTGACTGCCGTGGGATACTGGGAATTTGATATTTAGGAGTCCAAAATCTAAAATCTAAATTCTAAAATCTAAAATGCAGTTGTCGGGGCGGGGGGATTCGAACCCCCGACCTCTTGGTCCCGAACCAAGCGCGCTAACCGGGCTGCGCTACGCCCCGTAACTTGTTACGTCTGAGTAAGTAAGCAGTAAGAAGTAGGCAGTTAGGAGAAAGAGGCATGAACAGACAACGTTATTTCCCCTCTGCTACTGCTCTTCGGACCGTCAAAGCGGAAAAATCGTTTTAATATAGGCAACATTGACCTTCTTTGCAAGGGTTCAATTCATCCGGGTCAATTCATCCGGGTCTCGGCTGCGAGAACCCGTCGATCTCCCCCCTATTCTCAATTTTCGATCTTCAATTTCTTCCCCCGTCCCTTCCACCCATACTTCGTCATGTCCACCCGCCCGCGATGGAACACGATACCCTCCTTCTCCAAGAGCCGCCGCTGCTCTTCCCCCCGTCCCCCCGGAAGGGAAATCACGCCCCGGGCGTTGATGACCCGCTGCCATGGGATATCGGTCCCCGGCGGGAGATGGTGCAACGCATATCCGGCGAGTCGCGGCTGGCTGGGAAAGCCGCTCAGCCGAGCCACTGTTCCGTAAGACGCCACTTTGCCCCGCGGTATCCGGAGAACCGTGCGCCAGATGCGAAGGTGAGAACTACGTAAGGTGGGTTGCTTCAACACGACAGAGCCCGGAGTCAAGGGTCAGATCTTAAGGGTCTGATAATAGTCAAAGTGACCTTGAATTTCAATTGC
Source organism: Ignavibacteriota bacterium (assembly GCA_963843525.1). Classification (GTDB taxonomy): domain Bacteria; phylum Bacteroidota; class Ignavibacteria; order UBA10030; family UBA6906; genus DATJPR01. Next base: position 66,201 of record CAWJKM010000001.1, on the reverse strand, counting down.
CAGCCTTCCACCAGCCGCTGTCCCCTGTCCCCTGTCCCCTGTTCCCTGTTCCCTGACTCTTCCCCCTCATTGCCGAAAGATCTGTAGCTGACCTTCCCTTTCGAAGGGGAAATTCGTGCACAGCAAGCGAACCTGTGCCAACGTCCAGAAATATCCCGGCTTCATCGCAGCCTTCTGGACCGTGTCTGCGATGACCACTGTTTCCAGAGGGGCGAGAACCAGCGTCTGTGGGTTAGTGGCGGGCAGGATTTCGGTGCTGTAAATGAGAGCCGTCGGAGGATTGATGTCAAGATCCCACAACTCTACCGCCAGTCTCTGACTGTTCCCAAAATTCAATGTGAGTGAAGATTGTGTCCAGTTTGTCACTTTTAGCTGAATGGTGTATGTCATGCTTGAAGCATCAGCGCCGGCAAAATCTGGACTAATCTCCCCCTTGATGGGGATCTGTTTGTCATACACGTCGAAGTCAAAGTCTCGCACCGCAAAGTCGCCTGCAAGCAACCCCATGCGGAGATGATACGATCCCACTCCAAGTGTATCCGGAACGCCCCGGGAATCAATAAGGGAGTGATCCCAGATGTATACGAGGTTCTTTTCTTCCCCGGCAATCAGCACTCGGTTCGTTGGAGACGAGGAATCGGGAAATGACCAGGGGGAGAAAGCCTCCATAGGATACGAATAGTGAAAAGCGGGAAAGTTGGCTTTGTCCACCGTAAACCAGAACTGTTTGGAGTGGGGAAACGAGAGGCTCCGCGTGAAAGAGGTGGGATTCGTCAATGTATAAGTCAATCGGATTGGCTCATCAAGTCCGTAACTGGAGGCATCGATCATGAAATTCGCCTCCATTCCCCGCCACGGCGCTTCCTGCTCTTTGATCCGGGCTGCGACACTTTCCAGAGTCTGAACGATCCCGCTAACGACCGGGTATGGGACGCCACCGGTAGAGGGCGAAAGAGCGCATCCATCAGCGACAACTGTCTTGCTCCCCTGCGCTTCCGTCCATCGTATGACGAAGGTGAAGTCATCCATGCAGCTTCCTCGAAGTGAATCCGGCTGACTCCAGAGATAACAGGTATACTGCGCCAACTCCGCCCGCTCGGTTGTCGTCAGTTCACCTTCGAATGAAGGGTAGACCGAAAAAAGGGTGACATGTCCGTTCCGGTCAACGGTCAATTGTGTGTGAATCCCCCCGGCAAATCCACCCGAAACAGTGTAATCGATTGATCCGGAAGTGCCTGTCAAAACCGGTTCGTACGGCGTGCCGGGTTCACCGTCGTCCCGGCAGGAAGAAACGATGGCCAGGAGAATAAGAGCTGGTCCAATCCACGCTTTTTTCATGGGAGCACTGTCTCGGACGATGTGATTTCACCACTTGGGCTGCGCCAGTTTTCCAACGAACATAATCGCCCCGGATGCGTGTTCACGGATCACATACAAAAATGGTCTGTCGAGCAGTATAACGGGCGGTCCTCCCCCGGCGGAAGTCGCCCTCATCCCAACGGAAGTTACGGCTGCGGCTTCAGTCCCCTCTTCATCGACCTGGATGAACGTCTTATGCTTCACTTCACTGATTGCCAGCTGACCCCTCTTATCGATTCCCGTGAAGTCCGCCAGGTCAGAGAAGGCAATGCCCATGCCGAGGCTTTCGAGCGGACGATTCAACATCGTGTCATAGCTCAACTTGAATTTCGGCATACGGATTTGAAGTTCCGTGAAGGCAAGCCGATTCGTCCAGTTGTCCCATTGCTCAGGCGTTACTCCTGCGATAAAGTCATCGATGCTCGTGCCATCAGGCGGGAGGAAAATAGTCATGCTGAACCCGCCACTCCCGTACGGAAGGTCGACCCCGACCAGCCCGTTCTCCCTCATGAATGCCAGCGTATCGGTCATCGTCATCATCCTGCACGGAACCGTCAAGCCACCGGAGGTTTTGAACTGTGCGTCATAGGTCGCAGTGGAGTCAAACCGATGAGTCCACGTCCCCTTGAAATACACCGCGTTGATCAGGTACATCACGATGTCGGACGAAACGGGATCATCAACAATTGTGGGAATCTTCCCATGCGTTTTATCACTGACCCACCCATTGATGATGCTTGCAGCGGCTGGATCGCCGAAATCGAGACTCGTGATCTGGGCGCCGAAATAGGTCGCATTCACTTCCTTGAAAGCCTGTTCAACGTTCAAGATCGGCCGGTACCAGATGGAGTTCCCGATTTCCATCTGCACACGCGGGTCCAGATTCGTGAGAGCGTTCATCACGGTGGCATACGACGAATTAATCTCCTCACGTGTCAACCCGGTGAAGCCCAAAGTCTGTTCCATGGCTTCCTTTGTGGATCCGTTCGCTCCGTTCAGAGTCATTCCGAGAGCCATGGAGACACTCAGTGGCGAAATGAGGAGGTTTTCCCCCACCTCACTCGCATTCATGGCCTTGAAAAGCTTCAACCCAAAAGAGTTCCCCGAGCTCACCACCACTTTCTGGGCCGGTGTGAGAGGAGGCATAGGATGCGGCGTCGAGAAAGGACCATTTGTCCCGTAATCGGAACAACTCAAGGCTGCAAGGCCGAGCATGATAAGTACCGACAGCTTCGATGTTTTCATCATCTGAATGTTCCCTTTAAAGTGCCATCAGACGCTGGCGTCTCGATCAAAGTGGTGCGATCAACGTCCCGGTGTAATGATAAGAGAGTGGCCGGCCTGAAGGTTCGTGACAACCAGGTGGACGATGATGGTGTCTCGAACCACAAAAGCAGTGCTGCTCCAGCCTGACGTATTGTACAATGCGAAATCAATCTAAACCCCATTCAAGCGCATTGTAGGACGGTTCGCCAGAACCGTCCGATGAGGTCGGGTCTGGCGACCCGACCTACATTCAAGCGCATTGTAGGACGGTTCGCCAGAACCGTCCGATGAGGTCGGGTCTGGCGACCCGACCTACAGAGTGGACCGTCCTCTGTCAGCCGCTCACTATTTTCAATTCGGCCTCGTCACGAACGAGAAGCTGTACGGACTTCGCATATGTATCCCGTACATGTCGGTTACCGCACTGCTGATTGTGACTGTGTATTTCGTATTTGCCTGCAACAGCCCCGACGGCGTGAAAACGATCGCGCTCGGATCCTCGTAGGGTGCGTATCCTGCGTATGCAATCGATCCGGCTGCCGGGGGATCGATTGCAAACGCCGCCTGGGCCGGTTGCAGCGGCACATAGTTGTTGAAATTCACACTGATCTGCTGCGAACGGCTGACAAACAGGTCTGCGTTGGCAGGGGATGTTGAAGTGACGCTGAACGGCGCCACGCGGAACCAGAAGCTGAACGGCTGTCCCAACGGATTTCCATCCTTGTCCTTCGCCGTCCCTGCTATGGTCACGCTGATGGTGGTATCCGACATGAACGGGCCGCCCGTGTAGATCCGCATGATGTTCCCGGCCGGCCAGAGAAACGTCTTGTTCAGTGGCGGTTGAATGGAGGTCGCGCCTTCGGTTGAAGCAGGATCCATCCGCCGCGGGAACGTAATATCGATCCCCCGGTTGTTGAGCGGATTGACGTTCATGTCCCCGTAAGCGGGAATCGTCTGAATCCCGTCGATGGTGATGTTCGATTGGACGGTCCGGAACGAGAATTGGAGCGGGAAACGAAGCGGGTTTCCCATCGTATCATGCGCCGTCGTCGCGAGGGTCACCGTGTAGAGCGTATCGGGATAGGAATCCTTTTGCGCCATGGAAAACGTAAACGACGTGACCTTGCTGAACGTCGTAATCGTCGCGCCCGACTGAAAATCGCCCCAGGGACTTCTCGAGTACATAGTGTTCAGAGGCGCACTGGTGTAGTTCCCCCAGACGAATATCCCGTCGCTGGGCGGGTTGGTGGAGAATGCCTGTTCGACGCTTGCCCTGTCCATCGGGTGAGTAAACATCACCGAAATCGCAATCCTCCCGTACTGCCAGTTGTAGACGATTTCGCTGTTGTCCTCGGGATACACCTGAGAGACCAAATCGGGGACGGTGGAAAGGTCGATGTCGCCCGTATAGACGACCGCCCCGCCTGGCACTTCCAGATTTGTGCGAGAGTAGATCCGGTAGTTGTCGGCACGGACCGTCAGGTCATAGTTGCCCGCACGCAGCTCGCGGAATAAAAAAGACCCGTCGGTCTCACTGACCACCGTCGAGTCGATCACGTTCACCTGACTCACGTAGACCTTTGCCTTGCTCCCCTTCTGAATGACCTTCCCAAGAATGTCCCCGTGCAGAAGGTCGTTCGTGAACTCCTTCGGAACTTGATTTTCAACGATAGTCTCTTTGCAGCCGAACAGGAAGAGTGCAAGGAGCAGAAAGAGTAGTGTGCGGGCTTTCATGGTTGTTCTCCTTCTAACTAGAATTTCACCGTCAGTCCGACCGTCGGGAACAACGGGAAGAGTTTGAGATTCTGCAAGGCGGCGTTCCACTTTAGACGCACGTCCGGATTGTCCAGCAGTTGCCACACGAAGGGATCGAGCAACCCATAGGCATTCATGAGGCGGAGTGTAAGGGTGCAGTGCAACTGCGCAAGCGAGAACGCACGAAGCACTTGAAGCTCGAGCCGTTGAAATCCGGGGTATCTCTCGCCGTTGACGTCGACAAGCCAGGCGGGTGTCCCCGCCGCCGAACGCGCCTTTGGCGATTGATACGCGGCCAGCTGCGCCACAGGCTGAGGGAAGAGGTTGATTGACTCGATCGCGAGGACAGCCAGGAGCCCAATCCTCCAGTCTTGATCCGGAGCAAAGGAAGCGGAAAACTGTACTTCATGCCGTCGGTCGAATCGTGGTGCAAACGCATTCCCCCCATTGAGCGAGGGAAATCTATTGCTCCCCCAGGAGAGCGTGTAGCCGATCGAGCCGGTCAGATCCCCGATGCGCCTGCGCAGCGTGAAGGCTAGCCCGTACGACTTCCCCGTGCCATAGAGAATGTCGTCCTCCAGATTCCTTGTCTGCGTCAACGTCGTGTCGAGACCGAAGTCATGGAGATTTTCCACAACGCGGTAGTAGCATTCGGCAGATCCGACGAATTCATCGCCATTCCAACCCTTCTCCGCCCCTACTCTGAATTGGAGGGAGGTCGACGGCTTGACATTCTCACCCGATGGGTACCAGAAGATAGCCGGATACAGGAGGAACACGCCGCTGTTCCTGTATGAATGAATAAACTGATTGACCGTACTGAATGAGGCATAGACGCGCGTCTCTTCGCCTGGAGAAAACAGAAGCGAGAAACGAGGATCCACCGCAGACATTGATCCTTGCCCGCCAGTGAAGCTCGTTGCCCGGGCTCCGAGTTCCGCGGTCATGCCCGGGAAGAGCCTCCACTGGTCTTGCACGTAGACTGCCGTCTCCCAGAAGGAAGAACCGTTGAAAGAGAGGGGAGAGGTCTGCGTGGCAAATTCGCTGATCCCCCCCTTCATGCGGTGGCGTGTCAACTCAACACCTGCACGGAATGTATGTTCCAGATCGTAATAGTGTTCAGCCACCGCCCGAATCGTCATATCTTCAATTGCAAACTCGGAGGAGAACGAAACACCCGCCGGTAGAGGGGTTCCCACACGAGTGAGGACCTGCTCTAAACTGAGGTCATACCGGGTGTAGACCGCTGATGCCTGAAGGAAGAGCGATGGTGTCGCAATGCCGATCCATCGCACATTGGCCGCTGAGTTCCCCCAGGAGAAGTTGTTGTCCAGGTGCTGCTGGAGTCCAGGAACATTATTGGTGTACGAGTCCCTCCCCAGATAGCCGCTCAGATAGAATCTGCTGCTGGCTGAGAGCATGTTGGTGAGCTTCACGATGACCTCGGATGATCCCTGCCGGCTGGGTGTGCCATAGGATTCAAGAAACGGCACTGCTGGCTCGGGGTACTCTCTCCGGCCTGACACAAGGATCGAAGTCGCACTACCCAGAGGGCTTTCGAGGGACAAGTGTGAACCCAGTGTGCCAGTCCCGGCAGTGCCGGAGAGCCGGTCGCGCGTCCCGTCGCGAAGCGCGAGATCGAGGATGCCGCCGATCCTCCCACCGTATTCCGGAGGAGGGCCGCCTGCCATCACCTGGACGTCGTTCATTGCCTCGGGATTGAACGTATTGAGCACTCCTCCAAAGTGAGAGGGATTGTAAATCCTTGCCCCGTCCAGGAAATACTGGTTCTGATCCTCCGGCGCTGATGGGATATAGACGCCCCGTGTCAGGCCACTTGCGCCTGAGATATCGGATCGTTGACCTTCAATCGTTACTTCTTGCATCCTGATCTCTTCTTGATGCATTGCGATATCGCGCCGGACAGACTCGTCGGAGCGTACGGCCAGGGGGATCTCCACCGGACGGTACCCCACGACGCGCGCCACGAGGGTGTAGTTCCCCGGCGAAATGCGTGTGAGGGAATAGAAACCCGACGCATTGGTAGGACACCACCCGCTCAAGGGACCACGCGAATTCCCGGAGCTCTTCTCCAACCGGATTGTCCCCCCTGCAATCGATTGGCCGGTGAGAGAATCCGTGACAAACCCGGAGACAGTCCCTTTCGGCACTGGTGCCTCCTCGGGCCGTTGTCTGAGGATCACCTGGTTCCCCGTCACCACCCACATCAATCCTGTCCCTGACAGGACGGAACTTAGTGCCTGCTGCAATCCGCAATCTGCGCAGAATGCTGATATAGAAATTCCTTCCACGTCCCGGTCGAGATAAACGATGGAAACGGCGTAGAGCTTCATGAGGGAATCGAGCGACGTGCGAAGCGCGACTCCTTCGAACTGAAAGGAAACATGAGTGCCGCCAGTCTGTGCGAAACCGGCACTCGTCACCCCAAGGGCAAAAAGGAGGCTAATACAGTATGTACGCGCCATTGTCATGACGATAACTGGCTCCAGTGAGCTGCGCAAGAGTCGAGAGAGCGGACTCAACGCTTCGCGCATCAAGAGCGCCCGTGATCGTTTCCTCGCCCAAGTCGGGGTGTTGCACCCTGATCACGACGTCGAACTTCGATTCGATTTCTTTGCACACGGTCGCCACGCTGGCCCGATCGAACAGCAATTTCCCGTGAAGCCATCCAGGATACCCAGCTTGAGCCAGGCGGGTCGGAGGCCGGGGGAAGCTTGCGGAATCGCATATGGTAAGCTGTCCACCCACCAGGAGCACCGTGCTGTCGATACCGTTCCTGTGTGCGCTGACATTGACTCGACCCGTCAGGACGCCGATGTCCAGACGGCTGTCACGCACACGGACATCGAACTCAGTTCCGACAACTTCAACCTGGGCGATATCGGTGGTCACAATGAAGGGAGTCCCGTTCTTTTGGACATGGAAGAACGCCTCCCCGAGGAGGGTGACGTGGCGGGATCTTCCTTGAGGACTAATATCAACGATCAGTTTTGAAGTGTGGTTCAGGGTCACTTCACTGCTATCGGCAAGCGTGATCGTAGAGAGCTGTCCCCTACCGGTTTGGTAGATCTTCGGCGCGTTGCCGCGCGGCCAGAGGATCAGAACAACAACGACCGCAACGGCGAGCACCGCAAAAGCCACGGAAACCCTGAATGGACGCAGACCGATAAACCCTTCAGGTATTGCCTTCCTCTTTCGGTCCCTCTGAATGGCATATTCCAGGGATCGCCAGTGATGCTCGGTTTCGGACTCCACCTGGAGAAGAGTCTGGCGACTCCGCTCCAGCATCGTCTCTACGTCGAATAGGAACTCGCGTCCGCGCGGCGAAGATGCCTTCTTCCGCCTCAGCGACCATGGCCACCGAAACAACGATTTCATGCGGAGATCCTCCCTCTATAGAGTAAACGATCATGAGGCTCCCATCACCCATATCCGCCGGATGTCTTGCGATTCCGTGATTCAGGCTCTATCTTGCGGGGAGTCATGGCACCCGAAAACCCACAGGAAACCGTTGATCGAGGGGGTCTCCCGGAGATCACTCTCCTTGAAAAAGTGAGGAGATCCGATGTCGATGCCTTTCGAGTGCTCTTTGAACACTACCAACCGATTGTGTTTCGCTCCATTCTTTTTCGAACGCACGACTCCGACGTGTCGCATGACGTCGTTCAGGAGACATTCCTTAGGGTGTGGGAACATCGTTCCACGCTTCAGCCGGAGTTGAGCTTTCTTGCCTTACTTCTCCGGATCAGCGGAAATCTCGCTTTGGATATTGCGCGGGGACAGAGGACAAGAGAAAAATTGAGAGAGCGAATCCCGCCACCGACACCTTCGGAGGGAGACAATCCGGAGGAAGCTTTTCGGCTCACAGCGTTGCAGGATCAATTGGAGAGAATCATTTTCGATCGACTCCCCGAACGGTGTCGGTCGGTCTTTCTTTTGAGCAGGATCGAAGGGAAATCAAACCAGGAGATCGCAGACCTGTTGGCAATCAGCGTCAGAACGGTGGAGCACCAGATCAATCATGCACTGAAGGTGATCAAGGCGAAGCTTGAAGGAAGATAGAATTGTAGCACAGTTCGCCGGAACTGTCCTGCCGATCAGTTGATGTGCGTATCGATGGCGCGGGTCTGGCGACCCGATGAGCATCACGTTTTTGGGCGACGCTTCTTTTCCGTTGGAGGATGGAGAATCTTCTCGATCTGTCCCACGTGGTTGACGTCGTGTCCCGCCAGCATCTCGACGAGGCGCGTGACCGTCTCCCTCCCGCGTTCCGTGTGCATCCCAAAGTTCTCCCACATCGCCGGCGGAATCTGGCGGAGCAATCGGATGTTTCGCACTCGTTGGGCCCGGAAGGCCTCGTATGAAATCTTCGGGTCCTGCCTTCTATAATTGGAGTACTCCGCCCAGGCGTCCTGGTCGAACGCCTGGGTCGTTACCCCGTTCGATCCGAGGACCAGGCGAATACGGAACCCCATGACCAATTCGCTGTCCGCAAGGTGGGCAAGGATTTCCGCTACTGACCAACGGTCTGACTCCGGACGCTTCCCTAGTTTCTGACGGGGGACTCCCCTCAACAGTTTTTCCAGCTTCGCCGGAGTTGAGGCAAGAATGCTCATTGGCGCCGATCCCTTCAGATAGCCCAGGATCCGTTCCGTGTACTCCTGCGGTGTCTCGATCATATTTCCTCTGCTTTGCAAACGTACGATCCCTGCAATCGCAGGATGACTATGGCGATAACCCATATCAAGGAGACAATCTACGTCTGAAGGTGGAGAAAATCAAAAGAGGGCATTCTTCCGACTGGTCCTTTGCGTCGCGGAGAGACCATCCACACGGTTGGAACTCATGATCCCTCTCGCTATATTGCCGTTTACCCCGAAAACAAATCGAAAGGAATCCCATGCGCAGAACCTTCCAATTCTTCATGCTTCTCCCTTTATGTCTGATCATTGTGTCCTCTTCGCCCGGACAGGTGAAAAAGCGCGTCGCCGTGGCAGAATTCTCCAATAAATCCGGTTACAGGGGAGCCGGCGAAGGAGTGAGCGACATGCTGACGACTGCCCTCGTCAAGAGCGGAGAATTTGTGGTGATCGAACGGAAGGAGTTGGGAAAGATCATGGAAGAGCAGCACCTCGGCGCGTCAGGTCAGGTAACCCCGGAAACAGCTGCGAAAGTCGGGAAACTCCTCGGCGCAGACCTCCTTGTGTTGGGCAGTCTCTCCGAACTGGGAACCAAAGACCGCGCAGTGTCCGGCGGCTCGAACCTTTTCGGAGCTGCGATTAATGCAAAGTCGGCGCGCGCTGCCGTAGACATCAGGTTGGTCAATTCCACCACCGGTGAAGTCATCGCCTCAGAAACAGAAGAAGGCACGGAATCCACTATCGGGCTCGGGGGAAGTTACAAGGGGATCAACTTCAGCGACTTCAGCAAATGGAATGACACGGATCTCGGGAAGGCTGCACGCGAGGCAATCGACAAATGCGTGGAACTGATTCGCGATAACATGGCCAAGGTTCCCTGGTCTGGAAGAATTCTGAAGGCCAATGCCGACGGCACGGTGATTATGAAGCCAGGGTCTGATGGGAACGTCAAGGAGGGTATGGAATTCGATGTGTACCGTGCCGGAGAACAGCTCAAGGATCCGGATACGGGACTGGTCCTTGGTGCTGAGGAGGAAAAAGTCGGGCGTATCAAAGTGGAAGAGGACATGCTTGACGGGAAAGCGGCCAAGGCACGGGTCATCGACGGCAAGGACCTTCAAGTCGGAGACTACGTTCGCGAGCCGAAAGGTTGAGCAATCTCTCTCTCCCGTAGAATTTCGGGGATCAGCGGCAGGGTTTTCACCGATTCCGCCGGGAACCATTTCACGCGCCGATCTGCAGAGAACCAGGTCATCTGTCTCTTTGCATACCGGCGCGTGTTTCGTTTTATCAATCGGACCATTTCCCCTTCGCTGATCTCGCCTGCCAGGTGAGCAAAGACTTCCGCGTACCCTACTGTGTTCAGGGCGTTGAGATCTCGCCGGTACCCCTTCGCCTTCAGCCACGCCACCTCGTTGATGAGACCCCGTTCGATCATTTCGTCCACCCTCCGGTTGATCCGTTCATAGAGGTGCTTCCTTTCCAGGAGCAATCCGATCTGGATCGTACGATAGGTGATTGCCGGTTTGCGGAGTTCCTGGACTGTCGAGAGCGGCGTACCGGTGATATGGTGCACCTCCAGGGCGCGGATGATCCTGCGGGGTTTCGTAGGGTCAATCCGTCCCGCAGTGACCGGATCGACGAGACGAAGTTCTTCGAGCAGTGACGAGATCCCGTCCCTTTTCAATCGCTTTTCCATGGCGCTGCGGAATTCCGGATCCCCACCGGGGCCATCAAAGAAGCCGTCAATCAGAGACTTGATGTACAATCCGGAGCCCCCGACGACGATCGGCAGAATACCCCGGGCAAAAAGAGCATCGATGGTGTTTCTTGCTTGCTCTCCGAATATGCCCGCATTGTACTCTTCCCCGGGATCGAGGATATCGAGAAAGTGATGGGGGATGCCGGCACGTTCTTCAAGAGTGGGTTTTGCCGTACCGATGTCAAGGTGCCGGTACACCTGGCGTGAATCAGCAGAAATAATCTCCCCGCCGACTTCCTTCGCAAGATCGATCGCGAGAGCCGTTTTCCCCGAGGCCGTGGGTCCCACAATTGCGACGACAGTCCGTTCAGCAATCAGTGTCGACCGCACGGTGCCCTCATGCGCTTTCACTCCACTTCCTGCCAGCCGTTTTTCCCGACCAGGGGGACAAACTTGAAGCTGTCAATGCTCCTTCGATCAAAACGATCCCCGGCCCTCGTGACAATGACGAGAGACTGAACCTCCCTGCTTCCTACAGGGACTACCAACTTGCCACCATCGGAGAGCTGGCCCAGAAGAGACTTCGGCACATCTGGCGCAGCAGCGGTGACGATGATCCCGTTATACGGCGCAAATTCGTCCCATCCGATCGATCCATCTCCCGCCTTCGACGCGACGCGGTACCCCAGACGATCCAGCAGCTTACGCGCGGCGGCAAGAAGATCCCCGTCTCGTTCGATGCTGAATACACGGGCACCTAGCGTCGCCAGGATCGCCGACTGATAGCCCGAGCCGGTGCCGACTTCCAAGACCTTGTCACCCTGATGAACGTCGAGAATCTGGGTCATGAAGGCAACGGTGTACGGTTGCGATATCGTTTGCCCTTTGCCGATGGGTAATGCGCAATCCTCGTACGAACGGGAGGTAAACGGTTCCGGGACAAAAAGGTTTCGTTCGACCGTTTCCATCGCACGAAGGAGCCGGTCATTGATGATGCCGCGGCTGCGCAGCAGCGCAACCAATTCCTGGCGTTCAACGTCAAATCGCTTCACGGGATCTCTGAGAGGAATGCTTCACTCTGAATGGACCTATGCAGATCAATTGCGATTTCGGAGAAACTTCCAGATGCTCGACCCGGAACGGTCGTTTTCCAGAGTCAGTCGGTCTTTGAGTTCCCGGCGAAGGACCGCCGGGGTAAGACCGCGGGAGAGCGTGCCATTTTCTGCGATGGAGACGGTCCCCGTTTCCTCCGAGACGATCACCACAACGACGTCTGCCTGCTCAGAGATGCCGAGTCCGGCCCGATGACGGGTCCCCAGAAGTTGTCCTTCCCAGGCGGTGATGTTCGAGAGGGGCAGCGTGCAACGCGCCGCTTCGATCTGCCGGTCCTTGATGATGACTGCCCCGTCATGAAGCGGCGAACGGGGATTGAATATCGCGAGGAGAAGCGTCCGGCTCACGATGGCTTCCATCCGGGTTCCGGTTTCGGCGTGCATCCGGATTCCCGTTGCACGCACAAAAATGATCAACGCCCCGAATTTTTTCTTCGAAAGTTCGGTCACCGCCCCGACAACCTCGTCGATCGACTCATCCACATTGAGTTTCACAAACATGCGGACGACCGGACTCCGGCTGATGAGGACAAGAATCCGGCGCAGTTCAGGCTGGAACAGGATGATAAATGCGAGGACCCAGATGTCGGTGAGGGTCCGGAGAATCCAGGTCATCGCCTTGAAGTGGAGGAACTGGGCGATAAACGACGCGGTGACGATAAAGACCAGGCCCACGAAAATCTGAATCGCGACCGTCCCCTTCATCGCAAGATAGAGACGGTAGAAAATGAACGACACGAGCGCGATATCCAGGATATCCGATACGCCGACGCTGATGAAACCGATCTTGAATAGCTCCATCGTGTACGCCCTTAGGTCACTTCGACGATTTGTTAGGAGCGGACGAGCTCATCTGCTACCGCCGCAGCCCGGCGCGACGACAGCACATCGTGAACGCGCACAACATTGGCTCCGCGGAGGATTGCCGCGGTCATGGCGGCAAGAGACCCCTCCAAACGGGATTCTACAGGAAGGTGCAACAGCTTCCCGATAAAGGACTTGCGCGATATCCCCACAAGTATTGGATACCGGAGAGTGGCAATCCGGTCCAACCGTGCAATCAAACGATAATTCTCTTTCAGGGATTTCCCGAATCCAAGCCCGGGATCAACAATCATCTGTCTGATTCCCGCCGTTTCTCCCAGCGTCAGCGACTTGCGCAGAGAGGCGGCGACATCCTCGACGACATCCGTATACTCAACATGGTCCGGCATTTCCCACGGGGGTGCGGGAGTGTGCATGACCACTGCCGACGCCGACTTCCGCCGTACGACCTCGGGCAGAAGCGGGTCAAAATGGAATCCGCTGATGTCGTTGACTATCACGGCTCCCGCGTCAAGGGCCTCGCCGGCTACGCGGCTTTTCCATGTATCAATGGAAAGGGGAACGTCTGTGCGTTTCGCGATGCTTTCGATTACGGGAATTACCCTCTGCAGCTCCTCCTCGGCGGACACAGCCCGTGATCCTTCCCCGTAAACGGCTCCCCTGGGTCTGGTAGATTCCCCCCCGATATCGATGATATCGGCCCCTTCTTCTGCCATCTGCAACGCCCGCTCAACCGCGGCGGAGCCCTGCATATACCTGCCTCCGTCGGAGAATGAATCGGGCGTCACGTTCAATACCCCCATAATGAACGTCCTCTCGGAAAAGTCGAATACCTTCGTCCCGAAACGATACTGCTTTGTACAACGCAAGGGGGTAAGTTCCTGCACTTCAGGATTCAGCACGGGGAGACTCCTCCACAAAAAAGAAAAGGTGACTCCTCGGTCACCCTTCCTCACCTTATCCTTTCTTCTTCGCTACTTCAGCCCTCCGCTTCGCCTTCACACGTTCAACCGCTTTCTTGTGTTTCTTCCGCGCCCTTCGGGTCTTCTTGTTCATTCTTCCTCCAATGAGTTCGTAGAGTCTCGTTGCACAGATGAGAGTTCAAAATCATTGATGAAAATACATATTCTTTGGGAGAACATCAACCTGCTCCGACGGTTGGATCCGTGTTTGCCTTTCCGGCCTGCACGCAAAATCAGCTCGCCAGGCGCGGCGGTTCCAGCAAAAGAAAAGGCCGGAATTGTTGGACTCCTTGAGAGAGTCGCGCATATTCCGGCCGGCTTGAATGCGAGATTACTTTGCGTATTTCTTATATCGCTCGTTGATACGGCCCCAGTGGAGGTTCGCGATAAAATTATCGATGTACGCTGCCCGCTTCGGACCGTCTTTATGGTAGTAGGCATGTTCGAAGACATCGACGGGAATAAGCGGGATGCCTCCCCAGATGGCACCATAGTGGTGCTCGTCAACCAGGACGTTGAGGATCCTCTTGCTGTAGAGCATGTCATAGGTCAGCACACCCCACCCGCTCAGCTTCGCCGAAACCGCCGTCGCCTTGAAATCGGCTTTCCATGCATCGAAAGATCCAAATTCTTTCACGATGGCCGCATTGACTTCCGGGCCTTTGGAAGGATTGCCGTCCCCTCCCAATACTTCCCAATAAACGTCATGAAGAAGCGCGCCGGCGTGGTTCCAGGTCGTGCGGCGCTTCAGCTCACCGATTTGACTGTAGTTGCCGTTCGCACCCGCGCGATCGGCGGTTTCAAGCCCCTTCTCGATGTTGTTGAGGGCGGTGACGTAACCCTTGTGATGCGTGTTATAGTGCCAGTCGGTGGTTTCTGCATCGACGACCGGTGCCAGAAGTTTCTTTGCCTCTTCATCGGAATAGGGCCGTGGATTGAACTTCCATTCGTATGCCATGAGGGACTGCTCCTTGAGTTGTTGTGGAAGTGAGAATAGTACATTCGATTGACTGCCAACGGCCGGGAGCCTCGAGGCCGCTCCTGCAGCAAGGGCTCCGAGAAACGCGCGTCGTCTCATTACGCCCTCAGATGAATTCTGGTTTTCAATGAACCTGTCTTGAGCTGCTCCCGCCCCGGCGCATTCCGCAGTCTGCTGCTCAGACCCCGAAGGACTGCCCGCAGCCACAGGTTTTCGAGGCTTGCGGATTATTGAACACGAAGCCTTTGCCATTCAACCCGTCGCTGAAATCCAGGACGGTTCCCGACACGTAAAAGAGGCTCTTCGGATCAATGAAGATCTTCACTCCCTCGCTCTCCAGAACACGATCCTTTTCTCCTGCCTTTTCATCAAAACCCAGGACATAGGAAAGACCGGAACAGCCGCCGCCTTTCACTCCAATCCGCATTCCGTGATCCGACGGGATGTTGTTCTCTGCCATGATCTTCCTGACCTGCTGCGCTGCTTTGGATGTCAGCGAGATTTCATCACTCGTAATCGGTTTTGTGGCCTGAATCTCGTCCATATCGTCCTCAAGAGTTCTTCATTTGATTCTGGATCTCAGTTCTTTCCTCTCGTCCCGTCGAAGCTCAGGGACTCCTTACATATATCCCAGTTCCAACTTTGCAACATCGCTCATCATGCTCATGTTCCACGGCGGGGTCCAGGTAACATTCACTTTCACCGACGTCACACCCGGAACGTTGCTTGCCTGTTGCTGAACATCTCCCGGCAAGGATTGCGCTGCCGGGCAGTGTGGCGATGTCAGGGTCATGGTGACTGCGACTTCTCCCTGATCATTGACGCTTACTTCATAGATCAGGCCGAGGTCATAGATATTCACGGGAATCTCCGGATCGTAGCAGCCATGAAGGGCATTGATGACGTTATTCTCTATCAGCTTCTGCTCGATGCCGCTGATCTTCCCGGATCCGGTTGTGGTTGGTTGCTCGTTGTCCGCCATTGCCAAGTCTCCCGATCACCTGTTATTCGGTTGTCACTTTTTCGATATGACCATCGAGGGCCGCTTTCATGGTATGCCAGGCGAGACTGGCGCACTTCACGCGGGCTGGAAACTCGCTTACTCCTGCAAAAGCGGCGAGTCGGCCGAACTTGTCCTGTCCGTTGCTCCCGACATGCTTCCCGGTCACAAGCTCGTGAAATCCCTCAAACATTTTCACGGCCTCCTCCTTCGTCTTTCCCTTGAGCATCTGACTCATGACCGAGGCCGAGGCTTTCGATATCGCGCATCCGGCACCCTGAAAACTGACATCCGTGATCGTTTCCCCCTCAATCTTAAGATACACGGTATAATG
The DNA here is from genome assembly GCA_963843525.1 of Ignavibacteriota bacterium. Taxonomy (GTDB): domain Bacteria; phylum Bacteroidota; class Ignavibacteria; order UBA10030; family UBA6906; genus DATJPR01. Next base: position 50,246 of record CAWJKM010000001.1, on the reverse strand, counting down.
GTCGCCGCACAGCGGGTTGTACCCCTCAACGCTCACGGTCGCATGATCCATCGCACGGAAATTCCGGGGATTCTTGTTATGGTCGAGGATGACTTCCTGATATAAATCACGGAGAATAGACATCAGCCGAGCACCTCGATGACTTTTTCGACTCCCTTCGCAAGAATATCCACTTCATCTTTTGTGTTGTAAAATGCAAATGATGCGCGTGCCGTTGCAGGAATCCCGTACTGATGCATCACGGGTTGGGCGCAATGATGTCCCGTGCGGATGGCGACCCCCTCAAGGTCGAGAATCGTCCCGATATCGTGAGGATGGATCCCATCGATCGTGAAGGAAAGCACCGACGCCTTTTCTGCCGCTGTCCCGATGATCCTCACGCGGGGGATCGCCATCAATTGTTCCGTGGCGTACGCAAGAAGGTCGTGTTCATAGGCAGCCACTGCGTCCAGGTCGATCTGGCTCAGATAATCGATTGCCGCCCCAAGACCGACCCCACTGGCGATGCTCGGAGTTCCGGCTTCGAACTTGTAGGGCAGATCATTGTAAATCGTCTTCTCGAATGTTACGGATTTGATCATATCCCCGCCCCCCTGATACGGCGGCATTGCTTCCAGCCAGCGCTCTTTCCCGTAGAGCACCCCGATGCCCGTAGGGCCGAAGACTTTGTGCCCTGAGAAGGCATAGAAGTCGGCGTCCATGTCGCGGACATCGACCTTCATGTGGGGGACAGCCTGTGCACCGTCGATCAACACCGGTATCCCGTGCGCATGCGCCATCGCCACCATCTGTTTCACGGGGTTGATGGTTCCCAGGGCGTTTGAGACCTGCACCACTGCCACGATTTTTGTCTTCGGCGTGAGGAGCTCTTCATACTTCTCGATGATGAGCTCTCCCTGTTCATTCATCGGGATGACGCGGAGGCGGGCTCCCCGCTCTTCACACACAATCTGCCAGGGGACAATATTCGAATGATGTTCCAGGGCGGAGATGACCACTTCATCGCCTCCCCGGATCGCGAGCTTCCCATAGCTCGACGCCACGAGATTGATTGCTTCGGTCGTCCCGCGCACGAAGACCACTTCACGAACGGAGCTCGCGTTCAAGAAATCTTTGACCTTCGCCCGCGAAGCTTCATACGCCTCGGTCGCCTTTTCGCTGAGGTAGTGCACGCCCCGGTGAATGTTGGAGTTTTCCTCCATATAGTATCGCATGATCGTGTCGATCACGACCTGCGGCTTTTGGCTCGTCGCGGCATTGTCCAGATAGACGAGCGGCTTCCCGTTCACTCTCTGTCGCAACAGCGGGAAATGGTGCCGGCAGAGTTCAACCCGGGCTTTCCCCTCTACCTGCGGCGGCGTGGTATTGAAGGTCGCTTCAATCATGGTTGTCCCTTGCGTGACCTGCGTGGAGCCTGTCGCGCAACAGTTGTTCCAAATGTTCTTTGAGCGGGTCGACATGGATCCGCGAGACCACGTCGTTGGCAAATGCCAGAGTCAGCATGTCGCGCGCGGTGTCCCGATCGATCCCCCGGGCCCGGAGATAAAAGAGCTGCTCGTCATCGAGTTGACCGATGGTCGCCCCGTGCGTGCATTTCACGTCGTCGGCAAAAATCTCCAGCTGCGGCTTCGTGTGCATCAGCGCTTCCGTTGAGAGCAGCACTGTTTTGTTCGTCTGTTTCGCATCGGTCTTTTGCGCGCCGGGCCGGACGAAGATCTTTCCGTTGAACACTCCGCGGGCCGAACCGCCGAGGATCGTCTTGTACAGCTCGTGGCTTGTGCAGTGTTCCGTCGCGTGGTCAATCGACGTGTGGTTGTCCACCAGTTGAGTTCCCGCCGCAACCGAGAGTCCGTTCAACGTGCAATCCGCGTCGCGGCCTGCCAGCGTCACCTCCACCCCGTTCCGCACAAGCAATCCGCCAAACGAGATCGCATTGGAAGTGAACACGCTTCGTTCAGCCTGGCGTACGGCCATCGTCGCGATATGATAGTGTTTCGAGGATTCGATCTGCACCTTGTCGTGTTCGACGCGCGCACCCTCGGCCAGGTACACTTCCGTGATCGCATTCGTGAAACCCGGGCCTCCTTCATCGCCTGCGTACATCTCCACCAGGGACACAGAACTGTCGCGTCCCGCAACAACAAGGATCCTGGGGAATATCACCAGCGGGCGTTCACTGGGCGCCGAAAATGCAAGGATCTGGACAGGACGGCTGATGCTCGCCCCGGCATGGACGTGAATCAGCACACCGTCGTCGAACAGTGCCGTATTCAGGGCGGAGAAGGGATTGCTCTCCGAGTCGGTTATCTTCCCGAGGTTCGCCCCAATCTCCTCCCTCCGCAGAGCGATCGCGCGCGGGAGGGGAAGAACTTCGATTCCAGGAGGGAGGTCCCGGACATTCGAGAGTTCCTCGGACCAGATTCCGTTCACAAGGACAACAGTCACCGCATCATCGCCGGCAAAGCTCCATCGCGCGGGGTCGGGTATCCTCACCGAGGTCGACTCATGTTGCCTGGTGGAGAAGTACGTTGTCGTCACGGGACTGACATTTGTGAATCTCCACTCTTCGTGCTTGTTGGTGGGAAACCCGAGTTCCTTGAACCGCGTAAATGCGCCGCGACGGAGAACCCGGAGGTCTTCCGGTTCGCTCCCATCGCGTGAAATCAATTCCTCAAACACCTTTTCATACATCCGCAGTGCGGTCTGTTTATCGACAAGAATCGCCATGTTATTTGCTCACGGTCTCCAGTTCTTCCTTGATCCAATCGTACCCTTTTTCCTCCAGCGTCAATGCCAGTTCCTTTGTTCCCGACTTGGCGATCCGTCCATCGATGAGGACGTGGACATAATCGGGGATGATATAATTCAGTAATCGTTGGTAGTGCGTCACGACAACAAACGCGTTCTCTTTGGACCGGAGGGTATTCACTCCATCGGCAACGATGCGGAGCGCGTCGATGTCCAGACCGGAATCCGTTTCATCAAGAATGGCGAGCTTCGGCTGAAGAACGGCCATCTGAAAGATCTCATTCCGCTTTTTCTCTCCTCCGGAAAATCCTTCATTCACCGGCCGATTCAACAGATCCTGTTCCATTTCCACCAGCTTGATTCTGCTCTTGATGAACTGGAGAAACTCCATTGCATCGAGTTCTTCTTCGCCCCGGTGTTTCCGGATTGCATTCAGGGCGGCTTTCAGGAAATAGGTGTTACTGACGCCGGGGATTTCTACGGGGTATTGAAATGCCAGAAACAGCCCCTCCCTTGCCCGCTCTTCCGGGTCCAGATCGAGGAGGTTCTTTCCAAGGTAGAGGACCTCCCCGGAGGTCACTTCGTACTCCGGGCGTCCCGCGAGAACGCCTGCAAGCGTGCTCTTCCCGGATCCGTTCGGTCCCATGATAGCGTGAATCTCGCCTGGCCCGACTTCCAGATTGATTCCACGGAGGATCTCATTGCCGGCTATGCCGGCATGCAGGTTTTTGACACTCAACATAATGTTCGTCGTCTTGAAAGTGAATGAAGGTTTTTGCACTGCACCGTACACGACTCGAGAGACAACTTATCCCACACTCCCTTCCAGGCTCACGCCGAGAAGTTTCTGTGCTTCCACTGCAAACTCCATGGGGAGTTCTTTGAAGACCTCTTTGCAGAACCCGTTGACGATCATATTGACCGCATCTTCAGTGGAAAGCCCCCGTTGCTTGCAATAGAATATCTGATCTTCGCCGATCTTGGACGTTGAGGCCTCGTGTTCGACTCTCGCGGTCGGATTTCTGACATCCATGTACGGGAACGTGTGCGCACCGCACTTGTCGCCGAGGAGAAGAGAATCACACTGCGAGAAGTTCCTCGCGTCGTCGGCGTGCTTCCCGACGGAGACCAGCCCCCGGTAGGAATTATTTCCATGCCCGGCAGAGATCCCTTTGGAGACAATCGTACTCCGGGTATTCTTCCCCAGGTGAATCATTTTCGTGCCCGTGTCGGCTTGTTGCCGGTTGTTCGTTACCGCGACGGAGTAAAATTCTCCGATCGAGTTGTCTCCCTGCAGGATCACGCCCGGATACTTCCAGGTGATGGCAGAACCGGTTTCCACCTGCGTCCAGGAAATCCGAGAATTATCCCCCGCACACTTGCCTCGCTTGGTGACGAAGTTGTAAATTCCACCCTTCCCTTCCTTGTCCCCGGGGTACCAGTTCTGCACGGTCGAGTATTTGATCTGCGCGTTGTCCATGGCGATCAGTTCCACCACCGCGGCGTGAAGCTGGTTCGTATCCCGCATCGGGGCGGTGCAGCCTTCGAGATAGCTGACATACGCCCCTTCTTCCGCAACGATGAGGGTGCGCTCAAACTGCCCCGTCTCCGCCGCATTGATCCGGAAGTATGTCGAGAGTTCCATCGGGCACCGGACACCCTTGGGGATGTAGCAAAACGAGCCGTCGCTGAACACGGCCGCATTCAACGCTGCAAAGAAATTGTCGGTCGGGGGAACGACGGAACCGAGATACTTGCGCACCAGGTCCGGATGTTCCCGCAATGCATCGGAGAATGACCCAAAGATGATGCCCATCTCTTTCAACTTGTCCTTGAACGTCGTCGCCACGGACACGCTGTCAAATACTGCATCCACGGCAACACCGGTCAAACGCTCCTGCTCCGCCAGCGATATTCCGAGTTTTTCATACGTTTTCCGGAGTTCCGGATCCACTTCGTTCAGGCTTTTCGGCCCGGCTTTCATCTTCGGGGCGGAATAATAACTGATGTTCTGGTAATCGATGGGGGGATACTTCACGTTGGGCCATCGCGGTTCCTCCATCGTCCGCCAGTAACGCAATGCCTTCAGCCGCCATTCCGTCATCCACTCAGGCTCTTGCTTCTTTGCGGAGATCATCCGGATGACCTCCTCGTTGAGACCTTTCGGGGCCGTATCGGACTCAATGGTGGTCACGAAACCATACTTATATTCCTGGTTGGCGAGCTGTTCAATTGTGGTTTGTTCCGTACTCATGGGGTCCATCCAGTGTGATGCAATCGTTCAACAACCTGTTCTCTGTTTCATCCCGGCAGGCGCGCCCGGGTTGTACGTGCCTTCCATCGTGGGCCTACGTTCCCTTTTGGGTCTGCGGGGTCTGAAATGCCGGATAGTTCAGCGTCCACGTCTGACGGTCGACGGGCAGGAACACTTTCTCCGTCTCCATTGATTTGATAAATTCGCGTGCTATTGTGTCAGCTTTCCTCAAAGGAACCTGGACATTGTGCGCACGCAACAACGATTGAATTCCATATTCCACGTCGCGATAAAAAATATTTGATTGATGGAACATCGGATACCTTGTCCTGAGATATTCCAACACTTGCATCTTGTCATGGAGCACTTCCTGGACGCTCATGGGGTCGCACCTCACATGTGAAATTCAAATGGAACAACCTTCGATCGCAGCCGGCTCACCCCTTCGCAGAGCGCCTCCGCCGCAGACTCAATCTCCTCTTCCGTCGTGAACCGGCTGAGCCCGAACCGGAGGGAAGAATTCACAGCGTCGCGATCCAGCCCGATCGCCTGCAGAACATGCGAGGGCTCCTGAGAAGCGGAACTGCACGCGGACCCTGTGGACATGGCGACTTCCCGGACCTCCATGATCAGCCGGTCTGCTCTGAGTCCACGGAACGTCACGTTCAGGTTATTCGGTAAACGATGGTCCGGATGCCCGTTGAACGAAACATCGCCGCACTTTGCTTCGAGCAGCACCGCAAATTTGTCGCGCAACGCAGAGACTCTTGCAGCGCTGAACGGACGCTCGACGGTCACCAGACGTGCAGCCTCTCCCAGTCCGACAATCCCCGGGACATTGAGCGTCCCTGATCTCCTGCCCCGTTCGTGCCCGCCTCCATCCATCTGCGCCGTGAGCGTGATCCCGGAGCGAACATACAATGCTCCCACGCCCTTCGGACCATGAATCTTGTGACCGCTGAGAGAAAGCAGATCGATACCCATCGCCCGGACGTTGAGCGGGAGAAATGGCACCGCCTGGGTCGCATCAGTGTGAAAAAGGACTCCCGCTTCACGGCAGATTCCGGCGAGGACGTCAACCGGCGCAACTGTCCCGATCTCGTTGTTGGCCATCATCAGGGAGACAAGGAGCGTGCGGGGGGTAATTGCCTTGCGTACATCGTCGGGGTCGATAACCCCGAACCTGTCGACAGGAAGTCGCGTCACGCTATACCCGAAATCTTCAAGACGGGCACAACTGTCGAGCACGGCTACGTGCTCGGTCACTGCCGTGATCACGTGCGTGCGACTGTTCCCGTTCGATTCGGCAAGCCCTTTCACCGCAAGGTTGATAGACTCTGTTGCACCGCTGGTAAAGACGATCTCCGTCGGGTCGGCTCCAATCATTTCGGCAACTTCCCTCCGTGCCTTTTCGACCGCCGCTTCCGCAGTCCATCCATAGGAGTGCTGGCGGCTTGCCGCGTTGCCGAACTGCTCGACGAAATACGGCAGCATGACATCGAGGACGCGCTCATCCATGCGCGTGGTAGAATGATTGTCGAGATATATTGGAGACTTCAACGCATTCACGACAGATCCCTGACTTTCAAAATCGCTGGCTCGAGAAGGAGCCCGACTAGACAATTTCCGACAGCCGCATCGTGCTGAACGCACGCTCGATATTTGCCTGCACTTTGCCGAGCGGAGATTTGATGGTACACACGGTGAACACCATGCAACTCCCTGCTCCTTCCGCCATGCACTGGGCAATGGTCGGTGTTGTCCCCTCAATCGCGCGAATGATTGCCGAAACCGGGATTTCGGTGGCCGGACGACCCAAGACGTACCCGCCATGCACACCTTGCTGCGAGACCAGGAGGCCGGCTTTCGTCATCTTCTGAAGGACCTTGGCGAGCAACTCGTACGGGATCCCGTACAATGTCGCAATCTCCTTCGCGGTGACGACATTTGTCTGCGATGCGACATGTCTTATCGCAATGAGTCCGTATTCAGCTCTTTTTGAGAGGCGTACCATGTTTTTATATACGACCGAAATTGTCGGATATCATGACAAAAAAATTAGACTTTCCTCACAGATTTAACAATCTGGGACACTCGTCCGTTCCATGATACTCTAGAAAATACGCAATTCTCGAAAGAAACGCAACGATATCCTCGGCAGCCCGTAAGCATATGGCAACAGCTACTCTTTTTTCCTATCTTTGAGAGCTGCGCTCCTCCTGCTCCCCACTTTCACATGGAGTCATCCTTTGGGCACCGCAATCGCGGTTTCTCACCTTACTAAAGTCTATCGAAAAAGCCCGATTCGTAAGAACGGCGTGCCTGCACTGCAGGGACTTTCCATATCCGTAGAACAGGGTCAGATTTATGGTTTCCTGGGGCCGAATGGGGCTGGGAAAACGACATTGGTGAAGATTCTGCTTTCCCTTGTACACCCTACTTCCGGCGAGGCCTCCCTGCTTGGTAAAAGCCTCCCGAATACCAGGATCCGGGAAAGGGTTGGGTACCTGCCCGAGAACCACAGGTTTCCGGGCTATCTGACCGGCGAGGATGTTCTCACCCTTTTTGGAAAGCTCTCGGGGGCGCGCCAGGACATCCTTCGTAAAAGGATCCCCGAGCTTTTGAAGGTGGTTGGGATGGAGCAGTGGAAAAAAATGAAGATCAAGCGTTATTCCAAAGGGATGTTGCAGCGCATCGGACTCGCACAGGCGCTCATCAATGATCCTGACCTGATCTTCCTTGATGAACCGACGGACGGTGTCGACCCGATCGGACGCAAAGAAATTCGCGACATTCTCAAGGCCTTGAAGGGGCAGGGGAAAACCATATTCCTGAATTCTCATCTTCTGTCAGAGGTCGAACTTGTTTGCGATCGCGTTGCCATCGTCGATAAGGGTTCGTTACTGAAGGAAGGGACAATCGCAGATTTCACCGCCGGAGGGACCGCGTACATTATCGGGATTGAAGGCAGCGTCCCGGACGCTGTCCGCGTCGAGGCCAGCGCCATGGTGTTACCTTTATCTGACCATCCGGCGGGTCTGCTCGTCAATGCTCCTTCAACAGCCGATCTCAACCGCACGATCGATCTCCTCCGCCAGCACAATGTTCCGATCACCTCGCTTCAACGCGACCGATCAACGCTGGAAGATTCGTTCCTCGCCCTCCTCAAACGGGAGGTCTCACAATGAAAGTTCTCGTTCTTTCACTCCAGACAATCCGCGAGCTGATACTCAAGGCAACACTGCTCGTGCTCGCGGGAATTTCCACGCTCATTCTGCTTTTCGTTTTGGTGGGGATTAGTTCGGAAAGAACCGGCGAGGGGGTTTCGCTTGTCTTCTTCGGACAACAGAAAAGCCCACCGATGACGGAGGAGAACCTGCAGGTTTTCGTCCGGGCATTCGAAGCGTCATCGGCCGGAGGGTTGTTCGCCGGGATAGTTCTCTTCGGAATATTCGCCACTGCGGGCGTACTGCCCGACACACTGGAGAAGGGAACGGCCGACGTGTATTTTTCGAAACCTCTCCGCCGCGGTGAGATCCTTGCCGGCAGGACCCTTGGGGCCGGGATCGCGATATTCCTGAACATCCTCTATTTTCTCGGGGGGGTCTGGCTCATCCTCGGCCTCAGGATTGGCGTTTGGGACACCCGATTCCTGATTGTGCCGTTCGGGATGACATTGGTGTTCCTCAGCCTGTACGCGATTGTCGCATTCCTCGGAGTCCTTTCACGAAATACCGCCATCGCGATCATCGGGGCCTTCCTTTTCCAGTTCGTCATCGTCGGCCTTCTCCAGAACAGGGAGACCGTACTGTATCCCCTGAGCTCGAGTGGCGCGTATCACACGTTCCTCGATGCCCTTTACTATATCTTCCCGCAAAGTTCCGGGCTTCAGGAGGCGGTCGTCAAATTCGTCGCCGGTCAGCCGACCGAGTGGAGGTCCCTGGCCTCGGCGCTTCTCTCTGCCGCAGGGTGGTATACGGCATCGTGGTGGATTCTTGATCGCGCGGACTTCTGATGATCCGGCTTTTGGTCCTCGGATTGTTCTCGATGTTTCTGCAGGCCGACACCCTCCCGGGTGGAAATGGAGTATTCACCCGCGACTCATCGCTCCCGGAACTCTATGGCTCCGCAGCAGACAGCTTCAGCGCGCGTCTTGCGGGACAACTGGCAGGGATGACGAGCCCCGCTCTCGAAGCCCGCAAGGCAGCCCGGCTGAGGCTGCAACGCATCGGTTATGCCAGCGTCCTGGCCGAGGTTCTCCGCGACGATGGCCTCTCTGCCTTCCTCTGCATGGCCCGCATGAATTCGCAGTTGGCGTTTTCTCTTTCGCATCGACAACTTTTCCTCTATGTTCCCGTGACGCAGCCGGCGAACTCCGCGCAGTCTCCTCCGTATGTCTTCACCTACGAGAGTGCTCCGTGGGAGATTCCTCTCAAGGACAATTGGTCCATGCCGGAGGATCCATGGCGTCGCTAACACACGCGTGTCATGTTTACGACCGGCAAATATCGTCGCTCCGTTCGATGTCCTCCCGGCGAACCTCCGCGATGCTCAAATACCCCGGATTAGTCCCGGCATTGGTCTTCGTCGTGAACATTTTCGCCTGCGGGTTTGTGGAACCTCGGCTCCTTGAGGACAATAACTCCGCCGGGACGTTCTTCCTTCTCGAGACCGGTGTCTTCGCCTCTGTCCTGATGCTTCACGGATCTTCGAACCTTCGCGAGATCCTGACCCGTTCTCTTCTCATGGGAGTTCCCGGCCGCAAGAGATTTCTCTTCACGCTGCTGGAATTCGGCACACAGCCCATCGGCGTCGCGATGGCGGCAAGTCTTCTTCTGGCCTGGACCATACTTTTCTACGCTCATCCCGGCATGCTGGGACTGATCTGGCTGGCAACTCTGATTTGGTGGGGATCGGTCACCCTCATCACTGCCATCATCTTCCTCTTTGCCCATCAACGGTCGTTGCACCCCTTCGTCATCGTGGGAGGCATTGCTCTCCTCGTATTCGTCGTATTGAGCGGCCCGTCGGTTCTCACGGGGGAGACTCCAATTCTGGACCTTCCCGTTTCGGGGTGGACCGGCCGGTCTTTTTTCGCTGCACTCACCGGCGATGCTGCGACAAGTCTGTTTTGGCTCGCCCCTTCCCTCTTTCTCGCGGTGGTCTCACTTCTGCTCGGCATGAGGAAACGATGAACAGGTACCCGCTTCTGCCCGTCACGCCGGGTGTCAGCCTCCTTGCGCTCGATCTCCGGCGTTGGTCGGCATCCGCATCCTGGCCGGCGATTCTTCTCATCCTGGGCCTGGCAACCCTTCCATTCGCGCTTTCGCCGTACGTGCCGGCTCTCCTGCCGGCAATGATTTGCGGTATTGTAGTCGCGGAGGGCGAATTCATGGATATGTTCGGATCACGCGAACGGGAATACCTGAAGTTCGCTTCCCTCCCGGTCCACCCGCGTGCGTTGATCTTCGGCAAGGGCATCTCAGCCATGCTCAAAGCCACACTCGGCGCACTGATGGTAGGAACGTTGCATCTGTGGTTCGCAGCATCGCGGCCGGCTTTTTTCACCGTGGTATCGGATGCTCTCGGGTTTCTTGCAGCACTTCCGCTCCTGTTGCAGGTGGGCGCCTCGGCATCGCTCCAGGCACTTCGCTCGCCGCATGAAGGTATGCTTGACCCCATTGTCCGGGCCTTTATGTTGTTCCTGGCCGGAATCATCTGTGGAATCCCTTCGGCCCTGCTTCTCGTCTTTTCCGGCTCATGGGTTGTTCTCCTCCTCTTTGCCCTCCTTTCCCTTGCCGGGTGGGCGATTGTCGGTACACCGGCAACGGTTCGGTCGCTCGATCGTTGGAATCATTCCCCCGGGTACGATGCATGAACGCACTGGAACTGCACAACCTGGTCAAGGCTTATCCGGGCGGCCCCAACGTTCTGGACGGTGTAAGCCTTGCCCTTCCTGAAGGGACCATCACAGCCCTTCTCGGGCTGAACGGGTCGGGGAAGACAACGACCATCCGTTCATTATTTGGACTGACAGCCCTCTCGGCGGGGAAAGTGGTCATCATGGGAAAGCAGGTTGATCCGTTTGCACCCGATCACAAGAATCTGCTGGGTGCGGTCCTGGATGAGCCGATATATTTCGACTGGCTCTCGGCCCGCGAATCGCTCCGGCTCCACGCGCGAATGAGAAGAATGCCGGAACGGGTCGCAGCAGAACGGACAGCAGAACTCCTTGAATTTTTGGGGCTCGCAGAGGTGCAGCATGAACCCATCAGGCTGTATTCGACAGGCATGAAAAAGAAGGTCTCACTTGCGACAGCGATCATCCACAGACCGCCCATCCTTGTCCTGGATGAACCCTTCGAAGGGATCGATCCCCTTGCGGCGGGCGACATCCTTCAGACGCTTCAGGTTATGGCGTCATCGGGGTCCGCCATCCTCGTCACGTCGCATATTTTTGACACCGTCCAACGTCTCTGCACCCGCATCGAAATCCTTCATCAAGGGAAGATCGCTCTTTCCTGCAAGACCTCCGACCTTGCTGACGGAGCGGCTTTGCCCGGCGAAGCAAACGGGTTGTTCACTGCCTTCTCTGAACTTGTATCCCCCGGGAGGAAACACCTCCCACCCGGGTTCCTCACGTGATAAGCTCTCCGTTCTTATACTTCTGGCGGCCTGCGGAGGCCACGCGGCGAATACGGGAGCGGCCTCTTCTCTGGCCGGCGTTTTCCCTCTCCAGTATCGCCGGGATTCTCGCCCTCGTTTTGCATTGGCCGGCCGTCCTGGACGCCGTAATCCGTCACCTCCCGTCCACTGCAGGAGTGGAGGAGCAGGAATGGATTCGTTCTGTCCTCCTCCAGGATCTGTTCCTCCGTTGCACCCTGGTTCCCCTCACGACAGGAATCAAGGTGGCCGGGCTCTCCTCTCTTCTCTTCCTGCTTGCCCGCTTCAGTCCGTCCCTTCAGCTCCCCCGCTTTCGCGTGCTGGCCGTTCTTGTCACCCATGTCATGCTTCTTCAGGCCACAGGCGAGATCCTCACGCACCTGGCGGGGTGGGATACATTTGGCACATCGTCGCCGGGACCGCCAGGAGTGGCGTGGCTGGTTTCGCTTCCTGATAACTACATTGCTGTTTCATTGATTCGATCGTTGAATGTTCTTACCTTATGGTATTATACTGCACTGGCCGTGGGACTCCGTGTTCTTTTCCGTGGTGCAACTCTCCGTTCCTGCCTCATCGCCGTTGTCGCATGGATTGTTGCCGTCCTCGCAAATCTCTGGTTGATTCGTTTAATGCATGATGCGCTGCATTTGCGCGTCTAGAGGCGGACAAACAGATCAGACCGAGGAAGTGGAGATGTCGTGGTGTCGCGGCCGGTCTTTCGCCTCCGGAGCGAACCCGGGGTTGTACCCGGGAGGTACAGAAACCGCGGTTGCAGCATTCTTTGTGAAGGAAATCAACTATGCCTGAAAATATGACGTTTGAGGATCTGGGATCCTCGGTGACAACGCAACGGAAGGGTGAAGGCTCATTTCAATCGGTCGGTGTCATCGGGCTCGGGGTGATGGGCCAGGGGATCGTGGAGACCATCGCAAATGCCGGCATTGAAGTGATAGGAATCGAAAAAGACGATGAGGCGTTGAAAGCGGGAATTGAAGGTCTGAGCCGGACAATCGACAACGAGATCAAGCGCTGGTCCAAAACCGCCTCCGAGAAACGAGCCATCCTGTCGCGGGTCAACGGAAAGACCAGCCTCTCGGATTTGAAGAACTGCGACATTGTGATCGAAGCCGTCGACGAGAATTTTGACCTGAAGAAGAAGGTCCTCCTTGCGTTTTATGCAATCGGGAAGCCCGGCGCGGTTTTCATCTCGAATACAGCCACGCTGAGCCTCAGCAAGCTCGCGGAATCGTCCCCGCATCCCGACAAGATCATCGGGATGCACTTCTTGAACCCTGTCCCGCAGGTCGCGCTTGTCGAAATCGTTCGGGCCATGAAAACCTCTGACGAGACGTATGAGCTGGTGAAAGCGTTTGCCAGCCGCATCGGCAAGACCCCTGTGGAAGTTTTTGAATACCCCGGGTTCATCACCACCCGGACCATCCTTCCGATGCTGAACGAAGCAATGCACCTGCTCATGGAAGGGAATGCCAAGGCTGAGGCCATCGACATCGCGATGCGACTCGGCTACGGCATGCAGAGCGGACCGCTCGAAATGGCGGACACCATGGGCCTCGATGAAGTCCTCATGTGGATGGAAACGTTGTACCACGAATTGGGCGAACCGCGGTTTCGGCCCTGTCCCCTGTTGCGGCGGATGGTGCGCGAAGGAAGACTGGGGAAGAAAAATGGAGAAGGTTTTTTCCGATACAATGACGACGGTAAACGAATATGATGAACACACTGGTATTGAACTGCGGCAGTTCGTCGGTCAAATATCAATTGATCGAGGCCGAATCAGAGAAAACGCTCGCCCGGGGAAGTGTCGAACGGATCGGGATGAACGGGGCGACGCTGACCAATTACAGACACGACGGGGATGAGATCAAAATCGCGGGAGAGATCGTCGACCACACGACGGCGATCGAGTACATCCTTGCAGTCCTGCTCAGCAAGAATCACGGAGTGATCAGTGGCAAATCGGAAATTCACGCCGTCGGCCATCGTGTTGTCCATGGCGGCGAGACATTTTCGAACTCGGTCCTGATCACCCACGACGTCATCAAGACGTTACGCGACATGATCGAGTTGGCCCCGCTGCACAATCCCCACAACCTGCGCGGAATCGCTGCGTGTGAGATTCAACTCCCGGGCATCCCTCAGGTCGCCGTATTTGACACGGCGTTTCACCAAAAGATGCCGAAGAAGGCCTACCTCTACGGGATTCCGTATTCCCTCTATTTACAGTACAAGATCCGGCGGTATGGATTTCACGGCTCATCACACCGCTACGTTGCTGCGAGAGCAGCGTCGTTTCTCCGCAAGGAGATCCAGTCCTTGAAGATCATTACCTGCCACCTGGGCAACGGGTGCAGCATGGCAGCTGTCGATGGCGGGATCTCCGTGGACACGTCCATGGGGTTCACCCCGCTTGAAGGCCTGCTCATGGGGACCCGGTCTGGTGACATCGATGCTTCCGTGATCCTCTATGTCATGGGGAAGGAAGGATTGACGCTGAATGAGGCGACCACTCTCCTCAACAAGCACAGCGGGCTCCAGGGCATTTCCGGGGTGAGCAGCGACATGCGCGAAGTCGTCGCAGAAATGAAAAACGGGGACAAGAAGGCCACCTACGCCTTTGACGTCTTTACCTATCGCGTGAAAAAGTACATCGGTGCCTATGCTGCAGCAATGGGCGGATTGGATGCTGTGGTATTCACGGGAGGAATCGGGGAGAACAGTCCCGACGTCCGCCGGGCTTGCTCCACGGGTCTCGAATTCCTGGGCATTGTGTATGACGAGGAAAAGAATCTGTCGAGTGAGAAGGAAAAGCGCATATCCGCCGACCGCTCAGGCGTCAATGTGCTGGTGATTCCGACGAACGAAGAGCTCGTGATTGCGATGGACACGATGGCGATTGTTCAGTCGATTCATGCCGAAGTGCATTCCGCCACCCCGTAAGAAGAGCGGCCGGGCAGGATCAGCGGATCACGCCGCGCTTGAGGGAGTGACCTTCCGCGTTAGTGTTGTTCCTCTTCCACGATTGAAGTACCGGGCGGGGTCTCTGGGTTCCGGGGCTCCGCCTCCATCCGGATCCCCCCCTTTGTCGCATCGACGAGTGCCGTGATGAAACTCTGCACGCGGGACTGCCGTATTTCCAGGCGCAGATGGACTGACTCGTCGTAGCTGGTCTTCACAATCACCGCCCCCTGTTCCGTGATCGTACGCATGACCGGCGATGTCAGGTGGTGAGGAAATGCAACGGACAGGAATTCCGAAATGAACCGCCGGGTGATATTCCCCTGAGCAATTGCACCGGCGGAAGCATCACCGTAGGCACGGCCAAGTCCTCCCATCCCGAGTTTCGTCCCTCCGAAATACCTGACCACCACAACTGCCACGTCCTTCAATCCTGCGTGGTCAATCGCTGAAAGTATGGGTTTGCCCGCGCTTCCCGCGGGTTCCCCATCGTCATTGTATCTGCTTTCGCCGGGTGATCCGATCAGGCGGTACGCTAGGCAATGGTGCGTAGCATCGTGGAACTCCCTTTTGTACCTCTTCCATGCTTCGAGTGCCTCCTCTCGAGAGGCCACGGGGAGGGCAAACGCCAGGAATTTCGACCCCAGGACCTTCAGACTGGCGTGGGAAAGCCCTTCCAGGGTCAAATAAGAGTCAGTTCCGGTTGTCGACATATCTTTCATCGACATAAAAGATACTCGAATTTCTTCCACTATTCAACGCTTCTCACTTGCGACAGTATTCTTCCTTTTATATCTTCACCGAACGGAGAACTCTCAGATGCGCATAGGAATAGTATGTTATCCGACGTACGGAGGCAGCGGGGTGGTCGCCACGGAGCTCGGGAAGGCTCTTGCACTTCGTGGTCATCAGATTCATTTCATCAGTTATGCCCTGCCGATGCGGTTGGACGGGTTTCAGGGAGACGTCTACTATCACGAGGTAGAGTTCGCGAGCTACCCGTTGTTCGAATTCCCTCTCTATACGCCGGCCCTCGCCAGTAAGATTGTCGAAGTAACAAAATTTGAAAAGCTGGATATCATCCATGCACATTACGCCATCCCCCACGCCATCAGCGCATTTCTGGCGCGCGAAATGACCCGTGGAGAACTGACGGTGGTGACCACGCTGCACGGGACGGACATTACGCTCGTCGGGCTTGAGCCGAGTTTCCTGCCCGTGATGAAGTTCAGCATCGAGCAAAGCGACGGGGTCACCGCCGTGTCGCGTTTCCTGAAAGAGAAGACTCTCACGAATTACGGGATCGAGAAAGAGATTCAGGTTATCCCGAATTTCGTTGAAATCGAGAAGTACAAGCGTACTCCCTCAGAGGAAGTGCACGCCCGCTTTGCTCCGCATGGGGAACGGATTCTTGTCCATGTTTCCAATTTCCGGCAGGTCAAACGGGTACAGGACGTGATCCGCATTTTTTATGAGGTCCTCAAGAAGATACCGTCAAAACTGATCCTTGTTGGTGACGGCCCAGACCGATCGAGCTGCGAAATGCTTGTCCGGGAGCTCGGGATCCACGATAACGTCCGGTTTCTGGGAAAGCAACAACTCCTTGTCCCGATACTGTCCGTCGCCGATCTCATGCTTATGCCGAGCCAGTCCGAGAGTTTTGGGCTGTCGGCCCTCGAGGCAATGGCCTGTGAAGTCCCCGTCATTTCGTCAAGTGTCGGCGGTTTGCCGGAACTTCAGGTCCATGGAGAAACCGGCTACATCGCAGAAATCGGGGATATCAACAGGATGGCGAAGTATGCAATCGAACTTCTCACGAATGAACCCAAACGCATTCTTTTCGGGCAGGCGGGGCGTCGAAGAGCCGTCGAGAATTTTGATGCGGCAAAGGTTGTGACACAGTACGAAGACTACTATCGCGTCTGTCTTGAGAGGAAAAATTCCAGAGCTTCTCTCGGCTCACGGGGATAAGGTTATCACGATTTCAGCAGAGGGAGCAGTACTTATGGCAGCGGCACTGATTGTGGATGTCACGAGGATGATGGATCCGAAGAAGGCGACCCTTGAAACGTTGAAAACGATGCTTGAACGCCAGGGACTCTCTTGTGAGGTCGTCACTGATCCGCCGGGGACGAAATACGGCATGCACAAGCATGAATTCGACGACTTCGTCGTCATCGTTTCAGGAAAGATGAAGCTGGGGACAGACACCCACACATGGACACTGGAACCAGGGGACAGGGTCGATATTCCGGCGAATTCACCCCACTGGGCGGAGGTTCTGGGGAAAAAGCCCGTCTGTTATATCACCTCGGCGGGATGACCGGGCACCAAACCTCACCTCGCCCCATCCCCCCGGACCATCCAACGGCCGAGGGCGCGGTCCAGCCCGAGCAGAAGAACAATAACGCCGATGGAGAGGGCCGTCGTAATAATCGATGAGACGCCAATTGTGCCGCCTCCCACCAACTGCCTTACACTCCCGACGGTCGAGTTGATCATTTCGGATGTACTTTTCCAGGGTGCATCGAAAAATGATAGATCCCCGGAACTTGCGTGAGTGGGAACTATACCGAGGACGGAGAAGAGGATCAGCAGAATACCCCCCACAAACACAGCGGCCATCACTGCCGCCATCACCCCGGCGAGCCGATATATCCCCTGCGTAGAAATTCCCGTTTGTTCCAGGATGCGATCTGTCAGGGCTTCGTCCGCATGCTCGCGAGGCAGGTTCCGGAGGGAAGTCTCAATGGACTGGAACACCTGTACTCGCCGGGCACATGCTTCACATTCAGAAAGATGAAGTTGAACGTTTGTTTGTGCAGCAGCTTCGAGTCGTCCATCAAGATACTCCAGGAGGACTTCATCGACGATATGTTGACTGTCCTGTCTCATGCCACTCCCGCCTCCAGATGATCATAAGTTCCCAGGCGTCTGCGTAACAACTGTTTCCCTCTGAAGATGTAAGATTTCACTGTCCCGACCGGCACATTCATGACGGAAGCAATCTCTTCATAGTGGAGTTCCTGGAGGTAGAAGAGCGTCAGGGCAGTCCTGTAGTGATCGGCAAGCCTCTCGAACTCCTCCTCGATAACCCTTTGGAGGTCCGACGAAAGTATCCGCGCGTCGGTCAATGCGTCATGGTCGAACAATCCGGATTCTTCGTTGTCCTCGGCATTTACCATGATCGGGATGTTGCGGTTCCTCCTCAGGCGGGAGATCGATTCGTTGTAAAGAATCCTGTAGAACCACGTATGAAAAGAGGATTCTCCACGAAATTGATCGACGTTTCGATACACTTTCACGAACGCGTCCTGAACCACCTCTTCGGCTTCCCGCCGGTCCCTCACAATTTTCATTGCAAGCGTCAACGCCCGATCTTTGTAGCGATCGACGAGTTCCCGAAAACGGCGGTTCCGCCCGTGCTGGAGATCAATAATGATTTCAAAATCGGGGTCTATGGCAGTCTCCTGTTGAGTCCGGTGGGCACTCATACCGTATTAGACGACATGCGACCCGGCGTTTGTTGCATTCTGGAGGTGCAACAATCCCTCTCCCCCGGGCGTCTAACATTTCAAACAGGGGTTCATCGCAATCACACCTTCAAGGAGAACATTATGGAAGCGGGGATCGTCATTCCGGTTTTCTTCTTTCTCACGGTGCTTCTGATATGGGGAACTATCATTCTTACCCGCCACAAAGAACGCATGCATATTATTGAGAAAGGCCTGTCAGCCGAAGATATGAAGGCACTCTATACGTCCTGGACACGCCCTGCGTCACCGTTGAGCTCGCTCAAATGGGGGATGCTCATCGCGATGGTCGGTCTGGCTATCCTTGTCGGAGTATGGCTTCACACCGCATTTTACGCAGAAGACGGCGTGTATCCCGGACTCATTGGAGTCTTCGGTGGTTTAGGGCTCATTCTCTTCTATCGCATCGCCTCCAAAAAAGTGAATGCGTGAGAAAAGAGTACTCAATTGCAGGTCATGCGAAGGCGTCCCGAGGTTCTCAGGGCGCCTTCGTTATCCTTCATTCCTGGTCTGATCGTTCATTCGCTTTGTGCGCTCCGCCAGGAGCCGGAGAGTCAACCGAATGAGCAAGAGAGTGAGCGCGAGGAAGAATACCGGCAGGCGGAGATAGCCGGGGATATAGTCGAGCCAGGTGAGGAGAGCAAGTACCACCAGCACCGACAATCCAATATAGCCGAAGGAATTCATTGTCCGTTCTGAAATGCGCATATAGTTCTCCCGTTCTCCGGATCCCCGCGTCTCGTCTCGTCCAATCCAATTCTGAATTCTGATATCAGATATCTGAACTCAGAATTCATCTCCCCTTCAAGACCTCCTGAATAATCCCCCCTCCCACTACGTCGTCCCCTTCGTAGAACACCGCAGATTGCCCCGGCGAGACGGCCCTTCGGGGTTCATCAAATACCACCTTCACTTTCCCGCCATCCTCTGGATAGAGACGCGCCTTACCACCCCGGTCCTTGTACCGGATTCTCAAATCCACCACAAGTCCTTCAGGCGAAACCGGGTATTTCATCCAGTTGACGTCCCTCGCAATCAACCCGCGGCTATATAATGCTTCTTCCGGCCCCACGATGAGCCGATTCTCTGAAGGATCGATTCCAGTCACATACACAGGCTCACCTGTGGCAATTCCCACCCCCCGTCGCTGACCAATGGTGTAAAACGGGTAGCCCTTGTGTGACCCGACTTTCCGTCCGTTCATCAGGATCTCTCCCTGATCGACCTTCTCTCCGAGGCCGGGCAGCTGATCCTTCAAAAATCGCTCATAGTTGTTGTCGGGAATGAAACAGATTTCAAAGCTCTCTCCCTTCTTGGCTGCGTCGAGTCCGAATTCACCAGCGAGTTTCCGGACTTCCGGCTTCGTCAGGCTTTCCAGAGGAAAGATTGTTCGGGAAAGAGAATCCTGTGTGAGACCCCAGAGAGCATACGACTGATCTTTCTGAACATCGTTCCCTCTGCTGATCCAGAATCTCCGTTTCTCGGGAGAATATTGAAGGTGAGCATAATGTCCCGTTGCTACATGTGTTGCTCCAAGCGCGTCCGCCTTCTTCAACAGCTCTTCCCACTTAATTGTACGGTTACACAGGACGCACGGATTGGGGGTTCGCCCGGCCATGTACTCCTGAATGAACGGCTGAATCACCTCATCCGAAAATCGTGCCGTGAAATCCAACACATAGTGAGGGAATCCGAACCGGGCCGCCACCTTCCGGGCATCGTTGATACCGTCCAGGGAGCAACAACTGCTTTCGTTCCCTTCATTGCCGCCAACGTCCTCGAAGTTGGAAGTTTTGATGGTAATTCCCACAACGTCGAAACCCTGCCGGGCCAACAGCACTGCCGCCACTGAAGAGTCGACTCCTCCGCTCATCGCCACGACGACCCTGCTTCCTTCCTTCATCCATCCTCCGTTCTGTCCTACGACCCTCGCACCATTCCCCTCAGGGAGTTGATTCTGCGGCCAGGATTTCTCTTATCCTGGAATAAAGAAACATGTCGATCACGGAACCTTGTTTCAGAACCGCCCGACGCAGTCGGCCTTCGAGCGAGAAACCGGATTTTTCAAGCACGCGGGCTGAGGCATGGTTCCATTCAAAGACTTGCGCATGAATGCGTTCCAGCCTGAAGGTGGCAAACGCGTATGGCACAAACGTCGATATTGCGTCCGTCATAATCCCCTTCCCCCACCATTCCTCTCCGAGCCAATAGCCGAGTTCTCCATCGATACGATGGACGTCCATCCCCACGGTAACGCCAATTCCCCCCACGGCATCACCATGGACATCAATGGCAAACTGCGATTCAATGCTCTGACACGCCATTACCGACAACCAGTTCTCTGCATCTCTCAAGGTGTACGGAGAAGGAAAAGCATCCCGAAGGTTTCTCGCAATGGACAGGTTGTTGGCATGATTCGCGAGCGAATTCTGGTCACTACGCCGCCAGGAACGGATCAGGCAGGTGGAAGTCTGCAATTCCATAAACATTCTTGATAGAAATTATCCCCCATTTCCCCGTCACGATGAATCGGGTCTGCCAGGCCAAGATACGAAGAAGAGGATGTAACATTCAATTCGCGCGAACGCGCGGCCATCCGGTTATCTTTACTAGAAAGTGCCTACCAAATTTACCCCGAGTGAAGTCTGAGGGGGGAAGCCCTCGATCGGGCGATCATGGGAAGGCCTCCATTTCGTCAAAGTAACGCCGAGTTTGCCGGAGACCCGCATCCACTCCCAGGGCTCGCAGGAGAGCCAGAGGGAAGACCTTACCCCGCTCCCGTAGCAGACAACTGCACTCGCGGAACGGCCAAGATCCGGCTCAATCTCAACCACTGCCGCCTCGTAACTTTCCGCCGAAAAAAGCCCCGTCGAACATTCTGCCTGAAAACTCCGAGTCTTGTACTCCCCGCTCACTGCGATCGAATAGCCGTGCGAGGATGCAAGGCCATACCCCGGCCTCACCGACACTGCGGTGAGACGACATTTCAGATCCAGCCGACCGGAGCGCGGCAATTGAACGACACCGTCTACCGTTAAGCGGTCGCGGCCGATCTCTTTTCGCGCCGGTCCGGCTCCCTCAATCTCGACGATGCGCAGTTCAGAGGATCGTGAGAACCGTAGACGAATGGTAGTGACGATCCCATTGTGCATCCGAAGAACAGTCCGAAACCCGGATTGTTGGCCGGATGTCGGCAACGGATTCGTCGCCGTCGGACCGGGAATTCTGTAGATATCCACGCTCCCATTGAATTCGATGCCCGGCAGAGGGGAGGTCGAAAACCCAAGGTAGGCCCCACGTTCGTTTCCACCATCGCCGTGGCGTCCGAAACATGATGCATGGGGGTTGGAAAAACCGGCCGCATACGACCGGAGCAGGATAACGAACGACAACTGTTCGGCGGGAGATGCTTCTGCACCAGCGAGCATGGAACAGAGCCCTCGATTCCCCCGGGCGATTTCTCCAAAGAGATTCACTTGACCCAGCCTCACGCTCGCATCCAGGCCGCCGACCTCGCTCCGTTTTCCCCGGAATCCTCTCCCGCTCTTCGGAAGTATTGACCTGTCATAATTCGAGCGGTACCATGTCGAACCAACAGTGACGCTCCCTGGAAGTGTCCACGAGGCACGGAGGCCGATGAGCAATTCGAGGAGATTCCCCTGTTTACCCAATTCCTTTTCAGTTCGCTGATAGCCACTCCAGTCAATCGCACTCACGCTCCCGTCGGCCTGCACCGTCGCAGCGAGAGATCTCTTGGATACCAGAGCAGTCAGCCTTGCAGTGCCGCCGAGCAGCCGTTGCTTCAAACTCGCTGCCGCGCCACGGAAGAACCCGACAGGACCAGTCCCGAAATAGGGAACGAGGGAGCCGGCTTTCGAATGAGTGCGAACGGTCCCTTCACCAAAGCTCGTCTGGTTTCCGGAAAGCACCAATCCGAAGCCGGCCCGGAAACGATAATCTCCCACGATCAGCTGTTCGATTGTTTCGTTCCCATAGCGTAAGGAGCCATAGAGCGAAGCATCTTTGTATCGCTCTCCACTCTGCTTCGCGAGGACGAAGTGGGCGCTCCAGTCAGGATGGGGTTCGACCTTAAGCCGGAAGACCGATGAGAACGGATTCCCGAGCAGGAGGGAATCCGGCGGAGCACTCGTTTGACCGAAATTCTGTCGGAACGTGGTTTCGCAATAGACACTTTTTCGTCCTCGTGTCTGATAGTCCCCAGGGAAATGTTCTTGCCCGTCTCCGGAGGTTCGGATAGTTCTCACTCCTCTTGTGGAGCTCGCATCGTATTGAGGTCCCTGCGATGGCGCGTGGAGCACATTGGATGGGGAAGCGGTTAATGAGGGAGGAATCGCTTGCATCTCCCAGGATACCGCCTCAACAACGGAGGCGTCTTCTCCAAGAAGAGCTTCTCGGCGGTCGCCTGCAGTCAGACGGCCGGAGTTGAGGGAATCCTCCTGACCATCAGCGGAATCCTGGCAGACCGAGAGAGAGGGAACGAGGACAAATCCAAGCGCCACGGCGCACGTCGGCATCATGTTTTTGACGAACCGCATTACATGACCCGGAAAGTCAGGGTGAAATGGTGCGTGAGGCCCAGCTCCGTGTGGATCGCGACAGCGTAGTCGAGAGCGAACCCGGAAAGTGCGAATCCTACTCCAAGTGCAAATTGCTCCAACCCTTCCCGGGCACCGCCTCGAACGATGACGTGATCCTCGATGATCCATTCTGCTCCGAGGGAGAATTCAAGCGGTGAATCCAGCTCCTTCGTCATTGAGGCGGCGAGCAGAAATGAAGGGGCCGGCAAGAATTCCAGACAGGTCAGAATTTCAGGGGTGACGGGTTCGTGCGACCTCCCGAACGTCGGTTGGTTGAGGTTGCGCAAAGAAATCCCATACCGGACCTGGTCAGCAAGTTTGTAGGAGGCGCCGAGATTCACCCCGATGGTCCCTGCCTGCCCGTATCCCTGAACCCGAAGGAAATACCAGGTGGCACTCGCCCCCACAGTGATCCGTTCGTCGAGATCCATCGCAAACGCCCCCATCGCTGATGTCTCGCGGTAGATCTCGTACCCGAAGGAACGGCCGAGAACGCTCACCTGTCCCCCGAAGAGGCCCGCTGTAATGACCGCGTCGATTCTCCGGAGCTCCTGCATACCGAAGAGTCCAGGGGTGATTGACACACCTGCCGACAGTCCTTCACAGAAGCGTGCAGAAGCCGGATTGGCTTCCACGGAGAACATATCGCCTCTCAGAATCTGCGATGCACCACACAGGGCCTGGGACCTTCCCCCAATCGGGATCCGCTCGAATGCACCGTACCCCAGGTGAGGAAAGAATAGCCCTATGCCGAAGAGAGTGTACAGGATAGTACGACGCATAAGCCCCCCGTAATGATTACGTCGGCGAGGGGCGTTTTCCGATTTGTTGAATGACAATTTCAAATCATCTATATTGTTGGGACTTGCTCTACTACCCTCATCTGCGAGACCCAAAATGAAGACCTCCGTTTGCCGGCCACTTATCCCCCTGGTCGCAGCCCTCCTCGTGGGGAGTGTGTCCCCCCTTCTGGCGCAAGGCATCCAATGCACGGTCAACGTGAATTACCAGTCGGTCGCAAGCTCAAACAAGGATCAACTGGTAGACCTCTCGACCGACATCCGGGACTACATTAATAATTATCAATGGGGGGCCGACAATATTCCTGATAAGATCACCTGCACGATCGATATATTTGTTCAGCAGGCTACAGGAGAGAACTCGTATATGGCCCAGGCGTTCATCGGAAGCCAGCGATCGATCTACAAGTCCAATAAAGGGTCCGCAGTGCTGCGATTGAAAGATGACAGCTGGGAATTCACCTATGTCAGAGGGCGTCCGTTAAATCACAACCCGCTCGTGTTTAACGACCTTACGAGCTTCCTCGATTTCTATATGAACCTCGTGGTAGCGTACGATGCAGACACGTACGACTTGATGGGAGGGTCTCCATACTTCCAGCGTGCGTCGGACGTGTCTCGACTCGGTCGAACGACCGGCCAAAAGGGTTGGCAGCCGACGACCACCGGGTATAACCGGTCCCAGTTTATCGACGATATCATGCTCCCCAACTGCCAGCCGCTTCGCCAGGCTTCCTATCTGTATCACTTCGGTGGCCTGGACTCCCTTGCGATTGATCCGGTCAGGGGCCGCGAAAATGTTGCCCGCGCGATAGACCTTATTGGCGCAGTCCGCAACCGCGTTGAACCGAGAAACCTTGCCATCCGCGCCTTCTTTGAAGCGAAATACCAGGAGATCGCGGAGATCTTCGCAAACGACCCCGACCGCTCGATTTACCAGAAGCTTTCTCTCATCGATCCGAACCATCAAAAAACTTACGACCAGTACCTCAACCGTCAATGACCGGCGGCGTTTTCTGTCTCATGGCGCGACCACAGGCCGGGCGGCGGCGACCAGACCCGTCAAGCACCTGGACGTGCCGGACTCGACCTCCCGATTCCGGCATACCGGTTGGGTGGTTTTCCTGGCACTCTTTGCTTTCCTCGCTGTTCAATCCTCTCCCGCCGGCGAGACGGATTGGCCGCTTGTTCATTCTCTCACCCTTCAGGGCATTAATCAGCTTTACAATCTCGACGTCGATGGCGCTCTGCTGACGTTTGAACATGTCTCGGCAATTGCTCCGGGCGATCCACGGGGTCACTTTTTCGAGGCGATGGTCGCGTTCTGGAAATTCAACCTCCTCGGCGAGGAGGGCGAATATGACCATTTCCTCGCCCTGGCCGATACCGTCATCGATGTGTGTGAAGGTGTCCTTGACAGAGACGAGAACAACGCTTCGGCGCAGTTCTTTCTCGGAGGGATGTACGGATACCGGGGCATGGCCCGGCAAACACAAGGGTCATTGATCCAGGCCGTGCTCGACGGAAGAAAGGGTTATATCCACCTCGCCGATGCTTTCCGCGCTGATCCGAAGATGTACGATGCACAGATGGGCCTGGGTCTTTTTGAATACCTGATTGCGAAGGCACCGAAGTCTCTCTCCTGGCTCCTTTCGACAATCGGCTACCCGGGGAGCATTGAAGGCGGATTATCCGCTCTCAGACTTGCAGCCGAGAAGGGAACGTATGCAAAAACAGAAGCGAAATTCCTCCTGGCCCAGTTCCTTTTCAACGAACACCGGCACGAGGAAGCCATCCGGGCGATTGACGAGTTGACCGCCGAGTTTCCCAGGAACACCCTTTTCCTGCTGAACAAAGCAGTCATGTTTCGCCGGAACGGAGAGTATGACAGCGCACTCGTCTTTACGAAACAGGCGATGGCGATCAACTCCACCAGAAAGGTGACCTATGGCGAGGAATTTGCCTACAGCACTCTTGCATCCATTCAGTACCTGATGAATGACTTCGCCGATGCACGAAGGAACTTCCAGGTGTATATGGAGAGGATAGCGAACAAGACGTTCATTACGAACTCCATTCTGTATCGCTATGGCATCTCCCAGGAGATCACCGGAGACCGCGAAGGGGCTCTCAAGACCTACCGCATGGTAAAAAAACCGAACGATGACTTTCCGTGGGAACAACGAAGTGTACGACTGTGCAAACTGCGGCAGGAGTATCCGCTTCAATGGGGAGACATTCAGGTCCTGATGGCTGGGAACCTCATCGACTGCAAGCGCTACGGCGCGGCCGATTCGACCATTGCAGTGCTGTTGTCGCACACGGACATCGGGGGTGACGCGAAAGCAGAGGGATTATACGACCGCGCACGCATCTCCTACGCGCAAGGACACGATACAAGCGTCGTTGCGCTGTGCGCGCTTGTCGCGCAGGTGAAGGTGCATCACGAAACTTGGGTATATCCCGAAGCACTTCTGCTGACGGGACGCGCCTACGCCCGGCTTGGTCAGAAGGACCGGGCGCGCGCTTCCTTCGAGGAGGCCGGGGAATTCAGCGATTACGACTCCGAAGCATCGATCAGGCGACAGATTGCGGAGGAGGAAAAGCAGCTCGATCTTCGCTGAGCATAAGGTCTATGATTGGGTTTGGGAACGCCTTCTAAGGATAAGACACTTTCATCGAGTAATCCCACTGATCGAAATAGAGATTCCCCCCCTTCCATTCGGCCTCCCCTCTTTGGAAATCCACTGTCTCGCTCCTCGGAAAAACTTTAGGGGGAAAGAGCGGGGCGCTGTACTCCTGGTTCAGAATCAAACGATAGGCGTCAATCCCGCCCCAATAAAACCACCGTTCGTCAGGATCTCGGGTCCATCGCTGAATTCCGAACGACTGGTCTACGGGAACCCAATGCTGCCCGTCCAGGCTGATTTCACACCAATCATGCATGTCGACGTTGCCGGGATGCATCATCCAGCCGCTCTGCCAATGCGTGGCGATCCCGTTAAGTCTGCAGAGCGTCATGAACAGCATGGTTTGGATCCCGCAATCTCCGTGTCGTTGTTCCAGGCAGTACGGCGCAATGGCACGTATCGTCGAATACTCGCGCGCTGATGCCCAGGGAATACTGTCTGAAATCCACCGATAAATCTTCTGCGCCGCCTCCCGTTTCGAGCTCGTGTTCCCGACGATGCGTCTATTGAGTTCCTTGACCGCGTCGGTGAAGACGATGTGCGGGGGACGTTCCCCGACGCAAAGTTCAGGTGGCGGGCCTGCCAGTCCACCTGCACCGCCACTCCCGTCATGGCCCACCCTTTCCGGAAAAGACCGGTATTCGGCTTCGACCCAAAAGACTGTCGGCTCGCCCGCCCGCGCTGTTTCCTCGAGATACAGCGAGCTGTGTGCAGCCGGGTCGCTTCCCGCGGAAAGAATGCCCGGCACGCTGCTGCCCAGAAGGCGTACCGCTGTCTGACGGGGAACATCTGTCCGAGGATACGGCAACCAGCACCGTAAAGTCTCTCCCGCAGGGACCGCGTCTGGGTGTACGGTCAGCGTGTATCGGTACCGGATGGTCACGCCCTTCGGGTTGCCGGCTTCCAGGCCGTGGAGTTCTGCCGGAATCTCCTTCCGGAGAAAACGTTCCAGCGAGTCCGGTCCAGAGGCCGGTTTCCTCGACTTTGCTTCCGGGTTCACTCGGAAAAGATTGGGAACCGCCTGTTTGAAGTATCGGGGGACACCATCGATCAGCTTCATTTCCAGCGAGCCATCCTGCGTATACCTGTCCCGAAATGCGTCGGCAGAATCACCATACATGTTTCTGAGCTGCGAATCGATGTCCGAGGCGGTGAGGACGAAGTCTTTCCGAACCCTGACAAGGCGCTCGATCTCGAAAGCAATCACACTGCTGTCTTCACGGGGCACGGTGCCTGACCGGAGCATTTGCTCCATGCTGGCCGTGGCGTGAGTGTACTCTCCATGGTCTATGAGCACGCGAACGCTGTCGGGGATGCCCGCAGACGCCAGAGTTGTGACTGCACTGTACAGGATGATCAGAAAAGGTACGGGCCGGATGGGCATCGAGTTCACCGGAAGGAAACGAAAGGACGTGCACAATGTAGGGAAGATCCGCGGAAATCTCAATCCCTCGCAACATTAACGCGCCCCGAGGCAATGGCCTTCGGGGCGCGCCGACATTTCGATCAGAATTCAGACGTCGATCAGAATCTCCGTATCTTGGTGGATGGCGAAAGGATACGGGAGCGGACATTGCCATAGGGGAAGTCGACGGTGATCCATGGCCCACCCTGATCCCACGTGAACTTCGGACCATAGATGAAGTAGAGGCGATAATAGTCGGCAGGGATCAGCCGGTACGAGTTAGTCGCCGTTTGAATATTCATTGAGCTGTACCCCTGGATCCAGCCCATGTTGCTCTCGATCCATCCATCCTGCCCGTACATGTATGAGTCGGGGTCGGAGTAGGCACCGTTGTTATAATCCAGCATGATGATGAAGCATCGTATCCAGAGATCGATATAGTCATCGGGTATCTGCGACGGGTGCAGGTAGTTGAATCGTACCTGGGAAGCGACGCTCGGGAGGTTCAGATTTCCTCCGAGACTGAGCATCGAGCCGCCGGAGTACCTCGCCAATCCGATCCCAAGGCTCCCTTGCCGTACGGGATTGTCCACACTCGGGATATACAACTTCCCGGACGACGGCGAAGCCCATTGTACGGTCTGATTGAAATTCACCAGCCCGAGCAGCAGGAAGAACTTGTCGGACAACGAGATGTTGAAGTCCCAAAGCCTGCTGAACATCAACGCCTGAATGTGTGAGTAGATCTGGGGCCAGACATACGAGGTGTACCACGTCTGGGGAACCAGGTGGGCATCCACGTGAACCAGTCCATCGACGTACTGTGTCCGCATGCCGTCGTTGTAACTGTACCCATTGACGTCGTAAGTGTCGAAGAATTCCTTGGTGGAAAACGTCGGGGTCAGGATTTCATGCGTCCCCCAGTACTTCGTGTAGTCGGTCTTGGAGAACGTGAGCTGCCGGATCTTGTCTGCCAGCGTGTTGAACTGGCTGGTCTGGAAGTAGTAGACGTACAGCAGTTTTTCGTTCGAACGCACCGCTACCCCGGGAAGGGTCCGTTGCGCGACCTGCACCATCGAAGCAAGGCTGACTCCCTGGAGTATCGAGGACTTGTTCGAGAGCACCGTGTGGACCGGCATCTGCTGGAACGTGGACCGTTGCGGCAATGACCCCGAGTACTGGGGTGACGATTGAGCCTGCGCAATACTGGTGTATTTCAGCTGGGTTGCAATCAGACGGGCCGGTGGTGCCTTCCGGAGGATCTGGAGCGCGTAGACGGCGCTGTTGGCAAGATTCGGGATCTGGAAGGACACGACCGACGAGCCCGGAGAGCAGGTAGCGGTAGTCTCCACGGTGTCTCCCCCGCTCAGAGGCAAAAAGCGCGCTACATACGTGCCAGGCTCCTGGAAGAGATACCCGAAGCTCTGGATGGTCACGATCTTTCCACTTCGGATCTCACCCTGGAGGAAGAACTGTTGGCGGTCGAGCGGGTACGCGTACGACACGCACTGCGACGGGATGTTGTCGGGTCGCTTCCCGGTCTTGAAGGAGATGGATTTCGTCTGGATGATGGGCGTTCCATCGCGTTTCGTCGCCTGCACCCAATGGCCGTTCACAAACTCCTGCCCGTAGACCGTCACCGTCGCGACAAGCTGCGTGTACTCGGGGAAGATATCCCTTGCAATACAGCCATCCGTCGTCCCGTCGGAGGAAAGCTCACTGCGGGAATCAAGCCGTTGACCGTTGTCGGCACGCGTGATGGAGAAATCCTGTATCTCCACATGGAACGTCTTCGTGACCGGATTTCCGTCCTCATCAACGTATTGGAAATCGAGGTTCTGATCGATCGGGAACGTGAACGCCGCCTGGGGGATCGCGAACACATCCACGTTCGTGGAGCCATCGGAGGGCTTCATGTCGGTAATCATGTCCACAGCCAGCGGGCTTTCGGTCGAGATCTGGCATTTCGTCCCGAGGTCAAAGGTGAATGAGCAGTTTCCCTGGACGAGCCCGTTCAGAATATTGTAATGGCCCCCGACGGTGCCTTCCACCCACACCGGATTCGGCGCCATGATCACGCAGCGGGCTCCGGCACCGCAGTCGAGGATCGTGAAATCTCCGGAGGTGAACCACACATCGACATGGAGGCCGATCTGGAAGTCCACGTATGCGTAGAGCTGACCCATCGCGTACCACCCATCGACCCCCGGTGCATATCCGAGGTTGTCGCACATTCTCGTCGCATCGTGGGTGACGGCCACGTCAAATCCGTAGCCGAGCGTGAAGCGCCCGAAGAAGATGAGGAACCGGAGTTCGCCGGTGTCGATGGACTGGCTCGCCCCGAAGGCAAATCCCTCTGTTGTGCCTCCCGTGATCGGCATATGGACGGTCGGCAACGGCCCGCCGATCGCCGTTTCGATCTCCGCCTTGTGTTCGAAGTTGTTGAAATCGGGGGACGGAATATCCGTCCCCGCCATCAAGTACGCATCGACCGACGCAAGGGAAAGAAGTGTAAGCTTTTCCCTGTTCGAGGGAGTCCCGATCAGAATATGCCAGTTGCTTTGATCGAAGTGCAGGTTCATCCATCCGGTCACGGAGAAGATCGCAGAGAAACTCGGGTTGGTGTTGAACGTGAAGTTGCCGTCGAAGACATTATTGGCAAAATCGTACGTGATGGACACGGAGGCGTAGACGGTATAGTCAGTCTGTCGCTTGTCCAGGCTGGTGCACAACATGTATCCCTTCCCCACGAGACTCATCGCCCCTACGCCGCCGTTGGTGAACTGCATCGTCAGGATCACGTCGGCGCTGAACACCTCCGCGCCGGGGGACGTGGCCATGGTGATCATCGCCTTGAAACCAAAGTCAATGCTCGGGTCGGGCGTGAACTTGTATCCTGAGAGGCTCACACCGGGTGTGGAACTGGACGAGGGACTTCCATTGATTGTGCCGGGATCAGGTCCCACGTTCATATGGTACCACGCGCCGCCGCCAAATCCGTAGAATCCCACCCCGGGGAATATGACGATCCCCGGGTTCGGGAAGAGCGTGGAGGCGTCCACGTACCAGTAGCGATACCCGCTCACACTCCCGAACAACGCTGTCGCGTTCACCTGCACAGCGTCCAGGAAGATCGCCTGCAATTGACCCAGGAATCCATTGCCGTACGTTGGGTCGTTGTGATAGAACACAATACTCCCGTCAATCTGGACGACGCCCAGATCCGTATGGAGATGAATCGAGTCGAGGTCGATCCCGTCGAAGGCAAAGGCCTGGGGCGCATCGGGCGCCGGATTGATGACCGCCCATACGGTCAACGCGGTCCCTCCGCTCAGAATATCGGAGAGGTTCAGCGCCACGGTGAACTTCAGGCCCACGCCGAAGCCGTTCGTCCGGCTCCCCGTCGCGAACCCGACGTCCGAGATGCTGATGGGGAACCCTCCTATCCCATGGTCGGGACTCCCGAACTTCCATGTCCCGGCCTTGAAATACGGAGAGTTCGTGCTGACGGAGAGGCCCTGGAACTTGAGTAATTGCAGATCGATGTTCGGCAGACTTCCCACCTGCCCGTTGATTGAGAGCGACCCATCCAGGGTGGCGGAGGCGATAAATTTGCCTGTCGTGTCGACCAGGTCGATATGCGACGTCGGATCAAGGGAAAGCTTCGCAACCCACAGGCTGGCGGTGATCTCACTATCCGGCTTGATCGTAAAGACGAACTTTGTCTTCGAGTTCGCCAGTGACAGAAGCGCGGAATAGCGGAGCGGGCCGTCACTGATGGGGATCTGGATCCGCCCCTTCATCTTCCCGTCCTGGAGCGAACTGCACACGAAATCGACACCGACGGTGTCGATGCTCGCACCCCACTGCCCGAAGTCGCCTGTAGGATACTGAATGACGTTCGCCGCGAAGATGCTCCCGGTGAAGCCCGTTCCATCGATGATGATGCCTCCCGCGGAGATCGTGGGTGGGGAGCCTTTGAATGTCTGGAGGCTCTTCGGCAATGTCACAGTCGCCTGCTTGATGTAGAAGCCATGCCAGTCATTTCCCTTGCTCCCCGTATAAGCAGTCGGGAACGTCATCCCCGGGGGATTGCCGATGTCGGAATGATCATAGTACATATCCTGCACCTCGAGCCCGAAGCCGTCCGTCCCCGCGATCGTGCACTTGTCCAGGTTCACGGACGCCATCCAGTTGCCGTTCGTGCGGATATTGGCCACGAAGGTCCCCTTTACGGAATCGCTTCCGTTGTCCGGCGACGGGACAAGCCATTCACGGGGGAAGTGGACCTGCGCTTCCAGCCGCAGCTGCTGGAACCCGTTGCAGTCCCAGGATACAAAGGTGCCGGAGTCACTGGGTGTGGGTGCCTTGAAGAGGAAGCTCCATGAGCCGGGGTCATTGTACCCGAGGTCCCCCGCAAGATAGAGGGTTCCCTGGGCTCCTCCGATGCCGTTGGGTGAGAAACAGATGTCACGCGCCCCCAGTCCGAGGCCGACGCCTGGGCCCAGATCAGGGATGGGAAACAGCATCGCAGCATTCAATTTCCCCTGTGTCGGCGTGAACGTCATCCCCATGACCGCGATGATCATGCGGGACCCCTCCACGACGTCATCGAACCCGATCGGCAGCGCGACCGGCGAGCTTCCAACAAGCGCGCTGACCAGCCGGTCGGCCTGAGAGGCAAAGTTGCAGAGTTGCCGGATTTGCGAAGTATCCAACCCCAGCGCGGTCCCGCCCTGGTTTGCGAGAGACTGGGGAATTGGCGAGCTGTTGTCCTGAACCCCTTCTGCGTTGCCGCTGTAGACTTCTTTCTCGGCGTTCACTTTCAAGCCGTTGAACGTCACCTTGATCGGGGCATGGAACACCGGGACGGTAACCGTCCCTTCGCCGGTCAGGTTTGATCCCGTCCCGGAGGTGACCTTCGTCAGGGTCAGGAAGAAATTCCCCATCTTCAGAACATCGCCGATGTTGAACGTCCCGGACGATGGATTCTGATCGGAGGGCGCACTTGCAGTACAGGGATCGTTACACCCTCCCTTCGGAGGTTGTTTCCCACCCCCGCCGTTGCCGATCATGAAGGCCCAGGTCGGACTGGAGACATATGGGGTCCCGTTATCCAGCCAGGCCACGCGCCAGAAGTACTTTCCGGGAGGAAGTTTTGCGAGCGTAAAGGAACGGCTTCCGTATAACCCGTTTGCGTCTCCTCCCGTGGAATCGGCAGGGATTGGAACCCACGCTGAGTCAACTGTGTCTACCGTCGCAAAAGTGGAATCGTGAGACATTTGCAGGCGGTATTCTTCGTGGCCCACCCCTTTGAACGTCGACTTCTGCTGATTGTAGCCCATCCCGTAGAGGAACGGAGGATTCAACGAATCCGGACGGAAATTCATCCAGGTCAGCGTCACGGGTTGGGCGCTGGTGTCGATGGTCGATTGGTCCGCCGGGCTCACGAGATGGGGCGGCGTGGCCCCAACATAGAAGGAGCGTGTCCCCGTGCTCGCCTGCACCGTCGAATTGTCTTTCTTCGTGAACGTCGCCGACACGCTCCAGCTGTATTTGACGCCCCGCTTCAGGTTCGGCGCCCACGATGCGACTGAAGCGGTCGTCTGTCCCTCTTGGTCGACAATAATGTATCGTGCACGGACCGTGTCGCTCCGATCGGTAAATCCTTCTCCCTGCAGGGGCCCGTTCGGCCACAGGAGTTTCCGGTGAGAAGAGTAGGACGAGGCGTCCGATCCGTTCACGTTGATGGTGAAGTCCATCGCTGTGATGGAATCACTATACGGGTTGAACACCGCGATCACATGCGGGGGAATCCACGGGATCGTGTCATTATCAAAGGGGTAGAAATTGTCCAGCGTCGTCGCTTGGGCATTTCCACCTCCCCCCTGGAGGGTGAACGAGAATATTTCGCTCTTCCCATCGTTCTTTGCCGCGGGGAGATTCTGTTGATCCAACGCCTGTACCTGCCACGCGAACCCGATCGCGCTCGAATAGAATGAAAACGACGGGTCCGCCTGGGTATAGAGATACGAGTTCTGACTTACGGTCTTTTGGAGGAGGGGTGTGTTGGTGGTGATGGCATCGTGCGGACTCTGCGTCTCAAAGATTGGAGCGATGGTCAATTGGTACGACACGACCGGCGGTCCCCCCATGACCGGCGTCCAGGTGAAATTGATGGGAATGTTGGTGGAGAGAACGGATTTGTCGACGGGCAAGGTCAGACTCGGGGGGTCAGGGATCGTGACATTGAATGGCTGACACACCTGTCCGGTGGATCCGATGGAGATATTGTTCTGGTCTATAAGCGTGACGCAGAATTCGTAGTTGCCTTCCGGCAGGCTGTTCGTGTTCGTCGCGGTCGTCTGGTAGCTGGAATTGATGCTCACCGCACTCGAATTCACCAGCTGGGAGCCGTACCGGGTCACGGTCGCCAGAGGCGGCAGAGCAAACGTCGGCATGGAAGGGTCATTGTCTTTGGATTGCAGAACAATGGCGTTCGTGTTTGCATCCTTGACCACAAAGGAGGCGCGGACGAGGGGATAATTCGTCTGATTGGTGTTCACCGCGATCAATTGCACCAGCGTCGGGTCGTTTTCCCACGTGGTAAGCTGCGACGGCATGGGATTCCGGATCACGAGGGTCACAGTGACCTGGGCGCGGGACTGCTGTATGGCGAGGAGCGCGAGCGCCGCAAAGAGAAGCTTCACACCTACCCGATGGGATGACATTCAACCTCCGCGAAAGCACATTGTCCTGTCTTCCGGCCCGACGGACTCTACCGGACCGTCAGGTTGACCGGTTGCGACAACTGCGACTGTCCGCCTCCCTGGCTCATCACCTTGACGGCGTACGTATACACTCCCTTGCCGACCAACTGGTCGTCGACAAACATTCGCTGCCGGGAGTCGACGGACCGGTACTGCAGCAAGCCGCTTGCGCCGGCACTGCGATAGATCAGGAACCAAAATTTCTGTTTAAGTGGAATATCGTATCGCCAGGTAAGCCGTGCAGCCCCGGTCTTCGGGTCGAGGACGGCCGCGAGGTTCTGGACGGGCGGCCGCACGCCCGTGTCGTATGGCCGCGCCTGGACGGGGTCGGACGGGGCGGAATGGAGGCCCGCGCTGTCCTCGGCGACGAGTTGGTACTCGTACATCGTCTTCTTCACCACCGCCGTGTCCACATAGGCGCCTCGATGCGGGGGGAGCGCGGCAAGCTGATGCCACAGCGTGTCCTTGGACCGACGGCGGTACAAAAGCTCGCGCGCGACATCATCGCTTGGACTCGCCGCCCATGCCAGGGCGACGGCTGAATCCGTGACAAAGACATCGGTAAAGACCGGGGAGACGGGGGGAACCCGGTCGGGCCGGCGGAGCGCGTAGATCGCCGACATAGGAGATTGATGATGGCGGACGTTCAACGAGGCAACACGATAGTAAATGAAGTGACTCAGCGTGTTGATGTTCACCGTGTCCACGAACATCGTATCCTTGATCATTTCCTGGTCGCGCATGGAAAACTCATGGAACGCCTCATTCGCCCAGTACAGGCGGTATCCGATGATGTCTTTTTCCGGGCTGAGGTGCCAGTGGAGGGTGGCGATCCCATTGGTGTCGATACGGCCGGAAAGACCGGTCGGCGGCGAGGGTGCGGCAGTGTCGATCAGTTCCGCATACACTGGCAGAGACGAAGCAATGTTCCCCGCCGTGTCCACCGAAGCCACCATGTAGTAGGGCTCGTCCGACGATGCCGTCGTATCGACATAGGTCCGACTGCTCGTGGGAAGGAGGTGCGCCATCAGCTCCTGAGACGCAGGGGTCTTGGTCGGCGGCTCGGGACGGCTTCTTCCCCGTTGAGTCTTCTTCGGCGGGGTTGAAGGCGCAGACTTCTCCCCGAGCGGGTGATAGCCCTGCATCGACGCGGCGCTTTTGGTAATAATGAAGCCTTTCATATCCGGCGGGGCCGCGTTCTCGTCCCAGGTGAGTTGCACGGCGTGGGGAGAGAGTTGCTTCGGCATTTGCAGAATCGGCGGCGGTGGCGGTGTGAGGTTACGTCCGTACCCCTCGACTTCTGCCGGTGCGCTCAAATCGGCGAACGCATCGACCCCCCACACACGGTAATGATACACCCTGTAATTAACGATGTTCGTATCGGTGTAGTTCGGTTCCGCGGGTGAGGTCTGCGCGGCCGTGGTGAGCGGGGCGTACGGGTGGTCGTTCAACCGATGGTACGTCTTCCCCCCGTCGTCGGAACGTTCTATGTAGTAACCGGAAAATCCTTCACGTGCAGGAGGATTTTTCCACCGAAGGACAATGGATCCATCTCTCCCTTCGGTCGAGAGGTCCGGTGGCGCCGGGGGTGAGGTGTAGGGGGCGGGCGAAGCAACCGCATATGCCGTGTCCACCGCATAACTGGTGTCCCGGCCCGCAAGGTACACCCGATAGACATAACGCTCACCGGATCGGACATCCTTGTCGACGAGTCGAACGCCCAGCCCATTCGCGGCAACCGGGTCATTGTCCGCGGCGAACATCGCAAAGCCGAACCGTCCCTCGAATTCGCTCACGGCGTTCCGCACCGATTCCCCGCTCCCGGGATCGGCGGTCTTGGCCGTGAAGGTCTTCCCGTATAGCGCCTGCGCAGCGACCGCGGCGTACCTGTCATCCCGCGGAGCTCTTTGCTTCCATTGGTCCAGCGTCCAGGGTTTCAGCGGGGCCGCCGTTAACCGATGCAGGGAAGACTTGGTCGCCCTCCCCTGCGCGTCCATGGTCGCCCGCTCTAAGACATACCCCAGTTTGTTGGCGACTTCCCAACCGCCGGCTTTGGAGACAGCCCAGCGCAGGACGATCGAATCACGGTCGACCCGGGCAATGAGCCCCATCCGGGCGAATCGGGGGTTTTCGTGCCGGCCGGCGACACGGGAACGATACCGTGCGATGGAGGCACTGTCTCCCTTCTCCAAGAGTCGAAGGTACTGGCGGAGAGAATCAGGATTGGGTGAGCCGTTCGCGGAGGCGCCGCCGCTTCCGCCACCCCGCGTCTGTCCCCAGGTGATGGATGATGCCAGGACCAGGAGACACGCGCAGAGGAAGGCAACGGGTTTCATGGAACCATGCCTCAGAAGTGAATGCTATACATCAGACTGCCCTGATATTCGCCGTACGACGTTCCGGCGGTAGGATCACTGTAGGTGAACCGATTGCTGGTGAGCATCAGGGTTAATGTTCCCCAGTGCCGCGTGTTGAAGGCGGCGCTGATCCGGCCATCCACCTGACCGTTCGTCGCGTTGACGGTATACAGGTTGTACCCGATGGTGACGCTCGTGGTCAGTAGATTCTCGAAGAATGAATGACCGACGGTCTCGCTGATTCCCTTGATGGTCGTGGAGACGGAGGACGTGGTTACCGAGGTACCCATCAGGGTGGTCGAGAAGGTCAGGGAAGACGGGAACGCCAATGTCCACGAGAGAACGGCGCTGTTCACTTTATTCGAGCTCAGATTTCCCGACACGACATTGAAGTCGGTGAAGTCTTGCAGGGAATAGCTTACGACCAGGACATTCGTGCCGCCGAATTCGTTGAACGTGAAGCGCGGCGTGACCATGAACGACTGCGCAATGTTGTCGATCCGCAGCGTGTCGTTCCGCGGGGTCGATTGCATTCCGAAATTCGCGTACTGCACGTCGAAGCCGAACGCCTGCGATACCTGCGACGTGACACCGATGTTGACAATGGTCCGCTTCGTGGTGGACAGTCGGTTATTCCGGAGATTGTTGTACCGCAATCCGAAGGAGGTCCTAAGGGTTGTCGAACCCGAGAACAACCGCACAGTAGGTCCGATGGTGTATTCGAGCACATCATTCTGGAATTGTGCGTACCCGAGGGTGACGAAGCCTGGGCCGACCCAGTGTGCTGATAGGTTGAGCGAGAAGACACTGCTCGGCACGATGTTCACGGAGAGGATCGTCGCCGCGTCGACCTGCGAAGAGGTTCGCGGAGTGAAGATCGGACCGAGGTTGACACTCGGGTTCTTGAGTTCGGGGAACCGGATGTCGTTGGAGAAGCCCGATATCGCAGTCTCACCTTTGATCTGCAGGAGATGACCTAGAAATGTCATGCCATAGGCAATCGAAGCCACGGCGTTTTCTGTCGGGGCCTGGTAGTAGGCGGAGGCAACTGAGTCCGAAGCCTTTCCGAACACCGGCAACTGGAGCGAGCTCGAGTCGTCGAGCGAGTGCATGAAATTGAGCTCGAGGAACCATCCTTCTTCGTTCCCGTAACCGATCTTCGCAGCGAGGATCTTCCGGTCGTAGCTACCACGTATCCCCTGAATCGTATCGGCCGCTATCGCCTGCTGGGAGCGTCCATAGAGGAAGGAAAAATGGAAATTCCCCGGCGTCAGCTCCACACCGCCCCCAACGAGCCGCGTGTCGCCAAATGTCAGGTCGGAAATCCGCGATGAAAAATAGCCGGCATGGAGGGTAAGCCACCCCCAGAGATGCGGGTTAACGCCAAACTGATTGAATGGCTGGTGGAACCCCCGATCCTGGTTCGAGATGTAGAATTCGAACGGGAGACTGATCTGGTCAAAGAAAGTGATTGTGGGTGCAAAAATCGCGCGTGCGCTGCTCCCGGGTCTTCGCGCCGGCACTCCAGTGGAGGAATAGAGTTCGCCTGAAAGCATAAGGCTTCCCTGGAACCGAACCGGGTTCGACTGGGCCCTTAGTCCGTCCACCGAAAGAAACACCAATATGCAAATAGGAAGGATGTGCTTCGATTGGAGCCTGGTCATCAGGGACTTCCTGCTATTGTGTCCGGGCCGTGGTCTTCAAGGCGGCGAGGTTCCTCCTTGGATCAGGCAGCGGATCACTCATTGCTCCGTGCACCTTTAACTACCGGCTTCAACTTTCCCTGGCGGGAGCCCGGGGGCTGCTCTCCGCGAGCTCTCCGAGCCCTGGGACAGTGAGCTCGCGAGCCGAAGACTCCACGCCAAAACGAGATATGGGAATAACATTGGCTTGGACAATCAAGTTCCCGCTCCATTCCCCATCAGCGTCGCGCTGGACAGTGGTCAAGGGCCGCGCAAGGAAGGGGGGAGGAGCCCGTCCCTCCAGCGCAATCGTACCCAGGCAGGGAGGGCTTATTGCCGACTTGACTTTCTAATCATGAGTTTTCACAATAGGGAAACGGGACAGGAGTACCATGGCAAAAGCGTATGACCCCCGGATGCACTCCGCAGAGCATATCCTGAACCAGACGATGGTGAGGATGTTTCATCGCGGCAGGTCGTTCAGCGCGCACATCGAAAAGAAGAAGTCCAAGGTCGATTATCATTTTGACAGAGATCTCTTCAATGAAGAGAAAGCAGAGATCGAGCGCAGGGTAAACGAAATAATCGATCAGGATCTTCAAGTTGAAGAAGAGGTCCTTTCCCGGAAAGAGGCTGAAAAGCTGTTTGATTTGAAGCGACTTCCCGATGCTGTCGGTGAATCCATTCGCATCATCCGTATCGGAGACTATGATGCATGCCCCTGCAAGGGAGAACACGTATCGTTCACGAGAGAAATAGGGCGTTTCATCCTCGTCTCCACGGATTTCCAGGAAGGCATTCTTCGGCTACGATTCCGGCTTGAAGAGCACACCGGGTGAGTTCCGAAGTGCACCGAGTACGCACTCTTGTGGCACCTTCTACCGCTTCTCCCTCCAGTAAGAGAAGATTGAGTCCCCCTCGAAACCCGCTTCCGCCTCTTTGTCTATCGCATGGTTTTCAAATATGCAATGATATCCCGGGCGTCTGCATCATTCATCCGGAATTGAGGCATCGGGGGACGGAGGTAGTTTCCGGTCCGGGAGATTCCAGTTTTGAGGAGTCTTTCTGCCTGATCGTTCGTGTATTGGGGAAGGCCAACGATTGACGGGGCAGTGTTCGCCCATCGATCATTTGGAAAGGGTGATTGGAAAGGAATAGGGGCGCCCTGGAACTTGTGGGACATCAAAAGGTCTCCCGCCTCGTCCCGGGGTGTATGGCACTGAATACACATGGCCACGTTTTCAGCGAGGTATTTCCCGCGCTCTGCCTCTGGCTGAGCACCGCCACCACCAGTGGCCGGCACATATGCTGCAACTCCGGCAATAAGCAAAGCGATAAGGAAGGAGAAAACTCGCATGGGGAACCTCCAACGATGGTGATGGCATAGATTTGTTCTATAACACCATGATCGACCTTATTTGTTCATTTTCCTTCCGATTTTCATCAAAAAGGCGTATCTTCAAGAAAATTCCCACCAGATGAGGACCTCATGATTAATCAAACAGCTCTGGAACGGTTTGTCCGGTATGCAAAAATCGACACTCAGTCGAAGGATGACAGCGACGACTACCCGAGCACCCGAAAGCAATTTGATCTGCTGAACCTCCTGCTTAAGGAGCTCCAGGAACTGGGTTTGAAGGATGCACGAATCGATAAATACGGATACGTCCTCGCGACCGTCCCCTCCAACCTCCCCAAAAGCCATCCGGCATTTGGGAAAGTCCCTGGAGTGGGGTTCATCTCTCATGTCGACACATCCCCATCCGCCAGCGGCACAGGGGTCAAACCGAACGTCATGACCTATGCCGGCGGGGATATCGTGCTTGCCGGTGACCCTTCGGTGGTGATACGCGCGTCGGAGAATCCTGAATTGGCCAACAATGTCGGGAAACAGATTGTCACTTCCGATGGGACTACGCTCCTCGGCGCCGACGACAAGGCAGGACTTGCCATCATTATGACCCTGGCCCAAACCCTTGTGAATTCTCCCGAGATCCTTCACGGTGACATAAAGATCGCATTCACTCCCGACGAAGAAGTGGGGAACGGGACGAAATTCTTTGATCTCAAAGAGTTTGGCGCAGGATTCGCCTATACTGTCGACGGTGACACCCCCGGAGAGTTGAACAAAGAGACGTTCAGCGCCAATGGCGCGACAATCACCGTTTACGGGAGGAATATCCATCCGGGAAGCGCAAAGGACATCATGGTCAACTCCGTCCGAACGCTTGCGGACATCATTGTCCGACTCCCCCGAGACATGGCTCCCGAGACAACGGAAGGATACGAACCATACATCCATCCACATATCATCGAAGGAGAAGAGGCCAAATCCACACTCAAGCTGCTCCTTCGCGACTTCAACACAGAAGGTCTGGCGAAGCAGGCCGACATTCTCAACAAGATTATTGCCGAAGTTCAGCCGCTCCATCCCAAAGCCCGCATTGAACTGAAGATTACCGAATCGTACCGGAACATGCGTTACTGGCTCGATAAGGATCCCCGCGGACTCGAGGCGATGTGGACTGCAACGAAACGTGCTGGTCTGGAACCGAAATGGGTTCCGATCCGCGGTGGAACAGACGGATCACGCCTTACGGAGCGAGGACTCCCCTGTCCCAATATTTTCACCGGCGGACAGAACTACCACGGACAGACGGAGTGGCTTTCCGTAGAGGGGATGAATGCATCAGTCCGTACAACCGTCCAGCTTGTCCAGGTATGGACGGAACTTTGTTCACACTCATGACCCTGAAGGAATCCCCTCATGGAGCAACAAGGAACCACCGGCGATTTGCCGGAGAATGCCTACAAAGAACTTCCCCCCGGTGTCGAATACCAACCAATTCTCAAAGCTACTCAGTCATATCCCGAAGTGACCCCCTGGTCCGTCACCTGGGGTATCGTCATGGCAGTCCTCTTCTCTGCCGCGGCAGCATACTCCGGGTTGAAAATCGGACAGGTATTTGAAGCTGCAATTCCCATTGCAATTCTCGCTGTCGGGATATCAACGGTTGGCCGTCGCAAGCAGGCGCTCGGACAAAACGTCATCATTCAGTCGATCGGCGCTAGCTCGGGCGTGATCGTGGCGGGGGCGATTTTTACCATCCCTGCCCTGTATATCCTCGACCTGCCCACTTCATTTTTCCAGGTCTTTTTTGCATCAGCGCTTGGCGGATTTCTCGGGATCCTGTTTTTGATTCCCTTCCGGAAGTTCTTCGTGAAAGACATGCACGGCAAGCTCCCCTTCCCGGAGGCGACTGCGACTACGGAGATCCTGGTGGCTGGAGAAAAAGGCGGAAATCAGGCCAAGGTGCTGGTTGCGAGTGGGATTATCGGCGGGCTCTTCGATTTTACATTCAATGCCTTCGGGTTTTGGTCCGAGGTCGTCACTTCGCGAATGGTGGACATTGGGACGACAATTGCCGAAAAGACGAAGATGGTGGTCAGGTTGGACACTTCGGCGATGGTGCTGGGCCTCGGATACATTGTCGGGTTGAAATATTCCGCGATTATTGCCGCCGGATCCTTTCTTTCCTGGTTTGTCCTGATTCCGCTTGTTCATTATGCGGGAGCCGGCCTCACCGCCCCTCTCGGTGCAAACATCTCGAAGCTGATCAGCGACATGAGTGCGGAAGATATTTTCCGGAATTATGTCCGTCAAATCGGCATAGGCGGAATTGCCATGGCGGGGATTATCGGAATCATCCGCTCCTCGAAGATCATTGCCGGCGCATTCAGTCTCGCCTACAGGGAGATTTTTCATCACCATTCGGCAAAAGAGTCTGACACGCCCCGGACCCAGCGGGACATCACCATGCTCTTCACGATGGTGCTCATCCTCCTCACCGCATTGTTGATATTCGTGTTCTTCGCGGGGGGCGTAGTCTTCAATGCATGGCACGCGCTGGCGGGGCTTCTCATTGTACTCATCATTGCCTTTCTCTTCACCACGGTGGCCGCCAATGCGACCGCCATCGTCGGGACCAATCCGGTCAGCGGAATGACGTTGATGACGCTCATCCTCTCCTCCCTCGTGCTGGTACAGATCGGGCTTACTGGGACCGCCGGCATGGTGAGCGCGCTCATTATCGGAGGCGTCGTCTGCACCGCTCTTTCGGTGGCGGGAGGATTCATCACCGATTTGAAAATCGGCTACTGGATCGGCACGACTCCCCGGAACCAGGAACGGTGGAAGTTCC
The DNA here is from genome assembly GCA_963843525.1 of Ignavibacteriota bacterium. Lineage (GTDB taxonomy): Bacteria > Bacteroidota > Ignavibacteria > UBA10030 > UBA6906 > DATJPR01. Next base: position 7,568 of record CAWJKM010000001.1, on the reverse strand, counting down.
TGGGCGTCATCATTTCGGCTGCCACGGTCGGCGGAGTGATCTACGTCCTCAATCAGACGTATGGCTTCAAAGGTGAAGGGGCAATGGTCGCGCCGCAGGCAAATGCCATGGCTGCAGTGATCCAGCCGCTCATGTCGAACGCTCCCACTCCCTGGATGCTCTATATCGTCGGCGCAGTCCTCGCTCTCATCCTGACGATGGTCAATATCCCTCCACTTGCTTTTGCGCTAGGGATGTATATTCCTCAGGAGTTGAACACCCCGCTCCTGATCGGAGGTCTTATTGCATGGTTTGTCACAACCCGGTCGAAAAATGAGAAGTTGAACCAGGCACGCTTCTCCCGCGGCACATTGCTTGCGTCCGGATTCATTGCAGGAGGAGCCCTCTTTGGCGTCTTTTACGCATTCCTCCGTTTCCTTGACCAATCCCTGAGAAACACCGTCAATCTCGGCGTGGAAAAATGGTATCTCACCGGATGGGCGGAAAGCTCACGGGGCGAAGTCACGGGAATCATCATGTTTGTGCTCCTTGTTGCGTATGCCCTGTGGGAAAGCATGCGGGCAAAGGCGGAAGACAGGTAGCGGCGAGGGTGAGGGGGAGAATGGGAGAGGGAGAATGGGAGAGGGAGAATGGGAGAGGGAGAATGGGAGAGGGGGAGAATGGGAGAGGAAATGGTAGTAGGCGGTAGGCAGAAGGCAGTAGGCAGTAGGCAGAAGGAAGTAGGGAGTAAGCAGTAGCAAGAATGAAGCAGCGGGTAGGCAGGAAGCTGTTGTCTGACTAAGCAATTCAAATACGGATTTGACGCTGCACGAGGAGGATGCATTGCAGGAGCCACAGGGCCGGCAATCATCCTCCTCTGCATTTGCTGCGAGGCGAGACTATCCGGAAGTTTTCTGTCTTGACTGCAAATCCTTCAGCGGGACGACGCCGGCAAGATCGCCGATCACGTTTACCAGTTCGGAATTTCCTGAAATCACCACCTTGGAATTCTTCTCCAGTGAATTCTGAACGGTATCGAGCCGTTTGAGGAGCTGCGCGTTCCCTACAAAATATTTGTTCGCCGCTTCGTTGACCAGGCGAATGGCCTCAGCCTCCCCTTCCGCCTCAAGGATCTTCGCTTGCTTGATCCCTTCCGCCTCTTTGATGGAAGCCCGCTTCTGTCCATCCGCTGTGGTTTCGGCTGCGGTGGCAAAATCGATGGCGGCGATCTTCTCATTTTCCGCTTTGACGATCTTGTTCATCGTGTCCTGCACATCTTTCGGGGGGTCGATCTGTTTGAGTTCCGCGCGGACTATGTCAATCCCCCACGATGAAGTCTCTTTGATCAGGACTTTGTGCAGCTCTTCATTGATTTTCCCCCGTTCACTGTTCGCCGATTTCAGAGTCAGTGTCCCGATGATGTTGCGCAGGGTCGTCCGCGCAAGGTTCACGATCTGCGCGTTCACATCGTTGACATGATACTGCGAGCTCTTGACACTCTCTTCGTCTGACTTGACACTGTAGTAGATCTGCGCGTCGACGATCGCGTTGAGGTTGTCATTCGTGATGATTTCCTGCGGTTCGGCATCGATCATTTGCTCGGTCGTATTGATCTGGTACATGCGATCGACAAAGGGGAAAACCCAGTGAAAGCCCGGCCCGCCGAATTTGTGATACTTTCCCAGACGCTCGACGAGTCCACGATGGGTTGGACGGATGATACGAATGCCTGAGATAAAGAAGAGGAGAAGAATCGCCACAACGAGAAAATACGTTGCATACGAAGATTCGTCTGTCATGGTTGCACCCTGTGCGAGTAAAGTATGTGAGTTTACGCCTGCCGGATTTTCGAATCAGTGTTGTATCCCCGCTCCCCAAACGGTCGCAGCTTTTCAAGCCATATCTGCTCGAGGAGGGTAAGTTCATCGTCGAGATCAAATTGCGGATCATCCGGAACCTTCACCACCTCGAGAATGTCGAAGGTGAACTTGTCGGGACCGAATGCATTCCAATCTCTTTGCAGGTCTTCGTTCTTGTGCTTGCCGATTGTCAACATAAACTTGTGGCTGTTGAGAGGACCCTCCAGGTTCAGACTGCTCCCCAGAAGCACTTTCCCATTCACGGTGTTTTTCACCTGGAATATCCCCGCCGGCTTCTTGCGCTCTTTGTATTCCCGCTTCATTTCCTTAAAAGACTTCATCTCTCCTCCTCGACCTTGAGTTTGCATAATGCATCGGCGTGTTTGGGTTTGTAGAGAACCTGAGGGGCGCAGAGTTCAACAGAAAGACCGATGGGGTTGTTTCTTGGAGTAGTCCTCTTTCTCATGACTGCGTCAGGAGGATGTGTAGACCTCCCACTCACCGGACACGCACTCAGGAACGCGACGAGGTTGGCGAAGCTCTCAGGACGAACCATTCAACGGTGGATACTTCTGTGCAAGTTTCTGTATGGTGTTGATCCCGCGGAAAGTGGCACGTATTCCCAGTGCTTTCTCGAACGAGACGTTGGAAAAAGTTGATTCACTCTGTTTCTTCTGACACAGCCAGTAAATCTCCCGACCGTGGATATGAAAATCGTCGATCGTGGTTTTAAACTGCATCAGAGTTTTACCGTCCTTCCTGCCCAATGGGGCTGCGAGGAATCCGATGTTCAGGGCCTGTGCGGACTGGAGAACCGTCCCGCGGAAGGGTTTGTAGCGCGCTACTTCTGCGACTTCTTCGTCACTCCTCAAAAACGTCGCCACTGTAAATCCGAGAGTTTTGCCAAGAGACGCTTCGATCTCCTTCTGAAGCTGACTCTCCGCCTCTTCGCCCGATCGAAAGATCACATTCCCGCTTGCGAGGAATGTGTCGACATCAGTGAATCCGAGAGATTCAAAGAGCTGTGTGAGTTTGTCCATTTTCACAGTGTGTCCTCCGACGTTTACGGCGCGAAGGAACGCGATATATCTTTTCATGATGTCAGAAGCCATTCTTGTAAATGCAATCGACGGGACGCAGAGCAGTACAGTTTTACACTGGCTCACCGACTACATAGCTGACTCCCCAATAGTAGTCAAATTCCTTGATCGTGTGATCAGAGGAGAGGGCACCAAGCAAGGAACGGAGCTCCACCGCCGTCGGAAAATTCTTCAGGACTTCATGGTGACTTCCATCGGCGAGTGTCCGGATCTGGTATGTGTTCCCGTCGGCATCAGATCGTGCGATCGGCGTGCTGCTTCCCTTCACGTAGCGATTGTCGATCATGACGACTTTTCCGTTTGCCCGGAGCTTCCTATGGAGGCTTCTGAGAAACGACTCCTGCTCCTGCCGTCGAACATGAGAAAACCAGAACCCGGCAAATACGGCACCAAAGTGGCCCGCAACGTCGTCGAGCCTAAATGCATCTGCTTGCAGGAAATGCACCCGGTTCAGCGGGTACTCTTTTTGTCTGGCAATCTCGAGGACCTCCGAACTCGCGTCGAGGGCCGTGATCGACGACGCGACCTGGGCGAGTCGCTGGGTCCAGTATCCGGTTCCGCACGCCACCTCCAGGATATCTGTGTGGTTCATCTCCTCCTGGATCCAGAGTCGCATCCGGCGTAGATCCGCCTGTCTTTCCGGTTTTTCATAAATCCTGTCGTATTCGCGGGCTCTCCGCCCGTAGTAGGATAAAAGATGATCTTCGCTCACTGCAGGGCTCTCGTAGTGTCACCATTCATGGATTACTGAATTCGACGGTCGGAGTTTTCCAGGTAACCGAATCGTTCAACATGCCGCGTCTGTAATTGAGGACGTCCATTTTTTCAGGGACGACTTTGATAAGGAGAAGGTATTTCCAGTCGGGGAACGCTTGATCCCAGTATCCTCTCTTCCGCTTCAGCTTTTCGCTCATTTCATCCACCAGCACGGCTCTCCCGGTAATGGCCACAAAACCTGAGGCCACGCTGTGATCCGCATAGTATAAACAGACGTGCGCGTTGTTCCGGATTTCCCGGACTTTCTTGCTCCGGCTGTTGGTTGCGATCCAGACAGTCATGTCCTCCTCCGGTGGGAACGGATTCATCGTTCTGGCTTGCGGCCTTCCGGCTGAATCGATCGTTACGAGGGCACAGTATGTTTGCATGCCGATGATCTCGCGCGCCGCGGCGATGACGGAATCACGGTTCACCGCCCCAGGTTCCTGCCCCTGGGCGACGCATACCGACGATACCAATGCGAACGCGAGGAGAAAGAAGGTCGCGCCAGAGAGTTGGTGTTGGTTTCGTATCACGCGCTGATCCTTTCAAGTTTGTGACTTCAAGTCCTGCGGCACCTTGCTGCACCCCTTTTCAATCCCACGTAAAATACCTCCTTGACCCGTTCAATTTCCATTTTTCCGGAAGAGCCCTTTGCATCCAATCCAAAGGCTCCCCGAGCGGGAGCTGTTGTGAGGCAAGTTTGAAGCTCTCACGGATTGCGGCCTTTTGGATTTTTCCCGTTGCCTGCGGTTGGGCGGAGATGAACAGCGGCGTCCCGCTCCCTGCCACCAATTCCATCCAGAGCTTGTTCCGATCCCATGCGATCTTTTCTGTCAACCCCACACAATCGGGGTCCGCGGCGTAGAATGCCCCATGCTGCACCCCTCTGAAAGCAAGCGTATTCACACCCATTTCCCGGGTTCTCGACCATTCATTCCCGGAAGTGTCGTCCCCTATCCGGTTCAACTCAAACAACCCGGCGGCAAGATGGCTGAAAGTATTGCAGCTGAGAATGTACGTTTCCCCGGCCGACTCTCGGATAGCTTTGTAGAGGTCAAGAACAATTTCAGCGTTTGTTTTCGACAGATCGTTCATATGCCAACCGGGTTGAGTCATGGCAGCATCCTTCAGCATCTCGAACCCCCATTTGCCAAAGATGTCAAATGAGGTGAAATCGAACTTGACTAATTCGTATCCCCAATCCCGATACAGGCGGAAATACCTTTTGACCCGTTCGAGATTCTCCGGGATGGAAGGGTCGAGAACAGGCTTGTCCTTTTCCCGTCCTTTGATACGGGGGAGGATCGTCGACTCGGAATCGGTACGGCTTCCGCACAGCGGACGGGTCCAAAGGCCGGGGCGCATTCCCAACGATCTGATTCTCTCGCTCACCTTGCTCATATCGCCAAATTTCCCATTAGCGATGCCGAGGTCCTCTCCCCATGCAGTATCATCAGGCGAGGAAGGAGAAACCCTGAACCATCCTGCGTCGATCACGGAAAAGGGACGGTTGCTCAGTCCATCAGACATCGGCGCCATCAGTGCAGTGTGTTCGAGAATCAGTTTTGCGGAATTCTGCCCGTAGGTGTAATACCAATCGTTAATGCCATAAACCGGTTTCTTCGGCATACGAGGGTGATCGCACATCATTGTGACGAATCGCCGGGTTGTTTCAAATGGTGTTTCCCCCAGAGTGTTTTTTGTCGTCACGATTTCGGCGGCATTCAGCGTTCGTTCACCAAGTTTCACGCCGTCTCCTCCCGAACGGACGTCCAGGGTCAGCAGCAGCCCGCGCGGATCTGATTGCCAGTAACAGAACGATTTCGTTCCTGTCTTTACCCCAAATCCGCTCGTCGACCGTTCATTGAATTCCATGAAGTACCACGGCAGGATTTCGCCCGGTTTCACATTGTGCCAGGAAACATCTCCATAGGTGCGTTCCCAATCGTCATTGAGGACATACCGGGTAGTATTGAGGGGCAGTTCCCAGTGCAAGGAGACTGCGCTGAGGCTGGCAGATGGCGCCTGAATCGCCACATTGAGACTGCCCTCCTTCTCTTTAAGGCTGACGATTACGTTATCAGCCTTCCAGAGGCGTTTGTCCTTTCCTTCGAGTTTCATCAATCGGCCATTCACGATTGCCGTCACGCCCGTGGGGAGTGCCATCACACGTGTTCTTCCAGGGGACAATGAGCCGACACTCATCTCGCGGGTGAGGAATGCAGCCAGAGAGAGGCCGGAAGTGCGGATGAAGTTTCTGCGGTTCATGAAGTCCCTCGGGGTTGTTGCTCGTTGGACAGGAGCCACATGTCCGTCGTTCAAACGCCGGTAGGGTTAAGTGACTTCTCCAAATTGGCACTTCACTCTGTCATTTTTCGGTGAGGCTGATCTGCGTTTTCCTCACCCACCGCGGAGCAGAATCGATCTGCTGTCTGAGCACCATATGCAACTGTCCAGCATGGTGTTGCACATGGCGCATATTGTAAAGATGTGATTCCACGACGCTGATATCAAGCCATTCGAACCCGCACCGTTTGCTCGTCATCTCATCCGTGAGAGAGTCGATCGTCCTCCTGCATTTCCTTCTGCCATGATCAAGATATTTGAGCAATTCTTCTTTGGCATAGACACGGTCGGGGAGCAAGCCGCGCTCGTCCATTTCGTCGAGCGTGAACGGAGCGGGGGGATGAAAACCCGCATCCGATTCGGACAGGTAGAGGTCAAGGAAGAAGAGTGTGTGAAACGCCACATACCAGAATTCCGGCCGCTGGGACCGGTCTCCCCACAGATGTTCAGGACATGCGCGCATGGCATTCTCGAGCATGTCGATTGCAGCGCCGAACTGCCGCCAGATCAGGGATTTCCAGGCGAGGTCCATTCCGAGCACCCTACTGTTTCACATAAATTGTTGCCAGATCATCGATTTCCAAGTGAATCCATACCTGCACTCCCCTCAAATTTCCTTTAAGAACATCGAATCCGGCCACAAATGCAATAAACCCGGCGCCCCTTGACATGCAGGTATTTACTTGCATATATTATCCGCATGAACATCGATAGAATGTTTAAAGCCCTTGCCGATCCAACGCGACGCCGCCTTCTCGACGCTCTGCGAGCGGAGAACGGTCAGACCCTCGGGGAGCTCTGTAGCCGTCTCGCCATGACTCGTCAGGCGGTTACTCAACATCTGGGGCGACTGGAGGACGCCAACCTGATTTCGACCGTCTGGAACGGCAGGAAGCACAACTGCACTACATCAACCCCGTTCCCATTCACGAGATCTACGAGCGGTGGATCATAAAGTATGAGCGGCAACACCTGGACACTCTGCATGACCTCAAAACAAGAGCGGAAGGAGAGGACAATGGATAAACCTGAGTTCGTGTATGTGACCTATATCGCGACGACGCCGGATCAACTCTGGAAGGCGCTCGTCGATGCCGAGATGACAAAGTACTACTGGCAGCATGTGAACATTTCCGACTGGAAGCCGGGTTCGAATTGGGAGCACCGGCGCGACGATATGAATGGCGAAGTCCAACTGGTTGGAAAGGTCCTTGAGGCAGCCCCCCCCGCCGTCTCGTGTTGACCTGGGCCTTCCCACCGGACGAGAAGGACGAACAAAAGCAGACGAGAGTCACGTTTGAAATTGAACCGATGCGGGGGTCGTGCGGCTGACCGTAACGCATGATCGATTGGAGCCGGGCTCCGACATGCTCATCGGAATCACCAACGGTTGGCCGAAGGTGCTCTCCAGTCTGAAAACCTTCCTGGAACTTGGGAAGCCGTTGCCCGAGTTGTGGTAAAAGATCGAATACCTATACGAAGGAGCCATCGTACTTTCTCGTGATGGCTCACTCGTGCGACTACC